>NZ_CP143624.1:0-3245000 GCF_050038885.1 Pseudomyxococcus flavus | reverse complement strand
GTTGCCAACCCGCGAGGGGGAGCTAATCGCATAAAACCGGTCTCAGTTCAGATTGGAGTCTGCAACTCGACTCCATGAAGGCGGAATCGCTAGTAATCGCAGATCAGCACGCTGCGGTGAATACGTTCCCGGGCCTTGTACACACCGCCCGTCACACCATGGGAGTCGATTGCTCCAGAAGTCATCTCACCAAGAGGTGCCCAAGGAGTGGTCGGTAACTGGGGTGAAGTCGTAACAAGGTAGCCGTAGGGGAACCTGCGGCTGGATCACCTCCTTTCTAAGGAGACCGGGCATCGGACAGCGTCTTCGGACGCAGTAGGCGATGCCAGTGGCTTTCGAGCCACGTCAGGTCAACCAGGTCAACGTTTCCGAGTCACAATCTAGCTACTTACTTCGGGCTTGCTGTTTGGTTTTGAAGGACTGAGTCGAAAGCGACTTGGCTCTTTGAGAATGAAGGACGCTGTAGGGTTTGCCGACGCGGTAGCCCCCTGGGCCTATAGCTCAGCTGGCTAGAGCGCGCGCCTGATAAGCGCGAGGTCGGTGGTTCAAGTCCACCTAGGCCCACCATTTCCCCTCCAGGAGGAGGGAAGCGGTGACGCGCACCAGCATGGTAGAATGGCCGTGGGCAAGTTTCCCGGGGCTGTAGCTCAGCTGGGAGAGCGCCAGCTTTGCAAGCTGGATGTCGTCGGTTCGAACCCGATCAGCTCCACACAAGTTTTCCCTGAAGCAGTAGAGGGAAGCGTTCTTTGACAAGTGCATACGAAGGGTAAGTTCAATTTCTGCTGAGAGAAGTTCTCGCAGAGGCCCTGACGAAGTACCGAAGCCGACGCCGTGAGGCGAAGGTGAGGGAAAGTCAGGTGCCCAATCAAGCGTAAGTAACAAAGAAGTCTTCCAGGCTTGCTGCGAAGAGCAGGAGTCTGGGCCTTGGTTTCGAGTTTCGACAATCCGCCGGGAGGCGGGCGTGAAAACAAGAGATTAGGGCAAGTAAGCTACTAAGGGCGTGCGGTGGATGCCTAGGTGCCAAGAGGCGATGAAGGACGCGGGTGGCTGCGAAAAGCTCCGGGGAGCTGTCAACCGAGCGTTGATCCGGAGGTGTCCGAATGGGGAAACCCAGCGCTGTGAATAGCGGCGTTACCTTCCACTGAATACATAGGTGGAATGGAGCTAACCAGGGGAAGTGAAACATCTCAGTACCCTGAGGAAGAGAAAACAACGAGTGATTCCCAAAGTAGTGGCGAGCGAAATGGGAGAAGCCCAAACCGCAACCACGCAAGTGGTGGCGGGGTAGTGGGTCCACGGTAGGACTTTGACTTGCTAGCGGAAGCTTCTGGAAAGAGGCACCAAAGAGCGTGATAGTCGCGTACGCGAAAGCGGGTTGGAGCTGAGTGGGGTACCCAAGTAGGGCGGGACACGTGCAATCCTGCCTGAATCAGCCGGGACCATCCGGTAAGGCTAAATACTCCTTGGCGACCGATAGTGAACTAGTACCGCGAGGGAAAGGTGAAAAGAACCCCGGTGAGGGGAGTCCAAAGAACCTGAAACCGCATGTCTACAAGCAGTTCGAGCACTACGGGGCAACCCAGTGCGAGAGCGTACCTTTTGCATCATGATTCGGCGACTTAATATACGTAGCGAGGCTAAGCCGTTAGGTGGAGCCGTAGCGAAAGCGAGTCCGAACAGGGCGAATAGTTGCGTGTATTATAACCCGAAGCGGGGTGATCTACACATGGCCAGGTTGAAGTGCGGGTAACACCGCATGGAGGACCGAACTCGTGAAAGTTGAAAATTTCTGAGATGAGCTGTGTGTAGGGGTGAAAGGCCAATCAAACTCCGTGATAGCTGGTTCTCCCCGAAAGATATTTAGGTATCGGCTCGGGCAATTCAATACCGGAGGTAGAGCACTGGAACGGCTAGGGGTCTCACCAGATTACCAAACCGTACCAAACTCCGAATGCCGGTAATTGTTATCCCGGGACGCAGTCAGTGGGTGATAACGTCCATTGGCAAGAGGGGAATAACCCAGACCGACAGCTAAGGCCCCCAAATCTAGTCTAAGTGAACACTAGAAAGGATGTGGCAGGTCATTGACAACCAGGAGGTTGGCTTAGAAGCAGCCATCCTTTAAAGAAAGCGTAATAGCTCACTGGTCAAGACAGGCCGCGCCGAAAATGTAACGGGGCTCAAGACTAGTGCCGAAGCTTCGGGTCACACGTAAAGCGTGTGGCGGTAGGGGAGCGTCCCAGTTGCAGCGAAGGTCGACTGAAAAGGCGGCTGGAGCGGCTGGGAGTGCTGATGCCGAAATGAGTAGCGATAAAGGGGGTGAGAAACCCCCTCGCCGTAAGCCCAAGGTTTCCTGGGTCAAGTTAATCTTCCCAGGGTTAGCCGGAACCTAAGCCGAGGCCGAAAGGCGTAGGTGATGGAAAGCGGGTTAATATTCCTGCGCCATCTTGTGAGCGTTGAACTAAGGGAGGACGGAGAAAGCTAGGCGAGCTGACCGGTGGTTGTGTCAGTCTAAAGGTGTAGGGGTGTCGCGTACGAATAAAGGCGCGGCAGCCATCCCCGAGACCCGATGGCGCCCCGTCAGGGGTAAGTCGCTGATGCTCTGCTTCCAAGAAAAGTCCCGTAGGGAGCTTACAGGGTGTCCGTACCGTAAACCGACACAGGTGGGCGAGGAGAAAATCCTAAGGCGCTTGAGAGAACTCTCCTCCAAGGAACTAGGCAAATTTCCACCGTAACTTCGGAAGAAGGTGGGCCTCTGGTAGGTGTAGGCGTACAGCCGAAGCCGAGAGAGGTTGCAGAGAAATGGCGGTAGCGACTGTTTACCAAAAACACAGGACTCTGCGAAGGCGACAAGCCGACGTATAGGGTCTGACTCCTGCCCGGTGCTGGAAGGTTAAGGGGATTCGTCAGCCGCAAGGTGAAGCGATGATCCGAAGCCCCAGTAAACGGCGGCCGTAACTATAACGGTCCTAAGGTAGCGAAATTCCTTGTCGGGTAAGTTCCGACCTGCACGAATGGAGTAACGACTTCCGCGCTGTCTCGGAGAGGGACTCAGCGAAATTGAAATAGCTGTGCCGATGCAGTTTACCCGCAGCAAGACGGAAAGACCCCGTGAACCTTTACTATAACTTGACAGTGACACTAGGGATTGACTGTGTAGGATAGGTGGGAGCCTTTGAAGCCGGGCCGCTAGGTTCGGTGGAGGCAACGGTGAAATACCACCCTGTTGATTTCTGGTGTCTAACCATGTCCCGTCAGCCGGGACTGGGACACTGTCTGGTGGGTAGTTTGACTGGGGCGGTCGCCTCCCAAAAAGTAACGGAGGCGCGCGATGGTTCCCTCAGCCCGATTGGAAACCGGGCGTCGAGTGCAATGGCATAAGGGAGCTTGACTGCGAGACGGACACGTCGAGCAGGTGCGAAAGCAGGTCATAGTGATCCGGTGGTCCTGAATGGAAGGGCCATCGCTCAACGGATAAAAGGTACTCCGGGGATAACAGGCTTATCTCCCCCAAGAGTTCACATCGACGGGGAGGTTTGGCACCTCGATGTCGGCTCATCGCATCCTGGGGCTGGAGCAGGTCCCAAGGGTTTGGCTGTTCGCCAATTAAAGCGGTACGCGAGCTGGGTTCAAAACGTCGTGAGACAGTTTGGTCCCTATCTGCTGTGGGCGTAGGATACTTGAGAGGCTCTGACCTTAGTACGAGAGGACCGGGTTGGAGGCACCGCTGGTGTACCAGTTGTCTCGCCAGAGGCATCGCTGGGTAGCCATGTGCCGATTGGATAACCGCTGAAAGCATCTAAGCGGGAAACCGACCTCAAGACCAGGTATCCCGGGCGCAAGCCCCTGAAGACCCGTCGAAGACTACGACGTTGATAGGCCGGGTGTGTAAGCGTGGTAACACGTTCAGCTAACCGGTACTAATTGGTCGTGAGGCTTACTTCCCCCATTCTCTTGCATGCCCCCTCGTGGGGAGTAAGGGACTCGGGGCCAAGGCCGAGGCTCGAGTGCGACGCGCACTCGCCTGGAAGACTTGAAACGCACAGCGAGACTTCGCTCAGCAATTGAAACTTACCCTTTGTATGCACTGTCGCTTGTTTTCCGGTGGCTATGTCGGAGGGGTCCCACCCGTTCCCATCCCGAACACGGAAGTTAAGCCCTCCAGAGCCGATGGTACTTCGCGGGAAACCGCGCGGGAGAGTAGGTCGCTGCCGGATTCTTTTTGAGAAGCCCTCGCGTGTCCCTTTTGCGGACGCGCGGGGGCTTTCGCTTTTTGTGGGCCTCAACGCGTCCGCCGCGCCTGGCGCCACCGCTGCAGCCGGCGCACCCCGCCCCAGGCCAGCGCCCCCGCCACTCCCGTCAGCACCACCAGGTGCTCGGCGTGCGCGGCGCCCTTCGCCACCGCGTCCACGCTGTGCGAGAAGGCGTAGCCCAGCCCTACCGCCAGCGGCACGCTGAGGCATAGCGCCAGCCCGTCCCACAGCAGGAAGTGCCGCGGCCGCATGCCCTGCACCGCCGCCAGCACGAAGACGGCGCCCCGCAGCACCGAGAGGAAGCGCCCCACGAAGACGCACCGCCCTCCGTGCCGCGCGTATAGCCGCGCCAGCTGCTCCCGGCGCGCGGGCGGTAGGAGCCTCCCTTCTCTCGGCATCGGTCGGAAGCGGGCCGTCTGTGATCTCTGGAGCGGCTGGCGTGTCGAAAAGGCACGGCGTCCGTTGCGAGTCGCAGACTTCCGTTACGACTGACGCTTGCCGGAGCGCCTCGTTCGTTTGAATCGTTCTGTGGCTGGCTTCATCGCGCCTGGCTTGCTTGAGTGCAGGCTCCCCCGTTGTGTTGAGAGGAGCCTCTCGAATGAAGCTGCTTCGTCCTTGCCTTGGCGCGTTGCTCGCGGCCGGCCTCTTCATCGTGCCCACGAACTCCGAGGCTGCGGGTGTTCGCGCCGGGCTTGGGGCCGACTACTGGATTGATGAGAGCGCCGCCTTCAATTTCACGCTCGGCGTCGAAACGAAGCTCGTAGGCCCGCTGTCGGTCGGTGCTCGCTTCGGCGCCATGCTCATCACGGATGGCAATGACATTGGCGTGCCCCTGGACCTGGTGCTGCGCGCGAACCTCACCGGTTCAGGCATCTACATCGAAGGCATGGCGGGGCCGTGGCTCGTCTTCGGCCGTGGCGACACGTTCCGTGCTCATGCCGCCTTTGGATTCGGTTTGCAGGGCAAGGCCGCGAGCATTGGCCTCGAGGTGGGCTATCTGGACCCCAATCCCACCATCGGCTTGCGGCTGGGTTACAAGTTCTGAGCCTCAGTAATGGGGTGGACGCTCGTCCTGGCGGGCGTCCACGAGCCCTGGCTCTGCCTCCAGCTTCTGCTTGAGCCGGTCCACCTCGGCCCGCAGCTGGTCGATGACCTTCTGCTGCTCGTACAGCACCCCGCTCAGCTCCTGCAGCATTTCCTGCTGGTGCATGTAGCGGATCTCCAACTCGGCGATTCGCTTCTCGTCCATGGGTGGACACCCTTATCCCGTCGCGATGGCTCGCGTCCTCAGCTCGTTGAGACTGTCTCTCTTCTCATGAACGTCGACGAACACATCCAGCGTGCCCGCGACCTCCTCGCCCGGAACCAACCTGAGATGGCGGAGTCTGCCCTCAGCGACGCGATTGATGCCGCGGTCGCCGCCGAGGACATCATCCTGCTCACCCGGGCGCGCTTCGCCCTGGGAGCGCTGCTGTTCAAGCAGGAGCGCGACGCCGAGGCCGTTCCCTACCTCCAGGCCGTCGTCCGGACCGAGCGCGTCGATGGCGCCGTCGACGCCGAGGTCAAGGCCTCCGCCCGGATGCTCCGTCAGATTCGTGGCGTCGAGCCTCGCGAGTAGCCCCTCGTACGCCCGTCACGGCGTCAGGGGATGCTGCAGGACTGGCGAATCAGCTCCGGCTGTCCGGAGAAGCGGCGCTCCAGGTCCATCCGGGTTAGCCGTGCGTCATCGATGCGACGCTCCTTGAGCTGAATCGCGCACAGGGCCGCGAGCGCCTTCGGGTCCGTGCGGTCCAGCCGGTCTGCCTGGCGCAGGGCTTCCTCCGCTCTGTCCGGTCTGCCCAGCCGGTGCCAGGCCAGCCCCAGCTCGAAGTAGCCCACGCCCAGCTTCGGGTCCTCAGCGACCGCGGCCCGAAACAGCTTCACGGCCTCCGCGTCATGGCCCTCGCGGCTGTGCACCCGCCCCTGCTCCACCAGCAGCCGTGCGTGGGGGACGCGCCCTTCCAGCTTTCGAAGAACGGCCAGGGCTTCCTCTCCTCGCCTGGCCTCGCTCAGCAGCCGCACGTAGCGCAGGCCAATCAGCGGATCCTCTGGAGCCTTGCCGTGTGCTCGCTCCATCGCTGCGGCGGCTCCCGTCACATCGCCGTCCTTCTCCAGGAGCTCCGCCCGGAGCACGTCCGGCCGTGCATCCGCCGGCGCGAGCGATTCGGCGCGCGACAGGGCGGTACTCACACAGCGGCTCATCCGCTCCACGTCACAGATGCGCGCCAGCAAGAGCTGGGTCTCGACCTCCTGGGGGTTCCGGCGCTCCGCTTCGAGCGCCAGGGTGTGGGCATCGTCCGGCGCGCCGTCCAGCAACAGCGTGGCGGCCTCCCGTAGCTCGGCGGGGGTCGCCTTCGAATCGTCCTTCAGGGGGCGGAGGAAGGGGACCCGCTGGGACACGGTCGACATGGCGCGCGCGATGGCCAGTTGCTGCTCGGGCTCGTTCCGGGGCAGCAGGAGCGGGATGAGGTGGATGACGATTGCAACGAGGCACACCACCAGCAGGCTTCGCTGTCCTCGATTCAGCGTGAGCCGTCGCCGCACTCCCTCTGCTTCCTCCACTTCCCGGTCTCCTCGCGCGGCGCTCCCGCCGCCCCTGCGCTCCCTGCTACTACACCGCCCTCAATCTTGGACGTAGCCCCGAGGGCAGTTCCAGGCCACAGCTCCAACACAGCTCGAAGTTGCCCGGGTTCTCTTCGCGGCACCGGGGGCACTCCACCGACCGCTCGGCGTGCTCCTGGTTCTCGCGGAGCTCCGCCAGGAGGCTCCGGGCGTGCTCCAACTCGCCCGGGGGCACCCACAGCTCAATCCACGTCTCTCCGCTCGGAATCTCCCCGCTCAGCGGCGCCAGGGCTTCTCCGCGTACTTCCACCGAGACGCCCATGGCTTCCAGCGCACCCGCCAGCAACCGCGCCTCTCCCACCGTGCGATGCACGGACAACTGCACGCGCTTCATGCCCCTGTCTTCACAGAAGCCGGGCTCGCCAGCAACCCCGACCCAAGGCGGTCTCGCCCGGCCGATGAGCGGCCCTTCTGCGCGCCTCAGCTCGGGAGGCAAAGACGTGTCTACTGCTCCTCCTCGCGCAGTTGGTGCGGCAGCACGGCGTGCGCGTGCCGCGGGGCCCTGGCGTGCAGCTCGGCGGTCAGCAGGGCGTCCAGCTCGGCGAGGAGCGCGTCGTAGAGGGGGCCGGCGCCTTGGGCCGGAAGCCGCTTGGCCGCCACCCGTACCCGGGGGGACTCCTCGTCCTCGAAGGCCAGCGTCACCGCCAGCCCATCCGGGCCCCCTGCCTGGGGCACCATGACGACCGGTACCGAATCCCCGCTGGCCTGCTCGAAGAGGGGGCCCAGGCGCTGGACCTCTGCTTCCGTGAGGGCGCGCTCGCTGACGACCTCGCCCTGTTCGAGCACCTTCAGGTGCCGCATGCCTTCCAACCGCAGCGCCTGCGCGCCTGTGTTGGTTCGCCCACTGCGCTCGTACGTCACCATCCTCACGCCCCAGTCACCTCCTGGGGCAGGAGTAGGCACCCTTGCTCGCCGCCGCATCCGAGCCCGTCGCGGCTGGCGCACCGCGTGTCCGCTCCCAAGCGATGTCGTGTGCTTCCCGACACCGGGAGAATACCTCCGCACGAGTGTTCCCACCCGGGGCGCTTCCTAGTTTCGAGCTTCCCCGGGCACTTTCGCCTGGGGAAGCCCGAGGTAGGTCCATGAGCAAGGACAGCGGCAAGAACCAGAACGACCAGCGCGCCAACTCCAAGAATCCCAACAACCCCGCGCACAAGGCCTCACAGGACAACCGCTCCAACCAGATGAACCCGAACAACCCTCGGCACTCGGGGAACAACCCGAACGGGGG
The DNA here is from genome assembly GCF_050038885.1 of Pseudomyxococcus flavus. Lineage (NCBI taxonomy): Bacteria > Pseudomonadati > Myxococcota > Myxococcia > Myxococcales > Myxococcaceae > Pseudomyxococcus > Pseudomyxococcus flavus. The sequence continues at coordinate 3,236,855 of NZ_CP143624.1, read as the reverse complement.
CAACAGCGGTAACAACCCGATGGGCGGCAACTCCGCCGCGAACTCCTCGGGCTCCTCGCACAACAAGAGCTGAGCTTTGAAGACCTCCGGGCCAGGGGAGGGTCGGCCCCAGGCCTGGACGGCAATGCTGGCGCGGTAGCCGGCACCGGAACGCCGCGCTACCGCGCCAGCATGCTTCAATCGAAGCGCACGTGAATCAGCGGGCCCGGGGCTCGCACTCTCCCTCGCCGCGGTAGTGGCCCAGGTTGCGCGTGAGCGCCGTGATGAAGTCGCGCAGCGTCCGGACATTGCCCACGCCGCCCGTGCCGTACTGGCCCGACGGCAGCTCCGTCAGGTCCACCGCGGCCAGCTCCTCCAGCGTCACCTCACCGTCGGCTCCCGCGATGCCCATGCTGTCCGCGGCGGCCAGCGCATCGAAGCGCATCTGCGCGTCCGGCGACTGCAGGTCGTCGAAGAAGAGGTGGTCGCCGTGGATGGTGAGCTGCACCGTCTCCTCGCCGTCCTTCGGCACCGTCACGCCCGCGCCCAGGCCCGGGCTCTCGCAGTGCTCGTAGACGGTGTTGGTGGTGAAGCCCCAGGCAAAGCGCTTGGTCTCCTCGCCCTTGCTCGCCGTGCCCTCGATGTAGACGGAGTAGCCGCCGTCCTTCATCCGCGTGACGTCCGCCGCGTCCGCGTTGCCCGCGACGGCGTCCGCGTTGGGCGCGATGGCGAAGCTGACGTGGTCCCACTCCTGGGCCGGCACGTCCCGGAACGTCTCCACCACCACGGGCCCGGGCTTGTGCACGTCGAACACCTTGGCCTGTCCCATGTCGACGACCGTCTCGTCGTGGTTGCCGACCTTCACCTCGCCGAGCACCACCAGGAACTTGCTGAAGCGCACCGTCCAGCCGTCCACGATGCCGTCCTCGCCATCCACCGCCGCGGGGATTTCCTTCTCGATGTAGTCCTCGCCGTAGGTGGTGAACGTCACCGTGCCCGAGCCGTCACTGCACGCCATCAGCCCCAGGCACGAAAGTCCCAGCATCCACTTCTTCATTGCGCAGCTCCTTCCACCCACGTCACGACGTAGGCAGTGGTGTCTTCCACGCCGCGCACCAGGGCGTTCTGCGCCTGGCTGTCAGCGGGGAAGGTGTAGACGCCATCCGCGTCCGGATCGGTCGCGGTGGCGAAGTCAATGCGGCCCAGCCAGGTCCCCAGATTCACCGCGATGCGCACGCGCCCCGGCTCCATCCCCAGGGACTTCTCGAAGCGCACGCCTTCGACGGGCTTGGACAGGCTCGTCATCGCATCGAAGCGAATCGAGCCGCCGTCCGTGTTGCGTGCCGTGCCACGCACGCGCATGGCGTGGCCGCTCAGGACGCCCTGCGCATCGGTGGCCGAGGTGGGGATGGGCAACGTCAGCTCCATGGAGCCGTACTCACCCGTCACCGCGCTGGCATCGCCGAGCGTGGCGCCCGTCAGCAGGTCCACGGTGAGCGTGTTCAGCACCTCGGCGAGCGCATCACCCGGCGCGTAGTGGCCAGGGTGTGCGTGCGCCGTTCCTCCGATGAGCGCGTACCAGTCGAAGCGCCGGGCCTGCAGCGCACGGCCCTCGAAGAAGCGCACCGGCCCCACGGAGAGGTGCGCGGACTCCACCGTCACCGTCCAGCCCCGCTCGTTGGCGCCCGTCACGGGGGTGGACGTCACCTCCACGGGAAAGGTGCGCCGCTCCGACTCGCTCCCACAGCCTCCCAGGGCCGTGGACGCGGCGGCCAGAGCCAGGGCGCCTGTCAGCATGTGTCTGCGATTCATAGGTGGACCTCCAGTGAGAGCGAGGCCATCCGAGGCGACCCCGCGGTGAAATGTCTTGCCGGGACGAGGCTCGCCGGCGCGCCCGGGTCGAAGCGCGAGCTGTAGACGAACTCGCCGTCCCGCCAGCGCGCGTCGAGCAGGTTGGACACCTCCAACCTCAGGCCCAGTTCGCCTCGCCGGATGGCGACGTGGGCGTCCGCGAGGAACACCGTGGCGCTCCGCTCGTCGAAGGGCAGCGGACGTGGGCCGATGAAGGTGAGGCCCGTTCCCAGTGAGAGCGTGCTGCCGCCGAGCCAGGCCCACGCCGGCTGGCCATCCCAGCCCACATCTGCACGCGCGACGAAGGGCGCGAAGTAGGGCAGCAGCGTATCCGACGCCCGGACGTAGGCATGCGCGAGCGTGGCGCTCACGGACGTGACAAGCCCCGGCAGCGGACGTGCCTGGAGCGCGGCGGAGATGCCCGAGCGGAGCGTCTCGCCCGTGTACACGGTGGTGCCTACCGTGTGGTCGAAGAAGAAGTCGTTGTCCACCTGCGAGCCGAAGAGGCTGAGCTGCACGGCCCAGTGCTCGCCGTCCTTGCGCGAGCCCAGCTCCGCGCCGCGGATGGAGACGAAGGGGGCTCGCTCACCCTCGGAGAGGCCGCGCGCCTGGGGCGAGCGGAAGCCGTCTCCGTAGCTGGCGAAGAGGCGCCAGGCGTCCGCATCGTCTCCCAGCGCGTACTCGATGCCTGCCTTCGCGCCCAGGTGAACGCCGAAGGCACTGCGCGCGTAGCCCTGTCCGTCGTAGTAGCGAGGGTCGCGGAAGGCGAGCGCGTCGAAGACCTCGACGCCCAGCGCGTCCGCGCGTCCGCCCAGCCGCAGGGACCAGCGGCCCAGGGGCATGCGCGCCTCGGCCCAGCCCCAGACGTTGGTCTGCGTGAAGCTCGCGTCGATTTCGTCCGAGAAGAAGGTCCCGTCGGACTCGCGGTAGCGCCGCTGCGTCTGCTCCACGCTGTCGCGCTTCGCGCCCAGGCCTAGCTCCAGCGCCACCGGGCGGCCGAAGGCCCGCACCGAGCGACGGTGCTCGGCGCGCGCGCCCAGCGTGGTGCCGTCGTTCGTCTGCTCCAGGCCGTCTCCGCGCTCGTCCACCCGGAAGCCGGTGAAGTTGTTGCGCAGCCGCAGGTCCGACAGGATGCCGAAGACCTCCAGCTTCGTGCGGCCGTTCCCCGTGCGCGGCAGGTCCACGCCGAGGAGGAGCTGGTGCCGCGAGACGGAGCCTCCCTGGCGGCCCAGCGCCGCGGAGAAGAAGTCGCTGCGCCCCGCGAGCAGGTCGTCCTCGCGCACCACGCCCGGTGAGTCGAAGCGGGTGACGTAGCTGCCACCGAGCGCGCGCACCGTGACGCCGTTGCCAAGCGATGTCGTGGCCTGGGCGAGCAGGGATGCGCGGCCATGGCCTCGCTGGGCGCCGAAGCCCTTGCCTTCGCCGAGCTCCACCGCGGCGAAGGTGCCCGCGTCCTCGCCGGGCCGCACGGTGGCCACGAGCCGGCGCTGGCCGTACTGCCCCAGCGTGCCGATGAGATGCACGCCGGGCTCCGCGACGCCCAGGTCCATGCGGACCGTTCCCGCGACGGCGAAGTCGCCCTGGGCGGCCCGGTAGGAGCCCTCCGTCACCTCGAGCGACTGCACGACCTCCGGGATGACGAAGTTGATGTCCGCGTAACCCAGCGCGTGGATGTGGCTCACCTCATTCACGGGCAGGCCGCCGACGTTCAGCTCCACGTCCTGGCCGTGAAGCGCGTCGAAGCCTCGGAGGAACAGTTGCTGTGCCTTGCCCTCACCGCTGTGCTGCGAGGCCACGAGGCCCGGGACGGCTCTCAGCAGGTCCACGGCGTTCCTTCGCGGTGCTGCGTCCAGGATGTCCCGGCCCAAGGTCACCTCGGAGGCGCTTTGCGCGGGCCTTGCGCCACGTACCACCGTGGACTTCGAGGGCGAATCCTCGGGTGGCTCGGGGGACGTGACTGGCTGTGCGGAGGAGGGGGCCTGCTCGGCGCGCGGTTGTGGATTCGCTGGAGCGGGCGTGGCTGGTGTCGCGCTGCTTGTCTGCTGATGCGTAGGGCTCTCGGCGTGTGAGGCCGCAGCTGCGCCAGTGACCCGCGGATGTGGCGCTGCTTCGGCATGTGGAACTGCACCGCTGCCACTGGCCCGCAGCTGTGGCGCTGCTTCAGCATGTGGAACTGCCCTGCCACCAGTGGCCTGCGGATGTGGCGCTGCTTCAGCATGTGGAGCTACCCCGCCATCAGTGGCCTGCGGGTGTCGCGCCGCTTCACCGTGTGGGCCTACACTTTCACCAGTAGCCTGCGCCGCCGGCGGGGTTGCTACGCCGGAATGTTCGGCTGCCTCGCGCACTGCGTGTGGCGGAGTGTCCGCCTCGCCAAGAGCAGCCTCGCCAGTCACCTGCTGTCCCGTGTGCGTGCCGGGACGCGTGACGCCCGCGTGCGTTCCCGTCTCGGCAGGACCGGACGCAGGGGGGGCACCCCCTGTTGCTTCCTGCGGAAGAGTCGGGACAGCCAGGGTGAGGACACACGAGGACAGCGCGGTAGCGAAGAGCACGGGCACGTACGGACACACGGCGGCGCAGGCCTCTCTCCTCGGCGTCGCGGACGCGCACGGACTTCGCGCGGCACACGGCACCTCGGGGAGCAGCCCCACCGGTAGACGGGTTCAGGAGTGCTTCGATGTGTTGGACACACGCCTCCCCGCGTGCATGGCACGCACGAGGCGCTGTGACGGATGCGCTGCGACCTGGCCTATGGGCCCTGTGGCATCGCCGTCGGACGCAGCGCGGAGCCGGGAACGCGCTCCGGGCCACACTGGGCTTCCGCCAGCCACGACACCTCACGCACGCGGGGCAGCTTCATCACCGCCCAGGCCACGGCCACCGCGTGCAGGTGCTCCACCGAGCCCGTCAGGTGCTCGTGCCCGCTCTTGTGCTCGCCATCCCGCGCGGGCGCACCCGCGTCGTCATGGCCCGCACGCGAGGACTCCTCCGCGCGCCGAGCGTGGTCCGCGGTGTCTTCACCGTGCGTGCCATGCGAATGCGTACGAGCGTGGCCATGGTGGTGGTGATGGCCGCCCCCGCCGTGCTCCACCACCGCGTGCAGCACCGGCGCCACGGCGAGCCCGTACACCAGGACCATCAGTCCCAGGCAGGCCAGGTCGCGTCGGTCGTGGGGGTTCAGCAAGGCCGTGGAGCCCGGAGTGAGGGGAGGGGTCGGCCGCCTCCTATCTGTCTTCCTCCAGACGCGCAAGCCACCGGACCCCCTGGGGTGAACAGCTTCATGGGCACATGGGGCCCCTGGCGTGTAGCGCGCTTGACGCAGCGCATTGGTTTCGGCTGCCGCCGCCGGCCAACGTCGCTACACTTATGCCGTGCGTTCTGAATCTGTCGCGCTCACCCGTGTCGTCTCCGAGGCCGAAGTGCCTCCTCCTCCCTCCCGCGCAGAGCGACTGCGCGCCCTGGCGACGGACACCTTCGATGTCCTCATCATCGGTGGAGGCGTGACGGGCGCGGGCTCGGCGCGGGATGCGGCGCTTCGAGGTCTCAAGGTGGCGCTCGTCGAGCGGGAGGACTTCGCCAGCGGCACCTCCAGCCGGTCATCGCGTCTCATCCACGGAGGCCTGCGCTACCTGGAGCACGGTCACCTGGGGCTCGTCTTCGAGTCCAGCATCGAGCGTCAGCGTCTGCTGCGGCTCGCTCCGCACCTGGTGCGCCCGCTGGCCTTCATCTGGCCCGTCTATGCGGGCGCTCGCGTCCCTCGCTGGAAGCTCAACGCGGGCCTCATGCTCTACGACGCCCTGTCCCTCTTCCGGAACGTGAAGGGCTACCGGCGCCTCAACGCCCGGCAGGTACACGCCGCCGAGCCGGGCCTGCGCACGGAGAAGCTCAAGGGCGGTGCGCGCTACTACGACGCCGCCACGGACGACGCGCGGCTCACCCTGGCCAATGCCGTGGGCGCCCTGGAGGCGGGGGCCACGGTCCTCAACCATGCGTCCGTGAAGTCGCTCGTGCTCGAGGACGGCCAGGCGCGCGGCGCCACGGTGGTGGACCACCTCTCCGGCCAGGAAGTCACGGTGCGGGCCCGCGTCATCGTCAACGCCACCGGCCCCTGGAGCGATGAGATTCGCCGGTTGGATGCGCCCAACGGAACGAGCCCCGCGGTTCGGGGCAGCAAGGGCGTCCACCTCGCGGTGCCGCGGGAGCGACTCAACCACCGCGATGCCTTCACCCTGCTGTCGCCGAAGGACGGCCGGGTGATGTTCGTGCTGCCCGCCGACAACTTCACCATCATCGGCACCACGGAGACGGCCACGCGCGCCCACCCGGCGGAGGTCCGCGCCAGCGAGTCGGACGTGGCCTATCTGCTGGAGTCCGCCAACGCGTTCTTCCCCGAGGCGCGCCTCACCCGCGAGGACGTGGTGAGCGCCTGGGCCGGCATCCGGCCCCTCGTCGCCGCCGGCTACCACGGCGCGCAGGGCGACGCGGGCAGCGCCAGCCGCGAGCACGCCATCGACGTGAGCCCGTCCGGCGTGCTGGCCATCAGCGGCGGCAAGCTCACCACCTATCGCGTCATGGCGCGCGACGTGGTGAACGCGGTGGAGCGCCGCCTGGGGCAGCCGCGCCGCCGCTCGCCCACCGACACGCTGCCGCTGCCCGGAGGCGACATCCGCAGCCTGGACGCGGAGTTCGCCGCGGCGCGCGCCGAGGTAGGGGACGACGCCACGGCCGTCCACCTGGTTCGCGCCTACGGCAGCCGCTGGCGCCGGGTGTGGGCCCTCACCCGGGAGGACCCTTCGCTGGCCCGGCCGCTCGTGGAGGGGCTCCCCTACCGCGCCGCCGAGGCCGCCTGGGGCGTCACCCACGAGCTGGTGCACACCCTGTCGGACCTGCTCATCCGCCGGCTCAAGGTGGCCTTCGAGACGCGCGACCAGGGCCACGCCGCCGCGCGCGTGGCGGCCGAGGTCATGGCGCCCCGCCTGGGGTGGGACGCCGCGGAGACGCAGCGGCAGCTCGAGGCCTACGCCGCCGATGCGCTCCGCATCTTCGGCGTGGACCCCGTCGAGGCGTGAAGGGCCGGACGCTTCCCCCATGAGGAGCGTCCGCTGTCCCACGTCTCCACCGCACGCCTGCCTCCCTTACCCGTCCTGCTCCGAACAGGGGCACGAGCGGTCGGCGCGCCGCCGTGGTTAACTTGCGCTCCGGGAACGGAAGCAGGTGTCCTCCCGTTCATGCGCGTCCCCAGAAGTCCATCAGCCGCGCCGTGCCGTACGACGCCTTGCTGGACGGGACACTCAAGGAGCGTGAAATGAAGCGTTGCGTCTGGCTGGGTCTGGTCGGGGGACTGGTGGCATGCGGCTCGGAGTCACCGGTGGAGCCCCAGGCGTGCCCGGGCACCACGGAGATGTCCCAACCCCCGATGGTCTCGGCCGCCAGCCAGAGCGTGTCGGCCCTGGCGTCGGATGGCTCGGAGGAGGTCATCATCGCCTTCCGTCAGCGCGTGTTCGCCACCGCCCAGGCGAACACGGAGGCCTTCGTGGAGGAGGTGACGCGCGCCGGTGGAACCGTGAAGCAGCGCATGCCGACGCTGAACATGGTCTCCGCCCGCGTGTCGCCCGAGGCGCGCGAGGCGCTCGCCCGCAACCCGGACGTGGTGGCCGTGTCGCCCAACCGCGAGGTGCGCGCACTCGGCTTCACGCAGCGGCTGCTGCTCCCGCAGGCCTGGCTGGGCGCGGAGCCGCCCCCGCAGCCGAATACGGTGGGCTCCGTCGGGGAGTACACCGAAGGTCTGAAGATGGTGCAGGCCAACCAGGTCTGGGATGCGAACAATGACGGTGCCCTGGACGAGGGACGCCCGTCGGGCACCGGCATCAAGGTGTGTGTCGTCGACAGCGGCTGGGACAACCGCCACCCGGAGCTGAAGGCCGCCTTCGTCGCTGGCAAGGACTTCATCAGCGGCTCCGCCAACGCGCTGGCGCTGGATGCGCGGGTGGACTCGCAGGGCAATGTGCTGGCGTGGGGCGGCGGGCACGGCACCCACACCGCGGCCACCATCGCCGCGCAGCTGGGTGGCGGCGGGCGGGTGCGGCTCGGCGAGGACCCCAACGGCACCGTGGGCGTGGCCCCCACCGCGTCGCTGCTGATTGCGCGCGTGCTCAATGAGAATGGCTCGGGCAGCACCGAAAACGTCATTGCCGCGCTCGAGTGGTGCCAGCAGCAGGAGGCGAACATCGTCTCGCTGTCGCTGGGTGCCCCCTCGGTCAACGAGGCCGAGCAGCTGGCGTTCGACCAGGCCCAGGCCAACGGCGTGCTGGCCATCGCGGCGACGGGCAACTCGGGCGCCGACGAGGTGTCCTATCCCGCGGGATATGACTCCGTCCTGGGCGTGGGCGCGGTGGACTTCGCGGGCGAGTGGGCCAGCTTCTCTCAGTTTGGCGTGGGCACGAACCTGGTGGGCCCCGGCGTGGGCGTGCTGAGCGCCACCATCGTCGGCGGCGCGCCCTACGGCGAGGTGGACGCGAGCGGCCAGCAGTACGTATCCAACCCCCTGGAGTACTCGGCGTTGGGCACGTACTCGGGGCGGCTGGTGAACTGCGGCCTGGGCTCGAGCGTGTCGGACTGCGGTGAGGGCGCCACCTGCGAGGGCTTCGTCGCATACGTGGACCGCGGCGGTGGCATCCTCTTCGAGGAGAAGGTCCGCAACGCCATCCGCGCCGGCGCGAAGGCCGTCATCATCGGCAACAACAACGCCGAAGAGGGCACGGGCAATTTCACGCTCAACGCGCCCTCCGCGCTGTGGGTGCCCACCGTCTCCGTGTCCCTGGAGTCCGCCAACGCCCTGCGCGGGATGTTCGGGCAGCAGGTGGCCCTGGACGTCACCGGCCTGGACTACGCGTTCCAGACGGGCACCTCCATGGCGACGCCGCACGTGTCCGGCGTGGCGGCCCTGGTGTGGAGCCTGAGCCCCGAGCGGCTGACGGCCGAGGACGTGCGTGAGGCCCTGCTGAAAACGGCTGATAATGGAGGGCGGGCCGCTTGGGACCCGCAGTACGGCAGCGGCCTGGTGCAGGCGCTGGACGCCGTCCAGTTCGCCGAGGGCATCCTCACGCAGGTCCCGTAGTAGCGCCGTCAGCGCAGGGGCAGCAGGGGCGTGGCCACGAGGCATGCCCCCACGCGGGCCTCCAGCGCCGCCACCGCTTCCCGGGACGGGTCGTCGCACCAGTCGACGGGCCGGGCGGCGGTGACGAACGCGTCGTGCTGGCTCCAGGGGTCGTCGGCGCTGGGGATTCGCGTCACCTGGAGCGTGCTGAGGCCGACGAAGGCCACCACGGCCGTGGCGGCGGTCAGCATCCTTCTCCAGTACAGCCAGCCCGCAGGCCGAGGTTCCCATGGCGGTGCCGCGGGCTTCTGCAGCCGGGCCTCCAGCGCCGCGAAGTCCAGGGCGGGCCGGACCGGCGTGCGCCGCGCGCGCTGGGCCATCCACCCGCGCTCCGCGCGCAGCCAGCTCAGGGCGTGCTGGCACGCAGGGCAGGTGTTCGCGTGCGCGCGGACCCGCGCGGCCTCCTCCGGCGAGAGCTCGTCGGCCAGCAGGGCGTCCAGCTCGGATTCACGACAGGCGCTCATGGGCGGCCTCCGACGTGCGCGGACAGCTGCTCGCGAAGCTGGAGCCGCGCGCGGTGGATTTCGTTCTTCACCTTCTGAATCGACCAGCCCATCACCGACGCAATCTCCTCATAGGGAAGCCCGTGGTCGATGCGCAGCAGCAGCGCCGCGCGCCGGTCCTCGCGCAGCGCCCCGAGCGCGCCGGCCAGCAGTCCTTCCAGCTCCCGGTCCAGGAGCAGGTCCTCGGGCGTGGGCGTGGGCAGCACCGCATCCACGTGGCTGGCGTGGACCTCGTCATCCACGTCCACGTGGAGCCCGCGCTGCCGCCGCCACTCCAGATACACGTGGCGGGCGATGCCCAGCAGCCACGCGCCGAGCCGGTCATCGTCTCGCAGCGCGCCGAGCCGCGCGTGGGCGCGGACGAAGGTCTCCTGCGTGGCCTCGTCCGCCGCGGCCTCGTCGCGCATCAGGTCTCGCAGGAAGCGCCACACGCCCGCGGCATGCCGCTCGAACAGCCGACGGAACGCCGCGGGGTCCCCCGTCCGCGCCCGGCGCAGCAGCGTCCGCTCCCGGTCCGTGTCGGACGGGGGCGCACCTGCCAGGGCCATTTTCATCGCGGAAAGGAGTGCCACGGCACCAAGGTGTCACGAGCGGCCCGGGAGTTTCACGGCCGCGTGCGCTTTTTCGAGCCGGGTCGCCTGGTGGCGGGACTGACACCACACCGAGGCCATCGCAATCCCACGCACGCCGGGTGGTGGTCTTGTTGAATGACAGTCGCTCTTGGTAAGAGCCTTTCCATGTCCTTGAACTCTGGCCGTGTGGATGTGCCCGCGGCGCACGCTCCGCGCCTGCAGGGGCATCTGCCCGTGCTGGACGGTGTGCGGGGCCTCGCCGTCCTGCTGGTGGTGTTCTTCCACACGACGCACCTGAGCGACCAGAGCGTGGCCGGACGCGTGACGTGGTGGCTGGCCGGGGCGGGGTGGACGGGCGTGGACCTGTTCTTCGTCCTCTCCGGCTTCCTCATCACCGGCATCCTGTGGGAGGCGAAGGGACAGCCGTACTTCTTCCGCAACTTCTACATGCGCCGCTTCCTGCGCATCTTTCCGCTCTACTACCTGACGCTGGCGGTGTCGTTCCTGCTCCTGCCGTCGTTCGCGGGGCGGCTGGGGCTGGACGAGCGCATCACCACCGACGGCGCCGTCTGGTACCTGCTGTACCTCTCCAACTTCTACCAGCTGTGGGTGGACACCACGCACCCCATCCTCGGCGTGGTGTGGTCGCTGGCCATCGAGGAGCAGTTCTACATCGTCTGGCCCTTCCTGATCGCCGCGGTGTCGTACCGGGGGGCCATCCGGGTGTGCCTGGCCACCATCGCCATGGCCGTGCTGGTGCGCGTGGGGCTCACGCTGTCTGGCGCCAGCATCGAGAGCACCTACGTGGTGACGTTCTGCCGCGTGGACTCGCTGGCCATGGGGGGCCTGCTGGCGCTGGCGCTGCGCCACCCGGAGGGCCTGGGGCTGAAGGCGTTCCCCTGGATGCGCTGGGCCGCGTGGGCGGCCGTGCCGCTGGTGCTCGTCATGGTGGTGCTGCCGGTGGGCCCCACCTTCGAGCTGGTGAAGCGCACGGGCGGCTACACCGCCATCGCCGTCCTCTACGCGGTGGGCGTGTACAAGGCGGTGGCCGTGCCCCAGGGACACCTCGTGCACCGCCTCCTCACGACGCGACTGCTGCTCACCTTCGGCAAGTACAGCTACGCCATCTACCTCATCCACTCGCCGCTGGACGCCATCCTGCGGCGCACGGTGCTGAAGACGCCGCTGAAGACGGTGGCGGGCACGGACCTGCCGATGCAGCTGGTGTTCTACGTGGTGGCCGCGGGCCTCTCGCTGGGGCTGGCGCTGGTGAGCTGGAACCTCTTCGAGAAGCACATGCTGAAGCTCAAGGACTACTTCCCCTACGGAAAGCCCGCGGCACCCGGGCCTGCCGCGGCGGTGCTGCCGGGGGCGGCGTCGGAGGGCTCCCAGGGCGAGCGGACCGAGACGCCCGCCCGCGTGGCGTGACGCTCCTCCGGAGCGCCTAGCCGTCAGTCGCGAGGCCTCGAGAGGGCGTCCGCCACGCGCAGGGCCCACGTCTCCGCGGAGTCGAGCTCCGCGCGGGCGCTGGCGTAGCGGTCCAGCCCCGCCTCCGAGCCGTCACGAGCGAAGATGGCGTCGTGGAACTCCTTCTGTGCCCGCAGGAGCCAGTGGCTGGCCTTCTGGCGAAGCTGCGCTGCCTTCTGGGGCGTGGGAGCGGCGAGCGCCGGGTCCAGCAGCTCTTGCTCCTCGGGGTACGGGGACGTCACCTTCACGAAACCGCTCTGTGCAATCGTCGTAGTCATGCTTTGAGAATTCGCACCAAACGGCGAGCAAGCACCTGACCGGTGGGGCAGGACGAAGTGCAAAAGCGTGCACTGTCCTGCCCTCCGGCGCGGGTGGGCGGGGCGCGACTTCAAGCGGGGCCGTCGTTTCCTATCGGCCCATGTCTCGCGAGGTGGGAGCGGTGCTCCGGCGCGGCTACTTCCGCAGGCTCGCGAGGTCGATGACGAAGCGGTACTTCACGTCTCCCTTCAACAGTCGCTCGTAGGCGTCGTTCACCTGCTGGATGGAAATCAGCTCGATGTCGGAGACGATGCCGTGCTTACCGCAGAAATCTAGCATATCCTGCGTTTCCTGGATACCCCCAATCATCGAGCCCGAGAAGCTCCGCCGCATGGGGATGAGGGAGAAGGGGCGGACCTCGAGGGGCTTCTCCGGGGCGCCGACGAGCACCAGGTGGCCGTCGCGGCGCAGCAGCCGCAGGTACGCGTTCAGGTCGTGCTGGGCGGAGACGGTGTCGAGGATGAAGTCGAAGGTGCCGTCCTGCGCCTTCATCTCGTCCTTGTTGGAGGAGACGACCACGGCGTCGGCGCCCAGGCGCAGGGCGTCCTGCTTCTTGCGGTCGGTGTGGCTGAAGACGGTGACGTGCGCGCCCATGGCCTTGGCCAGCTTCACGCCCATGTGCCCCAGGCCGCCCAGGCCCACCACGCCCACGCGCTGGCCCGGCCCGACCTTCCAGTGCCGGAGGGGCGAGTACGTGGTGATGCCGGCGCACAGCAGCGGCGCGGCGGCGGCCGGGTCGAGATTCTCGGGGACCTTGAGGACGAAGGCCTCGTCCACGACGATGGCCTCGCTGTAGCCGCCCTGGTTGAGCGTCTTTCCGTCCTTCGCCCGGGCGTTGTACGTCTGGATGTTGCCGGCGTCGCAGTACTGCTCGAGGCCTTCCTGGCAGCTCGGGCAGGTGCGGCACGAGTCCACCATGCAGCCGACGCCGACGAGGTCGCCGGCCTTGAACTTCTTCACCTGGTCGCCGACGCGGACCACGCGGCCGACGATTTCGTGGCCGGGCACCATGGGGAACAGCGAGCCACCCCACTCGTCACGTGCCTGGTGCAGGTCGGAGTGGCAGACGCCGCAGTAGAGGATGTCAATCTGCACGTCGCTGGGGCCGGGGTCGCGGCGCTCGAACTGGAACGGGGCGAGCGGGGACCTGGCGTCCTGGGCGGCGTAGGCGCGAACGGGAATCATGAGAGGGCTCCTCGAGCGGTGGGGATAGTCTTCCTGCTCTGCGGAACGGATGATGCGTCCGGCGTTTTCCTCGTGCCACCCACGAAATCAGGACACGCTGCTTAGGAAATCTTCACAATGGCCTTCACGCCTCTCAACGCCCTGAATGCCTTCCTGGCCGTGGGGCGGCATCGCAGCTTCGCGGCGGCCGCGAAGGAGCTGGGGGTGTCCGGCTCGGCGCTGAGCCAGTCCGTCCGCCAGCTCGAGGCGCGGCTGGGCGTGGCGCTGCTCACACGTACCACACGGAGTGTGGCGCTCACGGACGCGGGCCGCCGGCTGATGGAGGCGGCCGGGCCGTCGGTGGAGCAGGCGCTCCAGGCCCTGAAGACGGCCACTGCCCGGCCAGGCGAGGTGACGGGCACCCTGCGGCTCACCGTCCCCACCGTCTCCGTCTCGCCCATCGTGACGCCCATCCTGACACGCTTCCACCAGCGCCATCCGCGCGTGGAGGTGGACCTGCGGGTGGAGAACCGACTGGTGGACATCGTGGCGGAGGGCCTGGACGCCGGCATCCGCATGTCGGAGACGCTGGAGCGCGACATGGTGCAGGTGCGCCTGTCGGATGGCGGCTTCCGCTTCGTGGTGGTGGGGGCGCCCGCATACCTCAAGCGCCGCGGCACGCCCGAGCGGCCCAAGGACCTGCTGCACCACGACTGCCTCTGCATCCGGTCGCCGACGACGGGCGCCATCTACCAATGGGAGCTGGAGCGCGGGCAGCGCAGTTGGCGCGTTCCGGTGCGCGGGCCCATCATCAGTGCCGACTTCCAGCCCCTGAGGGAGCTGGCGGAGGCCGGCCTGGGGCTCGCCTATGCGTTCGAGCCGGACGTGAAGCCGCAGCTCGAGCGCGGCACGCTGCGCACGGTGCTGGAGCCCTATGCAGCGCGGGTGGAGGGCTTCTTCCTCTACTTCCCCAGCCGGGCTCAGGTGTCGCCGCCGCTGCGCGCCTTCGTGGAGGTGGCTCGCGAGGTGACGGCGCGGGCGCGCTGAGCCGCGCCGCATGGTGCCTCGGGCGGTGGGCGTCGCTCCGCCTGTGCGCCTCCGTGCGGGTGGCCCGCGAGGGAACCTGCGCCCTGCGCGCCCTCACTCAGGCGGTGGGGATGCCGCGCACGCGGCTCCTCACGCGCGCGGCCTCCTCGGCGAGGCCCGCCTCTTCCAGCAGCGCGGCGGCGCGGTGGTAGAGCAGGGCGGCGTCCAGGTGGCGGAGGGCGGCGGCCTCCGCGTTGGCGGCGGTGATGAGGAAGGGCACCGCGCGGCGGGGCTCATTCCCGTCCAACCAGTGCTGCGCCACCACGACGGGCGCGGCGCCGCGCTGCTCCAGCGCCACGGCCAGGCGGCGATGCAGCAGCGTGCTCAGCGCGCCGGGGACGCCCTGGCGCACCACCTCGAAGAGCAGGTCATTGGTGAAGCGCTCGCCTCGCAGTATCTGCGCGCCCTCCAGCTCCGCCACGTGCGTGACGAGCGCGAGCGGGTTCATCTCCAGCACCTCGCTGGCCAGCTCCAGCGTGAAGTCCGTCTTCGCCAGCGCCGCCAGCCGGGCCACCAGGAGCGCGGAGGGCGACAGCCGCTCCAGCCGCTGCTGGATGAGCTGCTGCCCGCGACCCGACGCGGGGACGTGCTCGGGCCAGCCCCGCTCCAGTCCACCCGTCTCCAGCAGGTACTTCAGCGTCTCGGTGATGAAGAGCGGGTTGCCGCCCGTGTGCCGGGTGACGTCGTGCACCAGCTTCTCCGCGCCGGGCAGCTCGAGGCTCTCCAGCAGCGCGCCCACGGCGTCGGTGCTCAGGGGCTGCAGCTCGATGACGACGGCCAGCCCCGCGGTCACCAGCTGCTGGATGAACGCAGCGGCCTGGGACGACAGCTCGTCGCTCCGGTAGGTGTCGATGAAGCGCGGGAAGCGGCCGCCGGGCTCGGGGGCATGGCGGCGCGACAGCATCAGCACCGCGAACTCCGCGGTGGCGCTGTCCATGAACTGGAGGTCGTCGGCCACCATGGCATCCACGTTGGCGGCCAGGTGGTAGACGACCTGGCACTGCGCCTCCAGGAAGCGGCTGCGGTCGGCCTCGTCCGCCATGGGCGGGGGCAGGCCTTCCTGTCCGGCCTGGTCCGGCAGCAGCCGCGCCAGCTCCCGCCGCACCCACCGCGGCAGGTCCGGGTCGGGCACGCGGGCGAGCATCTGCCGCACCAGCCGCACGTGCGAGGCATAGGGCACGCTCTGCTCCCCGGGCCGTGCCTCCAGCAGCAGGTACGAGCCGCGCGACGCGGCGAAGTCGTGCGCCAGCCGCGTCTTGCCCACGCCGGGCTCGCCGGAGATGAAGATGGTCTGCCCCGCTTCCCACGCGGCCTCCATCCGCGCCCACTCGCGTTCGCGGCCCACGAGCACCGGCGGGCGCAGCACGGAGAGCGGCAGCCGCTGCGTGGGCAGCGCGACGGGCTTGGACGAGGGAGGCCCGCGCTCGATTTCCCGCGCCAGCGCCACCGTCTGCGGCAGCGGCGTCGTGTCCAGCTCCTCGCGCAGCAGGCGGCGGCACCGCTCGAAGGCGTTGAGCGCGGCCATGCGGTCGCCGGCCACGTAGTGCAGCCGCATCAGCCGGCGCCATGCCTCTTCCGAGTACGGGTCCATGACGAGCAGCTGCTCCGCCAGGGCCAGCGCACCCGTCAGGTCGCCGCGCCGCTCGCGCGCCTCCGACTCCGCGACGGCGGCCCGGCGGCGCAGCTTGTCCAATCGCTCACGCGCGCTTTCGAGCCATGATTGGAATTCCGAGCAATCATCGTATTCCAGGGCGCCCAGCAACACGCCCTCCAGCGCCAGCGCTTCCGAGTAGCGCCCCGCGAGCACGTGGGCCTGGAGCTCCGCGGCATCCGAGCCGACGCCGTCACAGAGGGAGAGCACGTCCGTGCCCTGTATCAGCTCCGCGCCGCAGGCGAGCCGCAGCCGCCGCAGCAGCTGGCGCATGTTGTTGCGCGCCGTCGTCTCACCGGACTCCGCCCACAGCAGCCCCGCGAGCCGGTACTTGGGATGCGGGCCTTCCAATGCCAGCCATGCCAGGACGCCGGCGGTCCGCCGCTCCAGGGGGATGCGCGCGTCGCCAATCCGGAGCCGGGCTTCGCCCAGCAGCTCCAGGTGAAATCGCTGCGTGCCTGCCGTGTGGCCGGCGGCCATGTCCTCCGGGATTCCTCGCATGGACGGCCCTCAAGTTAACACGTCCACTGCAAAACCTCCGTCACGGGTAGGGATTGCCCCAGTGGTGACAAAATTTGCGTGTGGTTTTTCCGCCATACGGCAGCTCGCCACCCTGGGCGGATGGCTTCGTGGACTTCCGGACCGGTCACACCGTGGTCACACCTGAATCGTTATTAAAAATGCCAGACATTGCCCCAGGAGGCATCCATGGGTTGTGACAGCCAGCAGACGGACGCGCAGGTGGACGTCATCATCAGCGGTTGTGGTCCGGTGGGAGCGTTGACGGGGAACCTGCTGGGTCTCCTGGGTGTGCGCACGCTGCTCCTGGAGCGGGACGTGGCGCCGCACGGCGAGCCCCGGGCCTTTTCGTGTGACGACGAAGGCCTCCGAATCTACCAGGCCACGGGACTGTTGGATTTGCTGCAAAGCAATATGCGGCAGGCAAATTTCGCGGAATACGTGGGAGGCTCGGGAAAGCGCTTCGCGGAGCTGCACACGGGCGAGGTGGATTTCGGCTTCGGGCACTCGCCGCTGTGGTTCTTCCACCAGCCGCTGCTGGAGGGCGCGCTGCGCGACGGGCTGAACCGCTTCGAGCACGTGGAGCTGCGCAAGGGCGTGAGCGTGGAGTCGGTGGCGCAGGACGCCAGCGGCGTGACGGTGCGCTACCGGGACTCGCGGACGGGGGAGCAGCGCGCCATCCGGGCCCGGTACCTGCTGGCGTGTGACGGGGCGCGCAGCGGCGTGCGCAAGGCGCTGGGCATCCCGATGTCCGGCCGCGCCTACGGCGAGCCCTGGCTGGCGGTGTCCGGCACCGTCATGGAGGGCGAGGTCCCCGACCTGTGCCGCTTCGTGTGCGACCCGAAGCGCCCGTCCTTCGTCGCCACCGGCGCGGTGAACCAGATTCGCTGGGAGTTCATGCTGATGCCCGGTGAGACGCGCGAGCAGTTGGAGAACCGGGAGACCATCCACCGGCTCATCTCGCCCTACGTGGACCCGAAGCGCATCCGCATCGAGCGCGCGCAGGTCTACACCTTCCACTGCCTCAACGCGGCGCGTTGGCGCGACGGCAACGTCTTCCTGCTGGGAGACGCGGCGCACACCATGCCGCCCTTCATGGGGCAGGGCCTGGTGTCGGGCATGCGCGACGCGGTCAACCTGGCGTGGAAGCTCAAGCGGGTGCTGAACGGCCAGTCCCCGGACTCGCTGCTGGACACCTACGAGCAGGAGCGCCGGCCGCACGTGGAGGCGGTGCAGAAGCTGTGCGTGCGCGTGGGGCACCTCTTCCTGGCGCGCAACCCGCTGCTGGCGACCGCGCGCGACGCGCTGATGCGCACCATCCAGCGCATCCCCCGGGTGCGGAAGTTCATCCAGGGCTTCGAGTTCAAGGAGGCGCCGGCGCACGCGCAGGGCTACTACTTCGACGACAAGGGCGAGTACTTCATCCAGCCGCGCGTGAAGCTGGCGTCGGGCGAGGAGGTGCTGCTCGACGACACGCTGGGCAACGACTTCACGGTGCTGTGCCGGTGGAACGCGCCGTCCGCGGAGCTGGAGGCGGCGCGCGAGCTGGCGCAGTCCCTGGGGGGCCGGATGCTGACGTTCCGTCCTCCGTCCGAGGCAGCGGCGGACACGGCGCCGGCACAGGCGCCCGCGGTGGTGGATGTCACCGGCAAGCTGGCGGACTGGTTCTCCAGGCACGCGGCGGACGTGGTGGTGCTGCGGCCGGACCGCTTCGTCTTCGGCGCGGTGCAGGCGCGGCGCCTGCCGGAGCTGCGCGAGGCGCTGGGGGTGTAGGTCGGGCACGCCCGAAGTTCCAACTAAGGTGTTAGTTGATTTGGAACTAAGATCTTAGTAGTTTGCGCGTCACGGAGGTTTGCTCGTGACTCGCAAGGACGTGCCCGAAGAAGCCCCCCGGCCGCTCACGCCGGTGGAGCTGGAGTTGATGCACATCGTCTGGCGCCTCGGTGAGGTGAGTGTGGCGGACGTGCTCGCCGCGCTGCCGCCGGAGCGCGCGCTGGCGTACACGTCCGTCTCCACGGTGTTGCGCATCCTGGAGCAGAAGGGCGTGGTGCGCAGCCGCAAGCAGGGCCGCGGCCACCTGTACGCGGCGGTGCTGCCACGCGAGGCCTACGAGGCCCAGAGCGTGCGGCACCTGGTCGACACGGTCTTCGACGGGACGCCGTCCGCGCTCGTGGCGCGGCTGGTGGAGGCGGTGCCCCTGTCCGCCTCGGACGTGGACCAGCTCCGCAAGCTGCTCGACACGAAGGGCCGCAAGTCATGAGCGCCGTGCTCCGGGAGCTCGCGTCGCTGTATCTGACGCTCGCGCTGCTGCTCGCGGTGGCGCCGCCGCTGGCCTGGCTGGCGCTCGCGCTGTTGTCCCGGGCGGGGCGGCCACTGTCGGCGCGGCAGTCATTGACGGTGGGGCGAGGCGTGTTGCTGCTCACGCTCGGCCTTCCCCTGCTGGCCGCGGCCGTGCACGCGCTGGTGCCCGCCGGGCCGCGCTTCTCCTTCGAGCGCTCGGTGGCGCGCCATGCGGGAAGGCTGCCCGCGCCCCTGTGGGAGCCGCCGCCGGTGGTTCAGGCCGCGCGGGCTCCACAGGCAGCGTCCTCCCTGCCGCCGGTGCTGCCCGCCGCCGCGCTGGCGCTCTTCGTGGGCGGCGTGGCGCTCATGGCCCGGGCGTTCGTGCGGCACGCGCGGTTGCTGCGCCGGTTGGAAGCGTTGCCCCGCGTGCGCGCCGTGGGGCGGGTCGCGGTGGTGCTGGGGGACGAAGGCATGCCGGCCTTCTCTGCGTGGTTTCCTCGCGCCCGCCACCGGACGTGCGCGTACGTGGTGGTGCCTCCCGCGCTGCTGGAGGACGCGGAGGCCTTGCGGCTCACGGTGCTGCACGAACTCCAGCACCACCGCCAGCGCGACACGCACCTGGCCTTCGCGCGGCTCCTCCTCACCGGCGCCTTCTTCTGGCACCCGGCGGCGCATGGCCTGTCCCGCTGGCTGGCGTCGCTCCAGGAGTGGGCCTGTGACGAGGCGCTGGTGACCAGCGGCCGCGTCCAGGCGCACGCCTATGCGCGGTGCCTGCTCCAGGCGGCCCTGGCGCTTCCTCGCAAGCCCGCGCTCCCCGCCGGCGCCACCGGCATGTCCCACCCCACCACCCGGAGAATCCAGATGCTCTTCCAGCCTCGTCCTGCCCGTGCCCAGGGTGTTTCCGCGCTCCTGGCCGCGCTCTGTCTCGTCCTGGCGCCGCTCGCGGCGCTGTCTCAAGGCGTGGTGAGTGGCCGCGCGGTGACGCTCACCGAGGCGCAGGCGCTCGCCCGCGCCAGCCAGCCGGAGGGCGACCTGCCGGTGGTGGTGGATGCACACGTGGTGGCGCGGCTCAACGCGCTCACCGGCACCGAGAAGGGGCGTGCGTTCATGAAGCGCGCGCTGGCCAACCTGGCGAGTCAAAGACAGACGCTCGTGGAGCCGCTGCGCGCGAAGGGGCTCCCCGAGGGACTGCTGGCGGTGGCCGTCATCGAATCCGCGGCGACCAACATGCCGGAGACGGACGGCCGGCCGTCGCTGGCGCCGGGGATGCGCGGCGCGGGCGTGTGGATGTTCATCCCCGAGACGGCGCGGCGCTATGGCCTGGAGGTGAGCGCCACCCGGGACGAGCGGCTGGATGTGGCGCGCGAGACGCAGGCCGCCGCCGCGTTGCTGGCGGACCTGCACGCCCGCTACGGCGACTGGCGGCTGGCGCTCGCCGCGTACAACCAGGGGGCGAAGAAGGTGGACGCCGCGCTCGCCGCGGGCGGCAGCCGAGATGCGACGGTGCTCATCGACGCCGGGCACCTCAATGACTACGCCGCCACGGTGCAGGCGGGGCTGCTCATCGTCCGCAACCCGCACCTGCTGGACTGAAGGGGCGTCATTCGCGGCGCTGACGAGGCAGTGTCAGCGCCGCTGAGGGGACGGCTCAGAAGCGGTACTGCACCCGCACACCGCCCGACAGCCAGGCGTGGACCGCGGTGTCCTCGATGTCTATCGACTCCTCCGCGTCTCCGAAGATGGGGGCGTTCTCGAACTTGATGGTCCCGGTCTGGTAGATGCCAGCCGCCAGCGACAGGTAGGGTCCGATGGAGAACGCGTCGGTGAGGCGGTAGTCGGCGCCGCCCTGGACGGAGGCGAGCTCGATGCCCCGGTAGCCCGTGGTGATGGAGCTGTCATCCGCCGAGACCTTCACGCTGAGCATCTCGTAGCCGATGCCCAGCCCCAGCCAGGGCCTGAGCTTCTCGCCCTCACGGAAGTGGTAGGAGGCGTTGACGCCGAAGCGCATCTGGCTGCCGGAGCAGCTCGTGCCCGACATGCAGTCATCGGCGGTGAACACGGGGGCGTACTGGAAGTAGGCGCCCAGGTAGAAGTTGGCGTTGAAGAAGTAGCCTGCATCCACCTGCAACGGGATGGCGCCGGAGACCAGGTCGCCCATGTCGGTCTCCGCAGCGAGCTGGCCCAGCGGGAGGCCGTAGCCGGCGCGCAGGCCCAGGGCGAAGCCCTTGTCCTCCTTCGCCTCCTCGCCGTACTCGGAGTCGGAGGCATCCACCTGCTTGCGCCGGATGTTGCCGTCATCACGCCAGCTGGAAGCGAGGGCGGGGGCGGAGAGCGTGAGGGACAGGGCCGTGAGCTTCCAGAGCAATTGAGAGTTCATGGTGTGCAGACGTTTTGGGAAGAGTATCCGCCGTCGTGGTGGATGCGCGTTCTGACGAGAGCACGCTCAAAAAATTCAAGGCGGGCAGCCAGCCGGACAGCCCGTCCCTGCCGCGCGTCCGGCGCATCCCTACCCTGAAGAGACATTCCTGTGTGAGGGAGGCCAACGATGAAGGGGCTGCTCTACGTGGGCCTGGGGTTGCTCGCGCTCTGGGTCGTGCTCACCGTGACTCGCGCCGTCGTGGGCGGCCTGCTGTGGGTCGTCTTCCTCGTGGGCATCGCCGCGCTGGCGGTGTACGCGTTCCAGGTGGCATCCGGCCGCCGGCAGATACGCAGCTAGCCAGGAAGCGGCTTCACGCCCCGGCGGCACATCCCAGCATCCGCAGCGCCAGCTCGGCGTGGAGGTCCGCCAGGGCCTCCACCGTGATGGGGCCTCCGGGCTCGAACCAATAGGGGATGCGGACGCCCATGGCCGCAATCGCCGCGGCGGTGACGACGGGGTGGGGTGGCGAGAACTGCCCCTGTGCCATGCCGCGCTGGATGGTCTCCAGCAGCGTGGCGGAGGCCTGCTCCCGCAGGGCCTGCGCGGGCGCCGCCAGCTCGGGGGTCAGCGCGTAGAACTCCTCGTTCACCACCAGCCCGAGCTGTGGATGTTCCGCGTGGACCCGCGTGTGGGCCTGGACCAGCGCGCGCACCTGGGCGGCGGGCGTGGGCTCCGCGGCGCTCAGCGCGGCCTGGAGCGCCTCGTAGTGGGCCTCGTGGCCGATGCGCACCAGCTCCGCGAGGACCTGGTCCTTGGAGGCGAAGTGCGCGTACAGCGCGCTGGGCCGCAGCTCCAGGGCGGTGGCCAGGTCCCGGATGGAGGTGTCGTGGTACCCGCGGCTCGCGAAGAGCTGCAGGGCCGTCTCCAGGATGCGCCGGCGGGTGCCTTCGGGCGGGGCGGCCGCCGTGGGGGGGAGGCGGGCGGCCGTGGCGCGCAGGCGGGAACGAGGGGGCGTACTCATGAGGGGCTCTTGAAAAACGAACGTTCGTTCATGTGGCGTCGGGCCTGCAGTTCGACACGCTTCCTACCTGAATCTGGGGTCCGGACATGCCGCTGCTCCAGCTTGAGGCGCTATCCCTCTACTTCGATGAATCGGGTGAGGGCACTCCCGTGCTGCTGCTTCATGGTCTGGGCTCCACGGGCCGTGACTGGGAGTCCGTGGCACCCAGACTGGCGGCCCGGCATCGCGTCATCATCCCGGACGCGCGGGGGCATGGGCGCAGCGGGAAGCCGCCGGGCGCGTACGGCGTGCCGCTCTTCGCGCGGGACCTCGCCGGCCTGTGTGACGCGCTGGGCCTCACGCGCGTCCACGTGGTGGGCCTGTCCATGGGCGGGATGATGGGGTTCCAGCTCGCGGTGGACCGTCCGGGGCTGGTGCGCAGCCTGGTCATCGTCAACAGCGGCCCGGAGCTGGTGGCGCGCACGCTGCGCCGCAAGTTCGAGCTCGGCCTGCGGCTGGCGCTGCTGAAGCTGCTGGGGCCCTCGGCGCTGGCCAGGGTGCTGGCGCCCAAGCTCTTCCCCAAGCCCGAGCAGGAGGCGCTGCGCCAGCGCGCGCTGGAGATTTTCGGCGCCAATGACCCGGACGCGTACCTGCGCGCGACGAAGGGGCTGGTGGGGTGGAGCGTCATGCGGCACCTGGGCGGCATCACCTGTCCGGTGCTCGTGCTCGCGTCCGACCGGGACTACACGCCCGTGGCGGCGAAGCAGGCCTACGTGGACCTGCTGCCGAACGCGCGGCTCCAGGTGCTGAGTGACTCCGGCCATGCGTCACCGCATGACCAGCCCGAGAAGGTCGCCGAGGCCGTGGAGGCCTTCCTGGCCGGAGTCGAGGACGCCGCGGCGGATGCGCGGCAGCCGGGCTGAGCGCGGTTCCCCCACCCCGAAGGAGTCAGTCGATGAAGCGGAACGCTGTCACGTGCTCGCGCACGGGATTGTTGCTGCTCGCCGTCCTCACGCTCACCGCCGCGGCCCCCGCGCGCGGGCACCTGGGTCCATGGCGTCGAAGGGACTCGAGGCTTCCAGCTCTGGGTGCCCACGGGCTACCAGCCGGACACGCCGCTGCCGCTGGTGGTGGCGCTGCATGGCTGCTTCCAGAACCCGAGCCAGTTCGCCGGCCTCACGCGCCTCAACGCGAAGGCGGACGCCGAGAAGTTCCTCGTGCTGTACCCGAACCAGGCGACGTTCGCGAACCCCACGCAGTGCTGGAACTTCATGCTCGTGCTCAACCAGACGCGAGGCGCCGGCGAGCCCGCGCTCATCGTGGGCATGGTGGAGCAGGTGCGGCGGCACTACGCGGTGGATTCGCGCCGCATCTACGTGGGCGGCGTCAGCGCGGGCGCGGTGCTGACGGGCACGCTGCTGGCCTGCTACTCGGACGTGTTCGCCGCGGGGATGATTGGCGCGGGCGCCATGTACAAGGAGGCCACCACGATTTCAGGCACGGGCTTCGCGATGCTGTTCGGCAGCATCTATCACCCGGATGACCGGGGCCGGGACGCGTGGGCGTGCTCGGGCCGCCCGCGCCACACGATGCCGGTGCTCGTCCTGCACGGGACGCAGGACAGCGTGGTCAACCCCGTCAACGGCCGGCAGGCGGTGCGGCAGCTCCTGCAGACCAGCGACTACGGTGATGACGGCGTGGCCAACGACAGCATCCGTCCGGTGGCCACGCAGGTGACGCGGGCGAGCGTGCCCGGCGGGCGCGGCTACACGGTGGAGGACTACGTCTACGGCGGCTCGCTGGTGGCGCGGCACCTCGAAATCCAGGGCATGGACCACGCCTGGCCCGGCGGCGATTCGAGCTATCCCTTCGCCGACCCTTCGGGGCCGGATGCCACCGCCATCATGTGGGACTTCTTCCGGCAGCACGCCCGGGACTGAGCCAGGCGCGGCGACGGGCTTCGTGAGGGGCCTGTCCCTGGTCCGCCGCCACGCTGCTCCACCTGCGCCCTGTCGCGAGGGGCGAGCCGCGTCTCGCCGGAGATGGGAGGTCGCGCCGTGGCGGCTCACGCGGCGCGGCTGCCCTTGGACATGAGCCGGTGCGGCGGCTTCAGTGCTGGTGGCCCATGCGCACCTCGACCTCGGGGTGCGCCCGGGCGAACGCGCGCAGCTTCTGGAAGCTCACCGACGCGCGGTCGGCGTCGTTGTTGAAGGAGCCGGGCTCCACGTCGTGCTCCCAGCCCCAGCGGGTGTGGCTGACGTCGCCCGCGAGCAGCACGGGCCCCTTCGTGGTGCGCACCAGGTACGCGGTGGAGCCGGGCGTGTGGCCGGGCAGCCAGAGCGCCCACACGGAGCCGTCCCCGAAGATGTCCACCGCGCCGTCGAACGGGCCGGCCTCCTCCCGGGTGAAGGTCCACTCGGACAGCGGCGGCTTGCCGGCCAGGGCGCGGTCGCTGTTGGCCTGGACGACGATGTTCAAGAAGGCGCGGTCGGCGGCCTCGCCCGGCCCGGTGTAGACGGGCGTGCCCGCGGGCACGTCCGCCATGCCGCTGATGTGGTCCGGGTGCAGGTGCGTGAGGAACACGCCCGCCAGGGGCTGCGGCTGCTTCGCGAGCCACTCGCCCAGCGGCGCGTGCACCTTCATCTTCTCCATGTTCATCGCGCTGGCGACGAGCCCGCGCATGGCGGCCTTCTCCGGCGCGTCCCGCAGCGCCGTCTCCACGCCGGTGTCGACGATGAAGAGCCCCTTCTCCGGGTGGCGGAGGGCGTGGAAGAAGACCTGGATGGGCTCGTCCCCGTCCTCCAGCTCCGCGGCCTTCGCGGTGGGGTGGTCCAGGTTGATGAGGCCGCCGCGCTCCACCGCCCAGTCACAGGAGACGACCGTCTCCAGCTCCACCGGGCCGGGCTGGTCCAGCAGGGCCAGCAGCTCCGAGGACGGGCGCGCCACGCCGAGCGCGGAGCGCTGCGTGCCGTGCGAAGTGGCGGCGCAGCCGGTGAGGCCGGTGAAGGCGAGCGTGCCGCCGAGCACGGCGGCGAGCGAGAGGGCAATGGAAGAACGGGTTCGCATGGGTGGCTCCTGCACGTCGAGACACGCGCAAGGTAGCGATGCGAATATGGATGGAAAATGGCGATTCAGGCATGAGGTCATGCATTCATGGATATCTCCTGGGATGACGCGCGGCTGTTCCTCGCCATCGCGGAAACGGGCAGCTTCAGCGGGGCGGCGCGTCGGCTGCGCATCGGTCAGCCCACGGTGAGCCGGCGGCTGGCGGCGCTGGAGTACGCCGTGGGCGCCACGCTGTTCCGCCGCGGCGTGGACGGCGCGGTGCTGACCGCCGCGGGGGAGCGGCTGGTGCTGCCCGCGAAGAAGATGGCGGAGTGGGCGGGCGAGCTGCACCGGGCGGCGGAGTCGTCGGACACCTCACCCCGCGGGCTGGTGCGGGTGACGGCCTCGCCGTACATGTGCTTCGACTTCCTCGCGCCCTTCTCCGGGGCCGTGGCGAAGAAGTACGCGGGGCTGCGGCTGGAGGTGCTCTCCAGCACCCAGTACCTGGACCTGGGCCGCGGCGAGGCGGACCTGGCGCTGCGGGCCAAGAGCCCGACCAACCCCGACTTGAAGCGCGTGCACTCCTGGGAGATTCGCAACGCCGTCTTCGTCGCGAAGTCGCTCAAGGCGAAGCTGCCGAAGCGGCCCACGCTCCAGCAGCTTCCCTGGGTGGCCTGGGCGCCGCCGTTCCACATGACACCGCCCAATCCCCAGCTGGAGTCCTTCATCCCCGGCTTCTCGCCCGTGTTCACCGCGGACAACTACCTGGTGCTGCTGGCGGCGGCCGAGGCGGGCGTGGGGGCCATGGTGCTGGGCGACCTGCGGCACCGCTTCGTGCGGGAGCGGAGCCTGGTGCCGCTCGACATCGACCTGGGGCCCCATGCGACCGCGACGCTGCACCTGGTCTGCGCAAAATCTGCGCTCGACATACCGCGTGTGCGGAAGGTTTCGGAGCTGCTGGTCGAGGAGCTGGAGCAGGCGAAGAAGCGTTGACACGGCGCGTTCGCCCCCCGGGTTGCGGTGGCCTGCCGCGCCCGTTCACGGTAATCCAGTGGCACCGGGCACCGTCCCCAGGAGGACCTTCACCATGACTGAACGCAACGCCATCGCCGCCGGCTTCCTCACGCACGAAGTGACGAACCAGCCTCCACCGCTCGTGTACGACGCGTGGAAGACGGACACCGTGCTTCGCGAGGTCGTGGCCCGTGAGGGCGGCGGCTGGGCGGAGGCCGAGCTGGCGAAGTACGGCCTCCTGGCGGGTGGGGAGATGCAGCAGCTGGCGTTCCTCGCCAACGAGAACAAGCCCAAGTTCCGGCCCTTCGACCGCTATGGCAACCGCCGCGACGAGGTGGAGTTCCATCCCGCGTACCACCGGCTGATGGAGCTGGGCATGGCCCACGGCGTGTCTGGCTTTGCCTGGCGCAACGAGGACAAGCCCGGCGCCCACGTGGCGCGCATGGCCCTCTTCTACCTGCACAACCAGGCGGACCAGGGCACGAGCTGTCCGCTCACGATGACGTACGCGTCCGTGCCCGCGCTGCGCCACCAGCCGGAGCTGGCGATGGAGTGGCTGCCGCGCGTGAGCTCGGCTTCGTACGACAGCCGCTTCATCCCCGCCGCGCAGAAGACGGGCGCGACCATTGGCATGGGCATGACGGAGAAGCAGGGCGGCTCCGACGTGCGCACCAACACCACCAAGGCGCACCGCCTGGGCGAAGGCCGTGGCCCCGGCCAGCCCTACGCGCTGGTGGGACACAAGTGGTTCTTCTCCGCGCCCATGTGTGACGCCTTCCTGGTGCTGGCGCACGCGGAAGGGGGCCTGTCGTGCTTCCTGATGCCGCGCTTCACGCCCGACGGCGCGCTCAACGCCATCCGCGTCCAGCGGCTGAAGGACAAGCTGGGGGACTGGAGCAACGCCAGCTCCGAGGTGGAGCTGCACGGCGCCTACGCGGTGATGGTGGGCCCGGAAGGGCGCGGCGTGCCCACCATCCTGGAGATGGTCGCGCTGACGCGGCAGGACTGCATGATTGGCTCCAGCGGGCAGATGCGGCAGGCGCTGGTGCAGGCCATCCACCACACCCGGCACCGCGTGGCGTTCGGCAAGCGGCTCAGCGACCAGCCGCTGATGCGCAACGTGCTCGCGGACCTGGCGCTGGAGCTGGAGGCGCACGTCGCGCTCACCGCCCGCGTCTCCCGCGCCGTGGACGCGACGCCTCGCGACGAGAAGGAGGCCGCGTTCTGCCGCATCGCCACGGCGGTGGGGAAGTACTGGGTGTGCAAGCGCACGCCGCCCTTCGTCAACGAGGCGCAGGAGTGCCTGGGCGGCGCGGGCTACGTGGAGGAGACGAACCTGCCGCGCCTCTACCGGCAGGCGCCGCTCAACTCCATCTGGGAGGGCAGCGGCAACATCCAGTGCCTGGACGTGCTGCGCGCGGCGTCGCGTGAGCCGGCCAGCCGGGAGGCGCTCTTCGCCGAGCTGCTCGCCGCGCAGGGCGGGCACCGCGCCTACGACGAGGCCACCGCGCGGCTGGGCAAGGAGCTGGCCAACACGGACTCGCTGGAGGCGCGCTCGCGCTCCATCGTGGAGGGCCTGGCGCTGGCGCTCCAGGCGTCGCTGCTGATTCGCGCGGGCAACACCGCCGTGTCGGACGCCTTCTGCGAGTCCCGCCTGGGCGGCGCGCACGGGCAGACGTTCGGTACGCTGCCGGCCCACGCGCCGATGCAGATGCTCATCGAGCGCGCCTTCTCCGAGGAGGTGAAGTGATGTGGACGCTCGATGAGGTGCTCACGACGGCGGGCCGGAAGTTCGCTTCGCGCGAGGCGCTCGTCACGGCCGGTCGGCGGGTGACGTTCAGCGAGCTGGACGTGGCCGTCACGCGGATGGCCCACCAGCTCCGCGCGTGGGGCGTGGCGCCGGGTGACAAGGTGGCCATCCAGGGCCGCAACACCGTGTCCTGGGTGGTGGGCTTCCTGGCCACGCTGCGCGTCGGCGGCACCACCGTGCCCATCAACCACAAGCTGGCCCCGCCGGAGACGGCGTACATCCTGGAGCACAGCGAGAGCCGCGTGCTGCTGGCCGACAAGGACCTGGCCGCCGCGGTGCCCGACGCCCTGCGTGCGAAGTGTGGCGTGCGGGTGCTCGAAGGGGATGACGCCATCGACGGCGTGGCCCTGTTCCCCGCGGGCGAGAAGCCCGCCGCGCTGGCGCCCGTCACGAACCCGGACCAGGTGGCGGAGATTCTCTACACGTCCGGCACCACGGGGCTGCCCAAGGGCTGCCTGCACTCGCACGCCAACGTCATCTTCGCGGGCATGGCGTGCAGCCTGACGTACGGCCTGGACCCGACGGACCGCGTGCTGCTGGCGATGCCGGCGTGGCACAGCTTCCCGCTCAACGGGCTGCTGCTGGGCAGCCTGTACGTCGGGGCCACGGTGGTGATGCTGCCCGAGTACCACCCGGTGGCCATGCTGGAGACGATTCAGCGCGAGCGCTGCACGCTGTTCTTCGGGCCGCCGGTGGCCTTCCTCGCGCCGCTGCGCATGGTGCCGGACTTCGACCGCTACGACCTGTCGAGCATGCGGACGTGGCTCTACGGCGGCGGGCCCATCGACGCGGCGACGTCACGGCTGCTGGCGGACAAGTACAAGACGGAGCGCTTCTTCCAGATTTTCGGCATGACGGAGACGGGCCCCACGGGCACCGCGCTGCGGCCGGAGGAGCAGGTGGCCAAGGCGGGCTCCATTGGCCGCTACGCCATCAGCGGCTGCGACTTGAAGGTCATGCGCGACACGGAGACGGAGGCGCGGCCGGGCGAGGTGGGTGAAATCTGGATGCGGTGCCAGTCGATGATGCTGGGCTACCACCGCGACCCGGAGGCCACGGCCGCCGCGTTCCACGACGGCTGGTACCGCACCGGCGACGTGGCCCGTATCGACGAGGACGGCTACCTGTTCATCGTGGACCGGCTGAAGGACATGATCATCACCGGCGGGGAGAACGTGTACTCGAAGGAGGTCGAGGACGCGCTCGCCAGCCACCCGGACCTGGCGGAGACGGCCGTCATCGGCGTGCCGCACCCGGACTGGGGAGAGACCGTCACGGCGGTGGTCGTCCTGAAGAAGGGCGCCACGTTCGACGAGGCCAGCGTGAAGGCGCACTGCGCCTCGCGGCTGGCGAAGTACAAGACGCCGCGCGCCTTCCACGTCGTGGACGCCCTGCCGCGCACGCCCACGGGCAAGGTCATCAAGGTGGAGCTGCGGAAGACCTACGCGCGTTCGTGATAGGAGTTCACGCCATGTCCAATCTCCAGGGAAAGACGCTGTTCATCACCGGTGCCAGCCGAGGCATCGGCAAGGCCATTGCCCTCCGCGCCGCGCGGGATGGCGCCAACATCGTCATCGCCGCGAAGACGACGGAGCCGCACCCCAAGCTGCCTGGCACCATCTACACGGCGGCGGAGGAAATCGAGAAGGCGGGGGGCAAGGCGCTGCCCTGTGTCGTCGACATCCGCGACGAGCAGCAGATTGCCGCCGCCGTGGCCAAGGCGGCGGAGACCTTCGGCGGCATCGACATCCTGGTGAACAACGCCAGCGCCATCAGCCTCACGGGCACGCTCGAGACGCCGATGAAGCGCTTCGACCTGATGCACGGCATCAACACGCGCGGCACCTTCGCGTGCTCGCAGGCGTGCATCCCGTACCTGAAGAAGTCCAGCAACCCGCACATCCTCAACAACTCGCCGCCGCTCAACATGGAGGCGCGCTGGTTCGCGCCCCACGTCGCGTACACCATGGCGAAGTTCGGCATGAGCATGTGCGTGCTGGGCATGGCGGAGGAGCTGCGCTCGGACGGCATCGCGGTGAATGCCATCTGGCCACGCACCGTCATCGCCACCGCGGCGGTGCAGAACCTGCTGGGCGGGGATGAGACCATCCGCGGCTGCCGGACGCCGGAAATCATGGCGGACGCGGCCTACGCCATCCTCACCAAGCCGAGCCGCGAGTTCACCGGCAACTTCTGCATCGACGAGGACGTCCTGCGCGGCGTGGGCGTGACGGACTTCGACAAGTACCAGGTGGTCCCCGGGGCGGAGCTGCTCCCCGACTACTTCATCTGAGTCCGCTTCACCCCAGGCCCTGTCCTCGCGCGGAGTCGCTGTTGCCCGCGCGAGGACATGCCATGCTGGCGCTCCTGGTCAGGGGCGCCACGCGCGCAGAGGGGGCTGTCTTTCATGAACATGAAGTGGTTGGGATGGGGCTCATTGGTTCTGGGCTGTCTGTCGGGCTGTGCCACGCCTTCGTCGGGGCAACGCGCCCGGTCCGACTCGGGCGGGCCCATCGAGCTGGACCTCCCGGGGCAGCGCTCCGCGGCGGCCCCGGTGGCGCCCGTGGCGAAGGCGTGCCCGGAGGACATCGCGGATGAGCCCGCGCTGGAGGACAAGGCCTATCGGGGACGCGAGGCGCGCACCTGGCACGCGAACGTGGACCTGCTGAGCTCACGGTCCGAAGAGGCCCCTCTGCCGAGGGACTTTCACAAGCAGTTCGCGCTCGCCAGCGGTCCCCTGGACCTGGTGGTCCATCGGCCGCTGACGGATGAGGGCAAGCCGAGCGACTGGGCCCTGGTCACCCTGGCCCGTCCTCACGAGGGAGGCCACTGCATCGTGAGCTCCTGGGGGGTGGGCGGCATGGAAGGGAGGGCGTCGCTCGTGGACACGTGGGCGGCGCACGATGGCAAGCACGCCATCTTCCTGATGAAGCTGGCGCCGACCGAGGCCTCCATGGCGTCCAGCACCCGCTGGGTGGTGGTGGGGACGGATGGCCGGCGCGCGTGGGCGGCCCTGGGCACGCCGCCGCAGCACCACCTGATGGTGCCGTCCGTGAAGCTCTTCCCCAACGGGAAGGACCTCTACGTGGACATCCAGCAGCGCTACGTCACGCGGCTGCGCCTGGGGGCGGATGGGCGGTTCATCGTGCCCACCCCGGGGAACTGAGCGGCGTCAGGGCGCGGTGAAGACGGAGACCTCCCGGAGGGTGCTGAGGCTGGCCTTGAAGGACGGCGGCCCTCCGTCCGGAAGGGGCTTTCCGAACCACACGCGCACCTCGCGGACCTCGGGCGCGTCCTCCAGCAGCTCCAGGCGGACATAGAGCTCCTGGGCGCCCGAGTCCGCGTTCGTCTCGTCCAGGTAGGGGCCGGAGGTCGGGTCGGGCAGCACGGGGCTCGTGCCCAGCGGCGCCCAGGCATTGCCGTCCACCGAGCCCTCCACGTAGAGCACCTGCCCGGGAGCGCCCACCACCCGGGCGCCCCGGACCACGACCTGCCGGGGCCGCACGGGCTGGGGGAGGACGACGGTGAGCTCCGTGGCCAGCGCGTTCTGGACCTGGGGCACGGGGACGGCTTCGAGGCTTCCATCCGTGAAGGCGCAGATGTCGAGCTGGCGTGTCGACACGCGGCAGGCCGCGCCGCGGCTGACGGGCACGCGTCCGTCGAAGGGCAGCCGGAAGGGCGGCGCGTCGTGGATGGCGAAGTAGTAGAGCGACGTGTGGACCCAGACGCGCGAGCCCCAGGAGTACGCCTGGACGCGGGCGTGGCCGTCCGTGAAGTCCTCGATGATTTCCGGCCCCAGCCAGGGCTCCTCCTGCTCCGCGGTGCGGATGAGCCAGGCGCGCCCCGTGGGGCCACGTGCCTCCACGAAGTAGATGGGCTCGGGGATGTCCGCCACCTGCGGCATGTCATCCCACTCCAGCAGGGCGCCGCCCCGCGCCTCGGCGGCCCGCACGTTGCTGAGCCAGGGCCGCAGGGGCGGCGCGTCCGAGTCGCGGTCGAGCTTGAAGGCGAGGAGGTCCCTGCCGCCGTCCGTGCGTGGAGGCAGCAGGAGCTGGAAGGCGTTGCCGTCCGCCCAGGGGATGGGGCGCTGTATCTCGTCCGCGCCGGTGTCGCGCGCGGTGAGGCGGTGGAGGAAGAGGCCGTCCTCGCCAGGCGTCACCTCGGCCCAGGGCTCGAAGCGCATGCGGGGCGGGGTGTTCTCCGGGGCGGGCACGGGCAGCGGGCGGGTGAGGGTGAGCGGCCCGCCTCGCCAGGGCGAGCCATCCGCCTCCTGCGCGGTGCCGGAGAGGAAGACGGGGTCGTCTGGCTCCATGGCGCAGGCCAGGAGCGACAGGCACAGGGGAATCATGGGCGTGAGGCGAGACATGGTCAGAAGGTCCCCTTCGCACCCAGGGTGGGCAGGATGACGGGCACGCCGATGTTCTTGACGCGCAGCCTGTGGGTGGCTCCCGTGGAGGCCTGCTGGAAGCCGAACTCGCGGGTGATGACCTCGCTGCGCGCGGTGACGTTGAAGACGTCCAGGTAGACGTCGAGCACGAAGTTGTCGAAGGCCCAGCTGTGGGAGGCGCGCACGTCCAGCCGGAAGAACGGTGGCAGGCGTCCCACCGCGTCGCGGCTCACGGGCCGCCACTCCGGCGTGCCGTCCTCCGCGATGCCCGGCTGCATGGTGCGATAACCGAACTGGCCGCTCTCCGGACGGCCGGTGTTGAAGTGCGCCACCGCGCCCACGGTGACGAAGGGGAAGCGGTAACTGAGCGCGGCCTTCACGGTGTGGGCCTGCTCGAAGGCATAGGGCAGGTAGCCCTCCGCCTGACCCACCTCCTCGCCGTCGGGGCCCACGCGCGCGAAGCGCTCGTAGCGCTGGCTCTGGTTGAAGCCATAGGTGAGCCAGCCGAACCAGTTGCGGCCCAGGGGGCGGCGCACCATCAGCTCCACACCGTAGGTGCGGCCGTGACTCTGGATGTCCTCGGCCTCCAGGCCCCGGCGGCGCAGGTTGCTGAGGACGTCCTCGAAGTTGAACTCCAGCGTGCGCAGCAGCGGGTTGAAGTAGGCCTCGGCGAAGACCTCCAGCTCCGGCTGGGGGCGCCACTCCACGCCCGCGGAGAGCTGCACCGCGCGCTGCAGCCCCCGGTCCAGCGCGAGCAGCTCCCCGGCGGGCACCGGCAGCAGCACGGTGGCGGGCTGGTGGTAGAGGCCCGCGCCCGTCTTGAGGGTGACGGTGTCCGTGAGTGCGTGGCGCACCGCGAGCCGGGGCTCCACCGCGAGCATCGTGGGGCCGCCGAAGCCGTGGTAGCTGTCCAGCCGAACGCCGGGCACCAGCGTCCAGCGCGCGGAGGGCTTCAGCGTGAGCTGCGCGCCCACGCCCGCGAAGGTGGCGAGGATGTCGGGGCGGTTGTACGCGTCCTGGCCCTCGACAGGGCCGACCGGGCGGAAGATGCCCACGGCCACCACGTCCGCGTTGCGGCGCTCGAGCTGGCCGAAGAGCTCCAGCCGCGCGGCGTCCGACAGCTCGCGCGTGAAGCCCGCGCGCAGCGCCACGTGGCCCTGGCGCAGGGTGTAGCTGCCGTCGTGCGTGCTGTCGTCGGAGAAGTCGATGCCCAGCTTGTCGTAGCCGAACGTCAGGCCCAGCTCGGCCTCACCGCCCGCGAAGGGGTGGCGGCCTCTCACGTCCAGCCGGTGGAAGAGCAGGCCCACGCCGCCGGAGTCCTGCTTGGGCGCGCGCGCCGTCAGGCCCACCGCGTCCGAGCTCCCCAGCGCGAGCGCCCGGAGCTGGCCCTGGCCCACGCGCTGGTCCACGCGGGCCTGGTAGTCCCAGTAGTCCGCGTACATCTTCGGGTCGCCGCCGCTGGTGATTTGCTCGCCGTTGGAGGTGGTGAAGGAGGAGGGCGCGGTGAGGGCGTTGGCCACGCGCGTGACGATGAGGCCGGTGTAGCTGACGCGCGCGGCGGCGGCGACCACGGTGCCCGTGTCCTCCATCGGGACTTCGAGGAAGACGCCGCTGTGGATGAGGTCCAGGTAGGCGCTGCCGTGGATGCCGTCCTCGCGAGGCCGGCTGATGTGCGCGTCCACCGCGCCGCCCAGCAGGCTGCCGTAGCGCGCGGAGGGAACACCAACCTGGAAGTCGAGCGTCTCGATGAGGTCCGGGGGCACCACCGCGCCGCCTACCATGAGGTGGTAGAGGAAGGGCACGCGCACGCCGTCCACGTAGAAGGCGCTGGCGGCGGGCTGCACGCCGCGCACCACGGGGTAGGAGAGGCCGGAGGCCAGCGTCGTCACGCCGGGCATCAGCATCACCACGCGGAAGGGGTCACCCATGGTGCCGGGGACCTCGCGCAGCTCCTGGTCGTGCAAGGTGATGCGGGAGACCTCGGTGCGGGGCCGGTCGCCGCGCACCACCGTCTCGTAGGGATTCACCGCGAGCGGCTCCAGGGCGTAGAGGACCTCCAGGCGCTCGTCGGCCTCCAGGGTCTCCTTCAGGTAGAGGAGCCGGTGCCCGGGTGAGCTGATGTGCAGGGTGTGCTCGCCGGGTGGGAGTGACAGCTCGAAGCGGCCCTGCGGGTCTGCCTCCGTGACGTGCTCGCCACTGCGCACGACGGCGCCGGCGAGGGGCTTGCGCGTGCCCTTCGCCCGGACGCGGCCCGTGAGGACGGCGGACCGGGCCGCGGGCTCGAAGCGGTAGGTGAAGGGCAGGCGCACCGCGACGGGGACGCCTCCGGACGTGGCGGGGTGGAAGCGCAGCCGCGTGGCGGCATGCAGCGCGGCGCGGACGAGCTCGGGTGGGGCGCCGTCCCGGGTGACGCGCGCGTCCGTGACCTCTCCTGCTTCGTCGACCGTGAGCTCCAGCTCCACGACGACGGGGCGGGTCAGCTCAAAGCCGTCGGGCAGCTTCGCGGGCGAGTTCTCCAGCAGCCTGGGCGGAACGGGTGAGGCGTTCGTGGCGGACACTTCGCCAGAGGCCGCGGCCGGGAGCGTCTCGTCCGTGAGCGGGGACGCCTGGGATGGCCCTGCTGGCGCCAACGCGAGCAAGGCCGAGGTTGCGAGGCCAATGCCTTGCATACGATGGCCGGACCATGGCCTGACCCTCCACGAGCGACGCGAAGACCTGGCGTCCACGCGCGAGGCCTGCGCCAGCACCTCTCGACTGGATGACCCACCCATCTGGCCTGCTCCCACGCACCGTGGCCGGGGGCGCGCTCCATGCGCGCCACGGGTTGCCTACATCCTGGGACATCGTGTCATACGCGCCGAGCCCCGCATCCGGGTCGTCCCGGGCAGCCAAGACGCGCGGATGTGAGGTTTTGATCAACCTCGCGGCGCTGCGTGGCCAGTGCGCGGCGACGGCCCTGTCTTCGCTGGAGCTGGCGGAGACGCTGGTCCAGACGCGCGAGGCGGGGCGCCTCCATGCCGATGCACTGGAGGTGTTCCGCGACGTGGCCTGGCATGGTTGACGCCTGCCTGCCTGCCCATACCGGCACACGCCGGCCCCCATTCGCCCTCCGGGGCAGGTGCGATAGGTAGGGGAGCCACATGGACATGCGGCACCTTCGAATCCTCCTGCTGTCGGCCCTGGGGCTCTTCGCCTCGGCCTGTCCGAGCCCCACCCGCGCCCCCGTCACCCGGCCCGAGGACGCGCTCGTCGGGCTGTCCCGCAAGGTGGAGCCCCGGGACGACGGCGACGTCGCGTCCCTGCGGACCGCCATCGCGGAGAGCCTCGTCTGGCTGCGGAGCCGTCCGTCCGACCAGCGCTTCATCTACGGGGAGCGGCAGGTCACCATCGCCGAGCTGAGGACCGCCCTGGAGCGCCTGCACGCGCGGCTCCGGGACGACCTCACCCCGGAGGCGCTGTGGGCCCTGGTCCTGGAGGACTTCGAGCCCCTGGAGGCCGCGGGCGGCGAGGACGGCCAGGTGCTCTTCACCGGCTACTACGAGCCCACCATCGAGGCGAGCCTGACGCGGACGGCCGAGTACACCATCCCCATCCACGGGCGACCCTCCGACTTGATTGAAATCCCCCTGGAGCCCTTCGCGGAGCGCTTCAAGTCGGAGCGCGTCTTCGGCCGGCTCGACGGGCGGAAGGTGGTGCCGTACTGGTCGCGCGGGGACATTCGCGGAGGCCGGCTCGCCGGGCGGAAGCTGGAGCTGGCGTGGGCGAAGGACCCGGTGGCGCTCTTCTTCCTCGAGGTGCAGGGCAGCGGCTCGCTGCTGCTCCCGGATGGGAGTCGGCGCCGCATCGGCTACGCCGCGTCGAACGGGCGGCCGTACCGCAGCATCGGCTCGCTGCTCATCCAGGAGGGCGCCATCCCCAAGGAGGAGATGTCCATGCAGGCGCTGCGCGCGTGGCTGGCGGCCAACCCCCAGCAGTGCACCCGGGTGCTCGACCACAACGAGTCCTACGTGTTCTTCCGCTTCCTCAACACCGCGTCGGTGGGCTCGCTGGGGCGTCCGGTGACGCCCGGGCGCTCCATCGCGACGGACGCGCGGCTGTTCCCCAAGGGCGCGCTGGCCTTCATCCACACCGAGCGCCCCGTGCGCATGGCGGATGGCTCGGTGCAGTGGAAGCCGCTGTCGCGCTTCGTGCTGAACCAGGACACGGGCGGTGCCATCCGCGGCGCGGGCCGGGTGGACGTCTTCTGGGGCGCGGGCCCGCAGGCGGAGCTGGCCGCGGGGATGATGAAGCAGAAGGGCCGCTTGCTCTTCCTCGTCCCCCGGCCTGGACGCGCCGCGCCATTGGTGGCGCCGCCGCCCCTCACGTCGCCGATGTAGCGGCCTTCAGGGTGAGGTGCACCGGGGTGGCGTTGGCGAGGTTGTCGCTCACCGGGCAGCGCGCCTCCACCTCGCGCTTGAGCCGCGCGAGCTGATCCGCGTTCGCCGTCGTCTGGACGAGGAGGGTGACCTCCAGGGACTGGTAGCCCGCGCGCGCGCCGCCGCCCTTGCCGGCGAACGTGGACGGGTCCAGCGAGCCCCGGACGGTGATGTCGGTGCCCGTCACGGGGATGCCCAGCTCGCGGGCGATGAAGAAGGTCATGTAGTTCAGGCAGCCCGCGTGCGCGGCGAGGATGAAGTCGAGCGGGCTGGGCGCGCCATTCCTGCCGCCCAGCTCCACGGGCTCATCCATGAATATCTTGAAGGGGCCCGCGTCGGTGGTGCTGCGCGCCATGCTCTCTCCGACGGTACGGACCTCTCCGGTATACAATGGGCTTTCCATCGCGGGGTTCTCCTTGTGAGAGGGAATACGCCCGCCCAGATGAATCCTGGCTGTGTCCGCGC
This sequence comes from Pseudomyxococcus flavus, assembly GCF_050038885.1. NCBI lineage: Bacteria > Pseudomonadati > Myxococcota > Myxococcia > Myxococcales > Myxococcaceae > Pseudomyxococcus > Pseudomyxococcus flavus. Next base: position 3,199,817 of record NZ_CP143624.1, on the reverse strand, counting down.
GCGGCACGCAGTGGCCGGGGCCCGGCGCGGAAGCAGGGAAGGGAGCAGGGGCTTTCCGGCCGCCTGCGAGAGACACGGGTGGCACGCCTGCGCCCAACCCGGCAGTATGGCCCCGTCTCCCTTGTCACGGGTGGCCTGTGCACACCCTGCCCGGCGTGGATGCCGGTGTGGCGCCGTGGGGAGCGGACACGAGGCACCTGGGATGAGCAGCGACGTGGCGGAAACGAAAGACGGAGTGGTTCTTCTCGACTATGCGCAGCTCGCGGCGGGCGCGGACCTGAGCGCCGCCATCGAGCGCGCGTATGGACATGACGGCATTGGCCTGCTCGTCGTCCAGGGTGTCCCCGGGCTGGCCGAGCTGCGCGACAACCTGCTGCCCCTGGGCTTCCGCTTCGCGGCGCTGCCCACCGAGGTCAAGGACCGCTACGTCCACGCGCGCAGCAGCTACTCGTTCGGCTGGAGCCACGGGAAGGAGCTGCTGCGTCCCGGCCAGTTCGATGAGTTCAAGGGCTCGTACTACAACAATCCCCAGTACGACGTGCCGCACACGGACGCGGCGCTCATCGAGAAGCACCCGGAGAACTATCACCCCAACGTGTGGCCGGACGCGGACTTCCCCGAGCTGCGGCCCGCCTTCATGGCGCTGGGGCAGCGGATGGTGGACGTGGGCGTGCTGGTCGCCGAGCAGTGCGACAAGTACGTGCAGTCCAGGCTGGGCAACCGCCTGTCGCCGGACGCGGCGCTGGCGAAGACGATTCGCGAGTCGCGCGCGTGCAAGGCGCGGCTGCTCTACTACTTCGCCATCAACGAGGACGCGACGCCGCGCACGCGCGACTCGTGGTGTGGCTGGCACAGCGACCACGGCTCGCTCACGGCGCTCTGCCCGGCCATGTACTTCGAGGCCGAGCCCGGCGCGGCGGAGCCCGCGCGCAAGGACATCCCCGTGCCGGACCCGGAGGCGGGCCTCTACGTCCGCACGCGGACGGGCGAGGAGCGCAAGGTCGTCATCCCCAAGGACAGCCTGGCGTTCCAGATTGGCGAGAGCTCGCAGATTGTCACCGGCGGCCTGCTGCGCTCCACGCCGCACGCGGTGCAGGCGCTGGCGTACCCGGCCAGCCGGAACATCTCGCGCTCCACCTTCGCGGTGTTCATGCAGCCGGACAATGACATGCACCTGCGTCCGCCGGAGGGCGTGGACCCCGCCGAGCTGAAGGTGGGCGCCTTCCAGCCCGGAATGACTTTCGGCGATTTCGCCAAGGCGACGTTCGCGAAGTTTTACAATCCCTATGCGTAGAGTTTTCCTGTTTTGCTCGTATGGTGGGGATTCAACCTGGATGATGAGAGGAGACACCCGATGCGCGCTCTAGGACTGGTAATCGCTCTGGCAATGGTCGGCGCTCCGGTAGCAGCGGAGGCGGCCTCGCTGCGCTGTGGCCGGGCGCTGGTCTCGGATGGGGCGCTCAAGTCGGAGGTGCTCGCGAAGTGCGGAGAGCCGGAGGCGAAGGACTTCCGCACGGTGACGGACTCGGCGGGCTCGTGGACGCCGGAGCCGAACGGGGGCGCCACGACGGAGCGGCGGTCCGTCACCCGGGAATATGAGGACTGGACGTACAACTTCGGGCCGCGCCGCTTGATTCAGGTGGTGACGTTCGAGAACGGCCGCCTCATCGACGTGAAGAGCGCGGGCTACGGCAACTGAGCTGGAGGCCGGGTCGTGACGGGTGCTCCCGCAGGATGCCCCGCGGTATGGGGTGACACCGTCGGGGTACGCTGTCCGGACTCGGAGTGATAGCCTCCCGGTTCCACTTCTGGAACTGGGGGCCTCTCCATGCTGCACGGGTTTCGCTGGGGCATCGGCCTGAGTGCCATGGCGACGGTGCTCGGGGGCCTGGGCATGTGGCGCGCGGAGCGGATGGCGCAGCCCGAGCTCGCCGAGGTGCCCTTCCCGAAGTTCGCGCAGCTCCCCACGTTGCCGCCACTGCCGTTGCCGCCGCCGACCCTGGATGGCCTGGCGAAGCAGATTCGCGTGCGCGTCGTCTCCGCGACGAGCGGCGAGCCGCTGGCTGGCGCGATGGTCGCGCTCCTGCGGGGGCCGGTCGACCTCGCGCAACCCCTGGAGGCGGCGCTCACGAACAGGGAGGGCGTGGCCCTGTTCACGGAGACCCAGGCGGGCCTGTTCACCATCTGCGCCCGTGGGGCGGGCCACGAAGAGGACTGTGAAGCCGAAGTCGGGGTCGTCGCTGGCGGGGAGCTCTCCGTGGATTTGCGGCTGCCGCCGGGGGCGGTCATCGAGGGGCAGGTGGTCCAGCAGGATGGGCTTCCCGCCGCCGGGGTCCGGCTGATGGCGATGGGGACCACCGTGAATGGCCGTCTCACGGTGATGCCGACCCAGGCCGTGACGGACGCGGAGGGGCGGTATCGGCTGGATGGCGTGACGCCCGGCTACGTCCGGGTGACGCCCTTCACCTCCGAAGGCCAGGGAAGCGTCCGAGCGCCGGACGCAGAGGTCCAGGCTGGCGAGGTGGCGCGGCTCGACATCCGGCTCGCGGGATTCGCGCCAGTGACGGTTCACGTGGACCCTGTCACGAACGGGTTGGGCGACGTCGACGTGAGGTCCGTCTCCCTGTCGGGTCCGCTGCGCCGACAGCCGGATGGTTCCTGGACGGGGATGTCCGAGGCGGGGGCGCAGGACGCCGGTGCGTCTGGATACATCAGCTGGCTCTGGGCGCACGGGGAAACGAAGGTGACGCTGACGCCAGGTGTTGCCGCGACCGTCCGGGTGCGATTCGCGGCTCCCAAGGGCCTCATCGCCAGGAGGCCGCCGCCCAAGGAGGAAGACGACACGTCCGGTCGCTTCGAGCTCGCGGGGCGCGTCTTCCTGCGAGATGGGACGCCCGTGAAGGGCGTGCGCGTCTCGACCGAAGTGCCCATGTTCATCGGGCCTTGTGGCAACGAGCCTCGCTTCCATTCGCACCATCGCTTCGATGGCGCGGAGTTCGTCATCCGGCCCATGGCGGGGGTGCGCGAGGTCTATGCCTGGCTCGATGATGGCCGTGCCGGCAAGCTCACCGCCGTCGGGCGCGAGGGTGAGCGCGTGTCCGCCGATATCTGGTTGGAGGAGACGGGCGCCGTCGTCGGGCAGTTGGAGGTCGGCGACGACTACTACACCGACAACCGAGAGGTCATCATCGTCGATGACATGTGGTACGGCGTCTGGCACCGCACCCGGCAGGATGGGAGCTTCATCGTCGCGGGGCTGTCACCCGGGAAGCACGTTCTCCAGACGCCGGCGGGTATCGTCAACTTCAACATCAACGCGCGTGAGCGAACGGACCTGGGGCTCTTGAAGGCGCAGCCGCCCGCGGAGCTCTCCTCCGCGGAGCCATGACGTGACTCCTGTCAGGCGCGATGCGCGAGGCGAACGCCCATCGCGCAATCCACGCATGGTGCTCGAGGACCCGCGGAGGGACGTCACACCAGGGATGCCTCCCCCGGTGTGGACGCCAGGGTCCGGCTGCGGCGCGCCAGATGCCCCCCGCGCAGTGATTGTCGTGGCTACCGCCCGGCCTTCTTCAGCTCCTCGTCGATGATGCGGCGGAAGTGGTCGATGGGCCTGGCGCCCACCACCGGCCGGCCGTTGATGAAGAACGTCGGCGTGCCCGTGGCGCCCACGCGCGTGGCTTCGGCCGCGTCCGCGGCCACGTGGGCGTCATGCTTGTGCGAATCCAGCGCCGCCTTGAACTTCGCCACGTCCAGGCCCACCTGCTCCGCGTAGTCCTCCAGGGAGGCGCGGTCCAGCTTGCGCTGGTTGGCGAAGAGCACGTCGTGGAACTCCCAGAACTTGCCCTGCTCGTGCGCCGCCATGGACGCGGCCGCCGCCGTCTGCGCGTTGGGGTGCTGGGCCAGCGGCTGGTGCTTGAAGGCCACGCGGAGCTTGCCCGCGTACTCCTCCTCCAGCGCCTTCAGCGTCGGCACGGCCCGGGCGCAGAAGGGGCACTCGAAGTCGGAGAAGGCCACCACCGTCACCGGCGCATCCGCTGCGCCACGTGAGGGCGCGTTGCCCACCTCCACCTTCTGTGTCGGCAGCTCCCGCTGCTGCGCCTTCGCGGACGCGCCTTCTTCCCGGCCGCCTTCGATGATGCGCGCATACACCTCGGAGGGCTGCACGCCCGTCTTCAGCAGGGCCTCCGCCTTCGCCAGCTCCTCGTCCACCACGCCGGTGAAGACCTCCAGCGGCTGCGCGCCGCTGATGAAGCGGCCGTTCACGAAGAAGGCCGGCGTCCCGGTGGCGCCCAGCTTCATCGCCAGCGCTTCGTCCTGGCGGATCTGCTCCGCCAGACGCGGATCGTTGCGGTCGCTGTTCCAGCGCACCATGTCCAGCCCCACGCTCTGGGCATGGCGCTCCAGGTCCTCCTCGCCCAGGGCCTTCGCGTTGGCGAAGAGCACGTCATGCATCTCCCAGAACTTGCCCTGCGCTCCGGCCGCCATCGCGGCCAGCGCCGCGGGCCGGGCCCGTGGGTGCATGGCGAGCGGGTGGTGCTTCATCACCACGCGCAGCCGGTTCCCATAGCGCTGCTGGAGCTGCTTCACCGTGTTATGGCCGCGCGCGCAGAACGGACACTCGTAGTCGGAGAACTCCACCAGCGTGACGAGCGCGTCCTCGGGCCCCGCGACCGGAGAGCCCTGCACCGGCACCTTGTAGACGGTGGGAGAGATGGGCGGGCGCGGCCGTGCACCGGTGGGCGCCGCCTTCGCTGCGACGTTCGCGGCCTGGGGCGTGTCCGTGGCCGACTCCTCCGCCCCCGACGTGCAACCGCCCACGAACCCCAACGCGAGCCCCATCGCCAGGCTTACCCAGACAGACTTCTTGGACATGGTGTTTCTCCTCGAAACGAGACACCGGTGGCGTGGCGGTCGGCCGCGCTCCACACCGGGCCAGGGCTGCGTGGGCCCGGCGCCCGAGAAGTGACGCGAGGCCGCCCGGAGTTTCAGCGCCACCGCGAAGAAATTCCGCGAGGCCCTGGACTGGCCCCGTGCGCCGCGGGCTTCACGTCGGACCGCTTTCTCGCAAGCAGGCATGGGCCTGGCGGGCTGGCCGGTGTTCCGGCGTATCCCGACCGGGCCGATGGTTGTCCGACACCCGGCAAGCCCCACCTTTGATGCGGAAAGGAGGCCAGGGCCTCATGCTGCGCAAGGCGAGCGGGTGGATGTTGGGCATCGTGGGACTGTCGCTGCTGCTCTGTGGTGGCACGGCGGCGGCGCAGGACACACGGCAGGTTCCCGCCCAGGCGGGGCAGGCGTCGGGACAGGCCCTGTCCGAGACAGAGGCCGCCAACCTCCAGCGCGAGGTGGACCAGCTTCGCGCCGACCTGTCACAGCTCCGGCAGGAGGTGACGCAGCTTCGCGCGCAGCAGCAGAGCGCTGGCGGAGCGACGGTCGGAGGCGGCGCACAGCAGGGCGTTGCCGCGCAGCAGCCGCAAGGCACGGGCGGGGGCGGCACACAGCAGGGCGTCGCCGCGCAGCAGCCGCAAGGCTCCGGCGCGACGACTGGCGCAGCGCAGGACACCGCCGCGCAGCAGCCGCAAGGCTCCGGCGCGACAACCGGCGCACCGCAGGACTCCGCCGCGCAGCAGGAGGGCACCGGCGGGGCGGGCGTGCCCCCGGGCGCGCGGGTGGTGCGTCCCCGACAGGACGTCGCCGCGCAGCAGGGCACGGGCGGCACGGGGCAGGGCGGCGTCGTCAGCGACGTGCCGCCCGCGGGCTCGGATGTGCCCTCGCCACCGGGCACGGCCGTGGTGGACGCCGTCTACACGGGCGTGGTGCGCTCGGTGGGAGAAGACCAGGTGGCCATCGCTTTTGGAGAAGGGCCACCGCTGACGCTGCGTGTGGACCCTCGGACGCGGGTGCTGCGGGATGGGAAGAACATCGCGCTGCGCAAGCTGGAGCCGGGCGAGCAGGTCCGCGCGGTGGTGGACCTGCTGGACAATGAGCGCACGACGGAGATTTCGGTGCTCCCGTCCGCCGCTCCCGGGAAGTGAGGTGCCGAGCCCAGCCACGCCCGTCAGTCGCACGCCCGATGCTCGTCCCCGAGGGGGAGGTTCCCATCATGTCTGCTTACGACCGTTACCGTGCTCTCCTGAACAAGCTGCGGCTCGTCCGCGCTCGGCACCCCGAAGGTGATTCATCCGAGGAGGACGGCCTGCTCGACGACCTGGATGAAGTCTGGATGGAGATGAGCGAGGGCGAGCGCGCCGCCATCGCCACCGAACGGGCCCGCGTGCTGGGCCTGCCTGAAGCGCCACCCGCGGATGCCGCGGCGCCGCCTTGACGCCCCCCTCGCCGCGCTACTTGCGCACCGGCGGCAAGGACGACGTCGGACGCGCCGACCCGGACTCCGGTTTCATCCGCCGGGGAGCGGGGCCCCGCTCCCGGGCTCGCAGCACCGCGCACGAGTAGTCCACCACGGACGCGAGCGACAGCACCCCGATGAGCGCGACCAGGGGCACCACCGCTGGAGCAAACAGCAGCACGCAGAGCAGCGTCACGAGCTGCAACGTCGTGACGGCCTTGCCGAGCATCCGGGCCTTCAGCTCGACGGGCCGCAGTTTCGGCACCAGGCGGGCGACGAAGAAGCCCACGGTGGTGCCGATGTCCCGGACCACCAGCAGCAGCACCGCGATTCCGCTGATGAGCCCGTCGAGGTAGCAGACGATGATGGCCGTCACCATGAAGGCGCGGTCCGCCACCGGGTCGATGAGCGCGCCCAGGCGGGTGGCCAGCCCCTTGTGCCGGGCAATCCACCCATCCAGGAAGTCGGTGAAGGCGGCCAGCACGACGAGCGCAGCCCGGACCCACGCGTCGGGGATGACGATGAAGGCAACCGCCAGGGGCAGCCGGGTGAGCGACAAGGTGTTGAGCAGCGCAAGGCTCGCCTGACGGCGCATGCGTCTCAAGGTAGTGCTCGCTCCCTGACGCGCACCTCTCGTGAATCGCGAGCGTTCAGCGGTAGACCCGCCCCCTGGGGCGTCAGAAAGGAATCGGGGGAGCGGGAACCCGCGGGCCGTGAGAAACCTCCAACCGTGTCGTACCACCCCGTGGCCTCCGGAGACTGTCGCCTCGTGTTCGATTGCCTGCTTCGCTCGTTCTCTGTGTCCTGGCCCGTTGCGCGCCGCGCCCGTTCGGGGAAGGGGGCGGCGTGCTGGATGCTCCTCCTGGGGATGTGCCTGCCGCCGGTGTCGGGGTGGGCCTCGGAGGAGGTCTCGCCCCGGCCTCCCACGAAGGAGGAGCGGGCCCTTTATGCCTGGCTGTCACCCCAGGCCCAGGTGCGCCCGCTGGCGTCCGCGCTGCCGCCACCCGAGGGGTACGAGCGCATCCAGGTGGCGAAGGACTCCTTCGGCGCCTGGCTGCGGGGACTTCCGCTGCGGCCCGAGGGCACGCCCGTGCGAAGCCACCAGGGCGCGACGATTCTGGCGGTGGGGGACCCTCGGCTGGCGGCGGTGGCGGAGCTGGACGTGGGCACGGCCAACCTCCAGCAATGCGCGGACTCCGTCATCCGCCTTCATGCGGAGTGGCTCTGGGCCGGCAAGCAGCCGGACCGCATCGCCTACCGCTTCACCAGTGGACACCTGGCCGCCTGGCCCCGGTACGCGGCGGGGGACCGTGCGCGGGTGTCGGGCTCGAAGGTGACGTGGGTGCGCAGCGCGGCGCCGGATGACTCTCGCCGCAGCTTCCGTGCGTGGCTGGACCTGGTCTTCACCTACGCGGGCACGCACTCGTTGGCGTCGCTGAAGGGGCGGCCCTCGCGAGAGGACGTGCGGCCCGGGGACTTCTTCGTGCTCGGCGGCAGTCCCGGCCACGTGGTGCTGGTGCTGGACGTGGCGGCCAACGCGGCGGGGAAGAAGGTGGCGCTGTTGGGGCAGGGCTTCATGCCCGCGCAGGACTTCCACGTGCTGGCGGCGGAGGGAGACACCGCGCCCTGGTTCTCCCTGGAGGGCGAGGACGTCGCGACGCCCTTCTGGAAGCCCTTCCCGTGGTCCTCGTTGCGGCGCTTCTGACCGCGGCCGGGTCGCGCCTGCCGTCCCGGGTGGAGCCCCCCGGCCACACCTGGGACGGCTGTCTGAGGCGCCCGGCTCAGGCGGCCCGGCGCGCTGGCCTCACGAGTGGAGCGCCTGGCCCAGCCGGGACTGCTGCGACGCGGCGGCCACGGCGGCGGAGGCCTCCGGCTCACGCGTGAGGTACTGGAACAGGCTCTGCTCCTTGCCCAGGTACGTCTCGAAGCGGTTCACCCCGTCCTCCAGCAGGCCCGTCCTGGCGAGCTCCGCGTGCATCGCGGGCAGGTTGTAGAAGGGCACGGAGGGGAAGGCGTGGTGGGTGAGGTGCAGGTTCACGTTGAGCGGGGCGATGAAGAAGTTCTCCAGCGCGGTGCCCAGCACGTCGCGCGTCTCGCGCGTCTCGTCGCCGGACGTCGTCTCCTCGATGGGGTGCTCTCCCAGGGCGCGCATCCGGAAGAAGGCCATCATCACCGTGGCCGTCGGCATCACCCACAGCAGCAGCCAGTGCAGCCACGCGCCCGTCGTCACCAGCACCGTGACGAGCGTGGCCACGTACAGCCAGTAGCGCAGGTGCTCGCCCGCGGTGATGCGCGGCTGGGCCCCGGCCACCAGGCGGCCCCAGTACGTCCAGGGCAGCACCACCTTCAGGTGGTTGGGCGCGTAGAGGCCCAGCGCGTCCGCCAGGAAGACGGCCGTCGCGCGCAGCGGCGTGCGCGGGAAGTGCCAGGACGCGTCCACCAGCTGTCCGGCCAGGTACGGGTCCTGCGGCGTGTTCACGTAGCGGTGGTGCAGCATGTGCTCGTGCCGGTAGCCCGCCGTCGTCATGTTCAGCGGGAAGGCGCAGAGCAGGTCGGCCACCACGTCCGACACCTTGCGGTTGGACAGGAAGTGGTAGTGCGCCGACTCGTGCATCAGCGCCAGCAGGGCGTGTTGCCGCGTGGCGATGACGACGGCCGCCAGCGGCCAGGCCCACCAGCGGTCCACCCAGAAGACGAAGGCAAATGCCGCCGCGATGACGGCCCACTGGACGACCAGCGCCCACAGCGCCCGCAGGTTGCTCACCTGGGACATCTCCCGGGTGACGGCCGCCAGCGCCTTGCGATCAATCCGGTGCGCGAACTGGATGTCTGCCTCGTCGACGACCACTTGAGCGTACATGTCGGGGGGCTCCTTCTGCTTTACTCGGAAGCAGGGTGTTCCAGGACTGTTTCTCGTGAATTTGGCCAGTGAGGCAAGAAAATTATTTCTAGAATGCACGCGTTCCAGAGTGAGCGGGCCTTGTCGAGTCAATGGATACCCACTGGGAGTCATGTTTGTCCCGCCTGTTCACCTGGAGTGAGGTGGGTTTCGACCCTTCTTGTAGGAAATCGTCCGCTCGAGGCGTGCGGGTGGCGTGCGCCGGACATGCGAAGGGCCTGGAGACCGGTGCCGGTCGCCAGGCCCTCGTTCATCGCGGGTGCCGGGAGGGGGCGCCTCAGGTGGGCGTCCACTCCACCTTCAGGTGCTTCATCTGGCGCAGGACGAGGTTCTGCGTGGTCCCGAAGTCCTGGCCGGCGACGAGCCTGGGCGTCGGGAGGCGGTCCAGGAGGAGGTTGGTGGCAATCTGGAACTGGAGCCGGGCCAGGGGGGCGCCCAGGCAGAAGTGCGTGCCGCGGCCGTAGGTGAGGTGCTGCGGCACCTTCTCCCGGTCGAGGTCGAGCTTGTTCGCGTGCGGGCAGAGGGACGCGTCCCGGCTCCCGGAGGCGTAGAGGAGCAGCAGGCGCGAGCCCGAGGGAATCTTCACCCCGCCCACCTCCACGTCCTCGGTGGCGGTGCGAATCATGGCGTGGGAGACGGAGTCATAGCGGCTGGACTCCTCGAGGAACTTGGGCACCAGCTCGCGGTGGTCGCGCAGCCGCTCCCAGAGCCCGTGCTGGAGCGCCAGCTTCCACGAATTGGCCAGCAGCGCGGTGGTGGACTCGTGGCCGGCGGCCAGCATGGAGCCGCCAATGGCCATGATGAGCTCGTGCAGGGACAGCGCCTCGCCGTTGTCCTCCACCGCCAGCATGTGGCTGGCCCAGTCGTCTCGCGGGTTGCGGCGCCGGTCCTCGATGAGGCGGATGCAATACTGCTGGAACTCGAGGAAGCCCTTCGCCATGTCCACCTGCTTCTCGGGGGGGACGTACTCGAAGAGGATGCGCTGCCAGTCGGTGCTCCAGCCCTTGATCTTCCAGAAGTCCTCCTGGGGCACGCCCACGGCGCCGAGGATGACGTGGACCGGCAGGGGCCAGGCCAGCTGCGTCACCAGGTCCGCGTGGCCGTCCTTCTCGAAGCGCTCCACCAGCTCGACGGCCATCCGCTGGATGAGCGGGGACAGGCTGGCGACGCGCTGGGGCGTAAAGCACTGGTTCATCAGCCGCCGCAGGCGGGTGTGCTCGGGCCCGTCCATGCCCAGCAGCACGTGCGCGGTGGGGTAGCCCTGGGCGAGGATGGCCCGGGCCTCCTCGGTGAGGTGCGCGTGCGTGCCACTCACCAGCATGTCCCGGTTGGAGAAGCGCGTCGGGTCCCTCAGCACCTGGGTGATGTCCTCGTAGCGGCTGATCAGCCACATGTTCAGCATGGGGCTGAAGGTGATGGGCTCGTCCTTGCGGAGCTGGTCGAAGAAGGGGTGCGGGTTCTCCACGTGGGGGCCCGCGAACGGGTTGTACTGAGCGCCCAGATGGGGGCAGCGGCCGCTCGCGGCGTGGACTGAGGCTCCGGTCTCTTCCTGCTTCTGCACGGGCACAGGCATGGCGTGACTCATCAGGCGAGCGCGGCCCCCCGGCACGCGGTTCGCCTGCAGCGGGTGATGGGCAATGGAGGGGCGCACCCCTCCGAGGCATGGGTCAGGATTGACGGGAGCTGGCGAGGAACAACCGGGCAGGAAGAGGCTCCCGAAAGCCGCCTATACAACGAATTCAGGCTTCAGTGCCAGTTCTAGCGAAATTTTTTAGCTTCACTGGTTTTCAATCTGAACGTTTGATTCCAGTAAAGCCAGTATATTCCATTCGCAGTGCGAGGTCTTTCACCTCGCGTGCGCTTCCCGGGCAGCCGCCGGCCATGCCTGGAGCGGGAGCGCCCATCATGGCGCGTGGCACCGCAGGGGCCTGGTGGGGGGAAGGGGCAGTCACGGTGGGCCTCGAGGCCCACCCCGGGACGCCGTCAGCGGGGCTCAGCCCAGCTTCTTGTTCTTCTGGCGGTGCTGGGCCACCCAGGCGCGGGCCTCGTCGAGGTCCTTCACGAAGGTGGTCTCGAAGCGCGACTTGCCGGTGAAGAGCATGCCCAGCGCGATGACCTTGCCGAAGGTCTGCTGCACCACGTCCGCGCCGACGTAGATGCTGCCCTTGAACCAGTCGGCCTTGGCGTTCTCCGACAGGTAGCGCCGGGGCTCCGCGCCGAGCTGGGACTGGCCGATGTCCGCGATGAGGTAGTACGGCCCGTACCGCTGGGCAATCTCCCCGTACGCCTCGACCGAGCGCTTGATTTCATCCAGGTCGATGGGACCGACGAAGGTCGCCAGGACGATGTCCGGCGCCTCGTAGCGAATCGTGTGCGCGCCGATTTTCCATTCCAGTTGCTGCATGTCACTCCCTCCAGAATCCCCTGTGAGCATAGCGCCCATGAGGGAATAGTACGAGATACATGCCTGTCGAATTGGGCGGGGAATTCTTGACCCGGTCAGCTCGCCTTGCTCTTGGCGCGGGCCCGGTGCTGGGCAATCCAGGCGCGGGCTTCGTCCTGCGTCTTGACGAACACCGTCTCGAAGGTCGACTTGCCGGTGAAGAGCAGCGCCAGGGCGATGGCCTTGACGAAGGTCTGCATGACGATGTCCGCGCCGACGTAGAGGATGGCGTGGTACCAGTCGGAGCGGGCCTTCTCGGACATGTACCTGCGGCCCGCCGCCTCCAGGGAGGAGCGGCCGATGTCCGCGATGAGGTAGTACTGGCCCTTCTGCCGGGCCGTCTCCTCATAGAGGCTGACCGTCTGTTTCACCTCGTCCAGGTTGATGAGTCCGCTGAAGACAGCGACCAGCGTGTCCGGCTCCTCGAAGTGTGCCCGGTGAGCGCCGCACTTCCACTCCTGAGGCTGCTGTTTCATCTCTCCCCCTCCCGAGTTGTTCCTGCCTGCGAGAGAATACCGCTCATGCCGCGCCCAAGCGAATCGTGGCTCTCCCTCGGTTGTCACGGGCTCACGGCGCGTGATTGGCTTTGGTGCCTCGATGTGAATGTCTGAAAGTTTGTTTTCATTCATGAGTGCCAGACTTTCGGGGTGTTGACGTGCGGACCTCCGCGGATTCCCAGGCTTGACGTGGGGGGGCGTGGCTGGAGTCATGCCGGACGCATGGGACGCCCTGGCTCCATCCTGTTCGTGCTGGGCCTCGCCGTGCTGGTGGGCCTGGGGGGCTGCCGGCGCCAGGAGGCGACGGGCGAGGCCGCGGGCCGCACGCGGCTCGTGTTCAAGTATCAGCCGCTGTGGGGCCCGCCGGAGCCGTTCCGCGAGCTGCTGGCGCGCTTCGAGCGGGAGAACCCCGGCGTGGAGCTCGTCACGGAGGCGCTGCCCAACGCCTCGGACCTGGCGCACCAGTTCTTCCTCACGTCGCTGGAGGGCGGCGCGCGGGACTTCGACGTGCTGGTGGCGGACGTCGTCTGGGTGCCCGAGTTCGCCCGCGCCGGCTGGATTGCGGACCTGTCCGAGGACTTCCCGCCCGAGCGCCTGCGCGAGGACTTCTTCCCCGGCCCCGTGGAGGCCGTGGTGGTGGAGGGCCGCACGTACGCGGTGCCGTGGTACCTGGACGTGGGCGTGCTGTACTACCGGAAGGACCTGGTGCCGCGCGCGCCGCGCACGTACGCGGAGCTGGAGCGCTTCGCGCGCGAGGCCATGGCGAAGACGCCGGGGCTCCAGGGCTACGTGTGGCAGGGCCGGCAGTACGAGGGCCTCTCCTGCAACGTGTACGAGGCGCTGTGGGGGCACGGCGGCCGGGCGCTGTCCGAGGACGGGCGGGTGCTGCTGGATGACGCGCCCGCGCGCGAGGCGCTCGCGTACCTGCGCGGGCTGGTGGAGCGGGGTGTGTCGCCGGCGACGGTGACGGGCTTCTCCGAGGAGGAGTCGCGGCGCGTGTTCCAGGAGGGGCGCGCGGTGTTCATGCGCAACTGGCCCTACGCGTGGAGCGAGGCGCAGAAGCCCGGCTCGCCCATTCGCGGCAAGGTGGGCATCGCGCCGCTGCCGACGGTGAGCGGCGAGCCGGGCTCCGGCGCGCTGGGGGGATGGCAGCTCGCGGTGAACGCGCACGTGTCCCCGGCGCGGCGGAAGCTGGCGGCGCGGCTGATTGCGCACCTCACGTCGCCGGAGGCGAACCGGGTGCTCGCGCTGAGCTACGCGCGCAACCCGCCGCGGCCCGCCGTGTACGAGGACCCGCGTCTGCGCGAGGAAGCGCCGTTCATCGCGAGCCTGCTGCCCATGGTGGAGCGCGCGAAGCCCCGCCCGGTGACGCCGTACTACAACCTGATTTCGGACGTGCTCCAGAGCGAGTTCTCCGCCGCCGTGGCCGGGCTGCGCACGCCCGAGGACGCGCTGAAGCGCGCGCAGCGGCAGGTGGACCATCTGACGGGGGAGGGGCCGTGAGCCGGCGCGGCTCGATGGAGCAGGAGCGCCGGCAGGCGTACCTGCTGGTGGCGCCGGCGGTGCTGGTGCTGGCGGGCGTGGCGCTGTACCCCATCCTCGCCGCGGTGTGGCTGAGCTTGCACCGCTTCATCCTCGTCTTCGGCGAGCGGCGCTTCACGGGGCTGGAGAACTACGCCTACCTGCTGGGCGACGCGCGCTTCTGGGCGGCGCTGGGGAACACGGCGTACTTCACCGCGGTGGCGGTGACGGTGGAGCTCCTGCTCGCGGTGCCGCTGGCGCTGCTGCTGCAGAGGGCGTTTCCCGGCCGGGGGCTGCTGCGGGCCTCGGTGCTGGTGCCCTGGGCGATTCCCACCGTGGTGAGCGCGCGGCTGTGGGCGTGGATGTTCAACCCGGAGTACGGCGTCATCAACCGGCTGCTGCCGGGGCAGGACATCAACTGGCTGGGCGCGCCGGGGTACGCGCTGCACGCGGCCATCCTGGTGGACGTGTGGAAGACGACGCCCTTCGTGGCGCTGCTGGTGCTCGCGGGGCTGCAGGGCATCCCCGAGGACCTGTACAAGGCGGCGCACGTGGACGGCGCGTCCCCGTGGCGGGCCTTCGTGTCGATTACATTGCCGCTGCTCAAGCCGGCGCTGCTGCTGGCGTTGCTGTTCCGCTCGCTGGATGCGTTCCGGGTGTTCGACGCCATCTACGTGCTGACGGAGGGTGGGCCGGCGAACACGACGGAGACGCTGAGCATCTACGCGTACAAGACGCTGATGCGCTCGGGGGACTTCGGGTACGGGAGCACGCTCTCGGTGGCGACCTTCCTGTGCGTGGTGGTGCTGGCGGCGGTGTGGCTGCGCCTGCTGGGCCGAGAGGAGGCGGCGCGATGAAGCACCGGCCCGGTCTGGGCACCGCGCTGGCGGTGGTGGCGTTCCTGACCTTCTTCCTGGGGCCCTTCTGCTGGCAGGCGCTGACGAGCCTCTGGCCGGATGGCGAGCTGACGCGGCCCTGGCCCTCGCACCTGACGCTGGAGAACTACGCGAGCGTGCTGTGGGGCCGGCCCTTCCTGCGCGTGGTGCTGAACTCGCTGGTGGTGGCGGCGTTGACGACGGGCTTCTGCCTCACCGTGGGCGCCGCGGCGGCCTTCGCCCTGGCGAAGCTGGAGTTCCGCGGCAAGGGCCTGCTGCTGAGCGCGGCGCTGGCGGTGAGCATGTTCCCGCCCATCGCCACGGTGAGCCCGCTGTACCTGATTCTGCGCGCGGTGGGCCTGCGCGACAGCCTGGTGGGGCTGGCGTTGCCGTATGCGACGTTCGCCCTGCCCCTGACGCTGTGGGTGCTGACGTCATTCTTCCGGCAACTGCCCGACGAGCTCTACCGCGCCGCGCGCGTGGACGGCTGCACGCCGTTCCAGGCCTTCCGGCGGGTGCTGCTGCCCCTGGCCGCGCCGGGGCTGGCGACCACTGCGATTCTCGTCTTCATCTTCGCGTGGAACGAGTTCCTCTATGCGTTGACGTTCCTCTCCACGCCGGAGAAGCGCACGGTGCCGGTGGCCATCAGCCTGTTCGCCAGCGAGTACCGCGAGCCCTGGGGTGAGATTGCCGCGGCCTCCGTCGTGGCCACGCTGCCCCTGGTGGCGCTCACGGTGCTGTTCCAGCGGCGGATTGTCTCCGGGCTCACCGCGGGGGCGGTGAAGGAGTAGCGAGCGGAGTCAGTGCCCCTGTGGGGTGAGGACGGCGCGCAGCTCGGTGGCCGCTGCGTCTGGGGCGGTCACGACCTTGGTGACGAGGTCCTTCAGGGACGCGGCGCCGAGCTGGGCGAGACGCTCCTCGGCATCGGGCGGTTGGGGAAGCCCGCGAGCATTGGCGAAGATCAGCAGGAGCTGGACTCGCTCGCTGACCTGCACACGAACTCGGACCAGCTCGCGTTGCTCTTCCCAGAACGGTGAATCAATCATGATGTCCCTCAGGTGCTGACTGAGCCTGGCCTGCCCGAAGCGGCGGGAAGCCAGCGTGCCGAGTACCACGAGCAAGTCTAGGCGTTCCTCCGACGAAAGGCTCGGTGCCTGGTCGATGCCGGGTTCGGCCCAGGCGATCCGCTCGGGACCCGCGCGTGATTCCAGGACAGAGAGGGGAAGCAGGGCGGGGGCCGCCCGCAAGGCGGGCTGGAGGAAGTCCACCTCCCAGAGGCGGACCACCTGAAAATCGAAGTGGAGGACGCGGATGCCAGGACACTCGAAGCCGTAGGGAGGCGGCATGCCCTCGGCTTCGGGGACGAGGTAGACCGCGACCGGGAGCACGGCGAGCTTCTCCCGGCGGTGGATGCGAACCGTGTAGTCCAGCAACCGCACTGCGAAGTGCGGGTCCGCCTGGGCCTGGATTTCGACGTCCACGGCGAAGCGCATGCCATGAGCTTCCACGACCAGCACCGTGTCAGCGCGCCGCTCGGACTGAGGAAGGCTGGAGTCCGCCATCCGGATGAAGGCTGGTGTCTGCCCACCGAAGAGGAGCAGCAGGAGTTGCTCGGGATGTCCCTGCACCAGCCTGCGCAGGATGAGGTCGAAGACGGAGTTCATGAAGTGTGAAGACCCTACAGGTAGGGTCTGACATGTCCGTTCTTCCGGGGGCGCCGAGTCAGAATGGACTGCCTGTCGGGTAGGCGTCGCCCCGCCTCACATGAACACGGGGAGCCGACGTAGACTCCAGGTCGGGTTTCCCAGGATATGGGAGACGTTGCACCCCAATGGAACATCCCATTCCGGAGCGAATCGGCCCGTATCGACTGCTTCACCTCATCGGCAGCGGCGGTATGGGGCACGTGTACGCCGCCGTGCACGAGCATCTGGGGCAGCGGGTTGCGCTCAAGCTCCTGTCATCTGCCGCGGCGAAAGACCCGCACCTCGTCGCGCGCTTCCTCCAGGAGGGGCGTGCACTGGCGGGGCTGGACCATCCTGGTGTGGTTCGTGTCTTCCATTGCGAGCCGCATGGCGGCGATGTGTTCCTGGCCATGGAGTTGCTGCAGGGCGTGTCGCTTCGCGAGTGGATGCAGCGACCAACGGGGCCTGTATCCCAGTCCTCGGTTCTGGCCATCGCGGAACAGATTGCCCGCATCATGGTGGATGTTCATGCCCGGGGAATCGTTCATCGCGACCTGAAGCCAGAGAATGTCTTCCTCTGCCCGGATGCGGCGGTGGCGCCTGGGTACCGGGTCAAGTTGCTGGACTTTGGAATCGCGAAGGTACCGACGTTCGTGGACGGCCTGCGGGCCACCACACAGGTCCATACCCATGAGTCCTCGTTCATGGGGACCTACCTGTACATGGCGCCCGAGCAGCTCCTGAGCGCGGCCACCGTGGATGGTGCAGCGGACGTGTATTCGCTGGGCGTGATGCTCTTCGAGATGCTCGCGGGCCGTCCGCCCTTCGTCTCGGACGAGCCTCGCGAGGTTCTTCTTGCACACCAGTCGGACGAGCCTCCTTCCCTGCGGAGTCTCGCTCCTCAGGTCCCTGCCTCCTTGTCCGCCTTCATCGCTTCCATGCTCGCGAAGGACACGCAGGCGCGTCCAACGATGGCACGCTGCGCGGAGCTCCTCGGCCAGCCTTGGGAAGGCGGGCCGGAGCGCTGCCCCGTGCCGGGCCTGGCGCCTTTCGTCGAGGAGCAGGCCGCGTTGTTCTTCGGCCGGGAGGCGGAGACACGCACGCTGTTGTCCTTGCTGGATTCTGCTCGCGAAGGACCGCTCCGCTGGATCCAACTGGAAGGCCCCAGTGGCGTGGGGAAGTCGTCGTTGATTCAGGCTGGGGTATTGCCGCGGCTCCGTGAGGCAGGGAGGGCGGGGGGACCTCAGTGGCGCGTCATCAACTTGCGCCCTTCCAGTTCGCCACTCCGTGCGCTGGCCGAGGTGCTCGCGACGGCCTACCCATCGTCCGAGCCCGGTAGGCAGCCAGAGGCACTGGAGGCGTTGCTGCGGATGGGGCCGGGCGCCTTGCTCGATTTCCTGCGGGCCCACACGTCAGCGGACTGGCGGGTGCTGCTGGTCGTCGAGCCCTTGGAGGAACTGTTCACGCTGGGGTTCTCCGAGCAGGGCGCGCTCGACGCGCTGGTTGCCCAGGCGCTCGTTGGACAAGGTTCTCCGCTGCGGCTGTTCACGAGCGTGCGCAGCGACTTCCTCCACCGGATGGAGCAGCTACCCGAGCTGTCGAGGCACCTCCACGCCGCCTCGCGCTTCCCTTTGCTGCCCATGGACGAGGCCGCGCTGGAGCGCGTCGTGAAGGGAGTCGCGAGGAACACGGGCCTGCGGCTCGAACCGGGGCTGGCCTCGCGCCTGGTCCAGGATGCGCGTGACGAGGGCGGTCGGCTGCCACTACTGGGCCAGGCACTGCGGGCACTCTGGGTGTTGAATGAAGGCGCGCCCTTGACCCAGGCGCACTACGAGCGGCTTGGGGGCGTGGGGGGCGCATTGGCCCAGCAGGCCGAGGCACTCCTGGATGGCCTGGGGCCTCAAGGACGTGAGCGGGCCAAGTGGCTGCTCCTGGACCTGGTTCAAGTGGGGCGCGGTGTTCCCGACACCCGACGTCCTCGCTCTCGCGAAGAGGTCATTGCCGCCGCGGGTGGCGATGCCCTGGCCGAGGAGGTGCTGCTCCGGCTCACGGGGATGCGCACGCAGGCCAGCTCCGGCATGGAGCAAGGCATGCGGCTGGTCACGCTGTCGGAGGGCGCGGGCCCCACGGCCCAGCGGGTGGACCTCGTGCACGAGACGTTGCTCCACCGGGTGCCCTCGCTGGTCAGTTGGCTGGAGCAGGAACGCGCGCTGCTCGAGCGTCACGCGGACCTGGAAGCCGCGGCGAGCGCCTGGGAGCAGGCGCGGTGTCCCAATGAAGGGCTCCCCACTGGGACCTTGCTCACGCACTATCGCGGTGGCGTCGCCGCCCTGGGCGGCGGTGGGGGCGTGTCCCATCGGGCAAGCTCCAGGGCGCTGCGATTCCTGGACGCAGCCGCGCGGCTGGAGCAGCGGCGCTCCAGGGCACGGCGAGTGAGTGTGTGCTCCGCCGCCGTGGCCGTCCTGCTGATTCTCTTCTACGCGGTGAGGACCGACCAGGAGTGGCGGCGGGCGGAGTCCGAGCGGTTGCGTGCGGAGAACGCGAGGAACATCGCGGCGCGGCAGCGGCATCGGGCCGACGAGAACCGCAGGCAGCTCATCAAGTCCGTGGATGCCGTGGTCGGAGTCCTGGATTGGAAGCTCAGCCGGCTGCCTGGAACCTTGGAGGACCGGAAGAGGCTGCTGGGAGAGCTCGACGAGGGACTCAAGGCGCTGCCACTGCCGGAACACCAGGATGCCGACATGCGGCTCGTGGACATCCGCATGGCCCATCGTCTGGCGGATGTGGCGTACCATGATGGGACGCTCGCGGGGGCGGAGCGGCGGCTCAAGGAGGCACTCGCCGATATCCGGATGGGCCACCTTCTGGAGCCTGGGGGGAGCCGCTTTCATGAATTCTTGGGGCTCAACTACTCCAAGCAGGGAAAGGTGGAGATGGCGCGGGGGCAATGGGAGAAGGCTCGCGCGCTCTTCACGGAGTCCATTGCGCTGCTGGAGCACTGGCCCTCCAATCCGGGCACCTGGGTCGACCACCTGCGCAGCCTCGCGGTGAGCATCTCCGAGCTGGCGGAGCTCGAGCTCGCCGCGGGAGACCTGCCGCTCGCGGCGCAGCACTTCGACAGAGCCCGGGCGCTGCATGCCTATATCGCCAAGAAGAGCTCCTACTCCTCCGCGTTGCAGGCGCTCGTCCTGGCTCACCGCGCGGAGGTTGCGCTTGCGTCCGGGGACCTGGACGCCGCGGAGCCGTTGCTCGTCGAAGCGCTGACGCTGGGCCGGGCGTGTGTCGAGTCCCAGGAGGTTGACCAGTACTACCGCTGGGTGCTGGGGCGGGTCCTCATTGGCGTGGGGGACCTGCGGACCTCGAGGCTGCAGTTCTCCCTGGCCGAGAAGGCCTATGCGGAGGCCAGGGGGCTTGGGCAGGCGCTCCGGGAGGCGGAACCGCCGAACAAACGATATGCCCTGGTGCTCGCCGACGCCTGGCTGGGGAGTGCGCTCCTTGCTCGCCAACGAGGGGCCCTGGAGCAGGCGGCGGATTGGCATGCGCGCAGATGTGCGCTGCTCCAATTCTTCCATGCCCACGACCCCGAGGACGTTCGATTCCAACCGCTGGGCTGCCCGGACGTGACGCGGTAAAGTCGTGTCTCCATGAGAAAGCCGAAGCTGTCGGAGCTTCCGGTCGAAGAGCTGATTCGCCAGGCCAAGGAGGGGGACTCGGACGCGCTGGAGGAATTGCTGACGCGTTTCCAGGACGTCATCCAGGCGCATGCGAAGCAGCATGGGAAACCATATGGCCCGGGCGGGACACGGCCCTCGGACATCTCCCAGCTAGCGTCTCTGCGGGTGCTCCAGAAGTTCTCCACCTTTCAGGGGCAGACGGAGGGGGAGCTGCGCACGTGGCTCAAGCGGGTCGTCATCTCCCAAGCGGTCCAGGTGGCTCGGCACGCGACGAGCCAGAAACGCGACGAATCAGGCGCGGTGCCATTCGACTCGGATGAAGCGCAGGAGGCCCCGGCACTCCAGCGCAGTCCCAGTCAGGCCGTGTCTCAGCAGCAGGAGGCGCTGCGGTTGATACGGAGCATCTATAGCGAACTGTCCGGGAGTCAATCCGATGCAGTGAAGTCCTACTATCTGAATGGTCTCTCCCTCAGGGACATCGCTCTGCGGATGGGCAAATCAGAGGACGCGGTCGCGTCGCTGATGCAGCGCGGTGTCGGCACGCTCAAGCAGCGCCTCCAGGACGAGTGCGCCGCCGGGAATGGCGACGAAGATGTGGTGAAGCAGAGCCGCTTGGACAGCGCCTTCCTCGCCTACCTTCGCCGGCTCGCGGCGGAGACGGACGTGGACCCGGTCGCCTTCGCTGCCGGATACCCGGACTGTGCGCCTGAGCTGGAAGGGCTGCTGCTCTGGGCAGGACGCCTGCAAGCATTGCGGCCCCCGGTGCCCTTCGAGACGGATGAGGATTGATGCTGGTCAGGGGGACGCCGGTCGGCGCGCACGTCATCACGCGGCGGGTGGCCATCGGCGCATTCAGCGATGTCTACTCAGGCCTGCACGCCGTGGACGGCACGCCGGTGGCGATCAAGGTGCTCAGCGCGTCGTCTTGTCTCCATGCGGAGTTGGTGGCGCGCTTCCTCAACGAGGGACAGGCGCTGCGGGACCTCCGTCATCCTGGGCTGGTGCGAGCACTCGAGGTGGGTCTGCTACCGGAGGGGCCGCCCTTCATCGTCCTCGAATGGCTTCCGGCGGACCTGGAGCAGTCGCTCGCACGTGCGGGAGGGCGCCTTCCCGTGTGGGCTTGCGCGGAGGTGCTCGCCCAGGTCGCGGAGGCGCTGGGCGCGCTGCACGCCCAGGGGCTGGTCCACCGTGACGTGAAACCCGCGAACGTCCTGGTGGCGCGCATGGACGAGGAGGGCATCACCGTCAAGCTGGCGGACCTGGGACTCGCCAAGCGAGTGTCCACCGGGCCGGAGGCGTCTTCGGCGCTGCCCGTGTCGACCGCGGGGACCGCCGTCCTTGGCTCCTGGGAGTTCATGGCCCCGGAGCAGTGGCTTGACGCCAAGCGCGTGGATGCCCGGGTGGATGTCTATGCGTTGGGCATTCTCGGGTTCCTGTTGCTCGTGGGCCGTTTGCCGTTCGGGAGCGGGACGCAGACGGAGTTGATGATCCGGCACCTTCGGATGCCCCCACCGTTGCAGTTGCTGGGAGACGAGGTCCCCGAGTCGCTCCGCGGTCTGCTGGGGCGAATGATGGCGAAATCCGCGGGGGCTCGGCCGTCATTGGTGGAAGTCCGTGAGTGCGTGGCGGGCCTCGTCCGCCGCTGAACGGAGAAGTCCCTGGGGTCGGTTCGCCCCCCCACCTCCATCCCCCATGTTCCGAAAAAGCGCGGGGCGCCGCGATGGCTCCGATGCCCTTTTCGCGTCCTCTCTTTCGAGGCCCATTTCCAGGAGAGGACATGCGGAGCGAGGACATCCCCATCACCCCGAGGACCCGTGCGCTCATCGTGCGCTACGAGCAGGACCGCGCTGTCTCCGAGGACGCCGCGCGAAACGCGTTGATTCGGAGCGGGGTCGAGGGAGATCGAGACGTGGCCTCCGTGGTGTTGCACCCGCATGAGCCGACCCGGAGCGCTCGCGACCTCTCCCCGCAGGACTGGGAGGAGGCTTTCAGCGAGAACGAGCGATTCTCGGCGGCGTTGCTCGAGCGGGAACAGGCGCTGGGCATCGACCATCTGCCCATCCACCTCTTCGGCTGTGCGCCTCTGCCGCTCATGTTCGACCTGGTGGCGCGCCTGCCTCGGCGCCCGCTTCGCGTCTACCAGCAGGCGCAGGATGGCGCCTGGTCGCTGGGCCACGACCGCGCGGTGGCTCCGGAAGCCGAAGATTTCTTCCACGTCGAGGGGCTCCCCGAGCGCAGGCAGGGCGGCAAGGGCCATGTCGTGCTTGTCGTCGAGGTGACGCGAGTCATCCGGGACAGCGTCCTTTCGCGAATCTCGACCGTGCTGCCAGAGTCCTCGGTACTGGCCACTGTCTGCCTCCGTCCCGTGACGGGGCCGTCTCCCACGTCCGTGCAGCGCCCCGGTCAGGTCGCGCGGGCGGTGACGCAGTTCCGCGACGTGCTGAATGCGCTGCACGAGCGACTGGAGGGCGCCGAGTCCGTGTTTCTGGCCATGGATGCCCCCGGGAGCCTCGCGGCGGCGCTTGGCGGAGCAGTCAACCCGGCCACCCAGCACCCGCTGGTGCTCCTCCAGCTTGGCGCTGACCACACGCGCTATGACGAGGTCCATGTCATCCGCGCGCAGCGTGTCGTGACGCCACGGGTGCCCACGGCGGAGGACCTGCTCAAGGCCACGCGGGTGCTCAAGGAGGTCCGGCGCGTTCACAAGGAGCTGGTCGCCTGGCTCAAGGCGCCGGAGCAGCAGCCCCTGGTCGAGCACATCGATGGGCACAGCTATCTGCGCAGCGAAATCGACGAGGAGCCCGCCGTCACCTCCGCGCCGCTGTTCCGCCACCACGGCGGGAGATGGAAGTTCGGCTGGGACCTGCTGCTGGGCCTCGGCGCGCTGCGCGAGCGGTTGGGCCCCCCCGAGGACTGGAACGAATGCCTGCGCCTTTTCCTCATCCACGAGGCCTTCCACGTCAAGCAGGCCGGGCTGACCTCCTACAATTACCGGGGCATTGGCCGCGTGGGGCTGGTGCTAGAGGCGGCCGACTACGACGCGGACGCGGTGGGCGTGGAGGTGGCGTTGGCGTGGCGCAAGGCCAAGCAGGGCGGCGCCGTGGCGGACATCGGGCAGGTCAAGACGCTCGAGGCCATCATCTGGAACTCGCTGGAGATCCTGCGCGTCTTCGAGCCCGAGCACCCGGTGAAGGAGCTCGCCGAGCGCAGGCTGCGGCGCTACCTCATCTGGCTCTTCCATGTCTGCCGCTTCTCCGTGCTCGCGCTGCGGGCACCGGAGGCCGAGGTGCGGGACGAGCTGGAGCGGGTGACGGTGGAGCTGGTGGGGCTGCCGTCCTTCCGCGACCCGCACGAGCGCTATACCCAGCAGCGGGTCCGGCTGGAGCTGGGCGACGCGCGAGAGCCGGTGGTGCTGGCGCTGTACTTCCGGCACCGGCTCGTGCGCCTGGACAATGACCGGGCCTGGGTGGAGGACCTGCTCGCGGCGCTCCGCGAGTGGGAGGACTCTCCTCGCGACGAGCTCCAGGACCGCGTGCGGCTGCTCTTCGAGCGCCTCTTCGACAAGTTCCCGGCCCTGCTCGACACCCGGAGGCCGGGCGCCCGGTAGCGGCCCGCGTCTTGTCTCTCCCCACCCATCCTTCTGCTCGAGGAGCGCCATGTCCTCCCTGGACCTGCCTGAACCGCCTTCTTCCGAAGCCATCCACTTGCGCCGGCGCTTCGCCACGGGGCCGAAGCTGGCGTCCTTCACGCTGGCCCTGAAGACCTTCACGCCCATCCTGGGCGGAGGGCCGGTGGCGCGAAGCCCACACCTCCCCGCGGTGGACATCATCCGGGTTCCCACGCTGCGCGGGCACCTGCGCTTCTGGTGGCGTGCGCTGTACGGACACGCGTACGTCGAACGTGACGCGGCGGGCTCGGAGCCCCTGGCGCGCCGGGAGCGCGCACTCTGGGGAGGCATGGGGAGGGCGAGGAAGGCGCCGGGAGAGCCCGAGGCGCACGCCTGTCGCTCCCAGGTGGAGCTGCGGGTTCGGGATGTTCGCCCCGCCGGGGAGGACACGAAGCCCGTCAACCTCGGCTCTACGGCCGGCTATGCGCTGTGGCCAGCGCGCAAGGGGAAGGACGAGCACGTCGACATCCCACGATGGTCCCCTGGCCTCCAGTTCACGCTGGAGGTCACCGCCCCCGAGGGCGAGGACATGGAGCAGGTGCGCAACGCGGTGCGAGCGTGGATTCTGTTCGGTGGTTACGGTTCGCGGTCCCGGCGTGGCTGTGGCTCGGTGTGCCTGGCGTCCACGGGCCCGGGCGCCGCGGAGTGGCTCCCGGCCTCCTCGGACCGGGCGGCCCTGCGGCGCCTGTTCGGGGATGTGCCGCTCCTCGCGCCTGAGCATGCGGCGGATGCGTGTGACATGCCGCTGCTGCGGGGCGCGCGCCTCTTCCGGGGGAGCACGGGCACGAAGCTGCGTGATGGGAGTGAGGCCTGGCTGGTCGCGCTCAGGTGGCTGCGGGAGTTCCGCCAGGGCACCGAGCCGGCACCCGCTGGGAGCGCCGAGAGGGTGGGCGTCGCGCGCAAACCCGGAGAGGGGAACCGAGCGGGCCGCTCCAACTGGCCGGAGGCCGACAAGATTCGCCGCTTCGCCCAGCCGGCGGGTAAGGACCGTCGTGGAGGCTTCGCCACGAGGGCCGAGGGCAAGGCCTATCCCGAGGTCCACGCGCCGCGTCCGCAGCACTCGGCGACGGCGGCCTGGTCGCGCGCTGGCTTCGGGTTGCCCATCGTCTTCCAATTCCAGCAGAAGCGGCGCGAGGACGGGGCCAACTACCAGCCGAAGGAGCCTGAGGACGTCAAGCTCCAGTGGGAGCTGGACGGCTCGGGCAAGTTGATGGACCGGCTCGCATCGCCGCTCATCGTCAAGGCACTCCCGCTCGCCGATGGCCGCTTCGAGCCCATCGCGTTGTGGCTGGAGCGAGGAACGCCCAGCGGTGGCCATGTCGTCATGACGCAGCGGGGAGGTGCGGTCCCACGAACGCGGGTGCCCTTCGAGCGCAGCTTCCGCGCCCAGGATGACCAGCCCCTGTTCCAGACACTCCAGCGCGCGGACAACCTCCGTGACGCCTTCTTCTGGTGGCTGGAGGAAACCCGCCGTGCCCAGGAGGCGTGAGCCCATGAAGCATGTCATCGTTCTCAAGGTGGGCCCGGTGCAGGGCTACATCGCGCAGGCCCGCCGCACGCGGGACCTCTGGTACGGCAGCCAGCTCCTGTCGAAGCTCGCCAGGGCCATGGCGCGCGCCCTCACGGAGTCCGGGGCGACGCTCATCTTCCCCCACCCGGACCAGGTGAGCGACACGAGCACCGGCGTGGCGAACAAGGTCGTCGCCCAGGTGGAGTCCGCGCCGGAGCACGTCGCCCGGCGCGCCAGGGACGCCGCGAAGTCGCTACTCAGGGCGGAGTGGCAGCGCGTCCTCGAGAAGTGCGAGGACATCCTCATTCCAGGCGCGGGTGCGCTGGCCGAGGAGCAGCTCGACTCCTTCCTGGAGGTCCACGCCGCGTGGGCTCCCATCGAGGAGCGTCCCCACGGCTACGCCGACGCCTTGCGTGAATCTGAGCGCGCCCTGGAGGCCCGCCGCGGCCTGCGCGAGTTCACGCCGTGGAAGCAGTTGCCCCCGGAAGGCACGCACAAGTCGAGCCTCGACGGCGCGCGTCCGTCCCTGCTGCGCAGGGATCGCGACCAGGGCGACCTCTGGCGAGCCCTCCGCATCGGTCTGCGCGAGGAACTGGACGCGCTCGGCGTGCTCAAGCGCGCTGGCGGCAATCCCGGCCAGTTCGTGCCCGTGCCCTCCATCGGGCTGGCGGCCTGGCTCCAGGCCGCGCGCGAGCGACACCCGGTGCTCCTGACCCGCCTCGCGGA
The DNA here is from genome assembly GCF_050038885.1 of Pseudomyxococcus flavus. Lineage (NCBI taxonomy): Bacteria > Pseudomonadati > Myxococcota > Myxococcia > Myxococcales > Myxococcaceae > Pseudomyxococcus > Pseudomyxococcus flavus. Next base: position 3,173,971 of record NZ_CP143624.1, on the reverse strand, counting down.
CGCGTGCAGGGCGCGTGAATTCCAGTCCGTGAGCGCGAAGTCACGCCCCTGGGTGGAGGCCTTCCCCTACGACGGCCAGCTGCTCCTCCCCGAGCGCTGGCAGCCGTACTTCGAGGAGTACGCCGTGCCCGACGCCCGGCGGGCCGCCGCGAGCTTCGGCCGCGAGTACGTGGAGCCCCTTCGCGACGCCATGAAGTCCGAGCCCTTCCCCTACGTGGCCTGCCTGGTCGCTGATGGGGACCGCATGGGCCGCGCGCTGGAGGCGCTCGCGCGGCGGTCGGACGGCCACGCGGCGCACCAGCACGTCTCCCGGGCGCTCGCGGGCTTCACCCAGGAGGCGAAGCGCATCGTCGAGGTGGAGCACCGGGGCGTGCTCGTCTACGCGGGCGGAGACGACGTGCTCGCCTTCGTCACGCCCGTGGACGCGCCCGCGTGCGCCCGGGCGCTCGCCGCCGCCTTCCGCGCCACGCTGGAGGCCGCGCTCGCGGGCACGGACGCGGACGTGCCCACGCTGTCAGTGGGGCTGGGCATCGGCCACGTCCTGGAGAGCCTGGGCGAGCTGCTGGACCTGGGCCGCCGCGCGGAGACCGCCGCGAAGAAGGCGGGGCGCAACGCGCTGGCCATCCTCGTGGCGAAGCACTCCGGCAGGGAGCGGCTGTGGACCGCGCCGTGGGACGCCGACCCCGTGGGGCAACTGGAGAAGGACCTGGCGCTGCTCACGCAGGACCCCCTGCCGCTCCCCCTGGGCAAGGTCCACGAGGTGGCGGCCCTCGCGCGCCGCTTCCCCGAGGGCAGCGCCTCCGCGCCCGAGCTGGCCAGCCTGCTGCGGGACGAGGCCGGACGCATCCTCGCGAGGGCCGAGGCGGGCCGCGCGCTCGAGCCGCTCACGCCAGCGGACGTGGGGCTCGAGCTGCCCACCGGCGACGCGGGCCACGCGTCGCCGCAGGAGGCCCTGGAGCGCTGGGCGTCGCGGCTGCTGGTCGCGGACACCTTCGACCGTGCCGGGCGGGGGCTCGCTTCAACCAAGGACAAGGGAGGTGCGAGATGAGTGACGCGAGCTTCGCGCTGCTGCCGCGCGACGGCCTGTCGGCCAAGGACGGCCGGGGCTGGTACACCTCGGAGGTGGGGCGGGGATACTCCCTGCCGTGGCCCCTGCCCACCACCGTGCGGGGCGCCCTGCGCGCCGCGTGGGGCCATGACGTCATGGCGGCCGACGGCGGCCCCCTGGACCCGGAGACGTGGGAGCACCGCTCGGAGCCGGTGGCGCTCCTGCGCTTCATCGCGCTGCGCCGCACGCTGGGGACGTCGCCCTTCACGCGGGAGCACCGGATGTGGCCCGCTCCCGCGGACGCGGTGCGCGTGCTCGACGAGCAGGGCGTGGAGCGCGTGGTCCGGTTGGAGCCCCACCCTGGCGGCGCCGCGACGCTGGGGCCGGACGAGGACGAGGCCCGGGAGGCGCTGTGGCACCCCCGCCGGAGCATGAGCGGCAAGCCCCTGGCCTCGTCCCTGTTCTGGCCGGAGTCCAGGATGATGGCGTGGCTGGCTGGCGCGCCCGTCTCCCTCTCGCCGGAGGAGGACGACCTGGCGCCGCGCACGGACATCCACCTGGCCATCGACGTGGAGACGCAGGCGTCGCAGGACTCGATGCTCCACTCGCGCGACGTGGTGGAGTTGCTGCGCGCCCGCCCGCGGCGCGAGGGGCCCTTCGCGGTGGAGGAGTGGGCGCTCGGCGTGCGCTGCGCGTGGCCCGCCCCGGCGAAGGGGGCGCCGCGTGGCCCGCTGGGGCTGGGCGGACGGCGCCGGCTGTCGGACGTGGAGCCGCTGGCCCCGGGCCTCTTCGACATGCCGGACGCGCTGGCCCGGCCCACGCGTGGCCTGCGCCTGGTGCTGGCCACGCCCGCGGAGTTCCGGCGCGGCTGGCTGCCGGATGGCTTCGAGCGCGTGGCCGGAACACCCCCCTGCTACGTGGGCCGGCTGCCAGGTCTCGACGCGCACGTGGTGCTGCGCGCCGCGCTGGTGCCCCGGCCGCAGGAGGTGTCGGGCTGGGACATGGTGCGGCGGCGGCCCCGGCCCACGCGGCGGTGGGTGCCCGCGGGCGCCGTCTACTTCTTCGAGAAGCACGGCGGTGGGGACTTCACCGCCGGTGAGCTGCGCGCGCTGTGGCTGGCCTCGTGGGGCGGCGGCCACGCGGAGGCGCTGGGGCAGGTGCTGCCCGGCGCGTGGCAACCGCCCCGTCACGGACAAGGAGCCTGAGCATGGAGAGCCGACCCTATCTACTTCACGCGCTGTCGCCGCTGCACGTGGGCACCGGGCAGAGCGTGGACGTCATCGACCTGCCCCTGGCGCGGCTGAAGGCCACGGGCATCCCCTTCGTCCCGGGTTCGTCGCTCAAGGGCGTGCTGCGCGAGCTGCGGCGGCCTCGCGCGGAGGTGGGCGTGCACGACGCCGTCTTCGGGCCCCGGCGCTTGAAGCCGGGCGCCGAGGGCGATGAGCCCGGGGACTACGCGGGCGCGCTGGTGGTGGGCGACGCGCGGCTGCTCGCCCTCCCGGTGCGCAGCTTCGTGGGCACCTTCGCGCTGGTGACGTCGCCCCTGCTGCTCGCGCTGGCGCGGCGGGACCTGGGCGAGAAGGCCGGTGCCTGGCCGGCGGTGGCGCCCCTGGCCCACCCCGGCGCGCGCGTGGCCTCCGTGAAGGCCAGCGCCGTCGTGCATGGCGCCGGAGCGCCTGTGCCGCGTGTGTACCTGGAGGACCTGGACCTCCCGGTCGAACAGACGGACGACGCGGCCCTGGGCGCCTGGGCCCAGGGGCTGGCCGGGCTGCTGCCGGGCGCGGAGCCGGAGCGCGAGCTGCTGACGAAGCGCCTGGTGCTGGTGGACGACGAGACGATGTCCTTCCTCTGGGAGACGGCCACGCAGGTGGACACGCGCGTGAGCATCTGCCCGGACACGGGGACCGCCGCCCCTGGGCAGCTCTGGACGGAGGAGAGCCTGCCCGCGGAGACGCTGCTGGTGGGCGTCATGGGCGCCACGGGCACCTTCAACAAGGCGCCGCGCAAGCTGACGGCGGACGAGGTGCTGGGCGAGGCGCTCGGTGGCGAGGGCACGGTGCTCCAGCTGGGCGGCAAGGCCACCGTGGGGCGCGGCCGGTGCCGGCTGCTGGCCTGGACGGCTCCGGACGCGCGAGGTGGACGATGAAGGGGCAGACGCGAGCGCAGCAGCGCGCGCTGGAGGTCTACGCGCGGGTCCGCGCGGTGCGCGACGAGCACCCCGGGCTGTGCGCGGAGTACAAGCCCCGGGTGAACGGCCTGGGCGCGGCGGTGCTGCGCGACGGGCTGGCGGCGGCGCTCTCCTTCCTGGAGCGGGAGGTCCAAAGCAATGACGCTGCTCAGCGCCTGATGAAAGACCTGACGTGGTGTCTGGAGCGGGCCGAGATGCCGGGGCTGTCTCCGCGAGAGCTGAAGGACAAGGGGGGGCTGCCGGGCGCGGTGCGCGGGCTCGGCCTGAGCGAGTACATGCTGGCCACGCGCGAGGCGCTCCGGCTGCTGGTGTGGTTCCGCCGCGCGGTCCAGGTCACCTTCCCCACGGAGGCTCGCGGCGATGCGTGACACCTCGAAGCCAGAGGAGACCATGCGTGCCGCCCTGCGCCCGCTCGCGGGGACGCTCGGGCGAGACGCGCACGCGGGGCTCGTCTATGAGCGCTACGCGCCCGCGAAGGTCCATGACAGAGACCCGGCGCACGACGCCTGGGAGCAGTGGCTGTCCGGGCTGGAGACGCACCCCGAGCCCGAGGGGTACGCCCTCGCCTTCAAGCGCTGGGAGGACTCGCTCCGGCAGTCGTATACGGTGACGTTCCAGGCGCGCGCCGACAGCCGCCTGCTGGTGGGGCACGGCAACGCCTCGCCCACGGGCGTGGGGCTGACGCTGCACCACACCTGGGGCGTGCCCGTGGTGCCGGGCTCGTCGCTCAAGGGCGTGCTCGCTGGCTACCTGCGCGCGGTGTACGGCGATGGCGCGGCGGAGGCGCGGCGCCGGCTCTTCGGCGTGCCCGGCGAGGACGGCGCCCGGTCCCACGCGGGCGAGGTCATCTTCCATGACGCGCAGTGGGTGCCGCACGCGCGCGTGTCCGGAGCGCAGGGGGCGGCGCCGTTCCTGTCCCGGGACGTGCTCACGGTCCACCACGCGGGGTGGTACGGCGGCAAGGCTGAGTGGCCGAATGATTACGAGTCACCCAACCCCGTGGCCTTCTTGACGGTCCGTCCCGGCGGTTGCTTCCTCGTCGCGCTCAGCCTGGCGCCGGGCACGGAGGCGGACCCGCGGGCCGAGGCGCTCCTGTCATGGACCGCGCGTCGGCTGGACGAGGCGCTGCGGCATTGGGGCGTGGGCGGCAAGACGGCGGCTGGGTACGGCAGGCTCATCAAACAGGGGGATTTCGACCTCCGTCCGCCCCGGCGTCCCGTCCGGGCCTCGCCCGCGCTGGCGGAGTTCCTGGCGTGGGTGGAGGCGCGGCGCGAGGACAACACGCCCAAGCGGCAGGTGCTGGAGCGCTTCGAGGCGGACTGGCTGCCGCGGCTGATGCCGCTCGCCCCGGAGGCCCGCGACGCGTGCGCGGCCGCGCTGCGGGGGCTCGTCAAGAAGCACCCGAAGCTCGAGGCGTGGAGGGACGAGTTGATTGCCCGGATGATGGGCGCGGGAGGTGAGCCGTGACGCCGTTCGATTTGCTCTATCCCGTGCGCGGCGGGGCCGTGCCGCTGGACCATGGGTATGCGCTCTTCTCCGCGCTCTGCGCCCGGGTGCCCGCGCTGCACGGGCGCGCGGACCTGGGCGTGTTCACGCTCCGCGGTGAGCGCGCGGAAGGGGCCGCGCTACACCTGGGCCGGGGGACGCTGCGCCTGCGCTGCTCGCCGGAGCTGGTGCCGCTGCTCCTGCCGCTGACGTCCGCGCCGCTGAACGTCGCTGGGCGGGAGGTGGTGCTCGGTCCGCCGGTGCTCCGCGCGCTGGAGCCCTCGCCTTCGCTCCATGCGCGGCTCGTGACCTTCAAGCACGCGCTCGACGCGGCGTCCTTCCTGCGAGGTGTCTCCCGCGCGCTCGGGGCGCTGGCGTGTGACGCGCGGCCGCTGCTGGGGCGCAGGCGGGTGGTGCGCATCCAGGGGCGGCGGGTGGTGGGCTACGCGCTCGAGCTGCACGGGCTCACGGGAGAGGACTCGCTGCGTGTGCAGGCGCGAGGGCTGGGGGGGCGCCGCCACATGGGCTGCGGCCTGTTTCTCCCGCCTCGCCCCGCGGTACGCGGCGTCATCCCGCTCCACGAGGCCTTCGCGAACGCGGCGTGAGGTGTGGGGAAGGGGGGGCGGGCAGGGGCCTTGCAGGGATGCGAGGACGCCTGTCCGGAGGTCTGTGTAGGCGGATTGACATTCAAGCACCTCGCCGTGGCGGAGCCCCGCGGCGGCGAAAATGGCGATTTCCCCAGGGAGCTCATGGGGTTACGGCTCTTTGACACGTGAATAGGTGCATGATTGGTGAAAAGCGGAGTGATTTCCATGGGTTCGGATTTCTGGGTAGGGTCTGGACCTGCCAACCTTGGCGAAGGAGGGGGAGGTGCTTGAAAAGTGGTCGGTAAGTTGCTGGAATTGCTGGGGAATTCGGACGGGCTGTCGCGCTCGCCGTGATGCCGGAAGGCGTTGAGCACAGCTATATGGCCCCCGCCCCCCTGCGCCCCAGGGTCGCGCTCGCCGTGATGCCGGAAGGCGTTGAGCACGATTCCCATCAAACCTAGACCGAGGCGCCTATTTTGGGTCGCGCTCGCCGTGATGCCGGAAGGCGTTGAGCACGCCACATACTCAATGTTGGCCTCCTCGGGCGCCTGTCGCGCTCGCCGTGATGCCGGAAGGCGTTGAGCACCTGGAGCGCCTCCAAGTCCACGCGGCGGAGGGCCGTCGCGCTCGCCGTGATGCCGGAAGGCGTTGAGCACGGTACTGGTGTCGTGACTGCGGCAAGGAGTGGGACGTCGCGCTCGCCGTGATGCCGGAAGGCGTTGAGCACGGTGTGCTTCGTCGAGTCTCTCGTACATGTCAATCAAGTCGCGCTCGCCGTGATGCCGGAAGGCGTTGAGCACTTCCAGCAGTCGCATCTCCGGGGGCGCCACCTTGGTCGCGCTCGCCGTGATGCCGGAAGGCGTTGAGCACGCACCTCACGGGTTGGCCGCAAGGTGCGCACGCTGTCGCGCTCGCCGTGATGCCGGAAGGCGTTGAGCACTACACCTGCACGTAGTAGCACATGGTCCATCTCCTGTCGCGCTCGCCGTGATGCCGGAAGGCGTTGAGCACTTTGCCGACCTGCTGGAAGGCGTGGAGGAGGCCAAGACGGACGTCGCGCTCGCCGTGATGCCGGAAGGCGTTGAGCACACCCTAAAAGACGGATTAAGTCCTTCGACAATCCCAGTCGCGCTCGCCGTGATGCCGGAAGGCGTTGAGCACTTCAAGGGCGATACGGCACGCCTGCACGAGCTGGTCGCGCTCGCCGTGATGCCGGAAGGCGTTGAGCACCGATTCAACCCCACGACCCCCAACATCCTGGACGTCGCGCTCGCCGTGATGCCGGAAGGCGTTGAGCACGCTACGTTGACGTCCCAGCCTTCCCTCGCCTTGACGTGGTCGCGCTCGCCGTGATGCCGGAAGGCGTTGAGCACTCCTCGCACTCCAGTTTGGCGGCGGCCAGCGTGGGTCGCGCTCGCCGTGATGCCGGAAGGCGTTGAGCACTACGCCTTGACGTCGGACTCCAGGGAGGCAGCCGTCGCGCTCGCCGTGATGCCGGAAGGCGTTGAGCACATGTGCCTCGGGTTCAACGTGATGGGCCTCACCTTGTCGCGCTCGCCGTGATGCCGGAAGGCGTTGAGCACACCCTCTGGCCCAACTGGTGGTGTTCGGGTACGGGGTGTCGCGCTCGCCGTGATGCCGGAAGGCGTTGAGCACGGGCCGCCGCACACGGAGCGCACTTGCACGGCGGCGTCGCGCTCGCCGTGATGCCGGAAGGCGTTGAGCACTTGGCCGCCCCGGACTGCGGCGGAATCGCCTTGGTCGCGCTCGCCGTGATGCCGGAAGGCGTTGAGCACAGGCAAGTATCCTTGCCACGGAATCGGACGAAGCGTCGCGCTCGCCGTGATGCCGGAAGGCGTTGAGCACGCTGCAAACGTCGTCATTGGACACCCCCTGTCAGCGCCGTGTCGCGCTCGCCGTGATGCCGGAAGGCGTTGAGCACAGAGGACTCACCGACATCTGAGAGCCCTCTGTGGTCGCGCTCGCCGTGATGCCGGAAGGCGTTGAGCACACTGCCCCCGCGCGGCGAGGGCATACGCGGCCATATGTCGCGCTCGCCGTGATGCCGGAAGGCGTTGAGCACTGCGTGTGCCTGCGGATGCTGCGAATCAATTCGGTGGTGTCGCGCTCGCCGTGATGCCGGAAGGCGTTGAGCACCCCGAGGACCTCCAGGATTCTCCAGGCCGAGCCCTGTGTCGCGCTCGCCGTGATGCCGGAAGGCGTTGAGCACACTCTCCGTCCGCTGTAGAGACGCGGTGTTCAGTGACGGTCGCGCTCGCCGTGATGCCGGAAGGCGTTGAGCACCTCGATGCCCAACTCGCGCAGGTGCAGGCTCAGGGGTCGCGCTCGCCGTGATGCCGGAAGGCGTTGAGCACACGCCTTGGTCCTCCTCGCGCTCCTTCTCTGCGTCCCTGTCGCGCTCGCCGTGATGCCGGAAGGCGTTGAGCACGAGTGAAAAGTACGGTTTTGACGCGCCCGCCGAGGTCGCGCTCGCCGTGATGCCGGAAGGCGTTGAGCACGCCTCCTGCTGAGTCGCTCGCAAACCGTCTCCGTAGGTGTTGGTCGCGCTCGCCGTGATGCCGGAAGGCGTTGAGCACGAGGACATTCTCGCCCAGAAGGACGCCGGGCGCGGACTGTCGCGCTCGCCGTGATGCCGGAAGGCGTTGAGCACCCCTGCTGCGCCTGCTCCAACTGGTACTGTCCCTGGTCGCGCTCGCCGTGATGCCGGAAGGCGTTGAGCACCCGCTTCATACTCCTGAGCCGGGAGGCGGCAAGGCGTCGCGCTCGCCGTGATGCCGGAAGGCGTTGAGCACCGGCGCTCGCGCTCCATGAGGAGCGCCGTCTGGTCGTCGCGCTCGCCGTGATGCCGGAAGGCGTTGAGCACTGGCCGCAGTGGGGGCACGGCACGTAGTAGCGGCGCTGTCGCGCTCGCCGTGATGCCGGAAGGCGTTGAGCACTAGTCCTTCGCGGCGCGCTTCTCAGCGATGACGGGTCGCGCTCGCCGTGATGCCGGAAGGCGTTGAGCACGCAAGAATCTGGACCGAGTGCCAACGCGTGGTGGTCAGTCGCGCTCGCCGTGATGCCGGAAGGCGTTGAGCACCAGGCATAGGTGCCATCCTTCCTGCCCTCCCGTCCGTCGCGCTCGCCGTGATGCCGGAAGGCGTTGAGCACAACTGCACGCACTCGCACTTGCCATCCATGCAGGTCGCGCTCGCCGTGATGCCGGAAGGCGTTGAGCACTCCTTCGTCTGCACCCTCATTACCGGCGCGGTGCTCAGTCGCGCTCGCCGTGATGCCGGAAGGCGTTGAGCACCTGTACAGTCACGACTTCTCTACAATCGTCACATGTCGTCGCGCTCGCCGTGATGCCGGAAGGCGTTGAGCACCTTAGACCGGGCTTGGGCGCCCAGATAAGCGACTTGTGTCGCGCTCGCCGTGATGCCGGAAGGCGTTGAGCACAAAGCCAGACAGGATTATTCGGCTCTCAGGTCAGTCGCGCTCGCCGTGATGCCGGAAGGCGTTGAGCACACCACAATCCACATGTACTGCGCGGGGATGACCCCCGTCGCGCTCGCCGTGATGCTGGAAGGCGTTGAGCACGTCCCGGGCCACCTGGTGGACGCGGAAGCCCTCGCGGGTCGCGCTCGCCGTGATGCCGGAAGGCGTTGAGCACGTATTCCTTCGGGCAGGTTGAAGCGAGAGAAGAGGTCGCGCTCGCCGTGATGCCGGAAGGCGTTGAGCACAGTCCAGCATCGCTGCCAAAGAGTTCCGTCCCCTTCGTCGCGCTCGCCGTGATGCCGGAAGGCGTTGAGCACCTTGTGACGCCCAGTTGTATTGGTAGCGGTATGACGTCGCGCTCGCCGTGATGCCGGAAGGCGTTGAGCACCCGCGCGCACCGCGTTCAACGCCGCTACCTTCTCCGGTCGCGCTCGCCGTGATGCCGGAAGGCGTTGAGCACGGGATTGCCGCCCGACCATCATCACCACCAACCGTCGCGCTCGCCGTGATGCCGGCAGGCGTTGAGCACCAATTCATCGTGCGCGGGACAGTTGCGTCCCAGTCGATCGTCGCGCTCGCCGTGATGCCGGAAGGCGTTGAGCACTAGCGTTCAGAGCGGAACCCCGTGCGGCGCACGGTGGCGTCGCGCTCGCCGTGATGCCGGAAGGCGTTGAGTACGACGGGGCGCGAGGCGCGCGAGGCCATCGACACCTGGGTCGCGCTCGCCGTGATGCCGGAAGGCGTTGAGCACATGCGCTCTAGTAGGTTCTCACGAGGCCGTGGTGTCGCGCTCGCCGTGATGCCGGAAGGCGTTGAGCACCTTGGGGAGGGGAGGCAGGTTGAACTTCGAGAAGTCGTCGCGCTCGCCGTGATGCCGGAAGGCGTTGAGCACTGGCACGGAGCCAACTTCATTTCCCCGAGGTCCCCAACGTCGCGCTCGCCGTGATGCCGGAAGGCGTTGAGCACACCGCCAGCGGCGGCATCACCTCCTCGGTGGTCTCGTCTCGCTCGCCGTGATGCCGGAAGGCGTTGAGCACAGGAGGACGACCAGGAGAAGCCCAAGGGCGGCGGGTCGCGCTCGCCGTGATGCCGGAAGGCGTTGAGCACCCTCGACGCTCGGGTGGGCCGTGGGCGCCTTTGCGTCGCGCTCGCCGTGATGCCGGAAGGCGTTGAGCACGCGGCTTTGACCGCCGTCCGCAACTTCGGTGGCGTGCTGGAGGTCGCGCTCGCCGTGATGCCGGAAGGCGTTGAGCACCTCCCAGCAACCGTAACTTTCTCGCCGTAGAATGGTCGCGCTCGCCGTGATGCCGGAAGGCGTTGAGCACATGACCTTCTCGCTGGTGGTTGAGAACTCGTAGACCAGTCGCGCTCGCCGTGATGCCGGAAGGCGTTGAGCACCTGGGCGGCGGCGAAGCGGGCGAAGAGGTCCGGGTCAGTCACGCTCGCCGTGATGCCGGAAGGCGTTGAGCACTCATGTTCTCGTAGAACATGCTTCCAACTACTCGCTGGTCGCGCTCGCCGTGATGCCGGAAGGCGTTGAGCACTCGCAGACGTTGTCCGCCACCCGGCAGTACTTGTCGAAGTCGCGCTCGCCGTGATGCCGGAAGGCGTTGAGCACCTGCCCGCCCACGCTGGGTGCGCCAGCAACGCGGGTCGCGCTCGCCGTGATGCCGGAAGGCGTTGAGCACTCAGTCGCGAGGGCCATACATTCTCCAGGGCGTCAGTCGCGCTCGCCGTGATGCCGGAAGGCGTTGAGCACGGGCACCTGGGCGGCGGCTTGTACCACGGCGTCAGCAGTCGCGCTCGCCGTGATGCCGGAAGGCGTTGAGCACAATACCTGCTGGACAGCCTGCTGGTGCAGTACAGCGGTCGCGCTCGCCGTGATGCCGGAAGGCGTTGAGCACCCGTGTCCGCGACGTCCTCCAGTGCCGTTTCGAGTCGCGCTCGCCGTGATGCCGGAAGGCGTTGAGCACTCCACGAGCCAGAGACGCGGTTCGGGCTGGTCTGCTGCCGTCGCGCTCGCCGTGATGCCGGAAGGCGTTGAGCACCAGCACCTTCTCAGTGCCGCACCAGTCTTCTTCTCGTCGCGCTCGCCGTGATGCCGGAAGGCGTTGAGCACCGGCAGTTGCGGTGTTGTTCGGGTACATCTTCACGGGTCGCGCTCGCCGTGATGCCGGAAGGCGTTGAGCACCCACGACAGTTGGAAGAGCAGGAGGCGTGCCGATGGTCGCGCTCGCCGTGATGCCGGAAGGCGTTGAGCACTCCTCTCCATCGTCCAGAGTCACGATGATGCGGGGGTCGCGCTCGCCGTGATGCCGGAAGGCGTTGAGCACTCCAGGTCGTCTGTCCAGGTACAAGTACACTTCCGTCGCGCTCGCCGTGATGCCGGAAGGCGTTGAGCACCATGGAAACGCCGCGGTTCCTACTCACCTTCGATGACCGGTCGCGCTCGCCGTGATGCCGGAAGGCGTTGAGCACCAATCAATTGCACGAAATTTCAAAAGAGAATTTTCTGTCGCGCTCGCCGTGATGCCGGAAGGCGTTGAGCACCTCTGCGTCAACTCGGCGTGGCGTTCCGCCGAATAGGGTCGCGCTCGCCGTGATGCCGGAAGGCGTTGAGCACTCGTAGGCGTCGTCGCCGATGCGGATGCGCTTGTGGTCGCGCTCGCCGTGATGCCGGAAGGCGTTGAGCACCTGCCCTCCCGCCCGAACTCCTCGTAGCCCTCGCAGTCGCGCTCGCCGTGATGCCGGAAGGCGTTGAGCACCGCTGCTCAAGGTGAGCGGCATCCGCACCATACTGGTCGCGCTCGCCGTGATGCCGGAAGGCGTTGAGCACGCTCGGGGGTTTCGTTCCGCCACCAAACGTGGGCCGCCGCGTCGCGCTCGCCGTGATGCCGGAAGGCGTTGAGCACTCGTAGTCAGGCGCGTTCGGGTCGAGTTCAGCCCGGTCGCGCTCGCCGTGATGCCGGAAGGCGTTGAGCACCTGTGCTCCAGCACCATCACCACACCCGGCACGGTCCCGCTCGCCCCACCGTCCGGCGTTTGCAACCAGGCGCGCTCAATCTGGAATTCGATGGCCGAAGAAGTAGCGGACGCCTGGCTGGTACCTGTCTACGTCTCCCCGTTCGAGATACTCTTCAATGATTGCCGCCGCAGTGAGGCTTCTTAGCCGGCCGGAATCGTCGAAGAAGGCGCGGCAATTCAATCCGGTGGTGGCCTCGAGGAGCATCCTCCCCATCTCGATACGATCCGGATGCGTGCCGCTCTGCACCCGAACCAGGAGGCGCTGGGCAACGTTTCGGATATTCAACCGCTCCCCTTCGACAAGCGCCTCTTGCTCGTAGAGCCTCTGGCTGGAAACGAGCCCCTGAAAGGTGTCTTCAATCAGGCTGAGGTACTCCTCTGTCAGGAAGACGGGGGTGGATTCCTCGAAAGGAGGAGGCAATCCGTTGGATTCCCACAGCACTTGCGGCCCTCTTAGAATAGGTCCTGGCTCAGCCTCCAGTACCTGCGAGAGATTGTATTCAACGTCATTCTCAACCTCGCGATTATTCAATCCCCTGTAGTGGCGAATCAGATGGGGCACACTCCAAACGCCAGCCGAGCATGAGAGAATTACGCAGAAGTATTGCCGGGTATAGGGGCTATGTCTGGTCGGCTCAAGAAGACTCTCAGAAACAGCCTCAAGCTCACGAATAATGGAATATGGAGCCGCATAAGACAATAGGTGGGTGCAGGCATTCCATATCTCCGCATCTCGCCTTTCGCGCATCAGCCCAATGAGCCTTCGTGAAACATCGAACCTGCCTTGCTGGAGATTCGCGAGGACGCAAGCGAGAACGCGCCAGGAGTCATCGCTAGCGAGGTGACGTAAGTCCGCAATGTCGGAAGGGGGAGGGGAAGAGAAATGAAATGTGTCCCCCGAAATGAGAAGGGTCTCGCGAAGGTAGGATGGTCGCATGGTTTCACCCAAACAACTTGGTTCGTTCATTGTTGTTGGGTGGAAGCATGTTCTGAATCCGAGTCTGGGTATCTTCGATTTCCAGGCATTCGCCATGGAGAACTGCGGTGGGGACAAGGTTCTGCAGGGAGAAGGGGCAGCCCCCGGCGTCAGCCGGCGTTTTGTGATTTACCTTGTCGTCATCTGGAACTTTGTATCCCTTGCTCTTCCATTCTTTGATTGACTGCTCTCGCGCAGTTGCCCAGCGTTTAGGGTGCTTGGCATCTCCTGCCAGCCCAGGCTGCAGAACCTTGAAGTGGACGCCGCACCCCTGGTCCGGAGGGTTGTGAACGTTGGGGCAGTTGGGGTGCTGCTGTCGGAGTTCCTGGAGCTTCTTGAAGTCGCGCTCGCAGTCATCGCCCATGCGGATGATGTTGTCCTTGACGGGAAGGCCGGACTTCGCATCGAGCTTGTTGGCCCAGGGCGGCATCGGCATCTTGCCCTCCGCGACCTGCTGGAGGAGGCCCTGCATCTCCGCGCGTCGGCTCATCCGGTACTGCGCGATACGCCCGTAGAATTCCAGCTCCGGAATTGTCTCGAAGGGCTGTCCAGTCACCGGGTCCTTCTGGTTCTCGTGGAGTGGCCCGTTACAACACGGGCAGGCGTTGAAGGTGGCCTGGTCCGGACTTCCCGTGGCGCTCTGCGCGAGGTTGGGGGTGGCGACGGCGTTGTTCGCGTTGCTGCCGTGGTTGGAGGTCGTGAGGTCGATATGCCGGGGGACATTCTTGCCCTCGAAATGGACATCCATCGACCAGGAGATGAAGTGCGTCTTCCCCGTAATCTGGTGGGAGATGAGGCCCGCTCCGAAGTTGCGGGTGGCGGCCTCGTTCCCCAGCGGGGACTTCGCGTAATAGGACTCATCCCTCAGCATGACGGGCTTGCCGTTGATGGTGACGCGCTTGCTGCCCTGCTTCATATCCCGGGAGAAGGAGGTGTTCGGGTAGGGCACCGGTACCGGCCCCGCTGGCGGTGGGGGAGGGCTCATGCACACGTCCGGGAAGGCCGCCACCACCTTCCCGTCCCCGTCGGCGCAGGCCACCTCGTTGCCATTGGCGAATACCTTCATCAGGGCATCCCTCGTGGAGCGTACGTGTCAGGACCGCGCAAGAGTACCGCTGCTCTCCCCCCGGCCGAGTCGGACGTGGAGATGAGGGCCCGAGGGCCGGGCGCATACCCGTGGCACATGGCCATTGAGGCCCAGGCCAGGGCCACCAGGCCCGAGGCGGCCCCTGTCTCCCCCAGGGACTCCGCCGGGAGCCACAGGGGCGTGGACTCCCTGCGCGTGTGCAGCAACCGCGAGAGCGCCAGGGAGAGCTCCTTGAAGCCATAGCCCTCGCCGGAGGCGTCAGCGACGCGGAAGTCCACCTCGGCCACGTCGATACCGCCTTCAGCCAGGGCTTCCCGGTAGGCCTGCGCGAGCCCCAGCCCGCGCAGCGGCTCGTCCGACTGCAGTGTGGCCCGCTCCTGGCCGAAGCCGAGGCCCGCCAGTCGCAGGGGGCATGCGTCGTCGCGACGCGGCCTGCGCGTCACCAGGAGGCAGGCGGCGGCCTCGCCGGGAATCACTCCGTCCGAGTTGTCCGGGCGCAGCAGCCGCCCCTGTCGCCGTAGTCCGTCGAGACTCGAGGCGTTGATGAAGCTGTCCACCGCGGCCACCAGGCAGCCGGGAAGCCGCGGGTGACGGGCCAGCAGGAGCCGGGCTTCGGCCAGCGCCCGGAGTCCCGCCGTATTCCCCAGGGCCAGGCTTCGAGACAAGGCGCCTTCCAGCCGAAGCCCGTGTCCCTGCTGAAGGTGTTCGAGTGCCCGGGGAAACACCTCTTGGACACCGCCTGGACGCTCCGGCGCTGACGTGCCCACCAGCAAGGGCAGTTGGGCGAGCTCGGCTTCCTCCAGCCCACGCACTGCGCTTGCCACCGCCATGCCCAGCAGCCCCAGGGCGCGCTCCTCACGCCGCAGCTCGGGGGCGAGCGTCGCCACCTCCGAGAGGACAATGGGCGCCCCATCGTCGTCGTGGTAGCGGCTCCGCTTGAAGCGGTTCATCCGCGCGCGCAGGGCGGCCCCGGCCGACTCGGCGCTGAGTCCCAGTGGGCAGGCCATGCCCGCGGCGGCGACGTACAGGGGCGTGGCGCTCATGACGGCCCTCCCGGCCGCCGCGCGCGCTGCCTCCAGGAAACCAGGGCACCCAGCCCTCGGAAGTAGGGCTTGCCGCGCAGGTATCTCACCGGCCCCTCCTTCACGCTGGGGCGTGGCAGGCCCACCTGCACCTCGCGAAGGAGGGAGAGCTTCTTGCCCAGCGGCACGGAGGCCCGCCATGTCACCACCACCTCGCGCGCATCCGCGTCGAGCACCACCGTGTCCATGCGTGCCTCCGCGCGGACGTCGGACTCGCGGAAGCGGAAGGCCACCGGCACCTGGAGGCGCGGCAGCGTTACTGCCCAGGGGCCGGACTCGGCCAGGCCCAGGCATCGAAACACCTCTCCGCCTCGCAAGGCTGGCAGTTGCTGGTCCTCGGGCGCGCACTGGAAGTAGCGCGGGTTGAAGTCCCGAGGGAGGAAGGGGTAATCCTCCGCGAGCCAGCGCGCGTCATAGGTTCCAGCGTGGGCGAGTCGAGGCTGCCAGCCACGTTCCACGGGCCCCAGGCCCACCGGCACCGTCTTCCCATCCCACCTGTCGAGGAAGTGCCGGGGGTGCTCAAGGTTGGGCAGCGGCGTCCCCACCGCATCCGCGGCGCGCGGGTTCTGCCGGAAGCCTCTGCCCACCGGGTTGCGCAGCTCCGCACCGTGGTGCTTCGGCTCCGGGTGGGAGGTGTCCACCCCACCGAAGGCGAGCTCGTAGCGCAGGGGCATGCGGACGAAGGGCTTGGGAGGCGTGGGTTTCACGCCCATCATCCCCGTGTCCCAGTAGCGGTCCCCCGTGACGCGGATGTCCTTGTGCCGCCCTGGCATCTCCACGCGCACCAACATCGCTTCCGTCGCGCGCCCGTGCGGTGCGACGGCATGGCCCAGCACGAGGAGGTCTACCAGGGGCTTCGTCAACGCGAAGTCATTCTCCCGGAGGAGGCTCGTCGTTTCGGGGGCCCCGTGGTGCTCGTCCGTGTACGCCACTGGACGTTGCACTTCCGCCAGTTGGGGCTCGCCGCGGCCATCCATGAGGAAGGTGCCCTTGACGGCGACGACGCAGTGCTCGCGGGCCTGGGCGTCCGTCGCAACGGAGAGGCCCGCGGACATGCCCGTGGTGTTCTCGCTGATTTGCATGGCGTCTCCTCGAGTCAGCGCAGCGTGCGCTCCAGGGGCAAGAGTCTCAGGTGCTCGCAGGCCACGCGGGCCTGGGCCAGTGCCGCCCACTGGCGCTGGGTGAAGGCCCGAGTAGGAATGCGGTGCTGGCCCTTGCTGCGAATGGCCAACTCGCGTGCCAGCACGTGCCGGCGCCGCATGGGGCCGTGCGTGAGGGCCTCCAGTAACACGGGGCCCTCGAGGGGCTGGCCGTTCAGGTAGCGTCGTTCCGCATGGAAGCGAGGGCGGGCCTCCTTCCACCAGTACCTCACCGCGCCAATGCACGGCCAGGGCAGGGCATCTTCGGGTTTGGGCACCAGGTCGGCGTCCAGGTCCTCCTGAAGCTCGGGTGGCAGCGGCGCTCCTTCGGGCCGCTCTCCGGGAGGGAGGGCATAGAGGCCCTCCAACTGGAGGCCCGTCATGGCCGAGAAGGCTTCCCCCGCCAGCCGTGCCACCAGGGGGTCCTCCAGAAGCGCCAGACAGGCCTCCATGGCTCCGAGGCGCCCGCTGAAGCCCAGGGCCCAGAGGGCATGCGGGCGCATGTCCCGCGCCCCCAGCAGGTCCACCAGCAGGGCCGTGTCGGCGTCGGTGCCGAAGAGGGCGAGCAGCACCATGGCCTGGGGCGTGTGGGCATTCCACGCGCGCACCGCCTGGCGGCAGGCCTCCCAGGCCATGCGCGCCCCCGAAGTCAGCCCGGCCTCCATGGCCGCGGCGCGAATCCCCGGGTGCTCGGACTCCAGGAGTCGAGGGAGGAGCCGGCGCAATGTGGCCTCGGGAAGAGGCGGGCTGGCGCGTAACGCCGCCATTCGCGCCTCCGGCTCATCATGGAGGAAGGACTCCGCAAGCAATTCAGGAGACGCCTCGTGCCGGAAGGCCAGCGCCTCCAGGAGCTGGGCCTGGAAGGAGACGTCCTCCCGCTTCAGCAGCGGGAGCAGGTGCTCCCCCAGGTTGGGGGCCGCACTCAACTCCACCGCGCGTCGGACAGCCGCCCTCGCTTCGAGCGCCTCACCGGCCATGAAGTTGAGGACGGCCTGGACGTGCCCCTGGCCCAGCAACGCATAAGCCGCAGCGGTGATTCGCGTTGCGTCTCCGGAGTCCAGGGCGGGCCAGAGCAAGGACTCGGCGGCCTCCGCGCCGCCCAGCACCAGTCCATGCAGGTGCGCCGCCAACTGCTCCTCCTGTCTCGCCACGTCCGAGAGGGTGAAGTCCGGCGCCTCCAGGGCTCGCTCCCATTGCAGCCACCGGAAAGCGGCCTCGTCCAGGTGCTCTTCCAGCACGTCCTCCAACACCATGGCACGCCCCCTAATTGATTCGGATGGAGCCGCCCTGGAGACGGACGACACCTTTGGCGCACGTCTGCACGGAGGTCCCCTCCAGCAGGATTCGCCCGTTGCGCAGGAGCGTCAGGCGCGCCCTGCCACACCGTAGGACGAGGCTCTCCCTGCCTTGGATGACCTGGATGTCCGCCGCGTCGTCACCAGAGCGGGGACCTGCCGCTGGATGGCCTTCTGCTTCGGCCTGGCCCCCTCGGGCGCCCAGCCTACCCGGCGTGTGGATTTGAACCGCCATGCCCTTGATGCGCACGGTGCCCTCCGCCGATGTTTCGACGGACGCCCCCTTCAGGGAGACCTTCCCATTACGCAGCAGGGTGACGGCAGCGTCCCCGCAGCGCAGCACGAGCCCGTCCCGGCCTTGGATGATGTGAGTGGGCGACTCGGCGGCCTCAACCCGCGCGTCCGGAATTGCATCCGAATGTGAAGCCCGCGGAGCAACGGGCCGCAACGCCGTGATGATGGGGAGCCGCGGGTCTCCCTCCTCGAAGCGGAGTTCCACCGGCTGACGTGACTCGACGGCCGCCTGAATCCCCTCAGCGTCCAACCGCACGGCCTTGCGTGCCACGCGAGGGCCCACCGGATTGCCGTCGAAGTCCACCACGGGCCGGCCTTCGCCGTCCGTCCCGACGATATGCCCCAGGCAGCTCTCCCAGAGCGGTTCCAACGCCACCTCGGAGGAAGTGGCGTGCAAAGCTAACAGGTGACTCACGGAGACTCCCCCCTCTTCGAAATGCAGCCCCATGGCGCGCAGCGGTTCAAACCGCCTCGCTTGTCATTATATCTCAGCCCTGCTGGCCCGGGCTGACGCGCAATGCACGAGTCGTGCTTTGTGTGAATGTGAATGGCGGTGCCGAGCTCGCGCCGAGCGTTGCGGCGCAGTTGTCGCCCGGCCGCGCTATCTACGATTTCAACGAGTGGCGGCGGCAGGGTCAACTCTGCCCCCTCCCTGAGTGGGTGGTGTCCCTCGGTGACCTCCGGCGCCACATTGCTATCGTGCGGTACGTTGCGGCCTGACCGGGACATCCCCCCCGGACTCGGCAGCCGTGGTTGATAGGGGGACGTAAGTGAATCGCACTGCTGTGATTTCCATGGGGCGCATGCTTCTCATTGCGGCCGCATTGCTGCTGACGGCGTGTGTTGCCCAGGTAGACCCATACCTGCGCCGTGGAGCTGCCCTCGAAGAGGCTCAGCAGCCCGCTGAAGCCCTCGTGGTGTACGAGGGACTCATTGCTCGCACTCCAGACGCTCCTGCTGCTTTCGAGGCGCGGGCGCGCGCGGCATATGTCCTCGCAGCGGTCCACCCCGAGCGAGCGCGGGCATGCGCGCGTGTCGTTGAGAAGTCTGAAGCGGAAGCCAGAGTCCGCGGGTCCGCGATTGCCTTCCTTGCAAGGAACCCACCCGTTGCCGGCCAGCCCGACGAGCCAGACCAAGCGCTATGCGACACGTCACGTACCGCAGACATTGAGCAGGTGCGGCGGACGCACGAGTATGCGCGTGCGAAGAAGGCGGAAGCCTTCTCCTCAGCGACTCCGACGTCTACGTCTACCCCTACGGCGCCGAAGCCCTCGACAAGCACGAGCTCTCCCTCCGTTTCAGGCAGTGGAAGGCACAGCTCCGGGAACTGTCATTGGGTGAGCGGCTACACGAAGAGAAACGGCACTCGCGTGCGCGGGCATATGCGGTGCCGGTGACCCAGTTGGCCAGCACCAGGGCTCCGTTGCTCGAGGGGTGAGATTGGAGGACCTGCGGCCTGGGGCTTCGTCGCGGCGCGGGTCCTTCTAACGGTGGAAGCTGCGCGACATCAATCACCTCGGGAGCTGGAAGGGGTGAGCGGGCGCGGTGGAAGGGGAGGTGCCGAGGCTCACCCTGGCTTGGGTGCCGACTCTCCCGAAGCTCAGCCGAGCGCCGCTGACAG
Source organism: Pseudomyxococcus flavus (assembly GCF_050038885.1). Taxonomy (NCBI): domain Bacteria; kingdom Pseudomonadati; phylum Myxococcota; class Myxococcia; order Myxococcales; family Myxococcaceae; genus Pseudomyxococcus; species Pseudomyxococcus flavus. Next base: position 3,154,647 of record NZ_CP143624.1, on the reverse strand, counting down.
GCCCCGCTCGCTGGCGCAGGGGCTACATTCTCGCCGATGCCACTCGTGTTCCTACCCGACGCCGAGACGCTGTTCCTCTGGGGCGAGGCGCCGCTGCCTCGCTCGCTCGCCCGCCTGTCGAAGGCGGGCGCCCGCGCCTCCGCGCCGCTCGTGACGCCCGAGGGCCTGCGCGAGTGCGAGGGGCGCGGGTTGCCCCTGGCCGCCACGGTCGAGCAGCTCGCGGTGGCGCGGGCCTCCGAGGTCGAGTCGTTCCCTGGCTCCCTCGCCCTGTGGACGCTGGCCAGCAAGCTCGCGCTGGAGCTGGTGGCGCGCGAGCGTGTGGTGCCCACGCTCCTCCGGCGGGGCGAGCGCATCGAGGCGCGCTGGGCGGCGGCGCTTTCCGCCACGGAGGACGCCAGCCGCGTCGCCGCCCTCGCCCGGAGCATGCCGCCCGGCTCGCACGCCGTCCCCGTGGGCTCCGGGCGAGACCTCGCCGTCTGGGCGCCGGATGCCCTGCTGCGCGCCTTCCTCGACGCCACCGTCGACGCCTTCGTGCGCGCGGCGCGCGGCGCTCCCACGCTGCCAGCCCGGGCCCGGCGCGCGTCCTCGTGGGAGACGCGCTGGAACGAGGCGCTCACCGGCGACCGGCGCGACTTCGCACCCGAGGGCTTCGCCGAGCGCGCCGTCGTCGACGAGCTGACGCGCTGGAGCGAGCCCGCGCTCGGCGCTCGGGACAAGCTGCGCGCCTGCTTCCGGCTGGAGCCCGCGAAGGCGGACCGCGAGCCCTTCGCGCTGAGCTTCCACCTCCAGTCCCCGGACGACCCGAGCCTGCTCGTCCCGGCCGCGGACGTCTGGAAGACGCGCGGGCGCAGCCTGGAGAAGCTCGGCCGCGCCTTCCGTGACCCCCAGGAGTCGCTGCTCGAGGCGCTCGGCCGCGCGGCGCGGCTCTTCCCGCCGCTGGCCCTCGTGCTCGAGAGCCCCCGCCCCCAGGCCCTCCTGCTCGAGCCCGACACCGCGTGGACGTTCCTCTCGGAGGGGGCCCGCGTGCTCGCCGACGCGGGCTTCGGCGTCATCGTCCCAGGCGAGCTCACCACCTCGGGCCGGCGCCGCCTGCGCCTGCGCCTGCGCGTGGGCACGGGCACGAAGGTCGCCGGGGTCGTCGACGGCGCCGCGGGGCTGGGGCTGGACGCGCTGCTGCGCGTGGACTGGGACGCCGTGCTGGGCAACCAGCCCCTCTCCGCCCAGGAGCTGGCGCTGCTCGCCCAGCGCAAGGCGCCCCTGGTGCGCTTCCGCGGCGAGTGGGTCGCGGTGGATCCCCATGAGCTCGACGCCATCCAGCGCCACCTGGCCCAGGGCCCCGGTCGCATGTCGCTGAGCGAGGCGGTGCGGGTGTCCCTGCTCGGCGAGACGCGCCACGGCGAGCTCCCCGTCACCGTCGTCGCCACCGGGGCGCTCGAGGATCGCCTGCGCCGGCTGCGCTCAGGCGGCGCCACGGCCCAGGACGCTCCCCGCGCGCTGCGCGCCACGCTGCGGCCCTACCAGGCGCGCGGCCTGCACTGGCTGGACACGCTGGCCTCGCTGGGGCTCGGGGCCTGCCTCGCGGACGACATGGGCCTGGGCAAGACGGTGCAGGTGCTGGCCTTCCTGCTGCGGCGGCTCGAGCAGGCGCCCCACGACGTGCGCCCCACGCTGCTGGTGGCCCCCACCTCCGTGGTGGGCAACTGGGAGCGCGAGATGGCCCGCTTCGCCCCCACCTTGCCCCTGACGCCGCACTACGGCGCCGAGCGCGCCCGCGAGGAGAGCGACTTCCCCCGCGAGCCCGGCGCGCTCGTGCTCACTACGTACGGCCTGCTGCGCCGGGACGCCGCGCTGCTCGCGCGCGTGGACTGGGCCGCGGTGGTGCTCGACGAGGCGCAGAACATCAAGAACGCCGCGTCGGCCACCGCCCGCGCGGCCCGTGCGCTGCGCGCCAGCCAGCGCTTCGCGCTCACGGGCACGCCGGTGGAGAACCGCCTGGCGGAGCTGTGGTCCATCCTCGAGTTCGCCAACCCCGGCCTGCTCGGGCCGCTGGAGACGTTCCGGCGCGAGCTGGCGCTGCCCATCGAGCGATATGGCAGCCAGGACGCCGCGGACCGGCTGCGCCGCATCGTCGGCCCCTTCGTCCTGCGCCGCCTCAAGAGCGACCCGGCCATCATCGCGGACCTGCCCGCCAAGAACGAGATGAAGGTCGTCTGCACGCTCACGCGCGAGCAGGCCACGCTCTACAAGGCGGTGGTGGACGAGGAGCTGCGGCGCATCGAGGCGTCCGACGGCATATCGCGCCGGGGCCGCGTGCTCGCGCTGCTACTGTACACCAAGCAGATCGCCAACCACCCGGCGCAGTACCTCGGCGAGTCCGGGCCCGTGCCCGGGCGCTCGGGGAAGCTGGCGCGCGTGACGGAGATGCTCGAGGAGGCCCTCTCCACCGGGGACAAGGCGCTCGTCTTCACGCAGTTCCGGGAGATGGGGGACATGCTGATGGCGCACCTGGCGGAGCACCTGGGCCACGAGGTGCTGTTCCTGCACGGCGGCACGTCCCGCAAGGCGCGCGACGAGATGGTGCGGCGCTTCCAGGAGGACGCGCACGGCCCGCGCGTCTTCGTGCTGTCCGTCAAGGCCGGCGGCACGGGCCTCAACCTGACGGCGGCGAGCCACGTGTTCCATTACGACCGCTGGTGGAACCCGGCTGTCGAGGACCAGGCCACCGACCGCGCGTATCGCATTGGCCAGAAGCGCGCGGTGCAGGTCCACAAGCTGATGTGCGCGGGCACCGTCGAGGAGAAGATAGACCGGCTGCTCGAGCAGAAGCGCCAGCTCGCCGAGAAGGTCGTGGGCACCGGGGAGCACTGGGTGACCGAGCTGGACACGGCGGCGCTGCGCGAGCTGTTCTCGCTGTCCGAGGGCGCCGTCGCGGACGAGGGCGAGGGTGAGACGGAGCGCGCGCGGGTGAGCGCCTCGCGGCGCCGAGGGCGCGCGAGCGCGAAGGCGGTGGCGCGATGAGCCGCTGGGACTTCATGGGCTGGACGTCCGCGCCGAAGCGTCCGCCGCCCGAGCACGGCATCAAGATGAAGAAGGCCGGCGCCACCTGGTGGGGCCAGCGCTGGCTGGAGGCGCTCGAGCGCGTCCTGCGGGGGGACTCGGGGCGGCTGGCCCGGGGCCGGACGTATGCGCGCGCGGGCCGCACGCATGACCTGGTCATCCGGGGCGGCAAGGTCACCGCGCGAGTCACGGGCTCGCGGCCGACGCCCTACACGGTCTCGCTGACGCTCGGCCAGCACGACGAGGGCGTCTGGAGGAAGGCCATCGCGGGGATGGCCTGCAAGGCGCAGTACGCCGCGGAGCTGCTGGCGGGGACGATGCCCCAGGACATCGACGCGGTCTTCCGCGCGGCGGGCGTCAGTCTCTTCCCGTCAAGCCGCGAGGAACTGGTGACGGACTGCACGTGCCCGGACTGGGGAGACCCGTGCAAGCACGTCGCCGCCACGCACTATGTGCTGGGCGAGGCCCTGGACCGCGACCCGTTCCTGCTGTTCGAGCTGCGTGGCAGGACAAAGGCGCAGGTGCTGGACGCGCTGCGGGCCACGCGTGGGGGCAGCCCGGCTGGGACGACGGGCAAGTCGCGCGGGGCGGCGAAGCGGAAGCGCGCGGCGCCGGTCGCCGAGGCGGTGGCCCCCGAGGTCCCGAGCGTGAAGCCGGGCAAGCTGACGCGGGCCGGCTATGACGTGCCGCGCGCACCGCTGCCGACGCTGAGCTTCTCGTTCGACGCGCCGGCCGTCCACGGCGCGGTGCTGCGGCAGCTCGGGGCGCCGGCGTCATGGAGCGCGGAGGGCGCGCCCGGGGACGTGCTCGCGCCACGGGTTCGCGCAGCGGCGGAGGCGGCGCGGCGCATCGCGCTGCGAGAAACGGAAGAGGCGGACGCGCGAGACGAGGCGCCGCAAGGGAGGCGGAAGCGGCGCTGAGGCCCGCCCAGGGGGCATGGGAAGCCCCTGGCGCAAGGCCCGGGGGGGCGGCGAGCGGCGCCATCCCGGAGCGTGATGCTCAAAACCAGTCATTCCCGCTCCGGGACTTCCCTCGCGCGTCAGTAGACCTTGTCGCCCTTCACCACGCCGAAGCCGGACGGCTCCGCGAAGACGCCGTTCACCGTGGTGCCGCCGTTCTGGATGCTGGGGAACATGGGCTGCATGCTTTGGGGGAACCCGAAGGTCGGCCTGGTGAGCGCGTCGAGGCGCTGGAACTCCTCGGGCGTGAGCTTCACGTCGAGCGCCCCCACGTTGTCCTCGAGCTGCGACAGCCGCCGCGCGCCGATGATGGTCGAGCCCACGCCCGGCTGTGCCTGCACCCAGGCCAGGGCCACTCGCGCCACGGAGGTGTCATGCGCCCGGGCGATGTCCTGGAGCGCGTCGATGAGGGTGTAGGTCTTTTCGTTCAAGGCAGACTCGATGAAGGCGGCGCGGTCGGCCTTCTGTTGTCCGGCGTTCGCACGGGTGTACTTGCCACTGAGCACGCCGCTCTTGAGCGGCGACCACGGGGTGATGCCGAGCCCGAGCTCGAGGGCCATGGGCACGAGCTCCTGCTCCACGCTGCGCTCCAGCAGCGAGTACTCAATCTGCAGCCCGATGAAGGACGACCAGCCCCGGAAGTGCGCCATCACGTTGGCCTGGGCAATCTTCCACGCGGGCGTGTCCGAGACGCCGATGTACCGGACCTTGCCCGCCCGGACGAGGTCCTCCAGCGCGGACATCGTCTCCTCGATGGGCGTGTGGACGTCCCAGTTGTGCAGCCAGTAGAGGTCGATGTAGTCGGTCTGCAGGCGGCGGAGCGAGTTCTCGGCCGCCTTGATGATGGACTTGCGGCCGGAGCCGCCGCCGTTCGGGTCGCCCGGGTAGAGGTTCCCGCTGAACTTCGTCGCAATCACGAGCCGGTCGCGCCGCGCCGGGTGGCGGCCGATGTGGTCGCCGATGATCTTCTCGGAGTGGCTCTTCGTGTAGAAGTTCGCGGTGTCGATGAAGTTGCCGCCGAGCTCGATGTACCGGTCCATGATGCGCTGGGACTCCTCGACGCTGGACCCCCAGCCGAGGTCTTCACCGAAAGTCATGGCACCGAGGCACAGCGGGCTCACGCGCAGGCCGGAACGGCCGAGCGTCACGTAGTGGTCGAGAGGCATGGTGGGCTCCTGGGCGTGCTACATTGTGGGGACGGCGAATTAGTTCAATCTGGAATTGGTTTAACCATGAACCAATTTCCTCGCATGGAGCCATGGCGAAAATCGACCCGGCGAGAATCTGGTCGCTCAACCACCGGCTGCTGATGACGGTGATTTCCAGCGTCGCCGCTGAAATCGCCGAGCTGGGGCTTGAGACCAAGGAGCTGTTCGTGCTCGCGGAGGTGGACGCGCACCCCTACCCGGCCGAGCTGGCGGAGGCCCTGTGCATCCCCAAGCCGTCGGTGACGCTGTACGTGAAGCGGCTCGAGGCCGCGGGCTTCCTGCGCCGGGAAATCGACACCGCGGACCTGCGGAGGCACCGGCTGCAGCTCACCCCCTCGGGGCGCAAGGCGATGCAGCAGGGGACCGGGCTGCTCTCGGAGGCGTTCGGCGAGCGGCTCGGACGCCTGAGCGCCGCGGAGCAGGTGCAGCTGCGGGCCCTGCTCGAGAAGCTGAGCTGACGGCCCAAGGAGCGGGCGGGCCTCGTCCGGCCCCTGGCGTTCACGCCGAGGGGCGCTGGCCGGTACCGGGAGCACGCGCGAAAGATAGCCACTGTCGCCGCGGGGCCTGACGGGGAGCACTCGACATGGCGCCTGGCGCCACGCGTTTGTCGGATTCAAGCCGGGCCCTGGCGCTGCCGTGCAGGGGCGATGGGCATCCGTTCATGAAGCCACACAGGCGGTGAGCCGCCAGGTGCCGTGCGCTGCCTCGTGCATAGGGTGCGCACGACGTATGGCCTCCTTGGACACCCCATCGCCTTCCTGGCTGACTCGCAGTGCGTTGTTCAGCGGCAAGCTGCTCGTCATCGCCGCGGCGGTGGTGGCCTCCGTGCTGCTGCTGGCGCGGCTGTACCTCATCGTGCTGCCGTCCGTGGCGGCCCTGCTGCTGGCGACGCTCCTGTATCCGCCGGTCCGGTGGTTGTCCGCCCACCGCGTGCCACGTGCCCTCGCGTCGGTGCTCGCCCTGCTGGTGCTGCTCCTGGTGCTGGGCGCGGGCGGGCTCATCCTGGTTCCCCGCATCGTCCGTGAGGTCAGCGCGGCGGGCAGCAATGTCCAGGCGGGCGCAGAGCAGGTCTTCTCCTGGCTCACCCGCGAGCTCCCCATCTCCCGGGAGCAGCTCGACGGCATGTTGCAGGAGGCCCTGTCCTTCCTGAAGGCGAACGTGGGCCGCATCACCACGGGCGTCCTGGCGGGGGCCAACTTCGCCGCGCAAGCGGTGGCGGGTGGGCTGCTGACGCTGACGCTGCTGTTCTTCTTCGTGAAGGACGCGGAGAGGCTCGCGGGGTGGGTGCTGGCGCGTGTGTCCCCCGCGCGGCGGGACACGGTGCGAGCGGTGGGCCTGCGCGCCTGGGGGACGCTCAGCGGCTACCTGCGCGGCGTCGTCATCGTCGCCCTGGTGGACGCGGTGGGCATCGGGGTGGGGCTGCTGCTCATCGGCGTGCCGCTCGTGCTGCCGCTGGCGGCGCTCACCTTCCTGGGAGGCTTTTTCCCCGTGGTGGGCGCCACCGTGGCCGGCGGTGTCGCGGTGCTGGTGGCGCTGGTGACGAATGGCCCGCTGGATGCGCTGCTCGCGCTCCTGGTGGTGCTCGGCGTGCAGCAACTGGAGAGCAACGTGCTGGAGCCGGTGGTGATGGGCAGGGCGGTGCCGCTGCACCCGGTGGTCATCCTGCTGGCCATCACCGCTGGGGGTGTCCTCTTTGGAGTGGCGGGCGCCTTCCTCTCCGTCCCCGTGGCGGCGGTCCTGTCCGCGGCTGGTAACGAGCTGCGGCTGCGAAGCGAGGCCCGGGTGCTGGAGAAGCCCCCCACGATTTCACAGCCGTGAACGCGGGCGGCACGACCGCTGCGTCGCCAGTGTCCACTCAAGGGAAGCGGTCCACCACCAGCGCGTTGGTCCAGGGCCGGGCACGGGTGTAGCCCGGCCGCGAGCCGACGGACTTGGGCATGCCCTCCTCGTTTCCCAGGAGGAAGCACACGGGGTACTCGTTTCCGTCTGGCGTCCGCACGCGCGTGTACCGGCCCGTGATGTTCTCGCCTCCTGTCCAGACCTGCCCGTAGACCAGCGTTCCGGCCGGAAGCGACCACATGGGCTTTTCGAGCTTGCTGATGATGGGGCCATCACGGACGACGATGTCGTAGTCCTCCCGGCTGGCGTCATACGGCTGGTGGATGTCGAAAAGGAGGTGGCCATTGGCGCCTACGTGGAGCTCGAGCTCCTTCATGGCGAGCAGTGCCTCGGGTGGGCAGTTCGCGGGAGAGGGCCTCACCTGTTCTCCCGAACAGGCCATGACGCCAGCGGCCGTGGTGGCCAGCAGGTAGTGGTGGAGCCGGGACGCACATTGGATGAGGGGAGCGGTCGTGGGCATGGCGTGCTCCCACCACGGTGGTGCGACGGCGTGGAATGGGCGGGCCGTGGTGGGGGGCGCAGTGTCGGTGCTCTCGCGCGCGGATGCCAGCCATTGAGGTGTCGTGGCATTGCCCGGCATCGGGGCTGGAACCTGCGTTCGCATCAATGCCCAGGCTCCACCCGCGGTCAGCAGGAGCGCACATGTCGTCACCACGAACTGACGAATGCGTCTCCGCGCAGGTGCTTCGTGGCATGGCTCGGTGACGACCTCCGCGAAGACGCGATGCCGCCGCCATCGGCGCTCCCGATATCGCTGGACGCGGTCATGCCGCCGCGCCGCGGATTGCAGCCAGCCTTCTTCCGTTGCTTCCGCACGGTGGCGGTCATCCTGGGTCGTTCGTGTATCGGAGTGGGGCCCGGTGTACCAGGTGAACAAGGGGACGTCCCAGTCAGGGCCTGCTCGCGACAGCACACGCTGGACTTCCTGAGCCAGACTGGCGGCGCCCGCGGGCCGTGACCTGGGGGAGAATGCGAGCAGCCAGTGGACCCAGTCTGCGAGTGGGCCAGGGACTCGCGGATTGAGCGCGCGCACGTTCGCTGAGGGCCGCTGGGCTGCGCTCAGCAGGGGCTGGGGATACTGCTCCACCAGTAGCCGATAGAAAGTGACTCCCACGGCATACAGCTCGTCCGCGACGGCGTAGCGGTAGCGCGTGGTGGCTGCTTCCTGGTGGGCCTGCATGCTCCAGTGGAGCGCTTGTGGACTGCGATAAGGCCCTGTCCCAGGCGGCAGCCGAGTCGCGGAGGTGAGCTCTCTCGCCCGAGGATGCCAGCCCGCCCCCCAGTCCAGGAGGACCAGCCGCCCGCGCTCGTCCACGCGCACGTTGTCTCCCTTGAAGTCGCGGTGCAGCACGCCCTGGCGGTGCGCGGCGGCCAGCGCCCTGGCGGCCTGCAACAACAGCCCTCCGACCTGTCGCGCCGTGGGATTGTGTGCCCGGGACCAGTCGTAGAGCGTGGCGCCGCGCACGTACTCCAGGAGGAGATAGGGGTAGCTCACAGGACCGGCCTTCCACTCGCCCGCGGCTTTCATGCGCACCACGCCCGGGTGCCTCACGCGTCGGAGTGCCTGCGCCTCACGAGGAAATCGATCGTCATGCGGCGTATGCGCGAGCTTCAAGGCGTAGCGGTGGTTGCCCGTGGGCTCGCGCACCGCATACACGGTGCCGTTGCCTCCGCTGCCCAGGCGCTGCTCGATGCACCAGCGCCCAATGCGGGTGCCAGGGGGCAGGGCTTGCGGTGACAGGACGGCGAAGGGGTGAGACGACTCCTCGACGGTCATGGACACGATGACGTCTCCCGGTCTGAGGTCAGAGCTTCAGTCGCGCCCAGCGCACGCTTCGCCGCCGCGCGGAGTCCAGCAGCTCCAGCGCATAGAAGCCCGGCGATTTCCCAGAGGCTCGACGCCACTGCGCCACCAGAACCGCCCGTTGCCCTGGGAGTAGCCGTGTCTCCAGCATCAGCAGGGGCAGTTCCTGCACGTCTCCTGATGGTTGGCCATCCGTGGACAAAGGCGTCAGACGAGCCAGGCTTGGCAGCAAGACAGCGGCATCCCGCGGACTTTCCAGCTCCACGGCGAGTGCCATCCACGTTGGGGTGTAATACGCATCCAGCCGGACGACCCGCCAAGCCACTCCAACGATATCGGAACGCAACCAGCGTGAGCTGACGCCCGAAGGGGCAATGGCCCCAGAGAGGATGGCACCCGCGAGGCCTTGCTCCGGCATGGATCTCCGTGCCGTGGCAAGCCGTGTCTCCAGCAACGCATTGCGCTCGCGGAGCGCCGCGAGCTCGGCTTCGAGTTGCTCCACCGTCGCGGGCCGACGCCGGAAGTCCACCACGGCGTCAGCGGTACCAGCCTCCGTCACCAGCTCCAGGACGAGCCGCTGGGGCGCCGCCGCGTCCGTGAAGTGGAGGACGAGCGGCGGCACGCCGGTCTCCGGCATGGGAACCGAGGGCTGGAGCAGCAGGTGGTTCGGCGTCACGTCCAGTCGGGTGAACAGGCCACCCAGTTCCTCGGGAAGCGCGGCCTCCAGCGCGACGTCCGAGTCGAACAGCACCGTCGTCACCACGCCGGGCGCCAGCCGGAGCCGTTGCACGGGAGCGCCCTGGCCCGCGCTCAGCGCCACGCTCCGCTCGACCCGGCGCCACCGCCTTGTCTCCTGTGTTTGGGCTTGGACCGCCGTACCCAGTAGGAGCACCACCGTCGCCATCACCAACGAGCCAGGGGGGAACACGCAGGGGCAACCTCCAGGGTTCTACCCTACTCGAAGGGAGTGACATGGAGCGCCTCGTGACGCGCCTCTCGCGCGAAGATGGATGTGGCATTCCCGGGGCCATGGTGTCTACCTGACAGGTTGAGTCCAGGCATCTCGACCTGGGACGCTGGCGGGCAGGCCGTACCCATGGGCGCGGGGAGAAAAAGCACGGGGCCGCGATGGGTCGCGCCGGCTTCTGGCGTCTTCCTTTTCGAGCGGCGCCATCAATACCCCCGGGGAGGTATCCACCGCCTTCCGTGGCGTCGCTATGAGGAAACGCCATGGGAGAGCAGAGCGCGTCTCGCCTGGAGGGCGACCGCTATCAGCACCTGTTGAGCTGGTACGAGCTGCTCCGGCTGCTCGACGTGGGGAGCCCCTTCGAGCACGGCTACGTCGAGCATCCGGAGGCGGGCTCGGCGGACGACGTGACGCTGCATGCTCGGCCCGGCTCCGGCGTGGCCAGTCGCTACATGCAGGTGAAGTGGCACGTCGACCATCGGGACACCTACTCCCTGGCCGGGCTGGTGACACCGCCACGAAAGGGAAGCTCCCTGCTGCGGAAGCTGCTGGAGAGCTGGCAGCGGCTGCGGCTGCAGGGGCCTGTCGAAGTCTGGCTGCTGAGCAACTGGGCCTCCGCCGAAGACCTGGGGAAATACCTGCACGGGAGGAGCTACCGCTTCACCGAGGCATTCTTCGAGCAGCCGCCGCGCGGGGCCCTGAAGAAGCACTGGGCGGAGTGGGAGAAGCGGCTGGGCGTCCCGGCGGAGACGCTGCGGGCGTTCTGCAGGGACCTGCGCTTGCGCCTCGGTGTTGGCGGCATCCAGGACATCGAGGAGCAGGTGGATGACCGGATGGGGCGCCTGGGGCTGCGAATGGGCAGAGTGCCGCGCGCCATCGTCCTGGATGGGCTCCGCGAGTGGATTGAGCTGGGAGGCGGCGGGAAGCGTGTCACCCCGGAGTCGTTGCGTGAAGCCATCCGGGCATGGGGGCTGCTGGCTTCGCGCGAGGACGTGCCCGCGGTGAGCCTGTGGATTCATGGGTGGGCGAGGCGCACATGGGAGCAGCCTCCCACCGAGGAACTGGACTGGACGCGGTACTTCGACCGCGACACGCGGAGGGTTCCCTCGGAGGCGGTGTGGCGGGACACGTTGCTGCCAGGACTGCTCGCGGCGCGCCAGCGGCTGGCGAGCCGGCCGGACGGGGCGCTGATTGACCTGCGCGGCAAGCTGCCGCTGAGCACCGTGTTGGCGGTGGGGTTCCACTTTCTGGAGGTGGGTGGCTATCGCTTTCGGGTCGAGCAGCCCACGCGGGGAGAGACCTTCTTGTGGCGCTCGGACGCGAGGCCGTCCCAGCGAAGGCTGCGCATCACCGGGCACGAGGGCCATGCGGACGCCACGGAGTTGCTGGTGGTGTTCCAGATGACGGGAGACGCGCGCGCGGACGTGGAGCGCTTCGTGGCCGAGCGCCCGGGGGCGTTTCGCGCCGTGCTCTACCTGGAGCCGGAGGACGGGCCTCATGACGGGGCCGTCGGCTCGGACGCGGATGCGGTGGCGTTCGCCATCCAGGCGCGCGAGCAACTCCGGCGCGCGCGCAATGAGTACCGCGCGGCCGTCACCCACCTCATCCTTTACGCGCCCGCGTCGTGCTGCCTGTTCCTGGGACAGCGGCTCAACGCGGTGGGGGCGGTCGTGTCCTACGAGCGCACCGGTGATGGTGGCTACGCCCCCGCGCTCACGTTGCAGACGGGGTGAATGTCACGCCGTCGATTCGAGTGCCGTTCGCTGCTTCGGAGAGGTTCCTCGCATGGCTGTCATTGACCTGCTCTTCCCCGTGCAAGGCGGCCCGGTGCCGCTCGACCACGGCTATCTCCTGTTCTCCGCGCTCTCCCGTCACATCCCCGCCCTGCACGAGCGCACGGACATCGGTGTGTTCTCGCTCCGGGGCGTGAGCAACACCCGGGAGTTGCTCTACCTGGGCCGGGGCACGCTGCGCCTGCGTTGCTCGACCGACGCGGTGGCCGCGCTGCTGCCGCTGGTGAGCGCGCCGCTGGAGGTCGCGGGGCGACGGCTGTCCCTGGGCGCGCCATCACTGTATGCGTTGGAGCCCGTGCCTTCGCTGTCCGCGCGGCTGGTCACCTTCAAGCACGCGATGGACGAGGCGTCGTTCATCGCGGCTGCCTCCAAGGCGCTGGAAGCCCTCGGCGTCCAGGCGACGTTGAAGGTGGGGCGCCGACGCATCGTGCGCATCGCCGGCAAGAAGGTCGTGGGCTTCGCGCTCGAGCTTCATGGGTTGTCGCCCGAGCACTCGCTCCGTGTGCAGGAGCACGGGCTGGGCGGGCGCCGTCACATGGGGGGCGGTCTCTTCCTGCCCCCGGGCCGCGCGGCGCGCGTCCAGCCCAGAGGGAAGGCCGCGTGAAGCGCCTGCTGGCCAAGGGGACCGCCACGCCCGACCGGCCCGAGGGCGAGGCCACGCTGCTGGGGCATACCGCGCTGGTGATGGCGTCCGCGCGGCGGCTCCTGGAACACCGGGGCCGCGCGTCGCTCCTGGCCGCGGGCCTGGACCCGGCGTTGGAGCCCCGGCTGCGGCGCATCGTCCTGCTCGCCGCCGCGCTCCATGACCTGGGCAAGTGCAGCGAGCACTTCCAGTCCATGCTGCGCCGCAAGCGCAGCGCGCCGCAGCTTGTCCGCCACGAAGCGCTCTCGCTATGGCTCTGCTGGCCAGGGCAGCCCCTCTCCGCGTGGCTCTTGGGCGGAGCGAGCGAGCCGGACCTATGCCTGGCGCTGGTCTGTGTGGCGGCCCATCACCGGAAGTTCCAGACCGACGCCTTCGCGCCCGACGGCGCCGGCGCGGGGCTGTCGCTGGAGCTGCTGGTCCATCACGAGGACTTCACCCGGACGCTGGCGCGAATCGCCCAGGACCTGGAGCTCCCCGCTCCGCCAGTGTTCACGGCGCCCATCGTGCTGCGCGCCACGCGGAAGGAGCACCCGCGCGACCAGCTCCAGGCGTGGCAGGACGACTTCGAGCGCGCCGTGCCCTCGGGCTCCCTGGACGCGCGGCTCCTGGCCGTGTGCAAGGCGCTGGTGCTCGCGGCGGATGTCGCGGGCTCGGCGCTTCCCCGGAGTGGAGAGAAGCAGGACTGGGTGGACCGTCAGCTCACGGCGCCCCATCCCGCCGAGGCCCTGCGCGCCGTGGTCGAGCGGCGGCTCTCGGGGCGGACGCCGCGGCCCTTCCAGGAAGCGGTGGCCCGGAGCGATGCGCCCCTGACGCTGGTGCGCGCGGGCTGTGGCAGCGGCAAGACGGCCGCCGCGTACCTGTGGGCCGCGACGCAGCACCCTGGCCGTCCGCTGTGGCTCACCTATCCCACCATGGGCACGGCCACCGAGGGCTTCCGCGACTACCTCCACGGCGCGGACGTGGAGGCCCGGCTGCGGCACTCACGCGCGGAGGTGGACTTCGACATCTTCGGGCTCCGGGAGGGTGACGCGCCCGGAGCGGGCTCGCGTGATCAGGATCGGCTCGACGCGCTTCGCTCCTGGGGCGCGGACGCCATGACCTGCACGGCGGATACGGTGCTCGGGCTCATGCAGAGCCAGCGGGAAGGGCTCTATGCCTGGCCCGGGCTCTGCGCGGCCTGTGTCGTCTTCGACGAAATCCATGCCTACGATGACCGGCTCTTCGGCTGCCTGCTGCGCTTCCTGGAAGCGCTGCCGGGAATCCCCGCGCTGCTGATGACCGCCAGCTTGCCCGCCGCGAGGCTCGGCGCGCTGCGCGACCTGTGTGAGCGCGTCCATGGCAGGAGGCTCGCGGAGGTCGACGGGCCGGAGGACCTGGAGGCGCTGCCGCGCTACCGGCGGCTCGACGTGGAGCAACCGTGGGACCTCGTGGCGCAGTGCCTGCGGGACCACGGCAAGGTGCTCTGGGTCAGCAACACGGTGGAGCGGTGCATGCGGACCGCGGAGGCCGCCGCGTCGCGGGGCGCACCGGCGCTGCTGTACCACAGCCGCTTCCGGTACGAGGACCGTGTCCACCGGCATGGCGACGTCGTCGCCGCCTTCGCCGAGGAGGGCCGTTCCGTCCTCGCGTCGACGACGCAGGTGGCGGAGATGAGCCTGGACCTGTCAGCGGACCTGCTGGTCACGGACCTGGCGCCCATCCCCGCGCTCATCCAGCGCCTGGGGCGGCTCAACCGTCGCAGTACGCCGGATGCGCCCAGGCCGGTGCGCCCCTTCGTGGTGCTGCCCTTTGACGGTGCTCCCTATGCCCCGTCGGACCTGCGCGACGCGCGTGCCTGGCTGGAGCGCCTGGGCATGGGCGAGCTGAGCCAGCGTGACCTGGTGTCCGCTTGGGTGTCGCCCGGGGTGTCGGAGGCGCCGCAGCGGTACTCCAGCACCTGGCTGGACGGACGCTTCGACACGTGGCCTGCACCGTGCCGCGATGGCAGTCCGAGCCTCACGGTCCTCCTGGAGAGAGACGCCCAGAGGGTCCTGGATGGGGAGGAGAGCGCCCAGAAGGTCACCCTGCCCATGAGCCTCCCTCCCGAGTCGTTCCGGTGGCGCGAATGGCCGCGTCCTGGCCGGCTGCCATACCCCATCCCTCCAGCGGACACGCTGGACTACGACGACCTGCGAGGTGCGCGATGGCGAAAGCCGTGAGCCTGCGGAAGAAGGCACTGCCTGCTCCGCTCTCCATCCGGCTGTATGCGCCGGGAATGACCCCGTTGCTGCGCGCGGGCGCGGGGGGATTGGCGGCATCGCTTCGAGCCATCCTCGAGAGTGCTTCACCGGGCACGCCCTGGCCCTCTCCGGTCCGGCTGGGGCCCGGCACGGCCACCGTGGAGCCGGAGGCCATCCACCTGGACTGGGGTGGCGAGTCACCCGAGGCCACGCTCAAGCCGCTCTTCGAAGCGTCGTTCCGGGTGAAGCAAGGCTTCATCGACCTGCCGGGCACGCGGCGCTCCGGAGAGCCCGAACCCCGGCCCGAGCTGGCCGCCGCGCTCCATGAGGCGCTGAAGGTGACGTTCCTCCAGCATGGGAAGTCCACGCAGGGAGGGACGCGCAAGCGCATCACCTTCGAGGTGGACGACCAGCCCGTCGTCGTGGAGTCGCAGGGCTACGAGTCCTTCGTCCACCAGGACGCATGGCAAAACGTGGTCGAGGCGCTGGAGTCCGGAAGCACCGTGCTGGCGAGCTGGGCCTACCCCGGCGCGGCGGAGCGGCACATCGGCGTGCGCGTCACCAAGGTGGAGTACACGGCGCAGGAGGCGCTCTGTGCGTGCTTCGCGCTCGTGGGCTGTGTCTCCTACAAGCTGCCGCAGCTCCGGGGCGGTGCCTTCGTGGCGCTGGCTCCTACGGACCTGGTCCGCTTCGCCAGGCTGCGTCCTTCGCTGACGCCGAAGAAGCTGTGGGAGGTCGCGGTGGCGGGGGCCTCGGACGCGGTGCTCGCGGCCCAGCTCGCGATGAAGCTGGAGGCGAAAGGAGAGCTCGGCAAGGTGCTGGGCGTCGCCGAGGCGGTGGCGCTGCGACAGATGCCGTGGAACGCGCAGCAGAAGATTCGCGGCGCGGTGGTGCGGCAGGACACCGTGCGCCAGGAGGTGCTGGACGTCTACGAGGTCGCCGCCGCTGCCTTGGCGCCCACCGTGCGTGTCCGCAAGCCCGAGGGCAAGGGCGAGGCGGGCTACTTCATCGCGACCAGCGCGCTGCGCGCCTTCATCACCGAGAACCTTGCGGCTTCGCGCCCCTGGTACGCGGACTTCGCCATCGCGACGACGGCGGAGGGCCGGTTCATTCACTACTACCGCGCCAGGGACAACCTGGGCGCGCTGCTGTGGGACGAAAGGAAGGGGCTCATCGCCATGCAATCGAGTCTGAGGGAGGCCGAGCAGTGGCTCGTCCAGAGCGTTCACCTCGCGCTCCGGAGCCGGTTCAAGAGCATCTTCGAGGACACCCAGGAGAGCCCCAAGGCCACGCGCTCCAACCGGCTCAAGGGCGAGCGCGAGCGGTGGCGGCTGAGCTTCGCGGGGGCCAAGACGCCGGAGCAGGTGCGCGCGGCGCTCGCGGACCTGTGGAGCCGCGCGGGCCCCAACCGCGAGCTCCAGGAGCACTGGCGGGACGTGCTGCCGTTGCTGGGGCCCGACAGGTGGCGGGCGGCCCGCGACCTCGCGCTGGTGGCGTTGGCCAGCTACCAGGGGCAGGGCGGCGATGCCACGGAGCTGGAGGACGCGGACGAAGCACCCGACGCGTCCGAGCAGTCTTGAACAACCTCTTCCCGGAGTCATGTCATGAGCCTTCACGTCTTCGCAGCCTTCGTCACCCCGCTGGGAACCGCCGCCAACAACCGGGGCCTCACCGAGGGGAACATCACCAGTCTCCAGAAGCTGGTGTGGAACGGACAGGTCCACACCACCGTCTCCGCCGAGTCCATCCGCTTCGCCTTGCGGCGGCGCTTGAATGAGCAGGAGCCGTGCAACCGCACCTACGACGACGCGGCGCGCGTCAACGAATGGAAGGACGCGGCCTTCAGCGCCTGGGCAGCGAAGTCCAAGGAGAAGACGTACATCGACGACGACCTGCTGGGCTTCATGTCCGCGGAGGGCGCGAAGCAGGAGAAGGAGAAGGGCACGGCCAAGGTCCGTCGCGCGGTGCTGGAGGTGTCCCGCGCGGTGAGCCTCACGCCGTGGTCCGGGGATGTCACCTTCAACGCCGCGAGCCCAAAGGCCACTCCCTCCGCGCAGAAGAAGGGCGACAACCCCGTGCCCTATGGCACGGAGATGCACGCGACGCGCTACCAGTACGGCGTGGCGCTGACGCCGGAGGCGCTGCGAGTGCCGGCACGGGCAGTCACGGCGCTGAACCAGCTCTGCGCGCTGGGGCCCGTCGCGGGCAACCATGGCCGCTTCCTCTTCGACTTCAGTCCGGAGTCGGTCGTCTTCCGGCTCACGCAGGAGGCCGCGCCGCGCATCCTGTATGCCTTCGAGCCGTCCTCGCGCCCAGGTGGGGTGGAGCTCGCCGCGCTGCTGCGCAAGGTGAAGAGCGGGGACGTGCCCGCGAAGGAGCTGGTGCTGGGCGGACAGGTCGTGGAGGCACTGGGGGCCGAGGAGCGCGAGGTGCTCTCGGGGGCGGAGCTCCACGCGGGCGTGGTCGCCGCGTGCCGCGCGGCCTGCAAGCGGCTGGAGGCGGGGAAGCGGTGATCGCGCTCGAGCTGACCGTGCCCGTGGCGTGCTGGCGCAAGGGCCGGGCGCGCGAGCTGGTGGAGACGGAGGTCCTGCCACCCCCCGCAGCGTGCTACGGCGCGCTGCTGTCGCTCGTCGGCGAGCAGGACCGTGAGCGGCACCGCGGATGCCGCGTGACGGCGGGGCTGCTGAACGCGCCCGTCATCAGCACCGTCCTCCGCACGTTCTGGCGCACGAAGAACCTCAAGGTCGCCAAGGGGAACGACGAGAACGCGGCGCCGGACCAGCAACAGCTCGTCATCGACGCGCGGCTGGTGGTCTGGTGTGACAGCCGGGAGGAGCCCGACACGGGCGAATCGCTGGAGGCCCGTGTCGTTCGAGCGATGCGGGAGCCCGGCACCGTGGAGCGGGCCGGCGCGTGGTCGCTCGGGGAGTCCACGCACCTCATCAACGACGCACGCCTGCTTCCGGAGGGGCGGCCGCCCGCCGCGTGCCGTGCCTTCCTGACCGCGCCCGCGGGGGCCATCACCTTGCCGGTCTGGGTGGACCACGTGGGGACCCGCGGCTCTCGCTACGCGGTGGGAGGGCTCGAGTCGGTCACGGAGGTACCCGAGGTCCAGCGGCTCCCGCGCATCCCGCTCGCCGAGGGGGCGGAGTAGCCGTCTGTCGTTGTCGCTGTCACGGAGCACCGGGGGCGGGGGGCCCCATCGCATGACTGCACCGTCCACGAGTCCGAAGCCGGCCATCACCGAGCCGTCCATCCGCACGCACGCGCTGCACGCGCTGGCGTACTGCGAGCGGCTCTTCTACCTGGAGGAAGTGGAGGAGCTGCGCGTGGCTGACGCCGCCGTCTACGCGGGACGGCGGTTGCACGTTCAGCTCCAGGAGGAGGGGGAGCGCGTCGAGCTGGAGCTGGCCAGCGAGGCCCTGGGCCTGCACGGCCGGGTGGACGCGGTGAGGACGCGGGAGGGCACCCTGGTGGTCTACGAGCACAAGCGCGGACGCCATGCGCCGGGCCGGGACGAGCCGGAGGCGTGGCCGAGCGACCGGCTCCAGGCGGGGGCCTACGCGCTGCTCGTGGAGGAGCGCTTTCCGGGGGCGCCCGTGGAGTGCCGGGTCCGCTACCACCAGACGGACACGACGGTCCGCTTCCCGCTGGACGCGGCGCTGCGGCGTGACGTGGAGGAGGCCGTGGCGCGCGCCCGGTTGCTTCGCGCGTCGAGGGAGCGGCCGCCCGTGACGCGGGAAGAGCGCAAGTGCGCGAAGTGCTCGCTGGCGCCCGTGTGCCTGCCGGAGGAGGAACGGCAGACTGCTGGGGAGGACCGGCCCCGGCTCTTCCCGGAGGACGACGTGCGGCAGGTGCTGCACGTGACGACACCCGGGACGCGCGTGGGGCGGGCGTCGGAGGAGCTGGTGGTGACGCCGCCGGAAGGGGAGGGGGAGCCATCGAGGCAGCCGGGGCGCATGGTGTCGGCGCTCATCGCGCACGGGGCGGTGCAGGTGAGCGCGCAGGCGCTGGCGTACTGCGTGGAGAACGACATCGGCGTGCACTGGTTCACTGCCGGTGGCCGCTATCTCGGCGGATTGGGAGGCGGAGCGGGCAACGTCCACCGGCGGCTGCGTCAGTTCGAGGCGCTGCGGCAGGAGCCCGTGCGCCTGGGGCTGGCTCGGCGCCTGGTGGAGGCGAAGCTGGAGGGGCAGCTCCGCTTCCTGCTGCGCTCCTCGCGAGGGGACCCGGAGTCGCGCGAGGTGCTGGCCTCGGCGGTTCGAGACCTCCGCGCGTTGCTACCGAAGTGTGCGGAGGCGCCTTCGCTGGACGTGCTGCTGGGGCTGGAGGGGGCGGGCGCGGCGCGGTATTTCGGAGCGCTGCCGTATCTTCAAGGCGAGGACGTGGACCCGCGCCTGCGCTTCGACGGGCGCAACCGGCGGCCTCCGAAGGACCGGTTCAACGCGGTGCTCGGCTTCTTGTATGGGCTGGTCCACCGGGAGGTGGAGGCGGCCATCCGGGCGGTGGGGCTGGACGTGGCGTTCGGCTTCTACCATCAGCCCCGGGGCTCGGCGGGACCGCTGGGCCTGGATGTGATGGAGCTGTTCCGCGTGCCACTGGCGGACATGCCGCTGGTGGCCTCGGTGAACCGGCGGACGTGGGACGCGGACGCGGACTTCGAGGTGACGTCCGAGCACGTCTGGCTCAGCAAGGCGGGACGGGCGAAGGCCATCGAGCTGTACGAGCGGCGCAAGCGGGAGACGTGGAAACACAACGTGCTGGGGTACTCGCTGAGCTACGCGCGGCTGGTGGAGCTGGAGGTGCGGCTGCTGGAGAAGGAGTGGACCGGCAAGCCGGGGCTGTTCGCGACGTTCCGCTTGAGGTGAGCCATGGCCGAGCCGAGGCGCTGGTACCTGATTACGTACGACATTCGCGACCCGAGGCGGTGGCGGAAGGTGCATGCCTTGCTGAAGGGGTACGGGGAGTGGTTGCAGCTCTCCGTGTTCCGCTGCTCGCTGACGGACCGGGACCGCGAGAAGCTGCGCTGGGAGCTGTCGCGGCGGATGGATGCCGTGGATACCTTGCTGGTGATTGGGCTGTGCGGCGGGTGCGTGGAGCGCGTGCGCGCCATCAACGCCAAGGAGGACTGGCCGGAGGAGCCCGCACCTTTCAAGGTGCTGTGAGGTGCGCGACAATCAAGCACCACGCCGTGGCGGAGGCCCGCGACGGCGAAAGCGGCGAAATCCCCAGGAAGTTCATGGGGTTGAGGCTCTTTGACAGGTGAATAGGTGCATGATCGATGAAAAGCCGAGTTGTTTCATGGGGTTGGCGTTCTTGGGTAGGGTCTGGAGTTGCCAACCCTGATGAAGGAGGGGGAGGTGCTTGAAAAGAGGGCTGTAAGTTGGTGGAATTGCTGGGGGATTCAGACGGGCTGTCCCGCTCGCCGTGATGCCGGAAGGCGTTGAGCACCTAAGTAAGCACGAGCCATAGATCGCCCGCTATGGGTCCCGCTCGCCGTGATGCCGGAAGGCGTTGAGCACTCGAAGGCAGCGATAGCCTCAAGCGCCTCTGTGGTCCCGCTCGCCGTGATGCCGGAAGGCGTTGAGCACCTGTGATGCGGCGCGCGTGGATTCTGGCGGCGCTGGTCCCGCTCGCCGTGATGCCGGAAGGCGTTGAGCACGGAAGTGGAGGTGGGATTAGGTTGAGTCGGAAATGAGTCCCGCTCGCCGTGATGCCGGAAGGCGTTGAGCACTCGTAGGCCGGCGCGAGAGCGAAGCGCCGCGGGGTCCCGCTCGCCGTGATGCCGGAAGGCGTTGAGCACCCCTGGGCGGCGGCAGTCTCGCGCGGGTCACTCGCGCCGGTCCCGCTCGCCGTGATGCCGGAAGGCGTTGAGCACTAGTCCACGCGCTCCTGGATGGTGCATTTCGACAGGTCCCGCTCGCCGTGATGCCGGAAGGCGTTGAGCACTCTTCACCAGTGCCAGATTACAAGCGGTGGCCAGTCCCGCTCGCCGTGATGCCGGAAGGCGTTGAGCACGTGAAAGGCAGCGGGACGCGCAAGCCGCAAGGTGTCCCGCTCGCCGTGATGCCGGAAGGCGTTGAGCACAACAGTCCCGTATTGCTCAGGCTCGGGACGCTCGTCCCGCTCGCCGTGATGCCGGAAGGCGTTGAGCACTCCTCGCCGCTCTCCTTAATCTCGGACATGACCTCGTCCCGCTCGCCGTGATGCCGGAAGGCGTTGAGCACAACCCAGGCTTTTGTCCGTCATGGGACGGCTAGCCTCTGTCCCGCTCGCCGTGATGCCGGAAGGCGTTGAGCACAACCGGCTGAAGTTGAGGAGGATTGCGAAGGACGAGTACAGGTCCCGCTCGCCGTGATGCCGGAAGGCGTTGAGCACTAGCAGATATCACCGACCACCAACTGCCTTTCCAGTCCCGCTCGCCGTGATGCCGGAAGGCGTTGAGCACAAACGGGAGCGAGGGGCGCAATGAGCAACCCCGAAGGTCCCGCTCGCCGTGATGCCGGAAGGCGTTGAGCACCGGTCCAGCTCGGCGTCTAGGAGGTCATCCTCGGTCCCGCTCGCCGTGATGCCGGAAGGCGTTGAGCACAGGAGCACCGCGTCCTCAACACTCATTCCTGCTGGTCCCGCTCGCCGTGATGCCGGAAGGCGTTGAGCACCTCAAGCGCGCAGAGGCGGCCGAGTCCGAGCGCGACGTCCCGCTCGCCGTGATGCCGGAAGTCGTTGAGCACTTCTCGTGGAACGGCAACGCGTCCGGATGGTTTGCCTTGTCCCGCTCGCCGTGATGCCGGAAGGCGTTGAGCACTCCTGGAGGCGTCCGGTGCTCTGGCAGAGGACGCGGCGCGAGTCCCGCTCGCCGTGATGCCGGAAGGCGTTGAGCACTCGTCCACTGAGGAGATTCAGGGGGAGGACACGTCAGAGTCCCGCTCGCCGTGATGCCGGAAGGCGTTGAGCACGGTTCAGGCGCTTCCTCTTTCGGCGCCTCCTCCTTGGTCCCGCTCGCCGTGATGCCGGAAGGCGTTGAGCACTTGCCGACGTCCCAATACATCGTCAGCAACGGGAAGTCCCGCTCGCCGTGATGCCGGAAGGCGTTGAGCACAGGCTTCTTCCTTTCGGGTGTTGTCCTCCACCCAGTCCCGCTCGCCGTGATGCCGGAAGGCGTTGAGCACTAGACCTTGGGCGCGAGCGCGACAAAGCCGTCATGTCCCGCTCGCCGTGATGCCGGAAGGCGTTGAGCACAGAAACTGCGGTGCCGGAGCATCTGCGCCGCGATGGTCCCGCTCGCCGTGATGCCGGAAGGCGTTGAGCACGCGAGAGTTTCCCAGCGTTCCCGCTCAATCCGCTCGGTCCCGCTCGCCGTGATGCCGGAAGGCGTTGAGCACACGAAGCAGGACGCCGCCGCCGCCAAGAAGTTCGGTCCCGCTCGCCGTGATGCCGGAAGGCGTTGAGCACCTCCACGAGGAGCGCGAGGCCACGGTCCACGGTGGCGCTGTCCCGCTCGCCGTGATGCCGGAAGGCGTTGAGCACGTGCAACCCTCGATACCAGAAGGATGGATGCTCTGGGTCCCGCTCGCCGTGATGCCGGAAGGCGTTGAGCACCCGCGTCCTCGGCGCGGAGCGGGGCAGGTCATGGTCCCGCTCGCCGTGATGCCGGAAGGCGTTGAGCACCTCGCCCAGGTGGCCCAGGTCGCCGCCGACAAAAAGTCCCGCTCGCCGTGATGCCGGAAGGCGTTGAGCACAGGGCAGGAACCTGAATGTGCCCTTGCTTGAATTCGTGTCCCGCTCGCCGTGATGCCGGAAGGCGTTGAGCACCGCTCTGGTGTCGACGGACTCAGCGTCGCCTTTGGTCCCGCTCGCCGTGATGCCGGAAGGCGTTGAGCACACGGTCAGAACGGGATGTCGTCGTTCGGCGAGGGCGGTCCCGCTCGCCGTGATGCCGGAAGGCGTTGAGCACAAGTACACCACGAACACGACGCGGGTCCGCGTCCGTTGTCCCGCTCGCCGTGATGCCGGAAGGCGTTGAGCACGACATGGACAACGTCCTGACCGTGTCGAAGACGCGTTGGTCCCGCTCGCCGTGATGCCGGAAGGCGTTGAGCACTACGCTTCGAGCTTGAGGGACTCCCAGCGCTTGATGAGTCCCGCTCGCCGTGATGCCGGAAGGCGTTGAGCACGTGGGCAGCGGCCTGTTCAGCCGGCGCCCCGTGAGTCCCGCTCGCCGTGATGCCGGAAGGCGTTGAGCACCTTCGGATGCCTTCATGAGAACCCCCACTTCCCGGTCCCGCTCGCCGTGATGCCGGAAGGCGTTGAGCACTAGGGTGAGGTTGTATGCGCCCACTCCTCGCCCTGGTCCCGCTCGCCGTGATGCCGGAAGGCGTTGAGCACCACTGCGACGTGGCACCCGACGCCTGCCAGGCGCACGGTCCCGCTCGCCGTGATGCCGGAAGGCGTTGAGCACCGTCAGCGTCGCCCAAAGACCTTCAAGCCCCTTGGTCCCGCTCGCTCATGGACTTGGGGTACACGGACACCGGCCGCTTCCTCGACGCCATCGAGGCCGGGGCCCACTTCCTGGTGCGGCTCAAAGCCCAGCACGACCCAAAGGTGGTGCGGGTGCACGCGGGCAAGGGCGAGCGCGTACGGGCCCGGGGCATGCGCCTGACGGACGCGCTGCTGCAGGGCGTGCTTAAGGAGGAGGGCGGTGTCATCGAGGTGGACGTCCTGCTGGAGAAGCAGGGGCGCCGCGCCCAGGCGCGCGTGGTGGCCATACCCGGCCCTGAAGGGGAGCGACGCTGGTACCTGACGACGGTGGGCCGGCACGTGCTGTCGCCTCACGAGGTGGCCGAGGCCTACCGTCTGCGCTGGCGGGGGGAGTTGCTCTTCACGGCCCTCAAGTCCGGCACGGGCTTGACGGCGCTGCGTGCCACCCGGCCGGGCGCGGTGCTCTCGCGGGTGTACGCCAAGGTGATTGCCCTGTCCCTCTCGCGGCTACTGGAATTGTCGATGCAGCAGAAGGACGACGCGCCGGGCCAGTAGCAAGCGACGGGGCGGCTCGCGCTGGTGCTGGCACTGACCCGCTGCGCTCCATTGCTGCTGTCACATGCGATGATGAGCCGGGGCGTGACGTTGGAGCAATTGGAGGAGCGCATTCTTCTCATCGCAGAAGTCACCGCCCGCTCACGCCAGCGGCGCCGCGAGCGTGAACGGCGCAAGCGGATGGGGGTTGCACAGGGAGTGTCATGGCGTCGGCGGGCGACTGAGGTATGGATTTCCGGACGATGCGACTTTCCGAAGGCGCTGAGCAATCAATTCCTGGGCCTGCTCTGGCTTGAAGTCGAAATCCGGATCAAGCGCCTCACGTGGGACTGGGGCGCCCATCCCATCGCCCGCATAATAGGTCCCAAGGCGGCCTATCGCAGCGTCGAGCCACTTCATGAAGGGCTTCCGGTCAGGCAGCACATGGATCGCCAGGAAGTGAAGATAAACTGCCCACTCAGAAGGGTATCCGCCTTCGCATGCCATCTCTAGCGCCTCCTTGAGGGTACGAATTGCTATGAAAAGCGGATTTCGAACAGGTCCCGTCCAGTCTTTTATCTTGGCTCCATGCTTGATGTTGATGCAGTCCCAGTCAGCGAGCCCCAGCCATGCCGCTTCGACGTAGCGGAACGGCATTGGATCGTCCGAGAGCGTGCTGAACCTGTAGACAATCCATTCGGTACAGCCGATGCAGAGCGCGGCCATTCCACGTGAAGTGGTGACGCCGATTTGTTTGGCAAGCCGCGCGTCCTCAAGGACGATGTTCGTTTCGTCATCCCATTCAAAGCTGATGGGCGCTGAAGGGGAGACTGCGTCTCGAATGTAGTTCGGAAAGTCAAGATTCATGTGAGTCGCTAGCGTTGGAGTTATTGGAACTCATCACACCAGTCCGGCGTCTGGGCCTTCCCGTATCGTCGAAAGTTCAACCTCGATTCCCTCATTCATTGCAGCACAGATGCGGCGCCGACATGCCGGGCATGCCTTGCCTGACATGGAGTCCTTTGCTTTCTGATGCCACTGCATGCGCGGGCGTGCCTTTCCCTTGGGATTGCCGTTTGTTTCGGCAAAGATCTCTTCGATGATCCGAGCCTCCGTGTGGCTCGAGAGGGGCATGTTTGATGTCTTCTTGTATTTGAACCCAGGGATGTTCGACTCGTAGGAGGTGATAACCCTCTTTCGAGAGGCGACTTCCGAGTATTGGAGCGTCCCGACACCCTGAGCCCAGCCGTCCTTGTCGACTTGTCGACTGAAGGCTCGCATATTGTATCTGGTCGAATCGCTCGTGTTGAAGTACTGGGCGGTGGTAAGCGTGGTGGCCTCCTCCAACTGCTCCTCGCTGGGGCGGTTGCTCGGGTCGGCGGTCTTGCGGGGTTCCGCATTCTCGGCTTGCAGTTCATCGCAAGATTTTTCAGGCGCTTTGCCACCGCCGAGGAACATGCTGCCGGTGTTGAGGGTGATGGCACCGTTCGTCGGGTTCTGGTGATTGTGGGCTTGCCCGGGATTCTTTGGCAAGTGGGGGCGCAGCCAATGGCACGCAAGCTCATGTGGCGCGACTCGCATGGACTGGCAGTTTCGCCAAGGTGCGTTCGTATCGTCACATGACCTGGGCGAGTCATGCTCGCACGTTGGGAGCGGCGAAGCGGTTATGGGACGAAGAGCCGGCTGTCTGTCGGCATGTCGAGGTCAGCGCGTGGGGAGCTCGAGAAAGCGAATGCCTTTGAGTTCCAATCGGAGGGCAACCTCCATGAAGCGCTCGGTCCCCACAATCATCGTCGCGAAGTTTCCGATGCGGAAGATGTCGAGGCTCGTTGGCAGTGAGGTTGCGTCGAGCATGGGGGCCTCGGGGCGGGAAAGGTCCAAGCGTCCGCACGTTTCGCAGGGGGGGGCGGGTGTCGGGGGGCATGCATTCGGAGTGCAGACGCCCGTGAGGCTGAAGCTGGAGTTCGAGGTACGTTGGAGGCGACTTCTGTCTGAACCGCAGTGCGGTGCTACTCCCGAGCAGCCGGTCAAGTCCCGGATCGTGTGTAGAAGGGGGGCCGCGTGGGGACCGCCCCGGCGCCAGCAACTCTGCCGCGCGCATCGCTGGCCCAGGCGGAACGAGAACCGCGCCGCGCTCGGTAGAATGTGGCCTTGACGCGCTCAGGACATATCGGCCGGATCTTGAGTAGGCACAAGGGTTACGGCAGTTCGTACGGAACACCGTCGAAGTAGAGCCTCCGCATATCACTAGGAGAGCGAAGGAATGGGTTCGCCTTGTAGTCCAGCTTCTTCAGAAATGCCCCGATTAGCGCCGGCGCCATCTCGGGTCTGAAATCGAAGTCCGGGTCGAGAGCTTCGCGAGGCACTGGCTCTCCTCGCGTGTCCCGTGGGTTTAGTGGATACAGGCGCTCCAGCCGGGTCACAATACGTTCGCGCCATTCATGGAATGGCGTCGGGTCAGTCATGACGTGGGCAGCCAGGTTGGCGAGAGACAGCGCGCCGATGTCGGGATGGTCGTCATTTTCAACTCGAACGATGGTGTCCACCAGAAGCATCAAGGCAACCGCCAGGGGCTTGCGGTCAGGCCCTTGCCACTCTTCTCTGCGGGGTTCCACGTAGTAGTTGGCATATCGGGCATCAACGACCGCAGCCCACGCGGCTTCAATGTAGTCATCAAGGAAGGGAGGAGAGGAAACGGGCCTGAAACGATAAAATATCCATTCTGCGCAAGAGACGGCGAACGCGAGAATGGCGCGCTGTGAGAACCGCTCCATTCGAGTTCGAGCTGCCTTGTCAAGCGGAGTGTATGCCATCTCGTAGCGATGGTCGTCCCAGGCGAACCGTAAGTTCCGGTCCTGGACCTTGGCTTTTTCGAGATAAGCCGGGAGGGGGAGGGTCATGGCGTATGAGGCAAATTGAGATAAGGGTTCCCTGACGAAGCGACGGTGCGCAGATACTCTTCAAGTAGCTCTTTGGCCTGCTCGGGTTTGAAGTCGAAATCCGGGTCGAGCACCTCGCGAGGAACTGGCTCTCCCATTCCATCGCCTGAGTAGTAGGTTTCCAGGCGGCCTATTGCAGAATCGAGCCACTTCATGAATGGCTTTGGGTCTGGGAGGACGTATCGCGCCAAGAAAACAAGGTGCACTGTCTCCTCGGCCGGATAGTCTCCGGAGCTTGCTAGCGAAAGGTTCTCCTTGAGCGTTCGAATTGCAAGAAACAGCGGGCGCCGCACGGACCCCTTCCAGTCCTTTAGCTTCGCGCCATGCGGAATCTTCATGAGGTTCCAGTCGATGATGCCAGCCCATGCTGCTTCAAGATACTGATAGGGCATGGGGTCATCCGACAGCCCGCTGAACCTGTAGACAATCCACTCAGCGCACCCAACGGAGAGGGCCGCGATACCTCGGGCTGTGGCTGCCCCTATGCGCTTCGCAAGGCGGGCGTCGTCAAGGAAAACGTCGGTTGTCTCGTCGTCCCATTCGTAGGCGACGGGAGTTGAAGGAACAACATTTGCTCGGACGTAATTGGGGAACGTAATGCTCATGGCTTTGGTCTGGGAGGGCGCTACTCGGAGTATTCGTCGCACCAGTCGGGAGTGGTCGGTTTGCCCTTGTCGTCACAGAGTTCGATTTCGAGACCCTTGTTCATTGCTGCACAAATGAGCCGCTTGCAGTGCTTGCACGCCTCCGAGGACATGGTTCCCTTGGATTTGCGATGCCACTGGATGCGCATTCGCAACTTTCCTTTGGGTTGTCCATTGGTGGCTGCGAAAATGTCCTCGATAATCCGCGACTCCGTATGGCTCGAGTGCGGCATGTTCGTGGTGAACTTGTACGCAAACCCTTCGATATTCGAGTCGTACGACGTGATGATTCGCTTCCTTGTTGCAATCTCGGAATACTGAAGGGTCCCTACGCCCTGGGCCCAGCCATCCTTGTCGAGCTGGCGGCTGAAGCCTCTGACTCCGTAACGCTTTCCATCGCTCGCGTTGAGGTACTGGCCAGTGGTGAGCGTGGTGGCTTCTTCCAATTGATCCTCGGTCGGTCCCCTGCCGGAATCGGCATCCTTCCGAAGCTCTTCGTTCTCGGTCTGAAGCTCATCGCATGTTTTCTCGGGTGCATCGCCTCCGTCGAGGAACATGCTGCCGGTGTTGAGGGTGATGGCACCGTTGGTCGGGTTCTGGTGGTTGTGCGTCGTCAGGTCCATGTGGCGGACGACGTTCTGCCCCTCTACCTTGACGTCGAAGGACCATGCGGCGAACTTCGTCTTCCCCGTGATGGTATGGCTGATGACGCCAGCTCCGAAGTTGCGCGTGGCCGCCTCGTTGCCTTTGCTCGTCTTGTAGACGGACTGGTTCTTGAGGCTGATTTCCTTCCCATTCACGAACACCGTCTTGCTGCCGTCGCCTGTGTCTGACGACTGCGCGGTGTTGGGGTAGGGAATGGGAACAGGGCCTGCGGGCGGCCCGGGCGGAGAGAGGCATACGTCCGGCATGGCGGCCACTGACTTGTTGCCCGAGGCCTTGCCCGAAATCTCTCGTCCGTTGGCATACACCTTGGTGCTCATCGTGGACTGCTCCTCTCTTCATACTTCACCACCAGCGACGCCCTGTCCCCTTCATCACTCCCGAAATGGCACAGAGCGACCTCGCCAGGGGCGTAGCGCTTCTGGCCAGCGTGCAAGGCCCACGCGAGGACGCAGGGGCCCATGGCGGCGCCCACTTCACCCAGGTACTCGCCAGGGTGCCACATGTCGAAGGGAACGTCCTTGGGCGTGCGCTGCAGGCGCGCGGCGACGAAGGCTGCCTCCTTGAACTTGTAGTGCTCGCCATTCAAGTCAGTGATGCGCCAGGCCACGTCGAAGAGGGTGAGGCCGGCTTCCTTGAGGGAGTCCTTGACGGCTGCCGTCAGCCCGTCGCCTCGCAGCGGTTCCTCGGAGGAGACGGTTGCCTTTTCCTGGGCAATGCCAAGACCCAGGATGCGCAGCTCCCCTCCGGACTGGCGTCCCGCTGGAACCACCAGCACCGCTCCACCAGCCTCCCCAGGAATGAAGCCGTTGGAATTGTCCGGGGCGAGCACGCGCCTGCGGCGGACGTACTCCTTCACCGTCCTGGGATTCAGCAGGCTGTCCACCCCAGCGATGATGCAGCAGGCCGCCCGCTGCGTGGAGAGAAGGCGTTGGGCCTCTTGCAGCGCGAAGGCAATGGAGGCCTGCCCACGCGCTATCAACCGGGTGGCGGGGTGGAAGCGAACCTCCAGGCGACTCTCCACCTCCGCCACCAGGAGTTGCTCCATCCCTTCCGTCCGGAAGGGGCGCGAACCTTCCGCGACGCAAAGGAGGAGGGCAATGCTGTCCGCTGGCGCAGGAGCTGCGGCCTCCAGGCATTCACCGATGGCAGGGGCCACCAGCTCCGCCAGCTTGCCGAGTCCCTCCCACCATTGCGGCAGCGCCACCTTGGCCGCTTTCAGGTACTTCCCGGAAGGGGCATGCCACAGGTGGGATTCCTTGACGCCGCTGAGGCCCGCGCGAATGGCGGCCAAGGAGGCAGGGGCGTTGAATCCGACGGCCGTCACCAGGCCAGCCGCCTTGATGGCCACGCTAACCATGGCGGCCTGCCTTCCGGGCACCCCGCGCTCGAGCAAGCGCGTCGAGGTTGGGGTAGTACGTCTTGCCCACGGCGTGGGCACGCAGCCACCCGCGGGAGCGGCCTCCCACCACCACCTGCTTCAGCTCGAAGGCGTCCCGCCGCAACGGCCATGTGAGGCGCCACGTGAGAAGAAGGCGGTCGGCATCGGACTCCACCAGGACCGTGTCCAGCGCTGCGTCCACCTGCTTCGCCGGACCCTGGTGGGGGATGAACGCCACGGGCACCTGGAGTCGCGGCAGGCGGAAGCGCAGCGTCCCTCGGGGGCTGAGGTTGATGAGGGTGACGGCTTCTCCCCCGCGTGGGTAGGGCACCTGCTGGTCCTCGGGGGCGGCCTGGAAGTACCTGTCGTCGAAGTCCTTGGGGAAGAAGGGGAGGTCCTCACTCAGCCATGACGCGTCGTAGGTGCCCGCGAAGGCGGAGCGGGGATGCCAGTTGCGCCCCAGGGCACCGAAGGCCATGGGCCGGTACGGCCCGCGCGGGGATGTGATGGGTGTGCGAATCTCTTCCGTGTTGGACATGGGGACGCCATCCACTTCCTCGAGGTGGTGCCGGAAGCCCCGCCCCACGGGGTTGGGGAGGAAGGCCTTGTGCCTGGCGACGTCCTTCTGGCTGGTGTCCACCCCTCCGAAGGCGTTGTCGTAGCTGATGGGCAGTGAGGTGAAGGGTTGAGCCTCCGACGAGCGCGGGCCACCCATCAGGCTCTTTCGCCAGACACGAGGGCCATGCACCGCGAAGGACTTCGTCATCCCTCCTAACGAGAAGGAGACGGGCACCACCGGGGCGGGCTTTCCACCGGGCGCCCACGCACTCCCGTTGAGGAGCACGTCACACCGAGGTTTTCGGTGGGCGAAGTCCGCCTCGTGCAGTGGCGCCGAGAATCCCGGCTCCCCGGTGAAGGTGTCCGCTTCCACCAGCGGAAGTTGCGTGGGCGCGAGTGGGGCTTCTTCCTCACTCGCCGGAAGGCTGAAGGTGCCCTTCGCCACCACCACCAGCACCTCCCTCCCATCTGGCTGGAAGCCCACCGTCCAGCCCGCGCAGAGGGGCGTTTCATTCACGAAGTCCATGCGGCCAACCTCCGTGCCTGGAGGGGCCCGGGCGCCCGCACCTCGAAGAGAGGCGCCTGGGGCTTGCGAAGGCCCCACTCCAGCGCCGCCGCCGCACGCTGGCGCTGGGTGCCCTGCCGCAGTACCTCTCGCAGGTGCATGTCCGAAATGGGCTTCCCCACCAGGTAGCGCGTGCCCTTTTGAAAGTCCCCCTGGTGCTGGTGCCACCACGCGGCCACCTTTTCCGTGGCGGGCCAGGGCAGGTTCTCCGACTCCTTCGCGGCCGTTTCATCTTCCACGGCCACTTCGTCCTGTGGGGGCTCGGCGTCCAGTCCCTCCCACGCCAGGTCAATGCCTGTGAGCAGTGCGAATGCCTCGCCAGCCTCACGCGCGACCGCGGGTTCTGCCATCCACGCCAGCAGGTCCTTCACGTGCTCGGCGTCACCCAGCACGCCCGCGGCAATGGCCGCGAGGCGGCGGGTTTGCGGCGCTTCGCGAAGTCGCGAGTACCAGGCCTTTGCCTGGGCCTGTGGCATGCAGGGCATGGCCACGGAGAGGGCCCGCCGTGCAAAGGGGCCCGCCGAGTCGCCGAGAGCCTGCAGCAGCGAGAAGGCGGGGCCCGTGCGCTGCCCGAGGCGCACCAGCGTCCACGCGGCGGCGAACCGGCACGCCTCGTCCTCGTCATCTGTCAGGGCGCGCTGCACTTTCGGCAGGAGGTCCGCCCGCGCCAGCAGCCCCACGGTTTCCAGCGCGCATGCTCGCAGGGAGGCGTCTTCGTCGCCGAGGGCAGCGCCCAGGTGCGGCCCCAAATCCCAGCGCTGCGCGGCGGCACCGGCGACGCCGAGACGACGCACCTCCGGGGCCTGCTCCTCCAGCAAGGCTTCCAGCGTGGGGACTGCATCCGCAAACGACAGCCAGCCCAGGGCGGACACGCAGGCGCGTTGCCACTCGGGGGCCTCAAGAGCCAGCTTCACCACGGTGCCAATGCGACGGCCATCGCGGCTCTCGCAAGCCAGCACCCCCGCCGCGAACACTTCTCCGGGGCCTGGCACGTCCATCGCGGCCATGCACTTCTCCCAGCCCTTTTCGCCGGCGGTCCTCAGTCCATCCAGGTGCGCCTCCAGCCTCCCATCCAGTCGGATGAGGTCCTTCAGCCGGTAGTGGGGGGCGCCCACGGCGTGGGCTCGCTGCGTCCAGAGGAAGGCCGCCTCTCCGGCATGCAGCGCCACCATCTCCTCGTTACAGAGGGCCGAAATCTCGCGCGGTGCGAAACCGCTCCAGCGCCGCGGGGGCACGCTGCTCCCCTCGGGGTGGAGCCCCCCTTGTCGAATGCTGCTCACGTGTCGCCTCGTGTCCTGGTCCGTCGTGCGTGCGCGAGAGGCGCTCTCAGCCGATGTCCACCGTGCCGCCCTTGATGCGATTGAGGCCCTCGGCGCATGTCTCGACGTAGGTGCCCTTGAGGAAGATTCGCCCGTCCAGCATCAGTCGCAGGCTGGCCTTCCCCACGCGCAGCGTGACGCCGTCCGCATGCTCAAGAACTTCCAGGAGGGTGCCGTCACCGCCACGGAGGGGATGGGGCACACCCTCCTGTCGTGCGTCCTGCGCAAGGCCGATGATGATGGGGCGGCGGACGTCACCGTCCTGGAAGCGAAGCTGCACCGTCTGGCGGGACGCGACCGCCGCCTCCAGCGTCGCCCCTGGTAAGGGAACTGTGGTGAGGGCGACCCGAGGGCCCGTTGGATTCCCCTCGAAGTCCACCAGGGGCCTGCCCTCCCCATCGGTTCCCGCAATGAAGCCCTCGCGACTGTCCCACTGTCGCGCTGAATCGCGTGGCGGCTCATGGGCCTTCGTCATGCTGTCCCCCCTTGGCCGGCAACCTGTCGGCCCGTGGTGTCGTACTGCGAATGGATATGCTCTCGCGTTGCGCCCCGTGTAGAGGGGGCCCAACTCCAGTGCTGACGATGTTCGTTCAGATCAGCAGGTTCAAACCCAGCTCGTCAACTCTCTCCACGGAAGGCCCCACCGCAGATGCTGGAGCGATGGTGTATGGTATTGAAGGGTGGTTGGTGCACGCTCAACCTGCGAGGTCGGCAGGGCAGGAATTCGGAACCGCTCCGTTGGAGCAAATTCTTTGCATCGAGGCATGGACACACAGTGGCGAAATCCGCCTTGTTCGACTTCCTCGAGGTGTTCTGCAACCGCCAGCGGCGCACTCCTCCCTCGGCTATCTCAGCCCGGCTGAGTCCGAGCAGGCTGCCTCTCGGGTGCCATTGGCTGCTTAACCAAGCTCATGTGGCGCGACTCGAATGGACTGGCAGCTTCCACCGATGCGCCGCGTTGATGTCGCCCTTGTGGTGAGAGGCCGCGGCCTTGTCCTCGACGAGCCAGGAGTAGCGGGTCATTCGCGTTCATGCTCAGGGACAGTGCGCGCCGCTGTCTTTTCCATTCCTTGGAGCCGCCTTCACAGGCCAAAGGAGCCTCAGGCGCCCGCGGCGGCGACCTCGGCCCAGAGGCTGTCGCCCTCCAGCACCTGGTTCAGGGGCGCTCGCCGCTCGGAGACACGCAGCAGCACGGCGGCGAGCTGGTCCAGGTGGATGGGGCGCATGCTGCGCAGCGGCGGCAGGCGCGTGAGGGCGCGCAGCACCGGGCTGACGTGGTGGTACTCACCCTCGAAGGCGGGCGGGCGCACGATGGTCCACGGGATGCCGCTGTCGCGCACCAGCCGCTCTGCCTCCGCCTTGGCCTTGAGGTACGCGCCCACCGGACGGCCCGCGCCCACCGAGCTGAGCAGCACCAGGTGGTCCACGCCCGCGCGCTTCGCCGCCTCCACGAGCTGCCGCGTGGTGCCGATGTCGCTCGTCTCGTAGGTGTCGCCCGTGGCGAAGCGCTTGCGCATGGTGCCGATGAGCTGGAGCACCGTGGTGGCGCCGCGCAGCTGCTCCACCAGGGCCTCCGTGTCGGACAGCTCCACCACGGCCTTGTGGGGCCACGTGCGGGCCAGCTCGCTGCCGGCGCTCTTGGGCCGCAGGTGCGCGGTTGCGGGCACGCCGCGCGCAATCGCCTGGCGAATCACGTTGCGGCCGGTCGCCCCCGTGGCGCCGGCAACGAAGAGGTGACGGGGAGACATGTTCATGACGGGCTCCGGCAGGCGAAGGAGGCGAGGTACCGTGAAGTCGTGCCCGGTGACGTGACGCGGGCCGGCGACTCTTCACCACACCGCGTCGCGCCCGCCCAGCACCGAGTGGCCCGCCGTGTTGAAAGCGGCACGCGCTCCGGGCACCGCGCCGGGTGTTGATTACCCATCGATACCCGGCCACCCACCGGGTTGAGACGCTGTCATCCAGACGATACATTGCCTCGGCTTGGAAAATCCCGAACCCCTTGTATTCCAGCAGAGCTTCCAGGGACTGCTTCGTGCCCTGGGTGACCACTTGGATGACGCCTGTGCGGGCCGGCTGCGCGAGGTGGGCCTCGACGCACGGGGCTCGCTCGACCTGGCCTATCCCCTGGAGGTCTGGGTCGGCGCGCTGAAGGTCGCGGCGGCCACGCTGGCGCCAGATTCACCGCTGGACGAGGCCGCCGCGGTGGTGGGCCGGCGCTTCGTGGAGGGCTTCAGCTCCACGCTCATCGGCAGCGCGCTCCTGGGCACCGTCCGGTTGCTGGGCCCGCAGCGGATGCTGGCGCGCATGACGCGGAACCTGCGCACGGGCACCAACTATCTGGAAACGCACATGGAGCAGCTGGGCCCCACGCGCTATGCGCTGACCTGTCGCCCCGTGGTGGTGGCCGGCTTCTATGTGGGCCTCTTCCTGGCGGGGCTGGAGGCCAGCGGGGCGCGGCAGCCCTCGGTCCAGATTGTCCGGAGGGAGGGCGAGGAGGCGGTGTACGACATCGCTTGGAGCTGATCATCAGGAGGGTGGGCATGGTAGTGACGGCCTGATATGTCCACGCCTTCGCCGAACCCCTCTTCGTCCACGAGCTTCTCGGACACCCAGACCCAGCTGTCCGCCACGCTTCGCGCCCTCTCCGCGCGGCTGCCCGAAACCCTGACGGTGCGTGAGCTGATGCAGGCGTGTGGCGAGCAGGGCCTGCTGCTCTTCTGCTGCATCCTGACCTTCCCGTTCCTGCTGCCCGTGTCGATTCCGGGCGTGTCCACGGTGTTCGGCCTCCTCATCGTCCTCATCGGCGTGGGCGTGCTGTTCAACCGGACGCCCTGGCTGCCCCGCAAGCTGCTGGACAGGCCCCTGCAGCGCACCAACCTGGCGCCGGCGCTGGACAAGGGGGCGGACGTCTTCACGAAGTACGTGGACCGGCTCAGCAAGCCGCGGCTGCTGGCCCTCACCCACGGGAGCAGCACCAACCGTTTCAACGGCTTCATGCTTTTCTTCGCGGGCGTGCTGTTGATGATGCCTTTCGGGCTGATTCCTTTCAGCAACACGCTGCCCGCGCTCGCGGCGCTCTTCTTCGCCATCGGCATCCTGCAGCGCGATGGCTACTGCATCCTCCTGGGCCATGGCATGACGGTGGGGACGCTGACCTACTTCACCGTGCTCATCTATGGCGCGGTGCAGGGGGGCCGCAGCCTGGCCAGCATCTTCATGGGCGGCTGAGCCCGTGCCTGGGTAATGACTGACCTGCCGCCCAGGCTGGCCTTATCCGCCCGGTGAGCCGGGCGGTACGGTGCGTCTGGAATCAGCCCTATCGTCCCCGGAGGTTCTCGTTATCATCCGTCCGGGCGGCCCCCCCTCTGATGCGGCAATCCCCTCTCGAAACCCGGCCCCGGCCGGAGGATGCGGCGCGTCGCCACGCGGAGGGCGAGGTCGTGGGCGGGCGTTACCGCATCCTCGACTTCCTCGGTCGGGGCGGTGCGGGCACCGTCTGGCGCGCGCAGGACCTGCTTGCGGGGCCCGTCGCGGTGAAGCGGCTGCACCAGACGCTGGAGGACCTGGCGCGCCTGCCCGAGGGCGAGAACACGCCGTCCTCCATGGCCCGCCATGAGCTGGCGTTGTCCCTGGCGCACGAATTCCAGACGCTCGCCTCCCTGCGCCATCCCCACGTCATCAGCGTGCTGGACTACGGCTTCGACGCGGACCGCCGGCCCTACCTGGCCATGGACCTGCTGGAGGACGCGCAGCACCTGGTGAAGGCGGGCACGGGGCAGCCGCTGCGCGTGCAGGTGGGGCTGCTGGTGCAGACGCTGCTGGCGCTGGCGTACCTGCACCGGCGCGGCATCATCCACCGCGACCTCAAGCCCGCGAACGTGCTGGTCACCAACGGCCAGGTGAAGGTGCTGGACTTCGGGCTGGCGGTGGGGCGCGAGCACGTGCACCGCGCGCAGCCGGGTGGCACGCCGGGCTACCTCGCGCCGGAGCTGTTCGAGGACCAGCCGCCCTCGGAGGTGACGGACCTCTTCAGCGTGGGGGCCATGGCCAGCCAGATGATGTTCGGCCGGCTGCCACACGCCGGGCAGGTGCCCGCGCCGCCGGACTTCCCGCCCGCGCTCAAGGTGGTGCTGGAGCGGCTGGTGTCGCCAGACCCGAAGCAGCGGCCTCGCTGCGCGGACGAGGTGATTGCCGAGCTCTGCGCCGCCACGGGCGAGCCGGTGCCGCCCGAGTCCGCCGCCATGCGCGAGAGCTTCCTCCAGGCCGCGCGCTACGTGGGCCGGGTAGAGGAACTGGCGCGGCTGTCCACCGTACTGGAGGCGGCCATGGTGGGCCGCGGCGGCGCGTGGCTGGTGGGCGGCGAGAGCGGCGTGGGCAAGTCGCGGCTCCTGGAGGAGCTGCGCGCGCTGGCGCTGGTGAAGGGCGCGGTGGTGCTGCGAGGCCAGGGCGTGGCGGCCGGTGGCAACCCCTACCAGGAATGGCGTCCGGTGCTGCGCTGGCTGTCCATCCTCACGCCGCTGAGCGAGCGCGAGGCCAGCATCCTCAAGCCGCTGGTGCCGGACATCGAGGCGCTGCTGGGGCACCCCGTACCCGACCCGGCCGAGGTGGGCGCGGACATGGTGCAGGCGCGCCTGCTCCAGGTGGTGGAGGACGTCTTCGCGCGGCTGCCGCAGCCGGTGGTGGTGGTGCTGGAGGACCTGCACTGGGCGGGGGGCGAGTCGCTGCATCTGCTCTCCCGGCTCGCGGCGCGGGCGCCCGGGCTGCGGCTGCTGCTGCTGGGTAGCTTCCGGGATGACGAGGCGCCCGCGTTGCCCTCGGCGCTGGCGGGCCTGTCGCTGCTGCGGCTGCCCCGGCTGGATGCGCGGGAGGTCTCCATCCTCAGCGAGTCCATGATGGGCGCGGCGGGGGCCCGGCCGCACCTGGTGGAGCTGCTGCTGCGCGAGACGGAGGGCAACCCCTTCTTCCTGGTGGAGGTGGTGCGCGCGCTGGCGGAGGAGGCCGGCGGGCTGGACCGCCTGGGCGACATGGCGCTGCCCGAGCGCGTCTTCGCGGGCGGCGTGCGCAGGCTGGTGCAGCGGCGCCTGGAGAAGGTACCCGTGGCGTCGCGGGAGCTGCTCCGGGTGGCGGCCATCGTCGGGCGGCAGGTGGATGTGCCGCTGCTGCGGCAC
The DNA here is from genome assembly GCF_050038885.1 of Pseudomyxococcus flavus. Taxonomy (NCBI): domain Bacteria; kingdom Pseudomonadati; phylum Myxococcota; class Myxococcia; order Myxococcales; family Myxococcaceae; genus Pseudomyxococcus; species Pseudomyxococcus flavus. The sequence continues at coordinate 3,117,846 of NZ_CP143624.1, read as the reverse complement.
GCCGCGCCCGAGATGGACGTGGAGCGCTGGCTGACGGACTGCGCGGCGGCGGCCGTGCTGGATGTGGCGGATGACCGCTGGCGCTTCGCGCACGACAAACTGCGCGAGGGCGTGCTGGACGAGCTGCCCCCGGAGGCGAGGCGCGCGTTGCACCGGCGGGTCGCGCTGGCGATGGAGGCCGCCTACGGGCAGCGCCCGGAGTGGGCGGCGGCGCTCTGCTATCACTGGGGCCAGGCCGGAGACGCGCTTCGCGAGGCGCGGCAGGCGCAGCGCGCGGGCGAGGAGGCCCTGCGCGTGGGCGCCTGTCAGGAGGCCCTGTCCTTTCTCACGCGGGCGCTGGAGCGGGTGTCCGGTGGCGCGAGCGGCGACGCGCTGTGGCTGGGGAACCTGGAGGCGCTGCTGGCGGAGACGCGCTTCCAACTCGGGGAGCTGCAGGCGTTCCGCACGCATGCGGAGCGCGCGCTGCGGCACTTCGGCTGGCCGGTGCCTTCCACGCGCGTGGGCTGGGCGCTGGGGACGGTGGGGCAGGGCGTGTTGCGGCTGGCGCAGAGCTCCCGGCCGGAGGACTACGACGAGGAGACGGAGGAGCGGCGGCGCGTGCGGCGCGTGGCGGGCCGGCTGCTGATGCGGCTGCTCGACGCGTTCATCTACGCGCACCAGGCGCTCCCGGTGCTCTGGGCCGGGCTGCGCGCGCTGAACCTGTGCGAGCCGGCGGGGGCCTCGCCGGAGCTGGCGCGGAGCTACACGAGCATGGCGGTGGTGGCGGGGACGCTGCCCATCCGGGCGGTGGCGGAGACGTGGGCACGCCGCGCGCTCGACGTCGCCGAGCGCGTGGGCAGTCCGGCGGACCTGGCCTTCGTGTTGTGCCGCAACGCCGTGTACGGCGCGTACATGGCGCGGTGGGCGGAGACGGAGGCGTGGCTGGAGCGGGCCATTGCCATCGTCGACTCGGTGGGCGACCTGCGGTTGGCGGAGGAGTGCCGCGCGCTGCTGACGGTGGTGTCGTGCTACCAGGGGAAGTTCGCGCGAGGGCTGCCGCTGATGGCGTGGCTGGAGTGCTCGGCGCGGCGGCGCGGGGCGCTCCAGACGCAGCACTGGGCCTTGCACTACCAGGCGCACATCCACCTGCGGTTGGGTGAGCTCACGAAGGCGCGGGCCGCGCTGGAGGAGACGCTGGCGTGGACCGCGGCGCAGGGCGGGCAGACGGACCGCATCATCGCGGAGGGAACGCTGGCGCTGCTGCGGCTGCGCGAGGGTGATGCGGAAGGCGCCCGGACGGCGGCGGAGCAGGCCCTGGCGAAGATGGCGTCCGGCAAGCCGGTGGCGCACTTCCTGTACTTCGGCGTCATGTCGGTGGCGGAGGTGCTCCTGTCGCTGTGGGAGCGGGGCGCCGCGGACGCGTCGCTGGTGGCGAGCGCGAAGGCCGCTCGCCGGCAGGCGGACGTCTTCGCGAAGGTGTTTCCCTTCGGTGAGGCCGGGGCTCGGCTGTGGCGCGGGAGCGAGGCGTGGCTGGAAGGGGACGCCTCGCGGGCGTTCGAGGCTTGGCGCCGATGTGTCGCCGTGGCGTCGAGGAAGGGGCAGGCCTTCGAGGAGGCCCATGCGCGCCTGGCGCTGGCGCGGCACCTGCCTTCGGAGGACCCGGCACGGCGGGGCCATCAGCAGCGCGCGGTGGAGCTGTTTACCCGGCTGGGCATGCGTGTTGAGCTGGCCCGGGCGGAGGTCATCACGAGCCGATGAACGGGGTACGCGCGGGAGACGTGGCGTTGCTGGCGTGTCCGGCCTGTGGTGGGACGCTGGTGTTCCACGGGCTCGAGGCGCGCGGCTGCATTCGCGATGGGTGGCTGCGCTGCGGCGGGTGTGGGGAGGCGTGGCGCGTGGAGCGCGGCATGGCCCGGCTGTACCGTGAGGACGCGGTGCGCGGCACGGACCGGCTGATGCGCGTCATCTATGACGGGCTGCCGGTGCTGCATGACCCGCTGACGACGCTGCTGACGCCGCTGTTCCAATCCGTGACGGAAGCGCGGATGCGCGCGGGGTACATGCGGCGGCTGGAGCTCGGCTCGCTGGCGCCGCGCGAGGATGGGAGGCCGCTGCGGGTGCTGGAGGTGGGCGTGGGCTCGGGGGCGAATCTGCCGCTGCTGCGCGACGGTCTTCCGCCAGGGCTCGATGTGGAGGTGTGGGGCGTGGACTTGAGCGAGGGCATGCTCAAGCACTGCCGACGGCGGCTGCGCTCCGGGGGCTACTCGGGGGTGCGGCTGATGATGGCGGACGCGCACGCGCTGCCGTTCCCGGACGCGACGTTCGACCGGGTGTTCCACGTGGGAGGCATTGGCGGCTATCGGGAGCCGGCGCGGGCGCTGGCGGAGATGGCGCGCGTGGCGAAGCCCAGGACGCCGCTGGTGGTGGTGGACGAGCAGATGGACCCGAACTTCCGGCCCACGCTATTCCAGCGTGCCGCGTTCCGAGCCATCACGTTCTACTCGTGGAACCCGCACTGCCCTCGCGAGCTGCTGCCCGCTGGCGCGGTCGATGTCATCGAGGAACAGGTGTCGCCGTTCTATTACTGCCTGTCATTCCGGATGCTGGAGGCGCAAGCACGGGACTGACAGTCCGTGGCCGGGGCGTAGGGAGGCGGACCTTACGGATTCAGCACCAGGTCCAACAGCCGCAGCGTCATGCCGCCTGTGAAGTCGATGGTGGCGCCGTTGAACCAACCCGCTTCCTCACCCGCGAGCACGGTGACGAAGCGCGCGACTTCCTCCACCGTGCCCATCCGCCCCGCGGGATTCATCTTCGCGTGGGCCTGCTCCAGCCGGGCCAGCGCCTCCGGCGAGTACACGTGCTTCAGCGCCGGTGTCATCACCGTGCCGAACTTGAGCAGGTTGACCCGGTGCCCAAGCGGGCCCAGCTCCATCGCCAGGTAGCGCACGTACATCTCCAGCGCCGCCTTCGACGCGCTGATGAGCCCCGTGTTCCCCAGGTGCGTCTCATCCAGCGGGTTCTGAAGCCCCAGCAGGCGGGCCTCGGGCGCCAGCAGGTCCGCGTCCGCCAGGGCCTGGGCCCAGTACACGAATGAGTGCGCCATCGTGTCGAAGGTGCGGCGGATGCGCCGCGCGTGCAGCCGGTCCTCGCCTTTCGACAGGAAGCGCCCCACCGACGCCCCCGCAATCGAATGCACGAAGAGCTTCACGCTCCGGGCTCCGGCGACCTCCCGCAGTGCCGCTACGCCCGCCTCCGCCGCTTCCGGCGAAGAGGCATCCGCCTGCCACATCACCGCGCGGCCTCCGGCGTCCCGCACCCGTTGCTCCACCTGCATGGCGCTGTCCGCGTACCGACCCCGGTGCACGCCAAAGACATTCAGCCCGGGCTTGTGCGTCACCGCCTCCGCGATGGCCGCGCCTGTCCCTGAAGAAGCTCCCAGGATGAGCGCCCACTGTCGCGACGGGGTGCCGCTCCCCTCGACTTCTCTCATCGCCCCGCCTTCCTCGTGCCGTCGTTGTCCACGCCGCGGGCCCGGTCGAGCAGCCCCTGGACCGCGCTCGCCACTTCCTGGTGCACCGCGCGCATCGCATCCCGGTCGCTTGCGTCGAAGCCCGGCGCCAGGTGCCGCGTCAGTGGCTCGCCCACCCACTGCGTCATCTTCACGGGCAAGGGCAAGGACAGCGGCCACACGCCCGTCGCGCCCACGCCCAGCCACAGCGGCAGCCGCGCGGGCATGCCCACCCGCCGTCCCAGCGCATAGCCATCGTTGAGCCCGATGTACGCGTCATCCATCCCACTGCCGCCCACGGGAACGATGGGCAGGCGGTAGCGCACCGCCAAGCGCAGGTAACCCATGCGCTCGCCCCAGTCGACGCGGTAGCGGTGACGGAAGTCGCGGCAGCCCTCGCGCGTGCCGCCCGGTTGCAGCAGGACATGCTCACCCCGCGCCACCGCCTCCGCCAGGCGTGGGTCATCCCCCGTGACGAAGCCGAGCCCGTCCGCCACCGTGCGCATGCCCGGAATCGAATCGAACGCGCCATGCGCCACGCCGTGCGGCAGATAGCCGAGGCGCTCGTACAGCGTCACCGTCAGCATGCACAGGTCCACGGCCAGGGGACGCCCGTGGTAGCCGACGATGAGCTTCGCGCCGGGCCGCAGCAGCGGCTCCAGGTTCACCACCTCGTAGCGGTGATATCGGCGGAGGAGCCGGAACGTCGCCAGCCACACCTTCAGGGGCCATCCACCCGCCCGTGTCATTCGCCCACCCGGTACAGCACCGCGCCGTGGGCCACGCCCGCCCCCACGCCCACCAGGAGGATGTGATGCCCTGGCTTCACCGGCCGCGTGCGCAGCAGCCGGTCCAGGCTGGTGCCCAGCGATGCCGACCCCACGCTGCCTACCGTGTCCACCACGCGCACGCTCCGCTCCGGCGCTACGTCCAGCGCCTGGAGGATGGCCTCCAGCATGCGCCCGTTCGGCTGGTGCGTGAGCACCCATTCCACCTCGTGCATCGCCACGCCCGCCGCGTCCAGCGCCGAGCGCGCCGCGCCCACCAGCGCGTCCAGTGCCACGCGCGTCATCGCCTGACTCGGCGTCAGGAAGTGCATCCGCTCCAGCTTGCCGGTGGCGAAGGGATTCTCCAGGACGACGTCCGTGGGCAGCGTGCCGTTGTTGCCCAGCGCCACGCCCAGCACGCCTTCACCCGGGCGCCCCGTGCCCAGCACCGCCGCCGCCGCCGCGTCCCCGAGCACGAGGTACGGCCGAGGCTCCTCGGGTGTGGTGGTCCGCGACAGCAGCTCCACGGACACGATGCCCACGGGGCCCAGCCCCGTCGCCACCGAGCGCGCCGCCAGGTCGAACGCGCTCAGGAAGCCCATGCAGGCGTTGCTCAGGTCCATGGCATCGCAGCTCCCCGCGAGCCCCAGCGCCGCGGCCACCCGGTTGGCGGTGGCGGGCGTGGTGACGTCACCACCCATGGACGTGACGCAGAGGATGCGGCGCAGGGCCGACGCCTCCAGTCCCGCCGCTTCCAGCGCGCCGCGCAGGGCCTGCGCCGCCACGTCCGCCGCCTTCGTCCCCGGCGGCGCGAAGTGGCGCGTGTGGATGCCCGTCTTCCGCTCCACCTCCGCCGCATCCCGCCCCACGCGTGCGCACAGCTCCGCGGTCGTCACGGCGGGCCCGGGAAGGACGCTGGCGGTGCCCAGGATGCGAACGGAAATCATGCGGCTTGCTGTCCTCCATGACGCGGGTGGACACGGGCGCTCCGGGCCTTCACCTGGAGCCAGTGCTGCTTCATCTCCTCCAGCCGCTTCGCGAGCGGCACATCCTTCGCGGCCCGCCCCAGGATGTCTCGGGCCCGGGTGAACTCCATGGCCGTCGACAGCGGCGCCTCCGCGGAGTGGAGGTCATAGCGGACGTCCGCGAGCAGGCTCTCCACATCACCACTGCGATGCAATAGCAGCACGCCGCTGGCCGCGAGGTCCAGGGCTCGCGCCACCGGGTTGAGGCCCGACAGGAATCGGCCGAGCCCCGTCGTGGGCGCGGGAGGCGTGCTCCGGGCCCCGAACGGGAAGATGTGGCTGGAGAAGATGATGTCCGCGCCCGCGTCGAGCAGCACGTGGGCGGGCACCATGCTGGTGAAGGCGCCGTCCACGTACCGCGCGGGGGGCACCACCGTGGGGCCCCAGATGCCGGGGGCCGAGCCACTCGCACGCACGCCCAGGGCCACCGGCCCCTGGCCTAGCGCCACGCAGTCGCCGCTCGTCAGGTCCGTCGTCACCGGCAGGAAGCGGGTGGACAGCTCCTCCAGGCAGATGGGGCCCAGGTCGCGCTCCACGAAGCGCTCCAGCGAGTACGACGTCAGGATGGCGGCCGCGGCGGCCAGGGAGAGCTGGCGGCTCACGGCCCGCGCCTCCAGTTGATGCAGGCCCTCCAGTCCGCTCCGCCCGTCCAGCGCGCTCCCGCAGAAGTAGGCCCCGACCAGCGCGCCCATGCTGGAGCCACTGACGATGTCGATGGGCACGCCCTGGCCCACCAGCCAGCGGAGGATGTGGACGTGGTAGAAGCCCCACACGCCTCCGCCGCTGAGCGCCAGGCCCACGCGCCGATGCGTGATGGCGCGGGCCCAGCGCGCCAGCGCCTCCTGCTCGGCGTTGCTCAGCCCCAGGGCCTCCAGCGGCCGGTCATCGACGGACATCCGCGCCAGCCGCTCCAGCCTCAGCCGCAAGGGGCAGGGGGGATGTCGTTGGGGAAGTGGCTCACCGTGCTGTGGCTGGCCGCTCAGCTCGGATGCGCGCGGCGGCTGCCGCGGGTCCACCACCACGGTGGGTAGCACGCGCGGGCCCGCGGCCGGCTGTGCGGAGGATGCCCCCACCAGCCGCACCGTCTTGTCCAGCATCGTCACGTCCGTGACGCCGCAGCCGTCGAGGAAGACGTAGTGGAGGCCGTGCTCACCCGTGACCCGCTGGAGCAACGCCGGCGTCAGCCGGCCGGGCGCTCCGGGCAGCGTGGCGCGCAGGACGCCATCCGCGCCGCGCGTGACAGTCAGGTCCTTCCCACGCTCCTCGCTCCGGGAGGCGCTGCGCAGCAGCAGGACGCGGTCGCCGAAGTCGCGGTGGATGGTCTTCGCCACCAACTCGATGAGCGTGGGCAGGGGCGTGCCGCGCACCTCGCTCTCGAAGGCGACCACCTCGGCCCGAGTCTGGGGCTGCTCCGATGGCGCGGCGGGCGCGTGAGGCAGGTTCGCCACATCCTCCATGGGGAAGAAGAGCCCCGCCGAGTCCACCGCCGCGCGGACGGTGACGGAGTGCTTCCGGCTCGACAGCGCCTCCAGGCCCAGCGGGACGCCGTGCTGGAGCATCATCAGCGGCTCGCCACCCCGCGAGACTTCCAGCTCACCCTCCAGGAGTACGAAGAACCCCTCAGTGGGTTCACCCTCTCGATACAGCACCGCGCCGCGAGGCCATGCGACCTCCCGGCTCTTGCCCAGCAGCTTCAGCAGCGCGGTGTTGCCATGGTGCCGAAGCCCAGGCGCGCGCTTGAGCGCAGACAGCCGCCGCTGTCGTGAGTCATCGAGTGACGTGGCGTGTGACATGGCACTCGCAGGATAACGAAGCCACTCCCACGAGGCATGCGGGTCTCCAGGGCCCCTCCGGTGTTCCCGGATTGCGTCAGGAGTTCACGCGGATTGTGGCTCCGCCGGCGGTGGAGCGTGGGGGCCACCGTGCCCGCGGATGCGAGCCCTCAGGCCCTCCAGCACCACGTACAGCACGGGAATGAAGATGAGGTTCACGAACGTGGACAGCAGCATGCCGCCGAACACGGTGGTTCCCAGGGACTTGCGCGCGGAGGCGCCCGCGCCGGTGGCCAGCACCAGCGGCACCACACCCATGAGGAAGGCGAAGGACGTCATCAGGATGGGGCGCAGGCGCGTCTGCGCCGCGTGGATGGCGGAGTCCGCCACGCTCCGGCCCTCGTGGCGGAGCTGCTCGGCGAACTCGACGATGAGGATGGCGTTCTTGCTCGCGAGGCCCACCAGCATGACGAGCCCGACCTGGCAGAAGACGTCGTTCTGGAGACCGCGCAGGTTCTGGAAGGCCAGTGCGCCCAGCATGGCCACCGGCACGCCCAGGAGGATGACGAAGGGCAGGGCGAAGCTCTCGTACTGCGCGGACAGCACCAGGAAGACGAAGACGATGCCCAGCCCGAAGATGAGCAGCACGCTGCGGCCGGCTTCCTTCTGCTCCTGCGACAGGCCTGTCCACTCGAAGGTGTAGCCCGCGGGCAAGGACTGGCGCGCCACGGCCTCCATCGCGTCCAGGGCCTGCCCGGAGCTGGAGCCCGGAGCGGCCTGCCCGTTGATGGTCGCCGAGCGGTACAGGTTGTAGTGCTGGATGTTCTGCGCGCTCGTGATGGGGCGCACGTTCACCAGCGACTCCAGCGGCACCATCTCCCCCCGCGCGGAGCGGACGTAGAGCGCGTCGATGTCACGCGGCTCGTTGCGGAAGGGGACGGCGGCCTGCACGTACACGCGATACACGCGGCTGGCGAAGGTGAAGTCATTCACGTACTGGCTGCCCAGATAGACCTGCAGCGTGGAGAAGACGCCGTCCATCGGGACGCCCATGGCCAGGGCCTTCTCCCGGTCCACCTGGATGTCCAGCAGGGGCGTGTTCGCGGTGAAGGAGGAGAAGACGCCGCGCAGACCCGGGTCCTGGCCGGCCCGGCCCACCAGCATGTCCGTCGTCTGGGCCAGTTGCTCGAGCGACCGGCCCCCCTGCTGGTCCTCCAGCACGAACTCGAAGCCGCCCACGCTGCCCACGCCGCGGATGGCGGGCGGCTCGAAGGGCAGCACGCGCGCGCCGCCAATGGCCATCAGCGGGCGCCGCAGCCGCTCCACCAATCCCGCCACGCTCTGCTCCGGCTTCTCGCGCTCGTCCCAGGGGTGCAGGTTGACGAAGAGGGTGCCGTAGTTGACGCCCGTGCCCAGCAGCGAGAAGCCGCCCACGGTGAAGATGTCCGCCACCTCCGGCTGCTTCCGCACGACCTCTTCCGTCTGGAGCAGCACCTGCCGCGTGTAGTCCAGCGACGTGCCCTCCGGCCCCTGGATGGCGACGATGAGGTAGCCCTGGTCCTCGCCCGGGATGAAGCCCGTGGGCGTGAGGCGGTACACCAGGATGGTGCCCGCCAGGCACAGGACGAAGGCAATCACCACCGGCCACCGCAGCGGGCCGACGAGCCTCGCCAGCAGCCGGCCGTAGCCGTCGCGGAACCGGTCGAGCGCCCGGTCGAAGAGGCGGAAGACCTTCCACTTCTGGCCTTCGTGGGGCCGCAGCAGGATGGCGCACAGCGCGGGAGACAGCGTGAGCGCCACCAGCGCGGAGAGGCTGATGGAGAACGCGAGGGTGAGCGCGAACTGCCGGTAGATGATGCCCGTCGTGCCGGGGAAGAAGGACACGGGCACGAACACCGCGGACAGCACCAGGGCGATGGCCACCAGCGCGCCCGCCACCTGCTTCATGCCCCGGTGGGTGGCCTCGCGAGGGCCCACGTTCTCCTGCTCCATGGTGCGCTCGACGTTCTCGATGACGATGATGGCGTCGTCCACCACCAGGCCCGTGGCCAGCGTGAGGCCGAAGAGCGTCAGCGTGTTGATGGAGAAGCCGAACGCGTTGACGAAGAGGAAGGTGCCCACCAGCGACACGGGCAGCGTCGTGGCCACCACCAGCACGCTGCGCCAGCCGTGCAGGAAGACGAAGATGACCAGCACCACCAGGAGGATGGCCTCGCCCAGCGTGGTCAGCACCTCCTCGATGGAGGCCTGCACCGCCGCGGTGGTGTCGAAGGCGCGCTGGTAGCGCATGCCCGGCGGGAAGCTCTTCTCCAGCCGCTCCAGCTCGGCGACGACGCCGTCGCGCACCTCCAGCGCGTTGGAGCCGGGGAGCTGGAAGATGCCCAGGCCCACGGCCTCGCGGCCGTTGAAGCGCAAGAGCTGCCCGTAGTTCTCCGCGCCCAGCTCCGCGCGGCCCACGTCCTTCAGCCGCACCAGCGAGCCATCCGGCCCCTGCTGCACGACGATGTTGTTGAACTCCTCGGCGGTGGTGAGCTGCCCCAGCACGCGCAGCGTGAACTGGTACGTCTGGCCCGGGGGCGCGGGGGGCTGGCCCACCTGCCCCGCGCCCACCTGGAGGTTCTGCGCGCGCAGCGCGTTCACCACGTCCGTCGCGGCGAGCCCCCGGCGCGCCAGCTCCGTGGGGTCCAGCCACAGCCGCATGGCGAAGCGCCGCTCGCCGAAGATGCGCACGTCGCCCACGCCGTTCACGCGCAGCAGCGCGTCCCGGATGAAGACGTCCGCGTAGTTGCTGAGGAAGCCCGTCTCGTAGCGGTTCTCCTCGTCGAACAGGCCGAAGGCCATGAGGAGCTGTGTCTGGGCCTTGGTGATGGTGATGCCCAGCGCGTTGACCGCGGCCGGCAGCTGCGCGGACGCGGTGGCCACGCGGTTCTGGACGTCCACCGCGGCGATGTCCAGATCCCTTTCCTGGTCGAACGTGACGGTGATGGTGCTCACGCCCGTGTTGCTGCTGGTGGAGGCGATGTAGCGCATGCCCTCCACGCCGTTGAGCTGCCGCTCCAGCACGGTGGTGACGGCGCTCTCCACCGTCTCCGCGGAGGCGCCGATGTACGTCGCCGTCACCTGCACCACGGGCAGGGACAGGTCCGGGTACTGCTCCACGGGCAGGGTGGGGATGGAGATGGCCCCCACCAGCGTGATGATGATGGACAGCACGCTGGCGAAGACGGGGCGGCGGATGAAGAAGTCCGAGAACATGCCGTCTCCTCACTGCCCCGGCGCGGCGCTGCCGCCCGCGTCGCGGACCTCGGAGCCGGCTTCCTGTCGCGGTGCCGCGGAGCCGCCATCCTGCCCGGGGCCGCTGCCGCCCACGCCCGGGGCCGCTCGCCGCGCGGGGGCCTTGGGCTGGATGGGCTGGCCGTCGCGCAGCAGCTGGATGCCGCTGAGCACGACGGGCGTCCCCGCGTCCAGGCCCTCCGTCACCTCGTAGTCATTGCCGGAGACGAGGCCCAGGCTCACCGGCGCCCGCTGCGCCACCGTGCCGCCGTCCGCCTCCTTCGCCACGAAGACGAAGGTCTGGCTGCTGATGCGCGTCACCGCCGCGGTGGGGACGCGCAGGGCGTCTCGGGTGGCGTAGACGACGCGGGCCCGCACGAGCTGGCCGGCGCGCAGGCCCACGGTGTTCTCGAAGGCGGCCAGTATCTCCACGAGCTGCGTGGTGGCGTTGGGCGTGGGTGCCACGAAGCTGACCGGCGCGGACACGAGCAGGCGTCCCTCCGGGTCCAGGACCTCCACCGGCGTGACGCCCTGTCTGACGGTCCGTGCCCGCTCGACGGGAATCTGCACGGACACCTCCAGCGTGTTGCTCTGGTCCAGCGTGGTGAGGGGCGTCTGCGGCATGACGAAGTCGCCCACCTTCACGGGGTAGTCCCCCACGGTGCCGGAGAAGGGCGCGCTCACCTCGTAGAAGCCAAGCTGGACCTGCTGGGCCTGCACCTGGGCCTCGATGGCGCGCGCGCTGGCCTCGGCTTGCCGCGCCTGCGCCACCGCCTGGTCATAGTCCTGCCGGCTCTGGAGGCCTTCCTTCAGGAGTTGCTCGCTGCGCTTGCGGGTCTGCCGCGCGAACTCCCGCTGCGCCACGGCCGCGGCCCGCTGCGCCTGGGTGGCCCGCAGGCCCGCGCTCTCGCGGCGCGGGTCCACCACCAGCAGCACCTCGCCCTGCGATACGCGCGCGCCCGGCTCGAGGGGAATCGCCTTCACGTAGCCGGCCACCTGGGGGTAGACGGTGATGCTGCTGCGGGAGATGAGCGTGCCCAGGTACTCGTTGGCCTCGCGCACCTCGCCCGGGACGAGGCGCTCCACCTCGACGGGCATGGCCTGGTTCGCGGCCTGCTGCCCGCCCTGCGGACCCGGGTCGTCCTGGGAGCGACAGCCCACGAGGAGCAGTCCGGCGAGCCACAGGCGCCACGTGCTCACCAGTCGCATGCCGCCTCCACGAGCAAGGCGGCGACGCGCGCCTGCTCCAGCTCGAACTGGCGCACCACCAGCAGCAGCTCCGCCTGCCGCAGGTCCGCCGCCGTCTGGATGAGCTCCAGGCTCGTTCCGGTGCCCACCTCGAAGCTTCGCCGCGTGAGCCGGTCGTTCTCCTCGGCCAGGGCGCGCCCCCGCTCGGCGATGCGCACCGCCGCGTCCGCCACCTCCACGGCCCGCCGGGCCTGCACCACCTCCACGGTGGCCGTGCGCTCGAGCTCCAGCAGGCCCTGCTCGGCTATCTCCACGCCCGCCCGCGTCTGTCTCAGCTGGCCTTCGCGCACGCCGCCGTCCCAGAAGGGCAGCACCAGGCTGGCGCCGATGTTCCACACCGGCACCGTCACGAAGTCGTCCTCCACGGTGAGGGCCAGCGTGGTGCTGGTGAGCGCGAGCGTCGGGGCATAGGCCGCCTTCACCAGCGACACCTGCCGCTCGGCCAGCGTGCGCCGCGAGCGCGCCGCCGCGAGGTCGGCGCGCCGGTCGAGCGACTCCAGCCGCTGGCAGTCCCGCTGGGCCTCCTGGAGCAGCGCCTCCAGTTGAACGCCTTTCGCCAGGCCCACGCCCTGGGGGATGCCCAGCACCAGCCCCAGCGTCTCCCGGGCGCGGCGCAGCGTCTCGTCGCCCTGGACGACGAGGTTGCGCGCCACCTCCGTGTCCTGCTGCACGCGCACCACGTCCAGTCGTGTGCCGGCGCCCAGCTCGAAGCGGCGCTCGGTGAGGGCCAGCCGCTCCAGGGCGGTGCGGAGGTTGACGCGGTTGACCTCGGCCGTGCGCTCCTGCGCGGAGACGAGCACCAGCGACTGCGCCAGGGCGCTGGTGAGCTGCCTCCGCGTCTCCGCCAGCGACAGGGTGGCCGTGCGCCGGGCCTCGCGCGCGGTGCCCAGCGCGACGATGGACGGGAGGCTGAACAGGGGCAGCGTGGCGTTCAGCACGCCGACGACAGGGGGCCGGGTGAGGGCCGGGGACTGGGCGCCTCCGTCATCGCCAATGCCCCCGCCGATGCCACCTCCCACGCCGCCTCCCACGCCACCACCTCCTCCACCACCGAGGAGCGGCGTCGCATCGGGGTTGAGCACGTTGTATTGGGCGGAGACGGTGCCGGTGACGGTGGGGAGCAGCGCGGCCAGGGCCACGCGCTGGGCGCCCGCCGCGGACTCCACCTGGGCGAGCGCGGTGTACAGGGCGGTGGAGCGCTGGCGCAGCAACATCAGCGCTTCGTCCCAGGTCGCCACCTGCGTGGTTGCGGGAGGGACGGGCGCCAGCAGCGGGTCGGAGACCGGGAACTGGGGCGGCTCGGGTGTCTCCGGCGACAGGGCGGGGGGACGGGTGGTGGGCGGTGCCTTGCCCGCATCGATGCCGGAGCCCGCCTGGGCCAGCAGGAGGCTGGACTGTGAGAGCAAGGCTGCGAGCAGCAGGGCATTCATGGGAGCGCGCGCAGAGGTACGAAGCGCGTCGGCCCCGGGCCACGGCCACCAGGGCGGCCCCGTGTCTGGTGGACAGAAGGCCGTCAAACAGTGATGAGAGACAGACAAGGGAGCCACCGGCTTGCTGTGCGGCAATGCTCTCTATGGCTCTTGGAGTCAGGGCTGCTGTTGGAGTCAAGACAGCTGCTGCCGGAGGCGACGAGCCGCGAGCCGTACGAAGTCTGACTGCGTCGTTGCGGCTGAGCGGCAGTTGCCTGGTGACGCGAGTGCGCCTGACGCACCGCTTGGCGCATCCTCACCTACGACTGGGGCTTCGGCAAAGAGGCCGAGAGGAGCGACCGGAGGCTGGCTGCAACATGAGGGGCCCGTTCGACGAGCTCTTCTGAAACGCCAAACCCTCCCGTGCCAGTTCTCGCATAGCGCTGAGCCATTTCGACCTGCATCTGTGGGGGCTACGCCTCGAAGATGCGCCACACCTCTGCTTCTTCGTCCGGTGGGGATGAGAACCCAAGTTCTGCGGCGTATCGCCGCATGCGCTCCAGCGTTACCAGGGCATATTTCCAGTTCACGAGCGGTCTCACCAGTAGCACTGTCCGCCGCAGCACGGACTCAGCGGCGAGCGGGTGGATGTCCACGGACCACTCATCGTTCGGTTTGTGTTCGACACCAACGGCAGACAACCCGATGTCGAAGCGCGCGAGGCGCTGCTGCAGCGTTGGCGGTTCGACCTTGCGGGGGATTTCAATCACGCGTCCTGCGATTTCGAACGCATCGGCGAACGGTCGGGCACTCAGTTGGCGGGCGCTACGCTCATGCAGGGCGCGGAACAAGAGCTGGCGATCTGTTTCTGAAGGTGCCCACACATCGAGGTCTCGCGGCGCCCTGCCCGATAGCAGCGTCTTGAAGGCGCCACCGGCCAGAAAAAAGCGGGCACCGCTGTCGAGCCCCACGGTCGCTGCGAGTTCGCGGCGAGCAAACGCACTGACGTCGGACTCGATGAGGCCGCAAAGCGGGCTGGGTTGGCTCGCCTGATAGTCGCGGTACTGGATGGCCAAGCCGGCCTCGTCCTTCCAGAAGAACGCCCCTTCGAGATACCAAGGCCAGTCCTTGGGGCCCAATGGCTGTCCGAGGAGTCGTGCCGCTGTCGACGCTACGAGTAGGTCGTGAGTGACAAAGATGTGGATGCCGGGCTTCCCGCCAGCCACCGCGAGCATGTGGTGTACCAGGAATCGTGCTGCCGCCTCAGGTTTCGCCATGCCTGGAAGCGCCTCGTCCTCGGTGGCGAGGTGTCGCATGACGCCTTCATGGCCAACCGCTCCCAGTTTTCTACGGCACGACGGCCGTCGACAACGAAGACGCCAGGATCACCGAGGAGCCGGTCTGAGACGATAGAGATGTCTGCGCAAGCGCCGCCCCGGAGCGCCTCGGCAGTTTGGATGCACCGTGGAAGCGGGCTCGTACGCACTGTGCGCAGCCGCCCCTCAAGAAGCTCACCAAGTTCATGGGCGAGCCGGCGCCCTGCATCGGTGATGGGGATTGCGTAGCCCGCCTCGCCTGGCGGTAGTTCATTTCGAACGGAATGCCGCAGCAGTACGACCACCGCCCGGTCCCGAGCTGCACGTGCCAAGTGAGTTCTCACTGAGGGAGGAATCACCCATTGAATGTTGCTCATGAGGCCACTCCTACGAGAATGGTAGGAAGTGCAGCGAGGGGGCGGATGGCCTGGAGCGTGAAACCGGCCGCGTTGAGCAACCGCTCATATTCATCTACGGACCGCTCTCGCCCTCCCGTGGTCATCAGCAAGTGTAGGTCGCAGAGCGAGCCAGCGACGCCATCTGGTGGGAGCACCATCTCGATGACGAAAACGCGTCCTCCCGTGGGAAGCGCGTCGCGTGTATGTGAGAGTATCCGGCGCGCAGAGTCATCTTCCCAGTCGTGCAGCACCCGCGACAGGAGCACTGCGTCCGCTTTCACTCCCCATGGTTGGAAGAGGTCGGCTGCGCGCCACGCCACTCGGGGGAGAGGTGGATGGCCACGCTTTCCTTGAGCAACGACTTCCGGCCGGTCGATGACGGTGACCAGGACGGACGGGTATGCCTCGGTCAAAAGTCGCCCAAGGGTTCCCAGGCCACCACCGGCGTCGATGATTCGCTCGTCACCGCGTAGGCCCAGCGCGCCTGGCACCTGGTGATAGTCGTTAAGGGCATAGCTTTGGAGCATTCGATGATGCCCCTCTCGACGGGATGTATCCCGCGCGACATCGCCGAACACATCGGGTGCGCTCCAGTTCGAGCTGGAGCGCAATGCATCAGGAAGCTCTTGCCACATGCGGGAAAATGGCCCTGCATATTCGAGAGCCGCGTCAGCCAGCGTAGTTGGATGGCTGACGCGAAGGAACATGCCCCGTGGAGTGAGCTTCCACAGGGAGTTTTGGGAGGTGACGAGGTGCAACTCGCCAAGGGCGCGAAGGAGCCTCCGCGCGCTACCTGGGCGGAGCCCGCACTGCTCTTCGATTGCCGCTTCGGTTGCTGGCAGCGCCTCGATGAGGCCCAAATGCACCGCTGCCGCGATGGTTTGCGTGCGCCAGAACCCGACCATGTCTGCGGATAGTGCGGCGAACTCCGAGCGTCTTGGAGGACGTGGTTCGACGATGGTTGTGCCAGACTCATTGATGACTTCAATTGCACCATCAAAACGCTCGACACGCGCTTGCCCATTGTAGAAGGGCTCGACGGCTGCAAAGCGTCTGGTGTAGGCCGGCATCCCGTTGGTATCGATATGGGTCCACCCTTCGCTGTCGCGGGCTCTCGCGTAGCCTTTGTGGAACACGTCGAGATCAAAGTACCAGCGACCGTGCAGTACACCTCCATCAAGGCCGATGTGCGTGGAGCGGCCATCCCCAGCCTGCACGACGGCGGAACCGTCTCGATAGTCACCCGCGTAGCACCAGCGCTCAAGATAGCTCGGGCAACCGTCGGACGTGATGTGCAGGTAGTTGCTGTTGGAATCACGAACGACGCAACGGCCGCCTTGAAAGTTGCCGCACCATGCGTATCGTTTCGCGTACGCCTGCCGCCCTTCGGGCGTGATGTGGTGGGCTCCGTCCGCGCCAACGACCGCAGCCAGGCATTCGTAGAATCCAAAGGTCTGCGTGAACCGCTGCGCATACGCTGCTGCGCCGTCCGGAGTGATATGCCACGCTTGGTTGCCATGGCTTACGGGAGCGAGTCCTGGTGCGTGGAACTTCAGCACATGGTCGTATCGCTGGCTGTAGGCGGGGGCCCCGCTCGGCGTGATGTGATGGGTGGCGTCCGGCGCTACTCCCAAGTGTGTCCAGTTCATATCGCACCATCCGTGGGCCTACGCATGTTGCAGCTGAGGCAGAGGCGCCGGTTGCGATACGTCGAAGTCAGTTCCCGGTATGCGTCACCGTTCCAGATCTGCATGAATCCCTGCTCTTGTATGCTGCCGAACTCGCCCAGTGCCCGGCGCTGGGCATCCGGAGCGCAGCATGGGTCGAAGCGGCCGACCGCGCTAACCCAGGCCTCCTGACCTAGGAACGGGCACGGCCCTCCCGGGGCAAGGTCCTCGGTGGCGGTTGAGTCGAGCAGGAAGATGTTCTCGAGCAGGATGTACTTCCCATTGGGGAGTGTCTTTTCTGCTGCAGCCTCGCGCGCCATGAGCACGGCTGCGTTCCAACGAGCAATCGATTCAGGACTGCGCCGCAGTTGCTCGCCCTGAATCTCTTTGAAGTGCGCCCAGAGATGGTGCCCCTTGACGCGGTCAACACCGAGTTTAACGGCGAGGCGAACCATTTCAGCGAGCTCGGAAACGTTTGACTCAAGGAAGGTCAGTTGGAACGTGACGCGGCACCGGTTACCGCCAGTGGCCGCATGTGCATCTCGCACCGCGATGAATTCGCGCACATTGTCGACGACGTTTTCCCAGCGGCTACCCAACATGATGGCCTCGTGGGTCGCCTTGGTCGCGCCGTTCCACGAGATTTTGACGTCCGACGTCACGGGTACGATTCGCTTGGCCCACTCGCGGGCACCGAGTCGGGGGAATGTCCCATTGGTCGTGAGGTTCAGCTTGACATCGTACTTGCGACAGAGGCCGAGGACTTCATCGAAGTGCTGATAGAGGAGGGGTTCGCCCATGGTGGATGGAATGATCTCTCGCAGGCCATGGGGGGCCGCGTCGGCGACGACGCGCTCAATCATCTCGAAAGACATCAGGCGGTGCGGTCGGCCTTCTGCCCTCCTCTGGCGTTGGAGTGAGCTGTATGGTGAGTGCTCTTCGCACATCACGCAGCGGAGATTGCAGGTATCCGGGTTGGTGTCGAAGGTGATTCGCCAGGGGCCGCTGTGCCTTGAAACGTGTGCCGAAGCATGGCGGCGTAGAACCTGCTCGTAGAGTTGCTCGATGGCGCGAACATGGTCTCTCACGTCAGGGACGTCGCCGGTCTCGCTCAGCAGGTATCCACGGGCGCCGAGGCGAGCGCTGAGCGCTGGCTCTCGCAGGAGCCGCTGCATCTGCTCGGCAAGAGAGTCAATGGAGCGGTGCTCGTAGAGGAGCCCGTTGATTCCATGCTGTACATACTCCGCCATCCCTCCCGCCCTGGCGGTGATGACAGGGAGTCTCGCTTGCTGTGCTTCATGGATGACGAGCGGCGAGTTTTCGACCCAGATCGACGGAACGACGATGGCGTCACAACGGTCGAAGACGTCGCGGACGATATCCTGGTTCTTGTATTCGGTGAGCCACTCGATGCGCTTGGCGACGTGGTCCGGGAGCGAGGTCGAGATCGCCTTGAGTGCCTCTGTATCTTGTCCACGGTGACGACCCCAAATCCGTAGCCGTGCGTCGCCAGCGATTTTTCCGAAGGCGTGGAGGAGATCGTGAATGCCCTTTGCTGGGACATGCGTTCCAATGTAGCCGAACGTGAACGGCTCGCCGGGGACTCGGCGGCGGCCGCTCATCCGTTCGCGCGCGAAGCCATAGTCGAGGTAGACGAGCTTGCTTTCGGGTAGCCCGAACGCGTCGCGAAAGCGGTCATGGAGGTATCGCGCAGGGGCGATGAAGAGATCGACGAGTTCGCACATCGCCCGGACGTGACGCATACGCAGGGCGACCCATTGTGTCCAATAAGCTATGTCGGCTTCGCGATCCTCGGGCGCTCCACTGAAGTAGCGTGCATAGCAGCGCTCGGCGCACTTGCGGTCTTCCTGCCCATCACATGCCGCCCACAGAACGCCTGGGTCCTGTGGAAACATCTGCATGAACTGGCCACGGGGACACATCAACCAATAGTCATGGAGGGTAAATACGATAGGGACCTCACGTAGCGCTGCCTCTCGCAGAATCGAGGTCGAGAGATGGTTGAGATGGCCGACATGAATGAGGTCCGGCCGCAGATGGTCGAGAAGTTCAGCGAATCGTTGATCGATGCCGGTGGCGCGGTATCGGTCCTTGAGACGCGGGTTGTTGACGATGTGTAGCGTGACGCGAGGATCCTCCTCGTCATGTGCAGCACGAAGGCGGAAGTCGGGTGCGAAGGAATCCTCCTCGCGGGTGAATACGTGGACGTCATGGCGTTCCGCGAGCCCGTGGCACAGCGTCTGGCTGTAGACCTCGGAGCCAGCGTTGTAGCGCATGGGGTAGCCGTGGATGACTTTTAGGATTTTCATTGTCAGGCCCTCGTGGCTGTGTTGACTCTCCCTAATTCGGAGATGCGAATCCATGGGTCATGTGGCACTCACTGCTCATTTGTTGATTGGTGTCTGATTTGTTCAGCCGTGGCAGTCCGGGAGGCAGGATGGCAGTTCTCAGGGAGAGGCCAGGAACTCGCACGAGGTTGGGAAGGGAAGCGGCAGCGAGGTTCGTGTGTGGCGTTCGGGGGGTGCTTCGTGATATGCCGTTTGGGAATGAGAATCGAAGAGTTCAGACGTGTCCTCGACAAGCGAGCCGCGTCTCGCGGGCTGGAAGTGGACTACGGCCCTCCTGCATCACCCGAGGCACTTCGCGCGCTCGCGGAAAGGCTCGGCGGGCCGCTTCCATGGCAGGTCGAGCTCTTCTGGGCGGCCCACGACGGGCTCGTCATCCGGGAGCCGGCGCTGCGCGTCCTGCCTGCCGACCAATGGGCTCAGGCTCACGGCTTCATGCACTTCGCCACCTTGGATGGCCAGCATCGGCTGGGCTTCGACACCCGGAGCCGGAATGACGCGGACCAGTGGGACATCGTCAATGTCGATACCGGGTTCCGCGTAACCCTGACGATGGCCAGCTTCTGGTCCAACAAGGTGCTGGCATGGGTCGACTCGCGTCGGCCCGTCTGGCGCCGTGAGGTGTACCGCCCGAGTTGACGCTGGCGCGTCCCCGGAGCCAGTCTTCCCGCTGATGCTCAAGCTCCAGTGGCTCCAGGTCCACCAGTTCCGCTCCGTGAAGCCCGGGACGCGGTTGCTCTTCAGCCCGTCCCTCAACGTGCTGCTCGGGGAGAACGGCACCGGAAAGTCCATGTTGCTGGACCTCGCCGCCGCCGTCGTCAGCTCGGACTTCACGCCGCTGCGGCACGAGGCCTTCGACCTCGAATACGAGCTGGCCGCCGACACGGGCCGCATCACCGTGCACGTGCGCAACGTGCCCTCGGGCGCGGAGGGCGCCGGCGACCTGTCCATGGACATCACCGTGGCCCCGCGCGACATGGCGTGGCCCCTGGTCATCCACCGCGAGGGCCAGCAGGTCCGCGTCTCCCGCGAGGACGACGCCTCCGACGTCGTGCATGAGCGCATCGCGCCCGAGGTGGGGGGCCGGCTCTGGCTCGTCCTCATGTCCGGCGGCATCGCCTGGGTGGAGAAGACGGGCGAAGGCACCGCCGCCGTCGAGCCGCTCCTCGCCATGGCCCGTGAGTTCTCCGCCCAGGCGGAGCTCCGCCGCTTCGACGAGGGGCTCGCCCACTTCGACCAGCTCTGGCAGGCCGAGCTGCGGCTCTCCCGCCGCGCGGAGGGCGTGCTCGCCACCGGCTCGGGCGTGGCCTCGGAGGACCTGCTCGACGGGCTGCGCAAGGTCGCCGCCGCGCAGTGGGGCGCTTCCCGCTATGTGCTGCCCTCGCCGAGCGTCCCCTTCCTCCACGACGCGGCCCGGCTGCTCGGCTTCTCCTCCGCCGAGGCGCTCCTGTCCCCCCTGGAGGCGCAGCCCCAGGGCAAGTACGAGACGCTGACGCTGGGCCACCTGGACCTCTGCTTCGTCACCGCCTCCGGGCAGCGGCTCTCCGCGCGCCAGCTCGGCTATGGCCAGAAGCGCCTGGTGGCCTTCCTCCACTACCTGGCCCACGCCCGCGCCGTCGTCATCGCCGACGAGGTGGCTCACGCCTTCCACCCCCGGCAGGTGCGCGCCCTCCTCGAGCAGCTCGGCAGCCGGCAGGCCCTGCTCACCAGTCAGAGCCCGGAGCTGCTCGACAGCCTCACCTTCGACTCGCCCGAGCAGGTGCGCTCCACCTTCGTGCGCTGCCGCCGCGAGGACGACACGGGGCGCCTCGTCTGGGAGAACCTGTCCCCCGACGCCGCCAGCGACTTCTTCACCGCCTGGCGCGCCGAGCCCCAGCGCGTGGGCGAGCTGCTCCAGGCGAAGGGCCTCTGGTAGCCCCAGGGGCCGCAGGACGTCATCCGGCCAACGGCTCCGTGCCATGGCGCGTCACGCTTCGCGCGGCTCGCCTATCCTCGCCCGCCGGGGAGGGTGCCACGCATGCCGATGCTGACCGTCAATGGAACGGAGCTGTACTACGAGGACTCGGGGGGCACGGGCGTGCCCATCGTCTTCAGCCATGGCCTGCTGTGGAGCTGCCGCCTCTTCGACCCGCAGGTGGAGGCGCTGAGCGGGCGCTACCGCTGCATCGCCTATGACCATCGAGGCCAGGGGCAGAGCGCCGTGCCCCCGGTGCGCTCCATCGACATGGAGACGGTGTACCTGGACGCCGTGGCCCTCATCGAGCAGCTGGGCGTGGGCCCCTGCCACTTCGTGGGCCTGTCCATGGGCGGCTTCGTCGGCATGCGCATCGCCGCGCGGCGGCCGGACCTGCTGCGCTCCCTGGTCCTCCTGGAGACGTCCGCGGACCCCGAGCCCCTGCACAACGTGCCGCGCTACACGCTGCTCAACGTCATCGCCCGCCTCGCGGGCTTGCGCCCGGTGGTGGACCCGGTCATGCGCATCATGTTCGGCCGCGGCTTCATGACGGACCCCAACCGCGGCGAGGAGCGCAGCCGCTGGCGCGCCCGCTTGATGGAGAACCGCCGCGACATCTGGCGCGCCGTCAACGGCGTCATCGAGCGGCGCGGCGTGGCCCACGAGGTGCCGCACATCCGCGTCCCCACCCTCATCGTCGTGGGCGCCGAGGACACGGCCACCGTCCCCGCGAAGGCGGAGCGGCTGCATCGCCTCATCCCCAACTCCCGGCTCGTGAAGCTGCCGCGCGGCGGGCACTCGTCCACCGTGGAGGAGCCGGCGCTCGTCAATGCCACCCTGGGGACGTTCCTGGATGCGCAGACGCCGCCCCGGGCCTCGAAGGCGGGGTGACGGCTTGAAGCCGCAAGGTTTGGAATCCTAGGCTTCCCTGCATGACTGACCTGATGCACAAGCTGAGGCGGAGTGCCCTGGTGGGCGTCGTGCTGGGCCTGTCCGCGTGTGGTGGCGTGGAGGCGCCGGATTCCGAGCCCGGCACGGAGGCGCTGGTGTCCTCCGAGTCCGCGCTCACGTGCACGACCTGCGGGAGCACGCGCTACAGCGACTACCAGACGGGCTGGGGCTTCACGTGCACGGAGGCCTACAACGTCGCGCGGTCGACCCTGATGCTGAACATGGCCAATGACTGTCCGCTGGGCACCTGCAACGTGACGTGGACGCGTGGCGCCTGCAGCCCCGTGGGGCCCTACCGGGATGACGGCTTCGATGGAACCTTCAGCGTGACGTACCACTGCTGTCAGTAGCCCGCGCCGCTGGCGAGAAGAGCTGCGCGAGGAAGCGGTGGGGGAACGGCTCCACGAGCCCGAGCGGGTACTGCTCGGGTTCCGTGGGACGGTGGTAGGTGCCGAAGAGCCAGTCCGTCCAGGGCGCGAGGTTGCCGAAGTTGTGCCGCGTGTGCCGCTCGCGCGCGTGGTGCCAGTGGTGCAGCTCGGGTGCGCCGAAGAGGAAGCCCAGGGGCCCCAGTGGCAGCCGCACGTTGGAGTGGATGAAGATGGCCCACATCCCCCGGAAGGCGATGAGCATCGCCAGCGTCGGGAGTGGGAAGCCCATCAGCAGCGCGGGCAGGTTCACCACGAGCTGCGTGAGCAAGCCATCAACCGGGTGCTCGCGGTGCGCGGCGAGCCAGTCGAGGTGCTCGACGGAGTGGTGGACGGCGTGGAAGCGCCAGAGGAAGTCCACCTGGTGTGACAGGCGGTGGAAGCCGTAGACGAGCACGTCGCCCAGCACCACCGTCTCGAGCGCCTGGAGCCACCAGGGCTGGCGCGCCACCGCGGCCTGGAAGCTGGCGAGCATCTCCACGTGGCAGAGCGACTTCACGCCGTTGAGGACGAGCAGCGCCAGCGGCGCGAGGACGAGGTACTGCGCGACGAAGTAGGCGAGGTCCGTGCGGAAGCCCGGGCGCAGCAGCGGCTGTCCGGGGCGCGCGGCCCAGGCCTTCTCCAGCGGCCAGAAGATGAGCGCGAGCGCCACGAAGGAGAGCGCCGCGCCGCCGAGGAGGCCCAGCGCCATCATGGCGCGGCGGGCGTGACGGCGGGGGCCGCGTCACCCGCATCCGGCGCCTGCGTGATGCCTGAGTCTGGTACCGAGGCATCCACCGCTGCCTGCGCGATGCCTGCGTCCGACGCAAAGTCGGCCAGCGAGCGGGTGCCGGTGGGCCACCCCGCAACCGCATGCGGGGACGCGCCGAAGAGCGTGCGCACCTTGGTACCTCCGAAGAAGGTCCCCGTCATCGTCACCATCACGATGCCGAGCGCGACCACCGCGAGAACCACCGTCAGCACCCGAATGGCCATGCTGCTCTTGGATTGCATGGGATGAACCGCTCCCATGGGGTCAGCACACGGCTTCGAGGCCGTGTGGCGGCGGGCAGCGGTGCCCCGTTTTATACCACGGGACGGGGCGCCGCTCCAGGCGCCTGGCCCGCCTCCTGCTTATCGGGCCGCGCCGAGCTGCGCCTCCAGCTGACGCCGGACCTCGGGCGGAAGCGACTCCAGGCCCTGGAGCGCCCCGGCGCCCAGGCCTCCCGCCTGCGCCGACCGGGTGAAGAGCCCCACGCCCCGGGACAGGAAGTCCAGCGTAGGGCCCTCCGCGACGGCGTACGTCAGCGCGTCCAGCGAGGTCCGTGCATATCGTTCCTTCTGGGCGGTCGAATCGGACGGCGCCTCCTTGCCCAGCCGCAGGGTCTGTGCGGGCGCACCGTCCAGGCTCAGCTCCACGAGCGCGGTGGGCGACGCCAGGCCCGCGGCCTTGTCCGGGACGGACGGCTCGATGACGCGCGTGGCCTCGATGCCCCGGAGCCGCATGAGCATCGAGTCCACCATCGCGGCGTCGAACCGGACGCCGTCCGGGAGCTTCTTCGGCTCCACGAGCGTCCAGCCCTGTGCCTCCCTCGCCACGACCACCGGGCTGTCGCGCCCGGCCTGGACCTTGATGCGCGTGACCTTCTCCGGCTCGAATCGCATCAGGCGCCGCTCCCGGAAGTCCGCCAGGCGCTTGCGCAGCGCCGCCGCGGCCACTCCGGAGACACGGTACACCTGCGCGTCGCCTTCGATGCGGACCGCGACCGGGTCCTGCTGCTCCGGCTTGGAGGGCCGCTCCAGCTTCACCACCACCGACTTGCCGTCCTTGAGCCGCGCCTCCACGGTGTCGTGGCCCGCGGCCAGCGCCTTCTCCGCTTCCGCGGCGGCGTCTCCTTCGAGGAAGTCCTGCGCCTGGAGGCTGGCCACGCTCCGCGCGAGCCGCTCGGCCTCCTGCGCGCCGAACAGGAACCCCTCGGGCGCCTGTGTCCCCTCCGCGAGCTTCCAGCCCTCGGTGCTTCCTCCGCCCTTCAGCGTCAGCGGGGCCGCGTCGCCGATGCGCACCGTCAGCTCGGTGATGTCGGACGCCTCCGCCCGCACCAGCCGGCGCTCACGCCAGTCCTCGACGCGCTTGCGCCACGCTCCGCCCAGCCAGGCGGGGTGCGCGAAGACGAGGGAGCCCGACGCCTCCCGCACATAGGTGCCGCCGTTGCGCGCGCCGTCCTTGCCCAGCACCAGCTCGAGCGGGGCGCCGCCCTCCTGGTGGAGGCGCACCTTCAGGCCCTTGGCGTCGTCCAGCTCGTACTCCGCCAGCCGCTCGGCCCGGTCCGTGACGAAGTCCGCGCCCGACAGCCGGGCCAGCGACTCCAGCGCGCTCTGCACCCGCGCCGCGTTCGCCGCGTACCGCGTCTCCGGCCGGCTCGGGTCCGCCACCGTCCAGGCGTCGCCCTCCTTGAGGAGCGTGGCGTTGTGTGTCCCGGTCAGCTCCACGCGGGTGACGCGCGCCACGTCCAGGCCCGACGGTGCCAGCTTGCGCACGCCGACACTGACCTGCCGCTCGCGGGTGGCGAGCACGAGCACCAGCAGCACGGCGAACGCCCCTACGGCGATGAGCGTTGCTTTCTTCATGGCTCTCCTTCAGCTCCGCATCAGACGGTGACGGTGGCCCGGCTTGCCTCGCGCCGCCGCCAGCGCACGAGCCCGAAGAGGGCCAGCGCGGCGGGGATGCCAAAGGCATTGCCGAACTTGACGACGTTGCGCGTGCTGGCGCTCAGCTCCTGCTCCAGCGGCGCCTCCGCCATGCCCCGGGTGCGCATGGCCAGCAGCGCGGGGTCCAGGAGCAGCCAGTCCGCCACGTTCAGCAGCAGCGCCTGGTTCGGCCGGCTCAGGAAGTCATCCCAGAGCGCGGACGAGCCACCCGCCACGATGATGCGCGATTCGCCCTGGCTCTCCGCCAGCAGCGGCGTCCCGCTCGCGGTGCTGGACTGCGCCTCGGCCGCGAAGTGGCTCTTCAGCTTGCCGCTCACCTGCACCATCAGCGGGTGCGGCCCGTCGGGCGTGACGGTCTCCGAGCGCCAGTCGCGCCGCGGGTCGATGTTGTAGGGCCGCGCCTCCAGCCAGCTCTTGCGCGACGAGCGCGCCAGCACCGTCGCCTGCGCCCCTTCCGGCGCGGTGGCGGTGACGGTGGTGCTGAAGGGCAGGCTCACCTCCACCAGCCCCTGGGACACCGGGCTGTCGCCCTCCAGCCGCTCCAGCAGCGGGATGAACGGGTACGGCACCGGCATGGACACCAGCATGAAGCCCCGGCGCTCCTGGACGTTGAGCTGCGCCGAGTCGACATCCGCCACCAGCCGGTCCCCCACCTGGATGCCGTAGGTGGCCAGCAGGGGCCCCAGGCCGTGCGAGGCCTCGGACGGCTCGAACGTCTTGAGGTCCACGTGCACCGCGTCCAGGAAGAAGGCCGCGCTCTTGCCCGACATGAGGAACTGGTCGATGGCCTTCACCTCGGCCTCCGGCAGCGCCGTCTTCGGACCGATGACGAGCAGCGCGTCCACGTCCGCGTCCACGCGCTCCGTGCCCGCCAGGTTCACCGGGCGGACCTCGTACATCTGCCCGAGCAGCGCCTGCAGGCGCGTCAGCTTCTCGTGCAGCGCCGGCTCGCCGTGGCCCTGCACCACGCCGAGCACCGGCGTCTTCGGGCGCGTCAGCTTGCGCACCAGCGTGGTCAGGTCGTACTCCAGCGACTGCGTGTCCTGGACGACGGGGATGACCTCGCGCTTCTCCTGATGCTTGATGACGATGCCCATGTAGGCGCGCTTCGTCTGCATCTGGTCGTCCTCGATGACGCGAATCTCCACCGGCTGGATGCCCACCTCGGCCAGCTCGCGCTCCACCGACGTGGGCTCCCGGAAGACGCGGCCGAAGATGTCCCGCTTCGTCTCGCGCTTCGTCTCCTGGTCCTCGGCCGTCTCCTGGGTCATCGGGTCCAGGAACTCGAAGGCGAGCCGGCCCTTGGAGGCGGCCCGGAACTCCTCGAGCAGGTCCCGCACGTAGCGTGCGTTGCTCGAGTACGGCGCCGGCAGCTCGTCGGTGAAGTACGCCGTGACGGTGACGGGGTCTTCCAGCTTCTCCAGCGTGTCCCGCGACGCCTGCGACAGCGTGTAGACCTGGTCACGGGTGGCGTCGAAGCGGGCGAAGGCGCGCAGCCCCAGTACGTTGAGCAGCACCAGGCAGCCCACGCACGCCACCAGGAGGATGTTCGCGTTGGTGGAACCGGGTTTCATCGTCGACCTCACTGACGGACGTTGCCCAGGGTGCGCGTGGTCAGCACCAGCCCCACGGCCGTGAGCGACAGGTAGAAGAGGACATCCCGCGTGTCGAGCACGCCCCGTGCGATGTTCGCGAAGTGGTAGTCCACGGAGAGGTACTGGAGCAGCGCCCCCAGCGACTCCGGCAGCACCACCGCGAACTTGTCGATGAAGTAGAAGGCGAAGCAGAGCAGCAGCCCGATGATGAAGCCCACAATCTGGTTGCGGCTGAGCGCGCTGGCCCACAGCCCCAGCGACAGGAAGCAGGAGGCCATCAGCAGCAGGCCCAGGTAGCCCATCACCACCGGGCCCCAGTCGAAGCGCGCGCCCTCGGCGGTGAACGCCGCCACCGTGAGCGGGTAGGGCAGCGTCCACAGCAGCCCCACCGCCACCATGCCCAGCGCCGCCAGGAACTTGCCGGCCACCACCTCCCAGTCGCGCAGCGGCATGCTGAGCAGCAGCTCCAGCGTGCCGCTCTTGCGCTCCTCGGCCAGCAGCCGCATCGTCACCGCCGGCGCGAAGACGACGAACAGCACCGGGGCGATGCTGAAGAACGCCCGCAGCGACGCCTGCCCGGCCACGAAGAGGGTGCTGAAGTACAGCCAGCCCGCCACGACCAGGAAGACGCCGATGACGATGTATGCGACGGGCGAGTTGAAGAAGCTCCTGAACTCACGCCTGGCGACCGCCAGTGTCGTTCCCATGCCTCACCTCTGAATGTGCAAAGCCCGCGCGCCGGCTCAGGCGGCCAGCTGCGGTGACGGGGACTCCCGCGCCGGCTCGCCACCGGTGAGCTTGCGGAAGGTCTCTTCCAGGCTGACGTGCTGCCGCTTCAGCTCCAGCAAGCAGAGGTCGTTGCGCACCACGCGCTCGAAGAGCTCGCGGCGGATGTCCTCGGTGCCGTAGCGCAGCCGGAAGCCCAGCGTCCCGCTCCCCTCCGGCTCCGCCGCCTCCACGCCCAGCACGCCGGGCACCTGCTCCAGCACCGGGCGCACGGCGTCCGGCTGCAGCGCGGCGCCGGTGCGCGACGCGAGGATGACCGTCACCGTGCCGCCCTCGCCCTTGCCCAGCCGCTCGGGTGCGTCGTCCGCCACCAGCCGTCCGTCGCTGATGATGAGCACCCGGCCGCAGGTGCTCTGCACCTCGCTCAGGATGTGCGTGCTGAGGATGACGGTCTTCTCGCGGCCCAGCTCCTTGATGAGGCCGCGGATCTCCACGATTTGATTGGGGTCCAGGCCCGTCGTCGGCTCGTCCAGGATGAGGAGGTCCGGGTCATGGAGGATGGCCTGCGCCAGGCCCACGCGCTGCCGGTAGCCCTTGGACAGCTGGTGGATGTCCTTGCCCAGGACATTGCCCAGGCCGCACCGCTCCACGGCCTGGCGAATCTGCGCCGCGCGGCGCGCCTTGGGGATGCCCCGCACCTCGGCGATGAAGTCCAGGAACTCACGGACCATCATCTCCTCGTAGAGGGGATTGTTCTCCGGCAGGTAGCCAATCGACCGGCGGGAGGCCACGGGGTCCACGCTGACGTCGATGCCGTTGACGCTCGCGGTACCGGAGGTGGGCGTCACGAAGCCCGCGAGAATCTTCATCGTCGTGGACTTGCCCGCACCATTGGGGCCGAGGAAGCCCACCACCTGCCCCCGAGGGACCTCGAAGCTGACACCGCGCAGGGCCTGCGTGGCTCCGTACTGCTTGGTCAGCGCTTCAATTCGGATCATTAGTTGAGACACGCACTCACCCATGAAACGAACGCCTGCGGTTGCCGCCAGCACTTAAGACAGCAAACGCGGCTGTCAATCGCGGGAGGCGCGGAGTTATTTCAATCGGTGGCGTGCTCGGAGGGTTCAGCGAGACTGAATTTCAGAATTTCTGAACCGGGCGCTGTGCCGCGTGCCGTCGGCATCTCAGTACACGTAGGGTGTCCGCTTCGCCCAGCTCGTCTTCCCGTAGTGCTTGTGGAGGTAGCGGAAGGCCTCCCGGGCCTCCGGGGTGCGCTGGCCACAGCCGCGTTTGCTGGCGCGGACCGCGCGGAACAGGGCGACGGGCGAGCGCGGGTCGTCCGGGTGCGCCTTGGCCCAGGCGAGCGCGATACGGGCGAAGTACGGCACCGAGTCACCCGCCTCGGTGAGGGCCTTCCACTCCCGAGCAGCGTCTTCGGCGTCGGGCGCGGGCTCGAAGCTCGCGGGAGGCAGCGTCGCTTTCTTCGACGGTCCGCACCACCCGTTGCGCGTATAGGACATGTCCACGGTGAGGTTGAGCTCCGGGCTGGTGTCCTCCAGGCGGTCGTGCAGGGGCGCGAGCCGCGCGGAGACCGCGGGCAGGCCCATGAGGAGCAGCTGCGCTTCGAACTGACGCTCCTCCGCGGTCGGCTTTTCGATGAGTGCCAGCAGCTCGGCCTTCGCCGTGGGGTTCGTCTCCGCGAGGCGCTTCGCCACGCTCTGGAGTGTCGCGTCGTCACCCACGATGGCCGCGCGCGCGAAGGCGGCCCACAGCACCTGCCGGAGAGGCGTGGCGGGCTTGCCATCAATCTCCGCCAGCCTGGCCAGGCGCTTCGCCGTCAGCCGGGGCTCCAGCACGGCCACGGTCTGGGGGCTGAAGACGCGTGGCCGGGCGTCCCCGGGGACGTCGTAGGGCCCCCCATAGCTGTCGTCCGAGGTGTAGTCCGCGATGACGCTGAAAGACTCCTGGATGGCCTCGTCGAGGGTGCGAGCCAGCGAGAACCGCTCATCGCGCAGGAGATTCTGCGAGGTGGGGCTGTGCCGGACCGCCTCGGCGGGCACCGCCGCGAGCCGCGCGCGCGCCGCATCCGGGTCCCCCCGCGAGTGCAGGAGCCGCGCGGCGTAATAGGCGAGCGTCACGCCGGCGGGGGCCTCGGGAGGAACCTTCGCCGAGGCGGCGAGCAGCGCTGGCAGGCCAGGGAACTCCGGGCTCGCCAGCATCAGGGCGGCGACCAGCCACGGCACGTGCGCGGTCTTCTTCCAGCGGGCGACGGCCTGCTCGTACTGCGCTCGCTGGGCATCCGTCGGCGCTCTGTCCGCCGGGGGGACATGGTCCAACGCCTCGAGCCAGGCATTGAGCGCTTCGGCGGGGGCCGGGAGCCCCTCACAGGGCTTCGCGGGAAGCATGTCCAGGTCGCCGAGCTCCGCGGCGAGCGCCGAGCCTGTCCCCGGTTCGAGCACGCGCGAGAGCAGCTCGCAGCGCCAGGCCTCGGGCCGCAGCCGGTAGCGCACGATGCTGCGCAAGCCACGAGCGGGAGCATGGACGTCCTTGAGCTCGGGCGACGCCAGCACGCCGTCGAGCACGCGGTCCGCCTCGGCCAGCCGTGCGAGGAAGGCGGCATCCGTCTTCGGCTCGTAGCGAGTGCTGCCCTCTCGCTCCATCAGCGCCTGCCGGACATGCGTTCTGGCCACGAGGTACGCGGCGAGGACCCGATACGGCGACGCCTTCGAGGCGGCGATGTCCTGGAAGGCCGCCAGCGCCCCGGGATAGTCATCGCAATAGAAGCGTGAGGCCGCGTCTTGATAGGCGCGCTCGGCCCGGCGGCGGGCCTGCTGCTGGGGGCTCACGCCTTCGTCGAGCCGTGGGTCGGCCTCCGGCAGGATGGCGCACGGACCGAAGACGGCGTCCTGGTTGTTCACCCACTCCTCCACCAGCGCGGGATGTTGCCGCCACTCTCGCGCGAGCGCCTCCGCCGTCTTCGAGGCGCGCAGGAACGCGTCCCCGTGGATGCGGGTGCGCTGCGCGAAGTCCACCTCGCTCGTCACCTGGGGCTCGGCCTCGGGAAGCTGGGGCGCGACGCGCTTGCGTGTCGCCAGCCACTGCTGGAGCGCGGGCGTCGCGGTGCCGGGGTACGGCGCGCGGTGCGTGTTCTCCCACCGCGTCAGCAGGTGCCGTTGCTCCTCGGGCGTGGTGGGAATGCCCATCATCGTCCGGTACGCGTAGACGCGGTACATGGTCCGGTACGAAGGGAGCACCACCCCCAGGCGCCCGGCCGCGAAGGCGTTGATGGGAAAGTCCGGGCGCGCCTCGTTGAGCAGCACGGCCTCGGAGTATCCCGGGCCACATGCCCGCGCCTCGGTGGGGTGGAGCAGGAGCGCGAGCCCACTGGTGACCGCGACGAGCAGCTTCTTCATGGATGGAGCTCCGCCACCGCGCGCGTGAACGCCTCGGGCGTCCAGGGGCGGGGGTTGAAGAGATAGAGGGTGGAGACGCCGGGCGGCACGGCCTGCCACTCATCGAGCGCGAGGCCCACGCTGCCCCGGCAGGGCGCAGGCAGCCCGCGCGCGAAGCGGGCCCGCCAGGTGGACGCCTCCGGGCCCATGCGGAAGAGCTGGGGCACCACCTCGTCCACCGGCGCGCGCGTCAGCCAGCTCCCCGGCGTGCACCAGGAGGCCAGGCCGGTGATGGACAGCGTCATCGACGAAGGCAGGCGCTGGCGGAGCGCCTGGAGCAGCGCGACGTAGGCGTCGTATTCGGACGCGCGAGCGTCGAAGTCCAGCTGGAGCCCTGTCACGCCCGGGCGGCTGGCGAGGGTGGCCAGCCGCTCCGCCAGGGCCCGCAGGCGCTCGGGCGGGTAGTGCGCGAGCGAGGCCCTGGGCTGGGCCTCCAGGCGCACCGTGGCCTGGAGCGCGGTGCCGGGAGGAACCCGGAGCGGCTGCCGCCGGGGCTGCTCGAGCACCTCCGTCTCCGTGAGCGCGAGCGTGGCGAGCAGGAAGGCGACGTGGGTCGGGCGTCCCGTGTCCGCGAGGAAGCGCAGGTCCTCCGGCCGCTCCCAGGCCCAGAGCACGACGCGCGGCGGCGCGGGCGGAGAGGTGGGCTGGCAGGCCGCGCACAGGAGCGCGGCGAGCGCGGCCCGCAGGCCGCGCCGTGTCCATGCCGCCGCATGATTCGATGGGATGTGCCGGGGCATTCGTGGTCGTCGGGCCGCGCTCGCGCGGTGGACCGGACGGATTGCAACCCGCGTTCCGCTCGCGCGGCGCCTCAGCCCTGGGCCGCGCGTGGGTTCTGGGCGCGGCGACGGAGCCAGTTGCGGAGGAAGGCCTTCACCTCGGGCTGCTGCGACTCGCGGAAGGTGTCCGGCGGGCCATACTCCACGATGCGGCCCTCGTGCATGAGGGCCAGGTGGTCCGCCATGCCGAAGGCGGAGGCCACGTCCGGCGTAATCACGAGCGAGGTGGCGCCGAGCTGCTGCTTGCCGGTGGTGATGATTTCGTTCACCGCCGCGGTGGTGAGCGGGTCCAGGCCGGCGGTGGGGTCGTCGTAGAGGAGAATCTTCGGCTGGAGGATGGTGGCGCGCGCGAAGCCCACGCGCTTCTGCATGCCGCCGGACAGCTCGCCCGGGAAGCGCTGCGTCGCGTGCGACAGGCCCACGCGCTCCAGCGTCTTGTTCACCGTCTCGGTGATTTCTGCCTCGCGCATGCGGGTGCGCTCGCGCAGGGGGAAGGCCACGTTGTCGAAGACGGTGAGCGAGTCGAAGAGGGCGTTGGCCTGGAAGAGGATGCCCTGCTTGCGGCGCATCTGGTCGAGCGCGGCCTCGTCCATCCGCGCGATGTCCTCGCCCTCCACGTGCACCGAGCCCCGGTCCGGCTGGAGCAGGCCCATGATGTGCTTCATCAGCACCGTCTTGCCCGACCCGGACACGCCCATCAGCACGCAGGTGGTGCCCTCCGGCACCTCCAGGCTCACACCGCGCAGCGCCTGCTGGTCGCCGAAGGACTTGTGGAGGTCCCGCACTTCGATGGCCAGCTTGCGGGACGGAGAGGGGCTCGAGGCGCTCATGGCCGCGCGAACATAGTGCGCGGCCGGCGCCTTCCGCCTCCAAGAAGCGCCCCGCCCGGCGCCAGGGGGACGGGCCGCCCGGCCGCCCGGCGCTCCTCCCGGTGTGGAGTGGCTGTCAGTGGGGAGGCGGCCCCTCGCCTCGGGGCTTGCCCTGGGAGCGGAGGGCGCGATGCTTCGGCCCATGTGGGTGCAACGGCGTGACACGCGGGGCGTCCAGGGCGCCCGGGAGGCCTAGGGCTTGGCGACGGTGTCCCTGGAGGACGTGCGTAAGGTGTACCGGGGCGGCGTGGCCGCGGTGAAGGGCGTGAGCCTGGACATCGCGGACGGCGAGTTCGTCTCGCTGGTGGGCCCGTCGGGCTGCGGCAAGTCCACGA
Organism: Pseudomyxococcus flavus; assembly: GCF_050038885.1. Taxonomy (NCBI): domain Bacteria; kingdom Pseudomonadati; phylum Myxococcota; class Myxococcia; order Myxococcales; family Myxococcaceae; genus Pseudomyxococcus; species Pseudomyxococcus flavus. The sequence goes on along the minus strand of NZ_CP143624.1, from coordinate 3,085,344 downwards.
CGCTGAACCTCATCGCCGGGCTGGAGGCGCTGTCGGGTGGGACGCTGCGCATCGATGGCGTGGTGGTGAACGACCTGTCACCGCGTGAGCGCGACATCGCCATGGTGTTCCAGAGCTACGCGCTCTATCCGCACCTGGACGTGGCGCGGAACCTGGCCTTCCCGCTGAAGGTGGCGGGCCTGCCGCGGGCGGACATCGACGCGCGCGTGCGCGAGGTGGCCGCCCTGCTGGGCCTGGAGGCGCTGCTGTCTCGCAAGCCGAAGGAGCTGTCGGGCGGCCAGCGGCAGCGCGTGGCGCTGGGCCGGGCGCTGGTGCGGCGCCCCAAGGTGTTCCTCTTCGACGAGCCGCTGTCCAACCTGGACGCGGCGCTGCGCACGCAGATGCGCGGTGAAATCAAGAAGCTGCATGAGCAGCTCAAGGCCACCTTCGTCTACGTCACGCACGACCAGGCCGAGGCGATGACGCTGTCGGACCGTGTGGTGGTGATGAATCAGGGGGAGGTGCAGCAGGTGGCCCCGCCGCGCGAGCTGTACGACGCGCCGGCGAACCTGTTCGTGGCGGGCTTCTTCGGCGCGCCGCGCATCAACCTGGTGAAGCCCCGGACGCTGGGCCAGCCGGACGCGGACGTGGTGTTGGGGCTGCGTCCCGAGCACCTGGAGGTGGGGCAGGGCGCGCCGCCACCGGGCGCCCTGGAGGGGCGCGTGTACCTGGTGGAGCCCATGGGCGCAGAGAGCTGGGTGACGGTGGACGTCGCCGGTGAGCGGCTGGTGGCGCGCGCCGCCGGGGACTTCCGCGTGCCCACGGGGACGCCCGTGTGGCTGCGCTACGACGCGTCGAAGCTGCGGCGCTTCGACGTGAAGTCGGGGCGGCTCACCAGCCCTGCCTGAACTTCTCCTTGGGGAACGCCGCCGTGGCGAGCTCCATCAGCAGGTCCGGGTCCTTCAGGTAACCGACCTGCTCGTCGGGGACGGAGTTTCCCTTCGCGTCGAGGTAGGCGAACTTGATGCAGCCGAGGCAGATGACGACGTCCATCCACGTGTCACCGCGCCAGTAGCGCAGGGCGATGTCCGGGTTGAAGCCGCACTTCCGCAGTGGATAGGGATTGGGCTCCTGGGGCGGAATGAAGGAGGCCGCGAGCCTCCGGCGCTGCACCCACGTCAGCTCGGGGCCCTCCCGGGGAAGCACGTAGTGCTCGCCGCTGTGCGGCAGGTCTTCCTCCAGGACGTCGGTGGGCCACGAGGACCTGTCACCGCCCCAGCTCCGAGGGTAGTCCGCGAGGAATATCTGCACCCGGTCCGGGCGACGGAAGAAGGCCTCGTAGGGAGACTCGGGCGCGGAGGCGCTCGCCGAGCATGACAGGGCGGCTGGAACAGCCAGGAGGACGGCGAGGAGCGGGACGCGCATCTGACAAGTCTAGCGCGTCTTGCATGGACTGAGAGGCATTGGCTCCTGGCCCCTCGCGTCATGCGTAGACCTGGTCGCCCTCGAGCGTCATGTCGAGCCGCCGGGTGAGCTGTTCCAGCCTCGCGTACCGCTCACGCAGCAGGTCGTGATAGGCGGGTGAGTCCGTCTGGGCCAGCTCTTCCAGTAGCGTGCTCTGCGCGGTGTCCAGCGCCTGCTTCAGCTCGCGCGCCTCCACGGCGGACAGTTCCAACAGCATGGTGCACCTCCCTGCGCGGAACGTTAGGCACGCGCATCTTCGTGGGGACACGACGCCTGCCCGGAACAGGCCAGGGCTGGCGGCCTGGCGCCGCGTGGCTGTCCCGCGAGCCGCGAGGCCTTCAGGTGCGCTTCGGGAATGGCTGCCTCAACGAGCGCTCAGGGTGTCCTGCATTGGCCGCGTGCCTCCACGCTCCTGGCGCCCCCGGGGGAGGCCGCCATCCCGGGCGCTCCGCCGCATGCACCGCGACGGGGGCGTCGCTCCCGGGCCCCGGCTCGCTCTGGGGGCAGGCCGCCGCCGCGAGCGTTCTGTCGGATGCCCCGCGACGGGTGCGGACCACCGCGCCCGCTCGCACTGTTGTCTGGGTGGCCCGGAAGCACCGGGCACCCGGGCGCGAGGAGGCCGGGATGATTCGGACAGGCGACGTACACGAAGGCATGAGGGTGCGGACGGCGACAGGCGTCGTCCTCGGGCACGTGACGGGCATTGGTGACACGCACTTCGAGCTGGAGCCGGGGCTCGTGCCCATGCCCCGGCGCGACTACCTGGTGGAGTTCTCCGACGTGGACTTCATCAGCGGCCACGACGTCTACCTCGTCGACGCGGACCATCCGCTCCTCACGCTGGAGGTGGATGACGACGGCGGCGCGCTCCCACCTCGCCATGCGAGTGGCCTGGAGCGTGAGCCGGTGAACGTCGAAACAGAGCCCGAGCCCGCACGGGACTGAGTGACGCAAGGCGTTGCGCACCGCTGTCCGCCCCCTCGCGAGGAGCGCCTCATCGGGCCTCGGGGGCGGGGTAAGCATCTGGAATCACTCAGGTTGGATAGCCCTGGAATGTCAGACGGTCAGGCTAAACGAGACCGCTTCGACGGGCCTTCCAGGTGGGTCATGCAACGGCTTTCAACATCATGCGTCACGCTCATGCTCTTCGCTTTCGTGTTCTCCTGCAGCGCGGGTCCGCGCGCGGAGGACGACGGGCCGGGCGCGGTGGGGCAGGGGCTGGCCCTGGCCACACCGCGCAAATTCCTCCCCTTCGTCCCGCTGGCGGACGGGCGCGTGCTGGCCGCGGGCGGGCACGACGGCCATCGCACGCTGGCCAGCTGCGAGGTGTTCGAGCCGGAGACGGGCCAGTGGCGTGAGACGGGTGCCCTGCGCACGCGGCGGCGCAACCACGCGGCGGTGCGGCTGCGTGACGGGCGGGTGCTGGTGGTGGGCGGGACGAACGGCGTGGCCATGGGCGCGCTGGCGGACGCGGAGGTGTATTCGCCCGGCAGCGGGACGTGGACGGAGGTGCGCTCCATGGCCGTGGCGCGCAACGACCCGGCGGCGGTGCTGCTGCCAGATGGGCGCGTGCTGGTGGCGGGGGGCACGGACGTGGACCTGCGACCGCTGCGCTCGGCGGAGCTGTTCGACCCGGAGACGGAGACGTGGAGCGCCGCGTCGCCTCCTGGCTTCGCGCGGGGCGGTGCCCAGACGGCGGTGGTGCTGGCGGATGGCTCGGTGCTCTTCGTGAGCGGCCTCCAGGCGGAGCGCTATGACCCGGTGACGGGCCTCTGGGAGAAGGCGGGGCCCGTGGGGGGCGCGGCGGGAACGCACCGGCTGGCGCACTCGGTGACGTTGCTGCCGGACGGGCGGGTGCTGGTGGTGGGCGGGACGACGGCGCGCGCGGCGTCCACGGCGGAGGTGTACTCGCCCCAGGCGGGGACGTGGACGCTGGTGGGGGCGCCCCAGGTGCCTCGCGAGCACCACGCCACGGTGGTGCTGCCGGATGGCGCGGTGCTGATGATGGGTGGCGAGCACTACACGACAGGCGCGCTCGCGTCCGTGGAGCGCTTCGATTTGAAGACGGAGACGTGGTCCTCCGCGCCCGCGCTGGATGCGCCTCGCGAGAAGCTGGGCGCGCTGGCGCTGGGCGACGGTGCGGTGCTGGTCATGGGCGGGGGCAACGAGGCCATGGGCATGCTGCTCGAGTCCGAGCGCTACCTGCCGGACACCTGCGGCGCGGCGGCATGCCCGGCGCCCGAGCCGTCCAGCGTCGCGGGCGTGGCCGGTCTCCCGACCCCCGGGCACGCTGAGTGAGGCGCGTCCGTGACGCGGGCGCCAGCCAGTGCTGGTGTTCGACGTCCGGGCACGCTGAGTGAGGCGCGTTCGTGACGCGGGCGCCGGCCAGCGCTGGTGCTCGACATCCGGGCACGCTGAGTGAGGCGCGTTCGTGACGCGTGCCCCGGAGCTTGCTACCGCCGTCGCGGCGGCTGGTCTCCCGCTGTCCGTTCATACCGGGCGAGCACACGGCGCCCGTGACTCGTGCCGTGGCGCCGGGTGAGATTGCGGGCATGAACCCGAGGATGGCGTCGCTGGTGGTGAGCACGTGGCTCATGGCGTGTGGTGGCACGGAGGCCCCGCAGCTCTCCTATGCCGGCTGGGCGGAGCGGACGGCCGAAGCCGCCTGCGCGCACGCGGAGCTGTGTGGAGGTTTGACGGTGCCCCGCGAGCAGTGCGAGGCGGACCTCATCTCCGCCTACGCGGAGGTGGAGCCGGAGCTGGCGCGCGGCGACACCGGCGCGAAAGCAGGGTGCGTGCAGTGCATGCGCATCCGCACCGAGGAGCTCGATGCGGCCACCGCGAGCGGCTGCCAGCAAGCCCCGGATGAAGCCCGGCTGCTCGCGGTGTGCGGCGTGGACAACGCCGCCTGTGCGGGCGTGCCCTGACACACCCGAGTTGAGGGCTGGTCCCCGCGTTCCGGAGTCCCGGACCTCGCGGGGCCTGTGAGCATGTGGGACTGCGAAGACCGCGCGCGCCGCGCTGTCGTGCGTGACAGACTGCGCGGCCATGCGCACCCGGACCCTGCTGCTTGCCCCGCTGTTGCTCTCCACCTCCTGCGCCACCGTCTCTCCGACAGCGCAGGCACCGGACGCCGTCGAGAAGACGGCGGCGAAGGCTCCCTCGCCCGAGCGGCCCTTCGGCACCCTGCGTGAGCAGGCGCAGCGCCAGCAGGCGTGGCTGGCCGAGCGCATCGAGAAGGCCCTGCCCCAGCTCATGCGGAAGTACGGCGTGGACATGTGGGTCATCCCCATGCGCGAGTACAACGAGGACCCCGTCTTCAAGGCGCTCGTCTCGCCCACGACGTTCGCTGCCCGCCGCCGGACCATCTACGTGTTCTTCGACCGCGGTCCCGAGCAGGGCGTGGAGCGGCTCGCGCTGGGCGGAGGCCCGCAGGGAGGCATCTACACGCCGCGGCGCGCGCAGCGGCAGGTGGACGGCGGCGGCGTGAACCGGCAGGCGGAGCTGTGGGGCCCCGAGCAGTGGCAGGTGCTGAAGCAGGTGCTGGAGGAGCGCCAGCCGAAGCGCATCGCCATCAACGTGTCGCGCACCTTCGCCTTCGCGGACGGCCTCAGCCACGGCGAGTACGAGGGCATGGCGGAGGCGCTCGGCCCGGACTGGGTGAAGCGCTTCACGTCCGTGGACGGGCTGGCGGTGGACTTCATCGCCTGGCGCAGCGCGGACGAGGCCCGCTTCTACGAGGAGCAGACGAAGCTCGCGTGGAACATCATCGAGACGGCCTTCTCCAACCAGGTCATCACCCCGGGCGTCACCACCACCCGTGACGTGGAGTGGTGGATGCGCCAGCGCCTGGCGGACCTGGGCCTGGCGACGTGGTTCCAGCCGTCGGTGGACGTGCAGCGCCAGGGCGTCACCGAGCAGGAGCTCGGCGACAACCCGGTCATCCAGCGCGGCGACGTGCTCCACTGCGACTACGGCGTCACCGCGCTGGGGCTCAACACCGACACCCAGCACATGGGCTACGTGCTGCGCGAGGGCGAGACGGACGTGCCCGCGGGCCTGAAGGCCGCGCTGAAGGCGTCCAACCGGCTGCAGGACATCGTGTTCGAGGAGCTGCGCCCGGGGCGCACGGGCAACGACATCCTCCGCGCTTCGCTGGAGCGGATGCGCGCCGAGGGCATCAACGGCACCGTGTACTCGCACCCCATTGGCCTGCACGGCCACGGCGCCGGTCCCATGGTGGGCCTGTGGGACCGGCAGGAAGGCGTGCCCGGCAATGGCGACCACCAGGTGATTGCGAACCAGTGGTACTCCATCGAGCTCCAGGCCACGTCCGCGGTGCCGGAGTGGAACGGCCAGCAGGTGCGCTCGGCGCAGGAAGAGGACGTCACCATCGACGCCGAGGGCCGCGTGCACTGGGCCTGGAAGCGTCAGACGGACTTCCACCTGGTGCGCTGAGCACGGGGCGAGTGAGGCGTGGCGAGCGGCACCAGGACGGCGCCGCTCGCGGCCCTACTGTGGGCGCACCACGTCGTCGCCCAGCAAGGCCCACGGGCTCCCGTCTTCGTCGAGCAGGAATCCATACAACGGTTCGTACCCGATGAGCTGTTTGGGCTCCCAACCCGTTGCACGGAGCCTGGTGATGTAGCTCCTGGCGAAGATGTAGCCATTCACACTACGCTCGTCCCAGGCCAGCCAGGGTTCGATGTCGGGGCCGACGACGAGATAGAGTGAAGCGTACGTGTTGATATCGGGCAGGAATACGGCGTCTTCGGGCGGGGCCCAGCTGGTTTGCGATGTGCCCAGTGCCGCGGACGAGAAACGGATGACATCGGGGATTCCGATGATGGGGCCATTCCCAGTGTCAATCCAGGCGCCGCTCTCGGCCCAGGCCATGATCACGCGATGGTCAGGCTGAATCGCAAGAGCGATGTCGTTCACGGATGAGTATTCCCTGACGGGGATGGATGCGCCCACGGGAACCCAGCTTCCGTTCTCGAACGTCCTGACGTGGAGGTAGCTGGAGGGCGGTCCGAGCTCGACGGCTTTCTCTTCCCAGCTCACGACCACTCGCGTGTCATCAGCGGCGATGGCCACTTGCCACGCAGGAGTTCGCGGCGCCGGGTTTTCACTGAGGGGTTCACCGAGCCGCTGCCACTCCGTACCTGTCCAGCGGATGACGCGAACCTCGGTTTCGTACGTGTCGATACTCCGCCCCACGGCGATGACAGGCCTGCCCTGCGGCGCCAACGTCATCTTGACCCAGTCGTACTTGGACGGCGTGTCGTCTGGGACCGGAAGGTGTTCCCAGCCGTTCCCGGTGAAGTTTGCGACATGGCTCTGCTCCAGCCCGGTTACGGCATCCCTCTCGCGCCATTCAGCGACAATCGCGTCGTCCCTCGCTGCCACCTGGAACGCAATGATGTTCGCAGAGCCCTCATTCGCCGCCCGAAAGGGGGGGAGCCGTTGCCATGCATGGCCGTCCCACCGTGCGATGGTCGGCTTGTGGGCATTCGTCATGTAATCGTAGTCGAAGTAGCCGACGACGGGCGTCGTCCCGGCGACGCCATTTGCAAGCACGAGGGATGCTGGCAGGGGGTCGACGTGCTCCGGGAGCAAGGGCGCCGTGACGCTGACAAAAGGCCAATAGTTGGCGGAGTGCCTGAGCACGAAGTCCGGAAGACTCGGGTCGAGTGAGTTGCCGGCCAGGTCGGTCAGGCTCCGCTGGAGGAGCGTCGCAGCCAGCGAGACGGGAGGCTGGAGTGGCGATGTCGGCACCAATTCGAGAACCATTCCATCGTCACTGAGGACCGCCTGATGTGCGACCGGAATTGGGCGGCTGTTGAAGAAGTCTTGCAGTTCGGTCGGTTCGGACTGAAGGGAGTCCGGCCGCAGTGGCTCCGAGAAGACGAACGCCATCGGTGACGCCACGGACGGATACTTGTGGCTGGGACGCGCGGCGACGATGGTGGGCGGTGTGCGGTCCACCGTGACGGCCACGGCTTCGGCGTCGAAGCTCCGGTCGCCGGCCACGGCTCGCGCGGTGAACGCGAAGCGGCCCTCGGCATGCGTGGCGCAGTCGACGACGTGCTGGAACGGGGCCTCCAGCCGCGTGGGGGCCTCACCGTTCGTGAGGAGCTCCACGCGCTCCGGCGTGTCGCCTTCGACGGAGACAGTGAGCGTCCACAGTCCTTCCCGGCAGAACGCAGGGCCTTCCGTCCGCACCGTGACGCGCAGCGCGGGAGGTGGTTCCTCCTCATGGGGCGGTGGGGGCATCGGCTCGGGCTTCTGGCTGTCGCAAGCGGCAGTGCCCAGTGACGCAAGGAGCAGCGGGAGAGCCCAGCGGGCCCGGGGGCTTCGGGAGTTCATGAGAGGCCTTTCGGGGGACACGCCAACCCGGGTTCGAGTCTACGCCCCAGCGACCACGCCGGGCCGGTGGCTGCCTCCGCGCGAAGGGACCTTCGGAAATAGCCGTGCCTGACCGCGCCGCCGCGCTTCGCCGGGCGTGCTGACCGTGATGGCAGACGCTCTTGTGCCCGGCCTCTTCCGGCGCGATGTCTTCCATGACCCGGGAGCGGCGCAAGTCCGCTCTGACCCGGTCGAAGCGCACCATGGACCGGGCCTCCCTCACGAAGCCCACTTCAGGCGGGGTGCCGCGGAGGCAGGACGCCTCCACCGCACCCGCCTCACACCGTGCTCAGGGGGGCGTCGTCCCCGTCATGGACTGGAGCAGCGTCACCAGCGCGCGCTTCTCCTCGTTCGACAGGTTCAGGGGCACCATGGTCACCGTCTTCTTGCCCACGAAGGTGCCGGGCGCGCCGCCGCCCTCGTTGTAGAAGTCGATGACCTCTTCCAGGGTGGCCTGCTCGCCGGTGTGCATGTACGGCGCCGTCAGCGTCAGGTTGCGCAGCGACGGCGTGCGGAACGCACCCTCCAGCGTCTCCCGGTCCGCCTGGGCCCGCAGCGTCTGCAGCCGGGCCGCGATGGTGCCGGTGGGCGCGTCGCTGTGGAGGCTGGCCGCGTTGAACTCCCAGTCCAGCAGCGGCTCCAGCACGCTCCACTGGCCGCCCGCGCCCGGGCTGTCGTCCTCCACGCCGATGTTGTGGAACAGGTCGTCGGTGAGCGCCGGGCCCTTGTGGCAGACGATGCACTGGCCCTTGCGCAGGAACGTCTTCAGGCCCAGGTACGCCGGGTCCGCCTCCGCCTGACCCGCCTCCGCCGCCGCGATGAAGCGCCGCACGTCCGTGTCGAAGGGCGCGTCGATGCGCACCAGCGTCCGCTGGTAGGCGGCCATCACCTTGCCCACGTTGGCCAGCAGCGCGGAGTCCGTCTCGTCCGCGGGCGTCTTGCCGAAGAGGGCCTGGTACTCGGTGGCGTAGGTGCTCTCGGCCAGGAGCCGGGCGCGCACCACCTGGGCATCCGCGTTCATCTCCACCGGGTTGAGCAGCGGGAGGATGGCCTGGCTCCAGAGCCGGTCCGCCCGGCCGTCCCACATGAACCAGCGGTTGTAGGCCACGTTCAGCAGGGTGGGCGGGTTGCGCTCGGACAGGTGTCCGTCACAACCCTCCGCCTTGGCGGTGCTCACCGTCAGGCCCTCGCCGCCATGGCAGCTCGCGCAGGACACCGTCCCGCAGCGTGACAGGCCGGTGTCGTGGAACAGCAGGTCGCCGAGCGCCTCCGCCCGCGCCACGCCGTCCACCCGGTTGGTGCTGTCCTTCGGCGGCGTGCGCCCCAGGCTGTGCAGGCTGCGGAGCTGGTCCAGCTCGTCGAGGTTGGGGAAGGCTTCTTCGGATTCACACGCCATGCCCGACGCGCCCAGGGCCAGGGCGAGCGTCACGGCGCGCAAGCGGTACAAATTCATCACCCAACTCGTCTTTCTGCGAAGGACCCGGGGAGCTTCGCGTCCTCTGCGACGCGAATCAATCCACAAGGCACGCTTGCCCGACGGACGAGTTCGTGCTGATGCCAGGAAGCCGCCACGCCTGCCCCAGGGGGCCAGACGGGCGGCGTCCGGTACGGACTTCAGGACTTCAGGCGCCGCAGCTCAGGGAGAAGTCGCGCGTGGCGGTGCCGTAGTCGCCCACCTTCACCGCGGACGGCTCCGGGGTGATGGTCGGCGTGGCGCCCGTCTCGCACTTCAGGCCGCTGTCCACCGCGAGCCCGACCTGGAGGTCGGTGTTGCTGGGCACGCCCGACACCGTGAAGGAGCAGCGGCCCCCATGGCTGGACTTCACCATGGCCCGGCCGAGGCCGTTGGTGGGCGCGTCCGGCGAAGCCACGATGACCTGCAGCTGCCCGCACGCGCCGTCGGCGTTCAGCCCGCTCTCCGGCAGGCGGATGACGCCGGCGATGGTGGCGTTGCCCTCGCGGCCACCGCCACCCGTGGTGGCGCAACCGGAAGCGGCAAGGACCAGGGCGGCTACGGCAATGCGATACATGAATTCCTCAATTCTTGATGGTTGAGATGGCGGTCAGGTCGCCGTGCAGGCGGACTACGATGCGCGCCCAAGACAATTGCGATGGAAATTCATTCCAACCAGTCCTCAACTTCTTGTGACGGCCGGGATTTGAACAATTCCCCTGAATTTCCGGGCGGTTCGGAACGCCGGGTGATGGCGGGTAAACACACTCAGTGATGTCCCATCAGGTGAAATCATTGATGGAATCAAACACAGACGCTTGACGCATTCGACCGCCGGGTTCGTCCCAAGGACGGACACATTCGTCCCGATTCCGGGCGCGTCTGGACTTGATGTCACGGGCCGATTCCCGCGGGAGCGTCCGGCCATGCCGCCGTCACGTTCACTGCTGTCAGCGCCCGTGCGCGCCCCCACGGTGAAGGGGCACGCAGAGGAGACGACACCATGTCGATACAGAAGCAGGAGCGCACGTCCTCGTGGACGGGGCAGGGCGTGGGGACGGACCGCCAATCGTTTCTGGACGCAATATCCGCCCAGATTCCGGACTACGAGGCGGACAAGGCGGCCGAGGCGGTGCTGTGCGCGCTGTCCGAGCGCCTGTCCGCCTCGTGGGTGGCGCACCTGCGCGAGGAGCTTCCACCGGACGTGCGCGAGCTGTTGCGCGTCTGTCACCGTCACCGGGGCGAGGCGCCCGCGAAGCTGGACCGCGATGACTTCTACCTGATGGTGGCCAACCACCTGAACGCCGAGCCGGAGAACGTGCGGCTGGTGCTGCACGGGGTGTTCTCCGCGCTGCACGCGCAGCTCACCGAGGCGGAGGCGACGAAGCTGGAGCAGCAGCTGCCCGCCTGGCTCCAGGGGACGTGGGCCGCCGCGCGCATGCACGTGGACCGTCCGTACTGAAGCTCTGTCACCGGGCGTCCGGGCACGAGGCTTCCGGACGCCGGTGCGCCACCCCCACGTCAATAGGTGCCACCGAGCGACAGCACCGCCGCGTAGCGGCCGTCCAGCGCACCCGGGCCACGTCCGCCAGGCGCGAAATCCTGGTCGAACAGGAAGTTGTAGTTCACCCGGGCGTCGGCGGTGATGAGGTTGCCCACCTGGTAGCGCAGGCCCAGGCCGGCCGGGACGTAGCCGCTGGTGTCATCCGCGAAGCCGCGCGCGGCGGCGCGGGCGTCGTTGCGGATGTTGTAGTGGTCCAGGCCGATGCCTGTGAGCACGTAGGGCTGCAGCCGCGTGTCGGTGAAGTTGCCCACCACCAGCGCCTGGCCGGCGTTGCGCACGAGGTCCGGCCCGCCCCCGCCGTCGTCGACCAGGCCCATGCGGTCGTCGATGTCGCTCAGGCCTCCGTTGTAGCCGAGCTCGACGGCGAAGAAGGGGTGGGGCCGGTAGCCCAGCGAGGCGCCATAGGAGAAGCCAGGGGTGACCTCCGGGGCGAGCTGGCCGGTGTAGCCCTCCAGGCCGCCGCCGAGCTGGGCGTAGATGCCGGTGTCGGCCCGCCGCTTGCCCCGGTCCTCCTCGCGGCGCTCCACGGTCCTCGCGGACCGCATGTCCGGTTCTTCATAGGGCCGGCTGTCCATCTGGGCCAGCGCCGCACCGCCCCAGAGCGTCACCATGCACAGCGCGCCACGTCCGAGTGCCTTCATGACGGACTCCTTTGTTCGCGTCCGCAAGGCAACGTGACCTGCGTGGATGGGCCTGGCAATCAGGCCCGCACGGGCCTGGGGGCACCTGGTGCGGCTGCCCTTCCCACCTCTCAGGGCAGGCTGGAGAGGACCTCCAGCGCCCGCCGTGCCTGCACCAGGCCATGGCCGTAGCCTTCGTCGTAGCCGGCGGGGCCCAGGTCCTTCGCGGAGGACAGCAGGGCGTGCTTCACCTCGTCGGGCGTGGCGGAAGGCCGGGCGCTGAAGAGCAGCGCGGCCACGCCGCTGACGAAGGGCGTGGCCATGGAGGTGCCGGACATATAGCTGTAGTCGGCCGGCTCCAGGCTGACGCGCGCCAGCGAACCCAGCCGCCGGTGGAGCACGGTGCCTCCCGCCTGGGTGATGGTGACGGCGGGCACCCACTGCCCGCGCCTCGGGATGGCGAGGATGTCCACGCCGCCTTCCGGGCTCGAGTTGCCGAAGATGACCGCGCGCGCGCCCTGCTTCATCACGTTGACCATGGCCACGTCGGTGGGGACCTGGCCATGCCGCACGTAGGCGACGAAGCCGCTGCACGTGGCGCCCTCGCACGAGTCCAGGGAGGCGCCGTCGCCGCAGTCCACCAGCTTGCCCCAGCGGTTCTCGATGGGGGTGTGCAGCAGTGAGCGTGAAATCGGCTGCGTGCCCTCCACGTCCACGGTGGAGAAGGCGCCCTGTCCCCGCAGGAAGGTGGACAGCACGTCCACCCCCGGGGCCATCAGCGCCAGGGTGTGTCCACCCGAGGAGAAGGCGGCGCGCCGGTCCTCGGGGTCCACGGCGCCCACCGCCAGCACATTCGGGTCCGACGCGGGGTAGTCCACCACCTGCACCCCGCCGTTGCCCGACGCGGCCACCACCAGAATGCCCTGGGCATGCGCGGCCTCGAAGACCTCGAGCGTCGTCTTGGAGGCGATGCCGCCGCCCAGGGACAGGGAGATGACCTTGGCGCCCTGCTCGGCGCAGTACTCCACGGCCTCCAGGACGAAGCTCATGTGCGTGCGGCCGTGGATGTCCAGCACGCGCGCGATGACCAGCTCCGCGCCCGGAGCCACGCCCATCAGCCCTGCGGGCTCCAGGTGCGGCGAGCCCCGCCCGCCATGGCCCGGCCGCGCCGCGATGATGCCCGCCACGTGCGTGCCATGGCCGGTGCCCCAGCCATGGCCGCTGCTGAAGTCGGACGGGGTGTCGTCGTCCTCCAGGAAGTCGCGGCCGGCGACCACCGCGCCGAGCAGCTCCGGGTGCTCCAGGTCCAGGCCGCTGTCGATGACGCACACCCGCACGCCCGCGCCCGTGGGGCGGCCAGGGTCCGGCAGGCCGTCTCCATCCAGGTCCCACACCTCGTGCGCCTGGACCTTGCGCAGCCCGGCGGTGTGCTCGCGTGGGGCGGTACCGCTCGCCATGGCCTTGAGGACGTGCATCGCGGGCGCCGTGGTGGGGGCCAGGGCGTGCCACTCCTGGTCCGGCTCGATGCTCTCCACCGTCGGGTCCTCCGCCAGCAGCGCGCGTTGCTCCTGGAGGGACATCCGCGCCGCCACCGCCGGGACGGAGCGGAAGGTGGCCGTCACCTGGCCTCCCACCTGCTCCACGCGGCCGAGGGCCCGCACCGCCTGGTCCCGGTAGCGGATGATGACCCGCTCCCTGCCGTCGTCCGCCTGGAGGGGCGCCTCGACCTGCCGTGTGCTCACAGGCTCCGACAGGGCACCCGCGATGATGTTGGGGCACACCTGGCTCTGGGCGTCTTTGTCGGAGGCGTCATCCGGCCCACACGCAGCGAGTGCCAACAGCCCCATGAGTCCCCATCGCTTCATGAGCCGCTCCTTCGCGAACGGCACCCAGTGGAGGTACCGGGCGCGTACACCCAGGGAGCGCACTTCATGAAAGCGTGGCAACGGACCGGGGGGCGCCCCCCCGCCTGAGGTATTCCGGTTCACACCCCGTGTGTTGGCCGGTGGAACCGCGCCCGAGAGCAGCGTTGCCTTCACCCGCGCACCCGGCGTTCCCCTTTCTCCTCGACACCCACCCTGTCCGACGGGTGTGGGGCGGGCGCACTGCCGGACGTCGGGCCGACCGGTGGGGTCGGGCCGTGACTGCCAGTGCTCACGGCGCATCCGGTCGGACGGCGGCTCCCGTGGTGGGGGAGTTTCCGTTCGGGGCCTCGGTGGCGCCTGTGGGAAGGAAGTCGACCGCTGCTTGATTCCGTCGGCTTCCGGGTGCTTCGCTGCCGCAAGACGCCATGAGTACCGACCCTACAGAGTCCACTCGCTTTCTCGGGCGCTACGAGCTCGTCCACCCCCTGGGACAGGGGGGGATGGGGGAGGTGTTCCTGGCGAAGATCAGCGGCGCGGCCGGCTTCGAGAAGCCGTGCATCGTGAAGACGATTCTGCCGGCGCTCCTCAAGGACCGGCAGTTCCTCGACCGCTTCCACCACGAAGCGAAGGTGCTGGTGCACCTCGTGCATTCGTCGATTGCCCAGGTGTACGACATGGGCGAGGCGGACGGCACGTACTTCATGGCGCTGGAGTACGTGGCGGGCGTGGACCTGGCCTACCTGCTGGAGCAGGCGCGCGCGCAGGGCGTGGCGGTGCCGGTGCCGGTGGCGCTGTACATCGGCCAGCGCATCGCCGAGGGCCTGGGCTACGCGCACCGCAAGACGGGGCCGGACGGCTCGCCGCTGGGCATCGTCCACCGCGACGTGTCGCCCCACAACGTCATGGTGTCCTACGAGGGCGAGGTGAAGGTCATCGACTTCGGCCTCGCCAAGTCCGCGGCGCGCAGCAAGTACACGCTGCCGTCCACGGTGATGGGGAAGCTCGGGTACATGTCGCCCGAGCAGGTGCGCGCCGAGCCCCTGGACCACCGCAGCGACATCTACTCCTGTGGTGTCGTGGTGTGGGAGATGCTGGCGGGCCGCTCCCTGATTCCCCACGGGACGGTGGGGGAGATGATGGCGGCCATGTCGCAACCGGTGGTGCCCTCGCTGCAGGAGCTCCGGCCGGACGTGGACGCCTCGCTGGACGCCGTGGTGCGCCGCGCCCTGGAGGCGCGCCCGGACGGACGCTACACGCGCTCCGACGAGCTGGCGCGCGCGCTCAACACGGAGCTGGTGCGCTCGGGCGCGGAGGTGGGCGCCGAGGAGGTGGGCCACTTCGTGCGAGGGCTGTGCCCCGAGGCGTTCGACGCGCAGCGCAAGCTCATCTCGAAGGTGTCCTCCGCTTCCAATCACCGCCGCACCCCCACGCCGCAGGGGTACGGCACGGGGCCGCAGTCGGCGGTCGGCTTCGAGCCCACGCTGATGCGTAGTCCAGGCGCGCAGCCACGTCTCCTCTCCGGCGGCGTGGCCCGGCCGGGCGCCGTCTATGCGGACGAATCAGAAGACCTGGGCACCGGTGCCACCACGGTGCGGCCGCCCTCGGGTCCCGTGCCCGCCGCGAGCGTGGGGCCCCGCGCGGAGCCGCTCGCGCCGTCGCGTCCGGAGGCCGCCTCCCTGGAGGCGCTGTCCTCCCGGAAGCGGCCCGTGGGGCTCTATGCCGCCATCGCCGTGCTGCTCGTGATTGCCACCGCCGCCACCACCGCCCTGTTCGTCCAGTCGTCCGGGCCCGCGGCGCCCGTCGCCAGTGCTTCCGGGAAGGACGCGCCCGCGGCGGGTTCGGAAGTGGCGGCGCAGCCGCGAGCGGAGGGGGCTCCGGCAGCGGCCGGAGCGGTGGCGCAGTCGCGGGGCGATGGGCCCACGCCGGGTGCCGAGCCGGGCGCGCAGCCGCGGAGCGACGAGCCCACGCCGGGTGCCGGGCGGGTGGCGCAGCAGCAGGGCGCGACAGTGGCGCCGGTTGCCGGAGCGCTCGCGAGCGACGCCGGCGCGGCCGGGGGCGCGGAGGCGCCAGGCGAGGCTGCCGCCGCTGCATCCAAGGACGCGTCCGCGGATGAGAAGGCGGAGCCGGAGCGGCCGCGGAGCCCGCCCCGGCCGCAGACGGCGAAGGCGCCCGTGAAGAAGGCGCCTGTCCGTGCCGAGCCGGCGGTGGCCTATGCCTCGCCCGCCAGGGTGCTCCTCATCAAGAAGGCCAACGGCAGGCCCTATGTCGACCGGTCCGTGGCGCGGGCCTTCCCGGTGGGCACGGAGATGGATGTGCTGGGGCCGCTGAAGAACGGCAAGCGCGAGGTGCTGGGCCGGGCCCGGGTGATGCGCCCGGCGCGTGGTGGGCTGCGGCCCCTGCGGGCGTTCCTCGAGTTCGACGACCGCGCGCTCGCGGCTTCGGGAGACCTCTTCGTGGCGGCCCCCGAGGGGGAGTCGTCCTCCGCGGAGACCGCGGCCGCCGAGGAGACGGAGGACGTCGTCGCCGAGCCCGCGAAGGCGGAGGCCGATGCCGGCGTGGCGGTGGCGGTGGCGCCGCCCGCGAAGCGCACCCTGCGCGGCCACGCGAGCGAGCAGGGTGGGGTGGGCGGCCTGCTGGACCCCGGCGTGGAGGTCCAGAACAACGAGTCGTTCGACTGGACCGACTGCTACGTCGTCAAGGACATCCGGAAGGTGGCCTGGCTGGGCGTGGTGAAGGCCGGTGACCGGAAGACGGCCAGCCGCTTCCGGCACAACGCCAACTTCGACGTGGGCTCCGGCTACCTGGGCGTCCTCTGCAAGGAGGGCGAGCTGCGGGTGAAGGTGCGCTGACGCGAGGACGGGCCCCAGCGGGCGCTCACGGCTTCAGCCGCGCGCCCGCGACGGGGCAGTCCGCCACCAGCTTCTGGACGTCCGGGTCCCCGCCGCGTGCGTTGCGCACGGCGCGGTCCAGCGAGGTGCGGCACTGCCAGGTCACCTCGCGCGTGCCGTGGCAGCAGTGCCAGCCGGTCAGCGTCCGTCCCAGGTACTGGAGCATCTCCGCGCGGGTGGGCGTGACGAGCAGCCACACCGCGCCCGCGAGCACCGCCAGCCAGGGCAGCTGGAGCGCCACGCCCTTGAGGCGGGGGCCCAGGCCGGACGGCACCGGCGTCGCGTGGAGGCCGAGCAGCAGGTCCAGCGGCCTGCGCAGCAGCACGACGTTCAGCAGCAGGTCCAGCGGGGTGGTGACGCCCCGGGCGAGCCCGGGAAGGAGCCCGGGCGTGCGCTCCGCGCGCACCAGCTTCACGCCGGCCACCTGTCTCCAGAACGTCCGGCCCGTCACCCCGCCCACGGCGGAGGTGAGGAGCCAGGCCAGGAGCATGGCCAGGAGCATCGATACGGGCGTGCGCTCCTGCTCCAGGGCGCGCAGCGCGGCCCAGCCCACGAGGACCGAGGTCCCCAGGTCCAGTACATCCGCCACCCACAGGTGCCACTGGTACCGCGACTCCGTGGTCACCTGGTCCGTCGAGAACAACGACCCGTCGCTCATCCACCCTCTTTTCGGCGCGCGGAGCATAGACCGGACGGGTGGACGTGCGCCTCATGGCTCCGCCGGGTTCGACCGGGGGACACCCAGGGTGTCGCATTCCCGCAGTGGCGCGGTGGAGCGGTGGCTCGCATCTTCACCCATGCGCGACGGGTCGGAGACCTCCGCCACCATCGGGGTCTCCTCGCCGAGCGCGCAATGGCCATGGCCGTGAGGGAGCCGGGAGTGCGGTTCCCGGCGCCACAGGTGGTGGCGGACGCGGCGGCAGCGGCGGGGGGAAGTCGGGGGGCTGTACAGGGGGAGGAGGCCGGTCCCCCGCCGCTGTCGCCAAGACCGTTCACTGAACGTTCCGCCTCGGATGAAGTCGGGGCGAGTGGCCTCCGGGCCATTTCTGCCGGACACTGCGAGCGATATGCGCACTCCGGGGCAACGGGCCCGCGCTTCCTGGCGGGGGTTCATCGGGTGGTTCTTCGTCGCGGGACTCGTCCTGGCGATGCCGGGCATGGCCCTGGACCCCCAGCGGCGCGTCTCGCAGTACAGCCAGGACGTGTGGCGCAGCGACGACGGGCTCCCGCAGAACAGCCTGCTGTCCATGGCCCAGACGCGCGACGGCTACCTCTGGCTGGGGACGTGGGAGGGGCTCGCGCGCTTCGACGGCGCGCGCTTCACCGTCTTCGACAAGCGCAACACGCCGGAGCTGCGCAACCACACCATCAAGGCGCTCGTGGAGGACGCGTCAGGCACGCTGTGGGTGGGCACGGACCAGGGGCTGGTGGCCTACCGCCAGGGCCGCTTCGAGCGAGCGCCGGGCGCCGCCGCGCCGCTGGACGCCGCGCGCGTGGAGACGCTGGTCGCCGCCGAGGGCGTGCTCTGGGTGGGCACGTCCGCGGGGCTCTGGCAGGTGCCGCAGGGCGAGGGCGTGGCACGGCAGTACACCCTGGCGGACGGACTGCCCGCCTCGCACGTCACGGCGCTGGCGCCCGGAGAGGGCTCCCGGCTCTGGGTGGGGACGCGAGAAGGCCTGGCTCGCCTGGTGGATGGGCGCGTGACGCCGGCGCCCTTCCCCTTTCCCGGTCCGGAGTCCCGGCCCTACGTGACGGCCCTGCGCCGCGACGCGACGGGCGTGCTGTGGGTGGGGACGCAGGAAGGGCTCTACGCATGGAATGGCGTGGTGGCCCGGCGCTTCGCGCCCGACGACGGCCTGCCGTCCACCGCCGTCAGCGCGCTGTATGCGGACGGCGATGGCAACCTCTGGGTGGGCACCCCGCGCGGCGACCTCACGCGGCACAACACGAAGGGCTTCAGCGAGCCGGTGCCCGGCACGCGGTGGATGGCGGAGTCGGCCGTGCTGTCGATGCTGGAGGACCGGGACGGCCACCTCTGGGTGGGGACGTATTCGGGCCTGCTGCGCCTGCGCGACGGCCCCTTCGCCACCTACGGGATTCCCGAGGGCCTGGCCGATGAGACGGTCAGCGCGGTGCTGGAGGACCGGCGCGGCACGCTGTGGCTGGGCACCACCAGCGGCCTGTTCCGCCGCGAGGGCGGCGCCTTCGTCCACATGGGCGCGGCGCATGGCCTCCCGGAGAGCGTCATCCCCGCGCTGCACGAGTCGCCCGATGGAACGCTGTGGGTGGGCACGCTCACGGGGGCCTACCGGTATGACGGGCAGCGCTTCACGCGGGTGTCGCGCGCGCAGGGGCTGCCGCACGACGTGGTGACCGCCATCCTGGTGGACTCGCGCGGCGACACGTGGCTGGGCACGCAGGCCGGGCTGGCGCGGCTGCGCGATGGCAACGTGACGGTCTACGGGCCGAAGCAGGGCTTCACCCACCCCGTCATCGTCATGGTGGAGGACGTGCGGGGCCGCGTGTGGTTCGGCTCGGAGACGGGGCTGGCGCGCTGGGACAGCGAGCAGAAGCGCTTCCAGCGGTTCACGCAAGCGGACGGGCTGCCGGGAGACCTGGTGCTGGCGCTGCATGCGGACCCGGATGGCACGGTGTGGGTGGGCACGGAGACGGGGCTGGGCCGGTGGCGCGAG
Source organism: Pseudomyxococcus flavus (assembly GCF_050038885.1). NCBI lineage: Bacteria > Pseudomonadati > Myxococcota > Myxococcia > Myxococcales > Myxococcaceae > Pseudomyxococcus > Pseudomyxococcus flavus. The sequence goes on along the minus strand of NZ_CP143624.1, from coordinate 3,066,410 downwards.
GGGACGTGGGTGCGCTTCACGGTCGCGCAGGGCCTGTACGACGACGCGGTGTTCAGCCTGGTGTCGGACGGGGACGGCTCGCTGTGGATGAGCAGCAACAAGGGCGTGTCGCGGGTATCGCGGCGTGATTTGGAGGACGTGGCGAACGGCGTGCGTCCGCGCCTGACGACGCTGGACTTCGACACCCGCGACGGCATGCGCAGCGCGGAGTGCAACGGCAACACGCAGCCCTCGGCGTGGCGGGGGCAGGACGGGCGGCTGTGGTTCACCAACCTGCGGGGCGCCATCGTGGTGGACCCGGTGCGGGTGCGCGCGAGCCGGCAGCCGCCCGAGGTGCGGATTGAAGAGGTGCGCGTCCAGGGCGAGCTCGTGCCGGTGGAGGGCCCGGTGGAACTGGAGCCCGGGGCGTCCCGGCTGGAGATTCGCTTCACGGCCTTCACGCCGGTGGACGCGGCGCGGCTGCCCTTCCGGTACCGGCTGGTGGGCCATGACGACACCTGGGTGCACGCGGAGGCGCGGCGGGCCCTGTACACCGGGCTGCGGCCGGGCAGCTACCGCTTCGAGGTCCAGGCGAAGGGCCGCGACGTCGGCTGGACGGAGCCGGTGTCGCTGGACGTCGTACTGGAGCCGAAGCTGTGGCAGCGCACGGGCTTCTGGCTGCTGTGCGTGCTGGGCGTGGGCATGCTGGGCGTCAGCGTGTACCTGCTGCGCGTGGGGCAGTTGAAGGACCGCGAGCGATGGCTGGCGGAGCGCGTGCAGGACCGCACGCAGGCGCTGGCGCGGGCCAACGCGGAGCTGGAGGCGAACATGCGCACGCTCCGGCAGGCGCAGGCGCAGCTCGTCCAGACGGGGCGGCTGGCGGCGGTGGGCCAGCTCGCGGCGGGCGTGGGACACGAAATCAACAATCCGCTGGCCTACATCGTGTCCAACCTGGAGCACGCGAGCGAGGAGTCGGACGCGCTGGCGCGAGAGCTGGGAGGCACGCGGGACGTGGGGGCCCGGCTGAAGGACGTGAGCCAGGCGCTGCGCGAGGCGTTGCTGGGCGCGGAGCGGGTGCGGCGCATCGTGCAGGACCTGAAGATGTTCTCCCGGCCGGATGACGAGCAGCAGGGGCCGGTGGAGCTGCACGCGGTGCTCGACTCGGCGGTGAAGATTGCGATGGGCGAGCTGCGCCCGCGCGCGAAGCTGGTGCGGGACTACGGCGACGTGCCACGCGTGCAGGGCAACGAGGCGCGGCTGGCGCAGGTGTTCCTCAACCTGCTCATCAACGCGGCGCAGGCGCTGCCCGAGGGACAGGCGGAGGCGAACGAGGTGCGGCTCGTCACGCGCACCAGCCCGGATGGCCGGGTGGTGGCGGAGGTGCGCGACACGGGCAGCGGGATTGCGCCGGAGCTGCTCGGTCGCATCTTCGACCCCTTCTACACGACGAAGCCCGTGGGCGTGGGGACGGGCCTGGGGCTGTCGCTGTGTCACGCGTATCTGTCGGCCATGGGCGGCACCATCGCCGTGGAGAGCGAGGCCGGGAAGGGCTCGGTGTTTCGCGTGTCGCTGCGGGCCGCGTCGCCAGGGGCCGGGGCGCTGCCGGACGGCGCGGGGCTCCCGGCGAATGGAGGGACGGAGGCGGGCCCGGGCGCGCTGGCGATGGAGCCTGTCGCTCCGGCGAAATGGCAGCACGAAGCCTCGGGCAAGCTGGCGGATGCTGCGTCGCGAGGTGATGTTGCCGACGGAGCGGTGGGGACAGGCGCTGCCGCGACGTCGCGTGGTGATGCCATCGGCGAGGTCGAGGGGCCGACGAACGCGGCGCCGTGGCGAGACGAGGTCATCAGCACGACGGCTGCTGCCTCCAGGCCCGCGCAGGCCGACGACACGCGAAGGCCTGGAGCCAGCGCGGCGCCAGCGGCCGTCGCCCCAGCGCACGGGGCAGGCGCTGGCTTGCCATCCGAAGCAGCGGCAGCAGGACGTCGGGCGACGGAGGCCACGGCTCCGGAACGGAGCCGCGGAGGACCGATGGATGCTCGAGCCTCCACCCTCGAATCGACGGGGCCGGCGGCTCCGGACGCCCGGGACGCGGCCGCGTCCGTGCACTCCGAGCGGGAGTCTTCGTCCGGCGTGGAGGCGGAGCTCCCCGGCGCCGAGCGCCCCCCACGAGGCCATCCTTCCGTCGAGGTCCACTCCACCGTGATGTCCGCTCCCAGCCCGCGGAGCACCGGGGCGAAGGCGCAAGCGGGCCTGGGCAGCGGAGCGCCTCCTTTCGCGCCCGGCGCTCGCGCCGAGCCTGCCTCGCCCTCCGGTGCAGCGGCACCGTCGCAGGACCCCGGCTTGGATTCCGCGCGCCCGGCGCGAGGACGGGTGCTGGTGGTGGACGATGACGCGCTGGTGAGTGGCGCCATCCGTCGCACCTTGTCGCGCGAGAACGACGTGGAGGTGCTGGTGAGCGCGCGTCAGGCCCTGGAGAAGCTGACGGGGCCCGAGGCGCACTACGATGTGGTGCTCTGCGACCTGATGATGCCGGAGATGACCGGCATGGACCTGTACGACGCGCTCTCGGAGGTGTCACCACGAGCCGCGGAGCGCATCGTCTTCATCACGGGCGGGGCCTTCACCTCCACCGCGCGGCTGTTCCTGGAGCGCGTGGGCAATCCGCGCGTGGAGAAGCCCTTCGACCCGGAGGCCCTGCGCCAGCTCGTTCGGGCCGAGGTGGCGCGTGCCCGCCGTGAGGCCTCGGGCCGCGCGGCATGACCTGCCGCTCCGGCCCGTGCGCAGTGTTCCCTCAGCGCCTCCGCGTCAGAGGTCCAGCACCAGCCGCTTGGAGCGGGCGCGGGAGACGCAGACGAGCATGCGCTGGTCTCCCGCGGGCTCCGTCTGGAAGAAGGTGTCGCGGTGGTCCGGCTGCCCATCGCAGACGCGCGTGACGCAGGTGCCGCAGGTGCCGGCCTCGCAGTCGCTGGGGACGCGGACCCCGTTGCGGCGCAGCACGTTGAGCACGGACTGACCGGCGGGCACTTGCAGCACCTGCCCGGTGCTGCGGATGGCCACCTCGAAGTCCTGCTCCTCCCGGCCCGTGACGGCGCTGGTTCCCGCGGCGGTGAAGGACTCGAAGTGCACCTTCTCCCAGGGCCAGCGGTGCAGGGTGGCGGCGTCGCGCACGGCCTTCATCAGGCTCGCGGGGCCACAGCAATACAGCCGGGCTCCGGGCAGCCGTGTGGCCAGGAGCGCCTTCACGTCCAGTCCCTTGGAGGGGTCGCCTCCGTCGAAGGAGAAGCGCACGCGCTCCGCGAACGGCGCCTGGGAGAGCAGCTCCCGGTAGGCGGCGCGCCCGGGCTCTCGGGCGCAGTAGTACAGCGTGTAGTTCGCGCCAGTCCGCTCCAGCGTGCGTGCCATGGCCAGCAGGGGCGTGATGCCGATGCCACCGGCCACCAGCACGTAGCTTCGCGCGAACAGGAGCGGGAAGTTGTTGCGAGGCGCGCGGACCTCCAGTTCGTCACCTTCGTGGACGCGCTCGTGCATCGCCGCTGAGCCGCCGCGGCCCTTGGCGTCACGGGCGACGGTGATGACGTAGCGATGTGTCTCCGCCGGGTCGTTGCAGAGCGAATACTCCCGCCGGAAGTCGCCCGGTCCCGGGACGCGGACTTCCAGATGGGCTCCGGCCTCGAAGGCGGGCAGTGCGCCTCCCTCCGCGGCGACCAGCTCGTACGACAGGATGTCTTCGGCCTCGCGCGCGATGCGAGCGACCCGGACACGCAAGATGTCATCCACCATGAAGCTCCCCTTCCCCAGTCCCATCAACGACGTACCCCCATCCATCCAGGGTACGGTGGCTCGGACATTGGGCCGCGGAACGCCCCCGGGTGATTGCCCGGGAGTCTCGCGGGGCGTTGCCTTCGCATCGGTGCCGTGCACCGCCAGCGCGCCTGGCGGACCTGCTTTGTCCCCGTTCCCCCGGTGAGAGGCGCCCGGCCACCTGCTGGGCTGCCGGGCCGCCGAGCCGTCTCCGGGGTGCCCCCGCATCCGGGCCGCACCATCCCCACCATCCAGGACATGCCGCGCTGCGCCAGGGACGGGCGCTCGGAGGAATCCATGCGGCCAACGAGCTCAGGGAGGTGAACCCATGGATGCCATTGCACTGCTGAAGGCGGACCACAAGACGGTAGAGCAGCTGTTCCGGAAGTTCGAGAAGGCGGGCCCCAACGCGCACAAGTTGAAGCGCCGGTTGGTGGACCAGATGGTCACGGCGTTGTCCGTCCACGCCATCATCGAGGAGCAGGTCTTCTATCCCGCGGTGCGCGCGCGCTCGGAGGAGCTGGGGCCGGACGTGCTGCGCTCGCTGGAGGAGCACCACGTGGTGAAGTGGGTGCTGGCGGAGCTGGACGGCATGTCGCCCGAGGCGGAGCGCTTCGACGCGAAGGTGCAGGTCCTGATGGAGAACGTGCGCGCCCACGTGCTGCAGGAGGAGAACGAGCTGTTCCCCGCGCTGAAGAAGGTCTTCCGTCCGCAGGAGTTGCGGACGATGGGGGACGTGCTGGAGATGTCGAGGAAGGCGGCGCCCACGCGGCCGCACCCGACGGCTCCGGACACGCCGCCGGCCAACCTGGTGGCGGGAGCGGTGTCGGCGGTGATGGACATGGGGCGGGATGCGCTACGCGCCGCGCGGCGCAAGGCCACCACCAAGGTGCGCTCCGTCGCCGGCCAGGGACCGCGCCAGGTGGTGCGCGAGCTCACCGGCGTCGAAGTCGCCACTCCGTGACATCAAGGAACGCCGCGGGTGCGGCTCGGAGAAAGTGAATGTCCGGGGGCGGCAGCCGTTCCATGGGGTAAGGACGCTGCAGTTCGACCCCCGCACCGGCTTACGCCCGAGGAGGCACCATGTTCCGAGCCCGACCTGTTCGACCCTTGCTGCTCACCGCGATGTTGCTCACGGGCCTGACGGCCTTCGCGCAGACCCAGCCCGCCGCCACGCCTCGCACGCAGGTCCCCGCGGGCGTGCGGACGATTCGCGTGGAGGGCACTGGCGAGGTGAAGGCGCAACCCGACGAGGCCTTCATCGACGTGGCGGTGGAGACGCTGGCGCCCAACGTGAAGGCGGCGGGTGAGCAGAACGCGAAGCGGATGGAGAAGGTGATTTCCGCGCTGACGTCCGCGGGCATCGCCCGGCGTGACATCCAGACGCGCAACTACTCGGTGTACCCGGACTACGCGCCGCCGGTGCCGAACCAGACGGAGCCGAAGCTGCGGGGCTACCGGGTGAGCAACCTGGTCAGCGTCCACGTGAAGGACCTGTCGCGGGTGGGGAACCTGCTGGACAAGGCGCTGGAGGCCGGGGCGAACCGGGTGGACTCGGTGCGCTTCGGGTTGAGCCGCCAGGAGGCGGTGCAGGGCGAGGCGCTGCGGCAGGCCGTGGCGCGGGCGCGCAAGTCGGCGGACGTGCTGGCCGCGTCGCTGAACGTGAAGCTGGGCGCGGTGCTCGATGCGAGCACGGTGACCGAGCCCCCGCAGCTCTATCCGGCGCGGTTCGCCATGGCGGAAGTGGCCGACGCCCGCGGGATGGCCACGCCCATCCAGCCCGAGGAGCAGACCGTGCAGGCGAAGGTGACGCTCGTCTACGTCATCGAGTAGCCCCACAACATCGAAGTCATGCTGGGGGCTCCATCGCCGTGGTGCAGGCATGGGCCCCCAGTGCGTTTGTCTGGCGCTGTCGGCCGAGCGCGATGCGGGCCTGATGCGTGGGGCGCGTCGAGTCGTTGGTCGGCGTGCCCTCCGCTTCCGGGAAGGGCGCAGCGCATCGTCATTCCGGCGGTGCCGGGTCCCATCCGCTCTTGGAGGGCCTTGCGCGGAGAGAAGGACGCCGAGCGGCAGGGCACGCCCTTGCTTGCCGTGCCGCTCTCGGGCCTCGCGACTCGCAGCTTCCTGGGTTCTCGCCCACCAGGGCCATCCGCATGTTGAGGAGGAGGCAGCAGGCGCCGGGCGAGGGCCCGGTGCATGGATGACTTCCACACGCGGGGGGCACGCGACGATGACGGCGAGGCGCGGCTGGAAGCTGGTGGGCCTCGGGCTGTTCGCGATGTGGCTCGGGTGCGGCCTGCGGAGCGAAGACCGGGGCCCTCCGTCCGCGAGTGAGCGAGAAGGCCGTTCGGACATCCTGCGAGGAATCATGTCCTCGCGCGAGCGCGCGCCTGGCGCCGGAGGGGGGAGCGGAGCCGGCGGTGGCGCTGCGACCGTTTCTTCCGCGCCGCTGGGAGAAGGACAGGGGGGCTCGGGACGGCCCGAGCCCTCGGGCTTGCTGAGTGGCCACGTCGCATGGGTCGGGGACAACGAGCTCCTCGTCCGCGATGCCAAGGGCGTGGAGCATGACGTTGGCGTGGACGACCAGACCCAGCTCTACATGAAGGGCGAGCCCGTGAGCGGGCTGCGAGAGTTCCACGAGGGCGACGAGGTCCGTGTCACGTACGGTGAGGGGCCTGGTGGGCAGGTGGCTCACCGCGTGGATGGGACGCCAGGGGCTGGGGCCAGCCCCCCGCTCGAGGAGCTGGAACCCGGCCCACGCGAGAGCGGCGTGAGCCCGGATGCCGCGTCCTCCGATGCGCTTCGTTGAGCCTGTCGATACCTGATGCCGGCCGCGCGAGCCTCGCGGCAGTGAAGCCGAGGCCGTGAGCCTGCTGCGGCGGGCCCCTGCTCGGTTCGGTCAGAAGGCGCTCCCGTCCGCGCGAAGGCCGGGAGAGGCGTTGAGCCCTGGGGAGAGCAGGTGGTGATACGTGAAGGCCGCACTGGGCGTGGCATCCGGCGACCGGTTGTACGAGATGTTGTCGAGGGTGGGCCCATAGAGCATCACGTCCGCGAAGTCCCCACTGGGAGCGACGAGACTGACGACGTCTCCATCGTTGTTGAGCCCCAGGCTCCCAGATGACGCCGCCACGGTGTTGGGCGTTCCGGCGGGAAATCCCCTGGGTCCTCCGAAGACGACGAAGACGCGACCGGGGGCGAGCGTCGTGCCGGGGGCGAACACATGCCGGACGGAGGCCTCGTCCATCAGGCTCCAGCCGGACAGGTCCACCGTGGAGGTCCCCGCGTTGTACACCTCGACGAACTCGAGCTGGGTGTCCGGCAGCGTTTGTCCAGGAGGCACAGGCTCGTTGGGCAGGACCTCGTTGATGATGACGCGCGGCAAGGGCGTGGGGGCTGGGTCGCCGCCCGGGCCGTCGCTCCCGAGGTCGTAACGGCTGAGGACGGGGTAATGGTCGCTGACGATGTCGCCGTAGCCGTCAATCCACGCGTCCGGGCGGAGGACCTCGACGGAGCCGGGCAGGTAGTTCGCGGCCATCTCGTTGGAGACGAGCGTGTGGTCGATGACGTCGCGGTACTCGACGGTGGTGCGTTCACCCGACAGGGACAGGGGCTCGGTGATGAAGGTGTACCGCTGGGTGTCGGCCACGAACGGGGCGAAGGGGCTGGGCAGGTATTCGCCGTCGTCTCCCCGGGTGATGGATTCATCGACATCGTCGTTCCAGTCGCCGATGACGAGCACCCGCTCGGTGGGAAGGACCGTGTCGAGGTACTGCTTGAGCGCCGCGCTCGAACGCTGGCGCTGCCCGTAGGACGTCGTGTCCGAGAACGCCTTCATGTGAAGGACGATGACGACGAGCTGCGTGTCCACGCCCTGGATGGACGTGGTGAAGTCCACGCGCAGAGGCGGCCGGCCACCGAAGTCCGCCGCGTTCGCGGTGAGGATGAGCTGCGCGCCCTGAAGGGTGAGGGTGCTGTCGTAGAGGATGCCGGGCTTCTGCTCTCCGTTGCTGTAGTAGTCCGCGCCATTGGGGACGAACGTCACGTCGTTGGCGAGAAAGCCGTCGAAGCCGGGGAGTTGGGCCTTGAGGGTGGCGAAGTCCTGGGCGTCCACCATCTCCACGAGCCCCCACACGTTGGCGCCGGCGTCACGGATGATGTCTCCCGCGTGAGTAATCTGCAGGTCGTCCGGTGTGCCGCCCTCGGAGGTGGAGTCCGGCGGGCCCTGGTTGGGCGCGCCAAACCACTCGAGGTTCCAGTGGCCCACGGTGAACGACGTGCCCGCCGTGCGCACGTCGAGGGTCAGCGAGCGCGTGGCCTGCTTGCCCGTCGCATCCGTCACGGAGACGGTGAAGCTCGCGGTCTCCGTGGCTGTCTCCGTGGCCGTTCCGGTGATGTCGCCCGACGTCGAAAGCGAGAGCCCCGAGGGCAAAGCCCCTGAGGTGATGTGCCAGGAGAGCGGCGCCTTGCCTCCCGTCGCATGCAACTGCGTCGTGTAGGGCACGTTCCTTCGAGCATCCGGGAGGGACTCGGTCGTGACCGCGGGGAGCTCGTAGATGGTGAGCGCGAAGGCCCGAGCGCTCGTGCGGCCATTCGCATCGGTGACCACGACCTGTCCCTGGGTGGTACCGGCGGAGGAGGGGGTGCCCGAGAGCCGCCCCATGCTGGAGAGCTGCAGCCAGGAGGGCAGGGGGCTCGACGGGGCGAACGTGTATGGCGGCTTCCCGTCGACGGCGGAGAAGGCCGCACTGAAGGACTGGGAGACATATCCATCGAGCGCTGCCGCCGGCCCTGACACGGATGGAGGCCGGTAAACGGCGAGGCTGAGTGTCCGCGTGGCCGTGCGAGCGTCGGCGTCGGTGACCCGGAGGGTCGAGGAGAAGGTGCCGGTGAGGGAGGCGGTGCCTTCGAGAGTGCCGGTGCTGGTGAGCCGGATGCCGGCAGGCAGCGTGCCCGTGGCGAGCGACCACGCGTACGGAGGACGCCCGTCCACGGCGGATAGGACCTGGCGGTAGGCGGTGTCGGTATAGGCATCCGGTAGGGCATTGGGCGTGATGGTGATGCCGCTCTGCACGGTGAGGCGGAACGTGACGGACGCCGCGCGACCATTGGCGTCCTGAACCGCGACGGTGAAGGAGGCCGCCTCGGAGGTGCTGGGTGTGCCGCGGATGAAGTGGGCTTCCAGCATGAGCCCGACGGGCAATGCACCCGAGGTGATGCGATAGGTCAGCGGCGGGCGTCCGCCGGTGGCGCGAAGCTCCGCGGAGTAGGGAGTCCCCACGGTGGCCGGGGCGAGCGTGTCGCTCGACAGGAAGGGCGCCACGAAGGCGGAGAGCGACACGGTGCGCTCGGCGGATGTGCCGACGGCGTCCTGGACGCGGAGGGTGATGGAGAACGTGCCGGAGGTCGCGGGAGCGCCGGTGATGTGTCCCTGCGTATCGAGGCGCACGCCCGTGGGCAGGTCGCCGTCCGCGATGGTCCACGTGTACGGCGAAACGCCGCCTGACGCATGGAGCTGCGACACGTATTCCTCGCCAAGGTATGCGTCCGGGAGCGAGGCCACGGAGATTTGGAGCGGCGCGCTGCGCACCTCCAGGCCGAGCGTCGCGCGCGCGGTGTGACCGCGTGAATCACGGACCTCGGCTTCGAACGAAGCGGTGCCTGCTGACGCGGGCGTCCCGGTGATTTCTCCCAAGGTGGAGAGAGAGAGCCCGGTGGGGAGAGCCCCCTGGACGACGCGCCAGGAATACGGCGGCGAGCCACCTGCGACGGAGAGCGTGCTGCGATAGGGCTGCTCGACCGACGCGGCTGGCAGCTCCGTGGTGGTGATGGCCAGCCCTGTGTCCGTGCTCTCCGTTCCGGGGGACGTGGAGTCAGCACACGCCGTCAGCAGCAGTGCGAGCAAGAGGGGCAGGGCATGAAGCGCGCGCATGAAGACTCCGGCCCGTCACGGAGTCGGGCCCACGGATGAAGTGGGCGTCACTGTACTGTCACTTGGGGTGAAGGAAACACGGGGGCATTTCGCACCCGCAGCCAAAGAAAAGGGCCGCGGCTCTCGAGGAGCCGCGGCCCGGATGCTTCAGCTCGAAACCCTCAGACTACAGGTTGGGCAGGCCCCACGAAGGCGCGCCCACCGCCCAGTCCTCCTTGGTGTTGGTGTCCGTCGCGCTGATGCGGCGGACGCTGTTGGTCGTCGCATTCGCTCTGTTGGGAATGCCTGCCCAGGATACGGACACGTCACCGGCCGAAGGCGTGGACGTGTTGGTGCAGGGAGCACCGTCGCAATCGGCCGGGAGCCACTGGCCAGCAGCCTGGATGGCCTGCAGATAGCCAGGGAAGGCATTCGGCGGGGTGGTCGTGGTCCTGAAGGGAACCGCATCCTGGATGTTTCCGGCCGCGTCCTGCACGAGGATGACCCGGCTGGAATAGGTGATGGCGTTGGCGCCATTGCCCATGAAGTCCCATGCAGTGTCGTAATGGTCGGGATTTTCACTCTGCGGGAACTCGTCCTTGGCCCGCGTTTCGGCACGGAAGCCATCATCCTCTACATTGAGGTGCACCACGATGATGTCGCCGGCCGCGACGTCCACGTCCGGGAGGATGGCGAGCGGACCATTGCTGCCAGCGGTGGCGCTATCCTGGGCCAGGATAAGGCCCAACGTGGTCCCCGCGGTGATGACCTGCAACTCGACCATGTCCTTGGGGCTGTTGTCCGCGGTCGCAGCGTTCGGCTGCACCTCGGTCAGGCGGAGAACCGCGGGCGGGCGATAGCCACGGAACGTCTGCGTGTTGCCTTCAACAGCCACAGCGCCACCCGCTCGGTCCGTCACGGTGTTCGCGACGGTGACGGAGTAGCTGGTGCCCGGGGTCTGCTCGCTCGTGGTCAGGAAGACCTGCTTGCCCTCAACGCGAGCGGAGGAAACCGTCAGCCCTTCAGTGAACGTGAACTGCTCCTGCGCGTTGGTGATGCTCGCCGCCGAGATGTTGCGGCTGAAGTTCAGGACGACCTCCGTCAAAGCGGTCGCCGCAGCCGAATCGAACGTCGGAGCCGCGCAGTTCGACACGGAGAGGTCCTCGGCCGTGAACGCGGACGGCTGCGCGTTGGTGTTGAACCGCCAGATGGGACCCGCGTTCAGCGTGAACGTGCAGCCCTCGACGATGTCGAACTCGGTCGCGAGCGCCGCGGGAACGCGGAGACGGAAGCTGGCCGCGGGCGAGGTGACGCCCTCGGTAGTGATCTGGAATCCCGTGTAGCCAGCGCCGATTCCGCTGCCATTCGCCGCAATCGTGCCCGTCAGGTAGGTGAGCTCGGACTCGACGCTGTCCAGGTCGGTCACCAGCGCCTCCGTGGAGCGGTTGACGACCAGACCCGCCGGGGTCGCGGTGTCCAGGTTCCGCACCGGGTGGCCCTGGCTGATGACCGTGGTCCCCGTGACGGCGGACGCGGAGCGCAGGCCATCGACGGTCGCCTTGGTCGACACGGAGAAGCTGACGCGGTCACCCACGGCGACCTGGTCCAGCGCGGTGGCATCGCTCACGAACAGCGCGGGGCCCTGGGCCTCCGCCTGGACGAAGAAGCCGGGGAGCTCGCTGCTGCCAGCCACCGTGGGCTTGATGAACGTGACGAACGCACCCTCAATGGGCAGCGCCGGGTCGAGCGCGCCGTCCGCGGCATCGCGGACCGCCTGGATCTGCGTGCTCGTCGTCTCCAGCGGCGTGACGAAGGTGGAGGGCTCGCACGTGCTCGCCTCGACGTTGCAGGTCTCGGTCAGGCCGCAGGCCGCGTTACTGGTGCAGCCCTCGGTGCCCGCGTCGGGGTCGGTACCCGCGTCGCCCTCACCGGCATCCGGCTCCGGGTCGGTACCCGCGTCGTCCTCGGTCCCCGCGTCGTCCTCGGGCTGCGTGATGTCGCGCTGCTCGCACGAACCCGAGTTGCACGTCCACCGCTTACCGGGATCCGCCTCGCCGTTTTCGCTACGGCAATCAAATTGGTCAACGCACTCGTCGCCACATCCCGTGCCCATCGTGACCAGCACGGCCGATACAAGCACCGGGAGCCAAGTTCGCCTCTGCATGAGTTCCCCTCCATGGGAAGCAGGTTGGGTCCCCCTTACACCCGAACTAAAGGGCAATCCATTGTCCAGCCTTGGTGACATCCGTATGTCACACAAGGCTGAACGGGGTTTTCAGGGGTTCATGGATTGGCGCGAGGCGTCCGAGCGGGAGGCCTGGAATACAGGTCGATGACCTCGGAGATGGCGCTCTGGCACACCGCGCAGAAGGGCACCCGGTCCCGAGTGAACATCACGCAGTCGACCTGCGGCCGGTAGTACCCCTGGGACTCGTACATGGCCCCTTCGAAGGCCCCCACCCGGCCCGCATACTTCTGTGAGGAAAGAAACTTTTCCTCCCAGTCGCGCTGGGACACGAAGAGTTTGTCCATCTCCGACTCGGGTTTACGCTGGGCGCGAATCTGCCCCCGGCGCTTCTGCACCTCGTTGGCGTGCTTCTCGTAGCCGGCCTTGTCCCAAGGGGTAGGCAGAGGTGTTCCGGGTGATACCAGGTGCTTCCACTTCAGGTGTTCCGGGGAGTGGAGGGCGGTGACGTTCTTCTCCCACGGCTCCAGGCGGTCCGCGGCGGGGGCGTAGACGGACTCAGACTCGACTTTCGCCCTTTTGGGCTGTGTGGCCCAAGCAAGGGGGCGAGGGTAGGACGGGCTGAGGGTAGGAGAAGAGCGGCCATCGAGGCCAGCTGAGTGAGGTGTCCGGCAAGACACGCCTCCTCCAGCACCTTCGAGGTCTCCCGATGGCCGCCTCCCAGTTGTATGCACTGTTGCAAGTCTTGCAGCTGGTTCGGCCGGCATTTACTGAGCCCTCGTTCCTGCGCTTCCTGGTCCTGTTCGCCGGCTGGGTGAGCTGTGGCGGCACGCACGCGGTCACCGGGGCGCTGGTGGCCTCGGGCGTCGCGGGCGTGCAGCACCATGCGGCCTTCCATCGCTTCTTCTCGCGGGCTCGCTGGAGTGCGGACGAGGTAGGCCGACTGCTACTTCTGAAGCTGGCGGCCCTGGGGCCCGTGCGGCTGGTCCTCGACGACACCCTGTGCAGCCACAAAGGGCCGAAGGTTTTCGGCCTGGGCAGCCACCTGGATGCGGTGCGCTCCAGCCGGGCCGTGCATGTCTTCTGCTTCGGCCACGTCTGGGTGACGCTCGCGGTGCTGGTGCACGTCCCCTTTGCTTCGCGCCCCTGGGCGCTGCCCGTCCTCTTCCGGCTCTACCGCACCCAGGCCGAGTGCCAGAAGAAGGGCCTGCGGCACCGGAAGAAGACGCAGTTGGGCCGAGAGCTGGTGGAGCGTGTCCTCGCCTGGCTGCCCACCGGTTGCCTGGAACTCGCCGCTGACGAGGCCTACTCATGCAGCACCGTGCTCGAGGGCTTGCCGCAACGACTCATCTTCGTCGGCGCCATGCGCCCAGACGCCGTGCTGACTCGCCCGCGCACGCAGCGCTGCCGCTCGCCGAAGACGGGCCGGTGGCTGACGCGAGACGTGCCGGTGCCCAAGCCCGAGGCCCTCGCACGAGATGGCGCGCTGCCTTGGCAGCGGATGACGGCCTTTCTCTACGGCCAGTCGCGACAGGTGGACTGCAAGGAATTGGTGGCTCGGTGGAAGAGCGCGGCCGGAGCGCGGATGCTCAAAATCGTCATCGTACGGATGACGGGCGGCAGCCGGCCCCTGCGAGTCTTTTTCTGCACCGACGCCTCCCTCACCGCCCTCCAGGTGGTGGAAAGGTATGCTTTCAGGTGGAGCATTGAAGTGCTCTTCCGGGACTTGAAGCAGCTGCTCGGCTTCGCCGACTCGCGAGCCCGCCGCCGCCTGGCCGTGCTGCGCACCGCGCCCTTCGCAGGCTTGAGCTACACCCTGCTCGTCCTCTGGTACATGGAACTGGCCACCAGTTGGCAGCAGCTGAAGCTACCTCTGCGGCCCTGGTACACCACCAAGACCACTGTCAGCTTCGAGGATGTCTTGCGCCTGGCTCAATCCACCCTGGCCCGTACCCGCTGGCACTCGCCGCGTCGACTTCGCGCCAACTTACGCGCTGCCTCCCGTGCCACGCCCTCCCAAGGGCGCGCGGCGTAGACCTCCGCGCGCGCTCCCTCGCCCCAAAAGGGCGAAAGTCGAGTCAGAGGTGTAGTACTCGTCGGCCAGTCCGGCGAAGTGGTGGCCGAACTCGTGCACGAAGACGTAGGGCGCCCACAGGCTCTCAGCGGCCACCGTGCCGTAGAGGCCGAAGATGCCACCGCCCCCGTAGGTGTTGCCGTTGACCAGGATTTCCACGAACTCGTAGGGCGCGAAGGCCGCGGTTTCGCGGAAGGCCTTGTTGTCAAAGGTGAGCACGTAGCGCTCACTGCCGAAGGCGTCATAGGTGGCGCCCAGGGGCGAGCGCCGGTGGATGCCCGTCGAGGGGCGGGAGATGCCCGACTGGGTCGCGGCGGGGACCAGGCCCCACACGTTGAAGTCCGACTTGCGCTCCTTGAAGGGGGCGTAGGTGAAGAGGATGTCCACCATTCGCCGGGCATCCTTCTCGAATTTGGCGCGCTCGGCCTGGGTGTAGCCGTCACCCAGGATGAGCAGGTCCACCTTCTGCTCCGGGGGGCCGTTCTCCAGCAGCTTCAGCAGCGGTCCGGGCGCGGGAGGGGACGAGGGGTCGACGAACATGTCCTTCGGGTCCACGACCAGCGACCACACCTCGCGGAATGCGTTCTGGGCATCCCGCTTCTTGAGCAGCACCTGGACGGGACGCTCCGGCGCGGGGAAGCGCAGGGACTCGTGGAAGGTGCGGTTGCTGCTGCGCGCCTCGTTCGTGATCTCCCACTCGCCATAGATGGAGGCGAAGCCTCTCGAGAACAGGAGCCGGTTGTTCTCCCGGTCGCGGACCTCGAAGAGGTACTTGCCGAGGTTCGTCTCGTCGATGGCGCGCTCCGGATGGCCGGGCCACGGCAGCGGCTCGATGACGACCTTGTCGAGGCTGAACCGCTCCTCGGTGGCGTTCCCGGTGTGGAAGTAGTCGACCCGGAGGGTTCGAGGGGACGCTGCGGAGGCGCTCGTGGCCAGCAGCAGGACGAAGAGGGCTCGCATCATGGCCAGCACTCTACGCGCTTGAGGGCCCGGCGGCGCTCATCACCGCACGTGCCCTATCCAGCCGCTGACGCGCCTGGCTGCTGCACGTAGTGCGCATTCCTTGGATAGGCAAACACCCAAGGAATGTGGCAGCCCTTCCCAGTGGAAGGGCGGGTCAGAACGTGCCCGAAACAGTGGCGGAGGCACCGCTGTCGTCCGCGGAGAAGCCCACCGCGACGGGAGGTGTCGTTCGTGAATCCGGGGAAAGGAGATAGAGCACGGCGCCGGTGGCCACCGCGGCGCCTCCGCCGATGAGCAGTCCATTGAGGACGTTGCTCTTCTGGACCAGGGCGCTCCTGAGCTCGAGCGCCTCTCTGTCGGTGGACAGAATCCGGCCGTTGTCGAGCCGCTTCTCCAGGGCATTCATGTCCTTCTGGGCCAGAAGCCGCACGATGCCCGCTCCGCCGAACGCCGCCACGCCTGTGCCGAGCGCCACGTACGAGGCCACGCGCAGGCTCGAGGTGGCGCGTGGCCTGGTGTCACCTTCCGTGAGGAGATTGGGCGCACTGAGGTCCATGCCGCCTGGCGACACGCTGCCATGCCGCGAGCCGGCGGGCGGGTCCCAGGGCGCCTTGCCATTGGCGTTCATCACCACCAGGTCCGAGGGCGAGCGGCCGGTGGTGACGAAGTCGACCAGGGCCGCGAGTGCCTCGTTGGGGGCATCCGGGCCCTGCGTCTTGAAGCCACCCTCGCGGAGTTTCTGTCCCCCCTCAACGTTGAGGACAGTGGCCGCGAACCACTTGGGCCCGCTGCTCGGCCGCTCAAGGCGGACGACGATGACCTCTTCCACGCCGAGCGTGCCGCCCAGTCGGATGGCATGGCTCAGCGTTCGCTCGTCGTTTCCATCCGTGACGGCAAGGCAGGGGAATGGGCTCGCGGAGACGGAGCCTTCATAGGCCACGTCGACGAGCAACGGCGTCTCCGCGCCGTGAACCTGGACGTGCCGCGGGAAGCTCGTGGTGGTGCCCTTGACGAGGGTGAGGTGGTAGCTGCCCGGGACTGCGTCGAGCGACAGCGGCGTCTGTCCCATCTTGAGCCCGTCGAGGTACACGTCCGCGGCGGGCAGCGTGGACTTCACGGACAGCTTCACCTTGCGCGTCTGCTCGAGCTCGCGACGGAGCTTGTCGAAGTTCTGCCGTACGGAAGGCGCGAAGTAGTCGGGGTCGAGCTTGTACTCGGGCTGGAGTCGCAGGACGTTTCGGAACGCCGCGTCGCTCTCCTTCTGCTTGCCCATGGCCCGGTAGTTGAGCCCATGGAGGAGCTGCGCTTCGACATAGAGCTTCCAGCGGGCGTCGCCCACGGGGAGCCGGGTGATCTGCTGCAGGGCATCGTCGACGGCCTGGAGCGTCCTGGCGTTACGGCCCTCGTAGAACTGGTCCTGGGCGGCTTCGAGCTGCCGCTGGAGGTCCTCGTAGCTCTTGGTGGACTGGGGGAAGAGCCGGTCGCTGAACTGGCTGGTACTGAGCGTGTCCTGCTCGGGACGGGAGGCGAGGGCACTCAGGAATGCCTTGGCGTGCCCGCTCAGCTCCGCATCCGTGCAGTCGCCGCTGGCCACCACGGTGCGGCGAGGCGCAGCGTAGCCTACGGACGACACAATAAACGCCATGATTAACGATGCAGTCCTCATTGTTGGAGCTCGTCTTGAGGGTTTTTGATTCGGCCTGGTTGATTGTGTCTATTTGTTCTTGCGGTAGATGACGAGTGCACGCTGTTGTTCGTTTTGATTCTCCGACCATCCCAGGACGATGTCTCCGAGGGGCGATATATCCACGCTCAAGTCGGTGCCTACAGATCTGGACTCATCGAACGAATTCCGCGTGTTCCATACTGAAAGCCAATGGTTGTCCACGTATTTGTTCAGGTGGATTGAGGTCCGGTTATCCGCAGACTCAGTTGATGCAGCGAAAAGCCCCTGGTCAGGGATGAAGTGGATTGCCGCGACGCCTCTGCTACTTGTCCCGATGTGCCGTGTTGGGGGGGAGAGGGGAATCCATCCATCAGGGGACCATGTTTTGAAGAAAATCTCGTATTCGCGCAGTGGGGGAGCATAACCCGTCCAGGAGATGATGGGATGGTTGGTAGAGTCGAATGCTATGGAAATGGGTGCCCCGGAATGGTGCTCATTATAGCTGTTTAGAGTGGATCCTAGCCGCGTCCAATATTCTCCGTCCCAACGCCACACGAAGATTCTCCCCTCTCCGTCTTCATGGGTGAACGCGACAATGGGGTTGTCGTGCGCGTCTAACGCTAGGAATGGTGTGGCTGTTGAAGATTCTGATTCGCCCTCAAGGGGAGTGCCGACTCGTTGCCATTGGTCTTGGATCCACTTGTAGACATGAATTGTTCCGCCTTCGGACGCCTCCGGGTCCATGTCGACGGCGACGACAGGGTGCCCTTGCTTGGTGAGCCGCATTGAGAAACCCCAGGCGTGGGGTTGCTCGGGGAAAATCCCTTGCTCGCCTCCAAGGCGGCTCCAGTCTGTGCCCGTCCATTTGGCGACGTGGATGTAGTTGTTGAACTCTGCGCCGATGTCCTCTTGCCATGCTACAATGGGGGTGCCATCTGGTAGTAGCTGAAGGGTTGGAGTGTGGATTGAGTAGTCTTGTGCACTGGTTTTGAGGTTGCTGCCTAGTTGTTCCCAGGTGTTCCCTGTCCAGCGTGTTACAAGCAGTGATTCAGTTGTCCCGTCGTTTTTCCATGCCAGAACGACGGGATGCCCACGTGGGTCCACTTTGATGTAAGGTTTTAGCCATCTGTTATGGGCGCCACTTGGGACTGCCGAGTGGAAGGGATACGGCACGAACTCAGGCAGAACCCAGCTCCACGCCGTGCCCAGGTCCACAGCCTCATTCCCCGCCAGGTCCGTGAGCGTCCCCGAGAAGGCCAGGTCCGCGGTGCTCGGCGCGGTCATCGCAGTCACGGGCACCACGGTCAGCGTCTTCCCGTCCTCCGACAGTGACACCGTGTGGGCCACGGCCACGTCGCCCACGCGGAGGTGCACGGATTCGGTGGTCACCGTGCTCGCCTTCATGGGCTCGGAGAACTCGGCGCGGATGGGGCTCTGCACCCAGACCTCCTGGGCGCCCGGCTCCGGGACGCGCGACGCCACGTGCGGCGGCGTCCGGTCCACGACCACGTCGCGGCGCTCGCTCACGACCGCCGTGTCGCCCAGCGTCGCCCGCGCCTCCAGCCGGTACGTTCCCTCCGCTTCACTCGACGTGTCCCAGGTGTACACATATGGCGAGGCCAGCTCCGCCAGCACCTCGCCGTTCTTCAGCAGCTCCACCCGGTCCGGCGCGTGGCCCGTCACGGCGAGCCGGAGCTCGACGGTGCCGTTCGTGTAGGTCGTCCCCTCCAATGAGGTGATCCGAACCTCGGCCTGCGCGGGCTCGATGGCCGGGACGTTGATGCACGCGGACGCACACAGGAGGACGACGGCCGTCCAGGGCGGCGGGAGGAAGCGTTCGGGAATGTTCATGGCTCGCGGGCCGGGTGCAGGTTGCGTTCCGTCTCCTGCCCGACACGCGGTCGCACATACCAAGCCCGTTCCGCTTCCTCCAACCCGCTCCCGGCCCACCCAAAAAACGAGCCATCTCCACCCTTTACCCACGTGGAGCCGCACCTCGACCGGCCGTGCGGCCCGCACCCCCGGCGCCAGCGCCCGGCCTGGCTCCGTCCCGGCAGTGGACCCCCATCCCTGACGGCGGTCTGCCCATGCCGCTCCGTCGGTCGCCCTCCAGGCGAGTGTGCGATGACCCGGTGCGTCGCTGTGTGCAATCGCCATCTTCGCGAGGGCGACGGAGTGCCGCGCGCTGGGCCCGTCTGACAAGGAGACCTCGGACATGAAGCGAGCCTGGATGAACCAAGTGGTTGTCGTCACCGGCGCGTCGAGCGGGATTGGCCGTGCCACGGCCCTGGCCCTGGCGAAGAAGGGCGCTCACGTCGTCCTGGCTGCTCGCCGCGAGGAGCCCCTGGAGGACCTGGCCCGCGAGTGCGAGGCCCAGGGCGTCCGGGCGCTCGTCGTCCCCACGGACGTGTCCGATGCCGCCGCCGTGCAGCGCCTGGCCGACGCGGCCCGAGCCGCCTTCGGCCACTTCGATGCGTGGATCAACAACGCGGGCGTCTACCTCATGGGCCGCCTCGAGGAGACGCCGGATGCCGCCTTCCGCCAGGTGATGGAGACGAACTTCTTCGGCACCGTCAGTGGAACCCGCGCCGCGGTGGAGCAGTTCCGCCGGCAGGGCTACGGCACCCTGGTCAACGTCTCCTCGACCTTCGGCACCGTCGCCGCGCCCTATGTCAGTGCCTACGTCGCCTCGAAGCACGCCGTGCGCGGCTTCTCCGCCTCCGTGCGCCAGGAGCTGCTCGATACCGGCATCGACGTGTGCACCGTCCTCCCCGCCGCCATCGACACGCCGCTCTGGCAGCACACGGCCAACTACACCGGCTGGCGCATCCGCCCCGTGGAGCCCGTCTACACGCCGGAGCGCGTCGCGCGCGCCATCCTCCGGGTGCTCCGCAGCCCCCGGCACGAGGTCTTCGTCGGCCCGGCCGCCCGGAGCTTCGCCGCGATGCACGGCCTGTTGCCCCGGACCTTCGAGCGCACCATGAACGGCGTCACCGAGGCCCAGCATTTCGAGCAGGAGCGACAGGGCCACACCTCCGGCACGCTCTTCCGGCCCATGGCCGAGGGGACGGGGACCACGGGGGGCTACCACGCGGCCAGCAAGCAATGGCTGCGCCGGTTGTTGCTCGCGGGGGGCGTGGTCACCGCGGCCCTCTCACTCCGGAAGCGGCGGGAAACACGGGGGCTGACGGCCCGTGTTGCTCAGGCGCTCGGAGCGTGAAGGTCATTTTTGTATCACGCCCGGTCACGCGTTGCGTCGCCATGACAGGGCCATGACAAAGCGTGGGGAGAGTCCCGCCCGCCATGAATGACATCGCCGTCCTCGTCAACCTGCGTGCACGCCGGGGCTCCGAAGGCATGGGAGGGCTGGTCCAGCGCTTCCTGCCGCGGGCTCGCGTGGTGCTCACCCGCTCGCTCGAGGAGGCCCGGGCGTGGATTTCGGACACGCTCCGGCCCAACCCGCCCTCCCTGCTGCTGGCGGGCGGTGGTGACGGGACGATTACGGGGCTGCTCAACGAGCTGCGCACCGCCGGGGTGGCCCTGCCGGCCATCGGCGTGCTCCCCATGGGCACCGGCAATGCCTGGGCCCGCGTCACTGGCGCGCCCCGGCCCGCCGAGGCCCTGAAGCAGATTGCCGCCGTGGGCGAGCGCCTGCCGCCCCTGCGTCCCTTCGGCCTGGTCCGCGTCGAGGGCAAGGTGGCGCCCTTCGCCGGCACCGGCTGGGACGCGGAGATGATTCAGGACTTCAAGAACCAGCTGGCCGCCTCCGGCCCGCTGCGGAGCACCCAGGCCGGCCTTCGCGGGTACCTGAGCGCCATGTTCACCCGGACGGTGCCTCGCCACGTCTTCGGCGACGGCAACCCCATCGTCTCCGTCTACAACCTGGGCGAGCCCGCTCTCACCGTGGACGCGCGGGGCTCCGTCCAGCCCGTGCCCCATGGAGACAAGGGCGCGCTCCTGTACCGGGGGCCCGCGGGCGTCGCGGGCGCGGCGACCACGCCCGAGTGGGGCTTCGGCTTCAAGGCCTTCCCCTTCGCCCAGGCGGTGCCCCACCGGCTGTCCGTGCGCGTCTATGGCGCCGGCGTGCTGGAGGCCACCCGGAACATGTTCCGCCTCTGGCGCGGCGAGCACCCGCTGCCTCACATGCACGACTGGTTCGTCCAGCGCCTGCGCATGGACTTCGACCGGGAAGTGCCCTTCCAGATGGGCGGAGACGTGATTGGCATGCGCCGCTCGCTCGAGTTCGACCTGGCCGAGGAGAACGTCCAGCTCGTGGACTGGCGCCAGCTGTCGCGCATGGTCCGGATGTAGCGCGCGCCG
Source organism: Pseudomyxococcus flavus (assembly GCF_050038885.1). NCBI lineage: Bacteria > Pseudomonadati > Myxococcota > Myxococcia > Myxococcales > Myxococcaceae > Pseudomyxococcus > Pseudomyxococcus flavus. The sequence goes on along the minus strand of NZ_CP143624.1, from coordinate 3,045,514 downwards.
CCCCGGCCGCGGCTTGACCCGGGTGTGTTCCGGACACTATGCCGGAGGCCGTGAGCTACACCTATGAGTACCCGAGGCCGGCGCTGACGGTGGATTGCGTCGTCTTCGGGCTGGATGACGAGGACCTGAAGGTGCTGCTCATCCGCCGCGGCGTGGAGCCCTTCGCCGGCCGGTGGGCACTGCCGGGCGGCTTCGTGCGGATGGACGAGTCGCTCGACGACGCGGCCCTCCGCGAGCTGGAGGAAGAGGCGGGCATCCGCCCCGGGCACCTGGAGCAGCTCTACACCTTCGGCGCGCCAGGGAGAGACCCGCGCGGACGCGTCGTCACGGTGGCGTACTTCGCGCTGGTGAAGCTCACCGACCACGTGCCCCACGCGGCGACGGACGCGCGGGAGGCCGCGTGGTTCTCCGTCTGGGACACGCCGAAGCTGGCGTTCGACCATGCGGACGTGCTCGGCACGGCGCTGCAGCGGCTCAAGGGCAAGGTCCGCTATCAGCCCATCGGCTTCGAGCTGCTGCCGCCCAAGTTCACGCTGACGCAGCTCCAGCGGCTGTACGAGGTCATCCTGGAGCGGGAGCTCGACAAGCGGAACTTCCGGAAGAAGATCCTCGCCATGGACCTGCTCGAGGAGCTGGACGAGGTGGAGCAGGACGTCTCCCACCGCGCCGCACGCCTCTACCGGTTCGACCACAAGAAGTACAAGCAGCTGGAGAAGGCAGGCTTCAACTTCGAGCTCTGACTCCAGTCTCGCCCCGAAGGGCCACGGCGCCCCATTGCGTTGACATAGTGTCTGCAGGACACTATGTTGGTGTCATTGAGACACGAACCGGGCGTGGCCCGGGCGTGAGGCGCCACGGCCCGTGGGGAGCCCCTGGGCCATGTGTGCCGCCGAGTGACTGTCAGTCCCGCCGCACGTGCCCTGCCAGGGCCACGGGAGAGCCATGTCCGCGCTGCCCTTCGACATCGCCGCTGCCTCGGTGCCAGGCCGGGAGCACGCCCGCGCGGGACGCAACAATCAGGACGCGCTGTGCATCCGCGCCAGTGCGCACGGGTTGGTGGCGGTGGTGGCGGACGGGTGTGGCAGTCAGCCGTGCAGTGAGCTCGGGGCGCAGCTCGGTGTCCGCCGGGTGGCGCAGGCCGTGCTGGCACGGCTCGCGGAGGGGGAGCGGGTGGACGCGCCCACCTTTCTCCCAGGGCTCCGTGAGGACGTGCTGCGGTTGCTGACGGCGCTCCGCGCGGACCTGGGCCGGGACGTCATCGGGGACTTCCTCTTCACCTTGGTGGGCGCGGTGGTGACACCCGCGCTGACGCTCGTCTTCTCCGCGGGCGACGGGGTGTGGGCGCTCAATGGGGAGGTGCATCCGCTCGGGCCCTTCTCCGGGAATGCGCCGCCGTACCTCGCCTACGCGCTGGCGCACGGGCATGACGTGCCACTGGCGACTCAGGCGCTGGTGCCCACCGAGGAGGTCCACGCGCTGCTGGTGGGCACCGATGGCGTGGCGGACCTGGAGCGGCTGGCCTCCACCAGAATGCCGGAGCGGGAAGAGCTCGTCGGACCGTTGTCGCGGCTCTGGACGGAGGACCGTTACTTCGCCAATCCCGATGCGCTGAGGCGTCGGCTGGCCCTGCTCAACCGCGAGTCGGTGCGCGCCGACTTCGCCGCGCAGCAGGTGGTGCGCACGCCGGGCCTGCTGCCGGACGACACCACGCTGGTGGTGTTGCGCCGCCGCATGGGGAGGGCATGAGGCCATGGACGTCTGGCTCGACGGAAAGCGAGTGCGCCTGAACCCGGCGCGAGCGCTGGGCAAGGGCGGCGAGGCCGACGTGTTCGACCTGGGCGACGGCCGTGCCCTCAAGGTGTTCAAGCCACCCGAGCATCCCGACTATGCGGGACTGCCCGATGCGCAGGCCGCCGCGCGGGCTCGGCTGGCGGAGCATCAGCACAAGCTGCCGGCCTTCCCAGCGGGCCTGCCCGGTCGGGTGGTGGTGCCCCAGGCCCTGGCGACGGACAAGCGAGGGCGCACGGTGCTGGGCTACGCCATGCGCAAGCTGGAGGGCGTGGAGCCCCTGCGGCGCTTCGGCGAGCCTTCGTTCCGCAGGGCCGGCGCCACGGCCGCGCGGGTGGTGGAGGTGCTGGGTGGACTGCACCGGGCGCTCGGCGCGGTGCATGACGCGGGCGTGGTGGTCGGGGACTTCAATGACCTCAACGTGCTGGTGGTGGGCGACGCGGACGCGCATCTCATTGACGCGGACAGCTTCCAGTTCGGCGCGTTCCTTTGCCCGGTGTTCACGGAGCGGTTCCTCGACCCGCGGCGGCTGGGGGGCGGCAACGCACAAGGCCTGATTCCCTCGCGGCCTGCGACTCGTGAGAGTGATTGGTATGCCTATGCCGTCGCGCTGATGCAGTCGCTGCTGTGCGTGGGGCCGCATGGCGGCGTCCACAGGCCGAAGAGCCCCTCGGCCCGGGCGACGCCCGCGGGCCGGGTGCTCCAGCGCATCACCGTCTTCCATCCCGAGGTGCAGTACCCGAAGCCCGCGCTGCCCCTGGCGACGCTGCCGGACGACATGCTGCATGTCCTGCACGGTGTCTTCGTGGAGGACCAGCGTGGCGTCTTCCCACGTCCGTTGCTGGAGGGGCTGCGCTTCGTTCCGTGTGCCTCGTGCGGTGTGGAACACGCACGCGCGGCCTGCCCGACGTGCCGTCCCCACGCCACGGCCGCCGCGACGCCGGTGGTGTCCGCGCGAGGGCAGGTGACGGCAACGCGCCTGTTCTCCACGCGCGGCGTGCTGGTGCATGCGAGCAACGAAGAGGGAACGCTCCGCTGGCTCTACCACGCGGAGGGCGCGTACCGGCGCGAGGACGGCCGTGTCGTCCTGCGCGGTCCGCTGGACCCGTCGCTGCGCTGGGCCCTGCAAGGTGAGGTGACGTTGGTGGGCAGGGAGCGTGAGGTGGCGGTGCTGGCGCCAGGGCGGACGCCGGAGCGTGTCGGGGTGGACGCGCCGGAGGGCAGGCCCGCTTTCGCCACCAACGCCCGGCATCGCTACTGGGCCGTGGGGGGCGGGCTGTGGCGGGATGGGCTCCATGGTCCGGAGCGCATCGGAGACGTGCTCGAAGGACAGACGCGGCTCTTCGTCGGCCCGCGCTTCGGGCTGGGCTTCCACCGGGCGGGCGGGCTGCGCGGTGCCTTCGTCTTCGACGCGGAGCGCGTGGGGTTGAAGGACGGGCTCGCGCTGCCCTGGCCGACGGGAAAGCTCGTGGACGCGGAATGTGTCTTCGACGGGCCACAGGCCTGGCTGTTCCTGGTGGAGGAGTCCGGTGGGCGCACGCTGCATCACTGCGTGGTGGTGGGCGCCGACGGTGGCGTGCGAGCGAGCGCCGTGGCGGAAGCGGGAGACGGCTCGTGGCTGGGGCTCGCGCCGCGGGGACGGTGCGCGGCGGGGGACGCGCTGTTCTGCGCCACGGACGCCGGGCTCACGCGGGTGGAGCTGCGGCAGGGCCGGCTGGAAGCGGTGCGCGAGTTCCCCGATGCCGAGCCCTTCATGGACGCCGGGGGCCTGCTCTTCCTCGTGCGGCAGGGTTTGGCGGTGGTGGGACGACAGGACATCACCGCGCTGCGGATGACGTGAACGGATGGGGTTCCACCGCGTGGAGTGGATGGCTCCACGCCAGACAGGAGGTAGGACGATGAGGACGCAAGGGAAGGAGCTTCCGCTCCCGGGGTTCTACGACGCGGCCCACGCAGGGCAGTACGGCTACGGTCCCGACGCCGGGAAGCTCCAGGTGGAGGCGCAGCGTTGGCGGGCGGCGAATGACCTCGCCGTGTCCGCCACGGATGGCTTCAACCTGCACCTGCTGCTCATCGATGTGCAGAAGGACTTCTGCTTCCCGGAGGGCTCGCTGTACGTGGCGGGGCGCAGCGGGCGCGGCGCCGTGGACGACAGCCGCCGCATCGCGGAGTTCATCTACCGGAACCTCGGCGCGCTGACGAACGTGACGGCGACGCTGGACACCCACTTCGCGTACCAGATTTTCTTCCCGTCCTTCTGGGTGGACCAGGACGACCAGCCGCTGACGCCCTACCGCGAGGTGACGCGCGAGCAGATTGAGCGCGGACAGGCACGGCCCAACCCCGCCATGGCGAAGTGGCTGTGCGGCGGCAACTACCCCTGGCTGCTCAAGCAGGTGAAGTACTACTGCGAGGAGCTGGAGTGGGCGGGGAAGTACACGTTGTACCTGTGGCCTCCGCACTGCCTGCTCGGCAGTGACGGGCACGCGCTGGCGGGGGTGGTGCAGGAGGCGCGGTTGTTCCACGCATTCGCGCGCGGCGTGCAGTCGTGGGCGGAGGTGAAGGGCGGCAACCCTCTGACGGAGAACTACTCGGTGCTGCGTCCGGAGGTGCTGGGCCGGCATGACGGACAGCCGCTGGCGCAGCGCAACACCCAGTTCCTCAAGACGCTGCTCACCGCGGACGCGGTGGTGATTGCAGGGCAGGCCGCGAGCCACTGCGTGAAGAGCTCCATCGACGACCTGCTCGGGGAGATTGTCGCGCAGGACGCGGCGCTGGCGCGCAAGGTGTATCTGCTCACGGACTGCATGTCGGCGGTGACGGTGCCGGACGGGAAGGGCGGCTTCGCGGCGGACTTCACGCCGCAAGCGGAGGCGGCGCTGCGGCGCTTCGCGGACGCGGGCATGCACCTGGTGAAGTCCACGGACCCGCTGGCGAGCTGGCCGGACCTGCGCATCGCCTGAGCGGCGCGGCGCACGCGACGACGCACACAACGAGAAGCGCTCCGCCTGCGCCCGTCAGGGCGAGCTGGCCGGACCTGTGCGTCGCCTGCACGGCGCGGCGCACGCGAAACACACAACCCGAATTGCTCCGCCCGCGCTCGCCAGCGCGGGACGGGCGGAGCCCTGCCCTCGGGAGAGGGCGAAGGAGCGTGGAACATGGCGAGCAAGGCGAACGGCAGTGGCATCCAGAAGCTCTTCGACGACGCGCACGCGGAAGGCGTGCTGAGCCCCGCGGGCTTGCAGGCGCTGACGGTGGTGGACCTGGGCGCGCAGATTCAGGCGGGCTTGGGCGTCAACGTGGAGGACGTGCAGTCCAGCGAGGTGGTGCTGGTGACGGTGATGCCGGATGACTCGGGCAGCATCGACTACGCCGGGCATGCGAAGACAGTGTGCGAGGGGCACAACCTGGTGCTCGACGCGCTGCTGTCGAGCAACCAGAAGGACGGCGTGCTGTTCCACACGCGCTACCTCAACGGGCACGTGTTGAACCCGTTCCGGCCGCTGGAGGACGTGGTGCGCATGCACGCCGGCAACTACCGGGCGGACCAGGGCACGCCGCTGTATGACCAGGCGGTGGTGTTGCTGGGGACCGTGCTGGCGAAGGCGCAGGAGTTCAGCGCCAATGGCGTGCCGGTAAGGACGGTGACGCTGTTGATTACGGATGGCTCGGACCAGCACTCGACGAAGGCGAAGGCGCGGGACGTGGCGGCGCTGGTGAAGGACTTGAAGCGGGCGGAGAATCACATCGTCGCGGCGATGGGCATCAGTGACGGGAGCACAGACTTCCGGCGCGTGTTCCGGGACATGGGCATCGACGACAAGTGGATCCTCACGCCGGGCCAGAGCGCACAGGAGATACGCGCGGCGTTCCAGGTGTTCAGCCAGTCCGCCGTGCGAGTGAGTCAGGGGGCGGCGAGCTTCAGCCGCACGGCGCTAGGGGGCTTCGGCCGGTGAGAGGACAGGCGCGGCCACGGGCTGGCGGGAGAGGGTGATAGCGTTCGCCGGCCATGCCAGACAGCCCCCGCGTCCTCCTCCTCGCTGAACGCTTTCCTCCCGACATCGGAGGACTGGCCCGGAGCGGGGCGCGCACCGCGGGCTCGCTGGTGAAGCTGGGCGCCCGGGTGGACGTACTGGCCTGGACGCGCACGGCGGCGCCGGGGGCGCTGCAGACCGTGGCGGACGCAGGTGACGTCTCTCCCTTCGCTCGCGGCGTGACGCTCCACCGGCTGGGCCTGTTCGGCAGCACGGACCTGTCGATGCAGCACACGCTCGACGTGCTCGCGTACCTGCACGCGAAGCAGCGCTATGACCTGGTGTGGGGGCACTACCTGTTCCCGCCCGGCTTTCTCGCCGTCGCCTTCGCGGAGCTGGTGGGCATTGCCTCCGTCGTCAGCGCCCGGGGCAATGACGTGGACCAGCTCATGTTCCCGCCGGGCGACTTCGCGCGCCTGGTGTGGACGCTGCAGCGCGCCCGCGTCCTCACCGCGGCCTCCGCGGACCTCGGCCGGAAGATGTGCATGCTCCTGGGCCGGGAGGAGACTGTCGAGGTCATCCCCAACGCCGTCGACACCGCCCTCTTCTCGCCCGGCCCCGCGGACCCGGCGCTCCGGGAGCGGCTGGGCATTGCTGTCGATGAGGCCGTGCTCGGCTTCTCGGGCGAGCTTCGCCACAAGAAGGGCCTGCCCTTTCTGCTCTCCGCCCTCACCGAGGTGCGCCGCTCGCGGCCCGCGTGCCTGCTCGTCATCGGCGAGGTGCGGTCCCGCGACGCCGAGCACCTCGTCGCCTTCCGCGCCGAGCACCCGGAGGACGCGGCGCGCGTCGTCATCTCCGGGGCGCTGGACACGCCCGAGGCCATCGCCGCGCACCTGCGCCTGTGTGACGTCTACCTCCAGCCCTCGCTTTGGGAAGGCATGCCCAATGCCTTGCTGGAGGCCATGGCTTGCGCCCGGCCCGTCATCGCCAGTGACGCGGGTGGCATCCCCGAGGCCGTGGAGCACGGACGCAATGGCTTCATCGTCCCCAAGGCTTTGCTCAATCACCTGGGACAGGCCTGCCTCGACGTGCTCTCCCTGCCTCCCGAGAAACGCGAAGCGCTCGGCGCCGCCGCCCGTCAGTGCATCGAAGCGCGCTTTCAGGCCAACGCCGAGGCGGAGGTGCTCCGGCGCGTGCTGACCCGCGCCATCCCGAGTCGCGTCTCGTAGGCGTTCACCAGCGCCTCTCCCGCGCGGCTCCACGGGAAGTCGCGCTCCACCCGTGCGCGGGCCCGGGTGCTGAGCGCGGGGCCCAGGGACGGGTCCGCTCGCAGTGCCTTCACCGCTTCCACAATCGCCTTCGCCGAGCCTGGCCGAATCAACATCACCTCGTCCGGCTCGGCCAGATGGCGCACCACGGGGAGGTTGCTCGCCACCACGGGTGTGCCGGTGGCCATCGCCTCCAGCAGCTTCAGCGGGCAGCAGCCCTGCACGCAGTTGCGGTCGTTCACGGGCAGGGGGACCAGCACCACGTCGCAGGCATGGTGCAGCGCCGCCAGCTCCGCCTGGGGCAGGGGCTCCAGCAGCTCCACCGCGCCCTCCAGCAGCAGGTCGCCGCACCGGTCCATCAGCGCCCGCTTCGCGTGCCTGCGCAGTGGCCCCACCAGCGTCAGCACCGTGGGCATGTCCCGCCGCAGCAGCCTGCACGCCTCGATGGCATGGTGCACGCCCTGCCAGGACGTCATCGTCCCGCTGTACAGCAGGCGCACCGGTCGCCCAGGCTCGGGCGTTCGCGGGGGCGCGTACCGGAACACCTCCAGGTCGGCGCCGTTCGGAATGACCTGCACCCGCGAGGCGTCCACGCCGCGCGCCACCAGGTACTCCGCGGTTACCTCGCTTGGCGTCACCAGCAGGTCCGCGCGCGACAGGCACAGGTCCTCCTGCGCCACCAGCTTGCGCAGCAGCTCCGCGTCGTCCGCCACGTCCGGGTAGTGATACTTCAGCTCGATGGACGGCAGCCCGTTCACCTCGAAGACGAGCGCGTCCGTCAGCGCGTCCTTCCGGCTGGCGATGGGGTAGCCCTCGAAGATGGAGCGCACGTGCACCACGGTGGCGCGCGGCCTACCCCGCCACCACGCCGCCAGGTGCGAGCGGAATGACAGCGCCTGCGCCACCAGGTCCTTTCCCCGTGACTCCAGCGGGTGGTACGTCACGCCCTCCGCCAGGGCCAACGGCCCGTCGGGCGCGGTGCTGCTGTCCTTGAGCGCCACCAGGTCCACATGGCCAAAGGCCGCGCCCAGTGCCTCGACGAAGGCGCGGATGTGCACCGCGGCGCCCTTGGGGGAGGGAAAGCGGTCGAACGACGCGTAGATGATGCTGGTGCCAGGCGCGTGAGACACGTTCGCGTTGCTATCGCGCATCGGCTGGACCCGCAAACACAGGGGTTTGACCCATGTGGCGCCGGGCCCTTACGCTCCCTGCTCATTCGTGACGCCGAGGGGGCGAGACTCACCGTGGCTTTCAACATCGACCGCTTCCGCGAGGAGCGCGTCTACAGATGCAGCGGCCCCCTCAGCGAGCTCCGGGCGGACCTCGACAGGCTTCGCCTCCTGGACATGGCCGTGGAGAAGTCGCGGCGGGAATGGGGACAGGCGGCGCTCCTCTGCCTGGGCGCGGCCGTCGTGGCCGTGGCCGTCCGGATGACGGCGGAGGCGGGCCCCGAGCATGCGGGCCTCCGGCAGCTCTCGATGGGCGCGGCCGTGCTACTGCTCGCGGGGACGGTGGGCACCTTCGTCAGGTATCTGCGCTTCAGGCGGCTGGACCTGGACAACCGTCGCTACACGCTGGCGTCGCAGGTCCTCCACCGGCTGCGCCAGGACATCGGCGCCCGCGCGCCGGTGAAGCTGGTGCTCGACTTCACACCGGTGGATGGCGAGGAGAAGCTGCTCGGAAAGCGCGTCACGCGGAGCGGCTGGAACGTGGAGGACTTCAGCGACCCGTGGTTCACCCTCCAGACGCGGCTGCTGGATGGGACGCACCTGCGCATCGGCATGGTGCAGCGGCTGCAGAAGCGCTCGCGCACGCGGCGCAGCAGCAGCGGCAGGTACAAGACGAAGCACCGCAAGCGGAGCTGGGCGGTCATCCAGGTCCTGCTGCGCGTCAAGCCGGAGCGGCACCCGGACCTGGCCCTGCTCGAGCCCGAAGCGCGGCAGGCGGTGAAGCTGCCGGTCGGCGTGTCTGTCGCCCGGCTCCAACTGGACGAGGACCGCATGTTCCTGCGCACCGTCGTGGAAGGAGAGTGGTCCGCGGGCCAGGCCGTCGAGACGGGCTCGGAGGTGGACGCCCCGCGAGCGGTGGTGATGATGCTGCTGAGCCTCTTCCAGGTTCTCAACTACTCCAAACACCTGCACAAGCAGGCGAAGGCTTCGTGATGATGGGCATGGGCCGCAGCTTCATCGGTTGTTCCCTCGCGGCGCTCGTGAGCGTCACCGGCTGTACCCAGTCGGGTGAGACCGAGGCACAGGCACCGCGGAAGCCCGCCGCCCAGGCGCGCCCCGTCGACGCGGCGGATGCGGTGGGGCTCCAGGGCACCGTCAAGTTCAAGGAGGACGGAGGCCGCGAGCGCTTCTCCCTCAAGCCCAAGGAGAATGGCGCCAAGCTGGTGGACGCGGAGGACCGCGAGCTGGCGCGCTACAAGTGGAAGGGGGCGTCGCTGAAGGTCTCCGGCCCGGATGACGTCGCGCTGGGCTATGTCGTCGGCTCCGCGGGCGGCGCGCTCACCGTGCGCGATGGCGAGCAGCGGCAGGTGCGCTTCACGCTCGCCCGGCAGGGGGCGGGCTGGCGCCTCAACGACATGAAGGGCGCGCTGCTGTATTCCGTGTGGCCGGAAGACGAAGGCGCCCGCATCCAGGACGGCGCGGGCGCGGACGTGGCGCGCGTGAAGGTGCGCGAGGGCAAGGTGTCCCTGCGCGACGCGGAGGGCCGCACGCTGCTCTCCACGAAGTCGTTGCTCGGCGCGGAGGCCGCCGCGTGCCTCGCCTTCGAGGCGGTGGACCTGCCCCTGCGCATGGCGCTGCTCTTCCACCTCCAGGCGCCGCCGTCCACGGAGCCGTCCCAGCCATGAGCGCCTTCGTCTGTCAGGAGAACGTGGGCTTCCTGTTCACCCACGCCTGCGGCAACGAGGCCGGCCTGGCGTGCATGCAGTGCGCGAAGCCGCTCTGCGAGCAGCATGTGACCTCCGTGGGCGTGGAGATGCTCTGCGCGCAGTGTGCCCGGGAGCACGCGGACTACACCGGGGACCGGAGCGGGGTGAGCGAGGACCACCCGAGCTACTACTACGACAACTACGGTTACTACGGCGCCGCCACGTCCACCTCCTCGTCCTGGGGGAGTGGCGCGTCCGGCGACGCCAACGACTTCACCGAGGCCGACGGCGAGAGCCTCCGCCGCGAGGACGAGGCCTCCTTCGAGGAGGACATGGGCGGGAGCTGATGACTGGCCGCTGGCTCGTCTATGCGCTGGGAGGCGGCATGGGGCACCTCACCCGTGCCTCCGCGCTGGCGCGTGCGGCCGCTCGCCGGGGCCATTCGGTGGTCCTGCTCACCAACAGCCCCTTCGCGTCCGGCCTGCCGCTGGAGGCCGTGCTGGGGGCCCGCGTCGACGTGCTCCGGCTCAGCCCGGCGCTGGGGCGGGAGGCGGTGGGTGAGGTCGTCGCCCGGTGCCTCGAGGACGTGCGCCCGGACCTGTTCGTGGTGGATACCTTTCCGCGCGGGCTGGGCGGCGAGCTGGTGCCGCTGCTCCCCGCGGTGCGCGCGCGCAAGGTGCTCATCCACCGCGACGTGAATCCCGCGTACGTGAAGCAGTACGACCTGGCGCGGGCGGTGGACCGGTTCGACCTGCTGCTCGTCCCGGGAGAGGACGCGCCCTTCGCCAGACACCCTCGCGCCGTGCGGACCGCGCCCTGGCTGCTGCTGAGGCCGGGAGAGCTGCTGCCCCGAAAGCAGGCCCGGGCCCGGCTGGGCGTGCAGGCGGAGGATGCGCGCGCCCTGGTCGCGGTGATGGGCTGCGGCACGCCCGCGGAAGTGGATGAGGCGGGCGCCATCGCCGCCCGGCTCGATGGAATGCTGGGCGCGCGGGCCGTGGTGCGGTGGCTGGTGCCGCCCGGGACGGAGCGAGAGGTGCCGGGCACACGCGGTCGCCGGTCGCTGGCGGAGAAACACCGGGCCCTGCGTGCCCCCGTGTGGCCCGCGCTGGCGGTGCTCCCGGGCGTGGACGTGCTGGTGGGGGCAGGGGGCTACAACACCGTGCAGGAGGCGCGTGCCACGGGGACGCCCTTCGTGGCGCTCGCGCGGCCGCGGCTCTATGACAGGCAGGGCATGCGGCTGCGCCCCGAGGAGCTCGCCAGCTCCGTGGAGGAGTTGGTGGCGCGAGCCGTGGCGCTCGTGGACGAGCGGCCGGCAAGAGGGCCGGGCCGCTACGTCAGCGGGACGGAAGACGCGGTGACGCTCATCGAGCGCGCCGTCCTCAGTGCTTGAGGTCCTTGTGGCCCGGCGCCGGGTCGATGCCGTGCGCCATGATGAAGTGGTAGAGCGCCTGCGGGTCTTCCTTGGGCCCGCCCATGAGCTCGACCAGGAAGTGCCCCTGGGCGCCCGTGTCCGGGTCGGGGGCGACGTTCACTTCCGTCACCTCGCGGCCGGGGATGACCAGCTCGCCCACCAGCACCTTCCCCTTGAGGACCTGGACGATGTGCTGGCGCTCCTCCTCGAGGAGGGCCCAGTGGAAGTCGTCATGGTCATACAGCATGGCGTCGACGGAGCCGCACCTCAGGATGCAGTGCGTGTGCTCCTGGAGCCAGCGCCAGAAGCCATCGAATTTCAGGGTGCGTACTGGCTGGGAGATGATGTCCATGGAGACCTCTCGCTCGTCGGTCAGGGCGCTTGCCGACCCCGTATCGCCCCTCCCTAGCACGGCTGGCGCCGGCGGGGCGGCCCCCTTTTCCGGGAACCCCTGGTACGTAACCACCCGCGGTCCGGTCCGCGAATCTCGCCGGCACCAGACGTGTTCCTCCTCTCGGAAATGGGGGCGGACGTCGCGCCCCGGAAAGCCGGTGAGGCGCGCGATTGAAGGCCCCTATTGGACAGCCTCGTGTTTCCTACGGACGACGCTCCACCCGGAGCGGTTCCATGAGCCTGCGAGCCTGGCTGGGCGCCACCATGGGCGTCCTGGCGCTCCTGACGCTTTCGGCCGCTGCCCTGCTCGTCGTCCTGACGAACGTGCTGGACCATTCCGCCGCGACGCTGGGCACGGCCGTCGAGGGCATCCGATTGTCCGAGGAGCTGGAAGTGGGCCTGCTGGCGCACGACCGCATGGTGCGCGAGGGGCCGGAGAAGGTTCCCCGAGGGCCGGGAGGCCTCCTCCGGTACGAGCTCGAGGCCTCGCTGTACCGGCAGATTGGGGAGCTGCGGCGCATCGCCTCGACGGACCTGGACCGCGCGCGGCTCGACGCGGTTCGCGAGGACATCGATGCCTACTTCTCCGCGCAGCGGGACCCGGCACGGGCGGAGAGGGAGGCGGGGCCGGCGCTGGACGCCGCGTTGGAGGGACTGGAGCAGGTCATCGCCGCCAACGTGGAGGGCGCGCGGGCGGCCCGGAGCCAGGCGGAGCGGTGGAACGACATGGCGGACTCCGCCGGGGTGGTGCTCTGCGCGTTGCTGCTGGTGGGCGTGCTCATCGTGAGCCTGCTGCTCCGGCGCGTGGCGCTCCAGCCGCTGCGCGACATCAGCCAGTCCATGCGCCGCTTCGGCGCGGGCAGCAAGAACACCCGCGCGCCCGAGGCGGGGCCCGCCGAGCTGCGCGACATGGCCCGGACGTTCAATGAGATGGCCAACAGTCTGACGCACCAGCAGGAGCAGCAGCTCGCCTTCCTCGCGGGCGTGGCCCACGAGCTGCGCAACCCGCTGTCCGCCCTCAAGTTGTCCACAGCCCTGTCGGACCGGAGCCGCGCCCGGCTCACCCCCGAGCGCATGGACCGCACCCTGGCCCTGGTGGACCGGCAGGTGGAGCGCCTGGACCGCATGGTGGGTGACCTGCTCGACGCCACCCGCATCGAGGCGGGCCGGCTGGAGCTGCGGCCGGAGGTGCGCGATGCATGCGAGCTGGCGCGAGAGGTGGTGGAGCTCTACCGCTCCGGTGTCACCGGCCACGTCCTTCGCCTCTCCGTCCCGGACGCGCCGGTGCTGGTGCGGGTCGACCCGGCCCGGCTGGAGCAGGTGCTGCACAACCTCATCAGCAACGCGCTGAAGTACTCGCCGGCCGGCAGCCGCGTGGAGGTGCTCGTCCGGCGCGAGCAGGACGAGGCCGTCCTGTGCGTGACGGACGAGGGCATTGGCATCTCCGACGAGGAGAAGCGCCTGCTCTTCGCGCCCTTCCAGCGCGCGGGCAACGCCCGCCAGCGCGCGCCGGGCGTGGGCCTGGGGCTGTCGGTGGCCCGGCGCATCGTCGAGGCCCATGGCGGGAGCATCGACGTGGTGAGCCAGCCGGGCCATGGCTCCGTCTTCTGCGTGCGGCTGGCCCTGGCCGCCGAGCCCGCCGTGCTGCCGGAAGAAGGCGGGGGGATGGTGCCGCCCCAGGACACCCTGCACTGAAGCGGCCCTGGGGGCGGGGCGAAGCGTTGCATGCCGCGCGTCCGCGCGAAGAGGGCGGATGCGCTCGGGCAAGGCCCGACGTACCTTCGGGGCCCAACCATCAGGAGTCGCCTGCCCTTATGAAGACCCTGCGCCGAGTCGCGCCGCTTGCCGCCCTCCTGGCCCTGGGAGGGCTGGGGGCGTGTGCCTCCCGCCAGCAGGTGCCGGCCGCCGCGAAGCCCGAAGCGCCCCAGGCCGCCACACCCGTCGTCCAGTCCACGGAGGGCGGCTTCTCCGTCGCGATTCCCGGTCCGGTGAGCGAGGAGCGCCGCTCGCAGGAGACCGATGTCGGCGCGGTGACACTCCACACCTTCATCTCGGTGCGCTCGGACGTGGATACCGCGTACTACGTCTCCTACACGGACTTTCCCCCCGCGGCGGTGTCCCAGGCGGACCCGCGGGACGTGGTGGCCCGGGCCAGCCATGGCGCGCTGGAGGCGCTGGGCGCCACCGGGCTGTCCTCGCGTCCGCTGACGCTGAGCGGCTTTCCAGGCTGGGAGGTGGAGGGCGTGTCCGGCCCGCGCCACCTGCGGGGGCGCTTCTTCCTGGTGGGGCCCCGGCTCTATCAGCAGTTGCTGCTGCACCCGGAGGGCAAGCCGCCGCAGGACGCGGAGCGCTTCTTCGATTCCTTCCAGCTGGACCCGCAGGTGGCCGCGATGCTGTCGGGAGAGCGGCGCTCCTGAGCGGGGCGTGAGGGGCGTGGGCGGTGCGGGCTCGCCCCGTGGCTGCGCGGGCTCAAGGGCGGGGACTGCCACGTCTTCGTCATGCGGCGCGACTGAGCGCCTGCCCCCGCGCCCTGGCGGCGCTCACGGCTTCGCGCCGCCCTTGCCCTTGCGCAGCCTTCCGGACAGCTGCGTCATCGTGTCCTGACGGCAGGTCAGGGTGTGCTCGAGCGGGCTGAATCCCCGGCGCGTGAGCTTCACCGTCACGGGGGCGCCCGCCAGGCAGTCCAATGTGACGGACAGCGGGGTGGTGCCTTCCTTCCGGCCATTCACCGACAGGGTCGCTCCCGGAGGCACGGTGTCGACCATGAGCACGCTGACGCCTTCCATGAACGCGTGCTGCTCACGGACCTCTCCCTCGGGGACCTCGGCGGGGGTGTCGAACTGGGGCGCGAGCGTCGTCTCGGGGCGGGCCGCGGCCAGCTCCTCCCGCGTGGGTGGTGGCTCGCCGGCGTGCCGGAGCGCTGGCAGTGCGAGGAGTCCCGCGGCCAGCAGACCACAGGCCGCGCCGCCGAGCCGGAGTGCCGCGGCGAGCGCGCTCGGCGGTGGGGGCGGGGGCGGCGTCGGGATGTTCCTCCGCCGAGGTGTCACGCCTCCTTCGAGGTGAGACGCCGGGGACGCATCGCGAGGCACGTCCGCCGGCGCTTGCTGCGCCTGGAGGTGAGCCATTTCCTCGGTGCGTCCCATCAGGGACTGGGACCAGGTGTCGGGCTCGCCGGAGGACTCCGGGGCCTGACCCCGGTTGGAGAAGGGAGAGGTGCTCACGGGGGTTGCTTCCTCGGAAGGGAGTTCAGCCGCCGACGACGCGGAACACTTCGCGCAGCGACGTCGCACCGGCTCGCGCACGTTCGACGCCCGCGGCCAGCAGCGGCACCATGCCCTCCTGGGCGGCGAGCTCCTGGATGCGGGAGCTGGGCACCTTGGCGTTGATGGCGTCGCGGATGCTCTGGGAGACGACGAGCATCTCGTAGATGGCGGTGCGGCCCAGGTAGCCACTGCCCTCGCAGCGCTCGCAGCCCACGGGTCCGAAGAAGTTGCCCCGGGCGATTCCCGCGGCGTCCAGCCGTATCGCCTCTTCCGGCGTCAGCGGCAGGGGCGCGCGGCAGTGCGGGCAGAGGCTGCGGACCAGGCGCTGTGACAGCGTGGCGGCCGTCGCGGACGCGAGCAGGAAGGGCTCCACGCCCATGTCGATGAGGCGGTTGAACGCGCCCGCGGCGGAGTTCGCGTGGATGGTGCTGAGCAGCAGGTGGCCGCTGAGGCCGGCCTGGATGGCGGTGCGGGCCGTCTCCGAGTCGCGAATCTCGCCCACCATGATGACGTTGGGGTCCTGCCGGAGCACCGCGCGCAGGCCCTGCGCGAAGTTGAAGCCCTGCGCGGCGTTGACCTGCGTCTGGGCGAAGAGGGGGACGTCGAACTCGATGGGGTCCTCGATGGTGGCGATGCGCGTGAGCTCGCCGCGGGACTGCTGGATGTGGCCCAGCGAGGCGTACAGCGAGGTCGTCTTGCCGCTGCCGGTGGCGCCCGCCACCAGGATGAGCCCCTGGGGCAGCGCGAGGAGCTCCTGGTACTTCGTGAGCAGCGCGTCGGGGAAACCGAGCGCCGACAACTGGGGCAACCGCACGCCGGTGCGCGCGATGCGCAACGCCACCGCCGCGCCGTGGTTGGTGGGGAGGATGGAGACGCGGATGTCCGCGGGGCCTTCGTCCGTGGACAGGGGGAAGTGTCCGTCCTGGGGCTTGTCGAGGTCGTAGAGCGGCAGCTTGGCGAGGACCTTCACGCGGTTGATGAGCCGCGGGTGGTGCTCGCGCGGGAAGACGAGCACCTCTTCCAGCACGCCGTGCAGGCGGAACGCGATGCGCGTTCCGGCTTCCAGCGGATGGATGTGCACGTCGCTGGCACCCAGGCGGATGGCGCCATCCATCAACTGGTTCATGAAGGCGATGATGTCCGGGTCGGGCTTCAAGGCGAGGCGGCGCAGCCGCTGCCCCAGCTCCACGAGCAGGGTCCTGACGGCCGTGGCCGTGTCGTGGGTGAGCACCTCGAGCGGGGACATGCTGGGGCCCTTGGCCAGCGGCTTCGGCCGGGGCTCGCGGTGCCGCGCGCGGCGGGCCGCCACGCCGGAGGCGTAGCTCAGGCCCAACGCCAGGACCGCGCTCCCGGCGAGGAGCGGTGACATCACGCCACGGAGGTAGCGGCCACCTTCCTGGAGCGCCGGGCCTGCGCCGAGCGAGGCATGCCGGTACACCCATACGCCGGCACCGCCCACCACCGCGAGGACGGCCAGGGTCCATAGCAGGTGGGCCATTCGATTCATCAGCGCGGTCATGAGGGGCCGAACGCTAACATCGCGGTCCTGGCGCCTCCAATGCGACCTGGGGTGTGGCCGGGCTTCAGCTCGAGGAGGTCAGGCGCGGTGGGCGCATTCTGACCCCCCTGGGAATCCGAGCGACGGGCTCAGCGGTCCTCGAACATCGCCTGGATGACGCGCCAGGCGAGCTCGACCTCTCGTCCCGAGCGGAGGGACAGGTAGTCGCAAATCTCCGCCACGGCGTTGGAGCGCTCGCGCTCGAAGCTCTGGAAGAGCGTCTTCAAGGAGACGTCGAGCCCCCTGGCGAGCTTGCCGAGGGTGTCGAGGGAGGGAGAAAAGGAGCCCCGCTCGATGCGGCGGATGGCGTCCACGGACAGGTCGCTGCGCTCAGCGAGGGCTTCCTGGGTGAGCTCGCGGGAGGTCCGGAGCTTGCGCACGTGGTCGCCGAACCGGCGGTGCAGACGCGTCCAGTTCGCGACCTTGTTGTTCCGTTTCTCCATAAGAGGGAGCGGATAATTTGGGGCATCCCGGTCCCAAGTGAAGGGAGGATGTTCTGGGCTTGACCCTGCATTTGCGCCGGGCCGTTTCTCCCGCAACTTCCGTTGTCACACAGGCATCCAGAGCCGCGCCGCCAGGAACGCGGAGTGTGAGGCCCGGGGCTGCCTCTCCAGCAGGCAGGGAGACGGCGGCTGGGAACATGCGGACCCAGGGGCTTTCGTCTACGCTGGCGCCTACATGACGCATCTGGAAGTCGGGCGGGGCGGCCGGCGGACCTGGTTCCCGGTCCTGCTCGGTGGCCTGCTGACCGCCTGTGACATCGGGTCCCCGCCGCGCGCCACCACTCCGCCGCCCGCGCTCCCCGTGCGAACGGAGCCCGCCGCTCCCTCCGTGCCAGTGCCCACGCCCGAACCCGAGCCCGCGTTCCGTCGGGTAATGCCGCCCCGTCCCGAGCGGACCGGGGCGGTGCAGGCCCAGGCCGAGAAGCTGGGCGCGCCCGGAGCCCGGGTGGAGGACCCCTGCCTGGTGCCCGCGGGCAACGGCTGCGCGCGCACGGCGCTGACGCCCTTCTTCACGTCGCTGGACGCGCTGGCCTCGGGCACCGCGTCCGGCCCTGTCGTCATCGAGGCGTTTGGCAACTCGCTGATTGCCGGCGACCGCATCGTGGACGTCCTGCGCGACGACCTGTCCGCGGCCTACGGGAGCGCGGGGCGCGGCGTGTTGCTGGTGGACCGCATGGCGCCCTATGGCGGGCGTGGCCGCACCAGCGCGAGCAGCAGCGGGTGGCAGCCGCGCACGCTGGGCGAGCTGCGCGCGCCGCCGCTGCCGTTCGGCATCACCGGCGTGTACCACGTCGCCACCCGCGCGAAGGCCCGCAGCCGCTTCAAGCTGGAGGGGGAGTCACGCGGGACGCTGTGGTGGCTGGATGTGCCGGAGGCCGGCGCGCTGACGGTGATGAGCGAGGGACAGGTGCTCGCGAGGACGGAGCCCGTCGGCGATGGCACGTCGCGCGCCACCCACTTCGAGCTGCCCGAAGGCGCCCGCACGCTGGACGTGGTGGCCGAGCGGCAGGGCGCGGTGGTGCAGGGCGTGGTGCTGCAGCACGCGCGGCCTGGCATCGTCCTGGACACGCTGGGGGTGCCTTCCTCGGACGCGGCGCTCTACGCGCGCGTCGACGACGCCGCGCTCGCGTCCCAGCTCGCCGAACGCGCGCCCCGGCTGCTGCTCTTCTTCCTCGGGGGCAACGAGTCCAAGCGCATCGAGTGGAAGCGCCTGGACATGGAGAAGTTGCGCGCGGACCTGCGAGCGCTGCTGCGCCGCATGCGCGAGGCCGCGCCCGAGAGCGCTTGCATGCTGGTGGGGCCCATGGACGCGGTGCGCGGTCCCGGCGCGAAGGCGCAGGCGCTGACGCAGCGGCCTTCCCTGGAGGCCGTCAACGCCGCCGAGCGGGAGGTCGCGCTCGCCGAAGGGTGTGCCTTCTTCGACTTCTACGCCGCCATGGGCGGGAAGGGCGCGCTCGCGCGCTTCCACGCGGCGGGCTTCATGCATGATGACCTGGTGCACCCGCGTGGCGCGGGGCTGGACGTGCTGGGGCACCTGGTGACCGACGCGCTGCTGCGCGCCTATGTGGAAACGCCGCCGCCCGCGCGCGGCGTCGCGGCCCTGACGCCCGCGAAGGTGGATGCCGACGAGCCCACCGCGGAGGTCACGCCATGAGCAGGTGGTGGGTGAAGTCTGCCGCGGTGGCGCTCCTGGCGCTGGTGATGCCCGCCTCGTCCTGGGCGGCTGCGCCCCGCGCCGCGCTGGCGATGACGTGCGAGCCCGCGTCCCTCGACGACGAGTCCACACCGCGCGCATTTCCCAAGGAGGTGCGCGCCGCGCTGGACGCGATTGTGCGCGCCGAGCTGTCACAGGGGCCTGCCGCGGGCCTGTCCGTGGGCGTCACGCGCGGCCCGTACCGCTGGGTGTGTGCCTATGGTTACCGCGACGTGGCCCGCCGGCTCCCCGCGACGCCGCGCACCACGTACCGCATGGCGTCCGTCACCAAGTCCTTCACCGCGGTGGCGGTGCTCCAGTTGGTGGAGCAGGGCAAGCTGGACCTGGACGCGAACATCTCCACCCTGGTGCCTGCCTATCCGGCCAAACAGTGGCCCGTCACCGTGAGGGACTTGCTGGGGCACCTGAGCGGCGTGCCCACCTATGACGGGTACGCCTCCAGCCGCAACGTGAAGGTGATGAGCACCGAGGCGGCCATCGCCGTCTTCGCGGACAAGCCGCTCGCCTTCGAGCCGCGCACCCGCTACCTGTACACGACGTGGGGCTACAACCTGCTGGGCGCGGCGGTGGAGGCCGCTTCCGGGAAGTCCTACCGCGACTACCTGCGCGAGCACGTCTTCGCGCCCGCGCACATGGCGTTCGCGGACCTGGACATCATCGCGACACGCGATGCGCATCAGGCCAAGGGGTACCGGGTTGTCGGCGGTACGCTGAAGCCTTCGCGCTTCCTCGATGTGTCCAGCCGCTTCGGCGGTGGTGGGACGCGCGCCACGGTGACGGACATGCTGGGCTTTGGCCAGGCCGTGCTGTCCCACAAGCTGGTGTCTCGCGAGACGATGGGCCGGATGCAGGCGTCCATGGCCACCACCGACGGGCGCCTCACCGACTACGGCATGGGCTTCGCCACCTACCCGGTGCGCGGCCACTACGTGGTGGCCCACGCGGGGGGCCAGCCCGAGACGACCACGATGTTGATGATGCTCCCCGCCGAGGACACGGTGATTGCCCTGGCGTCCAACGTGGAGGGCGAGGCCCGGCGCATGCGCCGGCTGTCCACGCGCTTGATGGAGCAGTTGGTGGATGACGCCGTCACGCGCCGCGAGGCCTACGTGGCGGATCCGGTGGACGCGGTGCTGTACGAGGGACTGAGCCGCGTCGCCAGCTACGGGCTGGCGTACCACCAGTGGGCCACGCGGGGCCCGGGCTCGCTGCCGGAGGAGTCGGACCTGCCAGGGGCCTTCGCGAGCGTGTCCGCGGCGCTGAGCCGGAAGGAGATTGGCCGGGACGCGCGTGCGGCGCTGGAGCGCATCCGCAGCGGGCATGAACCGCGCTCGCGCTCTGTCTTCATTCGCGTGGGCGCGCACATGGCCCGCACGCTGGAGAAGCTGCACGGCGCCGCGCGCCTCCAGGCATATCCCACCGAGGGGCCGCTGGCCTTCTTCTCGGACTACCTGGCCGCGTGCGACGCGCAGAAGGTGCCCGAGCCGGAGCGCTTCGGTGAGCCGCTGCGGGGGGACGTGCTCCGGCTGGCCGAGCGCTGGAAGCGCACGCAGCTCCCCGCGCTCCAGCGCGTGCGCCTGGACGAGGAGAAGGACCCGGAGACGCGCTGGGCGGCGGTGCGCAAGTCCGTGGCCGCGTCGCCTGGTTTCCATCCGGACTATTCGGACGAGCTGCTGCGCATCGCGGATGGCCATGCCTGGCGCAAGCAGCAGACGGCGCGGCGCCGCTGGCTGGAGCGGGCGGTGGAGCTGCAGCCCCGGGGCGTGGACGCCCGCTGGGCGCTGTCCGAGGCGTTGCTCGCGGCGAACCCGGAGGAGGCCGTGCTGCCGCACCTGCGCGAGGCGGTGGTCACGCCGCAAGGGGCCCTGGCGCTCGCGCCCAAGAACTTCTTGAAGCGCCTTTTCAGCGTGGAGTCCACCGCGGTGGCAGCGGGGCTGCTGCGCGCGGGCGTGGCGCTGCACCCGGATGCGCCGGAGCTCTGGGACGCGCTGGCGAAGCGCGAGAAGGCCCTGGGCCGAAAGGCGGCGTCCGCCGCGGCGCTGCGTGAGGCGAAGCGGGCACGGGAGGCCCCCAAGCCGGTGGTGGCACCCGCGTCGCCTGTCAGTGACGAGCCCGGGGACAGCGCGGTGCCGGACGACCACGGGCTGGTGCCAGCGGCGCCTGCCAGCGAGGCGCCAGGAGACCGCGCGGTGCCGGACGACCACGGGCTGGTGCCCGTGGGAAAGTAGGCGTCACGACCGGCGCCGGGGCTTCAGAGGGTGAGGGTGGCTCGCGGCTTCAGGTCTCCCTCCAGCACGCACTTCACTGAAACGGGCTTGCCCCTGAGCGTGGACGGCTTGAAGCACCACGTCTCCAGCGTCTTCTGGAGCCTGGCGTCCATGCGCAGGCGTGGCGTGTGGGTAAGCGAAAAGCCGCGCGCGGGTTTCGCCGGCGCACTCATGCCAGGATGGGGGCACGTATGCGCATCCCGTGTCCCCGATGTCAGGCCTTCGTCGTGCCCGGCGCGGAGCGCTGCGCCTGGTGCGGCACCTCGCTCCTGGTGGAGGCCGCTCCCGGCTCCTCCGACCCCGTGTGCGCCGTTCATCCGGAGCTGCGCAGCCTGCACGCGTGCGGCCGGTGCGGCAGCTTCGCCTGCGCGAAGTGCCTGCGAAAGGGGGAGCGGGACGAGCCCATCTGCGCCTCCTGCCATGAGCGCGTGCCCGCGGATGCCCTGCCCTGGGACCAGCGCGCCGAGCTGGGGACGCTGCGGGCGTTCTGGCGGACGTGCCTGGCGGTGATGCTGCGTCCCGCGGCCACCTTCGAGCGAGCACGGCCGGAGGGCTCGATGGGCAGCTCGCTGGGGTTCGCGACGCTGTCCCACCTCGCTGCTTCCTGCACCACGTTCCTTGTCTACATGTCCATCGTGCTCCTCATCCCGCGAGAGCTGCCGGAGAGCGACAACGTCGATCCGGTCGCGCTGAGCCTGATGTGGGTGGGCCTCATGGGCGTGGGACTCGTGCTCTCGCCCATCGTGGGCATGCTCGCCACGGTCGCCAACGCTGCCCTGGACCATCTCGTGTTCCGGCTGAGCGGCACCGGCCAGCCCTTCGAAGTCACACTGCGCGCCAACGCGCTGTCCCTGTCGCCCTACCTGCTAGGGCTGGTTCCCCTCTGTGGCATGTACATCGCGCCGCTCTGGGTCCTGGGCCTGCGCTTCTATGCGTACCGGGCGCTGCACCGCACGGGATGGGGCACCGCGGTGCTGGGCGCCCTGGCGGCACCACTGCTTTCCTGCGGCCTGGTGTTTGGCGTCTACGCGTTGGTGCTGCTCGTGGGCTTGAGCCCCGGCGGCGCAAGGTAGCGCGGGGGCGCTAAGGAACCGTCGCCGCGGTGACGGTGTGCTGCCGGGGCCAGAAGCGCGCGCCGTGGACACCTTCCAGCGCGGCGAGGCGCTTCTTCGTCTTCGCGTCATAGACGCGGGCGGACCGCTCCGCGGAGACGAGCAGCAGGTGCCCGCGCATCCGCAGCGCCACTGCCGAGGTGGGCGCCAGCGCGAGCTGCTCCGGCTCCACCAGCTTGTCATTCACCTCCCAGCGCAGCGGCAGCATGAGCGTGGGCAGCTCGCCCGCGGCTTCCCAGGCGTAGAGCAGGCCCTGCTGGGTCTCCATGGAGACCCACATGCCGTAGGCCGTGTGGCCGCGGTCCTTCACGACCGCGTCGAGCCGGGCCGCGTCCTCGTTGCCCTCCACCAGCTCGGACTCCGCGAGCCTGTCGGCGTCCGGCGTGACGGTGGAGGACGTCAGGCGGCTCGCCGTGGCGAGGGCCTGCGTGCCCGCCGCGCCGTCCGTTTCAAAGAGGCTGACCACCGTCTCGAGGTGCTTCCACTGGCCCGCGTCATGGCGGTACGCGTGGGCCAGGCCCGGGCTGCCCTCCGCGTCAGGGATGAGGTAGCGCTTGCCCTCGTGGAGGAGGTACTCGCGGCCGCTGTCCATCTTCCGCTGGAGGTTCTCCAGCTGCGACACCAGCGCGACGACGTGGCCCTCTTCGTCGAAGCCCACGGTGTCCGTGTGGCCGAGCTCGGGCAGGAGGAGCCGCGTCGTCTGACCGGACTCGAAGTCCACCTGCCAGGCGCGCGGGGGCAGCTCGCCGTTGCCCCGGTCCATCATCAGCCCCTGCCGGCCCCGAGGGCCCCAGGCGAGCTTCAGCCGCTCGCACGCCGCATCCACGGTGGCGAGCGGCTTGCGTGTGCCTGTGGACTCATGACGCGTCCAGGTACAGCCCGAGGGGGACGCGGCTTCGAGGAAGGAGAGCGTGTAGCTGGGCCCAGGCGCCGTCGGGGCGGAGGGCTTGGGTGCGGGCGCCTCGGGTGCGGGGGCCTGGGACTTCTGGCAGGCGCTGCCCAGGAGCAGTGCCGAGCCAAGGACGAGGGCGGGGCCGAGACGGTGACGCATGTTGCGCTCCAGCGAGAAAACGGCCCTCCAACATGGCAGATGGTTGGCCCTCAGAGGAAGTCACCCCTGGAGTACCTGTCGTGTCCGCACCGGGGTTGTTTGGACCTCCTCGCTTGCTTTCCAAGAAGGCTTGCAGTGTGGCTGGTGAACATGGGGTGGCTGGTGAAGTTGCAAGTCAAAATCACTACGAGCATGCTCGGCGCATGTCATTGGTCCAGTCCGTCGAGGCCCTGGAGCGAGCGGTTGGCGCGCGTTCGCTGGGCGTGATGATGAAGTCGCTGGATTCGCTGGACTCACACTGTGTCCAGTTGCTCGGATGTTCCTCGTTCGCGGCGCTCGGCTACATCGATGTGGATGGGCATGCGCGAGCAACGGCGGTCGGAGGACCGCTGGGGTTCGCGACGGTCGTGGACCCGGGGCACCTGCGCCTGACGTTGGCCGAGCCCATTCCGCTCAACCCCACGGTGGGGTGCGGGCTCTTGTTCTTCATTCCCGGGCTGGGGGAGACGCTGCGGGTGAACGGGCGCGCGACGTTGGACGGGCGCACCTTGTCATTCACGGTGGAGGAGGCCTTCATCCACTGTGCGAAGGCCCTCATCCGCTCGGGGTTCTGGAAGCCGCCAGCGGAAGTCCCACCGGCCGCTTCGGGAGACGGCGCTCCGGGCGCATGGGACGGGGACCCGGCGGTGCGGGGTTGGCTCTCGCGGACGCCTTTCGTGCTGCTGGCGTCGTGGGATGCGCAGGGGAACGCGGACATCAGCCCCAAGGGGGACCCGCCCGGGTTTCTCCGCCTGGACGGCACGCGGGTGGCCGTGCCGGACCGGCCCGGAAATCGGCGGACGGACACGTTCCATAACGTCCTCGAACAGCCCCGCGTGGCGCTGCTGGCGCTGATTCCTGGTGAGGCGGAGGTGCTGGAGCTCTCCGGTGTCGCGTCGCTCTCCGTCGAGGCGGCCTTGCTGGAGTCGATGGCGGTGGGCGGCAAGGTTCCGAAGATGGCGCTGCTCCTGGACGTTCACGCCTCGCGCATCCACGCCAGCCAGGCCATCACCGGGTCGGGACTGTGGGACGTCTCGCGGCACGTCCCCGCGGACCGCTTGCCGAAGATGGCGGATGTGTTCATCGACCACCTCCGCCACAGCCCTCACCGTGGCGCCGCCGCGACGACCCTGCGAGCGCTCGCCTCCAAGCGAATGATGAGCTGGGCGCTGGAGCTCGACTACAAGAAGAACCTCTATTGATGATGGGGCCTGCCGCTCACGGCATCGCGGACCACTGCTCCACCTCCTGCTCGCGAGCCCGCAGCAGCTCGCGCCCCAGGGCTACGGGATAGCGCGTACGCGCGGGCGCCAGCGCGCGAATCTCGGGCGGCAGCCGTGACACCTCGCGCCGGGCGTGCTCGCGAATCTCCGTCAGCGTGGGCGATGCGTCCGGCAGCCGCCGCCCCGCACGCATCACCGGCTGGAGCAGCGGCCGTCCAGGCGCCCCTTCATCGCGGCACGTGAGCACGTCACCGCGCGCCACGCCGCCCTCCTCGCGCCGGTAGATCTGCTTCGCCCCCGGCAGCAGCACCTTGCCCGACGACAGCTTCACCCGTGGCCGCCCCGCATACGCCACCAGCTTGTAGGCCATGTCCAGCGCGGGGGCGTCCGACGACACGCCCATCGCCGTGCCCACGCCGAAGCTGTCGATGGGCGCGCCATGCGCCAGCAGCGTCGCCACCGCGTCCTCGTCGAGCCCGCCGCTCGCGTACAGCCGCACCTGCTGGAGCCCCGCCTCGTCGAGCAGCTCCCGCGCCGCCTTCGACAGCGAGAGCAGGTCCCCCGAGTCCAGCCGGATGGAGCGCACGTGGAAGTCCTCGCCCAGCTCGCGCGCCAGCCGGATGACGTGCTGCACGCCGCGCAGCGTGTCGTAGGTGTCCACCAGCAGCGTGGCCTCCGGGTACACGCGCGCGAAGGCGCGGAAGGCCGCCAGCTCGTCGTCGTGCGCCTGCACGTAGCTGTGCGCCATGGTGCCCGCGAGCGGAATCCCGTACCGCTTCCCCGCGAGCACGTTGGACGTGGAGCCCACGCCCGCGATGTACGCGGCGCGCGCCGCCTTCATGCCCGCGTCCGTGCCGTGATGCCGCCGCAGGCCGAACTCCATGACGCCGCGCCCCGCGGCGGCCTCCACCACGCGCGCGGCCTTGGAGGCCACCGTCGTCTGGAAGTGCACCTGGTTGAGCAGGTACGTCTCCACCAACTGCGCCTCCGGCAGGGGCGCGCGGACCTCCAGCAAGGGTTCCTCGGCGAACACCGGCGTGCCTTCCGCGACGGCGTCCACGTCACCGCTGAAGCGGAAGCGCTCGAGCCACCCGAGCAGCCGGTCCGAGAAGCGGCCCTGGGCCGCCAGCCAGTCCAGCGCCTCCGCGTCGAAGCGCAGGCGCTCCAGATATCGCAGGGCATCGTCGAGTCCCGCCGCCAGCAGGTAGTTGCGCCGGGCCGGGAGCTTGCGTGCGAAGAGGCTGAAGACCGCCTCGTCCCACATGCCTTCCTCGAGGTAGGCCTCCGTCATCGTCAGTTGGTAGAGGTCCGTCAGCAGCGCGGTGTCTTCCAGACGCTTCATGTCGGGGGCTCCGCTCGATGGTGGACTGGCGCTTGCGGTTCAAGCTAGGCCCTGGGCACGCCATGCGCTCCCGCGCCTCGGCGGTGCTTCGTCCTCAAGCCCGCTGCCCGGCGAGCAGGCATCCACCCAGCCCGCACCTTTTGCCGCCCTTGCCCTGGCTGCGCATCTTTTGCGCGGCTGTCGAGGTCCGATGGCCTGGGGGGCTGCATGGAGCAGACCTTGCACTGACGCTGGCCGTATGCGGCGGGAATGGGCTCGTCGAGCAGGGGAGCAGACATGCTGGTGGCGGTCTTCGACACACACCGATACGACCGGGACGCGCTGGAAGCCGCAAACGCGCGTTTTGGACATGCGCTCACCTACTTCGAGCCCCGGCTGACACTCCAGACGGCGCCGCTGGCGGAGGGGTTCCCCGCGGTGTGCTCCTTCGTCAATGACAAGGTGGACGCGGCCACGCTGGAGGTGCTGCACGAGGGCGGGGTGCGGCTCGTGGCGGCTCGCTCGGCGGGCTACAACCACGTGGACCTCGAAGCGGCGCGGCGGCTGGACATGCGCGTGACGCGCGTGCCGGAGTACTCGCCCCACGCGGTGGCCGAGCACGCGGTGGCGCTCGTATTGTCCCTCAACCGCCACATCCCGCGCGCCTCCTCGCGGGTGCGTGACTGGAACTTCTCGCTCGACGGGCTGGTGGGCTTCGACCTCGCCGGCAAGACGGTGGGCGTGGTGGGCACGGGCCGCATCGGCCGCGTGGCGGCGCGCATCTTCAAGGGCTTCGGCTGCGACGTGCGCTGCTACGACGCGGCGCCGGACGCGGCCTTCGAGCGCGAGCTGGGCGTGCGCTACGCCACGCTCGACACGCTCTTCGCCGAGTCGGACATCATCTCCCTGCATGTCCCGCTCACGCCGGGGACACGGCACCTGGTGGACGCGGCGGCGCTGGCGCGGATGAAGCGGGGCGTGCTGCTCATCAACACCGGCCGCGGCGCGCTCATCGACAGCAAGGCCCTGGTCGCCGCGCTCAAGGCCGGCCACATCGGCGGCGCCGGGTTGGATGTGTATGAAGAAGAGGAGGGCGTCTTCTTCCAGGACCTCTCCGGGCAGGTGCTCCAGGACGACGTGCTGGCGCGGCTGCTCACCTTTCCGAACGTGCTCATCACGTCGCACCAGGCCTTCCTCACCCGCGAGGCGCTCGCCAACATCGCCGAGACGACGCTGGCGAGCATCAAGGCCTTCGAGCGGGGCGAGCCCCTGCTGAACGAGGTGCGCGCCGAGCAGGTGCTCCGCGCGCGTTGACAAGCCACGCCCCACCCGAACCGGGAGCTGCCATGTCCATTGTCTGCGCCACCAACTTCTCCGATTCCGCGCGGCGGGCCTCCACGCTGGCCGCGGAGCTTGCCCGCAAAGCGGGGACGTCCCTGTGGCTCGTCCACGTGCTCAACCCCGACTCCGTGCGCGCCTTTGGCAAGGCCCTGCTGAGCTCCGCCGAGGCGGTGCTGAGTGACGAGACGAAGCGCCTGGAGGCGCTGGGGGCGAAGGTGGAGCCGGTGCTGCTCACCGGCGAGCCCGCGGTGATGCTGGAGGCGTTCTGCCGCGAGCAGTCCGCCTCGCTGGTGGTGGCGTCCCGGCCCGCCGACGGGTCGCCCTTCGGCGGCGAGGGCGGCACGGTGGACCGCATGGCGCAGTCGCTGACGGTGCCGCTGTTCGTCGTGAAGGACCCGGCGCCGCTGGAGGCGTGGGTCCGGGGCGAGCGGCCCCTGAAGGTGCTGCTGGGCGTGGACCGCTCCCTGCCCTTCGAGGCCGCGCGCGACTGGGTGCTGACGCTGCGCAAGGGCGGCCCGGTGGACGTGGTGGGCGGGCGCGTCTACTGGCCCGAGGAGGAGGCCCGCCGGCTGGGGTTGCATCAGCGCCAGGAGTACGGCGAGGCCTCGCCGGAGCTGCGACAGGCGATGGAGCGGGAGAGCGCGGAGCTGATGGCGCCGCTGGCCCAGGACGGGAAGCCCGCGCGCCTCCGGGTGGAGCCGGGCGTGGGGCGCATCGCCGACCACCTGGTGGAGCTGGCCGACCTGGAGCAGGTGGACCTGCTGGTGGTGGGCACGCACCACCGCCGGGCGCTGGGGCGGCTGTGGAGCGTGTCGCGCCACGCGCTGCGGCTGGCGCGGATGTCCGTGGTGTGCGTGCCGTCGCAGGCCCTGGCGGTGGGCACGGAGACGCCGCTGCCGGAGTACCGCGAGGTGATGGTGGCCACGGACTTCTCGGAGACGGGCAACCGCGCGGTGGCGTATGCCTGCGCCTTGACGGCACCGGGGGGCACCATGCACCTGGTGCATGCCACCGAGAAGAAGCCATCCATCGAGGAGGAAGCGCAGCTGCGTGAGCAGCTCTCGGCGCTGGTGCCCAGGGCGGCGCGCGACCGGAACGTGCGGCTGGAGGTCATCTCCGGCAGCAAGGACGTGGTGGCCACGCTGGCCCAGGCCGCCGAGCGGCTGGGGGTGAGCGCCATCGTCATGGGCACCCACGGGCGCTCGGGCTGGAAGCGCGCCGTGCTGGGCTCGGTGACACAGTCCCTGCTCCTGCGCACGGACCGGCCGGTGCTGGTGGTGCGCCCCCCGGCGGCGTGAGCGGGACGGGACGCCTCCTCAGGAGGCGTCCACGTCCACGTAGGCGCGCTTCGCCAGCACGGACACGAGGCGGCCTTCCGGCATCACGTAGGCGGAGAGCTTGCCGCCATACACACAGCCGGAGTCCAGCCCGATGGCGTGGGGATGCCGCTGGATGCCGCGCATGGCGTCGTGGCCGAAGATGACCAGCTCCGGCCCGGTCCACAGGCTGGCCCAGGGCACGCCGCCGTCCACCCGCTTCGACGGCGTCCCGTCCGACAGGATGCTGCGCAGGTTCAGCAGCTCGTCCTCCTTCTGGGCCTCCAGCGGCACGCCCGGCACCAGCCCGCCGTGGACCGCCACCACGTTCAGCTCGGGGAAGCAGCGGTACAGCGGCTGTGCCTCCAGCCACGCCCAGTCCTCGGGTGTCAGCGTGTCCAGCACCTGCTGGTGCTCGGGCTTGAGCTTCTTGCCGCGCGGCGCGCGGCCCGCGTGCCAGCGCAGCACATGGGCGTCATGGTTGCCCCGCACCGCGAGGAAGCCCTGCTCACGCGCCCGGCGCACCACGCCCGCGGAGTCCGGGCCCTTCGCCACCAGGTCCCCCACCAGCACCACCCGGTCGCCCGGCTGCCAGTCGCACTGCGTCAGCAGCGCGTCCAGCTCCTCCAGGCACCCGTGCACGTCTCCAATGAAGAGCGTTCGCATCCGCTCATCCTTTAATGCGCTTTGCCCAGGCGCGGAAACCCTCTGTCGAGTGGCGGGCGTTCATGGCGCCGCCGCGGCTGGAATGTGTGAGGGCCTGGGCAGGCTGGCACGCCAGGCGTCCACCTCTTCCAGCGGCTCCCGCCCGGAGGTGCCGAGCGCGACCAGCCGCGCTCGCGCATCCTCCGCCAGCCGCAGCGCGCGGGGGCGGTCCTGCTTCGCATCCCACAGCGCCCGTGCCAGGAGGAAGCGCGCACGGGCCTGCTCGCCGGGAGCCTGCGCCGTCTCCGCGGTGCTCGCGACCACGCGCTCCAGGAGCTCCGCGGCCTGGAGTGGCCGGTGCAGCGCCAGCAGCGTGCGGCCGAGGTCCAGCAGTGTGCCCGTGCGGTAGCCGTAGGCATCGTCCTCGCGCGCGTCGAGGATGGCGCGCGCGCGCTCGAGGTAGGGCAGGGCCTCCGCGTAGCGCCGCTCCATCATCAGCAGCGTGCCCGTGGCCCGGAGCGTCTGCGCCACGTAGGGATGCTGGGCGCCCAGGCGCTGCTCCAGCGGCGCGAGCATGGCGCGGAAGCGGGTCAGGGCCTCCTCGGCGCGGCCCGCGCGCGCCATCAGCGTGGCCAGGTTGCCCAGGGTGATGAGGGCGCCCGCGCCATCCGCCCCCTCGACCTTCAAGGCGATGTCGAGCGCGCGCTCCTGGAGCCGCAGGGCCTCCTCGGAGCGATTCATCCGCTGGAGGGCCGCGGCCAGGGCATTGATGGCGGAGGCCACGTCCGGGTGCTCGGGGCCGAGCGCGCGCTCGAAGACCTCCAGCGCGCTGCGGGCCAGGGCCTCCACCTGCTCGACCTCGCCCTTGCGCCAGTGGGCAAAGGCCAGCTCGAGCTGGGCGCGCGCCACGTCCGGATGGCTGGGCCCCAGCGCCGCGAGGCGGGTGCCCAGTGCGTGCTCGAAGAGCTGCATCGCCTCGTCCCGGCGAAGCTGGGCCATGCGCGTGGCGCCCAGCTCCAGCCGGACGTCGCTGACCTCCAGGCTGTCGGGCCCGTACGTGGCTTCCAGGCGCGAGAGGGCGGCCTCCTGCTGCTCGGCCGCTTCCGTGTAGCGCCCCTCGGCGAAGAGGAGCGCGCCGACGCGCGCCTGGAGCTGCGCGCGCAGCACATCGTCACCACCCAGTCGCTCGATGGCGGCGTCCGCGCGCTCACGCCAGCGGTGCCCCAGCGCGTGCTGGTCCAGCACGTAGCCAGAGGCATGCACCAGCCGCGTCCAGGCGCGCGCGGCCGCCACGTCATTGCGTCCTGCCTCCGCGTTCCACACCGCGTGGAGGTAGGTGGCCTCCGCCACCTTCGGCTGGCCCGTGTCTTCGTGCAGCTTCCCCAGCAGCAGCAGGGCGTCCGCGATGCCGTGGCGGTCGCCCGCGTCCTTCGCCGCCTGCACGACGGGCTCCAGCATCGACACCGCCTCCGTGTACTTGCCGGCGGCCCTCAAGGCGCGCACCCGGACCAGCGTCTGTGCCCGTGCCTGCGTGGCGGCATCCGTGGGCCGCGGCTCGCGTGCCGCCAGGGCCGCCAGGTCCGAGCACCGTTCCAGGGGTGGCAGCGTCTCCGCCGCGCGCGCGGCCAGCTCCACGGTGCCCGCGTCCGCCCTGGCGAAGAGCTGGGTGAGGGCGGCCACCTCCGCCAGCCGGCCGTCGAGGCAGTGCATGCGCCGCGCGAGCACCTGCTCGGACTGCTCGCCTCGCACGCGCGTGGCCTCGCAGGCGGAGGTCCGCATCGTCACCCATTCGGCGGTGTACGCGTCCAATGTGCGACGCACGCGCAACCATGCCGCCGGCGCGAAGGGCTTGCCGGTGGCGAGGAAGGCGGCCTCGATGGCGCGTTGCTCTTCCGGCCCCCACACCTCGGTCATGACCTTCTGGGCACCCTCGCAGGCGCGCGTCCGGCTCGCGTGCACCGCGTGGGTGAGGCCCACCGCGGCCAGCAGCAGCGTCGCGCCTCCCACGGCCGGCAGCCAGCGCTTCCACCGCGAGGCCGGGTCGTGCTGGAGCGCGGCCAGCAATTCGTCCATCTGCGCGTACCGGTCCATGGCGCTGATGGACAGCCCGCGCAGCAGCACGCGCCGCAGCCAGGGCGGGACATGCGTGCCCCGGGGGGCGGGCGGCACCTTGCCGGCGCGCATCTCCGCCACCAGCGCGGACACGGTGGTGGCGGGGAAGGGGCGCTCGCCGTAGAGGGCCTCATACAGCGTGACGCAGAAGGCGAACTGGTCGCTGCGCGCATCCGCGTGCGCGTGGGCCTCCAACTGCTCGGGGGCCATGTACGCGGGCGTGCCCCCCGCGACGGGCGTCACGTCGTCCAGGGGATTGGCGCGGCGCGCGAGCCCGAAGTCGGTGACGCGCACGCGGCCGTCCTGGCCCACCAGCAGGTTCTCCGGCTTGAAGTCGCCGTGCACCACCCCCGCCGCGTGCGCGGCCACCAGGCCCCGGCCCGCGTCCAGGAAGAGGGCCAGCACCTGCCGCCAGGGACGCGGCGAGGCCCGCAGCCACTCGCGGAGCGTGCGCGCGTCCACCAGCTCCATCGTCAGGAACACCTGCGGCCCGAAGGTGCCCACGTCGTAGACGGGCACCACGTGCGGGTGCGAGACGCGGGCCATGGCCTGGGCTTCGTGCAAGAGGTGCGCGCGGCCCTGCTCCGCCTCCAGGCCCAGGGCCTCCACGCGCAGCAGCTTGAGGGCCACGCGCCGGTCCAGCTCCGGGTCATACGCGCTGTAGACGACGCCCATGCCTCCGGAGGCCAGCCGCTCCAGCACGAGGTAGCGGCCCACCGCGGTGCCCTTCGGCAAGGACGGCCCCTCGCCCCGGGGTGGGCCCGGATGGGTCAGCACCGTGGTGCGTCCGGAGGCGTTGTCCTCGGGGAGCTGCGCCCGCAGGGCCTCGGCCACCATGCGGCGACACGCGGGGCAGGCGTCCAGGTGCGCGTCCACCTCGGCGGCGCGCGAGGGCGGCAGGTCGCCCAGCAGCAACCCCATGAAGGTGTTCTCGTCCAGGCAGGCCATGGGGGGGACGTCAGCGCTCCAGCCGAGAGCGCAGCAGGCGGCTGAGGCTCACGTCGAGCTGGCTGGAGATGAGGCGCAGCACGCTGTCGAGCTGCGACGCGGTGAGGCGCAGCCGCTCGGTGAGCAGCCGCCGCGTGTGCCCGAGCAGGGCTTCCTGGGCGCCGAGCACCCAGCGCGCCGTGGTGGAGCGGTGCACCCCGTACAGCGCGCCGAGCTGGTCGATGCTCAGCCCGTCCAGGTACTTCAGGCGCAGCACGTTGCGCTGGCGCGGCTCGAGCGCCACGAGCGCGGCGGAGAAGCAGGCGTTGAACTCGGCGCGGTACGTGCGCTTGAGGTAGGCCAGCTCGGGGTCGTCCTCGGGGGACACCAGCAGCGACAGGTCGCCGTCATCGGTGGCCGCGGCTTGCCCGCAGTGCTGACGCTGCCAGTCCAGGGCAATCCACAGCGCCGCCGCGCGCACCCAGCCACTCAGCGGGCCCGTGCCGGGATAGGCCGCCAGCCGGGCCGGTGTCTCCGCGCTGCCCACGAGCATGCGCTGACGCAGCAGCTGGCGCACCTCGTCCACGCCCGAGGGCGGCAGCCGGAGCCGCGTCACCGCGACATTCACCTCCGGGAGGTAGCGCGCCTCGAACGCGGAGAGCGCGCTCGGCAGCCCGTCCGCCGCCGCGCGGGCGAGGTAGACGTCCGGCAGGGTCAGCGACTCCACCTCCGCCGAGGTGCCGTCACCGGGGAGCAGCCGGGCGAGGTGGCTGGCGAAGCGGGGGCCTTCCAGGTCCACGCCGGGCCAGGGCGCGCGCGCCACCGCCAGGGCCTGGACCAGCCGTGCCTGGAGCGGAGGGAGCGACTCCGGCGAGGCCGGTGCGCCACCCCGTGCCGCGACGAAGGCCTGGGCCAGGGACACGTCCATGGGGGACTCGCGCGAAACGATGGCACCGCCTCCGAAAAAGCGCCTCGGGCTGCTCAACCGCCGAGGGCGAAGATGCTTCCCCAGTGTCCCTTCTCGCAACGAGGCGAGGAGGACCCACGCGGGGCGTCCCTGCTGTCCGCCTGCTCCGCGCACGGGCGGGTGTGGCGAACGGGCCGCGCCTGGCGCATGGCCCGCGCATTGCTGGTATGGCTGGGCACCGGGGTGGAGGTGAACGTGGAGTCAATCGGCAGTGGGCCCGGAGACGCGGTCCATTCCTCGTGGCTGGAGTTGAGCGCATCGGCGCTGCGGCACAACGTCGCGGTGTTCCGGTCCCTGGAGGGGCAGGGGCCCGGCCCCCGCGCGCTGGGGGTGGTGCTCAAGGGCAACGCGTACGGGCACGGGCTGGCGCAGGTGCTGCCGCTGGTCCACGACGCGGTGGACCTCCTCTATGTCATTGCCCCGCAGGACGCGCTGAAGGTGCGGGAGCACGAGCGGGCCCAGGGGCTTGCGCCCCGGCAGGTGCTCGTCCTGGGCGCGGTGGCGCCGGACGAGGCGGTGGTGCTGGCGCGCGAGGGCGTGGACGCGGTGGTGGCGGACCGTGGCTGGGCGGACGCGGTGCCGGTGCTTCGCGCGGCGAAGCTGGCGCGGCCGCTGCGGGTCCACGTCCACATCGACACGGGCCTGGGGCGCGAGGGCTTCACCCTGGACGGGCTGCCCACCGAGTCGCGCTTCCTCACGGAGTCGCGCGACGTGCTGGAGGTGGTGGGCGCGCTCAGCCACTTCGCCAATACGGAGGACGTGACGGAGCAGGGCTACGCCCTGGCGCAGCTGGAGGCCTTCGAGAAGGGGCTGGCCTTCCTGACCTCGCAGCTGGAGCCAGCCCGGCCGCTGCAACGCCACATCGCCGCGAGCGCCGCGACGCTGGTGCTGCCGCGCGCCCGCTACGAGGCGCTGCGCGTGGGCATCTCCCTGTATGGCCTGTGGCCGTCGCCGGAGACGCGGCTGTCGGCGCGGCTGGTGCTGGGCGAGGTGCCGGTGCTCAAGCCGGCGCTGTCGTGGCGGTGCCGCAGCCAGGTGGTGAAGTGGCTGCCGGCCGGCAGCTACGTGGGCTACGGCTGCACGTACCGGTGCCCGGAGCCCACGCGCATCGCGGTGCTGCCGGTGGGCTACTACGACGGCTACCCGCGCCTCGCGTCGGGCAAGGCGCACGTGCTGGTGAACGGCCGCCGGTGCCCGGTGCTGGGACGGGTGATGATGAACCACCTCATCGTGGACGTGACGCGTGCCACGTCCGACGAGCGCCCGGTGACGGCCACGCTGCTGGGCCGCGACGGCGAGGAGTCCGTGCCCGCCGAGTCACTGGCCGGCTGGGCCCAGACGATTCACTACGAAATCGTCACCCGGCTGGGGGCGCATCTGAAGCGGGTGGTGGTGGCGTAGCGCCCGGCGGCAGCGCGGCCTCGGGCGGAGGCTGCACCTTCCAGCGGCGGTGCAGCCACATCCACTGGTCCGGGTACTTGCGGATGCAGCGCTCCAGCGCGGCCGTCACCCGCGCGGTGTGCTCCGTAATCGGGTCCGCGCACTCGCCGGGGGCGGGCGGGAGGATGGGGCCCTCCACCTCCATGCGGAAGCGCGCGCCGCCCCGGCCATTGCGCACGCCCATCACCACGAACACGGGCGCGTCCGTGCGCGCCGCGGCCACGGCCATGGCGGGCGTGGTGGAGGCCAGCTTGCCGAAGAAGGGCACGAAGGCCGCGCCCTTGGCGGGCAGCGCCTGGTCCAGCAGCATGTAGGGCGACTCGCCGCGGTTCACCGCGTCGATGATTTCCTGGATGGCGCCGCGCGGGTAGATGAGGCCCGCGCCCGCGCCCAGGCGGTTCACCGCGATGCGCGTGTTGAGCGCGCCCTTCAGCGGGCGCACCAGCGCGTCCAGGGGGATGCCGTTGCGGATGAGCATCTCTCCCAGCAGCTCCCAGTTGCCGAAGTGCGCCGTCACCAGCAGCGCGCCCTTGCCCGAGTCCACGCGCGCCTTCAGCGCCCGCCACGCCTCCTCGCCCACCAGGCCCTGCTCGGCCCAGTCCTTGGGGAGGCGGTCGCCGGACGGCAGCGACTCCAGCACCACGCGCGACATGTTGATGTAGGCGCCGCGCGCAATCTCGCGCCGCTCCGCGTCACTCTTCTCCGGCATCGCCATGGCCAGGTTTTCCAGCGCCACGCGACGACGGATGCCCAGGCTGTAGGCCAGGTTGCCCACGAAGCGAGCAATCGCGTCACGCGACTCCGGAGACAGCCACGTCAAGAAAGCCCAGACGAAGCGCGTCAGGAAGCCCACCACCCGTCCGGGTGGCGTGCCGACGATGCGGCGCAGGTGCTCCGATGGGAGTGGCTTCGGAGTCACGGGTTGTGAGTCAGGGGGGAGGGAGGCAGGCGCGGTCGCGGACACGGTGGCGCACTCCACCGCGAAGTGGGGATGACGGCAAGGCCACACCTGCGGGTTGCGCGCTACCTTGCCTGCCCGGCATGGGACACACTGCGCCCCATGCCCAATCTGCTCCGTCCAGCGGCCCTGGCCGCTGTTGCCCTCCTCAGTGCGTGCGGTGCCCGGCAGAACCCTCCCGCCACCGCTGAACCGCCCTCGGCCCAGGCTGCCCCGCAGGCCGTTTCCGCCACGCCGCAGTCGCCGAAGCTGCGGCTCCCCACCGAGGTGCGCCCCACGGGCTACACGGTGGAGCTCACGCTGGACCCGAAGGTGTCCGCGTTCCAGGGCGTGGTGGACATCGACCTCGACGTCACGAAGCCCACGTCCGTGGTGTGGCTGCACGCCAGGAGCCTGACGGTGAAGAAGGCCACGCTCACGCAAGGCGCGGCGTCCTTCGACGTCACGCCGGTGAAGGGCGAGGAGGACTTCCTCGGCTTCCCGCTGGCGAAGCCGCTGGCCACCGGGCCGGCGAAGCTGCGCGTCGTCTATGACGGCATCGCGTCCGAGAAGGAGACGGACGGCGCCTTCCGCGTCAACGAGGGCGGCGACTGGTACATCTACACCCAGTTCGAGCCGGTGGACGCCCGCCGCGTCTTCCCCTCCTTCGACGAGCCCGGCTTCAAGGTGCCGTGGCAGCTCACCTTCCACGTGCCCGCGGGCACCGTGGCCGTCACCAACACGCCGCAGGTGTCGGAGGAGGCCCGGCCGGACGGTGGCCGTACCTTCCGCTTCGCGCGCACGCAGCCGCTGCCCAGCTACCTCATCGCCTTCGGCGTGGGGCCCTTCGACTTCCTCCCCGCCGCCGACGCCGGCCAGAAGAAGGTGAAGACGCGCATCATCACCCCGCGCGGCCGCGCGGAGGAGGGCACCTACGCCGCGCAGGTGACGCCGGAAATCCTCGCCGCGCTGGAGGAGTACTTCGGCATCCCCTATCCCTACGAGAAGCTGGACGTGCTGGCGGTGCCGCTGCTCGGCGGCGCCATGGAGCACCCGGGCCTGGTGACGTTCGGTGCGACCGGCATCCTCGCCAAGCCGGCGGAGGACACGCTGAGCCGCCAGCGCGGCTTCTCCGAGACGCAGGTCCATGAGCTGGCGCACCAGTGGTTCGGCAACCTCGTCACCATGCAGTGGTGGGATGACCTGTGGCTCAACGAGGCCTTCGCCACGTGGATGACCCCGCGCATCGTCGAGAGCTGGCGCCCCGCCTGGGACGCGCCCGTCGAGCGCGTGCATGACCGCGCCCGGGCCCTGGACGCGGACAGCCTGCTGTCGGCGCGCCGCATCCGCCAGCCGATTGAAAGCGCCAACGACATCCACAACGCCTTCGACGGCATCACCTACGGCAAGGGCTCCGCGGTGCTCAGCATGACGGAGGCGTGGCTGGGCCGGGACGTCTTCCGCCGCGGCATCCAGCGCTACTTCCGCGAGCACGCGGGAGGCAACGCCACGGCGAAGGACTTCCTGGACGCCATGGCCGCCGAGTCGGGCAAGGACGTGACGGGCATGCTGGGCTCCTTCCTGGACCAGAGCGGCGCGCCGCTCATCACCGCGTCGCTGGCGTGTGGCGCGGACGGCGCGAAGGTGGTCCTCACGCAGAAGCGCTACCTGCGGCTGGGCACCGAGGCGCCGGGGCCGCAGGCGTGGAAGGTGCCGGTGTGCGTGAAGTATGCGGCGGGGGGCAAGGAGGCCCGGACCTGCACGCTGCTGGAGGGTGAGCGCGCGGAGGTGGCCCTGAGCGAGGCGAAGACGTGCCCCGCCTGGGTGTTCCCCAACGCCGAGGGCGCCGGCTACTTCCGGGTGCAGCTCGACGGCGAGGCGGCGGCGAAGCTGGCGAAGTCGGGCCTGCCGAAGCTGTCGCGCGCCGAGCGGGTGACGTTCCTGACCGACGTGCGCGCGCTGGCGCTGGCCGGGACGGTTCCCGCCGCCGAGGCGCTGACGCTGGCGGCGCGCATGGCGAACGAGCCGGACCGCGTCGTCACCCTGGCCTCGCTGGACCTGCTGCAGCTGGTCAGCTCCCTGGTGCTTCCGGACGACAAGCTGAAGGACCGCGCCCGCTTCCTGCGGGAGACCTATGGCCCCCGGGCGCGGCAGCTCGGCTTCACCCCGCGCGAGGGAGAGAACGAGGACACCCGGCTGCTGCGTCCCCGGCTGGTGCGGCTGGCGGGGCGTGACGGTCGGGACCCGAAGCTGCTCGCGGAGGCGCGCGTCCTCGCGGACAAGTGGCTGAAGGACAAGCGCGCGGTGGCGCCGGAGATGGTGGATGTGGTGCTCGCCATCGCCGCCACCGAGGGCGACGCGGCCTTCCGGGAGAAGCTCGTCGCGGCTGTGCGCACGGAGAAGGAGCGCCACACGCGCCAGCAGCTCATCGTCGCGCTGAGCAACTTCACCGACCCGGAGCTGGTGAAGAAGAACCTGGCCCTGATGTTCGAGAAGGGCATGGACCCGCGTGAGACGCTGTGGATGGCGTTCGGCGCCTCACAGGGCCTGCGCACGCAGGGCGTGGCCTTCGACTTCGTGAAGGAGAACTACGACCGGCTCGTGGGCGACTCGCCCGAGGCGCTGCTGCCCGCGGAGACCGGGGGCATCCTGGTCCATGTCGGCCGTAACTTCTGCGACGCGCAGAAGCGCCAGGAACTGTCGGAGTTCTTCTCCGAGCGCATCACGAAGGTGCCGGGGGGGCCCCGCCGGCTGGCGCAGGTGCTGGAGTCCGTGGACCAGTGCATCGCGCTGAAGGCGGCGCAGGGGGCCAGCGTCGAGGCCTTCCTCGCCCAGACGCCGCGTCCGCCGAAGGCGCCTGTGTCCCGGTAGCCCGGGCGCAGGGTGGGGCCCGGCGCGCTTCCAGGCGTCGTCCGGGCCCCGGGTTCCGTCCGGGACCTACTTCCGGCCGCGGGTCATGAAGGCCATGAAGGCCTCCTGCGCCTCGGTGGACTGGAGGCGCTGGACGAACTCGGCGCCCTCGCGGGCCAGCGTCTCGCGGACCTGGGCGCGCAGCGGCTCGCGCATCAGGCGCTTCGTGACGCGCACGGCCTCGGCCGGGCGGGAGGCCAGCGTGGTGGCGCGCTCGGTGGCCACCTGCAGGAGGCTGGTGTCCGGCACCACCTTGTTGATGATGCCCGCGCGCAGCGCCGTGGCCGCGTCGAAGGGCTCGCCGAAGAGCAGCAGCTCGCTGGCCAGCGCGAAGCCCGCCGTCCTGGGGATGAGCAGGCTGCTGGCGCCCTCCGCGCACAGCCCCAGCTGGACGAAGGGCATGTGGAAGCGCGCGCGCTCGCTGGCCACCACGTAGTCACAGTGCAGCAGCATCGTGGTGCCGATGCCCACCGCCGGGCCGTCCACCGCCGCCAGGACCGGCTTGTCGGCGTCCACCAGCGCGCGGAGGAAGCGGAACACGGCGCTGTCCTCGCCCGCGGGCGGGTGCTCCATGAAGTCGCCGATGTCGTTGCCGGCGGTGAAGACGTTGCCCGCGCCGGTGAGCAGCACCACGCGGACGTCCGCGTTGCCCTCCGCGCCCTTCAACGCGGCGGTGGCCGCCTCGTACATGGCATGCGTGAAGGCGTTCTTCTTCTCGGGCCGGTTGAAGGTGAGGGTGAGGACCCCCGAATCGAGCTTCGTGAGCAGCGTGTCGGACATGGTGCCGGGAGCCTAACCGACTCCGTGCGCGGGGGCGGGAGAATGGCGCTCGCGGTGGGGGCTCAGGGGCGAAGCGCCCGGGCCACCAGGGGCGCGAGCGTCACCACCTGCTGGTGAATCGGCAACCCCTGGTGGGGCTCCACGCTGTCGGTGCTGACCAGCCGGGTCAGCGGCAGGTTGCGCAGCCGCTCCACCGCAGGCCCCACGAGCAGGGCATGCGTCGTCACCACGGTGAAGTCCTCCACGCAGCCCGCGTCGCGCAGCGTGCCCGCCGCGGCGGCCAGGGTGCCGCCCGTGGACACCATGTCATCCACCAGAATCGGGCGCCGGCCGCGCACCTCGCCCATGAGCCCGCTGGCGTGCACCTCTTCGCCGCTCAGCCGCACCTTGTGGATGACGGCCCACGGCCTGTCCAGCAGCCGGGCCAGGGCCTCCGCGCGCTTCACCGCGCCCAGGTCCGGGGCCACCACCACGGAGGTGTCCGTCACGTGCTCGCGCAGCGCGTCCGCGAGCAGGGGCAGCGCGGTGAGGTGCTCCAGCGGCGCGCCGAAGCAGCCCTCCAGCGCGGGGCTGTGCAGGTCCACCACCAGCACCCGGGCGAAGCGCCCTTGTGACAGCAGGTCCGCCACCAGCCGTCCGCCCAGCGGCTCGCCGGGCCGGGCGCGCCGGTCCTGCCGGGCATAGCCCAGGTAGGGCACCACGGCCTCCAGGCGGGCGGCGCCCATCCGCCAGCAGGCGTCCGCCATCAGCAGCAACTCCAGCAGGTGCTCACCCGCGGGGGGCGTCGTGGACTGCACCAGCACCACGGTCCGGCCGCGCACGCGCTCGGGCACCTCGACGTGCATCTCGCCGTCGGGGAAGCGCTCGAAGTGGCAGTCCGTGGGCGCCACGCCCAGGGCTTGCCCGAGCGCTCGGCCCAGGTGGGGGCTCGCGGAGCCAACAAGGAGGACAGGGTCCATGGGCCCACCCTAGCGCGCCTGCCGGGCGGGCGGTGCGTTCCCGGTGGCTCCCCCGAGGGCGCCCCGGCGGGGCGGCCCCTGTCCGGCCCTCCGCCGCCATCCACGCCGCGCATGACTTCCTTGTGTGAGGTGGAGGACGGACGCGATGCGGTTTCGGGACCGAGCGGATGCGGGGCGCCGGCTGGCGGCTCGGCTGTTGCCTTACCGGGGGGAGGCGGTGCGCGTGCTGGGCCTGGCCCGGGGCGGGCTCCGCGTGGCGTACGAGGTGGCGCACGCGCTGGAGGCGCCTCTGGACGTCTGGGTGTCGCGGCGCATCGACGTTCCGGGCCGGATGACGGTGCTGGGCGCGGTGTCGGAGGGCGGCGGGTTCTACCTGGACCGGCAGGCGCTCCAGGCGCTGGGCCTGCCCGAGGTGGAGGCCCGGAGCCTGGCGCGGGCGGAGGCCTCGGAAGTGGACAACCAGGTCCAGCGACTGCGGGGCACGCCGGAGCCCGCCATCGGCGGCTGCACGGTGCTGCTGGTGGATGACGGGCTGGTGTCGGGCGCCACGGCGCTGGTCGCGCTCCAGACGCTGCGGCGGCAGCGCCCGTCCCGGCTGGTGCTGGGCGTCCCCGTGGGCACGCTTCAGGGCCTGGACCGCGTGCGGCCCGCGGCGGACGCGGTGGTGTGCGTGGAGGTGCTGCCCGCGATGCGCATGGTGGCGGAAGCGTATGACGACTTCCGGCCGCTGCCGGACGTGGAGCTGCGGCAGCTGCTCGCCCGCGCCCGGGAGCCCGTCCAGCCGCGCGAGGTCCTCGAGTCCACGGACCTGGGTGGCTTCTGGATGTGAACGGAGACACGGAGGAAGCGAGACATGCGGCAGGGAATCAGCACGGACCCGGATGTCCGGGAGGTGAACGTCCAGGTGGGCGGCGTCGCGCTGGGCGGCAGCCTGGGCGTCCCCTCGGGTGCGCGGGGCCTGGTCATCTTCGCCCACGGCAGCGGCAGCAGCCGCTTCAGTCCCCGCAACCGCGCCGTGGCCCGGGTGCTGCGCGCGTATGGCCTGGCCACGCTGCTGTTCGACCTGCTCGGCGAGGCCGAGGAGGCCCAGGACGCGGGCACCGGGGAGCTGCGCTTCGACATTCCCTTCCTCGCGCGGCGGCTGGCGGCGGTGACGGACTGGGTGCGGGTGCAGCCGGAGCTGTCGCAGCTGCGGATGGGCTACTTCGGCTCCAGCACCGGGGCCGCGGCGGCGCTCGTCGCGGCGGCCCTGCACCCCGACCTCATCCACGCCGTGGTGTCGCGTGGCGGGCGGCCGGACCTGGCCGGCCCGGTGCTGCAGCGGGTCCAGGCCCCCACGCTGCTGCTCGTGGGAGGGCAGGACGCGGGCGTGCTGGAGCTGAACGAGTCGGCGCTCGCGCGGCTGGAGGGGCTGAAGGGCATCCAGATCATCCCGGGGGCCACGCACCTCTTCGAGGAGCCCGGCGCGCTGGAGCTGGTGGCGCGCCTGGCGGCGGAGTGGTTCCGGCGCTTCCTCGGTGGAGCGGAAATGGAGGCACGCGCGTGAGCCTGGGCACGGAGACCTCCGGCGTCATGGGGGCGCCCGAGGTGCCTCCCTACTGGGAGCACCTCATGCGGGGCTCGGAGCGGCTGGTGCGGGGCCGGGGCCGCTCCCTGGAGCAGGCCTTCGAGCAGGCCGCGGTGGCGCTGTGCGCGCTGGTGGTGGACCCCGCGGCGGTGGAGGTGCGCGAGGAGGTGGAGCTCGTCTGCGACTCGCCGGCCGTGGACCGGCTGCTGGCGGACTGGCTGCGCGCCGTGGTCCAGAAGATGGCCTCGCGCCACCTGGTCTTCCGCTGCTTCGCGGTGCGCATGGACGGCCCGCGCCTCTTCGGCCATGCCTTCGGAGAGACCCTGGACCGCGAGCGCCATGCCTTCGCGCGAGACGTGCGCGGCGTGTCGCTGGTGGGCAGCCGCGTGTGGCAGGGCGCGGACGGGCTCTGGACGGCCGAGTGTGAAGTGGAGCTGTGAGCCATGGGCACGCGGGACGTGGCGCTGCGCGGCGCGGACGGCACCGAGGTGACGGCGAGGCTGGACCTGCCGCCGGGAAGGCCCGTGGCCAGCGCGGCGCTGGCGGGCTGCTTCGCGTGTCTGGGGCCCTCGCCCGGGCCCTCGCGGCTGGCGCACGCGCTGGTGGCCCGGGGCTTCGCGGTGCTGCTGCTGGACTTCACCTCGCCGCGCGCGGACGGGGCGCGGCCGGACACGGTGCCGTCGGTGGACGCCGTGGTGGCCGCGGCGGCGTGGCTGCGGGAGCGCTACCCGCCGGCCCGCCTGCTGGTGGGCCACAGCCTGGGCGGAACGGCGGCGGCCGCGGCGCTGCCCCGGCTGCCGGAGGTGGCGGCGCTCGCGCTCGTCAACGCGCCGCTGGGCGCCGCGCCCGCGCGGGAGCGGCTGCCCAGCGCGGCGCGGGAGGCGGGCGAGGGCACGCTCGACTTCGGGCCGGGCCGCCTGCGGCTCACGCGGCGCTTCCTGGAGGACATTGGCGAGGTGAAGCTGCGGCAGGCGCTGGGCGCCTTCCCGGGCGCGGTGCTGGCGCTGCAAGCGCCGGAGGACCGGTACGTGGCGCTGGAGCACGCCCGGCGCTGGTCGGCCCTGGCCCGCCGTCCGGCGAGCGTGATGTTCCTGGAGGGGGCCGACCACTTCCTGTCCCATGACGCGGACGCGGGCTTCGCCGCCGAGGTGCTGGGGGCCTGGGCCACGCGGCAGGTGACGCCGGTGCGGGAGCGCGAGGCGCCGCTGCCGCCGGGCGTCGTGGAGGTCCACGAGGCGGGCGAGGGGCGCTTCGCCCAGGACATCCGCGTGGGCGCGCACCGGCTGCGCGCGGACGAGCCGATGTCCGTGGGCGGCGAGGACACCGGCCCCACGCCCTATGGACTGCTGACGGCCGCGCTGGGCGCGTGCACCGCGATGACGCTGCGCCTGTACGCGGCCCGCAAGGGCTGGCCGCTGGAGCACGTCCACGTGCGGCTGAGCCACCAGAAGGTGCACGCGAAGGCGTGCGAGGAGTGCGAGACGAAGGACGGGAGGATGGACCAGCTGCGGCGCACGGTGCGGCTGGAGGGGCCGCTGACGGAGGCGCAGCGCGAGCGGCTCGTGGCCATCGCGGACCGCTGCCCGGTGCACCGGACGCTCGCCTCGGAGGTGGACGTCCACACGGACGTGGAGCAATGAGGGTCCCGCGCGCACGCGGGGGCTGGTAGGGTCCGCCGCATGATTTCGCGTGAGCAGCGCTTCGTCTGGCTGGACCTGGAGATGACCGGGCTGGACCCGGAGACGTGTTCCATCATCGAGGTCGGCGTCATCATCACCGGCCCGGACCTGCGGCCCCTGGCGGAGATCGAACGCGTCATCTGGCAGCCGGAGGAGGTGCTCCTGCGCATGGAGCCCGTCGTCCGGGAGATGCACACCCGCAACGGGCTCCTGGACAAGGTGCGCGCCTCCAGCACCTCGCTGCGCGTGGCGGAGCGGGACGTGATGGCGCTCGTCGCCGAGCACTGCGCGCTGGGCGAGGGCATCCTCGCCGGCAACTCCATCCACACCGACCGGCGCTTCCTGATTCGCTACATGCCCATGCTGGAGCGCTACCTGCACTACCGCATGGTGGACGTGACGAGCCTCAAGGTGCTGGCGCGCGCCTGGTATCCGAACCTGGTGGAGCCGCGAAAGGCGCCCAGCGGGCACAC
The DNA here is from genome assembly GCF_050038885.1 of Pseudomyxococcus flavus. Classification (NCBI taxonomy): domain Bacteria; kingdom Pseudomonadati; phylum Myxococcota; class Myxococcia; order Myxococcales; family Myxococcaceae; genus Pseudomyxococcus; species Pseudomyxococcus flavus. The sequence goes on along the minus strand of NZ_CP143624.1, from coordinate 3,001,701 downwards.
GGCCCTGGCGGACCTGCGCGCCAGCCTCTCGGAGCTCCAGTACTACCGCGACACCCTCTTCCGCCCGACGCCGGCCTAGGCGCTCGGCTGGGGCTCGACGAGCAGCTCGGCGATGGTGTCGAGCAGCACGTCCAGCTCGAAGGGCTTGGCGAGGAAGCGCGCGCTGGAGCGGCGCTCCTCGTCGGAGATGCGGCCGGCGCTCATCACCACCACGGGGATGCCTCGCAGGCTGTCGTCCTCGCGCATGCGGCGCAGCATCTCCCGGCCGTCCATGACGGGCATCATCAAGTCCAGCAGCACCAGGTCCGGCTTCGCGTCCGCCATGCGGTGCAGGCCCTCGGCGCCGTTGAAGGCCGTGACGATGTCGTAGCCCTCCACGGACAGGATGTCCTGGAGCGCCTCGACGATGGCCAGCTCGTCGTCCACGATGAGAAGCCGCTTCATTCGCCACGTCCCCCACGCCGGGTCGGCTTGCCTCGCCGGACCGGTTTCCCCCCTGCCTTCCGCTTCGGCTTCCGGGCCCTCGCCGGCCGGGCGGGCGCCCGGCCGCTGAGGAGGGCCTCGGCGCTCTCGCTGTCCGCCGCCACGTCGATGCCCCGGGACGTCATGAAGAACTGGCGCCAGGCGGCGTCATGGCCGCTCTCCCGCGCCTTGGCCACCGAGAGCATGTGGAAGCGCTGTGAGCGCAGCTCCACCTGGCGCAGCTCGAGGATGTTGTCCACGAGCGTCTCCATGCCCGGCGGGAGCCCGTCCGCCTTGGGGCCGATGAGCGCGAGGGTCTGCTGGATGGCCAGCGGCGTGACTCCCAGGACAAGCAGTTCGTGCATGAGCGCGGCGAGGAAGCGGGGTGTGCGTTCCGGGTCCGTGAGCTCCTGGCAGAATGACGCCAGTCCGTCCAGCACGAGCCGCTGGATGCCATGTTGTTTCACGTGCTGGAACAGCGCCTCCGCCAGCGCGTCCGGCAGGGCCTCCGCCCCCACGGCGGTGTGCAGGTGGATTCGACCCACCTCCACGTGCTCGCGCAGGCCCAGGCCCATCCGCTCCGCCTTGTGGACGAGGCGGAGGGGCGTCTCCACGAAGCCGTAGTACAGCCCCGGCTCGCCCCGCCGAGCGCCCTCCTCCAGGAAGTGCAGGCCCAGCAACGTCTTGCCGCTGCCGGGAGAGCCCGCGACCAGCGTGGACGACTCGCGCACCAGCCCGCCCGTGAGCATCGCATCCAGCGCGGGGATGCCGAAGGCGAGCCGCTCTTCCAGGGAGGGCACCCGCAGCGGTTGCTGGCGCTGGAGCGACTCGATGCGCGGGTGGATGCACACGCCGTCGTCGGTGATTTCGAAGGCATGCCGACCGGAGACCTGCGGCCCGCCGCGGAACTTCGTCACCTCGATGGCGCGCACCGTCTTCACGCCGAAGTGCACCTGCTCCAGGCTGATGACGCCGTCCACCATGGAGTAGCGCGGATCCTCCGGGTCGCTGTGCTGGCCGGTGAGCAGCAGGGTGGTGCAGCCCGCGAGCGCGTTGTGGACGCACAGCCCGTGGAGGAACTCCCGGAGGCTCAGCGCCTCCTCGGCGCGGTCCGCGAGGGCCGCCAGCCCGTCCACCACCAGCACGTTGGCGCCGTGCTCGCGCACCGCCCGGAAGATGAGCCGGCCAAGCCCCGTCAGGCCTTCCGTCTTGAGGGCCGCGGAGCCGCTCTCGTAGTTCAGCGCGCGGCCGACCTCTTCCTGGCGGAAGAAGCGCAGGCTCTTCAGGTGCACCATCATCCGCGAGTGGGACTCACCCAGGACGGTGAGGTAGATGGCCCTGCCGCCTCGCGCCACCGTCGAGAAGCAGAACTGGTTGCCCAGGATGGTCTTCCCCGTCCCTGGCGCCCCCGTGATGATGTACGTGCCCCCGCGAAGGAAACCTCCCCTCAGGAGCGCATCCAGCCCTGGCACGCCGCTGGGAACCCGCGCGTCGGGTTCGGTCGGCCGCTCAGAGGTGTCCGTCACACGATGCTCCTTCCGTCCTGGAGCCCGAACCTAGGCGAGCACGGAGCGCGCGCCATGGATTTGCGCGGCGTGTGTTCGGAACCGGGCGCTGGGAGCGGCGCTCACCGCGTCTCCGGGGACGTGGGTGTCGTCAGCGAGGCGCGCAGCAGGTGCTTCTGGACCTTGCCCAGCGCGTTGCGCGGCAGCGCGTCCGTGAAGACGACGCGACGGGGCTTCTTGAAGCTGGCCAGCCGGTCCTTGCACCAGTCCACCAGGACCCGGGCGTCCGGCGCGGAGGTGCCCGCGGGGGGCACCACCACGGCCACCACCTGCTCGCCCAGGTCCGCGTCCGGCAGGCCCAGCACCGCCACCTCGGCGACGCCCGGGTGCATGGCGAGCACCTCCTCCACCTCGCGCGGGTACACGTTGAAGCCGCCGCTGATGATGAGCTCGCGCGCGCGGCCGGTGATGCGCAGGTAGCCGTCCGCGTCGAAGTCCCCCAGGTCACCCGTGCGGAACCAGCCGTCGGCGTCGAAGGACTCGGTGGTGGCGTCCTGGCGGCGCCAGTAGCCGGCGAAGACGTGGGGCCCCCGAACCTCGATTTCCCCCGTCTCGCCGCGCGGCAGGGGCTGGCGGGTGCGCACGTCCACCACGCGCACCTCCTGGCCCGGGTAGGCGAAGCCCACGGTGCCGGGGCGGCGCTCGCCCTCGTAGGGGTTGGTGGTGTTCATGATGGTCTCCGTCATCCCGTAGCGCTCCAGGATGCGGGCGCCCAGCTCCGCCTCGATGTCCGCGCAGAGCTGGGGGCTGAGGGGCGCCGAGCCGGAGACCCACAGGCGCAAGCCGCGCGGCTTCACCTTCGACGCGCGGGACTCCTCCAGCAGGCGGCTGTACATGGTGGGCACGCCGAAGAACATCGTGAGCGAGGCATCGTCGCGCAGCGCGGCCAGCACCTCCGGCGCGTGGAAGCGGCGGCGCAGGTCCACGCTGGCGCCGGTGAAGAGCGTGCCGTGCAGGCCCACCATGAGGCCGTGGGTGTGGAAGAGGGGAAGGGTGAGCAGCAGCCGGTCCTTCGCCGTCCAGCGCCAGGCCTCGGTGACGGCTTGCACGTTGGCCAGCAGGTTGCGGTGCAGCAGCATGGCGCCCTTGGAGCGGCCCGTCGTGCCGGAGGTGTAGCCCAGCACCGCCAGGTCCTCGGGGCGCGGCAGCGCCAGCGGCACGGTGGCCGCCGCGCCTTCCGCCAGCACCGTGTCGAAGTCCACGGCCGGCAGGGACTCCGGAGGCGCGGCGGTGGGCGGCTCCACCATGACGAGCCACTGGAGCGAGGGAAGCTGCGCCCGCAGCGGGGCCAGCTCGGCGGCGCCCGCGGCGCCGGTGACGCAGGCGCACACCTCCGCGTCGGAGAGGATGTGCGCCAGCTCCACCTGCCGGTAGGCGGTGTTGACCAGCACCACCACGCCGCCGGCGGACTGCACGCCCAGGTAGGCGATGGCGAAGCGGGCGCTGTTCTCCAGGAAGAGCGCCACCCGTTCGCCGGGCTGGAGCCCGCGCTGCTTCAGCCCTCGCGCGAAGGCCGTGACGTGCGCGGCGAGCTGCCCGTACGTGAAGGTCTCCTGCTCGAACGTCAGCAGGGGCTGTCCGGGGGCCCGGTGCGCGTGGTCCAGGAACACTTCGAGAAGGGAGGACGCCATGGGCGCGCACCTTAGCGCCGGGGCCCCCATGGCCTTCCACCCTCTTGCGGACGGTGTCCGTTTCTGGGACGGAACTTTTCGCAACCGGGCACAGGGGGCGGGAGAGGCCTGCCCATCCTGAGTGATTTCATGAGGTTGGGGCGGGGGAAGGTCTTGGCACGCGCCTCGCTCTGGGTGGGGGCCGTGGACATTCCCAAAGCGAAGAAGCCCCGTCGCAAGCCCTGGATGCTCGCCATCGGCGGCGCGTGCGCGCTGCTGGCGGTGACGGTGGGCCTGTCGCGGCTGCGCCCGGCCGCGCCCACGGTGGAGCGGGCCTCGGTGTGGCTGGACACGGTGAAGCGCGGCCCCATGGTGCGCCAGGTGAAGGGCGCGGGCACGCTGGTGCCCGAGTACATCCGCTGGCTCACCGCGGACACGGCGGGCCGGGTGGAGCGCATCCACGTGCGCCCCGGTGCCACGGTGACGGCGGACACGCTGCTGCTCGAGCTGTCGAACCCGGACGTGCAGCTCCAGGCGCTGGAGGCCGAGCGCCAGCTCGCCAGCGTGGAGGCGGAGCTCATCCAGGTCCGCATGGAGCTGGAGACGCAGCGGCTGGCGCAGGAGGCCACGGTGGCGGCGCTCATCAACGAGTCCGCCGAGGCCGGCCGCCGCGCCGAGGCCAACGAGGCCCTCTTCCAGAAGTCGCTCATCGGCGAGCTGGAGGTGCGGCAGACGCGCGAGAAGGCCGCGGAGCTGAGCCGCCGGCTGTCGCTGGAGGAGAAGAAGCTCCAGGTGGTCGCCTCCAGCATGAAGGAGCAGCTCGCCGCGCAGCAGGGGCAGGTGGAGCGCTTGAAGGCGGTGGCCCGCTTCCGCCGGGCGCAGGTGGAGTCGATGAAGGTGCTGGCGGGCGAGGACGGCGTGCTCCAGGACCTGCCGCTGGAGCTGGGCCAGTGGGTGACGCCGGGCGTGCTGCTGGCGAAGGTCGTCAAGCCGGAGCGGCTGAAGGCGGAGCTGCGCATCGCGGAGACGCAGGCGCGCGACATCCAGCCCGGGCTGAAGGCGCTGGTGGACACGCGCAACGGCGTGGTGGAGGGCCAGGTGGCGCGCGTGGCGCCCGCGGCGAGCCAGGGCACGGTGCGCGTGGAGGTGTCGCTGCCCGCCGAGCTGCCCCGGGGCGCGCGGCCGGACCTGACGGTGGAGGGCACCGTGGAGCTGGAGCGGCTGGGCGACGTGCTGTCCGTGGGGCGCCCGGCCGGCGCGCAGCCGAACGCCACCATGGCGCTCTTCCGGCTGCTGCCGGGCAGTGATGAAGCGGTCCGGGTGCCGGTGCAGCTGGGCCGGGGCTCGGTGAACGCCGTGGAGGTCCTCCAGGGCCTCCAGGAAGGTGACCAGGTGGTGCTGTCGGACATGGCGGCGTGGGACGCCGTGGAGCGGGTGAGGCTGCGATGACGGCGCATTCGAGAACGATGGATGCGCTGAAGCAGGACGTCCGCTACACGCTGCGCTCGCTGAAGAAGAGCCCCGGCTTCGCGCTGGTGGCCGTCCTGGCGCTGGCGCTGGGCATCGGCGCCAACAGCGCCGTCTTCAGCGTGGTGAACGGCGTGCTCCTCACGTCGCCCCCGTTCACCGCGCCCGACCGGCTGGTGCACCTGAACGGGAACCTCGCGCAGGCGAACCTGAAGGACATCTCCCTGTCGGTGCCGGAGTACCGGGACCTGCGTGCGCTGCCTCGCGCCTTCGATGCGATGGCGGCCTACCTGCCCTCCAACGTCGCGCTGACGGGCGGCGACACGCCCCAGCAGCTGGGGGCGGCGGTGGCGACGGCGTCGTTCTTCTCCACGCTGGGCGTGGCCCCCGTGCTGGGCCGGGGCTTCACCGAGGAGGAGGAAGTGCCGGGCCGCAATCGCGTGGTGGTGCTCACCGACACAGCGTGGCGTGTGCACTTCGCTCGCGACCCGAACGTCCTTGGCCGCACGCTGCAGCTCGATGGCGAGCCCCACACGGTGGTGGGCGTGCTGCCACCGGGCGTTGCCTACCCCGACTGGGCGGAGGTGTACCTGCCCCTGGCCCCCACCGAGGAGCAGGCATCGGAGAGCCACCGTGGCGCCCGTTCCCTGGCCGTGCTCGGGAGGCTGAAGCCCGGCGTGTCGCTGGAGGCGGCGCGAGCCGACCTGGCGCGCGTGGCCGTGGACATGGAAGGGGCGCACCCCGAGCGGTACCGGCAGACGGGGTGGTCCATCTCCCTGACGCCGCTGGAGGAGCGCGTCGTCGGCAAGGTGCGCGGCACGCTGTGGCTGCTGCTGGGCGCGGTGGGCTTCGTGCTGCTGGTGGCGTGCAGCAGCGTGGCCAACCTGCTGCTGGCCCGGACGGCGGCGCGCGGGCGCGAGGTGTCCATCCGCGCCGCGCTGGGCGCGAGCCGGAGGCGGCTGGCGGTCCAGTTCCTCACCGAGAGCCTGGTGCTCTCGCTCGCGGGCGGCGCGCTGGGGCTGCTGCTGGCGCTGTGGGGCACGGACGCGCTGCTGGCCCTGGTGGGGGACGCCCTGCCTCGCGCGAGCGAGGTGCGGCTGGATGAGCGCCCGCTGCTGTTCACCGCCGGGGTGAGCCTGCTGACGGGCATCCTCTTCGGCCTGGGGCCGGCGGTGCAGGGCAGCCGGGCGGATTTGAGCACCGCGATGCATGAGGGGGCACGAGGCTCGGGTGGGGGCCGCTCGGGCCGGCTGCGCGCGGGGCTGGTGGTGGGGCAGGTCGCCATGGCGCTGGTGCTGCTGGTGGGCGCGGGGCTCTTCACGAAGAGCTTCCTCGCGCTGCGCTCGGTGGACGCGGGCTTCGAGCCGGAGGGCGTGCTCACCGGCCGCCTGGCGCTGCCGGCGACGCGCTACCCGGACGCCTCGCGGAAGGTGGCCTTCCAGCGCGAGCTGCTGGAGCGCCTCCAGGCCCTGCCGGGCGTGGAGGCCGTGGGGCTCACCACGCTGCTGCCCCTGGGGGGCCGGGCCGACAGCAGCTTCGACATCGAGGGGCGGTCCCGGGCGCCGGACGAGCTGTGGCCCGCGGTGGAGTTCCGCGCCGTCAGCCCTGGCTACCTGCGCGCGCTGCGCGCCACGCTGCGCGAGGGCCAGCTGCCGCCCGATGGGGTGGACGGGCCGGAGGCCCCCTGGAGCGTGGTCATCAACAAGAGCTTCGCCGAGCTCTACTGGCCGCGGGGGAATGCCCTGGGGCAGCGGCTGAAGCTGCACCACTCGGCGGCGCAGTGGACCACCGTGGTGGGCATCGTGGAGGATGTGCGCGAGTGGGGCCTGGACCAGCCCTCTCGCCCCGCCGCGTACTACTCGCTGGCGCAGCTGCCCTCCGGGCACATGGGGCTCGCGGTCCGGGCGAAGGCCGGGGACCCGGAGGCGCTGCGTCCCGCCATCGAGGCGGAGCTGCGCGCGGTGGATGCGAGCCTGCCGCTGTACGGCGTGGCGCCGCTGGTGGCCGTCGTGGACGAGTCCATCGTCTCCCGCCAGCTGTCGGCGCTGCTGATGGGCCTGTTCGCGGGGACGGCGCTCTTGCTGGCGGCGCTGGGGCTCTCGGGCGTCATCGGCTACTCGGTGGCGCAGCGCACGCGGGAGATGGGCATTCGCATGGCGCTGGGCGCTTCCCGGACGAGCGTGCTGGGGCTGGTGCTGCGGCAGGGCCTGCGGCTGACGGGCCTGGGACTGGCCGTGGGCCTGGCCCTGTCGCTGGGGCTGGCGCGGCTGCTGGGCGCAATGCTGTACGGCGTGGCAGCGTACGATGCGTGGACCTTCGCGGGCGTGGCGGCGCTGTTGAGCGCGGTGGCGCTGGTGGCCACGTGGCTGCCGGCGCGCAGGGCCACGCGCGTGGACCCCATCGTCGCGCTGCGAGCGGAGTAGCCAGGTGGTGACTTCAGACATGGCCGCGTGGAGCGCGGTCGAGCGGGTGAGGCTGCAATGATGACGAACGAGACGAAGACGGCCGCTTCCCCCGAGGGCGCGGTGACTCAGGGCGGTGTGGGCGCGGAGCCGGGCAAGCCGCTCATCCACCTGGACGGGCTGACCAAGGTCTTCGAGACCGAGGAGGTGGAGACGCACGCGCTCTCCAACATCCACCTCAACGTGCACAAGGGCGAGTGGGTGGCGATTGTCGGCCCGTCGGGCTCCGGCAAGTCCACGCTGCTGGCGGTGCTGGGGCTGCTCGACACGGCGACGCGCGGCGCCTACCTGCTGGACGGCCGCAGCGTGCTGGACCTGTCCGCGGCGGACCGGGCGCTGGTGCGCAACCGGCACATCGGCTTCATCTTCCAGAGCTTCAACCTCATCGGCGACCTGACGGTGTTCGAGAACGTGGAGCTGCCGCTGACGTACCGGGGCATGCCCGCCGCCGAGCGCAAGCAGCGGGTGGAGCGCGCGCTGGAGAAGGTGGGCATGGCGCACCGCGCGCGGCACATGCCGGGGCAGCTCTCCGGCGGTCAGCAGCAGCGCGTGGCGGTGGCGCGCGCGGTGGCGGGGGACCCGCTCATCCTCCTGGCGGACGAGCCCACCGGTAACCTCGATTCGAAGAATGGCGAGGCGGTGATGCAGCTCCTGTCCGAGCTGCACAAGGGCGGCGCCACCATCTGCATGGTGACGCACGACCCGGCGCACGCGCGCGTCGCCACGCGCACGGTGAGCCTTTTCGACGGTCGCGTCGTCCAGGACGAGCAGCGCCGCTGACCAGGGGCATGAACGCTTCGAGACCTCCATGTCATCACCGCTCATCTCCCTGAGGAACGTCGAGAAGTCCTATCCCCTGGCCGGAGGCCGCGCCTGGGTGCTGCGCCGCATCGACCTGGACATCCAGCCGGGCGAGTTCGTCACGCTGATGGGGCCCTCGGGGGCCGGCAAGTCCACGCTGCTGTCCATCCTGGGCATGCTGGACGTGGAGTGGACGGGCGAGTACCTGCTGGACGGGCAGGCCGTGCACGCGATGAAGCCCAAGGCCCGCGGCGAGCTCGCCCGGCGCACCATCGGCTTCGTCTTCCAGCAGTACCACCTGCTGGACAACCTCACGGTGGCGGAGAACCTGGAGGTGCCGCTGTCCTACCGCGACCTCAAGCGCGGCGAGCGCGAGGCCCTGGTGGGCGACATGCTGGACCGCTTCCAGCTCGTGGGGAAGAAGGACCTCTTCCCCTCGCAGCTCTCCGGCGGGCAGCAGCAGCTCGTGGGCATCGCCCGGGCGCTCATCGCCAACCCCAAGGTGCTGCTGGCGGACGAGCCCACGGGCAACCTCCACTCGCAGCAGGCGAAGCACATCATGGAGGTCTTCCAGCGCCTCAACCAGGAAGGCACCACCATCATCCAGGTGACGCACTCCGAGGCCAACGCCGCCTACGGCCACCGCATCATCCAGCTCGCGGATGGCTGGCTGCAGAGCCCCTGAGCCGCGCCACGGGTGTGGGCTGATGCCCGGCTCCCTCCTGGCTGGCGAGCGTGCCCTGGCCCGGGGGCGCCCTCAACGCCCTCGCGCGCGGCCGCTGGCCATTTCTGGCACATTCCTCCTCCCAGGTATCGCCCGTGTCCGAATCCGCCCTATCCGTTCCGAATCCTCCCTCCGCCGCGGCGCGGCCTCCCTGCGTCCTCATCGCCGACGACCAGGCCGACGTCCTGGAGGCCCTGCGGCTGCTCCTCAAACGCGACGGGCTCACCGTCGTCACCGCCCAGTCCCCCGCCGGCGCGCTCGCCACGCTGGAGGCCGAGGACGTGGACCTGGTCCTGATGGACCTGAACTACGCGCGTGACACCACCTCCGGGCAGGAGGGCATGGACCTGCTCGGCCGCATCCGGGGGCAGGATGCCTCCCTGCCGGTGGTGGTGATGACGGCCTGGGGCAGCGTGGAGGGCGCGGTGGAGGCCATGCGCGCGGGCGCTCGCGACTACGTGCAGAAGCCCTGGGACAACACGCGCCTGCTGGCGACGCTGCGCACCCAGCTGGAGCTGCGCCGGGCGCTGAAGCGCAGCCGCCGGCTGGAGGAGGAGAACCAGCACCTGCGCCGGGGCCAGGGGGGCCAGTTCGCCATGGTGGCGGAGTCGCGCGCCATGCAGCCGGTGCGGCGCCTCATCGAGCGCGTGGCGCCCTCCGGCGCCAACGTGCTGGTGACGGGCGAGCACGGCACGGGCAAGGAGGTGGTGGCGCGCCTGCTCCACGCGGCCTCCACGCGCTCGGAGCGGGCCTTCGTCGCGGTGAACTCGGGCGGGCTGTCCGAGGGCGTCTTCGAGAGCGAGCTCTTCGGCCACGTGAAGGGCGCCTTCACCGACGCCAAGGCGGACCGCATCGGCTGCTTCGAGCTGGCGGACGGCGGCACGCTCTTCCTGGACGAGATTGGCAACATGCCGCTGTCGCAGCAGGCGAAGCTGCTGCGCGTGCTCCAGACGGGCGAGCTGCACCCGGTGGGCTCGTCGAAGACGCGCCGGGTGGACGTGCGCGTGGTGAGCGCCACCAACGTGGACCTGTCCAGGGCGGTGGCGGAGGGGCGCTTCCGCGAGGACCTGCTCTACCGCCTCAACACGGTGGAGGTGCAGCTGCCGCCCCTGCGCGAGCGCCGCGAGGACATTCCGCTGCTCGCCGCGCACTTCCTGGCGGAGCAGGGCCGACGCTACGGCAGGCCCGGCGTCCGGCTGTCCCCGGCGGCGCTGGAGGCCCTGCTGGCCTACCCGTGGCCCGGCAACGTGCGCGAGCTGGAGCACGCGGTGGAGCGCGCGCTGCTGATGGCCTCGGGCGACGAGGTGACGCAGGAGGACCTGCTCCTCAAGCGGGGCGGCCGGGAGGGCATGACGCGCCTGGAGGAGATGACGCTGGAGGAGGTGGAGCGCTACCTCATCGAGCGCGCGCTGGCGCGGCACGAGGGCAACGTGAGCGAGGCGGCCAAGGGCCTGGGGCTGTCGCGCAGCGCGCTGTACCGGCGGCTCCAGTACTACGGCATCAAGGGCGCTCGGTGACCCAGGCGCGCCCGCCACCGCCGCATGACCTGCAGGTGCTGGGGCTCGCCTGGCTCGCGGGGCTGCCGGGCTCGGTGGCCGCGCTCGTGCTGGTGTGGACGGGGGACTTCTCCGCGAAGGTGCAGTGGACGCTGACCTCGCTGGTGGTGGGCACCTTCCTGGGCGTGGGCCTGCTGGTGCGCGAGCGGGTGATGCGGCCGCTGCACGCGGTGGCCAACCTGCTGTCCGCCCTGCGCGAGGGTGACTACTCCGTGCGAGGCCGCGGCGCGCGGGTGGGCGACGCGCTGGGCGAGGTGCTGCTGGAGGTGAACGCGCTGGCAGACACCCTGCGCGAGCAGCGGCTGGGGGCGCTGGAGGCGGACGCGCTCCTGGAGCAGGTGATGGAGGAGATTGACGTCGGGGTGCTGGCCTTCGATGGGGCGGGCACGCTGCGCCTGGTGAACCGCGCGGGTGAGCGGCTGCTGGGCGCGTCGCGCTCGCAGTTGATGGGCAAGGGCGCCGGGGCCCTGGGGCTGGCGGACCTGCTGGAGGGCCCGGTGCCGCGCCGGCTGACGCGCACCTTCGCGGAGGAGGGCGGGCCCTACGAGCTGCGGCGGGGCAGCTTCCGGCAGGGCGGCCTGCCGCACCAGCTGGTGGTGCTCGCGGACCTGCGGCTGGCGCTGCGCGAGCAGGAGCGCGAGGCCTGGCGGCGGCTGGTGCGCGTGCTGAGCCACGAAATCAACAACTCGCTGGCGCCCATCGGCTCCATCGCGGAGGCCCTGCGAGACACGCTGCTGCTCCAGCCGCGCCCCTCCGACTGGGAGGAGGACGCGAAGAGCGGGCTGGGCATCGTCGCCCGCCGCGCCCAGGCGCTGGCGCGCTTCATGTCTGCCTACGCGAACCTGGCGAAGCTCCCGCCGCCGACGCTGGGCGACGTGGAGGTGGAGGCGTGGGTGCGTCGGGTGGCCGCGCTGGAGAAGCGCCGGAACGTGGGCGTGCGCGCGGGGCCCGGGCTGGTGGTGCGAGGCGACGGGGACCAGCTGGAGCAGGTCCTCATCAACCTGGTGCGCAACGCCGTGGACGCGGTGCTGTCGGAGCCCGGGGCCGCTGGCGACGTCTGGGTGTCCTGGGCCGTGCTGGCGCCCGGCACGGTGGAGGTCTGGGTGGAGGACGAAGGCCCGGGCATGACGGACACCGGCAACCTCTTCGTGCCCTTCTTCACCACCAAGCCCCAGGGCAGCGGCATTGGCCTGGCGCTCAGCCGGCAGATTGCGGAGGCCCACGGCGGCAGTCTCCGCCTGGAGAACCGCCCCGAGGGCAAGGGCTGCCGCGCGCGCCTGAAGCTGCCGCAGGGCACGTGAGGCCGCGCGGCCCCTGGTGGACTCCCCTGACGCCCGGGCCCTGGCTCGCCCGGGGTTGTCAGGTCCGGGGCGCGCCGCTCAGGCGACCTGCGCGCGGGGGGTGGCCGGAGGCGCGTCGTACTCCGGCGTGAGGTCCACCACGTCGATGGTGAGCAGGTGGTAGACGATGCAGTTGCTCACCCAGAAGAAGATGGCGCTGTAGTGGACGTAGACGAGCGATGACGTGGGCCACACCTGGAGCGGGTGGTTGAAGACGTTGGCGGCGACGTAGCCGCCGAACCACTCGCCCACCCAGCACACCGCGGCGCCGATGACCAGCCGCGGCCACACCTTGATGCGGCGCGGGTAGAACCAGAAGTAGTGCAGGCTCCACAAGAGCGCCACGCAGCCGGCCCACAGGATGAGGCTCCCGAAGGAGAACCAGTGGTAGGGCGACTTGGGGAACACCCAGCCCCAGTCCCCATTCATCCAGCGCCAGGCCACGTTCTGCGCCAGCTCCATGAACCAGAAGAGCGGCGCGACGTAGAGCACCTGGGTCAGCAGGATGCGAAGGAAGGTTCCGGAGTGCTTCCTGGTCAGCCTCGCGGGCCGGGCGAGCGAAGTCATGGAGTCTCCTGGCGCGGTGGTGGGTCCTTCCGGGGCCGCGCCACAGTCACAACGTGATGAGTCCCATTTCTTGGCCGGTCCATGGCGACAGGCGCTTACGCGGAGGCGCCAGAACCGGGGGCGAATGGCCGTTTGAAACAGCCTTTCCTGGAAAGGACAGCGAGAGAGGTGCGTTCACACCCGTTGGCCTGGGGGCGGGAAGGGCCCCAGAATCCGCCGGATGATTCCCACCCCCCGTCTGTCTCATCGCGTCGGCCGGCCGCCCGTGCTGCTCCTGGCGCTTCTCTGCACCGTGGCCACGGGCGCTCGCGCGGAAGTCCCCATCCAGCGCTCCTTCCTGCGCCTGCCCTCCGCCAACGGCCATGGCGCGGTGATGCTGGACGTGGAGCAGCGCAAGGTGACGCACTTCCGCGAGCACCTCTTCGCCACCGAGGAGCCCGTCATCGACGCGGCGGGCAACGACGTCTTCGCGAATGGCCATCCCCAGGTGATTCACTCACGCGACCTGCTCTTCGATGCCTTCTTCGGCCTGCGCTCCGGGGGGACGCAGCGCTGGCTCAGCACGCAGGAGGCGGACCGGGACGCCAGCGGCTACGCGGCGTGGGCACCGGAGAAGACGGGTGGCACGGGCGTGGCGTCGCTGGTGCAGCGGGTGGGCACGCTGGAGGCGACGACGTTCGTGTTCGCGCCGCAGGGCCTGCCACATGCGTCCTTCGTCATGGCGCTGCGCGTGCGCAACACCGGCACCGCGCCCGTCGCGGGCGTGAGCGCCTTCTCGCTCCACAACTTCCACCTGGGCTTCGGCCGTCCGGGCGTGATGGCGGACGTGGAGGAGAATGGCGAGACGGTGGAGCTGAACGGCAACGACTTCGTGGAGAAGGGCTTCGCGGGTGTGCTGGTGGCCCGGCCGCTGGGCACGGTGGCGAGGCGGTCCGCCTGGCTGTCCAACGCGACGGGCTCCCAGAACGCCTACAACGTGGTGAACGGCGGCGGCGGGCAGGACCTGCAGGACTTCACGGCGCAGCCCTCGGTGGGGACGGGCTGGGCCACCGCGTACCAGTTCAACCTGGGCGACCTCCCGGCGGGCGCGGAGCGATGGGTGGGCGTGGCCTTCGCGCACCATGGCAATCCCGAGGCCGCGGCCACCGTGCGGCAGTGGCTGACGGACTACGCGGGCACGTCCTCCGCGCAGGCGCTGGTGGACGCGGAGGTGGCGCACTGGGCGGCGTTCCAGACGGACACGGTGAAGGCGCCGGCGGGCCTGTCGGCGGACGAGGAGTCCCTGCTGCGGCACTCGGCGGTGGTGCTGCACATGGCGCAGGTGCGCTCGCGCGACGTGTTCCTGCGAGAGTTCCTGTCCCGGGACGGTGAGCCGCGGCGCACGCGCTTCAAGGCCCCCGACGGAACGACGGCGACGCTGCCGGGGATGGTGCGGCACGCGGGCTACGGCGCGGTGCTGGCGAGCCTTCCGCCCGGGCAGTGGACCTACGCGTGGATTCGCGACGGCGCCTACGCCGTGGCGGGCATGGCCACGCTGGGCATGCGGAGCGAGGCCCGCGACGCGCTGTCCTACTACCTCAACGCGGACAGCGGCCGCTTCCAGCACTGGCGCGAGCTGGAGCCGTACTCGATGCCGCCGTACATCATCACCCTCACGCGCTACCACGGCTTCGGCGTGGAGGAGACGGACTTCAACGAGGCGGGGCCGAACATCGAGTTCGACGGCTTCGGCCTCTTCCTCTGGGCGCTGCGGCACTACGAGCGGACGACGGGCGACACCACGCTGGTGGATGAGACCTGGCCCACGGTGTCCACGAAGGTAGGGGACGCGCTGGTGGCGCTCATCGACCCGGTGACGGGGCTCATCCGCCCGGACTCGTCCATCTGGGAGACGCACTGGAACGGGCGCCAGCGCTCGTGGACGTACACGAGCCTCACGGCCGCGCGCGGCCTGTGCGACGCGGCGGAGCTGGCGCAGCGGGTGGGGGACACCGAGCGCGCGGCGCGCTACCGGCAGGCGGGTGAGTCCCTCCGCCGCGCGATGGCGGAGAAGCTGACGGACGGGAACTTCGCGCTCGCGTCGAACCTGGAGGAGCTGAGGGTGGGCCGCGGGTACTGGGACGCGGCGGTGTTCGATGCCTTCGCCTTCGAGCTGTTCGACCCGGCGGGGAAGATTGCGCAGGCCACCTACCGCGGCCTGGACCTCCGCCTGTCCTCGCCGGCGGGCGCGGGCTGGCAGCGCAACGATGACCGGTATGACCACCCGGGTGGCTCGGACATGAGCCCCTGGGGCAGCGAGTACGACAGCGCCGAGTGGGTCATCGTCAGCCTTCGCGGCGCGGTGGCCAAGCGCATGGGCGGTGACGTGGCGCGCGCCGACCGCGTGCTGAAGTGGGTGACGGACCAGTCGCTGATGAACTACCTGGCCATCGCGGAGACGTACGACGAGACGACCGCCGCCTACAAGTACAACACCCCCATGGCGGGCTTCGGCGCGGGGGCCTATGTGCTGGCACTGGAGCACCGCGCGGCGGGCGTGAGCGACCCGGCGTGCGGCGCGTACTTCGACGAGAGCACGCTGACGAAGCAGCCGGACGCGGGCACGCCGGATTCGGGCACGCAGGAGCCGGACGCGGGGCCGCAGACGCCGGACGCGGGCACGCCGCCGGATGCCGGTGCCGGTGGAGACGTCGGAGGCGGTGGGGGCGGCTGCAACGCGACGGGGCCGGGCGCTGTCGCGCTGTGGCTGGTGGTGGCCGTCGCCGGGCTGGCCGTGGCCTTGCGCCGCCGCAGGGCCTGAGCGCGGGAGCGCGTCACAGCGCGCCGGCGAACTTCGCGGCGATGGGCGCGGCGACCCGCCCGCCCACGCCGCCGCCTTCGACCAGGACCGCGAAGCCGATGCCCTTGCGGAAACCGATGAACCACGCGTGCGTCGGGAGTGGCGGGACGGTGCCGAACTCGGCCGTGCCCGTCTTGCCGCCGAGCCCGGGGACCTGCCTGGCGGCCTTCGCCGAGCCCTCCGTCACGACCGCGCGCATCAGCGCGGCGAGGGGCTTCCGGGTGCCGTCGGAGAGCGGGCTGCTCGGGCCGTCCTCCAGCCCCTCCACGAGGAAGGGCGCCCGCCACTCGCCGGACTCCGCCGCGGCGGCGACCGAGGCCATGTGCAGGGGCGTGGCCAGGACGCGCCCCTGGCCGATGGCGGCGGCGGCGAGCTCGATGGCATCGGCCGGTGCCGGGAACGACGCCCCCGGAGACGACAGTCCGGGGAAGTAGGGCACATCGAAGCCGAAGCGGCGCGCCGCCGCGGCGAGCGCGTCACTCCCGAGCTGCGTCGCCAGCGTCACGAACGCGGTGTTGCACGAATGGGCGAAGACCTGCCGCAGCGTGGTGTCGCCCAGGGACTCGCCCTCGAAGTTTCGGAAGGGCTTGGTGCGCACCATCGTCACGGGAGGGCACGCGACGGGCGAGTCCGCCCGCATCCCCCGCGCGAGCAGCGCCTCCGTGGTGACGACCTTGAAGGTCGACCCCGGCGGATAGCGTCCGGTGAGCGCCCGGTGCAGCGGCTGCGAGAGCGGCCGGCTGGCGATGGCGAGGATGGCGCCCGTCCTGCTGTCCACGGCGACCAGGGCCGCGGGCTGTGTTACCCCGTCGAGCGCGGCCTCCGCGGCGGCCTGGACCTCTCGGCGCAGCGTGGTGGACAGCGGGGCCCCCGGCTCTCCATCGAAGCGGAAGAGGACGTGGGTGTCGCCCGAGGGACGCGTGAGCAGGACCTCGCCGGAGGGGCTCCCCGCGAGCTGGACCTCATACGCGCGCTCCAGGCCGGACAGGCCCACGAAGTCCCCGGGCAGGTAGGTGAGCCCCAGCTGCGGGAGCAGCTCGGCCGTCACCTCGCCGACGCGGCCCAGGGTGTGCGCCGCGAGGCCATCGACGGGAGCCCGCGCGCTCTTGCGGCGGAAGAAGATGCCGGGCACGGGGGCCAGCGCGGGGCGAACCTGTTGGTAGCGCGCTGGCGGGAGGTCGATGATGGGGACGAAGCGCCCGGGCGTCGGGCCGGCCGAGCTCAGCGCCGCGTCCAGCTGCGCCGGGAGCACGCCAAGCTGCGCCTGGAGCGCCGAGGCCACGTCCGCGCGATTCCGGATGCGGGTGGGGTCGACGCCAATGGTGATGACCTCGCCCTGCACGGTGAGCGGGGCACCGCGCGCGTCGAGGATGTCCGCCCGCTCCGGTGCCGTCCGGCTGCGGGAGAACCGGTCTCCCTCGCGGGCCTCGGGGTGAATCGCCGCCGAGGTCCACTGGACGCGCCACTGGCCTTGCTGGCGAACGAAGCGCAGCGCTCCGTCCATCACCCACTCACCGAGCCCTCGCAACTGGTGCACCGCGCGGTACGTGGCCACCGCCGCATCACCGTCGCGCTGGATGTCGCCGAGCTCGAAGTGAGAGGAGACGATGCGCAGGCCGTCGCGGAACTGCTGGTGCTGTGCGTCGAAATGCGCGGGCGGCTGGAGCACGGCGCGCCGCATGGCGGCGAGGTCCCCCGCGGCCCAGGCCTCCAGGTAGGCCGCGGCCTCTGCCTCCGGGCCCGGGCTGACCGCGGGCTGCACCTGCACCTGCTTGGAGGAACAGGCCGCCAGGAGCACGGCCGTCAACGCAAGGACTCCGACCTTCCACGCTCGCCAGGACACGGGCGGGACTCTGTTGCGCACGCGCGCCGATGGGGCAAGAAAACCGCCGCTGAGAACACTCCGCGTACCGCCACGGTGTGGCTGTCAACGGACGCTGGGCCCGTGGACGACACCCGAGGGGCGCGGGCGGAGCGGGCGCCCCAGGAGATTCCACCCGGGGAGGACCGTGCCTGCTACGGTGGCGCGAGTTCGCGTGTCCTCCCGCGCGACGGCGTGGCCACCTGCCGGGAGCGTGGCGCGAAGCAGGGATGTGCAGGTCAGTCGCGGTGTCGATGGAGTGAGCCCCATGACGGAAGCAGCCCTGGAGGACCTGGCGCGGCAGGCGCTGGAGCGCTGTCGTGCCGCGGGCGTGCGGCTGGCGCTGGTGGAGGCCTGCACGGGAGGGCTCCTCTGCGAGAAGCTGACCGCGGTGTCGGGGGCCTCCGCGGTGGTGGAGCGCGGCTTCATTCCCTATTCCTATGAGTCCAAGGTGGAGCAGCTCGGGGTGCCGCTGCCCCTGCTCCAGGCGCATGGCTCCGTCAGCGCGGAGGCGGTGGAGGCCATGGCCCAGGGCGCCCTGGTACGTTCCACGGCGGACTGGGTGGTGGCGGAGACCGGCATCGCCGGGCCGGGGGGAGGTACCCCGCACAAGCCGGTGGGGCTGGCCTTCCTGGCGGTGCTCCGGCGGGGCGGGCAGGCCGAGGTGGAGCGGCACGTCTTCACCGGCGACCGGGCCGAGGTCCGCCGCGCCATCGCCGGGCGCGCGCTGTCGCTGCTGATGGAGCGGTTGGCGGCGCCCTGATATCCTTCGAGCGTCCCGTCAATGGGGCGCGCGGCACCTGACGCCGTCGCAAGGGGCCACATGTCTTCCACCGATGATGGCACCAGGCCCGAGAAGGGCGTTCGCAGCGAGCACCGGCAGCCCATCACCGGGGCGCGTGTCGGCAGGCTGATGGGCGTCAATCCCGACGGGCTGGCCCTGGTGGACTTCGTTGGAAACACCACCGCCATGCCTGTGCCGGCGCGCAGCTTCGTCGCGCTCGAACCCGAGCAGCTCCGCCTCGCGGTGGAGGAGCGCCGGGAGGTGGTCCTGCTCTTCGAGGACGGAGAGCCGTCCCGGCCGCTGCTGGTGGCCATGGCCCAGGCTCCGAGCGCCCCATCCCTCCTGGAACAGCTGCTGGAGGCGGCGGGGCGTCCCGAGGCGCGCCCTGGCGACGTGGAGGCGCCGCCGTCCGAGCCGAAGGCGAAGGACACCCCGAAGGAGGACCGGTTGGTGCTCGGCGCCGAGAAGGAAATCGTGTTGCGTGTCGGCGAGGCCAGCATCACGCTGCGGCGGGACGGCACCATCGTTCTTCGCGGGGTTCGAGTGGAGAGTCGCGCCTCGGGGCTCCAGCTCATCCGCGGTGGTAAGATTGAGTTGAACTGAGTTCCACGGGGGCACGCATGGCCACGTCGAATCATCTCTCCGGAATGGGCAAGCAGAAGGCCCGGCTCAGGCGTTCGCGTGACTACCGGGAGAAGGGCCACCAGCACATCAAGGGCAACGGGGGCCGGAACAAGGTCTACGCGGACCTCGAGACCATCCAGGGGGTGCTCCAGGCGCGAGGCACCCGTGTGCGCGGGGACAAGCGGGTCAAGGCTGGCAGCCTGACGCATGCGCGCCGGTACACCTTCGTCTATGGCCAGAACTTCAAGATTGGCCAATCCCCGTACATCAACCAGGCACACCATCTGCTTCCGGAGGAGGCCTTCTCCGATAAGTACTTCACCAGTGACCAGATGCGGATGCTTCAGGGTGTGGACTACAACATCAACAATGGGGAGAACATCATCTTCCTCCCCGCCGTGTCGCGCGACTCGGAGTTCCACCGCTTGCCCCACCACTCGGGGAGTCATCCGGCCTATTCAGAACTGGTGAAGGCCGATATGATCGTCGTCCGCGACTCGCTGGATTCCGCGTTGGCGAAGGACAAGAAGCACAAGGAGTGGAGTCCACCAGAAGACGTCAAGGCCTTGCTGATGCGCCTCCAGTCGGATTACTGGAACTGGGTGTCTGCGGCAGGCCCCATCAACATCAACTTGTTCACCAAGCCAGCTTCGAAGAAGCGGGGCATGGTGAAGAAGCGCTGAAGTGGAGTGGATTGCCGTGAACTACTATCCCTGGGTGGACGACGACGAGGACGAGTCCTTCGCGTGGCTGGATGCTTCCCGCAAGGAAGAACTGGATGGGCGCGGTTACCTCCTCTCGGAGGGCGTCCGCTGTGAGGATTGGTTCCCGAAGGGCTTGGTCTTCGACTTGTCGAACGAGCGGGGCAGCACGCTGACGGACAGCATCCCGAACGCGTTCGCAATGCGGGTGGTCTCCGAAAAGCTCAAGGGCATCCTGGAGCAGGAGACGCCAGCAGGCTCCATCGAATACCTGCCCATTCGTCTGCGGACGCCCCGCAAGAAAGTCCTGACCACGCCGTATTACATCGCCAACGTGCTGGGGACGGTCGCGTGCATGGACGCGAAGAAGTCCGACTTCAGCATGAACGCCATCCTGAAGAATCAGGTGATGCGTTTCCGGCGGCTGGTCCTCAATGAGAAGAAGATCCCCAAGGACGTGAAGATCTTCCGGCTCGCGGAGCAGACCCGGCTCATCCTGGTCCGTGAGGACCTGGGCCAGCGAATCGTGGACGAGGACTGCAACGGCATGCTGTTCCAGGAGTTGGAGGACTTTGGCTCCGAGTTCCGCGGGCGAGCCTGAGTGCGTCGTGCACTCACCTTGAGCAAGCCCGCTCCGAAGCAGCGGGGCATCGCGAAGAAGCGCTGAAGTGGAGCGGATTGCCGTGAGCTACTACCCCTGGGTGGACGACGACGAGGATGAGTCCTTCGCGTGGCTGGACTCTTCCCGCAAGGAAGAGCTGGATGAACGCGAGTACCTTCTCTCGGAAGGCGTCCGCTGTGAGGACTGGTTCCCGAAGGGCCTGGTCTTCGACTTGTCGAAGGAGGGAGGCAGCACGCTGACGGACAGCATCCCGAACGCGTTCGGAATGCTGGTGGTTTCCGAAAAGCTTAAGAGCATCCTGGAGCAGGAGACTCCGGCGGATTCCATCGAATACCTACCGATTCGCCTGCGGACGCCTCGCAAGAAGGTGCTCACCACGCCGTATTACATCGCCAACGTGCTGGGGACGGTCGCGTGCATGGATGCGAAGAAGTCAGACTTCCGCATGAGCGCCATCCTGAAGAATCAGGTGATGCGTTTCCGGCGGCTGGTCCTCAATGAGAAGAAGATCCCCAAGGACGTGAAGATCTTCCGGCTCGCGGAGCAGACCCGGCTCATCCTGGTCCGTGAGGACCTGGGCCAGCGAATCGTGGACGAGGACTGCAACGGCATGCTGTTCCAGGAGTTGGAGGACTTTGGCTCCGAGTTCCGTGGGCGGGCCTGAGCCGTGCACTCGCCTTGACCAAGCCAGCTCCGAAGCAGCGGGGCGCGGCGAAGAAGCGCTGAAGTGGAGCGGATTGCCGTGAGCTACTACCCCTGGGTGGACGACGACGAGGACGAGTTCTTCGCGTGGCTGGACTCATCCCGCAAGGAAGAGCTGGATGGGCGCGGTTACCTCCTCTCGGAGGGCGTCCGCTGTGAGGACTGGTTCCCGAAGGGCCTGGTCTTCGATTTGTCGAAGGAGGGAGGTAGCACGCTGACGGACAACATCCCGAACACGTTCGGAATGCTGGTGGTCTCCGAGAAGCTCAAGAGCATCCTGGAGCAGGAGACTCCGGCGGATTCCATCGAATACCTGCCCATTCGCCTGCGGACCCCTCGCAAGAAAGTCCTGACCACGCCGTATTACATCGCCAACGTGCTGGGGTCGGTCGCGTGCATGGATGCGAAGAAGTCCGACTTCGATATGAACGCCATCCTGAAGAATCAGGTGCTGTATTTCCGGCGGCTGGTCCTCAATGAGAAGAAGATCCCCAAGGACGTGAAGATCTTCCGGCTCGCGGAGCAGACCAGTCTCATCCTGGTTCGTGAAGACCTGGGCCGGCGAATCGTGGACGAGGACTGCAACGGCGTGCTGTTCCAGGAGTTGGAGGACTTTGGCTCCGAGTTCCGCGGGCGGGCCTGAGTCGTGCAATCACCTTGAGGCTGGAACCGCCAGTGGGAGCGCGCCGATGCTGAAGATGGACCTCATTCGCGAGAATGCGTTTTGGGCGGTTGAGGAACTGGAGGCGGGGCTGAAGCAGCCGCTCACGGTGCTCCAGCGAGAGACACTGCTGACGCGGCTCTCCACCTACTTGCGCATCGCCGCCATCAGCTCCTTGCTGGCGGATGCGGACACGTCCGCCTTCAAGCGGTGTCTGCGTCAGTCCGCCACCGCCCGCAGGGATTTGCTGGCCGGAGCCTACTCGCGTTCGGACGCGTCTCCAGGGCGGTTTGTGTGTGCCAGCCACGTGGAGCCGCTGTTCGATGCGCTCGCCGCTGGCGAGGCCGGTCTGGCGCAGGAAATCGCCCGGTATTCGCCCCGCCAATGGTCGGAGAAGGACGAGTTCGAGGATGACTTCCGTTACGCGGACTTCCTCCACGAGCTCCTGCTTGCGGGAACCCAGGGGCTCTCTGTTGGGGCCGAGCGTGCCCTCGCCGCCTTCCAGCAGTGCTCCGCCGACAGTGGTTCCACGCGGCTCGCCGTGTGCGAAGCCCTCGCTTCAGCGGACCAGGAGGCGTTCGACCTGGCGCTGGAAGAGTTGCTGGTCGAACGGGCGCGAGAGTTCAAGGACGCGGGCGTGCCGTCCCACCCAGAGCGCTTCCACACGGAGCGCCACATCTTCGTCGAGGGGCTGGCCCTGCTCCGGTTGGCGGAGGGCCGTCAGCTGCGGACCCATCCCGAGTACAAGATGCTTCCGCGGCTCGCGCGCTGAAGCCTGTCTCAGCGTGCGGAGGGCGGGCGCAGGTGGAAGGCCGCCCTCTCCCCATTCCATCCCCAGAGCCAGGTCAGGACGCCGGACGTGGGCACGTAGCCCCTCGTGAACCCGCGCGCCGCCATGCAGACCGCGAAGGCACCGGTCGCGGCGCCCAGCCCTCCCCACACATCCGCGGGGTACCAGGTGACAGCCTCCTTCAGGGGCGCGCTGTTCAGCCGTATCTGCGCGTAGCCCCAGTCCTGGGCCCGGGGCACGGTTCCGTCGAGGTCCGCGATGACGAGCCCCGTCGTCTGGCCACGGTCCTCGAGGCTCCCAAGCACCTCCGCGATGACGGATGACAAGGCCATGCCGACGTGCGGCTTGCCGGCGAACAGGTGTCCGGGTTCGGAGGACGCGGCCATCGCGTCGATGTAGGCGACAGCCGGCGTGCCCCGGCGAGAGGCCGCGTCCGCGGACTCCAGGAGCACGAAGGCCGCGCCCTCGCCAGGCATCAGCCCGGTGGGCCGCTCGCGCGTCTTCAGCATCCGGAGCGCGTCCAGTGCGTCCAGCCACTCGGGTTCAACGATGCTGTCGATGCCTCCCACGATGCACCGGTCCAGCGCACCGGACCTCAGCGCGCGTTCCGCGGCGCGGAGGGCCGTGACGAAGCCGGGGGAGTCTCCGAAGAAGACCGCCTGCTGGGTGACGCTCCCTGGCACGGCGGCCTGCGCCAGCAGCCGGGGCAGCAGTGTCTGGGCATAGCGTTCACGAAGCGTCTCGGCGAGCAGCGGCGTCTCGTCGAGCTCGGCGGATGTATCGGCGTCCTCTGCCTCGCCGTCGGACTCCGTCGCTTCGCTGGCGGCAGCTCGCGCCTGGCGCTCCGCGGCCTCGAGGAGGAAGCCGCTGGGAAGGTTGAGGAAGATGCCCGTGCGCGGCCCCGGCTGCATGCCCGAGTGGTGCTGGAGGTCCGCCAGGGCAATTGCCCCCAGCCGTACCAGGCGCCCCACGCCCGAGTACCCTTGGGTGAGATGCGGGATGGCATGCCCCGTCACGGGAAGCTCCTCACCCGAGTCCTCGTCCACGAAGGTGAAGTCCTCGAGCGCGCCGGGCCGGCCCACACCCACGCGAGCGGCCGCGCAGCTCCCCACCACGCCATCGCCAAGCGACGACACCATCCCAAGGCCCGTGATGGCGAGCGCACCCGGTGGGGGCGGGCGTTGCCAGACCACGCGCTGGAAGAGCGCGTCTGCTTGCACGGGGGACTCGTCGGTCAGGACGGCCGGGAGCGAGAAGGCGCGGAATGGCCCCAGCGGCAATCGCCCGTGCAAGCTCGCCTTCGCTGCCTGGAGTGTCTTCCATTGCCTCGGACCCCAATCGCGGACGCGAAGCTGGAAGGCGCCCTGGCTCCGGATGGCCAGCTCGAGCGCCAGCGCTGCGCGTCTGCGCATGGGGCCCGTCATCAGGGCGTCGAGGAGCGCTTCGGCTCCGAAAGGTTTCCCGCCGAGGTAGCGGACCTGGGGCGAGAAATCCTTCTGGGCCTGTTGCCACCAGTGAGCCACGGCTTCCGGAGCAGGCACGGGGAGGTCGTGCTCGGGGCTCAGGGGCGGCGCGTCCTCGTCGGACGCATCGGGGGACCTGGGCTCCGCCTCCGACAC
This sequence comes from Pseudomyxococcus flavus, assembly GCF_050038885.1. NCBI lineage: Bacteria > Pseudomonadati > Myxococcota > Myxococcia > Myxococcales > Myxococcaceae > Pseudomyxococcus > Pseudomyxococcus flavus. The sequence continues at coordinate 2,977,944 of NZ_CP143624.1, read as the reverse complement.
GAAAGGTCCGGTGAGGACGAGGCCGGTGATGGCGCAAAAGGCCTCCGCCGCCACCTGCGCGACCGACTCGTCCTTCATGGCCTCCAGGAGGGGGCCCACAGCGGCGACGCGCCCGCTGAGCCCCAGCGCCCAGAGCGCCTCTTTTCGCAGCGCTGGCTCCTCGAGGGCCTTCAGGAGCAGGTCCAAATCTTGAGGGTCACCCCCCATCGCGAGGAGCGCCGCGGGAGGTCCCCATCCTGCATCCTTGCGACGGACGGCATCGACACAACGGGCCCATGCGGAGGCGTGGCCCAGGCGCAAGGCTGTCTCCAGCGCCGTGTTGCGGACCTCCACGTCGCTGGACTCCAGGGCACGTTGCAGCGCGGCGCGTTCCAGCCGGGAAGGGAAGCGCCGTGCAGCGCGCAGCCCTGCCTGAGCCAGGGCGGTGTCCCTCGAGGTGATAGCTTCGTCCAGGCTCCGGGAGGGCGCCGTCCCCCATGCCGTCAGGATGTCGAGCACCCGTGCCTGCACGGTGGGGGTGCCCTGGTCGAACAAGGCGAGGAGCTGGGGAACAGCGCGAGGGCTCGGGTGGAGCTCCAGCGCCCATGCGGCTCCTTGGCTCGAAGGATTGGCGCCACCTTCGTCCGCCAGCGTGGAGAGCACGGCGTCGAGGTGCTCCTGCCCGGGTTGCGACATGAGGACGCTGGCGGCACAGGCCACCTGCTCCGGCTCGTCCGAGGACAGCGCCGGCAGCAACAACTCCCGGGTGACCCGGGGACCTCCCAGCAGCAACGCGTCCAGGCACGCGAGCAGTCGTTGCTCAGGTCCTGCTTGGAGCTCCTGCAAGGAGTAGTCAGGTGCGAGGAGTCCTTGCTCACGCAGCATCCAGAAGAAGGATGCGTCCGCGAGGAAGTCTCTGGCCATGTCCATCCGAATGGATGCGTCGGGTCGCTCGGATGCCGGGAGGCTGCTGGGAGGAAGTGACATCGCGGCGGGTGGCTAGATGTCGTCTTCGCAGACAAGGCACTTGGGCTTGCCTTCATCGCCACCCATGGCGATGACGGGCCCCTGCATGACGGGGAACGGCGGCGTGTTCTTGTCGTTGTGCAACATCAGGTCGAAGGCGCGCGCCACGTTCTTTCCTTCGAACTTCACGTCGAAGGAGAAGTTGACGAACTCCGCCTTGCCCTTCGTCTTGCCGGAGGCCACGCCGCCGCCCGCGGTTCCGGCCTCGTCTCCCGTGCTCATCTTGAAGTTGGAGTCCTTCACGCAGACCGGGTTGCCGGCCACGGAGACCTTCTTCGTGCCCTTGTCGGCGTCGGAGGACTGGGCCACGTTGGGGTAGGGGATGGGCACGGGCCCCGCCGGGCTGGGCGTCTTGCAGACGTCGGGGAAGGCGACGGTGACGCCGCCGCTGTCCTTGGTCACCACGGTCATCTTGTTCACGCCAGTGTTGACGGGCATGGCTCCCACCTCCAAGGCGACAGATTACCCCGCCGGGCCCGCGCCATGCGAGCCACCTGGCTCCGAGCGCCGGTTCCAGGAGACGAAGCGGAGGTCAGCGCTGCCGTTCAACTCGGCTTGGGCGGTGGGACACCCTCCGCGGTGATCTTCAGGCCGCGTACATCGTGCAGGCCTTCATCCAGGGAGACATGGCCACGCCAGAGAAGGGTGACGCGCTCCTCATCGGTGTCGAGCGTGACGGTGTCCAGGTGCATCGAGGGCGTGGCGTCCTCGCGACCTTCGAGCGCGACGGTGACGACGGGAGGCGCTTGCCCAGGGAGGGAGAACGCGAGCCGGCCCTTCGGCGAAGCGCCCGCGATGATGACGGGTTCGTCTCCCCGCAGGTAGCCCGGGGCGACGAGGCCGGGGGCCGCGGCATTGAAGTAGCGCCGGTCGAAGTCCCTGGGGAGCAGCGGTTTGCGACCCGTGTTCCACGCTTCGTCAAACGTGCCGCCGAACCGGGCGCGCGGCTGCCAGTGCGGGGACGTGAAGCCGAAGCCCGCGGGGACGACCTTCTGGCCGAACTCGCGAAGGGGCTCGGTGGCGGGGTCCTCCAGGTTGGGCAGCTTCAACCCTTCCTCGAAGTGACGCGGGCTGGCGCGGAAGCCGGTGCCCACGGGGTTTCGCGGCTCGTACATAGGCCTGGACGCATCCGTCCGGTCCCAGCCTCCGAAGGCGCGCTCCCAGGTGAGCGGGATTGTCTCGATGGGGAGGGGCCTGGTGGGCGCGACCCGGCCCATGCTCTTGAACCACGTGCGCTCCCCCAGGACGCGCACGGCCTTCTTCAGCGGGCCCACCTGGAGGGCCACCAGGACTTCCGTGGCGCCCTTCTGGGGCGGGTAGGCATGGCCGATGAGCGCGACGTCCGTGGCCAGCTTGATGAAGGCGCTTTCGGGCTCGTACTTGTCGCTGGATTCGCCAGGCCTGCCCCAGGACTCGCCACGCCATGTCACGGGGACCTGCGTGTCCGCGAGCATCAGCCCGGTCGCCCCGATGGCATATGTGGCCTTCACGACGAGGAGCAACAGCGGACGCCCGTCCTCATCGGCAAGGCCCATCATGTCGAAGGCGAAAGGGGTCTCGTTCTCGACGGTGGGATGTCCCATGGTGTCCCCGTGTCCACTCCCGCGCGGAACGTCACCGGAGTGGGGGCGCGCAGTGTAGCAACTCCGAAGCGCCTCGTTCCGTGGCGCGTCGTCCGGCTACCACGCCCCCACGACCAGCAGCCCCACCAGCCCCGCATACAGCGGCACGTTGAGCGCCAGCGTCAGCCGGTTGATGCGGCGGAATCGCGCCTGCTCCTCGTCCGCGAACCAGATGCCGTCCTCGCCCGTGGTGCGGCCTTCCACGGCGTGGAAGAACAGCGCCGCGTAGGCGACCTCGACGACCAGGCTGACGAGCACGAGGCCCAGGACGGCCAGCGCCCACACGTCCATGGGCTCGAGCTCGCCCAGCCACCGCGCCCGGCCCCAGAACAGTCCGCCGAGCACCAGGACGATGCACGCCACGTCATGGGCCACGCCGTAGGGCGGCCGCCAGCGCTTCACCCCGTAGAGCAGGTACAGCTCCGCCGCGCCGCGCAGCCACATGAACGCCGCGAAGGCGCCCAGCACGCCGCGCGCTTCCTTGGGCACCGCGGTGTCCAGCGCCACCAGCGGGCACACGAGGAACCACAGGAACACCGCGAAGAAGAGCCACGCCAGCTTGGGCCCCGAGATGCGTCCACCGCGCGAGCCCTTGACGTTCTGGGCATGACGGAACCCACCCGCGGCCACGGCGCAGAGGACCGCCAGCAGGGCGAGCAGGACGGAGGTGTGCGAAGAGAGCATCGGGGCCGGAGGTTCGTGCGGTGGAGCGCCTGTGCCCGAGCTTTGCAGAGCCGTGCGCCAGGAATGAATGCCACGACAGGTGAGCACAGGCGGGAGGGGCTCTTGCAAGCCCCTGACCTGATTGGACAGCGCGGGCCTCGCGAGGCACGCTCCGCTCGCGCGTGGAGACGCGCTTCAGCGGGAGGCGGGCTTCCATGAGCGCTGGACCCGGGGTGAGCCCGGCTGCACAGGTGTACGTCCCGTTGCACACGGCGCCGCGCGTCGAGCGTTGGGGCTGGGTGTGGCCTCGCTGGGATGACCCGCGCCTGCCCTTCGCCTTCCTGCTGACGCTCTACGGCGTGCTCGGTTTCACGTTCTTCGGCTTCAATCGCAGCCCGTGGCAGATGGCCACCATCGTGGTGACGGGCAGCGTGCTGGACGTGGCGCTCGGCTGGGGCCTGAAGCGGCAGAAGGTCGTTCCCCTGAGCGCGTACATCTCCTGCTGCTCGCTGGCGCTGCTGCTCAACTACTCGCACTCGAGCTGGCTGCTCCTCTTCCCGGTGTGGGTCGCCATCGGCTCGAAGTACGTGCTCACCTTCCAGGGGCGCCACGTCTTCAACCCATCGATGTTCGGCGTGGCCATCTCGCTGCTCTTCACGCGTGAGCTCATCACCGCGGCGCCCGCCTACCAGTGGGCGAACGGAGAGGTGGCGCTCTCCGCCTTCATCCTCATGGCGGCGCTGGTGCTCTTCTTCTTCCGCGTGGGGCGGGGCTGGCTGGTGGTCAGCTTCCTCGGCTTCTACGCGCTCCAGACGGCGCTGCGGGCCTACGTGCTGCGGCACCACCTGCCACCGGAGGTCCTCTTCCTCGGCACGCTGGGCGCGCCGTCGTTCTTCATCTTCGTCTTCTACATGCTCACCGACCCGGCCACCTCGCCGGGCACACGGCGCGGGCAGATACTGCTGGCGCTGGCCATCACGCTGGTGGACCTGGTGCTGCACTTCAAGGAGAGCGTCTACACGTTCTTCTACGCGGCGCTCACCTGCGCCACCGCGCGCTTCCTCTTCCTGCATGCGCGCGCGGCCTGGAAGCGTGGGGGGCGCGAGTCCCTGCGCACGCTGGTGTCCTCCGGCTGGCCGAAGCGCGCCGCCGTGGTGGGCGGGCTGGGCGCCGTCATGCTCGGTGGCTACACCTGGGCCGCGGCGCCCGGTGTCCGGGCCTCGCCGCTGTCCTTCCGGCTGGAGCGCGTGGATACGCGGGCCGCGGGGCTGGGCTCCACCATGGGGAACACGCTCGAGGAGCTGGACCCGCGGCTCGGACACGTCGCGAAGTGGCTGGTCGCGGTGGGCGATGCCGTGGCCGTGGGGGACTACGACGGTGATGGGCGGCCCGACCTGTTCCTCACGCACCCGCTGGGCCGCCCCGAGGACCACGCCATCCTCTACCGCAACCTGGGCGACCTCCGCTTCGAGCGGGTGCCCGTCCCCGCGCTGGAGCGATTCGCCACGCGCTACAAGGAAGAGGGGCTGCCCGGTGGCGGCACCTTCGTGGACTGGGACGGCGATGGCGATCTGGACCTCGCGGTGGCGGTCGCCTTCGGGCCCATCCGCTTGCTGCGCAACACGCTGCGGGAGACGGGAACGGCGGGCTTCGAGGACGTGACGGAGGCCGCGGGGGTGACGGACCACGCGGTGAGCCTGGGGCTCACGTTCCTGGACTACGACCGGGACGGGCACCTGGACCTCTTCGTCCTCAACGTGATGACCACGCACCTGCCGGACTATTCGCCGCCGGTACCGCTGAACCTCTTCCGCCTGCCCCAGCCCGAGCATCCGGATGACCGCCGCATGTTCCGCTTCATGCATGACGGCTGGCACAACGCGGCCAACGGCGGCCTCAACGCGCTCTACCGGGGGCGGGGAGACGGCACCTTCGAGAAGGTGGACATCTCGGCCATGGGCATGCCGGAGACGCACTGGTCGCTGGCGGTGAGCACGGTGGACTTCAACCGCGACGGGTGGACGGACCTGTACGTGGCCAATGACTTCGGGCCGGATGACGTCTACCTCAACGAGCGCGGCACGCGCTTCCGACGCGTGCGGGGACGGCTCTTCGGAGAGATTGGCAAGGACACGTACAAGGGCATGAATGCCTCCGTCGCGGACTTCGACCGCAACGGCTGGCTGGACCTGTATGTCTCCAACGTCCACCACTCGCTCCAGGCGGAGGGCAGCCTGCTGTGGATGGTGGGGCCCGGGAAGGATGCCTTCACGCCGGAGTTCCGCGACGAGGCCACCTTCCGGGGCGCGCTCAACGAGCGACGATTCGGCTGGGGCGCGGCGGCGGGCGACCTGGACAACGACGGCTGGCCGGACCTGGTGCAGGCCAATGGCATGGTGGATGACCGGCTGGACGCGGCGCGGTGGCGCATCCCCGACGGGCAGCGGAAGGACTACTGGTACGTCAATCACAAGCTGATGCAGTCCGGACCGGAGGTCCACACGTACGCGGACAAGTGGGGCGACATCCGGGGGCGTACCATCTACCCGAATGAAGCCCGCCGCGCGTACCTCAACCTGGGCGACGCGAAGCCCGGGCACTTCGTGGACCTGGCGCGGGAGCTGGGGCTGGATGACCCGGACAACTCGCGAGGCGTGCTCCTCTCGGACCTCGACGGGGATGGCGACCTGGACGTGCTCATCACCAACCAGCACGGGCCGGTGTCGCTCTACCGCAACACACTGCGCTCGGAAGGGCGTCAGGACGCGCACTTCGTGGGGCTCACGCTGGTGGGGCAGGGCGAGCGCACGCACCGGAGCGCGGTGGGCACCCGCGTCGTCCTCTCCTACGAGGACGGTGGAAAGCGCGTGGAGCAGGTGCAGGAGGTGGGGCTGATGGGGGGCTTCTCCGCGTCGGCGGATGCCCGGCTGCACTTCGGGCTGGGGCGGTACGCGGGACCGGTGACGGCGCGGGTGCACTGGTACGGCGGCGCCGTGCAGGAGGTGGCCCTGGCGCCCGACCGGACGCATGAGCTGCGGCAGCCGCCGGACGCCGGAGCGCTGCAAGGAAGCTCGCGCCCATGATGTCGCCACTCAAGGGCTCGACGGTGCGGCGGCCCGAGCTCACGGAGGCGCAGCGCGCGCAGATGCTGGCGTTGATGCAGCTCTGCTACGCGGGCGTGTCTCCCGAGCGGTTCACCGCGGACCTGGAGGAGAAGCAGTACGTCATCCTCCTGCACACGCGGCGCGGCGGTGAGCTGGTGGGCTTCAGCACGTTGCGCGTCGCCGAGGAGTCCGTGGGCGGCCAGCAGGTGGAGGTGGTGTACTCGGGGGACACGGTCATCCACCCCGACTGGTGGGGCCACAAGGTGCTGCAGGTGTGCTTCGGGCGCTTCATGCTGGCGCGCAAGCTCCGCCACCCCACGCGTCCGCTGCACTGGCTGCTGCTGAGCGCCGGCTTCAAGACGTACCTGCTCGCGGTGAACTACTTCCCCAGGACGATGCCGCGACGGGACTGGACGCCACCGCCCGGGCGCGCGGACTTCCTGCATGCGCTGGCCGCTCGCTGGTTCGGCGCGCAATACGACCCGGCACGAGGCACCCTCCGCTTCCAGGGGACGCACTACCGCGTGCGTGACGGTGTCGCTCCCATCGACCGCGCGGCGGCCATGCACCCGGACATCGCCTTCTTCGCCGAGCGCAATCCCCGGCACGGTGAGGGGGAGGAGCTGGTGTGTCTGGTGGAGATTCGCTGGTGGGACCTCTTCCTGGCGCTGGGGCGGAGCGTGGCCGGGCAGCTCCGAGGCGGGGCCCGGCGCGGGCGGCGGCACGCCGGGGTGCGGGTGGAGACGTGAGGTCTTCCAATCTGCCCCTCGAAGGGCTGCGGGCCGTGCTCGCCCCCTCCGCGCTGCGCCTCCAGCGCGCGCTGCATCACCCCGAAGCCGCGCAGGCGGTGTGTCTGGAGCGGGTGCTCCGTTCCGTCGCGGGGAGCCGGCAGGCGGAGCGCATCCCAGGCTTCCCCCGCATCCGAAGCGCGCGAGAGTTCCAGGACGCGGTGCCGTGGGTGACGCCGGATGTGCTGGTGCCAGAGGTGGACCGCATCGCCGTGGGCGAGCCCCGGGTACTCACGCACGCGCCGGTGCTGCGCTTCGAGCTCTCCGGCGGTTCTTCCGGAGCGAGCAAGCGGGTGCCCATGACCCGAGGACTCCTGGCCGAGTTCCAGCGGGCCCTGTCGCCGATGCTCTTCGAGATTCTCCATCGGCGGCCCGCGGTGCGCGCGGGGCCCAGCTACTGGTCCATCTCTCCGCTGGCGCGGAAGCAGGAGCGCACGGCTGGAGGCATCCGCGTGGGCAGCGCGGAGGACAGCGCCTACTTCCCACGCGCCTTGCGACCGCTGCTCTCGCGAATCTTCGCGGTGCCCGGCGAGGTGGGCGCGCTGCCGGACGTGGAGACCTGCCGCTACGTGACGCTCTGGCATCTGGTCGCTTGCGAGGACCTGACGCTCATCAGCGTGTGGAATCCCAGCTTCCTCACGCTGCTCCTGGCCGCGCTGGAGCGGCACGGCGAGCGGCTGGCCGATGACCTGGAGCGGGGGCTCTGTCGGCCGCCCATGTCGGGTCCGTCGCGGGATGAGGCGGCGTTGCAGGCGGTGTTGTCCCGGATGCGCTTCTCGCCACGTCCCGAGCGAGCCGCTCTGCTGCGGGCCGTGCTGCGGAGGGACTGGTGCGCGCGCGAGCTGTGGCCTCGGCTGTCGCTGCTCAGCATGTGGACGGATGCGCAGGCGGCCCATGCGCTGCCCGCCGCGCTCCGCCGCTTTCCGGGCGTGGAGGTGCAGGGCAAGGGCCTGCTGGCCACTGAAGGCGTCGTCACCCTGCCGCTCTTCGATGCGCCCGCGCCCGTGCTCGCGGTGCGCAGCCACTTCTTCGAGTTCATCGACGCCGAGCTCCCCACCGCGCGTCCGCGCCTCGCGCACGAACTGGAGCAGGGCCGCACGTACACGGTGCTGCTGTCCACCTCGGGAGGGCTGCTGCGCTACCGGCTGGGGGACCTGGTGCGCGTCGAGGGCTTCCGCCACGCCACGCCATGTCTCCGCTTCGTCGGCAGGGCGGACGCCGTCTGCGATTTGGTCGGCGAGAAGCTCGCCGCCACGCGCGTGGGGGCCGTGCTGGAGGCCATCCTCCCGGAGCAGTTCGAGGGACGGCGCCCCGCCTTTGCGATGCTCGCGCCCGAGTGGACGCCCACGCCCGGCTATGTCCTGTACGTGGAGACGGACGCTCCCGCCACGCGGCTCGCCACCGCCGCCGAGGCCGTGGAGCGCGCCTTCTGTGAGGGACACCATTACCGCTACGCGCGCGAGCTGGGACAGCTGGGCCCGGTGCGAGCCGTGCGTGTGGAGGAGGGCGTCCGCCGTTATGAAGCCCGCTGCGTCGCGCTGGGGCAGCGCGCGGGCGACATCAAGCCGGTGGACCTGCACCGCCTGCCGGGCTGGGCCGACCACTTCTCCGGAGCCGCCGTATGAGACAGCCGCTGCACCTGCTCCCGCGCGATGCCGCGCCCGTTCCCAACGTGGACCTGGACGCCGAAGCGGACCTCTCGCGCTGTGGCGCGCTGAAGGACTACTGGTACGTCGCGTGTCTGTCGGCCGAGCTGAAGCCGGGCCAGCCCCTGGCGCGGACCCTCTTCGGCACGGGCCTGGTGCTCTTCCGGGACGCGCACGGCCAGCCCACCGCATTGAGGGACAGGTGCCTTCATCGCAACGCGCGGTTGTCCCGGGGCGCGGTGTTCGATGGGCGCATCGGCTGCCCGTATCACGGCTGGGTCTATGACGCGTCCGGCGCTGTCGTGGAGGTGCCATCGCTGGGGCCTTCGCAGCGGAGCGAGCTGCTCGATGCCGACGCCTGCGCGCGCGAGGGGCTCCAGCCCGAGCCCTGCGCCCTGGGCCGGCTGGCGCGCTTCCCCACCGTGGAGCAGGACGGCCTCGTGTTCGTCTACATGGGCGGCACCGCGCCCGCGCGAGCCGCGCCCTTCCGCGTTCCCCACTGGGGCGAGGCCAGATGGACCGTCTATTTCATGGTGACGCGCTTCCCGAACGGGGTGACGAACCTCGTCGAGAACTTCATGGACGTGCCGCACACGCTCTTCGTGCACCCGGGCTGGTTCCGGAAGCCCGCTCGCAGGCGCGTGCCGGCCACGGTGCGGCGCGCGGCGGGCAGCGTGCTGGTGACATACAAACAGGCACAGGACGCCGTCACCGGGCTGGGGCGCCTCTTCAATCCCCGGGGCCTGCCGCTGGTCCACACGGACATGTTCCAGGTGCCCAACGTCACGCGCGTGGACTACCTGTGGGGCGAGCACGGCTTCGTCATCAACTCGCAGTGCACGCCCGTAGGGCCCACGGACAGCCTCGTCTACACGGCCATCAGCTACCGCCTGCCCGTGGACGTGCCCGGAGCCCTGGTGGGGCGCGCCCTGAAGCCGCTGGTGCGCTGGTACACGCGGCAGGTCATCCAGCAGGACGTGGTCATCATGGACATCCAGCGCGAGGCCTTGCTGGATGGGCCCGGGGGCGGGGTGTACTCCGGCACGGAGGCGGACCTGCACCACGCGGACATCGAGGCCTACCGCCGGTGGCTGCGCGAGGGCGGCCAGGGCCCGGGCCCCGAGGACACCGAACGGGACATGGCCTTCTGGATTTGAGGCGGCGGGCGCTACGCGGGACGGTAGGGTAGCTCGACGATGAAGGTGGCGCCCTTGCCGGGCTCGCTCTCCACGCGCAGGGTGCCGCCATGGGCCGCGACGACCTGTCTCGCCGCCCAGAGCCCCAGCCCCAGGCCTCCGAAGGCGGTGGAGGGGACCGCGCGCTCGAAGCGCTGGAAGATGCGCTCGTGATGCTCGGGGGCGATGCCGATGCCGTAGTCCCTGACGGTGACTCGGGCGTGGTCCGGCTCGGCGTCGACGCGGACCTCGACGGGGCGGCCTCTCCCGTACTTGAAGGCATTGACGAGGAGGTTGCCCACCACCTGCTGGATTCGCAGCGGGTCCCAGACGCCGAGGATGGACGCGTCCGCCGTCAGGTGGATGCGGCAGTCCGCCTCGGCCGCCGTGGTCATGGCGCGGGCGACGGTGTCCCGGATGAGCCGTGACAGGTCGAGCTGCTCCACCATCAGGGGCACCTGTCCATCGCCGAGCCGGGAGATGTCGAGCAGGCCATCGATGTGCGTGGCGAGCCGCTCCGTGTGGCGGATGGCCTTGTCCAGCCGCTCCATCAGGCGTCCGTCGCCATCCTTCCGCGCCGCGGCCGACGGTAATGACTGCAACTGGAGCTGGAGCGCGGTGAGGGGCGTCTTCAGCTCGTGGCTGGCCAGTGCCAGGAATTCGTCCCTGCAATGGAGCGCGTCGCGCAGCGCCTGCTCGGCCTCGCGGCGCTGTTGGATTTCCGTCTCCAGTGCCTGGGCGCGTTGCTGGAGGAGGCTGACCTCGCGCAGCTGGTCCTCCGGCTCATCGAGCCGCATGTAGCTTTCCGTGGGGATGACGCGTGCGTGGGCCTTGCAGACGTCCTGGAAGGGGCGGGAATGCGCCGCCTGACCGAAGTGGCCGATGGCGTAGGTGCACAGGAGGGACATGGGGTAGAGCACGGCGAGGTCGTTCCACATCGACTCCAGCTCCACCGCGGCGTCCGGCTTCCCGTCCTGGCAGAGCACATCCACCATCTCTCCGTAGGCACGCACCTGCGCGCCAGGCCGTGCGACCGCGAGGCTGCGCTCGATCAGGGTGCCCACGACTTCCCGGAAGGCCTCCCAGTCCAGACGTCCGTCCATCATGAAGCGCGCCAGCGTCTCCCGGGCATCGAGCAACGTGAGCTGTCCGGCCGCGCAGGCTGTCGCGGTGTCCACGCCCGCGGCCATGAGCCGGGCGATGAGCTTCTGCCGGTGGGACGCCTGGACGATGATGACGAGCGGGTCCCCTCGGGCGAGCCCTCCCGTGATGAAGGCGTCGATGACGTCGATGAGGAAGTCCTCGTCCTCGTAGAACTGGACGGTGTGGGCATGCTCCCGCGGCTGACCGACGAGCGACTCGCTGGCTTGGGGCCGGTGGGGATTCCCGAGAGACGCGGCGTCGGCTGGAGGCATTGTCCTCACCATGTGCGTGGGCGCCTCATTATTTGGTCGCGCAGTTTTTACGCGGAACGACCCCCAAGGGCAGGTGAGCGCCCGGAAGGCGTCACTTGTCGGCGAAGGGCGCTTGACTCGGGTGGGCGTGAACGATGTCTGGCGCTCGGAGCCGCTCGCCCCCGACCTGGCGGCCTGGAGATGGCACAGCGTGCTGGCGCGCACGCACGAAGAGGCCAGTGCCTCCGGTCGCGTGGCGTGTCACTGCGGCAGGTGAATCCATGTGCCCGGCCGCTTCGCCGTCCAGCAGGTCCATGCCATGGGGCCCGCTGAACGGCGGGTTCCTTTACCTGACGTCGTGGTGGGCGGGGGCGCGCTGGATACGGCTCCCGGCCACCAGGAGGTCGACCGGAACGGCTTCGACCTGCTCCATCGTCGAGTGACACGCTTGGGGGATGGAGTCTCGGTCAGGACCGTCTGCCGCACGTGAGACTTCATCCTGCGTGGCGAGGACGCGCCGGACTACCCGCGCCGGCCGTGCATGGGATTCTCGCGGTTCCAGCGCTCGCGCTGCTGACGCTCGCGCTCCAGGCGAGCCTGGCGCTCACGCTCCTGACGCTCACGTTCCTGGCGCTCGCGCTCGATGCGCGCCTGCCGTTCACGTTCCTGGCGCTCACGTTCGATGCGCGCCTGCCGTTCACGCTCTTGGCGCTCACGTTCGATGCGTGCCTGCCGTTCACGCTCTTGGCGCTCGCGCTTGATGCGTGCCTGCCGTTCACGCTCTTGGCGCTCACGTTCGATGCGTGCCTGCCGTTCACGCTCTTGGCGCTCGCGCTCGATGCGTGCCTGCCGTTCCTGCTCCTGGCGCTCACGCTCCTGCCGCTCGCGCTCGATGCGTGCCTGGCGCTCACGCTCCTGCCGCTCGCGCTCGATGCGTGCCTGACGCTCACGCTCCTGGCGCTCACGTTCGATGCGCGCTTGCCGTTCCCGTTCCCGCTCCTGGCGCTCGCGCTCGATGCGTGCCTGCCGTTCCTGCTCCGCGCGCTGCCGCTCCAGCCGTTCGCGCTCGGCGCGCTGCCGTGCGGACTCGGTGCTGGTGTGATGCGCCCGGCCCTGGACGCTGGCGGGCTGCTGGATTCCGGAGGCGCCGTGCACGCTCTGCGCGAGGACCGGGCTTCCGGCGGACATCGCGATGGCCACAAGCACCCGCATCAGCTTTCCACGCATGACTGCCTCCCTGTCATGGCCGGTGCGGCCATGTTTCGTCGTCTTGCTCCTTCTGACGGGGGACTCCGGACACCATTCATCCGGCTTCATGACGCTTCATCCCGGACGCGGGGCGCACGTCCGGGCCACTGATGCGCGCCCCGCCGCGTCTCTCACGGGCAGAGCGGCCTGAAGGCACGGATGGTGCTGTTCCACGAAGGCGTCACGTGCCACATGGTGGTTGGTCGACGCACGCGGCCCACCGCGCTAGCTTGCACGCGCCATGGCGAACACCCGGCAGCGCAGCGCACCTCCGAGCTTCTCCCAGGAAGAGGCCGCGGACATCATCCGTGAGGCCACCGCCCGAGCACTCGCTGGCAAGGACCCGGATCGCGCGCTCACCCGGGAGGATCTGCTGGCGATGGCGCGGGAGATGGGTGTGAGCGAGGCCGCCGTGGAGAGCGTGCTGACCTCGCGGGCGGGACGGACCAAGGCGAGGCGGCGCATGCGCAAGGCCTACATTAGCCTTGCGTCACACGCGACGAGCTACACCATCGTCATGGGCGGGCTCACCCTCATCGACCTGGTCTCCGGGCCGAGCTGGTGGGTGCAGTACCCCGCCATTGGCTGGGGCATGGGGCTGGCCTTCCATGCCATGGGCACGCTGCTCGCGGTCTTCCATTTCGCCGAGAAGCAGCGGGAGGAGTAGCGCGCGCTAGCCGATGCGGCGCAGCCCGGGCAGGTCCTCCGGCCTCAGCGCCCAGCGCGGCACGGGAGGCAGCGAGGTCAGCGTGCCCGTCTGGGTGGCCGGGAAGCCATCCACGTGTGCACCGTCCGCGAAGTTGCTGCCCTGCTTCACCAGGCTGCCCGCGCCCACGAAGCTGCCACGCCCCAGGCGCGTCCCGTCGCAGAGGATGGCGCCCGGCTCCACCACGGTGTTCGCGCCCACGTGGCTGCCGTGCACCGTGCACCCGGGACCGATGATGACGCCGTCCTCCAACGTCAGCGCGTGGTCCGACAGCCGGTGCAGCACGGTGTTGGCCAGCACCTGCACGCCCGCGCCGATGCGCACCGGGCCGCTCGTGTCGCCCAGGATTTTGACGCCCGGCCCGATGATGCAGCCCGGCCCGATGATGACGTCTCCCGTCACCTCGGCCGACGAGAAGAGGGTGGCGGTGGGGTGCACCAGTGGGTGCTTGTCGCGAAAAGTATAGAGCTGTCCCATGGGGGCGTCCTCGGCGCGATCTCTCGCGGAGAAAGCTGTGAGTGGCTGGCCCGGAAGGTCGAGGCTTCCGCCGCGCCGCTTCCGGAGCCGTTCCAGGTCGTCTGCGGTGGTCCGACGGAGGATGCGGCCGGGCCGCCCCGCTACCACGGAGTCGTCCGGCACGACGGTGCCGACGGGGATGACGGTTCCTTCACCCAGCAGGCAGCGCGTTCCCAGGCGCGCGCCGGGCATGAGGATGGAGCCGCTTCCCACGTCGCAGAGGGCGCCGACCTCCGCGCCCAGCACGAGGCTGCGGTGGTCGAGCACCGTGCGCTCGCCCACCGAGACGGGATGCTGCGGCGTTCCGATGATGACACTGTTCTCCAGGACGGCTGAGCCCGAGCCCAGCCTCACGGCGCCTTCCTGGGAGCGCACCACCGCGCCTTGCGCGATGATGGACCCCGGACCCAGGTGGAGAGTTCCCAGCACCCGCGCGCTGCTGGAGAGGCTGAAGTGCGCTGCCCCCCCTGCTGGCACGCCGGGCGCACTTTCGTGCGGCAAGCTGATGACCATTGCTGGGGCACCCTACACCCGCAGGCCCTGAGCCCCGACGGCCCGACGGCGCAGGTAGGTTGTCCAGCGTCCAACGGTCGCTGCCTGGGGGCTTGTTCTTTCGTGCCTGCTCGCCTGCCGCGTCCATGGGCCAGGCGGGCGGCGTCAGGGGGAGGGGGGCACATCGTCCCTGGACCTCTTCGCGCCCGGCTGACAGAAGGGCGCCAACGGAGGCAGGAATGTCTGACACATCCCCGGCCGGGGCCGAACCCGTGCCGGCGGAGGCCGGAGGTCCACCCGACAGCGGGTCGCGGGGGCTCTGGGCTTCGTTGAAGGAGGCCATCCACGGGACCGAGAAGGACCTCACCCGGCTCCCGGTTCGCCACGCCATCTTCCTGCTCGCCGTGCCGATGGTGCTGGAGATGATGATGGAGTCCGTCTTCGCCGTCGTCGACGTGTTCTTCGTCGGCCGGCTGGGGGCGGACGCGGTGGCGGCGGTGGGGCTGACGGAGTCGCTGCTCACCATCATCTACGCGGCGTCCGCGGGCCTGAGCATCGGCGCCACCGCGCTCGTATCCCGCCGCATCGGCGAGGGCGACCCGGAGCGCGCGGCACGCACGGCGGTGCAGGCGTTGGGACTGGGCATCGTGCTGTCCATTCCCGTGTCGGTGGCGGGCGTGTGGTTCGCGCGGCCACTGATGGCGATGATGGGCGGCTCGCCGTGGGTGCTGGAGCATGGCGTCCTCTACACGCAGGTGATGCTGGGTGGCGTGGGGAGCGTGCTGCTGTTGTTCCTCATCAACGCCATCTTCCGGGGCGCGGGGGACGCGGCCATCGCCATGCGCGTGCTGTGGTTGGCCAACGCCATCAACATCGTCCTGGCGCCGCTGCTCATCTTCGGCGTGGGGCCGTTCCCGGAGCTGGGCGTCATGGGCGCGGCGGTGGCCACCACCTTCGGGCGCAGCTGCGGTGTGGTGTACCAGCTCTACCGGCTGGCACAGGGCTCCGGCAGGCTGCGGGTTCGCCGTGAGCACCTGCGCCTGGAGCCCGGCACGATGCTGGCCATGCTGCGGATGTCGGGCGCGGGCACGGTGCAGGCGCTGGTGGGCACCACGAGCTGGGTGGTGCTGGCGCGCATCGTCGCGACGTTCGGCAGCGCGGCGGTGGCGGGCTACACCATCGCGCTGCGAATCGTGCTGTTCGCGCTGCTGCCGTCGTGGGGGCTGAGCAACGCGGCGGCCACGCTGGTGGGACAGAGCCTGGGCGCCCGGAAGCCGGAGCGGGGCGAGCACGCCGTGTGGACGGCCGGTCGCATCAACGCCGTCTTCCTGGGCTCGCTGGGGCTGGTGTTCGTCATCGCGGCCGAGCCGGTGGTGGGCATCTTCACCCAGGACGCCGCGGTGGTGGAGCAGGCGGTGCTAGCCCTGCGCATCCTGTGCTCCAGCTTCCTGTTCTATGCTTTCGGCATGGTGCTGACACAGGCGTTCAACGGGGCCGGGGACACGGCCACGCCGACGCTCCTCAACATCTGCTGTTTCTGGGCGCTGGAGCTGCCCCTGGCCTGGGTCCTCTCCGGTCCCGTGGGCATGGGGCCTCCCGGGGCGTTCCTCTCCATCTCGGTGGCCTTCTCGGTGATGGCGATGGTGTCGGCCATCCTCTTCCGGCGCGGGCGCTGGAAGCATCGGGTCGTTTGAGGGGAGGGCGGGACGTCATGGCTCGTGCATCGCGTCCCGCCCGTGTCCCCTGGCTGTGGTCCGTCGCGCTGCTGTGCGTGCTGGGCCTGTCCGCGTGCGACACCGTGGAGGTGCCAGGGGATGAGGTGGCCTGCGCGGGACTGCGATGCACGGCGGGCACCTGCTTCTCCAACGCGGGGCAGCCCATGTGCCGCTGCGGGCCCTGGGAGCGGGCCGCGAGCGTTCCGTGCGCGGTCGCTGCTTTCAAGACGCCGGATGACCATGGCGGCTCGCCCGACACCGCGACGGTGCTGACCGTTCCCATGTCACCGCGTGAGGCGCGAATCGACGAGGGCCAGCGGGAGGAGATGCTGGACCGCGACCTGTTCGCCTTCACCGTGCACGAGAGCGGCATCTATCGCTTCGCGTGCACGCGGCTGACGCTGGCGGCCTGCCGCGTGAGGTTGCTGGATGCCGCGGGGAACAGCGTTCGGTACTTTCCTTTCGAGACCGAGGGGGCCACCACGTCGTGGTCTCCGAAGCTCACCGAGGGCACCTGGTACTTCGAGGTCTCCGGCGAGGACAAGTCCGGTCGTTACACCTACGAGCTGATGTTCCTGGGCGCGGACGACCACGGGAATGCGTGGGGAGACGCCACGGTGCTGGAGGAGGGCTCCGGCACGCCGTTCCCGGTTCGGCTCTCCGTGCCCTCCGACCTGGATGTGTTCACCTTCCGTGCGCGGGCGGGGCATGGCTACCGCTTCATCTGTGAGCGCGAGCCCGGGCCGCAGGTGTGGCTGGTGCTGTCGTCCGAGGGGCACGGGGGTGGGGATGTCGACCTGGACGATTCGGGGGCCCCGGTCGTCGTGAGCCTGGAGGCGAGCTCGGCGCGCGACTGGTTCGTCGAGGTCAGCGCTGGAAGCGGCCCCTTCCCGGTGGACCTCCGCTGCCGCTTCGAGGACCTGGGGCTCGATGAGCATGGGGATACGCTGGCCACCGCCACGCCGCTGACGCCGGGCGTGCCGGTGGACGTCACCCTCCAGTCGCGTGAAGACGTGGATGTCTTCTCCTTCACGGGAGCACCGGGCCACGTCTACACCGTGCGGACGGAGGGCCTGGGGACGTGGTCGGCCCAGGTGGTGGATGCCACCGGCGCGAACGTGGCCTCGTCGACGACGGACCGGCTGCGGGCTCGGATGGAGGTGGAGGGCACCTACTACCTCAAGGTCCAGGGAGGGGAGCTCTGGGCCCACTCGTTCCAGCTGACGCTGGTGGACGCGGGCGTGGATGACCACGGGGACTCGCCGGAGACGGCAACCTTCGTCGCGCCGGGGACCTCCGTCACGGGCCGCTTCGAGACGCCATACGACACGGACGCGATCGCCTTCTGGGGGGAGCCGCGTGGCGTCTACCTGGCGGCCTATGCCCCGTCCGCCGAGCTGGCCTTCAACCCGCGAGGCGCAGTGAGCATCCTGGACCTGGGAAACGGCCATCACCTCTTCAGTGCCTGGGGCGAGGGCCCCGTGACGATGATGTTCCAGCCGCTGCGCGGCGTGGAGGGCTTCTCCTTGCAACTGACGCAGGAGGCCGTCGACGACTACGGCGACCACAGCGGGGATGCACAGGAGCTGCCGCTGCCGGTCTCGGTGTCCGGTGTGGTCCAGACGGCCATCGACACGGATGTGTTCTCCGTCGCGTTGGAGGCGGGACGCGCGTACCGGCTGGGATTGGACGTCGGAACGCTCCGGCTGACGCTCCTCGCTCCCGACGGGACGTTGTCGAGGCCGCAGGCCGGCATCTTCCGGCCGACCCGGACGGGGAACCATCTGCTGACCCTCACGGGGGCAGCCGGGCGGGAGCTCGTGCCCTGGCGCATCTCGCTCCAGGCGGAGTGAGCGCGTCAGGGCAGGCAGATTTCGAAGCCCGTGCGTCCTGGCGGAAAGACGTCCCGAGGACGTGAGGCGGGCGTCACCGCGTAGAGGTGGAAGTCCAGTCTGCGTTGGAGGAAGCCCTTCAGCGCGGGGGCCAGAAGGTCGGCTTCGTCCTGGTACAGCGTGAAGAAGTGGAAGCCCTGGCCGTGGAAGTCCGCGTACACCTGCTCCACGAGCGCGCGGAGGATGGCCGGGTCCTCGCTTCGCACGCTGGTGTTGCAGAGATAGAAGTAGCGGAAGTCGCTGCCGGGCGCGGGCAGGCGGGGCGCGCGGGCGACCGAGGCCAAGGCGTTCCAGCCCCACCGCACCCAGCGCATGCCTCCGCGGTAGGCGTGGACGCGGTAGCGCTTCACGGCCTCGGGATTCCAGGCGGTGGTGCAGCCTACCAGCGCGCCCGCGCCGTTGAAGGCAAGGTAGGTGTCCTCCACGCGCAGGCCGGGCCACGTGGCGAAGCGGTGCTCCAGCTCGCCCGTGTCGAAGCGGTAGCCGAAGGGCCGGGCGCGGTGGTCGGCGTCCAGCAGGGCCGCGATGGCGGGGACGTCGGCGGGCGTGGCGCGGCGCACGGCGAAGGCGCTTCGCTGGGGACGGCGTCGGAGCAGGAACTGGATGGACACGGCGGAGAAGCGGCGGAGCAGCGCGTAGTGGGGCTGGCTCACGCGCCCCGGCCGCTTGCGCACGAGCGCCTGGCTCGCGGTGGCGTTGGAGGCCATGACCGCCGTGAGGAAGGTATCCACGCCCAGGCGCTGGGCGCTCTCCTCGAGCATGGGGCCATAGAAGCGCGCGAGGCTCCGGGCTCGACGCGCGGAGAAGCGGGTGCGCAGGTCGCCCAGGTAGCCGACCCGGCACGGACGGCCTTCCAGCCAGCCGTCGCGCACGTGGACGGTGCCCATACCGTCGAGCTGGCTGGGCACGCCGTGGACCCAGACCTCCGTCTCTCCGCGCTGCATGTCATAGAGGCCGAAGTAGTCGGGCGCTCGTTGCGAGGAGAGGACGAGGTCTCCCTCCATGGGCACCGCGCCGAACAGGTCGAGCAACGCGGCGTTGTCGTCACGGGTGGCGCGTCGGAAGTCGCTCATGCGGCGCGGCCGAGCCTACCCTGGCCGCCGTCGTTTGACGTGGGCCCCACGGCTTCGGTAGGGCCTCGGGCATGATGGAGCGCGTCCCTTCGGCGCCGCGTGAGCGCGCGGCACTCGGAATGGAACGGCGCTCTCCGCACAGGACGCTGTGCCGTTTGCCTTGAGACGCCCTGAACATCTTGTCGCCATGTGTCAGGGCGTCTGATGTTGCGTCGCGGCATCGCGGAGCAGGCGATGGGGCTGCCCCATCGCCGTGAGTAGCGCTAGGCTTGAAACCCCTGAAAGGAGCCACAACATGAAGAAGAGCGGAATCGCGATGCTGACGGCGTTGGGCGTGGGGCTGGCGGCGGGTTTCGGAATGGCGTTCATGCCGTCCACGGCCGAGGCTGGCGCGCACGAGGTCTCCCAGGCCGTCTGTCAGCGCAACTCGGATTGTGATTACTTCTGTGGTGAGGGATACGGGCACTGCATCCGGGGCATGTACTGCGCCTGTATGTAATCGCGCGCCGGTCCCGCGGTCATCGCCAGGGGGACGCCGGTTCCCTGGCGATGCCGGACGTGAAGGGCATCATCGTTCGCCCTGGGCGTGCCGGGTCAGCAGCGCGAGCAGCGCCTGGCCCACCCCCACCAGCACGATGAATGCGCAGGCCAGCACCGCCGCGGCGGCGGGGTCCGCGTAGCTCTGGAGCTCGAACAGCAGTGTCCCGAGCACCTCGGTCCCCGCGGGCACGAGCAGGACGGACATGGTGATTTCCGTCGCGCAGGCGAGGAACGCCAGGACGAAGGCCGCGGTGAGCGCGGGGCGCAGCATGGGCAGCGGTGCATCCACGAAGGCCCGCCACGGGCCCGCGCCGCTCACCCGCGCCGCCTCCGCGAGCGAGGCATCCAGCTGCGCGAGCGCCTCCGCGCTGTTGCGCGTGCCCAGCGCGAGGTACTTCGCCACGTAGGCGATGAGCAGCAGCCACGGCGTGTGCGCCAGCGCGAGCACGAAGGCCACGCGGTCCGCCAGGATGAAGCGCAAGTCCCTGGAGAACGCGAGCAGCAGCGCCAGGGCCAGCACCGTCCCCGGCACCGCGTAGGGCCACACCGCGAGCGCCTCCACTCCCGCGCCCAGCCGGCGAAGCCCACGCTGCAGCACCGCCGCCGCGAGCCCCAGCAGGCACACCAGCGCGCCCGCGCCCGCCGCGAGCAGGAGGCTGCGCCCCGTGGCGTGCAGCGTGCGCGGCTCCAGCAGCACCCCTGCCCAGTGCGCCAGGGTCAGCTCCTCCCAGGCCAGCTCCGCGCCGAAGCTGCGCTGGAACGAGGTCAGCAGGATGGCCCCCAGCGGCAGCAACACCAGCACCGTGGCAATCAGCCCCACGGCCACCGTGACGCCTGCACGCGCGCGTCCCAGCGGGAAGGGGCGCGCCGACAGGCCCTTGCCCGCGCTGAGGCGCACGCGGCCGGCCCGGCCCAGGGCCCACGTCGCCAGCATCGCCACGGGGGCCAGGAGCAGGAGCGAGGTCGCCAGCAGCGCCGCGCGACCCAGCCCTTCCTCACCGCCCATCAGCACCAGCTCATAGATGCGCGTGGTGAGCACCCGCGTGGGCGGCGAGGCCGACACGCCCAGGAGGTACGGCACGCCGAAGGACGACGCTGCCATGAGGAACACCATCACCGCGCCGGACAGGAGGGCCGGCAGCGCCAGCGGCAGCGTCGTGGTCAGCAGCGCGCGCGCCGTCGAGGCGCCACACACGCGTGCGGCCTCCTCCATCGCCGGGTCCACGCGCCGCAGGGCCGCAGCGCCCGCCAGCAGCACCAGCGGCAGGCCCGCCACGCCCTCCACGAAGGCGATGCCCACCGGGCCGTAGATGTCGAAGGCGCCGTCTCCCAGCAGCCGGTTGAGGTACCCCGCGCGGGGGCTCGCGAGGGACAGCCAGCCCATGCCCCAGATGAACGCGGGCACCGCGGAGGGGAGGGTGAACAACACCGTGAAGGCCCCACGCAGCGGCAGGTCGGTGCGGAACAGCACCAGCGCCAGCGGTGTCCCGGCGACGAAGGCCAGGACAGCGGCGCCCGTGGCGATGGCCAGCGTGTGCACCAGCGCGCCGCGCTCCGCGAGCAGCCAGCCCAGCCCACCCGCCTCGGCGTGTCCCAGGCCTCGCCAGAGCAGGGCGACCACGGGAATCACGGAGAAGCCGAGCACGGGCACCAGCCACGCGCCGAGCCCGAGCCACCAGGGCCTGGAGGCCGCCGCGCTCATTGCGCGAACGCCTGCCGGAAACGCTCCTTGACGGCGCCGCCCTGCGTGAGCCCTCGCTCGAGCAGCTCGGGCGTCCATGGACGCGCGCGCGCCAGCAGCTCCGCCACGCCGGGGCCGCCGCCCGGGCCCGCGAGCCTGGGGTCCACCGCGTGCATGTCTCCCTTCTCCATGATGATGCGCTGCCCCTCGGGCGACAGCAGCACGTCCACCACCGCCTTCGCCGCCACGGGGTTGGGCGTCGTCGTGAAGAGCGCCGCGGGACCCGGGATGACCACGGCGCCATCGGTGGGCCACACCACCTGGATGGGGCTGCCGCGCGCCTGGGCCGCGAGCGCGTTCTCCAGCAGCAGCACGCCCGCGTCCGCCTCGCCGCTCTCCACCTTCTGGAGCACCGCCGCGTTGCCACCCGCCACGATGGCGCCCCGCTGGCGCAGCCCGGTGAAGAAGCCCTCGCCGTACGCGGCGTCGCAGAACACGGCCCAGGTGAAGGCGGTGCCCGACGTCAGCGGGTCTCCAATGGCCACGCGCCCCGTCCAGGGGCCTTGCGCGAGCTGCGCGAAGGACGTGGGCGGAGGCGGTCCGCCCCGCCGGTGGACCAGGACCATGGTGGACAGCCGCAGGGCCGCGTAGCGCGCATCCAGGTCCACCAGGGCGCGTGGCACCCGCAGCACGTTGGGCGAGGCATAGCGGAGCAGGGCGCCCTCGCGCGCGAGCCGCTCGTAGAGGAACGGGTCCGACGTGGCGAGCAGGTCCGCGCGGACGGCGCCCGCGGCGCGCTCCGCCTCCAGCCGGCTGGCCACCTTCTCGCTGCCGGCCTGATACCAGTGCACCTGGACGCCGGGCAGCCGCTCCTTCAGCAGGGGCTCCAGCGCGTCCAGGACGTGCCGGTACATGGACGTGTAGACCCAGACGTCGCCGGACGGTGCGCCCTCGCGCGCCTGGGCCGGTCCGGCCGAGGGCGCGGCGGACTCGATGCGGCAGGCGGCGAGCAGGGCGAGCACGCAGGCGAGACCCGCGCCCCGGAGCAGCGTGGGCAAGGACATGCGCCCGGGATTATGCGGCACACACGCGCCCTGTCACGCGGCGCGGCCGTCACGGTGCGGAAACGAGAAGCCCCTCCGCGCACCGGGCACGGAGGGGCCGCTCATGGGACAACGGGCCTACTTGCAGGACTGCGGCGGCATGGCGTCAATCCAGTCGGCGATGAGCCGCGAGCCCTGGTCGTGGCGCAGGGCACGGCCCAGCTCCGGCATCATCTTCCCCGACTCCTCGGTGTCCATGCGGTACCAGAGGATGGACGTCGAGTGGCTGCCCGGAACGATGTCGAACTCGCCGCCCACGCCGCCGCCCGCGGACCCGGGCCGCTTGCACACGCCCAGCGTGAAGGCATCCGAGTTCTCGACGTTGAGGAACAGCCGGCTGGTGTTGCCCGCCGTCCCCTTCGGGTTGTGGCAATGCGCGCAGTTGATATCCAGGTAGGTGCGCGCCCGCGCTTCCAGGGAGGCCTCCGCCTCGTTGAAGGCGTCGGGTGCGCGCGGAACCTGCTCGACCGGAGGCAGCCCCGTCAGCCGGCCCAGGTTGGCGAGGTGCTGGAGCTGGTTGATGGCCTCACCGCCGTAGTCGTGGTCCCGGTTGAGGTAGCGGGCCTTCACGCCGATGGGCACCATCACCTGGTTCTCCTGCGCGTCCTGGAGATGGTGGCACTTCAGGCACTGGTTCTTGCTGGGCACCAGGTAGTCCAGCGTCCGCTCCACGCCGTCCTCGCCAATGAAGCGCACGTCGCGGACGACGCGGCCTCCGTTGGCCAGCGTGGCCTCCGTCTGGGCCTCGTTCCAGAAGTAGGGGTGGGCCTCCCAGCCGCCGGGCTGCCGCACCAGCACGCGCGTCTCGATGACCCGCACGTTCTCTTCCGGCGCGCGGAGGTCCGCGGGGAAGGCGAACGTCTTGGTGATGATGGTGCCCACTGGCAGGTCCAGCACGTCGTTGGCCGAGTACCGCGCCTGCGCGCCCGGAGGGATGTACAGCGTGCGGGACTTCACCGAGTAGTCGGAGAAGAGCGGCGTGGTCAACGCGTAGGGGATGTTCCCCTCCACCGGCTGCAGCCCGCCCTCCGCCGGTGTGCCGGTGAAGAGGCCGAAGCCCGACAGCGCGTTGGGAATGGCCACGGTGCCATCACCCGGGCCGGCGTCTCCGGCATCCGGCGTGCCCGCGTCCTCGTCACTCCCGGCGTCCTCGCCCGCGTCACCGGCGTCCTCGCCACCTCCCGCGTCCGGGGTGCCGCTGTCCTCGGGCGGCAGGCCGGAGTCGCGCTCGATGATGCCGCCATCTGCTTCCGGCGTGGTGCCGTCCTCGTCACCCGAGCACGAGGCCAGCGCCGCGGTCATCAGCACCGCGGCGAGGCCCCAGCCCGGGATGAACGGCCTGTGCATGCGTCCGTTCCTCACCGGGCTGCTCAGCGGATGGTCAGGGCCGGGGTGAAGCCGGAGCAGTTGTACGGCTCGGCGTCCTGGGCATAGCGGCGCGTCTCCGCCCAGGCCGAGGGCAGGTCGGGCGTGGGCGCCAGGATGTGGCCGCTCACCGCCTGCAGGTCGAGGTCCACCAGCGCCGCCCCCGTGCCCTCCGGCAGCGTGTTGCGCGTGAAGCAGATGTTGATGGGGTTGGACAGGCTCTCGTTACGCGGCGCCGGGTCGATGCCGTCCCACAGCACGTGCTCCACGCCCGTCACGCCGTGCGCCTGGGCGCCGTACGCGTACACCGCGCCCAGCAGCGCGCCCAGCGGGCGGCGCTCGGGGTCCGGCTCGCCGTTGTCCACCAGGCGGCCGCTGCCGCCGGTGAAGGTGTTGTCGTGGATGAAGATGTCCTTGCTGGGGTAGTTGAAGAAGCCGGGCGCCCACTGAGCGGGGTCGGGCTCGATGGCCAGGCCGCTGAGGATGGCGATGTCCACCGTGTTGTTGTCACCCCAGGTGTTGCGCTCGAACTCCACCCGGCGCGAGGCCAGGATGAAGGTGCCGGTGCCGGCGGGCACCTGCGACACGGTGCTGCTGCTGGCCTCCACGGACGCGAAGTTGGGGCGGTTGTTCCCGGTGATGGTGTTGTCGGCGACGTAGATGTCCGTGCCCCGGATGGGGTTGCCCGGCAGGTCGAACACGACCAGGCCCGTGGTGTTGTCCGTGGCGAGGTTGTTCGACACGTGGGCGAACTTGGTGTTCTCGATTTCGATGCCGGCCACGTTCTTCTTCGCCACGTTCCGCCGGACGATGGTGTGCTGCGTCTGTCCGACGTAGATACCGGCGTCGGCGGCGTTGTAGGCCTCGCAGTCCTCGACGAGGACGAACATCGACTTCACGGGGTAGATGCCGTACTTGCCGTTGCTCTCCTGATTCTCCTGGGCCCACTCGGTGCGGATGCGCTGGATGTTCACGTTGCTGGAAGACTCGATGCGCAGGCCGTCCTTCTTCGCGTTCCAGACGGCCAGGTCGCTGACCGTGAAGAGCTTGCCCACCACGTCGAGGCCGTTGGTGTTCGCGGCCGCGTTGGAGAAGTCCAGCACCGTGCTGGCCTCGCCGCCGGTGGCTTCGCCCTGGGCGCCCTTGCCCGCGCCCTTGAACGTGATGCCGTTGGCGCGGATGGTGATGGCGTTGTCGAACTGGAAGGTGCCCGCGCCCAGCTCGATGGTGGTGCACTCGGCCAGCGCGTTCACCGCGTCCTGGAGCTCCTGCTCCTGGCCCGGGTCGAACGCCAGCGTGGTCTGCTCCTTGCCCTCGCACGAGAAGTCCTGCGGCCAGGCGATGGAGCCGCCATCCCCCTCCGTGCCGCCATCGTCCGTGCCGCCGTCGCCCGTGCCGCCGTCGCCCGTGCCCGCGTCCGGACGCGTTCCGGAGTCCGGCTGGCCCGCGTCCGGACGGTCATCGTCGTCATCCGAGCAGGCGGGGAGGGCAAGCAGACCCACGAGGGCCAGGAGCACGGCACGAGGCGCGCGCGACAGCGGCAGAGGATGCATCAGGTATCTCCTGTGGAAGTGCTGCGCCTTCTGGCGACCGAGCGCGGGGCTACAGGGCGCAGCCAGGACCAGACGAATCCTCCCTGTGAAGTTGACCAACCTCAAGCGTGAGACATCAAAAACAGTCACGGCTTCTGTGACGCAATGCGTTCTGCAACGCGGTTGATAAATTGCTCCAATCCTTCATGAGAGGTTGACGCGGTGCTGCCCTACTTCCCTTTCGAGCAGGATGTCTTTTCCATGTCGTTGGGCGTGCGCGCGCTGAGGCCCGAAGAGACACTCATCGAGGTCGACGCGCCGCGCTATCGAGAGGAAGTGGCGCTGAAGGCTTCGCTGCTGGAAGCGGGACACGCCGCGCGCTTCCAGGGCGGCCCGGAGACGGAGCCGCTGCAATGGGAGACGCTGACGGTGCTGCTGCCTGCCATGGCGCGTCAATCGCCTGAGCACTTCGCGCTGGAAGTGGAGGGTGAGCGCTGGCGCTGGCGCAACCGCCTGCTGGGGACGCAGACAGACTTCACGCCGGGGGACGCGGCGAGCCTGCCCCTGGCGCCGCTCGACTGGTTTGGCCGTCAGGTGCAGGAGGATCTGCTGCTGCTGGATGGCACACGTGAGGGTTTTCCGCTGGTGGCCGGGCAGCTGTGCTTCCCCTCGGGCTGGTGCCTGCCGGACAAGCTGGGCCTGCCGCTGCTCGCCGTCCACGAGCCGGTGCCCCAGTTCAACGCGAAGCTGGGGACCTCCACGCTGAAGCTCATGGACGGGCTCAAGCCCGGGCGCCCGGTGACGCGCTGCAACTGGGCCATCAGCGTGACGGAGCGGCTGGACCTGGAGCCCCACACGCGGCCGGAGTGGCAGCACCTGTTCGACGGCATCACCCCCGACAACGCGGGCGATCGCTGCTTCCTGCGCCTGGAGCGCCAGACGCTGACCCGGCTGCCTCGGACGCGCGCCATCCTCTTCACCATCCACACCTACCTGGCGCCCATCGCCACCGAGGTGGAGGCGCCCGGCCGAAGGCAGCGGCTGGCCCGCGTGCTGCGCACGGTTCCCGAGGACACCGCCACCTACAAGCGGCTGACGCCGGTGCTGGCGCCGCTGCTCGCCTACCTGGAGGCGGGTGAGGGGTGAGGCGCCGCCACGGGGCGCCTGATGGGTAGTGAAAAATCACACCTCCCGTGTGACTCGGGGCGGTCGCCCTGAAGCCGGGCAAGGTGTCGTCCAGGAACGAGGCGGGCCGCTCCGTGCCGTCGGAACGGTTGTCAGGCCATTTCTGTAGTAAGTCGGCCCTCCGGAACTGACTGCGGCGAGTCCCACTGCCGCTTCAGAAAGCAAGGAAGAGGGCAACGACATGCGGAAGACGTGGCTGGTCGCGGGAATGCTGGTGCTGGCGGGCTGCCAGCAGCAGGGCAAGACGGATTCGACGACGACGGCGGCGCCGGCTGCTGCGGGCGCGAGCGCCAACCCCCAGACGGAAGACCAGAAGACGCTGTACGCGCTCGGCCTGTCCATTGGCCGCAGCGTGAGCGTGTTCGACATGACGCCGGAGGAGCTGGAGTACGTCAAGGCGGGCATCACCGCGCAGGTGAAGGGCGAGAAGCCCGCGGTGGAGCTGGAGACGTACGGTCCGAAGCTCCAGGAGCTGGCGCGCGCGCGCAGCACCCGCAAGGCGGAGGCGGAGAAGGAGAAGGCGAAGGCGTTCCTGGAGACGGCCGCGAAGGAAGAGGGCGCCGTGAAGACGGAGTCCGGCCTCATCTACAAGGAGCTGACCGCCGGCACGGGCGCGTCGCCCGCGGCCTCGGACATCGTGAAGGTGCACTACCGCGGCACGCTGCCGGACGGCACCGAGTTCGACAGCTCGCACAAGCGCGGCGAGCCCACGCAGTTCCCGCTCCAGGGCGTCATCAAGTGCTGGACCGAGGGCGTGCAGAAGATGAAGGTGGGCGGCAAGGCCAAGCTCGTGTGCCCGTCCGACATCGCCTACGGTGACCGCGGCGCGCCGCCGAACATCCCGGGTGGCGCGGCCCTGGTGTTCGAGGTGGAGCTGCTCGAGATCGTCAAGCCGCCGGAGATGCCGGCCATGGGCGGCACGCCTCCGGCGGGCAAGCCCTCCGCGGCGGAGAAGAAGTAGTCACTTCCGACTGGCAGGACGCCCAGGGGGCTGGTGAGGGACGCTTCCCTCCCAGCCCTCTTCGCGTTCCTGGCGCCGGGGTGGCGCGCGGCGCGGACCCGGGGTAGTCCAGGAGCCGCCAGCGTCCCCGTCCCGGGGACGGGCCAACCGTCGGAGGTCGACACACCATGCGCCAGGGCCTGCTGCTATTGATGGGAGCGCTGTTGCTGGGAGCCTGCGTCCAGGGCCGCGCCCGGGAAGTCCTGCGCGAGCCGTCTCCCACGGGCGCCGTCTCGGAGGCGGAGTTCAAGGCGCTGCACACGCTGCGCGAGGACGCGCCGCCGAAGCTGAAGGGCGAGGAGGTGGAGGTGGCCGGCACGAAGGCCTACCTGAGCCTGCCCGAGGGCGCCCAGGGGCCGCTGCCCGCCGTCATCGTCATCCACGAGTGGTGGGGCCTCAACGACCACATCCGGCACTGGACGGACCGGCTCGCCGCGGAGGGCTACGCCGCGCTCGCCGTGGACCTGTACGGCGGCAAGGTGGCCACCACGCGGGACGAGGCACTGTCGCTGCTGAAGGCGGTGGACCCGGCGCGCGCGCAGGAGACGCTCGAGGCCGCGCACGCCTTCCTCCAGCAGGACGCGCGGGTGAAGGCGACGCGCACGGGCAGCATCGGCTGGTGCTTCGGAGGCGGCTGGTCGCTGCGCACGGCCATGGCCCTTCCGGAGCTGGCCGCGGCGGTCATGTACTACGGCAACCCGGTGACGGACCCGCAGGCGCTCGCCTCCATCCGGGCGCCGCTGCTGGGCATCTTCGGCACCCGGGACGCCTCCATTCCGCCGGAGACGCTGCAGGCCTTCCGAGAGGGCCTGGCCGCGGCGGGCGTGCGGCACTACCTCCTCGAGTTCGAGGCCGACCACGCCTTCGCCAACCCGTCGGGTGAGCGCTACGACGAGCGCGCCGCCGCGGCCGCCTGGCAGCAGGTGACGGCGTTCCTCGACCAGCACCTGCGTCAGTAGGGGCGCTGGCCCACGTAGTTGCCCGGCGGCGCGTAGTTGCAGACCCAGAGCGTCCAGTTGGGGAACTGCGCGCCAAAGGGCGAGTTCTCCGTGCACGCCTGCATGGCGCAGCCCAGCGCACGCGTGTTGCGCCACACCACCTGCGTGTAGTGGCCGCACTGCTTGCCGCTCGCGCAGGTGTTGCTGGCGTAGTCGTAGTCCGCGGCCTCGTCCACCCAGCCCTGCACGACGTTC
This sequence comes from Pseudomyxococcus flavus, assembly GCF_050038885.1. Taxonomy (NCBI): domain Bacteria; kingdom Pseudomonadati; phylum Myxococcota; class Myxococcia; order Myxococcales; family Myxococcaceae; genus Pseudomyxococcus; species Pseudomyxococcus flavus. The sequence goes on along the minus strand of NZ_CP143624.1, from coordinate 2,949,306 downwards.
TGGGGGCTCATGGCGCTGGACGTGGCGGCGGTCAGGTTCTCGCCCAGGTTGCCGCGGTTGGGGTTGTGCGAGAACTGGCACTTCGCGGCGTATTTCTTCGCCGTGCGCGTCGCCTCCTCATCCCACGTCAGGTCCTCCAGCGCCGGGGAGGCCGCGGGCGTCACGTTCCGCCGCGCGGCGTTGTGCGCGTCCAGCATGTCGCGGTCGAACTGCGTCATGACCAGCGGCTCGTTGTCACCGTCACCGTCTTCAGAGTCGGGCGAGTCGGAGCCGCAGCCGGTGAGGAGCAGGGGGATGAGCAGGCCAATCGGACGCAGGTGACGGAGCATGGGGCGGGGCATGGCATGGATTATCCGCCGCCGGAATGCGGGCCGTCACCTCCCTGGCTCGCGAGTGTCGGGCACCATGGACGCACCCGCCCCGGAGGGCGCATGGGCGCGCTTCAGTAGGGCCGCTGCCCCACCCAGTTGCCCGGCGGCGTGTAGTTGCACACCCAGAGCTGCCACGTGGGGAACTGCGCGCCAAAGGGCGAGTTCTTGTTGCACATGACGGTGGCGCACCCGACGGCCGTCGTCTTCCGCCACACCACCTGCGTGTAGTGGCCGCACACCTTGCCCTTCTTGCAGGTGTTGCGCCGGTAGTCGTAGTCCGCGGCCTCGTCCGCCCAGCTCTTCACCACCTGGGACGTGTTCCACGCGCCGGGCGTGGCGGCGGCGAGGTTCTCCCCGAAGTCGCCCCGGTCCGGGTTGTGCTCGAAGCGGCAGGCCTTGGCCCAGGACGCGGCCTTGCGCGCGGCCTCGGCGGACCAGGCGAGCGGCGGCAGCGCGGGCCTGGGCGCGGGTTGGGCCCGGGAGCGCGCCAGGTTGTGCGCGGTCACCATGTCTCGCGAGAAGTCCTTCACGGAGGGCACGCCGGCGCGTGGCTCCGGGGCCTTTTCCTTCGAGGCCGTCATGGCCTGCTTGGACGTCGAGACCTGTCGGGCGGGCGCTGCCTGGCGGCGCCCCTGGGCCTTGCCGCTGCCTGCGCAGCCGAGCAGCGGCAGCATCAGGGCGAGCGCGGACCACCGGGAGACATGGGGCAGGGAGGGCATGCCTGCGATGATGCGCCAGGATGCCCGCCGATGCATGTGAACCGTGCGCGGCGGGCGAGGCGCGCGGTGGGCCGCCCGCCCGCCTGCCTCGCCGCGCACGAGTGCTGCGGACTACACGAGGAGGCCGGGCAGCGGGCCCGTCCCGTCGTCACCGAAGGTGGTGACGTTGGGCACGCCCATGGCCTGCATCAGGTAGATGTACAGGTTGGCCAGCGGGTCCTGCTGGTAGCGGATGTGCCGGCCTGGTGTGAGCGCGCCGCCGCCCCGGCCCGCCAGGATGATGGGCAGGTCGACGTGGTTGTGCGAGTCGCCATCGCCCACCTCGCTGGAGAAGTAGACCATGGAGTTGTCCAGCAGCGACATGCCGTTCACCTCGATGATCGACTTCATGCGCTCCAGCATGTACTGGAGGAGCGTCACCTCCCACTTGTCGATGGTGGCGAGCGCGTCGTAGTTGGACTGCACCTTCTGGTGGTGCGAGTACGTGTGGTGCCCGCCGCTGAGCCCCAGGAAGGGGTAGACCTTGTTGGCGCGCGCGTTGGCCAGCATGAACGTGGCCACGCGGGTGACGTCGCACTGGAAGGCGAGGATGATGAGGTCCAGCATCGCCTTCGTCTTCGCCGTCGGGTCCTCGGAGTCCATGGGCACCGCGCCCGGGACGCAGGACATGGAGGGGGCGGAGACGTCCTCCACCCGCTTCTCCAGCTCCCGCACGCTGGTGAAGTACTCCTCCAGCTTCTGCAGGTCGGTGGTGCCCAGCTGCCCCTGCAGCGCGGTGGCGTCGTCGCGCACGACGTCGATGATGCTCTTGCCGTACGCGCGGCGCTTCTCGATTTGCGCCTGCGTCTCGCCGGGCGTGGCACCCGCGAAGAGGCGGTTGAACGCCGCCATGGCGCTGGTCTCCTTGGCCACGGGAGTCCGCGGCCCCGACCAGGCGATGTTGTTGGCGTACGGGCACGCGTAGCCGGAGTCGCAGTTGCCGATGCCGCGGCCCGCGTCGATGCCCAGCTCCATGGAGCCGTAGCGGGTGGCCCGCGTCGCCGTGAGGTGGTTGGCGATGACCTGGTCCATGGAGATGCCCACCCGGATGTTGGTGCCCTCCGTCTTGTAGACCTTGGCGCAGGTCAGGAACGAGCCCGTGGCGGCCGCATGGTGCCCGTCGCCTTCCGGGAAGGCGGGCATGTTCGCCAGGCCGGAGATGACCAGCAGGTCGTCCTTCACCGCCGCCAGTGGCTCCAGCGTGGGCGTCAGCGCCCACCCGGGCCCCTCCGTCGCGGGCGTCCACTTCTGCATGTGAATGCCGTTGGGCGTGTAGAAGACGGCGAGCCGGCGCGGCACATCGCCCGGCGCGCCATATGCGCTTCTGGGGAGCATCTGCTCCAAAAGCGGGAGCGCCATCAAGGCGCCCGTGCCCCGCAGGACGGTCCGTCGTGAGAGTCGGAACTTCTTGCTCATGGCGTCTGCCCTCCCTCCTCGGCGCCACGCTGCGTGAAGTGGCTGCTCGAGACGATGCTGAGGATGTAGTCGACGAGCCGCCCACCGCGAGCCTCGGCCTGGGTGGCGACGTTCTTCACCGCGCAGTGGTCGGCCGCCTCCATGCCACGGCCCGTGGCGTAGGTGAGCATGTGCTCGGCGATGCAGGTGGTCAGCTTCGGGTCCTCCTTCAGGTAGGCCTGCATGTCGCGGACGCCGTTGAGGACGTTGCCGTCGGGCATGTCACCCGTGGCGTCCACGGGCGCGCCGCTGACCTCCTGGAGCCGCCACCGGCCAATGGGGTCGAAGTTCTCCAGCGACAGGCCCAGCGGGTCCATCAGCCGGTGGCAGCCCTGGCACGCCGGCGCGCTGCGATGGAGCGCCATGCGCTCCTTCATCGTCATGTCCGGAGTGATGGGCGGTGGCAGGTTCTCCACGTCCGGTGGTGGAGGCGGAGGCGCCGAGCAGAGCAGCTGCTCCAGCACCCAGACGCCGCGCTGCACCGGTGAGGTGCGGTCCGGGTTGGAGGTGACGGTGAGCAGCGAGCCCTTGCCGAAGATGCCGCTGCGCTCCGGGTGGCCGGTGAGCTCCACGCGCTGGTGCGTGGTGCTGCCGGGCAGCGGCAGGCCGTAGTGGGCGGCCAGCTGGTCGTTCACGTAGGTGAACGGCGCGTCGATGAGGTCCGTCAGCTTGTGCTCGCCGGTGATGAACTCCGCGAAGAAGAGCTCCGTCTCCGTGCGCATGGCGGCGCGCAGCTCCTCGTTGAACGCGCCGTAGAGCGTCGAGTCCGGCACCGCGGTGCCCAGCGCCCGGGTGAAGAGCCACTGGCCGGCGAAGTTCTCCACCAGCGCGCGGGCCTTCGGGTCCGCGAGCATGCGCCGCACCTGGGCCTCCACCTCCGCGGGGTCGCTCAGCTTCCCCGCCTCGGCGGCGGCGAACAGCTCGTCGTCCGGCATGCTGCTCCACAGGAAGTAGGAGAGCCTGCTGGCCAGCTCGAAGTTGTCGAGCGTGTACGGCTCGGTGCTTCCCGGCGGCGCGTTCTTCTCCACCCGGAAGAGGAAGTGCGGCGACACCAGCACCGAGCGCAGGGCCAGCTTCACCCCGGCCTCGGGCGGGTCCGCGTGCTGTCTCGCCAGGTCGACGAAGCTCATCAGCTTGTCGACCTCGGCCTGCTGCACCGGCCGGCGCCAGGCGCGGCGGGCGAAGTTGGCGATGATTTCGTGCGCGCAGGGCGCCGGGTTGACGGGGTCCAGCGCGCAGGAATTGAAGACGCCCCGCGTCCAGGCGTCGTTCACCAGCTTCTCCGCCGCGGCGGAGTACTTCTCCATCAATAGCGGCGACAACGACAGGACGTCCGCGATGTTGTCGAAGCCGTAACCGTGGTCGTCGATAGGGAAGTCATTGGCCGGCTGGGTGGTGTCTCCCAGCAGGTCCCGCACGGTGGCGTTGTACTCCGCTCGGTTGAGACGGTGGAGCGTGACGCGGCCCGGGTTGATGGGCGCGTTCTCGCACTCGCCTGCCGACGGAGGTGGCGTCCCCGGTGGATTCTGGTCGTCTGGCACCTCCTCGCCGGGAGTGTCCCTTGCGATGGGTTCGTCATCAGTGCAGCTGGTCGCCAGCAGGGCGAAGCTCGCGCCCGCCAGGAGCCACCAGCCCCCTCTTCGTCGATGCATGGGTGTCACGTCGGCTACCCCCCCTCCACACTGCCCCACACGAAGCCGGGACACGCAGTGCCGTAGCAAGGTGCTCTCCAACCAGGCCCGTAGGATGGCGAACCCCTCCGGTGTTTCCGGGGGCAGGTCCGCGTTGGCTACCGGGTCGCCGGACGGGAAGAGTCTTTCGTGGGTGGGGCGCGGAGTTCTCCGCGTGGGAAGCCAGGGCGGGAGCACGCCGCGGCAGGCAGGCGCCGCGCGCGGGCCTGCGGAGCGGCCTGCGCGCGTGCGCGGGGCGCTGGCAGGAGCATCCGAGGAAAGAGGCTCCTGCCCGGCGCTCGGGCTACTTCGCGTCGAGGTAGGCGCGGTACGCGTCGAAGCCGTACTCACGCCCCAGGAAGTCCTTCACCAGCTCGGCCGCGGGCTTGGAGCCGCCGGGCTCCAGCACGGTGCGGCGGTACTTCATCGCCGTCTCCCGGTCGAGGAAGCCCTTCTTCTGGAACTCGGTCTCCAGGTCCTTCGCGATGACCGACGACCAGAGGTACGTGTAGTAAGCGGCCGAGTAGCCATCCAGGTGCCCGAAGGCGACCTCGAAGTGCGTGCCGTCCCGGTGCTCGTGCTTGAAGGGGCTGAGCTTCTCCTGCAAGGCCACCAGGGCCTGCGTGGTGTCGAAGCCCGGCTCGCGCGAGTAGTAGTCCAGGCTCACCGCGGACAGGAAGAGCTGGCGCCGCGCCCACAGGCCCTGGCCGAACTCCTTCGACGCGCGGAGCTTCTCCACCAGCTCCGCGGAGATGGGCTCGTTCGTCTGGTGGTGCTTCGCGAACTCCCTCAGCACCTCCGGGTTGCCCGCCCACTGCTGGAGCAGCATGGACGGCGTCTCCACGAAGTCCCACTCCACGCGCGTGCCCGCGATGCCCGCCCACTTCAGGTGGCCACCGAAGATGGCGTGCAGCAGGTGGCCGAACTCGTGGAAGAAGGTCTCCACCTCGTCGTGCGTCATCAGCTCGCCCGGGCGCGCGAAGTTGCACACCAGCGCGGCCTCCGGGTAGCGCTTGCCGGCCTGGCCCGCGACGAGGTCGAACTGCGCCGCGTGCTTGTACTTGTCGTCACGCGGGTGCATGTCCAGGTAGATGCGGCCCAGCAGCGTGTCGCCGTCGAACACGTCGTAGGTCTCCACCTCCTGCTGCCACACCTTCGCGTCCTTCACCGGCTTGTAGGTGATGCCCCAGATGCGCGAGGTGATGTCCATCACCCCCGCCTTCACCCGGCCGTACTCGAAGTAGGGCCGCACCGCCTGCGAATCGAAGCTGAAGCGCTCGGCGCGCAGCCGGTCCTCGTAGAAGTCCTGGTCCCAGGGCTCCAGCACCTTGGCGCCCTTCACGTCCTGCTGCTTGCGCGCCAGGAGCTGCGCGTACTCCTGCTTCGCGCGGGCCTCGGTGGCCACGGCCAGCCGGTCGATGAAGTCCGCCGCCGCCTGCTGCGTGCGCGTCATCTTCGTCTCGGTGGTGTACGCGGCCCAGCTCGGGTAGCCCAGCAGCGTGGCCAGCTCGTGGCGCTTCGCGATGAGCTGCGCCAGCACGTCCTGGTTGGCCGGGTACGCGCGCTGGCGGTAGGTGCGCCAGAGCTTCTCGCGCGCCTGCGCGTTCTTCGCGTACGTCATGAAGGGGAAGTAGTCCGGGTAGTTGGTGGTGATGACCACCAGGCCGTCCTCGCCCGGCGGGTGCGCCTGGCGGTAGTCCTCCGGCAGGCCGTCCAGCTCCGCGGGCGTGAAGGTCACCTTGCGCACGTCCTCGGCGATGTTCTTGCTGAACTGCTGCCCCAGCTTGAGCAGCTGCTCGTTGAGCGCCTTCACCTTCGCGCGGGTGGCGTCGTCCCGGTCCACGCCGGCGCGGCGGAAGTCGAGCAGCGCGCGCTCCATCCAGTACCGCGTCGCTCCGTCCATGCCGGACAGGTCCACCGCGGCCAGGGCGTCGTAGACGCCGCGGTCCTGGGACAGCTCCACGTTGGCGGCGTCCACGCGCTGCTCGCACGCCCGCGCCGCGTCGCGGAAGGCCGCGTCCGGGTGCACCTCGCGCGCGAGGCTGGACCGGTTGGCCGCGGCCAGCAGCGAGCCCAGCGCCTCGTCATACGCGGCGAGCACGGCCCGGCCGTCCTTGCGCGCGTCCAGCGCCTTGATGGCGGCGACCTGGAGGCGGGTGCGCTCGAGGTCCGCGTCACACGCGGCGGTGAAGTCCGCGAGCGAGCCGGCCAGCACGCTGGCGCCTTCGGGCGGAGGCACGGGCCGGGGAGCCTGCTGTGCGGCGGGGTCGGGGGCCGCGGGGGTGTGCGTGCAGCCGACCGACACCAGGGCCGCGGAGAGGGTGAGGGCGCTCAGTCTCTTCAAGGGTGGATTCCTCCGGGGTTCGACACAACGTCGGAGCGTCATGCCACATCCCGCCCGCTTCCGCTCGGCGCATGGGGCTTGCCCTTGCCCGGCGCTGTCGTCCATGCGGACATCGATGGGGAGGCCCCAGCCGATGACGGACCGTGAATGCGTGGAGTTGCTGCAATGGGCCGCGCCCCGCCTGCGCCTTCGCTGGGAGGGCTTCCGGCGCGTCCGGGGGCAGGTCTGCAAGCGCATCGGCCGCAGGCTGAAGGCGCTGGGCCTGCCAGACGCCGCGGCCTACCGCGCCCGCCTGGCGGCCGAGCCAGCGGAGTGGGACGTGCTCGACGCGCTCTGCCGCGTCACCATCTCCCGCTTCTACCGCGACGCGCGCGTCTTCGAGGTCCTCCGCCACGAGCTGCTTCCCGCGCGCCTGGAGGCCCTCCGCGCCCAGGGCGCATCCACGCTGCGCGCCTGGAGCGCCGGCTGCGCCTCCGGTGAGGAGCCGTACACCCTGGCGGTGCTGTTCCAGCTGGGGCTCCGGCCGCGCTTCCCCGGCGCGGACCTGTCGCTGGTGGCCACCGACGCCGACGCGGCCCTGCTCGCACGCGCGCATCGCGGCTGCTACCCCCGAGGCTCCCTGCGCGAGCTGCCGCCAGCGTGGGCGGCGCAAGCCTTCCCGGGGCCCGGCGAGGAGCCCTGCCTCGCGCCGGAGTACCGGCGCGGCATCGACTTCCTCCAGCAGGACCTGCGCTCACAGATGCCGGAAGGGCCCTTCCACCTGGTGCTGTGCCGCAACGTCGCCTTCACCTACTTCGCGCCGCCGCTCCAGCGCGAGGTGCTCTCACGCATGGTGACGCGGCTGGTGCCCGGAGGCCTGCTGGTGATTGGCGGCCACGAGTCCCTTCCCGAGGGCGACTTCGGGCTGACGCGCGCGGCGGGCCCGCTGCCCGTCTTCCTCCGGACAGAGGCCTGAGACTCGCGGCCTCTATCGGCGTTGCCGGTGGGTGCGAGCATTCCGCGTCGCCGGTCCGTGCCCCGCCCCGAACGGGAAGGGTGCCTCCGGCCTTTTCCTGGCCGGAGGGAGCTCGACGATGCGCACGAGAGGGTGGTGGTTCGTGGCGTTGCTGGCGTGGTCCTGCGGAGGCGCTCCCGGCAAGGTCGACGTGCCACAGCTGAAGCAGGAGGGGCTCGCGCTGTCCTCCGCGCGGGAGGGCACCCGGGGGACCTTCGTCCACCAGGGAGCGTCGGTGACGTTCTCCTCGAGCCAGGTGGAGTCCGGCGTGTACCGGGTGGAGGTCCGGCTGCGAGGCCTGGTCCTCACCGCGTTGCTGGAGCCGGTCCAGGGCGTCTCCATGCTCGACGGCTTCGCCGAAGCGAACGCCGCGGACGCGCAGATGGGCGAGCCGGACCGCGCGCTGCTCACCGCGCTCTACCGCGCGCTCAACGCGGAGCTGCCGCCCGGTGATGCCGCGGCCCCGGAGGCCATGTACCTGCGCCGCGCGGTGAGCGTGTGGTCCCAGTACCCGGACAGCGTCGCGCTCCGGCGCAAGGTGATGGGGGAGAAGGGACGCGGCTACACGCTCTTGTGCAGCTATGCGCGGTGCAACGGCCGCAACACGGGCAGCTGCGGAGGCATCTACAACTGGTACGCGTACGCGGCGCACGACTGCGACCGGGGCGGCTTCGACTGGCCCGGCAACCAGCAGCTGGCGCAGCTCGGCGACCACTATTCGTGCAACGGCGACGAGTACTTCCTGGCCGGTGGTACCTGGCTGTGTGGCTCGCCCAATCACTGGCACCGTCCGAAGGTGGTGGGCAACTGCTTCGGCCGCTGCGGAAGCGAGTGCGGAGGCGACACCCAGTACACTCGGGACGCCACCAACCACGACAGCTGCGTGCGCAACGGACACATCCTGGTGAGCGGCTGGTGCAATGACCAGTTCACCGCCGCCATCGATGACGAGCTGTTCGCTCCCAACTGCTACTGAGCCATGCCACGCAAGGCCACACGGACGAGGCGGGCGGGGTGGTTGCTGCTGACCGCGCTCGGGTGCACGCCCGCGGCGTCGAAGACACAGGCCGCGGAGGCGGCGGTGCGCCACTTCTTCTCGGTGCTGCCCGCCGGGGACTGCCAGGTGCTGGCGCCCCTGCTGGCCACGGGCGGAAGCGCGAGACCCTGTGTGGAGACCGTGCGGGAGCTGCGGGCCCATGGCCTCGTGTTGGTGGCGATTGTCGGGTCGGCGGTGGATGGGCGCGACGCGGAGGCGGTCATCGTGCGGGCCCGCGTGGCCCATGGCGGGCGGGAGCGCCCGGCACCGTGGTTGCTACGGGTGGAGTACCAGGAAGGGACCTGGCGGCTGCGCTTCTGAGCACGGGGGCGGGAGGGGACCATGCGGATTCGTTACCGTCTGATGCTGACCGGCGCCGGCGTGCTCGCCGTGGCGCTGGGCGCCGTGGCGCTCTGGCCGGAGCCCGCGCCACCGGCGCCCCCGGCCGCGATGTTCGCCGCGTCCGAGCCCGAGCCCATGTCGCCACCACCGCCGCCCCCCGCGCCTCCGCCGCAGGTGGTCCCGGTGAGCACGGCCGCGCCGGAGGTGAGGGCTCCGGAGCCTCGGCATGATGGGCCCACCGTCACGGTGGCGCGGATGGAGCCCGAGCCCATGCCGCCGGAGCCGGAGCTGTCCCATCCTCCCCTGCAGTACAACGATGAATTGGAGCCCGAGCTGCCCCAGACGACCCAGTGGGAGCTGGAGAAGACCTCGCGCCTGGCGGCCCTGGTGGAGCGCGACGTGGTGCGGCTGGCGCGCGAGCGCGAGGACGCGCTGGCCCGGGGGGACCTCCAGCGGGGTGAGCAGCTCGACCTGATGCTCCAGCGCAACCTGGGGCAGCTGCGCGAGCTCCACGATGAGATTCGCAAGCTGGTGGCCGAGGTGAATGGCCTCGAGCTCACGGAGTGAGCGCGGGGCGCGTAGGGGTGCGCCGCGCTCCCAGCGGGCCCGACGCCGCGTAGCGACGGCGGCGCTTGGGGCCCTCGTGGGCACGCCTGGAGGCGCGCCACCCGGCGGAGACGTCAGGCGCGGATGCTCGTCTTTCGCGCGCCCTTGCGCTTGTAGGCCTTGCCTGCCTCGAGCGGCGAGGTGTCTCCACGTCCCGTCGTCTTCTTGGGCCGGCCCTCCTTGCGGTAGGCCGCGGCGGCCACCGTGGGCAGCGTCTTCCGCCGCGAGCTGCTGCTCTGGCCTGGCTCCGGTTCGGGCAGCTTGCGGCTCTTCGCCGTGAGGCCCGTTCCCGGCGTGTGGCGGGGACTGACGTTGCGGTCCTCGAAGGTCCGTTTGCCAATCGCCCGGCGGCCGCTCTTCTTTGCCTTGTGCGTGCTGTCCGCACCGGCGAGGTGCGCGTCCGTGGGCTTCAGCTCCAACGGGATTCCCCGCCGCTTCGCGCGCTTCACGCGCTCCGTCTGACTCTTCTCTGGCATGCATCCTCCCAGCGACACAGGTAGGGATGCAGGGTGCCGGATGCCAGGGAGCAATGGAGCGGACGGGCCCCGGTGCCCATGTCCGGCGCGAGGCGGCCTGCCCGTCGCGGCGCCCGGGGGCAGGTTGCATCCGCGTGTGTCCCGGTGCTCCCATGGCGTCACCGTGCGCCGCCTCCGGACGCCTCAGGCCGAGCCGTACTCCCTCGCGGACCCGGGCGAGCTCCGCATCGTCTGCCCTGGATGCGGGCATGCCGTCCCCGTGCTCGCCGAGGCGCGCTGCGCGAAGTGTGGTGCGGGCCTGGAGGCCACCCTGGAAGCGTCGCGAGGGCCACCGCCGCCGTTGCCGCCGCGTCGGCTCACCCGGGCACAGCGCTCGGCCGTCCTGCGCCCGTTGCGCCACACGCATCACGCCTGGGGGACGTTCTTCCTCTATTCCGGGGCGTTGGTGCTGCCGGTGGCGCTGGTGTTCGTGCGGCCCATGCTCCTGCAGGCCCTCATCTTCATGGGCATGGGGCTGCTGTTCCGGCGCGCCGGCTGGCCCGTGGCCGTTCGCCGCGAGCAGAAGCGCCGGCTGCGGGCCCTCATCTGGGGCCTGCCCGCCGCGGCTGAAATCACGCGGGTGGAGCGTCACGTCGTGCCAGGGCTGGAGGCGGGGCGGCGGGTGCAGCTCGACTATGGCTTCACGGTGCATGGCCGGCGCATCGAGGGCAGCCAGCCGTCGCCGCACGTCTCGGACCTGCAGCGGCATCCAGGGGAGCGCGTGTGGGCCGTCTACGTGCCGGAGGACCCCGACGCCAACGCGCTGTGGCCACCCGGGCCCTGAAACGGGCACGGCCCCTTCCAGGAGGTCACCGGGAAGGGGCCGTGTCGTGTGGCGGGGGTATCAGCCGCCATGGATGGGCAGGCGCTTCTTCGGCCCGCCCACGTGCTTCACGCCCATCTCGCTGGGGGCCTTCTTGCGGCCCTTGAGCGTGGTGGCCCGCCGCCGGTGGCTCTTGGGCTCATGTATCTCCGCGGCGGGGCCCAGCGTCGCGCGCTCCAGCGTCTTCTTCCGCCGCAGCGCGGCCGCGTCATCCCGGGGGAGCGTCTTGCGTCCCTTGCTGGCCTGTACGCTCGGCTGGGCTCCGTGCGCGTCGACCTGCCGCCTTTTCTTGATGCCTGCCACTTTCGTCCGAACGGCCATGTTGCCTCCCTCGGTGGTGAGGTAAGGACGGCGCCCCGGCTTTTCCATCCCCCTCCTGGGGACGGCGGAGGTCATTGCCCCCCTGCCTGCCAAGTGCGGGAGGCGCTCGATGCCTGTCGATGCCAGGCGGGGCGATGGGCGGGCTTCTGGCGCGGAACGGCAAAGCTTCGTGTCGCGCAGCCAGCTCGGACAATCGCTTCCGTGCCAGTGCGTGGCAGCAATGGCCGGGAGCTCGCTTCAGGCGCTGCGACTACGTCGACGACCCGTTGCCGCGCCGGGGCGGGCGGGTGCTGGTGGTGCTCTCCGGCGGGAAGAGCCAGCCATCCGCGCCACGCGGAGCGGTGGTCGTCGTCCGCGCCGTCGTGGAGGGCTCCAGGTGCAGGCCGCGGCAGCCGCGGCACCAGGACTGGGGCCGGCGCTCCCCGCGCATGACGCGGTAGCCGAAGTCCTGCGCGGTGGGGCCTCGGTGGCCACAGCGAGGGCAGGTGCTCAGGAAGGTGACCCCCGTCTCCTTCGCCTTCTGCCGGCCGTGCTCCACCACCAGCGCCAGCGCCGCGGCGAACCCCACCCGCCGCTCCACGGCGACATGGAACTTCCGCGCGCGCTTGCGGCCCTTGCCGCTCAGCACCGGTACCAGGTCCATGCCCCCAAGCAGGTTGCGCTGCTCGAGGATGCGCGTCGAAGAGCTGTTCGAGGTCGAGTGGCTCACAGGTCCACTCATACCGAGGCGGTCTGACATGCCCTGTGGAGGGGGATGCCCGCCGGTCCTCCCCTCGGAGGGATACTGATTGAAAGTTCAGTAAATCCGAGGCTCTACACATCCTCCCCTGTCGGTAGGAACGCTGGCGCCACGGGGACGGCCGTGGCGCCGGCCGCCTGCCTGCCCGGCTACTCCCCGCCGTCCGTGGCGGACGCGCCGCCGCTGCCCGACTCGCTGGTGCCGAAGACGGGCGTGCCGCCCGGCAGGCTCGGGTCGTGCGGGAGGCTGCCGCGCGGGCTGCGCAGGTAGACGAAGGGCGTGGCGAACAGGAAGTTGGACACCCGCGACGTGTAGATGTCCGCGTAGCGCTCCACCTGCCGGGCCAGGTGGCTCTTGTCGTTGCCCGCGCGCGTCAGCAGGCCCCAGATGGGGTTGGACAGCTCGGTGGCCGCGCGCGCCAGCGGACCCAGCTCCGCGTCCAGCGTCTCCAGCTCGGTGCGCAGCGCCGCCAGCCGGGCCACCAGCTCCGGCTCCGACGGCGTCTCCGCGCGCGGGCCGTACTGGAAGCGCCGCCGCTGGAGCTCCAGGCGAATCTGGCAGCTCTCCGCCTCCAGCCGCTCCTTCACCACCATGCGCTCGGCCAGCCGGGTCTCCGTGGCGCGGAAGGAGGCGATGGCGCGCACCTCGTCCTCCAGCTCGCGCAGGATGAGCGCGGTGCGCCAGCGCAGCACGTTCTTCGTCACGTGCACGTCGCCGAACATGTGGTCGCCCACGTAGAGAATCTGGTCGCCGCTCATGCCCAGGTGGCGCTCCAGTTCCACCGCGCTGCCGCCGAAGTACGGCGTGCCGGGCTTGAAGGGCCCCGTGTGCGGGCGCAGCAGGGCCTCGCCGCCCGTCTCCACCACCTCGAAGAGCGACGAGCGCGTGGTGAAGAACTCCGGCTTGCGCGCGGAGACAATCACCACGTCGAAGAGCTGCCGCCACGTCATGCCCGCCGGCAGGTGCCGGTCGAAGGCGAAGTGCATCATGGGCTCGGTGTAGGCCCACTCGCTGTTGGTGATGAGCAGCAGCTTCTTGCCGGCGTTGCGCTGGTCCAGCAGGGCCAGCGGCGTCTCCGGGTCGTCGATGACGTAGCGCTCCGGGTCGGCGATGATTTCCGCCTTCAGCTTCCCCTGCATGTGCGTGGCGTCCAGGTTCTTGCGCACGTGCTCGTAGAGGTCCGAGTAGCCCATGGGCCCCGGGAGCTGGCCGGCGTCCAGCCGGTCCACGAGCTGCGCGTAGATGCACGCCTCCGACAGCGAGAAGAGCGTGTTGAGGAACACCCAGCGGCGCTCGTGCAAGTCGATGATGGTGCGCGCGTACTCGTCACGCTGGGCCTCGAAGCTCATGGCCTGCGTGCCGTGCAGCGCCTTCTTCACGAAGCCGAAGCGGTTGGCCTTGAGGAGGTTGCCCTTCTCCGTGTCGATGATGAGGCCGCGCATCGACAGCTCGGGGTCGAACGAGAGGTCCGCCACGGGCCAGCCCTGCTCCACGAGCCGGTCGCGGATGTGCTCGTACGCGCGGCGCTCCCACGCCTCCACGTGGTAGTGGATGAGCGTGTAATCCATGTCGTAACCCACGGCCTTGATGGCGCGCAGGTTGAGGGTGCGGTTGCAGAACAGGCCGCGCTCGGGCGGTGGACCAGGAATGAACGGGCTCATGGCCCCCCTGGCTTGCCCCGGTGCGCGCCAAAAGTCGATGCTTTCGTCAGCGCCCGTCCGCTGGAGGGCAGAAACGCGGCGGCCCTGGAGACACCGCCGCGTCACCCGGGGCCTCCGCGGCCCCGCGCCGGGTCAGGCCTGCTTCGCGAGCTCGGCGTCGATGGCGCCCAGCAGGCGCGGGTCGTCCGCGGCGACGTCCGGGGCGAAGCGGGCCGCGACGCGCCCGTCACGCCCGATGAGGAACTTCTCGAAGTTCCACTGCACCTCCGGCACGGGGTTGGGGGTGATGCCGTAGCCCTGGAGCCGCGAGCGCATGGGCCCCTCGCCAATGGCGTCCGGGATGGCGCCCGTCAGCGCGTGGTAGAGCGGGTGCTTGTCCGCGCCCACCACCGAAATCTTGGAGAAGAGCGGGAACTTCACGTCGTAGGTCAGCGTGCAGAACTCCTTGATTTCCGCCTCGGTGCCCGGCTCCTGGCCCATGAAATTGTTGGCGGGGAAGCCCAGCACCTCGAGGCCCTCGGCGCGCTTGCGCTCGTAGAGCTTCTCCAGGCCTTCGTACTGCGGCGTCAGGCCGCACTTGGAGGCCACGTTGACCACCAGCAGGACCTTGCCCTTGAACTGGCCGAGCGTCTGCGGGGCACCGTCAATGGACTTCAGGGGGATGTCGTAGAGGTTCTGGCTCATGCCGCTCCTATAACCATTCATCGGGAGCCTGACGCCAGAGAGTATAAATTCCAGAAAATACGACTATCCGTGGGCAGACAGGAGGTAGGTTCCGCCTCCTCTTTCCAACCTTCCTCACTTGGAGGTCCGCCCATGACGTGGACGATTCGGAGCCTGCTCCTTGGTGTCTTCCTGCTGTCCGGCTGCAAGCACGCGGGAAGCGGTCCTGTTGCCCCCACCCCGACGCAGCCGCAGGCGTGTGACGCGTACCAGGCCAACATCTCCCGCGAGGCCGACGAGCGCGCCAGCCCGTGGAGCGTGGAGAAGCACCTGGCGCAGAACTTCCCCAGCAAGAAGGTGTCGTGGCTGATGACGGACGCCGCGTACCAGAACTTCGTGGTGACGCCGAACGCGCAGAACTTTGGCCGCTGCAATGACACGGGCTGTTACCTGTTCGCGGCGCCGTCGGAGAAAATCCAGGCCGCCGTCGAGAAGTCGATGGTGAACGGCGTGCATGACCCGGCGGTGATTGGCCAGGCGCTGGGGCTGCCGGCGAAGAACTTCGAGGGCCCGCTGCGGATGATGACGCTCGACCTGGCGGCCTCTGGCGTCTGCGTGCGCCTGCCCGTGGACAGCGACCCGGGCGTCTGGAAGTGCACCAGCGAGCAGGACACGGACTGCTTCAAGTTCGGCGGCTACACCTCCGGTGGCGTGCCCGAGCTGATGGTCATCAACGCGCCCGTCTCCCAGGCGGTGGTGACGGAGATTCCGTGAGCGAGGAGCAGGTCCTCATCCAGAGCCCGCTGATGTACCGGCTCGTGCGCGCGGGGGATGGGACGTTGTTCCTCGACGTGGTGGTGGGGGGCATCGCCCAGTTCACGGTGCGGGTGTTCCTCACCCCGCAGGAGGCCGAGGCCTACGCCCGGCTGGGCCGCCCCTACGCGGACCGGCTGGCCATGGACGTCATGGCCAGCCCCGCGTTCGGGGGGCGGGCGGTGCGCGTGCCGTAGCCGTGCGAGCGTGGGATTGCCGCTCCGGGCCGCCCGGTAGGGGCTCGGGGGCGGCGCCTCCTTCGGACCGGAGGGCCTTCGCGAATGCGCCGGGGCGCTCGGGTGTCGGATGCGGACGTGACGTCACATCCGGCGCCAGCGCCAGCAAGGAAGCGTGCATGAAGATGTTTGGGAGTGGAGCGGCCATGGCCGCGTGTGTGCTGGGGTTGACCGCTGCTTCGGCCCGCGCGGACGAGGCGTGGAAGACGGTGGCGGAGAAGCCCTACGTCGTGAAGGTCCGTCCCCGTCCAGGCACCGACGCCAAGGACGTGTGGGCGGAGGGCGAGCTGTCCGCGAGCGCCGCGGACGTGCAGGCCGTGCTGCGGGACGTGGACGCCTACCGGCACTGGATGCCGTACGTGAAGGAGTCGCGCATCCTGAAGGACCTGCCGGACGAGGGGCAGCTCACATACACGAAGCTCGACCTGCCGGTGGTGTCCGCGCGCGACTACATCAGCAACGTGGTGCTGGAGTCCAAGCTGGCGGAGGACGGCTCGGGCGTGTTCGCGCAGCGGTGGCACGCGGAGCCGGAGGCCATTCCCCAGCGGCGGGGGACGGTGCGCATCAAGCTCAATGAAGGAAGCTGGCGCGTGGAGCCTCGCGGCGAGGGAAAGTCGCATGCGGTGTACCGCTTCACCGTGGACCCGGGTGGCTCCATTCCAGGCTTCCTGGCGCGCATGGGCCAGAAGGACGCGGTGGAGGACACGTTCCGCGCCGTGGAGAAGCGCGCCCGGCAGCATGCCCAGACGCGGGCGCAGGCGAAGTGACACACGCGCGCTGCAACGGATGCAGGGCGCTGGCCAGGGGGCGCAAGGCTTGCGCGCCTTCAGGGCTGTAGCGCTCCGGAGCGCGAGGCACGCTTCCTGAAAAGCGTCACCTTCCACTGGAGCACGTATCTCCAGGATGCCCGCGGCAGGACGTGGCCGGGGTGGCCGCCGTGGGAGGCGAACATGGAGCTGCTGGCTCGGGAGGCCCAGGAAGCGTTGCGGCAACGCAGCCACCGGCTGCGCGCCCGTGCGTCATCGGAAGCGGGCCGCCTGGCCTTCACCGAGGCGGAGCAGCAGGAGCTGCGGGACATCGAGGACGCGCTCGCGCGCATCGCCCAAGGGGAGTTCGGCCGGTGCGCGCGCTGCGGCGGCGCCATTGGGCGGCACCGGCTGAGGGCCATCCCGGAGGCGCGTCACTGTCTGACGTGCGCGGCCCTGGAGCGCTGAGGGGCCTGCTCCCCGGCCGGTCGGGCGGGCAGCGTCGCCTGTTCGCCACTGCCTCGGGATGCGCTGGGAAAGAAGCCGTGCACGGGCCAGTGTCTAGGGGTATAGACAGGCCCGACATGTGTCCCATGGTGAAGACCGAAGACCTGATTGACGCTCAGGCGGTGGCCGGGTTGCTGCGCCTGCGCCACGCCAACAGCGTCAGCACCTACCTGCGCCGCTATCCCGACATGCCCCGGCCCGTCCTGGACCTGGGCGCCGGGCGGCCCCGGCTTTGGCTTCGTCCCCAGGTGGTGCGCTGGATGCGCGCCCGCAAGCCCGAGCAGCTCCGCGTTGGAGGTGAATCATGACCACTGCCGTTCCCCGTACCCCGCCCGCCGTCCTTCCCGGGCCCAACGACACCTGCTGGTGTGGCAGCGGTACCAAGTACAAGAAGTGCCACCGCGGCGCGGATGCCGCGGAGGCGCGCAAGAAGGGCGCGGACGTCGTCCGCAAGGGCATCCGCCCGGGCGTCATCAGCCCTCGCCGTGACGTGCCCCTGCACATCCCCCGTCCGGACTACGCGCTGACCGGCCGGCCTTCTCGCAAGGACCCCGGCTCCGACATCAAGTCGCCGGACGTCATCGCCCGCATGCGCAAGGCGTGCAAGGCCGCCGCCGAGGTGCTCCAGGAGGTGTCCGCGCACGTGCGTCCGGGCATCACCACGGACGAGCTGGATGCGATTGCGCACGAGGCCTACATCAAGCGGGGCGGCTACCCGAGCACGCTCAACTACCACCGCTACCCGAAGTCGCTCTGCACCTCCATCAACGAGGTCATCTGCCACGGCATCCCGGACAGCCGGCCGCTGGAGGACGGAGACATCATCAACCTGGACATCACCATCTACCTGGATGGCGTCCACGGTGACTGCTCGGCGACGTACTTCGTGGGCAACGTGGACGAGGAGAGCCAGCGGCTGGTGCGCGTGACGCGCGAGTGCCTGGACCTGGGCATCGCCGCGGTGAAGCCCGGCCGGCCCATCAGCGACATCGGCCGCGCCATCGAGGCGCATGCCACGAAGAACGGCATGAGCGTGGTGCGCGCCTACTGCGGTCACGGCATCGGCGAGACGTTCCACACCTCGCTCCAGATTCCGCACTACTACGAGCCCGAGGCCGACACCATCATGCAGCCCGGCATGATTTTCACCGTCGAGCCGATGATCAATCTGGGCGGCTGGGGTCACCGCACCTGGGATGACGAGTGGACCGCCGTCACCGCCGACGGCAGCCGCAGCGCCCAGTTCGAGCACACCCTGCTCGTCACCGAGCAGGGCGCTGAAATCCTCACCGTGGCGTGAGGACATGGATGCGCGCGGCCGGGCACGCCTCTGGCCGCGCGGTCCTGGGCCGCCGTCCAGGCGGCAGCGCAGGGCGGGGCGCGGTGGTCATGTCCCGGAGCGAGGCATTCCGCTCGGGAGCGGCCTGGCTCAGCGCGCGGCGCCCGGCTCGAAGCGCGCCAGGAAGACCTTGAACAGGAGCGACGCGAAAATCGGACGCGGCGCCAGGAAGCCGGCCTGGGCGAGCAGCTCGAACATGGCGGCGTCGGACGCGATGGGCTTGAGCTCCTCGAGGCGCTGGCGCCGTTGCTCCAGTTTCTCGGCGGGGATGCCGTATGCGCGCAGCCGCCGGAACTCCACGTGGGTCAGCACGTCGTCCTTGCCGACGCGGCAGCCCACGACGATGGGGGCTCCGGGCTTGAGGCGCCGGCCCACCTCCCGAAGCAGCCCGAGGCGGGCCGCTTCACCCTCCACGTGGTGGAGCACGCCCATCACCTGGGCGCCATCGAAAGCGGGCCCGGGGGGCAGCGTGTCCAGGGTTCCCTCGTGCAGGTGCGTGCGCGAGAGCAGCCCTTCCTCCTCCAGTCGTCTGTGGGCAACGGCGAGCATGGCGCCCGAGGGCTCCACGCCCGTGAAGCGCCAACCCGGTACGCCGAAGCGGGTGTAGGGCATCAGCTCCGCACCCGTGCCCACGCCGACGAAGAGGAGCGACGCGGCATCCTGGCCGTCGAGCTGGGCGGTGAGGGCGCTGACCCCCAGCTCGTAGAGGGCCTCGCTGCCCGCGAGATTGATGGACGCCTGCGCGTCGTAGTGGGCCGCGCGGTCCGGGCCGAAACCCATCACGATGTGGTGGGCGGGGTTGTGGTCGTGCGCCATGACATGTCCTCGAAAAGGCGGGGTTGGATTCGAGGATGCGCCCCGGGGCTGGTGAAGGGGAGGGCGGGGATTCAGGTGGGATCGGCGGAAACGCAGGTCCCGTCACGGGGCGGGTCCAGCACGGCCGGCGTCCAGGCGGGTGAGGCCGACGGCGCCACGCCGAAAACGCGGCAGGGCCACACCAGACTTGTGGGCGACGACGTCGAGCATCACCGCAGGGGCTGCCATCGGGCATTTTGATAGAACTCGGCCCAGAAGCCCTGACCATCGGCGGGGGCGATGAGCTTCTCTGGCGTCTTTCGCATCGTCCAGGTGCCGAGCTGCTGGCCGTCGAAGCCGTAGTGACGGACGCGTCCCGTGTGGCGCCTCAGTCCTTCAGGTGGCTGGGACTCGACGAGGAGGAAGCCTTTGCCATCCGCGGTGGGCTCTACCTTCGGTGTGTATTGCCAGCTCATGTCCTGGAGCACGACGGCGGGCTTGCTGGTCCGCAGGTCCAGGACGACCAGGAATTTGCCCGAAGGGGGGAGGTCGCCAGTTCCGGCGCCCCAGACGACCAGGTGCCTTCCGTCGGGAAGAAACTCGAAGTCCGCGTCGCGGTTGGGCGGCACATTGAGCGTCGTCGTGTCGCGCGCCTTCGGTGGCCACGTTCCCAGGGGATACCGGGTGACCACCAGCTGGTGCTTCCTGAAGCCGGAGTGCTCGTGCCAGCAGGCGATGAGCAGCTCCTCGTCTGATTCCGCGAGCTGGCACCGCTGGCGACTGACGGGAAGGGGCGTGAGGATGCGCAGCTTCGCATCCACATGGAGGACCTCCAGTTCGCTCTCCCATTCGTCGGACCAGGTGTAGATGCGGTCCGTTACCCGGCCCACGTAGACGTGCCTGCGGACGCCGGCGACTTCGAGCATGTCGGTTCCGGCGGGAACCAGGCTCTCCAGGGGGATGCCCTTCTCGTTCTCCAGGTCGAGGATGCACGACGTGGCGAGCGCCTCTCCGGCCCGGCTGAACGTGAACAGCCTGCGGAGCTCATCGATGCGCCGCTCGTCCGGAAACCCCGTGGCAATGAGGAACGCCCGCTTGCCTCCAGAGAAGAGGCGGAACGTCGAGTTCGAACCGAAGAAGCCCGGCGGCACGCACCCGAACCGTTCACGGGGGATGCGTTTCTCCACGGTTCCCTGGCGCCGCACCAGATGGTCGTCCTGGACATAGGCCAGCGTGGTGCGTTTCGGGTCCGTGAACACAGCCCCACGGGTGAGCTCGATTTCAGGCGTGCAGCCCGCCACGAGGAGCAGGACCAGCAGCCCTCGGTGGGTGGCCGCGCGGATGCGCCTTGGATGCAGGGGTAGAGTCAAAGCAGCCGGGACGATTGACGCCGTGCCTGGGGCGGTCAATGCACAGTCCTGCTGGCGATGCGGCAGCACAGTTCGGATGCGCTACGGCGCTACTGCGCCTTCTTCCAGGCTTGGAGTTTCTGGCATTCGGGGGACGCGACCGTCGACTCCGCCATTCCGCTTTCGAGGATGTTGATGGCGTCCCGCACGTGGAGGTTCGCAACGGCCTCGATGCCACGACGCACCCGCGGGGCCAGACGCTCGCCGCGCTCGGAGAGGAAGCGCTTGAGGCCTGCGTTCCATTGCTCTCGCGAGGGAGGGGCATTGTCGCTCCCCAGGGCCAGGAGGGCTCGGCAGAGGGCGGCGTAGTCCGCGCGTATCCGGGTGAGTGCGGCGGTCCGCTCCGCTTCCGTGGTCCGGAACCGCGCCCACACTTCCACCTGGACCTGCGCATCCTTCTCCCCTGGGAAGGTGGGGAAGGTCCAGTTGCTCACCACGTTCTCGGCGCAGGAAGTGTCGAGGTAGAGCGCGCGCACGGCGAAGAGGCCTGGCCGGCGGAAGTCCTTGTGGAGCTTGCCGTCCGGCGTCAGGGTGAGGCGCAACTGGATGCGGTCATCCGCGTCGGGCGGCGCGTTCCACGGCAGGAACTCCATCGTGTGGGGCGAGGCGCCGGCCTTGTGGCGATACTCGACCAGGCGCATGCAGGCGCTCAGGGCCTGGCGTTGGCTGTCAAAGGCGCGGCGCACGGCTTCGGGCGTGAGGCCTGGCGTGGTCTCCACCCGCTGGGCGGGGGAGACCTCCGCGGCCTGGGCGGAGCCGAGCGAAGACACGACCGCCAGGAGCGACACGAAGCGTCGACACGTATGAGCGAAGTGCATGGCGCGCACCATACCCAGAACGAGGAGGGCGCAGCCCGCGAGGTGTGTATGGAATGCCGCGGGCGTCCGCCCCCGGGAGGCGCGATGAATTGAAAGCAGGGGCCCAGGTGCAACACGGAAGTCGTGTCTGCTAGGTTCCTTGGCCCTCAATCCCTAGACATTGAGACGCTCAATGCATCGACACCGTGGATTCGTTCTCAACGCCTTGTTGGTGATGGCGTTGCTCTCCTTGAGTTCAGGCTGTGGCTCGGACTCCGGGCCGCCCGATGACTGCCCAGGCTCGTCCACCAACTGCCTCCCCGACGCGGGCCAGCCCGATGCGGGAGAGCCTGACGCGGGAGAGCCGCCCCTGACCGCGCCTGCCGTCGTGGCGAGCACGCAGTCCGCTGTCAACGTCGTTCCCGGTGAGAGCGTCACCTTCCACGTCACCGCGGAGGATGACAGGACGTCCGAGCTCGCCTTCGCCTGGACGGCCAGCGCGGGGACGCTCGGGACGCCGGTGAGCACGGCCACGACGAGCGAGGTGACGTGGACGGCTCCGTCCTGCACGCCCACGGGGACCCGCTTCACCGTCACCGTCACCGTGACGGATGGAGATGACCAGTCGACCTCGGAGCCCTTCCTGCTGGCCGTCCGTCCCTGCGCCGCGCCTCGTGTCGCCGCGGGCGTCGACCATTCATTGACCCTCCGTGAGGACGGCACCGTGTGGTCCTGGGGCGTCAACACCTATGGCCAGCTCGGTGATGGAACCGTGATTGACCGTTCCTCGCTCGTGCGGGTCGTTGGGCTGACGAATGTCGCCGCCATTGCCGCGGGCTTCTTTCACTCGCTGGCCCTGAGGAGTGATGGCACCGTCTGGGCCTGGGGGCACTACCTGGACGGGCCGACCGAGGGCTCCGTGCACGCCACGCCCGTGCAGGTGGCTGGACTCACGGACGTCATCGCCATCTCCGCGAACGGCTACCATTCCCTCGCGCTCCGCGCCGATGGCACCGTCTGGGCCTGGGGAGAAAACAGCTCCGGCGAGCTGGGAGATGGGACGACCACCCCCCGCGCCACGCCCGTGCAGGTTCCCGGCCTGACTCGCGTCACCGGGATTGCCGCGGGCTTCTACCACTCCCTGGCGGTGCTTGCCGACGGCACCGTCTGGGCCTGGGGAGACAACGTCTACGGCCAGCGGGGGGATGAAGCGCTGTCCGCCCGCGCCACGCCCGAGCAGGTGTCCGACCTGGACAACGTCATCTCCCTGGCGGCGAGTCACGGCCATTCCCTGGCGCTGCGAGCTGACGGAAGCGTCTGGGCCTGGGGGAGAAACGCCGATGGAGAGCTGGGCGATGGGGCGATGGCCACCCGGCGCACTACGCCCGCCCAGGTGTCAGGGGTGACGGAGGTCAGTGCCATTGCCGCCAACGGCGTCCACTCGCTGGCTGTGCGCGATGACGGGAGCGCCTGGTCCTGGGGGGGCAACTACCGAGGGCAGCTCGGTGATGGGACGACCACGAGGCGGCTGGCGCCCGTGCAGGTGACCGGGGTCGCGGGGGTCACCGCCATCGCCGCGGGCAATTCTCACTCCGTGGCCTTCCTCGGTGACGGCACCCTGCGGACCTGGGGCCATAACGGCCAGGGCCAGCTCGGCGTGATGGTCACCGCCAACCGAAACCAGCCCACCCAGGTTCCGGGGCTGACAGGGGCTACGTCCATCGCCGCGGGGAACGACCACTCGCTGGCCGTGCGTGACGACGGCACGGTCTGGTCCTGGGGCGGCAACGACAGTGGGCAGCTTGGCGATGGAACGCACGATATCCGTGTCTCCCCCGTGCAGGTGTCTGGGCTGACCGGCGTCATCGCCGTGGCGGCGGGGGACGCGCACTCGCTGGCCCTGCGCAATGATGGCGTGGTCTGGGCCTGGGGCTGGAACAGCTCCGGACAGCTGGGCGACGGGTCGACGTCGGTCTACAGCAACGTTCCGGTGCAGGTGACTGGATTGACGGGCGTCATCGCCGTGGCGGCGGGGGGCAGCCGTTCGCTGGCCCTGCGCAACGACGGGACGGTCTGGGCGTGGGGGAGCAACCACAGGGGCCATCTCGGCGATGGGACCACTGTCAACCGCTCCGAGCCAGTCCAGGTGTCAGGGCTGAGAGGCATCACCGCCATTGCCGCGGGCGAATTCCACGCGCTGGCGCTCCGCGATGACGGCACCGTCTGGGCGTGGGGGAGCAACTCCTCGATGCAGCTCGGTGATGGGACGCAGATCGACCACCCCACCCCTGTCCAGGTGCCCGGGCTGGTCGATGTCGTCGCCATCGCCGCGGGCCACTACCATTCGCTGGCCCTGCGTGAGGACGGCACCGCCTGGGCCTGGGGGTTCGGATACTACGGCCAGCTCGGCACTTCGGGGGGCAGCACCGGGGTGCCTGCGCAGATGCTCGGACTGACGAACATCCAGGGCCTTGACGGCGGGGGGGAGCATTCGCTGGTGCTCGATGAGGACGGAACCGCCTGGGCCACGGGCCGCAACAACTTCGGCCAGCTCGGCGACGGAACGGGTCTTCCCCGCGAGCGCGCGGCCCAGGTGCCGGGCTTGTCCTCCGTGAGCCGCATTGCCGCGGGGGAGGGCCATTCCCTGGCCCTCCATACGGACGGCTCGGTGTGGGCCTGGGGGGATGGCCGTGACGGCCAGCTCGGCGTTGGTGTGAAGGCCGACCAGCCGTTGCCCGTCCAGCCCGAACTGCCCTGAGGTATCGGGCTGGAATGGGCCGCCGTCGCCCGTGGCCCATTCCAGCCCATGCTCAAGGGTTGCCGCGCCGCGCGTCTCTCTCGTGGAGACACGAGGGATGAGCGACCTGCAAGCCGGCGAGCCCTTGACGCATTCCGGCGGCACCTCCTCGCCGGGGATGTCCCCGTCGCTGGCCTTCCTTCATGAGCTGGCCCGGGCCCCCGCGCTGATGCCGAGCGTGCGGGCCACCCCGTGGCACTCGGAGCGCTTCACCCTGCGTGAGCGTTTGGGGGAGGGCGGCTTCGGCACGGTGTATGAGGCGCTGGACGGCAAGCGCGGTGCGGCCGTGGCCCTCAAGCTGCTGCGCCGGGTGGATGCCCACGCACTGCTCCTCTTCAAGCAGGAGTTCCGCGCGCTGGCGGGACTCACCCACCCGAACCTGGTGCAGCTCTACGAGCTGTTCTCCGAGGGGGACGCGTGGTTCTTCACCATGGAGCGCCTGCGCGGGCAGCGCTTCACGCGCTGCGTGCCGCCGCCTCGCGAGCGAGGCGAGGGCCGGGACATGGAGCACTTGCGCCGGCTGCTGCGGCAGCTCGCGGACGGGGTGGCGTTCCTCCACGACGCGGGGAAGCTGCACCGGGACATCAAGCCCTCCAACGTCATGGTGACGGACGAGGACCGCGTGGTGCTGCTCGACTTCGGGTTGGTGACCGACCTGTCAGGGACGCCGCGTGAGGAGTTGGCCGCCGGGACGCCGCGGTACATGGCCCCGGAGCAGTCCGCCGCGCGCCCCATCGGACCCGCCGCGGACTGGTACTCCGTCGGGGTGATGCTCTACGAGGTGCTCACAGGCCACCTGCCCGTGGAGGTGCCCGAGGACGCGGACGGGCTGCCTGTCTCGCCGCGGCTGCTGGCGCCCGACGTGCCCGAGGACCTGGAGGCACTGTGCGTGGCTTTGCTGGCCCGTGCGCCCGAGCAGCGGCCCACGGGAGCCAGGGTGCGGGCCTGGCTCGCGGGACCGGTGTCACGGCGATTCCTTCCGCCCCTGGAGGTGGCGCCCTCTCGTGCGGGGACCTTCATCGGGCGTGAGCCGGAGTTGCGCCAGCTGCGCCGCGCGCTGTCGGTGGCGAGGACAGGCAAGGCGGTGGTCGCGCTCGTCCATGGGCCATCCGGCATCGGGAAGAGCGCGCTGGTGCAGCGCTTCCTGGATGACCTCCAGGCCGAGCCGGGAGCGGGCGCGGCCATGGGACGCTGCTTCGAGCAGGAGTCGGTGCCCTACAAGCTCCTCGACAGTTTGATGGACGCGCTCTGCCGCACGCTTCGGGCGCTTCCCGGCGCGCCGCTGTCACCCGCCGACCTGGGGGCGTTGGCGCGTCTGTTCCCCGTGTTCCGGCAGCTGCCTGCGTGCCCGGAAGTCTCATGGACCGACGCGCCGGTGCAGCCCCAGGAGCAACGGCGGCGGGCCGTGGCCGCGGTGCGCGCGCTGCTCCAGGAGTTGGCCGCGCGAGGGACGCGGGTGCTCTGGCTCGATGACATCCAGTGGGGTGACCTGGAGGGCGCGGACTTCCTGCTGGAGGTGCTCCAGCCTCCGGAGGCGCCGCCGGTGCTCGTCGTGGCCACGTACCGGGGTGACGAGTCGGAGTCGAGCCCCGTGCTCGCGAGCCTCCTGCCGGCGCTCCGTGCGGCCTCGGGCGCGGGCCTGGAGGTGCATGAGGTGGCGGTCGGTGCGCTGGGCCAGGAGGAGGCGGAGCGACTGGCGAGCACGTTGCTCGACGCCTCGGAGCCGCACGCCGCGCTGGCTTTCGCGCTGGGGACGGAGGGACAGGGCCACCCCTTCTTCATCACCGAGCTGGCACAGCTTGCCCGAGAGGGCCATGCCGCCTCCGAGCTGGACTCATGCCTGCGTGCCCCGGTGGAGCGCCTGGGCAGCGAGGGTGCAGTCCTGATGGGGCATGCCGCCTCCGAGCAGGGCTCATGCCTCCGGGCTCGGGTGGAGCGGCTGGGCCGCGAGGGCGCGGCCCTGTCAGTCCAGGGCTCTTCCGCCCTGGACGCGCTCCTGCTCGCCCGCGTGGAGCGGCTGCCCAGCGAGGCCCGGCGGCTGCTGGAGGTCGTGGCCCTCGCGAGCCAGCCCCTGTCGCGAAGCTGCGCGGTACGAGCGGCCTTCGACACGGCACGGGAGTGCGAGCTGCCAGCGCTCACACGGCTTCGCGCGGGACATCTGGTGAGAGTCCGCTGGCGGGACGGCGCGGAGGAGTTGCTGCCCTATCACGACCGGATCCGCGAGGCGGTGGCAGCGGGGCTTCCCCCCGAGGTCCGTCGGGAGCGGCACCTGGGGCTCGCTCAGGCGCTGGAGGCGAGCGGACACGCGCGGGCCGAGCAGCTCCTGCTGCACTTCCGCGAGGGCGGGCGGCGGGACATTGCCTCGTCCTACGCCGTGGAGGCGGCGAGTCACGCCCACTCAGTGCTCGCCTTCGACCGCGCGGCCACGCTCTATCGCGAGGCGCTGGCGCTCGGAGGGCTGGCACCGGAAGCGGTGCGCCCGCTCACGGCGCGGCTGGGCGAAGCCCTGGCCGCCGCGGGCCGTCCGGCGGAGGCCGCGCGTGCGTGGCTCGACGCAGCGGAGGGCGAAGAGGCTTCGCAGGCCCTGGCGTGGCGGCACCGCGCCATGGACCAGCTCCTCCTGGGCGGGTACACGCGCGAGGGGCGCGAGGTGCTGCGCCAGCTGCAGGGGGACGTGGGGCTCCGCGCCGCCTCCTCGGTGCCCGGAGCCTTGCTGGGCGCGTGGATGCGTGGGTGGGGAATGCGGGCTCGGGGAATGGACCTCCAGCCGCCTGCCGCGCGCGAGGTGCCGGAGGCGGAGCGGCTCCGGCTGGATGTGTGCTGGTCCGCGGCGCTGGGGCTCAGCCTCGCCGACCCCATCCCCGCAGCGGACTTCCGCGTCCGTCACCTCGACCTGGCGCTGCGCTCCGGTGATGCGTACCGCGCCTCGCGAGGGCTGGCCTTGCACGCCGTCTTCCAAGGCATGCGCGGCGGCCGGGCCTCGCTGGCGTCCACGTGCCTGTTGCGGCGTGCGTCGGCGCTCGCGGAGCAGTCGGGCCACCCGCATGCGAGGGGATGGGTGGCGCTCGGCCAGGGCATGGTCGCGCTGTACCAGGGCAACTGGCGTGAGGCGGAGCCGCTGTTGCGCGGGGCCGCCGAGTCGATGCTCCAGGCCCAGGGCGCGTCGTGGGAGCTGGACTTCGCCCGCATGCAGCGGGCCTTCTGTCTGTGGCAGATGGGAGAGGTCCCGGAGCTCGCGCGGACGGTGCCCATGGTGTTGGACGAGGTGCGCGCGCGTGGCCACCGCTACTTCGATGCCCTGATGCGGGCGACCACGGGGTGCATGGTGGCGCTCGCCGGCGATGCGCCCGAGGAGGCGGAGGCCCTGGTGCGGTCCATGGTCGAGCTCCGCCAGCACCAGGGCTACACCCCCCAGCAGGTCCGGGCGGAGGCGTCGCGGCTCCGCATCGCGCTCTATCGAGGAGAGGGCGCACAAGCCTGGGCGCTGGTCCGGCAGCAACGGTTCCTCTTGATGCGCGCGGGCCTGCTCCGCGTGCGCCTGCTGCGGGTCGAGCTGCGCTACCTCCATGCGCTGGCGGCGCTGGCCACGCCCACGCTGAAGCCGTCTCATGCCGAGCGGCTGGCCCTCCGCTCCGCGCGGGTCCTGGCGGGGGAAGGCATTGCGTGGGCGGAAGCCATGGCGGGGTTGCTCCGGGCGGCCGTCGCGTCTCGACGGGGACGGCGGGAGGACGCGCTCCAGTGGCTCGGAGACGCGGAGGGACTGGCGGCGGGGCAGGGGATGGTGCTGCTGGCGAACTGCATCCACCGGCGACGGGGCGAGCTGCTGGGCGGCGCTGCTGGCGCGGCGCTGCTGGACGCGGCCGACCGTGAGCTGACCGGGCGCGGTATCCGAGCACCGGCGCGGATGGCGTCCATGCTGACGCCGCCGCTCCACCGCACATGATGCGTCACCGTTCGTGAACTGGCGGAGCGCGGCATCCGAGCACTGGCGCTGACGCCGCTGCGCCATCGCCCGTGAAGCAGCGGCCCGCTCACTCCTGGAGGAACAGCCCCTCGCGCCGTCCCAGCTCCACCAGCTCGTCCTTGAGGAGCTGGAAGCGCTTTCGCAGCCGCTGCGACTCGCGCGTCAGCGCGTCGCGGGCAACGTCCTCCCGGCCGAGCATGACGAGCGCCAGCTCCTTCCACTCCAGCTGCCGGTCCAGGCGCAGCACGAGCAGCTCGCGGTCCTCGGGGGGCAGGCGCTCGCGCAGCGCGGACAGGCGGTCCTTGGCATCGGTGCGCAGGTAGGGCTGCGTCTCCGAGCGGACCTGGTGGGCGATGCCGGAGATGACCTCCGAGTCCGGCAGCGGCTGGTCCAGCCGCGCCCGGTGGTGCTCATGTCGGCGGAAGTCGGTGCAGGCGTTGCGCGCCAGGATGTAGGCCCACGTGCGGAGGGTGCAGCCCCAGGTGAAGCCGGCGAGGCCCCGCCACAGGCGCTCGCTCCATACGGAGAACACCTCCTCCGCGGCTGCTTCGTTCCGGAGCGTGGCCATCAGCGCACCGAAGACCTCGGGGCCATAGCCCCGGATGCTGGTCTCGGCGGCGAGCGCGTGCTGGCCCTGCCCGCACAGGCGCTGGACCTCCTGCTCGAGCTGCTCCCGTGGACTGGACATGCGGTGGATTTTTCACATCCGCCGGGAGGCCCGTCTACCCCGCCGACCCATCCGGAAAGGCCCGGGTGGCGCACGAGAGGGACAGTCCATGAGCAACGCCAATCCGATTCCCGGTTCCAGCGTCGTGGGGTGGGGCTTCGACATCTTCGGCACCTACAGCACCGACTCCAAGACACAGCAGCTCTTCGCGATGCGGGACGACGGCAAGCAGTGGTCCTACAACGGAACGCAGTACGTCCTGCCCGACAACGTGGCCGTCGAGGCGGTGGGGCAGAGCTCGGGGGACTCGCGCCTGTTCGAGAGCCGCTCGGAGGTGCAGAGCTACTTCTCCGCCAAGGCTGGCATCCATGGCGGCTACGAGGGCTTCAGCGGCCAGTTCGAGGCGTCGTACGACATGTGCTCCAAGCACGACACGGCCTACACGTATGGCCTGTACCAGATGAACTTCGAGGCCTGGCGGCTGGACCTCCAGGACGCGTCGCAGGAGGCGCTGGCGCCCTGGGTGCTGGCGGATCCGGACTGGCAGGTTCCCGAGTCCTTCAACCCGTCCACGCGCGCGCAGTTCTACCGCCTCTTCCAGAAGTACGGCACGCACTTCGTGACGTCCGTCAACGTGGGCTTCCGCATGTACTTCTCGCTCGCGGTGGAGCGCTCGTACGAGTCGAGCTCGCAGACCATCTCCAGCAAGCTGGACCTCGAATACAAGGCGCTCTTCACCGACACCAAGGCCACCGCCGAGGCGACGTGGAAGCAGGTGGGCCAGTCGTGGACGGAGAACACGCAGACGAGCGTCTCCGCGCAGGGCGGAAACTCGCAGGTGCTGGACGTCATCGAGCCGGGCTACCTCGACAACTACCAGCAGCTGCTTTCCGAGTGGCGCGTCTCCGCCGAGCAGCTGCCCGCCGCCGTGGACTTCAAGCTGAAGCCCATCTGGCTGCTGTTCTCCGGCGCGCAGGCCACCGCGCTCGAGGCGGCGTACCAGAGCTACCTCCACGAGCGAATCTACGGTGAGGCCAAGGCGGACAGCTCCGTCATCCTGGTGCGGGGCAAGCCGCAGGTGCCCTCCACGCCGGCGCCGGTCCGGACGAGCGGCTTCCAGGTGTGCGTCCTGGACCGCGGGACGCTGGAGCCCGTGCTGAACCAGTTCCTGCCCCTGCGCTGGGAGGACGGGGACATCGACGTGTACTCGACGGAGGCATACCAGGTGCTCGAGCCGTACATGGGCCCGGAGTACCTCGTGGTGCTGGCGACGTACGGGATGCTGGGCCGGTGGTTTCCCCGGGGCTCGCTGTACCAGGCGCTGCTCAGCATCGGCGGGAGCGGGGCGCTGCGGCAGTGGGAGGCGCTGTCGCTCGAGAATGGCCGGCGCGACTCCGGCGTCAACTACCTCCTGGTGGGGACGCCCACCTCGGGACCGGGCACGGGCGTGGAGGTCATCTCCATCGGCGACAGCTCGGCCCAGTGGATGTTGACCGACGCGACGTACATGCAGGTGAGCTGCCCCACCGCCACCTTCGACGTGCTGGTGGATCAGCTCGTGTCCCAGCCGACGTGGGCGGCGCCGCTGCTGTCGAAGTCGAAGGTGGCCCAGGCGAAGCTGACCACGCTGCTGCGAGGGGAGCGGGGCCTCGCGCATCCGCGGTTGCTGCGCGCGACGGGCTCGGTCCCCGCGAGGCGCTGACGTCCGCGCCCGTGGCACCTGGGAGCTGTCCGATTCGTTCAATACGGCTCCCGGGCATCGCCCTAGCCTCCCTCGCGAACGTGCACTCACCGAGGGAGCCATCCGTGAACGTCACCACCTCATCGGTCACCTTCCTGACCCGGGACATCGCCGCGGTTCGCCGCTTCTATGATGCGTATTTCGAGACCTGGTACCCGTTCGGCTGCGGCTGGTATGTGCTCATGCGCCTGGGGCGCAACGCCGAGGCGCCGGAGTTTTGATTCATGGAGCCGCGGGGGGACGCCAGGCCCTATGGCGGAGGGGCCACCCTCAACGTCCTCGTCGAGGACGTGGATGCCCTGTACCAGCGGATGACGGAGCGCGGAGAGCAGATGGTGATCCCGCTGGCCGACAACCCATGGGGAGACCGGGGCTTCGGCGTGCTCGACCCCATTGGCCTGGTGGTCTATTGCCACAAGGTCATTCCCCCCTCCGCGGAGTTCCGCCGCTTCATCCAGTCAGCGCCGGATGCCGTGAGAGGGGCTTGAGTGGACCTCTGCCTTCGGGCTCACCGCACTGCCGCCGCGGAACCGGACGGATGGGCGCCCGGGTCGGCGCAGGGGGCTGGCCGTTCCCTGAGGCAGAATCGCGAGGTGCGCAGGGCCTGCACCACCACATGCCCTGCTCGCTCCAGCCGCATGCTGTCTCCGGGCCGGAGCACGTAGTCGCGTGGGTCCCCTTCATACGTGAGCCACAGCTCACCCTCGGCGCAGGTGAGGACCAGGGACTCGCGGCCGGTCGTGCGCACGCTCCACAGGTCGCCCTGGGTGAGGCGCACCGGGCCCGTGGTCCAGTTTCCGCGCGCTCCGAACCGCCACCGGTGCGCCACTGTCCTCAGCCAGTCCCACATCGCCGCGTCCTCCATGGCGCCCAACATGCGCCCCGCGGCGGTTGCAGAACAGATTCAGTAAATTGAAATTGTGACCGGTACAGATTTACACCCACGAACTGTACTGGTCGCCATCGGGAGGAGCTGTATCTGGGCATCGCGCCCGTTCTCGTCTCCGATGCCGAACATGAAAGCGGCACACCCTGGGAGGAGCCATGGGCGCGGTGGCGCATAAGCCGAAACTGTATGAGCAGGTCGCCGAGCGGCTGGAAGAGGCCATCACCGCAGGCACACTGCGGCCTGGAGACAAGCTGCCGTCGGTGCGGCAGCTCAGCCTGCGGGAGCGGGTGAGCATCTCCACCGTCCTCCAGGCCTATCTGCACCTGGAGGCCGAGGGGCTCATCGAGACGCGCCCCCAGTCCGGCCACTACGTGCGCCGCCGCGAGCGTCCCCAGCTCGCCGAGCCCCAGCTGTCCCGGCCTGCGTCCACCGCCACCCTCGTCACCGTCAGCTCGCTGGTGGCCAGCGTGTACCAGTCCATGGGGGATGCCCGGATGGTTCAGCTCGGCGCCGCCTCGCCCTCACCGGAGCTGCTGCCCACCCGCAGGCTGTTCCGCGAGCTGAACGCGCTCACCCGGGACGCGCGTGACCGGGGCGTCCAGTACGACGTGCTGCCCGGGTGCGTGGAGCTGCGTCAGCAGCTCGCGCGGCGCTCCATGGACTGGGGCTGCTCGCTGGCCATGGACGACTTCATCACCACCTTTGGCGCGTCCGAGGCCGTCCACCTGTGCCTGCTCGCGGTGGCCCGCCCGGGCGACACCATCGCCATCGAGTCTCCCGCGTACTACGGCACGCTCCAGGCCATCGAGGCGCTGGGCCTGCGCGCGCTGGAGATTCCCAGCTGCCCGTGCAACGGCATGCAGATGGAGGCGCTGGAGGCGGCGCTCACGCGGCGCCGCATCGCCGCGGTGCTGGTGGTGCCCAGCTTCAGCAACCCGGTGGGCAGCTGCATGCCCGACGTGCGGCGCCAGCGGCTGGTGAACCTGCTGGATGCGCACGACGTGCCGCTCATCGAGGACGACATCTACGGCGACCTGCACTTCGGCCCCGAGCGACCGCGCTCCTGCAAGGCCTTCGACAAGCGCGGCAACGTGATGCTCTGTGGCTCGTTCTCGAAGACGCTCGCGCCGGGCTTTCGGGTGGGCTACGTGGCGCCGGGGCGCTTCCGGGAGCGGGTGGAGTTGCTCAAGTTCTCCACCTCCGTGACGACCGCCACGCTGCCCCAGTATGCGATTGCGCGCTTCCTCCAGAGCGGTGGCTATGACCGGCACCTGCGCTCGCTGCGACGCCGGCTCTGCGCACAGGTGCAGCGCATGACCTCGGCGGTGGCGGAGTTCTTTCCCGAGGGCACGCGGGTGACGCGGCCCACGGGCGGCCAGCTCCTGTGGGTGGAGCTGCCGCAGCAGGTGGACGTGCTGACGCTGCATGCGAAGGCGCTGGAGGCGGGCATCAGCATCGCCCCCGGCCCCATCTTCTCCGCGCGGACGGACACGTACCGCAACTGCTTCCGGCTCAGCTGTGGCCACCCGTGGACGCCTCGCATCGAGGCGGCCATGGCCACGCTGGGGGCGCTGGCGCGCAGCCTGGCGTGAGGGCCGGGCTTCAGCGCGCGAAGAGCAGCCCCGCGCCTTCGCGGGCCGCCCGGTCCACCGCGCGGCTGATGGCGTCGAGCGCCGGGGCGGGCGCTCCACCGCGGCCGGTCCGCGACAGCTTCAGGCGCAGCGACGTCATTAAGCGGGCCCAGCCGCGCACGGGCTTGTAGTCCGGTGCCCCGCTCAGGTGCTCGCGCAGGTCGTCGCGCACCTGGCGCACCTCCTCGGCCGTCCAGTAGCCCAGGGAGGGGTAGTTGCGCCGCAGGCCGATGCCCTCCGCCACCACCCGGTCCGGCGCGCGGCCCCAGACGAGGTGCCGCCACAGCGCGAAGGTTCGCTTGGGGCAACCCTCCGCGATGACGACGTCCGAGGCCCGGACTTCGTTCTCGGTGGGCTTGAGCTTCGTCGCCAGCTCCATGCCCTCCGGGATGCCCGTCTCCTCGGAGGTGAAGTAGTCGGACAGCTCGTCGAGCAGGTCCAGCATCGCGTCCGCGTGGCGGGCGGGCGGCTTGCGCAGGGACTCGGAGCCCTGTTGGAGCAGGTGGTCCACGAAGCCGAGGATGGTCTTCATCTCCTCGTCCGACTCCGCCTCTTGCGCCTCTTCCTCATCCAGATGCTCGGTGTACTCCCGCCGGAACCACTCCCGGAAGTCCGCGAGCCGCTCCGGGGTCAGCAGGGGGATGAGTCCGTCGGGTGGGGTCAGGTAGATGAAGACAGGGATGCTCATGGCCCCTGTCTACTCCGGACCGGGGCGCCTGGGGATGGCTGGCGCATCCCGCTGGGCCTCGCGGTGCTCCAGCTCTCGCCTCAATCCGGCGTCATCGCCACGCCGGGAGACACGCGGGAGGCCCGGCGCGCGGGCAGCCAGCTCGCCAGGGCCATGACCCCCAGCAGCAGCAGGGCCACGGCGCCGAAGGTCAGCGGGTCGCTGGCGCTCACGCCGTACAGCAGCCCCTCCAGCAGCCGCGACACCACGAAGCCCAGGCCCAGGCCCACCGCCAGTCCCGTCGCGGTCAGGCGCAGGGCCTGCCGCATCACCAGCCGCACCACGTCACCGGGCATCGCGCCCAGTGCCAGCCGGATGCCCAGCTCGCGGCGCCGCTGCGCCACGCTGTAGGCCATCAGCCCGTAGAGGCCCAGCGATGCCAGCGCCAGCGCCGTCACCGCGAAGGTGAGCAGCAGCACCCGCTGGAAGCTACGGCCCGCCACCGACTGATCCAGGCTCCGCGCCAGGGTGACGGGCGGCGCCAGTGACAGCTGCGAGTCGAGCTGACGCAGCTCGGGCTTCACCGCCGCCGCCACCTGGGACGGCGCCAGCCGGCTGCGCACCATCAGGGTGGCCTGCCGCCAGGGCGTCTGCGCGAGCGGCGCATACACTTCCGGCTTCGCGGGCGCGTCCAGCGAGTAGGAGCGGATGTCTCCCACCACGCCCACGACCTGGCGCGGCGTCATCTCTCCGTATCCGATGGCGATGCTCTTCCCGATGATGTCCTCGCCCGGGAAGTAGCGGCGCGCGAAGGACTCGTTCACCACCACCACCGGCGAGGCGTCCGCGCCGTCCGCGGGCGTGAAGTCACGTCCCTGCCGGAGGGGGATGCCGAGCGTGGTGAAGATGCCGTCGCTCACCGCCCGGTAGCTCGTGTCTGGCAGTTTGTCGGGCGGGAAGGGCTTGCCCGGCAGGTCCAGGGCGATGGAGATGGCGCTGCCCGACACCACGCCCGGAATCATCCACCCCGCGGCGTCGACGCCCGGCAGCGCGCGCACGCGCTCCAGCAACTGGCTCTGGAAGCGGGCCGCTTCGGCGAGCTCGTAGCGAGCGATGGGCAGGGTGACCGGCATCATCGACACGCCCTCAGCCTGGTAGCCCGGGTCCACTTCCGCCAGCCGCTGCGAGCTGCGCACCAGCAGCCCCGCGCCCGCCAGCAATATCAGCGCGAGGGCCACCTGCGTGGACACCAACACCGCGCGCCAGCGCAGCGCGCCCCGTGAGGCGCTGGTACCTCGCGTGCTCTGAATCAGCCCACCCAGGTTGGCATTCACCGCGGTGCCCAGGGGCGCGAGCCCACACAGCAAGGCCACCACGATGGACAGCCCCGCGGTGTACGCCAGCGCCCGCTCGTCCACCTCGACGGCCTGCACGCGCAGCACGTCCTCGGGGAGCAGCGCGTTGAGGCCCCCCACGCCCCACACACCCAGCAGGAGTCCCAGCAGTCCTCCGCCGAGCGCCAGCAGCGAGCCCTCCGCCAGCAGTTGGCGCACCAGGGCGCTCCGACCCGCGCCCAGCGCGGTGCGGATGGCGAACTCCTGCTGCCGCGCCAGCGCCCGGGCCAGGAGGAGCTGCGCCACGTTGACGCAGGCGATGAGCAGCAGCAGCCCCACCGCGCCCAGCAGCAGCAGCGCGGGGCGGCGCATGTCGGCGGACATCCGGCGCTGCAGCGCTTCCACGCCCACGCTGGCCCTGCCGCTGGTGTCGCCGTGCTCCCGCGCCACCGCGTCGATGAGCCGCCCCAGCTCGTCCTGGGCTTGTGAGGCGCTCACGCCCGGCGCCAGACGCCCCAGGGCCTGGAGCATGTGGGCGCCGCGGTGGTCCCAGTTGTTGCGGACGGAGTCCTTGGCGTACAGCGGCGCCCACAGGGCGAGCGCGTCCGGCGTGCCCTCTCGTGGGAAGTCGAAGCCCGGCGGCATCACGCCCACCACCTGGTACGGCTGGCCATCCATCTCCAGCCTGCGCTCCAGTACGCGCGGGTCGCTGCCGAAGCGGCGCGCCCACAGCCCGTGCGAGAGCACCACCGCGCGGGGGCCGTCGGGCACCTGCTCCTCCGCGGAGAGGCCGCGCCCCAGCAGCGGCGGCACGCCCATGACGCGGAAGAAGTCCTCGCCCACCGCGACGGCTTCCACGCGCTCGGGCTCCAGGCCGGGGCCGGTGAGCGTGGGCGCCAGGGTGGCGTAGGCCGCCAGCCCGGTGAGGGCGGTCGTCTTCTGCCGCAGGGCCTCCACGTCTGGCCGCGACAGGCGCATGTCTTCGGCGCCGCGCTCGGCTTCCTGGCCCCAGACCGCCACCAGCCGCTCGGGCTGGGGCAGCGGCAGGGGCCGCAGCAGCAGCGCGCTCACCACGCTGAACAGGGTGGTGTTGGCGCCAATGCCCAGCGCCAGGGCCAGCACGGTGGCGAGCGTGAAGCCAGGACTGCGCCGCAGCGAGCGGGCCCCGTAGCGGAGGTCCCTGAAGAAGGAGGCCATGGGTCGTATCAGGAGCGATTCGCGTGCCAACGCGGAGGACAGGTGCAACCGCGTGGCCTCCCAGCGGCCGGCGCCCGCTGGCACGCTGAGGGCTGTGCGCTTCTGGGACGGCCGGTGTTCGCTGGTGACACGCGCAAGGCTGGCCGCCAGGAACTCAGGGGGCGTGCGGGTCAGGTGGCGACGGAGCGGGAGCGCTTGAGGACCCGGGCGACGCCGTCGAGGAGCTCGTTGCTCGATTCGGCGAGGTCCACCGCGCGGGCGTCCACCCACCCCTGGAGGGAGTTGTAGCCCATCACCGCGGGGATGGCGACGAGCAGGCCGAAGGCCGTCGTCACCAGCGCCTCGGAGATGCCGGTGGAGATGGTGCCGATGCCTCCGGCACCGGCCTCGCCCATCTGCTGGAAAGCGGTGACGATGCCCACGGTGGTGCCGAGCAGCCCGACGAAGGGGGCGGTGGAGGCCACGGTGGCCAGCTGTCCCAGGCCTCGCTTGAAGCTCTGCACCTCGCGCTGCGCTTGGCGCTCCAGGTTCCGGGCCACCGACTCCATGACCTCGTCCCGGGTGTCGTCCGAGGAGACGCGGTACGCGGTCAGCCCGGCGCGGATGGTCCGCCCGAGGTAGCCGACGTCCTTGTCCAGCTTCGCATCGAGGGCGGCGTCGAAGTCCCCCTGGGCGAGCAGCGGACCGAGCCTTGCTGCGAACTTGCGCGACTGGCGCCTCGACATCCGAAAGAGGAGGGCCCGCTCGACCAGGATGACGAGGGAGATGACCGACATGAGGGCCATGACGACGACGATGCCCTTGGCGAACGGACCCATGTGGGCCCAGAGGCCCGTAAGAGTGAAGTTCATGGTGGATTGCGACGCGCCTCCTCGCGTGGTGGGCTGGGAGATGGCCCGTGGGGGACGATGACCGGAGCAGTCATCGACCACCGTACGGAGTCGCCTCCGCGCCGCGGCGTGGGCGCGTCCATGGAACCGTCATGGTTTCGTCATGACCGGGAGTCGTTGCGCAGCGAAACCATCTCACCAGTGCTCGGACGAGGCACTTGCGCGCCTCGGGTGGGTACGCGGGCCCCCGGGCCCGGTCATGAAAGACTTCACCCCTCGACCCAAGGCCTTTCCAGAATTGCTAGCATGCCGCCATGGCGACGCTCATCCCCGCCTTGAACCAATGCCTCCCTCGGATGCAGGCGGGGGAGAAGCGTCTGGCCCGACGGCTCGAGGAGAAGCTCGAGGACGACTACCTCCTCTGGTACGACGTGCCCGTTGGCCGGACAGGACACCATCCGGACTTCATCGTCTTGCATCCGCGCCGGGGCATCCTCGTCCTGGAGGTGAAGGATTGGAAGCGTGACATCCTGCGCGGCATCGACAAGGCACACGCCACGCTGCTGACGGAGTCGGGTTTGAAGGAGGTGGCGAATCCCTTCGAGCAGTCGCGAGTGTATGCCCAGGACATCGCCTCGCTGCTTCAGAAGGACCCGGTCCTCCGCCATGCGGAAGGGGCTCGGCGTGGGCAGTTGATACTCCCCTGGAGCCACGGCGTGGTCTTGTCGAACATCACACGGGCCCAGTTCCAGGACGGCGGGCTGGGTGAGGTACTCCCGCCCAACCGGGTCATCTGCAAGGACGAGATGTCCGAGGACGTGGAGCCGGAGGAGTTCCAGCAGCGCCTGTGGAACATGTTCCCCTGGGTCCCCGCGCAGCCGCTGTCGCTGCCCCAGCTCGACCGGGTCCGCTGGCACATCTTCCCGGAGATTCGCATCAGCGGCGCCCAGCTCGACATGTTCGAGCAGCCCCATCTAGAGAACACCCTGCCCGACCTCATCAAGGTCATGGACCTCCAGCAGGAGCAGCTCGCGCGGAGCCTGGGCGAGGGGCACCGGGTCATCCACGGCGTGGCGGGCTCGGGCAAGACGATGATTCTGGGTTACCGCTGCGTGCATCTCGCGAAGGTGCTGCGGCGTCCCATCCTGGTCCTGTGCTTCAATCGTTCCCTGGCGAGCTGGCTGGCGCAGCACCTGGAGTCACGCGGCGTCTCCGGACAGGTGGACGTCCGCCGCTTCCACGAGTGGTGCCGGGAGCAGCTCGTCACGTACCACGCGGGGCTTCCGCCCCAGGGACTGTCGGGGGATGAGTACGCGGAGCAGCTCGTCCAGCGCGTCATCGCCGCCGTGGACAAGGGGCTCATCCCACGCGCGCAATACGGCGCGGTCCTCATCGACGAGGGCCACGACTTCGAACCCGAGTGGCTCAAGCTCGTCGCCCAGATGGTGACGCCGGAGACCAACTCACTGCTGCTGTTGTACGACGACGCCCAGTCCATCTACCGGCACCAGCGCTTCAGCTTCAAGAGTGTGGGAATCCAGGCGCGGGGGCGGACCACGATTCTCCACCTCAACTACCGGAACACGGCGGAGATCCTCCAGTTCGCCTACAAGTACGCCAAGCACGTCCTCACGCCCGAGGATGCGGACGATGATGGCGTACCGCTGCTGCTGCCCCGGAGCGCGGGGCGACACGGGCCGCCGCCCCAGGTCCTCGCGCTGCCCACGCTGACGGACGAGCTGGACTACATCGCGGGCCGGCTGCGGCAGCTCCACGCGGAGGGGCTGCGCTGGAACGAGATGGCGGTGCTCTACCGGAGCTACGAGGTGGGCGACGCGGTCGTCCGCCGGCTGGGCAGGGCCAGCCTTCCCTTTCAGTGGGTGGGGAAGTTCGCGCGGCAGTCGCCGCTGGCCCCGCGCGAAGACAGCATCAAGGTGCTCACGTTCCACTCCAGCAAGGGCCTGGAGTTCCCAGCCATCGCCATCCCAGGGGTGGGGCGCCCCCACAAGCAGGCTCTGGACGCCAAGGAGGAAGCCCGGCTGCTCTACGTGGCAATGACCCGCGCGATGGACCGGCTCGTGGTGACGGGGACTCCAGAAGCCCTCACTGAAACTCCTTCACGGAAATTGCCAGCCCCCAAAGCTTGCGCCACGACTCCTACATAGTCCAAGCCGCACAAACAGCCACCAATCCACTCGACCCGCTCGCCTGATGCGCTCGACGGGTTGGCCCATCCCGGACAAGGTGGCGTCCGTTTCGTCGATGTTTACGCCGCCCTGCTCAGCCGAGCGGAGCCGTCGCCTCTTCCGATGAGAGCGGGGCGGGATGAGGGGCTGCGCGCTACTGGAGATGAGCCGTCACCACTGCGTTCTTGCAGGCAGGACCACACTCGTCCCCATTGGGGAAAGAGCTCTCGTACTCCGGCTGCACGCTTGCCTCGTAGCGCGCCCCGTCCGTGCCCTCCACGACGAGCTCGAGCGACGCAGGCTCTGCCGAGAATGTCACGGAGCCGGGCAAGCACGAGTACTCCGGGAGCGGTGTCCTGGCACCCGTGTCGGCGGGACACTGGAAGGAGACGGTGCGCCCCTCGAAGCGCGCCTCGCCCGAGAACGCGGAGACGGGGACTCCCGCCGCGTCACGAACCTCGACCCGCAGCGCCCCGCCGCAGTCAACCCGCCTGCAGGGCGCGCACGCCACAAGGCTCAGCCCACCAAGCACCACCACCGTCAATCGCAACATGGACCGCCACATACCGTTGCCCCTCTGTTTCCCGCCTGCCGGCCCATCCATGCGCCGAGGCAGCCAGTGCGAGCCTAACCAGCTCGCGCCTGTTCCTCTTCTCCGCGCGGAGTGCGGCCTTCGCGCCCTCCGGTTGGCGGGCGCGGTCCGCATCCCCAGGCCCAGCTCGAAGTCGACGGCCCCCTCGCCGGTCGGCCGGCGCTCGTCGTTCGCTGCATGACGCCCGCCGAGGTGCGGACCGCTGTCCTCGCGGCCCGGAGTCACCACCTGCCACGGTCGGTGCGCCCGCGGGCGGGATGCGCCCCGGAGCAGGAGCGTCCGCTCCGGGGACCACTCCGCTGGACTCCGCGGACGCGGGACACGCCACGGCGTCACGACCACCGTGGCGCTGTGGCCCCTCGTTCCTCAGTAGGCCTGCACGCGCAGGGTCGGCGAGCCGGGGTTTTCGGTGTTGTGGAGGCAGCCCGTGTAGACGCCGTTCTGCGTGTACCCGAGCACGGTGACCGTGACGGCGAAGCCGCCGAACCGGCCCTTGACCTGCCGGAAGGAATCCACGTCGACGTCGATGCCGCCACTGACGCCCGCCTGATACCGGGCCTTGATGACCGTGCCGGGGTTCAGGTTGGTCATGTCCAGCGTCGTCTCGCCCCAGAACGACCACGTCGGGAAGCTCGCCTCGCGCCCGCAGGCAATGTCCGCCGAGCCGAGAATCGCCTGCTCCGTGGTGCCGAGCGAAGCATCATCCGCGACGCCAGCTCCCACCTCGTGCTCGGTCGGCGCGCCCTCCTCCGGCATGCCTTCCATCTCCGGACCGCAACCCACCAGCCCCACCATGGCGAGCGTCAGCGAAACAGGGAGCAGCGTCTTCTTGAAGCCCATTGTCTTCATCCTTTCCAGTCCATGCTTCAGGAGCATTCACAAAAGCGAGGCGCGAGCTCTCCTCTCACTCGCGCTCGGGCGCTGCCCAAAGCAGGTCCCGTACCACGCGGCGCACCCACCTCCCCGCGCCAGGAAACAATGGCTTGCGAACCGGATGACACGGGCAGCGACGAAAGGTGTCGGAAATGGATGACGGAGGTGTCGAAGAGCGACGAGCCGTCACGCTGGGACACGCTCGCCCCGCGCTGTCGCCGGGAGCCGGAACGCCAAGCTTCAGGGCTCGGGCGTCAACGGCAGGGTCACCACGAAGCGCGCCCCCCGTGGTGAGTCCACCAGTCGCAGTTCCCCGCCGTGCCGGCTGACGATTTCATGCGAGATGGACAGGCCCAGCCCCGTGCCTTCGTTCGGCGGGCGGGTGGTGAAGAACGGGTCGAAGATGGCCTCGCGGTGCTCGGGAGGGATGCCGGTGCCGGTGTCCTGGAACGTCAGCTCCACGCCTCCTTCCACCTCGCGAGAGGCCACCTGGATGGAGCCCCCCGAGGGCATGGCCTGGCAGCTGTTGAGCAGCAGGTTCATGAAGACCTGGCCCAGCTCGCCGCGCCGGCAGGACAGCGCCGGCAGGGGGTGCAAGTCCTTCTCCACCAGGACGGCGCTCCGCTCGAGCTGGGGGCTCAGCAAGGTGAGCGTCGTCTCCAGCTCGGCGTTCAGATCGAGCAGCTCCCGGGTGGCCTCTCGCGAGCGCACGTAGTCCCGCAGGTTGGTGACGATGCGCCGGATGCGGTCATTCCCATCCCGCACCAGCCCCAGCGCCCGGTCAGCCCCCTGCAGGAGTCGCTGGACGCGCTCGGTGCCGGGAAACGGCGGGGCTGCGTCCAGCTCCTCCCGGAGGCCGCGCAGCCGCTGCGTCAGGTTGTCCGCGCCGCCGATGACGAAGTTGAGCGGGTTGCCCACCTCGTGGGCCACGCCCGCGACGAGCTGGCCCAGGGAAGCGAGCCGGGCCTGCTGGAGGAGGCGGGCCTGCGTGGCGCGCAGCGCGTGGAGCGCCTCCGACAGCTCTCGCGTGCGCGCCTCCACGCGGTCCTCCAGGTCACGTGCGCTGGCCAGGCGGCTCTCGAGCAGCTCGGCGCGCGTGCGCTCGTTCTCGTCCCGCAGCAGCTTGATACGGCGCGCGAGCGCCAGGGACAACACGATGGCTTCCACCGCCGAGCCAAGCCGGGGGCCGTTGATGCCCAGATCCATGGCTGGAATCCAGCCCAGCAGAATCAGGCCGCTGGCAAAGGCGGCGAGGAGCAGCGCGAGCCAGCCCAGCAGGAAGATGAGCGCGTTGGGACTGCCAGCCCGCCAGGCCCACACGCCCGCGGACAGGATGGCCGTGGCGCTCAGGGCCAGCAGGAGGACGCCCGCTTGTGGGAGGAACGCCGCGTGGGGGAACAGCGTTGCCACGCAGTAGAGCCCCGACAGGGCCATGAGCGCGCGCATCCCGTGCTCCAGCCGGGGAGCCACCCGCGACAGGTCGAGGAAGCGGCGCGAGAAGTCCAGTCCAAAGAGATAGGTCAAACCAATGAAGAGCAGCTCACTGCGCGGCGTCAGGACCGGGTGCTCCGGCCAGAGATAGAAGAAGAGGAGCTGATCTCCCGCGGCCTGCATCAGCACCATGACGAGCTGGAACAGGAAATAGGAGAGGTACACGCCGTCCCGGGTGGAGAGGAACAGGAAGAGGTTGTAGGCGAGCATCGCCACCAGCACGCCGTAGTACGTTCCCCACAGCAGCCCGGTCTCCGCCTCCCGGCGCTCCAGCGCCGACTGGGACCACAGCTCTGGCGCGAGCACCAGCGAGTCCTCGCTCGACAGCCGCAGCCAGCACTCGGTGGAGGACCCTGCCTCCACGGCCAGGCGCAGCTGCAGCCGCGGGGAAGCGACATCCCTGTCTCCGAGGGCCAGCAGCTTGCCGGTGCGTCGCAGCTCCCACCCGCCCCCTGGCTTCCGGGTATGGAGCTCGGCCACGTAGACGTCGCGCCAGAGCTCCAGCCGCCACTCGCCCGCCGTGGGCCGTGGATTCACCACGGTGAAGTGCACCCACCAGGTGCTGCGGCTGAAGCCCACGTTCAGCTCGTGGCCCGCCAGCGCCAGCCGGTACGGCAGCGAGCCCGAGGCCACCTCGTCCACGGTCAGCAGCCCCGAAGGGTCCTCGAGAACCTCGATGACCTGTCCGAGGTCCACCCTGTCGCCTTCGGCGGGGGCTTCCACCACCGGCTGGGCGAGGACGCCCGACGCCAGCAGCAGCACCAGCACTCCCGCCACGGAAGCGGCTCGCTTTCTCATGGTGTGTCGGGGCGCTAGAGCAGGCCGTACTTCTTGGCCCGGCTGATGAGCGTGGTGCGCGGCACGCCCAGGGTGCGCGCGGCGCCGGCGAAGTTGCCACCGTGGCTGACGAGGAGCTGGCGCAGCTGCTCCTGCTCCGACTGGCGCACCTGCTCACGCACGCCGGGCACCGCCGGTGGCACCTCGGGCACGGAGAAGGTGAGGGAGAAGTCGTCGAGCGTCAGGACGTCTCCTTGGGACAGCACCACGGCGCGCTGCACGAGGTTCTCCAGCTCCCGCACATTGCCGGGCCAGCGGTAGCGTGAGAGGCCCTCCACCACCCCTGGAGCCACCGCGGGCCGGGTGCCCGCCGGGGCGTAGCGCGAGATGAAGTGGGTCAGCAGCGCGTCCAGGTCCTCCACCCGCTCACGCAGCGGGGGGACCCGGATGGGGAGCACGTTGAGGCGGTAGTAGAGGTCCTCGCGGAAGCGGCCCTCCAGGACGAGCTTCAACAGGTCGCGGTGGGTGGCGGCGACCACGCGGACGTCGGTCTTCAGCGTCTTGGTCCCCCCGACCCGCTCGAACTCCCGCTCCTGCAGCACGCGCAGCAGGCTGACCTGAAGCTTGGGCGACATGTCGCCCACCTCGTCCAGGAAGAGGGTTCCGCCGTCCGCCAGCTCGAAGCGACCGCGCTTCATGCGCAGCGCGCCCGTGAAGGCCCCCTGCTCGTGGCCGAACAGCTCGCTCTCGAGCACGCCCTCGGCCAGGGCCGCGCAATTGACACGGACGAAGGGCCCGCGGCTGCGGGTGCTGCTCTCGTGGATGAGGCGGGCGATGACTTCCTTTCCCGTGCCCGTCTCCCCGTGGATGAGCACCGTCGCATCGCTGAGCGCTGCGCGCCGCGCCGAGTGGACCGTGGCCTGCAGCCCGCCGTCGGCGCCCACCAGGTGGCCCGGGTCATGACGCTCGCGCTCCTGCTCGCGCAGCACCTCGCCCAGGTCGGCGCGCGCCACCAACTCGCGCAGGCGCTCGGCCATGGTCAGGCACC
This sequence comes from Pseudomyxococcus flavus, assembly GCF_050038885.1. NCBI lineage: Bacteria > Pseudomonadati > Myxococcota > Myxococcia > Myxococcales > Myxococcaceae > Pseudomyxococcus > Pseudomyxococcus flavus. The sequence continues at coordinate 2,905,682 of NZ_CP143624.1, read as the reverse complement.
GCTCGATACAGGCGCGCAGCTCCTCGGGGCGCCACGGCTTGAGCACGTACTCGTGGGCACGGCCCTGGGTGATGGCCCGCAGCAGCCGGTCCGCATCCGCATACGCGGAGACGATGATGCGCCCGGTGTCCGGCCAGCGCTCCATGACGCGTGCCAGCAGCTCGATGCCACTCATCCCTGGCATGCGCTCGTCCGTAAGGACCACGGCGACGCGCTCGTGCTCCATCTGCTGCAGCGCCTCCCGGGCATTGGGCGCCGTGTGCACCGCGAACGACTCTTCGAAGGTCAGCCGGAACACCTCCAGGTTGGATGGCTCGTCGTCCACGTACAGGAGCGGACCGGGCAAGGTGGAGAGAGACTCGGGCCTATTCATGGATTGCCGACAATACGCATCGGCTCCAACGGGTCTCCACGGATATTCCGTCGAGGTTTGACGCTTCCGTCACACTGCGTCAGGGGTCCGGCGTCGTGCCGCACCTCAGAGGCATCATCATTCCTCGTCGCCGGAGCGCGTCACTTCTCGACGCTCCCGGCCGCCGGGCTGCCTTGCATGTGCATAAAGCACGGTAACCACTGACGAATGCCGCCCCAAGGCGCTGGCACAGGCCATGCTCAGCGGCTCGCCTCACGGCGGGACGCATGGGTTGCCCAGTGCGCCTCACGCCAGAACGGGAAGAGGCGCGGATGAAGAACGAGCATGGGAGTGCTCCCTCGGTGGTGGGGCTCCTGCTGGTGGGGATGCTGGTCGGAGGCTGTGGGGATGGCACCGCGCCGGAGGCGGACACCGCGCCGGCAGTGCTGGCCGAGGTGAGCCAGGAGGCCACCACGCCGTACTGGGACACACCCAAGCGGGACCATTGCCGGAGTCTCGGCCTGCGGCAGTGGTCCGCGGTGCTGCTGAACGTGCCCTGGGGGCAGAGCGCGAGCTCCTGGTGCCAGCGCACGCCGGTCACCATCGAGAACCGATGGACGGGCTATCCGCGCGCCTGCATCCAGGTCCTGTGGAACATGTGGGGCGAGTTCGACGTGCCGGACAGCTCTTGCGCGCCCTGGTGGGATACGCCCAAGCGGGACCACTGCGTCAGCGCCAGCCACCGGCAGTACTCGGCCATCATCCGCGACGTGCCGCCGGGGATGACAGCGGACGCCGCGTGCTGGCAGACGCGCCTCAACGTCCAGGGCTACGTCGTCTCCGCGCGCCGGTGCAGCGCCGACGTGCTGGGCCAGTGGTGGGGCGAGTTCGATGTGCCCGACAGCGCCTGCGCGCCCTGGTGGGACACGCCCAAGCAGGACCACTGTGTCAGCACCACCCACCGGCAGCACTCGGCCATCCTCCGCAACATCCCTCCCGGGGGTGACGGGCTCGCGTACTGCTGGAGCAAGCCCCTGACGGTGGCTGGCAGGACGGCGTCCGCGCGCCGGTGCAGTGCCGACGTGCTGGGCCAGGTGTGGGGCGAGTTCGACTTCTCCGATAGCTCTTGCGCGCCGTGGTGGGACGTACCCCAGGTGAAGGGGTGCCAGGACTCCGGCCGCCAGCTGTACGCGTCCATCATCCGCAACATCCCGCCGGGCATGTCCGCCGAGGCGGCGTGCAACTCCACCGGAGGCACCTTCGGTGGCCAGCGCTTCGCGCGCCCGCAGCGCTGCAAGGCCGATCTGCTGGGCCAGTGGTGGGGCGAGTTCGAGGCGGTGGATCCCCAGTGCAACCCGGTGACCGAGTGCACCGACCCCGCGCCGCCCTCGGATGCCTTCGCGAAGGTGGGCAACGACGGCTCGGTGAGCTGCGACGCGTTCTGCGCCAACCGGGACGCGAACTGGGGCGCGCGCGGCACCTGTGTGAAGGGGCGCGTCAACAGCGGGCTGCACGCCGGGCAGTGCGTCCCCTGTAGGGACGTGCCCGCGCAGCAGGGCGACACGAATGTCACCTGCTACTGCCGCGCGCCGGCCGTCGGCTTCGCCGACCTGCACAACCACCAGTTCGCCAACCTGGGCTTCGGCGGTCGCGTCTTCCACGGTGAGGCGTTCGGTCCCATCCAGGAGGCGCTGCCCTGGTGCACCGCCGCCCATGGCCCCGGTGGCGTGGGGGACCTGACGTCGTACTTCCAGAAGCTCTTCACCGGGCCGCGGCTGGAGCGTCTCCTGCCGGGGCACCACGTGGGCGGCTACCCGGAGTTCGACGGCTGGCCGCGCTGGGACAACGTGATGCACCAGGCGGTATACGAGGACTGGCTGTACCGCGCGGTGCAGGGCGGTCTGCGGCTGATGGTGATGCTGGCCGTCAACAACGAGTCCATCGCCGGCGTGGTGCAGCGGGCGCCGGGCGTGGATGGCTCGGACATGCAGTCGGTGGACATGCAACTGGACGCCGCCTGGCGCATGCAGGCCGACATCGACGCGAGGGCCGGCGGCCCAGGAAAGGGCTGGTACCGCATCGTCACCACGCCGGCCGAGGCGCGGCAGGTGATTGCCGAGGGCAAGCTGGCGGTGGTGCTCGGCATCGAGGTGGACGACCTCTTCGGCTGCTCCCGAACGGGCGGCTGCGACGCGGCGCGCGTCGAGCAGTTCCTCGACGCCTACCACGCGCGGGGCGTGCGGCACGTGTTCCCCGTCCACCTCAAGCACAACGTCTTCGCGGGGCCGGCGCTCTACTCGCCCATCCAGTGGCTGCTGGAGGTGCCTCCCCAGCGGGACTGCTCGGCGGAGGGCTACACGTACCTGCACAACATCGTCTGGCCGCCGGTGTGCAGTCCCGTGGGACTGACGGACCTGGGGCGCGTGCTGGTGCAGGGGATGATGCGCCGGGGGATGATCATCGACATCGACCACATGTCCGCGCGGGCCTTCGACGACACGCTGGACCTGGTGGAGCCCTATGGCTACCCGGTGGTCGGCGGACACGAGGGCTTCATCGGCATCTCCAAGGGAAGCAGCCGGCACGAGGGCAACCGCAGCGCGGAGCAGCTCCAGCGCATCCGCGACGTGGGTGGCATGGTGGGCGTCATCCTCCACCAGGGAGGCCTCGACACGGTGGACACGTGGCGGGGCGAGGGCCAGCCGGTGGTGGAGCACCGCTGCGGCGGCACGTCGCAGACCTGGGCGCAGGCGTACCTGTACGCGGTGAAGCAGATGGGCGGGCGCAACGTGGCGCTGGGGACGGACTACAACGGGCTGGCGGGCCTGCCCGCGCCGCGCTTCGGCGCGGACGCCTGCTTCGACGGCAAGGAGCTGGAGCAGACGTCGCGGGTCTCCTACCCGCTGTCCATCAGCACGAAGACGGGCCCCTCGCGCCTGTACCCGAGCATGGTGGGGAACCAGGTCTTCGACGTCAACGAGGACGGCCCCGCCCATGTGGGCATGCTGCCCGACTTCATCGAGGACCTGCGCCGACAGGGCATCCGCAACCAGGACCTGGACCCGTTGATGAACTCCGCCGAGCACTACGTGCAGATGTGGGAACGCGCGTACGCCGCGCCAAAGCCATAGCGGCCGTTCACGCCGGCCCGTGTACCGCGGAAGTCTCCTCCCATCGGTGTTCTTGCGGGTCAGCGCCACACGCCAGCGTCTGGCGGAGCTCGCTGACCTCATCGATGGTGGAAGGCTGAGGACACGGGCGGGTGCGGCCCGGACCCCGCGTCACACGCGGATGGGGGGCTCGATGAGCTGGGGCTCGGTGGCCTTCGGGTCGTCCGGGTCGAAGGCGGGCGAATAGGGCCCCGCGTGGGTCTCCTTCCACCTGCGGGGCACCCGCTCGAGGCCCACGGGGAACACGGTGAGCCGTCCGTCTTCACCGATGCGCAGCCGCAGGAAGTTCTTCCAGTCGGGCAAGGCCAGCGAGATGAACGCCTCGTTGGAGTGGGCGCCGAAGCGGTTCACGCTCAGCCACAGGTACAGGCCCATGACGAAGGGGCCCACCAGGAACCCGCCCAGGAAGGTGAAGCCGGAGGACAGCAGGAACTTGCCCGCCAGGTGCCACCAGCCCGCCTCGCAGTGGATGCCGTCCGCCGCCAGCTCCGGACACACGCCCAGGCCGCTCACGGTGAAGTAGGTGGCGCCCCAGGCCACGAAGAAGGCGGCGGTGATGTGCGCGAGCCCGTGGAGCGTGCCCGCCAGGGTGCGCCACTTGCCGAAGGCCGAGTCCGCCAGGCCGATGAGCCCGCCGATGGTGGCCAGGCCCAGCGCCAGCGTCCACGGCCGGGCCACCATGCTGTTGGCCACCGCCAGGATGACCTCCGGAAGCTGCGATAGCCCGAACGAGCCCACCTCCGCGTAGGCCGCCAGCGCGAGCAGCAGGTACAGCGCGCCCGTCATCAGACCGAAGAGCGGGCTGTGGCGGATGAGGAGCAGGTTCTGCCGCGCGAGCCGCCGCGACGTCCACTCGTCCGGGAAGCTCTTCTGCAGCGTGTAGCCGTCCCGCAGGACGTGGGCGGAGGGCGCGTGCGTGGGGTGGAGGAAGGCGCCGCCACCGCCCGCGGTGATTTTCTGCCGGCCGCCCGCGTCCTCGTGCCGCCGGTAGTGGTGCAAATCCCCCGCGAGGAAGACGTTGATGCGGCGGCCGAACACCTTCTCCTGGAGGTACTCCAGGTTGTTCTCCAGGTAGCTGCCCTTGCGCCGCTGCGTGGCCGCCAGAATCCACGCGGGCTCCGCGTTGCAGAGGATGATGCGGTCGTCGGGGCCCATGTGCGTGGCCACCTCGCGGAAGTACTCCACCTGCGGTACGTCGATGTCGCTGTTGAGCTGCACGTCGGTGCCGACGAGCCACCAGCGTTGCGGCAGCTTCAGGGCGAAGTAGCTGCGGCTCTGCCGCGTGCGGCGGCCCGCAATCCACCGGTTGGCGCAGAACAGCCGCAGGAAGGCCCCGAGCCCGTCGTACCAGTCATGGTTGCCCGGAATCACGAACAGGTCGGGGCTGGGCGCGTGCGAGCGGCGCATCGCCGCTTCGTAGGGCTGGACGAGCCGCTCGTCGTACACCTCGCGGCTGGCGCCGGGGTACACGCCGTCGCCGCCGAAGACGAGCAGCCGGCCTCGCAGCGTGACGTGGGATTGCGTGGGGGGCTCGCCGCGCACGGTCAGTGCCAGCTCGGGCAGCGCCAGCAGCCGCGCCACCGCGTAGGTGGAGTTCCAGCCGTCGCCGGTGTCCGACACGTAGTCGAGCCAGAAGCCGCTCTCCGTCACCGGCTCCTGCGAGTAGTCGAAGTAGGGCGGCTGGGGCCGCACCACGGCTTCGATGAGCCGGTGGTCCGCGCGCGCGCCGAAGACGGCCGCCACCAGTGCATCCAGGCCCGTGCGCAGCAACTGTGCCGGGTGCAGCCAGCGCACCATGTCCGCCCGCTTCTGCTGCCGCGCCGTCAGGCTCGGGTCGGAGCGCGGCGGGCCTTCACGCGACGACACCGCGTAGGGGCGCGGTGCTTCCTCGATGCGTTCCTCGCGCTCCGGGACCGGCTGCTCGCGCTCAGCGGCCATGGGGGCGCTGCTCCAGGCGAAGGCAGGGGAGGACGATGAGCCCGGGGGCCGCGGGCGAGGAGGTGCGGAATCGTGAACGCATGGCAGTCCTGGATTACCACGGCGAAGGCGCTCGCCTGCAGGCCAGGCGGGCGCGGTTCGCGGTTCCCAGGGGGCTCCGGCTGGGGCACCCTGGCGCCATGCCGGATTCACCGCTCAAGGACTTCCCGGTGGTCGTCTCCTTTCCCCTCCACTGGGGGGAGATGGACGCCTTCGGCCACGCCAACAACACGCGCACCTTCACCTGGTTCGAGACCGCCCGCATCCAGTACTTCGCGCGCATCGGCCTGACGGGCCCGTCGGGCGCGGGAGACGACCGGACGACCCGGGACGGCGTGGGGCCCATTCTTGCCGCCACGAACGCGGAGTACCTGCGTCCCATCCTCTTCCCCACGCGCCTGGTGGCGGGCTGCCGCGCCACCCGCATCGGCAACTCGTCCATCACGCTGGAGCACGCGGTGGCCGGGGAGGACGATGGCGTCCTCTACACCCGGGGAAGCTGCGTCGTCGTCACCCTGCGCTACGCGACCCACGAGAAGGTCCCCGTGCCCGCGGCCATCCGCGCGGCCATCGAGGCGCTCGAGGGGCGTTCCTTCAGCACGTGAGGGAGGGGACGCTTCTGTCCGAGACGCCGACACCGCGCATGACGGACCTCGCGCTGGGCTTCTACGAGGGCATGGCGGAGGAGTACCACCTGCTCTTCGCCAACTGGCCCCAGGCCGTGGAGCGGCAGGGGGCCATGCTGGACGCGCTGCTGCGCCGCTGCGACGCGCCGCCGCCGCGGCGGGTGCTGGACTGCGCGTGTGGCATTGGCACGCAGGCGCTGGGACTGGCCGGCCGGGGCTACACCGTCCACGCCACCGACCTGAGCCCCGCCGCCGTGGCGCGCGCCGAGCGCGAGGCCCGCGCGATGAACGTGCAGCTCACCACGGGCGTGGCGGACCTGCGCACGCTGGGCGCGCAGGTGGAGGGCACCTTCCCGGTGGTGCTCGCCATGGACAACGCGGTGACGCACCTGCTGACGGACGCGGACCTGGACGCGGCCGCGCGTGCCATGGCGTCGAAGCTGGCGCCGGGCGGGCTGGTGGTGCTGAGCGTCCGCGACACCGACGCACTGGTGGAGCGCCAGCCGCGCTTCACCTCGGAGCGGCTGCTGGAGACGCCCGAGGGCCGCCGCATCCTCTTCCAAATCTGGGACTGGGCCGCGGACGGGCGCACGTACACGGTGCACCAGTTCATCCTGCGCCCGGAGGGCAAGGGCTGGCAGGCCACCGAGCACACCGGCATGTACCGCGTGCTCCAGCGCGTGGAGCTGGAGCACGCGCTGACGCGCGCGGGGCTGGTGGACACGCGGTGGTACACGCCGGAGGAGACGGGCTTCCATCAGCCCATCCTCACGGCGCGGCGGGCCTGAGCGCGGCGGAGGCGCCCGGCGCTACTCGATGCGGCACGCCTCGCTGAAGTCCAGGCGCGGGTTGCGCGGGAAGAGCTTCTCCGCGTCGCCGTAGCCGAGGTTGACGAGGAAGTTGGACCTCCACTTCCCGTCCGGGAAGAACGCCGCGTCCACCAGCGCGTTGTCGAAGCCGGCCATGGGGCCGCAGTCCAGCCCCAGCGCCCGCGCGGCGAGGATGAAGTAGCCGCCCTGCAGCGAGCTGTTCATGTAGGCCATCTTCTCGCGGACCTCGGGAGGCCGGCTCGCGATGCCCGACTTCATGTCGCGCGCGGGGAAGAGCTGGGGCAGCTTCTCGTAGAACTCGGTGTCGTACGCGATGATGGCCGTCACCGGCGCGTTCATCGTCTTGTCCACGTTGCCCGGGGACAGGGCGGGCTTGAGCCGCTCCTTCGCCTCGCGGCTCTTCACGAAGACGATGCGCACCGGCTGCGAGTTGGCCGCCGTGGGCGCCATCCGGGTGAGCGCGTAGAGCTGCTGGAGCACGTCGTCCGCCACCGGCTTGTCGAGCCACGCGTTGTGGGTGCGGGCGTTGAGAAAGAGCTGGTCGAGCGCGGTGTCGTCGAGGCGGGCCTGCTGCGTCGTCATGGGCGTGTCCCTTCCTGGAGAGGTCCGGCGCACGGCCGCTGGGGGGCCGTCGCCACGCCTCCCAGGTAACGGTGGGACTTTTATCGTGCAAGTTACTTCCAAAAAGTAAGTGACTGGGCGTTCCGATGCCGGCGGCCGGGGGGCTCGCTATATTGGGCGCGGAGGCACCATGGAGCACGCGCTGACACCCCGCTGTGCGCGGTACGAGAAAGCCAGCGAGCTGATGGGAAAACGCTGGACGGGGCTCATCCTGCGCCTCCTGCTGGCGGGGCCTCACCGCTTCGGCGCGCTGAGCGAGGCGATTGGCACCATCAGCGAGCGCGTCCTGTCGGAGCGGCTCAAGGAGCTGGAGGCCGAGGGGGTGGTGACGCGAAACGTGGACCCGGGGCCTCCCGTCCGCGTGGAGTACCAGCTCACGGAGAAGGGGCAGGCGCTCTGGAAGGTCGTCGACGAGCTGAGCAAGTGGGCGGAGCGCTGGGTGGACGTGAAGCCCGCCGCCGCGCGCAAGCGCAAGTCCGCGTGAGGCTCAGGCGCCGCCGCGCTTCACGTCCGCCGGGGCGTTGGGGTGGCGGGCGAGCAGCATGCGCAGCTGGGGCTGGCGCCGCACCGCTTCCTGCTTCAGCAGGTGCGCGATGAGGGCCGGCGGGGCCGCGCTCCAGCGGGCGATGTTCTGGATGAGCATGGGCGAGCGGTAGGTACGGCCGCACAGGAGCGACGCCGTCTTCCCGTCCACCGGCAGGCCGATGAGCGCCGCCAGCGCGCGGCCCTCCGTGTTGAGGATGAGCTCCACCTTCTCCTCGGCGGGGCCGCTGGCGAAGCGCTGCCGCAGCACCTCACGCGCCGAGCGCCGCGTGGACTCCGGCACGTCGCGGTCGTTGCCCACCTTGTGCAGCTCCATGAGCCGGCGCGCGCTCCACAGCCGCCGGAAGAGGCTGGCCGGGAGCTGCGGGTTGCGCACCAGCCAGCGCCGCACGCCCGTGTCCGCCGCGAAGGCCGCGCGGGCACAGAGCGCCTCCAGGCCCACGGGGTTGCGGTGGTAGCGCGCCACCAGCCGCGCGTGGGTCAGGCCCGTGCGCGCGTTCTCCAGCACGGCCTTGATGACGGCGGGCACCGGGTCGAAGCACAGCGCGGAGAGGACGGGGTCCTCCGCCGCGTGGGCGTGGGCGACGCGCTGATCCTCGGGGAGGGGATGGAGCCGCAACTCGAAGAGCTGGCGGTAGTTGCCCAGCGCGGCTTCGGGTTCGTCCTCGGCCTCGGGCCCGTCCTCCGGCACGGCGTCGGCGGCCTCCGCGTCCTGCTGCGTCAAGTCGAGGACGGGGAGCTCCTCCTCGGTGGGCGCCGCCGGAGTGGCGGCGGTGACGCGCTGCGGCTCGAAGGCGACGGGAGGGGGCTCTGCCGCCGGGCCCGGAGCCGGGGTGGGCAGGATGGCGCCCTGCGTGACGAGCCGGGACAGGATGGTCCGCAGCCGCTCCGGCGGCAGTCCCGTCAGCGCGGGCAGGTTCCTGGCGGGCGTGGCACCATCCAGGCGCGAGAGCACGAAGCCCTCTTCCGGACTGAGGGCCAGCGTCCGCAGGTCGACCGCGGGGTTCGGCTTGGGCGTCCATTCCGTCATCGGCCTGGAGTCTTTCATGACCTGCGCGGCGCGCGCAGGCCCCGACACCGATGAGCGGCATCGCGGTGGAAAACATGATGTCTGCTGGACGGCTTGCCCGGCCGGTGGACGTGCGAGGCGTACCCGGGCCTGTCCATGCCTACACGCTGTGGCCTCGGGGTGGGTTGACGGGGGGCCGCCCTGGCGCCCTAACTTCACATCATGTCCGACCGCATCGAGACCTATGCCGAGTTCTGGCCGTTCTACCTGCGGGAGCACGCGCTGCCCTCCACGCGCTGGCTTCACTTCACGGGCACCACGCTGGGGGTGGGGTTGGGCGTGACGGCCGCCGCCACGGGCCGCGCCGCGCTGGTGCCGGCCGCGCTGGTGGCCGCCTACGGCTTCGCGTGGTTCAGCCACTTCGTCATCGAGCGGAACAAGCCGGCGTCGTTCAAGTACCCGCTCTGGTCGCTCATCTCCGACTTCCGGATGGCGGGGCTGATGGCCGCCGGAAGGCTGGCTCCGCACCTGGAGCGCGCCCGCGCCGGTGGCATGGGCTCCGGGGAGGTGAATCGCGCGGTGCCCGCGGCGCAGCAGGTCCCGTAGCGCGCCCGCGGAGGGCTTCACGGGGCATCCGGGACGCGTGGTGAGTCCGTGTTGACGGACGACACTCGGCGCCCGGCATCTGTCACGCGACCCGTACAGCTCAGGCTATAGCCGACCGTCACAGCTGGCCCGCACCGTTCGCGACGGGGCGGGCGCGGCCGTACGGAGGCATGCATGGGCGGAGTCGCGCGGAAGTTGGGCTGGGTGCTGCTCGCCATCGTGGGCGCGGTGAGCCTGGGCACGGTGGCCCTGCATCGGGGCGAGAGCATCAACGCCATCTGGCTGGTGGTGGCGTCCGTCTCCGTCTACCTCATCGGCTACCGCTTCTACGGAAGCTTCGTGGCGCGCAAGGCGCTGCGCGTGGACCCCCTGCGCGCCACCCCCGCCCACCTCCGCAACGACGGTTTGGACTTCGTGCCCACGGACAGGTGGGTGTTGTTCGGCCACCACTTCGCCGCCATCGCCGGCGCGGGGCCGCTGGTGGGCCCGGTGCTGGCCGCGCAGATGGGCTACCTGCCCGGCACGCTGTGGATTCTGGTGGGCGCGGTGCTGGCCGGCGCGGTGCAGGACTTCGTCATCCTGGTCCTCTCCGTGCGGCGCGACGGCAAGTCGCTGGGCGACATGGTGCGCCTGGAGCTGGGACCCGCCGCCGGCGTGACGGCGATGATTGGCGTGTTGATGATCATGATGATCATCCTCGCCGTGCTGGCGCTGGTGGTGGTGAAGGCGCTGGCGCACAGCCCCTGGGGCACCTTCACGGTGGCGATGACGATGCCCATCGCCGTGCTGATGGGGCTCTACCTCCGCTACCTCCGCCCCGGCCGCGTGCTGGAGGTCTCCATCGCCGGCTTCGTGCTGCTGATGCTGTCCATCTGGCTGGGCGGCCACGTGGCCGAGCACCCGGACTGGGGCCCGGCGTTCACCTTCGACGCCCGGGCGCTGGCGTGGATGCTCATCGCCTACGGCTTCTGCGCCTCCGTGCTGCCGGTGTGGCTGCTGCTGGCGCCTCGCGACTACCTGTCCACCTTCCTGAAGATTGGCACCGTGCTGCTGCTGGCGGTGGGCATCGTCCTGGCCGCGCCGGAGCTGCGGATGCCCGCGGTGACGCGCTTCATCGACGGCTCGGGGCCCGTGTTCTCCGGCGGGCTGTTCCCCTTCCTGTTCATCACCATCGCCTGCGGCGCGGTGTCCGGGTGGCACTCGCTCATCTCGTCCGGCACCACCCCGAAGATGCTGGCCAGCGAGGGCGACGCTCGCATCGTGGGCTACGGCTCCATGCTGATGGAGTCCTTCGTCGCCATCATGGCGCTCATCGCCGCCTCGGTGCTGGAGCCGGGTGTGTACTTCTCCATGAACTCGCCGCCGTCGGTGATTGGCACCACGGTGGAGGAGGCCGCGCGCACCATCAGCCAGTGGGGCTTCGTCATCACCCCGGAGGTCCTCAGCCAGACGGCCCGGGACATCGGCGAGTCCACCATCCTGTCGCGCGCGGGCGGCGCCCCGACGCTGGCGGTGGGCATGGCGCAGATTCTCCACGGCCTGGTGGCGGGCGAGGGGATGATGGCCTTCTGGTACCACTACGCCATCCTCTTCGAGGCGCTGTTCATCCTCACCACGGTGGACGCGGGCACGCGCGTGGGCCGCTTCATGATTCAGGAGCTGGCGGGCCTGGTGTACGCCCCGCTGAAGCGCACCGAGTCGTGGGCGGCGAACATGATTGCCACGGCCCTCTGCGTGGCGGCCTGGGGCTACTTCCTCTACCAGGGCGTGGTGGACCCGCTGGGCGGCATCAACACGCTGTGGCCGCTGTTCGGCATCGCCAACCAGATGCTGGCCGCCATCGCGCTCACCCTGGCGACGGTGGTGCTGGTGAAGATGAAGCGCGAGCGCTACGCCTGGGTGACGGCGGTGCCCGCCGCGTGGCTGGTCCTCTGCACGCTGACGGCGGGTTGGCAGAAGGTGTTCGGCGGGGACCCGCGCGTCTCCTTCCTGGCCCACGCGCGTCAGTTCTCCGCCGCGGCGGCGCAGGGGCAGGTGGTGGCGCCCGCGGCCTCCGTGGAGGAGATGGAGCGCATCATCGGCAACGACTACCTGGATGCCACCCTCACCGGCGCGTTCATGGTGCTGGTGGTGGCCACGGTGCTCTTCGGTGTGCGCGCGGCGCGGGCCGCCTGGCGCTCGCCGGAGCCCACCGCGAAGGAGGCTCCCGCCGTGCCGCTCCCCGCGGCGGAGGTCCGCTGACATGGCCACCGTGTGGGCAGGGCTGGGCCGGGCCTGGCGCAAGGCGGTGCAGGCGGCCCGGCTGATGATTGGCGTTCCGGACTACGACACCTACGTCGAGCACATGCGCCGCCACCACCCGGACCGGGAGGTGATGAGCTATGCGCGGTTCTTCGACGAGCGCCTCCGGGCCCGGTACCGCGGGGGCGGAGGACGCTGCTGCTGAGCGGCTCCCCGGCGGGGCGGACGGGCGAATGGGACTGCCCGTGCGTGCACCGGGCGACCTTTCCCGGTGGACATCTGACGCCCAGGGGGCTCGACAGGGAGTAGCCACGCGGAACGCGGCCGACCTATACATCCCCTCCATGGGACGCATTTTCGAGACGCGCAAGGCCACGATGATGGCCCGCTGGAACAAGATGGCGAAGACGTTCACCCGCATCAGCAAGGACATCGCCATTGCTGTGAAGGCAGGTGGGCCGAATCCCGATTCGAACTCCACGCTGCGCCGGGTGCTCCAGAACGCCCGCGCCGCGAACATGCCGAAGGACAAGGTCGACGCGGCCATCAAGCGCGCGAGCGGCCAGTCGGCGACCGACTACGAAATCGTGCTCTACGAGGGCTACGCGCCCCACGGCATCGCGCTGCTGGTGGAGACGGCGACGGACAATGTGGTGCGCACGGTGGCGAACGTGCGCATGCACTTCAACAAGCACAACGGGAACCTGGGCACCTCCGGCAGCGTGGCCTTCATGTTCCAGCGCATGGGCGTCTTCCGGCTGAACCCGGAGGGCCTGGACCTGGACTCGCTGGAGCTGGAGCTCATCGACCACGGCCTCCAGGAGATGGGCGAGGGCGTGGGCGAGAAGGGCGAGAAGCAGATCATCATCCGCTCCGCCTTCGCGGACTTCGGTCAGCTCCAGGCCGCCATTGAAGCGAAGGGCCTGACGCCCGTGTCCGCGGATTCGGAGTACGTGGCGCAGAACCCCATCGAGCTGCCCGAGGACAAGGCCACCGAGGTGCTGGAGCTGGTGGACGCGCTGGAGCAGGACGACGACGTCCAGCGCGTGTTCCACAACCTGGCGTGAGGCGCCTCCCAGGCGCCCGAAGGGGCCACCGCCTGCTTCACGGTGGCCCCCGGCATCACCCGGCTACTTGGTGAAGGGGATGGGGCCGTTGGACAGCGTGCTGTTGCCCGCACCGTCCACGGCGCGCACCCGCCACGTGTGGCTGCCCGTGGCGAGGCCCGTCACGGTCATCTGCTCCGTGCCCACGCCGTACACCTCGAGCTCCCACAGGGAGTACCCGTAGGCGGTCGCGCGCTCCACGCCGCGCATCCGGACGTAGCGCCCGACGCCGCTCAGGCCGGTGAGGTCATCCACCCCGCCGTCGCCGTTCGCTTCCGTGTACAGCGGCCTCCAGCCCGAGCTGCCGTCGATGGACGTCTCCACCACGTACCGGCGGCCGAACGCGGCTTCCCACCGCAGCACCACGCGCTTGATGGCGTACACCGCGCCTAGGTCCACGGTGATGGACTCCGTGTCGGGGCTGGGCACGTCGTTGCGGCTCGCCCAGCGCGTCTCCGGGTTGCCGTCCACCGCGTCGTTGGGGGAGCCGAACTCGGACGAGGTGGCCGCGACGTTGCGGCCCAGCGCCAGGTTGGTGCTGGTGCCTACGTAGGCCCGTGGCGTCACCGCGGGCGTGCGGTCCACGCCATCCACCATCAGGACATACCGCGACACGCCCGCGCCCACGTCCGTGGTCTGCTCCCAGATGAACGTCGTGGACGCGCCTGGCACGGAAGCGTCGGCCGCCGGAGACAGCGCGGTGAAGGCCGCTGGCGGCGCCGTGTCGTTGAGCGTGAAGGTGGCCGTGGCGGACGTCGTCACCCCGCCCGCCCAGTTGTACGCCCGCACGAACCAGGTGTGCGCGCCGTTGCCCAGGGACACGTTGGAGAGGGTCGCCGAGGGCGTCTTCGTCGTCGCCACCGGGAAGGGATTGCCGTCCAGATAGACTTCGTAGCGGTGGATGCCCGTCTGCGGGTCACTGCTGGCCGTCCACGTGAAGGTGGGCCGCGTGGAGATGGTGGAGCCCGGCGCCGGCGTGAGCAGCGTGAAGGCCGTGGGCGGCGTCGCGTCCGACAGCCCGAAGCCCTGGATGCCCGCGCCGTACTGGTACAGCGGGTTGCCGTACACCGGGGAGATGGGCAGGCCCTGGGCAATCCGCTGACGAATCTCCGCGCGCTGGGCGGCGGTGGCGCCCAGGTCGAAGGGCAGGTCCCACTGCTCCAGTTGGTTGGTCTCCACGTCGGTGCCAATCTGGTCCAGCGAGCGCGGCAGCTGCCACGGGAGCTGGCCGCGAGGCAGCACGTCGCCGAAGAGGACGTCCGCCACGGCGGGGCCGCCCATGTCGCCGGGGCGGTACGCCATCAGCAGCGCGTTCGTCTGGGGCACCACGTTGGTCAGGATGTAGGGCCGCGGCAGAATCATCACCGTCGTCACCGGGATGTTCTGCGCCCGGAAGCCGGTGATGAGGCCGTACTGGTCGCCCCACTGGGCGTCGTGCGGCGGGCCAATCGGGTCGCCGGGCAGGTAGGGCTTCTCCTTGTCCCACTCGGTGCCGTGGGTGAAGTAGCTCTCGCCCACCACGACGATGGCCGCGTTGACGGTGACGCCCGCCGGGGCCGCGTCCTTGTAGACGGTGATGCCGTCCTGCTCCGCGCGCTGCTTGATGGCCTGGTAGATGGTGGGGGCGCCGAACTCCGTCCCGTGGAAGTCGGAGCGCCACGTCACCATGCAGGACGGGTCATCCGCGCGGGGGCCCGCCACCACGATGCGCGAGCCCGCGGGCAGCCGCAGCGGCAGCGCGCCGTCATTCTTGAGCAGCGTCATCGCGTTCTGCGCCGCGCGGCGCACCAGGGCCTTGTGGTCGGCCGTGTGCCACTCCGACGTGCCCGCGGGGCCGTTGCGGTACGGGTCCTCGAAGATGCCCAGGCGGAACTTCAGGTCGAGAATCCTCCGCACGGCCTCGTCGATGCGGGCCGGCGTGACGACGCTCTCGAAGTCACCCATTTGCTGCGGGTTGGCGCCGCCCATGACGTCCGAGCCCGCCATCGCCGAGCGCGACCACGCTCCCGACGGCAGCCAGTCCGAGCAGATGACGCCCGTGTAGCCCATTTGCTGGCGCAGGTAGTTGAGGATGCCGGGGTTGTCACCCGCGCCCCAGCCCTCTGGCCCGAGCAGCCAGCTGCCCGCGTAGCCGGGCATGATGCCGCTGGTGCCCGCCTCGATGGCCGCGTGCCACGGACGCATGTGGTAGTGGATGGTGGTGCCGTCGTAGGTGATGCCGCCCTCGCCGCCCGCGCCCTGGCCCGGCCAGTGCTTGGTCGTCACCCAGAGGGAGTGCGGGTTCACCTCGGGGCCCCCCTGGAGGCCGGCGATGAGCGCGCGTGTCATGCCAGCGGCCAGGTCGGCGTCCTCGCCGCCGCCTTCCTGGATGCGGGGGTAGAGCACCTTGGTGCCCACCTCGGCCAGCGGTGACAGCGTGCCGCGGCTGCCCACCGCGAGCTGCTCGCGGCGCTGCATGTCCCCCAGCTCGTAGACGGTGTCCAAATCCCTCGACGCGGCGAGCGCGGGCTGCGTGGGCCAGCTCGTCTTGAAGCCGTGGATGGTGTCACCCGCGTCGATGTGCGGGATGCCCAGGCGCGTGCGCGCGGAGGCGCGCTGGAAGCTCACGATGTCCTGCGGGCTGAGCGGCCCCATGGTGAAGCCGGCCTCGGGCACCGTCCGCGCCTCGTAGAACATCTGCAGCGCCTTCTCGTGCAGCGTCATGCGCGACATCAGGTCATTGACGCGGACGGAGATGGGGTTGGCCCAGTCCTCGTACGGGTCGATGACGCCGTTCTTGTTGAGGTCGCGCCGGCCGTTGATGAGCGCGACGCCGTCATCGGCCGTCTCCACCACCGGCAGGTACACGCTGAAGGTGCGCAGGTCGGAGCGGCTGGTGCCGCCACTACCCAGGTTGGCCACGACGTACCACTTGTACGTCCAGCGGTCGGGCAGGTCCTCCGGCATCGTGAACGAGGTGCCGGTGGTGGTGCCCACCTGGGTGAAGCGGTCCAGCAGGCTGCCCGGCGCCATCCAGTCGTAGTCGTTGCGGCTCAGGTTGACGAACACCGTGTAGCCGGTGGCGCCGGTGACGGGCGCCCACTGGAGCGTGGGCCGGCGGGTGGTGGTGATGACCGCCTCGTTGGCGGGCGCCACCACGCGGAAGGCCCCTGCGACGGCGGGCGGCGGCTGCTTCGGGTAGGGGTCGGGGATGATGGTGCGGTCCCTGCCATCAGGGCTGGTGCCGGTGGAGAAGATTTCCACCTGCCACTCGGCGCCCTGCACCGCCAGCGCGGACACCGTCTGGCCGCGCAGCACCGTACCGGTGGACGTGGTGACGGCCAGCCGGATGTCGGTGTTGGGCGCGGTGGGCGAGAACTGGTTCTTCGACATCGTCACCACGGTGTTGGGCGGGAAGGTCAGCTCGTAGGTGAAGGGCCCGGGCGGGTTGCGCACCGACGGCGTGGTGTTGCCCTCCTCGGGCGTGGGCGTGACGCTGAGGGGCGCGGGCGAGACGTTGATCTTCGCGTAGGCCAGCTCCGGGAACATCAGCTTCACCGTCTGGGGCGTCGTCTGCGGCAGTGGCTCCTGGGGACCGCCGCCGGGCGCGTACACCTCGAAGGACCAGAGCGAGTAGCCATAGCCGGTGCCGCGCTCGATGCCGCGCATGCGCACGTAGCGGGCGCTGCCCGACACGGTGATGTCACGGCGGCCCATCGCGCCGTCGGTGATGGGGGGCGCCAGCGCCGCCCAGGTGGTGTCGTTGGTGGAGCCCTCAATCACGTACTGCTTGCCGTAGGCCCCCTCCCAGTCCAGCACCACGCGGCCGACCTGCTGCGTGGAGCCCAGGTCCACCCGAATCCACTGGTCATGCGAGGTATCGTCGGAGGACCAGCGCGTCGTCGCGTCACCGTCCACCGCGTAGCCGGGCGCCAGGTGCGCGGCGTTGCCCTCCACGCTGGAGGCCGTGGCCGGCCGGCCCCGGGCCAGGTCACCCGACGGATGCGAGCCCCCGTACACGGCGAGCTCCCACAGGGAGTAGCCGTAGTCGATGGCGCCTCGCTGCGTCCCGAGGATGCGGACGTAGCGGCCGTTGCCCGTCACCGAGAGGTCATCCACGCCGCCGTCGCCGTCGGTGACGACGCGCACGTCCTGCCAGCCCGCGGCGTCGTTGGAGACCTGGACGCGGTAGCCCCGGCCGTATGCCGTCTCCCACGTCAACACCACGCGGGAGATGGCCGTGGGCTGGCCCAGGTCCACGTAGATCCACTGGCCTTCCGCGAACTCGCTGCCCCAGCGCGTTCCGCCATCGCCATCCACCGCGAAGTTGCCGGTGAGCCCGGGCTCCGAGGAGGACGTCACCACCGGCCGGTTGAGCGCGAGGTTGGGGCCCATCTGGGCCTCCACGCGTCCTCCCACGGCCACCAGCAGCCATACCGCGACGACGGCGCAGGCCCGGGCCAAAGACAGCCAGGGACCGTGCGCGTCCTGCACACGGGAAATTGGCACACGCATGGGAAAAGCGGACCGTTGGAGAAAGTGGGGGAGGGGGTGAACCAGCGCGCAGCGACGAAGAACGGCGTCCGAGCGGTCCTTTCCTTTCTGCTGCCTATTCTATTCGTTCGGCATCACAACAAAGTCAAACCAAGGTCGGATAACGCATCAAGTCGTGGAAGTCGCGCGTGCGCCCCAGGGCAGGAGGCCCACGTCACACACGCGCTTGCTGCGTTGTCTTTGTCTGGGATTGCGCACCCCGTCGGGAAGGCGGGCGCATGGCATTGCCCACGCGCCCGCACACGTCGGCGTCCGGGTTCAGGCGCTGACGCCCACGCCCACGGGGCAGCTCACGCCGGTGCCGCCCAGACCGCAGTAGCCGCCCGGGTTCTTCTCCAGGTACTGCTGGTGGTAGTCCTCGGCGTAATAGAAGGCGGGCGCCGGGAGCACCTCGGTGGTGATGGCGTCGAAGCCCCGGGCGGAGAGGGCCTTCTGGTACGCGTCGCGGCTCGCCTCGGCGGCGCGCTTCTGGGCCTCGCTCGTGTAGTAGATGCCGGAGCGGTACTGCGTGCCCACGTCGTTGCCCTGGCGCATGCCCTGCGTCGGGTCATGGCTCTCCCAGAACACGCGCAGGAGCTGCTCGAAGGACACCTTCTTCGGGTCGAAGACGACGCGGACGACCTCGTTGTGCCCGGTGAGTCCGCTGCACACCTCGCGGTAGGTCGGATTGGGTGTCAGCCCACCGGCGTACCCCACCGCCGTGCTGTACACACCGGGCGTCTGGTAGAACTTCCGCTCCGCGCCCCAGAAACACCCGAGGCCGAAGATGACCTCTTCCATGCCCTCCGGGACGGGGCCCTTGATGGGCGTCCCCAGGACCTCGTGCTTCGGGGGGACGGGCATCTCGTCCGAGCGGCCCGGCAGGGCCTCCTCCGGCGTCGGCAACCTCAGCTTCTTGGTCGGATTGAAGAACATGCCCTTAGCAATAGCGGCCCTCCGCGCTGGATTCACCCCCAGAAGGGGCGGGCATCCGGCCGACCCGCCGAGGGCCGTCCCGCCCGTCGCATGGCTTCATGGAGACACGCGACCTTCGGGCTGCCGGGGCCAGTGGACCGTGAAGGCGGTCCCCTCTTCCCGGGTGGAGCGGACCTCCACGCGGCCTCCATGCACGCTGGCAATCTGGCTGACGATGTAGAGGCCCAGGCCCAGGCTGCGCTTCCTCCGCGCGGCGTCCTGGGGGCTGCCCGTGGAGGGGCTCTTGAACGGGTCGAAGAGCCGCGGAAGCAGCTCGGAGGCAATCGGCTCTCCGGTGTTGTGGACCTCCAGCACCACCTCGCGCGTCTTGCCGCGCACCGTCACGCGCACGGGCATGGCCTCCTGGCCGTGCTGGAGCGCGTTGGCCACCAGGTTGCCCAGGACCTGGGAGACGCGGTCCGGGTCCCAGTTTCCCCGCGTGTCGCCGCTCGCCTCGAACACCAGCGGCCGGTCCGGGGCGCTGGCCTGGAGCTCCTCCAGCGTCGCCTGGCACACCTCCGCGAGGTCCATGGGCTGGGGGGCCACGGGCAGCCCCCCGCCCAGGCGGGTGCGCGCGAAGTCGAGGATGTCCGTAATCATGCGCCCCATGCGGGCGGTGGCCTTCCGGATGCGGTCCACCGCGCGGCGCTCGGCGGGCGCCAGGTCCTCGGCCCTCGCGAGCTGGAAGGCCGAGGCATTGATGGCGTTGAGCGGGTTGCGCAGGTCATGTCCCACCACCGCCATGAGCTGCTCCCGGAAGTCCACGGCCCGCTGGAGCACGGCCTCGGCCCGCTTGTGGTGGGTGATGTCCACCACCGTGCAGCTCAAGCCCAGCACCGTGTTGTCGGGCGTGCGCACCGGGTGGAAGCTGACCTGCCAGGCGCGAGGGTCTCCTGGGATGGTGAACTCGGTCGGCTCCGCTGAATCGCCCTTCTCGATGACCCGGCGGAACATGGGCTCGAAGGTCTCCACGGCCGTGGCGGGCGCCATCTCTTGGAAGAGGCGGCCCAGGTGGGCTTCCCGGGAGTGACCGTTGATGTCCGCCATGGCCTGGTTGAGGCGCACGAAGCGCAAGTCCCTGTCCAGCAGGGCGATGCCCATGGGCATGGAGGCCAGCAGCGCATCCAGTTGGGCCAGCGAGCGCTGGGCGTCCGTGTGGGCCTGGCGTTCGCGGGCCTGGAGCCGGGCGTAGACGAGGTGGGCCGTTGCCCGCTGCGCCATGCTTCGGAAGAGGAGGGTGTCCGAATCAGAGAACGCGAAGGCGGTGCGCGAGCTCATGTAGGCCACCCCCAGGAGCTGCTCCCCGTCCAGCAGCGGGACGCCATAGACGGCGCGCAGCCCCTCCTGCTTCAGCGCTGGCAGGACCACGCGAGCGTCCATGGACGCCGAGCGCATCGCGGTGGGCTGGCGCCGCATGGCCACCTCGCCCACGAAGCCCTCGCTCAGTCCCATCGTATGGCCGAGCGCTTCCTCCGCGCCCAGGCCCACCGCGGCGCGGACCACCAGCCGGTCTCCCTCCACCAGCAGCAGCGCCGCCGAGTCCACCGACAGCGCGGACTCCACCAGCACGGTGAGGAGGCGCGCGGGGAGATTCTCCAGGGTGGGGTCATCCAGCGCGGCCCGGGACATCCGGTCCAGGGCCTGGAGGATGCGCTGCCGCCCCTGGGAGAAGGCGGTGATGGTCCGGGTGACGAGCCGGTCCAGCGCGTCGTCCAGCCGCTCCAGCTCGCCGGGCACGGGGAGCGTCCTGGCGCTGTCGAGTCTGTGGAGGATGCACTTGCGCAGCAGGGCGTACTCGGACGCGACCTGCCCCAGGTCGAAGCCCTCGTCCAGGCGGGATATCGCGTGCTCGTCCGGCACCGTGGTGAGGACCTGGTCCGGGCCGTGCTCGATGAGGTCCGCGAGGACGCCCAGCACCTGGGGGATGTGGTCCAGCAGCCACGAGGACGGGGCGTTGCTCCCCATATGGAGTGCGCGCATGGCACGCTGCCAGTCGTCGAGCAGCTCCACCTGGTGGGCGCGCAGGAACTCCGCGACCTTGAGCGTCCGGGCCCGAGCTCCTGCTTCCTGGTTCTCCGCGCGCGACTCCGTCTCCAGCATCACCGGCCTCCCGAGGCCCCGTGTCCGCCCATGCCGTCTCCCACTCCCATTCTGGGGACGATGGCGCCTGCGTGCTTCGTCCCTCCGGTCCGAGTGCACGGCAGGTGGGCGCCACACGAGATGGGATGGCGCTACACCGTCTGCCCGGACGTCCAACTTCGGGCGCTTGGCCTCCTGGCCGTGTCATGGGGGCTGTGAGCCCGCACCTGCTCGGTTAGGGTGTCAGGAAGATGCGCACGCTCCTGCTGACCCGCTCCGACGTCTCCCGCAACCTGCAGGCCCTCCTCTTGCTGGAGGACATGCGCGAGGCCTTCCGCACCGACGCCCTGGCGCGCACCGTGGCGCCGCAGCGCGCCCGGGCGCCCCTGCACGCCGAGGGCACCGCGCTGGTGCTCTTCCCTGGCAGCCTGCCCTCGGTCCCCGCCTACTCGGTGAAGGTGCACGCGAAGTTCCCCGGACAGTCGCCGGCCATCCGGGGCGTGGTGCACCTGCACGACGTGGCCACCGGGGCGGTGCTGGCGGTGATGGACTCGGGCCACCTGACGGCGGTGCGCACGGGCGTGGTGGGGGCGCTGTCCGCGGACGTCCTGGCGCGGCCGGACGCGAGCCGGGTGGCGCTCATCGGCGCGGGCCGGCAGGCGGTGATGCAGCTCAAGTCGCTGCGGCTGGTGCGCTCGCTGTCGCACGTGCGGGTGTTCGACACGGCGCCGGAGCGCTCGCTCGCCTTCGCCACGCGCATGTACCAGGAGCTGAACCTGCCGGTGCGGATGGCCGAGTCCGTCCAGGAGGCGGTGGCCGACGCGGACATCGTCGTGACGGCGACGTGGAGCCGCCACCCCTTCCTGCACGCGGGCATGCTGCGGCCCGGCACGCACGTCATCGCGCTGGGCGCGGACGAGCCGGGCAAGGCCGAGCTGTCCCCGGAGCTGCTGCGCCAGTCGCGCTTCGTCGTCGACCACCGGGGGCTGTCACTCTCCTCCGGCGCCGCGGGCGCGGTGGAGCTGGGCGAGGACGCCATCCACGCGGAGCTGGGCGAGGTGATTGCCGGCATGCGGCCCGGGCGCACGTCGCCCGACGACATCACCGTGTTCGCGGCGGTGGGGCTGCCGTTCCAGGACCTGGCGGCGGCCTGGCACGTCTACCAGGCCGCCCAGGGGGATGACGCCGTGGGCGGCGTGGACTTCGACGCATGAGGCGCCTGGCGCTGGGGCTCCTGTCACGCATCGGCCTGACGCGGCCCGAGCTGCGCGCGTGGGCGCTGTATGACTGGGCGAACTCGGCCTTCATCACCACCGTCGTCACGGTGGTGTTCCCGCTCTACTACGCCTCCGTGGTGGCGCAGGGGCTGCCGCGCGAGGTGGCCACCAGCCGCTTCGCCACCGCCACCGCGGTGGCGCTGAGCGTCGTGGCGGTGCTGTCTCCGGTGCTGGGCGCGCTGAGCGACCGGGCCGGGCGCATCAAGCTCATGCTGGGCACCTTCGCGGGCCTGGGCGTGGTGTCCACGCTGGGGCTGGCCACGGTGGGCCCCGGAGACTGGCGCTGGGGCCTGCTGCTCTTCGGTCTGGGCAACGTGGGCGTGACGGGCAGCATCGTCTTCTCCGACGCGCTCCTGCGGCACATCGCCCGGGATGACGAGCTGGACCGGGTGTCCACCGCCGGCTACGCACTGGGCTACCTGGGCGGAGGGCTGCTGCTGGCGGCGCAGCTGGTGCTGCTGCTCCAGCCCCAGTGGTTCGGGTTGCCGGACGCGGGGGCTGCCTCTCGCGTGGCCTTCGCCTCCGTGGCGGTGTGGTGGGCGGCCTTCTCGGTGCCCCTGTTCCGGCGCATCCCCGAGCCGAAGCCGGACGTGGCGACCGCCCGCCCGCCGCTGTCCCTGCGCGGCATCTTCACGCAGCTGGCGCAGACGCTGGGCGGACTGCGCCAGCACCGCGAGGCCCTGCTGCTGCTGGTGGCCTATCTGCTCTACAGCGACGGCATCGGCACCATCATCCGGCTGTCCACGCTGTATGGCACGGAGTTGGGCATCGGCCGGGGCGCGCTGATTGGCACCCTGCTGCTGACGCAGGTGGTGGGCGTGCCCTGCGCGGTGCTGTTCGGCCGGGCCGCGGGGTGGGTGGGGGTGAAGAACGCGCTGATGTTCTCCCTGGCCGTGTACGTGGGCGTGACGTTCCTGGGCTACTTCATGCGCTCGGCCTGGCACTTCTTCGCGCTGGCCCTGCTGGTGGGCATGGTGCAGGGCGGAAGCCAGGCGTTGAGCCGCTCGCTCTTCGCGCAGATGGTGCCGCGCGACCGGGCGGCGGAGTTCTTCGGCCTCTTCAGCGTCTTCGAGAAGGTCACCGCGGTGGCGGGCCCGCTGGTGTTCGCGGCCACGGTGGAGCTGACGGGCTCCAGCCGGCAGGCGGTGTTGTCGCTGCTCTTCTTCTTCGTCTCGGGCGCGGCGGTGCTGTCGCGGGTGGACGTGGAGGCCGGGCGGCGCGCGGCCCGCGAGGCGGAGGCCCGGGCGGGCTGGCGCGGCGACGACGCGCCGGTGTCCGTGCCTGCCCGGGAGGATGCGCCCGGCGCGGGCCGCGGCGCCTGAGGCGTCAGGGCTTCGGGTGGGGCACTGCCCGGGATTTCCGGGCTGGCAGCGGACAATCGAGACACCGCGCCCGCGGAGCCCGTGCGAGACGCACGGCGAGCAGGCGCTCGGACGAGGCCTTGCTCAAGGCTTGGGGGTGGTGCCCGGCTGATTGCCCGGCGTCCCGCCCGTGAGGGGCTGTGGCCCGGGTGGCCGCCCGCCGGGACGTGTCCATCTTCGCCCGTGGGGAGGTGCACATGGTTGTCGGTTTCTTGGCGTCGCGGCCGGGGCGGTGGCTCCGCATCGTGACGGGCGCTGGGATGGTGGTGGGGGGACTGGCGTCGGGGACGTCCCGGGGCGCGGCGGTGGCGCTCCTGGGCCTGGGGCCCCTGGTGGCCGCGGCCCTGGACTGGGTGCCCGAGGCCGCGCTCTTCGGCTTGCCGATGCACGGCCCGGACTTGCGGCGCGAGCTGGGCGTGTCGGACGAGGCCTCGCTGCTGGAGGGCTTCCCACGCTCGTCCACGCGGGAAGTCTCTCACACGCTGCACTGAAGCGGCGCGGTGGGGCTCAGCCCTTGCGGACCTGGAAGGGGATGTCGAGCGTGCCCAGTTGCTCGCCGCTCTCGGCATCCACGAGCCGGGCCTGGAGCACGACCTGGCCCTCCCGCTCGCCCACGCCCTGGAAGTAGAGGAAGCCGGCCATGCTGCCCCCGGGCTCGAGCGTGCCCTCGGGCAGGGCCTTCTGCAGCATGTCCTGCGTGGGCAGGGGCTCCTGGCACTGGTAGCCGTAGTAATACGGGTCCGGGTAGTACGGGCCCAGGTACGAGCCAATGCCGTAGCCGCCAAACGGCCGGTAGCGGCCGTAGCCCCAGCCCGACGAGAAGCCCAGCGCGAGCCCCGAGCCGCCCGTGCCCCGCTGGACGGAGGTGAGCGCGTCGCTCAGCGACAGGGGCGGCAGCGCCGCGTAGCGGAAGCGCGACTGCGTGCCGACGAGCGAGAAGGCGCTGTACTCGATGCGCAGCGGACGCGAGCCGCGGTTCTCCACCTGGACGAAGACGGGCGTGAGGCTGCGCTCGAGGTTGCGCGGCGTGCCCTTCCAGGCCGTGCCATCGGCGACCAGGACGATGCCGTCCGTTGCCGCCTTGGCGGCGTTCTCCTCGCCCTGGAGGACCTGGGCCCCCGGCGAGGGACGCAGCTGCGTCTCCGCCGCGCAGCCGGTCAGGAAGAGCAGTGCCGCTGCCGTGGGCATGGGGGCTCGCATGGGCACGCTCCTCAGTGGGTGGCGGGGGACACGGGCTCCGCGGCGGCATGGGGCCAGGCGGGGGACGTCAGGGCGCTCCAGTCCTGTTCGCGCGCCCAGTCCTCGAAGGTGTGCCAGCGGACCTCCGGGAACTTGTGCCGCAGCGTGAGGATGTCCGCCTGGTAGCCCCGGCGATCCAGCCACTCATACATCGCGGCCAGGTCCTCGCTGCGCTCACGGAGGTATTCCGGGGGCAGCTGCTCGTAGTGGATGCGGTGGCCGCTCACCATGGACAGCAGGCCGGCGGCTTGTTGGCCCGTCACCTCGTCGGAGGCCACCTCGATGCGCTGCTGCTCGAAGCGCTCCGGTTCCTCCATGACGCGCACGGAGAAGGCGGCGAAGTCCTCCAGGGCCACCATCTGCAAGCCCCGCGTGGGGGCCAGTCCCAGGGCGAGCACGCCCGCCTTCAGGCCCTCCTCGAACATGCCGCTGGTGAAGTTCTCCATGAAGAAGGTGGGACCCAGGATGGTGTAGGGCAGGTCGCTGCTCTTCACGTGCGTCTCGACGCGGTGCTTGCTGTCGAAGTGGGGGATGCCTGTCAGGCGGTCCGCACCCGCCACCGACGAGTAGACGTAGTGGCGCACGCGCGCCAGCCGGGCCGCGTCCGCGAGGTTCTTTCCGTGGCGAACCTCCGCCTGCACGCCGCCCGGGCCGAAGGGCGTGGCCACGGCGAACATGGCGTCCAGGTCCTGGGCGGCATGGGCGATGGAGTCCAGGTCGTCATAGTCCCCCACGGCCAGCTCGGCGCCGAGCGATGTGAGCTCCCGGGCAGCCGGGGAGTCGGCGCGGTGGACGAAGGCGATGACGCGGTGGCCGCGCTGCAAGAGCTTCCGTGCGACGGCGCCACCTTGCTGGCCAGTGGCACCGGTAACGAGCACGGAGCGAGAGAAACCCATGGGCATGTGTGCACCTCGTGACGTCTGATGTCCGGAAGTTGGGGATGGCGGGCGCCGCTGGCGAGCACAGCCAAGGTGCATCGGGCCTGACGGGCAGGGGTTGCCGGGCAGCCGGGCCAGCAGGCTGCCAGGAGGCGCGGGGGCTTGCCCCGGCGGCCGCGTCGTTCCGGTGACGCTCGCCGTGCGGGGGCTCGCTTGGGTGCGGCGCCTTTCCGCGGGAAATGCCATGGTCTTGCGCACGATGAGCAAGCGTGACAAGCCGCAGGACTCCGAGCTGGTGATGGCTGCCCGGGCACTCGACGCGGAGCTCGGGCGTTTCGAGTCCCTGGCCGAGCAGCTTCAGCAGGCGCCGTTGCAGTCCGAGAAGCACCTGGAGCGTGCCTCGGCGATGCTCAAGGGCCTGGCGGACCTGGATGAGCAGCTCCGGCTCCACGTGACGGCGCTGGTGGGCGTCATCTCGAAGATGCGGGACCGGCAGCAGGCGCAGGCCGAGGCCGTACACCTGCGGGCGCAGGAGCTCCAGCAGCGCACGGAGGTCTTCAAGGAGCTGCTGGTGCGCTACGGCGCCATGGGGCAGAGCGCGGGTGAGCTGAACGTGCAGATGCAGCAGTTCGCGCAGCGACGCCAGGAGGCGCAGACCCCCGAGCAGAATGCCGCGCTGGCCGGGGACTTCCAGGCGCTCCAGGCGCGGATGACCCAGGTGGCGGACGAGGCGCAGGCGTTGACGCGGGCGGCGGAGGAGCAGGCGTTCCACGACGTCGCGCGGCAAGCGGACTCGCTGCGCCAGCAGTTGCTGTCGGCGCGCAACAAGATGGCGTTGCTGCAGAAGCGCTTCAGCGAGGGCGCGGGCTAGCTGAGGTAGGTGGGCGCGAAGTCGTCGGGACTTTCAATGGGACGCCGGCCCGAGAAGCCGTCGAGCAGGGCGTGCCAGTGGGAGACGGCGGGGTCTCCGAAGCGCCAGCAGAGGTAGACCTGTTCACCGCCGCGGTGGGCGCGGAAGTCCACGAGGCCGTCCGCGCCCTTGATTTCGAGGCCCATCTCCTGGAGCTGGAGGAGCTCGCCGCGGATGCGCTCGAGGAGGGCGTCACGCTCTTCGCGCATGGAGGCGAGGGCCGGGTCTCTCGGGTTGGGCGCGGCGCTCAGCGCGTCCGCGAGCTGATGGGCGCGCTCCACCCAGGGACGCACCCGCTCGAAGGTACGCGTCAGCAGCGGCACCAGCCGGTTGGCCTCTTCCACGCTGAAGTAGCGCATCCCCCCGAGCATGCATCGGTCAGGGCCATGGCCGCTACTGTCCCGGCGCGCGTGCGTCAGCCACGCAGCAGGGATGCGCGGTTGTCAATTCACGCGTTGGCGAGCTGGTTGACTGTGCTGCCGCCTCGGCCGTTCGCTCATGCTTGTTGGGGCTGAAGTCGCTGGGTGAGGAGGGCAGCGTATCGGGCAAGGCACTCGGGTAGCACCCATTGCGCCTCCTCTCGCGTGTCAATGCAGCCAATGCGGATGCCCTCCGACTACCTGCTGACTGTTGAGGGAGTTCTCGATGAGAGCATTGTTCCGGCAGTTGCCAGCACGCCGCATCAAACTGGTGACTCCGGTGATTCCATGCTCGATGTTCCGCACTGGGGAACTCTCGAGGGGTCGCCGTCAATGGAGGCCAAGCGCTCCTTGGCCTCCACCGGTCCTTCCAACAGCCATGATGCGCTGGAGGAAAGGTACTCGCTGGGAGGGGTCATCCACGTTGATGACTTGGTGAGCAGCCCCTTTGAGTACCTCGTGGGCCGTCGTCAGTGCCCCCTGGTAGCCCCCGGTTAAGACGTAGACGATGAAGGTCGGTTTCTGGGACGTGTTCGCCATCTCAAAAAGCGAGCGATACGCCAAGAACGATTCACTGAGCCCCTTCAGATCATCGGTCAGCTTCGCACGTGTCCCGACAATGGGTTCCATCAGCAGCAGCTCGGAAGCACCCGACACGTAGTGCGTAATAGGGTGTTTTACCTGCGGCAGTTCGTCATTGCACGAGCGTACAGGGACGTCTTCTGCACCGAACTTCCTACGAACGAACTGCGCCACGTGCCACTGCTCGAAAAAGCGGAACCCCATCGTCTCCCGCTTCTGTCGATGGGCCGTGTCCTTGGAGTCCTGCTCCTTCGGCCCCTTCTGTGGGAGAATAAAGGACTCGACCCATGCGACTGGATCGTCGACCCCGTCAGGGATGGCATGGGGCACAGTGAGGCCCGCCAAGGAGCTTACCTCTCCGGACCGGACATCGAGTTCGCTACAACCCGCCAGGGAGTCGAGGACCAATTGCATGGTCACCCAGGCTGAGCGGCTACCCACGCAGTTGGGACCAGGCAGCGCCGGGGCGCGTACGAGTTCCACCCGGCCATGCGCCTCGACGAGTGCGCCGACAGTAACCTTCGTACCGGCAAAGGGGTCCGGCATATACTGGACGAGACGGAACCGGGCGGTCATGGGAAGCCTTCAAGGATCTTGAGGTACTCCTCAACAAGGTCGCCGGCTCGTTCCATCCGGCGGGAAATCGCTTCTAACAGTAAGGGAGCAGTCCCCTCACCGACAATCGCACAGGCCTCGGCGACGTAACGTTCCAACCGGGGAGTTCCAGCCAGTTTGCTTGCCTGCTGCGCCGCAGCGAAGGCCCCGACCCGCATCAGGTCTATTGGTAACCCCCTGGCACTGTTGGGCTTTTCGGGGACCCTGAGTCCGAGTTCCATGAAGTCCTGGGGATGTCCTACCAACGCATTCCCAACGTCGATCGACCAGGCGATCAGTTCCTCCTCACCTTGCTCGGGGACAAGCAGGATGTTCTTGGCGTGGCGGTCGGCGTTGTAGAGCAGTGCATCGAGCGTCAACATTGCTCCGAACTCGTCGATGTTCCGGACGAAGTGAACGTAGTTGCGCTGCCAGTGAAGCGCATGGGGAACGTAGGCGCTTAGCCACGAGAGCTCATCTCCTGAGCCACAAACTGCTCCTACCGGGGCCCTCACGCCAATTTCCCGAGAGATGAGCCATCCGAGGCTTTCTGCGAGGATTGGCTGCCAACCGGTGAAGAGCATCTTCTTGCGGACCCACCTGCGGCCGTCTCCGTCAATGGCGAATACGGCCTCACTGGAGTGGTCCACGTCTACCGGTCCATGATCGGACACAGAAGAGACTCGTTCAATGTGGCCCTCGAAGAGGCCCCTCGTCCCGCCTGCCCCGGATGTCGTCACGAGAAGTTCCCCGACGCGGATTCGAATATTGCAGAGGGCCTGTCCCTTGCGCAGGTTGGATGGGAAAACAATCTTGAAAGGCTTGCGCCCATGTCCGGCTTGATGCCCAACAATCGCGCTTTCGAACGCCTAGTCACATCATCGGCCTACTCTCAGTGCAGCGGTCGGGCAAGAACTTGTTCGGCCTCCTTACGTAGTGAGCTATTGAAGTTCGTATCGGCAGGTTGAGCCACGTGGATGTGCTGGGGAGTTCGATTGGCGGCACCAATCCAAAGGGAATGGCGGCAGGATGCATCACAGAGGTTGAAAGCAGTCAGGATTGGTTTGAGATACACGCAATCGGGACTTCTCGGGCTACTCCTGCTTCCTGGTTGTGCGCTATTCCGCCCAGTTCCTCGTCCAGCGAAGGTGCCGTTCGAGGAGGCTGCTCGGTATCGGTTCCCCGTCGTGCTGCCCACTGAAGGGCAGCACGTCCTGCCTGGGGAGCTTGCCGCTGCGGTCGCGTATGCCATGGAGGACTTCCTACCGCTGGGGACGAAGCCTCGGCGAGACGCGGCTCCTACGGAGGTTTGTGCCTCTCAGCGCCAGTCCTATGACGTGACGGCTGTCCCCGGCGCGGATGGCGTGGTCTTCGTCAGCTTTTCACCCCGGCCCGATGCCTGCCAAGGTCTGGACGGGCCGCCTCTCGCGGACGTTCCCATCGTCTACGCAGTGGATACGGACAGGTGGCTCATCCTCTCCGTCCAGAAGTAGCGGCATCTGGGCAGGGCGCTACGCCCTGTCAGCCACGCAGCAGGGACTTGTGGTTGTCACTCAACCAGCGCTGGGCCGCGTCACGCAGGGGAAACAAGGCCTCGCGCTCGCGAAACTGTGGCGTGTGCTCGGGCGCGCAGCGGTCTTCGCTGCTCGCTTCATCCGGGCCCGCGAGGTCCGCGTGCAACATGGCGTGGAAGACGAGGTAGTCCACCACGAAGGCGGGCACGTGCGGCCGGTCAAAGGCGGGGTGGATTCTGATTTCCTTCCGCCGCGCGTCGTAGCCCCCCACGTGGATGCTGCGCCGCCGCGTGCCCGCGGGCTTGCGCGCCCAGCCGACGTCCACCTGTACCCGGTTGTCGAAGCAGCTCGCGTTGAGCCGGGTGAAGACGGCCTGGAGGTCGAAGCAGCGGCCCCGCGTGCGCAGCGGCTTCCCCGGCCGACGCTCCCGGCGGACCCTGCCGCTGTGCTCGTGCGCGTAGGCCTCCAGCACCTCGCTCGCGCGTGCGTCCGCCCGGCCCGTATAGGCCGCCATGGCTTGCACCACCGAGTCCGGCGCTCCCAGGAAGAGGTGGTGGATGCGCAGCCGCAACCCCTCCTCCCCCCGGCGGAAGCTGATCAGCGTGGCCCGGTTGTCCGTGAGCCGCAGGTGGACCGGTACGCCGAGAAGCGACGACAGCCGCCGCGCCAGGTCCGCCGCCAGCGGGAGTGCTTCCTCACGCGCAGGGAGCCGGCGCTTCGGCTCGGTGCTCGCGCTCCGGTCCGTTCCCAGCGGGGGCGCCTCCTCACGCGCAGGAATTCGGCGCTCCGGCGCAGTGTCCGCGCGCCGGCCTGTGTCCACATCCGCGCGCTCGGGCGCGGGCGTGTCGAACAAGCCCAGCTGGGATGTCGGGTGTGAAGGCATCCACCGTCAAAGGTAAGCCCCCCGGCGGAAGGATTCCAGGAGGATGGTCGCCCCTCAGGCGAAGGAGCGGCGCGGGCTGTCCGGAACTGCGCCGTCGCGCTTCAGGACGTGCGGCAGAGCTGGTCCACCCGCCTCAGCAATGTGGGCGTGCGCGAGGCCCCGTGCATCCGCCGGATGTGCTCCGCCGCCGTGACCGCGTCGATGCCCGCGCCACCCACGAACAGGGGCCGCAGGCTCTTCCCCCGCAGCACGGGCACCGACGGCCCCGTCGTGACATAGGCCGTCTTCGCCACGCCGATGACGGGCACCTTGCGGTGGAGCGCTTCGTACAGGTGCGCTCCCAGTCCTGGCCGCTCCTCTCCGAGCCACACATAGCCATCCACGATGATGGCCTCCAGCGGCACCTCCACCCGGGCGAGCACCCGGAGCAGGTGTGGCAGCTCGCGGCGGTAGAACTGGCCCGGCTCATAGGGCTCGGCCGGAGGCCCGCGCTCCACCAGATGCGAGGACTCCGTCGCGTCCGCCCAGCCGCGGAACAGCACGCACGCGGCCACGGTGAGGTCGGGGCGGTAGTCCACGTCCAGGCAGGCGAGCATCGTTTCGGCCTCGGCAGTCAGGGCAGCGTGACGTCCTCGAAGGAGACCTTGGCGGCGCGCAGCTGCGCCAGCATCTCCGGCGAGGGCTGTCCGGTGGTGCGATGCCGCGGCGGCCACAGCTCCGGCACGGGCGTGAAGCACCCACCGGCGATGCGCTGCACCTCCGCCCAGGGCACCATGAAGAACTCCTCCGAGTCCTTCGAGGGATGCACCGCGACCAGGTCGGTCTCGGGCAGCAGGGCATCCGTGTCGGGAGGCCAGACACACCAGGAGATGGGCAGCTCGTCCCGCTTGCGCGCCGTCGCGCTGTAGCTCGCGACGAAGATGTCCACGTCCTGCGCCTGATGGCGCGCGTCCAGCGACTCCTTCTGGGCGCTGTACTCCTCCAGGGCCAGCCGCACGTGGGCCAGCCGCACCCGGTTCGCCAGCGCGTCCTGGCCGGGATGCCGGTACGGCACCACCCGCCCCGCGTCGTCCACCGTGTACATGGCAGGCGTCAGGCACCGGGACGCGGCCGCGTACTCCCGCTCGGCGCTCTCCGTCAGGCGTGCCACCATCTCCGGCCGTGCGTCTCCGCCGATGAGCAGCATGGAGCGCTCCGGGAGGATGGCGATGGGCCGGCCTTCCACGCGCCCCGCGAATGAGGCGAGGAAGCCGGGCCGGAGCAGCCGGGACGTCTCGTAGGTGTCGCGCGTCTCCACGGACCACAGCGGGCCGTGCTCCTCGTCGTAGAGCTCCACGCCTTCGTCGGGAAGCCGGGCCAGGTTCGCGTGGGCCGCATCGAAGGCTTCGTCCTCCGTGACGCCCCACTTCTCCAGGTGTCGGCGCTGGACGAACATGGCGGACTCCGTCAGGTCCATCACCAGCAGCTCGCGCAGGAAGGGCAGCGTCCGCCGTCCCACCAGCTCCCGGTCGGGCTCGGGCTGCGGATGCAGCGACATGCTGAAGGTGGAGGCGCGCAGCACGGGCAGCAGCAGCTCGCGGGCCTGCTCCCAGGGAAGTGAATCCGGCGGCTCCTGCCACAGCGCGCGCAGGTAGCGCTGGATGAGCTGGACACGCTGCTCGGGGGGCAGCTCGCGCGTGTCCGCGAAGAGGTTGTCCAGGTACAAGGTGCAGTTGCTTCCCGCGCGGGAGATGTCGAGGCCGTAGTCACCCGTGCGTCGCACCACCTTCTCCACGGTGGGGTCCGCGCGCAGCAGGGCCTCCACCTGACGCATGAGCGCCTCGCGCGGCTCCACCCGCCATGCGTCGGAGGGACCGGGAGGAGCCGCTGCGGCCGTTGACGTCTTCCTCCCGAAAAGCCTGCCCCAGAACCCCATTCGCGCTCCCACGTGTGTGTCCGCGGCGAGGTATACGTCCGGCGGACCGTGGGCTCCACCGGAACGCGCCGGCCTCCGTCACAAACCCATGAACGCGAGCAGCGCGCCCAGGTCCTCGTCGGACAGCGTCTCCAGACTGTAGAGCGGCATGTTGCCGCCGACGCCGAAGAACTGGCCGTGGCGCACCTTCTCGATGACGACCAGGGACTTGGGCACGCCGGGGAACAGCGTGTCGTAGTCGTTCGTCACCTCCGGAAGAATGGACGCCAGCTCGGTCAGCCGGCCCGCGCCGGTGTGAGGTGCGCCGTGGCAGCTCTGGCAGGCCTCGACGTACACCTGCTGCCCGCGCGCCACGTCCCCGCGTGGCACCTCGACGATGTCCTTCACCACCGTGAAGGGCCGTGCCGGCGCGGACGGGCTCGGGCTGATGCTCACCAGGTACTCGTACAGCGCCCGGCTCTGCGGCGAGTCCTTGGGCAGCGGCGCCACGCCCCGCATGAAGTTGACGTAGCAGAAGTTCACCGCGTCCAGCAGGCGCGTCTCGTAGCCGCCCCACCAGCTCTCCCGGAAGGCGGCGTCATACAGCGTGTAGCCGGAGTCCATCCGCCCCGCCGGAGGCGTGGGCGTCGTGGAATGGCACGTCGCGCACGAGAAGCTGTTGAAGGTGCTGTCCGACAGCCGCGAGTCGTTGAACAGCACCTCGCCGTACTCCGCGGCGGAGACGCGGTCGCTCCCGCCGCCATCGCAGCCGGCCAGCGCCACCGCGAGCATCACCACACTCCCTGCTACGCGCCTCATCGCTGCCCCCACAGGATGTTCACCGAGTCCGGGAAGATGCCCACTTCCACCGTGCCCACCACCCTGCCTTCCGCCAGGTCCACGGCGTGCAACGTGCCGGGCCCCACGTGGTCGCCCTCGCAGACGACCAGGCCGATGCGCTCGTCGGGCGTGAGCATGAGCTGGTGCACGTTGAGACAACCGGCTTCGGCCAGGGGCACCTCGCGCAGCACGGTGCCCGTCTCCGGGTCGATGACGGCCACCGCGTCCACCAGCTGGTACGGCATGTACAGCGTGCGTCCATCCGCGGTGAAGGCGCCGAACATCGGGGGCCCGCGCAGGGCCACCGCGCGCTCGGGCATCATCTGGCGCGTCTGGGGATTCAGCACCTGGAGCTGCCGGCTGGCCATGGAGCTGACCCACACCTCGCCCGTGGAGGGGGACGGGGTGAGCGCATAGGGCTGGTGCCGGGGCGCCACCGCGCTGCCCGCGCCCGCCGCGACCTTCACCCGCGTCACGGGGGTGCCCTCCACCGCGAGGTCGACGATGGCCACCTCGTCCGACCAGCAGGCGACATAGGCCGTGCGCTCGTCCGCGGACAGGCGCACCGCGTGGGGCGCGGGACACACCTCCACCATGGCCTTGCGAGTCATGGTCCGCGCGTCGAGGATGGCCAGGTTCGCGTTCATGTCGGACTCGGGGCGGCCCTGACGCGCCATCTCGGCAATCTTCAGCGTGTCGAAGTGCGTCTGGTACAGCGTGTTGCCATCCGCGCTGATGATGACGTCGCCCGGGTTGGGATTCACGCGCACCGAGCCGACAATCCGGTTGTCGCGCGCGTCCAGCTTCAGGCAGTAGCCGTCATCCGCGCCCGTGCCGTGAGCGCCATGAGGCCCGGAGCCGCCGCCCGGCACGTAGTTGGAGATGCCCACGTAGTAGAAGTCCCCGGCGGGGGACACGGCGGAGTGGTGCGGCCCCTCGAGCTCCACCGGGTTGAGCCCCACGGGCACGCGCGCCAGCTCCCGGAAGCCGGGCGTGCCCACGGTGTCCAGCTCCACCAGGCTCAACGTGTCGTCCAGGCTGTTGGTGATGACGATGCGCCCGCCGGGCCCTGGCGGCGGGACGGTGGCGGGCTCCGCCCAGGGCTCTTCATGCGCGTAGTCCAGCCCGTCCGGAGGCGCCACGCCCACCACGCGCGCCGACTCCTCGTCACAGCCGGCCAGCACCAAGGCCAGCGCGGGCATCCACCAGGAGGCGCGGCTCATCGTGCGACCTCCACGCGGATGGTGTGGGGCGACGCCAGCCGGTACGGGCCTTCGCGCAGCCGGTTCTGCACCAGGTACGCGCTGGTCACCTGGACGCGGAGGTCCTGGTCCGCGGCGGCGCGGAGCACGTCCCAGGTCGCCGCGTCGAGCTGCCACTCCATGTTCGACGTCAGCAGCTCCACCGGGCACTGGCGCCCGGGCACCGTCACCTGCACCCAGTAGAAGTCGCCCGTGACGGGCGGCAGGTGCGCCTCCGCGGAGGGCAGGAGGAGGTTGCCCAGCCACGCCAGCATGCCGCGAGCCGGCGTTCGCGAGGGCGGCACGTCCGCGGGCGTCACGGGCTCTCGCGATGGAAGCCGGGAGGCCAGCGGCGACGTCCAGCGCCACGTGGGCGGCGCGTCGGCCGCGGAGTACGTCTGGCCCGGCGCGGGCGACACCAGCGTCACCGCCTGGGAGCTGTCATCGGGCCGGCTCTTCGCATCGACGAAGGTGCGCCACGCCTCGTCGGTGGCTTCGCCGGCGTACAGGGGCTCGCCGCACGCGTCATCGGGTGGGGCGTCGTCTCCACCGTCGCATGCGGTGCCCAGCGCGAGCAGCAGGGCCGCGCAGGATGTCCACAGCCACCTTCGTGTCTCGAGGGTCATGAGGGGCCTATTGGTGCGGGCGCCGCGCTCCACGGCGCCATGGAAGGAGGGAGGACAGCAGCAACAACAACAGGGGAACGGAGGTGCCGGCGGTGGCGCCGCAGCCGCTGGCCTTCGGCGCGGGGGGCGGCTCTTCGGGGGGGCCGCCCGCGTCCGGGGTGCCCGCGTCCGCCGTCCCCGCATCGGGCGTCCCCGCGTCGGGCGCCCCCGCGTCTGGAGGCGGCGGCGGTTCCTCCACGCCGCCATCCGGATAGAGCGGCGCGCCGAGCTGCTCCGCCAGCTGCGGCCAGCGGGCCGGGCACAGGTCCCTCACGGGCGTGCCGCGGGGACACAGCTGGGTGCCCTGGATTTCGTACAGGCCGAAGATGTGCTGCCAGGTGCTGCCCTGGTCCGTGCTGCGCGCCAGGGCCCAGTCGTGCAGCCAGGTGGAGCCACAGCCGTAGAGCGTCTCGCCGTCGCGCAGCACGCACGCGTTGCCGGTGGGCAGGGGCCGCTTCTCCAGCGGGCCGGTGCTCGGGCCCCGGAAGAAGTAGTTGAGGGTGCCCACCCAGGCGGTGGCGCCGTCGGCGGACAGGTCCATGTTGATGAAGGTGTCGTCCAGCACGGACACCTGCGTCAGCGTGCGGCCGCCGTCCTCGCTGCGCAGCAGGTGGGTGTAGCCCTGGGCGGACACGCGCGTCCACACGACGTCCACCGCGGCGGGGTCCACGGCCACCACCGTCAGCGCATAGGGGCGCAGCAGCTCTGGCAGCGCGTGAGGGAACTCCTGCCAGGTGAGGCCCGCGTCGTCGCTGCGCAGCAGCACCAGCTGGCTGTTCGCGACGCCGGACGCGTAGAGGCGCCGCGGGTCCACGGGCGACACGCGCACCGCGTTCAGCTCCAGCCCCTCGCGCAAGAGCGGCGTGGCGGCCCACGTCTCGCCACCATCTTCGGAGCGGTACACACCGTTGGCGATGCCAGGCCGGCCGGTGACGGCATAGAAGACGCGGTCATCGGTGGGGTGGGCCGCCAGCCCCGTCACCCAGGTCGACTTGAAGAAGGGGTGCGTGCGCCAGCTGCAGCCCTCGTCCGGCGAATGCAGGAGGGCGCTGCCGGTGGCGGCGAGGATGTCGCCCGTCTCCCGCCACAGGTAGGCCTCGGGGCGCCAGCCGCCATACCCCATGGCATCCGGGCACACCCAGCGCCACGTCTGGCCGCTGTCGCGGGAGATGACCGCGCCGAACGTCGTCCCGACGAAGAAGTCCTGGGGGTGGCCCCGGCGGATGGCGATGTTGGAGGTTTCCGGCAGACCCGCATGGGCATGCGCCATCCGCCCGGCCAGCCCGGCCAGGAGAGACGCGACGGCGCGCCAAGCAACCGCGTTGCGTGACTTCATCCAAAGGACCCCGGGAACGTCCGGCCCCCCCTTAACGTTCGCGCTGTCCGAGCATAGCGGCGGAATTCGCGGCCCGGGCCCGCATTCCGATTGAGCAGCCTGGCCGTCCTCGTTACCAGGAGGCCCCGCTATGGGAATGGAATACAGACAGCTTGGCGGCTCTGGCTTCAGGGTCCCGGTATTGACGCTCGGCACGGGGACGTTCGGTGGCCGGGGGGACTTCTTCAAGGCGTGGGGCAGCAGCGGGGTCGAGGAGGCCACGCGACTGGTGGACATCTGCCTGGACGCCGGGCTGAACATGTTCGACAGCGCGGACGGCTACTCGAAGGGCCTGGCGGAGGAGATTCTCGGCAAGGCCGTTGCCGGTCGCCGGGACAAGGTCATCATCTCCACGAAGGGCAGCTTCCGCTCGGGGGATGGGCCGAACGACGTGGGCTCCTCGCGCTTCCACCTCATCCGCGCGGTGGAGGCCAGCCTGAAGCGGCTGGGCACGGACTACATCGACCTGTACCAGCTCCACAGCTTCGATGCGCTCACGCCAGTCGAGGAGGCGCTGCGGGCGCTCGACGACCTCGTGCGCGCCGGCAAGATTCGCTACATCGGCGCGTCCAACTTCTCGGGCTGGCACCTGATGAAGTCGCTCGCCACCTCGGAGAAGTACGGCCTCGCGCGGCACGTGGCGCACCAGGCCTACTACTCGCTCGTGAGCCGCGAGTACGAGTGGGAGCTGATGCCGCTGGCGCTGGACCAGAAGGTGGGCACCGTGGTGTGGAGCCCGCTGGGCTGGGCCCGGCTGACGGGGAAGTTCCGCCGTGGGCAGCCGCGCCCCGAGGGCTCCCGCATGGAGGCCTCGTTCAACGCCCAGGGCGCGCCGCCCCTCTCCGAGGAGTACCTCTTCCGCGTGGTGGACGCGCTCGACGTCGTCGCCGAGGAGACGGGGAAGACGCTCCCGCAGATTGCCATCAACTGGCTGCTCCAGCGTCCGTCCGTGTCCACCATCATCATCGGCGCGCGCAACGAGGAGCAGCTGCGGCAGAACCTGGGCGCGGTGGGGTGGAACCTCTCCGCCGAGCAGGTGGCGCGGCTCGACGCGGCCAGCGCCGTGACGCCGACCTATCCGTACTGGCACCAGCGCGGCTTCGCGGAGCGCAATCCGTTCCCCACGAAGGTGGACTGAGCGCGCGGCCCGGGCGCGGACCGCTGGAAACACGACGCCCGGGCCTCCGTGGGGAGACCCGGGCGCGGTGAGGTCCGGACGTGCCGGAAGACTACATGGAGTAGCCGAGCGTCAGGCCAAACACCTGGGCCGTGCCGTTGTACGTGCCCGGCATGCCCGGCGCGGTGCTGTCCTTGTCGAACAGGTTGACGAACTGGTAGGCGGCGTCGACGCGCAGCGCGCCGAAGCTGTAGCCCACGCCCGCCGACAGGCCCAGGCGGTCCGCGTCCGGCAGGTCCGGCGTCAGCGTGTCATCCGGGCTGGGCGCCGGGTCCCACAGCACGCCCGCGCGCACCTGCAGCGCGTCCGTGATGCCGTACTCACCGCCGAGGTGGAAGTTCCACGTCGAGCGCCAGTTCTTGGGCAGCGGGTTGTTGATGGCCGGGTTGTCCGGGAACTCGATGGCGAGCTCCGGGAAGCTGGACCAGCCCACCCAGTTGGCGTCGAACGCCAGCGTCAGGCGCTCCAGCGGCGTGACGGCGATTCCTGCCACCACCGACTGCGGCAGCTTGACGTCACCCTCCACGCGGGTGTCCGGCAGGCGCCCCTGGAAGGCCGGCGGCACGTTCTGGAAGTCCGCGTCGCCCTTGAACGTCATGCTGATGGCGCTGCGGTACTGCACGCCCACCGTCACCAGCTTGGGCACCACCACGGCCTGGGCGCCGGCGTTGAAGCCGAAGCCCCAGCCCGCGCCGCCCAGGTGCACCTGGCCCTCGCTGGTGACGAAGCCCAGCGCGCGCTTCAGCTCCAGCGTGCCGCGGGTGATGTTGACGCCCGCGCCCAGGCGGAAGCGCTCGTGGACCTGGTACGCCACCGTGGGGTTGATGTTGTAGATGGACAGCGCGGACTCCTGGGCGCGGAAGCGGCCCACGAAGCCGTCTTCCCAGCGGCTGCTCGCGCCGAACGGCGTGTAGAAGCCCACACCGACCGCCAGCGAGTCCGTGGGCTTGTACACGGCGAACACGTGCGGCGGCGGAGACAGCGTCGTCTTCTGTCCCTGGACCGTGCCGTCCGTCGGCGTGAACTGCAGGCTGGGCAGGATGCCGGTGCCGCCGGCGGTGATGTCCAGCTTCTTCACGCCCAGGATGTTGGCCGCGTTGGAGTAGATGGCGGACGAGTCGTCCAGCCACGCCGCCGCCGCGTTGGCCATGCCCGTGGAGCGGGCGCTCTGCGTGTTCACCTGGAAGCCCGCGGCCTGGGAGGCCCCGGCGGCGAGCATCGTGATGAGGGAGAGTGTCTTCTTCATGGTGTTCGTTCTCTCTCGGGTGGCCATTACGGGGAGGGCGCGGTGCCCGTGTTCAGGAACTGGATGACCTGGTTCTGGGCCTCGTCACGCACGGCCTTGAGGACGCGGCTGGTCGTGGAGTTCGGGTCCAGCGACGGGTCCACGATGCCGAAGAAGGCGTGACGCACGTCCAGGGGGAGCGGGGTGTCGTCGGGCACCATGTACGACTGCACGGTGCGCGGCGTGGAGGCGTTGACC
The DNA here is from genome assembly GCF_050038885.1 of Pseudomyxococcus flavus. Taxonomy (NCBI): domain Bacteria; kingdom Pseudomonadati; phylum Myxococcota; class Myxococcia; order Myxococcales; family Myxococcaceae; genus Pseudomyxococcus; species Pseudomyxococcus flavus. The sequence goes on along the minus strand of NZ_CP143624.1, from coordinate 2,866,703 downwards.
AGCGGGTGGTTGGCCGCGTCGATGAGCCCCTGGGTCACCGCGTTGGGGATGACCATGTCCCCGGAGATGTACTGGATGAAGGCCTCGCGGTTGGCGGGAGCCGACGGCGCGTTCTCCAGGTAGCGGCCGTAGTTGCGGGGCGAGGCCGGGTCCAGGATGGTGCGCGCCAGGGTGATGAACTCGTAGAACTCCGGCGTGCCCGGCGCGCGGCCGATGCCCGCCAGCGTCTGGAAGAAGCCCGTGCGGTAGCGCACGAACGTCGGGTCCGTGGCCGTCAGCAGGATGTCCACCAGGTCACCGCCCGGGGTGTTGAGCGCGGTGCGGCTCACCACGGGGGACACGGACGCGGACAGCGCGCCCTGGATGCCGCCCAGGCTCTGGCCCACGTAGTGGAACTGGCTGGTGTTGAGGGTGCCCGCGCCCATGGCGTTCAGGCGGCCATTGAGGCTGTCGGCGTCGAGCGCGCGCACGAACTGCGCGAAGTCCACCACGTGGTGGCGGAAGTTGTCGCGCGTGGCGAACAGGTTGACCAGGTTCAGGAAGCCGGAGGCGGAAGCGTACGGCGCCTGGTTGGGACCCGGGCGGGCGAAGTCGCCGCCCTCGCACACGCCCTCGGCGCTGCCCGGCGCCGCCAGGCAGCGGCCCAGGCCCTGGCTCGAGCAGAACAGGTCGCCGTGGACGGGCGCCGTGGGGGACACGTTGCAGGCCGGACGGGTGTTGGACACGCAGCGGCCGTAGGTGGCGCTGCCCGGCGTCACGTCGCAGGTGGAGCCGGTCTCGCAGGCCGCGTCCGGCGTGGTGGCGTAGAACTCGGGGGTGCCGTTGCGGTCCTCGTCGACGAAGATGGGGGACGCCTCGCTGACGCCCGCGCAGCTGGCGCGCTCACCGTGGAAGACGGTGTCGATGGCCGCCACGGCATAGCCCGCCGCGTTGAAGTTGTTGGCCACCGTCATGACGTTGGTGCGGTTGCCCGTCAGCCCGTGGCCGAAGACGACCACCGGGTAGCCCTCGGCGGGCGCGGCCCCGGCCGGCGTGAAGAGCATGAAGGGAACGCGGTCGATGCGCGGCTGGGCGCGGTTGAGCGTGCCCTGCACGTCATCCAGGAGGTAGGGCGTGTGGTAGGCGCCGATGAAGACATGGCCCACCGCGCCGGTGTCGAGCGTCAGGGCCTCCATCGTGCCCTTGATGGCGTCCGTCTGGTCCACCAGGTAGACGGGGTCGGCCGGCACCGCCGTGGGCGCCTCGTTCAGCCGCTCGAGGATGGAGCGCGTGCTCTGCGTGGTGAAGGCCCAGGCGAGGCTGATGTCCTTGCGCGGGATGCCGCCGGCCTCCAGGGCGTCGAACAGCGGCTTCAGGCCCTGGCGGGCCGGCTCCAGCTGGGCGGCCTGCTCGTCCGTCACGGCGGCCACCTGGCTCTTGCCATTGGCGTCCACCAGCGGGTTGGCCATGCGCATCAGCGCCTGGATGGCGTTGGGCGCCACGGTGCGGCCGTCCTCGTCCTTCATGCCGCGCAGCATGACCACGGCGTACTGGGTGCCCTCGTCCAGCGGCACCTCGGGGACGATCTGCAGCTGCTGCGGCGTGCCCTCCACGGGCGTCACGCCCTCGACCACGGGCTCGCAGTTGAAGCACATCTTCACCCGCGGCTCGGTGCCCGAGTCCCGGTTGGTGAGCTTGATGAAGCGCAGGTTGGTCTTCTGGTCAGCCGGCGTGCCCTCCGGGTCCGGGTCGAAGCCCACCTTCAGGCGGATGGTGGCGTCGTGCAGCTTGGAGCCCTGGTCGATGGGACCGCGGGTGGGGCTGTTCTCCGACACGATGGGCGCGGTGGTGGACCAGCCGTCCAGCGTGTTGAGGCCCGCGATGAGGCTCTGGGCGGGGCCCTCTCCGGGAGGAACCGGCAGGTTCAGGTGGGCCGGGGTCGTCTCGGTGGCCGGCACGCGCAGCAGGTCGTTGGGGAAGGGGATGACGCTGCCGGCCGGGTCGAAGGTGGCCTCCGGGTGGTCCATGATGGTGAAGGTCCACAGGAGGACGATGTCCTCGCGCTTCACGCTGAACTGCTCGGCCACCAGGTTCAGGAGGGGCGCGTAGCCGCGGCGCAGCTGCTCCAGCTGGAGGGCGCTCCTCGTCTGGTCCGCCAGGCGCGCAGCGGGGTCCGTCTCCGTGGAGGGGATGAGCTCGGTGGCCGTCTGGCAGTCGGGCGCCGTCAGGTCGTCGCAGGTGACCAGGGGCTCGGTGGAGCTGGCGAAGGCCCACGTGGCGGACGGGATGACCGGCTTGCCGGCCGTCGTCTTCACGCCGTTCTCACCACCGAGGATGGCCACCGCGTAGCGGCCGCCCTTGGGCCAGCCGGCGGGCTGCGGCGGGAGGATGGTGATGAGGTCGGTCTCTTCGTTGTACCGGATGGCGCTGGGCGTCGCCGGCTTCGCCAGCGGCGTCCCCGCATACGCGTCGATGAGCTTGACGGTGTTCTCGTTGACCGTGTCCGGGTTCAGGTCCCGGATGCGCGTCGTCACCGTGACAGTCGTGGGGAAGCCGTTGAGCGTGTTCACGTAGTCGCGCGTGAACTCCTGCTCCGCCGCCGAGGCCTGGGGGTTGATGGGCGCGTTGACCACGCCGTTGACGATGGCCAGGTCGTTGGGTGACGGGACGACGGGCGGAGACCCGGTGGGGTCGAACTCCGCGACGACCGAGTCTTCAGGGCTCCGCGGTGGGTCCTGGGCGATGTCGGGAGCACATGCCGAAGCGCCCAGGGCGAATGCCCCGAGGAACAACACCTTTCTCATGGGTACAACCCCCTCCAAGTCCGGGTTGGGATGGCTGGACTGGAAACGTACGTGGCCTACCACGTCCATGGGTTGGCAGGAAGCCAAGGGACTTGACGCGTTGTGTCAGTCAGGCCTTTGCGTGCGGGGTTGGGCGACCGTCTGTCTTTGACACGCCGCGCAGCGGCGGCCCGGTGTGTTCAGCTGTGACGGTCTGTCTTTGACACGCTGCGCAGCGGGCCCGGGTCGGTTACGTTCCGGACCATGAACCGACTCTTGGGTGTGCTGGTGGCTGCAGTGGCGATGGTGGCGCAGGCGGAGGACGCGGGGGGCCTGACGTGGACGGCGCCGACGGAGTGGGCGGTGCAGGGGCCCCGGCCGATGCGCGCGGCGACGTACAAGATTCCCGCGGCGAAGGGCGACACGGAGGGCGCCGAGCTGGCCGTCTTCTACTTCGGCCAGGGGCAGGGCGGCGCCGTGGACGCGAACGTGAAGCGCTGGGTGGGCCAGTTCCAGACGGCGGACGGCAAGCCCATCACGAAGGAGGCGAAGACGAAGACGGAGAAGGTCAACGGCATGCCGCTGACGATGGTGGACGTGAAGGGCACGTACACGGGCGGCGGGCCGATGATGGGCCCCTCCACGCCCAAGCCGGGCTACCGGCTGCTGGGCGCCATCGTCGAGGGCGCCCAGGGCGCCGTCTTCTTCAAGCTGACGGGCCCGGAGAAGACGGTGGCCGCTTCGGAGAAGTCCTTCCGCAAGCTGCTGGAGTCGGTGAAGAAGCAGTAGCCCGCGGCGCGCCCACGCGCGGTGGGCGCGTCAGGCTACTTCGTGCCGCGCGCGGGCTTCGCCTGGCCCTTGGGCGTGGCGGTGCCCGCGAGCGCGCGCTGCACCGCCGCCGCCGGCGTGCGCTTGGAGGGCAGGTCCGGCATGAGCAGCACCTCGATGCGCCGGTTGCGCGCGCGGCCCAGCGGGGTGGCGTTGCTGGCCACCGGCCGCATCTGGCCGTAGCCCGCCGCCACCAGGCGCCGCGCGGGCACGCCGCCAGTCTCCTGGAGGAAGCGCACCACGTTCACCGCGCGCGCCACCGACAGCTCCCAGTTGGAGGGGAAGGTGGCCTGCAGCTTCGGCGTCGGCGGCGAGTCATCCGTGTGGCCCGACACCTGGATGGACTTGTCCTCCACCTTCGACAGCACGCTGCCCAGCCGCGTCAGCACCTCCTGGCCGCGCGCGCTGATGCTCGCGTCGCCGGAGTCGAAGAGCACCTTGTCCACCAGGTCCACCTGGATGCGGCCCTCGGCCTGGGACAGGCGGATGGCGCCCTCGGCAATCTCCGCCTTCATCTTGTCCTCCAGGTCCTCGTAGGTGGCCTTCAGCTTGGCCAGCTCCGCCTCCTGCTCCTGCACCGTCTGGCTGAGCTGCGCCTTCTCCGTGCTGAGCTGGTCCTTCTCCGTGGCGAGCTGCGCGCGCTCGGCCTCCAGCGCCGCCAGCTTCTGCTCCAGCATCAGCCGCGCGGACTCCGCGTCCCGCGCGCGCGTGGCCGCGTCCACGGCCGCCTGGCGGGACTGCTCCGCCAGGGCCTCGGCCTGGCTCGTGCCACGGTGCGCGAGGAACAGCACGCCGCCCGACATCAGCACCACCAGCGCCGTCACCAGCCAGGGCACCCAGGGCCGTCCGTGCTGAGCGTTGCCGTGGTGCGTGGACTCCGTCATGTCGCGACCTCCGAGAGGGGACTGCAGGGGGAAGGGGCGTCACCGTAGCGAGACGGGCTGGGTGTGCCTCAAGGCGCCCCGGTGCGCGCAGGTGTCTGGCGGTGCAAGGTTGCAGCGGTGTCAGAAGAAGGCCGGGCGCTCCGCACGCCGCGTCGCTCGGCCCCCGGCCTCCGAGCGGAACGCGCGCCTGGGCGCGCTGCACCAGGCGGCGGGGATGGACAGGTTGCACGTGACACGTGAGGAGGCGCGCGGATGGGGCAGCTGATTGAAGGCAGGTGGCACACGGGCTGGTACGCGCCGGACGCGAAGGGGCGCTTCGAGCGCCCGCCCACCGTGTTCCGCGAGCGCGTGACGGCGGATGGCTCCAGCGGCTTCCCGGCCGAGCCGGGCCGCTATCACCTCTACATCTCCTACGCGTGTCCGTGGGCCAGCCGGGTGGCCATCATCCGCAAGCTGAAGAAGCTGGAGGACGTCATCGGCCTCACGGTGGTGGACCCGCGCATGGGCGACGACGGGTGGACCTTCGAGGGCTACCCGGGCTCGGACCCGGAGCCCTTCTACGGCTTCCGCTTCCTGCGCGAGCTCTACGTGAAGGCCCGCGCGGACTACACCGGCCGCGTCACCGTGCCGCTGCTCTGGGACCGGCAGCGCGAGACGGTGGTCAACAACGAGTCGCGCGAGCTCCTGCGGATGCTGGACACCGAGTTCGACGCGTACGGGGACGCGTCCGTGCAGCTGGCGCCGTCGCACCTGCGCGCGCAGGTGGACGCCACGCTGGACGCCATCTACCCGTCCATCAACAACGGCGTGTACCGCGCGGGCTTCGCGACGAGCCAGGAGGCCTACGAGGCCGCGTGCCGCGAGCTGTTCGCCGCGCTCGATGTCTGGGAGCAGGTGCTGGGCACGCGGCGCTACCTGTGCGGCGCCACGCTCACCGAGGCCGACGTGTGCCTCTACACCACGCTGGTGCGCTTCGACCTCGTGTACCACGCCCACTTCAAGTGCAACCTGCGGCGCATCCAGGACTATCCGAACCTGTGGGGCTACCTGAAGGACCTCTACCAGACGCCTGGCTTCACCGAGACGACGCAGCTGGACCACATCAAGCTGCACTACTACTGGAGCCAGACGACGGTGAACCCCACGCGCGTGGTGCCGCTGGGGCCCACGGTGCCGCTCGGGGAGCCTCATGACAGGGCCCGGCGCTTCGGATGACGGGTGGTGGACGGAGCGCCCGCCCGGAAGCTCCTCCAGCGAACACCCGTCCAGAGTGACTGGCGGCTGGCTGACGGCTGGAACCCGGGGGTGGGCTGCAATCCTACGCGGACGCCACAGCCTTTGAGCGGAGGCCCCCGGGCCTGGCGGCGTTCATTCATGGGGGCGGAGGAGGCGTGGCATGAAGGCAGTGGCGATCATCCTCGCTGCGGGAGAGGCCCGGCGGATGGCCCACCCCAAGGCGCTTATCGAGCACGAGGGAGGCAAGAGCTTCCTCCAGTCCCTGGCGTCCACCTTTGGCAAGGCGGGCGCGATGGTGCTCGGCGTGGTGGGGAAGGACTCCGAGGCCGTGCGCGAGCAGCATCCAGGGCTGGACCTGGTGGAGGCGGAGCGGTGGCAGGAAGGGCCCCTGCTCTCGGTGAAGGCGGGGCTCGACGCCGCGCTGGAGTCGGGGGCGGACGTCGTGCTGCTGCATCCGGTGGACATGCCGGCGCTGCGCGCGTCCACGCTCAAGTCGCTCCTGAAGATGGCGGGTGACTCGGACGAGCTGCTGCGGCCCGAGTTCGAGGGCGCGCCCGGCTGGCCGCTGGTGCTCTCCCGGAGCGCGGCGGAGCGGCTGCGCGCCGCGGAGGGCCCGCAGCTGGAGCCCGCGCTGGCGACGATGAAGGTGCGCCGCGTGCCGGTGAAGGACCCGGGCGTGGTGGTGAACATCAACACGCCCGAGACGTACGAGCGCCTGTTCGGCATGCAGCCGCGGCTGGCGCCCCCGCCCAAGCGGCGCGGCAAGCGCGGCGCGGGACAGGCGACGTCCAACGTGGCGGACCTGGGGAGCAGCTCGGCGCCCATGGCCGCGGCGTCCGAGGAGTAGCCCGCCCGGCGGGCCGTCTGGCTGGAGCCTTCCGTGCCGGGGCTCCAGCCGGTGCGCGGGGGGCCGCGCGTCAGAACGTGAAGCCGAGCCCCAGGTAGGGGCCATTGAGGCGCTCCTCGTGCTCTTCGCCATCCCGGTGGCCCGCGTCGTTGAGGTAGAGCGCGCGCCAGCCGCCGCGGAGGTTGAGCGAACCGACGTGCACGGCGAGGCCGGCCTGCGCGTCCACCTGCCGGTGCGGGAAGGGCACGGCCTGCACGCGCGCCTCGAGGTCCACCGGCGAGGGGCCGATGCAGGCCTCCACGGAGGCGCCGAAGCTGGGGCCCACGAAGATGATGTCCGGCGCGTGCGCGCTGGCGACACCGGCCTCCAGGCGCAGCCGGCCCCGCTGTCCCGCCCACAGCGCCGCGGAGGCGTGCGCGCTCAGCAGGGTGAGGCGCTCGGTGGTGTCCGAGCCATCCGCCGCGGGCAGCGCCATGCCGGTGATGCGCGCGTCCAGGCCCAGGCGCCGCCCGTCCATGGCCATGAAGAGGCCCATGGCGCCGCCCTCGCCGAGCCAGTCACCCTGCACGCCCAGGCGCACCAGCAGCGGCACCGTGTCCTCCTGCTCTCTCTCCACGCGGGACGCGCCCACGTAGCCGAAGCTCGGACGCGTGGCGGTCACGACGGCGCCCGCGACGATGTAGCTCGGCGGCAACCGGCGGACCCGCGCCGGCCGTCTTCGGGGCGCATCGTCTCCCCGCGGCAGGCGGCGCTGGCCAATGGCGCTGGCCGGGTGGGTGCGGCGCTGGGGGCGTGAGCCCTGGGGCTGACCAATGGCCCTGGCCGGATGCTCGCGGACGCTGGCGCCCCGAGACGACGGGGAAGCGGACGCCTGGCGTGAGCCGCCCTGGCTGCTGCTGGACGAAGCGCCGCGCTTGCCGAAGCGCGCCTCGGCGGGCGTCGGGCCCAGGGCGAGGACACCGGCCGCGAGCGCGGCGCACAGCACGGCCTGGGATGCGGGCAAGGTCCACTCCTCGTGGGGCTGGGGGAGGGTGGATTCAATCGCCTTCAGCCCCCCCGGGCCATGGGCCTCCGGGTGCGGCGTGCCGTCCGCCAGCGATACCTGTGCGGCGGCGGACACCGGGGCGCGGCGCGGCCGCCGGAAGTGCCATCCGGTGGAAGCTCGCGGCGCAGCGCGCCCGGTGCGAAGCGAGAAGGGGCCGCGCCGGGCTGTAATATCTGCACGCCCGGACCGTGCAGATGCTCATGCCTGGACAGAGAGCGGAATGCGGGGAAGTCCCTCGTGCCTGACAGGAAAAGAGGGGCTAGGGTGACGGGTGTGACTGGCTCCGGGGTGCAAGCGCAGGTCCTGATTGTGGAGGATGACCCGGACGTTCGGGGGGCCATGGCGGAGGCGCTTCACGACGAGGGCTTCGAGGTGTCCATGGCCATCAACGCCGTGGAGGCCCTCCGGGTACTCGCGGCGCTGGAGGCGGCCTGCCTCGTGCTGCTCGACTGGGAGATTCCGCGCGTGGATGGCCGCGGCCTGCTGGAGCGGCTGCGCCGGGACGAGCGCTTCGCCGGGACGCAGGTGGTGGTGATGTCGGCGGAGCCCGGGCCGGTGCCCTCGGGCGCGGTGGGCGTGCTGCGCAAGCCCGTGCGCCTGGAGGCGCTGCTGGAGGCGGTCCGGCGGCACTGCCCGGCCCACGGCGCGGTGCGGACGCCCGCGTGAGCCGCGCCCGCCGTCAGAGGGAGAGGCCCAGGCCGAAGAAGGGTCCGTGGAAGGTGTCGACGTTGGCGGTGCCGTCCCAGTTCACGTGGCCGGCGTCGTCCAGCACCATGGCGCGGTAGCCACCGCGCAGCACCACCGCGCCCAGGTGCAGGGCCAGCGCCGCGGTGGCGTCCACCTGCCGGTACGGGAAGGGGGTCACCTGCGCGCGGGCCTCCAGGTCCAGGGGCCCGGCGATGCAGGCCTCCAGGGACACGCCCATGCTGGGGCCGACGAACGAGGTGTCCGGCGCGTGCGCGGTGCTGACACCGGCCTCCGCGCGCAAGCGCGCACGCTCGTGAGAGATGAGCGCCCAGGTGAGGTGCGTCTGCGTCAGGGTGATGGTGTCCGAGCCGCTCGTCCCGTCATCGGTGGGCAGGCCCAGGCCCGTCGCCCGCAGGTCGATACCGAAGCGCCGTCCCTCCAGCCCGAGGAACACGTCCGCGCCCGCGCCCCCCTCGCCGACCGGCCCGCCCTGGAGGCCCAGGCGGAAGGACAGCGGCGCCGCGTGGCGGTCCCCGCGCAGCTCCGGCGTCACGCTCAGCCGGTGGTTGCCGGAGAGGAAGAGGGCGGTGAACCAGTGCACGGAGGCCGTGCTGGCGCCACCGCTCACGTACCGGCGGTTGCGCGAACGCGAGCGGCGGCGGGGCGCGTCGTCATCATCATCCGAGCCGATGGCGGAGGCGCCGTGCTCCTTGTCGTTCTTGTCCTTCTTGGAGTCGCTCTGGGAGGGCCGCGAGCGCTTACCGAAGCGAGCCTCGGCCGCCGTCGGACCCAGGCCCAGCCCGAGCGCGAGAAGGGCACACAGCACGGTCCGGATTGAGAACACGGGTCAGCTCCTGAAGGTGGGCCGCGGGGATGCGGCCGCCGGAGACCTGGACGCCCGGCGGCCGGCTTTATTCAAAAGCCGATTCCCGTCCCCCTCGAGCGCGCCTCACTGCGGCGGCGCCGGGCAGTTGGCCGGGTTGTTCAGGCACGCGTCCGTCTGGAGGCACTGGCCCGGGGACTTCTGGACCTTGCACGAGTCCGAGCACTTGGGCGGAGACGTGGAGAAGTCGCACGTCACCCCGCAGGTGGTCTGCGCCTTGGTGGAGAGGCCCTCGCAGGGCGAGCGCAGGAACACGGTGATGGGCTCGGGGTGGGTGATGCCGGCCGTGTCCGAGCAACCCTCGAAGTCGCCATCCCCCTCGACCATGGAGCCGTCGGACACCTTGCAGCGCGGCCTGCGGGGGTTGTAGCTGCCTGGCTCGCAGGGGCCCGCCGCGTGGGCCATGCAGCCCTGGATGTGCTCGCCGGAGATGCTGGCGTTGGCGCAGATGCGCGAGCGGAGGTGGCTGTCTCCGTCCACCCAGTCCCGGCCATGGCAGGCATGGACGTTGTCGTGCACCACGCCCTTGAAGCGCAGGTTCTTCAGCGTGACGTGGAAGTTGTCCGGATTCAGGAGGACCTCCACCGTCAGCCCGCGCGAGTCGAACATGTTCCCGTAGAAGGCGCCCTCCCGGAACGTGTACGCGCCGAAGGGCGCGGCGGGGTACGTCCCCACCGTGGCCACCGGCGCCACCCAGGAGCCGGGAATCGCGGCGCGGAAGTAGGGCGCGGACATGAGGCTGTATTGACCGCTCTCGGGGCACTTGAACTCCACGCTGGGCTCGATACCGCCGCAGGGGTTGTCCATCGTGTCCGCCAGGCGGTCCTTCCAGGCGCAGCCCCGTGGGTCCTCGCACACGCGCAGCACGCGGTCGCCAAAGATGCTGCCCAGCCGGCCGCTGCAGGTGCTCGGGTGGGGCGCGCCCGCGGCCACCGTCACCCGCTCGCCCGGGGCGCAGGTGCCCACGCTCTCTCCCAGCCAGCCACACTCGGCCTGCAGGCCCGCCTCATCCGTATGGCAGGGCAGGAACATGGGGCTCCACGCCCTGTCGTCGCCCGAGGGATTGAAGCGCTTCGGCTCGGAGGGGTCCTCGCCTCGCATGGACACCATCACCTTGCGCCCGAAGGCGTTGTTGCGCGCCAGGAGGCAGGCCGTCACGTAGCCCAGGCAGGACGGGCCCGGCTTGTCGCGCTCCCACTCCGGGCACAGCCCCACCTCGCCCTCGAAGGTGAACGTCTCGCCCGCGCGGCTGGTCCACGTCACGGCGGAGCCGGCCGGCAGGGCGCACTGGGTGAGGTACGTCATCACGCTGCGGGCGGGCGGGTGCTCCAGCGTGTGCCGCAGGCGGCTGTCCTTCGCGAACGCCTCGGTCCGCAGGGGCAGGGTGACGAGGGCGTCCAGCGCGGCCCGGTTGGTGGTGAGCGCGTTGAAGGCCAGCTCCTCGGCGCGGAGCGAGTTCAGGATGCGGATGCCAGGCTCCGCCCGGGCCGGGGCCGGGGGAGCCAGCACCGCCGTCAGGGCCAGGAGCGCGGCCAGCAGGGGCCGCGAGGATGCGCGGAGAACGAAGAGCGACATGGGACGTGGACCTCGGAGGAGAAGACGCGATGCCTCCGCCGGTAGCACGTCGCGGGCCGCGCCCTGTCGCCCGCGGTTCCGCGGGGTTGCGCGCGGCCGTGTCGCCTGGGGGGCCACGTCGCCCGCGGGCGGTGTGGACCCGGGGGCAACACGCCGTCAGCGCCGGCCCTGCTTCTTGGCCTTGGCCGCGCGCCGGGGCTCGGGATTGCCCGGGGGCGGTGGTGCCTGGAGGGCCGTGGTGCACGCGGCGGTGGCCGTCACGGCGGCGGCGTAGGCGGCGTGGTGTTGCTGCTCCAGCGTCCGCAGCCGGCGCGACATGGCCTCGCGAAGGGCCTGGAGCTCCGCGACGCGGGCCTCGGACTCGGCCGCCTCGCGCGTCAGCGCATCGTTGCGTTCCACCAGGGCGGAGATGGAGCGCGACCCGGCCCAGGCCCCCGTCGTGGCGAGCAACACCGCGCCCACCAGCAGGCCCCAAGGCAGCCACGCCCGGCGCGGGGGCGCCGACTCGTCTCGCTGCATCGCTTCCATTCCCGCGAGGTTAGCGGCTCCGACGGGGTAGGCTTCAAGGCGAGGACGTAGGCGCCGGCGGCACCTCCGCCAGGGGCAGCCGCAGCACGAAGCGCGCGCCGGGGCCCAGCGAGGGCGCCTCCAACGTCAGCTCGCCGCCGTGGGCGCGGGCAATCTGGCGGGAGATGTAGAGGCCCAGTCCCAGGCTGGCGCGGGCGTGCTCGCCGGTGGCGCGCTCGAAGCGCTCGAAGATGCGAGCAGCCGCTCCGGCGGGGATGCCGGGGCCCCAGTCGCGCACCGAGACGAGCGCGGCGCCGGCCTCGGCCTCCACGGACAGCTCCACGGGCTGGCCGGGGGCGTACTTCATCGCGTTGGACAGCAGGTTCATCAGCACCTGCTCCACCCGGAGTCGGTCCGCGTGGGCGATGACGGGGGCGCTCGCGTGCAGCACCGGCGCGCAGCCCGCCGCCACCAGCGCCTCGTCCATGCGCAGCACCAGTCGGTGCACCAGCGCGGACAGGTCCACCGGCTCGCGCTCCAGTGTCAGGCGGCCGGTGCTGATGCGCGCCACCTCGAACAGGTGCGTCACCAGGTGGGACAAGCGCTCCGTCTGGCGGTGCGCGCTGGCCAGGCTCTGCCGCAGCCGCTCCGGGGACGCCGCGACGCCCTTGTCGACGGTCCGCAGCAGCGAGGCGAGCTGGAGCTGGAGCGCGGACAGGGGCGTGCGCAGCTCGTGGGTGGCGATGGCGACGAACTCGTCGCGCGCGGCCACGGCGCGGGAGGCCTCGCGGTACAGCCAGGCGTTGTCCACCGCCAGCGCGGTGCGCGAGGCCAGGTCCTCCAGGAAGTCCAGGTCGCGGTCCCGGTAGCGCCTGTTCGGGTCCTGCGAGGCGACGCTGAGCACCCCCAGCGAGCGGCCTCGCGCCACCAGCGGCACGAACATCACCGAGCGCGCGCCCAGCGCCATCATCAGCCGCCGGTGCTCGGGCGTCAGCGAGAGGGCGTCCAGCCAGGCCGGGTCCACCTCCGCGGCGAGCACCGGGCGGCCCGTCTCCAGCACGCGCCGGATGGGCGAGTGCGAGCCGGGCGGCGGCGGATAGCGGAAGGCCTCCGCGAGGAGTTGCTGGGTGGCGGCGTCGCTGGCCAGCGCCTCCACGCGCTCCAGGCCCTGGCCGTCATCGGCGAGCACGTCCACGGTGCAGTAGTCCGCCAGCTTCCCACCCACCAGCAGCTGCGCGGCGGTGCGCAGCGTGGTGCGCCAGTCCAGCGAGTTCGACAGGCGCGCGGTGGCCTCGGCGAGGAAGCGCAGCCGCTCCTCCTCCACCTTCTGCGCCGTCACCTCCGATACGGTGGTGCCCACGCCCACCGTCGTGTCGTCGGCCATCACCGGGAAGTAGGTGACGCGGAAGTGGCGCTGCTGACCGTCGAGCACGTCCGTCATCAGCTGGTCCACCACCGGCATGCCGGTGTGCATCACCTCGCGCATCGCCGCCTCGACGGGCTCGGCGCGAGGCCCCACCAGCTCCGTCAGGGTGCGCCCCACCTGTTCTTCCGGCGTCACCCCGTTGAAGGCGGCCTGCATCGGGTTGGCGCGCACGCAGCGCAGGTCCCGGTCGAAGAGGGCCATGCCCACCGGCGCGGCATCCAGGAAGGCCCTCGCGCTCGCCAGCCGCGCTTCGTGCTGCCGCAGGGCCTCCTGCGCCTCGCGGTATTGGCGTGCGCTCGCCAGCGCGAGCGCCGCGCGATGGGCGAACGCCTCCGCCATCTCCAGCGGCGGCACGGTGTCGCCGCGGAAGGGCTCGCGGAAGACGAGGGTGAGCACACCGAGCCGCGACGCCTCCTTCCGCAGCGGCAGCACGAGGACGGAGTGGGGCGTGAGGTCGTCCAGGCCAGAAGGCGCCAGCGGGCTGCTCCCGGAAGCCACCCGCCAGCCCGGTGTGGGCGCGGCCATCCACAGCGAGCGCCCGTCCGCGAGCGCCTGCGCCCAGGCCGCGTGTTCCTCCCACGGCCTCGGCGGGGAGGGCGCCTGCTCCAGCCACTGTCGCCACGCGGGGACACGGGCGGCGTGCGCGCCCGGAACGCGCCGCGCGCCGTCCTCCAGGACATCCAGCAGGGCCATGTCCGCCCACGCCTGAACGGCCAGGTGGACCACGGTGGCGAGCGTCCGCTCCCAGTCCAGGCTCTCCGCGAGCAGCCGGCTGGCCTCGGCCAGGAAGGCCCACGTGCGCGCCGGGTCGGTGGTGGGCAGGGGGCGGGAGGGAGGCGGCTCGGACATGGGCATGGGGCTGCGGTCAGGCCCGTACGTTGGTCGCCTCACCTCCCGGATGACAACTCGAGGGGGCCGGGGAACGTCCGCGGGGTGATGCTCCAGGGACCGAGGTGCCCGGGCCGCCGGTGGCGCGTTGATGCAGGCGGGCTTGATTCGAGGGGCATGGGTGAGGCGTCATCCGGGCCCTTTCCTTCAACTTCGGGAGCCGGTGGTCTGATGGCGATTGCGTGCGTGGTGCTGGACTTCGACGGAACCTTCACGGACGTGGCGGCGGAGAGCGCGCCCTTCCTGCGCCACTTCCGGCAGGGATTGGCGGCCGCGCTGGGGGAGGATTTGGAGTCCGCGTGGGAGGAGGAAGTCGCCGCGTTGCGCGCGGGCGCGGACTCGCTGGGGTGGGATTTGGGCGGCCGGGTGGTGGCGCCCGCCACGGCGGACCCGTACCTGACGGCCACCTGCGCGGCCCACCGCCTCATGCAGCGCTTCGGGCAGGGCGAGGACGAGGCCCGCCGCTCCGAGGTGGTGCAGAAGCTCTACCGCGAGGCGTACGCGCACTCGGCCACGGCCTTCAAGCCGGAGGCAAAGGAGGTGCTGGAGGCGCTGGTGGCCACCGGCCTGCCGGTGACGGTGGTGACGAACGCGCACACCGACCTGGTGGAGAAGAAGCTGGACCAGCTGGCGCCCCAAGGCCGCGAGAAGCTCAAGGTGTCCGGGGACGCGCGCAAGTTCCTGCTGGACCCGCCGGACGCGCCGGATGCCCGCTTCACCGCGGTGCCGGAGACGCAGACGCTGGACGGCGTGCTGCGCCGCCCCGTCTACCTGCGCCGGGGCCGCTACTTCGAGGCCCTCAAGCGCGTCTGGGAGGCCACGGGCGCCTCGCCGGAAGAGACGCTGGTGGCCGGTGACATCTACGAGCTGGACCTGGCGCTGCCCGCCGCGCTGGGCGCGCACGTGCAGCTGGTGGCCCGCGACAACGTGCTGCCCTACGAGCTGAAGGCCGTGGAGCAGCTGGGGCCCCGCGGCGGCGTGGACCGCAGCCTGCACGCGGTGGTGCGGCGCCTGCGCTGAAGCCCGCGCCCGGAAAACACGAAGCCCCGCCTCCCGGTGAAGGGAGCGCGGGGCTCGCAAGTCACGTCTGGCTCAGGCCTAGGCCTTGGCGCCCGGCGTGGGCTGGAAGACCTCGTTGAACTCGGTGATGGCCTTGTTCAGCGCCGTCTTGATGTCGGCGGTCATCTCGCGCTTGGACGCCAGGTCCTTGGCGACGTTCGGGTGCTTGCCGTCGGCGAACTCCAGGAACTCGCGCATCCAGCGCACCACGTCGGACACCGGGATGTCGCGAATCCAGCCGCGCTTCTTGGGGTCGTCGCGGTTGGTGGCGGCGTAGATCTGCATGACCTGCTTCTCGACGGGCATGGGCTCGTACTGGCCCTGCTTGAGCAGCTCGACCATGCGGGCGCCGCGCGCCAGCGTCTCCTGGGTGGCCTTGTCGAGGTCGGAGCCGAACTGGGCGAAGGCGGCCAGCTCGCGGTACTGCGCCAGCTCCAGCTTCATGGTGCCGGCCACCTGCTTCATGGCCTTGATCTGCGCGGCCGAACCGACGCGGGACACGGAGAGGCCCACGTTGATGGCCGGGCGGACGCCGGCGAAGAAGAGGTCCGTCTCGAGGAAGATCTGCCCGTCGGTGATGGAGATGACGTTCGTCGGGATGTACGCCGACACGTCGCCGGCCTGCGTCTCGATGATGGGGAGCGCGGTGAGCGAACCGGCGCCCTGCTCGTCGGACAGCTTGGCGGCGCGCTCCAGCAGGCGGCTGTGCACGTAGAACACGTCACCGGGGTACGCCTCGCGGCCCGGCGGACGGCGCAGCAGCAGCGACAGCTGGCGGTACGCCACGGCCTGCTTGGACAGGTCGTCGTACACGATGAGCGCGTGCATCTTGTTGTCGCGGAAGTACTCGCCCATGGCCACGCCGGCGTACGGCGCGAAGAACTGCATGGGGGCCGGGTCGGAGGCGTTGGACGCCACCACCGTGGTGTACTCCATGGCGCCGTAGCGGGTCAGCTTCTCCACCACCTGGGCCACCGTCGACTGCTTCTGGCCGATGGCCACGTAGATGCAGTAAACGTTCAGGCCCTTCTGGTTGATGATGGTGTCGATGGCGACGGCCGTCTTGCCCGTCTGGCGGTCACCGATGATGAGCTCGCGCTGACCGCGGCCCACCGGCACCAGCGCGTCCAGCGCCTTGATGCCCGTCTGCAGGGGCTCGTGCACGCTCTTGCGGGACACGATGCCGGGCGCCTTCACCTCCAGGCGGCGCGTCTCGGTGGCGTTGATGGGGCCCTTGCCGTCCAGCGGCTTGCCGAGCGGGTCCACCACGCGGCCGAGCAGCTCCTTGCCCACGGGCACGGAGGCAATCTGCTGGGTGCGCTTGACGGTGTCGCCCTCGCGGATGGACTGGAAGTCGCCCATGATGGCGACGCCGACGTTGTCCTCCTCGAGGTTGAGCACGAGGCCCTGCACGCCGTTGGCGAACTCCACGAGCTCGCCGGCGAGCGCGCCCTCGAGGCCGTAGATGCGCGCGATACCGTCACCGACGGACAGCACGGTGCCCGTCTCCGCGACGGTGACCTTCTTCCCGTAGTCCTTGATCTGCTCCCGGATGATTCTGCTGATCTCGTCGGCGCGGATTTCCATGGGCGTCTTGCGTCCTTGCACAGGGGCGGCCGACGTGGGGCAGGCCGCCGAAACCTTGAAGTCGGGGCCCCTTACCACGCACACCCCCCCGCTGCAATGCGCTCGGCACCGGCGGTACGGCCTGGAGGAGGACACCCGTTCAGGAGTGGGACAGGCGGCGGCGGGAAAGCATTTCCAGGGCGTACCCGGGGCCGCTCTCGGGGCGCCCCTGGCTACTCTGGGGCATCAGCAGCCGTTGCGGTGGCGCTCAGCGCGCCGTCTCGCGGGGCAGCCAGGCGATGAACCGCACGCCGCCCTGGGTGCAGGACTCCACCGCCAGCTTCCCCCCGTGCGCCGTGGCGATCTGCCGGGCGAGGTACAGGCCCAGGCCCAGGCCCTCCGGAGGGGCGGCGCGCTCCCTGCGGAAGGGCTCGAAGAGGGAGGCGTGCTCCTCGGCGGCCACCTTCAACCCGTGGCTGTGCACGCACAGCGTGACGCCGCCCACCGTGCCCGCCAGGCGCAGCGCCACCGGGGCGTCCACCGGGCCCTGGTGCAGCACGGTGCCCAGCAGGTGGTCCGCCAGCTGCGCCAGCCGCGAGGTGTCCCAGTGGCCGCGCAGATCGCCCTCCGTCTCCACGAGGAGCGTCCGCTGCGGGTGCTGCCTCCGGCGCTCCTCCACCACGTGCGCCAGCACCGCGTCCAGCACCGCGGGCTCCGGCCGCAGCACCAGCCCGCCCGCCAGCCGCGCGCGGGTGAAGTCCATCAGCTCGTGGAGCATCCGCTCCATGCGGCGGGCGGCCTGGGCCACCTGGCCCACCAGCGTGCGCTGGGGCTCCTGCAGCCCGTCCAGGTGCTGCAGCGAGCGGGTCCCCTGCTGGATGGCCTGGAGCGGGCCCCGCAGCTCGGTGTTCACCACGCCCAGCAGCTGGTTGCGGAACTGCTCGGTGTGGGCGGTGCGCTCCTCCGCGGCCTTGCGGCCGCTGAGGTCCCAGACGGCGGCGAGCCGCACCTGGCGGCCCTCCCACGTCACGAAGCGCCCCAGCACCTCGATGGGCAGGCGCGTGCCGTCGCGGCGCAGCACCACGACTTCATACGGCGTCTCCAGCCCGCGGCTCAGCACCAGCCCCACCTGGGAGCGGAACTCCGGGGCCACGTAGTCCGCCAGGTGGCGGCCGATCAGCTCCGAAGGCGTCGAGTAGCCCAGCAGCTGCGTCACCGCGCGGTTGGCGTCCAGCACGATGCCGTTGTCGTGCAGGAAGTGCCCGTCGCACGCCACGTCCGCCAGGCTGCGCATGTGCGACTCGCGCGCGCGCAGCCGCTGCTCCTCCAGGACCCGCTCCGTCTCGTCACGCACCCACAGCGCCACGCCCGCGAGCGCGCCGCCATGGAGGGCGGGCGACAGGCCCACGCGCAGGTGCCGCTCACCCGCGGACGGCGCCAGCACGCCCCGCAGGGGCGCCTCCGCCACGTCCTCGCCCGCGAGCGCGCGGGCCAGCAGCGGTGACAGCGCCTGCGCCACCTGCGGCCACAGCTCCGCCAGCGGGCGGCCCAGGTGCGCGCGCGGCTCCAGTCCGGAGAGCGCCGCCAGCGCGGCGTTCACCCACAGCGGCCGGAGCTCCCGGTCCAGCAGGGCCACGCCACACCCCGCCGCCTGGAGGAGCGCGCCGAGGAAGGGGCGAACCTCCTCGGGTGCCGCCAGCCAGGACGGACCTTCGGATAACCGGTGGGGTAGGGACTGCGCCATGTTCAGGTCGCCCGGGGTGGCACGGGTTTGTCCCGCGACACCCCCGACTATACCGCTGTCAGGGCCTACAGGGAATACCGGTTAGCCCTGGACTGCGGGGTGATGCGGACGACCTGGAACGTTGGTTGCCGGGCGTGCGGCCGGGCTCAGCGCTGCTTCAGCTCGCGGCGCATCTCCTCGAGCTGGGTGCGGATGCTGCCGTCGTAGAGGATGCTGCCCACCTGCGCGGCCACGCCGCCCAGGAGGCTGGGGTCCACGCGCGTCTCCAGCAGGACGTTGCGCTGGGTGAGCTGCTGGAGCGTCTGCTGGAGCTGGGCCAGGGCGTCCGCGGGCAGCGGCGCGGCGCTGGTGACATGACCCCGCACGCGGCCGGCGCGGGCGTCCGCCATGTCACGGAAGAGGCGGGCGATGTCGCCCAGGTAACCCAGCCGGTTGCGGTCCACCAGCAGGCGGAGGGTGTTGGCCAGCGTCGGCTCCACCCCGCCGGGGATGGCCTTCATCACCGACTCCACCACGTGGAGGCGCTGCTCGCGGGTGTAGGCGGGGTTGACGAGCACGTCGGTCAGCTCGGCGTTCTTCGCGATGACATCGGCGAGAGCGGTGAGCTGCTCGGCGACGGCGTCAGTGCGGCCCGCCTCCGTAGCGACATCGAGGAGGGCGCGGGCGTAGCGGCGGGCAATCGACACGTTCACCATGGCGGTCGCGCCCTTAGCACGGGGGCCACGGCCGGGCAACGTCCGTGGCGGACAGGGGGCCTGGAGGCGTCCGCATGCCCGGCGCCCCGGCCTGTGGGGCGGGAAAGCGACGCTTATCGGCAGGCGGGCGCGGGAAGGGGACTTGGCGAGGTGGCGTGAACGCCCGTAGGGTGGTGTCCTCCTGGCCCCTCATGCACGACCCTGTCATCGGCATCGACCTGGGTACCACCAACAGCGCCGTGGCGACCGTGGAAGACGGTCGCCCGCGCCTGATTCCCGCGCGCGCGGGTGGCCGGTTGACGCCGTCCACCCTGGGCGTGAACAAAGCCGGTGAGCGCGTGGTGGGCGTCGCCGCGCAGGCCCTGGCCGAGGAGCATCCAGACTCCGTGGTGTGGGCCACCAAGCGCTTCCTGGGGCGCCGCTACACGCCGGAGCTGGTGCAGGAGGCGAAGGCGCTGGTGCCGTATCCGCTGGTGGCCGGGCCCTCGGGCGACGTGCGCGTGCGGCTGGCGGGGCGGGTGATGCCCGTCACGCAGGTGTCCGCGATGATTCTGGGCGAGCTGGCCCTGGACGCGCAGGCGCACTTCGGGCGCCCCGTCACCAAGTGCGTCATCACCGTCCCGGCCAACTTCGACGACAACCAGCGGCAGGCCACGCGCGAGGCGGCGAACATCGCCGGGCTGGACGTGGTGCGGCTGGTGAACGAGCCCACCGCCGCGGCGCTGGCGTATGGCCTGTCGCGCGGCTTCGAGGGCAACGCGCTGGTGTTCGACCTGGGCGGTGGCACCTTCGATGTGTCCATCCTCGAGGTGAAGGCCGGCGTCTTCGAGGTGCGCGCCACCGGCGGCGACCCGAAGCTGGGCGGCGAGGACTTCGACCAGCGCATCGTCCAGTGGCTGCTGGCCCAGGTGGACGACGAGCTCCGCCACGTGGTGTCGCAGGACGCGCAGAGCCTGCGCCGGCTGAAGGTGGCCGCCGAGTCCGCCAAGCGCGAGCTGACCGACAAGGAAGAGGCCTCCATCTACGTCGCCGGGCTGGGAGACCACTCCGCCCCGGGCAAGCGCATGGTGGAGCTGGAGACGGTGCTGACGCGCTCCTTCTTCGAGACGCTGTCCGAGCCGCTGTCGCGCCGCTGCCTGGAGGTCTGCGAGTCGGTGATGCGCGAGGCGAAGATGGACCCGCACGCGGTGGACGCGGTGCTGCTGGTGGGCGGCATGACGCGCGTGCCGCTGGTGCGGCGGCTGGTGGCGGACTTCTTCGGCCGCGCGCCCTCCACGGACGTGCACCCGGACGAGGCCGTCGCGCTGGGCGCCGCGGTGCAGGCCGACGAGCTCATCCGCCAGTCCGGCCAGGCGCTGCTCCTGGACGTGGCCAGCCAGAGCCTGGGCGTGGGCGTCATGGGCGGGCGCGTGAAGCGGCTCATCCCCAAGAACACCGGCGTGCCGGTGGTGGCGCGCGACATCTTCTACCCCGGCAGCTCCGGCCAGCAGGAAGCGCGCATCCCCGTGTACCAGGGCGAGAGCGAGTTCCAGGACGAGAACTACAAGCTGGGCGAGGTGGTGCTGAAGCGCCTCCACGTCGCCGCGCGCGGGGACGTGCCCCTGGAGGTCGTCTTCGAGCTGTCCAGCGAGGCGATTCTCTCCGTCAAGGCCACGGACCTGACCACCGGCAACATGGAGGCCGTCCGGCTGGAGGCCCGTGCGGGGTTGCCCCACGGCGAGGCGGAGAAGCTGGGCGCGGAGCAGGCCAGCTACGCGCGCTCGCAGGGCGTGGTGGACGCCAAGCGCGCCGAGGAGCTGTTCCGCAAGCTGCTGGAGCGCGGCGAGAAGCTGGCGCGGCTGCTCCAGCGCAGCGCGCAGGAGAACCCCAGCCCCGAGGCCGAGGCCACCCTGGGCACCGTGCAGCGCCTGCTGGACGGTGGCCGCAGCGCGCTGGACAGCGGCAACACCGCGCAGTGCGCCGTCATCGCCCGTCAGCTCACCCGGCTGTTGTCCGGCCGCCAGGAGCCGCGCGCCTGAGCGTCCATCCCCGAACGGTGGCCCCCGGCGCCCGTGGCCGCGGCCCCACTTTCCGCCTATCCGTGAACGCATGAGCCCTCCTCCCGCGCGCGACACCGTGTTCGTGGTGGACGACTCCCGCACCGCCCGGGAGGTGGTGCGGCTGCACCTGTCGCGGCTGGGCTGCGAGGCGGTGGCGCTGGAGGGCGGCGAGGCGTGTCTGGCCGAGCTGGCCCGGCGCACGCCGTCGCTCATCCTCCTGGACCTGCGCATGGAGCGCATGCAGGGCGACGAGGTGTGCCGGCGGGTGAAGGCGCACCCGGCGGGGCGCAACGTGCCCGTCATCATGTTCACCTCCGGCGGCGAGCCGCACGAGGTGATGCACTGCTGGCGCGCGGGCGCCGATGACTTCCTGCCCAAGCCGGTGGCGCTGGGGGCGCTCGAGGCCAAGCTGGCCGCGGTGCGCCAGGCCCGGGAGCGCGCCCACGACGCGCTCGCGCGCGGGCGCCGCGTGCTGCTGGTGGAGGGCGGGCGCTTCCTGCACACCTTCCTGGGTGGCTCGCTGGAGCAGGAGGGCCTCCACGTCCTCTACGCGCGGGACATGGGCGACGCGGCGAACCTCGCGGCCGACCATGGCGCGCGGCTCGATGGCTTCGTGGTGGATGTGTCGCGCACGCCCCGCGAGGCCCTGGCCCTGGCGGCGAAGCTGCGGGACGCGCACCCGCGCAAGCCCCTGGTCCTGCTGTCTCGCGCGGAGGAGTCGCAAGAGGTGCTCGCCCGCGCGCAGGCGCTGGCCGGCGCGCCGCTCCTGGAGAAGCGCCACATGGGCGCGGACGAGCTGCTGGGCCGCGTGCTGGGGCGCCTGATTCCGGGGCACACGCCGCTGCGCGCCGCCGAGCGCGTGCCCTTCTTCACGGTGGTGGAGTTCGCCACGCCCACCGGGACGACGCTGTCGGGTTTCAGTCATGACGCCGGCCCCGGGGCGCTCTTCGTCCGCACGCTCACCCCGGCCCGCGAGGGCACCCGGCTGTCGCTGAAGGTGCTGCTGGCCGGCCAGCGCGCGCCGTGCACCGCCGAGGCGACGGTGGCGTGGTCCAACCCGCCCCTGCCGCCGGGCCCCTTCCGCGCCGCCGCGGGCATGGGGCTGCGCCTGGAGCAGATGGACCCGGTGCTCACCCAGCAGTTCGTCCGCTTCGTTCCACGGGGTCTCGGTTTTCCGGCTCCCGGGGCTCCTCGCGCATCAGGTTTCTGAGAGGCGGGGGCGCGCGCGGCCACCCCGCAGCCCGGGACTTTCGGGTGAGGCAATCCCTGGCACGCGGGTGGCAGAGGTCACGGCCGCCGCTGGCGGACGGGACACCGGCGAGGTCCGGACGCCGCCAGCGGGGCCGATGTTCAAAAGGGAGGGTCGAATGCGGCAGTGGAAACGCTGGAGCTGGGCCGGAGTGGCGGCGGTGGTCGCCGCGGGCTGTGACGAGGGTTCCCGGAAGTCCCCCATCGAGAACGAGCCCGTGCAGCAGGCGGCCCGGCTGGAGGCCTTCCCCGGCTGCGAGTCCCTGGAGCAGCACATCGAGGACACCGCGACGAAGCAGATGCGCGCGGCGCTGGAGACCTACAAGACGTACTACTTCGGCGGCGGACGGGGAGACGAGTCGCCCACGACGGGCGCGCCCCCTCCGGAGGACTCGTCCGGAGACGGGGACGCGCCGAACGACTACACGGGCACCAACAACCAGGTGGCCGGCGTGCACGAGGCGGACTTCGTGCAGAACGATGGCAACCGCATCTTCGTGCTGTCGGGCACCCGCCTCTATGTCCACCGCTCGTGGCCCGCGGAGCAGCTCACGCGGACGGCCGTGCTGGAGGTGGAGGGCTGGCCGCGGGAGATGCTGCTCGATGCCGAGCGCAACCGGCTGGTCATCACCTCGGATGTGTACGAGCCCCGGACCGGGGACGCGAAGGAGGACCGCCTCCCGGGCGGGGCCCCCATGCCGGCCACGGACTGCGCGGGCTTGCTCTGTGGCTCCATGTACAACAACACCGTGAAGGTGACGGTGGTGGATGTGGCGGACCTGGCGGCGCCCCAGGTGGTGGAGCAGGTCTACGTGCCCGGCACCTACCTCAATGCCCGGCGCGTGGACGGCGCGGTGCGGCTGGTGCTGGCGGACGGGTTCGACTGGCCGGAGGGCGTTCGCCTCTACCCCGAGTATTCCTCCGATATCTTCAACGACCGGAACCTCATGGCCGCGTACCTGGACGCGCTCATGACGCAGAACGAGCAGCGCATCCGCGCGCAGACGCTGGAGCAGTGGCTGCCGCCGGGCCGGCGCGTGGCCCCGGACGGCGCGGAGACGCCGCTGACGTATGAGTGCTCGTCCTTCTACCGGACCAACGCGCCCACGGGGCTGGGCTTCGTGTCGGTGCTGTCGCTGAACCTGGATGAGCGCGACGCGGTACCCGGCCGCACCAGCCTGGTGGCCACGCCCGGCGAGGTGTACGCGTCCAAGGACTCGCTCTACCTGGCGGCCCGCCACTGGTGGTGGTGGCCGGAGCCGGGTCAGACGCCGCACACGTACCTCCACAAGTTCGACATCCGCGACCCGAACGGTGCCACCTACGTGGGCAGCGGCACGGTGGAGGGCTACATCTCCAACCAGTTCGCCATGGACGAGCATGAAGGGGTGCTGCGCGTGGCCACCACCGTGGAGCTCCCGCCGGAGGACACGGGGAACAACGACGGGGTGACCTCGTGGACGCCCCCGGAGACCCTCAACCGCGTGGTGACGCTGATTGAAGAGGGCGGACACCTCGAGGAGCTGGGCCGCAGCGAGGACCTCGC
The DNA here is from genome assembly GCF_050038885.1 of Pseudomyxococcus flavus. Taxonomy (NCBI): domain Bacteria; kingdom Pseudomonadati; phylum Myxococcota; class Myxococcia; order Myxococcales; family Myxococcaceae; genus Pseudomyxococcus; species Pseudomyxococcus flavus. Next base: position 2,843,238 of record NZ_CP143624.1, on the reverse strand, counting down.
CCGCGGCGAGCGCATCTTCAGCGCCCGCTTCGTGGGCACGCGCGGCTACGTCGTCACCTTCCGGCAGGTGGACCCGCTCTTCACCTTCGACCTGAGCGACCCGGCGAACCCGCGCAAGGTGGGCGAGCTGAAGATTCCAGGCTTCTCCACCTACATCCACCCGCTGGGGGACACGCACCTGCTCACCTTCGGCGAGCACCGCAACGAGGACGGCACCTGGCAGGACCGCGCGTTGAAGCTGTCGCTCTTCGACGTGAGCGACCTGGCCCAGCCGAAGGAGGCCTTCACGTACCAGCTGGGCTCGATGAGCAGCCACAGCGAGGCGCTCCACGAGCACAAGGCCTTCACCTACTTCCCGGCGAAGGGGCTCCTGGCGCTCCCCTTCACGGACTGGGACTACACCGCCCCTGACTACTGGTCCGGCTTCCGCAGCGAGCTGCGCGTCTTCCGCGTGGACACCGCCACGGGCTTCTCGCCGGTGGGCACCGTCTCCGTGCGGGACATGTTCCAGACCATCAACTTCCAGGGCTGGAACTGGTACTGGCAGCCCACAGTGCGCCGCAGCATCATGGCGGACGACTACGTCTACGCCATCTCCGACGCGGGCCTGCGCGTGGCTCACGTGGCCAACGTGCAGACGCCGGTGGCCACCGCGCCCTTCCTGCCGCCCATGCTGCCGTGACGCGGGAGTGACGGTGGCACGCCCCCTGGGTCGTCGGGGATTCCAGGGGTGACGTGTCACGGAGACAGGGCGGCGCCCCCCGGTCAGGCGGGGGGGCCGCGAGGCGTCAGACGCGGGCAGCGCATTCCCTTCCGGAAGGCGCTATAGGCGCACTCCCCATGTCGACCGCCGTCTCGTCCCTACCTTCCGTGAAGTCCCCTCGTACCGAGCTGCGTGAGCTGGCGCGGCTGGCGATTCCCATCGCCATCGCCCAGGGCGGCCAGGCGCTCATGGGCCTGGTGGACACGCTGGTGGTGGGCCGTGCGGGGACGTCCTCGCTGGCGGCGGTGGGCCTGGGCAACGGCCTCTTCTTCGCGGTCAGCTCCTTCGGCATGGGCCTGATGATGGGCTTCGACCCCATGATGTCCCAGGCCATGGGCGCGCGGCACTTCACCCGGGCGCGGGGGCTGCTGTGGCAGGGCGCCTGGCTGGCGCTGTTCGCGGGGGTGCTGCTGGCGTCGCTGTTGGTGCTGATGCCGCCCTTGCTGTTGCTGGGCGGCATTGGCGCGGACGAGGTTGCGGGCGCGCGGGACTACCTGGTGTGGCGCGCGCCCAGCATGCCCTTGATGCTGGCCTTCCTCATGGTGCGCTCGTATTGCCAGTCCACGGCGTATACGCGGCCCCTGGTGGTGGCGACGGTGGCGGCCAACGTCTTCAACCTGGCCGCGGACGTGCTGTTGGTGTTCGGCGGCGAGGTGCTGCCAGCCGCTTTCGGGCCGCTGCGAGCGATACCCGCCATGGGGGTGGCGGGCTCCGCGCTGGCGACGACGCTGTGCACCGGGGTGCAGTTGGCGGTCGTCGTGTTCGCGGTGCGGGCGCGTCCACTGGCGGGCGCTGAGGCGTCCACGCGGTTGCCGGTGTGGGCGGACCTGTCCCAGGCGGTGAAGCTGGGCATCCCCATTGGCCTCCACTTCGCCGCGGAGATTGGTGTGTTCGCGCTGGCGGGGGTGCTGTCGGCGAGCCTGGGCCCGGCGAGCGTGGGCGCGCACCAGATTGCCATCTCCTTCGCGAGCGTCACCTTCACGGTGGCCATGGGTATTGGCAATGCGGGCAGCGTGCGGGTGGGCTGGGCGGTGGGCGCGCGCAACGGGCGGCAGGCGCGGCTGAGTGGCTTCATGGCCTTCGCGGGAGGCGCGGGGTTCATGGCGCTGGGCGGGCTGATGTTCGCGCTGTTCCCGGAGCCGCTGGCGCGGTTGGCCGGAGCGCCCGAGGACGTGTTGCCGTTGGTGGTGCCGCTGCTGATGGTGAGCGCCGTCTTCCAGGTGTTCGATGGCGTCCAGGGCGTGGGCGCGGGCGTGCTGCGCGGCGCGGGCGACACGCGCTTCACCTTCGTGGCCAACATGGTGGGGCACTACGCCATTGGCCTGCCGCTGACACTGCTGCTGGGCTTCAAGCTGGGGCTGGGCGTGGTGGGCATCTGGTGGGGCCTGTGCGCGGGGCTCATCACCGTGGCGGTGGCACTGCTGTGGCGCTTCAACCGGATGAGCGCGGGCACGCTGCGTCCGGTCGAAGCGTAGCGCCGCGCGCCTACCAGGGCAGGTACTGCTGAATCATCTGCCGCCACACGGGCCAGTCGTGCGTGCCGCCCTGCCACACGGCGAGGTGGTTGCCGATGTCCTTCCGCCACAGGAGCTTGGAGAGGTGCTCGTTGGAGGGGCGGCAGAAGTCGTGCTCGCCCACGGCCAGCACCATCTCCACGCGCTGGAGCGCGGACAGCAGCGCCGGGTCCGTGAGGTTGGGCAGCCACTCCGTGCACGAGTGGAAGTAGACGTCCGTGTCGTGGTGGCCATCGAGGAACTCGTCCGTCTCGAACTTGCCGCCCATGGACAGCAGCCGGCGGAAGACGTGCGGGTGGCGCAGCCCGATGTTGTACGCGTGGAAGCCGCCGAAGCTGCACCCGGCCAGGGTGAGGCGCCCGCCGGTGCTGCGGCCCTTGAGCAGGGGTACCACCTCGTGGAGGAGGTAGTCCTCCCACTGCTGGTGGCGCCGGACGCGGTCCGCCGGGTGGATGGCGGTGTTGAACCACGACTCCTCGTCCACCGAGTCCGGGCACACCACCACGTATCGGCCGGACTGGATGCGGTCGGCGATGGCGCCGATGAGGCCGAAGTCCTCGGCCTGGAAGAAGCGGCCCTTGCTCGTCGGCAGCAGGAGGACCGGCTCGCCCGAGTGGCCGAAGATGAGCAGCTCCATGTCGCGGTGCAGCCGCTCGCTGTACCAGCGGTGGTATTCGCGGTTCATGGCGCGCAACTTAATCGCAACGCGTCAACGGCTGCGACCTGGGTGCGATGGCCGCCCGCCAGTGAACACCTGCGCGGCTGTCTGCCTTTGCCGAGTCGGCGGTTACCCGGCTGGGATTTCGTTGCAGCTCCCACGGCCTTCGCGCCGCGCCAGTTGGAGGGTGCAGCCCAGCGTCACGCCCGCGTCCAGGAGGCCGGAGCGGTCTGCGTTCGTGCCTCCGTGGGAGAGCGCCTCGAGGGCGGCCTCGACCTCGGGAGCGCAGGTCGTCGTGTTGGCGACGGCGCCTCTCATGGGTAATCCCGTGGGCCGAGACGCAGACGGTTCGACGCCGTGAGCCAGTCTGCCCGCATTCTCCATTCTCGGACATACCACCCCGGGGGGAGAGCGCGTCTGGAACATCCGTAGGACAAGGCGTCTTGTGCCTGTCAGTCGCCGGAAACCAGAATCCAGACGCACGCGTCCGCTTTCACGAGCGGGCACGTGTGCGGCGGGGGGAGTGCCATGACGAAGGGCCCGGAGCGCCCTGGGGAACCATCACGGCCACGCGTGGTCACGGATGAGCCATTGGCTCATGTGACGGAAGACGACCGCCCTCACCTGTTACGCGAGCATCTGGAGGCCGTGGGGCAATGGGCCGCCAGCTTGGCGCCACGAGAGGATTTGCGCGCACCCGCCCTGGCCACGGGGCGCTGGCATGACCTGGGCAAGTACACCCGGGACTTCCAGATACGCATCCGCAAGGAGAACGGCTTCGAGGCGCACCTGGAGAAAGAGGGCGCGCTGGAGCGGGACCACTCGACGGCAGGAGCGCTCTGGGCGCTGGGTCGGGACCGCCGCTTGCTCCCACTGGCACTGGCGATTGCCGGGCACCACGCGGGGCTGCCGGACCTGGCGCAATTCAAGGAGCGCCTGGGGCGCAAGGAGAAGCAGGCACTGCTCGCGGATGCGCGGGCGCGGTGCGACGTCCCCGCGTTGCTGGAGGGGCCGCTGGGCTTCGCGCCGGACGTGCTGTTGCAGCTCGAGCCACGTCAGCTGGAGCTCTGGACACGGATGCTCTTCTCCGTGCTCTGTGACGCGGACTTCCTGGACACGGAAGCCTTCTTCGACGCGAGCCGGAGCGCGGCGCGCGAAGTGCCGGTGTCCCTGCCACGACTCGCCGAGCGCCTTCGTGCCTTCTTGGAGGAGATGCAGCGAGGTGCCCCGGACACGGAGGTCAACAGCGTGCGCCGCGAGGTGCTCGCGGCGGCGGTGGAAGCTGCGTCCCAGCGTCCAGGGGTCTTCAGCCTGACGGTGCCGACGGGCGGAGGGAAGACGCTGACGTCCATGGCCTTCGCGCTAGAACACGCTCGAACGCACGGGCTCCGGCGCGTCATCGTCGCCATTCCCTATACCTCCATCATCGAGCAGAGCGCGGAGGCGTACCGGCAGGCCTTCCAGGGACTGGAGCACGCCGTCATCGAGCATCACTCCGCCGTCGACCCCGGGAGGGAGACCGCGCTCAATCGCGTCGCGAGTGAGAACTGGGATGCGCCCGTCATCGTCACCACCACGGTGCAGCTCCTGGAGAGCCTCTTCGCCAACCGCCCGTCGGCATGCCGGAAGCTGCACCGGGTGGCCCGGAGCGTCATCGTGCTCGACGAGGCGCAGACGCTGCCGCCGTCGCTGCTGGCGCCCATCCTGGATGGCCTGGGCGCGCTGGTGAAGGACTACGGCAGCTCGGTGGTCATCTGCACCGCCACGCAGCCGGCGCTGAGCCGCCGCCCGGACTTTCAGGAGGGGCTGCCGGAGGCGCGTGAAATCGTCCCGGCCTCGGTGCGCGCCTTCGAGCGCCTGCGCCGGGTGCGGGTGCGGTGGCCTGCCCCTGGGCGAAAGCTCCCCTACGCCGAGCTGGCCGACGCCGTGGCCGCCGAGCGGGACGTCCTCGCGGTGGTCCACCTGCGGGATGACGCGCGACGGCTCTGTGAGCTCGTGAACGCGCGGCTGGGACACCAGGAGACGCTGCACCTGTCCGCGCTGATGTGCCCGGAGCATCGCTCGAAGGTGCTCGCGGACATCAAGGCCCGCAAGCGGCGAGGAGAGCCGGTTCGGCTGGTGGCCACCCAGCTCGTCGAGGCGGGCGTGGACCTGGACTTCGCCGTCGTCTTCCGAGGGCTGGGCGGGCTCGATTCGCTGGCCCAGGCCGCTGGCCGGTGCAACCGCGAAGGCTTGCTGGAAGGGCTCGGAGAGCTGCGCGTCTACGAACCCGAGACCCAGCCACCCAGGGGCGTTCCTCGTGCCGCCCAGGACGTCACGCGCGGCCTGCTGGAGCAGTCGCCAGACCTGGACCTGTTCGCGCCCGAGAGCTTCCAGCAGTACTTCGAGCGGCTCTACGCCACGCGCAGGCTGGACGAGAAGGGCATCCAGTCGCTGCGCGAGAAGCTCCACTTCGCGGAGGTGGCCAGGGCGTTCAAGCTCGTCGAGGACGACTGGAGCGCATCGGTGGTGGTGCCCTATGGGGACTGCGAGCCGCTCCTGGAGGCGCTGCGTGAGCGAGGCCCCTCACGAGAGCGGCTACGCGCGCTGCAGCGCTTCACGGTGACGGTGCCCCGCAAGCTTCGGGAGGCATGGCTGGCGCGGGAGCTGGCCCGGCTCGCCGCGGAGACGGTGGCGTACCTGGGGCCGGAGCACGAGCCCGCGTACCACGAGCGCTTCGGCCTTCTTCTGGACCGGGTCGGCATCTTCGACCCGGAGTTCCTCATTCCCGGTTGAGACCCGCTTCAGGAGGTGTGGATGACATCGACGGCAGGCAGGCGGTTTCGCGTGAGGGCCCGTGGGCCCCTGGCGTGCTTCACGCGGCCCGAGATGAAGGCCGAGCGCGTCAGTTATGAAGTGATGACCCCTTCGGCGGCGCGCGGGGTGCTGGAGGCCATCCTGTGGAAGCCGGCCATCCGCTGGCATGTCCATGAGATCGCGGTGCTCGCGCCGGTGCGGTGGACCAGCTTCCGCCGCAACGAGGTCAACAGCCGCGCCACGGTGGGCAAGTTCGACTACGCGGCGGACGAGGACCGGGCCCAGCGCAACACCGTGGCGCTGCGCGACGTGGACTACGTCATCACCGCGTCCTTCACCCTGGTGCCAGGCAAGGCGGGCCCCGACGACAACGCGCGCAAGTTCGAGGAGATGTTCGAGCGGCGCCTGGAGCGAGGCCAGTTCTTCCACGCGCCCTATCTGGGCTGCCGTGAGTTCGCGGCGCGGGTCGAGCCCGCTGGCGACGACCTGATGCCGCACGAGGCGGGCAGCGGGCGCCGTCCCCTGGGGCTCATGTTCTACGACTTTGTCTTCGACGTGCCCGGCGAGCCGGTGCGTCCCGAGTTCTTCCATGCGTTCCTGGAGGACGGCGTGCTGCGCGTGCCGCCGCGCGCGCAGGTGCTGGGCGGGGGTGCCCCATGATGCTGACGGCACTCAATGACTTCGCGCGTGAGCGCGGCCTCACGGATGACCCGCTGTACGAAGTCAAACCGGTTGACTTCTTCATTCGCATCAGCGCGGCGGGGAAGTACGTGACGCTTGAATCGCTGGCGGGCGAGGACGGCCGGGGCAAGCCCATGCCGATTCCGCGGCTGCCGCAGCGCTCGGTGAACATCGCGGCGGGCTTCTTCGCGGACAACCCGAAGTACGTCCTCGCCTACGAGACGGACGAGGCCAAGGCAAAGGCCGGGAGCGTGAAGAAGCGTGAGGCCCGCCTTGAGGCCTTCTTGAAGCCGGTGCGCGAGGTCGCGGCGGAGACGAAGGACGCGGAGGCTCGGGCTGTCGAGGCGTTCCTCTCGAGCGAGGCCGAGCGGCGCAAGGTGCTGGCGGCTCGGGATGCGGAAGCGTGGACGGGCTCCGAGCTGCTCGCCTTCGTGGTCGGCGACGCCACGACGCCCGTGCATCAGAACCCCGCCATCCGTGCCTGCTGGGAGCGGCGTGCGGGTGAGAGGCACGCGCTGGGACGGAGGGCGCTGTGCCTGGTGACGGGGCGGGAAGGCGTGGTGGCGCTCACGCATCCCAAGCTGAAGAACGTCCCCGAGGCCCAGTCATCGGGAGCCGCGCTGGTGTCCTTCAACGCGCCCGCGTTCTCGTCGCATGGCCTGGAGCAGGGGGACAACGCCCCCGTCTCCCAGGAAGCGGCGCTGGGCTACGTACTGGCGCTCAATGACATGCTCCGGAAGACGGAGCAGCGCCGCTTCCGGCAAGGCATCTCGCTGGGAGACGGCTCGGTGATGGTGTTCTGGACGCGCGCTTCCGCGTCAGAAGAGAGCCTGCTGCTGTCGTGGATGGACCCAACGGAGGAGGACCTTCAGCGCTTCGCCGAGTCGCCGCTGCGGGGCCTGGAGCCGGGGGAGCTGGATGACCGGGCCTTCTATGCCGTGACGCTGGCGGGTAACGCGGGCCGCGTCGCCGTGCGGGATTGGTTCGAGGCGCGCGTGGGCGAGGTGAAGCGGAACATCCGGCGCTACTTCAATGACCTGCGCATCGGCAACGCCCCCTCGGGACCGATTCCTGTCTATCGCCTGCTCAAGGCCGTGGAGGCGCCCTCGGGGCGCGGCCTGTCGCCGGACATCGCCACGCGGATGCTGGGAGCGGCACTTCGAGGCCAGCCATTTCCGCGCCAGCTCCTGGTGGCCGCGCTCGACCGGCTGCGGCTGCCGCCCGCCGACGACAGGTTCGAGCGCGAGCAGCTGCGCCTGCGTGTCGCGCTCATCAAGGCGTACCTGCTGCGCGACCGAAAGCCTGGAACCCCTTCAACGGAGGTCACTGTGTCACTGGACAAGAACAACGCTTCGCAGCCCTATGTGCTGGGCCGCCTCTTCGCCGTGCTGGAGCGACTGCAAGGTGCGGCGCTGAAGGACCTCAACGCCACCATCCGCGACCGCTACTTCGGCGCCGCTTCGCGAAACCCCGTCACCGTCTTCCCCCGCTTGCTCCAGCTCTCCATTCACCATGCCTCCAAGGCAGGGGAGAACGGCAAGTGGCTGGAGCGCGCCAAGGGAGAGGTGATGGCGCTGCTGCCCTCCCAGACGCCGTTCCCGACGGTGTTCGACCTGCAGGCCCAGGGGCTCTTCGCCGTTGGCTACTACCACCAGCGCGAAGCGTTCTTCACGAAGCGCGAGACCGCGGCTCCGGGTGAGTCGGACGCGTCCTCCTCCTGAAGCTCCACTGTCGCCACCTCAATCCCAGAGAAACGCCATGACCGACCTCAAGCATCGCCACGACTTCGTCCTGTTCTTCGATGTGCTGGATGGAAACCCCAACGGAGACCCCGACGCCGGCAACTTGCCTCGCATCGACGCGGAGACGGGCCAGGGGCTCGTGACGGATGTGAGCCTCAAGCGGAAGGTGCGCAACTTCGTCCTGCTCACCCAGGAGGGAAAGCCAGGGTTCGACATCTTCGTGAAGGAGAAGGCCATCCTGAACCAGCGCATCGCGGAGGCATACAAGGGGCTGGGCATCGACCTGGACGACAAGCCCGCCCGCGCCGAGGACGGGAAGAAGCGCAACACGAAGGGAACGGCCCAGGGCTCCGAGGTGGAGAGCGGCCGCGCGTGGATGTGCAAGACGTTCTTCGATGTCCGCACCTTCGGCGCCGTCATGTCCACGGGCGCCAACGCGGGGCAGGTGCGCGGCCCGGTACAGCTCACCTTCGCGCGCTCCGTGGACCCCATCGTGTCGCAGGAGCATTCCATCACCCGCATGGCCGTGGCGACGGAGGGCGAGGCCGAGAAGCAGGGCGGTGACAACCGCACCATGGGCCGGAAGAACACCGTGCCCTATGGGCTCTACCGCGCGCATGGCTTCGTCTCGCCGCACCTGGCGAAGCAGACGGGGTTCGGCACGGCGGACCTGGAGCTGCTCTTCCAGGCCTTCACGCACATGTTCGAGCTGGACCGCAGCGCCGCTCGAGGACTCATGTCCATGCGCAAGGTGGTGGTGTTCAAGCATGGCTCGGAGCTCGGCAACGCACCGGCCCATGTGCTGTTCGACCGTGTCCAGGCCGTGCGTACCCAGCCGGACAGGCCGGCTCGGAGCTTCTCCGACTACGAGGTGCGTGTGGACAAGGCCGGGCTGCCACAGGGCATCGAGGTGGTGGAGCTGGTGGGATGAGCACGGACCGCGAGACGTGGGTGGCGCTGTCCGCGCTCCAGCACCTGCTGTACTGCGAGCGTCAGGCGGCGCTCATCCACGTCGAGCGGCAGTGGCGGGAGGACGTCAACACCGCCTCCGGCCGGTTGCTTCATGAGCGCGTGGACCTGCCAGGGCATGACGCGCGGCCAGGGCGGCGGGTGGAGCGGGCGGTCCTGCTGGGCTCGCAGCGGCTGCGGGTCTCGGGACGCGCGGACCTGGTCGAGTACCAGCGGGACGCCACCGTGCCCTCGGGGTGGCGCCCCTACCCGGTGGAGGTGAAGCGTGGCCGGCACAAGGCGCTGGAGGCGGACGCCGTGCAGCTCTGCGCGCAGGCGCTGTGCCTGGAGGAGATGCATGGCGTGGAGGTCCCCGAGGGGGCACTTTTCCATGGCACGCAGCACCGTCGCGAGCCGGTGCGCTTCGACGCGCGGCTGCGCCAGCGCACCGAGGACGCCATCGCCCGGATGCACGAGTTGCTGCGGCGGCAGGAGGTGCCCTCCGTGCCGCGGGCGCCCCGGTGCGACAGGTGCTCGCTGGAGCCGCTGTGCCTGCCCCATGTGACAGCAGGGCAGCGGCGCGTCCAGGACTACCTGGCGCGATGGATGGATGACGCAGGTTGAACGGAGGCCCGCATGACGACCGCGCTGAACACGCTGTTCATCACCGCGGAGGGCACTCGCCTGAACAAGGAGGGCGAGTGCGTGGTGGTGACGGTGCAGGAGCAGAAGAAGGCCGAGGTGCCGCTGCGGCACCTGCGCTCGGTGGTGTGTCTGACGCGGGCGTGGCTGACGCCGGAGTTGATGGAGAGCTGCCTGGAGGCGGGCATCCACGTCTCCTTCTTTGGCATGACGGGGCGCTTCCTCGCGCGGGTGGAGGGCGTGCCCGGGGGCAATGTGCTGCTGCGGCGGCAGCAGTACCGGGCCGCGGATGATGCCGTGCGCTCACTGGCCATCTCGCGGGCGCTGGTGCTGGGGAAGCTGGGCAACGCGCGGCAGTTCGTGTTGCACGCGCGGCGAGATGCCGCGCCCGACCGACAGGAGGCTTTGTCGGAGACGGCTCGGCGGCTCTCGGCGCATTTGCGCGCGGTGACCCGGGCGGAGGACCTGGAGCAGGTTCGCGGACTGGAGGGAATCGCGGCGCGCGACTACTTCGAGGCTTTCCCCACGCTGCTGAAGAAGAGCGCCAGCGGGTTCGAGTTCGACGGCCGCAACCGCCGGCCACCGCGGAACCCGCTGAACGCGATGCTCTCGTTCGGCTATGCGCTACTGGCGCAGGACTGCGCGGGAGCGCTCGCGGGCGTTGGGCTGGACCCCGCTGTGGGCTTCTTGCACGAGGACCGACCGGGGAGGCTGTCACTGGCCCTGGATTTGATGGAGGAGTTCCGCGCGCCGGTGGTGGACCGACTCGTCTTCTCGCTGGTGAACCGGGGGCAGCTGAAGCCGGGGGACTTCCGGACCGAGTCGGCGGGCGCCGTGCTGCTGAAGGACGATGCGCGCAAGTCGTTCCTGGTGGCGTACCAGGAGGCGAAGCAGGTGGGCGTGCGGCACGCGTTCCTGGGGCAGGAGACGACCTGGGGCATGGCGCCTCACCTGCAAGCGCTCTTGCTGGCTCGCCACATCCGGGGCGAGCTGGATGGCTACCCTCCCTTCGCGATGCGCTGATGCGTAGATTGACCGTGCTGATTTGCTACGACGTGCGGGTGTCGGACCCCCAGGGGCCACGGCGCCTGCGCAAGATTGCGCGGGCCTGCAGGGACCATGGCGTGCGGGTGCAATACTCCGTCTTCGAGTGTGTACTGGAGCCCAAGGATTGGGTCGTCCTGCGCGCCCGGTTGCTCGCTGCGTTCGATTCGGAAGGCGACAGCCTGCGCTTCTACTTCCTGTCGGAAGACGATGCCCGGAAGACGGAGCACCACGGCGCCAGGGCGCCGCTGGACGTCGAGGGCCCACTGGTCCTGTAATCGCCCGCGAACCGCTCCCGGTGGGCGCTCCGCCGAGGGTTCGCGCTCTTTGAAATCCCGAATAATTTTCGAGGGTTGGAAGATGCGGCACGGTGGCCGAGGGCGCCAGACTGTGGTGACGGAGGCAGGTTCGCGAATCGCAGCCGGATTCCGTAGGAAGAACGGTATGTTGGAGGCGCAGAGTCGCTCCTCGTGAACGCGGGGAGCGTGGATTGAAACTTCACGCCCGGACAAATCGTGGCTGAGTCGCCAGGTCGCTCCTCGTGAACGCGGGGAGCGTGGATTGAAACATCCTGTCACTCTTTCGCGTGCGCTTGAGGGACGGTCGCTCCTCGTGAACGCGGGGAGCGTGGATTGAAACCAGTCCACCCACGTCCGGCACTCGCGCTGTAAGTGTCGCTCCTCGTGAACGCGGGGAGCGTGGATTGAAACCTGGAGGGGCAGCCGCCCGCGCAAGGGCAGCCGTCGCTCCTCGTGAACGCGGGGAGCGTGGATTGAAACATACCGATTGTACTGACAATGGGCGGCAGCCCAGTCGCTCCTCGTGAACGCGGGGAGCGTGGATTGAAACAGCAACAGCTTGCCGCCAGCCTCGGACAGCCGTTGGACGTCGCTCCTCGTGAACGCGGGGAGCGTGGATTGAAACGCGTGGAAGCAGGCCGCCGTGCCGGTGGTCATCTGTCGCTCCTCGTGAACGCGGGGAGCGTGGATTGAAACGTCCCGAGCCCGTGCAGCCCGCGTCCTTGGGCTTGTCGCTCCTCGTGAACGCGGGGAGCGTGGATTGAAACTCCACGTCCTTGTGGTGCTCCAGGTGGCCGAGTCGCTCCTCGTGAACGCGGGGAGCGTGGATTGAAACCTCTCCGACGCCCGCGCCAAGCGCAACATCCAGTCGTCGCTCCTCGTGAACGCGGGGAGCGTGGATTGAAACACGACACCTTGCCCTGTTTGTCCGCCGTCCACGTCGTCGCTCCTCGTGAACGCGGGGAGCGTGGATTGAAACCCAGCGGCCTCACACGCCGCCTCCGAAGCAAAGTCGCTCCTCGTGAACGCGGGGAGCGTGGATTGAAACGTGCTCGTCCTGGGCGGCACCCTGTCGCTGGGCCGTCGCTCCTCGTGAACGCGGGGAGCGTGGATTGAAACGTCACCAGCGGCGGACGCAAGGCCCAGCACCCCGTCGCTCCTCGTGAACGCGGGGAGCGTGGATTGAAACGGGCCGCCGAAGGCAGAGGACAAGGCCGCCTAAAAGTCGCTCCTCGTGAACGCGGGGAGCGTGGATTGAAACGAGCGCGTCGAGGGCCACCGCCCGGAGTCGTGTCGCTCCTCGTGAACGCGGGGAGCGTGGATTGAAACTCTCCTCTGACCTCATAGACACCATCAGCATGTCGTCGCTCCTCGTGAACGCGGGGAGCGTGGATTGAAACATCGAGGGGGCCATCACCGACCGGGGCAACCTGGACGGTCGCTCCTCGTGAACGCGGGGAGCGTGGATTGAAACGTCTCCCACTCGGCCAGCACCTCGTCCTGCACCTGTCGCTCCTCGTGAACGCGGGGAGCGTGGATTGAAACTGCCAGTCGCTCGCGTCCCACTCCTTGCCGCAGTCGTCGCTCCTCGTGAACGCGGGGAGCGTGGATTGAAACATCGACCAGACGGGCTGGAATCGCACGCAGCGGAGTCGCTCCTCGTGAACGCGGGGAGCGTGGATTGAAACTTGAGTTGCTCGGCGCCGGAGATGGTGACGGGGGTCGCTCCTCGTGAACGCGGGGAGCGTGGATTGAAACACGCGCTCCAGGGCTGGCACGAGGCCGCCAGACGGTCGCTCCTCGTGAACGCGGGGAGCGTGGATTGAAACCTCGTACGTTGCGAACGTCTCGTCGAGGACGAGCGTCGCTCCTCGTGAACGCGGGGAGCGTGGATTGAAACCTCGAGGCGAAGGACGACCCGCTCAAGCTCAAAGTCGCTCCTCGTGAACGCGGGGAGCGTGGATTGAAACCAGGGCGCGGGGGCCTACCAGCCGACGCAGTACTGTCGCTCCTCGTGAACGCGGGGAGCGTGGATTGAAACTTCGTGGTGTAATTGCCAATCAGCGCGCGGATGGGTCGCTCCTCGTGAACGCGGGGAGCGTGGATTGAAACAAGAACGACCGCGCGCACGTGGGCGCGGACTGCGGTCGCTCCTCGTGAACGCGGGGAGCGTGGATTGAAACGCTGAGAAGGGTGGCATCAAGGGTGTCGTCGACTGGTCGCTCCTCGTGAACGCGGGGAGCGTGGATTGAAACCCGCCTTCCTCGTGCTCGAAGGCGCCTGCCTCCTGCTGTCGCTCCTCGTGAACGCGGGGAGCGTGGATTGAAACCGGGGGCCCGACGCCAAGGCCGTGTCCGAGCTGCTGTCGCTCCTCGTGAACGCGGGGAGCGTGGATTGAAACAGGACGCCGAGTACTGGCGGGACTACTGGAGCCGTCGCTCCTCGTGAACGCGGGGAGCGTGGATTGAAACGCCGGGTGCTGGGCGAAGCGGGACAGCGGGCCGGTCGCTCCTCGTGAACGCGGGGAGCGTGGATTGAAACTCAAGCGCAGCCAGTCGCGCGTCCGTGCGCTCTCCGTCGCTCCTCGTGAACGCGGGGAGCGTGGATTGAAACTCGCGCGCTTGGCCCTGCACGACCGTCGTCGACTGTCGCTCCTCGTGAACGCGGGGAGCGTGGATTGAAACCGTGCTGCCCTGGTGATTGCCGCTGTGTCCGCGGTCGCTCCTCGTGAATGCGGGGAGCGTGGATTGAAACTCGGGGGTCAGGCTCATGGTGCGTGTGTCCTCGGTCGCTCCTCGTGAACGCGGGGAGCGTGGATTGAAACCTGGGAGCCCGATTGGAGACTCAAAATACTCGAGTCGCTCCTCGTGAACGCGGGGAGCGTGGATTGAAACGCCCAGCAAATGCGTGCGCGCATCCTCGCGCTGGAGGTCGCTCCTCGTGAACGCGGGGAGCGTGGATTGAAACGAGGATTCCCGGCGTCCCACCCCGAGTGTCCCCGTCGCTCCTCGTGAACGCGGGGAGCGTGGATTGAAACACTTTGACGCCAGGCACCCCCAGCACCAACGGCGTCGCTCCTCGTGAACGCGGGGAGCGTGGATTGAAACGGCCTGGGGGTGCGAATAGCGCCGCCCCCGGGCTCGCGTCGCTCCTCGTGAACGCGGGGAGCGTGGATTGAAACCCGCCCACGTCCTCTGTCTTGCCGACCACGCGGGGTCGCTCCTCGTGAACGCGGGGAGCGTGGATTGAAACAGCGCGGACGCGAGGTTGTCCGAGTCCAGCGCCCGTCGCTCCTCGTGAACGCGGGGAGCGTGGATTGAAACCGAAGTGGCTGGCGGACCAACTCGCCGCTATGGAGTCGCTCCTCGTGAACGCAGGGAGCGTGGATTGAAACTGCTCCACCTTCGTGACGGCCTTCGGCCACCAGGTCGCAGCCTGAGCACGCGGGCTCCTTCGCCTGATCGAAACGGCGCTCCATGAAGGTGACCCGTGTGCGAGCCGACAGAGCGGACCATGACATAGATGGCGGCTCGCAGGGCGATGCGCTTGAAGCGGAAGTCACGGTCGGCACGCATGCGCATCACGACGTTCGCCAGCTGGCCGCCTGGATAGCACTGGCCGGTGAGGATGGAGCGTATCAGCTCGCCAGCGAGCTGCGGCGGAACGTTCTCGCTCTTCCTGAGGGCGGTCTCGCGCAGCAGCCGCCACGGGCACGGTGCAGGTGGGGCGCGGGCTCCAACTGCAGGTCGCTTTGGTGGTCGACGATGCGCTGGCCGAGCCGCTCCAGGGTGTTCGTCATCCAGAATCGCGCGAAGACGGCTGTTCCGCCGCGCTTGTCCCGAGAGAATGCCGATACGCTGTCTATTGTCTGGCTATCCTCGAATCCAGACTTCCCTGTCCGAACGGCCTGATTGGCGGCTTGCCGGACCAGCCTATTTCCCGTCGCTGCGGGCGTACTGGGCGATGGCTTGCTGCCAGCGTCCTTCGTCACGCACTCCCCAGACCGAGCCGGTAGGCGCCAGCAGCTACAGTAGGGGAAAGAGGACCTGACGCCATGGGCCCATCGTGAAACGCTCCGGAGGGCGATGCCGCTGAAGGGCATGGGGCCAATCAAGTCAAGCGACAGCAGACCGCCGCTCACAAGCTGAAGGTGGCTCGCCAGACGAGGGACGCTCCTCGCCTCGTCCTTGCGCTCTCCAATCGGTGCTCGCCTTTGCCGCGACATTCAATGCAATGACTCTCATGCACCAGCCTCGAGCGGGTCAGGAAGGGACTCCCCCAGGTCAGTCCTGGCGACTATGATTCCTGGAGTCGAGGAGGAAGAGGGCCCCATGTTGTTGGTGGATGTGCTGGAAGAGCATCTCGATGAGGCCGAGTTTCGGTGGTTGCAGTGGGAGAAGGCGCTGGAGGCACCGGACTTCTCGCTGGTCGAGGCTGCAAGGTTGGAGGCGCTTCTCCTCGCGCACCTGGACGGACTGGTGGTCGGCGCATCCACCTCGGCCGAAGCCGTGCTGCGCCCCGCCTTCGAGACAGCGGACGCCTTCCGCATCTCCGCGGCGGCCTGGTCGCTGCTGGCCCTCGGCGAGGTGGACGAAGCCCTGGTGCGACTCCGCGGGGCAGAGCCCGAAGTGCGTGCCGCCATTCGCCGGGCCCTGGAGCTGAGCGAGGCCCCAGGGCTGGGCGCGCGTCTGCTCGACCTGCTGAAGCTGGAGGACCCTGCGCTGCAGGCCGAGGTGCTGGAGTCGCTGACGTTTCGTCAGGAAGCACCGCCCGAGGTGCTGGTGCACTTCTTCGTCCATGACGAGCAGCGGGCGCGGATTGCGGCCCTCCGTGCCGCTCTGCCCTTTCCGGGAGACGCAGCGCGAAGGCTGCTTCCCAGCCTGCTGGACTCCTCCCATCCCGGCATTCGGGCGGCGGCGATGGAGGCAGCGGTGGCTTTCGGTGTGAGGCAAGCCTGGGAGGTGTGCCGCACCGCCGTGCGCGCCCAGGTCACCCACAGCCTTGAGGCGATGGTGCTGCTCGCCATGGGTGGCAGTGAGTCTGACGTTCTCTTGCTGCTGGCCCTTCTAGATGTCGAGGAACTTCGGCCCCACGCCCTCTGGGCCTTGGGTTTCAGCGGTCGCGTGGCGGCCATGGAGGCGTGCGTCGCGTATCTGGAGGTGCCCGGCGTGGCACAACTGGCCGGGGAGGCCTTCTCTGCCATGACAGGACTCCAGCTGGATGGGGCCTATGCCTTGCCCCCAGGCGAGAGACCCGAGAGCACTTCCCCGCCGCCAGAGCTGCAAGAGGACGTGGAAGCGGACCTAGTGCCCAAGCCCGAGGACGACTTGCCCTGGCCGAATGTGGCCGCCATCAGGAACTGGTGGGCCGCGGAGAAGAAGCGCTTCGTGAAGGGCACGCGGTACCTCCTCGGCCGCCCCTTCAGCGGCAGCGGCCTGGTGGAGGCCCTGGAAACCAGCCCCATGCGCCGTCGCCACATCCTGGCCCGTGAGCTGGCCTTGCGCAGTCAGGGCGCGCTGACGGTGCGCACTCGGGCATTCACGTATGTCCAGCGCGCGGAGCTGGCCAGGGCACGGGCCGCCAGCGCCCGCATCCGCACGCAGTCCTTTGACAGCGGCCTGCGCTGACGACGGGCCCCACGCCTCGCCATCAACCATGTGGGCACTTCAGAACAAGACACCCTACGCGGCTGAGCGGACATGGGTCCGCGACAAGGACGGCCACCACCTCTGGGTCATCGCCGTCAAGGCGACATTCGACATCGACGAGGCAGGCCATCTCCGCCTTGCCGACGAGCAGGAACCTCCACTGTCCGAGCCCGTCTACTGGGGAGAGGCAGGCCGCTCCAGCTTGCGCTACGAGGCCGAACTCGTCGCCCCCAAGCCGACCACCGACGTCCTCCTCAACGCATGCGCCCATGCTCCCGGTGGACGGCCCGCGCCCAGCGTCGAGGTGGCCGTCCGCATCCACGACGTGGACAAAATGCTCGTGGTCCACGGCGAGCGCTTCTACACACGCGGCCTGACGGGCGTGAGGCCCTCGTCCCCCAAGCCCTTCGTCACCCAGCCCATTCTCTACGAGTGGGCCTGGGGTGGCACCGACACGCGCGACGCGGACACGCGCAAGCACGTCAGCGACATGCGCAACCCCGTGGGGCGCGGGGTGGCCAGCCATGAGGCGCACCTGGTGGACCAGCCCGCCCACCGCATCGAGTACCTGCGGGGCAACCCGGCGAAGGCCGGGCCGGCCGGCTTTGGCCCCATCGCCAGCTACTGGTCGCCACGGCTCGAGCTGGCAGGTACCTTCGACGAGCTCTGGCGGAAGACGCGGCACCCGCTGCTGCCGCGAGACTTCGACGAGCGCTTTTCACTCTGTGCCCCCGCGGACCAGCGGCCCTCACGTCACCTGGTGGGCGGAGAGAAGGTGGCCCTGGTGCACCTCACGCCGAAGGGCACGCTCCACTTCACGCTGCCGCGCCTGCGCTTCGGCTTCGCCACCTACTTCGGCGCCGTCCGGCGCTTCCATGAGGCCACCCTGGGCACCGTCGTCATCGAGCCCGAGGTGAAGAAGGTGCGCATGGTCTTCCAGACGGGCTTGAGCGTCGGCCCCCGGGACATCGACTGCCTCGACTTCACGGCCATTACCGAGAGGACGGACTGACATGAGCGCTGAGGCAGTCCTCGTGGCGTCGGGAGCGCGTACCCCCGTGGGGACGACGGCGGAGAGCGTCGCGGCGGCGGTGCGTGCGGGCATCAGTCGCGTGCGACTCCTCCAGGTGCCGGAGCTGGGGCGCCAGGCCGAGTCCTTCATCGCCAGGGACGGGCTGCTGGACGCGCAGGAGTGGAGCGGTGCCGCGCGGATGGCCGCGCTGGGGGCCGCGGCGTTGGAGGAAGTCCTCGCCAAGCTGGCCCCCGCCCTCCCGCCGGAGATTCTCGAAGTCCCGGTGCTGGTGGGCCTTCCCGAGGAGCGCCCGGGCTGGAGGGCAGCGGATGCCACGCGAGTCGTCGCCGCCCTCTCGGCACTCAGCAGAGAGCGCATGCGACTGCGGGTGGAGCCCCGGCTGACGGGGCACGCCTCGGCGCTGGAGGGGTTACGCGAGGCCATGACGCGTGTCAGCCGAGCCGCACGCTACCCGCTGGTGATTGTCGGAGGCATTGACAGCTACCATGACGTCCAGACGCTGGCCTGGCTGCGCGAACGGAACCAGTGGCTTGAAGAAGGGGCGCGCACAGGCTTCGCACCCAGCGAGGGCGCAGCCTTCGTCGCGGTGATGACCGCGCCGCTCGCGCGCCGGTGGGGACTCCTGCCCCATGCCATGGTACGTGCCGTCGCCACCGCCCGCGAAACGAAGCTCATCCACACCGATGACCTCAACCTGGGCGAGGGACTGACGGCCGCCGTGGGCGAGGCGCTCGCGCCGCTAGAAGGCACGCGCGAGGTCGTGGCGTCCGTCCACAGCGACCTCAACGGCGAGCGCTATCGCTCCGAGGAGTGGGGTTTCGTCGCCCTGCGCCTTGGGGCTGCGTTCCGCGATGCCACGGACATTCACACGCCTGTGAGCAGCTGCGGCGAGGTGGGGGCCGCCACGGGGGCGCTGAATCTCGTCCTCTGCGCGCAGTCCTGGCGGCGCCGGTACGCGAGCGGCCCCCGTGCGCTACTCTGGGGCAGTTCGGAAGCCGGATTGCGCGCCGCCGCACTGCTGGAGGAGCCACTGTCCAGAAGTGGAGAAGGAGCGAAGCCATGGCCAAGGTAACAGTTAATTCCCCGCGGACGCCCGTTACCAAGGGTAGCTCGGGCATCGCCTCAGCCACGCTGCCCAACGTCTGCAAGATGCCCGGCCCACCGGCCCCCTTCGTCCCCACGCCCCTGCCCAACATCGGCAACAGCGGTGACTCCCCTCAAGGGTACTCGAAGACGGTCACCATCAATGGGCACCCCGTCGCTATTGCCGGCGCCAGCTTTGGCAGCAAGGGAGACGTGGCCAGCAAGGGGACGGGCGGCGGGCTCATCTCCAGCAACACCCATGGCCCGACGAAGTTCATCGGCCCGGGCTCGATGAACGTCAAAATCGAGGGGAGGAATGTGCAGTTGCTGGGTGACCCCATGCTCAACAACTGCGGCCCCTCCGGCAGCCCGGCGAACGCCGCCACCATGACGGGCATCATCCAGGCCTCCGGTGTCATGACTGTCATCTACGGCGACGACATCCCGTGCGCGCTCTGCGGAAAGACGCATCCGCTGGAGGCGGGAGAGGAGACGCAGACGGCGATTGCGAAGCTGTTTGAACGGCTCCAGGAAGTGCTCGACGAACAGAAGGAGCAGATTCTTGAGTTCGCAAAACTGGGCAAGGAAGAGAGAGCCACGGCGATTCGGCTTAAGCAACTGGAGAAGAAGAACACTGATGAAAATAGAAGAAGCGGGAAAGGTCCAAATGCATCCGAGAGAGCAGAATTGGCGAGGTTGCCGGACGAACTCTCAGCTCTGAGAGCGCAAATCGCACTCCTCAGAGACTTCTTCAATTCAAGTGCAGTACTTCGATACAGCCCCAATACGTACTCGTATTCCAAGGGCTACATGATTGGAGTCATGATTTGCACATGTGGGGGAAAGGAGCTTGCCGCCTGCTCAGGTCACGCGCCTGCGGGTTTCGAAGCGGCCGTAGAATCTTCAGGCTTCATATGTGCAAGCCCCGCTGTCGGTTCGGAGGCAAAGCCGGAAGATTGGGACTGCGCCGCAAAGCAAATCATGGAAAAGTGCGGAAGCCACAGGCCCAAACAACTGCTCGAGCGACTATTCTATCCGGCGGTCGAGGGCCTCAAGCCTGATAGGGGCCCCAAGATAAAATTCAAGGTTCGGATAGAGGACCTGGACACGAAGACGCTCTCCGAGCCGGAAGAACGTGAACAAACGTTCAAAAATGGCGAGGACGTTCCATCGTGTTTGAACTGCCAGGAAAAGCTTCCTGCGATGTACTGCAAGAAAGATTGTGCGTGACTCAGGGTTCTGTAATGAAGGAATTCGTCGAGTTCGTTGAGAAATTCCGCCCGGGCATTTCACAGACAATCGCCCCAGCAGATGAAACCGAGATCGAAGTCCTGGAGGACTACGCAGGTTCCCTCCCGTATATCTACCGGAGCTTCCTGGAAACGATGGGGGCGAGCCAAGGTGAGCTTGAACTTGCTGACGCGTCCTTCTCTATTAGCGAAGCCATTGGGGTCTATATTGCAATGCCGAAGCTGCAACGTGGCCGCTACATCTTCTTCGCTGGAGATAACGGGCTCTCCAGCCGGCATTGGTTCCTCGATCGCCTGAGTCCGCATGGAGCCGATGACTGCATGGTCGTTCGCAGGGTGCTGGCAGAAAACAATCCTCCAGAGGCAAGCACTCCCCAGTACGTAGGGCTGGAGGAGTTCCTCTACTACGAGGCCTTCAAGGAGCTTCGCCTGCCGCAACTGCCTTTCCGACGGAAGTTCTCCTCACCGGAAGATGCCGATGCCGCGGCCCGCTATCGTTCGGACGTGGTGACTGCACTGGCCGAGGAGAAGGGCTTCAAGCGCATTCCGCCCGCCGAGCACTGCGCACTGTACGAGCGAGGAGATGCCGCGCTGCTGCTCTACCGACATCCGACCCAGCCCACCTTCTCATTCATCCTTGGCTGTGAGGACGCTGCGGAGATGGAGCGGCTGGCTCGGGAGTTCGAGGCCCGAACGGGACTGAAGAGCGTCGTCACGCGGTAGGTGAAGCCGGATTGCAATGGCCCGCGCTGGACCGGAGGACGAGCCCGTCGCGAGGTCGAACGCGGCAGCGCAGATGATAGGGACTGGCCTGCATCGGCTCACGACGCGGCTTATCGCCGCAGCCGGCTTGAAGCGGCCGAGCGAAGTCCTCGCCTCCAGCCCCTGCGCTCATGGCCGGCGGGAAGCGAGGCCTTCCGTCCGCGTGGACGAGCGGCACACGCGCCTGACGCTGGACGGCGGCATGCCGCCTGACATCAGGCGCTTCGTCCACCAAGTGGCCGCCTACGGCATCGAGCTTTGAGCGCCCGCCGCTCGTGCACCCCACGGCCGGAGGAACACTTCCGTCTCCGCCAGGATCCGAGGCAGGGACGCGGTGAGCTCGTGACCGTCCTCCACCTCCACCATCCGGACGTGGCGCTTGCCCTCCGCCCACTGGCGCGAGTTGCGGACGTCGCAGGTGTCGTCCTGGACGCCGTGGATGATGAGCGTCGGCACGCGCACGTCGGGCCAGCCACTCGTGCGGGCGTCCACCATCTCCGCGTCCGCGATGAAGCCCGAGTGGATGCGCACCTTGCGCTTCTCCGCGAAGTCATCCGTTTCGATCCACCCCGACGCCTGCCAGTGCTCCCACGCCGCTTCGCCCATCCTCCGGCGCAGCTGGGGGACGACTCGGAAGGCCGGGGCCAGCAGGACCAGGGCACAGACGCGGGCGTCCTGCTCCGCCACGCGCGCCGCCGTGAGGCCGCCCAGGCTGGAGCCGATGAGCACCACGCGCTCCTCGGGCCCACCCATCGCCGCTCGCACGGTGTCCAGCATGGCGCTCAGGCGGAGTTGCTCCAGGGAGGGCACGCGGAGGTTCAGGCGCTCCACGTGCAGGCCCTGGCCCGCGTAGTGCCGGGCCACGGCCACGCCCTTGGTCGAGTCCGGACCCGAGGCGAAGCCATGCAGGTACAGCCAGCGAGGGCCCACGGAGGAGGCGGTCGGCGTCGAGGTGCTCATGCGGGCGCACTCTAACGGGCGCGCGCGGCCCTGGCTTCAGATGCGCAACACCGGCCCGGCAATCACCGACTGCATGAGCTTGGCGCACTGGTTGAGCGCGTTCGACGTCAGCTTCACGTCGCAGAACTGGAAGCCCGTGGACACGGAGATGCCCCACCGGTCGCTGAGCCAGCCGTCGACGCCCACCCGGAAGGCCATGCTCGTGGTGTCGATGTTCTCCCGCAGCCAGGTGCCCACGTCATCCGGCGTGAAGGTGCTCCCCCAGCTCTTGGACAGGCGCGCGCCCACCCACGGGGTGATGGGCTTGTCCTTGAAGAAGCGCAGCCGCGCCTCGATGCCCACCGCCCGGTAGTCGAGCTGCGCGCGCTCCAGCTGGCCCGAGCGCAGCGCGTCCGGGAACTGCTGCCCCCAGGTCTCGGAGATTTCCGCCAGCAGGCCCACGGAGAGTCCAGGTGGTGTCTCCAGGCCCAGGTAGCCGTGCAGCGCCGGTCCCTTCGCGCGGAAGTTGCTCAGGTGGTCCAGGGTGATGCCCGCGCCCAGCGACGCGTAGCCATTCCAGCCCGCCGCCATCCCCTCCGACCCCACGCACAACACGCCCACCACCGCCACCCACATCGACTGCTTTCTCATGCGTTGCAGTCTATGCCCGGACCTCGCCGGGCGGGATTCTTCGTGCCGCTGCGTGTCACGAAATCCAGCAGTCGCGCGCGCCGAACCTGGGGAATGCGCAGCCCGGCGGACAGTCCAGCTACTGGCGCCCTGTCGAATGGAGGGCGGAGCGGCGACCTGCACTCGCTTCTCCAGGGTCAAGTCTGGCGGTTAGGGTTGTGTCCCATGTCCATCTCCTTCGAAGCCGCAGCCTCCGCCGTTCGCGACGCACTCACCGGTGCGGGCAGGGGGCTGGTCGAGCGTGAGGCGATGGTGGAGCTCGTCGCGCTCTCCGCCGTGGCGGGGGAGCACCTGCTCGTCATCGGGCCTCCGGGCACCGCGAAGAGCGAGGCCGTGCGCCGCACCGCCCTCGCGCTGGGAGGCTCCTACTTCGAGTACCTGCTGGGCCGCTTCACCGAGCCCTCCGAGCTCTTCGGCCCGGTGGACCTGCGCAAGCTGCGCGAGGGCATCGTCGAGACGGAGACGCACGGCATGCTGCCCGAGGCCGAGGTCGCCTTCCTCGACGAGGTGTTCCTCGGCTCCACCGCCATCCTCAACACCCTGCTGGGCATCCTCAACGAGCGCACCTTCCGGCGAGGCCACACCCGCATGCAGTGCCCCCTGCGCGTCTGCGTGGGGGCCTCCAATGCCTTGCCCGAGGACGCGTCGCTGGCCGCCTTCGCGGATCGCTTCCTCGCGCGCATCTTCGTCGAGCCCGTGCCGGACCCCCGGCTGGAGGAGCTGCTCGCGGGAGGCGCCTCGCTGTGGGGCGAGGGCGAGGCCCGTATCACCTCGCTGGAGTCCCTGGACGTGCTCGCCCAGGTCTCGCGCGAGGCGAACCTGTCCGAGGTGCGGCCGCACCTGGCCCATGCGCTGCGCACGCTGCGCGCCGCGGGGGTGGAGCTCTCGGACCGCCGCGCGGTGAAGGTGCAGAAGCTCATCGCCGCCGCCGCGGCGCTGGCGGGCCGGCGCACCCCGGGGAGGGCGGACCTGTGGCCGCTCGTGTACGCCGTGCCGACGAAGGAGGCCCAGGCGCTCGCTCGGGACGTGCTGCGGGATGCGCTCGCCGGGACGGAGAACCCGGCCCTGCCGGCGGCCGCCCTGGAAGCCAGCGCGGGGCCACTGGCCCGGGCGCGGCGCATCGCCAACGCGGGGCAGCAGCTGCTCGCGGAGCGGCCCGTGGACGGGAGTGAGGAGGCGCTCGCGGCCTGGCGGCTCAAGCTGGAGGGCGTGGCGCGGGAGATGGACGCGGGCTTCGCTCCCGAGTCCCTTCCCGCCGACCTGCGGGTGCTGCGCGCGGAGCTGGCCGGGGTGCTCGCGGCGGGCGCGGAGCGGCCCGAGGCGGAGGTGGCGGTGTGACGGCGTCACGGTCCGCGCCGGCCCGAGAGGGTGTGCCGGTGCGGTGGAGTCCCCGGCCCCACCCGCTGGAGCCGCTGGCGGTGGCGGGGGAAGGCCGCGTGGCGACCGCGCTCGCGCGTCGGCTGCTCGCGGAGGCCGATGAACGGCTCGCCACCTGGGAAGGTGTCGCGGGGCCGGGCGTCCTCGTCCTCCTGGGGGCCTCGGCGTCGCTGCCGTGGGTCGATGGGGCCGTGTACCTGGGGCGGGAGGATGGTGCGCCCTCGCTGCTGCTGCCCTGCGCGCTGGCGCCAAGCGTGGCGGCTTCGCTCCTGGAGCGCGCGCTCCTCGCGCATGCGAAGGGGAGTGCGCCGCTGGCGGTGCTGCCCGCGTCCAGGCACGTCGTCAGCGTGGAGGCGGCGCGGCCCGTGTCTCGCGCCACGCTCCTGGCCTGGCTGGAGGAAGGCCCGCCCGGAGGCGCGTCGTGAGCGCCTTGCCTCACGCGCTGCGGCCCTGGGCTTCGACCCTGTCGCGGTTTCCCCTGGACGTGGCGCTGCACCTGGGGCCGATGGTGGCCCGGCTGTCCGCGGTGCTGGGGGCCACGCGAACGCCCGCGGATGCCACTGCCGGTGAGCCGCAAGGATATGACGGCCTCTCCCGGCGGGGCTCCTTCGACCGGCTGCTGGTGAGCGAGTGGCTGTGGGCCATGGAGGCCCCCGACGAGCTGGTTCGCCGTGCGGCCTTCGGCGAGCTGTCGTACCTCGAGCCTTCGTTCCGCCAGCCCCGCCGCGCGCACCGCCTGGTGGCGCTGTTCGACGCGGGGCCGGACCAGCTCGGGGCGCCGCGCATCGCGCACCTCGCGTTGCTCATTGTCCTGGCCCGTCGTGCGGAGGCCGCGGGCGCCACGTTCTCGTGGGGCATTCTCCAGGCGGACCCTGGGAGGGGATGCTTCTCCGGCGTCACGCCTGCCACGGTGGAGGCCTGGCTGGCCGCGCGCGATACCATGCCGCCCTCGGCCGAGCGGCTCGAGGCCTGGCGGCAGGCGCTCGCGCTCGATACGGACGGCGCGGACGCGTGGCTCATTGGCTCGCCTAACCTGGCCGGGCTTCAAGGCGCCCACGCGCTCTCGCGCGTGGCGGTCTCCGAGGTGCTGGCCCCCTCGGTGCGTCAGCTCGAGGTGGAGGTGCGGCTCGCCTCGCGAGGCCGGCGCTCCGTGCTGCTCGACCTGCCACCGCCGGAGGACAGCGTCCGCCTGCTGAAAGCGCCTTTCCAGGAGGGCGCCGTCGCGCCCCTGGCGAGGCTTCGGGCGCCTCGCCTCCGCGGCTTCACCTTCTCCTCGGATGGCCGCCGGTTGATGCTCTTCCATGGAGACGGAGGGGTGAGCGCCATGGCGCTGCCGCTCACGGACCTGGCCACCGTGCCGACGCCTCAGCGGGTGAAGCCTCGGCAGGGGGAAGAGTTCCTGGGCGTGGGATGGCGGGGCCGGATGGGGCTGTTCGTGCTGGTCCGGAAGGCGGGCACCTATGCCATCCGAGGCAGACTGAGGCACTGGTACAACACCCGGCTGCCCTCGGGGTTCCCGTGGAAGATGCGTGTCACGGAGGCTCATCCACCGGCGCTCTCCCGGCATCAGCTCCCAGGCCGGTTGACTGCGTATTACGATGAGCGGTCCCAGCTGTGCCTGCTCCTGTCGGGCCTGGACGACAATCTCTACCTGTTCGAGGAAGACCCAGCTTCTCGCAGCCTGTCCTTTGCCCGGGTGGCGCGCGGCGTCTCGACGGTCGCCATCGTGAGGGACGACCAGTGCGTTCCGGTGATGCGCACCGGACCGGAAGGCGTTGGCGGCGGTCTGGCGCTTGGCTCCATCCAGGCGGACACGGTCCATCAGGTCCCTCTGCCTGACTCCGAGGGGGGCGTCGTCTGGTTCGGCGCGGCGGGCACTCCCGGCCATCACGTAGGCGGGTTGCTCGCCGTGAATCAACGCCCGGGGCTGTGGCACCTGCATCATCAGCACGCGGTGCAGCCCGTGCGGCTCTCGCCGGAGCTGCGGGTCGTGGGCGTCGGTGTCTGTCATCAGGCCGGGGGGCAGGCCGGGGTGCTCGCGCTGCACGCGGACGCACGGCGCTTCTGGAGCGTGGGGCCTGAGCATCAGGTCGAGCTGGCGGTGGCGGAAGCCCGGGTGGTCCACGCGGAGGCGAGCCATGCGGTGCCCATGCTGGCATGGCTGACGGAGGACGATGAGCTGGTGCTGTTCCACCTGGACAAGGGGGCGGTGGTGTACCGCTTCCGCGGCATGGGGGCGGGATGAGCACGGCGCGAGCGGGGCTTCGGCCTCGGCAGCAGGTGCATCGCGGCACGGTGCGGGCCTGGGCCTTCTGGTTCGACCCGGCGCTGCTCGGTGAAGCGGAAGTGCGCCGGCGCATTCTGACCATGTGGACCCCCGGCGTGTCCGTGCGCGCCGTGGCGGGTGGATATCTTGTGGGGATGTCCGCGCCGCGCGACGTGGCGTGTGGCGCCGCGCCAGGGCTGCCGCTCACGCTGGAGCAGGGCGTCCTCACCTCCGCGCCGCTGTCCCAGGCGGAGCGTCAGCACCCAAGCCTCCAGGAAGGCGCGGTGGTGCTGGTGCTCGGCGGGAAGGCCCAGGCGTTCTCGCCGGAGGCGTTGCCGCGGGTGGACGTGGCCGCGTGGCTCGACGTGTCGGACTGGACGGTCCTGCCCGCGCGGACGCTGGCCGCACCGCCCCCTCCCGTGTCCGTGCTGGAGTCGGTGCCCGCGCCTTCGCGGGAGCGCTTCGGTCCTGGCATGCCCGAGCTGGCGCCCGAGGCCCGGGCGATGCTCGCGCGCATGGAGGGACGCGATGCTCCGGAGAGCGCCGTGGCCCTCCGGCAAGGATGGTGGGAGCGACTGAGGGCTCGGTTCTCTCGCGACGGGACGGTGCTACGGCACGGACCCAACTCCGGGGGCTCTCGCCCGGGCTGGATGGCGCGGCTGCGTGCCGCGTTCTCTCTCGGGGGCGTGGACGCCGCGGAAGGCACGGCCACGCCCCGGAAAGCCGGGTTGCTGGCGCGGTGGCGCGCGAGGCTCCAGCGAAGCTCCGAGGTCGCGACTCAGCGCGCCCTGCCGCCGCCCGCGCCGCCCCAGGGCCCGAGTCCGTGGTCCCGGATGTCCGAGTGGATGCTGCGCAACACCCTGCTCGGTGTGTGGATGCAGCAGCGGAAGGCGGAGTACGTGCGCCGCCTCTTCGAGATGTTCGAGGAGGGGAACCTGCACGAGGCGCTGCGCCATGCCATCCCGCTGGGCCAGGAGCTGAGCGAGAACGCGCGCGTGGCACTGGGGCTGCCGGGGCCTCGTGAGCAGCTCGCCATCCAGCTGGAGCCGAAGGGGGCGGGCGCGGTGTTCGCCGGGGGCCCGGACATCTTCGCCGCCCTCCGGCAGCGCTACCGCGAGGCCTTCCGTCGCCTCGAGCGCGAGGGCCGCATCGACGAGGCCGCCTTCGTCCTGACGGAGTTGCTGGGGGCGCATGAGGAGGCCGTGTCCTTCCTGGAGAAGCACGGGCGCTTCAAGCTGGCGGCGGAGCTGGCCGAGGGGCGCAACCTGGCGCCTGGCATCGTGGTGCGTCAGTGGTTCCTCGCCAAGGACGTTGCCCGGGCGATTGCCGTCGCCCGGCGCAGTGGTGCCTTCGCGGACGCGCTGGTGCGGCTGGAGCGCACGAATCCTCCGGAGGCGCGCGCGCTCCGGCGGCTCTGGGCGGAGACGCTCGCGGCGTCCGGTGACTCCGCGCGAGCCGTCCAGGTCATCTGGCCCCTGACAGAGGACAGGGGCCGGGCGCGCGAGTGGTTGGAGCGCGGCGTGGCTGGCGGAGGCGCGACGGGCGCGCGGCTGCTGGCGCTGTGGGCCACGGCCTTCCCCGACGGGCTGACGGTGGCGGGCGCACAGGTGCGCGAGCTGCTCGAAAGCGACGCGCCTGGGCGCGCGAACGAGCGGTTCGTCTTCGGGCTCTCCCTGGCGGGGGAGGATGCCTCTCCGAACCGGACCGCGCTGGCGGTGCCCACGCTGCGCGCGCTGCTGCGGGACCGTGCGGCGGGCAATGCCCGATTCACGTCCGACCTGGACCTCATCCATCGCCTGCTGAGCGCCGCGCCGGATGGCACCTTGCGCGCGGACCTCCCGTCCCTGGCCGACTGCATCCATCCCGCGTGGCGCGACAACCACTCCCATCCGCGCGTGGACGTCACCGTGCGCGCCACCGAGGTGGGGAGCTTCACGCTGCATGACGTGATGGCGCTGCCCGATGGCCGGCTGCTGTATGCGCTGGGAGAAGCGGGGGCGCGCCTGGTTCGCCAGGACGGCCGGACGGTGGCGCACTTCGACGTGCCCGCTTTCGTGCTGGTGCCTTCCATCCATGGAGACCGGGCGCTGGCGCTCGCGCGGCGGGGCGACGTGTGGCGCCTGTCCCGGCTGGACCTGATGGCGCGCCGGAGCAAGCCTTGGTGTGACGTGGCGTTGACGGGCTGGGCTCCCAGCTATGACGGGGACGTCTGGTTCGTTGCCTGTGAAAACACGGTGATGATGGTGGACGCGCTCGCCGCCGACTTCCGCGCGCTCTGGCGAGTCCCGGACCTGTCCCAGCCGGTGTCTGTCATTGCGGCGGATGCCACGCACATGAGCTTCCTCGTCGGCACGGAGGCGCGGTGGACGTATGTGCTCGCGAACGGGCCCACGCTGCGCGACCGCTCGGAGCTGCCTCCGGAGGTGGCGGGCGACCCCGGCGCGCCCAGCAGCCAGGCGCTGGCGCCGGACGGTGAGGCCGCGCTCCTGTGGACTTCAGGGCCGCGAACCTCGAGCCCCGTGTGGCTGAAACCTGTTTCATTCCGCGCCTCCACCCGGCAGACGCGTGAGAGGGAGGCGCTCCGGAGCGTCTCCCTCACCCAGGACTGGTATGGCGAGTTGCTGGACCTGGAGGGTGACTGGCAGCTGCAATTGTTCGACAAGCGCGACGCCCTTCGCGCGGTGCTCACGTTCGAAGGGGACGTGCGGCCGCAGGTGCGTCTCGCGGAGGGCACGCTGCTGGCGTTCGACGCGCGTGGCAGGGGGCTGTGGCTGGACCTGGAGAGCGGCGAGGTCCGGCACCTGGCGGTGTCATGAGCCCTGAGACGCTCACGCGCCGTTGAACAGGTCGGGTGACAGAGAGACCTCGCTGGCGATGAGGCGGCGCTGGGTGTCGTCCACTTCCAGCACCACCTGCACGCCTTCCACCGTCACCAGCAGCGAGGGCGGGTTGCCGGGGAGCGCCATCAGCCAGGTGGAGGCCAGGGGCAGCTCCGTGCCCACCAGCTCCGCGGCGCGCAGCAGGTGCAGGCGCACCGAGTGGCTCAGATGGCCCGACAGCATGCGCAGTGGCAGGGACACGTCCTCGGGCAGGTGCAGTGCGTAGGGCTCGGTGGTGCCCCGCGATGGGAGCTCGGGCAGCTCGCGAAGCTGGGCTCGCAGCAGGCCATCCACGGCCTCGGGGACGTGGGGCTTGCGCAGGTACCCCACCACGCCGTCCAAGGGCGGCTCGTGGCCGCTCAGCGCGCCGGAGAACATCAGCACGCCCAGGTGCCGCAGCCGCTCGTTGGTGCGGAGCTGTCCGTAGAGCTCCCAGCCATCCATCCGCGGCAGCAGCAGGTCCAGCAGGATGAGGTCCGGGTGGCTGGCGCGTGGCCGCGTGCACAGCCACTCCAGGGCCTCCTGGCCATCCGCCGCGTGGGAGACCTTCACGCCCTCCGCACGCGCGACCGCGTCCAGACGCTCGCGCCAGGCGAGGTCGTCCTCGACGAGAAGCAGGTGTTGGAGCGGCCGGGGCATGGCGGAAAACGGGTGCGAGGACTCCTGTTACCCGTGTACTGGAGCGCGCGCCAGGGCACCGCGCGCTCCGCGTTGGATGCCAGACACGAGCAGGGGCCGTGATGCGTAGTGGGTTCCCTGCATGGGCGCGCCGCGGAGTGGTAGTACCGGCCCGGGCGGCGCAGCCAGGCGTGCCGGTGTCTGCCATTCCACAGCGAAGTGAGGGGTTGCCCCCGCATGGCGCTGGAAGCAGACGGCCACCATGCACTTCCGGTACGGCTTGTCGTCACGGCTCCGGCTCGTCAGTCTGAAATGACCATGGCCATTCGACTCCAGCTCGCTCCCCGGGCACTCCGGACCCTGGCAGGCTGTTCGAAGCCGGTGCGGGAGAAACTCCAGTGTGAACTCGGAGCCCTCGCCGCGGGCCTCCCGCTCGACGGGCCCCTCATGTCGGACCAGGGAGGGCTGGTGGTGCTCGACTCCGGCTTTCGCGTCCGCTACCAGCTCGACCTGGGGCGCGGGCTCCTGCGGCTGACCCACGTCGCCGCGCCCGTCGCACCGCATCCCTGGCCCGACGTGCCGCCAGCGGACCCCTAGGCTAGACGACCTGCGCGTCCTCGTTCCGCGGCAGGCGGACGGTGACGCAGGTGCCTCCACCCTCGCGGGCGGTGAGCTGGATGGTGCCGCCGTGCCGGGTGACGATTTCGCGGGACAGGTACAGCCCCACGCCCAGTCCCTCCACGCGGCTGATGGTGGACATCGTGCTTCCACGGAGCGCGCGGGTGAACAGTTCCTCGCCGCCCCGGGGGCCGAGTCCCACGCCGCGGTCCTTCACCTCCAGCACCGCGGTGTCACCCTGCCGCCGCAGCACCACCTCCACGGGCCCGCCTTCGGGGCTGTAGCGGATGGCGTTGTCCACCAGGTTGTAGACGACCTGCTCCAGGCGCGGCTCGTCCCACCACCCCTCCACCGGCTCCAGGTCCAGCGTCAGCCGGTGCTGGGGCGCCGAGGCCGCGCGCCGCTCCGCCACCCGCCGCACCAGGCCGGACAGCTCCAGGGGCACCTGGGCCAGTGACAGCTTGCCGCTGGACAGCTCGGACACGTCCAGCAGCTGGTTGACCAGCCGCGCGAGCCGGTCCACCTGCCGGTCCATGAGGTCCAGGTCCTGCTGGCGCACGGCGTCCGGGCGCAGCCGCTGCAAGCGCAGCTTGAGCGTGGCCAGGGGCGTCTTCAGCTCGTGGCTGGCGATGGAGAAGAAGGCCGCCTTCGCCTGGCTGACGCGCTCCACCTCCATCAGGTGCCGCTGCAGCCGGGCCGCCATCTCGTCGAAGGCCTGTCCCAGCTGCTCCATCTCGAGGGCGCCCGAGCGGTGCAGCACCCCGAAGGCACGCACGTCGCGCTCGCCAGCGGCCATGCGCCCGGCGGCCTCGGACACCGCCTCCACGGGGCGCGACAGCATGCGCGTCAGCAGGCGGGTGACGGGAATGGACAGGACCAGGGCCAGCGCGAGGGTGGCCAGCAGCGCGCGATAGGTGCCGACGAAGCTGTACTCCAGGTAGCTCATCGGGTGCTCCACCACGATGCGCCAGCCGTGCTGGAGCAGGGGGGCGGTGGCCAGGTGCCGCGTCGCCAGCGTCCGCCGCAGCGCGGGAGCCCGGGGCTCCACGTCGTAGGTGCTCGTGCCGCTGGGGGGGAGCCTCGCGAGCAGCTCGCCCAGCGCGGTGCCGCGCAGCGAGGCGGGCTCCGGTCCCGCCACCTTGCCCGTGTCGAACGCCACGTTGCCCTCGGGGTCCACCAGCAGCGCGCGCTGCCCATGCGACAGCCGCTCCTGCGCCACCGCGCGCATCCGGGGCAGGTTGATGGCGAGCGACGTGAAGCCCTCGAAGCGCTGCTGCCGCAGCACGGGCGCGACAGCGACCACGACCGGCCCCGTCATCGTGGCGCGGCCGGCGAAGACATTGCTCACCAGGGGGGCTCGGGTGCGGCGCACGTCCTGGAAGTAGGTCCGGTCGGAGAAGTTGGTGCTCGCCCCCGGGTCGGCCGCCACGCCCAGCGGGGGCCAGAGCGCCACCAGCTGGCCCTCGCGGTCGCCGACCCCGCAGTTGATGGAGAACGCGGAGTGATACACCCAGTCCCGCAGCAGGTTCTCGAGGTTCGCCTGGGACGGACGCTCTCCCTCGCGCTCCCACCAGTCCTGAATCACGCTCGCCAGCAGGGCCGCCTGGGCCTGGGCGGCCGCCAGCTCGGCGTCCACGGTCTCCGCCAGCAGGTGGGCGGTGGCCATGCCCTGGTCATCCAGCCTGCGGCGCTCCGCGGCGTACCGGGCGCGGCCCTCCTGCGTCCCCACCATCAGCAGCGGCAGCGTGAGCGCGAGCAGCAAGGTCGAGCTCACCGCCGAGGACAGGGAGAAGGTCCGCAGTCCCGGGGGCAGCAGCGACCAGAGCCGCGTCCGCACCCGCGGCGTCATCAGCACCACCTGGGTCAGCAGCGCCGGCAACAGGCTGTTGAGTGCCTGTTTGACGGTGATGGCGAGCGCGCTCACCGGCGAGACGTCGATGCCCACGGTGTAGCTGGCGACGAGGAAGGGGATGCCCACCAGCCAGTAGAGCCCGTCCGCTTGCAGGGGCCAGTAGCGCCGCGTGAGCGCGCCCAGCGCCACGCCTTCGGCCACCGCGCAGATGAGGGCCCACGGGTGCCCCCAGAGCTGGACGGTGATGGACATGGCGATGCCGGCCGCCAGCCCCGCGCCCCAGGGCCCCAGCAGCGGGGCCGCGGGGATGACCAGGAAGACCCCCAGGAGGATGTCGATGCCTGGGATGAGCTCCACGGGAAGCCGGTTGAGCGCATGGCCCAACATCCCCACCATCAGCGCCCAGGCAAACCGTGCGCGCCCGCTCATGTCCGTGGGACCCTAACAACGTCACCCGTGGCGGCCTCCAGCGCTCTTTTCTCCGACTGTCGGTGGCACGCAGTCCGGCCGTGCGTGGCGCCGGGCCGCTTTCGGACATTTCCGCTGTCGGGCAGTCGGCGCGCTTTCGGGTTGTCGCGGCGCGCCGGGCGCCCTACATCGACGGGACCGTGCCCATCCTCCTGGCTGAATTCCTTCTCCAGCAACGGGAAGCCATCATGTCGGCATGGGAGGTGGAGGTTCGCCGCATCCCCGCCGCCCAGGCGCTGCCTCGGCTCGCGCTGCGGGACGGACTGCCCCGGTTGCTGGAGGTCGTGGCCGCGCTGATGCGCCGCAGCACGCCCTCGGGCATGGAGGCGGGCCTGGGCGAGATTCCAGACAAGCACGCCATCGAACGGCTGGGCGAGGGCTTCGACTTGCGGCAGGTGGTGACGGAGTACCGGCTGCTGCGCGCCTGTGTGCTGCGGCTGTGGACGGCGCGGGAGAACGCCACGCACCGTCCGGAGGCGGAGCTCGTCTTCCACGAGGCCATGGACGAGGCGGTGGCGGCGTCGGTCAGCCGATACTCGCTGGCGCGCGAGCGCACCTTGCAGGCCCTGGACCGCATCAGCACCGCGGCCCTGGGCAGCGCCGACGCCGCGGGGCTGCTCCCGCGCCTGCTCCAGGTCCTGCGCGAGACGGTGGCCGTGGTGGACATGGCGGCCGTCCTGCTGGTGGAAGGGGACACGTTGCGGGTGGAGAGCGTGGTGGGCAGCGGCATGGCCCCCGGGGGCATGGTGCCCGTGGGCCAGGGCTTCGCCGGCACCGTCGCCGCCACGCGCCAGCCGCTCCTGGTGCACGACGCACGCACGGACAGCCGGGTGAGCGAGCCGCTCTTGCGCGACGCGGACCTGTCCGCGCTGTTCGGCGTGCCGCTGATGCTGGGCGAGCAGCTCCTGGGCGTGGTGTTGATGGGCAGCCGCAGCACCCGCGAGCTGTCGGAGGAGGACCAGTTCCTGTTCCGTGCCATGGCGGCACGCACCACCGCCCTGCTGCTCCAGGCCCAGGCCCACGCCCGCGAGCGCGAGGCGCGCGCCGAGGCGGAGGCGTCGCTGGCCCGCCTGCGCGAGAGCGAAGCGGGGCTGCGCCGGTGGGAGCAGGTCTTCAAGCGGCTGGGCGTGGGCGTGGCCGTCGTG
Source organism: Pseudomyxococcus flavus (assembly GCF_050038885.1). Classification (NCBI taxonomy): domain Bacteria; kingdom Pseudomonadati; phylum Myxococcota; class Myxococcia; order Myxococcales; family Myxococcaceae; genus Pseudomyxococcus; species Pseudomyxococcus flavus. The sequence continues at coordinate 2,809,523 of NZ_CP143624.1, read as the reverse complement.
GACGCGAAGGACGAGACGCTGCGCGAGGTGAACCCGGCCTTCGCGCGCATGCATGGGTATGCGCCGGAGGAGCTGAGCGGACGGCGGCTGGAGGACACCCTGGCGCCCGAGGCGCGCGGCGTGCTTTCCCGGCACGTGGCGGCGGCGAACTCCAAGCCGTCGCACGAGTTCGAGTCGCTCCACCTGCGCAAGGACGGCACCCGCTTCCCCGCCTTCACGCACATGACGGCGTTCAAGGATGCCGCCGGCCGCCTGGAGCAGCGCGTGGCCACGGTGGTGGACATCACCCAGCGCCGGGCCATGGAAATGGACCGGCAGCGGCTGCTGAGCGCCATCGAGGCCGAGCGCGCGCGGCTGGCGTCCGTGCTGGACCAGATGCCCGCGGGGGTGTTCATCGCGGAGGCCCCCTCGGGACGGCTGGTGATGGCCAGCCGTCAGGTGGAGCTCATCACCGGCAAGCCCTTCCATCCCTCCGAGTCCATGGAGGACTACGTGAGCGACTACGGCGTCTCGCTGCATCCGGATGGACGGCCCTATACGCTCGAGGACTTGCCGCTGACGCGCAGCCTTCGCCATGGTGAGGTGGTGCAGGGCGAGGAGATGCAGGTCCAGCGCGCGGACGGGCAGCACGTGACGGTGCTCCTCTCCAGCTCGCCCATCCTGAACCGGGACGGCGACATCATCGCGGCGGTGGCCACCATGGTGGATGTCTCCGAGCGGCGCCGCGCCCAGGAGGCCGAGCTCCAGGCGGCCCGCTTCGGTGAGCGGCTCATCGCCATCGTCAGCCATGACCTGCGCAACCCGCTCAATGCCATCCACCTGTCCGCGACCCAGTTGTTGCACAGCGAGTCGCTCCTCGAGCGCGAGCGGCGGCTGGTGACGCGCATCGCCCGCTCCGGCGACCGGATGAAGCGCATGATTTCGGAGCTGCTCGACTTCACCCGGGGCCGGCTGGGCGGCGGTATTCCCATCCAGCGGGCGCCTGGGGACCTGCGGGCGGTGGTCCGTCAGGGGCTGGAGGAACTGGAGGCGGCCTGGCCCGAGCGCAAGCTGACGCTGCGGGTCGCGCCAGGGCGCTACGAAGGTGACTGGGACGCGGACCGGCTGCTCCAGGTGGTGAGCAACCTGGGCGGCAATGCGCTCCAGTACAGCCCCGGCGACGCGCCCGTGTCCTTCAGCCTGTCGGATGGCGGTGACACCGTGGCGCTGGAGGTGCACAATCCCGGCGAGCCCATCTCCCCGGAGATGCTGCCCCGCCTCTTCGACCCCTTCCGCCGGGCCAACATGGCGAGTGTCGGGGGAGGTAGCAGCAGCGGCCTGGGGCTGGGGCTCTACATCGTCGAGCAGGTGGTGAAGGGCCATGGCGGGCGCATCGAGGTGACGTCCACCGCCGAGTCGGGGACCACCTTCCGCGTAACGCTGCCCCGGCTTCCGGCAGGAGGGCGCGGCTGAGCGGGCCGTGCCACCGCTCAGTCCGGGCTCACCACGCGCTCCAGCGTGGCACGCAGCTCGAACAGGTCCACCGGCTTGGGCACGGTGGCCCGAATCCCCTCCGGCAGGGGCTGAGAGCTCCCCGCCCCGGAGACGACCACCACCGGCAGGGTGCGCAGCCGCGCGTCCTCGCGCACATGGCGCATCAGCTCCCAGCCGCTCATCACCGGCATCATCAGGTCCAGCAGGACGGCGTCCGGCCGGGGCGGGCGGTTCAGCCGTTCCCAGGCGGACAGTCCGTTGCCCGCCGTCTCCACGGTGAATCCCTCCAGGGTGAGGAACTCCTCCAACAGCTCCCGGCTGTCGGCATGGTCTTCCACGAGCAGGACGAGGCTGGACGAGGACATGACGTCGTAGCCTTGTACTGAAGTCCAATGTCCGCCAGGGCCGACGGCCCATGCGTCCGCCCGTGGACGCCCGCGCTGTCCACGGGCGCACGGTGCGGGGAAGAGCCACGATGTCGGCTTTTACTTGGATGCGTCTGGTTTGACCCGCGGGCGCGGGGCGTGGCGTGCGTCTGTATTCAATCGTCGAGAATGACACCTGGGGGTGTCACGCCTGATTCTCCTCATGACTGATTTATCGGGGAGCGAGGGGCAGGTGTCTTCGGCCACCCCTGGGTGAAACGTGTCTCCATACAGGAGGGTGAAAATAATTGTCTCCACATGCACTGGGAGTCCGTGGTATCCGGGGAAACAGGGAGACATAAGCGATTGGCCTCGTTGAGAGGCATTCCCCCCCGGCGCGCGGCTTTGGAAGAACGCCTTTCAATGGCGGCGTTCCGGCTTCCCCGCAGTGCAGGCATGCGCCTGGCATGCCAGGAGCCAGACATGAAACGATATCAAGGAGTCTCGTCGCTCGCGGCGTTGTTCATTCTGGGTGGCTGTGAAGGCGCCCTGCCCGGGGAGCCGCACGCGGCCGGGCTCGAGGTGCAGCGCCAGGCGGGCACGGAGACGGGGCTGGACCTGAGCGTGGTGGACCTGGCCGGGTCGTGCGAGGCGACGGCGCTGTCCATCTCCGGGGCCATCAAGAACGAGGGGCGCACGGGCATCGCCGGGTCCACCGCGGCTGTCTACGCGGGGACGCCGGGCGAGGGCGGCGTGCGGCTGGGCACCATCGACGTGCCCTTCCTGGTGGGCGGCGAGGCCTTCCCCTTCTCGCTGTCCTTCACCGTCCCGGAGGGCACCACGCGGGTGACGGTCGTCGCGGATGAGGACGCCGTCTACCTGGAGGACGACGAGGCCAACAACGTCGCCGTCCTCGACTTCGAGGTTCCCTGTGCCACCAACCAGCAGCCGGTGGCGAGCTGTCAGGACGTGACGGTGCCCGCGGATGCGTCGTGTCAGGGCGCTGCGTCCATCGACAACGGCTCGTTCGATCCGGATGGCTTCCCGGGCCCGTTCTCCGTGAGCCAGTCCCCCGAGGGGCCGTTCGGTCTGGGGACGACGGCGGTGCAGCTCAGTGTCTCCGACGGCGCGGCCACCAACACCTGCTCGGCCAACGTGACGGTCGTGGACATCTCCGCCCCCACGCCCGGCGCCAACCGGGGCCTGGTGCTCCAGCCGACCGCTGGCTCCGACTACGTGCTCGTGTCCCTGGCCGACTGCGCGATGCCGGCCGTCGACAACTGCGGCGGTGAGCTGGACCTGGCGGAGTCCGCGAGCATCATCCGCGTCACCTCCGACGAGTCCGACGACGCGCTGTCCCTGCTCCGGCTGCTGGCGTGTGACGACATGCAGCTGACCCCGGACCGCAAGTCCGTGATGCTTCGCGCCGAGTCGGCCCTGCTGGGCAACGGCCGTGTCTACAACCTCACCTACTCGGTGCGGGATGCTTCGGGCAACGCGTCCATCGGCACCTGCAACGTGAAGGTGCCGGCGCTGCTGGGCAACCCGGCCATCGACTCGGGCGTCCGGTACTGCCAGGGGGATGACTGCCCCTCGGGCTCTCGCTTCCCCGGGCTGCTCTGCTCGCTGCTGTAGTCTGGGACGGAGTTTCGTCGCCGCCGGTGGCCCGTGCCTGGGGCCGCCGGCGGTTCGCCGATTCAGCGCCAGGACAGTGCGTACTCCGAGTCGAGCAGGCCCACCTCGCGCCCCTGCACCTGGATGTCGCGGGCGCCCACGGCCTCCAGCGCGGCGCGCAGGACACCCTCGTGGTACGCGGGGGGCATGAAGTCCCGCTTCATGACGAAGCGGCCGCTGCGAGGCCCCGTCCACACCATGCTCCGCTCGCCGTAGCTCACCGCGGAGCGGAACCCGGACGGCAGCTGCCCGAGCAGCAGCCTCGGCTCGTCGTACGCGAGCATCAGCATCGTGCGGCCCGCGACGGACTCCAGGAAGTCGTGGGCGGCCTTCTCGCCCAGGGTCCGATGCGCGGCGTCAACGCCGCCGCAGTGCTCGGACAGGAGGCTCGCCGCCTGGAAGGCCAGTGGCAGGAACTGGGTGATGGGATAGCTGAAGAAGTCGATGTAGCGCTTCTCCGGCAGGGACTGCCGGCAGAGCTGCTCCAGGGCAGAGCCGCCCATGCGCCGCACCGTGTCCAAGGTGCCCCGGAAGAACATGCCGCGCGCCGTGTCGTCCGGCGTGGCGAGCGCGCAGCGCTGACGGAGCTCCCGGACGGCATCCGTGCTCATGGGATGCGCCGGAGCGAGGGCTCGCGCAGGCTGCGAGGTCAATCTCAATTCCATTGCCAAGGGACTCCAGGGGGAAGAAGGGGGGACGCCGGCCTGAAGCCAGACGTGCGATGCGCTGACGTGGATGCTCGGCCCCCACAGAGGCGGCGAAGACCCGGCCGCCTCTGCCCAAACCCACGCGCCCGACGGCGAGCCTCTGGAGGAGGCTGCGCATGCGGGCCGCGGAGGTGTTGCCGTATGGATGCACATTGCATGTAAAGGTTTCGCGAGGCAACCCTGCTCGGCGAATTTCGATGGAGGGATTGGCTTTCGCTTGCTGAGCATCCGGCCCTGGGCGCGGGCGGCTTCAATGACATACATGGGCGCCAGGTTTGGACGGACCCGGGGCCGCCCAGGGGGGCGCGCAAGGGCAGGTCCTGGTGGCCGCCACGGTGCGGGCGCGAGGCAACGCCGTCGTGTGGTGCCAGGTGCGACATTTTCGCTGTGTGCGTGGGGCCGGCTCGCGCCTGGTGGGCGTCGGCACACTCCGTGTCCCAGTGGGGTGTCCGGGCCAGGGACTACCTTCCATATCGGTATTTCGCCTGAGGACGTGCCGGGTTATAAGCCACTGGAAAACTCGTGACCGAGCGTGGACTGTCCCGGGCAGGCCGCGGCCTCGGCCCGTACTCACAAGGTTGACGCAGTGAAGACCCACCTTGAAGGTTCTGCTTCTCCGCGCAAGCGGCCCCGGTCCCAGCCTCGAAGCCCGGCGGATCGCGCCAGGAAGTCGCGCGAGCAACTGGAGAGCCGTCTGGCGGAGAGCGTTGGTGAGGCGGCTCGGGGCGCGCGGCTGCGTGCGGGGCTCACGCAGGCGGATGTCGCGGAGCGTGTCGGTATCGCCGCGGAAGTCTATGGGCGGATGGAGCGCGGGAAGATGATGCCCAGCGTGCCGACCCTGTTCCGTCTGTGTCTGGCGCTGCGCCTGTCCGCGGATGTCGGGCTGGGGCTCGCCACCGCGGCCAGCGTGGGCGCGGCGCTCTGGGAGGGAGACTCCGGGCACCGGGACCACCTCCCCGAGATGCGGAAGGTGCTCCGCTTGCTGCGCCGGATGTCGCGCAGCCAGCTCAACTTGATGAACCAGGTGGCCCTGGCCATCCTGCCTGAGCGCTGAAGCGGGCCCCGGGCGGCGCCGAAGCCCCCTGCCTTCCGGTTCGCGCTGCCGCCGCGTCAGGGACCGACGCGCCTGCCGGCGCCGCGGGAGCTGTGCCATTCCGAGCGGGGCCAGGCCGCCGGTGAGCCCGGAGGAGGACGTGCTCGAGCGGCCCCTGCCGCCACCCCGGAAGCCCAGGCCGCCGCGGTCGCCAGCCGGCGCCATACCGGGGTTGTCGATGCCTCCGTTGTGGTCGGGGCGGGCTCCACCATCACCTCGGGCGCAACGGTGTCCACGGTCCACATGTGGACGGCGGGCGTCGCATCCGGGGTTCCTTGATTGTTTGTGTTTGTGATTGGCGTCAGGAGGTATCGCCCACTCCCAGGTGCTTGTCACCCCGTCCTCTCCCTGGCCTCATGAGGGCCCGGGGGGCATCGGGCCCCAGGGGATGGGTGGCATGGTCCGCGAACGCAGGTGGCACGAGGCAGGGACGGCAGCGCGCACGGTGGTGGCCGTGCTGACGCTGCTCGTGTCCGTGCAGCGGGCCCAGGCGGAGGATGCGGGGACCCCGGACGGTGGGGGTGGGGAGGAGGCCACCCGTGTGGAGCGGGCGCTGCAACGAACGGACGCGGGCGGGTGGGTGGAGGCGGTTGGCACCGGTGACGCGGGGACGCCGCAGCCGGCGTTCGTCCCTCCCACGCTGCTGGTGGACTCGCCTGCTCCCTATCCCCCGGGGCTGGCGTCCGAGGGCGTGGCGGGGGTGGTGAAGCTCGAGCTCCTGGTGGACGAGGCGGGCGAGGTGGAGGTCGCCACGCTGGTGCAGGGGGTTCATCCCCTGCTGAACCGGGCGGCGCTGCACGCGGCGCCCTCCCTGCGCTTCACGCCCGCCACCCTGGACGGCCAGCCGGTGGCCGTGCGCATCTTCTTCGAGTACCGCTTCACGGCCCCCGCTCCCGTGGCGGCCGAGCAGCCGGCGGCCCTGGCCCCCGTCACCCTCCGCGGGCGGGTGCGCACCAAGGGCAACCGGCGCCCGCTGGCGGGGGCCACGCTGGTGTCGGACGCCCTGCCAGACGCGCCGGTGCAGACGGACGTGGACGGCCGCTTCGAGGCGCGCTGGCCCGCCGGGGTCCATCCGGTGCGTGTCACCGCACCGGGCCACAAACCCGCCGTCTTCCGCGAGGGATTGAAGGCGAACGAGGCCCTGGAGGTGATGTACGGGCTGGAGCCGCTCATCATCAATCCCTACGAGACGGTGGTGCGGGGAGATCGCGAGCGCACGGAGGTGAGCCGCGTCACGCTGCATGACGCGGAGCTGCGCGAGGTGCCGGGGACGCTGGGGGACCCGTTCCGCGTCGTCATGCTGCTGCCCGGCGTGGGCAGCATGCTGTCGGGGGTGGCCTATCCGGTGGTGCGTGGCAGCCAGCCGGCCGCCACGGGGTACTTCCTGGATGGCATCCGCGTTCCCATCCTCTTCCACCTGTTCCTGGGGCCGGCCGTCATCCACCCGGACTTCATCGACGCCATCGACTTCTATCCGGGCTCGCCGCCGCCCCGGTATGGGCGGTTGATGGGCGGCGCTATCGACGGGCGCCTCAGCCGACCGCGGGATGACCGTGTCCATGGCAGCGCCTACGCGGACCTCATCAACGCGGGGTTCTTCATCGAGACGCCGTTCAAGGACACCGACACCAACGTCAGCCTCGCCGGCCGCTATTCCTACACGCCCTGGCTCATCGCCCTGGCGGCCAACCAGCTCCAGGCGCCGCCACCACCCGGGCGGGAGAACCCGAAGGTGGTGCTCGACTTCTGGGACTACCAGGGGCGGGTGGAGCAGAAGGTGGGCGCCGGGACGATGCGCCTGTTCGCCTTCGGCTCCTCGGACACCTTCGGCTCGGAGGCCCAGGATGACCTGGGAGACACCGCGCTTCAATCCATCGTCTTCCACCGGGTGGACCTGCGGCACCGGCATCCGGTGGGGCCCGGCGAGCTGGAGGTGGGCGGGACGTGGGGGTTGGACCGCTTCGCCATCGTCAGCCGCAACCCGCCCGACGACGCCACCGAAATCCATATCGACCAGGGGCACTGGTCCGCGCGCCTGGGCTACACCGCCCCGCTGTCACCCCACGTGACGCTGCGCACCGGCGCGGACGTGGAGCACAAGCGCGCCATCGTCGACCTGCTCCAGCAGGAGGACAGCCCCGTCGGCGAGCGAGAGGTCGCGCCGGTGGCGCTGGGCACCTCCATGGGCGCGTGGGCGGAGCTGGTGTGGCAGCCGAACGAGAAGTGGGCGGTGGTGCCGGGGCTGCGCGTGGACAACTACCACCTGTCGCCAGGCATCGACCGGCGGGCGCTGGAGCCGCGCCTCACCGTGCGCCACAAGGTGTCGGAGTCGCTCACGCTCAAGGGCGGCGCTGGCCTGTTCCATCAGCCGCCCACCACGCTCATCAGCCTGCCCGTGGTGGACGTGGGAAGCCTGCTGCTGGGGCTCCAGGAGGGCGTGCAGCTCTCCGCGGGCGCGGAGTGGAAGGCGTGGCGGGATTTGGAGGTGGGCGTGGACGTCTACCTCAACCCCATGCTGCGCACGATTGAGCTGACGCCCTTCTCCGATGAGGGAATGGTGGACGACGAGGACCCGTCCTCGCCGGGAACGGACCGCCCCGCGGGACTCCGCCGCGCGATGCAGATAGGCATCGGGGACGGGGGCGGCATCCCGAATCGCGGCGACATCGACTTCCCGGACTTCCGGAGCCATGGCCTGGCCTATGGCCTGGAGCTGCTCCTGCGCCATCCTTTGGGCAACAACTGGTTCGGCTGGCTCTCGTATTCGCTCCAGCGCAGCACGCGCCGGACGCGCTTCCATCGGTATGACGCCGAGGGCCACCGGGTGGGCGAGGCCGAGGCGGACCTGCCCTTCGCCTTCGACCAGACGCACATCCTCAACCTGGTGCTCAGCTACAAGTTCTCCAACAACGTCACGCTGGGCGGCGTGCTGCACTTCAACACCGGCCGTCCCGAGTACGGCACGCTGGCGGCGCAGACGCACCGGCCGGGCCAGGACGCCTCGGGGCGGCCGGCCTGGGTCAAGGCTGACCGCGATCGCGTGGACCGGCTGCCGGGCTTCATCCGCTTCGACGTGCGGCTGTCCAAGTCGTGGGTCTACGACACCTTCAGCCTGGAGGCGTACCTGGACATGCTCAACGTCACCTTGCGGCGGGAGACGCTGGGCTTCGAGTACGAGGGGGGCAATGGCCTTCCCTTGCGCAAGGACGCGGTGGGGCTGCCCATCGCGCTCCCCATCCTGGGCGTGAAGGGCCGTTATTGAGCACGGGGACTGATGGATAGCGCACGCTTGGCGCGGTGTTGCCGTCTTGTCCTGGGCAGGGGCGCGCGCCTCACGGTGTAATCCCCGCCGCCAATTGCCCCGGGGACGGTCCGCCCCTGGGGCCCGGTAGGCCGGGCCGTGTCCCTGACCACCGCACACCAGGTGACTTCTTCATGTCGCAGGACGGGATTCCGACGATGGTGCCGTTGCAGCGAGTAGGGATTCCCTATGGCCATATGGCCACGGCCGTGAACCGGCTGTCGCTGACGCACCTCCGGCTCTCGGAGGAGACGCCCCAGCGGCTCGTGAAGGCGGGCTCGGACGCGCCGGCCGTGCTGCTGGTGGATGACCACGTCTCCAACCTGGTGTCCCTGGAGGCCATCCTCGAGCCGCTGGGCATTCGCATGGACAAGGCCTGCTCCGGCGAGCAGGCCCTGCGCTTCCTGCTGCGCGAGGACTACGCCGTCATCCTGCTGGACGTGCGGATGGCGGGGCTGAGCGGCTTCGAGACGGCGGCCCTCATCAAGCAGCGCGAGCGCACGCGCAACGTCCCCATCATCTTCCTCACGGCGTATGGCCGCGATGACGCGGAGCTCGTCACGGGCTACGCCACCGGCGCGGTGGACTTCCTGCAGAAGCCCTTTCCGCCGGAGGTGCTGCGCTCGAAGGTGTCCGTCTTCGTGGAGCTGTTCCGCGCGCAGCAGCAGGTGCGGCGCCAGTCGGAGCTGCTGCGCCAGAAGGAGGCCGAGGCGCGCGACGCGGCGCTGCGGGCCGCGGGCTACATCGACCGGCTGCGGGACTTCGCCGCGCGCTTGTCGGAAGCGAGCACCGTGCCCCAGGTGTGCCGCGCGCTCTTCGAGCAGGGGCTGGTGGCCGCGGGCGCGAAGGCGGGCTCCGTGAACCTCCTGGACACGACGGGCGAGGCGCTGGAGGTCGTGGACGCCATCGGCTATCCCGAGGGGGTGCTGAACCGGCTGCGTCGCATTCCCCTGACGGCGGCCGGCCCGCTCGTGGAGGCGGTGCGGGGGCAGCAGGCCATCTGGGTGGGCTCGCCGGAGGAGTGGAGCGAGCGCTATCCGCAGATGGACATGAAGGGCGTGCAGGAGGCGGCGCTCGCGGTGCCGCTGCTGGTGAAGGGCCGGGCGCTGGGCGTCATCGGGTTGTCCTTCGCCAGGCCGCGCACCTTCTCGGAGATGGACCGGGCCTTCTTCACCGCGCTGGCGCACGCGTGTGCCCAGGCGCTGGACCGGGTGCACCTGACGGCGGAGGAGCGCCGGGCGCATGCGCAGGCCCGGGCCGCCGCCGCCCGGCTCCAGATGCTGGCGGAGGCCTCCAACGCCTTCGATGCGACCAACCGCGACCTGACGGTGCTGCTGGACACCATCACCCGGCAGGTGTCCCACTTCCTGGCGGATGCGTGCACGCTGTGCCTGCTGGCCGATGAAGGCACCCGGCTGGAGGTGGTGGCCTGCCACCCCGCGGCCCCCGGAGGGCGGCCGCTGCTTCCCGGCGAGGGCGTGAGCGACTTCGTGCTCCGCAGCGGGCGGCCCCTGCTCGTCCCCGAGCTGTCACCGGAGCAGCGGCTGGAGCTGGTGGGGAGCACGGCGCTGGAGGCCGACGCGCCGCTGTGCAGCCTGCTCTGCGTGCCGCTGCGGACGCAGGGGCGGGTGGTGGGCACGCTGTCGGTGGGGCGCACGGGGCCGGGCCGTGGCTTCACCCTGGAGGACCAGGAGCTGGTGGAGGAGCTGGCGGCGAAGGCGGCGCTCTCCATCGAGAACGCGCGCCTGTTCGCGGAGCAGCAGCGCTCGCAGGAGGAGCTGCGCCGGCGCGCCGAGTTCGAGCAGCAGCTGGTGGGCATCGTCTCGCATGACCTGCGCAATCCCCTGGCGGCCATCTCCATGTCGGCGGGGTTGCTGGAGAAGAAGGGCGAGCTGACGGAGCCACAGAAGCGCATGGTGTGGCGCATTGGCCAGGCCACCGAGCGCGCGGCGCGGATGATTCGAGACCTGCTGGACTTCACCAAGGCGCGGCTGGGTGGCGGCATTGCCCTGCACCGCCAGCCCACGGACCTGCGGGACGTGGTGCAGCAGGTGGTGGACGAGCTCCTGGTGGCGAACCCCGGGCGGCGCGTGGAGGTCGACATCCAGGGCGAGGTCCGTGGCGAGTGGGACTCGGACCGCATCGCCCAGGTGCTCACGAACCTGCTGGGCAATGCGCTGGCCTACAGCCCCTCGGATGCGCCCGTGCGGGTGGGCACGCGCCTGGAAGGCGAGTCCGCGCTGCTGTCCGTCTTCAACGGCGGCGCCCCCATTCCTCGCGAGCTGCTGCCGCGCCTCTTCGAGCCGCTGACCCGGGGCACGCTGAAGGAAGGGCAGTCCACCCGGAGCATCGGCCTGGGGCTCTACATCGTGCAGGACATCGTGCGCGGCCACGGCGGCGGCGTGGAGGTGGTGTCCTCCGAGCAGCACGGCACCACGTTCACCGTGCGGCTGCCTCGCGCCGTGGGCTGAGCCCTCTGGGCGGGGCCTTCCGTGCGTCCTTCGGGGGGGGAGCCCCCGCCTTCGCGCGGCGTGTGTCGTGCCTCCGACCGCGCATCGTGGAGGCGCCGCGTCGGCAGTGCTGGGGAGTGAGCACGGAAGACCGTGTTTGCACCCTCGTACAAGTTCGCGCCCGCGCGGATTCGTCACCCTGCGCCCGTGAGTGCTCCGCCCCCGACCACAAGGCGTCGGGTCTGGGAGCGTTCCAGGGGGATACCGATGGGCGTGACGCTGTCGTCGCAAGGAGGCTCCAGCTGGCAGAAGGTGATGCAGGCGGAAGGCCCGTCGCCCTGCCTGCGCTTCGAGGTGGTGCGAGGCGCGTCAGGCGGACTGCTCGAGCTGCGGCCGCTTGCTCACGCGGGCGATGACACCGCCCTCCTGCCCGCCTGTCTCTCGCGCTGGGAGCAGGAGGGGGTACGGGGGCTGCGCCTGGAGGACTGCGCGCGGGTGATGGACACGGGCGAGCCAGTGTCCGTGGTGCTGCGTGTTTCACGCGGGGACGCGGAGGCCCGCTTCCGGGCGGTGGGGGTGAGGGCCCAGGATGTCTTCGAGCTCTGGCTGCGGCCCGAGGCCGAGGAAGACGACACGCCGTCACTGCGTGAAGCGTTGGCACGGGAGCGCGAGGCGCTGCGGAGGGTGGAGCTCGCGCTGGAGCACGCGACGAACCAGCTGGCTCGGGAGGCCCAGGACGGCACCGCGCGCCATCACGCCATGGCGCGCCTGTATGAGGAGGCGGAGTTCCGTGAACGCTTCATCGGCATCCTCGGGCATGACCTGCGCAATCCCCTGAACGCCATCGTCCTGTCCGCGCGAGCCCTGTCCCAGCGCCCGCTGCCCGCGGCGCAGCAGCAGTGCGCCCAGCGCATCGAAGCGAGCGCCGCGCGGATGGGCGCCATGATTTCCGACATCCTCGACCTCACCCGTGCGCGGCTCGCGGGAGGCATTCCCCTGCACCGGTCGACCGTCAATCTGGCCACGGTGTGCCGGCTGGTGGTGGAGGAGCTGTCCGCCGCGCATCCGGGCCGGTGCATCGTCTTCGACGTGACGGGCCTCTCCCAGGGCTTCTGGGACGAGGACCGGCTGGCGCAGGTGCTCAGCAATCTGCTGGGCAACGCGCTGGAGCACGGCGCTCCAGACTCCGCCGTCACACTCCGTTGCATGGATGTGAACGGGCATCAGGTCCTGGAGGTCCACAACGCAGGCGTGCCCATTCCTTCTCAATACCTGGAAACAGTCTTCGACCCCTTTCGCCAGGTGGGCTGCGCGCGGGACAAGGGCCACCGTCGCGGCGGCCTGGGGCTGGGACTCTTCATCGTGAAACAAGTCGTCCAGGCGCATGGAGGTGCTGTGGGCGTGTGCTCCTCGGAGGCAGAGGGGACGACCTTCACGGTGAAACTGCCGCGAGACGCGCGAGAGTCGGAGGTGTCATCACCCTCGGGTGAACACTGTCGCATGTGAATGGAATGTTAGTGGTTGGGCGGAACGCCGGCTGAGCGTCAGCCGGCGCACGGACTACGTGTTTGCCGCATGACCGACGTGCGCGACTTGCCCGGGAGGGCACCTGTCACCCGAGTGAAGAAGGACTACCGGTTGTCATGGCCGCGAGAAACGCGGCTACCCCCAAAAACCGGAGGTCGTCATGTATCGCCACTCCACCCCGCAGACCCGTTTCAGCTCCACCCTTCCCCACACTGCGTGCCGTGTCGCGCCCCGGTGGGAGCTGCTGTCGGCGTTGCTCCTCGCCGCCGCTGTGGGATGCGGCCCCGCAGGGCAGGTGGACGATGTGGGCGAGCCGCTGGGCACCCATTCGGATGAGCTGGTGTCCTCGAATGGACTGTCGACAAATGGCTTGTCGACGAACGGCCTCTCCACCAATGGCTTGTCGACGAACGGCCTCTCCACCAATGGCTTGTCGACGAATGGCTTGTCGACAAATGGCCTGTCGACGAATGGTTTCAGCACGTGGTTCAGCGCGGACCCCGTGAAGGCCGAGGAGGTGATGCGCTACATCGTGAAGTGCGCGCTCGGCTCGGGCCAGTCGCTGGCGTACACGTACTCGGGCACCACGCACACGTGGGAAGGCTCGCTGGGGCTGGCGCCGGGCTGGTCGAGCGGCGCCCAGGCGACGCTGGCCGAGCAGCAGCTGGTGTCGAGCTGCCTGGCGGCGCACGTGAACAAGTACGGCGTGCACCTGAACATCTCCGTGCTGGGCAAGGATGCGCTGGGCGCCGCCATTCCGACGACGGCCGAGGAGCTGGAGACGTATGGTCAGCCGGAGGCCGTCTTCTTCGGCAACCTCTTCAATGGCGAGGGGCTCTTCGCCGCCAATGACGCGCCCTTCCTGGCCTACGACGAGAGCACCGTGCGCGCGTGTGGCCTGTCGTCGTGGAGCGGGGACCCGGACTGCGCGGCGGTCATCACCCACGTGGGCTCTGCCCGGACGCACTGCCAGCTGGACGCCTCGCGGACGTACTACTCGCGCTGCACGTACAACGGCGTGACGTACCGGCCGCTCACCACCCGCATCCGCGCGCAGGACATCTACAAGTGTGGTGACGGGACGTGCCAGCTCTCCGAGAGCTGCGGCACCGGCAACACGGCCGACAACTGCGCGGCGGACTGCGGCGCCTGCTAGGGCGTGACAGTCCTCGCGGCGCCCCCGTGCCGCGCGTAGGGCGCGGTCTTCCTCCTTCCCCTCGGGAGGATTCCGTGAGTGACAGCCTGTTCGAGCGCGGCGGTGGCCGCATTCCAGGCTGAACGTGCCGTACCCGGGCCGTCCCCGCATGCCCGGGCTCGCGAGCGCTCCCCGTGAGCGGCCCAGGTTGTCGTCAGCGCGATGGGCTTCCCCCCGCAGGTGGGTCAGCGGACCGGGACCTCGTGGAAGACGACACCGTCGAGCTCCAAGCGCCGGACCGTGTCGACGAAGCGCTGGGTGGCCAGGATGAGCGTGGGCCAATCCGCGAGGCGGAAGACATCCGTGGTGGTGGGCAGGGTTGCGGCGTCGAGGATGTACGGGTCGGGGAGCGGGATGTCCTCGCGACCGCAACGCTCGCAGGGAGGCGGTTGTTCCGCGGGCAGACAGTCCCGGTGAAAGCTCCCATGCAGCTCGAGTTGCAGCTCGAACAGCTCGGGTGGCTGTGTTCCTCGGTATCGCACGTTGATGCGGCATCCCTGGAGCCCTTGCACACCGGACGATGAGAGCTTCTCGAGCGCTTCCTTGCGCATGCAGAGCGTCCAGGGATTGGGCAGATGGAAGCCACCGAAGCGGCCCCGCGCCGTACCCGTCATGGGACCGAAGCTCGCCCCGGGGTTGAGCAGGATTCCCGGAGGCATCCAGGGACGGAGCTGCTCGGTCAGCCGAGCCAGGGCGTCGTGAGGCTCGGCGCGAGGCTCGCGGTACATCGCTTGTTCGGGAACGGCCGACAAGTCGACACAGGGATACTGAAGGCCGGTGGTGGCCCAGGTCGCGCCACAGCCCACGCAGTTCTCCAGGCCTGGAAGTATCCACGGGTGGGTGGCGTTCAGCTCGCCCTTGGAGCCCGCATCCTCAGTTGCTGCCAGTTTGTAGATGCTCATGGGGCTCGCGCCGGGTCGGGTCATGGGAGCCGTCGATAATACGAGCCCACGGGCCCGGTGAGCTCAAAGCGATAGATGAGCGCACCGGCGTGGCGGAAGAGCTCCTCACGAGAGGCGGTGCGCCCAGGTCCCTGGATGAATTGCCGCCAGGCCTCGTTCCATTGGCCGCCAGAGGGGCCGCCGCTGTGGATGCGCCGGTGCACGTGCGTGGGAATGAGCATCGTGTAGTCATGGATGTTGATGCCGCGCACCTTGAACCAGCTCGACAGGTCGCTGGCCTGGGGGAACAGGTGGTGCTTCTGCAACCGCGGCGCGGGGAGGGCGGCGGGTGGTCGTGTCGGAAGTCGTTCCGGGTACCAGCGGAACGTCATCACCGGCTCGGCCCCGTGGCGGAGCCAGGGGCTTCTCCGCCACCAGCGGCCGGGCCTGGCGGGGCCCACGGGGAACCCCGGCCGCATCGCGAGGACTGGCCCGGCGGTCAGGGACTCCCCAGGAGACGGCGATGAAGGCGGCTCGGCGAGCACGTCCTCGCACGCGAAGAACCCGCACAGGCCCTCCTCGCAGCCGAGCACCACGCAGTGGTCATCACCGGGCGCCGAGCAGCCAGAGGTGCCCGCGGCATCCCAGGCCCGCGTCAGCGGCGGCCGCGAGGCACACGCCGCGACCATCCAGGCGATGACCAGCACGCGCCACGACATGGCGGACCTTCGCATCGGCGCACTCGGCTCCTGTTCGCGGGACCGCACGGAGGCCCTCGTGAAAGGCGCGGTGGCACTGGACCGGCGTGTGTCTCTCCGCGCCGCCGCGGGCCCACCCGGCGCCAGGATGCGCGGGGTGGGCTCTGGCACCCGCGCGCTACTGGGCGCTGCTCACCAGCACAGGCGCCTGGCAGGCGGACGCCATGCCGGGCATGACACTCTGGCTCGGCTCCGCCGACGACAGCTCGTCCTCTTCCTCGGAGGAAGGCTGCGCATCGGGCGAGCAGGTGCCGCCCAGTTCGTAATCGTTGAACCACTGCTCACAGGTGATGACCCGCATGCCCCACGGAACGGCACAGACGAGCCAGCACGGCGGGTTGTCGGTGCACTGCACGTCGCAGTCCGGAGGCAGGGCCGACGCGGAAAACGGCGCGAGCGTGAGCGTGGCGGCGACGCTCGTCAGCAGGGTCTTCGCAAGCAGGTTCATGATGGCTCCATCTCGACGACGGGTGACCGGACCACACGGCGTGCTCCGGTGCGGTCCATTATCGAACCGGGCAAAGAAAACGGCAAAAGCGGCTCTGGCATGGAGACGACATGGATTGCATGGACAGGCACGCCGGCTCCGCCGCGGTGCGACGTAAAGGGCAGTCGGTGCGGATGACGCAAGACGTCGGAAATGAACAGGAAATCGCGGAGACCTCGCTATTGACACTCCGCCAACAAGCTCCCATCATCCCTTGCACAGACGGTATGAGGAACCCTCCATGACCTATCAGCACATCCGGTCTTCGGTGGTCGACCGGGTCGCGACATTCGAGCTGCACCGGCCCGAAGCGCGGAATGGCTTCACGGTGATGATGGCGGACGAGCTCGAGGCCGCGCTCGCCGCGGCGGATGCGGACGAGTCCGTGCGCGTCGTCATCCTCACCGGCGCGGGGAGGGACTTCTGTGTGGGCGCGGACCTGAGCGGCAGCGCGCTCGAGGTGACGAACACCGAGCCTCCCGAAGGAGGCTGGGTGGAGCCCGCCACGCGCGTCACCCGCCGCATGTTCTCGATGCAGAAGCCCGTCATCGCCGCCGTTCGTGGCGCCGCGGTGGGCGTGGGCTCGACGATGCTGCTGCCCGCGGACTTCCGCCTGGCGGCGAAGGACAGCCGCTTCGGCTTCGTCTTCAGCCGGCGCGGCATCTACCCCGAGGCCGGCTCGACGTGGTTCCTGCCGCGCATCGTCGGCCTGGGACGCGCGCTCGACTGGATGGTGAGCGGGCGGCTGATTCCCGCGGAGGAGGCGCTGAGCGCGGGCCTGGTCCGCTCCCTCCATGCGCCCGACGAGGTGCTCGACGCGGCCCGCGCGCTCGCCCGTGAGCTCGTGGAGACGACGGCGCCGGTGTCCGTGGCCGTCATCCGGCAGGCGCTCTATCAGATGAGCGCGCTCAGCTCGCCGGAGCCCGCCTTCAAGCTCGACAGCAGGCTCATCGCCAGCTTGAGCCGGAGCGCGGACGCGCTGGAGGGCGTGCAGGCCTTCATGCAGAAGCGGCCTCCCCGGTTCACCCGGACCGTGGCGCAGGACCTGCCGGCCTTCCTGCCCTGGCGGGAGGTGACGTCATGAGCTCCGCGGACGCCCCCCGGTGGAAGCGGCTGGAGCCCGACGCGCGCAGGGAACAGATTCTCGAGTGCGCCATGCGGCTGTTCGGTGAGCGCCCCTATGCGGAGGTCTCCACCACGGACATCGCGCGGGAAGCGGGCGTGGCTCGGGGGCTGCTCAACCATTACTTCGGACAGAAGCGGGACCTCTATCTCAAGGTGGTGAAGCGGATGCTGCGCATGCCCGGACTGGAGGAGAAGGTGAGCGCGACCGGAACCTTGCGGCAGCGCGTGGAGCGCAGCGTCGAGTGGTACCTCGACACCGTGGCCGCCCATGGCAAGATGTACGTGGCCGTCACGGGCGCGGGAAGCATCGCGGACCCGGAGGTCGAGCGCATCGTCGCCCAGGCGGACGACGTCGCCGCCGCGAAGACGCTCGAGTTCCTGGGCCTCAAGGTGGAGGTCGGGAGCGACGCGCGCCACCGCGCGATGATGCGCTCCTACGGCGGCCTGGTGAAGTCCACCATCCGCGAGTGGATTCGCGGTGGAACGCTCTCCCGGGAGGACGCGCACCTGCTGCTCAGCGAGGCGCTCATCACCATCGTCCGGGACGTCTTCCCGCACCTTCCCCAGCAGCCCGGGCCGGAGCGGGGCGCCGCCACGCTGAAGACCGGGCCCAGGCCGGGCAAGGACGGGCGATGAGCGCCGCGAAGCCCCTGGCGGGGCGCACCCTGCTGATGTCCGGGGGCAGCCGGGGCATCGGGCTGGCCATCGGCGTCGCCGCCGGGCGCCTGGGGGCCAACGTCGTGCTCCTGGCAAAGACAGACACGCCGGACCCCCGGCTCCCCGGGACGGTCCACACGGCGGCCCAGGCCGTCGAGGACGCGGGAGGCCAGGCGCTCGCGGTGGTAGGCGACGTGCGCGAGGAAGCGGACGTGCAGCGCGCCGTGGACGCCGCGGTGGCGCGCTTCGGCGGCATCGACTTCTGCGTGAACAACGCGAGCGCCCTGGCGCCGCTGAAGACGGAAGAGCTGCCGCTCAAGCGCTTCGACCTGATGCAGCAGATTCAGCTCCGGGGGACCTTCCTCCTCACGCGGACTGCGCTCCCGCACCTGCGCCGCTCCTCGCACGCGCACATCCTGTCGCTCTCGCCGCCCATCAACCTCGCGCCGCACTGGCTGGGCCGGCACCCGGCGTACACGGTCGCGAAGTACGGCATGACGCTGCTCACGCTCGGCTGGGCCGCGGAGCTCGCGGAGGCGGGCATCGCGGCGAACGTGCTCTGGCCAAAGACACTCATCGCCACCGCCGCCGTGAACAACCTGCTCGGGGGCGAGGCGTCCATGCAGCGGGCCCGCTCTCCGGACATCATGGCGGACGCGGCCGTGGCCATCTTCCAGCGCTCGCCTCGCGCCTGCACCGGGCAGTCCTTCATCGATGAGGACGTCCTGCGCGCCGAGGGCATCACCGACTTCAGCAGGTACGGCGGCGGTCCCGACGTCATCCTCGACCTGTACGTCGACCCCTGAATCAAACGTCGCCACGCTGTCTGACATTGCAGTCCAGTGAAACAGTGAACCGAGGAGATGCCATGCGTCCGTCGTTCGCAGACCTGGAATCGCAGTGCCAATCCCTGGCGGACACGCTCACGTTGCCGCTGCTCCTGCAGCGCAACGCGGAGGCATATGCGGATGCTCCCGCGCTCACCGCTGGAGACACCACGCTCACCTGGGCACAGCTCCGGGCGCGGACGGCGGCGCTCTCGCGTGGGCTGGGGGCGCTCGGGCTGCGGCGGGGCGACCGGATGATGATCATGATGTCCGCCCGGCCGGAGCACTGGCTCATCGACTATGGAGCCGTCCACCTGGGGGCCATTTCCTGTACCGCCTATCAGACGCTGAGCGTCGAGCAGATTGCCTTCGTGGCGAAGCAGAGCCAGGCCCGCATCGTCGTCCTGGAGGGCGCGGCGGAGCTCGCCCGGTGGCAGCCGGTGCTCGACGCGCTGGACGCGCTGGAGCGGGTCATCGTCGTGGACGAAGCCGCGCTACCTCCCGGCGATGCGCGCTTCGTCTCCTTCGCGCAGGTGGAGGCCCGGGGCCGTGGGCTGCACCAGGAGGACCCTTCCGTCTTCGAGTCCGGCTGGAAGGGCATCCGCCCGGAGGACCCCATCGCGATGATGTACACCTCGGGCACCACCGGTGACCCGAAGGGCGTGGTGCTCAGCCACCGCAACGCCTTCTACGAGGCCATCGCCGTGGACGCGGTGGTCCCCACGCCGATGCACGCCACCTCCGTCGCCTACCTGCCGCTGGCGCACATCGCGGAGCGCGAGCTGGGTCTCTACCGCTCGCTCTACAAGGCGTTGCACGTCTACATCTGCGCGGACCCCGCCGGGGTGATGGGGCTCCTGGCCAAGGCCCGCCCGCCCGCCTTCTTCGGCGTGCCGCGCGTCTGGGAGAAGCTCGCCGCGGGGTTGAAGGCGAAGCTCGACACCATGGAGTCGCCGCGCCGCGAGGCCGTCCTGGCCGCCCACGCGGCGCTCCTGGAGGTCTTCCGGCTCGAGGGCTCCGGACGGGCGGTGCCGCCCGAGCTCGCGCGGAAGGCCGCCGAGGCGGAGGCGCAGGTCCTCAGGCCGCTGCGCGCGGTGCTCGGCCTGGACGCGCTCATGTGGGCGAGCAGCGGCTCGGCGCCCATCCCCGTGGAGGTGCTGGAGTTCCTCGGCGGCTTCGGCCTCAAGGTGCTGGAGGTCTGGGGCATGAGCGAGACGACGGGCTGCGCCACCATCAACACGCCCTCGGACTTCCGGGTGGGCACGGTGGGGCGCCCCATCCCCGGGCTCCAGCTCCGGCTGGCCGCGGACGGGGAGATTTTCGTCCGGGGCCCGGTGCTCTTCCTCGGCTACCTCGCCGCGGATGGAACCATCGTCAGCGCGGTGGACGCGGACGGGTGGCTGGCCACCGGCGACATCGGCACGGTGGACGCGGAGGGCTACCTCACCATCACCGACCGCAAGAAGGAGCTGCTCATCACCTCGAGCGGGAAGAACATCGCCCCGTCGAAAATCGAGGGCATGCTGCGCGCGCACCCGCTGGTTGCCCAGGCCATTGCCATTGGCGACCGGCGGCCCTACGTGACGGCGCTCATCAGCCTGGACCCGGAGGCCGCGCCGGTCTGGGCGAAGGCCCGGGGGCTGGAGGCGCGCTCGCTGGAGGCGCTCGCGCGGGAGCCCGCGGTCCGCGCGGAGCTCGACGCATTGGTGGCGGCCAGCAACGTCCGGCTCTCGCGCGCGGAGCAGGTGAAGCACTACGACGTGGTCGCCGAGGCCTGGTCACCCGTGACGGGCGAGCTGACGCCCAGCTTGAAGCTCAAGCGCCGCGTGATTCTCCAGCAGTACGCCGCGCGCATCGCCTCGTTCTACGAGGACGCCTGACGTCTCACCCGCAGCCTCCCCAGAGTCCCCATGCATGTGAGAACCCCGGAGCAGGCGTCCTTCGCCGCCTCCATCGACGCGTTCTGCCGCGCTCGGACGGGCACGCGTGCCCAGCGCGATGCGCTGACCCACCACGGCGCGGAGACGCACCACCGCGCCCTCTATGCCCAGATGGCCGAGCTCGGCTGGCTCGGCGTGGGCATCCCGCCGGAGTTTGGCGGCTCGGGCGGTGGCCTGTCGGAAGTCTGCCTGTTCGCGGAGCGGACCGCCTACGGGCTCGCCCCGGTGGGCGGCTACGTCACCACCGCGGTCGCCGCCGGGCCCTATGCGAAGTTCGGGACCCCGGCGCAGCGCGAGAAGGTTCTGGGCGGCATCGTCCGGGGCAGCGTGGAGGCCATCGCCATCTCGGAGCCCGGCGCGGGCTCGGACGCCGCCGCCATTGCCTGCCGGGCGCGGCGGATTGACGGCGGCTTCCTCATCAATGGGCAGAAGACGTGGTGCTCCAACGCGCACCTCGCGGACCACCTGCTGCTGGTGGCGCGCACGCAGACCACGGGCTCTCGGCACGAGGGGCTCACCATGTTCTGCGTCCCCACGGACACGCAGGGCGTGGAGATTCGCGGCATCCCCACGTTGAACGGCAAGGACGTCAACGACGTCTACTTCACCGACTGCTTCGTGCCGGAGAGCGCCGTCGTCGGCACGGTGGACCAGGCCTGGCCCCAGCTGATGTCGGGGCTCAACAGCGAGCGGCTCATCCTCGCGGCGACGATGCTGGGCCGCGGCCGGCGCGCCTTCGATGACGCCGTCGCCTACGTGAAGGAGCGCAAGCAGTTCGGCAAGGCGGTGGGCTCCTTCCAGGCGCTCAAGCACCGCATCGCCGACCTCGCCACCGAGCTCGACTGCTGCGAGCTGCTCGTCTACCGCGTGGCGGCGATGGCGGACGAGGCCCCCGAGCGGATGCTCCCGCGCGAGGCGTCCATGGCCAAGCTGAAGGCCACGGAGACGGCCAAGCGCGTGGCGCTCGAGGGCGTGCAGATGATGGGCGGCTACGGCTACGCCACCGAATACGACATGGAGTCGCACCTGCGCGCCACGGTGATTTCCACCGTCTACGGCGGCACCAGCGAAATCCAGCGCGACATCATCGGCAAGACGTTCGGACTCTAGGAGGCGGACATGAAGGCAACACCTCGATGGGGCTCGGAGGAGCTCGAGCAGGTGCGGGCGCTCGCGGCCAGCTACTTCACCAAGGAGGTCCTCCCCAACGTGCCCAAGCACGTGGCCCAGGGGTATCCGGACAAGGCGCTGTACCGCCGCGCGGGCGAGCTGGGCCTCTTGTGCATGTCCATCCCGGAGGCCTATGGCGGCGGGGGCGGCACCTTCGCGCACGAGGCCGTCCTCATCGAGGAGCAGGTGCGCGCGGGCGACCCGTCCATGGGCTTCGCGGTGCACTGCACCATCGTCGCGCACTACCTGCTGGCCTACGCCTCCGAGGCCCAGAAGAAGAGGTGGCTGCCCAAGCTCGCGAGCGGCGAGTGGGTGGGGGCCATCGCCATGACGGAGCCGGGGACGGGCTCGGACCTCCAGGCCATCTCCACCCGCGCGGTGCGTGAGGGTGACTTCTACCGGGTGAGCGGCTCGAAGACGTTCATCTCCAACGGCCGCGTGTGTGACTTCCTCATCATCGCCGTGCGGACGGGCGAGGCGAAGGGGCACGCGGGCATCTCCCTGCTGTGCGCGGAGGTCTCCGACACGACGCCCGGCTTCGAGCGGGGGCGCATCCTCGACAAGCTGGGCGGCAAGGGCCAGGACACGACGGAGCTCTTCTTCGACGACCTGAGGGTCCCCGCCAGCAACCTCCTGGGCGGCGAGGAGGGGAAGGGCTTCATCCAGTTGATGCAGCAGCTCCCCCAGGAGCGGCTGAGCACCGCCATCATCGCCATGGCCAGCCTGGAGCGGGCCATGGACGTGACGGTCGAATACACCAAGCAGCGTCAGGTGTTCGGAAAGCCGCTCTTCGCCCTCCAGAACACTCGCTTCGAGCTGGCGGAAGTGGCGACGCTGCGCCGGGTCTGCCGCACCTTCATCGACGACTGCATCGTGTCGCACCTGGAGGGTGGGTTGGATGTGACAACGGCGGCCATGGCCAAGTACTGGGTGACGGACCAGGCGTGCATTGTCGCCGACCGTTGCTTGCAGTTGTTCGGAGGGTACGGCTACATGAAGGAGTACCCCATCGCCCACCTCTTCGCGGACACGCGTGTGCTGCGAATCCTTGCCGGTGCGAACGAGGTCATGAAAGAGCTCGTCGCCCGTTCCCTGTAGACCCCCATCCCCGTACCCAAGGAGGCTCTGCGTGAGCCAGGAAGCATTCATCTTCGACGCCGTCCGGACCCCTCGCGGCAAGGGCAAGAAGGGCTCGCTGCATGGCACCAAGCCCATCTCGCTGCTCACCGGGCTGGTGGACGCGCTCAAGAAGCGCCACCCCAACCTGGACCCCCAGCGCATCGACGACGTGGTGCTCGGCGTCGTCTCGCCGGTGGGGGACCAGGGCGCGGACATCGCCCGGACGCTGGTGCTGGCCGCGGGGCTGCCGGAGACGGTGGGCGGCGTGCAGCTCAACCGCTTCTGCGCCTCCGGCCTGACGGCGGTGAACATGGCCGCCCAGCAGGTGCGCTCGGGCTGGGAGCACCTGGTCATCGCGGGCGGCGTGGAGAGCATGTCGCGCGTGCCCATGGGCTCGGACGGTGGCGCGTGGGCCATGGACCCGGCCACCAACTTCGACACCTACTTCGTCCCGCAGGGCATCTCCGCGGACCTCATCGCCACCATCGAGGGCTTCACCCGCGAGGACGTGGACCGCTACGCGGAGCGCTCGCAGCAGCTCGCGGCGAAGGCGTGGGCCGGCGGGTACTTCAAGAACTCCGTCATCCCGGTGGTGGACCAGAACGGCCTCACCGTGCTGGACCATGACGAGCTCATGCGCCCGGACTCCACCGTGGCGTCGCTGGGCAAGCTCAACCCGTCCTTCGCCGTCATGGGCGAGGCCGGCGGCTTCGACGCGGTGGCGCTGCAGAAGTATCACTTCGTGGAGCGCATCG
The DNA here is from genome assembly GCF_050038885.1 of Pseudomyxococcus flavus. Classification (NCBI taxonomy): domain Bacteria; kingdom Pseudomonadati; phylum Myxococcota; class Myxococcia; order Myxococcales; family Myxococcaceae; genus Pseudomyxococcus; species Pseudomyxococcus flavus. The sequence goes on along the minus strand of NZ_CP143624.1, from coordinate 2,786,019 downwards.
AGCACGTCCACACGCCGGGCAACTCGTCGGGCATCGTGGATGGCGCGGCGCTGGTGCTCATCGGCTCGGAGCAGGTGGGCAAGTCGCTGGGGCTCACGCCGCGCGCCCGCATCGCCGCCGTGGCCACGTCCGGCTCGGACCCGACCATCATGCTCACCGGCCCGATTCCGGCCACCCAGAAGCTGCTGGCGATGGCCGGCCTGTCGGTGAAGGACATCGACCTGTTCGAGCTCAACGAGGCCTTCGCCTCGGTGGTGCTCAAGTACCAGAAGGACCTCGGCATCCCGGAGGAGAAGCTCAACGTCAACGGCGGCGCCATCGCCATGGGGCACCCGCTGGGCGCCACCGGCGCGATGATTCTGGGGACGATGGTGGACGAGCTGGAGCGCCGCAAGGCGCGCCGCGCGGTCATCACCCTGTGCGTCGGCGGTGGCATGGGCGTGGCCACCCTCATCGAGCGCGTCTGAACTTCTCTTCCCATACTTCGACAGGATTCGAGCGAACCCCATGAGCGAGCAGAACACCATCCGCTGGGAAAAAGACGCCGACGGCATCGTGGTCTTGACGATGGATGACCCGAGCCAGTCCGCGAACACCATGAACGCCGCGTACCTGAAGTCCATGCGCGCGACGGTGGACCGGCTGGTCCAGGAGAAGGACAGCATCGCGGGCGTCATCCTCACCTCCGCGAAGAAGACCTTCTTCGCCGGCGGTGACCTGAAGGACCTGCTGAAGGTCAAGAAGGAGGACGCGAAGCAGGCCTTCGAGCTGGGGCAGGAAATCAAGGCGCAGCTGCGGGCGCTGGAGACGCTGGGCAAGCCCGTGGTCGCGGCCATCAACGGCGCGGCGCTGGGCGGCGGGCTGGAGATTGCGCTCGCGTGCCACCACCGCATCGTGGCCGACGTGAAGGGCGCCCAGGTGGGCCTGCCGGAGGTCACCCTGGGCCTGCTGCCCGGCGGCGGCGGCGTGGTGCGCACGGTGCGCATGCTGGGCATCGTGGACGCGCTGATGAAGGTGCTGCTCCAGGGCCAGCGCTACCGTCCGCAGGAGGCGAAGGAGGTCGGCCTGGTCCACGAGGTGGTGGACTCCGTGGAGGCGCTCCTGCCCGCGGCCAAGGCGTGGGTGAAGGCCCACCCCACCGCGCAGCAGCCGTGGGACCAGAAGGGCTACAAGATTCCGGGCGGCACGCCGTCGAACCCCGGCTTCGCGGCGAACCTGCCGGCCTTCCCGGCCAACCTGCGCAAGCAGCTCAAGGGCGCGAACATGCCCGCGCCCCGCGCCATCATGGCGGTGGCCGTGGAGAGCACCCAGGTGGATGTGGAGACCGCGTTCACCATCGAGTCGCGCTACTTCACCGAGCTCGTCACCGGCCAGGTCGCGAAGAACATGATTCAGGCGTTCTTCTTCGACATGCAGCACATCAACTCCGGCGGCGGCCGGCCCAAGGGCTTCCCGCAGTACACGGCGAAGAAGGTGGGCGTGCTGGGCGCGGGGATGATGGGCGCGGGCATCGCCTACGTGTGCGCCAAGGCCGGCATCGACGTGGTGCTCAAGGACGTGAGCCTGGCCGCGGCGGAGAAGGGCAAGCAGTACTCCGTCAAGCTGGTGGAGAAGGCCATCCAGAAGGGCAAGTCCACGAAGGAGAAGGGCGACGCGCTGCTCGCGCGAATCACCCCCACCGCGGACGCCGCCGCGCTGAAGGGGTGTGACGTCGTCATCGAGGCCGTCTTCGAGGACGTGAAGCTCAAGCACCAGGTGTTCCAGGAGGTGCAGGACGTGGTGGCCCCGGACGCGCTGCTCGCGTCCAACACCTCCACGCTGCCCATCACCCTGCTGGCGGAGGGCGTGAAGCGCACGGACGACTTCGTGGGCATGCACTTCTTCTCGCCCGTGGACAAGATGCCGCTGCTGGAGCTCATCGCCGGGAAGAAGACGAGCGACGCGGCGCTGGCGAAGGCCATCGACATCGCGGTGCAGATTGGGAAGACGCCCATCGTCGTCAACGACAGCCGGGGCTTCTTCACCAGCCGCGTCATCGGCACCTTCCTCAACGAGGCCATCGCCATGGTGGGCGAGGGCATCGCGCCGGCCTCCATCGAGCAGGCGGGCCTCCAGGCGGGCTACCCCGCGGCGCCGCTCCAGCTGATGGACGAGCTCACCCTGACGCTGCCCCGGAAGATTCGCCTGGAGACGAAGGCGGCCGCCCTGGCGGAGGGCAAGCCCTGGCCGGAGCACGGCAGCTACGCCGTGGTCGACGCCATGATTGACCAGCACGAGCGCAAGGGGCGCTCCACGGGCGGCGGCTTCTACGACTACGTGGACGGCAAGCGCACGGGGCTGTGGGCCGGCCTGGCGAAGCACTTCACCAAGCCCGGCTACAGCATCCCCTTCGAGGACATGAAGGACCGCATGCTGTTCGCCGAGGCCATCGACACGGTGCGGTGCTTCGACGAGGGCGTGCTGCGCTCGGCGGCGGACGCGAACATCGGCTCCATCCTCGGCATCGGCTTCCCGGCGTGGACGGGCGGCGTGGCGCAGTTCATCAACGGCTACGAGGGCCGCACGGGCACCGGCCTGCGGGGCTTCATCGCCCGTGCGCGCGAGCTCGCGGAGCGCTACGGTCCGCACTTCCAGCCCCCGGCGTCCCTCGTCGAGAAGGCCGAAAAGGGCGAGCTCTTGAAATAGCAACTCCCCACACACAAGGAGAGGTCCGATGACGCAGGGCTCCAGCCGTCTCGCCGCCGTCCCGCCTTCGTTCGATGCGAAGGCGCTCGTCGAGAAGCAGCGGGCCCGTTTCGAGACCCGCGCCACGCTGCCGCTGGCGTGGCGCCGGGAGCAGTTGCAGGTGCTCGAACGGGTGGCACGCAAGTACGAGGCGGAGATTCTCGCCGCCTTGCAGTCGGACCTCTCCAAGAGCCCCGAGGAGGCCTACCTCACGGAGGTGGGCAGCATCTACGGGGAGCTGAAGGACGCGCTCAAGCACGTGAAGGCGTGGATGGCGCCGCGCAAGGGCTCGGCGCCGCTCGTCATCCAGCCCGCGCGCGTCTGGCAGTACTCGGAGCCGCTGGGGGTGACGCTCATCATCGCCCCCTGGAACTACCCCTATCAGCTGGCCATCGCGCCGCTCATCGGGGCGCTCGCAGCGGGCTGTACCGCGGTGCTGAAGCCCAGCGAGCTGTCCCCGGCGACGTCCAGCGTGCTCGCGCGGATGCTGCGGGAGGCCTTCCCCGAGGACGTCGTCGCCGTGGTGGAGGGCGGGGCGGAGGCGAGCCGGGCCCTGCTCGACGAGCGCTGGGACCTCATCTTCTTCACCGGTGGCCCCCAGGTGGGTCGGGTGGTGGCGGAGGCCGCGGCGAAGCACCTGACGCCCACCGTGCTGGAGCTGGGCGGCAAGAGCCCCTGCATCATCGACCGGAGCGCGGACCTGGAGGTCACCGCGCGCCGCATCGCCTGGGGCAAGTACGTCAATGCCGGGCAGACGTGCATCGCCCCGGACTACGTGCTGATTCCTCCCGAGCTCAAGGGCCGCTTCACCGAGCTGGTCCAGAAGGCCGTCACCGAGTTCTACGGCGCGGACGCGCGGGCGAGCCGGGACTACGGCCGCATCATCAGCACGCGGCACTTCGAGCGCGTCTCGAAGCTGGCGCAGGACGGGACGGTGGCCTTCGGCGGTGAGCGGGACGCGGACAGCCGCTTCTTCGCGCCCACCGTCATCACCGACGCGCCGCTGTCCAGCCCGCTGATGCAGGAGGAAATCTTCGGGCCCCTGCTGCCGCTGGTGGACTGCCCCAGCATCGACGAGGCCATCCGCTTCGTCCGCGCGAGGCCCAAGCCGCTCGCGCTCTACACCTTCGCGAAGGACGCGGCGGTGAACGAGCGCGTCCTCCTGGAGACGTCGAGCGGCGGCGCGGTGGCCAACGACGTGTGCGTCCACTTCGCCGTCAAGGGCCTGCCCTTCGGCGGGGTGGGTGAGTCCGGCATCGGCGGCTACCACGGCCAGGCCAGCTTCGACGCCTTCAGCCACCGCAAGAGCGTGGTGAAGCGGCCCTTCCTGCTCGACATGAAGCTGCGCTACCCGCCCTACACGGGCAAGCTGGACCTCTTCAAGCGCTTCCTGTGACGCGAAGGCCGCGGCCTCCTGGCGTGTTCCCCAGGAGGCCGGCGCCCGGGCTTCAGAGCGTCTTCATGTACTCGATGATGGCCCAGCGCTCGTCGTCGGTGAGCGACTGGTTGAAGTCATGGCCCTCGTTGCCGAGCCCGTAGAGGTGCGAGTTGAAAATCATCCGGGAGCGAATCTGCTTCTGGGTGATGGGCGGCGGCGACTGGTAGGCCAGCGAGTTGTAGTTGGCCACCAGGTTGGCGATGTTGGCGAAGGCGATGTCGATGGTCGCCATGTGCTGGCTGCAGGGGATGAACGGGTCCCTGCTGGGCACGTCGCCACAGGCCAGGCGCGTCACCTTCCAGCCGAGCTTCGCGAAGTCATACGCCTCGTAGCCCATCTCATAGCCCGCGTTGATGCCCAGGTTGTTGGGCTCCGTCTGCTGGCGCTGCCACACCTTCGGCCGGTCCGACGGCTTCAGCACGTCCCACAGCGTGGGCACGCTGCTGTTGTGGAAGTAGGGCGCGGAGGCCCACACGCCGTAGAGCGGTGGCGCGATGTAGCCGAACGGCTCGATCCAGATGTTCGGACCCTCGGGCGAGTAGATGGGGCCCACGCCCCGGTCATACGCGGCGCGGGGCACGCGTCGCAGGGCGCTCATGATGGGGTCGTCATAGAAGGGCCCGTGGTCGGGGTGCATGTCGTTGTAGGCCAGGAAGGACGTGTTCCAGGCCCGGCGCTTGCGCTCGTCCGCCATCAGGTCCTTGCGGGCGGGGTCCGTCCGGATGGTCTCGATGGGCGTGATGACGCCGGCGATGCCCTTGAGGCGCGGGTCGGGCAGGTAGGCGGGGTTGGCCGCGTAGCGCGGGGAGTAGACACCGTGGCAGCTCGCACACGAGCCATTGCCGGGCGTCTTCGGGATGTCGGGGTTGGCGCCGTTCGCCCAGAGGTCGCGCTCGTGGAAGAGGATGGCGCCCTGCTCGGCGAGCGCGGTGTTGATGGGCTTGGGGTAGGTGGGGGGCGATAGCGAGAGGAAGAAGTTGTCGTTGTCCTCGAACTCGGCGGTGAGCGCGCGGCGCTCCGCGGCCGAGCGCCCGATGTTGGCGATGCCGAACGCCATCTCTGAGCGGACGTTGTCCGAGGTGAGCGCGCCGTCCCAGAACTGGCGCGTCTTGAAGGCGCGGTACCACCAGTTGGGCGCGCGGGACATGCCACCGGCGTGCGTCGGGAAGTACTCGAGCAGGCTCGGCACCATCGCCAGGGAGTCCATGTCGAAGAGGGCGGGCAGCAGGTCCACGATGCCAATGGCATCACTCATGCCTCGGCCCACGCTCCAGGGGATGGGCGCGAGCTGGAACACGTTGCCCACGACGGTGGAGCGGAAGAAGTCGGACTGGATGAGGCCCGGGTCGCTGGCGTCCGTGGAGCGTCCCCAGACGAAGGAGGATTCCTGGTCGTTGCCCAGCTTCGAGTCGTGGCAGCCCGAGCAGCTGGAGGCAATCATCCCCGTGAAGCGGCCGTTGGCGTCGCGCTCCTGCACGAGGCCCAGGGGGAGCTGCCCGCTGCCGCCGTTGGTGCGGTTGGGGTCCTCCCACGGCAGCGGATAGGGATTGCGGAACGGCGCCTTCGCGAGCCCGAAGCGGTTGATGATCTGCTCATCGAAGTCCGCGGGGCGGAAGAGGTAACCCCATTGCCGATAGAGGTGGTAGTAGGCCAGCGAGGTCGTGAAGGGCTGGAAGTAGGCGCGGGTCTCGATGTTCACCCGCCCTCGCTGCACGCTCGCCCGGAACTCGCCGCACGTCGTCGGGTTGGGCGGCAGGTTGGAGATGAACGGCGGCGGCGGTGAGTGCAGGTCCACCCAGAACGCGTTGAACTGCACCGCGGTGCCCGGCTTGTTGACGCCCGGGACGACCAGGGTGCGTGCGTCCACGGGCAGCGGGGTGGAGTCAGGCTTCCCCTCACAGGCCGCCGCGAATGGCGAGCGAATGGGCGTCATGTCCAGGAGCGGCAGCGGATCTTCGGCGGCCTGCGCCACTCCCAGGGTCAGGAGCAAGGTACTCGAAAACGCCAGACGACGACTCCAGTGCAGTCGCATGCGCGCGGCCCTCCATGGCTTATTGGCATGATGACAACAAGCTCCTGTTTAGGGCTGGGCGTGAAGGCTCACAATACGCAGCGCGTTAGTTCGCTTCCGTGGCGGGTGCGATGTGGTTGTCTGTCTGGGGAAACCGCAGCGCGTTGATGGATATGAGGCATTGGCCTCGCGGCATGGGGCGCGGTGCGGGCTTACAGGTAGCTCATCCAGGGACTGGAGGAGCGGGCCTTGAGCCTGGCGAAGGCGCGGCAGGCGAACCCCATGGGCACCGTGGCCACGAGCGCCATGAGCCAGAGGGCGCTGATGTTCGGCAGGCTGAACAGGTCGCCCTGGTTCGGTCCAAGGGTGGCCAGCGCGAGCTTGTTCAGCACGTGCAGCAGGTACAGGTGGACGACGTAGAAGAACAGCGGCGCGGCGCCGAACACCGCCAGGGCGGCGCTCAGCCGGTGCGGCGCGAGGTCCAGCAGGGCCAGCAAGGCCGCGCCCACGCCGAGCGTCAGCAGCAGGAAGTCGAGCGACGGCGGGTACTTGGTCAGGTTGACGAACGACATGGCCGTCTCCAGCGCCGTCGCGCCGGGTGACCAGGGGAGGGGCTCTCCGTAGATGTTGAGGAGCCGCAGCGCCACGAAGAGGCCCACCGACAGGGCCGCGGTCAGCAGCAGGCGACGGCGGCGCACCTCTGGAGCGACCTGGGACGCGAACCACGGTCCCGCCGCGAAGCCCAGGGCGATGACCCCTATCCACGGTAGGACGGGGTAGGACGTCTTGAGCTGCGCGCCCCAGGGGAGGGCGATGAAGCCGCGATCATGCAGCAGCGCCCAGAGGGCGTGGCCGGGTTCGCCGGCCGCGAAGTGAACCGGGTCGAGCAGGTTGTGGCCGAAAATCACCGCCAGCGCGAAGGTCAGCAGGGCCGGGCGCGGCAGGTGGAGCAGGGCCGCCAGCACCATCATCGACACGCCAATCGCGCCGATGACCTGGAAGTAATAGGTCCGGGGCAGGAGCGTGAAGGTCCAGGCGAAGTTGATGACCGTCAGCTCGAGCACCAGCAGGAAGAGACCGCGCTTGAACAGGAAGCCGGACGCCGCGCGGCGTCCACCGTGCCGCTGTCCGTAGAGCCACGCCGCCACGCCGGTCAGGATGACGAACACGGGCGCGCACAGGTGCGCCGCCAGCCGCGTGAAGAAGAGGCCGGGGGGCGTGGAGGAGATTTCCACCGGGTCGCTGACCTGGGCGTGCAGGTAGAAGAACTCCCGCACGTGGTCGACCAGCATCAGCACCATGACCAGGCCGCGCAGGGCGTCGATGCCGACGATGCGGCGGCTTCTGGTGCCCGCTGCTTCACGCGAGGCAGTGGCGGTGTGCGCGGAGTGTGGCGTCTGGGCGAGTGAGGTCATCGCGAGCGAGGGGAAAGGCCACCCGCGCGGTGGCCGGTGGGATATGCGTGCGTGCAGGCCCGAGGTCCGTGGCCCTGCTGGCGCCTGCCGAGTCCGCGTTGGATAGCAGGGGGAGTCCTCTCCCGCAGGCGGAAAGGGGCAGGAAGAATCCTCGTTCCCCGACGTGGGCGAGGAATACGTGAATCGTAATTGTATCTGCATCATGATGGCGATTAGTGGGGCTTGGTCCTGAGGGGCGGTTGCTTGCTCCACCTTCTCGCCGTCATCCGTGATGGCGCCTTCGCGGTCCTCCGCACCAGAATGGAGGCATGAAGGAACTGGCGGTCCTGGCGCGGCTGGATGGTGTGGCGCAGGCGGAGTTGTGTGCTCGGGGTGAGGTCCAGGCGAGCGAGCTGTTCGAGGCCTGCCTGGCGCGTATCGACGCGTTGAATCCCCTGTTGCGCGCGGTTGTCACGACGGCTCGCGAGCCCTCGGAGCCAGCGGGCGCGGGCCCGTTCTCCGGCGTGCCCTTCCTGGTGAAGGACTCCACGGAGTGGCCGGGCCTTCGCTGGTCGATGGGCTCGCGGCTGTTCGCGGCCAACGTCGCGCGGCGGCAGACGCCGTACGGAAAGCGGCTCGAAGCAGCCGGGCTCGTCTGCGCCGGCAAGAGCGCCATGTCGGAGCTCGGCCTGCTCTTCAGCACCGAGACGCTGCTCGAGGGCGCGACGCTCAACCCGTGGGACCTGTCCCGCTCCGCGGCGGGCTCGTCGGGTGGAAGCGCGGCGGCGGTGGCGGCCGGGCTCGTTCCCATCGCGCATGCCAATGACGGGGGCGGCTCCATCCGGGTGCCGGCGTCGGCGTGCGGCGTCTTCGGCTTCAAGCCGAGCCGCGGGCGCACCGTGCCCGCGAGCTTCGCCAGGTCCGACTTCGCGGCCATGACGAGCGACCACTGCATCAGCCGCTCGGTGCGGGACAGCGCGCTGTTCCTGTCGCTGACGGAAGACCCCTCTTTCGGGACGCCCGTGGGGTTCGTCCGGGAGCCGGTGCCCCGGAGCCTGCGCATCGCGACCTGGACGCGGACGATGATGGGCACCGAGCCGGAGCCCGAGGTCCGCCGTGCCTCCGAAGACGCCGTGGCGCTGCTCGTCGAGCTGGGGCACGAGGTGGAGCCCATCGCCCCGCCGCGCTTCGACGGTCCGGGGCTGAGCGCCGCCTTCTTCCGCGTCGCGGGGGCGGCCGTCGCGGGCATTGTCGAGCTGATGGACCGGACGCGGGACGAGCCGGTGCAAATCGAGGAGCTGGAGCCCTTCACCTGGGCGCTGGTGGAGGACTTCCTGGCCGCTGGCCCCGAGGCGCTGCCCCAGGCCCGTGCCGCCTTCTCGCAGGCCGTGCGGGCCTACCTCGAGGCCACGCGCGGATATGACGTGGTCCTCACGCCCACGACCTCCGCCGCGTCATGGCCCCTGGGGCGCCTGTCGCCGGTGCTCGGCAGGGAGGTGCTGTTGCAGCGCACGGCCCAGGCGATTGGAGACACGCCGCTCCACAACATCGCCGGGTGCCCGGCCATGTCGGTGCCGCTCCACTTTCCGGAAGGCGGAGTGCCCGTGGGGATGCACTTCGCCGCGGCTCCGGGGGCGGATGCGCTGCTACTGGGCCTTGCCTATCAGCTCGAAGAGGCGCGCCCGTGGAAGGACCGCTGGGCGCCCTTCTCGATTCCAGCGCGCTTCTGAGGGCGCTCGCCTTTGTTCCCGTGCGTCATCGGAGCCCGTCCTCGTTTGGAGGACGCGGCCGCCGCCAGGAGCCGGCGAAACGTGGGGCATTCCATGTGGCTCGGCGCGGGACAGTTCGCGGCGTGCCGCAAGCCGTCGCGCATGGCGCTCAGACGCCGGATGGTGCTGTCGAGCTCCTCTGCCTTCGCGGTGAGCATCTTCCGGTCGATGCGCAGCCGTCCATCCGGCGTGAACATCCGAGCAATCTCATCGAGCGAAAAGCCGGCCTCTCGCCCCAGCGCGATGAGTGTGAGCCGCTCCAGCACCTCCGGTGCGAACAGGCGGCGCAGGCCTCGCCTGCCTGTGGAGGACAGCAGGCCCTTCGCCTCATAGAAGCGCAGCGTCGAGGCAGGAACCCCGGAGCGCCGGGCCACCTCGGTGATGTCCAGGTCTCTCACCTGTTGACCTCAAGTCGACTTGAACTGGCACTGTACGGCCTTCACATCTTGAAGGCATGTGGAAGGAGACTCGCGATGACGGCCGGACACCCACCCCCGGATGGGCAGATAGCGCTCTGGAATGGTCCCGCGGGACACGCCTGGGCCGAGCTTCGGGACATGGTCGAGCGGATGTTCAAGCCGTTCGAGGACCTGCTCGTCGAGGCCGTCCAGACCCGCGGCGCGCGCCAGGTGCTCGATGTGGGCTGTGGGACGGGTAGCACGACGCTCGCCGTGGCGCGGCAGCTCGGCACCCAGGGACACTGCGTCGGCGTCGACGTCTCGGCGCCGATGCTCGCCGTCGCACGGGCCCGGGCCGAGGCGGAGCACGTGGCCGCAAGCTTCATCGAAGCCAGCGCCGAGAGTCACGCCTTCGAGCCGGCCCGCTTCGACATGGTGATTTCGCGCTTCGGCGTCATGTTCTTCGATGACCCCGTCCAGGCCTTCGCGAACCTGAGACGAGCCGCGAAGGAGAACGCCCGGCTGTGCTTCATCGCCTGGCGAAGCCCCTCGGAGAACCCGTTCATGACGACCGCCGAGCGGGCCGCGGCGCCCCTCGTCCCGAACCTCCCCGCCCGCCAGCCGAACGCGCCGGGGCAGTTCGCCTTCGAGGACCGGGGCCGCGTCCAGCGCATCCTGGAGCAGAGCGGCTGGGCGGACATCGACATCCAGCCCATCGAAGTCGCCTGCACCCTGCCCGAGCAGGAGCTGGCCCGGTATGTGACCCGGTTCGGCCTGCTCGGCCGGGTTCTTCAGGAGGTCGACGAACGGACCCGGAGCCACGTCATCGAGACCGTCCTCGCCGCCTTCAAGCCCTTCGTGCACGGCGACGAGGTGCGGTTCACCGCCGCTTGCTGGCGGGCTGAGGCCCGCGCCCCCGCAGCCGGCTCCCGTTGACCTGCAGCTGCTTCGAAAGCCGCGTCGGGTTGAACAAGCACGCGATGGGCTCGCTCGCCGTGACGTTCACGAGCACGCATCGAGGTGGCCGAGAGAGGGCCCCGGCGAAGGACACACCGGAGCAAGGCCGGTCTGGCCTCGCTCGGGGGACGTCGGCCTTCAGGCGTGCTCGGCAATCCCGTTCAGCGTGGCCATGTCCTCGTCGCTCAGGACGATTGAGGCGCTCGCGAGGTTCTCCCTGAGGTGCGCGATGGAGGACGTGCCAGGAATGAGCAGCACGTTGGGCGAGCGGCGCAAGAGCCACGCGAGCGCCACCTGCATCGGCGTAGCCCCGAGCCGGGCGGCAACCGTGTTGAGCGCGCTGGACTGCAGCGGTGAGAACCCGCCGAGCGGGTAGAACGGCACGTACGCGATGCGGAGCGCGGCGAGCTCGTCGATGACGGCGTCATCGCCGCGGTACGCCAGGTTGTACTGGTTCTGCACGCACACGATGTTCGTGAGCTTGCGTCCTTCCGCGATCTGCGCGGCCGTGACGTTGCTCAGGCCGATGTGTCGAATCAGCCCACGCCGCTGGAGTTCGGCGAGCACGGTCAGCGGCGCTTCGATAGAGCCCTCCGCTGGGCCATAGGCGTTGAACATCGCGCGAAAGTTCACGACGTCGAGCACGTCCAGGCCGAGGTTGCGCAGGTTGTCGTGAACCGCGCGCTCGATGTCGGTGGCGGAGAAGGCGGGCTCCCACGACCCCGATGGGCCGCGCACGGCGCCGACCTTCGTGGCGATGACGAGGCCCTCGCGATACGGATGCAGCGCCTCGCGGATGAGCTCGTTCGTGACATGGGGACCGTAGATGTCGCTCGTGTCGATATGGTTGACGCCCAGAGCGATGGCCTCTCGCAGCACGGCGATGGCGGCCTTGCGGTCCCTGGGCGGGCCGAAGACGCCAGGGCCGGCGAGCTGCATGGCGCCGTAGCCCAGACGGCGAACGGTGTGAGCGCCGAGGTGGTAGCTGTCTACGATGTGGGGAGCGGTCATGACGAGGTCCTTTGAGGATTGGCTTCGTCACAAGCCTTACGAGGAGCCCTCTGCGCGGCAACCCACTGCAGTCTGTACGGGCTGTGCGATAATCTGCACAGTCGATGGATGACCTCGCAGACCTCACCGCGTTCTTGACGGTCGCCCGGGAGGGCGGCTTTCGCAGCGCCGCCCGTGCGGCGGGCACAAGCGCGTCGCGCATGGGCGACGCGGTTCGTCGGCTGGAAGCCCGGCTCGGGGTCCGGCTGCTCCATCGCACCACCCGCAGCGTCACACCCACCGACGCGGGAGCGCGCCTGATCGAGCGGGTCACGCCGGCGCTCGGTGAAGTGCGCGCGGCGCTGGACGTGGTCAACGATTTCCGCGACCGGCCCGCGGGTCGTCTGAGGCTCAACGTGCCGACCGCCGCTGCACGGCTCGTCCTCCCTCACATCGTGCCGCCCTTCCTCGCGAAGTACCCCGACATCTGTCTCGAGGTGACCGCCGAGGAGCGTATCGTCGACGTGGTTGCCGAAGGCTTCGACGCTGGCGTCCGCTACGAAGAATGGCTCGAAAAGGACATGGTGGCGGTTCCCATCGGTCCGCGCATCCAGCGGTTCGCCGCAGCCGCGTCACCCGCGTATCTTGCTCGCCGTGGTCGTCCCACACACCCGCATGACCTGCTCGAACATGATTGCCTGCGATGGCGCTTCTCGAACGGGCCACCGCACCCGTGGGAGTTCGAGCGAGACGGCGAGACAATCAAAGTCGACCCGAAGGGCCCGCTGATCGCCGGTTTCGGTGGCACCACGGAGCTCGCCGTGGATGCCGCCGTGGCGGGTACCGGAATCATCTATCTGTTCGAGGATTGGCTGCGTCCCTTCATCGACCGAGGCGCGCTGGTTCCCGTACTCCAATCGTGGTGGCTGAGCTTCTCCGGACCCTTCCTCTACTACCCCAGTCGTCGGTACCTGCCGACGCCGCTGCGTGCCTTCGTGGACTTCGTCAGGTCGGTGCAGTCGACGCAGCCGCGAGCGCGTCGACGTAACGAACGTTGAATTCGCTGGCCTGTCCCCGCTGCCTCGCCGCTGGCAGACGTTGCTCGAGCGGCGGGCAGCATGGCGAAAGTCGAGTCAGAGGCAGTGATGCGCGTACACAGGGCTGCTGCAGATGGCCTGGTAGACCGCGGCGTCACAGGTGTCCTGCCCCGGCACGAGGTTGCACAGGGTGCCGAGGCTGCCGTAGGTGCCGCAGTTGAACTCGATGCGCTCACCGTTGATGTACGTGACGCCCATGGGGTTGATGAGGCTCGTGCCGTTGACGAAGCAGAGGTCCCGCGTGCCCGCGGAGTCCGTCATGTAGACGGGCGTGTTCTGAAGGACGCTGCACTCCACCGTGCAGCTCGTCGGCGGCTCCGGCGGGCGGAAGCCATACATGAAGGTATTGGGCTGTCCGGTGATGGCCGCGAAGGTCCCCGGGGGCGCGCCCGCCGCGCTCAGCGGGCTCCCTGAGCCGTTCCAGTTGCCCTTGCCGAGCGAGTACGTGCCGGCGCCCACGGAGGACAGCGCGGCCAGCGCGGCGAAGTGGTTGCCCGCGGCACCGTAGAAGGTCCGGAAGGCGCGGACCTGGCCCACGGGCAACGCGCCGAGCTGGAAGTCGAGCTGCGCGCCCACGTCCCCCGGCCCCAGGTTGGTGAAGTCACCCGTGCCACCGAAGATGGGGGTGTTGGCGGCCAGCGGGTCGAGCGACGTGAAGTTGTTGTCCACCGAGCCCACCACCCAGGGGCTGCTCGCGGCGCCCGCGATGGTGACGTACTCGGAAAAGGTGTTGGGCAGGATGTCGTAGTCGATGCCGCGCGTGTAACGCAGGTCCGGGATGAACGTCGTGCCGATGTTCTCGATGAGGACATCCACCTGGTACAGCAGGTTCGACACCTGCGAGGGCGTGTAGATGTGCGTCACCCGGAGGGAGTTGCCCACGCGGACCACCGACGTCGCGGTGGTGGTGGAGGACGCGAAGGACTCCACCGTCAGGTTGCTGGAGCTGCCGCAGCCCGCGGAGGAGAAGCCCGTGACGCCCAGGCTGGCGTCGGCCACGCCCCAGCCCTCGCACGGCGTGCCCGGCGCGGCGGCCTCGCCCACGGTGGGCAGATAGCGCAAGCCCACCCAGGTGGTCCCGGACCAGCCGCTGGAGAGAGGGCTCAACGGACAGGGGATGCTCAGGTGGCCTTCGGGCGCCACGCCGAGCTGGACCGTCCCGTTGTCAATCACGCCGGGGCAGCTGGGCGGCGGCGGCGGTGGCAGGTAGTGGGGCGTCTCGACGGGGGCGCGCTCGCCTTCCTTGAGCGCCTTCGCGTTCATGGGGTGAATCCGCGTCCCCGCGTTGGGGACGGTGGCGCTCGCGGGTGTGCTGGCCAGCGCCAGTCCACCCCAGGAGAGCGCACCGAGCAGCGCCGCGTTCGTCAGCCACTGTGAATCCAGGGGGAGTCGCATCCAGGGTCTCCTGTGCCCGGGAACGGGCATGAGGTGCAGGCACGGACCGCTGTGCAGCCGTGATGCCATCCCCTGGTGCACGCGAGCGCGACGCAGCACGACCCCGGAGCGCGGCGGGCGTAGCCCGGCCCGTCACAAGGCGTGGTCATTCCGTGGCGTTCGAAGTCACAGCCCGGCGCATTGCCAGTGCCAGAACCCACGCGAGGCCACGCATGCGGCCACCGGCAGGCGACGCTGTGAGACACCTGCCCGGCGTGTCCGCGCCGGGCCTGAAGGTTCGTGGTTACTGCTGACGGCCCTCGATGGCGGACATGAGCACCGCGGCCGCGATTCCGAGCCGCCGGTCCAGCCGGTGGCTGCTGTCCATGGAGAAGTCCAAATCAATCTTCTGGATGAACGGGTTGAAGCGCTGATTGAAGGAGAGCACCTGGGCGTCGCCCATCGTGCCAGTGAAGGACTGGGGAATGAGGTTGACCAGGAAGCGGCGCACCAGCGCCAGCACCATGCTGTCCTCTTCAATCTTCCCCACCTCCTGGTCATGCGTGTCCAGCACCAGCCACTGGTCACGGAGGATGGAGCGCAGGCCCTTGCGGCGCAGCGCACCCACGCGCTCGCCCGTGGTGGCGTCCGTCACATCGTAGGTCATGCCGAAGTCGAGGATGCCGCGCGCCTTGATGCTGAGCAGCTCCTCGCGCATCTCCTCGTCGCCGTAGATGCGGATGTCCTCCTTCAGCTTGAAGGCCTTCAGCTTCGAGTAGAACGCGAGGTTGCCCGCCTCGTCATAGATGTGGAACGCGTCGCCGAACAGCTTGAAGAACTTGCGGCGAATCATGTAGCGCGTCTGGCCGAAGCGGCCGGGGGCGAGGTGGCTGGGAGCGCGGGTCTGGAGTGCGGTCGACATGGTGCGACCCATAGCAAGAGTTGTTAGCGGGATGGGGGGTACTTCTGGAGCTTGCGCTGGAGCGAGCGCCGGTGGATGCCCAGCTTGCGCGCGGCCTCGGAGATGTTGCCACCGCAGTCCGCCAGCACGCGGTTGATGTGCTCCCATTCGGCGCGGGCGAGCGAGGGGGCCTCGAAGCGCTCGGACGTCGCGACGGAGGGCTCGCCGGAGGCCCGCGCGAAGGCCGCGAGCACGTCGTCCACGTCCGCGGGCTTCGGCAGGTAGTTCACCGCGCCCAGCCGGATGGCATCCACCGTGGTGGCGATGCTGCCGTAGCCCGTGAGGACGATGACGCGCGTGGCGGCATCCACCGCCAGCAAGTCCCTCACCACCTCCAGGCCGCTGCGGCCCGGCATGCGCAGGTCCACCACCGCGTACTCGGGGGACTCGCGCCGGGCAGCCGCCAGCGCCTCGTCGTAGTCCCCGGCGGTGGTGACGTCCCAGCCGCGCTCGCGGAAGGCCCGCGCCAGGCGCTCGCGCAGGGTGGCGTCGTCATCCACCAGCAGCAGGCTGGGGCGGTGCTCGGTGCCCGCGCTCGCGAGGCTCATGGCGCTGCTTCCTCCATCGTTGGCCGAGAGGCTCCTGGTGGCCGCGCGAGGTGGGGGAGGGCTCCGCTAGCCGGCGCGGCCGCGTTCGTGGCGAGGCGCGTGCGACTCATGACGCCAGCTCCGGCGCGGCGCGCGGCTCGCTCATTGGCAGCGAGAGGCTGGCCGTGGTGCCCTGGCCCGGTGACGAGCGCAGCTCCAGCGAGCCGCCCAGCTGTTCCACCAGGGTGCGCGCCAGGAAGAGCCCCAGGCCCATGCCCTCACCCGGTGGCTTGGTGGTGAAGAAGGGCTCGCCAGCGCGCGACAGCACGTCCGCCGGCATCCCCGTGCCCGAGTCCTGGACCTCCAGCAGCGCGCCATCGCCGCGCGCTCGCACGCGCAGCGCCACGGTGCGCGTGGCCTGCGAGGCCTGGAGCGCGTTCTTCAGCAGTCCGCGGAGCACCCGCGCCAGGGCCCGGGGCGGGCCATGGACGTGCCACTCGCGGGCCTCGGCGGGCAGCTCGACCCGCACGCGCTCCGCGCCGTGGAGCTCCGCCAGCATCTCCTCCACCAGTCGGCCCAGGGGCACGGGGTGGAAGGGCTCGCCCGTCGTCTGGCCCGCGTCGGCGGACATCTGCACCAGCACGTCGCGGCAGCGGTCCACCTGCTGGCGGATGAGGCGGAGGTCCTCCCGCACGGACTCGGAGGTGCCCGCGCTGGCCAGCGCGCGCTCCACCTCCTTGGCCACCACGGCGATGGTGGACAGGGGGGTGGACAGCTCGTGCGCGGCGCCCGCGGCCAGCGTCGCCAGCGAAGCCACCTTCTCCCGCCTCGCGTGCAGCGCGCGCGCCTGGGCCAGCTCCTGCTCCCGCGCGCCGAGCGCCCGCGTGACGCGCTGGACGAAGTAGACGATGAAGCCCGCGGCCACGGCGAAGGCCACCCACATGCCGTTGATGTGCAGCCGCATCAGCTCCGCGTGGTCCGGCCGGGACAGCCCCGCCGGTAGCTCCACGTCCTGGAGCACGAACAGCGAGCCGAAGGCCGCCAGCGTGAAGCCGAGCAGGCCCCACGTCCAGCGCGCGGGCAGCAGCACCGTGCCCAGCGCCACGTTCACCAGGTAGAGCGTGGTGAAGGGGTTGTGGGTGCCGCCGCTGAGGGCCAGCAGGCCGGTCAGCACCAGCGTGTCCCACAGCATCAGCTTGCCGATGGTGCCTTCCGTCACCCGCTGCCCGCGGGTCAGCCAGGCCCGCACCGACAGGTTCGTCAGCGCCTCCAGGCCCAGCAATGCGGCCAGCACCGGCACGGGCAGGCCCAGCTCCAGGCCATAGGCCGCCACCGCGATGACGAGCGCCTGGCCCAGCAGCAGGCCCCAGCGCAGACGCAGCAGCCACTCCAGGTTGATGCGGGCCCGGGAGTCGGACTCGGGGAGTGGCGTGGCGGCGACGGGCGGAGGCGTCATGGTCCGGCGGAAGTGGGGGGCACCACCGAGCGGGCCACGTTGCCCACCAGGTCCACGTTGGCGGGCGGCTGCTCGGCGCTGACGCCATCCAGCCACGTATCCCACGTGAGCGCAAAGACGAGCTGCGCGTGGGGCTCGGCCTCCGACAGCGTCACCCACTCCAGGAGCACGTCCACGGAGGCGCGCGTCTGGAAGCTCACCTCGAAGGGCTGGGGCTCGCCCTCCTGGCCGGTGGACAGGGTGCCGCGCAGGTGCAGGCTGCGACCCACCATGTCCACGGGGGCGTCACCCTGGGCGGCGGCGGACAGGCCCTCCGCGTCGTCGCCCGCGGGCTCGAAGTTGAGGCGCGCGTGGCAGTAGCGTCCCGGCGGCGGGTGCAGCGAGCCCAGCGGAATGACGGTGCCGTCCGAGCTGCCCAGGCTCACCACGTGGGCGATGTCCAGCCGCGTGGGGTTGCCCACGGTGTGGTGGGCCCACGCCGTGCCCACCGGTGAGAGCTGGCGCAGGAAGCGCTTCCAGCCGACCTCCGCGCAGGGGAGCAGCTCCACGCTGCCCAGCGTGACGAAGCCGCTGGTGAGGACGGCGTGGACGCCCTGGTCGTTCATGAGCTCGCGCGCGCCGGCCGCGCCCGAGATGGGTCGCGCCCGGCCGGTGGTGAGCGCGAGGTCCAGCGTCATGCCGTCCTCGCGGCTGCCGCCTCCGCAGCCGGCGAGGGACAGGAGGGCGGTGGCGCCCAGGGTGAGGGTCTTCAGGAAGGAGCGCATGGTTCAGAGGTCGTAGGCGACGGACAGCATCGCGATGGGCGTGGGAGCGACGCGGCCACGCAGTTGGTTGAGGAAGGGCACGCGCACGCCCGCCGCGACGACGACGTCCATGCCCGGGCTGAAGAGCACGTCGGGAGAGGCGTAGCCGATGAAGCCGCCCGTGTTCTCCTCGCGCTCTCCGTACGTGTCGGCCGGCGCTTCCAGGCGGCTGTCGAAGCCCAGGCGCAGGGCCCAGCGGGCCGACGGCTGGAACTGCGCGGCGAGCGTGGTGCGCAGGGAGGCGCCCGCGCGGTAGCCCTGGATGCCGCGCGTGGGGAGGAAGCCGGTGGCGCTGACCAGGAAGGACCAGTCGCCGCGGAAGTGCTGGTAGGCGATGCCGGCCAGCGGGTCCACGGAGCCGCTGCCCAGCTGCAGGTCCAATTGCATGGTGCCATTGGGACCGCGCAGCTCGGGGGCGGTGGGGAGCTTCACGCCGCCCAGCACGCTGAACAGGTGGTCCGCGGAGAAGGCCTTGTCCTGGAAGAGGAACACCTTCGCGGTGAGCTCCACGTCGCCAATGCCCCAGCCGCGCTCCCGGGCGAGGCTGACGTCGCGCACCTCGCGGGCCTGCAGGGGCAGGGTGGCGGAGAGGAACAGCCAGGGCAGCGGCGCGTAGGCGACCGCCAGGTCCATGCGCGCCTCGCGCAGGCGCAGGGCGTTCACCCCGTCCTCGCCCACCGTGTGGCCCCAGCCCCGCAGGGTGGAGGACAGGCGCAGGCGGCCCTCGAAGGGCTGCTCGGTGCCCATGGACATCAGGGTGGGGTCGCCACAGGCGCAGGTGGCGCACGCCCAGGCGCTCGAGGTGGGGACGAGCAGGAGGGCGCTGGACAGCAGGAGGCTGACGGTCAGTGTTTTCTTCACGGCCCGGGCACCATACGTGCTGCCCGGAGGGCCCGCGTGTGGCGTGTTGTCGCAGCACGCCAGGCCCGGAGCGGGCCGGACAGTGCCTTGTCGACGGGGGCGGGCAGGCAGGCGAGCGGCCGCTGTCACGCGGGAATTCATGCCCACGTTGAGAATGACTTCATCCTGCCAGCGTTGTGCTCCTGGGAGGAGGGATACAGGGAGGACTCATGGGCGTGCTCGCGCCGATTGGCCGGCTGCTCTTCTCGGCCATCTTCATCACCAGTGGGCTGAACCACTTCTTCCAGCTCGATGCGCTGACGGCGGTGGCTCAGGCGTCCGGCGTCCCGGAGCCGCGCATGGCGGTGCTGGGGTCGGGCGTGGCGCTGGTGGTGGGCGGCCTGTTCGTGCTGCTGGGCGTGTTCGCTCGCCTGGGCGCGGCGGCCATCGCCATCTTCCTGCTGTCCGCCGCCTTCATGGTCCACAGGTTCTGGCTGGTGACGGACCCGGTGCAGGCGCAGGACCAGCTCATCCACTTCATGAAGAACCTCTCCATGGCGGGTGGCGCGCTGTTCATCGTCTACTTCGGGTCCGGCCCCTTCAGCCTGCGGCGCAAGAAGGCGGAGGGACTGGGGAGCGGGCGGCTGGGCGTGCCGCTGCGGCCCTGAGGCTCAGGGCGTGGGCGCGCTGACGGCCGGGGACTCCGCGCTGTCGGGAACCCAGGTGATGAAGGTGGCGGCCTCGGGCACGTTCCGCTTCAGCTTGTCACACGGGACGTGCACGATGGCGTGGTTGTCCATGCTCGACGTCAACAGGAAGCAGCTCTCCGTGCGCGGGTCGATGAGATAGCCATTCCGGTTGTCGATGGCGATGACGGCGAATTTGCCCTCGGTCGGCAACTTGACGTAGTCGACGTGCGCCGGAACACCACAGCCCACGAGCGACAGCAGGAGCACGGCATTGGGGAGCAGGGATTTGCGCATGCGGTCCATGCTATCCGAACTCGCGCGGTGAGTGGGGCTACCCCGCGCTCACAGTGGCCTGGCGCAGCGTGAAGAAGGCCACCTCCGGCTCGCTGCCCCGGCGCAGGTAGGGCCCGCCGAAGCCGAAGCCCAGGCCCCGGTTCACGTACAGCTGGTTGCCATTCACGTGGTAGTGGCCGCGGATGTACGGCTGGCCCGCGCGGCGGAAGAGGGCCTCCGTCAGGCCCCGCACCACGAACTGGCCGCCGTGCGTGTGCCCGGAGAACTGCACCAGCCCCGCGTGCGCCGGCAGCTTCTCCGCCGTGGGCGGCGTGTGCGCCAGCACCAGGCGCGTGCCCGACACCGGCGCCCCACGGAAGGTGGCCTCCACGTCGTCGCGGCCCGTGAGGCCGTCATCGATGCCCAGCACCGTCACCGGCGCGCCCTTCACCTGCACCTGACGGTGCTCGTTCTGGAGCACCGTGTAGCCCAGCCGCTCGAAGGACTCGCGCAGGTAGGGCGCGTTCACCCAGTGGTCATGGTTGCCCAGCACCACGTAGACGGGGCCCTGGAGCCCCGCCAGCAGCTCGCGCACGCGCGGCAGCGGCTTGGGGCTGTGCGTCACGTAGTCGCCCGTGAGGAACACCAGGTCCGGCTTCTCGGCGTTGACCGCCTCCACCGCGCGGCGGATGCGCACCGCCGAGGTCGCCTGCCCCACGTGCACGTCCGACAGCTGCGCGATGCGCAGGCCATCATGCTCGGCGTGCATGTGCTGGAGCATCAGCACGTTCTCCGTGAGGGAGAAATGGTCCCGCCAGCGCAGGCGCCGCTCCGCGCGAAAGGGGTCCTCGCCGCTGCGAGCCACCAGCTCGTTGCGCCCGTCCTCCTGTACTTCCTGCCGGAGGGTGTTGGCCGGGGAGACCAGGGGCGCGGCACGGCGGGCGAAACGTCTCAGGCGCATGCGGTTCGGTATCCTTTCCGTGCCGGGACGGCGTGAAGGCTCGGGTTATTCTAGAGAGCCGGCCAGGGTGGGTTGAAGCAGGTGTCCCTCGCACGCCTGCCCGGTCAGCGGCCGACGCCTGAGGTGCAGGAGAAACCCGCGCGATTTCAGGAAGATTCCGTGGCCGACTCAGGCATCCTTCCAGCATTGGACACACGTCCGGGGGGCGTGCCGTGACGGCTTCAGTTGGGATTGCTACACCGGGGGAGACGATGACCCCCAGGCTCGGGTCCGCCCAGGACACGGGGCCGGACGTGACAACGCCAGATGGTGGAGGAAGCGCGGCGCCTCACCCCCGCGACGACGCGCGGCCGGTGGAACTGGCGGAGCTCATGTCCACGGTGCCGCTGGGCATGGCCGTCATCGACCGCGAGCTGCGCTTCGTCGAGGTCAGCGAGGCCATGGCCGCCATGCACGGCGTGCCGCGCGAGGCCCACCTGGGCCAGCCCATGGCCGAGGTGTTGCGCGCCGAGCCCTCCGTGGCCGACGTGGTGCGCCGCGTCCGCCGCGTGCTGGAGACGGGCGTGGCGCTGGAGGGCGTGGAGATCATCCACCGCGACTCCGGCGCCAGCAGCGAGCGCACCCGCGTCTACCGGGCCAGCTACCACCCGGTGCGCCGGGGCGGCGTCATCGTCGCCGCGTGCATCTACGTGGAGGACATGACGGAGCGCCGCCGCGTGGAGGCCCAGCGCGACGCGGGCGCGGCCCGGGAGCGCTCGGTGCGCGAGCAGGCCCTGCGTGAAACGCAGGAGGCGGTGCGCGCCCGGGACGAGTTCCTCAGCGTGGCGGCCCACGAGCTGCGCACGCCCCTCACCAGCCTGCGGCTGCACCTGCAGCTCCTGCTGCGGCAGGTGGCGGGCTCGCAGGCGGAGCCGCCCGCGGAGCTGGCGCCCCGGGCCCGGGTGCTGGACCGGCAGCTGTCGCGGCTGGCGAGCCTGGTGAACACGCTGCTGGACGTGTCCCGGCTGGCGGCGGGGCGCCTGTCGCTGGAGCCCCGGGAGCTGGACCTGGCGCAGCTGGTGCGGCAGATGGCGGAGGCCTTCTCCGAGGAGTTCAGCCGCGCCGGCAGCACGCTGTCGCTGCACGTGGACGGGCCGGTGATGGGCGAGTGGGACTCGCTGCGCCTGGAGCAGGTGCTGGTGAACCTGCTGTCCAACGCCGTGAAGTACGGCGAGGGCCGGCCGGTGGAGGTGTCGCTGGTGGGCGAGGGCCCCACGGCGGTGCTCGCCGTGAAGGACCACGGCATCGGCATCTCCGAGGACGGCATGGCGCGGCTGTTCGGCAAGTTCGAGCGCGCCGTGTCGGAGCGGCACTACGGCGGGCTGGGCCTGGGGCTCTACATCACCCGGCAGATTGTGGAGGCCATGGGCGGCAGCATCACCGTGCGCTCCGCGCAGGGAAAGGGCTCCACCTTCATCCTCCGGCTGCCCACCCGGCCTCCCGCGCCCAGGAAGGCCGCCGCGGGCACGCGGTAGATGGCGCAAGGCCCCGAGGCGCCAGCGCGATGCCTGGCACCCCGGGGCCACGTCCGGCACGGGCTCAGTGGCCGCGGAGGACGGTGAGGCCGCGGTCGGTGAGCACATAGAGCGCCGCCGGCGTCACCCGCGGGTCGTAGATGAGCTGCTTCACCTTCGAGCCGCTCACGTCCGTCACCTTCTCCAGCGCCTTCTGCGGCGTGAGGCGCCACAGGCCCCCCTTGTTCGTGCCGATGAAGAGCGAGCCGTCACCCGTGGCCGCGAGCGCGTTGATGTTCTGGAGCGCCGCGCGCTGCTCGGCGTTCGCGCCCGTCACCTGGGTGCCCGTCTGGGCCTGATTGGACGGCCAGACGATGGTCATCTCCCACAGGCCGAGGTCCGCGCTGCCCAGGTAGTAGCGGCCATCCGTCGTCTGCTGGAAGCCGCGCCAGGAGTCGTACTCGGCGAGGCTGTTGACCTGGGGCAGATAGGAGGACTCCACCTTCATCCGGTTGACGTTCTTGTCCATGTTGTCCCAGTCCCCCAGCCGGGCCGTGGGCGTGACGATGCCGAAGGTCCACTGGTTGGCGATGAGGACGTCCCCGTCCTGGGCGATGCCGAGCCCGTAGGTGTAGCCCGCCTTCTGGCTGCCGTTCTCGTCGTGCCAGATGGGGTGACGGTGGGAGTTGTACTCGAGCCCCCGGATGCGGGTGACGCCGTGGTTGGTGCCCACGTAGACGTCGCCCTGGTCACGGCCGTGCAGCACCGTCACGCAGCTGAGGATGCTGCGGTCCTCGTCGAAGTGGTGGTCGTTGCTGTTCCGGATGCCGAGGTTGCGCACATCGGCCAGCTCGCGGGGCCCCGTCTGCACGCGGGGCTGGCCGTTCTCGTCCACCGTGTTGCGGATGGACTGGTGCAGGTGCTCCTCGAGGACAATCTCCCCGCGCTCGTTCAGGCGCACCACGTCCACGTCGCCCTGCTTGTAGTAGTCGAGCCGGCGGCGGCTGTACGGGTAGCACGGCCGCCGCGGGTCCGGCTGGTAGCACTCGTCGGGGCTGACGATGTAGTTGGGTTGGAGGCCCTCGAACTCCGGGTCCTCGCGCAGGTCGGGCGTCGCGTAGCCCACGTAGGCGCGGCCCGCGCTGCCACCGCAGATGACGGTGGAGCCGGTGGCCGCCCGGTCCGGGCCGAAGCCATCCCTGGCCTGGCCAATGGGCGAGCGCGTCCAGACGAGCGCTTGCGTGTCCGCGCGCAGCACGCCAATCCGGTCTCCGTCGAGCAGCCAGATGTTGTGCGCGGCGTCCACGCCCACCGCTTGCGCCCGGTCGATGTTGTACCGGGCCGAGTAGTCCATCACCGCGTCCGTCGGCCACGGGCCCGCCGTGGGGCCGCTGCCACCGTCCGGCTCCGGGTCGGTGCCCGCATCCGGCTCCGGGCCGGTGCCCGCATCCGGCTCCGGGTCGGTGCCCGCATCCGGCTCCGGGCCCGCGTCCGTCCCTCCGTCCGGCCGGGTGCCCGCATCCGGCTGCGCGACCGGTGGATGGTCGTCGATGCTGCCATCCACCGCCGGGGGCGAGGAGGGCTCGCTCGAGCCACCACATGCCCACGCTGTGACCACCACTGCCCCAAGACACCCGCCCAACAGTCGTCGAATCACCGCTTCCTCCTCCCCGGGGCGGACAGCAAATCGCATACCGACGCGGAGACGCCTGGCCGCAGGGGAAACGCGGGTCAATGTGGGCAAACCCTTTCCTCGCGAGAGGAAGCCGCGTGCACCGCGATGCGCAAAACAGACGGGCCCGCCTCCAGGAGGAAGCGGGCCCGGGGTGAAGCGCTTGCGTTCGGGCGCGAGGCCTACCGCGAGGGCGTGCCGTCCAGCTCCTTGTCGACGGACTGATGCCCCTGCGTGCCCGCGCCGCCGGTGCCCTGCTGCTGCTTCTGGGTGCCCTTGGGGCTGGTGGCGCGCAGCTCCACCGCGACGGAGTCATCCCCCTCGAGCTGGAAGCGGGCGCGCACCGTGGCGCCCTCTGGAATCTGGTCCGCCTTCGAGATTTTCTGGCCATCCAGCATCAGCACCGTCTCTTTGCGCACGTCGAGCTCCGCGTCGGGAAGCCCCGGACGGGAGAGGTTGACGCTGTCGTCGTCGGCGTCCTTCAGGGTGCCTTGCAGGCTCAGGGCCTTGTCCAGCTTGAAGGTGCCCTCCTTCGTCGTCCCGCCGCCCGTCACGTCCCTGGCGGCCTTGCCGATGGCGGGCCCCACCTCGGTGGCGTCGACGCCGGTGCTCTTCTCCGTGCCAGGGCGGGGCACCTGCGTCTTCGACGGCTGCTCCTGCTGCTGCGCGAACGCGGCGCTTCCCACGCACAGGGCCAGTGTGGCGATGAGCTTCTTCATGATTCCTCTCCCCCAGGTCAAGTGACTGACTGCTGGAGGCAAGGGTGGGGTCGGCTCCTGCGGTCGCCAATCCACGCCAGGGGCTCCGCGGCGCGCTGACTGCCGGACAGGCGGGCGGACGCCCCGCGTCAGTTGGGCAGGTGGCTGAGCCGCTTCACGGCGGTGAGCAGCTCGCGCAGGTCCAGGGGCTTGCGCAGCCAACCCGCGACGCCCAGCCCTTCCGCGGCGCCCTTCACGTCCAGGTCCGCGCTGGCCACCAGCACGGGGATGCGGTTGAGGCTCGTGTCCTGGCGCAGCGCCTCGCGGAAGGCGAAGCCGTCCATGCGCGGCATCATCAGGTCGAGCAGGATGAGGTCCGGCATGGACTCCACCTGGCGGAGCTGCGCGAGGGCTTCCAGCCCATCCGCGGCGAGGAGGACCGCGTAGCCTTCCAGCTCGAACACATCCTGGAGCGCGTCTCGGATGTCCAGGTCGTCGTCGACGACCAGCAGTGTCTGAAGCGGTTGCACCGAAGCCTCCGGCGTCCCGGGGGCATGTTCCCTCGCGACGCCGAACCCACGATGTGTCCGCTCCCACGAAGGCGGAAGCGCGGGGCCGCCCTGGGGGCGGGCAAATGCTCAACCCCCGACGCATGCCCGGCCGCCCACCGATCGGCGGCCGTGGAGGTGGCTCCAGCGCGGCCCGCTGGGGGCCGGCGCGGGCCGTTCCTTCAGTTGCAGCCGTCGCAGAGGCCGCGGAGCTGCACCTCCACCGCGCGCTGCGACACCGCGCGGGGCACGCCCTTCGAGGACGCGATGCGGACCGACTCCTCGGGCAGGCAGGCCACCGTGCCACAGTCGGTGCAGGTGAAGTGCGGGTGGTTGCCGCCGTGCTCCTCACCGGCGCGCTTCAGCTCGAAGCGCCAGACGTGGTCGCCCAGGTCCGCGCGCACCACCAGGCCCGCCTCGGTGAGGTCCGTGAGGTTGCGGTAGATGGTCACCCGGTCGTAGCCCTCGTCACCCAGCGCGTCCACCAGGTCGGCGTGGCTCATTGGCGACGTGGCGTCCTCCAGCTCCCGCAGCACCGCCACACGCGGCGCGGTGCTGCGCAGGCCTGCCGCGCGAATCCGGTCCTGGAACTCAGCGAGCTTCGGCTGCACGGAACTTCTCTTTGCTCCCATGATGCCCTTTCGCATAACCGATCTAGCGGTCACTTTCACCCAGCTGAGACCTGGAGCGTTGGGACTCTACGCTCCGCGTGGCTCATCCCAGCGGGTCTCCCCCGACTCCCCGCGCACGTTTCGGTAGCGACTTGTATCTGTATCCAATGCAATCTGGATGCAAAAGAATCGCTGTTGACAACTGAGGTGTGAGTCTGCGCGGCATGTCGCTGGGGATGACCTCGTGGGTGGCGGGCTGGCCACAAGCATGCCCCTGCATGCCCGGGTGCGTCTGCTGACGGGATACCGCTGCCTCGCCGGATGCATCCGTCACGCAGATGCGTTCCGTGAGGGGCGGCGGGCCGACCGGAGGTCATTTGCACCGGCGAACACTTGCGTTTGGACTGCTTGACTCGGTGCGTCCGGTGCCCAGACTGCGACCCTTTCCTTCATCCAGGGCGTCCCGACGTCCTGGCCGCACGCCCGCCTTCGACCCGTCGTGATGACGCCCTCCCTCCTGCTCATCGAAGACCCCGGCGCCTCGCGGGAGCTCCAGGTCCTCGCGCTGGAGAGTCAGGGCTGGAGAGTCTGGGTTTCACCGGATGTGCCAGGCGCCCTGGCGCTGCTCCAGGCGCAGCCGGTGCTGCTGGTGGTGGCCGCCGCGGGGGCGCTGGTGGCGGACGGGACGCACCTGGACGCGCTGGGCCGCGGCCTGGCGGAGGCGGGAGCCCTGCTCCAGGTCAGTGCCTTCCCCGCGGAAAGGGAGGCGCTGCGCCCGCTCGGCCTCCCGGTGGAGCGGTACCTGGGCCGGCCCCTGACGCTGGGGGCGCTGGTGGAGGCGGCGCGGCAGGTCCTGCCCGGGGAGGCGGGGCCGGAAGTGAGGCGGCCCCGGGTGCTGGTGGCGGACGACGACCCCGTCTCCCGGAAGCTGGCGCAGCTGTACCTGGCGCCCTTCCGCTTCGAGGTGGCGCTGGCGGCGGATGGGCGCACGGCGCTGGACCTGGCCCGGCGCCGGGGCCCGGACGTGGTGCTGGCGGATGCGCTCATGCCGGGGATGGACGGCTTCAAGCTGTGCCTGGAGCTGCGGCAGGACCCGCGGCTGGCCCGGGTGCCCGTCATCCTCACGCACACGGTGGCCCCGGACGAGCTGGACCTGCGCATGGCCCACAACGTGGGGGCCAATGGCTTCGTGCGCCGGACGCAGGACGGCGACGAGCTGGTGGGCGCGCTCCTGCGCGAGCTGCGCGCCGGGGGCCCCGCGTACACCCCGCCCCCCGTGGACCTGAGCACCGAGGACCACCTGTACCGGATGGTGCGGCAGCTCGAGCGGCGGGTCGGCCTGCTGGAGCAGGCCGAGCGCGCCACGCGCGAGAGCGAGGCACGCTACCGGCTGGTGGTGAGCGGCTCCTACGACGGCATCTGGGACTGGGATTTGCGCGGCCAGGCCTTCTACTGGAGCCCGCCGCTGCTGGAGATGCTGGGGCTGGAGTCCTTCGGCGGCACCTTCTCCGCCTTCCTGGAGCTGATCCACCCGGAGGACCGGCCGGACGTGATGACGGCGCTGTCCGCGCACCTGGAGCGGGGCGAGCCCTACGACGTGTCCCTGCGGCTGCGGCACGCCACGGGGACGTGGCGCTCGTGTGTGAGCCGGGGCAAGGCGCTGCGGGACGCGCAGGGCCGGCCGGTGCGGATGGCCGGCATCATCGGCGACGTGACGGAGCAGCTGCGGCTGTACCGCGAGACGCAGGAGGCGGTGCGCGCGCGGGACGACTTCCTCAGCGTCGCGGCCCATGAGCTGCGCACCCCGCTGGCCGCGCTGCGGCTGCGGGTGCAGGGCGCCCAGGGCGTGCTGCGCTCGGGGTTGAAGGCCGGGCCCCAGCGGCTGGAGCGCGCGCTGGAGGCGGCGGACCGGCAGGTGCAGCGCCTGTCGGACCTGGTGGAGTCCCTGCTGGACGTGTCCCAGCTCCAGGGCGGCGCGCCGCGCCTGCACCTGGAGGAGGTGGACCTGGCGACGGTGGTGCGCGAGGCGGTGTCGCGCTCCGAGGAGGCGGCCGCGCGCGCGGGCTGCCTGCTGGTGCTGAGCCCGCTGGAGCCCACGCCCGGCCGGTGGGACGCCGCTCGGCTGTCCCAGGTGATGACGCACCTGTTGTCCAACGCGATGAAGTTCGGGCCCGGCAAGCCGGTGGAGGTGGCGCTGGAGTCCCAGCCGGACGTGGCGACGCTGATGGTGAAGGACCACGGCATCGGCATCGCGCCCGGCCGGCTGGAGAGCCTCTTCCGCCGCTTCGAGCGCGCCGTGCCGGTGCGCCACTACGGCGGCCTGGGCCTGGGGCTGTACCGGCTGCGCCGCATCGTGGAGGCGCACGGAGGCGGAGTCTCGGTGGACAGCGTCCCCGGCGAGGGCGCGACGTTCCGCGTCCGGCTCCCGCGCGAGGGGCCGCCCGCGGCGCGGGACTGATGGATGGGACGCATGGCTTCGCGTGAGCGACCTCGACCTTCTCGAGAAGGGGCCTTGGCCACTGCCCACCCGGCAGGCGAGGCAGGCACCGCGTGGCGGGAGGAAGAAGGGCCGGTACCCGGGAGCCGCACCACAGGCGCATCCTCCTGACACCTGGCGTTCCAGCCTGGAGCCCTCATGGCGGAGGACTGTCAGCCAGTGGGCGCTGTAGCAGCCGCATGTACGGCCATGTCTTTCAAGTTCGAGGAATCGCTCTAGGTTCGGTGGCCGTTTCCAGGGGAAGCCATGGCAGAGGTGCTCGTCGTCGATGACAGCAAGGTGATGCGCGACATGGTGGTCGCGTGCCTGCGCCCCTATCCGGGGCTTACCTTCACGCATGCCTCCAGCGGCTTGGAGGCCATCGAGCGGTTGTCGCTGCAGCCGTATGACCTGCTGGTCCTCGACCTGAACATGCCGGACATCGGCGGCATCGAGGTGGTGGAGTTCGTGCGGGGGCAGGACCGGCTGCGCGAGCTGCCCATCATCATCGTCACCACGCGTGGGGACGAGGCCTCGCGGGCCCGGGCCCTGGCCGCGGGGGCCAGCCGCTTCATGACGAAGCCCTTCACGCCGGACGCCATCCTCGCGGAGGTGCGTGGGCTGCTGGAGGGGAGGCGCGCTTGAGCGCCTCGGTGGACCTCGCGGATTTCCTGCCCGCCTACCTCGCGGAAGCGGAGGAGTTGCTGGGGACGGCGCAGCGCCAGCTGCTGGCGATGGAGGCGAGCATCCGGCGGGGGCTCGCGCACCCGCGCGCCGTGCGCGAGCTCTTCCGGGCGGTGCACACCATCAAGGGCCTGTCCGCCATGGTGGACGTGGAGCCCATCGTCGACATCGCCCACTGGATGGAGACGTGTCTGCGCCACGCGGACCGCGCCGGAGGGCGGCTGTCCGAGGCCAGCGTGGAGCCGCTGCTGGAGGGCCTGCGCGAAATCGAGCAGCGCGTGCGGCAGCTCGCCGCGGGCAAGCCGGCGGCGTCCGTGTCCGCGGCGCTGCTCTCGCGGCTGGAGGCGCTGGAGCTCGAGGGCGCTCCAGGCGCGGGGGGCACGAAGGGTGGGGCCGCCGCGCTGGCGCTGGAGGAGTCCGTTGCCTCCCGGCTCTCCGCGGCCGAGCGGGAGCAGCTCGCCGCGGGCGCCACCGGAGGCCGCCGGGCGGTGCGGCTGGACTTCATTCCGGGCGCGGACCGGGCCGCCAGCGGCCTCACCATCAACAGCGTGCGCGAGCGCGTGGCGGCGCTGGGCGAGACGGTGAAGGTGCTGCCGCTGTCCGGCCCCACCGCGGGCGGCGGCTCGCTCACCTTCGTGCTGTTGCTGCTGACGGAGGCCCCGGACGCGGCCTTGCTGGAGGCCGCTGGCGGGCCTCCCGCCTCGGTGCGTCCGCTCCTCGCCGCGCCCGCGGAGGCGCCCGCCCTGGGGCCTGCGGTGCAGGAGCTGCCGGCGGAGGAGGAGCTCGAGGAGGCCCGGCGCGGGAGCGGCACGCTGCGGGTGGAGGTGTCCCGGCTGGACGAGGCGCTGGAGCGGCTGGCCGCGCTCGTCGTCAACCGCTCGCGGCTGTCCCGCGCGGTGGCGGCGCTGACGGCGGCGGGGGCGCCGACGCGCGAGCTCACCGCCATCCTCCAGGAGAACGCGCGCCAGCTTCGCGACATGCGCGCCGCCATCCTGCGCCTGCGCATGGTGCGGGTGGGCGACGTCCTGGAGCGGCTGCCGCTGCTGGTGCGGGGCCTGCGCCGCAGCACGGGCAAGTCGGTGCGGCTGGAGCTGGACGTGGGAGACGCCGAGCTGGACAAGGCCGTGGCGGACCGGCTGCTGCCCGCGCTGGTGCACCTGGTGCGCAACGCGGTGGACCATGCGCTGGAGCTGCCCGAGGCGCGCCGCGCCGCCGGCAAGCCCGATGAAGGCGTGGTGCGCGTGGCGAGCCATGGCCGCGCGGGAGGGCTGCTGGACCTCACCGTGTCGGATGACGGGCGCGGCGTGGATGCCCAGGCCGTGGCCGCGCGGGCGAAGGTGCCGGTGCCCCAGACGCCGGACGCGCTGCTGGAGGTGCTCTGCCGCCCCGGCTTCTCCACCCGGGACGCCGCCAACGCGACGAGCGGCCGGGGCATGGGCATGGACATCGTCCGCCGCATCGTCGTGGAGCAGCTGGGGGGCGAGCTGGCCCTGGAGACGCGCCCCGGCGCGGGCACCACCTTCCGGCTCCGCGTGCCCCTCACGATTACGCTGCTGGACGCGCTCGTCTTCGAGTGCGCGGGCCTGCGCTACGCCGTCGCGGTGGG
Source organism: Pseudomyxococcus flavus (assembly GCF_050038885.1). NCBI lineage: Bacteria > Pseudomonadati > Myxococcota > Myxococcia > Myxococcales > Myxococcaceae > Pseudomyxococcus > Pseudomyxococcus flavus. The sequence goes on along the minus strand of NZ_CP143624.1, from coordinate 2,755,569 downwards.
CTCGGTGGAGGAGCTCATCGAGGTGGACGGCGCGCGGCTGGCGCGGCCCGCGGGCGCCGGGGGCCTGTGCCTGCTGGAGCGCCGGGGCAGCGCGGTGCCGCTGGTGTCGCTGGCGCGGCTGCTGGGGCTGGGCGCCGCGGCGGGGACGCAGGACATGGGGGCCAAGGCGCTCATCGTGCGCCAGCGCGGCGAGCTCGTCGCCTTCGGCGTGGACCGGCTGGTGGGGCAGCAGGAAATCGTCCTGCGGCCGCTGGAGGACCCGCTGGTGCGCGTGCCCGGCGTGGTGGGGGCCACCGACCTGGGGGATGGCCGGCCCACGCTGGTCCTGGACCTGGCCTCGCTCGGCCTCGCGCGCGGCGGCAAGTCGGCCCGGCGCGAGGTCTCCTCTCGGGAGGAGGGGCGCCTGGCATGAGCGTGCTGCACGTGGTGTTCAAGGTGGATGGGGCCGAGTACGTGCTGCCCGCGGCGGACGTGCTCCAGATGGAGTCCTTCACGGGCGCCACGCCCGTGCCCGGGGCCGCGCCGCACGTGGCGGGGCTGGTGCAGGTGCGCGGGCGCGTCATCCCGGTGGTGGATGCGCGCGCGCGCTTCGGCCTGCCGCCGGTGGAGCGTTCGCTGGACTCCCGGGTCGTCGTGGCCCAGCTGGGCGACCGCGTCGTGGGCCTGCTGGTGGACAGCGCCCGCGAGGTGCTGAAGCTGGAGCCCCAGCAGTTGAGACCGCCCCCTCCGCTGGTCGTGGAGGGAGCGCACGGCTTCGTGAAGGCCGTGGCCCAGGTGGGGCCCCGGCTGGTGATGCTCATCGATTTCCCTCGGGTCATCGGGGAGGAGACGTTGGATGGCGACGGACAGCGGTAACGCAGGGGTGGCGCTGGAGGAGGCGCGCGCGCTGGCCGAGGACGTGGGGAACAGCGTCCAGGAGAGCGTGGGGCTGGTGCAGGCGGTCGAGGGGCTCGCGGCGCGGCTGGCGGCGGGAGGCAACGAGCAGGCCGCCGCGTCCGAACAGGTGCGGACCGCCATCGAGTCCGTCGCGGCGCACGTGGAGGAGACGGGCCAGTCCGTCCAGGAGCTCGTGCGCTCGCAGCGCACGGTGAGCGACTCGGCGCGGGCCTTGACCCAGGAGGCCGAGGCCACCGCGGGCACCCTGCAGGAGGTCAGCGCCTCGGTGACCAGCGTGCGCAAGGACGCCGCGCACCTGGCCGCCTCGTCCGACGCCACGGCCGCGACGCTGGAGGAGGTGTCCCGCTCGGTGAAGGGCGTGAGCGCCAACGCGGAGGAGCTGGCCGCGTCCAGCGAGGAGCTGCTGGCCTCGATGACGGAGATGAACGCCACCGTGGCGGACCTGGTCGCGCGCAACCAGGCCAGCGCCGCCGCCACGGAGCAGGTCGCCGCCACCGCCGAGGAGATGGCCAAGGGCATCGCCCGGCTCGCCACCGACTCGCAGGGGGTGGGCGACCGGGTGACGCAGGTGACGCAGGCGGTGACGGGCCTGGTCCGCTCGCTGGGCGAGGTGGCCCGGGACGCCGCCACCATGTCGTCCAGCGTGGAGGAGACGGCCTCCACCGTGGAGGAGGTGGCGCGCAGCGTGCGGGGCGTGGCGGAGAACGCCCGGGCGCTGGAGGCCCACTCCGCGTCCACCGCGTCCACCGTGGAGGAGGTGGCCGCCAGCGTGGAGGAGGTGGCCGCGACGGCGGAGAAGAACGCGGCGACGGTGGACGCCAACGCGGCCACCATCGAGCAGCTCGCCCGCTCCGCGCAGGCGGTGGCGAAGGCCGCCGAGCAAATCAACACCCTGGCCACGGGCAGCGCCAGCGCCTCGGCGCAGCTGGAGTCGTCCACGCGGCGGGTGGCGCAGATGATGGAGGAGGCGCGCGCCACCGCCGAGCGCGTGGGCACCACGGCGCGCGAGGGCGGCGCCACGGTGACGCGCTCCATCGCGGGGTTCGGCCGCGTCCGCGCCACCATCGTCGAGTCCGCCGGGGTGATGAAGGAGATGGGCCGGCGCGCCGAGGAGATTGGCGACATCGTCCAGACCATCAACCTCATCGCGGACCGGACCAACCTGCTGTCGCTCAACGCCAGCATCGAGGCGGCGCGCGCGGGTGAGCACGGCCGGGGCTTCGCGGTGGTGGCGGAGGAGATTCGCGCGCTGGCGGACCGCGCGGCCGCGGCCAGCGCGGACGTGGCGAAAATCGTCCGGGGCCTGCAGACCACCGCGCGCGAGGCGGCCGCCGCCACCGGCGAGGGCGTGCGGGCCGCGGACGAGGGCGCGGCGCTGGCCGGTGATGCCGAGCGCGCGCTGAACACCATCCTCAAGGGCGTGGAGGACCTGGGGCACAACGTCCGTGAGGTGTCGCGCGCCTCGGGCGAGCAGGTGCAGGCCACGCAGGCGCTCGTCCAGGGCACGGCGAAGGTGAGCGAGCAGGGGCGGGCCATCGCCGCGTCCGCGGCGGAGCAGGCGCAGGCGGCCCAGTCCCTGGCCCAGGGCGGCGCGGAGATGCGGCGCATGGCGCGGCAGACGACCCAGGCCACCGCGGAGCAGGCCCGCGCGCTGCGCGACATGGTTCGCTCCAACGGCCAGCTCGCGGAGGTGGCGCAGAAGGTCGCGCGGGCCGTGCAGGAACAGGTGGCGGCCACGGCGGACCTGGCCAAGGGCGCCTCCCAGATGCGTCAGCTCGTCCAGGGGGTGAGCGCGGCGGTGGCGGGGCAGAGCCGCGACATCGCGGGCGTGGGGACGCTGGCGCAGGAGGCGGCGGCCTCCACCCAACGCATCCTGGTGGGGCTGGCCGAGCAGGCCACCGCGTCCCAGGAGGTGACGCGGGCCATGGAGGAGACGCGCAAGCAGGTGGCCCAGTCCGCGCGCGGCATGACGGAGCAGGCCCGGGCCCTCAAGCAGAGCGAGGTGGCCAGCCGCCAGGTGGCGAAGCTGGCCGCGTCGGTGACGCGCGCCACCGAGGAGCAGGTGAAGGCCCTGGGCGCGCTGGTGCGGGGCGCGGACGAGGTGCGGCGCGTGGCGAAGCAGACGTCGCGCGCGCTGGACGAGCAGACCGAGGCGCTCACCGCGCTTTCGGGCTCCGCCAACCGCCAGGCCACGGGCGTGGCGGTGATGGCCCGCGCCAGCACGGAGGCCACCACGGTGATGGAGGGGCTGGCCAGGGGCGTGGAGGAGATACGCCTCCGGGCCCGTGACATCGCCACCGCCAGCGCGCAGCAGGCGCGGACGGCCGTCGCCACCGCCACCGAAGTCGGCGAGGTGGCTGGCCGGCTCGCCCAGCTCACGCGGCTGCAGGGCTTGCAGGCGGAGAGCCTGACGCGGCTGCGCGGCGCCCTGGGGGGCGCGCGTGACAACGCAGAGGCGGGGGCCGCGCAGGACCCGAAGGAGCAGCGGGCATGACGGCGGCGTCCTCGACGCGGGCGCATCCGCTGACGTTGTCGGCGGAGGACCGCTCCCAGGTGGATGAGGTGGAGCAGCTCGCCCGGCGGGGCGCCTCCAGCCTCGCGCTGCTGGTGGGCGGCCTGGACGCCCAGAGCTGGGCGGTGCGTCGCGCCGTGGTCGGTGCCCTGGCGAAGCTGGGGACGCCGGCGGTGGCGCCGCTGCGCGACATCCTGGTCCACCGCCGCGACAGCGAGGCGCGCCTGGCCGCCGCGGTGGAGGCGCTGGTGGCCTCCACCGGGGACGTGGAGAGCGCCCTGGAGCCGCTGGCGGACGACGCGAACCCCGCCGTCGTCTGTGACGCGGCCCAGGTGCTGGGCCGGCGCCGCAGCCGGCGCTCGGTGCCGCTGCTGGCGCGGCTCACCGTCCACCCGGACGACAACGTGGCCGTGGCGGCCATCGAGTCGCTGGGCCGCGTGGGCGGCGGCGCGGCCGTGGACGCGCTGCTGACGGCGCTGGGCAGCGGGAACTTCTTCCGCATCTTCCCCGCCATCGACGTGCTGGGGCGGTGTGGGGACCCGGTGGTGGTGCCCGCGCTGCTGGGCCTGCTGGCGGACCCCTTCTACACCCTGGAGGTGGCGCGCGCGCTGGGGCGCACCGGCCAGGAGGCCGCCGTGCCCTCGCTGGTGGGGCTCTTGCGCAAGGGCAACGACGCCGTGGTGCGGGCAGCGGCGGTGGCGGTGGTGGACATCCACGAGGCGCAGGTGCAGCGCTTCGGCGGCTCGCGCACCGTGCAGACCGCGGTGCGGGGGCCGGAGTCGGCCGCGCTGGGACGGCGGCTGTCGCAGTGCGTGCCGGGCGCGGACACGACGGAGAAGACGGCCCTCTCGCGCCTGCTCGGGTGGGTGGGGGGACAGGACGCCGCGTCCGGCCTGCTGAAGCTGCTGGACGGGCCGGACCCGTCGGTGGCGCGGGCGGCGGCCAACGCGCTGGCGGAGCTGGGCGCGGACGCCGACGCGCAGATTCTCCAGGCGCTGCGCGAGGGCGACAGCGCCCGGCGGCGCGTGCTGCTGCCGCTGGTGGGACGCCGGGCCGCGGCGGTGCCGGACGTCATGTCGTGCCTGGAGGACCGGGACGCGGCGGTGCGCGCGCTGGCGGCGGACACGCTGTCCCGCATTGGCAGCGCGGCCGCGGTGCCCGCCCTCTTCGAGCGGCTGGTGGACGAGGACCTGCGCGTGGTGCAGGCCGCGGTGGGGGCCATCCAGTCCCTGGGCAGCGACACCACGGAGAAGCTGGCGCTGCAGGCGGCCCGGTCGCCGGACCCGCGCCTGCGCCGCGCGGCGCTGCGCATCATCTCCTACTTCGGCTATCCCAAGGGGCTGGACGTGCTGCTGCAGGCCATGAGGGACCCGGATGAGCGCCTGCGCGACGCGGCCATCTACGGCCTGCCCTTCATCGAGGACCCGCGCGCGGTGGACGCGCTGCTGACGGCCGCCTCCCACGAGTCCGAGCGCACACGCGCGGCGGCCATGCGCGCCCTGGGGCAGACGGAGAAGGAGGCCCGCATCACCTCCGCGTTGCTGCGGGGCCTCAACGACCGCGACCCGTGGGTGCGCTACTACGCCTGCCAGGCGCTGGGGAAGCTGAACGAGGAGGCCGCCGCGGACGCCATCGTCGCGCTCGCGGACGACGCCGCGGGCCAGGTGCGCGTGGCGGTGGTGGACGCGCTGGCGCACATGCACACGGAGAGCGCGATGGCGGCGCTCCAGCGCGCGGCGTCCAGCGCGGACGCGGACGTGCGCCGCGCCGCCCTGCTGGGCCTGGGCGTGGGCCGCCGCCCGGACGCGCTGCCCGTGCTGCTGGAGGCGGCGAAGTCCGAGGACGCGGCCACGCGGCTCGTCGCGCTGTCGGCGGTGGCGGAATACGACGCGCCGGAGACGCTGCCCGCGCTGCTGCACGCCGCCGGTGACGGGGACGACAGCGTGCGCAGCGCCGCGGTGGGCTTCATCGCCACGCGTCCCGGCGTGCCGGCCACGCAGGCGCTGGTGTCGCTGCTGGGGGACATGACGCTGCGCGAGCGGGTGGTGAGCGCGCTGGCCCTGCCCCTGGAGGGACGGCTGCCGGGGCTGCTCGCCGCGCTGGAGGCGGCGGACGAGGTCACCGCGCCGCTGCTGGTGGCGGCGCTGGCGCGCATGCGCCGCTCGGACGCGCGCGCCGCGCTGCTGCAGCTCCTGGGGTCGGCCAGCCCCGCGGGCCGCCGCGCCGCCGTGCCCGCCGTGGCGGCGCTGGGCACCGTGGAGGCCCGGGAGGCGCTGGAGCGGGCCTCGGTGCAGGACGAGGACCCCGAGGTCCGGCGGGCCTGCCGACTCGCGCTGAGCCGCTGACGTCCCGCCATGCTCTCTCTGCCCATGTCTCCCCAGGTGTTTGCCATCCTGGCCGCGCTCATCGAGCAGCGCGCCGGGCTGCACTACGCCCCCGAGGACCGGGAGTTGCTCGCCGACAAGGTCGTGCCCCGCGCGCTGGACGCGGGCTTCGACTCGCTGCTCGACTACTACTACTTCCTCCGCTACGACCCGGCGGGGCCGGAGGCCCTGGACGCGCTGGTGGACTCGCTGCTGGTCCACGAGACCTACTTCTTCCGGGAGCCGCAGCCCCTGCGGGTGCTGTCCGAGGACGTGCTGGCCCCCGCCGTCCGCGCCGGCCGCAAGCCCCGGGTGTGGTGCGCGGCCTGCTCCACCGGCGAGGAGCCCCTCACGCTGGCGATGATGCTCGCGGAGCTGGGGGTGCTCGAAGGCGTGTCGCTGGTGGCCAGCGACCTGAGCGCCCGCGCGCTGGAGCGGGCCCGCAGCGGCGAGCACAACCTGCGCTCCCTGCGCGCGCTGCCCGCGGGTGTGGAGGGAAGGTGGCTGGAGCTGCGCGAGGGGCGCCCGCGCGTCAGGCAGGAGCTGGTGGATGCGGTGGACTGGCGGCGCGTCAACCTGGTGGACGCGCAGGCCGTGGCCGAGCTGGGCGTCTTCGACGCCATTCTCTGTCGCAACGTCCTTATCTACTTCCAGGACGCCACCGCGCTGAGGGTGGTGGCGTCCCTCACGCGCGCGCTCGTGCCCGGGGGCCACCTGCTGGTGGGCACCTCCGAGTCCCTGATGCGCTTCGGCACCGCGCTCGTCTGCGAGGAGCGGCGCGGCACCTTCTTCTACACCAAGGCGGGGCCATGACGGCGGAGTCTCCCATTCGCGTGCTGGTGGTGGATGACTCCGCCTTCGCCCGCAAGGTGCTGCGGCAGGTGCTCTCCTCCGCGGAGGGCGTGGAGGTGGTGGGCGTCGCGCGCGACGGCCTGGACGCGCTGGAGAAGGTGGCCGAGCTGTCGCCGGACGTGCTCACGCTGGACCTGGTGATGCCGGGCCTGGACGGCCTGGGCGTGCTGCGCGCGCTCGCCTCCAGCGAGTCCGCGCCCCGCGTGGTGGTGGTGAGCATCGCGGGCGAGGAGAGCGAGCTGGCGGTGGCCGCGCTCCAGTCCGGCGCGGTGGAGCTGGTGCACAAGCCCACCGCGCTCGCCACGGAGCGGCTCTACGAGCTGGGAAGCGAGCTGGTGGAGAAGGTCCGCACGGCCGCGCGCGCGGCGGTCCGGGTGGCACCGGAGCCTCCGCCGCCCTCAAACGAGACAGCGCCGGTGGCGCCACGGGACGTGGCCCGGAGCCTGGTGGTGGTGGGCACGTCCACCGGCGGGCCGCAGGCGCTCACCCGGCTGCTGTCGGAGCTGCCCGTGGACTTCCCCGCCCCGGTGGCGCTGGCGCTGCACATCCCCGCTGGCTACACGGAGGCGCTGGCGCGGCGGCTGAACGCGCACTGCGCCCTGGAGGTGCTGGAGGCGGTGGACGGGCTGGAGCTGCGGCCCGGCCGCGTGGTGCTGGCGCGCTCCGGACAGCACCTCAAGGTGGAGCGTCACGGGGCGGTGACGCTCGCGCGTCTGGACCGGAGGCCCGTGCGCACGGCCCACCACCCCAGCGTGGACGTCCTCTTCGAGAGCGCCGCGAAGAGCTGGGGCCCGGACGCGGTGGGGGTGGTGCTCACCGGCATGGGCGACGACGGCGTCGCGGGCGCCCGGGCCATCCGGGAAGCCGGGGGCACCATCCTCACCGAGAGCGAGTCGTCCTGCGTGGTGTACGGCATGCCGCGCGCGGTGCAGGAGGCGGAGTTGGCCACCTCGAGCGCACCGCTGGAGGACATGGTGTCGCTGTTGATGCGCCACGTCCACTGAGCGCCGCCCGGGCTCGAATTGTTGGCGGATGGATGGTGGCCGGGCGCCGAGTAGGTCAGGATGCCGGCATGCTCCGATACGCCGCTGACCGCCGGACGATGCTGTGGTGTCTGGCCATGCCCGTGGTGGCCCTGTCGATGTACGTGGCCCCCGGGTGGATTCCCTATCTCTGCCCACTGGCGTGCTACCTGGCGCTGTCGGCAGGCGTCATCGCCCACAACCACAACCACTGCCCCACCTTCCGGAACCGGAAGCTGAACGAGGCGATGGGCATGTGGCTGTCGCTCTTCTACGGGTACCCCACCTTCGTCTGGATTCCGACGCACAACCTCAACCACCACAAGTTCGTGAACAAGGCGGGCGACGCCACCATCACCTGGCGCTACTCGAAGAAGCACAACTTCCTGGTGGCCTTCCTCTTCCCCTTCGTCTCCACGTACTGGCAGCAGGCGCCGACCCAGGCGTTCATCGACAAGGCCCGCGCGCGCAACCGCCCGCTGTTCCGCCAGATTCTCACCCAGTACGTCGTCTGGGGCGGCACGCACGCGGCGCTGCTGGGGCTGGCCATGGTCCTGCACGGCGTGGTCGGCGGCGCACGCATCTGGGCGCTCGCCTTCCTGGTCCCGGCGCTCTTCTCGCTGTGGACCATCATGTTCTTCAACTACATCCAGCACGTCCACACGGACCCCTGGAGCGAGCACGACCACAGCCGCAGCTTCACCGGCCGCCTCATCAACTTCTTCCTCTTCAACAACGGCCTCCACGCCGTGCACCACGAGATGCCAGGCCTGCACTGGAGCCTGCTGCCCGCGGCGCACGCGAAAGTCGAGTCCGCCATCGACCCAGCCCTCAAGCCGTCGAGCTTCTTCGCCTGGTGCTTCCGCTCGTATGTGGTGGCCCCCTTCCTGCCCCGCTTCGGAACGGCGCAGGTGGGACGCGCGCCCTATGAGCCGCCCTCGGGGGGCGCGCTGGACGTGCGCTTCGGTGACGACCTGCAGGCCGTCGACTCGGGCGTCAACGTCGCCCGCGTCTGAAGCCGCTCCGTGGGGCCGCCAACACCGGCCGCGGCTCCCGTCGGTGCGCTGTGTCCTTTATTTCCCATCTGTCTGCTGAAACTGGCCCTGGGTGATTTCCTACCAGTGACCGTTTCTCATACTTCGAAGTCACGGGAAGCAAAGGGCGGGCGGGCCAGGGGGGGACAAAGGCCACCAGGGAGGCATCGCATGATGAGCGCTCCAGGACGCGTGCGTCCGTCGCCAGGTCCGGTGGAAGCCATGCCGCGGGTGTTGTGCGTGGGGGCCACGAGCGAGTCCTGGCTGGCGCTGTCCCGGGCGCTGCGTCCCCTGCGCTGCGAGGCCCTGCAGGTCCCCTCCCTGGAGGCCGCGTTCCTGGAGGCGCGGCACCTGCGGCCGTCCCTGGTGCTGCTGCATTGGCGGGAGCTGGTGTCCGGCGCGGGGCTGGGGCTGCGCGCGCTGAAGCTGCGGCTGGGCGTGGATGGGCCGCCCGTGGTGCTGGTGGCGGAGGCCGAGACGCCAGCCGACGTCCTCGAGGTGGGGGACGCGGAGGGCGTCGAGGACTGCCTGCAGGCGCCGCTGCGGACGCACGAGCTGCGCGCGCGGCTGGCGGTGCTGGGAGGCGGGGGCTTCCCCATCCGGGCGTCGCGCGACGCCTCGCGCCTGCTGCTGCTGGCGGGCGCCTGTGGGCCGCAGGCCTGGGGCGGACTGGGGGCCCTGCTGGAGGCCTGCGGCTACCGCATTCTCTACAGCGCCACCGTGGGGGGCGCGGCGTCGCGGGTGGTGGAGCATGGCGAGCGGCCCCACCTGGTGCTGCTGTCCCGGGAGCACTCGCTGGGCGCGCTGCGGGGCCTGTCCACCCTGCGCTCGCAGCCGCTGCTGGAGGGGGTGCCGTCGCTCTCGCTGGACGTGGGCGCGCCGGGACGGCCTGGCACGCTGCTGCCCCGCATCCACGCGGTGCTGGGCCGCGAGGCCGCCTCGCTGCGCGTGACGGAGCGGATGCGCTTCTGCTGTCCGGTGACCTTCGCCGAGGTGGGGCCGCGCGGCGCGGAGTGGCGCTCCGGCATGTCCAGTGCCCTGAGCCCCGGCGGCCTCTTCCTCCGCACGCTGGTGCCGGCGAGGTCCGGGACGGCGGTGGAGCTGCACATCCTGCTGCCCACGCTGGGCGAGCGGCTGGAGACGCAAGGCGTGGTGGCCTGGGCCCACCCCTTCGCGCCGCGCCACGGCGCGTCCCACCCCTACGGCATGGGCGTGCGCTTCCTGGGCATGGGGCCGCCGCGCCTCATGCAGCTGCGCCAGCTCTGCCAGGCGGAGGCGCGGCCATGACGGCGCGCGCGCCCGTGCGGCGCAAGAAGGTCCTGCTGGCGGATGACTCGGACACCGTCCTGCTCCTGCAGCGGATGCTGCTGGCGGAGCTGGGCCATGACGCCATCGTCGCGCGGGACGGGCTGGAGGCGCTGGCGCGCGCGGAGCGGGAGCGGCCGGACCTCGTCTTCCTGGACGTGCTGATGCCGCACCTGGACGGACTGGAGGCGTGCCGGATGATGCGCGGACGCGAGCCGACGCGGCGCACGCCCATCATCCTGTGCAGCGCGCGCACCGAGGCGCGCAGCGTGCGGGCGTGCTTCAACAGCGGCTGCAACGACTTCGTGGCCAAGCCCTTCGACGGCGCCGCGCTGGTGGCCCTGCTGCGGCGCTACCTGGACTAGACTTGCCCGCCGCCGAGGGGCGGCACGGCCGGCTTCGCCGGCATGGAGCGGCGCGGCAGCGTCACGGTGAAGGTGGTGCCTTCCGCCTCGTCGGAGCGGACCTCGATGGTGCCGCCGTGCGCCTGGACGATTTCCCGGACGATGAAGAGCCCCAGCCCGTAGCTCATCTTCAGCGTGCGGGACTTCTGGGGGCCGCTGCGGAAGGGCTCGAAGAGGTGGGGCAGCAGGTGGTCCGGGATGGGCCGGCCGGCGTTGTGGACCTCCAGCACCACCCGCGTGCGCAGCCCGCGCGCCGTCAGCCGCACCGGCGTCTCCGGCGGGCTGTACTTGAGCGCGTTCTCCACCAGGTTGGACGTGACTTGCGCCAGCCGGTCCGGGTCCCAGACGCCCTGGGTGTTGCCCTTGTGCTCGACCTGGACGGTGCGCTGGGGGAAGGCCACGCCGAACTCGTGGGCCACCTTGGCCGCCAAGTCCGTCAGGTCCACGGGCCGGGGCTCGATGGCCACGCCGCCCATCAGCCGCGTGCGGGTGAAGTCCAGCAGCAGCCGGGTGAGGCGCTCGATGCGCACCGCCGCGGCGGCGATGCGCTGGCTGGTGCGCTGGGCCTCCTCCTCGGAGCCGCCGGCGGCGAGCACGCGCGACCAGTTCATGATGGCGCCCAGCGGGCTGCGGATGTCATGGGTGACGATGCCCATGAGCTGCTCCTGGAACTCGGAGTGCCGCCGGGCCTCCTCCTCCGCCCACTTGCGCTGGGTGATGTCGCGGCTGATGCCGAACAGGCCGAACACCTTGCCCTCGCCGTCGCGCAGCACGCCCTTGGTGGACAGCCACACGCGCGGGCCGTCCACGCCCGGCTGCGAGTCCTCGTAGGTGACGGTGCGGCCGAAGGCGAACACCTCGCGGTCGTTCGCGGCGTTGGTGCGGGCCACCGCCGGGTCGAACAGCTCGTGGTCGGTGTGCCCCACCACGTCCTCGACGCGGTAGCCAATCGCCTTCGCGCCCGCCGGGTTCATCATGGTGAAGCGGCCATTCACATCCTTCGTGTAGACGGCGTCCGTCGTCCCCTCGAGGATGGCGCGGAACACCTCGTCGTTGCGCCGCAGCGCCTCGCGGGACCTGCGCTCCTCGGTGACGTCGCGGCAGTGCACCAGCAGGCCGCCCTCCACCGGGCGCACGCGCACGTCGAAGCACGCCTCCTGCTCCGGCCAGACGTGCTCGTAGCGGACCTGGGGCTGCTCGGAGACGGGCTGCTCGAAGCACAGGTGGCGGCCCAGCTCCAGCAGCCCGGGGCACGCCAGGCGCACGTCGTCATGGAGCCGCGCGGTGCCGTCCAGCAGCCGGGCCATGTGCGGATTCACGTAGGCGAGGCACCACCGCGCGTCGAGCAGGAAGAAGGCGTCCGGCAGCCCCTCCAGCAACGTCTGGAGCCGCTCGGAGGAGAGCGTCTCGGCGGGAGGCTCGGCCAGAGGACGCTGGCGCTTCTTGGCGGGGGTGGGGGGCATGCCTCTTCGATGTCAGCGGTGGGGAGAGAACCATACTCCGCTCTCCGCCTCGCGCGATGCCAGGCAGGCGTCGATGCACCGCGCGTCGCACCCGCCGCCTGGAAGGGGGGCGGGCTCCGGCCCCGGGGATGCACCTTGGACAGACGAATGTGACCCGGGTGAATACAACCCAGGGGTGAAACACGGATTTCAGGGTGAAGGCGAGGAGTCCGGGACGACAGGGTTTCACGAGGCCCGGTCGGATTGCTCGGCTTCGTCCTTCTCGAAGAGGCTCTCCAGCTCCCTGCGGGCCTTGTCGGCCAGCTCCACCAGCTTCTTCTCGTCGCGGTAGAACCGGGCCGTCTCGCGCAGCATGCGCTCGTCGTGCTCCTGCATGCGCTCCTGGGCGCGGCGGCTTTCCGAGTACGTGAGGCCCAGCTCCTGGAGCACCCCGGCGCCCATCTCCAGGCTGTCGAGGAACGTCTCGCGCATCACCCGGTCGATGCCCATGTCCAGCAGCCGGTAGGCGTGCACGCGGTTGCGCGCGCGGGCGAAGAGCACGAGGTGGGGGAAGTGCTCCTTCACGGCCCGGGCGGTGCGCAGGGAGGCCTCGATGTCATCGATGGCGAGCACGAACACCTTCGCCTTGTCCGCGCGGGCCGCGCGCAGCAGGTCCAGCCGCGAGGCGTCGCCGTAGAAGACCTGGCTGCCGAAGCGCTTCATGAAGTCAATCTGCTCGGGGCTGGCGTCAATGGCGGTGAAGCCGATGCGCTTGGCGCGCAGCAGGCGGCCCACAATCTGTCCCACGCGGCCGAAGCCGGCGATGATGACGGGGTTGTCCTCGGTGGGCGCCACGTCGTACTCGCGCCGCGCGGCCACCGGCTGCAGGCGCGGCCGCACCCAGCGCTCGTGCAGCGCGTACAGCACCGGCGTGGTGGCCATGGACAGCCCCACCACCACCACGAGCAGCTCCGACAGCGCGCGGTCCATGACGTGCTGGCCGGTGGCGAGCGAGAAGAGCACGAAGGCGAACTCGCCGCCCTGGGAGATGACGACGGCGAGGTCGACCGCGGCCGCGCGCTGCCTCAGGACGACGCGGCCCAGGCCGTAGAGCACCGCGCCCTTGAGCGCCACCAGCCCCAGCACCAGGCCCAGCACCAGCAGCGGCTTCTGGAGGATGAGGCTGAGATTCACCGACATGCCCACGGTGATGAAGAACAGCCCCATGAGCAGGCCCTTGAAGGGCTCCAGGTCCGCCTCCAGCTCGTGGCGGTACTCGGAGTCCGCCAGCAGCACGCCGGCGAGGAAGGCGCCCAGCGCCATGGACAGGCCCACCGCGTTGACGAGCGACGCGGTGCCCACCACCACCAGGAGCGCGGTGGCGGTGAACAGCTCCTGGCTGTGGGTGGCGGCCACGGCGCGGAACACCGGGCGCACCAGGTAGCGGCCGGCCAGCACCACCGCCACCAGCACGCCCACGTCCTCGAGCAGCAGCAGCCACACCGGCTCGGGCGAGGGCGCGCCGCCTTTCCCCAGCAGCGGCAGCAGCGCGAGCAGCGGCACCACCGCGAGGTCCTGGAAGAGGAGGATGCCGAAGGCCATCTGCCCGTACGGGCTGGTGAGCTGGTTGCGCTCGGCCAGCAGCTGGAGCGCGAAGGCGGTGGAGGACAGGGACAGGCCGAAGCCGGTGACGATGGCCGCGCCCGGCGGCAGGCCGCACAGCAGCCCCACGCCCGCCAGGAGCAGGCCGGTGAGCAGCACCTGCATGCCGCCCAGGCCGAAGACGGAGCGGCGCAGCGCCCACAGGCGGCTGGGCTCCAGCTCCAGGCCGATGATGAACAGCAGCAGCACCACGCCCAGCTCGGCCACGTGGAAGATGTGCTCCACGTCGCCAATGAGCTTCAGCCCCCAGGGGCCAATGGCCGCGCCGGCCGCGAGGTAGCCCAGCACGGAGCCCAGGCCGAGCTTCCGGGAGAGGGGGACGGCCACCACCGCCGCAGCGAGGAACACGAGGGCCTGCTGCAGGAAGGACATGCGGCTCCCTTGCCGGAGCGGCTCAGGCGTCCGAGGCGCTGCGCGCGAGCGGCGGATGGGCGGGCAGCGCCGAGGCGGCCGAGGGGAGGGTGAAGGTGAAGACGCTGCCCTCGCCCAGGGTGCTCTCCGCCTGGATGCCGCCGCCGTGCGCCTCGACCAGGCCCTTGGCGATGGCCAGCCCCAGGCCGGTGCCACGGCTGGCCGCGTCCCGGGCCTGCCAGTAGCGGTCGAAGATGTGCGGCAGCGCGTCCGGCGCGATGCCGGAGCCGGTGTCGCGCACGTGGATGGACACCTCGCCGCCGCGCACCCGCGCGCCCAGCGTCAGGTGGCCTCCCGCGGAGGTGAACTTCACCGCGTTGCCCAGCAGGTTGCCCAGCACCTGGAGCACCCGCATCCGGTCGCAGCGCACGTGCATGTCGACGGCGGGCAGCTCCACGGACAGGTGCAGGCCCTTGGCCTCCGCCAGCGGACGGATGGCGTCCAGGGCCTCGCCGAGGAGCCCGGAGATGCCGTGCTCGCCCCACTCCAGCGGCAGCCCGCCCGCCTCCAGGCGGCCCCAGTCCAGCAGGTCGGAGATGAGGCGCGACATGCGCTCGGTCGCGTCCTGGATGCGGTTGGCCTGCTTGGCCACGCTCTCGCCGCCGGGCCGGGCGCCCGCGCCGCGCAGGAGCAGCGCCGCGCCGAGCTGCACCACGCCCAGCGGGTTCTTCAGGTCGTGCGACACCACCGCCAGCAGGTCCTCGCGCGCCCGCGCCGCGCGGCGGGACTCGCCCACCAGGCGCGCGTTGTCGATGGCGAGGCTGGCGCGCAGGCAGAGGTCCTCGGCCAGGGCCAGGTCGTCCGGGCCGTAGCGCCGCCCCGAGCCCGAGGACACGAAGGTGACGGCGCCCAGCGTGTGGCCGCGCGCGCGCAGGGGGACAATCATGTACGAGCGCGCCTGGAGCAGCCGCAGCAGCGCGGGGTGCGCCGGCTCGGCGGCGGCGGCGCGCAAGAGCGAGTCCGTCACCGCGGGCACCAGCTCCGGCTCGCCGGTGCGCAGCACGCGCAGGAGGCCCACGGGGGCGTCCTCCCGCAGCTCGGTGCGCGTGGGCAGCTCGCCCGCGCGCTGCTGCTGCGTGGGGTCCAGGCAGGCCGCGGCCACGCGCGTCACCCAGGGGCCCTGCTCCAGGGCGTCCACCAGGCACCAGTCCGCCAGGTCCGGCACCGCCAGGTGCGCCAGCAGCGTGTACATGCCCTGCGGGTCTGGCGGGTGGGTGAAGAGCGTCGTCATCGCCTGGTAGAGGAAGGAGCGGCGGCGCTCGGCCTGCTCCACCTCCGCCCGCGCGGCCAGCTCCAGCTCCATGGCGCGGGAGAACACGGCCTCCGCGTCGGTGAGGGGCCGCGCCGTCACCAGCACGCACCCGGTGCCGCGGTCCTCCGCGGGCAGGGGGGTGAGCACCAGCGCGTGGCGCCGGGGCCCTGACTCCGTGGCCCAGGGCGCCTCGAGGTGACAGGCTTCGCCCAGGGACATCACCCGGGCGCGCGCCGTCTCCAGCCGCGCCATCTCCTCGGGTGGGAAGCCCAGCTCACCCCAGTGCCTGCCGACCAGGGCCTCGGCGGGCTGCCCCACCGCGCTGGCCCCCGCCCGGCTGCAGGCCAGCACGCGTCCCGTCCCGTCCAGGACATAGGCCGGGTCAGGGAGGGCGGTGAAGGCGGAGGCGAGGGAGGCGGGAAGTCGAGCTGCCATGGGGACTGGCTGAAAAGAGGTCCCCATCATGACACCGGTCAGCCGCCGGACCATCCCAGCGACGTGGGATTCCGGCGGATGTTTTAAAATCCAATATTCTGGCCCCGGTAACTCAGCCTCCCCCGTTTCCCCGGAAGGCCGCGGTGAGGCGGGCCGCCAGGTCGGGCAGGGCGACGACTTCGTGGGCCAGGTTGGCCCCCACCACCACGCCGGGCATGCCGTAGACGACGGAGGTCTGCTCGTCCTGGGCCAGGATGCGGCCCCCGGCGCGGTGCAGCTCGCGCACGCCCTCCAGCCCGTCCTGACCCATGCCGGTGAGGATGACGGCGAGCGAGGCGGGGCCGTAGGCGCGGGCCACCGAGCGGAACATCCACGTCGCCGAGGGCCGGAAGCCATTCACCGGCGCGGCCCGGGAGACCTCCGCCCGGCCCTCGCTCCGCACGCCGAGGTGGCGATCATCCGGCGCGAGGTACACGTGGCCCGGCAGCAGGGGCTCGCCGTCCTCGGCGACCTTCACGGGCAGGGGGCCGGCGGTGCGCAGCCACTGGGCCAGGCCCTGGCTGAAGCCGATGGCGATGTGCTGCACCACCAGCAGGGGCACCGGGAAGTTGCCGGGCAGCTCGGAGAGCAGGCGGAAGAGGGCGGCCGGGCCTCCCGTGGACGCGGCCAGGGCGACCACGCCGGGCTGCGTGGGGGACACGGGCCGCGCGGGGACGGCGGGCACGGGCGTGGGCACGACGGCGCGGTCCGGCCAGCGGCGCACCACCTTCACCTCGGCCATGGCCTTGAGGGTGTCGCGCAGGCGGCGGCTCTCCGCGTCGAAGTCCGGCGACTCGGGGCCCAGCGGCTTCTGGAGCACCGCGAGCGCGCCGGCGCGCAGCGCGGCCATGGACGTCTGGATGTCGCGCTCCACCAGGGTGGACACCACCACCACCGGCGTGGGCACCTCCGTCATGATGCGGCGGGTGGCATCCAGGCCGTCCATCCGCGGCATCTGGATGTCCATGGTCACCAGGCTGGGCCGCAGGCGCTGGGCCAGCTCCACCGCCTCCACGCCGTCCCTGGCCTCGCCCACCACCGTCAGGCCGGGGTCCGCGCGGAGGATTTCCACCAGCAGGCGCCGGGCGGTGGGCGAGTCCTCGGCCACCAGGATGCGCAACGCGTCTTTCTTCATAGCAGTCGTCTCAGCGTCTCCAGCAGGCTCGTCGGGTCGAACGCGCTCTTCACCAGATAGGCACTGGCGCCGGCTTGCAGCCCGCGCGCCTTGTCCTCGGCCTTGCCGCGCGCGGTGACGAGCACCACCGGCAGCCGGGAGAAGCGCGGCGAGGCGCGCACGGCCTCGGTGAGCGCGAAGCCGTCCATGCGTGGCATCTCCACGTCCAGCACCATGGCGTCCGCGCCGCCCGCCTGGAGCCGCTCCCAGGCGTCCGCGCCGTCCACGCACGCCACCACCTCGTAGCCCGCGCTCTCCAGGATGCTCTGCTCCAGCGCGCGCGTGGTGGGCGAGTCGTCCGCCAGCACCACCCGCCGCCGCGTCCGCTGGGCGGCGGGCGCGGGGAAGAGGGACGCGGCGGGGCGCCCCCCCGCCGCGCGCACCAGGGTGACGGGGTTGAGCAGCAGGGACAGCCGTCCGTCCGGAAGCACCGCCGCCGCCGACACGTGCCGGGCCCGGCGCACGCGGTGGCCCAGGGAGCGCACCAGGGCCTCCTGCTCGGCCAGCACCTCGTCCACCACCACCACGGCGCGCGCCGTGCCCGCGGCCAGCACCACCGCGCCCCGGCGCGTGCGGGGCGGGCCGGGCGGCAGGCCCAGCACCTCCGCCAGCGACGCCAGCGGCACCAGCGCGTCGCCCGAGGCCCACGCGGGGCGGCCCTCCACGTCGCGCACCTCGTCCGGCGACAGGCGCACCAGCCGCGCCACGCTCTCGCTGGCCAGCGCCAGCGTCTGCCCGCCGGCGGACACCAGCAGCACCCGCAGCGTGCTGAGCGTCAGGGGGACGTCCAGGGTGAAGCAGGTGCCCCGGCCCTGGAGCGTCGTCACCTCCACGCTGCCGCGCAGCCCCTCGACGTGCATGCGCACCACGTCCAGGCCCACGCCGCGGCCCGCCACCTGCGTCACCTGCGTCGCGGTGGACAGCCCCGCCAGGAACGCCAGCCGCGCGGCCTCGTCATCCTCCTCGGGCACCTTCATGCCCCGGGCGCGCGCCTGCTCCCGCAGCGCGGCGAGGTCCAGGCCCCGCCCGTCGTCGTCCACCGTCACCTCGACGCGGCTGCCCTTGAGGCGCGCGGAGAGGGTGACGCGGCCCTCGGCCGGCTTGCCCAGGCGCTCACGCGCCTCGGGCGTCTCCAGCCCGTGCGCCACCGCGTTGCGCACCAGGTGCAGGAGCGGCTCGCGCAGGCCCTGGAGCAGCGAGCGGTCCAGCTCCAGCGCGCCGCCGTGAATCTCCAGCCGCGCCTGCTTGCCCAGGCTGCGCGCCACGTCGCGCGCGGCGCGCTCCAGGCCCTCGCAGCCCTCCTCGAAGGACAGGGTGCGCGCGCGGCGGACCTCGTCGTCCAGGCCGGTGGCCACGCCGCCCAGGGTGCGCCGGTCCGCGGCCAGCGCCAGCGTCACCCGCGCCAGCTCCGTCTCCGCGCGCAGCAGCGCCTGTTCTCCGGACGTGCCGAGCACCGCCTCGCGGGCCTGCGCCAGCGCCTCGCGCACCGACTCCAGCGCCTCGGCGCGGCCTTCCAAGCGGAGCGTCGCCACGCGCAGCTCGCCGCTGCGGGCCAGCAGGGCGTCCAGCTTCTGCGCGGAGACGCGCACGGGCAGCGCCTCGACCCCCATGGACGCGCCGGGCTGTGGCTCCGAGGAGGGCATGGGCGCACCCGCTTGCGGCGCCTGCGCGGCGGCTGGCTCGGACGGCCCGTGCTGCGCGGATGCCCGCTCGGGCCGCGAGGCCGCCGGCCGGGTGGGGCCGCTGGTTCCGGTGTCCGCGTCGGGCGCGGTGCTCGCGGCGGGGCCGGGACCTGCGTGGGTGCCAGGGCCGGTAGGGTGCCCGGTGCCCGCGGTGGGCCCGATACCTCCGGCGTGCTCCACGGCAGCCGTGGCGCCGGAGGGCGCCGCGGTCCGGTGTCCGGCGGCGCGCTCCAACTGGGGCAGCAGCGTCTCCAGCGGCGAGCCCGTCAGGTCCTGCCGCGCGGCCAGGCGCCGGCCGGCGTCGTCCAGCGCGTCCACGGTGGTGAAGCACAGCTCGTAGACCTCGGGCGTGCCCGCGCCCGCGTCCCGCACGTGCTCCAGCAGCTCCTCCATGCGGTGGCAGGCCGTCTCCACCAGGGTGGCGCTGGCCGCGCGCGCCGCGCCCTTCACGCTGTGCAGCGTGCGCAGCAGGGACGCCACGCGCTCCGCCACGCGCGCGGGGGCCGTCTCGCGCTCCAGGGCGAGCAGCTCGCGGTTGAGCGAGACGACGTGCCCCTCGAGTTCCTCGAGGAACGTGGCCAGCAGCGCCTGGGCCAACCGGTCGCGGTCCATCAGCGCCCGTACTCTCCCAGCAGGCCCTTGAGCTTCTGCCCCATGCCGTTGAGGTCCTGCATGGCGCGCTCGGTCTGCCGCGACGAGATGAGGGCCTGCTGCGTGGCCTGATTCACGTCATGCATGGCCTGGCGAATCTGGCCGATGCCGGTGGCCTGCTGGTTGGCGGAGGCGGCAATCTGCGCCGCCGTCAGCGAGGCCTGGGCCAGCAGGTCCGACAGCGTCTGGATGTTGGCGCCCGCCTCGGACACCACGCGGGTGGCGGTGGCCACGCTTTTGGTGCCCTCCTCGGTGGTCATCACCGCGCCGTGGGTGGCCTTCTGAATCTGCCCCAGAATCTGCCGCACCTGGCCGGTGGCCTTCTTGGACTGGTCCGCCAGCGCCTTCACCTCGGACGCCACCACCGCGAAGCCGCGGCCGTGCTCACCGGCGCGGCTGGCCTCGATGGAGGCGTTGAGGGCCAGCATGTGCGTCTGCTCGGAGATGTCGTTGACGGTGGTGATGATGTCGCCAATGGCCTGGGCCTGCTCGGCCAGGGCGAGGATGCGCGAGGCGATGGACTCCACCTGCTCACGCACCGCGCCCATGGCGGCCACGGCCTCCTCCACGGCGCGGCGGCCGCTGCGGCCCACCTCCTCGGCGTGGCGGGCGGAGTCGCTCACCGCGCGGGCGCGGCCGGCGGCCTCCTCGGACGTCTTGGTGATTTCCTCGATGGTGCTCACCGTCTCCGTCACCGCGCTGCCCTGCTCCTGGGCGCCGGCGACCTGCTCGGTGGTGCTGGAGAGGATTTCCGCGCTGGCGCCCGCCAACTGGTTGACGAACTCGGCCACCGTGCGGAGCGTGTGCTCGCGCTGCTCGGACTCCTTCTCGAGCTGGATTTCGTTCTGCTGGCGCTTCTCCGCCATGTCGTTGAAGGCGCGCGCCAGCTCCGCCGTCTCGTCGCTGCCCTTCACGGGGATGCGGTGGTCCAGCTTGCCGCGGCCGAGCTGCTCGGCGCCCTCCATGAGCGCGCGCAGCGGGGTGGTGATGCCGCGGGTGATGATGTAGCTGCCGGCGCCGACGATGAGCAGGCCCAGGGCGGTACCGATGCCCAGCACCCAGAGGATGCGCTGGGCCATCTCCCGGGCGGCGTTCGCGTGCGCGTCCCAGCGCTCCTGCTCCGCCACCAGCATCTCGTCGATGACCTGCTTGACCTGGAGCATGATTTCCCGGCCCTGGCCGGCCTGGATGTACTTCGCCCCGGCCTCCAGGCCCTGCTCGCGCCGCAAGCGGATGCCTTCTTCCAGGCGGTCCAGCCGCTGGGCGACGATGGGCTCCAGCCTGGCCAGGCGCGCCCGCTGCTGGGGGTGGTCCGCCATGGCCTCGCGCAGCCGGGCCATGTCGTTCTGGAGCGCCGCCACCGCGTCGCGGTAGGGCACCAGGTAGGGTTCCTCCCCGGCGAGGATGAAGCCGCGCTGGCCGGACTCGGCGTCCATCAGCAGCGCGCGCACCTCGCGGATGATGCGGAAGTTCTCATGGGCCGTCAGCAGGCCCGCCGTGCTCGTCGTGAGCTGATTGGCGCCCTGGAAGGCCACGCCCGCCACGACCAGCAACATCAACAACGACAGTCCGAATCCGAATGCGATGCGGTTCCCGATGCTCATACTGTTCCTTCGTCGGACAAATCGAACATGAGGCGACTGTCACCCAGGAGCGCGTCGCCCTCCAGTACCAGGGTGCCGTCCCTGTCGGCCGCGGACACCAGGCTCCCGGCCACGTCGTCCAGGGCGCTGGGCGGCTCCAGCAGCGTGCTGCCGGCCAGGATGGCGACCTCCTCCACTTCCTCGGTGCGCAGGCCCAGCTCGGGGCGGCCCGCCCCGATGACGAGCAAGGGCCCCGGGGTGTCCGAGGGCGCGCGCCCGAAGAGCGGCGCCAGCTCCACCACGGGCAGCACCTCGCCGTGCATGAGGGTGAGGCCGCGCAGCGCGGGCGGAGCGCCGGGCAAGGTCACCAGCTCCGCCGTGCGCACCACCTCCAGCACGAAGCGGGACTCCAGGGCATAGCGCTGACCCGCGGCCTTGAAGCGGACCACCTCGCGCAGGGTGCCAGGCTCGACCGCGGGCGTGGGGACGCGTGAGAGCGCGCGGGCGCGGGCGTCCAGCAGCGCCGCGGCTTCCTCGGGCGACAGGGCGCCCTGCTCCTGCTCCTGCGAGGCCAGCCGCGCCATCCGCGCGCGGACCGCTTCCCAGTCGATTTCGCCGGAACCCGGCATCAGCTCAGCTCCTCACCGGCAGCCAGGGCTGCCTCCATGCGTGACCGCTCACCGCGCGCCACCTCCGCCAGCCTGCTCGCGCTCTCACCATCCGCGTGGGGGACGGGCGCGTCCGGCGGCAGCGCGGTGCACAGTTGCTCCGCCTCGCGCCACGCCTTCACCGCGCCGGCCGTGTCGCCGTGCCTGCGTAGCACGCGCCCGAGGATGAGCCACGCCACGATGAGTGTGGGCTCCAGGTACAGCGCCTGACGGACGGCGCGCTCGGCGTCCGCCAGCCGGCCCTGGCCCAGGAGCAACAGGGCCTCCAGGTAGCGCAGGCCCGCGACCAGCGGGTGGCGGGTGGCGGCCTCGGCGCACGCGTAGACGGCGGCCGGGGCATCCAGGTTCGCCAGGGCGCGCACCGCCAGGGCGGCGGCGTCCGGGTCTTCGCCCAGGGCGCCCAGGTGCTGGGCCGCCTCGCGCCAGTGGCCCCGGGCCAGCGACTGCCGCGCGGCCTGCATGGCCGCCGCGCTGGGCGCGCGGGGCTGCTTCTCGGCGAGGAGCGGGGGGCTGGCGGGGAAGGAGTGGCTGGACGCGCCCGGGCCGCTGTCGGTGGGGGCCGTCACGGTGTCCGCGCCAGGGGCGCTCCGGCCCGGGCCCATGGCAGCGGGCCCTGGCGCGGCGCCGGGCCCGGCCATGCCGGGGCCGGCTCGGCGCGGTTCCGCCGCGGTTGGCATCGGCACGGAGCCGGGCCCACCCGTTCCAGGGGCGCTCTGTCCCGGGCTCATCGCCTGGGAGGCGGGCGCGGGGCCAGTCCCGCCCATGCTCCCGGCGAGCGAGCCATCCCGCCCCCATGCGGGGGCCGTCACCGTCGCGGCCCCGTGAGGACCGGGCACGCCCGTGGAGGAGGGGCTCCAGGCCTCGAGCGCCCCCGTCGCGGAGCCACCGGGCTCGCCGCCCACGGCGCCGGTCCATGACGTGGGGAGGGCGGACGGGAAGGGCGCGGAGAGGGACGCTCCGGGCAAGGGCCGGCGGTACAGCACACCCCACTCGGTGAGGACGCTCTCCAGCGGCGCCAGCCCGCCGAGCGGCGGGTCCGACGGGCCGGTGAAGAGATAGCCGCCCTCCTCCAGCGCGTCGTGGAGACGGCGCGCGACCGCCTCGATGGTGGGCCGGTTGAAGTAGATGAGGACGTTGCGGCAGAAGATGACGTCCAGCTTCCAGATGCCGCTCTCCGGCGAGGGCCAGGTGTCGAGCGCGAGGTTCAGGTAGCTGAAGCGCACGTGCTTCTGCACCTCGGGGGACAGGACGTACCGCCGCCCCTCGGCGCGCAGGTGGGCGCGCATCCGGTCCGCCCAGTTGCCGCGCAGGGACCAATCGCCATAGTGCGCCTTCCGGGCCCGGGCGAGCGCCCCGCGCGACACGTCCGTGGCGTACACCGCCATGTGCTGCTCCCAGCCCTCGGTCATCAGCAGCGCGGCGATGGAGTAGGGCTCCTCGCCCGAGGAGCACGCGGCGCTCCAGATGCGCGCGGTGTGGTCCGGCCCGTGGCGCTCGCGCAGGTCGGGCAGCACGACGCCGCGCAGGTGCTCGAAGTGCTCGGGCGTGCGGAAGAAGTACGTCTCTCCGACGGTGAGCTCGATGAGCAGGTCGTCCAGCGCGGCGGGCTCCTCCAGGAGCCGCACGCGGTAGGCGTCGAAGTCCTTCAGGCCCGCGCGGGCCATGGCGCGGGCGATGCCTTCCTCGGCGGACGCCGGGCAACTGGGGGGCACCAGCCCCGCGCGTTCCTCCACCAGCGCGAGCACCTCCGTATAGCCCGGGTGGCTCCAGGGGCCCCAGCTCACGCGGTCTCCGGCTCCAACGGCGCGGCCATCGCCGCATCCAGCGCCAGCGACTCGGCCTCGGACAGGAAGGTGCGCAGGTCGTGGACCAGGACGAGCCCATCCTTCAGCTTCGCGGCGCCCGCCACGTAGCCCACGCCGGGCAGCTCGCGCGGCGTGGCGTCCCACTCGTCCGGCAGGAGGACGCGCAGGCCCTCGGCCCGGTCCACGCGCAACACGACGTTCCGCTCACCCGCGGACGCCACGATGAAGTGGTCCAGGGGCGACAGCGCGCGGGGCGGGTGGCGGAAGCGCAGGCGCAGGTCCAATACCGGCAGCAGGGTTCCGCGCAGGTCGAGCAAGCCCTCCACCACGGCGGGCGCGCGAGGCAGGGGCGTCAGTCGCGCTGCACGGACCAGCTCACGCACGTCGGGTGCGGGCAGTCCGTAGCGCTGGCCGTTCAAGGTGAACAGCAGCACTTCCGTGGGCGCGGCGGTCATGTTCTGGGACATAGACGTGGACGTGGCCACTGTCGAACACTGATGCCGGCCCCCGGTCGCGGTGTCCACCAGTCTTCAATGGGGACAGCCAGGCAGGCCCATGCTCCGGGTGAAACACGACATGTTCCGGTTCGCCAGGGCCCGAGCGGAGTCCCCCTGGGCTGCCTGGGCAGGGGGCGAACGGACGTTCACTCGGCCTGCCGGCGTGGCGAGCGCCGGCGGCGGCGCGGGAGGGCCAGGGGCGACGCGGCCAGCACCAGCGCCCACAGCGGCGCGCTGCCCGCGGCGGCGCAGCCCCCGCCTTCACCGTCATCGTCCGGGCCCACGCCGGGCGTTCCCTTGCCCACCGTCACGCTCAGCTTCGTGGCCACGGCCCGGTCTCCGTCGGTGTGGAAGTCCGCGTTGGAGGAGTTGCCGGCACCGAAGAGGGTGAGGGTGACGTCCGTCGCCGGCGCGACGAGGGTGAAGGGGAAGCGCAGCTCGTTGTTCGTGAAGGCCCGGGGCTGGGCGTGGGTGAGCTCGGCGCCGAGCTTCTTCGTGCCCTCGCCGGCCTGGAGGGTGGCCTCGGTGCTGTCCACGGCGATGCCCACGCCTCCCGTCTTCGCCGGGCCGCCCCGGATGATGAAGGCGTACTGCCCGGTGGCGCCGGGCGCGAGCGAGGTGGGCCCTTCGAACTCGACGGTGGGCAGCTCCCCGCCCTTGTGACACGTGCTGCAGGTCGCGCCGTCCTTGCCCGTCTGCCCGGTGACGCCCGTGCTGGTGGCGAAGGCGGGGGAGGCGCACAACGACGAAACGGCGACGACGCCCGCGATGCGGAACGAGAGACGCATGAAGACTCCAAACGAGGGGATGACAACCGGGTGGGGGTGCTGCGGCCGGGGCCCCCGCCCGCGCGAGGCCCCGGGAGGACGTCCGCTAGCGAAGCTGGAGGAAGGAGAACGACAGGCCCGGCATGGTCAGCGTGGACCTGCCGTTGTCACCCAGCACGTGCAGCGTCGTGGACGCGGAGCCCGCGCCGAACTCGGTGTAGAGCGTCTGGTTCTCCGCCTGGAAGAGGAAGCTGCTGCCCGAGGTGGCCGGGAAGCGCGTGTCGTGCGTGGCCGTCAGCGTGGCGAGGTTCAGCGCCCACCACTGCCAGCCCGCGCCGCTCGCGAGGGTGCGAGGATGGGTGCCCTCCAGCACCGGGGCGACGCCCTCGTCGAGCACGCGCAGGTACGCCGTGCCCGACGGACCCGGGACGAGCGAGCCCGCGATGCCGCCGCCCACGAGCGTCGAGAGGGGCCGGTGGAAGCTGGTGTCGAACGTGTGCGTCCGCGGGTCGAACCGGAGCAGGCACGGCTCCGGCGCCGCGTCGCCATGGGTGCGGCGCACCGCCGCGCCATAGGCCTCCGTCGCGACGTACACCATGCCATCCGGGCCGAGCACCGCGTCGTGCGTGTAGCCGCACCGCTCATCCGTGGCGAGGGTGGCCGTGTCCGTCGCCGTGTCGACGGAGACCACGCCCGCCTTCTGGGTGATGCCCACCCCCTCCACGGGACGCCAGCCCACCGGAACGATGAGCTGCCCGTCGAGCGCGACGACCGCGCCCGAGAAGGCCATCTCCGTGTCCGGAATCGTCAGCGCGTCGAGCGGGATGCTGCCGGTGACGGTCATCGCCGAGGGGTTCCAGATGACGGCCTGCGCGGTGATGCCGTCGAAGAAGTACGCCTTCGTGTCCGAGACGAACTGGAAGTTCGCCTGGTACTCCCCGAGCGACGTCACTCCCAGGCTCGCGAAGCTCACGGTGCCCGACTGCTCCAGGCGGCCCTCGTCGTTGAGCGTGTAGCGCGTCACGGTGGGGCTGTCGTCCGACACCACGTAGAGCGAGCCGGACTTGCGGATGCCCACGCCCAGCGCGCGGCCGGACACCTTGATGGCGTTGTCCAGCGACAGCTGCGCGGCCTGCTCCGCCTGGGACGTCACCACGACGTAGCTCTCGGCCACCTCCGCGTTGAGGTCCTGCGTGGTGACGGCGTACAGCGGACCGGTGTTGTCCTCGTCGGAGCTGTCGCAGCCTCCGGACAGGGACAGGGCGAGCGCCGCGGCGGCGAGCCGCCAGGGCAGCAGGGAACGAACGTTCTTCATGGAAACGGCCTTCCTGGAAGGGGATGGGGCGTCGTTTCAGCCAAGACGGACCTGTGGGGTCTGGATGAAAACGATACGCATTCTCAAATTCAGGATGTGTTTAGGCTGAATACGAGAAAAGTCAAGAATGAACGTTTTTCGCTAATTCGCGGCGGGGCCGCTCAGGGGCAGCACGACGGTGAACGTGGAGCCCTGGCCCGGCGCGCTGGTCACGGTGATGCGGCCGCCCAGGGCCTCCACCAGCTGGCGGGTGATGAAGAGCCCCAGGCCGAGGCCGCCGTAGTGGCGGCTGGAGACGGCGCGCTCGAAGCGGCCGAAGATGCGCTGGGCGTCCTCGGGCGTGAGGCCGATGCCGTGGTCCGCCACCTCCAGGGTCGCGTGGGTGCCGTCGCTGCGCACGCGCACGTCCACCGGGGTGCCCTGGCCGTACTTGAGCGCGTTGGACAGCAGGTTGGTGAGCACCTGCTCCAGCCGCAGCCGGTCCCACCGGCCCGTCACGGCCTGGGGGCTGTCCACCGTCAGCTGGACGCCCGCGCTCTGGGCCTCGGACTCGAAGCGGCGGGCGGCTTCCCTCGCCACCTCGTCCAGGGCCAGCGGCTCCAGGTTCAGCTCCAGGCGTCCTCGCGCCAGGCGCGACACGTCCAGCAGGCTGTCCACCAGTGACGTCAGGCGCGACGTCTGCCGCTCGCAGGACTCCAGCCGCTGCCCCAGCTTCTCCAGGTCCGGGGGGGCCCCGCCGCGCAGGCCGCGATACAGCAACTGGAACTGGAGCTTGAGGCTGGTGAGCGGCGTGCGCAGCTCGTGCGCGGCGACGCTCAGGAAGTCGTCGCGGACCTGGACCGCGGCGCGGGCCTCGCCCGTCAGCCGCCGCTGTTCCTCGCTGGCGGACTCGGCCGTGGCGCGGGCCTTCACCTGCGAGCGGGTGATGAGGAACAGCGACACCGTCACCAGCAGACCGCTGACGATGACGATGGGCACCTGCGCGGAGGTGCTGCGGTCCAGGTAGGCCTTGCGCGCGGTGAACACCAGCGTCCACGTCTGGCCGGCGACGGACAGCGCGTGCTCCTGCCTGAACTCGGGCGCGAGCGGCACCCCGGGGGTGATGGAGGTGTAGAGCCGCGCGTCGTCGCGGACCTCCGCCCCGTCGTACACCGTCAGGTCGATGGTCTCCCGGAAGCCGGGAAAGCGCAGGCCCTCCATGAGGTCCGCCATCCGGATGGGCGCGAAGACGAAGCCCCGCAGGCGCGCCTGCGGCGGCCGCGAGGGCCGCGCCTTCTGGGGCCACCGGTACACGGGCACGTAGAGGAGGAACCCTTCCCGGCCCAGGGTGTCCTCCCACGCCTGCACGAGCTGCACCTTCCCGGTGGCCGAGGGCAAGCCCGTCTTCAGGGCGCGCAGCATGGCGGCGCTGCGGTGGGGCTCGGTGAGCATGTCGTAGCCCAGCGCGCGCTCATGCGCCGGGGTGAAGGGCTCCAGGAAGACAATGGCGGTGTAGGCGTCGCGCGGCCCGGCCGGCCAGACGTGGTAGCCCGGCAGGCCGGTGGCGCGCACCTCGGCTTCGTGCTGGCTGACGTCCTCCGGTGGGAGCCACTGCGCGAAGCCGATGACCTGCAGGCCCGGGTACCTGCGCGGCAGCTCCAGGCTCTCCACATAGGCGCCGAACTCGTGCCGGTCCACCTGCTGGCTGCTGGCGAACAGGCCATGCACCCCCAGGAGCAGGGCCTGGTACAGGTCCAGTTCTTGTTGGAGGCTCAGCGTGCCGTCACCGGCGACGTCGTCGAAGCGGCGATGCCGGCGCTCCTGGAGGCTCTGCCAGACGTAGCTGGCCGCCGCGGCGGTCACCAGAAGCCCCACCAGCACCGCGCTGTAGGAGGCGGCATTGCGGCGCAGGTGGGCGAGAGGAATCGAAGGCACGTGGGTGCGTGGAGGCTGGAATGGCGTTGGCCAGCGTGCCATTGCCGGGCAGGGCGCTTGTAACGTCCCTCCGCCTGGCGCGTTCGCCACACGAAGGAGTGGGTGGACCTTCGTTCACCCGGGGTACCGGACGTTCCCGAGATCCGGTAGTTCGGCGGGCCCAAGGAGGCTGCGTGCGTCACGTCATCGTCGTGGGAGCGGGACCTGGAGGACTGTCGGCCGCCATCAACCTGGCGGGGCAGGGCTTCCGCGTCACCGTGGTGGAGAAGGACGCGGTGCCTGGCGGCCGGATGAAGGGGCTCACCCTGGGCGCGGCGGGCGAGTACGCGGTGGACACCGGGCCGTCCATCCTCCAGCTGCCGGGCGTGCTGGAGCAGATATTCCGGCGCGCGGGCCGTCGGCTCGAGGACTACGTGACGTTGCTCCCGCTGGACGTGAACACCCGGGTGCACTTCTGGGATGGAACGCACCTGGATACGACGCGGCACCTGGACCGGATGGAGTCGGAGCTGGCGAAGTTCGGCCCAACACAGGCCGCCGCGCTGCGCCGGTGGATGGAGGACGGGCGGGAGAAGTACGGCATCGCCTACGAGAAATTCATCTGCACGTCCGCGGACAACCTGGGCTACTACGCGCCGTGGCGCCTGGCGCCCACGCTGCGCTTCAAGCCCTGGCAGACGCTGTACCGGCAACTGGACGGCTTCTTCCACGACGACCGGGTGACGTACGCCCTGGCGTACCCGTCCAAGTACCTGGGGCTGCACCCGACGACGTGCTCGTCGGTGTTCAGCGTGATTCCGTTCCTGGAGCTGGCCTTCGGTGTCTGGCACGTGGAGGGCGGCTTCCGGGCGCTGTCGCGGGGGATGATGCGCTGCGCGCAGGACCTGGGCGCCACCTTCCGCATGGGCACGCCGGTGGAGAAGGTGCGCGTGGACGCGGGCCGCGCGGTGGGCGTGAAGCTCGCGGGCGGCGAGGTGCTGGACGCGGACGCGGTGGTGGTGAACGCGGACCTGGCCTACGCGGCACAGACGCTGATTCCAGCGGAGGCGCGCGAGGGCTCGCGGCTGACGGACGCGGCGCTGGAGCGGGCGAAGTACTCGTGCAGCACCTTCATGGCGTACTACGGCCTGGACACGGTGTACGCGGACCTGCCGCACCACCTCATCTACCTGTCGGAGTCCGCCCGGCGCACGGACCGCGACGCGCTGGAGGACCGGCACGTCGACCTGGACGACCCGCCCTTCTACGTGTGCAACCCGTGCGTGACGGACCCGTCCGGAGCGCCGGCGGGGCACTCGACGCTGTACGTGCTGGTGCCCACGCCGAACACGGGCCGCCCGGTGGACTGGGCGAGGACGGAGCAGGCGCTGCGCGAGCGCATCCCCACGATGCTGGAGAAGGTGGGGCTCAAGGGCGTGCGCCCGCACATCCGCGACGCGCGCTACTTCACCGCGGAGACGTGGCGGGACGACTTCAACGTCTTCCGCGGCGCGGTGTTCAACCTGTCTCACACGTGGCTGCAGCTGGGGCCGCTGCGGCCGAAGGTGAAGAACCGCGACATCGAAGGGCTGTACTTCGTGGGAGGAGGCACGCACCCGGGGAGCGGCCTGCTGACCATCATGGAGAGCGCGAACATCGCGGCGGACTACCTGACGCGCGAGGCGGGCAGGGGGCCGCTGCCGGGCTGGCCGTACGTGCCGCCGCTGGGGCAGGACGCTCCGGTCCAGGCCCGCGCGGGGTGAGCCGGCGGCGCGCCCACCCGGCGGGCGGGGGAGGCCCACCCGTATACGCCGGGCATGGCGGATGCGAAGCTGGCACTTTCTCCAGGACGGGAGTCGCGCATGCCCTTCTTCATCCCATTCGCGGTGGGTGGCCTGGTGTTGACGGCCCTGGGGCTCGGCGTGCGGAAGGTGCTCGCGGAGGAGGCCGCCGCCACGCCCGAGGACGCGCACCTGCGCGAGGCCCGGGAGCGACACCGCAAGGCGCTGGCCGAGCTGCGCGCGGATCGGCTCCGGGTGCGTGACCGCGTGGCCTCCTACGGCGCGCTCCAGGCGCGCGTGCATGCGGAGGTGCTGGTGCCCTTCCGCGCGCTGATGGAGCGGCTGGAGCGATGGGGGCACGTCCGGGAAGCCGAGGTGCTGGACGGCGAGGCGCTGGACGCGCTGCGCGCGGTGCTCGGTGAGGCGCCCTCTCGCGAGGCGAAGCGCGCATGGCCCCTGCTGGGCGCGGGCGTCACCGCGCCCGCCGCGCTGGAGCCCGTGCTGGCGTGGTTGGACCGGGGCTGGCTGGACGAGGACGCGCCGCCGGTGATGCTGGACGGCGTGCCGCTCTACGAGGCCGCGTCGGCGCGCGCGGTGCTCGCCGCGAGCGCTCCGGACGAAGGGGGGCGCGCGCTCGATGACGCCGCCGGAGTGCTGAGCCGGACCACGGGCTTCCTGGGCGCGATGCGCACCCGGCTGACGACGCTGGAGCAGCGGGTCTCGGGGCTGCATGGCCGGGCAGCGGTGCAGCTCGCCTACCTGGACGCCGCCAGCTTCGAGGAGGGCGGTGGCGAGCCCCGGGAGCGGCTGGCGCGGCTGGCCGTGCTCGTGGGCCGGCTCGCCGTGCTGCTGCGAGTCCCCGTGTTGAGCCCCGAAGGGCGCCTGGCGCCCGAGCTGCCCGCGTGGCCGGAGGACGAGCCGGCGGAAGCGGCGCCGCGCCGGACGTAGCGCTGCGCCAGCTGTGATGCGCGTGTTCGCGGCGCTGCGTCAGACGTAGCGCTGCGCCAGCTGTAATGCGTGTGCCCGCGTCGGACGTGGCGCCGCGCCAGTTGGGGGGCGCGTGCTCGCGGTGCCGCGTCAGACGTAGCGGTGAGCCAACTGGGGGCGCGTGCTCGCGGCGCTGCCTCGGACGTAGCGCTGCGCCAGCTGTGATGCGCGTGCTCGCGGCGCCGCGTCAGACGTAGCGCTGTGCCAGCTGTGACACCTGCCCGGTGGCGTGGCTCACCGCGGAGGCCGCCTGCTGGGTGGTGTCCAGGTGCCGCAGCGTGTCCGTCGTCAGCTCGTCCAGCTCGCGCACCGCGGCGAAGAGCTGGTCCACGCCCGCGTGCTGCTGCGACACGGCCTCCGTAATCTGCCGCACCGCCGCCGCGGACTCCTTCGACAGGCCCGCAAGCTCGCGCAGCCGCTCGCCGCTGTGGCGCAGGGGCTCCAGCGCTTCCGCGACACCCTCCGCGCCCTGGTCCGACATGGCCGTGGCCTGCTGCGTCGCCGTGGCCATGGCCTCCAGCAGGCCGCGCACCTGGTTGGTGGCCCGGATGGACTGGTCCGCCAGGTCGCGCATCTGCCGCGCCACCACGCCAAAGCCCTTGCCGTGCTCACCAGCGCGCGTCGCCTCGATGGCGGCGTTGATGGCCAGCATGTGGGACTGGTCCGCCAGCGACTTCACCACCTCCGATACGCGGCCCACCTCTCGGGCGCGCTGCTCCAGGTCCAGCATCTGCTCGTGCAGCCCTGTGGCGATGTCGCGGATGGCGGCGAGGCCCTTCTCCGTACCGGCCAGGGACTCCTCGCCCAGCTTGCCCACGGCGGCGGCGCGCTCGGCCACCTGGAGGATGCTGGTGGCGCGCGAGTGCGTCACGTGGGACGCTTGCTGGATTTCCTGCGCCGTGGCGCGCGCCTGGTGCAGCGCCGCGGCCTGCCGCGACAGCGTCTGGTTCTGCTGGGCACTGGCCAGCGACAGCCGCGTGCCGGCCTCGGCCAGGTCTCCGGCGGAGGCGCGCAGCGAGCGCGGCAGGTCCTGGAGCTGCTGGTAGAGGTGCCAGGTGGACGCCGCCAGGTCGCCCACCTCGTCCGTGGACACCCACTGCGGCGGCGTGGCGCGGCCCTCCACCAGCGCCTCCAGGGACGCGCCCACCGCGCGGGCCCCCTTCGCCAGCCGGCGTGCCGCCCAGGCCGCGGTGAGGATGGAGCCCAGCGCGGCGTAGCCACCGAGCACCAGCACCGGCTGCACCAGCTCCGCCTCCAGCGGGCGCACCGTGGCCTGTACGCGCTCGGCCGCGGCGGTGTCCCCCTTCGCCGCGAGGTCCGCCGCCAGCGCGCCCATGCCGCGCTCCAGCCGCAGGTGCAGCGTGACGATGCTGGCCAGACAGGTGATGAGCAGCGCGGAGACGACCATCGCGGGCAGCAGCCAGAGCTGGCGCGTCGCGAAGCCCTCGCCCGCGGGCTTCATGCTGGGCGCGTGCTGGTAGGCCTCCAGCACGGTGGGCATCATCACCCGCTCGAACAGCATGAACGCCAGCGGGCTGCTGAAGAGGCCCGCGCTCACCGCCACCGCCACGCCCACCAGCACGACCGACGCGGGCCGGTCCAGCAGCAGCACCGCGCCACCATTGAAGAGGATGCCGCCCAGCGTCCACGACGCCATCATCTCCACGAAGGCAATCGTCGAGGGGATGCGAATCAGCCGCTCCACCCGCAGCGTCCCCTGGGCGGCGAGGGCGCGCTTCATCAGCCACGGCATCACCACCAGCGGCTGCACCACCGCGCACAGCCCGAGCACCACCGGGGTGATGAGGCCCAGGAAGATTTGGAACTCCCGGGCCCCCGTCAGGTCGAGCAACTGCATGTCGACGTACACCGCGGGTGTGAAGGCCACCGTGGTGACGACGGAGCGCAGCAGGTACAGCCGGCGGAGCAGGGCACCAGGGGTCGGAAGCGAAGGGGTGGCCATCGGGACGCGGGGCTCCTGGGTAACAGTGACCCCAGCGTGCGGCCCGAATGGCTCGCCGTCAATGTCCAGCCACACTCCGCATCCTTCAGCCTGTGTGGAAATGCCGCGTTGCCCTGAAGCCATCTGGCAGGCAATCCGTGAATTTCATGTCTGTGCTGGCGGTGCGCCGGCATGGCCGGACGCGGGCTTCTCCGCCAGGCGGGGCTCCGGCCAGGGGAGCAGGGGGCGCCTGCGTGGCATTCCTGGAATGCCCACACTCTGGCTCCAACACGCTGTGTGTTGTGAAAGGAGACCCGTCATGGGCGAGTGGACCGACAAGGCCAAGGGCAAGATCAAGGAAGTCGCAGGCGTGGCGAGCGGCGACCGTGAGCTGGAGGCCGAGGGCAAGCGTGACTCGGCCAAGGGCGCCATCAAGGGCAAGATTGAAGACGCCAAGCGTGTCATCAAGGACGCGGTCGACTCCAACAAGCCGCGCCGGGACGAGCCCTAGCCGTCCTGCGCGGCCCAGGCCGAGCACATCGCTGTGAAGGATTGGGCCGCGAGGGGGGACATCCTCGCGGCCCGTTTCATTCAGAAACCAGGACCAGGATTTCGCGCTCCCTCCGTATCCGGACTTGGACGGCTTTTCGTGCCGCCCTGGCCGAATTCGGCCCTGCCCTAGCGAGGGGGAAATCCTTCATGCATGTGTCGCGAAATCCGTCATTGAGGGGGGACGTGTGTCCGCAGCCGACGCACGCCTCCGTGGGAAACAGGCGTCCGCGCTGGCTCCAGGGCGTGGTGGCCGCGCTGGCGCTCTGGGGCTGCGGGGAAGCCCCGCCCGCCGCTTCCGAGGAACCGGCCGCGCCCGTCGTCACGCGCACCGTCGAGGACGGCCTTTCCTGCACGCCCGAGGACATCGAGAGCGGTGACTGGCTGTGTACCGGGAACTTCACCTACAGCCTGGAGTGCTTCGCGCAGCAGACGTCCGCGGCGTGCGGCGAGGACACGAGCCCGAAGACGTGTACGTCCTACGCCACCTGCCAGCACATGGACTTCGGCTACGCGCTGGGCGTGCACGAAGCCGTGGTCCCGCTGGGCACGCGCCCCGGCGTGACGTGCGAGAACCACGCCCAGAGCTACATGACCGCGAACGCGCCATCGTCGACGTGGAGTGGCATCACCTGGCTCTGGTACATCGGTGGCAAGCCCGTCGGTGGCGGCGAGGAGTCCGCGCGGGCGGATGAACGCGCTCGCAAGGCCGCCGGTGTGGCCGAGGAGTTCTGCTACATCACCTTCTACAACTACCCCGCGCACGTCGCGACGGGCACCGGCCCGCAGTGCGGCACCGTGGAGTCGGCCTGCACGGTGGCCTGCACCAACCCGCGGACGTGCCAGGTGAATGGCGCCTGGGTGACGGACGCGGCGCAGTGCGGAACCATGGTGGGCCCGTGCGGCGCTGGCAGCGGCGCGCCGCTCTACGCCACCTGCCGCGACGCCAGCCACGGCGTGGCGCCGGACGCGGAGTGTGGCCCGGGCTTCGTGGAAGGACAGGCCCCCGCCACCTCCACGAAGGCGGAGGTGCAGGCGCAGGCCCAGGCGCAGTGGGTGGCCTCGGGGAGCCGCGGCGCGCCCGTCTATGACGCGCCCATCACCTGCTCGGAGTGCCGCAGCGCCTTCTCGCTGTCCGCGCTGGAGGTGAACCGGCGTGTGTACGCGACGGTGGCCATGTCCCGGCAGGACCCTCGGCTGCACCTGCTGGCGGGCTCGGCGTACTTCCTGGGGCGTGACAACCCGACGCTCTCCCAGGCCGAGCTGACCTCGGCGCTCAACGCCATCTCCACCGCGCTGAACGTCTACCCCTTCAACCCGGAGAAGGACGGCTCCGGCCCGCGCGTGCGGACGATGATTCGCATCCTCGCGCGCGCCGAGCCGCACCTGGCCCCGACGACGGCGCCGGGCCGGGCGCTGCGCGCCTACGCGCAGGGCCTGCTCGCCAGCATGCACAACGGCCTGTCCCTGGAGCGCGGCCTCACCAGCGCCCAGTCCATGGTGGACCGGTACGGTGAGGCCGAGGCCTTCACCGAGGAGACCTGGGCGAACCTGTACGCGCTCGCCCAGAGCCATGCCGCGCTGGCGGCGGCGGTGAACGGCGGCGGTATCGGCTCGGGCGTGGGTCTGCAGACGACCCACACCGCCTCGCAGATGCTGGCCAGCTATCCCATGGGCCCCCTGGCGGGCTTCGTCCTGCCCCGGCTCGGGAGCGACGGGAGCCTGTCCGCGACGGCGGAGGACGCGCGGGCGTTCGTGACGACCGCGTCCACCGCGGCGCTGTCCGCCGTGCAGCAGTACTCGGACATGCTCCATCAACTGAACATCGCCGAGCAGGCGTACCGTGATGCCAAGGCGCTGAAGGAGCCGGGGCAGTCCCTGGCCCTGGATGGCAGCGAGCCCGAGGCGTCCCTGACGACCACCGCCACGCCGGAGGAGACGGCGCTCGCGGCGGCCATCGCGGCGGCGAAGACGCGGGGCACGGAGCTGAAGGAGACGCTGGGCGGCGTGCGCGAGGGCGTGACGGGCGGCCTGGGCCTGGTGGCCGAGCTCTTCAAGATAGACGGCAATCCGCAGCTCGCCGCGGACATCGTGCGGTTCAGCAAGGCGCTGAGCACCACCCTGGAGGCGGTGTCGAAGTACGCGGAGAGCTCCGTCAAGATCGCGGAGAAGGTCGCCGGCTTCCTCGACCTGGGTGTGAAGGGCTTCCAGATTGTCAGCGCCGCCGTGTTCACCGGCCAGATTGTCGGCGCCGTCATCCAGCTCTTCTCCATCCTGCGCAAGCCGGCCGAGCCGCCCATCGAGCAGGTCATCCTCACGGAGCTCCGCAAGCTCCATCAGTTCGTCGTGGAGATGCAGGGACGGATGCTCAGTCGCTTCGACCGGGTGGACCGGAAGCTCAATGATATCCACCGCGACATGCACGCCCGCTTCGCCCTGGTGGACTGGAACCTGGGCCAGGTGAACCAGAACGTGGAGGAGGTCCAGGCGGCGCTGCACGCGCTGCAGACGGGGCTGAACCGCGTGGACCAGAACATGTACGAGTACTTCACCGACGTGAAGAACGACCCGTTCGAACTGGCCGCCTGGAACTACCTGGGCTGGAGCTCTCGCCACCCGACGCCCATGCGCTACGTGGAGGAGTTCATCCCCGCGGAGGGCCAGTTCTCCAAGTGGGGCGCGGTGGACGCGCACCAGTCCACGGTGCTCGCGGGCATCGACGGGCGCGGCTCCAACCCGGCCATCAGCCCCGCGGACGAGCTGTCCACCCACAAGCTCTCCTACAACATCAACTACCTGCGCGAGTTCCCCGCGCAGCTGGGCCTGGGCATGCTCCACGCCGAGCGCGTCTCCAGCCCGAAGGACTGGATGTCGGGCGCGGAGGCCTACGCGCAGCTCTTCGAGGAGCAGCCCGTGCTCGGTGGGATGATGCTCACCACCCGCCACAACGAGCTCATCACCCAGGGCACGCGGCTGGACACGGCGCTGCGCAACATTGGCAAGCCGCTCTTCGCCGGGATTCACGCCCGCTACCAGGCGGACTGGTCGTGGATGAAGCACTTCATTGAGCAGGCGGAGGTCACCTGGCGCAACGACCCCAACCGGGGCCTGCACGGCATCGACCTGTGGGGCGTTCCGGAGCAGGAGCCGGCGACGCACTACCTGAAGCAGGGAGAGAAGCCCATCGTGCCCTGCGCTGGCGGCCAGTGGGGTGACTACAACGGTGATGGCGCGGCGGATTACCTGGGCGTGGACCCGGCCCGCTGGAACCACGACGTGCTGCGCCCGCTGCTCATCGCCGACAACATGAACGTGGACGGGGCCTCCATCGACCTGTGCGGCGAGGGAAGCTGGCAGCTCGTATCCGAGGTCTTCACCGGCCTGGGCGGTCTGTACGAGCGCAAGTACCGGCTGGTGTCCACCGTGTACGTCCGCTACACCTTCTGGGACACCGCGACGAATGCGTGGAAGTCCGAGCGGGTGTTCAACCACCGCTTCTCCGGCGGGTACGAGTTCATCGCCATGGTGCGTGGCGTGGACCGGCCCACGTACAACCCCAACAACGCGCAGAACCCCCAGGAGTGGATGGCGAAGCGCTGGGGCTATGTCTCGCAGAACATCGCGCCGTCCAGCTACTCCCTGGCTGACGCCTTCCGCGCCAGCATCCGCACCCGGATGGTGGACGTGCTCAAGGGCGAGCAGCGCCAGTTCTACGCCCACGTCGCGGCGCGCATGAACCAGGCGGGCGACCCGCTGCAGACCCAGGCGAAGCAGCTGACGGGCACGCGGCTGGTGTGGCAGGCCTACGCGGCGCTGGCGCTGCCGCTGTCGCTGGACCACGACGAGCACCTGCGCGGGCTGCTCTACGGCGAGGACGCCGTGCTGTCGGGCCACGACACCCTGCAGGACGTGGAGGTCACCCCGGTGATGAACGACGTCCTGGACATGTACACGCTGTTCGGCGCCTCGGCCTCATTGCCGGCCCACAACATCCTTCAGGACCTGCACCCGGCGGTGACGTCGCGTGCCGACCGGCTGAAGGCGGCCATCGATGCCTCCCTGGATGCCCAGGCGGAGGCCGGAGGCCCCGAGGCGAGCGCCTGGGTGGAGCCCACGCTGCTGCGGCTGCGGCTCAGCGTGCCGAACTGACGGCGCGCGGCATGAGGTGACGTGACGTGGCGCGGGCCGCGGGGGGACATGCCTCCGCGGCCCGTGTCGTTGCTAGCGCTTCTCCACGGGCGGGCATGCCACCTCGAGGAACGTCGTCGTCTTTCCGCTCAGCATGACCCACAGGCAGCGCAGCACGCAGCCCGTCCCGAACTCCCGGTAGATGAGCCCCAGGTTGGCGACCACCTCTCGTCCGGTGATGACCCCGCGCATTGGCACTTCCCCCTTCTCCAGCGTTCCGCCCGACCCGCCACTCGACCCACCAGGCGCTGCCCGCCGGACCTCCTGCAAAGTATCGGCCGTGCCTCCCCAAAAGTTTCTGTCACACGCCGAACGTGCCAAGCAGGCCAAGCCCCGTGGAGGACGCCTGGTTCCCCTGGCTCGGAGCACTTACGGCCGCCGGCTCGCTGGAGATTTTTCAGGGCCCGTCGATGGCGAGACGAACGACTCGTTCCATCGCACCCCTGCCCACTTGGATGTCTTCCCGGGTGGGGAGAGGTCCGCCTGGGACGCCTGCCCGGCCGCGGACTTTGCGGCACGCCGGGCCCGATGGCGCCTGGGCCTTCACGTCTGAATCTTGGACGTATGGGCGCGCCGCCCTGGACGGTGCGGCCGTTGGTGGGGCGGCGGAGCGAACGGGCGCCCTGGGTTCTGCGAGGCGTCTCCTCCACCGCTACACACTCACTGACAAGGTGCGTCTGGCGGAAGGAAAGGAGGGATTGAGATGAAGTCATCACCGCTCTTCTCGAAGTCTGCGTTGCCGATGCTGCCACCGGGGCTGCAGCGGGGGCAGCGGGGGTTGTCGCGGGTGGTCGTGGGGACGGACTTCTCCCTGCGCTCCGAGTTCGCGCTGGCGCGCGCGCTCCGCCTTCCGCTGGGCCACGGGAGTATCTTCTGCGTGGTGCATGTGGCGCCCCTCCCGGACGGAGAGGCGGGGCCCGGCGGCGCGCTGTCCGGTGAGCGCTGCCTGCGCAAGGCGGTGGCCTCCGTGTGCAGGCGGCTGCGCAACCGCGTGGACGTCGAGGTGCAGGAGGTGCTCCACAAGGGGGACCCGGTGGAGGCGACGTCCGCCCTGGCACGGGCGATGGGCGCGGAGCTGGTCGTCCTGGGGCGTCCGCACGTGAGCTATCCGGTGCGCGCGCTGGCCGAGGACTCCACGGTGCGGAGCATGGTGCGCCGGCTTGGCGTCTCCGTGCTGGTGGTGGTGCCGCACCCGGTGCGCGCATATGGGCGGCCCCTGGTGGCGGTGGACTTCTCGCGGGAGTCGCGCAGGGCGCTGGAGCTGACCTTGCGCCTGTGCCCGTCCCCGGCGCCGGTCAACGTGCTGCACGTGGCGGACACCCTGGAGGAGGAGGCGGCGCTGCGCCGCGACCACGCGCCGGCGGAGCGGTGGCTCCGCCGGCGGCAGGAGCGGGAGGACCAGGCGCGGGTGGCGCTGGGCCGCTTCCTCGCGCCCTACCGCGAGACGGGCCGCGAGCTGGAGGTCCGGGTCCGGTGCGGCGAGCCCGCCGAGGGCATCCTGGCGGAGGCGATGGAGCAGGGCTCGGACCTGCT
Organism: Pseudomyxococcus flavus; assembly: GCF_050038885.1. Classification (NCBI taxonomy): domain Bacteria; kingdom Pseudomonadati; phylum Myxococcota; class Myxococcia; order Myxococcales; family Myxococcaceae; genus Pseudomyxococcus; species Pseudomyxococcus flavus. The sequence goes on along the minus strand of NZ_CP143624.1, from coordinate 2,716,924 downwards.
GGCGCTGGCCATGTCCGCAGCGGAGGCGCGGACGCCGCTGACCGAGCAGGTGCTGGCGCACGCGAGCTGCGACGTGCTGGTGTCGCGCCATCTCCCTCCCGCATCCTGAGCGGCAGGGCGCGGTCCGCGTTATGAACGCGGACCGTGTCTCCTCGTCCCTCCGCTGACTCTGCCCCGCTGTCGCTCAAGGCCCGCTTCCAGAACGCGGGCAGCCTCTTCAAGCAGCTCCCCGGCACCTTCCGGCTCTTCTGGCAGGCGAGTCCCCGCGGCGCGCTGGTGCTGGGCGCGCTGACGCTGGTGGCGGCGCTGCTGCCCGCGGCCATCGCCTGGGTGGGCAAGCTCATCGTGGACTCGGTGGTGGCGGCGTCGCAGGGCTCCCTGGAGGCCCGCTCGCGCGTGTACGGCCTGGTGGGGCTGGAGTTCGGGTTGATGCTGGGCTCGGCGGTGGTGGACCGCGGGCTGACGCTGACGCGCGAGCTGCTGCGCGCCAACCTGGGAAACCTGCTCAACGAGCGCATCCTCCAGAAGGCGCTGGCGCTGGAGTTGCAGCACTTCGAGGACTCGGCCACCTACGACAAGATGCAGAACGCCCGGCGCGAGGCGAACAGCCGGCCGCTGTCGCTGGTGACGCAGGCGTTCTCCATCGTCCGCAACACCATCACCCTGGGCACCTTCGCCGCGTTGCTGGTGGCGCTGTCGCCGTGGAGCGTGGTGGTGCTGGTGGCCGCATCGGTGCCGGCCTTCATCGCCGAGGCGCGGCTGGCGATGGAGGGCTTCCGGCTCTACTCATGGCGGGCGCCGGAGGGGCGCAAGCTGAACTACCTGGAGTGGATCCTCACGCGCGACAGCCACGTGAAGGAGGTGAAGCTCTTCGGGCTGGGGCCGCTGGTGCTGGGGCGCTACCGCGCGCTCTTCCAGAAGTTCTTCGCGGAGGACCGGGCGCTGGCCTTCCGGCGGATGGGCTGGGGGCTCGGGCTGGGGGTGCTCTCGCTGGGCGCCTTCTACGGCTGCTACCTGCTGGTGGCGGGCCGCGCGGCGGGCGGCGCGATAACGGTGGGCGACATGGTGCTGTACCTGAGCGTCTTCCGTCAGGGCCAGGCGGCGTTCCAGGGCATCCTGACCAGCGTGGGCTCCATGTACGAGGACGCGCTCTTCATGAGCAACCTGTTCGCGTACCTGGACATCCCCACGGGGGGCGAGGCAACGCGGGTGCTTCCGCCGCTCGCACCGCCGCGCGGCCATGACAGCGCCATCGAGCTGCGCAACGTGTCCTTCCGCTATCCGGGGAAGGAGGCATGGGCGCTGCGGAACGTGTCGCTGACGCTGAAGCCGGGGCAGAAGCTGGCGCTCGTGGGGGAGAATGGCGCGGGGAAGAGCACGCTGGTGAAGCTGCTCCTGCGCCTGTACGAGCCGGTGGAGGGGGACATCTTCTACGGCGGCGTCAACCTGAAGGACATGGACGTGGAGGACCTGCGCAGCCGCTTCGGGGCGGTGTTCCAGGACTTCGTGCGCTACCAGTTCAACGTGGCGGAGAACATCGGCCTGGGGCACGTGCCGGCGCTGGAGGACCGCCACCGCATCTTGAAGGCGGCCGAGCAGGGCGGGGCCAGCGGCGTGATTGCGGCGCTGCCGCAGCAGTACGACACGATGCTGGGCGGCTGGTTCGAGAAGGGGCAGGAGCTGTCGGCGGGCCAGTGGCAGAAGCTGGCGGTGGCGCGGGCCTTCATGCGTGACGACGCGGAGGTGCTGATTCTGGACGAGCCCACGGCCAGCATCGACGCGGAGGCGGAGCACGCGTTGTTCGAGCGCTTCCAGGCGCTGGCGGCGGACCGGATTGCGATTGTGATTTCGCACCGCTTCTCCACGGTGCGCATGGCGGACCAGATTGCCGTGCTCCACAACGGGCAGGTGGACGAGCTGGGCAGCCACGACGAGCTGATGGCGAAGGACGGGCGCTACGCGCACCTGTTCCGCCTGCAGGCGCGCGGCTATCGGGACTGAGCATCAGGCGCGTTCGCCGCGCAGCCGCTCGAGCTCGGCGAGCCGGCGCTCGGCGTCCTCCCGACGTTGGGTCTCCTCGGCTCGCAGGCGAGACTCCTCGGCGAGTTGCTGCACGAGTTTCACGCGGCTGGCCTCGACGCGCTCGGCAATGGTGAATTTCGATGGGAGGCTGTCGCAGATGCGCTGGCGCTCCTCGGGCGAGAGCGCGTCCCATATCTCCTGGGGCGGCGCGCGCGGGTCATCCGGGTCGACGTGGTAGGGCTCGAAAGGCATGAGGTTGTGCATGGAGAGTAGGCCGCGCCGCCACGAGGGCCAAGTGGCGGGCAGGGCAGCGTTGTCCTCGAGTCAGGTAATGGTCGGGAGACTTCGAGGGCCGTGAACAAGCAGAGGGCATGCCAGTGCCGGAAGCGCGGGGGGCCGGGATTGGCGACTGTCGCCGCGCGCCGGAGGTTTCCCGCCCGCTTGTTTTCGCTCCATGGCAAGTTTCCTCGGCATGCCGCGTGCTCAAGCTCCGAAGAAGGTCGATGTCGCCGCGTTGATGGAGAAGGCGGACTGTCTGCTGGACGAGATGCCACCCCAGCTGGACCGGGCGATTCCGTTGCTGCGCGAGGTGGTGGCGGCGGACCCTGAGCACCTGCTGGGGCTCCATTCGCTGAGCTGGGCCCTGGACTCGACGAGGCGCATGGAGCCGCACCGGTGGGAAAGTGAGCTGAAGGCTGAGCACTGGGCGCTTCGCGACCGCATCCTCGAGCTGACGCGAGGCACCAGGCCAGGTGGCTCGCTGACGCTCGCGCATCGAGCGCGCTCGCTGGCCCTGAGCCAGTGGGCGGAGGACCTGGTGCGGCACAAGCCGACCGTGGCGCAGCTCGACAGAGTGGAGGCCGCGCTGGACGAGGCCGACAGCCTGAGGCCGCTCCCGGACCACGAGCGCGGGCGCCGGGGGCTCGACGCCTGGCGTGCGCTGACGCAAGCCAAGCCCGTGCAGGGCTACCGCGAGTTGCTCTCCAAGCTGGGGGAGTCCCCCGGCATGTGCGCCCAGGGCGTGATGGACGACAACGACCCGCTCAACTTCCAGGGCCTGGAGGGAGCCTTCTCCGATGAAGGCTTCCACACCTGGCTGCGGAAGCAGAAGCCCGCGCCGCGTCCCAAGGGGAAGAAGGGTAAGGAGCTGGATGACGGGCTCCTGCTCGCAGCGGGGTTGGACGCGAAGCCGTTCTTCGGCCCTGGTTTCGAAGGAAACAGCCGGACGGGCCGGGTGGTGGCCCTGGTCGCGCTGGGGGCTGACCTGAACGCGAGGGATTCCGACAAGCGCAGCGCGCTTCATCTCGCCGCGATGGTGGATGACGCGGCGTTGGTGACGGAGTTGCTCCGCCTGGGAATCGCCCCCGACGTTGTCGATGCGCAGAAGTCCACGCCGCTGCACGCCGCGGCCGAGCACGACAGCGTGTCCTGCATTGCCCCGCTGGCGAAAGGTGGCGTGCCCGTGGATGCGCTCGATAGGTCAGGGCGGACGGCGCTATTCGATGCGCGGCGTGCCGACGTGGCCCAGGCGCTCATCGACGCGGGGGCCAATCCCAATGCGGGGAAGGGCTGGACGCCGCTGCATCAGCACGCACGCTTCAAGGAACGGGGGCCCGTCATCGAGGTCCTGCTCAAGGCGGGGGCGGATGCCTCGCTCGAGAATGGCAGCGGTCAGACGCCCGTGCAGGAAGCGCTGGAGCACAAGAACGCGACCCTCGCCCAGCTCCTGGGGGGCAAGGCAGCCGCCGGCAAGAAGGGCACACTCGACGTCCAGCCTCTGCAGAAGGCGCTGGAGCGTCAGTGCAAGACGCTGCTCAAGGCCTGGTACTTCGAGGACAAGAACGTAGACGGCGTCGAGCAGGTCCTGAAAGGGCTCGCGTTGCAAGGCGCCACGTCCTGGGACCAGCTCGCGGCCGCGCTCCAGGGCGAATTCCCCTGGACGGCCATGGCGGTGGTGGAGCTCGCGCGCGAGGTGCTGCCGTCGGAGGAGAAGACGCCACGTTTCTCAAAGGCGCCGCGCTTCGTGCGTGGGGACCTGGTGGTGAAGGGCGACGTGCACCTGGATGGCCCGCTGCTCGTGACAGGAGACCTCACGGTGGAAGGCCTGGTGCGCAATGTGGGGATGGAAGGGTTGCTCGTGGTCGGGGGCACACTTCGCGCCACGGGGGTCGACACGGACAGCGAGGTGGTCGTTGGCAAGGGCCTGGAGGCGCAGGTGGTCTGGGGCCATGGCAACGACGCCTCGCTTCGCGTCGGCGGCGTGCTGAAGGCGGACGTGGTCATCGCGGACGACCACGACATCCAGGCCAAGGTGAAGGCGAAGCACCACTACAAGAATGGCGAGTTCGATGCCTCGGACGTGGCGCTCAAGAAGGTCTTCGTCGCGAAGTCCTTCGCGAGGTCGGAGCTGAATCGGGACAAGCTGTTCAGCGTGCTGCGCAAGGACGGGGCCGTGCTGGTGTAGGCGGGGAGGACACGGCCCGGGCTGTGTTCCGGTTCCTGTCGTCGCCCGTCTTGAAGTCCTGAGGGGCGTCACGCCTTGGGCAGGTGGTCCCGCACGACGCCGAGCCAGTACTCTTTTCCATAGTACTGACTCATCTTCCCGATGAGCTTGCCCTCGCGGAACAGGAGGAACGTCGGGATGCCGAAGAGGCCGAAGCGCCTGGCCAGGTCCTCGTACTGGTACGCGTTCACCTTCACGACGCGCATCGGCGCGCCATCCAGCTCGGCCAGCAGGGCGGGCTCGGCGGCTGCGTAGATTTCGCAGTTCGGGCAGCCGTGGCCCCAGAAGTCCACGACCACCAGCTCGCCCTTGGGCTCCAGGACCAATTGGTCGAAGTTCTCCGCCGTCCCCTCGTAGCTCACGGGATGTGCCATGGCCTCCTGCCTAACGGGCTCGTGTGGTGCGTTCAACCTGCTCACGGGACTCGCGGTTCGAAGTCCTCGCCCGTGCCGCCGCCCTGGCGCTCGTACACCGTGCCGGCGGGCAATGGGCCGTACCAGACGGCATCCTCGGGACCGTACAGCCGCGGTCGTGAGCCTCGGCTCGCGCGGAACACACCGACTTCGCCCCCATCTGGAGGCAGGGTGAAGGGCAGGTGCAGCGGCCCCTGGAACGTGTCGCCACTGGCTTCCAGCCGGATGGCCGTGCCGGGCTCCAAGACGCTGGCTGGCAGCCGGAAGCGCACGGTCGCGCGCAGGTCCGCGGTGACCTCGTAGTCCTCCAGTCGCAGCGGGGCGGTGCCGCGGTTGTGCAGCTCCAGGAAGCCCATGCTCCCCGGGGCGATCGCGCGAATGACCAGCGGCCCTGTTCCGTGCGCTTGCAGGGCACTCAGTGCTTCGAGCAACCGGGCACGCCGGCCGCGCACGTAGTCCTGGAGGACATCGCGAGCGCGACGCGCATGTTCCTGGGAGACAGCGGGGTCGTCGCGCAGCTCCGGCGCCACGACCTTCCACAAGGCATCGATGTGCGCCAGGGCCTGCTCCTCGGAGAAGGGGCCTTCGAGTGCGGCCTCCAGTTTCTCCAGCATGCGCTCCCGGAGCGCCGGGCGGTCCCACACACGCGTCGCCAGTACGCTCCAGGTGGGCCGCTGCTCGGGCCGTGTCCGCACGCGCTGGTCGAACACGTCCTGCACCGCGGAGTCATACAGGGTGAAGGGCTGTGGTGAGGCATCGAAGGAGAGCGGTGCCTCGGGGTGGGTCGTGCGCCAATAGAGCATCCGCGCGTTGTTCAAATCCCAGGGCACGTACGTCCACCGGTCTGCCTGGGGCTCATGAATCCAGAAGCTGCCCGAGTCCTCGATGAGGCTGTTGGAGATGAGTGCATCCGCGACGAGGTTGCCCAGGTACGCCTCCACATCCACATGCCGCTCCAGCATGGCGTCGAAGGTGGCGTCATCACTCCGGTTCACCCAGGCCAGGAACGCGTCGAGCGCCTCGCGTCCCGGGACGTCATTGGGGATGCGCTTCTCGAAGTCTCCCTGATGCGGGCCGGGCTTCAGCGTCAGCTCGCAGTTGCGGTGGCCACACCGGTAGATGGCCGCGCCCCGCTCGTGCCCGTGGTGTCTCAGCCAGTCCTTCCCCACGTGCTCCATGTCCAGGTAGAGCCCCTGGTGTTCGCCGTTCACGCTCACTCGCACGTAGCGGGCGCTGGGCACGGGCAGCCCCATGGCGGTGTACAGGTCCACCGCGAACTTCTCCGTCAGCTTCCCACCGTCGAGCCAGCTCGCGAGCAGGTGGAAGTGGTCGCGGTCCTCCAGTGCCTGGCCCGGGTCCAGCTCGATTTTGTAGCTCTTTTGCGGCAGCTCCCGCGTGCTGGCGCCGCGATAGCGCAGTTGCCCTGACGCGCGCACGCCCCGCAGCGTCACCGTGCACGGCACCGTGTCGTCCGATGAGGGGTCCGCCTCCAGCTTCGCGAGGTCTTCTGGCGCGACGTCCAATGCGAAGGTGGGGACGCCCTGCTGCACCTGCGGATAGCCGGCACCGGAGGGCTCCGGTCCTCGTGCACTATCGCCTGGACCGCAAGCGACCGCACCCACCAGGCATGCCACCCACCAGCCCGCTCCATGACCCATGAAACCTCCCTGCCTATCGCCGCCAGTGGCGTCCCGGGCATGCCAGCGCGGCATCCTGGGCGCGGTCTGGCGGAGGCTAAGCACGGTTCGAAATTCCGCTCGTGGAGCCGGGAGACACACGGCGTCAAGCACCTCGGCCGGGCTCTGGGCGGCCAGGCGAGAGGGCCGTTGCCGTGATGGGGATGCTCCGCATGGCGAGGAGTGGATCAGCGGAAGGCTGGGGGGACCCTGAGTCGTGGGGTATCGGGCACGGTTCGGGGGATGTCCCACCCGCGTTCGGGCCCGGTTTCTCCGGGGGAGGGGATGGCCAGGAAGGGGGCCATGGGTTTTCAAGGTATGCCTGCGCGCGGCGCCGACCACCATGTCAGCCGGAGCGGTTTGGATCAGCTCTGGCGCGGTGTCATCAAAAGCCAAAGCGCGCACTGCGCAGGAGGGCACAGCCGCCGTAAGGTTGTGCGACTGGATGTCGTGGAGGGGTCATGCACGAGTGGTTGGAGGCACTTCGTAAGTCGGTCAAGGCATCGTCAGCTGGCGTCTCTCCCGAGGAGATTCGTCGCGCCGAAACGGAGTGCGGTGTTCCATTCCCCGACGAGCTCAGCGACCTGTATCAGGCGTTCAACGGGGGCGAGCTCAACGGGGAGGTCCACCTCTTCCCCCTGTATGGGGCCGAGGGTGCACCGAGCGTCCTGGAGAAGACCCGTCTCAAGCTGGAAGGGCTGCCCGCCGCGGGGCTGTGGCGCATTGGGTTGAAGGGCCAGCACCGGCACCTCTTCGCCTCGCGCAAGTCCGCGATGGTGGAGCAGGGGGACGGTGGCGGCCCGCTGCCTGGCTGGGTCGAGGCGCTCGACGGTGAGGACTGGGTCTATGGCACCTGGGAGGGCGAGAAGCGGCAGATGCGGCTGTACCGCACGCTGAAGGACATGCTCGACGTGCTCGTGCCCCCCGCGGAGGTGGAGAGCTTCGGTGAGCGCACCTTCGCTCGCGCGATGAATGCCGTCCTCCAGGGCGCACTGTCCGGCGTCCAGGCCGACGAGGCGGCGCGGGAGGAGGAAGAGGCCCAGGCCGAAGTGGAGGCGCGCGAAGAAGAGGCTGAGGCCGGAGGAGAGGCTGAGGCCGAAGAAGGCGCGCTCGAAGAAGAGGCTGTGGTCGACGACGAAACTGAGGCCGAAGAAGGCGAGCTCGAAGAAGAGGCTGAGGCCGACGAAGGGGCGCTCGAAGTAAAGGCGCAGGCCGAAAAAGGGGCGCTCGAAGAAGAGGCTCAGGCAGACGAGGAGGAGCAGCTCGAGGAAGCGGAGCTGTCCGACGAGGTCGCGGAGGAGGAGCCCGAAGAGGAAGAGGCGAAGATTCGCGAGCTCGCATACGAGTACGACGAAGATGGCCCGTCCTCGCGTGGTCGGGACGAAGAGAGGGCGGGGGCGCGTGGGGCTCGCTTCGGTAAGGCGCGGTCCAGCAAGGCCGAACAGATTCCGCTCGCCATCGGAGGCGCTGGCGTGTTGTTCCCGCGCGGGGGGCCGCGCAAGGTTCCGGAGGCGAAGGCCGAGGTGGGGCCGGCGTCCGTGAAGACGCGCACCGCGAAGAAGCCCGCCGAGAAGAGAGCTCCCGAGGAGGCCGTACCGGTCACGTCGGACGCGTCTCCTGAGGTGCCCGCCACGGAGAAGGCCGAGGCTGAGGCGACGAAGCCCGCAGCGAAGAAGACGCCCACGAGGAAGCCCGCGGCACCTGAGGCAGCAGCGGAGGAGAACGTCGAGGCAGTGCCCTCCTTGGCGGAGTTTGCTGCGAAGGGGGCTCGCGCACGGAAGTCCGTGGTGAAGGAGGCCGCCGCCAAGGAGGCTTCCGCGAGCAAGGCTGCCGCTGCAAAGGGGGCATCCGCGCGGAAGGTCGTGGCTGAGGCTGGGGCTGCCGCGAAGGAGGCTGCGCCGGAAGTGCCCGCCGCGAAGAAGGCTGGCGCTCCGAAGGCTGCGTCGGAAAAGCCCGCTGCGCAGAAGGCCGCCACGAAGGCCGTGAGCAAGCCCGCCACGAAGAAGGCCGGTGGTCAGAAAGCTGCGCCGGAAAAGCCCGCTGCGCAGCAGGCCATGAGCAAACCCGGCGCGAAGAAGGCCGCAGCGACGAAGCCCGTCGCGAAGAAGACAGCTGCTCAGAAGGCCGCAGCGAGCAAGCCCACTGCAAAGAAGGCGGCCACGAAGGCTACGAGCAAAGCCGCAGCAAAGAAGGCGGCCACGAAGGCCACGAGCAAGCCCGCCTCGAAGAAGGCCGCGGCGAAGAAGTCGGCCACGAAGGCAGCGAGCAAGCCCACCGCCAAGAAGGCCGCGGCGAAGAAGTCAGCCACGAGGGCCACGAGCAAGCCGGCCGCGAAAAAGGCACCAGCCAGGTCTGCCGCGAAGAAGGCTTCCACCCAGAGGGCCGCGGCGAAGGCGGCCCCCTCCAGGAAGGCCGCGAGCAAGTCCGCGGCGAAGGTGGCCTCTGGCAGGAAGCCCGCGGCGAAGAAGGCGGCCTCGCCCTCTCGAGGCGGGAGCTCAAGGAAGGGCGCTCGCGGACGGTAGTCACGGGGCCGGAGGCAAGGCGCGCGAAGCGCCTTGCCTCGACGCGGCCCGCCACACGCCTATCCCTGCGGGAGCTTGTCGAAGTCGATGGGGCGGATGCGGTACCCCGGCTGAGCCGTCAGCTCCAGCTCCTCCTCTTCCTCATCGCCCCGGCGGAACTCGTGTATCTCGTCCGGGAGGATGTCTCGGAAGTCCGGCTCCTCCTCCAGCGGAGGGGTCGCCGCCAGGTCCTGGTCGGAGATGTTGATTTCATCCTCACCGGTGTCCGGATTCATGTGACGCAGCGAGGTGGACTCGCCCACGTCGTCTGAACCGAGCTTCTTGAATCGCATGGCCTCTCCTTGGAAAGCGCGGTGGGTCGGCGGCCTTCGTCTTCAAGGATGAGAACCCGCGGGGGCCCCGGCAATTCTCTCCGCCCGCCTGCCTGCCACGCTTGCCCGTGCCTCAGCGCTCCGGGAGCGCGGTGCGGCCGGAGGGGTAGACGGGCTCCACCTCCAGCAGCACCATGGCCAGCGCCAGCACGCGCGACAGCGTCTCACGCACCTGGTAGCGCCACGGCGTCGGCCGTCCTTCGTCCGCGGCCACGCCCCAGGCGTCAATCCCCACCGAGTTGGCGATGAACAGCGCCCGCGTCAGGTGGAACCGCTGCGTGACGAGCACCGCCCGCTTCACGCCGAACACGGTGGCGGCCCGCAGGCAGCTGTCGTACGTGGACAGCCCCGCCTCGTCGCCCTGGACGGCGCTCTCGGGGACGCCGTGCTCCACCAGGTAGCGCCGCATGGCCCGCGTCTCATGGTGGAAGGGCTTCGTCTGGTCTCCGCTGACGAGCACCGTCTGCACCTTGCCCTGCTGCCAGAGCGCGACGGCCGCATCCAGCCGCTGGGCGAGCACGGGGGAGGGGACCGCGCCTCGCGCCAGCCCCGCGCCGAACACGAGCGCGATGGGGGCCTGCGGTGCCTGCTCCAGGGGGACGATGCGGTCCTCATGGCGGACCTGCACGAAATGGGAGAGGGCGAGCAGGGCCACGCCCCCCGCGGTCATGACCGCGAGCCCCTTCCTCACCCATCCCCGTCGCGCACCACCTGGCTTCATGGACCCCGAGACCACCGGTAGGGGGGCATTGTGTTCCGGGCCCTCCTCACCGGAAAGCCTTATGCGAGGCCCCTGTCTCAGGGAGTCGTGCCCGCCTGGGGACCTGCCGGCCCTGGCGAGAGCCGCTCGATGACTTCCAGCAGCTGGCGGGGGTCCACGGGTTTCTTCAGGAATGCCGCGACATTGTACGTGGAGGCGTAGACAGCCCGGTCCCTGGGGTTCATGGCGGCCATGCCCGCGGACAGGATGATGACGGGTACCTGGGCCAGCGCCTCACTCGTCTTCCGGGTCGTCAACACCCGGTGGCCGTCCATGACGGGCAGCGCCATGTCCAGCACGATGAGCGCGGGGCGGGGCGGGAGGGTCAGCTGCTCGATCGCCTCACGGCCGTTGTGCGCCACCCGCACCGTGTGTCCATGCAGCTCCAGGTAGGTCTGGAGGGCTTCGACGATGTCCGTGTCGTCCTCGACAATGAGCAGGGGACCTGATGACGCTTGAGCCGCCATGCCCTGAAAGGTAAGTCTGCCTCCCACCAAAGGGAGGGGGATACGAGCAGGCTCGCCTGTCCATCTTCCCCGGGGGGACTGGCGATCCTCCGCCCGGCTGCGGCAGGCATCCGTTGACCGGCCCCCGCCCCGCCTATATAGGGGGCCCCGTCTTACCCTGCCCCGCCTCCCATCCGGGCGAAGCGGGTTGAACGCCCCACAGGAGCTCCCCGGTCCATGGCGTCCCTTCGCGACATTCGCAAGCGCATCCGCTCGGTGAAGAACACGCGGCAGATCACCAAGGCGATGAAGATGGTTTCCGCCGCGAAGCTCCGAAAGGCGCAGGACAACATCCTGGCCGCGCGCCCCTACGCGACGATGCTGGATCAGATCATCGCGGACCTGGCGGCCCGCGCGGGGGATGAGAGCCTCAGCCACCCGCTGCTGGCGGCGCGCCCGGTGAAGCGCGTGGAGCTGGTGCTCCTCACCTCGGACCGCGGCCTCGCGGGCGGCTTCAACTCCAACGTCATCCGCCGCGCCAACCGGTTCCTCTACGAGAACACGCACCTGGAGGCCATCCGCCTCTCCACGGTGGGCCGCAAGGGCAACGACTTCTTCCGCAACCGCGGCCAGGAGATCCGCAAGGACTTCGGCGGGCTCTACCAGCGGCTGAACTACCGCTCCGCCGCGGACGTGGCCGAGGAGCTGGTGGCCAGCTACCTCAACGGCGAGGTGGACGCGGTCCACATCGTCTACAACGAGTTCGTCTCCGCCATCTCCCAGACGGTGAAGGTCGCCCAGTTGCTGCCGCTGCAGACGCTGGGCTCGGAGGAGCAGGCGTCCGCCCAGGGCTCCACGGCGCTGGTGGACTTCAAGTACGAGCCGGACCGCCAGGCCGTGCTGGACCGCCTGGTGCCCCAGGCCGTCAACATCAAGCTCTATCGCGCCCTCCTGGAGAGCGTGGCCAGCGAGCACGGCGCCCGCATGAGCGCCATGGAGAACGCCACCTCCAACGCGACGGACATGATTGGCAGCCTGACGCTCACCTACAACCGCACGCGTCAGGCGGTCATCACCAAGGAGCTGATGGAGATTGTCTCCGGCGCCGAGGCCCTGAAGTAGGGCGTTTCCGCAGCCGCGACCACCGCAGCTTCCGGGCCTGCCCCTTTCGGGGTGGGCCCTTTGTGTTTGAAGCCTCCGGCGAGCATCGCGACCGTCGGAGGAGGGGCTCATGAAGCAGCGGAACCTGCGCGTCCAGGAGATGAAGGACGGGCTGAGCGTCCTCTCCAACAACGGCCTGGGCCTCAAGGTGGACGCCAGCGCCCGCTACCGGGTGGACCCCTCGAAGCTCTTCGAGCTGCACACCCAGACGGGGCCCAGGTACGCCGACATCCTGATCGCCCCCATCGTCCGCTCGGAGGCCCGCAAGGTGTTCGGCCGCTACGCGCCGGAGGAAATCTACTCCACCAGGCGCGAGCAGCTCGACCAGGAGGCTTTCGACGAGGTGACGCGCTCGCTCGAAGGCAAGCACGTGGTGGTGGAGGCCATCCTGGTGCGGGACGTGACGCTGCCCACGGCCATCCGCGAGGCCATCGCCGACACGCTGGCGGAGGAGCAGCGCAGCCAAAGATGCGCTTCACCCACGCCAAGGTCGTCGTGGTCGGCAGCCCGAACAGCGGGCTGCCCCTGGTGTACCAACCGGATGGAAAGTAAGGGAGTGGCGCCCGGCGTGTGGTTCCGCTAAGCCGGACTTACCAGTCAGTTGCCCGGGAGGCTTGACCCCCGGGGGGGGCCCCGGTAAAGGGGGCCCGCCCTCCCAGCCGGGCCGAAATTTCAAGGGTGGCGGCGCCCGTCCGCTCCCCGTGCGAGGCAGACGATTCCATGAGCGCTCAAGTTCCGACGGCAGGCAGAATCATCCAGGTCCTCGGCCCGGTGGTCGACGTCGAGTTCCCGCCCGGCGGTCTCCCCGAGGTCTACACGGCCCTCAAGGTCACCAACGCGAACCTGAGCGCCGAGCCGGACAACCTCACCCTCGAGGTGGCGCAGCACCTGGGTGAGAACACCGTCCGCACCATCGCCATGGACTCCACCGAGGGCCTCGGCCGCGGCATGCCCGTCACCAACACGGGCGCCCCCATCCAGGTGCCGGTGGGCAAGGCCACGCTGGGCCGCATCCTGAACGTCACCGGTGAGCCGGTGGACGAGATGGGCCCCGTGAAGGCGCAGGAGCACTGGTCCATCCACCGCCCGCCCCCGCCCTTCACCGAGCAGGACGTGCGCGTGCAGATGTTCGAGACGGGCATCAAGGTCATCGACCTGCTCGCCCCGTACACCCGCGGTGGCAAGATTGGCCTCTTCGGCGGCGCCGGCGTGGGCAAGACGGTGCTCCTGCAGGAGCTCATCCGCAACGTGGCCGTGGAGCGCGGCGGCTTCTCGGTGTTCGCCGGCGTCGGTGAGCGCACCCGCGAGGGCAACGACCTCTACCACGAGATGCAGGACACCAAGGTCATCCAGACGGACAACCTGGAGGCCAGCCAGGCCGTGCTGGTGTACGGCCAGATGAACGAGCCGCCCGGCGCCCGCGCCCGCGTGGCCCTGTCGGCCCTGACGATGGCCGAGTACTTCCGCGACGTGGAAGGCCGCGACGTGCTCCTCTTCGTCGACAACATCTTCCGCTTCACCCAGGCCGGTTCCGAGGTGTCCGCCCTCCTGGGCCGCATCCCCAGCGCCGTGGGTTACCAGCCCACGCTGGCCACGGAGATGGGCGGTCTGCAGGAGCGCATCACCTCCACCACGAAGGGCTCCATCACCTCCGTGCAGGCCATCTACGTCCCCGCCGACGACCTCACGGACCCGGCGCCCGCGACGGCCTTCGCCCACCTCGACGCGACGACGGTGCTCAACCGCTCCATCGCCGAGCTGGCCATCTTCCCCGCCGTGGACCCGCTCGACTCCACCAGCCGCATCCTCGACCCGGCCGTCATCGGCGCCGAGCACTACGCGGTGGCCCGCAAGGTCCAGGGCATCCTCCAGCGGTACAAGGAGCTGCAGGACATCATCGCCATCCTCGGCATGGACGAGCTCTCCGAGGACGACAAGCTGGTGGTGGCCCGCGCCCGCAAGATTCAGCGCTTCCTGTCGCAGCCCTTCTTCGTGGCCAAGGTCTTCACCGGCAAGGACGGCCGCTACGTGAAGCTCCAGGACACCATCCAGGGCTTCAAGGAGATCGCCGAGGGCAAGCACGACGACATCCCCGAGGGCGCCTTCTACATGGCGGGCAGCATCGACGAGGTCGTCGAGAACGCACGGAAGCTCGCGGCGAGCTAAGCTCCAGGGTTCCCCCCTCTCGCCGAGGTCACCATGCGCCGTGCAGCGCTCGCCCTGGTCCTGATGCTCCTGAGCTCCCCCGCGGTCGCGGAGGAACGCAAGGGACGGGCCCGGGTGAGCGCCAACGGGCTGTACAGCGTGCGCATGGTGGAGGTGGCGGAGGGGCAGTGCCGGCTGGAAGTGACGCAGGAGAGCGGCCCCGTCTGGTCCCTGCCGCAGTGTGTGGGGACGGTGGATGACCTCTACTTCGTCTCCAACGACGGCGAGCGCGTGTGGGTGGTGTGGCCGCTGGTGGAGAAGGGCAAGCCCGTGTCGGAGCCGCGCCCCAAGAAGCGGTCGAAGGTGAAGAAGCCCAAGGGGCCTCCGGCCTGGGCGCGCGTGGTGGTGGCGGCGCAGTACGGGCGGGATGGCCAGCGGCTCCAGGAGAAGCGGCTGACCGAGTGGCTCACCACGCGGCAGCTCTCCGAGGTGCGACAGCTCACCCACCACTTCAAGTGGCTGGAGGGCACGCTCGGCATCCCCGGCAAGGGGCCCCGGCTCACGGATGCCGGGGTGGTGGAGTTGGAGCCGGTAGGTGGGACCACCCGCCAGCTCACGTTCTGATTCGGTTGTGCGAGGAGCCTCATGGCCAAGCTGACTGTGGAGATTGTCACCCCCGAGAAGCGCATCCTGTCGGTGCAGGCCGACGAGGCGATTGTCCCCGGGGGTCGGGGCCTGTTCGGCGTGCGGCCGGGGCACACCCCGTTCCTGTCGCTGATGGAGCCGGGCGCGCTGACGCTGATTGAGGGCGGCCGGCGTGAGTCCTACTTCGTCGCAGGTGGCTTCGTGGAGGTGGGCAACGACAAGGTGCTGGTGCTCGCCGACGCGGCCGAGCCCGTCACGGGCATCGACGTCGAAGGCGCTCGCCGCCGCATGGCCGAGGCCCAGGAGCGCATGAAGGGCATGTCCGCCGAGGACGCGCGCTTCGAGCTGGAGCAGGCCACGGTGCGCCGCGAGGCGGCCCGTATCGGCGCCGCCACCACCGCGCGCGCCTGAAGCGCCGCCTTCCGGATTCACCGGCCAGGGGCTTTCCGGCTCCTGGCTGCCTGCGCGTGACGCCGGGGCTCCCCTCGTGTGGAGCCGGTGTCCGCGACAGTCCTCGTGATGGCGCGCAAGGTTTGCGCCTCCGAGGAACCGTCGTGCAGTCGAGGGCGACGTTGCGTCCGCACCTGGACCTTCGCGCAAACGTTGCGCCGCGCACCAGCCTCATTCCTGGCTTCCAGTAGCGCAGCTGCCCTTGTGGCCCAGTTGATGCAGCGTGCTTCAAAGCAGCATTTAAAATGCAGCTTTGCGCCCATGTCGGGCGAAGGGAGCGAACACCATGAGCATTGCGGCGGAGAAGAGCGTCTACGAGCAGCTGGGCGGTGAGCCTGCGATGGCGGCGGCGGTGGAGGTCTTCTACCGGAAGGTGCTGGCGGACGAGCGCATCAGCCACTTCTTCGAGGACGTGGACATGGAGCGCCAGTCCGCCAAGCAGAAGGCGTTCCTCACGATGGTGACGGGGGGGCCGGTTCACTACAGCGGCAAGGACATGCGCGCGGGGCACGCGCCGCTGGTCCAGCGAGGGCTGAACGACACGCACTTCGACGCGGTGGCGGGTCACCTGAAGGACACGCTGGAGGAGCTCGGCGTGCCGGCGCCGCTCGTGGCGAAGGTGCTGGCCATCGCGGAGAGCACTCGCGCGGACGTCCTCAACCGCTGACCCCACCGGAGCACACGCCATGGCGAAGGTGAAGCACGAGTCCAGCTGGTATCCGCTCGAGCCCGGAGAGAGCGTCTTGGACGCACTGCTGCGCCAGGGCGTGTCCGTTCCGAATGCCTGCCGCGCCGGGGCCTGCCAGTCCTGCCTGATGCGGGCCGTGGCGGGCCCCGTCCCGGAAGCCGCGCAGGCAGGGCTGAAGGAGACGCTGCGGGCGCAGGGGTACTTCCTCGCCTGTACCTGCCGGCCACCGGAAGGCACGGTGCTGGAGGTCACGGGCGCGGAGGCCCTGCGCGTCCCCGCGCGCATCGCCACCCTGACACCGCTGTCACCGAGTGTCCTGCGCGTGCGCCTGGAGACGGACAGCCCCCTGTCCTATCGCGCGGGGCAGTACCTCTCCCTCATCCGCTCGGATGGGCTGACGCGCAGCTACTCGCTGGCGAGCTTGCCCCGCGAAGACGCACTGGAGTTACATGTGCGACTCCTTTCGGGAGGGGCGATGAGCGGCTGGTTGGCGCATGACGCACGGCCGGGCGACAGGCTCCAGGTGCAGGGGCCGGTGGGAAGCTGCTTCTATGTCCCCGGCCGCCCCGAGCAGCCCTTGTTGCTGGCCGGGACGGGGACCGGCCTCGCGCCGCTCTACGGCATCGTTCGAGACGCGCTGGAGGCAGGCCACGCGGGGCCCATCTGGCTCTTCCATGGCGCCCGCACACCCGAGGGGCTCTACCTCACCGACGCGCTGCGGGCCCTGGCGGAGCAGCATCCTCAGCTCCACTACCGGCCATGCGTGCTGGAGGGCGGCACCCGCGACGTGGCCGAGGGCGCGCTGGACGTGCTCATCCGCGCCGAGTGCCCCCGGCCAGTAGGCTGGCGTGCATGGCTCTGCGGCGACGGGCCGTTGGTGCTATCCCTTCGCAAGAAGCTGTTCCTGGCCGGCCTCTCGCTGAAGGAGCTCCACGTGGATGCCTTTCTGCCGAGCGTCCCCCTGGCGCAGCGCCTTCCTGACGCCGGAGCCCGCTGACGTGTACCTCACCCTCCACGCCGACTACTCGCTACGGGTGCTGCTCTATCTGGCCACGCGCACCGACCGGCTCGTCTCCACCCAGGAGATTGCGGATGCCTACGGCATCTCCAAGCACCACCTGGTGCGGGTGGTGCAGACGCTGGCGGGGCAGGGCGTGGTGGATGCGCGCGCGGGACGCTCGGGCGGCGTGATGCTGGCGCGCGCGCCCGCGGACATCCGCGTGGGGCGCGTGCTGCGCGCCGCGGAGCCGGACTTCCACCTCGTGGAGTGCTTCGACCGGGAGCGCAACACCTGTCCCATTGCTCCCGCCTGCGGCCTCAAGGGCGTCCTGTCCGAGGCGCGCGACGCGTTCCTCTCGGTGCTGGACAAGTACACGCTCGCGGACCTGCTGGTGCGCTCGCAGCCCAACCTCACGGACTACTTCCTTCCGGCCGCGGCGCCATGATGTCGGGCACGCTCGAGCTGTTTCATCGCATCGCGGATGCACCTTCCGCGCAGGCGCGGCGCTACATCGTGGACTACGCGCTGGAGGACCGCGTGCGCTTCCGCAACGTGGCCTTCGAGGAAGCAGCGGCGGACTGGCGCCGGCACGGAGGCCACACCACGCCCGCGCTCTGGGATGGCACGCACCTGCACCAGGGCGCACAAGCCGTGATGGCGCGGCTGCAAGCCGTCGTCAACCTGGGACGTGACGGCGCATGAAGTCGTGGCGCGCGTGTGCTGACACCCGCGCGCCGGTGCCACCTGCGCGTCCCTCGTGCGCCATGCGCACCGTGCACGAAGCTTCGAGAGTTGGACACGTGTACAGGTGCGCGGATGCGTGCACCGACCAGCGCTTGCCGCGCGTGTGTTGGTTGCGGTAGTCACCCCACCCCGCGTTGCGATCCACGAGACGCGAGGGATGGAGGGTGGACGGTGAAGATTGCGTGTGGATGTTCGAGGACGGTTGCCTCGCGCTCGTCAAGTCCCGGCATGAATCTTCCCGTCCAGGCTCGCGGATGTTTCACGCGTTTCTCTCCTTTCTCGCTGGCCGTCCGGGCCTGAGCCTCGGTTAATCTCCACGACCCCATGTCGCTGACTCCCGCCGAGCGCCAGGACAGGTTCCATGCGGCGTTCGTGGGGCTCGCCATCGGCGATGCGCTCGGCTTTCCGCTGCGCGGCATCCCGCCGGCGAGCCTCGCGCGGCTGCCTGGCCTTGCCGAGGACTTCGCGCCCCGCCCGCGCGGCAAGTTCGCCAAGGGCCAGTTCAGCGACGACACGCAGCTTTTGCTCGCGGCCGCGGAGAGCGTCATTCGCGAGGGCAAGGTGGACGGGCGCAGCGCGGCGGCGCACCTGGCGTGGCTGTGGCAGGAGGGCATCATCCTCCAGCCGCCCAAGAGCCTCGCGGACGCGCTGCAGCGGCTGGCCGGCGGCGTGCCGTGGATGAGCGCGGGCGCGTCGCTGGGCACGCGCTGTCACTCGGTGCTGAGCCGCGCGCTGGTGGTGGGGCTGCTGGAGAGCGGCCACCGCGCGCGCCTGCCTCACGACGCGGGCGTGCTCACCGTCATCACCCACAAGGACCCGGTCTGCGCCGCTGCCGCGGCGGCCTTCGCGCAGGCCGCGGCGCTGGGCATGGAGGAGGAGCCGCTGACGCCCGCGGCCTTCTGCGAGGAGCTGTCGCTGGCGGCGGCCGTGCACGACAAGGGCCTGGCCGAGGAGGTGCGGTACCTGCCGCGGCTGCTGACCTGGGACACGACGCGCGCGCTGTCGCAGCTGCGCAAGGTGGGCGTGCCTCCCAGCGAGCTGAAGGGCGTGGACGGCCTGCCGCCCCACGTGGTGCCGGTGCTGTTGACCTCGCTGTACGCCACCCTCAAGGTGCCGCACGACTTCCGCGAGGCGGTGGCCCTCACGCTGCGCTGCGGCGGAGAGGCGGACGTGGCCGCCGCGCTGACGGGCGCCCTGCTGGGGGCCCACCTGGGCACGCGGGCCATTCCCGCGCGGCTGCGCAAGCAGGTGCTGTACGCGGAGAACCTGATGGACACGGCGGACCGTCTGTTCCGCGCCCACCAGGTCCGCGAGACGCTGGCCACCGCCCTGGCGCACCGCCGCCGCCGCTGAGCGCGCAGGCCGGGCAGGCGGGCAGACGTCGAGGTGCACTCCCCCGGGACTTCACTGGAGGGAGCGTCCTGCCCACCTTGTGCGAAGGAGCGGGCCGCAAGGATGCCAGGCTGGCATGGGAGCGCACGTGTGGTCCGCGGACTCAGCGCAGGAGGCGCACGTCGTGGACCTCGAATCGGAACGCCTGGAGCGAAGTCAACTGGAGACGCTCTCCACGGCGGAGCTCATCCGGCATGCCTTGGCGGAGACCCGCCTGCTGGTGCGCGCAGAGGTGATGCACGCGAAGAAGGAGCTGCGTGAGGAGCTGAAGGCCGCGCGCACCGCGGGCATCCTGCTGGGGGCAGGCGCCGTCCTGGCGCTCACCTCCCTGGCGGTCCTCTTCGTCGCCCTGGGGCTGGCGCTGCCCATGGCCCAGGCGCTGGGCGTGCTGGTGGTGGGCGTGGTGCTGCTGGCCATCGCCGGAGGGCTGCTCTTCGTGGGCAGCAAGCGCGTGCCCAGGAAGCCCCTGCCACATACCCAGGAACGGCTGAAGACGGACTACCACCTCACGCGGGAGACGCTGCAATGAACGGTGATGGCCGCGAATCGGGCGCGTCCGTGGAAATCGAGCGGCGCGAGGAGCACCGCATCACCCGGGGCATGGGCGACCGGAAGCAGGTGGAGGAGACCGCGGACCGCATCCGCGACGAGCTGCTGCTGACGCTGGCGGAGCTGGACCGGCGGCGTGAGCGCGCGCTCGACGTGCGCTACCATGCTCAGCAGCACCGCACCGAGCTGATGGCCGTGGGTGCCGTCGCGCTGACGGTGGTGGGGCTGGGCGTGGGCTTCGCCATCTACCGCGCGCGGCATCGCGACGAGATCCTGCGCCGCAAGCGCCGCAAGGCGCTGACGCGGGCCTGGGAGCACCCGGACCGCCTGGCCTCCAGCGCGGAGCAGCGCCCGCTGGGCGTCGAGCTGGGGCGCAAGCTCGTCCTCATCTTCGCCAGCGCCCTGGCCTCCGCCGTGGCACGAAACGCCGTGGTGACGCTGGTTCCCGCGCGCCGCGTCCCCGCTTCCGCTGAGGGCATTTATAAGAATAGATAAAAGCGTAAAAATCAGACATAAACCATTCTGATGCCCATGACGGACCTGCTCTACGCGCGGGCGCAGATGGGCTTGTCGCTCGCGTTCCACATCGTCTTCGCGGCGGCGGGGGTGGCGCTCCCCGTCCTCATGGTGCTCAGTGACTGGAAGCACCGGCGCACCGGTGACGCGGACTACCGGAAGTTGAGCCAGAAGCTGGCGAAGGGGACGGCCATCCTCTTCGCGGTGGGCGCGGTGAGCGGCACGGTGCTGTCCTTCGAGCTGGGCCTGCTGTGGCCGGAGTTCATGGGGCAATACGGCGAGGTGATAGGGCTGCCCTTCAGCCTGGAAGGGGTGGCCTTCTTCACCGAGGCCATCTTCCTGGGCATCTACCTGTACGGGCGGGAGCGGGTGTCGCCGGGGCTGCACCTGTTCTCCGGCGTCATGGTGGCGGTGAGCGGCGCCGCCAGCGCCTTCTTCGTCACGCTGGTGAACACGTTCATGAACCACCCGTCGGGCTTCACGCCGTCGGCGGCGGGGCCCGTGGACGTGCAGCCGCTGGTGGCCATGTTCAGCCCGGGCTGGCAGTACCAGACGGCGCATGTGCTGCTCTCTTGCTACCAGGCGAGCGCCTTCGCCATGGCGGGCATCCACGCCTTCGTGCTGCTGCGCCACCCGGGCGCGGCCTTCCACAAGAAGGCGCTGTCGGTGGCGTTGCCGCTGGCGTGTGTCACCGCCTTGCTCCAGCCGCTGGTGGGGGACCTGTCCGCCAAGCACGTGGCGAAGGCGCAGCCGGTGAAGCTGGCGGCGATGGAGGGCCAGTTCGAGACGGAGCGCGGCGCGCCGCTGCGGATGGGCGGACTTCCCAACGTGGAGACGGGCGAGGTGCCCTACGCGCTGGACATCCCCAAGGGCCTGTCGATTCTGGCCTTCGCGGACCCGGACGCGGAGGTGAAGGGGCTCAACGCCTTTCCTCGCGATGAGTGGCCGCCGGTGGCGAAGGTCCACGTGGCCTTCCAGCTCATGGTGGGGACGGGGAGCGCCATGGCGCTGCTGGCCCTGGCGACGCTGGGCTGGCGGTGGCGGAAGAAGGCGTGGCCGCACGGGCGCAGGTGGATGTGGGCGTGGCTGCTGTCGGGGCCGCTTGGCGTGGTGGCCATGGAGGCCGGCTGGCTCGTCACCGAGTGGGGACGGCAGCCGTGGATTCTGCGCGGGGTCATGCGCACGGCGGACGCGGTGACGCCGGTGCCGCACCTGGCGGCGCCCTTCTGGACCTTCACCGCCGTGTACCTGTTCCTGGGCGTGACGGTGGTGTTCCTGCTCGCGCGGCAGGTGGCGGGCACGCTGCCCCGGCGGGAGCGCGGCGAACTGGAAGGAGCGGCCCATGTCCACTGACGCGATTCTGGGCTTCGCGGTGGTGGGAACGCTGCCTCCTTGGCAGGGCGCGCGCTGGAAGGAGCGGCCCATGTCCACTGACGCGGTGGGGAGCTTCACGGTGGTGGGAGCGCTGCTGCTCTTGCAGGGCAGAGCGCGGACAGGAGTGACCCATGTCCATTGACGCGATTCTGGGCTTCGCGGTGGCGGGGACCTTCGTCCTCTACGCGCTCTTCGGTGGCGCGGACTTTGGCGGAGGTGTGTGGGATTTGCTGGCGTCGGGGCCGCGCAAGGCGGAGCAGTGCGCGCTCATCGCCCGCGCCATCGGCCCCGTGTGGGAGGTGAATCACATCTGGCTCATCGTCGGGGTGGTGCTGCTGTTCGCCGGCTTCCCGCGCGCCTTCGCGGTGCTGAGCGTGGCGCTGCACGTGCCGCTGACGTTGCTGCTGCTGGGCATCGTGTTCCGCGGCGCGGCCTTCACCTTCCGGGCCTACGACACGCGCGGGGACACGGTGCAGCGGCAGTGGGGGCTCGTCTTCAGCGGCGCGAGCGTCATCGCGCCCCTCTTGCTGGGGATGTGCGTGGGCGCGGTGGTGGGCGGGGACATTCGCGTCGAGGGCCGCGCGGTGGTGAGCGGCTTCTTCGCGTCGTGGCTGACGCCCTTCTCGTTGGCGGTGGGCGTACTGGCGCTGTGTCTCTTCGCCTTCCTGGCGGCGGTGTACCTCACCCACGAAGCCCCCTCCACGGCGCTGCGCGAGGACTTCCGCCGCCGCGCGCTGGGGGCAGGCGTGGCCGTGTTCGCAGCGGCGCTGGCGGTGTTGCTGCTGGCGAGGGACGGGGCGCCCCGCGTCTGGGAGGGGTTGCTGCGCTCGCCCTTCGCGCTGACGCTGCACGTGGGCACGGCGGTGGCGGCCGTGGCGGCCTTCGCGCTGCTGTGGACGCGGCGCTTCCGGTGGGCCCGCGTCGCCGCGGCGCTCCAGGCGGGGCTCATCGTGCTGGGGTGGGCGGCCTCGCAGCACCCGTATCTGGTGGTGCCGGACGTCACGCTGCAAGGCGCGGCGGCGAGTCCTGGCGCGCAGCGATTGCTGCTGGTGGCGCTGGGGGTGGGCACGGCCGCGGTGGTGCCCTCGCTGGTGCTGCTCTTCCGCGTCTTCCGGCCACTGCCCCCTGCCGAACCTTGACGTCACGGGCACCCCACCCGCCGAGCGTCTCAGGCAAAACAGGCCGACAAAGGTTTCTTGAGACTTGCTCGAGTGAGGCGCCGTAGGTGTCCAGGACGACTCGGAAGAGGGGCTCGGGCACGGCCATGTTGGCTCGGAGGGAATGAGATACGTAGGAGGCCTCCCTGCTGCCACGCGGAAATCGGAAGTGAATGCCGCGGCGACTCGCACCTGGTCGCGCACCACCAAGCCATCGCTGTCAAGGGCTCGGCGCTCAAAGTGGCGACCGCTACCTCCGAGCGCTCCAAGTCTTTGTTCATCTGGGTATTGGCAGGGCCTTCAACGGCAGGGGACATTTGTCAGCAGTCGACACGCTGTGCACGGCAGCGTCGTCGCAATGGACTGCCTGAGTTTGGGGGGCCTGGTGCTCCTTGCGGCGGAACGCTCAAGCCTTTGCATTCCAGGTTCTTTGCGTGCCGGTCCGCCGCGTAGAGAGGGCGTGTCGTCTTGTGTAGGAGCCGCCAACGTCACTTGGTTGCCTGCGCAATGTCGGCCAACTCTTCCGCGGAGGAAGCGAAGGGCACCCAATGAGTCTGCGCAACCGGCAATTGCCTTGATTCTCATCGGCACTCAGCGGGCTATGCAGGCGTCTTCCATGGGGGCATCTTCCAATCGGAACGCGCGAACCAGGACGGTTCCCCAGGTGAGTCGTCAAGCCTCGGATGATGCTTGTCCTTGCTAAGGCGAGCGGTCACTCTCTTGTGCACTTTGGGTTTGTTTTCTTCTAAAACTTAGAGTGTGTTAGTTTGCGTGTTTTTCGGATTTTTCGTGCTTTGCGCGCCGATGTTCACTCGTGGACATGTATGTCTGACATGCGGTATGAATGGGGGCTCTCAAATGTGCCCAAGGGGTGCTCGGCGATGCGGCGTTCAGGCTACAGGAAGAGGCAGGGACAGTTTCGACTGTCAACTGTGGGCAGCCTTGTCTGGTTTTTTGGGGTTCTGGCTCTAGGGTGTTCGCAGGAGGCTGCGCGGACAGAGAAGCCGCCGCCAGCTGCAGACCCGGTGGGCAATGTGGTTCGCGAATGGAAGCCCATGCCAGTTGATGGGTCAAGCTTGGCTAAGCGTAAGTTGACTGAGTCATGCGCAACCCATGGGGCAGCCGAGTGCGAGAGCGGGCTGTGTGTGCGCGTTTCGACTGGCGCGAGGCTGTGCAGTCGGCCGTGTGTTGGGACGTCCGAGTGCCCCAATGGTTGGACGTGCACGGCAGCCTCGCCCGGCGGGAACGAGTCTTTGTGTCTTCCTTCGTCATTGCCGGCGAAGTAGAGACAATGTGGTGATTGCCGACATGAATGTTGAACAGGCCGAATGGTTTTGCTCAGGAGTGTAGAATGATTCGAAATCGCGCTTATGTGCGCGGAGTGGCCGCGCTCGTTTTTGCAGTGCTGGGTTTAGCTGTCGCACAGGTGGCTGGTGATACTGAGACAGATGCAGAGGTGCAGGCCGCCGTCGAAAAGGCGACAGCCAATCCTCGTCCTCCTGTGGGGGGATCGCGTACGGCTGGAGCCGAAGGCGAAGTGTCATTGGGGAGCATGCGTGCCAATTATAGTCATGCTGACATCAGTGTGACAGGAACGCTTGGGCGCGTGAACTTCGTGCGTCGCTATGCGATGGATACGTTGGGGCAGACCTCGGATCTCAGCGAACGGCCGGAAAGTGCACCCTTTGGTAGCATGAAGGCGGATGCGTTGGGCTATTATCGCCATGCTGCGCCTCTTCAGTGCAGTGGAACCATTGAAAGCAACTGCGCTGGGGGGATGAGGTGGGGGCACAATTTCGATAGCTGGGTTGACTATGAGGCACGCCGGCGGCCATGCGTGCCCGGAGATGATCTGTGTTGGGAAAATCCAATATTTGATTTGACTTGGCATGTGCTCACACCAGATGGGGAAAAACTCTCGTTCAAGGCGTGCGGCCTGAGCCAGGGCAATAATCAACCGCCATTGCCATCCTGCTTCGCGCGCAACCATGCTGACAACGACGTGAAACTGGAACTCCTGAATGGTAGCTCTTCTGGGTTCGGGGCCGCTTTCGTTCTCCACACGCCGGGGGGCCGGTTCGTGTACGCCGAACCTTGGAGAGACACCCCCGGAGGGCCTGCAGAACCGGGGTGGATACGCCGCCGTCTTAGCTACGTGTTGAGCCCGGAGATCGAGGCGCCGGGATGCTCTCTTCTTGATCCCGTGAGCTCCTGCCAACGTCGCATTGCGACGCTGGGGTACGGTCAGGCGTGTGGTGCTGCGGATGACGCGGTGCTTGGGGCGGGAAAGACGTATGTCACCAGTATCGAGGTGGCCGGTGGCAGCAAGCTGTGGTTGGGATATGACACGGTGAACCTCCGTGACCGGCGGCAGATGATACATACGCTGGCGGACGGTGGGATCTCGGGAAGCGTCGTTCCTCAGCGGGAGTGTGTTCTCAAACAAATTTGGTTGACGGACGCGGGAGAGTCTGCGCCACCAACGGGCGCGACACCTGTCGTCTCCTACCAATATGCAGAAGGTCTATTCGAGCAGGATGCTGGTACGTCGACGCAAGTTCTTGGTGGATTGCTGGAGGAGGTGCTCCTGAATGCCGGGCATGGGGCGGGGACCGAGACACGGTTGCGTTACGAGTATGTAGAGCCCGTGCTTTACGCCAATGGTAGCCCTTCTCCGCAGCCGCTGCGTACGTTCCGTGTGATACGGAACGGTGTCTTTGAGCGAGAGCTCATCATGGATTCCGAAGATGGCGCCTATGTGAATCAGTCCCGAAGCGGCAACACCAAGGTCAATTTGTGGGCTGACAACAATGGAAGAACACGTTCGGACGGTGGGGTCCCCTACTGTCATCCTGGACGTTTCGGAACGCCTAGTACTCTCTATCTTGGGGACTGCTGGAATAACCAGACCCAGCATCAGCAGATCGAAACAACAATGGTCGGAGATGGCACTGGAGCACAGGTTCCAGGAGTTACGAATACCGCAGTGATGGCGGTGCGACGAAACAGTCCGCATGGTCCGATCCGTACGAGCAATGATTTGCAATGTTCCGGGTTGGCGTGTAGTGCGCTGGCTCCTGATCAGCGACAGACCGCTTGGGAGGTCGAATCGTTCAATCCGTGTCGGGTTGAGCCGTGCCCTCCGCTCGCTCATGACTATTTTGTTTTTGCGACGAAGAGCGTTGTCGACGTTCGCGGTACTCGAACCGTCTATGAGAACGCGCTAGCTCCCGAGGGAGCGGGCGTTCCTCCTGAGCGCAATGGCTATCGGCCAACGTTACCTCCGGTGGAGGTAGCCGCAGTCAAGGAGGGGGCTACGCTGGCGGATGGCAGCGACGCCTTGTTGACACGCAACTTCAGCTATACGTACGGACCGGACTACAAGCAACGAATAAAGGACGTGTCAGGACAGTCTGTGCTGGCTCAAAACGCAATTTATAAAGTACGGAATCACTACGATGAGGACACTGGACGACTCAAGGCCGTGATTCGGAGTGGATACACTTCCGAGTTTGACCCTGCGCAAGGTACTTGGGCTCCGGAATTGCGCCACATCGGCGTCTTTTATCGCGACCACTACACCTGCACCGTGCCAGGAGGGTTTGCTCAGACTGGCTATGGCGACGCGAAGGGGCGAATTGTAGAAGTGGCGGGGCCGTGTGCAGTGGGACACCTGGATGCGCAGCAGTGTTCGACGAGCCAATACAGCCAATCACCCATTCCCATGACGCAGTATGAGTACTGGCCCGAGACCGCTTCTCCTCGATTGGCTGGTCGTTTGGCTGTCAGGCGTGTGTTTAGCCGGATATCTGGAGATGGGACGTGTACCTCGCCGGGCGGGGTCGATCCCAAGAGCTACCTTGAGACGCGTTTCGAGGACTACGATGAATACGGTCAACTGACCCAGATGCGCGACGCGAACGGCGTCGTGACAAAATTCATCTATGCGGGAAACGTGTTGGTCGAGACCCGGGTGGCCGATGGGACGCCTTTGGTTTCCGTGACGAAGTATGGGTATGACACAGGCAGTGGCTCCGGAAACTGGGTGCAGCACCCGGACGGCCGATACGAAGTGCAGTGTTTCCGCGCGGGAACGACCCTGGGATCCGGGTGTGTTGGAGGGACGCTCACCGACAAACTGCAGTGGAAGGCGACCGCGCCGTACCCCAATGGGACTTTGTACAGTGAGCGTTTAGATTACAGCTATTCAGGAGATGGCAAGCTTGTTGGCGAGACCGTACGTGATCGTCACGGGATGGTTCGTCATCAACGATATTATGAGGGAGATCCTCTCGGGCGACTCACCTATGAGGCCGTGGGAAGCGCAGTTCCGGCTCTACCCAGCGACAATCGCTACCACCAGGTTTCGCTTTTTGATGGCGCGGGCAATCGCGTGGGAATAGGGGCCGCCTACCAGCCGACCTCATCACCGTTGGAGCCCCTATGTGGAGGGTTTACTCCAGACTCCAACAGGCGCCACGCTCGTCCTGCATCGCCGCTCTGTACCGCTTTTGAGTACGATCGACTCAACCGTCTTTCGCGGATGATGCATCCCGAGGATGACACACAGAGCGAAGCGAGTGTTACATGCATGTCATATGACGCACAGGGAAACCTTGCCAGTGTGGGCCGCGCAGATGCAAGCGGTGCGTGCCTGCCTGCTGCGCAGCACTCCATTCGTTACGCGTATGATGATTTTGGACGGCTCATCCGAGTAACGGCACCCTGGGGGACAGGTGCCGGCGGTGATCCCGGCGTATATCGGTATGGCTATGATACTGCTGGCAACTTGATGTTCAAGCAGACGCCAGCCATGACGCAAGAGTCGCCAGTCAAGTGGGAGCGAACTTATCATGATGCACTGGGTCGCGTGCTGAGAGTTGATGTAGTTCGAGCCGACAGCCCCAATGCGCCTCAAACATTGTATTCTTTTGGGTACGATGATCAGGTCGTGCCGCCGCCCTATTGTCCTGGAGGAACTGTCAATCCAGACGGTCCTCCAAACGTCAAGGGGCGTCCCCAGGTGCTAACGGATTCGTTCGGCGACACCTGGTATGCTTATGATGTTCATGGGAGGCCCAGGACACACTGGAGGGTGAGAGCCCAGCCAAACCAGCCATCACGTACGCTTGATTGTGGTCGGAAAAACGACGTGAATCACCCTAATCGGCTGTTCTATTATGATGCGAGTGGGCGGCTGATCAACGAAGTCCTCCCAGGTGGGAGGCCACTAACCTACATTTATCATAGCCAGAGCTCGGGCATGCCTCACCGCGTGGCGGAGGTACGCGCTGTGTCGTGGGATGGGGAACGGTGGGGGAGCACGATGACTGTGCTGAAAGACGCTCAGTGGGAGCCTTATGGCGGCCTTCGGTCCTATGCGCTGAATACCCACCTTGATTCGAGCTCCGGTTCCTCTTCCTGGCGCTATGTGGATTATCTGAGAACGGCACCTGCTTCGGTTCCGATGTCGCGGTGCAATGAGACGAACATCGTAGCTGGCAGTGACTTCACAGGACGCCTGAAGGCCCTGGCCGTTTCCACGGAGGCCGAGCGTGATGCTGGTCGCTACGGAGATATCTTCAAACGAGTCTACACGTGGAAGGCGGATCATCTCGTGCGCGAGGATACTTGTATCCTTGAGACGAGTGACGTCGCCCCGGAGACGACTCAGTACGCTGGAGCGCAGGGTGAGGCTGGCTTCGATGCTCGTGGCCAGTTGAGGCATGTTTCCGGGCGGCCTCGAGACATGCGCCAGTATACATATGATGTTGATGGGAATCGGACGCGTGAGCGTCAAGGTGACTTTGTCTTCCTGTTGGATTACCCGGGTGACCGTAAGGGTTTGCTGCGGGTCAGGAGGCGCTACGCATGCGCAGGGGGGACTGCCTGTTCGACTATCGTGTCACTAAATGGGCCCGTGGAGAGCTACCAGTATGACGCGGACGGGCGTGTTGTGAAAAAGCAATGGGCCGACCTTAAGAATTTTGTGGGCCTGGGCGAATGGACGTTTGGAACTGCGTTGGACGTGCCGAATCCTGCCTTGGGGGCCGTTTATCGCAGTGTCTCCGATGGTGCCCGTACGTGGGAGTATTTCTATGATGCAATGGGGCGGCGGCGCCTCAAGTTGCATGCCTCTGGAGTTGCCGAGGAGTATTTCTACGACGGCACCATCCTCTTGGAGGACTGGAGCGTCACGAGTCTGGTGTCATCTTCGGCTGACTCTATTCGTGACGAGTATCTGTGGCTGGGGGGCCGTCCAGTCGCGCTCTTCAAGACACGTGTCATTCACGGAGGGGGGCGCGTGGCTGATTTCTCCGGAGAATGCGGCCGTCATGGAGACGACATCGCGCCAAATTGCGGCGTGTACTATCCGATCTTCGATGAGATCGGAAAGCCGGTGCTCATGTTGGATGGCGCGGGGTTGGTGACTGGAGTGGGTGACTATGATGCTTTTGGTCATGTGAACCGCATTGCTCAACTGGCCGAGAGCAGCCATCCCGTAGTGCTTGATGGTGAGCACGTTCAATTGGCTGAGTCGGTGGGGTTGCCTGCCCCCAAACCTGGGCTTAATGTAAATGTTCGTGCCAGAGTTGGTGTGGTTCGGGTTGGAGACCGGGGGGCGGTGTATCTCACTGATGACTCGAATGTCAGGATTCAAAACTCCAGTCTCGACGGCGACGCAGGTCTAGGTGCGGTGACGCCTTGGGTGGATTTGGCTGGCATCTCGAAGGTTCGCGTTCACTATGGTGAGCAAAACGTTAGGCCAGGCGGACCTATTGACGAGACTGCTTGGGGCGTGAGCCTGGATGGCTTCGAGTATCGTCGGTTTCAGACTGGTGCCTCGCCCGTCTGGACGCCACTTAGGTTTCCTGGGCAGTATCACGATGCAGAGACGGACCTCTTCGAGAACTGGAACCGGTACTACGACGCAGCTATAGGACGGTACTTCGGCCCGGATCCAATGCTTCAGGACCCAGCCTATGCGCTGAATGCGGCGCAACAAGGCATGAGCGTTCCGGCCTATGC
This sequence comes from Pseudomyxococcus flavus, assembly GCF_050038885.1. Taxonomy (NCBI): domain Bacteria; kingdom Pseudomonadati; phylum Myxococcota; class Myxococcia; order Myxococcales; family Myxococcaceae; genus Pseudomyxococcus; species Pseudomyxococcus flavus. The sequence continues at coordinate 2,687,361 of NZ_CP143624.1, read as the reverse complement.
CTATGCGCACAACAATCCGACGTACTACACAGACTCTTCTGGCAAAGCAGTCCCGCTCCTCCTAGGCCTCGCATGCGTCGGCGGTGGTTGCGAGGCGGCCGTCGCGGCAGCTGCGGTTGGGGCGACCATCGCCACTGCCTATATCGCAGCCAAGGTCATGCCCTACTTGTCCGAAGGCGGTGAAGAGGGGGCAACTCCCACCTTGGGAGAGTCGATCGGAAACGGGCATGCTCAAGACAAACACGAGCAGGAATTTGAGGAGATTGATATCGCAAGGGAGGACCTTCCTCGGTTCATTGACGACATAGTTGAAGCAGCCAAGGTGACCGAGGGGAGAGTCATTCACTTGCCGGATGATCGAACTGCATACCTTGACCCTGCGACAGAAACTGTTGTGATCCACGATCCAAAACATCCTGATCTAGGCACCGCCATGAGGCCGAAGAACCCGCGCACCGGCGAATCCACTTACAAGCGATACGTCAGGAAACTTCGAGAAGAATCAAGATAGCTGGACGCGTCCGGAATTTGTCCATGCCGCAAAGATGTTGTAATTCATGTGTAATCATGAAAATCCAGCCGCGATGTTCCGAAGCCGAACTTGCAGTCCTGAAGGAGATGACCGCGTACATGCGGGCTCACGTTTGGGTGGGTTCCGGCCATCCAGTCGAGTACAGCCTCGCTCTTTGGCAGGATCTGGCATACACCCTTGGCGAATACACGGGTGGAATTGACGACTATATCTATTCTCTGTATTCGCGGGATGCACTCGAGGCCACCATCGAAAGCCTCCCAGGACATCACAGCGAACTGCTGCGGAGGTTGGTCAACGAAGCCGATGAGGCGTTTCGCAAGGCGACTCGGGATGATGGAGGCCGAAGCCTGTCGAGATTTCTCATGCCGGAAGCGAACAGCGGTTGGTGGTGCAGCCGTCGCCCGATCATCGGCCCACTGAATACTTACCTGGATGCGGTTGAGGCATAGCCACGAAGGATAGGAATTTGGATCTGTGGTTTTCGAGCATTGCGGAAGCGCGAGGCGCAGTCCCGGCGAACGCAGCCGCGAATGAGGCCTCGCTCGTATGAGTGAAACGGGGCCCTGGGAATACATCCCTAGGGCCCCGTGATGTTGCGTCAGCGTCGTACTGCTCTGGAATCACATGGGCGCCGCTCCCGCATCTGTTGTGCGGTGCCGCAACGTGGTTCGGGTGGTCGCGGTAGGGACGGGCCTTGCGGCCCGCCCCCCCGCACAGATCCCAGCGTGCGGCTCTACCGCACTGGGCTCTTGCCTCGGGTAATAACGTTGAGTCGCTCGTTGGGCCAGGGGTGCTAATCCTTTGACCGGGGGAAGATTAACGAGCGGTCCGTGCGTGTTCCCCAGGCATGAGGACGCACGCACGGAATCAAGGTAACCGTCCGGCCAGTGACGTGAGGGGTTGCAGGCGGACGCGGACCGTGTTCGGCGGCGCCGCGATGAGCGAGCTGTTCAGGAGTGGGACTGGAGGAGTGAGTCAGGCGGGTCGGCGGCGCGTCGCCGTTTCCACTCGTGGGGCAGCAACTCACTGATGCGCGAGTTGGGGTGCGACTGCACGCGGAGCAAGACGTCCGTGAGGTACGCCTCGGGGTTGATGCGTGTTCCGGGGCATGCCGAGCACCGATTCCGGGCCAAGCCGAGCAGCGATTCCGGACCAAGGTGAGCAGCCGTTCCGGGCATGCCGAGCAGCGATTCCGGGGATGCCGAGCAGGCATTCCGGGCAAGGCGAGCACCGGTTCCGGTGATGCCGAGCACCCGAGGTGAGCGGGGTGCGAGGCGGACAGGAGCGTTGACGGCGCTGGGCAGCAGCGGGCCACTCCGCCCTCCCTTTTGGAGGTGGAGATGGCGGCACAGAGGCTGTCCATGCGGAAGCTCAGAGAGTTGTTCCGGTTGAGGTACGAGGCGAAGCTGACGACGCGGTCGATTGCTACCAGCCTGGGCATCGGCAACGGCACGGTGTGCGACTACCTGGGGCGGGCTCGGGCCGCGAAGCTGACGTGGCCGCTGCCTCCGGAGCTGGACGATGACGAGGCGCTGACGGCGCTGCTGTTCCCCGAGGACGCGAAGGCGCTGGCGGAGCGGCCGGAACCGGACTGGGCGCACGTGCACGCGGAGCTGAAGAAGAAGGGCGTCACCAAGCAGCTGCTCTGGCAGGAGTACCTGCAGGCGCACCCGGGCGGCTACCAGTACAGCCGCTTCTGCGAGAGGTATGGACGGTGGCTGGCCACTGCCAGCGTCACCCTGCGCCAGGAGTGTTGATGGTCACCAGGAAGCGCGGATTCCTGGTCATGGGTCGCCAGGAGTGTAAGCGTCCGGCCAACGACGTGGTGAGGGACGTTGAGTGAGGAGTCGGCGCCGTGGACGCTGGCGTGCATGTCGAAGCCGGTGGAGAAGCAGGAGTGGTTCCGGGTCGCTGAAGCCTTCGAGGCGAGCGGGCTGACGCAGCAGGAGTTCGCGTCGCAGCGAGGGCTGCGGCTGAGCACGCTTCAGTCGTGGGTGTACCGGCGGAGGCGCCAGCTGGCTAAGAAGACGGAGCCGGTGCGCCTGCTGCCGGTGGAGGTAGCTGGCGTGGCACAGCCGCGCACGGCGCTGCTCGAGGTGGCGCTGGCCAGCGGAGCGCGCCTGCGATTCGCCTCGGGCACCGACGTCGACTACGTGGCCCGGCTCGTCACTGCGCTGGGGCGGTGAGGCGTGTTCGCCCTCCCAGCCTCGGTGCGCGTAGTGCTGGCCACGGCGCCAGTGGACATGCGCAAGTCGATAGACGGCCTCATGGCGCTGGTGCGCGCTGAGTGGGGCGAGGACGTCTACTCAGGGCACCTCTTCGCCTTCGTCTCGCGCAAGGGCGACAGAGTCAAAGTGCTGACGTGGAGCCGGGGCGGCTTCGTGCTGCTGTACAAGCGGTTGGAGACGGGGCGCTTCCGGCTGCCGCCAGTGGACGCGGGCGCTCAGGTGGTGCACCTGGACGCCACGCAGTTGGCCATGCTGCTGGACGGCATTGACGTGGCCCAGGTGCGGCGCCAGCCCGCCTGGACGCCTCCCGGGCGCACGGGCACCTGACGGGCCCGGCTCGGGACGCAGCGCGGCGGCAGCGTGTTGAGGCTGCGTGCCGCGCGAGCTCCCTCAAGACCACTTCTGCCCCTGGCGCGAGGAAGCCGAGGAGCTCAAGGCCGAGGTGAGCCGCATCGGCGGAGAGGTAGACGCGCTCAAGGGGCAGCTAGCGGCCCTGCAGCGCCACGTCTTCGGCCGCAGGGCGGAGAAATTGCCCACGGTAGCCGCTGAGCTGCGAGGGGACGCGGACTCGACGGCGGCGCGGGCCGAGGCCGCGATGAAGAAGCGCCAGGAGAGGGCGGCCCGGAAAGCCGAGCAGGCGCCTGCGCGGGAGATTCGTCACGCGGTGCCAGCCGAGGAGCGCCACTGCCCTGCTTGCGGCGGCGAGGACCTGAAGCCGCTGGGCAAGGGGCGTGCCTCGGTGCTGTACGAGTATGTGCCCGCGCGTTTCGAGAAGCAGGTGCACGTGCAGGAGGTGCTGGCGTGCACGTGCGGCCGGGGCGTCGTCACCGCGCCGCCTCCGGCCCGGGTGGTGGACAGGGGCGAGTACGGCCCCGGCTTCCTGGCGCACGTGGTGACGTCGAAGTGCGCCGATGCCATGCCGCTGCACCGGCTGGCCCAAAGAGTCGAGAGAAGCGGCGTACCCATGAGCCGCAGCACCCTGACGGACCTCTTCCACCAGGCCGCCTCGGTGCTGCTGCCTCTCTCCCAGCACCTCTTGCAATGCATTGCGTCCGCGGACGTGGTGTGGGCGGACGAGACGCCGCTGCGCGTGCTGGACGTGAAGAAGACGCGGCTGGGCTACCTCTGGACTTTCCTCACCCAGAATGAGGAAGGCCAGTGGCTCATCGGCTACCGCTTCAGCATGGGGCGCGCCAGCAAGACGCCGAAGGAAGTCCTGGGCGGCACCGCGGGCGCCCTCGTGGTGGACGCATACACCGGCTACAACGCGGTAACGCTGCCCCAGGGCCGAGTCCGTGTCGGGTGCTGGGCCCACGTGCGTCGCCGCTTCTTCGACGCGCTGGCCACCGCCCCCGAGGCGCGTGAGGCCCTGGACTTCATCCTCGAGCTCTACCGGGTGGAAGCCCAGGTGCGTGAGGCTGACGTGGTGCGCACCGCGGCCCATCGCGAACTGCGCCAGTTACACAGCGCCCCCGTCCTCGCCAGGCTGCGCACCTGGCTCGAAGTCCAGGCGCCGCGTCACCCGCCCAAGAGTCCACTGGGCCAAGCCATTTCCTACGCGCTGAAGCAGTGGGAGGCCCTCACCCGCTTCATCGAGAATGAGCGCCTGCCCCTCGACAACAACCGCTCGGAGGCGGCGCTAAGAAAGGCGGCCCTGGGCCGTAAGAACTTTCTTTTTGTCGGCCACGAAACCGCGGGCGAAAACCTCGCGGGCCTCTACGCGCTGGTGGCCACCTGCGAGGCCAATGGCGTCAACCCCGAGGCGTACCTCGCGGACGTCTTGCTCCGCGTGCAGTCGCACCCCAACTCGCGCATCAGTGAGCTGCTGCCCCACGAGTGGAAACGGCGACGCGCCGCCGACCCGCCCGACTCACTCGTCCAGTCCCACGCCTGAACAGCCCGCTCATCGCGGCGCCGCCGAACACGGTCCGCGTCCGCCCGCAACCCCTCGCGCCACGTCACTGGCCGGACGGTTACCGTGAACACGCGAGGATGCACGGGATGACTGGCCGGGTAGGTGCTCAACTCACCTACTGACCGAGTTTCTTCCAACCGTTGCTTGGGTGAACTGACCGCCGCCTCATCTTCCCCGGTACGCGATCCGCTTGGCCGCCCCCGGGAAGATCCGCTTGGCCGCCCCTGCTACGAACAGCTTGGGTGACCCGACCGCGATCCATTACCCCGGCCCGTCACACAGGAACGCGGACCTGCTCTTCCAGGTGGTGTCACGCAGGTATGAGAAGAAGCCGATTGTCCTGACGACGAACCTCCCGTTCTCGGAGTGGACCACCATCTTCCCCAATGCCGCGTGCGCCATCGCGCTCATTGACCGCGTCATCCACCACGCGAGCATCATTAGCATTGAGGGTGACAGCTACCGTCGACGCGTGGCCGAGGAGTCTCGCGCCGAGCGTAAGGCCAAGAAGAGCTGAACGCCTCAGTTACCCACAGACCACCAGGCCCCGCTCTCCCGCTCCGCCTCCCGGCGGTCCGGGGGCGGGGCCGCGCTGCTTCCGATGACCAGATTTCCGCGCTCCGCGATGACCACCAACACCTTCGAAGGCTTCTGCCATCCGCAACCATTCCGGCTTCGACATGCTCGCCAGGGTCCACGGCGTCGACGCCTCACTCAACGCCTCTCAGCACGGCGTTGGCCGGACGCTTACCGTCATCCTGAGCGATGGAGCCGCCACACGCGAGACTGGACACCGGCAGGCCCTGTGCGCCTCAACCCCTCCCCGAACCCCCACCCCGGCCGTGCAGGAGTTGAAGCGCATCGGTTGAACTCTCTCACGCGACAACTACCTTGACGCTCACCGGTGATCGACAACCTCAGCACCCACTCCTGCCGCGCCCTGGAGGTACGATATGGGAGGCGAGCAGGTCGTCGACTCTGGCGCCGCTTCACGGTGCATTTCACGCCCGTGCATGGCAGTTGGCTCAATCAGGCAGAGGTAGAGATTTCTCTACTTTCTCGTCAGTGCCTGGGCAAGCGTCGAATCCCCACCCTCGACAAGCTCGACCGGGAAACTGACGCATGGGAGGGGTGGGCCAACCGCCAGCGGCTGCGAATCCGCTGGCGATTCACTGTCCCAAAGGCCCGGGCAAGGTTCGGCTACGACCCGCCAGAATTCACCCGGTCAGAGGATTAGAACCGCGCGTTCACGCCCGCGTAGAGGGTGCGGCCGCGCTCCTGGAACACGTAGCCTTCCTCGTCCTCGGTGCGGGTGTTGGCGATGTTGAGCACGCCCGCGTTGACGCCGAAGTTCTTGCTGATGTCGTAGCTGGCGCCCGCGTCGAAGAGGGCGTAGGCCTCCACCTCTTCGGTGCCGCCGAGCTGCGTGCCGACGTACTGGCCGCGCACGAAGGCCTTGAGCCCGGTGAGGGGCATCACGTCGACCTGACCGTTGAGGGTGTGCTTGGGCCGGTTGGGGAGCTGCACGTCGTTGTCCAGGTCGCGGCTCTCCAGGAAGGTGTAGTTCGCGCTGAGGCGCACCACGTTGCTGAAGGACTTGCTCGCCGTCGCCTCGACGCCCCGCAAGCGCGCGCGGTTGACGTTGCGCGGCACGTACAGGGGCAGGCCCGTCTCCGGGTCGGTGCCCACCGGCTCCACGCCCGTGCCACGCGGCGTGTCGATGAGGTTGCGGATGTTGTTCTGGAAGACGGTCGCCGACAGGCCCCACGAGGACATGGTCCAGTTGGCGGACACCTCGAAGTTGGTGCTCTTCTCCGGGTCCAGGTCCGGGTTGCCGATGATGCCGCAGCGACCACGGCAGCTCGTCACCAGGGACTCCGTGCTGAGCTGGCGCAGGGTGGGCGCCTTGAAGCCCGTGCCGACACCCGCCTTCAGCGTCAGGTGCTGAATCGGCGAGTAGACGGCGTAGGCGCGCGGCGTGAGGTTGAGCCCGAAGTTCTCGTGGTTGTCCAGGCGCGCGCCCAGCAGCAGGGTGAGGTTGTCCAGGAGGGACAGCTCGTCCTGCGCGTAGACCGCCTGCTGGTGCACGCTGGCGCCGCCGCTGGTGAACTCGTCCGACTCGAGGTCAATCCAGCGCGCCTCGCCGCCCACCGTCAGCGTGTTGATGCCCAGGTACGCGGTGGCGTTGGCCTCCGCGACGATGTTGTTCTGGGTGAGGCCGTCGACGCCGGTGTCCAGTCCTTCCCAGTAGCCGCGGACCTCGGAGTTACCCCAGTCCCACTTGCCCTTGTGGCCGAGCACCGCGTCGTTGCGGTGGACCACCGCGTCCGCGTCGCCGTAGGAGCCGCCGATGTAGTACTCGCCGATGCGGTTCTGGTACGCGCGGCCGTACTCGGCGGTAATCGTCTGCTGCGAGGTGGGCGTCCAGTTCAGCGACAGGCGGCCGTTGTGGTCGTTGCGGCCCTCGATGGTGGCCAGGTCGCCGTAGTTGACGACGCTGCCGTCGTCGCGCGTGAGCGGCACACCGTCCGCGTTGAGCACGGGCGAGCCCGGGTTCGTCGCGCCGTTCCACGCCTGGCGGTGGTTGAAGCCGCCCGTAATCTTCATGGAGAGCGTGTCCTTGATGAGCGGACCGCTCAGGAAGACGCTGGAGCGGAGCTCCTCGCCGTTGGCGCCCACGGTGGGCGTCTGCGCCTTCAGGTCGATGCCGCCCGTCCACTTGGGGGCAATCGGCTTGGTGATGATGTTGATGACGCCGCCCAGCGCCTCGGAGCCGTAGAGCGAGGACATGGCGCCGCGGACCACCTCGATGCGCTCGATGCCTTCGGTGGGGATGAGGCCGATGTCGAAGTCGTTGTGGCGGAAGACCGCCTCCATCGAGTTCACGCGCTTGCCGTCGATCAGGATGAGCGTGTAGCTCGAATCCATGCCGCGGATGCTGATGCCGCGGCGGCCCTGGCTGCCGGCTGTCAGGCTGATGCCGGGCGCCAGGCGGATGGCGTCCGTCAAGTCACCCACGGGCGCCCGCTTCAGGTCCTCCTGCGTCACCACCGTGACGGAGGCGGGCGCGGACGCCGCGTCCTGCTCGGTGCGGGTCGCCGTCACCACGACGGGGGCCATCTGGAAGACGTCGTCCCCGAGCGTCGTGTCCTCCCCCTCCGCTGCCGTCGCCTCGGCCTGCTCACCCTGCTGAGCGGCGGCCTCCGAGCCCGGTGGAGGCGGCGGCGTGGCCGCGTCCTGCGCCCAGGCGGGCGTCATGGTCAGCAGCAGGGCCGAGCCCATCCACTTCCAGCTCACGGAGAGCCGGGGGCCACGGGAAGGCGAGGGGGAAACGTCATCACGATGAACGGCGCGCAAGGTCCTTCTCCTCATGTGCGTGTCTGAACTTCGGAGCTCCCCCCTCCCGCTGCCGCTCGAGGCGTCCGCGGGTCGTGAATCGAGCAAGGCTCCGCCATCGCCGCGAAGCGCGACGGCGGGGACATCCGCTAGCAAGGCAGGTCTGGCTCCCGGGACTCCTGAGCGCTCCGCACGCTCGAGGACTCACTGGGTGTCAGTTGTGACTTTGCTAATCAGTCTCAATGGCGCGGCACTTTCGTCGTGGCCCGTGTCTCTGTCAACGCGCGGAAGGCGTAATCTTCTACACGTGGCGTAGAAGTCGCCTTCACGGCGGATGCGCCGGAAACGGGTGAATCAGCTCGGGGTGGGCCAGACGGCGCGGGGCGCTTCGTCGTCCTTGGCGAGCAGGAGGGTGGCGCCCTCGAGCAGGTCCTCGGAGTCCAGCGCCTCCACGGCGGTGCGCACGCCCGCGTGGGCGTCCATCACCCGGCAATAGACGCGGAGCCAAGGCGCCTGGAGCTCGCCGCCTTCGACCTCGCCGTTGCCCGTCCAGCCGAGCGCGTCCGTGAGCAGCTCCTCCACCGCGACGCGCTTCTCCACGTCGTGGCCGGAGCCCTTGCCCTCGATGGCGTACTGGACGATGAGCGTCATCATCTCGGCGGGGTCGGGCTCGTCGTAGCCCTGCTCCACCAGCGGGCCGGCCGCCTCGGCGATGACCATGTCCGGGTCTTCGTCCGGGGGGAGGGGGAGCTGGTGGTCCTCGCCCGTCTCGCCCACGAGGCCCTGGTGCACGGTGACGGCGCCGTCGTGCACCCACGCCTCCCAGTAGCGGAGCCGGTCGCCTTCCTTCTTGTAGAGCTTCAGCACGCGTCGAGTCTCATGCGGAGGGCCCCTGCATAGCACGGAGCGCGGAGGCCGTTCGGCTCAGAAGGCACGGCCCTGGCCCCCGTCCACGGGCAGGGTGGCGCCTGTCACCCAGCGTGCGCGCTCGGAGCAGAGGAAGACGACCACGTCCGCCACTTCCTCGGGGGTGCCGAAGCGGCCCCAGGGCAGCTCGTCACGCACCAGCTTCGCCACCTTCTCCGGGTCCGCCTTCTGGCGTTTGTCCCAGCTCCCGCCGGGAAAGAGGATGGAGCCGGGGGCCACGCCGTTGACGCGGATGCGGTACTGCGCGAGGTCCACCGCCATCTCCTTGGTGAGCGCGGTGATGCCCGCCTTGGCGGTGGTGTAGGGCGCGCTGGTGGCGTACTCGCGGCCGTAGATGGAGTTGAGGTGGACGATGCAGCCGCCGCCCCTCTCGCGCATGACCTCCACGGCGCGCTGGCTGCACCACACCGCGGACAGGAGGTTGCGGTCCAGGACGCGGGTCCACTGCTCGGCCGTGGCCGAGTGGAAGGCGCCCGCGCCGCCGCTGCCGCCCACGTTGTTGACCAGGATGTCCAGCGTGCCGAAGGCGCGCACGGCGGCGTCGACCGCGGCCACCGCGCCGGCCTGGGTGGCCACGTCCGCCACCACGGTGGCGACCTGGGCGCCCTCGGCGCGAAGCTGCGCGGCGGTGGCCTCCAGGGCCTCCTCGCCGCGCGCGCTGAGGCACACCCGCACGCCCTCACGGGCCAGCGTCGTCGCGATGGCCCGGCCAATGCCCTGGCTGCTGCCGGTGACGAGGGCCGCCTTTCCCTTGAGCTCCAGGTCCATGGGTGGACGTTCTACAGCGTCCGCGCACGCCCCGGGCATCTCATGAGGCCCGGGCGTTGAGTCCTGTGCGGAGGGCTGGCCACGAGGCGTGGCCCTCCGCTCTCCACAGGTCCCCCTGGCCTCGGTGTTTACGGAGCCGAGGCGCCGCGGCCCGGTGTCGTGGCCGCGGGCCCCGGTGACAGGCGCCTACTTCGCCCGGAAGCGCGCCTGCGCCGGGTTGGCCGCCTCGGTGCGCTCCACGCCACGGTCTGGATTGGCGGCCAGATGCTGCAGCACTTTGAACACCGTCTCCACCTCGTCCGGCAGGCCGATGTCCGCGGCGAGCTGCTCGGCGGTGCGTGCCTCCGCACGGGCCTCTCGCAGGCGCGCGGTCAGCTTGCGCTGGAGCTCCAGCACCGCGCCCGCGGCCTTCTTGCCCGCCTCCACGCCCGGCTGGTGGTACGCGTTGATGTGCACCAGCGTGGCGTAGAAGCCCACCGCCCGCTCGTACAGGGCAATCAGCGCGCCCAGCGTGCGCGCGCTCACGTCCGGCACGGTGAGGGTGAGCGACTCGCGGTCCTTCTCGTAGAGCGCGCGCCGCGTCCCCAGCAGGAAGCCCAGCAGGTAGTCCCCGCTGGTGACGCCGGGCTCGACCTCCAGCGAGCCGCCGTCCCGGTCCTTCAGCACCTCGATGAAGGTGACGAAGAAGTTGAGCACCCCCTCGCGCAGCTGCTGCACGTAGGCGTGCTGGTCCGTGGAGCCCTTGTTGCCATAGACGGCGATGCCCTGGTTCACCACCTGGCCGTCCAGGTCCGTCTCCTTGCCCAGCGACTCCATGACGAGCTGCTGGAGGTAGCGCGACATCAGCAGCAGCCGGTCCTTGTACGGCAGGATGACCATGTCCTTGTGGCCCCGGCCGTCACCGGCGTAGTGCCACATCAGCGCCAGCAGCGCGGCCGGGTTCTTCAGCGCGTCCCGCTGCCGCGTCGCCGCGTCCATCTCCCGCGCGCCGCGCAGCAGCGCGTCGATGTCCAGGCCCTGCAGCCGCGCGGGCAGCAGGCCCACCGCCGACGTCACCGACGTGCGCCCGCCAACCCAGTCCCACATGGGGAAGGTGCGCAGCCAGCCCTGCTTCTTCGCGTGGTTGTCGAGCTCGCTGCCCTCGCCGGTGACGGCCACCGCGTGCTTGCTGAAGTCCAGGCCCCGCGCCGTGTAGCCGCGCTCGGCCTCCAGCATGCCGTTGCGCGTCTCCTTGGTGCCGCCGGACTTGCTGATGACCACGGTGAGCGTCTCGGACAGCCGCTCTCCGAGCTGCGCCAGCACCCGGTCGAAGCCGTCCGGGTCCGTGTTGTCGAAGAAGGACACCTGCATCGGGTCCTTCGCCGTGCCCAGCGCGTCCGCGACCAGCTGCGGCCCCAGCGCCGAGCCGCCGATGCCCACCAGCAGCACGTGCGTGAAGCGCGGCGCCTTCTGCGGCTTCACCCGGCCGTCATGCACGTCCTTCGAGAACGCGTGGATGGCGGCCACCGTGTCGGTGATGTCCTTCTGGAGCGCGGGCTCGGGCGCCAGCTCCGGCGCGCGCAGCCAGTAGTGGCCCACCTTGCGCTTCTCGTCCGGGTTGGAGATGGCGCCCTTCTCCAGGGCCTCCATCGAGTCGAAGGCCTCCTCCATCCGGGGGCGCATCCGCTCCAGGTAGTCCGCGGGGAATCGCATGCGCGAGACGTCGAGCGTGAAGTCCAGGCCCGGGACGACGCACAGATAACGCTGGTACCGCTCCCACAGTTCTCGCTCGGTCATGGCTCCTCCTGGCAGATGTCTCTCGGGGACGAAGTGCCGGGTGGCTTAGCGCCTCCGTGCGCGGGTGGGAAGCCGGACGCGAGTGTCGATGCGCGTCCACGCCGCCGCGGGCCGCCGGGTGCTCAACACCTCACACGGAAGGACGGGCCGCTTCGGCAGGCGGCTGCGCCCCCGAGGGCCGGGGTTCCGCCGGAGGCGCGGGCTTCCAGGCCGGGTTGCGGAAGATGTAGCTCAGGCGCTGCTTCAGCGGTCCGGGCCTGGCGGCGTCGCGCGCGATGGCCGCGAACTCGTGGAAGGCGATGCGCACGGGATTGAACGTGTCCAGGTTCTTCGTCAGCCCGTACACGGGGCGCTCGCCCTCCGGCTCGAAGGTGCCGAAGAGCCGGTCCCAGATGATGAGGATGCCCGCGTAGTTCTTGTCGAGGTAGCGCGGGTTGGATGCATGGTGCACCCGGTGGTGTGACGGCGTGTTCAGCACCCACTCCAGCGGGCGCGGCAGCCGACCGATGGTCTCGGTGTGAATCCAGTACTGGTAGAGCAGGCTGATGGACTGCTGCGCGACAATCATCACCGGGTGGAAGCCGAGCAGCGCCAGCGGTGCCCAGAAGAGGAAGCTGGTGGGCGGCGTCCACGTCTGCCGAAGCGCCGTGGAGAGGTTGTAGTGCTGGCTGGAGTGGTGCACCACGTGGGACGCCCAGAAGAAGCGGCTCTCGTGGTGGACGCGGTGGAAGGCGTAGTAGCAGAGGTCCTCGGCGAAGAAGAGCAGCACCCAGGCCAGCACGCCGGTGCCCATGCGCAGCGGCGTGAGGTGGTAGAGCGCCAGGTAGCCGGCGAAGGCCACGCCCTTCCACACGACGTTGATGGCCACGTTGCCCAGCCCCATGGAGAGGCTGGCCGCCGTGTCCTTCCAGGTGTGGCCCACCAGGGGACGGCCCTCGTCCCGCAGCTTCTTCACCCAGAGCGCCTCGGCAATCACCGTGATGACGAACACGGGAATGGCGAGGGTGATGAGGTCGGGGATGTGGGGTGCGTCCATGGTGGGACCTCCGTGGCTAGGGGCTCATGCACGTGTGCGGCGGCGAGGCCTCCCCAGCGAGGGAAGGAAGGCGTTGCGCATGAAATGGGTGAGCGCATCCAGCATGCGCCGGTGCGCCGGGTCGTTCGGACGGGCGCTGCCTCCCACCGCGGCGCCCTGCACCGCGTCCAGCGCCAGCTCGACGACGGAGTCGAAGTCCGGGTGCTCGGCGGCCTCGGGGAACAGCTCACGCGCCACGCGGTGCAGGTTCTCCCGGTGCGGCCCGTCCACCGCTGCCAGGGCGACGCGCAGCTCCGCGTCCGTGCGCGCCGCGACGTAGAGCTCGATGGCGGCCTGCAGCTCCGGACGCTGGAAGACGGCCCACAACATGTCCACGGCGGCCGCGATGCGGTCCCTGCCCGACGGCCGGGCGCCCACGCCGGCCAGGTAGTCCTGGATGAGCCGCGGGAAGAGGTGCTCCACCGCCGCGGCGAGCAGCTCCTCCTTCGTATCGAAGTGCGTGAAGAGCGCGCCCTGTGACAGGCCCGCCCGCTTCGACACCTCCACCGTCGTCAGGCGGGCGTAGCCCTGCTCCACCAGCGTTTCGATGGTGGCGTCCAGCAGCTTGCGGCGCGTCGTCTCCCGGCGCTCCTGCTGCGTGCGGCGGGCAGGGCGGGCCGGCCCGTCGGATGGGGTGTTCTTCGCGGCCATTCACCCCGGAGGATAATCCTGAACTTAGTGAGTGACCAGTCACTTTGTTGGATTCAGGGGTGGATGATCCGCACAAGGGCGCGGGGCGTCCCCTGTGCACGTACACGGAGACGCTCCGGCGGAAGTGGGGCCCCGAAAATCTTCTGAAGTCCGGCTGCGCAGCGGGCGAGGGGACAGGGGCCTGGCTGGCGCGCACGCGGTTTTCCTCTGGGACTCGGGTATGAAGCCCATCAGGAGGGTGGGCGTGCCGAGGCCCTCCGCGTCGTCCAGCAGGCAGTCACCGGAAAAATGCGCAGGGAAATACCCGCGCCACTTGCCTCCGTTTCCGCCCCGCCCCGATATGAACCTTTCAGCCCTTCTTCTCGGTTCTCTCCTGGCTTCGGCCCCCGCGACTCCTTCCCCGTCCACCCCCGCTGAGGGCGACGTGCCCGAGGTGGGCGTCCCCTTCGCCTGTGGCCGCATCTACACGGTGAGCCAGGGGCACGACACGGGAAGCCACCAGCACAACGACACCCATGCCTGGGACTTCCGCATGCCGGATGGCACGCCCATCGTCGCCGCGCGCGACGGCACGGTGCGCCTGGCGCGGGGTGACAGCACCCAGGGCGGCTGCGGCGAGCAGTACGCGAAGCACGCCAACTACGTCGTCATCTCGCATGGCGACGGGCTGGAGACGCAGTACCTCCACTTCAGCGCGGTGGTGGTGAAGCCGGGCGACGTCGTGAAGGAAGGGCAGCTCATCGGCTTCTCCGGCTCCACGGGCTGGGCCTGTGGCGCGCACCTGCACTTCAAGGTGGCGCGTGAAGGCGGCAAGGGTTGGAACAACCCGTCCGTCCCCGCGCGCATCGCCGGCTACGGCGACCCGGTGCGCGACACCCGCGTGGCCGCGCCCCTCTGCAAGGACAACGGCATGCAGGCGCTCATGGCCAGCAACGGCGGCACCCACACGCCGGGCCAGCCGGTGGTGTCCATGTCACCGGAGGTCCAGCAGGCGCTGCGCGGCCTCCCGCCCGGGGCGCAGAGCATCCTCGACGGCCTCTCCCAGCCGCCCGCCCAGGGTGGCCAGGGCCTCAACGAAGCGCGCACGTCCGGCGGTACCCGCACGGCGAGCGGCCCCAGCGAGACTCGCTGAGGCCAGCAGCGCGCCCGCTCCGGCGAGCAGCGCGAAGAGGGCCCCCGCGTTGACGAAGTAGTCCAGCGGCAACAGGGGGCCTTCCACGTAGGCCCGCACCACGCGGTAGCCCACGTGTCCCAGCAGGGCCAGCAGCGGCAGGTTGATGAGCGGCAGCACCAGCCAGCGCGCGGTGCGCCACCATCCCGCCACCGCCTCCGCGACGCCCGTGGTGGCCGTGTAGCGCCACGCTCCCGCGCGCGCCACGCGCACCTCCTCCAGCAGCGAGTCCACGTCGGGCACGCCCAGCAGCGCGGGGTCCAGTCCACCCGCGCGCGCCACGCTGCGCGCCTCCGCCAGCGCGGTGCGCGCCGCGGACTCGGCGCTGAAGTCGTCCTCGAAGGGCTCCACCACCGCGGACTCGGCGGCCCGCGCGCGCGTATGTCCGCGCACCGCGTCCACCACGGTGGAGGCCGCCGCCACCGCCAGCCCCGCGGGCAGGCTGCGCCGCCCCACCAGCGCCGCCGCGCCCAGCCCGCTCGCGCCCCAGAGGGACAGCCGCAGTCCCCACGCCGCGGGGCCCCAGAAGCGGCCTCCGGCCTGCCGGCGCACCTCCGCCGCGAGGTGGCCGTGCGCCAATCTCAGCCGCGTATCGAAGTCCGCGCGCAGCCCTTCCGCGGCCTTCTCCAGGCCCGAGTCCAGCGCGGTGCGCGTGCGCGACAGCAGGGCCTCCGTCTCCTTCAGGGCGCCTTCCACGCGCGTGTGCACCTCTTCCAGCGCGCCCAGCGCGTTCGTCTTGCGCACGCGCGTGGCCACGGCCTGGGTGGCCAGCCCGCGCAGGTGGAAGAGGAGCGCGCCGAACTCACCGGACACGTCGCGGCCGTCCTTCGCCGCCAGCGCGCTGATGGCGAAGACGGGCACATCCTCCTGGGCCAGGCCGTACTGCTCGGACGCCACCTGGCGCACCTGCGCCTTGAGCGTGTCGCGCGAGCCGGCGGACAGCTCGTCCGCGAAGTTGAGGATGAAGACGAGCGCGCGCCGGCGGGCGAACTCCGTCAGGAACTCCACCTGGGAGGCTTCCGCCACGCTGCCGCGGTGCATGACGACGAGCGCGACGTCCGCGCGCTCCAGCGCCGCGCGGGCCACGTCGCGGTGGGTGGTGGCCACGCTGTTGAGGTCCGGCGTGTCGATGAAGACCTGTCCGCCCCACAGGCCCTGGGGGCCGGGCGCGTAGGTCACCACCCGCGCGCCGGAGCCCGCCAGCGCATCGGTGGGTGTGCCCTCGGGCGCGAACACGGTGGAGGCGGTGCTGGTGGGCCGGTTGACGCCTTCGCGCGACAGGGCCTGCCCCGCCAGCGCGTTGAGGAGGGTGGACTTGCCCGCGCCGGTGGCGCCCACCAGGGCCACGGTCAGCGGTGCGTCCTTGCGTGCCACGCCCCGGGCATAGTCATCCACGAGCCGCTCCAGGCGCGCGGCATGTGGCCGCAGCGCGGGCAGCGCCAGGGCGGTCTTCAGCAGGGAACGCAGGGCTTCGGGTTCGGGGAGGCTCGTCTCGTCCACGTGTGGGGACAGCCTGTCCCGGCTTCGCCCGGGTGGCCACGAAGAAGATGCGGGGAGGGTGCGCCAGCGTGCACTTCCCGGCGGGAGCCGTGCATGTGGCTCCCGCCGGGGCACTGCATGGCGGGCCGCTAGCAGCCGCCGCCGACTTCTTCACCACAGGCCGTCGTGGTCAGCACCGCGCTCGCGGAAGCCGGCTTCGAGGGACCGCCCTGGCCGCGGGCCAGGTCCTGCACGAACAGCTCCTTCACCTGGTGGACCTTCGTCTTGGTGTTCATGGTGCTCTCCGTGTGGGGCAGGGGGGAATCGTTCAGCGGGTGCCCCGACATCGCCGCGGAACGGAGCCGTGAATGTAGCGACTACACGCGAGAGAGGAACGGCCTGCTGCGTCAGGTTGGATGCCGACGGAAAGTTCCTTCGGCAGGCGTGCGCTGGAGCCATCGGTGCCCTACCGGGAAGGTACGGCGGCGTCCGGGAATGCGGCGCGGGCCGATTGGCGGCACAGGTGCCCGGGGGAGTAGAAGCGGGAGCACGATGGACCTCTTCCTCATGTCGCCTCCGGGGCGCGCGTGGGCCCTGCGCGGGCGGAGCAACTTCCGAAGTCGCGAGGCCCCTCCCGTGGACGCGCGTCAGGCCCGGCGGGAATGGCTGGCGCTGGCCCGGGAAATCGAGGCGCGCGGCGGCACGGTGGTCGCGCTGCCGTCTCCCTCCGAGCTGCTGACGGGAATGCCCTATGCCGCCGAATGTGGTCAGGTGGTGCCGCGGCCGGGCGCCGCTCCGCTGTTCATCCTGCCCCGGATGATGAGCGCGCACCGGCAGACGGAGCGTGAGCACTGGGCGCCCCTGGCCCGGGCGATGGGCATGGAGGTGGTGGACCCGGGAGTCGGCATCTGGGAGGCGCACGGCGACGTGGCCACCTTCGACGGCGTCACGCTGCTGTTCTGGGGCGGGCGCACGACGCTCGATGGCCTGGAGGCCGCCGCGCGCTACTTCCCGGGCGAGGTGCTGCGCGTGCAGGTTCGCGAGCCCGCCTTCCACGGCAACATGGCCGTGCTCCCATTGCCTGCCGTGGACCGGCTGATGGTGTGCCCGGAGGTGATGTCCGCGGAGTCCCATGCGCTGCTGCGCGAGCGCTTCGGCGAGCAGCGCCTGCTCATCGTCACGGAGGAGGAGATTCGCCGCTACGCCACCAACGGCCTCCCGGTGGGGCGCGACGTGCTGGCGCCCTCGGTGGTGCCGCGGCCGGTGCGCGAGCGGCTGGAGGCGCTGGGCCTGCGCGTGGTGCCGCTCACCATGCGGGAGCTGTGTGAGAAGGGCGGCGGTTCCTCGCGCTGCCTCGTGTCGCGCGCCGAGGTGGACGCGTCGGCCGTGACGATTCCGGAGGCGTTCCGGTTGTCCGCGGTCGCGAGGGACATCGATGCCGATGGGTGACGCGGACACGCTGTCGCGCCAGGCGGAGGCGTTCCTCTCGGCGAACCCCGGCGTGTCCCTGGTGGCGCTGGGCTCCGGCGAGCACGCGGGCGCGTTGGACCTGTGTCCCCTGGGCGTGCCGGTGACGCTCCTGCCCGCGGAGCGGAACGCGGACCTGGCGATGCAGTACCTGAGGTTGAACCAGCTGGCCTTCGGGGGCATCGGCGTGCCGCGCTGGGTGATGTCCGACCTGTACCTGCTGCCGGGGGCCATCGGCCTGCTGCGCTGTCCGGCGCGGCTGTTGCCAGCGCCTGTCCAGGAGCGGCTGGGACTGGCTGGCGAGGACCCCGCGATTGGCGCGGCCTACTACGCGGCGCCCTCGGTGACGCCGGGGCTGTTCATCGGCGTGTCGTTGTTGAGCGTGCTGCCCGGCACGGGCGCCTCGGCGTGGGTGAAGGCGCTCACGCTGCGCATGCTGCGCGCGCGGCGCCTGCGGGGCGTGGCCCAGTGGGACAACCCCAGCCTCCGCGTCCACTCGCGCCTGGGGCCGCTGCGCCTGGTGGGGCGCGTGCCCGGTGGGCATGAGTATGGCGAGCGCTCCTTCGTCTACGAGTCGGAGCTGACGGACGTCTCGCGCCTGGGGAACGCCATGGCGCGGCGGCTGTCGTTGACGCCCACGCTTCGCGTCCCCGCGACCGACCTGCCCGCGCTGAGCGCGCTGCTCGACCGCGCGGAGGCGGGCGAGGTGCTGCACCTGGTCCCTCCGGGCCTGGCGGCGGGACAGGTGCTGGTGCGGGAAGGGTCGCTCGACTGACGAGAGGTCAGGGGGCGGGCGCCGCGGGAGACTCCATGTCCTCTTCGAGTGCTCGCCGTAGCGCGCTGGCGCCATCGCGGACGATGGGCTCCCCGTGGGCGAAGCACAGCGTCTCCACGGGGAGGTGGTCCAGGATGCGTTGGACGCTGTGACGGGTGCGCAGCGGTTCGTCCTGGTACTCGCTGGGGACGAACTCCGGCGTGCCCCCGTCCTCGTGCGTGAGCAGGTCGGAGATGAAGGCGACGCCTCGCGGGTGCTGCTGCATCCACAGCGTGTACATGGCTTCGGTGGGCCCCGGCGTGTGGAATGGCATGAGCCCCGCGGGCAGCGTGTCGCCCGCGACGTAGAAGAAGTCCGGCTGCTCCTCCAGCGTCAGCGCGCCTTCGGGGGCCCACACGGGGACCTTGAAGGCCTTGCGCAGCCGCCAGGCGGAGCGCTGGTGGTTGCCGGCCGTCAGGACGATGGCGGAGATGTTCCCCAGCTTGCGCAGCGCCGCTTCGTCGATGGGGAGCGGGTCGACGAGGACGACGGCCCCGTCCGAGTCCACCACGGCGTACGCGTCGCTGCGCGCACCGCCGATGCGGTCGTCCGAGAGGGTCCAATGGTGGACGCCGGGCACCACCTCGCTCGTCCGCTTCGCCTTCCCCTTGGGCTCGCTCATGCGGAGAAAGCTAGGCACCCCCAGGCGGCGTCATGGGGCAGGGAGAGAGGCCACGGCCCGCATGCCCCTCTGCTTCCACGGCGGGCGCCCGAGCGGGAGGGGGCGGCGCCAGGGCGACGGCACAACGTACTCGCATGATGGCGCGAATCCCCCGTGGC
This sequence comes from Pseudomyxococcus flavus, assembly GCF_050038885.1. Taxonomy (NCBI): domain Bacteria; kingdom Pseudomonadati; phylum Myxococcota; class Myxococcia; order Myxococcales; family Myxococcaceae; genus Pseudomyxococcus; species Pseudomyxococcus flavus. The sequence continues at coordinate 2,668,439 of NZ_CP143624.1, read as the reverse complement.
GTGATGTCCAAGCCCCTGGTGCTCTATGACGGTGACTGTGCGTTCTGCCGGCGCTGGGCGGCTCGCTGGCGCTGGCGGACCGAGGGCCGCGTCCGCTACCGGGCGGGCAGGTGGTGGCGCCGCTGGCTGCTGGGCATTCCCAAGGCGGACATGCAGAAGGCCATGCAACTCGTGGAGCCCTCCGGCCGGGTGTCGCGTGGGGCGGAAGCGCTCTTTCGCGCCCTCTCGGCCTCGCCGCGTCGTGGAACCCGTGTGGCCGCGAGGCTGGGATTGCTCCCCGGCGTGTTGCAGCTGTCTCAGGGCGTCTACGCGGTGGTGGCCCGAAATCGCCGCCACGCGGCGCGGGTGGACCGCTGGGTCTTCGGCCGCGCGGTGGTGCCGCACGAGTACCGCGTCGTGCGCTGGGCCTTCCTGAGACTGCTGGGTGGCACGTTCCTGATTGCCTTCAGCTCCCTGGGGCGGCAGGTGCTGGGGCTGTACGGCTCGCGAGGTCTCCGACCCGTCGCGGAGCGACTGGACGCGGAGCGCGGCGAGGAGCCCTCCGCGCTGGCGCGCTGGCGCCGCATCCCCACCCTGTTGTGGCTGGACGCATCGGACGCCGCGCTGGTGCGCGGATGCCGGGCGGGGCAGGTGTTGTCCCTGGCGCTGCTCTTCAACGTGGCGCCTCGGCTCAGCGTGGCGCTGCTGTGGTCGCTGTACCTTTCCTATGTGACCGTGGGGCGTGAGTTCCTCTCCTTCCAGTGGGATGTGCTGCTGCTGGAGATGGGACTGCTGGCGGCGCTCACCGCGCCCGGAGGCCTGCGTCCTGGCATCGGGCGCGATGCGCCCTCCGCGCTGGACGTGTTCCTCTTCCGGCTGTTGGTGTTCCGCCTCTACTTCGGCTCGGGCATCAGCAAGCTCCAGTCGGGGGACCGCACCTGGCGCGAGTTGACCGCGTGCCAGCATTACTACGAGACGGCGCCCCTGCCCACGCGAGGCGGCTGGTACGCCCATCACCTGCCGCGGCGGCTCCAGCGCGCCTCCACGGCGGCGGTGCTCGGCCTGGAGACGGCCGTGCCCTTCCTGGCATTCGGGCCCCGGCGGTTGCGACAGGTCGCCTTCTGGAGCCTGGGCGGACTGCAGGCCGCCATCGTCGCCACGGGCAACTACGGGTTCTTCAACGTCCAGGCGTGGGTGCTGGGGCTGTGGTTGCTGGACGATGCGTCGCTGCGGCGCGTGCTGCCGCTGCGAGAAGGTCCTCCCGCCCAGCCGAGGCCGTGGTGGCGCACGGGGTTGTCCGCGCCGTTGCTGGTGCTGGGCGCGTCCGAGGTCCTCCAACGCTTCGAGAGGTGGCAGCGGTACCAGCCCGAGCGAGTCGGGACGTGGATGGCGTGGCTGGAGTCCCAGGCGCGCCCGCTGCGCTCGGTGAACCCCTACGGCCTCTTCAGCGTGATGACGGTGCAGCGGCCGGAAATCCTCGTGGAGGGCTCCGAGGACGGGGAGCACTGGAAGGAATACCGGTTCCGCTACAAGGTGGGGGCCCTGGACCGGCCGCCCCGGCAGGTGGCTCCCCACCAGCCGCGCCTGGACTGGCAGATGTGGTTCGCGGCGCTGGGCTCGCCGCCGGCGTGGTTCATCGCGTTCCTGGCCCGGCTGCTGGAGGGCTCGCCGGAGCTGCTGGGCCTGCTGGCAGGCAACCCCTTCCCGGGGCGGCCGCCGAAGCACGTGCGCGCGGTGCTCTACGACTACCGGATGACGGACCTGGACGAGCGACGACGCACGGGGGTGTGGTGGAAGCGCGAGCGGTTGGGGCTCTATGTACCGCCCCTGTCCCTGGCTCCTGGTCCGCGCTCGCTGGGGCGCGCTCCGTCCTTGCAGTGGTCCGGTGAGGCCTGAGACGGGCAGGAGGGAGCGGGCGTGCGGCCTCGAACGCTCGCGCCCCCTTTTCCCACCCCCGCCACGGTGTGGCGCTAGTATGGCGGTTCCCCACCCCATTTCGCCGTCGTGAAGCCGTGAAGACGCTGCGCACTCCTTTTTGCCCCCTCCTTGTCGCTGTCATCGGGCTGCTGAGCGCCTGCGGGCCCACGCCCACCACCATGAAGCTGGAGCCGCTGGAGACGAAGTACCTCCGTACTCCGGGGCAGACGGTGAAGCTGGAGTACGAGGTCTACGACGCCGATGGCCAGCGCATGTCCGAGCCGAAGCTGCGGTGGACGAGCTCCGCGCCGGACGTGGCGCAGGTCCAGGACGGCATCCTGACGGTGCGCAAGTCGGGGAAGACGACCATCGGCGCCACGGGCGGGAAGGTGCGCGCGGCGCTGCCGCTGGAGCTGACCATCCTCAACTCGCTCGACGTGCGCGCGCCGGGCTCGGACTTCCTCGAGGTGGGCCGCGTCATCAAGCTGCGCGTGGTGGCCAGGAACGAGCAGGGCGCGTCGCTGTCGGACGCGATGCCCACGTTCACCACGTCCGACGAGACGGTGGCGCGCGTGGAGGACGGGCAGCTCATCGCGGTGCGCCCGGGGAAGGCCACGCTGAGCGCCACGCTGGGGCACCTCAGCCGTCATATCGCGGTGCAGGTGGTGCCCGCGGACTTCGCGCGCCTGGGGCTCAACCTCACGCACCATGCCTTCCAGCGGCGAGGGCAGTCCGTGCAGCTCCAGGCGCGAGCCTTCAACCGCAGCGGCGCGGTGCTGGACACGGTGCCGCTGGAGTACTTCACGTCGGACCCCGCCGTGGTGTCCGTGTCGCCCGAAGGGCGCGTGACGGCGGTGGGGTCCGGGCGGGCCGTGGTGTCCGTCGTCGCCGGGCGTCGCCGGACGGCGGCGGAGTTCGTTGTTCCGTAGTGGCGTCCTGCCGCGGTGCCGGATGGCGACTGAGCTCGTCGTTCCGTAGTGGCGTCTTGCCGCGGTGCTGGATGGCGACTGAACTCGTTGTTCCGTAGCGCCGTTCCGCGGAACGCGGCCGCCCAGGGTAGCGGCCGCGCCTGCCCTCAGCGCTCCTACGGCTTGGGCGTGGCGGGCGCCTTCGACTTCGCCTTGGGCGTGGCCGGGGCCTTCCGGGTGGGACGCTTGCGCTTCTTCTCGTCCGCGTCCTCCGGGCAGGGCGGACGCGGCCCGTCGCTCGGCGGCTGGATGGTGAAGTCGACGCGGCGGTTGAGCGCCATGCCCTCTTCCGTCGAGTTGTCGGCCAGCGGTCGGGAGCGGCCGAAGCCCTGCGAGCACAGGCGCTCGGCGGCCACGCCGCTCTCCACCAGGAAGCGAACCACGCTGGCCGCGCGCCGACGCGACAGGTCCAGGTTGTACGCGTCGCTCGCGCGCGAGTCGGTGTGACCCTCCACGAGCACCCGGTCGACCTCGGGGTTCTCGTTCATCACCCGAGCGACCTCCTCCAGGATGGGGAAGGACTCGGAGAGGATGATGTCCTGGTCGGTGGCGAAGTTGAGCTGCTCCAGGATGACAATCCGGTTCCCGTCACGCCGCGCCAGCGGGCACCCGTCCTTGCCGCGGCTGCCCGCGGGCTGGTCCGGGCACTTGTCGAGCCGGTCAACGACGCCGTCGCTGTCCTGGTCCGTGTCCGGGCAGCCCATGTTGGCCACGGGACCGGGCACGTCGGGGCACGCGTCCGCCTCGCCGATGACGCTGTCGCCATCCGGGTCGACAGGGGGCGGCAGGGGCTCGGGCGGCTCCTTGAAGCGCTCCAGGGCCTCCCACTCCCGCGTCTTCGCCGGAATCCACAGGATGGACGTGAAGAAGCTCAGCGTGGGCGAGGAGATGGAGCAGCCGCATCCCATGCCGCCGCCGAACGTGAAGTTGAGGCCGGTGGAGCTGTACCAGCGCAGGCCGATGAGCAGCTCCGCGGGCACCTGCCGGGGCTCATCGGGCAGCTTCGTCAGCGCCACCGCGCCATGCACCATGCCCACCGCGGTGACGCCGCTGCCCCGGAGGATGGGGACCTCGGCGCCCACGCCGAACGGCATCATGTCGCCCACGGACACGTTGCTGAAGACGCGGTCTGGGCGCTTCCAGAAGCCGCCGTTGAGCGCCAGGAGGATGCCGTTCTCGAAGCGGTAGTCCAGCACCAGGCTGGGCGCCCACGTCAGCTCACCGTCACCGGCGAACGCCTCCTGGACACCGGTGGGGAAGCTCACGTTGAGCGTCACCGCGCCGCCCCAGCCCTTGCCCTCGGCGGGCCGGCGCAGGCCGGGGATGGCCACCTTGCCCGTGAGGCGCAGGTCACCGAAGACGAAGCTCTCGACGCTGCCCTCGGTGCCGATGACCTCCAGGTTGTCTCCGCCCTGCGCGAGGATGAGCGGCATGTCCACGCCCACCTCGGCCCAGTCGAAGAGGCCGACAGAGGCCATGACGTCCAGCTGGAGCCGGTTGCCGACCAGGCTGATCTTGCTCAGGTCGCCGCCCTCGGGAATCAGCGACAGCGGGTTCAGCGAGTAGCTGAAGTACGGCCCGGCCGAGACGGACAGGTGCGACAGCGGGCGGGACTGCGTCACCACCACCAGGTCCTGGGGCGCGCCGGAGGGCCGGAAGAGCTGCACGTTGAAGCGCGCATCTGGCTGGGCGGCGGCGGTGGTGGACAGCCCCAGCGCCAGGAGGAAGAGCAGGTGCGAGGGCTTCATCGAGCAGGGCGGCGGTTGCGAAGGAACATGAGGGCCGCGGTGAGCAGCAGCAGGATGGTGGTGCTGCCGGCGGGCGTGGCGTCGGCGGTGGTGCCGCAGCACAGGGCGCCACCTTGGGGCTCGGTGCCGGGCTTGCGGCGGCCCCGCTCGCACTCCAGCGTCTTCGCGGAGCAGTGCTCCACGCCGAGGCAGTCGCCGCTGTCGGCGCAGGAGGTGGAGCAGGTGTTGGTGGCCACGTCACAGGTGCCGCCGCAAGGGCAGTGGGCGTCCGCGAAGCACTCCACGCAGGCGGTGCCGTTGCAGACGGTGCCCTCGTCGCACGTCACGGCGCAGGCGCCGCTGTTCTCGCAGGTGCGGGTGGTGGGATTGCACACGCCACTGCCGCAGTCCGCGTCATCGCGGCAGCCCACGCAGGTGCTGCCCTGCACGGTGCCGTTGGAGAGGCAGAAGGGCGTGTCGCCCTCGCAGGCGCCGCAGCGCGGGCCACAGTGCCGGTTCGTGGTGCAGGAGGCGCATTCACCGCTGAGGCAGAACTCGCCGTCTCCGCACTCCAGATCGTTCCGGCACTCCACGCACACCTGTCCGTCCAGGCAGTAGGGGCGCTCGCCCGGGCACTTCACGCAGCCGGGGCCGCAGCTGTCCGCGGTGTTGCATGAAGGCACGCTGTCCACGCAGCGACCGTTGAGGGTGTCGCACTGCTGGCCTTCGCCGCACTGGCTGCTGGTGGTGCACTCGACGCAGGTCGGAGGCGCGCCGGGCGCAAGCGCCGCGCACTGGGTGCCATTGGGGCAGCAGTTGCAGGAGCTGCCCGCGCAGGAGTCATTGGTCGCGCAGGGGGAGCACTCGTTGTTGGAGCAGGACTCGCCCTGCGGGCAGTGGGAGTCTTGCGTGCATTCACGGCACTCGTGGACGTCGGTGGCGCAGACCTCGCCGTTGCTGCAGTGGCTGTCGTCGTTGCACTCGACGCAGGTGTTCGTGGTGAGGTCGCACGCACCGGTGGGGCAGTCGCTGTCCTCGTTGCAGCCTGTGCACTGATTCGTCTCGAGGTCGCAGCGGCCGTTCGGGCACTGCCCGTCCTCCACGCACTGGACGCACTGGGTGCGGCCGTTGATGTTGGCGCAGTGGGGTGTGGACTCGCCGCAGGGGGAGCAGGCTTCGCCGCAGAAGAGCGAGGAGTCGCAGGGCGCACAGAGGGCGGCGGCGTTGCAGTGGTAGAAGGGGCCGCAGCCGCCGTTGCCCTGGGGGGCCGCATTGCCACGGTTGCACTGCTCACAGCGGTCGGGCTGCCCGGGGAAGGACGGCAGGCCGTTCTCCGTGTGGAAGAACTGCGCGGGCTTGAGCAACTCGAACCCGGAGGTGAACAGGTTGATGACAGGAGGCTGGTTCGCTGCGCGCTCGAAGTCCGTGAAGGGGCCCGTCTCCATGGACAGCTCCAGCGCGGCGTGCTCGGTCACCTGCGAGTAGAGCATCTCCACGGCATAGAGGCCGGGCTGGGGGAAGGTGACGCTGTTCGTCGTCCGCCAGGTCGCGGCACCAAGCACTGGGGGGCGGTTGATGACTTGATAGCCCTGGCTCCGGTCGTAGATGACGAGGCTGATGCCATCGTCCGCGTAGAAGCCGAAATGGATGGGCCGCTCCGCGAGGTCGGCGGTGACGTTGATGTACCCACGGAACCGGGACACGAATGGTGTGAAGGCGTCGTTGTCCTCGATGATGTTGAAGGTGCAGCCGCCCACGGAACAGCCCGGTGCCACGACCTGACTGACGAAGTCGCCGTAGCTCAGCGTGCGTCCATCATCGAGGTTGTTGGACAGATCGAACTCGGTCCGCAGCACCGTCGTGACACGGGTCTCCTGGCTGGCGAGCTCCTCGATGAAGCCGTTGATGGTGTCGATGTACGTGCCGCGCGTCTGCGGGAACTCGTTTGTGGGGCGCGTCCAGACGTTGGACGCCACGCACAGGCCTTGCCCATCACCGGTAATCGCGGGCGCGATCGGAGGGCCTTGGATGATGACATCGGGGAGCTTCTGCTGGCCCAGGGCGGGCGACGCCGCGAGGCACACGGACAGCACGACGAGCGCGGCGCGCGCGATGCGGGACAATGGCGATTTCAAGGCCCCGCGAGCATCTCCAATATCTCCGACATAGGCAACGATTCGGCAGCGTGCGGATTTCCTCTAGGTCTCAACGTCCCAGGTCCTCCCTGTGACGTCCTACGTTGGCCCTCCAATGCCGCGAATGAAATCAGAAGAACGAGGAAATCACGCGCCGATGTCGGTGCCTGCCTTCAACCGCCGTGGCACACCTACCGGGGTGGTCAGCATCGCGATGCGCTCCGACGCGACGCGCTCGGCGGAGAAGTGCTCCCGGACGAACCGGGTTCCGGAAAGGCCCATGGCCTCGCGCCGGCGGGGGGCAGGTCGCACAAGGTGACCAACGCGTCACGCCATGTTGCGAGAGAATGGCCACGGCATCCATGGCGGCATGGAGCGGCCGCAAATCTCGCGCCCAGCCTCGGAGGGCTTGAGCTCGCTATCGAGGTGCCGGAACAACGCCACGCGCGTGCCCGTCAGCCGGGGCAGGGCGAGCAGCAGCCCCTCCTCATGGCCAAGGCTGTCCACCAGCCAGTCCGCCCGTGTGCGCCGGACGGCGCTCAGGCCCGCCTGCAGCTCACGTCCCCATCCTGGGAGCGGATGAACGCGGCGGTGAGCTCGGTGCCCAGGGCCGCGCACAGCACGTCGTACGTGCGCCGGCGCGCGCCTCCGACAACGGAGGGGTGGCTGGCCAACGTCTCGGGGTGCCGCACGAAGATGTTGTAGCCGACGATGCAGCCATCCGCGCGGAGCACGGTGATGCCATCGGTGGCCATCATGCCCCGCAGCAGCTGCGCGGCGGCGCGCACGGCGGTGCCGGCGCTGTCCGTCGGGTCCGCGTGGTAGCGCTCCAGCAGCGCCACGATGTCCAGGGGCCGGGGAAGGATGATGCCATCCACGAACAGCGACGAGCCCGCACGCTCCCGTGGCAGCACCGCCACGAGCGCTCCATGCGAGCCCTGCATCACCTCGAAGAGCACGCGGCGGAAGAACCCCCGCGCGCGCTCCCGGCTGGAGGTGGCGACTCCGTCCGTGAGGGCATCCGCCAGCTCGGCCATCACCTCGGGCGGAGAGGCTGAGTCCACCCTCGCGCCGGACAGGTACACGTGGCGGCACAGCCCGCCCCCCGAGCGCAGCTCCAGGATGTTGTCCGCGAGCTGGAGCACGCCGATGACACCCGTGTCGGTGTCCTTCACGCGGCGCAGGCGTTCCAGCGGAGTCTCCGCCAGGGGGAAGGGGTCCGTCCGGAAGACGCCGTAGGCGAAGCCCTCCGGGACGCGCAGCAGGTAGAGCGCCCACCAGCGCCCCTGGCCCAGCGGCGCGCACTGCTTGAGCGCGCGCTGGATGGTGGCGCGCGAGCGGGGACCGATACCAATGGCAATCGGGTCATGCCCGCCCAGCTGCTCGAGCATCCGCCCCAGGTCGTCCCCCACGAAGGCCATGGGAAAGAGCGCGGCGCCCTCCTCGCGGTAGCGGGACAGGGTGACGATGAGCTCGCCAATGGCGTCCGCCGTCAGCTCGCAGGACATTCGAGCTTCGTCCAGGAACGTGCTGACGGCGTCGGTCAGCAGGTGGCGGAAGGAAAGGACGGGCGGTGGCGAGCCCGGGTCGGCTGGGTCCGAGCCGTTCATGAGACACCCAGCATGGCGTATTGCCGCCGGGCACGCACGGATGGAGTTGCCGCGGCCACCAGGGCCTGTCTCCTCACCGAGGTGTCACGAGCCCATGACAGCGGGGCCGCCGGCGCGACGAGGCCGGCCCGAGCCCCGTCCGGTGATGCAGGGTGTCAGCGGCGCTGGGTGCGGCCGGGACATACGGCCCGTCAGACCAGCTCCGCGCGGGCCTCATCCAGCTGGGCCGCCGTGCGGGTCCAGTCGCCTGCCAGCCCGTCGAGCTGCTTCAGCACGTCGGAGAAGTACCGTTCCTCCAGGGCCTTCGCCAGGGTGGCGCCATGGGCATCCGCCCACTTCCGGGTGACGCGGGCCCGGACCTGGGCGCCCAGCAGGTCCACGAAGCGCTCCATCAGCGGCGTGGACAGCAAGGTGCCGGCCCAGACCACCGCGTCATGGCCGAGGCCGCCGGTGGCCACCGTCACCACCGCCGCCGCGCCGGACGGCACGGAGTACACCAGCGTCGTCAGGGCCTGGAGTATCTCCTCGCGCATGCCGCCCTGGAGCTCCGCGGCCACCAGCTCCCGGCAGTACGCGTACAGCGTGGCCCGGTCCGCCGCGTGTGCATGCAAGGGCTCGAAGCCCAGGGGCTCCTCCAGCTTCGTCAGCGTCACGGGGCCGAAGGCCTCCTCCAGCTTCGCCCGCGTCTGCGCGTCGGCGCGCCAGGTGGCCACCTCGGGCGCGAAGGCGTCCACCAGGCGGCGGACGCCGTCCTTCAGCGACTCGTCCACCGCGTGGGTCGGCGTGTCGGTGCCCGGCGCCTCGGGCGCGGTGAACGACTCGCGCACCTTGCGCGTGACGAAGGTGAGCGCCGTGGCCAGCCCCCGGAAGGGCAGGCGCACCCACTTGTGGAAGTGGCTGCGTGCGTCCAGCTCGTCGCGGAAGGCGTCGATGAGCACGTCCGCGGGGACGGCCTTCAGCGCCGCGTGGGCCCCGATGACGCTCAGCTCGTGCCGCAGGCGCTTGCGGAGCCGGTCGGGCTCCTGGGCCGCGTGGGACGCCGCGCGAGACACGGCCTCCATCTCCGCGCGCGCGTCGGCGAGCGACGCCTCCAGCGCCCGCGCCTTCAGCTCGCGCGCGTGCTCGGCCTGTCCCAGCAGCGCGCCCAGGGCGGGCTTCCCATCCAGGGGCTCCGTGGCCAGCGGCTCGAGCCCCGCCTCCACGTCGGGCTGGTGCGGCGCCAGGTAGCGCGCGAGGGCGGGGTGGCCCACGTCCGCGGCGAGCTTGTCCAGGTGCCCGCGGGCCACCTCCTCGCGCGTGGCCTCGTTGTAGACGAGCAGGTACGGCCGCCCGTGTCCCACCGCGGCGCGCAGGAAGTCCACCAGCGCGGCGTTCTGGTACGTCTGCCGGCTCACCACGAAGACGAGCACGTCCACGGTGACGAGCAGCGCCTCGGCGCGCTCCCGGTTGTCGCGGTACACGCTGTCGAAGTCCGGCGTGTCCATGACGAGCAGCCCGCGAGGCACCGCGTCCGACAGCACCAGGTACAACCGCCCCGGGGGCCCCGGCTGGTCCACCGGCGCCACGTCTCCGGAGGCCACCGGCACCGTGTCATAGCGCCGCGTCAGGTAGTCCTTCAGCGGGCCGCTCCACGAATCGGGGTGGGCCGCCGCCAGGCACTGCTTGGTGAGGCCGCCCTCGGGGCGTGCGGGGGACAGCGCCGCGCCCACCAGCGCGTTGAAGAGCGTGGACTTGCCCACGTTGTTGGGGCCGGCGATGGCCACCAGCAGCAGGGGCGCGTCGGCCGAGCCCAGGCGGGGCAGCAGGTCCCGTCGCAGGCGCTCGGCCAGACGGCGGGCGAGCTCGGCGTCCGCGGCGTCCGGGAAGCGCTCGGGGGCGGGCAGGGCGTCCAGGGCGGACGCGAGGCAGGTGCGCAGGGTGTACGGGTCTCTCATCACCAGAAGTCCATGCACCTCAGCACGCGGGGGCCTCCATGCCCAGGCACTTGTCCCTCCAGGTGTCCGCCGGGGACAGAGCCGGAGGAGCGCGGTAGGGTGTTCCCATGCGCCTCTTCGCCGCCTGCCTGCTCCTGTCGGGGCTCGTCGCCTGCACCGCCGCGAACACGAATACCCCCGCGGGGGACACCGCTCACGCCGGGGCCCCGCTGCCCTTCATCCAGGATGACTACGCCCGCGCGCTCGCCGAGGCGAAGGCGAAGGGCCTCCCCCTCTTCGTCGACGTCTGGGCGCCCTGGTGTCACACGTGCCGCTCGATGAAGGCCTACGTGCTGTCGGACGCCTCGCTGGCCCGGCACGCGGACCGCTTCGTGTGGCTGGAGGTGAACACCGACCTGACGTCGAACGCGGCGTTCCAGGAGAAGTACCCGGTGGAGTTCTGGCCCACGCTGTACGTCATCGACCCGCGCCAGGAGAAGGCCCTGCTGCGCTTCGCCGGCAGCGCCACGGTGGCGCAGCTGGAGAAGCTCTTCGAGGACGGCGAGCGCGCGTACAAGGGCGGCATCACCGGCGCCGAGGCCCTGCTGGCGCGCGGCGACGCGCTCTACGCGGAGGGCCGCTCGGACGAGGCGGCCGAGACGCTCGCGGAGGCCCTGGCCGAGGCGCCCGCGGACTGGTCCCGCCGGGGCCGCGCGGTGGAGTCGCTGCTGACGGCGATGTACGGCGCGAAGCAGCACGAGGCGTGCGCGCGCAAGGCGCTGGAGGAGCTCCCGAAGACGCCGCGCTCGCTGTCCTGGGCCAACGGCGCCCTGCTGGGCATGTACTGCGTGCTGTCGCTGCCGGAGGACCACGCCGCGGGCGCGGAGCTGCGCGGCGGCCTGGAGGCGAAGGTGGCGGAGGCCCTGGCGCCTCCGGCCATCGACATGTCGGCGGATGACCGCTCCGGCCTGTACGAGGTGTGGGTGCAGGCCCGCGAGGCGGCGAAGGACACCGCGGGCGTGAAGGCCCTGGCCGCGGAGTGGCTGACGTTCCTGGAGGCGGAGGCGGCGAAGGCGCCCCATCCCCAGGCGCGCACGGTGTTCGACTCGCACCGCATGCTCGCGGCGATGAAGCTGGAGACGCCGGGGCGGGCGATTCCCGCCATCGAGCAGAGCGAGAAGGACCTGCCCCAGGACTACAACCCGCCCGCGCGGCTGGCGACGCTGTACCGGCTGGAGGGGCGGCTCGATGACGCGCTCGCCGCCAGTGACCGCGCGCTGGAGCGCGTCCAGGGCGCGCGGCGTCTGTCGGTGCTGTCGGGCCGCGCGGACATCTTCGTCGCGCGCAAGGACACCGCGTCCGCGGTGAAGACGCTGGAGGAGGCCATCGCCTTCGCGAAGACGCTGCCCGCCTCCCAGGTGTCGCCGCGCATGGTGGCCGGGCTGGAGAAGAAGCTCAGCGGTCTCCAGGCCTCGGCGCGGTAGCCGCCGCGCGGGTGTCCAGGTCGAACAGCTCGTAGTCCGGGGCCTGGCACTCGCGCATGGCGCCGTCGGTGAACACCAGCATCGCGGCGCCGGGTGCTGGCGGAGGCGGCGCGCCGTGGGCGTAGTCCACGCGCGTTCCATCCGTGACGAGGTGCCGCAGGACGCCGTCTCGGGCGCCGGTGGGCGGCAGTCCCAGCATCGCGCGGCTCCGCTTGTCACGCGTGTGGCCCACCACCTGCGTCAGGCCGGGGGGCAGTCGCCTCGGGTCGAAGCGGCGGCGAGGCGTGCCGCGCACCCGCTCGGCGTCCTCGGGCAGCAGGCTGGGGCGCTGGTAGAAGATGCCCGTGCCCTCGCCATGAGCCGCGTCACCCGGGTGGTGCAGCCCCGGAATGACGAGCGGGCCTCGAGTCCATCCCGCCACCGCGGCATCGAGGGCCGCGTTCAGCGCCGCCGCCACCCGGTCTGCGTCCGCGCGGTGGGCGGGAGCCAGGCCCGTCACATCCAGGTCCTCCTGCGTGACGCCCGCATGCAGCACCAGCAGGTCGGGGGCCGCGGCATGGGCCACGCGGAAGCGCTTCACCCGCAGCAGGTGCTCCACCCAGGTGCGCTGCACCTCGCGGAAGTTGCCGAAGTCGCGCGCCACCAGCTCCGCGGAAGGGACCTGCGGCCAGCGCGCGAGGAACGCCTGCTCCGCGGCTTCGTCCGTCGCCCCGCCCTGGTAGATGCGGTCCGCGTCGGCCTGGGCCTCGGCGAAGCGCGCGTCCGTGAAGCCGGCCAGCTCGCCCACGCGCCCCAGGTCATGGTTGCCCAGCAGCATCACCGCCTGGTTCGCCGGGTGGGCGGCCAGCCACGCCACCAGCGCCAGTCCACTGGCGGCGACGGGCTCACGCTCGGGCGGCTTGCCCCAGTCGAAGTGGTCTCCCACCGAGATGAGCTGCACGTCGGCGCAAAGCCAGCCGTCGTCGGCCAGCAACCCGTGATGCGCCAGGATGGCCAGGACCTGGTCCAGGTCAGCCTGCGGGTCCCCGATGACGAGCCGCCGCCGCCAGACAGGGCCCGCCGCCGGAACGGAGCGCGGTGCGCCCGCCGCGGCCTCGGCGGCGCGAGCGAGCGCGGCCTGGATGGGTGAAGCCTGGCTCACGAGCTCTGGAAGAAGCGGGCGATGAGCGCCGAGCGACTCTCCACCTGCGCCTTGCTCAGGAGGTGCGTGACGTGGACCTCCACGGTGCGCTCGGCGCAGCCCAGCCGTCCCGCGATGGACTTGTTCGTCTCGCCCTGGATGATGTGGGTCAGCACCTCGGACTCGCGCGCCGTGAGCGACCAGCGGGCCGACAGCGCCTGCACGCGCGCGGCGGCGCTGGAGGCGGTGCCGGTGTCGATGGCCAGGTAGTGGGGCGGCAGGCCGGTGGTGACCAGCGGCGTCATGGTGAGCGGTCCGGAGCAGGGGATGCCCTGGGCGCCGCGGCGCAAGGACTCCATCAGCTCCGGGTCATGCCGCTCCAGCCGGGCGCGCCCGGCGTTGTTGGCGTGCACCACGCGGCCGCTGGAGCTGACCACCCAGGCGGCGCGCCCGAGCGCCTCCATCGCGACCGCCAGGGCCGTGGACAGCAGGCCGGATTCGCGCAGCCGCGTCTCCATGGTCAGCCGCCGCTGCAGCGCCGGTGTCAGGGCCTGGAGCAGCCGCTGCTCGCGCTCGGTGAAGGGCTCGGCGCGGGCTAGCCCCACCCAGCCCAGGAGCACGGGGCCGTCGCAGACGAGCGTGCGAAGCCATTGCATGTGCTCCAGGCCGAGCTGCCGGAACATCGCGCCAGCGCGGGCGCTGATGCGCTCGCGGGTGCTCTCCAGCGAGTCCTCGCTCATGCCCAGCCGCCGGCTCACCTCGGCGGCCGACAGGTCATGGAGGGGCATCTGGCGTGGCGTCTCGGTCTCCAGCAACGAGCGGAAATGCAGCGCGCGGTTGCGCTGGGCGGGCTCCGGCCGTGCGGGGTTGAACCAGCCCCAAGGTTCGCTCCAGGCAGACACCTGGGTCTCAATGGCCGACTGCACCGTCGCGGCAGGGAATGGGAAGCCCGCGCAATAGGAGTAGCTCGCGTGGTAGCGCTCCGGGCCCACGTCCACTCCGTAGGCCACGGCGCGCTCGGCCCGCAAAGCGTCTCGTAGGGCTGTCAGCACCTGGGGCAAGGACTCCGCCCCGGGCTCGGCCTCCACGAGCAACGCCTCCAGGTCCATCAGCAGGCCCTGCTCCTCGGAATTCAAACGAATCACGGTCAGTGAAGTATACGCCTGTTAGGGATTGCGCCCAGTCCTCGTCCACCTTTCACCGATGTCTAGAACGTTCAGAATTTTCCTCACCAGGGCTTCTCACCTTTCCATGAAAGGTGGGTTTTTGATGACCCGGGGGTTTCCTCAATAGCAGGAGAGGGGGGAGAGGCGGAACACTCTCACCCTGGCCCCCGGGGGGGAGGGCCGCCGCGGTGAACTGTGAGCGCGCGCCGGGCGCTCGGTTTCGGGTGCCCGGTGCGCCGCTCCTTTCGACACACCGGACGCCCGTCCCAACCCACGAGGATGGTTGCCATTGTGGAGCGACCTGACCTCATGGGGCATGCAGGAAGCGCGGCAGCCGATGGGCAGGCACCACCCTGCGGATGAAGTGAAGCATTCCCAGCGCGAGATAGGCCAACCCCAACGCCAGCGCCGCCCAGCCAAGCCAGGCACTGACGCCTCCCGTGCCCAGGGCCACCAGGGCCCAGATGGAGAGCGCGGTGCCCACGCCCCAGGGCATGGCGGTGCGCAGATGCGGGCCGCTGAAGGCGCCGCCCAGTGCGCAGAGCGCGATGGCCAGGACGCCAAAGCCGAACCATTCCGGCTCCTGGACGGGAAAGATGGCTGCAAGTGATAGCAGTACAGTTGCGAGTCCGAGTATCGCGAGCCCCAGGGTCGTCATGACCGCACTCCGTGTGGACGTTCGCTGGAAAGGTGCTCACCGGGCGCGTAGCGCGTAACGCACCGACGGTTCATGGGCTTCGCGGTATGCCGCATGGTGTCGTGCTCAAAGGCGCGGAATCGCGCCATCCTTCGACCCGGCACGCCGCTGGCTAGGCTGCCGACTGGATGGCCCCCCGTGCGACGGCCGGCCCACGTGGAGAGCGGATGGACACCCCGGGATGCATTCGATGAAGACGAAGAGCTCCGCGAAGCGAGCGCTGTGCATGGCAGTGGTGATGACGGTTTCGGGATGCAGGACGCCCGGAGGAGTTCTGGGGTCTGATGGCATGAGCGCCTCGGAGGCGTCGTCCGAAGGTTCCGAATCGGGAGCATCCTCGGAAGGCTCCGATTCGGGGGCGTCCTCGGACGGCTCCGGGGAGTCGAGCCAGTCGGAGTCGAGCGGCTCCAGTGAGGAAGGTTCGAGCCAGTCGGAGTCGAGCGGCTCCAGTGAGGAAGGTTCGAGCAACGCCGAGTCGACCGAAAACGCCGCCAGCGAGGAGACGTCCCACAGCTCCGAGGAGGGCGGGAGCAGTGAGGGCTCCAGCGGAACGGAGCAAGCGGAAGGGGAGGCCTCGCGTTCGCGCAGCGAGAACAGCAGCAAATCCGGCAACAACGACGTGGCGTCGGCGGTGACGGTGGCGGTGCTGGTGGTGGGGCTCGGCGTGGTCATCTGGCAGGCATACGCCGCGGCGGAGCGGCGCCGGGGCGTGTCACCTCGTGAGGCGGGCCGGGCGGCCCAGGTGTACCTCCGAGCACGCACCCACCAGCTTCGTGAGGACCTCGCCCTGGGGGCTGGACCGACGGTGGAGGACCTGGCGGCGGCGGCGCGCATCCGCCGGGAACACCTGGGCATCTTCGGGCGGGTGCTGCGCGCGAACCGGAAGGAGCTGCTCGCGCTGGCGGAGTCGAGCACGCTCACGCCGGAGCGGGCGCTCGCCTGGCTGGAGCGCGTGGGCGAGCTGGCGCGGGCCGACCCGCGTCTGGAGGAGGACCGTCGCACGTTCCTGGCGGCACCGCCCCCGGAGGGCACTGCAGCGGTGGCGCATTGATGCGCTGGCTGGGGCTGCTGAGCCTCGCTCTCACGCTGGGCATGGAGGCTGCTGCGCTGCCTGACCTGGAGCGCAGCCACGCGCGGGTCGATGTCGCGGCGTTGGCTGGACGCGGCGTGGCCGTGGAGGCAACGACGCCGCCTGACCTGGAGCGCAGCCAGGCGCGGTCCGATGTCGCGGCGTCGGCTGGAGGCGGCGTGGCCGGCGTGGTCGAGGAGGCGCCGGCTGGCAGTGCAGGGGGCCCGTCGTCTCGCACGTCCACGCCTCAGGATGGCGATCCGGCCAATCCGGAGCGAGACACGGCTCCGCATACCCATGCTGCGCCCGTTGCGTCCCTGCCCACCCCGGACATCGCCTTGTACGCACGCCCCCTCCCCGAGCGCGTGCAGGCACTCGCGGAGTCCGGCGTGGTGCTGCGCGGCGCCGCCGCGGCCGATGCGCGCCTCGTCACGGAAGTCGAGGCGGGCCTGGGCGCGCTGCCACCAGCGATGCGCCGTCCACCCGGCGGCCCGTTGGAGCTGGTGCTCCACACCGAGAGCGCGCCCCTGGGCCTCGGTGATGGTTCCCCCGCGCGCCCGGACTGGACGGAGGGCCGTGCGCGCTTCCACCTCTATCGTTACGCACCGTCGGACGAGCGCCGGGCCACGCTGCGCCTGTCCCGACTGACGGACGATGAGTCAGAGCGCCTGTGGCGCCGCCGCGCGGTGGTGCACGCGGTGATGCAGCGGTGGGATGACGCGCGCGGCTGGAGCGGCACCCAGGACTGGCGCAGGCTGTCGGGCTGGCTGAAGCCCTTCGAGCGCCCGCTGGTGTGGAAGGAGGAGGTCCGCATCAACTACGCGGGCGCCTTCAGCCGTGCCATGGGGCAGCGAAGTGCCTCGCTGGACCTCGTCACCTTCGCGGAGGAGTACCTGGTCCCCGTGGAGTCCCTGCGCGCGGACGCGCTGCCCGTGGACGACCAGGTGCGCTGCCAGGAGTTCTCCAAGGCCCGCGCGCTCACGGCGTTGGTGGCCGCGTCCGGTCTGGGCACTTTGCCGCCACGTGGCGACTGTCCCGCCTTCGACGCGTGGGCGGAGCGGGACGCCCTCTCGCACTTCGAGGTGCTCCTGGTGGCCTCCACGGGCCGCCAACCGGAGTCCCTCTTCGGGCACCTGCTGCTGCGTCCGGTGTGGCGCGAGGGCGACGTGCCACGCGGCCCCACCTTCGAGCGGGTGGTGCAGCTGGTGGCGCTGACGGGACTCGAGTCCAAGGGCCTGCTCTACGTGGTGAAGGGCATGACGGGGGCCTACGACACCGTGTTCCTCACGGGGACGATGGGCGACCTGGCCCATGAAGCGCTGGAGCTGGAGCAGCGCTCCATCCGCCGCTTCCGGCTGCGGCTCAACCCCGGCGAAGAAGCTCGGATGCTGGAGCGCGTGTGGGAGCTCGAGCGCCGCGGCTACATGGGCTACTACTTCTTCACGGACAACTGCGCGAGCGCGCTCCTCTTCCTGCTCAATGGCACCCTGGAAGGAGGCCGGCAGGTGCGTCCTCCAGGGATGCTCTGGGTGTTGCCCACCGCCACGCTGGACAGGCTGGCCCGGGTGGAGGTGGAAGGGCCCGGGGGCGAAGCCGTGCCCCTGCTGGAGCACATCCCGGACGCCTTCGAGTCCACGGGAGACCGCGCGGTGCGCGCGCACGCGGCGCGGCAGGAGGCCCTGGAGGCACTGGCCGGCCACGTCGGCGCGAACGCGCTCGCGCGGCTGCGGGACGTGCACGCCCGGTTGCAGTCGCCGGAGCCGCAGACGCGCCAGCGGGCCTACGACGACCTGCCTGACGTGGTGACGGCGCTGCTGCACTCGGCGCCCACGATCTCGCGAGACACGGTCCGCCAGTATCTGCACGCCTACGTGGCGCATGCGGTGCGGGTGGAGCGTGCGGCGGTGGACCGGGCGGAAGGGGAGCGCCTGCGAATCGAGCGCGAGCGGCTGCTCGCGGTGAAGGTGCCCATGACGGGCTCGGCGAAGGCCGGCACGCGCGAGCGCCAGCGCATCTTCGAGTCCGAGGATGCCCTCCAGCGGCGGCTCGCGGTGCTGGACCGCGCCACGATGCTGAAGGACGCGCTGGCCTCCGCGCCCCGGCGCCCGCCCACGCCGGAGGAGCTGCGGACGCTCGTGTGGGCCCAGCGTACCGAGGCCGCCTTCACGCGGGCCACGGAGGTGCAGGGCGCGCTCAACGAGGGGCCGCTGGCGGACGTGGACCCGGTGGCCTTCCTGGGCGAGGACCGCCGCCGCAAGGTGGCCGCGGAGGCCGCGTGGGCCGAAGGGGCGCTGCGGGACTCCGGGGCGGGGCGCCTGGTGCTGACCATGGGGGTGGACTTCCCCGAAGTGGGAGACGCCAGACCCCTGGTCGGCCTGCGCACCGCGGGGCTCGCGGAGGCACTGGGCGACGCGCGGCTTCACGGCTTCAGGCCGAGCAGCGAGCTGAG
This sequence comes from Pseudomyxococcus flavus, assembly GCF_050038885.1. Taxonomy (NCBI): domain Bacteria; kingdom Pseudomonadati; phylum Myxococcota; class Myxococcia; order Myxococcales; family Myxococcaceae; genus Pseudomyxococcus; species Pseudomyxococcus flavus. The sequence goes on along the minus strand of NZ_CP143624.1, from coordinate 2,650,205 downwards.
GGTGCTCGATGGCGAGCTGCTGCTGGCGCCTCGCTGGGGTGTGCCGAAGGTGGTGGCGTCGGAGTTCACGCTGGTGGGCTACCGCACCCTGCTGCGGGAGCTTCCACAGTTCCGGGACTCCGCCTGGGACTCGCTGGGCTGGGGGGCGGAGGCGCGCGTGGCCTCGAGCGACGCGCGCGTGTTGCCCTACCGGGCGTCCGTCCAGGCGGAGGCGCTGGTGGTGCTGGATGAGAACGCGCGCTTCTCCCGCTACACCGCCGTGGGGCTGGGGGGCCTGGCCCTGGTGCATTGGAACCGGGACATGCTCACGCCGGCCGCGGGGCCGCGCCTCTCCGTGGCCCACCGCACGGGGCTCCCTGGCTCGGGAGCCAATGCCGTGCGCCTGGAGGCGGCCTATGCGCCCACGTGGCGCGTGGGAGATTCACACCTCACCCACGAAGCGGGCGCCACGCTCCAGGTGGAGGTGTGGCTGGGGCGCGCGGGGCCATTCGGCATCCTGCTCACGCCGCGCGCCCAGGTCCGCTGGGAAGGGTGGGTGGCACCCGCTTCCTCTACGGCGTGGCTGGACGGCTCGGCGGAGCGGCGTCTGGCCCTCGGACTCGAGGTGCGCTGACAGGGGTGGGCTCGCCAAGGACGCGCGTGTGCCAGAACGGGTGGCTGATGGCGCCCGTGGCCGCGCCGATGAAGAGGCCGATGACGTAGAGGGCCGTGTACCCCCAGAAGCCCAGGCCCCAGAAGAGGTGCGACTGGGTGGCCGAGCCGATGAAGAGCAAGAAGGCGATGAACGTGGGCACCGCCACGGCGGAGAGGGCGGCTGCGGCGAACGCGCGTTTCGGTTCCCGGGCGTGGAAGCCGCCGAAGGTGCCCGCCAGCAGCCCGTTGAACATGGGCACGAAGGCGAGGACCAGGCTGGTGATGGCCATCACCAGCGTGCTCACGATGAGGCGGTTGTGGACGGGGTTGATGCGGTCCGGCTTGAAGGTCAGGCCTGCTGGAATCTCCCTGCGGACGTACTCGTAGCGCAGCTTGGGGCCGGCGAGGGCCTTCTGCGGGTCCTGCGTCAGGATGTGTTCGGACATGTCTGGATACCTCCCACGAGGGCAAGTCAACGGGTGCCTGATGGTCATGACTTTGTGACGCCAGCGGGTGTGCGGAAGGGCCGCCGGGCGCACCGGGGGGCGGGCCACCTGTCGGGCCCTGGATTTCCCCGCCCGGAATACTCGCGGAGTCCCTGGATACCGGCGTGGGACGCCCCGAAGATGCGCCCCGGACTTGGCGGCTGGTGGGCTCCGGCTATGCTGCCGCGCCCGGCTGCACCCCCATCCCTGCCCGTACGGAATCTTCCATGAGCTTTCGCCGCAAACTGCTGACCGTCGTCCTCGCCACCTCTTCCCTGCTGGCCGCCTGTGTGCAGCAGCGCCCGTTCTACCGTGACGTCGTGCAGCCCGCGGGCTCGTCGGTCGCCGCAGGCTCCCCGGTGGAGCTGGTGGTGCTGGACGCGGAGACGAACCAGCCCGTGAAGGGCGCCCGGGTCCTCTGGGGCGAGGACTACCGGTGGCGCGAGTCCTACGTGACGGGCGACGACGGCCGGGTGGCCTTCGCGGTGACGCCGGAGCTGCTGAAGGAGAACCCGCTGGTGGAGGTCGTGCTGCCCGCCGGCGTGCGCGGCTACCGCCTGCAGTTGGTGCCGGCGGGCGAGGCCGCCGCGTCCGAGATGGCGCCCGAGGCTTCGGAGGCGCCCGCTGCCCCCGAGGCCCCCGCCGCGCCCGAGACGCCGGCGACGGAGGCCCCGGCCCAGGCGCCGGAGACCTCGACCGGCAACTGAGCCGGCGCCGTCCGCGCGAGGCTCAGCCGAGCTTCGCGTGGAGGAAGTCGATGGTGCGCTGCCACGCCTTCGAGGCGTTGTCCGGCGAGTACACCTCCGGGCGCGTGTCGTTGAAGAAGGCGTGCTGGGCGTCGTAGCGGTGAATCTCCACCGGGACGCCGCCCGCCTTCATCTTCTTCTCCAGCGCATCCACCCGGTCCGGCGAGCACCACTCGTCGTTCTGGGCGTAGTGGCCGAGCACCGGCGCGCGGATGCGCGACACGTCCGCGGCCTGCTCCGGCGGGATGCCGTAGAAGGGCACGGCGGCGTCGAGCCCCGGGTCGTTCGCGGCGCCCAGCAGCGTGAGCGCGCCACCCATGCAGAAGCCCATGATGGCCACCTTCGTGCCGGGCTTGCGCGCGCGCAGCGCCTCGACGGCGGCGCGCAGGTCCGCCGCGGCCTTGCCCCAGTCCATGGCCTTCAGCATCGCGTTGGCCTCGGTGGCGTCCTTCGTCACGCGGCCGTCATAGAGGTCCACCGCGAAGACGGTGAAGCCCTCTCGCGCCAGCCGGTCCGCGACGTCGCGCGTGTGCGCGTTGAGGCCCCAGTACTCGTGGATGAGCACCACCGCCCCGGGCGCATCGCCCTTGGGGGCTTCGCTCAGATAACCCGCCAGTGCCTGACCCTGCGTGCCGATGAGCTGCGTCTGTCCTGTCATGGCTTCACCCTTGCGAGGAAATGGAAGGGGGCGCAGCTTAACGGCGGACTCCGCGGACGCGCACACGAACCCGCCGCCGTGCCCGCTTGGAGACAGAGGACCGGCATGTCGAAGGCATTCACCAAGGAGGACGCGGGAGACGAGGGCGTGCTGCCCGTCCGTCCGCGCGCGTTCTCGGGCGAGAAGCGCTACATCACCCCCGAGGGCTACCGGGCGCTCCAGGAGGAGCTGGCGGCGACGCAGGGGCCGGACCCCCTGGCGGGCGGGCTCTCGGAGCTGGAGGTGGGCGTGCGCCGCAAGGAGCGTGAGCGGCGCGCGCAGGAGCTCGCCGCGGTGCTGGAGGAGGTGCGCGTGGTGGCGCCCGAGGCCTCGCAGGCGGGGCGTGTCTTCTTCGGCGCCTGGGTGGAGCTGGAGGACGAGGACGGCGGCCAGGTGCGCTACCGCATCGTCGGGCCGGACGAGTCGGACGTGAAGGCGGGACGGCTGAGCGTGGAGTCGCCGCTGGCCCGGGCCCTGCTGGGAAAGGAAGTGGGCGAGTCCGTGGTGGTGGAGCGCCCGCGCGGCACCGTGGAGTACACGGTGACGTCGGTGGATTACGCGGCGCGGTGACGCGCGCTCAGCGCCGGGTGGCGATGACGGTGCTCAACGCGGAGAAGGGCTCGGGCATGAGCCCGTCACGCACCTCGACGTGGAAGCCCTCCGCTTCGAGCAGCGCGCGGGCGCGGGGCACCAGGAACGTCAGGTAGTACATGACGAAGGGCGGCTTCCACAGCGCGTTGCGCACGCGCATGGCCGCGTTGAAGCCCTTGGCCACCCAGTAGCCCGGGTGGAGCTTCGACGGCGCGTGCGCGGTGACGAAGACGAAGCGGCCCCCGGGGCGCAGCGCCCGGGCGATGCCGCGCACCAGCCGGGGCTCGTCCTCCTCGAGGATGTGGCCGAAGGCGCCGAAGCTGGTGACGACGTCGAACGCCGCGTCGAAGGGGAGCGCCAGGGCGTCGCCCTGGATGAACTCCAGGGCCGCGGTGCCGGGCGCGTCCGCGAGCCGCTGCCGGGCCTCGTCGAGCATGCCCTGGCTGAGGTCGAAGCCCACCACGCGCTCTCTCGCGAGCGGCCGGAGCAGGCGCATCGCCGCGCCCGTGCCGCAGCACAAATCGAGCGCGCTCCCGATGGAGCCCGGGGCGCCCACCTGCGCGATGGCGGCCTTCAGCACCGGGTCCGGCGTGCGGAAGGGCGTGTACTCGAACTTGGGCGCGAGCAGGTCGTAGCCGTGCTCGACGGAGGAGAGGGCCTGCGTGGCCAGCTCCAGGAGGGTGGGGCCCTTGCAGTGGAACATGGTGTCCCCGGGTGTATCGCACCCACACCGGCCCCTCCCTCGGAAATGCGCCGGGTATCGGCCATTGAATGTTCCGGCGGGTGCCCCGTCAGAAGGTTCAAGCAGGACGACGGAGGAGGACGACATGGCGCTCAAGACGGGTATCGCGGTGCTGGCTTTCGGAATGCTGTTCCTCGGCTCCACGGCCGCGCACGCGAAGGACGACCACGAGAAGTCGCGGTTCTCCCAGCAGCACCGGCATGACGGCCGCGGTGGCAACTTCGGTGTCCACGTCGACGTCGGCTTCCGCCGCCACCCGGGGCCGGCGCCGCTGCCGCCGCCCCACGCCCGGGGCCGCTACGAGCTGCAGACGGTGAACCGCTGGGTGGAGGGCCGCTACGAGCGCGTGTGGGTCCCCGAGGTCTGCCGCGAGCGCAACAACCGCCGCGCGCGGGTGACCCGGTGCACGGGAGGCTTCTACGAGCAACGCTGGGTGCCGGCCCGCTACGAGCCGGTCCAGGAGTGGGTCTGGGTGCCCTTCTCGCCGGGCCGCTATCACGTCGCCAGCGCCGGCCGCCGGTAACGCTTCGACTTAGAGGGGGACCGCGCCGTGGGGCGCGCCGGGCTACGGGGGTAACCCGGTGCGCTCCGCGGCAGCAGGTCCGCAGTGCCTTTCCCCGCCGGGCCTGTTAGTGAATGCGCCGCATGGCGACCGCATTCATCACCGGGGCTGGCATCCGCATTGGCGGCGCGGTGGCCCGGGCGCTTGGCCGCGCGGGTTATGACCTGGCGCTCCACGCGAACCGCTCGCTCGAGCCGCTGGCCTCCCTGGCGGAGGAGCTCCGAGCGCTGGGCCGTCGCGTCACCCTCCACGCCGCCGACCTGAGCCGCCCGGACGCGGTGGATGCCCTGGCCGCGCAGGTGCGTGAGGCCTGGCCCGCGCTGGACGTGGTGGTCCACAACGCGGGCCTCTACGAGCGCTCCGACTTCGCCGCCATCTCCCGCGACCAGTACCGCGCCATGCTCGCGGTGAACCTGGACGCGCCCTTCTTCCTCACCCAGGCCTTGCTCCCCGCGCTGCGCGCCGGCACGGCCCCGCTGGTGGTGCACCTCACCGACATCGGCGGTGAGCGGCCGGAGCGCCACTACGCGCACTACTCGGTGAGCAAGGCGGGGCTCATCATGCTCACCCGCGCGCTGGCGGTGGAGCTGGCCCCGCACATCCGCGTCAACGCCGTGTCGCCCGGCACGGTGGCCTTCCCCGAGGACTTCGACGCGGAGGCCCGCGAGGCGGTGCTGCGCCGCATCCCCATGGGGCGCGAGGGCAGCGTCGAGGACGTCGCCCGCACCGTCGTGTTCCTCGCCCGCGAGGCGCCGTACATCACCGGGCAGGTCATCGCCGTCGATGGCGGCAGGAGCGCACTGCTATGAGCGCGGAGCACGCTTTTCATCCCCCCGTCGTCACCACGCCGGAGGGCCGGCCGCTGGACGTCATCGAGCTGCGCGGCCTCACGGTGGACTGCATCGTGGGCATCTTCAACCGGGAGCGCATCGCGGCGCAGCCGCTGCGGCTGGACGTGGCCCTGTTCCTGGACACCCGCGCCGCCGCGGTGGGCGGCAGGCTGGCGCACACGGTGAACTATGGCCGGCTGGCGGGCGAGCTGCGCTTCCTGCTGGAGGCGTGTCGCTTCGAGCTCCTGGAGTCCGCCGTGGAGACGGTGTGCCGCTACGTGCTGGCGCCGCCCACCGACGACGTCCCGCGCGCGCAGGTCCACGCGGCCACGGTGCGGGTCACCAAGCCGCTGGCAATCGGCGGGCTCGCGGTGCCGTCGCTCCAGATTCACCGGACCGCGGAGGAGATGGTGTACGGCCGCGAGGAGAAGCCCTTCGGCCGCGTGGACATCATCCACGAGGGGACGGGTTACGGCGTCTACCGGCTGCGGGTGAAGCCGGGTCACTGCATCCCGTCACACGTGCATCAGCGGATGGAGGAGAGCGAGCTGGTGCTGGGCTCGGGGATGCTGCTCCAGGGCCAGCCGGTGGCCCGGGGCATGGCCTTCGAGTGGCCGCATGGCTTCGTGCACCGCTACGACAACCCTTCGGCCACGGAGCAGACGGTGCTGTGCGTGAACCGGCCCAGCTTCATTCCGTCGGATGAGGTGGAGACGGAGCCGCCGGCCGCGGGGCTGATGCCCATCACCGGCCGTTCCTACTACCCGCATGATGAGCCCGCCGCACCGGGCTCCCTGGCGGAGCACCACCCGTGAACGAGGTGGGCACACGAAAGGTGCTCGTCACCGGTGGTGGGACGGGCATTGGCCGGGCGGTGGCGGAGGCCCTGCTGCGTGCAGGGGGGCAGGTGGTGGTGGCGGGCCGCCGCGCGGAGGTGCTGGCGTCGCTGGTGAGCGCGTGGCCGGGACGGGCCTTCGCGCTGCCGTGCGACCTGACCGCACCGGAAGCCCGGGAGGGTCTGCTGCGCCGCGCCGCCGAGCTGCTGGGGGGCCTGGACGGGTTCGTCCACAGCGCGGGGCAGGTGGTGCACCAGCCGCCAGGGCACATCGGGGAGGACGCGCTGCGAGCGCAGCTCGAGGTCAACCTCGTCGCGCCGCTGCGGCTGGGCGAGCAGGCCCTGGAGGTGCTGGAGCCGGGTGGCGCGCAGGTGTTCATCGCCTCCACGCTGGCCACGCGGCCCGTCCTCACCAGCGCCGTGTACAGCGCGGCGAAGGCGGGGCTGCTCCAGGTCATGAAGGTGCTCGCGCTGGCCGGCGCGGCGCGTGGCGTGCGGGCGAGCGCCGTCCTCCCGGGCGTGGTGGAGACGGACATGGTGCGCGAGGTGCGCCTGGCGCCAGGGGAAGGCCCCTTGTCCGGGACGGAGCATGCGCGGCGCCAGGAGGCGCAGCTGGCGGGCCTGCGGGCGCTGCACCCGCTCGGGCGGCTGGGGCGCCCCGAGGACGTGGCCGAGGCAGTGCGCTACCTGCTGGGCGCCTCCTGGATTTCGGGTTCCGAGCTGGTGCTGGATGGGGGGCTCCTGCTGCGGGAGTAAGGCGCGGTATGTCGCGGCCTCGGTTCACAAGGGCGACGGGATGCTCCTCGACAAACGGCTTCAGCTCTTCGTGGTGTTGGCGGCGGTGTTCGTCACGTCCCTGGTGGTGGGCGACATCATCGGCGTGAAGCTGTTCGAGGCGCACGTGGGGCCGGTGGTGGCGACGATGTCCATTGGCATCGTGCCCTTTCCGGTGACGTTCCTCCTCACCGACATCCTCAACGAGTTCTACGGGAAGAAGGCGGCCCGCTTCGTGACGTGGGTGGGCTTCTTCATGGCCATCTTCGCCTTCGTGGTGATTGCCATTGCCGTGCAGGTGCCGTGGGCGCCGCTGACGCGCGCGGAGGGCTACACGGGCACGGTGGAGGATTCGTTCAACAACGTCTTCGGCGGCTCGCAGCGCATCCTCGTCGCGTCGATGCTGGCGTACCTGGTGGGCCAGTTCTGCGACATCGCCATCTTCAACGGGCTCAAGCGCGTGACGCGCAACCGGCTGCTGTGGGTGCGGGCGACGGGCTCTACACTGGTGTCGCAGCTCATCGACACGGTGGTGATGCAGTCCGTGGCGTGGACGAACGTGCTGCCCAGCTCCACCATCGTGAACATCATCTCCACGTCCTACGTGGTGAAGCTGCTGGTCGCGGTGGGCCTGACGCCCTTCATCTACCTGGGCCACGCCTTCGTGGAGCGCAAGCTGGGCATCTCCCCGGTGGTGCTCGGCGAGAATGGCGAGCCCATTGCTCCGCCCGTCGCGCCGGAAGCTCCTGCACGCGCGGCTTGAGGGCGCGGCAGGGGCGCCTCGGTTGTCCTGTGGCGCACCCGCACGCCGCCTGACGCGCGGGATGTTCGCCTCAGCTTCAGCCGGACGCCGCGCCCACGCCGTCCTCGCATACCGCCCGCCGCACGGACCTGCGCCTCAGCCGCCCTGCCGCACCAGCGGCGTGAGGATGTCCGTCCAGTGCGAGTAGATGGAGAAGTGCCCGCCACCCGGGAGGAAGTGCGGCACGGCCCGAGGAATCCGGGAGGCGAGGTACTGCCCCATCTGCGGCGGGACAATGCTGTCGCCCTCCCAGTACCAGAGGTCCACCTCGGTCCGAATCTCCTCCAGCGGGACGTTCCACGGCGCGGCGAGGATGTGGGCCTCGCGCCGCATGCCCGCCACGCCCTTGCGCGTGGCCTCGTAGCGCCAGCCCTGCACCTGCGCGGCGATGCGCGGATCCGCGAGCACCTCCCGGTCATCCTTGGACGCCTGGGAGCGCAGGCCGGCCAGCGCTCGCGCGGGATTGGCGCGCACCTGCCGGTCATGCATGGCCATCAGCGGATGCAGCAGCCACTCCGGCCAGGCGGCCATGGTGTACGCGGTGCGGTAGTCGCGGTTCACGCCCTCCATGGCGCCCGGCCGACGCAGCGGCGCCGCGCCGGAGACGAGCGCCGCGCGGGTGATGCGCTCGCCCAGCCGCCAGGCGGAGGCGGCGACGTAGGGCCCGCCCGCGGACACGCCGAAGAGGGCGAAGCGGCCAATCTTCAGCGCGTTGGCGAGCTGCTCCAGGTCATCGGGGAAGTCGAGCAGCGTGCGTCCGGGCTGGTAATCCGACAGCCCATAGCCCGGCCTGTCCGGCGCGATGAGGCGCACGCCCAGCGCATGCGTGAGGCGGTCATCCGGGTGGCGCATGTGCCGCGAGCCCGGGTTGCCGTGGATGAAGAACACGGGCAGGCCGTCGAGGTCGCCGGACTCGACGTAGGCGAGCCTCCGGCCGTCCCGCAGGTGGATGCTCCCCTCGCGGACCTGCACGCCCCTGGCTTCGGTGTCGGACGAGACGTTCATGGCTCCATCGGCTTCGAGCGCGCGGCAATCCACGCGGCAATCGAGGGCCACACCTGCGTCGCGCCCTTGCTGGAGGCGGACAGGCCGATGTGGCCCACGGGGTAGCGCCGCGTCTCACAGTCCTTCGAGCCCACCAGCTCCGGCAGCGGCTCGCTCATGGCCGGCAGCGCGATGGTGTCGTGCTCGGCGATGACGTTGAGGATGGCGCACTGGATGCGGCCCAGGTCCACGCGCTCGCCGCCCACTTCCATGAGGCCCTTGGGGAAGAGGTTCTGCTGGTAGCAGTCCTTGATGTACTGCCGGTAGACCTCACCCGGGAAGGGCACGGGGTCGGCGCCCCAGCGCTCCATGGCGAGGAAGGTGGTGACGAAGTCCGGGTCGTCGATGCGGCGGCACACCTCCAGCCAGCGGGTGAGGCGCTGCACCGGCGCGGCCATGAGGAAGCCGCTCTCCAGCACCGGCGTGGGCACGTTGCCGTAGGCATCCACCAGCGAGTCCACGTCGAAGTGGTTGGCGGACGTCCACAGCGTGTAGAGGCCCCCCTTGCTGAAGTCCACCGGCGTGGCCTGGGCCACCAGGTTGCGGACGCCCTCCGGGTACAGCGACGTGTACGCCAGCGCCATGGTGCCGCCCATGCAATAGCCATAGAGCGTCAGCTCCCGGCTCTTGCTCACGCGCAGCGTCCACCGCACCGCCGTCTGGATGAGCCCGCCGAGCAGGTCGTCCCAGGTGAGCCGCTCCTCGTCCTGCCCCGGCACGCCCCAGTCGATGGCGTAGACGTCGTAGCCCTCGCGGGTGAGGTGCTCGATGAGGCTGCGCCCCGGCAGGAAGTCGAGGATGTACCAGCGGTTGATGAGCGAATAGACGAAGAGGATGGGCGTGCGGTAGCGCCGCCGGGGGGCCGCGTAGCGCAGGAGGCGCATGCTGCCGCGCGTGTACACGACGGTGTGCGGCGTGGCGCTGATGGGCGGCTCGCGGACGCCGGAGGCCCGCTCGATGAAGGGCTTGAGGTACGGGTACGGGTTGAAGGGCCGCGACTTGAGCGCGTGCGCGACGGCGCGGGTCAGCTCGACCTGGCCGGTGACGAAGGAGCGGAAGCGCTGGGTGGACGCGTTCATGTCAGCGGCGGCGCTTGGAGGGCGCGCGTTCCTGGGCAGGGGGCTCTTGGGCTTCGGCTTCCGCGGCGGCTTCCTGGCGCTGGAGCAGGTCCACCACCAGCTCCAGCTGGGTGCCGAGCGCCTCGACCTGGTCATTCATGCGGCGGAGCTGGTCGCGCAGGTTCTCCACCTCGGAGGTGGTGGGCAGGCGCAGGGTGCGCAGCGCGCCCTCCACCAGGCCATTGCGCCGGATGCGGGCGTTGAAGCCCTGGCGCATGAGCGAGCCGCTGACGCGCAGGTAGGCGGGGCTCTCGGTGACCTTCGCGGCCGCGCGGGTGAGCCCCTGCTCGGCGCGGGTGAACACCTTGCCGGTGCGCGTGTCCGGGTGGGTGAGGTGGCCCAGCAGCTTCAGGCCGCGGGCGAGGAGCCCCTGGGACGGCGGCGGTCGTTCCGGATGACTCATGGGCGCAGGTTATCCCAACCGGCGCCGGTCTCATCGCTCCCAAAGTGAACCGAGCTTCAACTTGCGGGCCTCGAAGGGCTCGGCCTGGAGAATCCTGGAGGTCCTGGGGCGATGTGGGACGCCCGCTCAGCCCTGTCGCTTCACCGGCAGGGGCCCGAAGGACTGCGACACGGGCATCAGGGACATGACATTGATGTTCACGTGCGCGGGCCGCGTGGCCACCCAGTGCACCGCGTCCGCGATGTCCTCGGGCGTCAGCGCCTGGGTGTTGGCGTAGACGGACGCGGCGCGCGCGTCGTCGCCCCTGAAGCGGACGTTGGAGAACTCCGTGCCGCCCACCAGCCCCGGCTCGATGTCCGTCACGCGCACGGCGGTGCCATGCAGGTCCGCGCGCAGGTTGAGGCTGAACTGGTGCACGAAGGCCTTGGTGGCGCCGTACACGTTGCCACCCGGGTAGGGCCACTCCGCCGCCACCGAGCCCATGTTGATGACGTGCCCGCGGTTGCGCGCCACCATGCCGGGCAGCACCGCGTGCGTGCAGTACAGGAGCCCCTTCACGTTGGTGTCCACCATCGTGTCCCAGTCCTCCACGCGCGCCGACTGCGCCGGGTCCAACCCCAGCGCCAGGCCCGCGTTGTTGACCAGCACGTCCACCTCCGCGAAGCCCGCCGGCAACGAGCGGACGGTCCGCTCCACGGCCTCACGGTCCGTGATGTCGAGCGTGAGCGGCAGCAGCCGCTCGCCCAGCTCCGCGCGCAGGGCCTCCAGGCGCTCGGTGCGGCGCCCGGTGGCGATGACGCGGGCGCCGTCCTGGATGAAGCGGCGGGCGATGGCCAGCCCGAATCCGGCCGTGGCCCCGGTAATCAGCACGTTCATGACAATCCCCTCGTGGAGCCAGCACCGCGAGGGGCCGGCTCAGTCATCCTCACCCTGATAGATGCAGCCGCTGGTGCACGTCTCGCGGACGACCACCCGGCTGAGCAGGGGAAGGCTCGGACGCAGGCGCTTCCAGATCCACCGCGACAGGTTCTCGCTGGTGGGGTTCTCCAGGCCCTCCACCTCGTTGAGGTAGTAGTGGTCCAGCTTCAGCCGCAAAGGCTCGAAGGCCTCCCGGATGTCCGAGAAGTCCATCACCCACCCAGACTGCGCGCCCACGGGGCCTCGCACGTGGATTTCCACCCGGTAGCTGTGGCCGTGGAGCCGGCTGCACTTGTGCCCGGGCGGCACGTTGGGAAGCCGGTGCGCGGCCTCGAAGGTGAATTCCTTGAAGATGTCCAAGGCGTCTCCTGACGGCGGGTGGAAGGCGGCTCATATCTCGCGCGCTCCTCCTGACGTCAAGGTACGGCCGGACACGGCCCCCGTCCGATGCGGGCGCTCGTTCCGTGCGCCCGAGGCGCCGCGGGCGCCTGACAGCTCGCTTCGCTGCGTGTGAAAACACCCCGGGGAATCGACGCGGCCCGGTTCCGCACATCCCACGCCACCTCCCCGCGAAGGCCCACCTGTCGGTGAAGTGGCGCATCCTCCACAACCCCGCGAAACCACGTTTCCTGTCTCCTCCCTCTGCGTCCCGGCAGGCGGGGGTTGCCGCGGTCGGAGGGAATGAACAGCGCGCGGGCCCGGATTGGCGGCCGTCCTCGCGAGCGCCCCCCGCGCCGCGACCCACACCAGGAGTCCGCCAGGATGCGCCATCGTTCGCCGTGGACCACGGCCCTCTGCTCCGCTGCCTTGCTGTCCTTCGTGGCCTGCAACGGAAAGTCGGAGTTCGCCCAGGAGGAGGGTTCGCCCCCCGGTTTCATCGAGCCCCCCACGGTTCCAGGCACCCCATCCGAAGACACGCCCTCGCCTGGAACGTCGGAGCCCCCGCCCGTCATCGTCGACATCCCGGAGCCGTCCCCCGAGCCAGCGCCCACTCCCGAGCCCGAACCCACGCCGGAGCCGCCGCGCTATTCGCGCATCCTCTGGGTGGCGCCCAATGGCAGTGACAGCGCGTCCGCCACGGAGACGGCGCCGCTGCGCACGGTGGCGCGCGCGCTGGAGTTGGTGCGCCCGGGCGAGGCCATCTACCTGAAGTCCGGCAACTACGCCGAGCGCCTCAAGCTGGAGGAGAAGGGCGGCTCCGAGTCCGCGCTGCTCACGCTCCGGGCCGCTCCAGGCGCCACGCCAGTGCTGAAGCCATCCGGTAGTGGCACGGCCATGGTGGACGTGCGCGGCGCGTACTGGAGCATCGAAGGGCTCACCATCGACGCGGCGGGCAGCGCCTCCTTCGCGGTGCTCTTCCGCGGCGTGGGCTCGCACCACGGCGTGCTGCGCGGCTCCACGCTGAAGAACGGCACCGCGGGCGCGGGCGTCAACGTGTGCGAGAAGGCCAGCGACGTCCTCATCGAGGGCAACACCATCTCCCACTTCAACCGCAACGGGGATGACAGCCACGGCGTCATCGTCCAGACGACGGCGCGCAACGTGGTGGTGCGTGGCAACGACATCCACCACAACTCCGGCGACGGTGTGCAGTGCATTGGCCCCGAGGGCGGCGCCACCGTGTCCGGCACGCCGTTCGACAACCTGCTGGTGGAGGACAACGAGCTGCACGAGAACCGGGAGAACGGCGTCGACGTGAAGACATGCACCCGCGTCACGCTGCGCGGCAACATCATCTGGGGACACAGGACGTCGTCCACCTCGCGCGGCGAGGGCGTGGTGGTGCACCTGTCCGCCAGGGACGTCACGCTGGAGGACAACGTCTTCTACAACAATGGCCGCGCCATCAGCATCGGCGGGGTACGGCAGGGCGACCCGCCCACCCACATCGTCATCCGCCGCAACCTCGTGCGGGACGGGCTGGGCGGTGGCGAGGAGGGCAGCGGCATCCGCGTGGACACGACGTCGAACGTGAAGGTGCAGCACAACACCGTCTGGAACATGCCCGGGCCCTGTCTCACGTTCGGCCATGGGGATACCGGCGCCAGCGCGAACCTGGACGTGCGCAACAACGTCTTCTCCGGCTGCGGCGTGGCGGTGCGCGGCGGCCCCGGGCGCTCGGGGGCGGTGGTGGACGCCAACCTCTACTTCCGCGGGACGGGCGCGGCCGTCTTCCGGCTCAACGGCGTGGACATGGGCTTCACCCAGTGGCGCTCGCAGAGCGGGCTCGATGACCGCTCCCAGGAGAAGTCGCCCGGCTTCCTCAATATCGACACCGGCGACTTCCGCCTGGGCGCGGGGTCGCCCGCCATCAACGCGGGGCTGTCGCTGGGGCTGACCTGGTGCGGGGAAGGGCCGGACCAGGGGGCTTTCGAGTCGGACTGCCCCTGAGCCGCCAGGGCGTGTAGAGTGGGGGCCCCTTCTGCCCTGGACCCCACTTCTCACGTGCCGTCCTCGCTGGAATTCGTATCGGGCATCACCCTGGTGCCTCCGGACTCACCCGCGCGGGAGTCGCTGGCCGCGGCGGCCACGCGTGCGGGTCTTCGCGTGGTGGCCGGGGTCGAAGAGGCCTCGCTGGCGCTGGTGGACCTCACCGCGCCCGGGGGCCTCGCCGCGGGGCAGGCGCTGCTCGGCGCCGCGCCCCACCTCACGCTGGTGGCGCTGGCCGGCCAGGGCGAGGACTCCTTCGCCGCGGCGCAGGCCCTCAAGCCCGCCGACGTCCTCACCGCGCCGGTGGCCCTGCACGAGCTGGCCTGGCGGCTCCAGGGCGCCGTCGAGCGCCACGTGGAGCGCGAGGAGCAGGCGCGCAGCCAGGAGGACCTGGCGCTCCTGCTGGAGCTGACGGCGGACTACGCGGAGACGTCGGACGTGGAGGCGCTGCTGCACGGCGTCACCCGGCGCCTGGCGGAGAAGCTGGACATCGCGCGCGCCACGCTGGTGATGCTCGGGCGCAGCGCGGACGAGGGCCTCATCGTCGCCACCAGCGACGACCCCACGCTGAAGAACCTGCGCATCGACCTGTCGCGCTATCCCGAGATTCGCGAGGTGACGCGCACGGGCAGGCCGGTGGTGATGCAGGAGGCCTCCACCCACCCGCTGCTGGGCGACGTGGAGCGCCGCGCGGTGGCGGCCCGGGGCATCCACGCCATCGCCGCGCTGCCGCTGCCCATCCGCGGGCAGGTGCGCGGCGTGCTGCTGCTGCGCGCCACCGGGCGGCGGCGCACCTTCACGCCTCGGGAAATCGACTTCCTCACCACCGTGGCGCACGCCACCGCGGTGGCCCTGCGCAACGCGTCCGTGCTCGAGTCCGTCCGCGGGCAGACGGAGGCGGAGAAGACGGCCCGCCTGGCGGCGGAGGAGCAGGCGGCGTCCTTCAAGCCCTACCAGCTCTTCTTCGCGCACGTCAGCGAGGGCGTGGCCATCCTGGACGACAAGGCCTGCGTGCTGTCGCTGAACCCATCCGGCGCGGCCATGCTGGATGTGAGCGCCGAGGACGCGCGGGGCCGCCACCTGCACCAGGTCACCCAGCCCGTGGATGAGAGCGTGCTGATGGAGCTGGTGACCACCGCCGCGCGGGGCGAGGCGCGCTCCGGCACGGACGTGGAAGTGTGCACGAGCAAGGGCCGCCGGCTGACGCTGTCCATGTCCGCCGCGCCGCTGCGCGACGAGGAGGCGGCCACCATCCTCTCCTTCCGCGACGTCACGGACGCCCGGAAGCTGGAGGACGAGCTGCTCCAGACGAAGGACTTCCTGGAGCGGCTCATCGACTCGTCGGTGGACGCCATCATCGCGGCCGACCTGAAGGGGCGCATCATCCTCTTCAACAAGGGCGCGGAGGCGCTGTGCGGCTACACCGCGCAGGAGGCGCTGAACGGCCTCACCGTCCACCAGCTCTACCCGCCGGGCGTGGCGAAGCGGGTGATGGCGATGATTCGCGCCCCCGAGCACGGCGGCAAGGGCCGGCTGTCCCTCATCCGGGAGGAGCTGGTGCACCGCTCCGGCGAGCGGGTGCCGGTGAACATGACGGCCTCCATCGTCTACGAGGGCGGCCGCGAGGTGTTCAGCGTGGGCATCTTCACGGACATGCGCGCGCGCATGCAGCTGGAGCGCAAGCTGTCCGACGTGGAGACGCGGCTGGAGGAGAGCGAGAAGAGCGCGGTCATCGTCGCGCTCGCCGGCACCGCGGCGCACGAGCTGAACCAGCCGCTCACCTCGGTGATGGGCTACGCCGAGCTGCTGAAGCGCAAGCTGAAGGAAGACGACTTCGCGTGGAAGCCGGTGGACATCATCTACCGCGAGGCGGAGCGCATGGCGGAAATCGTGCGGAAGATTGGCAAGATTACCCGCTACGAGACGAAGTCCTACATGGGGGCGCAACAGATTCTCGACCTGGACAAGGCCACCTCCCATGAAGACTGAGACCCGAGCCGTGCGAATCGCCGGCGGACCAGCCCCCGAGTCCTTCCAGGTCCTCTTCGAGGCGCTCGACGCCCCCGCGGCCCTGTGTGACCCGTCCCTGCGGCTGGTGGCCGTCAACGACGCCTTCCGCCGCTTCTGCGTGGAGCAGCACGCCTCCGTGGAGCAGGTGGCGCATACCCTGTCCGGCGCCAGCGTGCCGGCGGACGGCGCGAGCTGCGACGTGGAGCTGCTGCCGGACCTGCCGGGCGTGGTGCTGACGCTGTCGCGGCGCGGCGACGTGGTGGCCGTGCGCGCGCGCAACGAGCCGGAGCTGTCGCGCAACCGGCTGGTGGTGGCGGAGCGGGCGCTGCTGGAGCAGGCGCGCACGGAGGGCGTGCTGCTGGACCTGGGCCGCAGCGTGGCCGAGGCCGGCGGCGAGGAGGAGCTGGTCGCCGCGGTGGCGCGCGGCGTGAAGGAGCTGTTCCCCGGACGCTCGTTCTGCATCCGCATCATCGATGCGAGGACGGGGGGCCTCACCTCGCTCTACGCCGAGGGCCGGCTGAAGGAAGGCGCGCACGAGCCGCTGGTGCTGATGGGGCGCGCGGTGGAGAAGACGAGCCTGGACCGCGCCTCCCTGCCGGTGGACCGCGTGGTCGTCCGCGACGAGGTGCCCCTGCTGTTCCAGGACAGCACCCACGGCGTGAGCGCGCCGCTGGTGGCCAGCGGGCAGCTCTTCGGCGCCATCAACATGGAGTACCCGGAGGGCTTCGCCTCGGAGGTGTCGCACGACGAGCGCGTCCTGCTCCAGCTCGCCAACCAGGTGGCGGTGGCGGTGAAGAACGCGAAGCTCATCGACGAGCTGACGTTCGTCCGCAAGTACCTGGAGGACCTGCTGGAGAAGGCCAACGCCCTCATCCTGGTGGCGAACCGGGACAAGCAGGTCGTCGTCTTCAACCAGGCGCTGAGCGCGCTCACCGGCTTCGGGAAGGAAGAGGTGCTGGGCCGGGACTTCTTCTGGCTCATCCCGGAGAGCGAGCACCTGCGGCTGAACCAGCTCATCGCCGCGGCGATTCGCGGCGAGCCGGTGAACAGCTTCGAGACGCGGCTCTTGACTCGCAGCGGCGCGGAGGTGCGCGTCTCCTTCGCCACGTCGTCCAAGCTCTCCCAGCACGGAGAGGTGGAGGGCGTCATCGCCATCGGGCAGGACATCACGGTGGTGAAGGAGCTGGAGAAGCGCATCATCCACGCGGAGAAGCTGGCCTCCATCGGCCAGCTCGCCGCCAGCGTGGTGCACGAAATCAACAACCCGATGACGGCGGTGGCCACCTACGCGGACGCGCTGCTCCAGCGCTCGCGCATGACGCCCGGGGCCAATCCCGCGGACCAGGAGAAGCTGCGCAAAATCCTGGAGAGTAGCCACCGCATCCTGCGCTTCACGCGGGACCTGGTGAGCTACGCGCGCCCGGCGCAGGACCGGCCGGAGCGGGTGCAGCTCAACGCCGTCGTGGACATGGCGGTGGGCTTCTGCGAGCACGTGGTGTCGCAGGCGCGCGTCAGCGTGCACCGCGAGTACTCGGAGCTGCCGCCCCTGTCCGCCGTGCGCGCGAACCTGGTGCAGGTCTTCGTCAACCTCATCACCAACGCCTGCCACGCGATGCCGCCGGGCGGCGCCGTCTACCTGGCCACCGGCCGCGACGGGCAGGACGCGGTGGTGAAGGTGCGCGACACCGGGACGGGCATCGAGCCCAAGCACCTGCAGCGCATCTTCGAGCCCTTCTTCACCACCAAGCCGGAAGGAAAGGGCACCGGCCTGGGGTTGTCCATCTGCCAGGGCATCGTGGAGAACCACGGTGGCCGGCTCACGGTGGAGAGCACCGTGGGCGTGGGCACCACCTTCATCGTGCGGCTGCCGCTCCAGCAGGGCTGAGCGGCGCCGTCAGTCCCGCAGGTAGTGGCAGGTGTAGCCGCCCGGGTTCTTCACCAGGTAGTCCTGGTGGGAGTCCTCGGCGGGCGTGAAGGGGCCCGCGGGCGCAATCTGGGTGACGACGGGGCGGGGCCACTTGCCGGAGGCATCCACCCGGGCCTTCACCGCCTCGGCCACGCGCTTCTGGTCATCGGACAGGTAGAAGATGGCGGAGCGGTACTGCGTGCCCACGTCGTTGCCCTGGCGGTTGAGCGTCGTCGGGTCATGCATGCGGAAGAACCACTTCTCCAGCAGCGTCTCGTACGTCAGCCGGGTGGGGTCGAACACGACGCGCACGGACTCGGCGTGGCCCGTCCTGCCGGAGCTCACGTCGCGATAGGTGGGGCTCGCGAAGGCGCTGGAGCCGCCCGTGTAGCCCACCTCTGTTTCGAGGACGCCGGGAATCTTGCGCAGCAGGTCCTCCATGCCCCAGAAGCATCCACCCGCCAGCAGCGCTGTCTCCGTGAAGGGCGACGCGTCCCCTTTCTTCGACGCGGCGGCCGGCGCGGGCCGTCCGAAGAGCGGCAGCCAGGCTCCGTAGCCTTCCCTGGCCAGGTCCTCCACGGGGACGAAGCGCAGGGCCGCGGAGTTGATGCAGTAGCGCAGCTTCGTGGGCCCGGGCCCGTCACCGAAGACGTGGCCGAGGTGGGAGCCCGCGGCCTTCGAGCGGACCTCGACGCGCTCCATGCCCTGCGCCGTGTCCCGCTTCTCGACGATGCGGGCGTCGTCCACGGGGCGGGTGAAGCTGGGCCAGCCGGTGCCGGAGTCGAACTTGTCGCGGGAGGAGAAGAGGGGCTCTCCGCTCACCACGTCGACGTAGAGGCCCTCGGCGTGGTGGTTCCACAGGGGATTGCGGAAGGCGGGCTCCGTGGCCCCCTCCTGCGTCACCTGCCAGGCCAGCGGCGAGAGCCTGCGGCGCAGCTCCGCGTCCGAGGGCTTCTCGTAGCGCCGGGTGTCCTGGAGGGCGGGCCGAGCCTGGGCGCTGGTGGCAGGCGCGCCGGGGGCGGCGCCCCGGGCCTCGGAGCACGCGGACAGCACCGCGAGGGCCAGCAGGGCCAGGGGCATGAGCCGCCGGGCCAGGGATGATGCGACGGGGGTGGTGGGCATCGACGCAGTCTCCGGAAACGCCCGCGCGGGCGGGTGCTCCTGTGGATACGCGCGAGGCCTCGAGGTCGTTTCCACTTTCGCCGCGTTTCGCGCATGGCCCGCCAGTCGTGCAGGCGGGCGGTCCCGGCGCGACTGGCTCCTCACGACCCGCTGGCCTTGTCCTCGTCGTCCAGCTCGCGGGTGAACTCCTCGTTCGTCAGCAGGCCCTTGCGCGCCATGATTCGCATCAGCGCCCAGAACTTGCGCTCCAGCTCCTCGACGCGGTCCGGGTCCTCGCGCGCCTGACCGAAGAGATAGTCCAGGTCCTCCAGCACGTCGCTGGCGCCCGCCGCCGGGGCCTTGGGCTTCGCGCCGCCAGCCTGTCCGCGCTGCTGCTTGCGCTGCTCCTCGCGCGCGCGAATCAGCTCTGCCAGGGACGTGCGCTGCGTCAGCTCCCCGGGCGGGAGCTCCTCGCCGATGATGACCTCCTCGTCATCGTCCCCGGCGGGCGGTGGCGCCGCGGGACGGGGCGCCACGGGAGGCGCGGCCTTCACCGGCTTCGCCGCGGGCCTCGCGGGCGGAGTGGCGCGGGCCGGCGAGGGCGCCGCCACCGGCACCTTGTGGTAGTAGCGCAGGATGGCGCTGCGCACCGTGGACAACGGCGCCACGCGCGGGCTGACCTTGAGGCCGGTGGTGAACTCAATCTCCTCCACCGCGGTCACGTTGAGCGGATCACTCATCGCCACCACGAGCTGCTTGCGTCCGCCCGTGCTCTCCAGCGCGATGGGGAACAGGTCGTGCTGCTCGCAGAAGCGCGCGCGCAGCATGTGCACCGCGGCCCATTCGGGCGTGGTGCTCGCGATGTCCACCATCGGCAGGCCCAAAGCCTGGCTCAGGGCGCCCGCGAGCGTCGCTTCGGTGATCGCCCCCTGCGCGATGAGGGTGGCCCCCAGCCGCTGTCCTGATTTCCGGTGAGCCGCGAGCCCCGCCTCGAGCTGGGCGACGCTGATCGCCCGCTGCTCCAACAGGAGCTCGCCAATGCGCTTCCTCGCCATGAGCCCGGCCTTAGCACGCGCGCTGAAACCCAGGAAGCAAGCGCGGTGTCACATCCGGAGGCGGTTGGGAATACCCCCCAAAAGGGCCCGCAATGCTGCTTGCCAGACGGGCTGGCAAGAGGGGGCTCAGCGCAAAATTCCTGTGAGATTTCAGCACTTAACGCCGCTGCCCCTACCTTGACACCCCTGACGGCCATTCCTAAAGTCGGCACACCGTTTTCAACATCCATTCCTGCCGCCCAACCGGGTGGACCGTCCGCTCGGGGGGACGTCAGGTCTGGAAGGTCCGCCGGAGCGGGCCAAGCTGCCTGTGGAGGCAACACTCGATGAACCTGGCGTCTGTGACGAACCTGACCGTGCTGGCGAATGTCGGCGGCCCTCAGCGGGGCTTCTTCGAAGAAGTCGCCATGCGCTGGGAGGCCGGCCAGTGGGGTATGTACCCCATCGCCGCCTGCCTCATCGTGGCACTCGCCATCATGGTCGAGCGCAGCATCATCCTTTTCGGCAAGGCCTCCATCAACAAGGAAGCCTTCCTGCGCGGCCTCAAGAAGCACATCTACGCCGGTGACCTCGACAAGGCCATCAACTACGTGGCCGGCCAGAAGTCCACGCCGCTGACCAACGTCATCAAGGCCGGCCTGATGAACGTCCCGAAGGGCAACGACGAGGTCCAGGCCGCGCTCGACGAGGCCAGCCTCCGCGAGACGCCGAAGATTGAAGCGCGCACCGGCTACCTCGCCATGCTCGGCAACGCGGCGATGCTCGCCGGTCTGCTCGGAACGGTGTCCGGTCTCATCGCCTGCTTCGAGGCCGTGGCCAACGTGAACCCGGCCGACAAGGCGACCATTCTCGCCAACGGTATCTCCGAAGCCATGAACTGCACCGGCTTCGGTCTGCTCACGGCCATTCCCGCGCTGATCGCCTTCTCCGTGCTGACGGGCCGCACGCAGAGCCTCATCAACGACATCAACGAGACCAGCGTCTCCGTCCTCAACCTCATCGTGGCCAACAAGGACAAGTTCAAGAACCTGAACGTCCCCACGTCGGCCCGCGACGAGGAGTAGGACGTCCTTCGGGAACCCGGAGTCCAGGCGCGCTGTCCTGGCCCCCTGCGTGGGGCCGCGCGGCGCGCCCTCATCAGTCTCACCGGCGCTCAGTGAGCGCGGCCGAAGGAGAAGAACGCCATGGCCGGCGGAATGGACACAGGTCAATCGGGGAAGGGCGGCAAGAAGTCGCTCGACACCTCGATCAACCTCACGGCTTTCATCGACCTGATGGCGGTGACCATCAGCTTCCTCATCATGACGGCGGTCTGGACCCAGATTGGCCGGCTCCAGGTCTCCCAGGCGGGTGGTCCCTCCACCGAGGAGGAGCAGCAGCAGGAGGAGCAGACCAAGACGGTCCAGCTGAACCTGCTCATCACCCCCACGGAGCTGCGGCTGACGGCGGACCAGAGCGCCTTCGACCCGATTCCCCTCGTGAAGGACGCGAAGGGCAAGACGGACCTGTCCAAGCTGGTGGCGCGCTTCAAGGAGCTGAAGGCGCAGCTGCCGGACCAGTCCGCCATCACCCTCCAGCCGGAGGACAAGGTCCGCTACGAGGACCTGGTCCGCATCATCGACGAGTGCATTGGCGCCGGGCTGCCCCAGGTGTCGGTCGCCGCGGCGATGGGCTAGCCGCTCACGGAGCACACGACACGTCATGGCCATCCAGGTTCCAGGCAAGCGGTACGGCAAGCGGCTCCAGCACTCCAAGGTGTTCGGGCACGGCGGGCACGCGAAGAAGAGCGGCTACTCCGACCTGCTCATCACCCCGCTGGTCGACATGTTCATCATCATCGTGCTCTTCCTCATCGCGAACTTCTCCGCGACGGGTGAGGTGCTGATGATGACCAAGGACATCGAGCTTCCCGAGGCGGTCAACGTCCAGGAAGTGGAGATGCATCCGGTGGTGATGGTCTCCGGCGAGCAGATCAGCGTCTCCGGCACCATCATCGGCCGCGTGGAGGACTTCACCAAGGACGAGTACCTCAACATCCCCGCGCTGGAGGAGAAGCTGCGGGACATGAAGAAGCAGTACGAGGACCTCCACTCCATGGCGCAGGACACGACCAACACCTTCAAGGGCGACATCAACATCCAGGCCCACAAGGACGTGGAGTACTCCATCATCAAGCGGGTGATGTTCAGCTGCGCCACGGCGGGCTACAACAACATCAACTTCGCGGTGATGACGGCCGGTGGCGCTGACGCGGAGAAGGACGCCAGCGCGAAGGCCACCCCGTAGCTTCCAGGTGATTGGGCCCCTGGCCCCGCGACGCCCTGGTCCTCGAGGCCAGGGCGTTTTCGTTTTTCGAAGGACTCGTGCTCATGCTGCTTCGCGCCGTCATCTTCGACCTCGATGGAACGCTGGTGGACTCGCTGGGCGACATCGCCGATGCGACGAACCACGCGCTGCGCCTCCACGGCCTGCCCACCCATCCGGAGTCCGCCTACCTGCGCTTCGTGGGCAGCGGCGTCCGGGAGCTGATTCGCCGGGCCGTGCCCGCTGGCGAAGACGCGCTGCACGAGCCGGTGCTGGCCGCATACAAGGCCTACTATGACGACCACCTCTTCGACCGCACCGTCCACTACCCGGGCATCCCGGAGATGCTGACGGCGCTGGCCTCGGAGGGCACGCGGCTGGCGGTGCTGAGCAACAAGTCGGACGACTTCGTGAAGCGCCTGGTGGCGCGGCTGTTGCCAGGGGTGCCCTTCGCCGCGGTGTACGGGGAGCGCCCCGGGCTGCCTCGCAAGCCGGACCCGACGGCGGCGCTGGCGCTGGCGGGCGAACTGCACGTGCCGCCCGCCGCGTGTGCCTTCGTGGGCGACACCTCCATCGACATGGACACGGCGCGCGCCGCGGGCATGTACGGCGTGGGCGTCGCGTGGGGCTTCCGGGACGTGGAGGAGCTGAAGGCCCACGGAGCGCGTGCGGTGGCGGATACCGCGGAGGCGCTGCTGGCGGCACTCCGCGACGCGCGTCCGTGACTACGATGGGAGTCCATGACCTCCTCTCCCTCTTCGCGGTGCCTGCGCGCGCTCGTCTGGCGGCGGTTGATATCTCCGGGCAGTGAGTACTTCGAGCTGCGGCAGCAGGCCGACGGCTGGACGCTGGCGGGCTCGGTGGTGCTGGCCATCGACGGCCAGCCGTACTTCGTGGACTACACCGTCACGGCGGACGCGGCCTGGGGGACCCGGGACGTGCGCGTCCTGCGGCGAGGCACGGGAGGCGAGGAGCTGCTCCACCTGCGCGTGGATTCGGAGCGCCGCTGGTGGAAGGGCGACACCGAGCTCCCCCACCTTCAGGGCTGCCCCGACATCGACCTGGCGTGCACGCCCTCCACGAACACACTGCCCATCCGCCGGCTCTCGCTGGAGGTGGGGCAGAGCGCCGATGTGCGCGCCGCGTGGATTCGCATGCCGGACCTCTCGCTGGAAGTCCTGCCCCAGCGGTACACGCGCCTCGCCCCCACGCGCTACCGCTACGAGAGCGGCGGAGGGCGTTTCACGGCCGAGGTGGACATCGACGAGCACGGGCTGGTGACGAACTACCCGCCCGGCTGGGAGCGTGTCGCCGTCTCCGGCGGATGACGCCCACCGGACGTGCCCGGGTGGGGGCACTTCCGCGGGCCTCGGCCTGCGAGGACCCGGGCTGGTGTGGCTGGCGAGCGCGTGAGGCGCGAACGCCTCCGCGCCGGGCCTACACGACGGTGATGCGGTACTTCTCTTTGTTCTCCGCCCGGTTGTGGGCCGTGACGGCGGCGATGATGTGACACACCCAGCCGAGGCAGCCTCCGGTGCCAAGCCAGAAGCCGGGGGTGATGATGAGCCAGAACAGGCCCCGGAGAAGGTCGCCGTTGTAGATCTGCCCCACGCCGGGGATGAGAAAAGACAGCAGGGCTGCGATTGCGGGACGCGACATCGTTCGGGTGACCTCCTTGTCTTCCCCTACGCGCCAGTTCCGGAGTCATTGCACTTCGCCTATCGGTTCCTGGACGGTTGCCAGGCAGCCAACCGTGGGGCAGGTGCATAACCAGGGGGGGCCCGGGTAGCATGGTTGCCATGGATACCTGCCGGGTCGGCGGGTGGGTATCGGGGGGATGGGTCATCTTCAGGCTGCTCCGAGCCAGCGCGCATGGAGTCCAGGGCCGGCATCTGCTGGAGATGCTGGGCGTGGCCGTCGTGTATCTCGCGGCGGGGGGCCTGGGATTGAAGGTGACCACGGTGGGCAACATCAGCCCGGCCTGGCCGCCCGCGGGCGTGGCCCTGGCGGCGCTGGTGGTGCTGGGCCTGTCGCGCTGGCCCGGCGTCTTCGTGGGCGCGACGGGCGTGGCGCTCGTGGCCGAAGCGCCGCTCACGGCCGCGCTCGGCGTGGGCACAGGGAACACCCTGGCGGCGGTGCTCGGGGCGTGGCTGCTGCGGCGGGTGTCCTTCGACAAGGCGCTGGAGCGGATTCGCGACGTCGTCGCGCTCTGCGCGGGCGCCGGGGCCCTGTGCCTGGGCGTGAGCGCCGCGGTGGGTGCCGCGAGCCTCGTGCTGGGCGGGCAGCTCCGCTGGGAGCTGCTGGCCGGTGGCCTGCGCGTGTGGTGGGTGGGAGACCTGATGGGCGTGCTGGTGGTGGCGCCGACGCTGATGCTGTTCCGGCGGTGGGAGCGACCGCGGCGCTGGGGCGAGGCGCTGGTGCTGGCGGGCCTCACCACGGTGCTGGGCGGTACCATCTTCTTCGTCCCCGGCTTGCCGCACAGCGCGGAGCACGCCGCGACGTTCCTCCTCTTCCCCATGTCCGCCTGGGCGGCGCTGCGCTTCGGCCCTCGGGGCGCGGCGGCGGCCACGCTGTGCATCGCCGCCGCGTCCATCGTGGGCACGGCGCGGGGACAGGGGCCCTTCTCCACGGGGGACCTGACGCAGGACCTGCTGGTGCTGCAGCTCTTCGTCGCCGCCAACGCCGTCACCGGGCTGCTGCTGGCGGCGGTGAGCACCGAGCGCCAGCGCGCGGTGGGGCAGCTCCAGTTGCTGGGCACCACGGTGCGTGGCGTGCACGAGGGCGTCCTCATCGCGGAGGTGCGCGGCGGCGGCGCGCTGCGCACCGTGTTCGCCAACCAGGCCCTGTGCACCCTGCTGGGGTATCCACTGGAGGACCTGCTGGGCGAGGACCCGTGCGCGCTCTACGGCGCCCAGGAGCTGGAGTTCCGCCAGCGCACGCGGCAGTCGCTGCTCGCCGGGGAGCCCGTGTTCGCGGAGGTGCAGTTGCTGCGCAAGGACGGGGGGCTCGTCTCCAGCGAGGTGCTGCTGTCCCCGGTGCGAGCCACGGGCGAGGACGTCACCCACTTCGTGGCGACCCACCGCGACATCTCCGCCACCAAGGAGCTCCAGGCCCGGCTGGTGGCGGCCGAGCGCGTGGCCGCGGTGGGCACGCTCGCGGCCGGCGTGGGCCACGAAATCAACAACCCGCTGGCCTACCTGGTGCTGAACCTGGAGTCCGCCGAGCGCAACCTCGTCCAGGGCGGCATGACGGGACTGCGGGAGGCCATGTCCGGCGTGCGGAGCGCGCTGGAGGGCGCCGAGCGCATCCGCCTCATCGTCCGGGACCTGCAGGTGTTCAGCCGCCAGGGGAACCAGGACAAGGGGCTGGTGGACCTCAACGCGCTGGTGCCGCCCGCGGTGCGCATCATCAGCCACGCGCTGCGCCACCGCGCCCGGCTGGTGGAGGAGTTCGGCCCGGTGCCTCGCGTGACGGGCAACGAGGCCCGCCTGGGGCAGGTGCTGCTCAACCTGCTGGTGAACGCGATGCAGGCCATCCCGGAAGGGAACCCGTCGCTGAACGAGGTGCGGGTGCGCACCAGCACGGATGCCACCGGGTGGGCCCGGGTGGACGTGGTGGACAGCGGCGCGGGCATTCCCGCCCACGTGCTGCCGCGCATCTTCGAGGCCTTCTACACCACCAAGGCCAGCGGTGAGGGCACGGGCCTGGGGCTCGCCATCTGTCAGCAGATTGTCCGTGCGCACGGGGGCGAGCTGGAGGTCCGCAGCGAGCCGGGCCGGGGCTCCGTGTTCAGCGTGCTGCTGCCGCCCGCGCGCGTGCAGGTGCCCACGCCGCCCCGACCGGTGCCACACGCCAGCATTCCCCAGGCGCCCCAGGCCCGGCGCGGCCGGGTGCTGGTGGTGGACGACGAGCCACGCCTGGCGCAGTCCATGCGGCTGCTGCTGGAGCCGTTTCACGACGTCGTCACCGCCACGCGCGGCGGCGAGGCCCTGGCGCTGGTGGACGCGGGGCACCGCTTCGACGTCATCCTCTGTGACTTGCAGATGCCGGAGACGGACGGCGCCGCCGTCTATCAGCACCTGTGCGTCCATGCACCGGACCAGGCCGCGCGCGTGGTGTTCATCTCCGGCGGGGCCTATACGCCGGAGTCACGCGCGTTCATCGACACCGTGCCCGCGCGCGTGCTGGAGAAGCCCGTGCGCCCGGAGGTGCTGATGGCCACGGTGAAGGCGGCGATGGCGGCCGCGGAGGCACTGGCGTCCGAGCCGCCCACGGCGGACGTGGCGGCGGCCAGCGGCACGCGGCACTGAGCACCTGTCCCGGGTGTGAGGGGCCACGCGGGAACGTCCCGGCGCGCCCGGCGCCGCTCGCTGCGTCGGAGCAAGCCGCTCATGCCGGCGCCGCTCGCCGCGCCGGAGCAAGCCTCCCGCTCATGCCGCGGGGCTCAGCCCGGCGCCGTTCGCCCCGCCAGCGCTCACGCTGCCTCGTCCACGCGCGTCAGCGCGTCCCGGATGGCGGCGCACAGCGCGGCCCGCTCGGTGAAGAGGGCGGAGACGTGCCCGGCATCCACCCAGCGCAGCTCGCTCCGGGGCCAGTGCGCATGGAGCGCCAGCGTCTCCTCACCGGGAACGAAGCCGTCGCGCCTGCACGCGAGCAGGACGGCCGCTTCGGGCTGCCGCGGAGGCGGGAAGCGCGTGAGGTTCGCCAGGTCGAAGATGCGCCCCAGCCGCAGCCGGGCCTGCTCCGCGTCGCGCCGGGGACCATCCAGCAGGGCGAAGGCGATGGACCAGGACAGCAGCCCCTGCGTGAAGACGGGGACGGGGGACGCGCCGGCCGCCAGCGCCGCCACCGCGAGTGGCTCGGGGACGACCGCCGCCGTGAGCGCCGCCATGTAGCCCCCCATGCTGTAGCCCGCCACGCCCAGGCGCGCGTGGCCCGCGCCGCGCAGCCACGCGAGCAGGGCGCGGGCCTCGTCCACCATGCCCAGGTTCATCAACACGTGGTCGCTGACGGTGCGCAGCGCGCCGCCCTTCTGCCCCAGGGGGCGCCGCAGCCCGTAATAGGGGTTCTCCAGCAGGAACAGGTCGATGCCTTCCCGGGCCAGCGGCGCGTACATGCGCTCCCGCAGGGAGAAGCCCTCCTCGCGAGACGCCGCGAGGACGACACAGGCGCCGCGAGGGCGCTGGAGCCCGGCACTCAGCCACCGGACGTGGGCCGTGCGCGCCGCCTCGTCGAGCCCGGCCAGCGGGGAAGGGAAGGTGCCATCCCGCACCTGGAGGCCCCGCTGGAGCCGGGGCTCGCCCCAGTCGGGCGTGATGGGCGCGGGAGGATGCTGGAAGGGCGCGGCCGCCGCCACGTCCTCGAGGAATTGCTCGTCGCCCCAGCCCTCCGAGAAGAGCCGGGCGCGGCGGGACAGACCCGCGAAGAGGAAGTCCACCAGGTGGGTACGAGGCACCCACGCATCCTACGGCCCAGACCTTGACTCCATGGAGAATTTAATCAAATGATTAAATCAATGGATTCGTTCAAGGGGCTGTTCCAGGCGTTGCCTCGGGTGGGGCGTTGGTTCCAGCAGGGGGACATCCAGCCCGAGGACGTGCGGGCCTTCTGGCGGCACATGCAGCGGTGCTTCCAGACGGACGCCGTCCATTTCTCGGCGCCGCGAGGAGACTGGCCACGCGCCCTCGCTCCGGACGGAGGGTTCCGTGGCGCGTGCCCGGTGGGGGCCTCCCATCGCCATGTGGCGGTGGTGGGGCACTGCCTCCACCTTCCGTTCGAGGTCGGGGTACGCCGCGCCGGGTGGGGCCTGTGGCGTCAGGTGGTTGCGTGCGTGCACGCGCATCAGCATGTCCTCCAGTACGACGAGGACGGTCCGGCCGCGGCGGCGTACCTGACGGCATCCTCCGCCCGGGCGCGGAACGAGGTGGACGCGCTCCGGTGCGACATCGAATTGCATTTCTGGCGCCATGGCACCACGCCCTCTCCCTGGCGTCTGGCCTCGCGGCTGCGCGCGCAGGGCTGTCGCGCGGAGGACATCGCGCGGGCGGGGCATGTGCTCGCCTTGTCCGCCGCGTCCATCCGGCAGGGGGCCGTGGAGAACGAGTCCTCGCACGTCGCTCTCCAGTGGCTGGAGAGGCACGTGCCCCATTTGCGGTGGGACCGGGCGTATCATCCCAGGGCCCGTTAGGAATGCAGGCGGGGGGCGCCGGGCTTATCACTTCAAGGTGCCCCCCATGAACGCTCAAGAACGCGTCGAGCGTGCCGCCAGCGCGCTGAAGGTCTTCCCCCTCCCGTCGGCGGTGCTGTTCCCGCACACCGTCATTCCGTTGCACATCTTCGAGCCGCGCTACCGGGCGCTCGTCCAGGATGCGCTGGCGGGCGACCGCGTCCTGGCGCTGTCCCAGCTCGAGCCGGGCTGGGAGGGCAACTACGGAGGGCGGCCGCCCATGGTGCCCCTGATGTGCGCGGGCGTCATCGTCTGGGACGAGCAGGTGGAGGAGGGGCGCTACAACATCCTGCTCCAGGGCGTGTGCCGCGTCCGCATGACGTCCGAGCTGGGGGCGGACAAGTCCTACCGTGAGGTGCGGGCGGAGGTGCTGCCGGACCTGCCCTACGAGGGCCCGGAGGAGGAGCAGCTTCGGCAGGCCGTCTTCGAGCTGGCCGGCCGCGTGCCGCCGTCCTTCGCGGAGAACCTGCTGCCGGTGGCCGCGCGGGCGCAGGGCGGCATGCTCGCGGACGTCGTCGCCTCCGCCATCATTCCCGAGCCGGAGCGGCGCCAGGCGCTGCTGGCGGAGCTGGACGTGCGGCGGCGCCTGGAGGGTGTCCTGGAGGACGTAGGGGCGCTCATCGGCAGGCTCCAGCCCCTGCGGCCCACGGGACCGCTGAACTGACGCCAGTTGCGCTTGCCTTGTGCGGCGGGCCGCGCATTGTTGCGCCCGGACGCGTCATCGAAAGGGATGGGAGCAACCATGCGGCTCGTGAAGCTCGGGCTTGCCAGTGTGAACACCACCGTGGGGGCCTTCACGCGCAACACGGACAAGGCGCTGGCGCTGGCGGGGAAGATGGCGGCGGACGGCGTCACGGTGGGCGTCTTCCAGGAGCAGCTCATCGCCGGCTATCCCGCCGAGGACATGGTGCAGTGGCAGGGCTTCATGGACCGCCAGTGGCCGGAGCTGGAGCGCTTCGCGCGGGAGACGGCGTCCTTGCCCACCGTCTTCGTGGTGGGCGTGGGCGTCGCGCACCAGGGCCTGCGCCTCAACTGCGCGGCCGTGGTCGCCGGCGGGCGCATCCTGGGGCTCGTTCCCAAGGAGAAGCTGCCCACCTACAGCGTCTTCTACGAGGCGCGCACCTTCGGCCGGGGCCAGCCGGGCATGGCGGAGGTCCACCGGGGCGTGCCGCTGGGGGACTACCTGTTCCGCTTCGACTTCGGCGTGGTGGCGCCCGAGGTGTGCGAGGACATCTGGAGCGCGGACGGCCCCATGCGGCGGCGCACGTACTCCGGCGCGGAGCTGGTGGTGAACCTGTCCGCGTCGCCCTTCCGGCTGGGCTTCGTGGAGACGCGGCGCGAGCTCATCGCCACCCGCGCGGCGGACCACCAGTGCACCATCGCCTACTGCAACGCGGTGGGCAGCAACGACGGCCTCATCTTCGACGGCGGCGGGTTCCTCAACCAGAACGGCCGCCACGTCATGGAGACGCCGCGCTTCCAGGAGGGCTACGCGGCGGCGGTGGTGGACCTGGACCGCACCCTGCGCCTGCGCGCCGAGGCGACCACGTGGCGCGTGGACCGCGAGTCCTGGCTGGCGGGCGGTGGCCGCACCGTGCCGGTGCTGGACTGCACCCAGGCGGTACAGACGCGGCGCGAGTCGCTGACGTACCCGGTGCCTCCCCACCGCAGCTTCTTCCTGCCGGCCCCGGACAAGCGGCGCACCGCGCGTGAGGCGCTGTGCGAGGACATCCTGGACGCGCTGTCGCTGGGCGTGGGCGACTACTTCGAGAAGACGCGCGCCTTCAAGGTGCTGGGCATCGCGCTGTCCGGCGGGCGCGACTCGCTGCTGACGCTGCTCATCGCGCACCGCTACGCGAAGCGGGTGCGGCCGGAGAACCCCGGCTCGCTCATCCAGGCCTTCTACATGCCCAGCCGCTTCTCCAGCGACGCCACCCGCGACGCGGCGGAGACGATTGCGCGTGAGCTCGGCGTGGCCTTCCAGGTGGTGTCCATCGACGAGGCCTTCGAGCGCGAGCGCGCCGTCGCCCAGACGATGCTGGGCGGCAAGGACGTCACGCCGATTACCGAGCAGAACATCCAGGCCCGCCTGCGCGCCCAGCGCATGTGGAACTGGAGCAACTCCTGCGGCGGCCTGTTCCTCCAGACGGGCAACATGAGCGAGAAGTCCGTGGGCTACACCACCATCGGTGGCGACCTCATGGGCGCGCTCGCCGTCATCGCCAACGTCCCGAAGACGGTGGTGATGTACCTGCTCGACTACCTCCAGGACACCACCGGCTACGAGGGCATCCGCAAGGTGCTCGCCAAGCCCGCGGGGCCGGAGCTGGCGCATGACCAGGTGGGCGAGGACGAGCTGATGCCGTTCCCCATCCTGGATGCCTGCTTCTACCTGTACGGCAGCGAGAAGCTGACGCCCGCGGAAATCCTCCAGGCGCTCACCGCCATGTTCCCGGAGGTGGAGGCCGCGCGGCTGGGCGGCTACGTGGAGAAGTTCGTCCGCCTCTTCCAGCAGTCCATCTACAAGTGGGTGCAGTCACCGCTGTCGCTGCACATCGGCAACCTGGACCTGGACCGCGAGCGCGCGCTGCAGCTGCCGGTCGTCACGGGCACGGAGTGGATGCGCCAGGGGTAGCACGCCGCCGTCCGCTGACCGCATCGCAGGGGTGTGGACTGCCCTCCACGCCCGGTGGGCCGCTCCCCGGGCAATTACCCCCGGGTACGAGCGCCGTTGCCGCGCCTTGCCGGATGTCGCTCGGGAAACAACCTTCATGTCTGCCACTCGACGATGGAGGCATGGATGAAAGCGAAGATTCTGGCGGGCGCCGTGGCGGCGCTCATGTACGGAGGCGTTGCCGTTGCCGACGAAGGCGACTGCCCGCCCCCGCAGGCCAGCGCCAGCCAAAACCAACAGGGCACGATGGTGGCGCAGGCTCAGCAGGAGGATGACCTGATGGGGGACGACACCCTCCAGGAGGATGACACCATCATCCTGGAGACGGAGCCCGTCCCCGACGTCTCCGGCCAGCAGCTCCCGGACAGCATGGGCACCGGAGGCAGTGGCCAGCAGGGCATGGATGACCCGGCCATGGGCGGCAGCGGCCAGCAGGGCTCGTCCGCCCAGGGCGAGGTCTACATGAACGTGCCCGTCCGCTGCGAGCCGGTGGGGCAGTCGCAGCAGGGCACGGGCGGCAGCGGACAGGGGGCCATGACGCCGGCTCCCGCCGTGCCTCCCGCGGCGCCTCAGGGCACGCAGGACAGCGAGCAGCTCGTGGTTCCGCCAGCGCCTCCACTGGGCACGGGCGGCAGCGGGCAGCCGTCGGCGCCGGTGTACCCGGAGCCGGAGTCCCACTACGCGCCTGACGACGCCACCGGAGGCAGCGGCATCGCCACCACGCCGCCGCCCTCCGACTTCCAGCCCTCGGCCGAGCGCGCCGAGCCGATGCGGGCGGAGAAGAAGAAGGACAAGAACAAGATCAAGGGCCTCTCGGTGCTGATTGGCGGCGGTGTGGAGGGCTACACCGGCGCGCTGGCCCCGCAGCTCAGCCCGGGTGGTACCGCGGGTGTGCGCGCGGCCATCAAGCCGACGAGCGTGCTGGGCCTGGAGCTGGGCTACACGGGCGCGCTGAACAACATCCGTCACAGGGAGACGGGCACGAGCGGACCGGACCTCGTCCGTAACGGTGGTCAGGCCGTCCTCACGCTGGGCATCGTTCCCACCGCGTGGCAGCCGTACCTGCTGGGCGGCATCGGCATCAACGACTACAACTTCCGGGGAGGCGAGTCCCTGGGCTACCGCGACGACACCGTGGGCAACGTGCCCGCGGGCGTGGGCCTGCGCGGCCATGTCGGTCACTTCACCGTGGACGCGCGCGCCAACTACAACTTCCTCTTCGACAAGGACTTCGCCCCCGGAATCGACCCTGCTGGCGATGACTTCCAGGGAGGCGGCAGCTACCAGGGCACCGTCAGCATCGGCGGTACCTTCTGACGGATGACGCCTGCCCTCGGGCGGGCTCGAGCGGTGGCGCGGTGCCCGGTAGCGGACGGGCCCGCGCCGCCGTGTTTTCAGGTGCGGCACCTGCGCTGCGGCCGGGTTAAGGTGCCGCCTTTCACGCGGTCAGAGGAGCGTTGGATGGGCTTGAATGTGGAAGACGTGAAGGTTGGCACCGGCGCCGAGGCAACGGCCGGCAAGTCGGTCACCGTGCACTACGTGGGGACGCTGACCAGCGGCTCCAAGTTCGACAGCAGCCGGGACCGGGGCCAGGGCTTCACCTTCCGGCTGGGCGCCGGGCAGGTCATCGAGGGCTGGGACAAGGGCGTGGCCGGCATGAAGGTGGGCGGCGTGCGCAAGCTCACCATCCCTCCGGAGATGGGATATGGCGCGCGGGGCTTCCCCCCCGTTATTCCTCCGAACTCCACCCTGCTGTTCGAGGTGGAACTCCTGGACGTCCGTTAAAAGCGAGGCCCTTCATGGCGGCGGTGGAAATCACCAAGGACAACTTCAAGGAAACGGTGTCCAAGGAGGGCATCGTCATCCTGGACTGGTGGGCATCATGGTGCGGCCCGTGCCGTGCCTTCGCGCCCATCTTCGAGCAGACCTCGAACAAGCACCCGGACATCGTCTTCGGGAAGATCGACACGGATGCCCAGCAGGAGCTGTCCGGGGCATTCGAGATTCGCTCCATTCCCACGCTGATGGTGTTCCGTGACGGGATTCTCTTGTTCGAGCAGCCTGGGGCGCTGCCGGCCGCCGCGCTGGAGGACCTTCTCAAGCAGGTGAAGGCCCTGGACATGGAGCAGGTGCGCAAGGAAGTCGCTGCCCGGCGGAACGAGACGCCGCAGGCCTGAGGCTTCCAGATGCCAGGGAGGGGGGCCGGCGGCATGTCCGCTGTCGGCTGCCTCCCGTGTCCCGTGGCTGGCGCGCCGCTGACGCCGGAACGGGATGGCGCTGGGGTGTGTTGAGCGGACGTGGCTCGCATGGGTCAGGCCCGGAGCGGTCTGCCCGCGAAGTCGCTCCTGTCCACCTCAGAGCTGGATTCGATGCTGCCTTCTGCTTTTCGAGACCCCCCGGGTGAGGACCTGCCGCGCGTGCGCATCCTCCTCGTGGATGACACGCCCGCCAATCTGCTGTCCATGGAGGCCATCCTGGATCCGCTCGGCCAGGAGCTGGTGCTGGCCCGGTCTGGCGAGGAAGCGCTGCGCGAGCTGCTGCGCGCCGACTTCGCCTGCATCCTCATGGATGTGCAGATGCCAGGGCTGGACGGCCTGGAGACCGCGCGCCTCATCCGGGCGCGCGAGCGGACGCGCTACCTGCCCATCCTGTTCATCACCGCGCTCAGCCGCGAGGCGACCTTCGTCACCCGCGGGTACGAGCAGGGCGCGGTGGACTACCTGCTCAAGCCGGTGGACCCGGACATCCTGCGTACCAAGGTGCAGGTCTTCGTGGACCTGCACCGGCGCGGCGAGCTGGTGAAGCGGCAGGCGGTGGAGCTCGCGGAGCGGCGGCGGGCGGAAGAAGAGGCGCAGCGAGCGTCGGAGCTGGAGCAGCAGCTCATTGGCATTGTCGGCCATGACATCCGCACGCCCTTGTCCGTGGTCATGGCCACGGCGAAGTCCCAGCTCGCCAGCCAGTCACTGGCACCCGAGCAGCAGCGGGCCTTCGAGCGCGTGGCACGCAGCGGCGAGCGCATCCAGCACATCGTGGACCTGCTCATGGACTTCACCCGCTCGCGTCTGGGCGGAGGCATCCCCGTCGTGCCTCGGGCCGGTGACCTCAATGCACTGTGCCGCGAGGTGGCGGACGAGCTGCACGTGGCCCGGCCGGGCCGCGTCATCCGGTGCGACTTCTCGCGTGATAGCTTGCACGGCGTCTGGGACCTGGAGCGCATGGCCCAGGTGGTGGCCAACCTGCTGGACAACGCCTTGAAGTACAGCCCCGAGCAGTCGGCCGTCCGCCTCGTCACCTGGGAGCGGCCGGACGCCGTCTTCCTGGAGGTCCACAACGAGGGCCCGCCCATTGCTCCGTCGCTGCTGCCCCACCTGTTCGAGCCCTTCCGCCGGGGCGAGGCCTCGCACGAGCAGGCCAAGGTGAGCCTGGGGCTGGGGCTCTACATCGCCCGGGCCGTGGTCGAGGCGCACCGCGGACGCTTGAGTGTGCGCTCGTCGGAGGCGGATGGCACCACCTTCCGCATCTGCCTGCCGCGCTGCGCGGACGCCCGGGCGTCCGCGGGCTGTCCAGAGGGCGCCGAGGTGGCGGCCCCGGCCCCGGTGTCCGCCTGACGGCGCGTCACTTCACCACGGTGCAGACGCCGCCGCCGTTGAGGTGCGCCTGGTCGACGACGCTCTGGGTGATGAACTCCTGGAGCGTTCGCACGTCGAACGCGCCGGGCAGATAGACGACGGGCTGGCCCTGCGAGTCACGCAGCTCGTTGCCGTCGCGGTCCCTCAGGTCGGTGAGCTGCTGCGTCGCGAGGCCCTCCGGGGTGATGACGTTGTCGGCGTTCGCGGTGGCCGCGATGGCCTCGAAGCGCAGCTGCACGCCCTGATGCGTGCCCAGCCGGTCGTAGAACATGTGCTCGGCATGGATGGTGATCTCCGGCCGGGCCACCGAGCCTTCCGGCACGACGATGCCCTGGGTGCCATCCGCGCCATTGATGCAGTTCTGCATGAGCGCGTTGACGGGGAAGCCCATGCGGAAGCGCAGGACGGGCTCGTTCTGCTTCGTCGCGTGGCCCTCCACGAAGTAGCTGAAGCCGGCCTCGCGCATCATCGCGAGGTCTTCGGCGCTCACCTGCCCATCCGCCAGCTCGGTGCGCGCCTCCGGCGGGCTCACCCGGAAGCCCACGTCCCAGCGGCCCGCGGGGACCCCGCTCAGGTCCACCAGGGGGATGTCGCCCTTCTGGATGTCCACCAGGACGTGGCGGTCGCTGGCGCGGACCTCGCCGGACGCCGAGGTGAGGGTGACGTCTCCCAGGGACACCAGGTAGCGGGTGAACTGCACGGACCAGCCATCCTGGAAGAGTGTGTCCGGGAGTCCACGCTGGGTGCCATCCCCCCCGCTCATGGTCACCTGCACGTCCCCCGGGGCCACGTTGTCGCAGGCCGTGCCCGCCAGGCTCCAGGCCGCGAGGGCCACGCACCACCACTTCCGGGACTGCCGCTGTCGCGCATTCATGCAATAAGTAGTTAATTGCAACCTGGTTGCGAGTCAATCCGAGGTGTGGTGTATCTGGTGTGTGGATGCAACCCGGATGCATGACCCCCGCTTCGTCGTGGGGCGCTCCGGAATCAAGAGAGGTCATCACCCGTGTGGATTCCGACGCTGGTGCTCTGCGTGCTGAGCGCCACGGGCGAGTTGCCTGTGACGCCACCCGTGCCGCTGGAGGCGCCAGGACCCGTGTTGCCGGCGGAGGTGCCGCCTCCCGAGGTGCCGGCCACCGTCTTGTTGCGGCTCACCATCGACCGCACGGGCGAGGTGTCGCAGGTGGAGGTCCGGCAGTCCGCCGGTGTCGCGTTCGACAGGGCGGCGATGAACGCGGCGGTGCGCTGGCGGTTCCAGCCCGCGCGGCAGGGAGGGGAGGCCATCGCCGTGCGGGTGGACGTGCCCGTCACCTTCGTGCCCCCGGTGCACGGCCACCACCTGGAGGCGGTGGCGTCCGGGCAGGGCAGTACCGCCGGGCCGGAGCACGGCGAGGCGGAGGTCCGGCACGGACACGCGAGTGCCGCGAGGCCAGAGCCCGGCGGCGACGGGGCTCAGCCACTCGGGAGCCGAGCGCCAGCCGTTGCTGGTACGGGTGCGGAGGAAGGCGCAACCCAGTCGGACGCGCTGACGCAATCAGGAGCGGGCTCGCTGCCCGCGGGCGATGCGCCCGTGGCCCCACAGCCGCCCTCCTTCTCCACCACGGTGCGCAGCGCTTCCTATGCGCCCCCGCCAGTGGCGGTGGGGGACTTCCACATCCCGGTGGGGCAGCTCGCGGACGTCCCGCGCCGCTCTGCGTCGGACCTGATGCTGCTGGCACCCGGCGTCATGCTGGCCAACCACGGTGGGGAAGGCCACGCGGAGAGCATCTACATCCGAGGCTTCGACGCGGGCGAGGGCAAGGACGTGGAGCTGCGCCTCAACGGCGTGCCGCTCAACGAGGTGTCGCACGCGCACGGCCACGGCTACGCGGACACGTACTTCATCATCCCGGAGCTGGTGGAATCCCTCCGCGTCACCGAAGGGCCCTATGACCCCTCCCAGGGCGACTTCGGCGTCGCGGGCACCGTGGAGTACCAGCTCGGGCTGGCGCGGCGCGGCCTCACCGCGTCCGTGTCCACCGGCAGCTACGCCTCGCGCCGGCTGTCGCTGCTCTGGGGCCCGCCCGAGTCCAGCGAGTCCACCTTCGTGGGGCTGCTGCTGCGCCAGGGGCATGGCTTCGGCCCCAACCGCGCGTACGCCAACGCGGGCGTCATGGCGCAGGCGGAGCTGCGCGTGGGCGACACGTCGCGGCTGCGCCTGTTCGGCACCAGCTATGCCTCGCGGTTCTCCTCGGCGGGCGTGGTGCGGGAGACGGACGTGGTGGACGCCCGACTGCCGTGCGCCACGGACCCGGACTCGCAGTTCTTCTGCTCCTACGACCCCAACCAGGGCGGCGCGGGCCAGCGCCACATCCTCTCCGCCGAGCTCCAATCGCGGCTGAAGCGCGGCGGGCGCTTCGTGCAGCAGGGCTACGTGGTGCTGCGGCAGACCCGCATCCGCGACAACTTCACGGGCTTCCTACTGGACACGCCGCCGGAAGGGGAGAGCCAGCGCGGTGACAACACCGAGGGCTACTACCGCGGCTCCACGGTGGGCCTGCGAGGCCGTTACACGCCCGGGCTCACGCTGCTGGGCCAGCCGCAGCCGCTGGAGCTGGGCTACGTCGCGCGCTACGACGACGTGCGCACGCGCTCGCGCCGGCTGCGGGCCAGCGGCGGCGTGCCGTACAGCACCGTCTTCGACAACCAGGTGCGCACGACGAACGTGGGCGCCTACGCGTCGCTGCGCGTCGCCCCGCTGTCGTGGCTCACCCTCCGGGGCGGCGTGCGGCTGGACACCTTCCTCTTCGGCGTGGACGACCACAACCGGCCCGCCGAGGACCGCGACGGCCCCCGGCTGACCGACGAGTCCGTGGAGGCGTATGGCTTCTTCGCCAGTCCTCGCGCCTCCGTCGAGGTCCGGCTGACGCCCCGGCTCACCTGGCTCACCAGCGCGGGCCTGGGCGCGCGCTCCAGTGACGCCGCCGCGCTGTCCGACGCGGAGCTGGCGCCCTACGCCCGCGTAACCTCGGGCGAGACGGGCCTCGGCTGGCGTCTGGAGGGCCCTGTCGCGCTGGAGGCCCGTGGCGCCTTCTTCGCCACGCGCGTGTCGCAGGACTTCGTCTTCGATGAGACGGTGGGCCGCAACCAGCCCATTGGGGCCTCGCAGCGACTGGGCGCCTTCGTCAGCGCGCGCGGTACGTGGCAGGAGCGCGTGGACGTGCAGGCCTCACTCGCGTGGGCGCGCGCCACGTTGCCCGTGCCGGGGGCCTCGGCGTGGAAGCTGTGGGACGGGACGGTGATGCCGTACATCCCCCAGCTCCTGGGGCGGGTGGACGCCTCGGTGAGGGGCGCCGCCACCATCGCGGGACAGCGCCTGGACTGGAACGTGGCCCTGGGCCACAGCGCCATCGGTCCCCGGCCGCTTCCGCTGGACCGCTACAGCGCCCCCGTCTTCCTGTTCGACGTGGGCACGCGGGCCCGCTGGAAGGCGGTGGAGGTGGGCCTGTCGGTGGAGAACCTGCTCGACACGCGCTGGCGCGAGTCGGAGTTCAACTACGTCTCCAACTTCCGCGGTCCGGATGCGCCCGCGTCGTTGATGGCGACGCGCCACTTCACCGCGGGCGCGCCGCGCACCTTCATGGGCACGCTCACCCTGTACCTGGACCTTCAGGAGGACTCGCCATGACCTCGCCGCTGCACCCCACCCGCCGCGCCTTCACCTGGATGCTGGGCACCGCGCTCGTCGCAGGTGCCTCCGCCTGTGGCCTCTCCGGGACGGGCGGGCGCAGCGTCACCTTCCGCATGGGCCTGCGCACCGCGAGGGCGCCGGGTGAGGCGGCGCCCGGCGAGTTCACCACCGACACCGGCTGGCGCGTCCGCCTGTCGTCGGGGTTGATGGTGCTGGGGCCCATCTACCTGTTCGAGAATGCCTCCCCCCTGGAGCCCACCGCGCTGCGGCGGCTGGGCCAGTGGCTGCTGCCCACCGCGCATGCCCACGACGGGCACTTCTTCTCCGGGGGCACCGTGCTGGGCGAGTGGGACCGCGAGGTGGTGTTCGACCTGCTGGCGGAGGCGGGGGAGGTGCGGGAGCTGGGGCGCTCTCCCGGAATCGCCGGGCTGGCGCGCTCCTTCTCGCTGCTGCTCCAGCCGCCGTCCCGCGCCCTGGGCGCCGAGGGCGCGGTGCTGGGCGGTCGCTCGATGATCCTGGAAGGCACCGCGTCCCGCGCGGAAGCCGAGGTCCCGTTTCGGGTGGCCCTGGACTTCCCGCCCCCCGTCGAGCTGCAGCGCGTGGACTTCGTGCCCATCGCGGTGGAGCTCGACGACGGCGGGCGCTTCGTCGTGGAGGTGCAGCCGCATCACTGGTTCGAAGGCGCGCACTTCGACCGCCTGACCGTGCCCCCGGAAGGCGGCGTGGTGGAGCTCACGTCGGAGACGCAGGTGTACCGGGCCCTGATGCTCAATGTGCGCCGCTACACCGCCTTCTCCGGGACGTGGGAGCCCGCCTGACGCCCCACGCGCTCAGCGCGAGCCCTGCGGTACGGGCGCAGCGCCCTGACCCGCGGCGCGCACCACCGCCAGCCAGACGAGGGACACCGCGAGCCATGCCCCGCAGAGCGCGCTCCAGCTCTGCGGCGCGGTGGCCTGAGCGAGCCACCACGTCACCAACCCTCCCATGGCGAGCACCCGCGCGAGCTCCAGCGGCAGGCTCCAGCGCCGCGACTCCAGCATGCCGCTCCACGCGGTGGCCATGGCCCAGAAGAGGAGGCTGAGCACCAGCTTCTGCCAGCCGGACAGCGGCGAGGCATGGTGGCTCACCAGCAGCATGAGCGGCATGGCCGCCAGGAGCTGGAACACGAGGTAGCCGCGGACGCCGGGCAGCTCGGTGGACTGGAACTTCAGCTCCACGCCGTCCTTCTTCCAGCCCGGTGACACGCGGGGCGGCAGGTCCGCGGGCCGCCAGCCGGTGGGCATCACCCAGATGCGCAGCCGGTCCCAGTGGCTCTTCGTGGCCACCGCGTCGTGGATGAGC
The DNA here is from genome assembly GCF_050038885.1 of Pseudomyxococcus flavus. Taxonomy (NCBI): domain Bacteria; kingdom Pseudomonadati; phylum Myxococcota; class Myxococcia; order Myxococcales; family Myxococcaceae; genus Pseudomyxococcus; species Pseudomyxococcus flavus. Next base: position 2,610,679 of record NZ_CP143624.1, on the reverse strand, counting down.
TTCCCCCACGCCTGGAAGTTGATGACGGTCGGGTCCCAGGTGTTGGGCGGGGAGGTGAGGCCGTAGGAGCAGGCTTCCTTCTCCTCCTCGAAGGTGCCGAACAGCTTGTCCCAGATGATGAGGAAGCCCGCGTAGTTCTTGTCGATGTACACGTCGTTGCGCGCGTGGTGCACGCGGTGGTGCGAGGGCGTGTTGAGCCAGGACTCAATCCAGCGCGGCAGCTTGGGGATGACGCGCGTGTGGGGGATGAACTGGAGCACCAGGTGGAAGGCGACCATGGCCAGCACGGCCTCGGGTGGGAAGCCCACCAGCACCAGTGGCCAGTAGAAGAGGAACGAGAAGAGCCGCTGCGTCACGCTGGCGCGCAGGGCGACCGCGTAGTTGAGCTCCTCGGTGGAGTGGTGGGGCGAGTGCGCGGCCCAGCCGATGTTGGTGCGGTGTCCGAAGCGGTGGAACCAGTAGAAGAGGAAGTCCACACCCAGGAAGAGGGCCACCAGCGCCAGCGGCGAGGTGGCGTCGAGCTTCCAGGGCGCGAACTGCCCGAGCTGGCTGAAGAGCGGGAGCACCAGCAGCGCCACCGCTACGTTGACGCACTGGTTGAGCACCGCCGTCCCCATGCTGGCGATGGAGTCCTGGAAGGCGTAGTACCCGTTGCGCCGGATGACGCAGTAGGCGAATTCCCCCAGCGCCAGGACGATGACGAAGGGCGTGGCCACGGCGTAGACGTTGATGCTCATGCCGCCGGTGTATGGCGCCTGGACGAGGCCCGCCTTAACCTGGGTTAAGCCCCGAGGCGCCTCCGCTTGAGATACCCGAAGCTCTTCGAGCACATCGCCGCGCTGGCCCCGCTGCCCGAAAGCGAGTGGCTCAAGGCCGAAGCGCTGGCGCGGGAGCAGCCGCTGGAGAAGCGAGCGCTCTTCCTGCGGCCCGGAGACCCGGCGGACCGCTTCGGGCTGGTGCTCCAGGGCATCTTCCGCGCGGTGCGCGTGTCGGCGCGGGGCGAGGAGTCCATCAAGGCCTTCCGCGCCGAGGGCGAGCTCATCGGGGCCTACGCGGAGATGTTGCAGCGCCAGCCATCCATGACGGCCATCGAAGCGCTGGAGCCGAGCCGGGTGCTGGTGTTCCATGCCCGGGACCTCGAGACGTTGGAGGCCGGACATGCCTGCTGGGCCCGGCTCGCCCGGCGGGTGGCGGAGTGGCACTACCTCCTGAAGGAGCGCCGGGAGCAGGAGTTCCTCGACCTGTCCGCCGAGGAGCGGCTGGAGCGCTTCTGGCAGGAGCATGCCCACCTGCAAGGGCGGATACCGCAGCGGGACGTCGCCGCCTACCTGGGCATCACCGAGGTGGCCTTGAGCCGCATCGTGTCACGCCGGCGCAAGCGGGCGGAGTGAGCGGCGCGTTCCGGACCGTGGTTTCATCGTGCTCCACACGCCATGTTCGCCACCTCCTCCTCGCAGGACCTTCCGCAGCGGCCGTTGACTCGTGACGATGCCCGGACGCTCGCGCTGGCGGCGCTGGGCGGCGCGTTGGAGTTCTACGACTTCATCATCTTCGTCTTCTTCACCAAGGTCATCGGCGAGCTCTTCTTCCCGCCCGACACGCCGGAGTGGCTGCGGCAGATGCAGGCCTTCGGTCTGTTCGCGGCGGGCTACCTGGTGCGCCCGCTGGGCGGCATCGTGATGGCCCACTTCGGAGACCGCGCGGGTCGCAAACGCATGTTCACGTTGAGCGTGTTCATGATGTCGGTGCCCACGCTGTTGATTGGCCTGCTCCCCACCTACGCCACCGCGGGCCACGTGGCGGCCCTGGCGCTGCTCCTGCTGCGCATGGTGCAGGGCGCGGCGGTGGGCGGTGAGGTCCCTGGGGCCTGGGTGTTCGTCTCGGAGCATGTCCCTTCGCGAAGGGTGGGGTTGGCCTGTGGAATTCTCACCATGGGCCTCACGCTCGGCATCCTGCTGGGCTCGCTGGTGGCGACGGCCGTCAACACGTTGCTGAGCCCCGAGCAGGTCCACGCCATCGGCTGGCGGGTGCCCTTCGTCATCGGAGGCGTATTTGGCTTCCTGGCGGTGTTCCTCCGCCGCTGGCTGGCGGAGACGCCCGTCTTCGAGGAGCTTCGCCGGCGCAAGGCGCTGGTGCGGGAGCTGCCGCTCAAGGCCGTGCTGCGGGGCCACGGCGGCGCCGTGGTGATGTCCATGCTGCTCACGTGGGTGCTCACCGCGGGCGTCGTGGTGGTCATCCTGATGACGCCCACGCTGATGCAAAGCCTCCACCGCTTCACCGCGACACAGGCGCTGGTGGCCAGCAGCGTGGCCACGTTGAGCCTGGCGTTCGGATGCGTCGCGTTCGGGATGCTCGCGGACCGGCTGGGCGTGAGGCAGACCCTGGCCCTGGGCGGCCTGATGATGCTGGCGGCCACGTATGCGCTCTACCTGGGGGTGGCGGTGTCTCCGGGGATGCTGGTGCCGCTGTCCGCCCTGGCGGGCTTCAGCGTGGGCGTGACGGGAGTGGTCCCCACCGGCATGGTGCGCGCCTTCCCGGCGGCGGTGCGCTTCTCGGGGCTCTCCTTCTCGTACAACATGGCCTACGCCCTCTTCGGAGGCATCACCCCACTGGTGGTCACCTTGATGCTGAAGGCGTCTCCTCTGGCGCCCGCGCACTACGTGGCCGCGGTGATTGTCGTGGGTATGGGCTTCGCGTTGCTCCTGCCTCGGTCGGGGCGGGGCGTGGAGCCGCACCCCGCACCCGAGGCCTGACTCAGTAGCGTTCGAAGACGAAGTTGAACGTCTCCTGCTGCGTGGGTCCGAAGGTGAGCCGGAGGAAGCGGTCGCCGCCGGGCGCGGTGAACTTCAGGGTGTGGGTGATGGCGGGCAGGCAGACGGGCCGGGCAGGCTCCAGCGCGGAGGCGATGGCGTCCTCGCCCTCGGTCATGTCGTGCACCGCGACCGGGACGGCGTGGTTGAGGTACAGGACCACGGGCTCGTCCCGGCCCTCGCCGGACACGACTTCCGTATACCCCAGGAAGGACGAGCCGCTGGCGGGGAGCGTCAGCGCATAGAAGGCGTGGGGCGCGTCCGTCGCCGGATAGATGGTGGGGGACGCGCTCGCGGTGACGGGGCGAGGGCTCTCCAGCAGCGAGTGGCCACAGGCGTGCTCCATGGCCGCGTCCCGCCGGCCGGTGGTGAAGTCCAGCCGGCCATCGCCGAGCCCCGCGTGCGTGGCATCCACCGGGCGGCCCTCGCTGCTTCGCAGTCCCTCGAGGTCCAGGGTGTACCGGGTCTCCTCCTCGAGCGGCGGCAGGTCGGCCTCGGGCCGGGGGATGTCGACTGAAAGCGTCAGTCCATCCTCGGACCAGGTGCCCGTCAGCGCGCGGGGAGCATTGGCCGGCGTCGTCTGGTCGATGAGGGTGACCTGCGACGCGGTGGTGTCCATGGGCGTGTCGAAGGTGAGGCTGACGCGCTTGCGCACCGCCATGGTCGCCGTATCGGCCACGAACATCTCCACGGGCACGACGTCCTGCTCGCCCTCGCCAGGCGTGGAGCCGGTGACGATGGGCCCCTGGACCGAGCCGGCATCGGGCTGAGTGCCTGCATCGGGTTCCGTCCCCGCGTCCGGCTGGGTGCCCGCGTCCGGCGTCGGCGAGGGGGGCGTGGGGTCGTCATTGTCGCAGCCGGCCAGGGACAGCAGGGCACAGGTGGCGAGCAGGGTAGCGGTGGTGACGGTTCGCATCGGAGGGCCTTGGCGAGGAAGCAGGAGAGGAGAACCGGGGTGCCCCCTGGTGCGAGCGGGGCACCCCGGTGGAGGGGCTGCGGTGTTGCCCGGTTCACCCGAGGGGTGAAGGGCTAGCAGTTGAAGATGGCGGGGTTGGTGTCGTCGCAGTCGAAGCGCTGGGTGACGTAGCCCGCGGGCGGCTCACACGCGAAGCGGTAGAGCGGGCTGTTGGCGCCGTAGCCGTCACCGTCCGCGTCCCGGTAGTAGCGGCCCCGGTTGTCGAACAGGTACTCGGGGACGACCCCGACGGAGCTGGTGGGCGCGCTGATGTTCAGCTCGTAGGTGTGGCCGACCTGCAGGTCGAACACCCGCGCGTGGTGCAGCGTGCAGCTGCCCGAGGAGATGCCGTCGGTGCTGACCAGCGCGGTCAGCGTGACGTTCGGCGTGACGCTCTTGTCCACCGCGGTGATGGTGACGTTCTGCGTGGCGTAGAACGCGACGGACTCCACGGTGGAGCCCGCCGAGCTCCGCGCCACGGGGACGTAGGTCACCTTGCCCGTCCCGCTGCCGGACAGCGTCACGGTGTAGTGCTTGTGCTGGATGCTGATGTCGGGCGCGCCGGTGACGCCGTTCACGTTCACATTGTCGCCGGGGTTGGACGCGTGGCTGCACGCATGCGTCGTCATGCTCGTGTCGGCCACGCTGGTGCAGGTGGCCTCCAGGGGCTGCTCCTGCTCCGAGGTGAAGTCCTGGCCCGTCTCGTCGAGAGGGCCGCAGGCGGCCAGCGAGAGGCCGAGGAACGCACCGCAGAGAGTCCGCTTCATCCGCTTCATGGTGAGGTTTCCTTTCGTGAGCCGGGCCGAAAGCCGCAAGCACCGGCAGTCGTCACTCATGACGTATATGCAACTTAGTTGCAATAACGCGCGAGGTCGGAACCTCCGGCGCGAGCTACTGCACGTGCTCGATGACCATGTTGAGCTCCGGCAGGGACGTGGGCCCGAGCTGGAGGGTGTACTGGACGCGGTCGGTCAGCTCGTAGCCGACCATGTGCGTGAGGCTGTCGCAGAAGCCTCCGGTGGGGCGGGTGCCGGCCTGGGGCACCGTCGACTCGATGGCCGTCTCGATGAGGGTGACGGGCACCTCCGCGTTGCTCAGGTAGACGACGAAGTTCCCGGTGGCGAAGGACTTGTAGCTGAACGTCCCCACGTACTGACCGTTCTCCGGACGGAGCTTCACCGTGTAGTAGGTGTGGAAGTCATCCACGCGGGGATGGCGGGCCTCGGTGGCGGTGACGGTGACGAAGGGACCGTTCGTCACGTGCCAGCAAGCGTGCTCGCCGTCGTCACCGAAGTCGAAGCCCTCGCTGGGGACGTGGTTCGGGTCCGGCACGCAGGCCAGGCCATCCTCGGCGGCGATGTAGCCCTTGTTGCAGTGGCACCAGTCACCGGTGGGCTCCCGGTGGATGTGGCCATTGGGCTCGCAAGGGTCGCCTTCGGTGGGCGGTCCACCATCGGGGTTGGAATCGTCGCCTCCACCACCACAGGCGACGGTCAGCGTGGCGCATGCGGCCAGCAGGAGGACTCGGAAGGTCGGGCGCATGAGGTGCTTCCTACATGCTTCAGGGATTCAAATGCAACTCAAGTGCATTTGATGTCCTGGTGCGCACAGGAGAAGGCCCACGGTGGGAGGAGGAGGCTCCCGCCGTGGGCCCGGAAAACGCTCCGCCGTCAGGTCAGTGGTGGTGACCGGCCTCCTCGATGATGAGGGTGAACGCGGCGTTGGAGGGGAGGATGGAGCGGAACTCCAGGTAGTACTCGGTGTCGGCCTCGAGGTCGGCGATGTAGGTCGCCTTCAGGCTGGAGCAGACCTCGGTGGGGACGGTGTAGCGGCACTCGCGGGCCACCTCGGTGCCGGTGGCGGCCTCGAAGATGCGCAGGCCGCGGTGACGCGACAGGATGAAGGCGAACTCACCCGAGGCGTCCGGGAGGAACGAGACGCGGCCAGCGTAGTTGTAGGGCGAGCGCTGCGGCAGGCTGACCTGGTAGGCGGTGTGGGCCTGGCTGACGTCCACGAGCACGGGCGCGCCCAGGGCGGCGGCGGTGACGGGCTCGAAGGGGCCGTATTCGGCGTGGTAGCACGCGTGCTCCACGACGTGCTCCAGCTCCTCGGGCTCCTCGCAGGCGGGGAGCATGCTGAACAGGGCGTCCTCGCTGGTCTCCAGCGCGGCGGCCTCGGGAGCCGCGGGGGCTTCCTCCTCGACGGGGGTGCCGCAGCCGGCGAGCAGGACGGCCACGCTGGTGGCGAGCAGGGACTGCTTGAAGGGGAACTCCAGCTTCATGGTGATGACTCCTTGGAGGGGTACTGCGGGGTGAAAGGGAGGGCTCAGGGCGCCGCGGGCGGGAGGACGAGCCACGAGGCCACGACCTCGCCCGACGCGAGGCGCTCGGGTGGGAGCTGCATGTGCGCGGTGTCTTCGCCGAGCCGCAGGTCCGGCGTGCGACGGAAGGACTCCTGAAACGAGTCGGCGTCCGGGAAGGTGATGCGTGCGACACAGCCCGCCTCGAAGCAGCGCGCCGGTTCGGCCGTGACGGGCAGCACGTCGGCTTCCACCTGGGCCCGCCACTGCCCCAGGGCCGCGCGGGCCAGGTCCGTCCACGGGGCCTGGCTCTCGCCGGAGGCCGTCAGCTCCGCCAGCACGGCTTCGCGGCGGGCGTCGGGGCTGGGGTGCGCGCCGCGCAGCGCGTTCGCCAGGCGGAGGCGCTGGAGGGGAGGCGTGCGCCGGGAACGGGTGGGACGTTCCCGAGCGGGCTCCTCGGTGGGCAGCGCCTTCGGCGGCGTCTGGGGCGTGGTGACCGCCTGACGCCTGGGACGAGGCGTTGGCTCGGCGGGTAACGCCGGCGGCAGCGGCGGCTGGACGACACGCGCGGCGAGGGGCTCGGGCTCGAGGAGGGGCGCGCGCTCCAGGGGCCGACGAAGCCAGAGCGCCAGGGCGCAGGCCAGCACCAGCCCTCCGAATCCAATGCTCCAGACGAGACGGTTCACGATGACGCGCCCTCCTTCGCGGTTGGGCAGAGCTCCGCCGTCCCCGCCAGGTCCCCATTCCGGGAACGCCCGCGATAATCTGCCATCTTGATTCAAATGCAATCAAGTTGCGTTTGTTGTGCGTGTCGCGGTTCGACCCGGACGAGGCGAATCCCGCCGCCTCGTGGGTCTCTATTGACTCTGTATTTCTTGTGTTTCAGGAAAGTTCGTTGCCCGTCGCGGAGCTCATCCACTAGGACACTTGCGCGCGCTGCGTTCGCGCGTGCGGCCGCGCCGCATGGCCGCCTCTCTCACGGCGAGGTCACTCGATGGGATTGTCGTCCTGCTGGTTGCGCGCGGTGGTGCTGGTCGTCCTGGCTGTTCCCACGCTGGCTCAGGCGGGCTCGTATCTCCGCGTGGTGAGCTGGAACCTGCGCCACGAGGGGTGGACCGCGGAGCAGACGTACCGCGAGGACGCGGAGCAGATCTGGCGGCAGTACGGGGCGAACAGCAACTCCAACAACGGCTGTGACCTGGTGTTCCTGCAGGAGGTGATGAACGCCAACGTGGTGCCGGCCATCGTGGCGGAGCTCAACGCCGTCTCCGGCGTGAGGTGGAACTACGCGCAGACGCCGCTCATCGGGCGCTCGTCGTACAAGGAAATCTACGCGGTGCTGTACCGGACGGACACGGTGTCGCTGCTGTCGTCCAGCGTGTACTCGGACACGGGAGACGTGTTCGAGCGCGAGCCGCAGGTCGTCCGGGTCCGGCACACGCCCACGGGCGCGGACTACACGTTCCTCAACTGGCACACCGTCTGGGGCAACCTTCCCGACCGCGACGCGGAGGTGAAGCGCTTCGCAGCGGTGTTCAAGTCGGTGCAGGACGCCAGCAGCACCGACCAGGACGCCATCCTGGTGGGGGACCACAACATGTCGTGTGCCTCGGCATCCTGGTCGAACCTGGTGTCGCTGTCCCCAACGGTGGCGTGCAAGCTGGACGTGGCCACCACCATCAACCTCAGTGGCGGCTACGTGAATGCGTATGACCACTTCTGGATGCAGCCGACCTACGTGACGGAGTTCTCGTCGGCGGGCCGCGACTACATCGCGAACACGCGGGACTTCGTCACCCGGCTGTCGGACCACGCGCCCATCTACCTGACCCTGTATTCCAACAGCGACACGGATTGAGGCCCACGGGACAGCGCGCGCGGTGGCCATGGGCCGCCGCGCTGATGTTGCTGCTGGCCGGGCTGGTGGCGTGGTGGCTGTGGCCCGTGCCCGCTGGCGTGCCCGGCGCTTTGCCTGCGCCCGTCGTACGCGCCGAGGGCACGGTGCCTGCGCGAGTGGCGCCTCCTCCCGAGCCTACGAAGCTGGAGGGCTTGCAGTTGCGCGTGGTGCTCGAGGGGGGGCAACCGTTCCTGGGCGAGGCGCGCGTGGGCGCGGCCTTCATCTCCGAGAGGGACCGGCACCTCTGGGAGGAATCGAAGCGCGTGGGAGGTGAGGGCGCTGGGCCCGGGCGGCTGGAGGACCTGGCCAACGTCTCGGAGTGGCGGTCAGTGGACGTGACGCCCTCCGCGACGGGAGGAGTGCTGGGGCCGATACCCGTGCCCCCGGCGCCCCGGTATCAGGTCGTGGCTTGGGCGCCGGATGGCACCTTCTGGTGGGGAGACATCGCGCCGGACGACGTGCCCATCGCGGGTCTCCTGGATGGGGGCGTGTTGTTCGCGCGACGGCCCACTGGTGTGCGCGTGACTCTGGCGGGGGCTCGGCCCGAGCATGGCCCATTCTCCGTGCGGATGGAGCGCGCTGCTTCGTTGGATCCACGAGACGCCGAGCACGCGAGCGAGCTGCTGCCAGTGGTGCGGCACGTGGCGCCGGCCATCGCCTCGGCGCTGGCGGACGGGACGCCGTTGCCGCTGCCTGTGGGCGAGCCGCTCTCGCTGCTGCCGCTGCCCTCGGACCCGCAGGTGCGATTGTGGCTGCGGAGCGCGGCGGGGCAGGAGGGCGGTCCGGTGGAGGTGCCGCTTCGCGATGGCCGCGTGGAGTCGGTGGTGCTCGATGTGGACCGACTCTTTCCCGGCGGCGTGGGTGGAGCGGTGACGCTGCGCGGGCGGCTTGTGCTGGAGGGGACCTCCGCGCCGCCGGAGGGCGTGACCTTGCTGGGACCGGATGGCCGGGTGCTAGCGCTCGCGCAGGATGGAAGCTTCGTAGCGCCGGGACTGCCGTCGTGGGCACCGTCCCAGTTCATTGCCGAAGTGGTGGCACCCGCTTCTGGCCGGCCGGTGGCGGCGGCGCGGCAGACATTCGACTTCATGCCCGAGCCCGGCGTGGCCGAGGCCCAGGTGTCATGGCGCGTGACGGCGTACCGATGGCTGGTCCTCCGCGTGGATGGCTTCCTGCGCGGGCAACTGGGGGCGGGGACGCGAAGGCCCTATCCGGTGTTCGTGCTCCAGCGCTGGAGCGATGGTGACGTATGGCGGACGCACGCCGCGGATGCCTTCCTTCAGGAGGAGGGCGGGGTGGCGGTGTCTCTCCTGGCGCCCGGGAGGTATCGCGTGCTGGTGGCTCTTTCAGCTCACGAGCACTACGTCAGCACCGTCGCGGAGGTAGGGGAGGACGGCGCGGAGCACGCTGTCTCTGTTCAGGTAGACACGGCGGGGCCGGCCTGTGAGGTGCTCGTCACGGCCGCAGGTGCCCCTGTGTACGGCGCGCGCGTCATCGCTGGGAGCGAGGTGGTCTCCCTGCCGCCCGCGCGCGGGCTCACGGACGCGGAAGGCCGATGGCGGCTGGGGAGGGTTCGGAGCCAGTCGCTGCATGTCGAAGTCGAGGCAGCCGGCCACACGTCATGGTCCGGTGAGGCTGCGGAGTCTTGTCGGCGCTCAGGCGTAGTGCACGTGCAGCTCTGATGTCGCTGCCATGCAACCCAGGCAACCTGCACTGCCGCTGAGAGCAGGTGAAACGAGTCAATACCCTCTCAGTCGGTCACCACGTCGATGCGCTCCCAAGAGCGGGCATCAAACGCCGGAGGATGTCCCTTTCTCGCGAGCGATGGAATGTGAAGGTAGTCCGGCTCGGTCGTCAGCCCCTGGTGCTCGGCCATGTAAACCAAGCTGAGTCCCTCGACGCAAAAGCGTCCCTCCGTGACGAGGGCCTCGGGCCCCACACTTCTGCGTGCGCCAAGAAGAAGGCGAAAGCGCGACCACTCTGGTGCAGGTGGAAGCGGAACGCGTCGGGCGAGCCAGCCAGGAAGAGCTTCCCGATACCCGCGATGCGGAAGTTCGAGCAGAACTCGAGAGCCTTGCGCTGGGGAGTGCCAGCGCGGATGCGTGGCAGGAGCTCCAGGTTGTCCTCGAGCGCATTCTGGACTTAGACGGGCAGATAGACAGCGCTCATGCGTTGCACCTCCGAAGTGACACGCAGCCCACCTCACCGTGCTCGGAGCTCGAAATCACGAGCGAGCAATCCTGCCGGCCATGGCCCCGGGAGAGGTCGTGCGCGGCCAGGCATACGCCCAGCGCGCCACTGGCCGCCCCTACGTCTCCCACGTAGGTGCCGGGCAGGTGCAATTGAACCGCACCGAGCCGCGTGTCGAGGTGAACGCGCACGCAACCCCACTCGTGAGCCCGCCACTGCTCTCCATTGAGGTCGGAGTAGATATCCCCCGCGAAGGGAGACGGCAGGCCCGATAGGACTTCCTGGATGCACGCGGTGAGCCCGCGGCCCATGTTCTGCCGCCCTGAGCCGAAGTGGTCGGGCTCCCGGCCCGTCGCAATCGTGTCGATGAGGATGGCGGGCGCTACGCCCCGGCGACGCGCGCTTGCTTGCGACTCCACCAGCAGGCACATGCCGGCCTCCCCGGGCATCAACCCGACCGGATGGTCCTCGGTCTTCAGCCGGCGGTGACTGGCGAGCTGCTGGAGAAGGACCTCGTCGATGTACGAATCCACCGCGATCAGGAGCACGCGCTCCAGGCCTCGTGAGGCCATCCATTGCAGGCCATGCTGGAGGCCTGCGGCGGTGCCTGCATGCCCGATGGCGATGAGCTCCACGTTCGGTTCGGCGATGGCCAGTCCGAGCGAGCGATGAAGCGGCTGGAGGTAGCTCTCGCGAATCTGCTCCAGCGCTCCGCCCTGCTCCGACAGGAAGACCTCGTCGTCCGCAGGGGGTGTCACGACAATGAGCCCCGTCTTCCGCCAGAAGGAAGTGGGCATGCCCGACATTCCAGGATGAGAGAGCCCGTCCTCCACGGCGCCTTGCGCCAGCCGCAACCACCGGCCGATGAGCTGGAAGCCATCCGTGTAGCCCCGGATGGGGTGGCCCGACACTGGGATGTCTTCCTGCGATTCCTCTTCCACCACCCGGAACTCCCGAAGCTTCCGGGGCCGCGAAATGCCGGCGCGAATCGCCGCGCAGGCGGCATCCACGGAGTGCCCGACGCTCGTTACCGCACCGGTCGCTATCAGCAACGGACCCAAGGGACCTCTCTCGGAAAGAACGCCTCCGCCATCAGGCGGTCATCAGGCTGTCGAAACCACGGGGAATCGAATCCAGGCGCAGCGCCGCCGAGCCCTGGAGTTGCCGTAACTGGAGGGCCGCTCGCGCCGAGGTCGCCACCTGGATGGCCCCCCGGGTGCGGATGGCCAGCTCCAGCGCCCAGACCGGGCTCAGGCACGTGGGGGCCCGCGTCAACTCAGAGACCACGACTACGGGGCTCCAGGGCACACCCCGGACGAAGCGCCCCCGCTCGTCGAAGCATGTCTTTGCCTCCTGCCACCAGTCCCACACCGAGGCCGCCCGCACCCGACCCGGCGGTGACGAAATCTGCCATGCGCCCGTTGCTCCCGTGTCTTCAGTGTCGTCGGTGCCCTCTCCCGCTGATGAAGGGGCCTCGTCGCCCGAGTCTTCCCTGAGCAGGTGCTCCGTGAGATTGAGTCCGGTGATGATGGCGAGCGATTTGGCCGCCAACCGGGAGACTTCTTCCTCCCGCTGCAGCACGTCCACCAGCGCTTCCGCCGCGGCCTTTTGCCCGCTGAAGCCCAGGGCCCAAAGCACGTCCTTACGGAGTCGCCACTCCTCCGTTGCGTGTAGAAGCAGTTTCACGTCCGCGGGCTCCCCGCTGAGCGCAAGTGCCAGTCTCGCCAGGCGGCCATCCTCGCCAGGCTCCCGCACCAGCCGCCGGCACGCATGCCACGCTTCGCGCAGCCCCAGGATGAGGCCCGTCTCCAGGGCCGCGCATCGCACAGTGCTCTCGGCATGTGACAGCCCCTGCCGCACGAGTCTCTCTGCGACGGGTCGCGCAGTGAAGCGCGCTGAGCGCAGTGAGGCCACCCACAAGGCCGTCTCGCCGTCGGCTCGAAGCGTCCGTGGGAGCGCTGAGCCCGCCTGGTTCGACGACTACAACCGCTGCCACCCGCACCAGGGCCTCAAGATGAAGTCACCCCGCGAGTTCCGTACTGCTAACTCCCAACCTTGAGCTGTCCGATTTGACGGGGGCAACTCCAGGCCCCTCTCCGAATCTCACCCCGGCAGTGCAGGAGATGAAGCGTAGCGGCTGAACCCTCTCACGCGACAACTACCTTGTGTGCGCCAGGCCAAGCCTGGGTGAGGAGGACGTGATGGCTTAGCAGGAACCGAAACCTCACATGGAGCCCAGCAGGTGAAATCCCTGCCCGGCAAAGGTTGGCCACCAGCGGGAAGCGAGTCTTGCGTGGCGCCGGGGTAACCCGGACTGCGAAGCGTAGACAGCGAGCGTGCGGGCCGCGTCATTGAGCCTCGAAAGAGTTGGTCTCGTGAGGGCCGACGTCGTTCAAGAGACGGAAGGCTGCACTGGGAGCGCCGCGAGGATGGCCAGGCACTCTCAGCCTCACCGGGGTCGCCAGAGCGGGGCACGTACGCATGAGGGCTCCCCAGGAACCTGAGAGGCTCTGTCTCTTCCACCTCTACGACACGGTTGGGGAACCCGTCAGAACAACCCCGGCCTCCGGGCGATGCGTCCGCCTCCCGGAGGAGCGAATGACGGACGAGGGTGGTACCGCGAGGGCGAAGGAGACGAAGCCGATAGCGGGAGGAGCGGCAGGGCGTCGGAGTGCTCCGTAGTACCGCAGAGGCAGGGGAACGGCTGCTGCCCGGGGTTGGACCCTGCGAAGGGAAGGGAGCACCGGAACATGGACCCGAAGGAGGGAAAGATGGCGGGAACACCGAGTCCCATTCCCATCTCAACGCGACTTCAACGGATAGCAACGCTGGCGAGATCAGCGGAAACACGCGGAGCCTCACTCGCTTTCTGTACTGGGTAGCGCAAGCATGGCGCAAGTGGCTGGGACGCCGCTCGCAGCGCGCCACGCTGTCATGGGAGGGATTCGCGCGGCTGCTGCATCGCTACCCGTTGCCGCCCGTGCGCATCCTCCACCGCTACCGCACGCTCGCTGCAAAACCATGAACTGAAGAGCCGGATGCGGTAGTCCCGCACGTCCGGATCTGTGGGGGGCCAGGGAGGGTGATCTCCCTGGTCTACCCGACCGCTCACCGAGACTCATCGCTTCACGTGTCTGGGGTGACTTCTCTGCCTGGAAGAATTCTCCGTTAGAGACGGGGTCCAGCTTGATGGGAAGTCTCGGACCGGCCTCCGTCTTCCGGGGGCCGGTCCGCTCGCGTTGGGATGCCATTGCCTTTGCCCCTCCTCCGGCCATGGATGGCCGCCTCCGGGCACGTGATTTCCAGCGGCCCCGCCCCCGAGCCGAACGGGCTAGGCGTCTGTCTATTCCCGGCGCTGGAGTGAGGGAGGGCGGAGTGCCCGTGGGTTGCTCACCGTGGCCCATGCGCCCGCCAAGAAGGGCCACTGCCAGGGGCGCCAAGGGCTTGGCGCCGGGCCGCTGGTGGCGCTGGAACAGCCGGCTCGGGCTCTCCTCGACTCCCGATACCGGGATGCGCACTTGGCTGTACCGCTCGAGCACGTCGATGCCGATGAACTCCATGGACCAATCCCCCTCCACCTCGGCGGTCTTGTTCGCGCCGCGGCAATCCAAAGCTCGGTGGGCCTCCCGTCATATCCGCGGCTTGCCGCCCGCTTCGATTCCACTCTGCGTCACATGGGCACGGTGGCCTCGGGATATGAACTCCTCACATGTCTCGTCCTTTCCGGGAGGGTTCTCATGACCCATAGACAGTTCACGGGTTAATTGTTAGTCTGGACCATGTGCGGAATAGCTTTGAATCCTTGATTCGAGTCACTGCGCGGTGGCTGCGGAGCGCACTCTTCCCTCTGGTTCTGCTGGCCACGGGCGCTGACGCAGGGGGGAGTCCACCCGCCCTCTTGCCGGGGAACGTGGACGGCCCGGAGACCGGGACAATTGCCACCGTGAACGGTGAGGAGATCTCGCTGTCGCGGTTCAATGCGCTGTGGGCGGCGAGCCGCAAGAACCTCGTCCTGGTTGATGGGCGTGTTCCCGAGCCCATTGCGCAAGCCCAGAAGGCGCAGATCGCCGAGCAGCTCATCGAGGAATTGCTGATCGAGCGTGCCGCGGAGCAGGAGCAACTCGTCGTCGAGGAGCGCGAAGTGGACGAGGCCCTCGACGTCATGCGGCGGCGCTTTCCCAGTCCCGAGGCGTTCAACGAGCACGTGGCCACCCGATCACGCGGCTTGGCCGAACTTCGCCAGCAGTGGCGCGTGGAGCGGTTGCTTGAGCGGCTGATGGAGCGCCGGGCCACCAAGGCACTTCCGGAGGAGGTGCTCCGGCAGACCTACGAGCGCCACGAGTCGCACTTCCGCGCGCCCGGCTTCCTCGTCGTCGAGGAGTTGTTGCTGCGGGTGACGCCCACGATGCCGGACGAGGAGAGCCAGGCGATGCGGGTCCGGGCCCAGTACCTTCGTGAGCAGGCGTTGGTTCCCGGCGTGGAATTCGCCGCCTTGCAGAGGACGTCCTCCGAGGCTCACCGGCCTCCGGGGCCTGGAACCACCCGGCTGACGGCCACCAGCGCCCCGGGCGAGGTGTGGTCCGCGCTCGTCGACCTTGAGCCCCAGAGCGTCTCTCCCGTTGTCCAGACGCAGCAGGGCTTCCACGTCTTCAAGCTCGTGGAGAGAGGCCCCGTCGTGCGCCAGTCCTTCGAGGTGATGAAGGGACGCGTGGCGGCGGAGCTGGAGCAGATGCTGCGGGGCGCATCGCGCATGGAGTTCCAGAAGGAGCTTCGCGCGCGCTCTCTCATCAAGAACGAGCTCGCAGAGCGTCTGAGCAAGCGCCTCGGAGTGCCCGCCCGCTAGCCTCTTGCGGCTCTTCGACTCCCTCCAGCGCTGTCTTCACTGGCCGGGCTCCCCTGCCTGAAGTCTTTCGTCCGTCATCGACGTGCCATGCTTGGAATCCAACAGTGAAGAACATCGCCTCGCTGCTCATTGTCTATCTGACTGTCAGTGCTTCCGAGCAACCGGTCCTCCCCGGCTCCAGCACGCGAGTGGAAAGAACCCGGGACGTGGATTGGGCTTTCCGCCTTGAGCTTGGCGATGGCGCAGCCAGGGAGCCCAGCGTTCCAGCCGCAACCTACACTGACTCAGCTCAAGTCAAGGTGCGCTATGTTAACCGCTTTCAGTACCCCTTGGGTTGGACACCAGTTAGGGCTGTCTGCACTCGCAGGGCTCTGACCAATCCGCCCTCGGGCGTCGTGATTTCGCCGTATAGCTATGATCCTCCGGCGACCCCCCAGATCTACACGATGGACTACTGTCCTTTCTATGACTCGGACGGCGACGGGAGGATTGATTTCACCAGCTACCTAGAAGCGAAATCGTTGAAGGATCTCGGAACAATCTGGACTCAATGCGTTGTCGATGTGGTCCGCACCTCCGAAGTGGGCGACGACTGCTTTGCTGACCCGGCGGGACAATGCGGAATCGTCTGTGCGTCTCCCGAAGGCCGGGAGGTCCTTGACTTATTCGACACCATCTACAACCTGCCGCCTACGGCCAGCCCCTCCGCGAGCCCCAACCAACCTTCCTGGTCGTCGCTGATCCAGTTTCAAGCCAACTCCAATGACCCAGATATTGGCAAGGCCCTAAAGCATCGCTGGAAGGTCAGGACCCGGCCGCCCAGGTCCACCACTGACCTGCAAAACAAGGAGACCGCCAACCCGACGCTGCAGCTGAGCAGTGGCAATGACATTGGCAACTGGTCCGTGGAGCTTGAGGTCGATGACGACGAAGGGGAGATGAAGACGTTCTCGTACAACTTCTCCGTTCCCAACGTCCCTCCCAGCTTCGAGGTCACGAGCTTCTCCCAGGTCGTGGTGGGCAATCCCATCACCCTCGGGGTCACGACGACCACGGATCCGGATGGAGGCGAGCTTGAGTTCGTCTGGGACATCCTGGAGGCGCCCAACCGGACGCCCCAGTCGGGCTACTCCACCGAGCCCAGCCTCTCCATCCATACCACGGGTGCCGAGGTGGGCACATGGCGCTTCAGAGTGACGGCCACGGATGACGAGGATGAGCCCGCATCGGCCTCGGAGGAGGTCACCGTCGAGGTGGTCAATCGCAAGCCTCGGATTGCCCTCTCGGGGACGCCGCGCGTCGCCGAGGGCAGTCCGCTCCATGTCGAGACGTCGGTCCTCGAGGATGACGACGGCGGGTGGCTGACCTTCACGTGGGAGGTAGTCCAGGCACCGACGGCGGCGGGCGTGCCGTTGGGGACGGTGCTCTCCACCCAGGCGACGCTCGACTACACCGTCCCGGCCGGGACGTGGATCTTCCGCGTCACAGCCACGGATGACGAGCAGGAGTCCGTGTCGGAAGAGTTCACCGTCCTGGTGGATGGGCTGCCCCACGTGGCGTTCTTCAACCCGCCGAGCCAGCATGTCATCGGCTCCGGTCCCCTGGTGCTGAACGCGAGCCTGTCCGAGGACCCCGATTCTCCGTGTCCCGAGGATGTGAACCGCTGCCATCTGAGGGATGGCGGGTTCGCGACCGTGTCGCAAGGCATCACGAGCTACGCGTGGTACGCGAGCGTGGGGGGACAGCCGCTCCTGCCCATTCACACGCTGTGGCCCCACATCAACGACAGCGGTCCGGTGGTGACCCTGGGGGCCAATGACTTGGGGCGTGGGACCTGGCTCTTCGAGTTGCGCATCTTGGATGGAGAGGGCAATCCAGCCTCCTCCCAGCTCACCGTTAGTGCAGTCTCCCCGGACACTCCCCCCTCGCCGAGCGTGGCCGGCCCCCTGGTACGGCCCACCGTCTCCCTCGCGGGCGTGACGCCCGTCCACATCGGAGTGGATGGCTCCCAGAGTTTTGACCTGGATAACACCTTTGAGGAGCAGCCCCCCTCCCCAGGCCTGGGCATCAGCAACTACCAATGGCTCGCCATCGGCCCGCCGGGCTGCCCTCCGCCGACCCTGCCGAGCGGCCCGGGCGTTTCCGCCGTGCTCCTCTTCCCCGCGGGCTCCATCGTCCCGCCGGTTTGCCAGGGCACGTGGACCGTCCGGCTGACCGTCACGGACGACGATCCGGCCGCCCAGCAGAGCATCGCGACGACCAGCTTCGCCATCGGCAACTGCGCCGACCTGGCCTGTCTCGATACCCCCACCGCGTCGAGCCCGAGGCGCATCCGCGAGGATGCGCCGTCGGGCGTGCTCGTCGCGATGCACGTGGACTCGGCGTTCTATGATTCGCTGCTCTTCTCGATGGGCATGTCCGTGCGGGTGGACTTCATCCCGACCGGCACGTCGACCCCGGTCTTCAGCACGACCACCCCAACGCTCGACCAGACGAGCCGCGGCCAGGTGCTCTACGCCTTGTGGAATGGATCAACCTCCGATGGGAGCCGCGCGGCGGGGACGTTCGACGTCGTACTCTCCCTCCAGACCGCCAGCGGAGACCAACCCCGCGTGGCCGTGGGCTCGGGCGCGCTCGTCCTGGAGGACGTCAAGACGCAGGTTCTCGCCTTGAGCGACCGGCGCGTTCAGTATGAGCGCCTCGAGCAGCCGGGAGGCAGCGCGAACTTCCAGGTTCGGCTGTCGGGCCTGCTGCCCTCCACGCCGGTGGACTCCATATCGTGGAGGGTGAAGGACGAGGCGGCCACCGTCCGGGCCTCGGGGACGCTCTCCGGGAGTGGGGGGGCGAGCCAGACCGTGGCCTGGGATGGACGCTCTGAGGGCCAGGTCGTCCCCGCAGGAGAGTACACCTTCGAGGCGCAGGCCATCCGTAATGGGGGCTCGCTCGGCTGGAGCCCGGCGCATGCCTTCACTGTCTTCAGCTTGCGCGCGGACCCCATCGTGACCGCCCCTGCGGCTCCGGATGCGCTCCCGGAGTGGGTGCATCTGGAGCGCACCCTTCCTCCGTCGGACGTCAACGCCTCGAACTTCGGCGAGCGGCGCCTGAAGATGAGCCCGCTGGAGCTGCGCGTCACCCCGCTGGCTGAGGGCGCAAGCGTGATTCTGGCCCAGGAGAGCGGTCCCGCGGGACTGGTGGAGTTCTACGAGAACGGCTCCACCTACGCGCCCGTTACCCTGCCCCGGCAGTGGGCGGCGGCGAACCAGGGCTCCGTGGAGGCGCGCCTGCTGGCCTATGGCCGGGGCACCGTGGGAGACGCGGTCTTCACGCTGACGTACATGCAGGGCTCGACGAAGGTGGGCGTGGCTCGGGTTCGCTACCGCCTGGGCATGTCCCCCGCGGCGGTGGGCATGGCCGAGCCGCTGTATACATCCGGCTTCCGGACCGTTCGCACCGTGAATGAGGGCAGTCCCATCCAGGCCGCGCTCGACCGCACGCGCCACCGTGAGCGCGCGGGCCGCCGTGCCCAAGTCTACCTCGTCGCGCACCGGAGCGCGGCGGAGTGGGCGGCGAATCCCGCCCTCACAGACGTGACGGGGGCGCCCAAGGAGCTCACCGTGGGGGCGGCGAGCGCTGCGCTCGATGTACTGACGCTCTGGGCCAGCGCGTCCCGGGGCGAGCACGGCAGGTACGACGTCGTCTACGACTTTGGAAACTTCGCGGACTCCGCCGACGCGTTCGTGGGGAACGGCCGGCTGGATCCGGGCGACATCCTCGACAGCCCCGACGGGCGCGCCGCCGTCGAGGTCGAGGCGACCTATCTGGCTGCTGGCGGGCTTCCCACCACGACCATCGAGTATGGGACCGGCCTGGGGACGCCCCGATTCTCGGCGCACCTGCCTGGGGACTGGGATGGCGTGCAGGCGGGCGGCTTTGACTTCACCCTGCATGGCCGGCTCGTCTATCCCACGGACCTTTCCGTGCCGAGACCGCTGGTCGTCTTCGCGCACGGCAAGCACATGCCCCGGCAGATCATCTCCAGGGGCGACGGGTCCTTGCCGCCCAAACGCTTCCAGATGGGCGATGACATGACCTCGGATGAGAACTACCGGGGGTATACATACCTACAGCAGCACCTTGCCTCACGGGGCTACATCACGGCTAGCGTCGATCTGGATTCCATGCACGGCAGTCCCCAGCTTGGCTACCCGGGCGTGAAGGAGAACGCTTTCGCCATCCAGGCCCGTGCGTGGATCATCCTGAAGAACATCGAGCTGCTGGTACAAAACGCCCAGGCCTCGGCGCTCGCGGGCCGGATCGACACCTCCCGCATCTACCTAGTGGGCCACTCGCGGGGTGGTGAGGCCATGGTAGTGGCATGGAACCACCTCAAGCAGCTGTCGCTGCCAACGCGGCCGCCCGGGGCGATTCCGCCGGGCGAGACGCTGTCCGGTATCTCGGTGGAGGGCATCAAGGGCATCATCAGCCTAGCCCCCGTGTCACTGGCATTCGACACATACAAAGACGCCATTCTGCCCACCCAGACGCCCCTGCTTCTACTCTATGGTTCTGCGGACGCCGACGTGAAGGGCGTGTTCCCCGGACTCCAGCCGTTCATCCACTATGACCGGGCCCTAAGCGACCGGTTCGCCATCCGCATCGAGGGGGCCAACCACAACTATTTCAACACGAGCTGGGGCTACAGCGATGCGAGCCAGCAGCCGCTCTTCAAGGGCGTGGACTCCACGTCGTTCATCTATGAGAACAAGGCGCTGGATGTTCCCATGGGCGCCGCCAGCACCCTGCTGACGGGAGACGAGCAGCGGAGCGTGGCTATGGCCTACGTGACGGCCTTCCTGGAGGTGGTGGAGCGCGGCGATCGCGGCGCGCGCGAGTACTTCCTCCAACCGCCCACGCGGCTCGCGCCGCTGGGGGTTCCGGCCCGGGTGCGCATGTATGCGCAAGCCCAGCTGCGGCTGGGCGTCAACCGGTTCACCCTTGATGACTTCGAGACAGCCACCGACGAGGACGAATCCAGCTCGGGTCAGCTGGTGGCCTTCGAGCTCGAGGACGTGAACGAGGAGGCACTCTATGACGAGATCGACATCCAAAATCCCCTGGGCGAGAGTGAGGGCGAGGAGAATAACCGCTTCTTCCAGGCCACCCGGGGCGTGCTCGTCTCCTGGACGGGGAGCTCATTCTACGAGCAGCACCTGGCGGCCGCCCAGAGGGACCTGCGGAGCGCCAGCAGCCTCAACTTCCGGGTGGCTCAACAGCCGATGCATGCCCTCACCGGCACGGGGGGCGTGAGCTTCCGGGTGCAGCTGGTGGATGCCGCCGGTCGAGCGGAGACAGTGTCCCTCCAGGCCTTCACGCCCATCGCTCCCATCTATCCCTCGACAGTCTGGATAGGGGCGGGCGGGCGCTACCTGGACAACGGCCAGGAGAACCCCAAGGTGAGGCCTTTCACGGCCACGGCGGCGGCCTTCCAGACTTACCGGCTGCCGCTCGCGGGCTTCGGCATGACGGCCGCCAACCTCGATCTATCGCAGATCGCGAAGGTGCGCTTCCAGTTGGGGGATGCTGAAACCAGCCAGGGCCGTGTGGCCGTGGACGACTTGGAGATTGAATTCTGATGGTGCGCTCGCTGCTGCTCTTCCTCCTCCTGCTCGCAGGAGCCTGTTCCAATAGTGCGTCCACGGTCCCGGCAACGGCCCATCCGCTCCGATCCCTCAACTCGGGGCTCGGAACACTCATCTCCGTCGAGCCCGTGCGCATCGAGGAGGGGTTCCAGGTCTGGCGTCAGGGGACGCAGCTCACCGTCCAGGACGGTCTGCTGATCCGCCTGGATGGCCTGAACGGAAGTGACTTCCTCGCCCAGGCCGGCAACCCTCCCATGTTCGTCCTGGGTGATACCATTGGCGTGACCCTGGCGCAGCCCCTGGTAGACGGCAAGGCCATCCTCCTGATGCACTCCCCCCCCGCCGACACGGAGGCCCCCCTCTGGATGACGAACTCGGACGTGTTACCCCACCGGCTGCAGGGGACCGCGCTGGTGTCGGCGCAGCAATCAGCCCTGGCCGCCACCGCCACCAGTGGGCTCAACATCCAGACGCCTCCGGCCAGCGTCCCACGGACGGTCTATCCCTCGCTCCCGGCCCTGCGGCTCACGGTGCTGAACCTCATGATGCCCCGGGAGGTATGTGCGCTGGTGAGCAAGGAGTGCGGAGTGGCGCCGCGCACCCAGTTCGGCATGATCGACTGTGGCGCCTGCGAGACAGGAAAGGTGTGCACCAGCGAGAACCAGTGCTGCACGCCCAGCACCTGCGAGGCCCAGGGCCGCAGTTGCGGCACCACCTCCGATACCTGTGGCAACAGTCTGGAGTGCGGCACATGCGCTGCCGGGCAGGTCTGCACGAGCGCGGGGGCCTGCTGCGCGCCCAACACGTGCGCCTCCCTGGGCAAGAACTGCGGCTCCGTCTCCGATGGCTGCGGGGGAACGTTGGACTGTGGCACCTGTCCGAGCGGGCAGACGTGTGGTGGTGAGGGAGCCGCCAACGTGTGCGTTTGCACCAAGACACCCCAGAGCACCGCCTGCGCGGGTAGGGAGTGCGGAACTGTCTCCGATGGATGTGAGGGCAGCTACAGCTGCGGGACCTGCCCCGCCGGAGAGGCGTGCGCCATGCCCTCTCAGATTTGTGGCGTGCCGGGCACGTGCGAGAGCGGTGGAATCATGATCTGCAACGATCTCTGGTGCCACTGCGAATCCGGAGAAGACAGCATGCCGTAAGGTGAACCGGCCCCACGTCATCGGGCCAAGCCCATCGCCCTGCTTCCCATTTCCCGGGAAGCAGGGCTGGACTCGCCAGCACGGCATCCAGCGGCTACGCCAGCTCCGCGTCCAGGTTCTGGGCGGCGCAGGAGCCGCGCGTCGGCTGGGCGCCATGCAGCGCCAGCGCAAGGTAGGCTTGGTGGCGCTGGTGGAGTCCAACGTGGCCGCAGCGACACCCGTGCCGGGTACGCAGACAACGGCCTTCGCCAACGACATCGCGTTCACCGGCCAGAAGCTGGTGAGCGTCCCCCGCTTCCGTGGCTCTCCCGCACTTTGTGTGGAGCACGTCGTGGATAGAGGACCACGGAGATGGCTGCTCTTCCGCTTCCCCTCCGAGGGAGTGCTGATGCCCAAGTCAGCGAAAGGAGGGTCCGAATCCGGATTTCCCTGCGTTCGTGGCTCGATTGGCGGCTTGCCGTGTCTGCCCATTCCTCCGACGGGCACCACACAAAGTGCGGGAGAGCCACCGAAGTGGGTGACGCTCACCTAGCCCTGCTGACCCGTCGAGGCGCCGCGAATTGCTCAGTCGAGCCGGTCGTGCGAATCGGCTTCGCCCCGCTTCCAGTAGGACGCGGCCTTCACCCACGCGGCGGGGTGCTTGTGCACGCTGACGACTTTATCGCGGACCGCGCGAGCCACGCTGCTCTCCGCGGCAATCCAGACGAAGCCCTCGCCCTTCGGCCATGCGAAGTCACGCAGGGCCTGGCGCAGCGTTCCGGCCACGTCTTCACCCTTGGTATCTCGCGCGAGCCAGTGAGGGCTCCACCGCGCCTGCGTCTCAAGCGCCTGCTCCTCGGCCGCTGAGGCCACGCTGATGAGCCCCGTCACAGGGACGCCTGCCCGCAGTTCCTCGAGCTTGCGACCCAGGGCGGGGAGCCCGGCCTCGTCGCAGATGAGCAGGTACCAGTCGAAGTCGTCTGGGACGACAATGGAACCGCGCGGCCCGCCAACCTCCAGCTGCGTCCCGGGCTTCGCGTTCCGGACCCAGCGCATCGCGGGCCCGTCCGCGTGCATCGCGAAGTCGATGGTCAGCGTCCCCTTCGACGCATCGAACCGGCGCGGCGTGAAGTCGCGCATCGCATCTCCGAAGAACAGCTTGATGTGGTCATCGAAGGCGGGACTCGCGAAGCCCTTCAGGTCCTCGCCCGCGAACTCCACGCGCGTCATGCGCGGAGACAGCGCTTCCACCTGCGTGACGGTCAGGGTGCGTCGCCGCAGCTCATGCCTCACCCGCTGGAACTCGTGTCGGTTCATCTCACAGCCTCTCAATCTTCTTCGCTGCCTCGTCGATGATGTCGGCGACCTGGAGCAACGTGTCCTTGTCCCGTCCGGCGGAGAGCGACTGGCGCAGGACGGCCTTCAAGTTGTGCATGGCCCGCCATACCGGCCCGGACTCGTTCCACGCGTTCTCGTCTCCGAGCAGCTGCAGCCGCTTCAGCGAGGCCTCCGCTTCCTTCCTGGTCTCGCTGGCCGCAGTCCGTCCTTCCTCGGTCAGCGCGAAGACCTTGCGCGCGCTCCCAGTGCTGCTTGCCTCGACCTGTCCCAGGTCCTCCAGCATCGTCAGCAGGGGGTAGATGACCCCGGGGCTCGGCGCGTATGCACCTCGGGTGAGCGTCTCGAGCTCCCGGATGAACTCGTATCCGTGCCTTGGCTTCTGCTCGAGCAGGTGGAGCAGGACGCTCCTCAGCTCACCGGGCTCGAACATGCGCCCTCGCCGTCCTCGGCCGCGCTCCTCACCCCCGTCTTCGTGGGCGAACGGGCCGTGGTGTCGACCGCCGCCCCCTCCGAATCCGCGTCCGCCGCCTCGATGTGTCCCGAATTTATCTCGCATATCTACGATATATCTTGAGACTTCTGGCTTCGCAGCGCAAAGCGCAGGTCCCAGAGTGGAAGGCGCACGCGCGAGCCCATGCTGTCTTCCCGGAAGGCGAGCAGACGGCCTCGGACGGCGGACGTCCCGCGGGCGTCCACGGAACGCACCGTCCGATGTGCCCGGATACGGCAGACACGGTCGCCCCCGTGGAGCCCAGGAGCAGGATGGATGGGGCAGGAGGCGGTGCTTGGGTGTTTGGACGGAGCGCGACGGAAACAGCGACCCTTGGGGGGCGAAGCGGTCAGGGCCGCTGAGGGGGCTTGGACCTCAACTCCTGCGCTGCGCTCCGCCTTGCTTACCCCGTGCGGTGCAAGGGCGCAGCTGCAGCTGCGCCTGCCGTGCTGGTACGTACGGAGCGTGGGCGCAGTTCAGGCTGCGCGACGTACTGGAAACACGTAGCGCAGACCTCAGCTCACGCCGCGTTGGCGGTGATGGCCGCGAGCTGCGCGTGAGCGGGCCTGGAGCGAGCCGGGTGAGGCGCTGGCGCGTCATCATTCGCATCCGTGGCATCCGAGTCCCCCGCCGCCTCGGACGTGGCCGCTTCCTCCGCGCGGCCCTTGCCACCCAGCGCCTCCACCCAGCCCTCCAGCAGGTCCATCAGCGCGCTGCGCTGCTCCCCCTCCAGCGGCATCAGCAGTCGCGCCATGCGCTCCTGGACGACGGCATCCGCCTGCTCCGCCAGCGCGCGTCCCTGCTCGGTGAGTCGCACCCGCACGCGCCGCCGGTCATGCCGCACGGAGCGCTCGCGCTGGACGAGCTGCGCATGCTCCAGCCGGTCCAGCAGCCGGCTGAGCCGGGGCGGCGCGATGCCCCCGAGCCGCTCGGCCAGGATGTTCACGGGCAGGAGGCTCTCGGCCTTCAGCCACCAGATGGCCTGGACCTCCATCGGGTCCAAATGGGAGTGAGGTAGCGCGCCAAGGGGGCTGTTCAATGCGCCGCAGCGCGCTACGTCGATGAGCAGGTTCTTCAGCCGTGCCACCTGCACCCGCACTTCCGCCGAGAGCTCGGACATCCTCGTTGCCTCCGTCTCTCGGGCGTCACGGCTCCTCCGGCTCGAGGAAACCCTGACAGCCCGTCATCACAGGGGGCGCTCTCGCCCGCCTGGGAGCATCAACGTCGAGGCACGGAAGGCATATCGGACCCACCGAACGAAATCGCGGGGGGCGGTGGATCACCCCCTGGCCGCGGGCGGCCGTCAGGCGCCGCTGGCCTTCTTGCGCTGGGCCTTCGCCTTGGCGTGTGCCTTGTCGAAGCCCTCGTAGAAGCGCACGGCCTGCTCGCCCACCATCTGGATGTGCTGGTTGTTGAAGTAGGCGGTGACGGGCGCGGCCACCAGCGGCATGGCCCGCCCCAGCGTGTGCATGCCGCCCTTCTCCAGCAGCATGGCGGCCAGCTTCCCCAGCACCTTGGGGCCCGCGCGGTGCAGGGGCCCCAGGCCGTTGGCATAGCCGAACAGGTCCAGCATCTCCCCGCGGGCCCGCTCTGTCTTGAGGTTCACCTTGTAGAGGGTGGCCACGTCCGTGAGCAGGATGATTTGCAGGTACGCCATGAAGAGCAGGTCCGCCGGCAGCGCCACCAGGCCGAACACCCCGCTGACCCCGCCCACCATGCTGGCGAGGTTCTTCTTCTCGTCGACGATGCGCTGGGCCAGCTCCCGCGGCGGCGCCTGCGGGTAGCGCTTCTCCAGGGCGGCGATGCGCACGCGCGAGCGCGCCACCTCCTGCAGCACGATGTCCGACAGCCGCGCCGAGCCGAGCTTCTTCAGCTCCGCCGGAGTCATCTTCTTCATGAAGGCCAGCCGCTCGGCCACGCTGTCGTAGAGCCCCATTCCTCAATAACCCCGCTCGGCCAGGTAGAGGTCCACCAGCGCGCCCTCCTCGTACCAGGCGTGCCGCATCTCCACGTTGAACCAGCGCGAGTCCGGCTTGGGCCCGCGCACCTCCAGCTTCACCTGGTTGGGCGACGTGTCGATGATGGCCGCGCGCGCCTTGCACGCGGCGCCGGGCTCCTCGCCGTACCCGCCCTCGAGGCAGACCTCGTCACCCACCGACAGCCGGCGGGTGTACTCGGTGGCCAGGTACAGGGCTTCGTCGCAGGAGGTGCGCACGGAGGCGGGCAGCTCCTCGCACCGGTTCTTCGGAGGCGCCTTCACCACGGGGATGACCCCGTAGAGCGGGTCGTCGTTGTTCGGGTCCGGTCGGAAGGCCCCCGTGCCCGTACACCCCGAAAGCACCAGCGAGAGCGCGCAGGCGCCCAACCACGACTGCCTCATCGTTTCGACTCCTCCGGAGCTCACAGCCCCAACCTTTAAGGAAGGGGGGAGCATGGCAAAAGGCGCTCGATGGGGCAAAGCAGCCGCAGGGACGGCCGCTCAGGGCCTCAGGCCGAACGGCGCTGCGGGCCCGGAATCTCCGTCGTCTGCCCGGGGACGATGCGGTTGTCCTTGTCCACGAACACCACGGTGGGCTTCCAGCTCGCGACCTCCGCCTCCTCCACTTCCGCGAAGGTGGCCAGGATGACCAGGTCGCCCGGCTTGTTCAGGTGCGCCGCCGCGCCGTTGATGCAGATGACGCCGCTGCCGGCCTCACCCTCCAGCGCGTAGGTCTCCAGGCGCGTGCCCTGGGTGACGTTCCAGATCGCGACCTTCTCGTTCTCCACGATGTCCGCGGCGCGCAGCAGGTCGCGGTCGATGGTGACGGACCCCTCGTAGTCCAGGTCTGCCTGGGTCACGGTGGCACGGTGGATTTTGGACTTGAAGAGGATGCGACGCATGGGTGTCTGGACCTTGGAAAAGCGGCAAGGACGCCCCACCGTAACGTCTGGGGCGCCCTGGGACAACCCTGTGTTCAGTTCCCCCCGCCCGCAGTGCAGGCAGGCGTCACTTAACGAAATTGAGGAGCTGATTGAGGCTCAGGGGAACACTCTGGGATTCCGAGGTCAGCTTGCCATCCAGGCGAACCTGCGCATTGCCGCCCGAGCGCAGGGCGAGGGCCGCGTTCGCCGCGCGGGCGAAGTTGATGGTGAGCGGCAGGGTGACCTCCTTCGTCCCGCTGCCGTCCAGCTTGCCCAGGTTGCCAGTGGACAGCGTGCCCACATCCGCGCCCGCCACCTTGAGCGCGCCGGTGATGCCTGACACCGGCAGCGGGAAGCTGTTGCGGTTCGTAATCGACAGGGGGAACTCCACGGTGGCGCCGGAGAGGCTGATGTTCTTGATGCGAGGCGCCTGGAAGGAGACCTTCGGAATCTTGGGGACCTCGAAGGTGCCTTCCTTCTCCAGCGGGAAGCTCAGCACGCCGATGGGCGTCTTCACGCCCAGGGTGCCCTGGGCCTTGAAGGCGGCCTTGTCCTTGTTGAGGAACGTCTCCAGCACGGGGACGATGTCCGCGAACTTCACGTTGGCGGGGAAGACGAGCTCGCTCTTGCCGTTGGCCTTGAGCGACAGGCCCGAGCGCGGCTTGCCGGCCACCACCTGCTTGCCCTCCACGAAGAAGGCGTAGTCCACCTCGGCCAGGTTGAGCCCGAAGCCGTTGGGGTTGTTCAGCTCGTAGACCAGGTCGATGGTGGCGTCGGACAGCGAGGCGTCCGAGAGCCGCGCCGTCTTGAAGGAGAGGGTGGGCTTCTTGAACGCCCCCTTCAGCATGTTCTGAAGGGTGGCGCAGCCACTGAGGGTGGAGAGTCCAAGGACGGCCAGGACGAGAAGGGCGCGTTTCATGGTGGGCATGGGCGTATCACCGGACGACCCCTTCCGGCGTGGGATTCAATCCGCCGCCTCCGCCGAGGGGGGCGGATATACCCGGGCAGGATGTGGGTGGTATGTGGCAGGCCTCTCGTACCTGGCTGGAGGCACCCGTGTCTGGGGCTCGTGCACACATCTCCTCCCATCTTCCTCCCTGGCGTGCCCTGGTGCTGGCCCTCCTGGCCGCGGCGTCCGTGTCCTGCTCGAAAGGAGGGCAGGACCCCGCGGAGCGGCGGACGCTGTCGCTGAAGCCCTGCCGGCTCGAAGGGCTGGCCACGCAGGCCCAGTGCGGCACCTACGAGGTCTTCGAGGACCGGGCCGCTCGCACGGGCCGCAAGATTCCCCTGCGCGTGGTGGTGGTGCCGGCGCTGGCGGCGCAGCCGCAGCCGGACCCGCTGGTGCTGCTGGCGGGAGGGCCGGGCCAGGCGGCGTCGCGCTCGACGCAGGTGCTGATGGCGGTGGAGCGCATCCGCCGCAAGCGCGACATCGTGCTGGTGGACCAGCGGGGCACGGGGGACTCGAACCCGCTGAACTGCAAGACGGACTCGCCGGAAGAGCGCCTGTCGGCGCGCCTCGATGAAGGCGACGCGGCGGCGGAGCTGCGCAAGTGCCGCGAGGGCTGGGACGCGGACGTGCGCCACTACACCACGCCCATCGCCATGGATGACCTGGACGAGGTCCGCGAGGCGCTGGGCTACGAGAAGCTCAACCTCTGGGGCGTGTCCTACGGCACGCGCGCGGCGCTGGTGTACATGCGGCAGTACCCGGAGCGCGTGCGGACCGCCATCCTGGACGGCGTGGCGCCCATGGGGCTGTACCTGCCGCTGTACGCGCCCCGCGACGCGCAGCAGGCGCTGGACCGGCTGCTGGCGAACTGCGCGGCGGACGCGGCGTGCGCCAAGGCGTACCCGGACCTGCGCGCCCGGACGGAGGCGTTGCTGAAGGCGCTGGAGGCCGAGCCCGCGCGCACGAAGGTGGCGCACCCACGCACCGGGGTGATGGAGGAGGTCGCCCTCTCGCGCCGCGTCTTCCTGGCGCAGCTCTTCGCCCAGCTCTACAGCCCGGAGGTGTCCTCCCTGGTGCCGTTGATGCTGGACCGGGCCACGCAGGGAGACTGGGCCCCCTTCGTCGCGCTCAGCGTGGGCCTGTCGGAGAACATGGGGCGCACGGTGAGCCAGGGGCTGTACTTCGCCGTCGTGTGCGCGGAGGACGCGCCCTTCTTCGACGAGGCCGCGGTGGTGCGCGAGTCGCAGGGCACCTGGTTCGGTCCGACCCTGGGCAAGGAAGTGCTCTCCATCTGCTCGGACTGGCCGCGCGCGACGCTGCCTCGGGACTACCGGGAGCCGGTGGTGTCGTCGGTGCCCACGCTGCTGCTCTCGGGAGAGCTGGACCCGGTGACGCCTCCGGCCTGGGCCGAGGAGGCGAAGCGCACGCTCTCCAACAGCCTGCACGTGGTGGTGCCCGGCGTGGGCCACAACACGATTGGCGCGGACTGCGCGCGCACGCTGATGCTGGACCTGCTGACCCAGGGGCGCGTGGAGGGATTGTCGCCCGCGTGCGGCAGCAAGCTCACCCGTCCTCCCTTCTTCACCTCCTTCGCTGGCCCTGTTCCCTGAGGACACGCGCGACATGATTGAAGCCAGGAACCTGCACAAGCGCTTCGGCAAGACGGTGACGGCCGTGGAGGACGTGTCATTCACCGCGGAGGACGGCGTCATCACCGGCCTGCTGGGGCCCAATGGCGCGGGCAAGACGACGACGATGCGCATGCTCTACACGCTGGTGAAGCCGGACCGCGGCACCGCGCTGGTGGACGGCGTGGACGTGGTGCAGCGGCCCGAGGAGGCCCGGCGGGCGCTGGGCGTGCTGCCGGACGCGCGCGGCCTCTACCCGCGCCTCACCGCCCGCGAGCACGCGCGCTACTTCGGCGAGCTGCACGGCCTGTCCGGCGCCGCGCTGGACAAGCGCGTGGACGAGCTGCTGGACCTGCTGGACATGCGGGACATCGCCGACCGCCGCACGGAGGGCTTCAGCCAGGGCCAGCGCGTGAAGGTGGCCATGGCGCGGGCGCTGGTGCACGGGCCTCGCAATGTGCTGCTGGACGAGCCCACCAACGGGCTGGATGTCATGAGCACGCGCGCGGTGCGCACCCTGCTGCGGCGGCTGAAGGACGAAGGCCGGTGCGTGGTGTTCTCCAGCCACGTCATGCAGGAGGTGGCGGCGCTGTGTGACCGCATCGTCGTGGTGGCGAACGGGCGGGTGGTGGCGGACGGCACGCCGGACGCGCTGCGCGCGAGCACCGGCAAGGACAGCCTGGAGGAGGCCTTCGTGGCCACCATCGGCACGGACCAGGGGCTGATGCAATGAAGGGGCTGTCCTTCTCCGTCTTCCGCAAGGAGCTGAAGGACCACCTGCGCGACCGGCGCTCGGTGCTCACTTCGCTGGCGTGGCCGCTGATTGGCCCCGTCGTGTTCATGGTGATGTTC
Organism: Pseudomyxococcus flavus; assembly: GCF_050038885.1. Taxonomy (NCBI): domain Bacteria; kingdom Pseudomonadati; phylum Myxococcota; class Myxococcia; order Myxococcales; family Myxococcaceae; genus Pseudomyxococcus; species Pseudomyxococcus flavus. Next base: position 2,580,764 of record NZ_CP143624.1, on the reverse strand, counting down.
AACATGCTGGCCTCCTGGTACCGGCAGGACCGGCCGTTGGCGCTGCCGGTGGTGGGGCGCGAGCATGCCCCCAGCCTGATGGCCTTCCTGGAGCGCTACGGGGCGCAGCTGGAAGAGGCGCCGGAGGACTACGAGGCGCGCATCCGGGCGGGCTCGCTGGACGCGGTGCTGGTGGTGCCGGACGACTACGCCGAAGCGTACTCCGCCGGGCGCACCGCCGAGGTGCAGCTCGTGGTGGACACCTCGCGCCAGTCCGCGCGCCAGTCGGTGCTGCGCGCGCGGCGGCTGCTGGAGGCCTACGCGGAGCTCCTGGGCAACCAGCGCCTCTACGCGCGCGGCATCGCGCCGGAGCTGGCCACGCCCGTGCGGGTGCAGGAGGCGGACCTGTCCACGCCGGAGCGCACCGCGGCGGGCCTGCTCAACATGGTGCCGCTCTTCCTCGTCATCGCCGCCTTCGCGGGCGGCATGCAGGTGGCCAGCGACGCCATGGCCGGTGAGCGCGAGCGCGGCTCGCTGGAGCCCCTGCTCCTCAACCCGGCCCCTCGCGGCGCGGTGGTGACGGGCAAGTGGCTGGCCACGGTGGTCATGGCCGTCGCGGCGGTGTTGATTACCCTGGTGGCCTACCTGCTGGTGGTGCGGCGCGTGCCGCTGGAGGACCTGGGCGTGAAGGCCCGCTTCGACGCGCCCGCCGCCCTGGGCATGGCCGTCGCGGTGCTGCCGCTGGCCCTGGCCGTCTCGGCCGTGCAGCTGTGGGTGTCCACCTATGCACGCTCCTTCAAGGAGGCGCAGACGTACCTGTCCCTCCTGATGGTGGTGCCCATGATGCCGGGCATGGTGCTGGCCCTGTCGCCGCTCCAGCCGAAGCTGTGGATGTTCGCGGTGCCGGTGCTGGGCCAGGAGGTGCTCGCGGGCGAGGTGATGCGCGGAGAGCCGCTGGGGGCGCTGCCCTTCCTCATCGCCGCGGCGTCCAGCCTCCTGCTCACGGTGCTGTCGCTGGCCATCACCAGCCGTTTGTTGACCCAGGAGCGCATCGTCTTCGGCCGGGGCTGACGGGGCCCCCGGCGCGCCGCCGTTGCGTTACGCTCCACACAACCTCCCAGGTGCCACTGTCGGCGGGTGGCACTTGGGCGGTGGCCTGACATGACAGCCACGCGCCTTTGCCTTCCAATGGGGCCAGATGAAGCCAGAGCGAGACGCCTTGTTCCCTCCCGCGCCAGCCTCCGTGGCCACCTCCGGGGGGGAGCCCCGATTCGGTACCTACCAGGGTGAGCTGCCCGAGGTGGACCTGCCTCGCCTGCAGGGGCAGTGGGCTCCAGGCCGCGCCACGCGCCTGCTGAAGCGCAAGCGCTGGCACTACACCTTCGCGGCTACGCCAGAGGTCGCCGCTCTCTTCGCGGTGGTGGACCTGGGCTACACGTCGAGCGCCTTCGCGGTGGCCCTGGACCTGCGCGAGCGCCGGCCGCTGTGTGACGTGAGCTTCCTGGGGACGCCCGGCCCCATGGTGGAGCTGGGCGACAAGCCGGGACAGGGTCTCAAGGCCTCGTTCCGGACCCTGGGCGGACGGCTGGCGGTGCAGCGCGGCGTGGACGACGAGCGCTACCGGGTGTCGGTGGACGTCAGCCGGCTGCGCACCGGGAGCCTCCAGTCCTTCCAGTGGGAGGGCGACCTGCTGGTGGCCGGCGGGCCGCCCGCGCTCACGGTGGTGGCGCCGGTCGAAGGTGACGGGCTGGTGAACGTCACCATGAAGAGCAATGGCCTGCTCACCTTCGGCAGCCTGGAGGCGGGTGGGAAGCGCTTCCGGTTGGACGGGGGCGTGGGCGGCATGGACTACACGCAAGGCTACCTGGCGCGGCACACCGCGTGGCGCTGGGCCTTCGCGGCGGGACGGCTCGCGGATGGCACGCCGGTGGGCATCAACCTCGTGGAAGGCTTCAACGAGGGCAACGCGGACGCCAACGAGAACGCGCTGTGGCTGGGGGACAAGCTGTATCCGCTGGAGCGCGCGCGCTTCGAGTACGACGCGAAGGAGCTGATGGCGCCGTGGCGGCTGGTGACGGTGGATGGCGCGGTGGACCTGCGCTTCCAGCCCTTCCACGTGCACCGCGAGGAGCGCAACCTGCGCCTCGTGGTGAGCCACTTCGCGCAGCCGGTGGGCTTCTTCAACGGCACGGTGCGCGTGGGCAGCCGCACGCTGGAGCTGTCCAACGTGCCCGGCGTCACCGAGGACCAGGACATGCTGTGGTGAGGTGAGGGCCCGCTGGCGTCACGCGGGCGCCGAGGCGAGGCCCGCGCCTGCGCTGGCCCCAGAGGGCGGGGTGGATGAATCCGGGAGTGAGCGCCGTCCATTGCTCCGTTCGACCCAGCGCATCGCGCGGGTTGTGGGGCAGCGTGGATGACCTCGGCTGTGAGGCGGCCCTCGCGCAAGGGCTGCGCCGACCCCATCGGCGTACCGTCAGAGCGGAGGCACGCCGTGGACGACCTCGGCTGTGAGGCGGCCCTCGCGCAAGGGCTGAGCAGTTCTCTCCAGTTGCATTGTCAGGACGGCGGCTCGGTGTCGGCGAGCTCGGAGGTGAGCTGACCCTCGGGAAGTGCGCGTGAGGTCCACTCCAGCGCGCCGTTCGGGCTCGCGCGTGCTTCCTCGGTCGTCGCTCCAACGGTGAGCGTCAGGGCGCTCGGGCCGGCCGAGGGCGTCCGACGCAGCACCAGCTCCACGGGAGCCAGGGACTCTTGCTCCGGGCGGTAGACGTCGAGCACCACCTCTGCCGTCCCTTTCTTCGCGAGCAGTTCGTCGCGCACGGCGGCGCGGAGGGTCTCCTCCGTGGCAATCCCTCGCTTCGACGTGAAGGTGCCCTTCACGCGGCGGGAGCCCAGGCGCCCCTCGGCGCGGTACGTCGTCGTACCGGGTGGGGCGGGTGCGCCTGCCTTCGCACCCGGTGCGGCCTTGGGGGGTGGCTCGCGCCGGAGCGTCACCTGGAGCGTGAGCTGGCCGTTCTCGGCATGGGCGTGACGCTGCTCCTGCAACTGCCCGGTGCCATCCGTGACCGTGGTCACGGTGCGGTCCTCCGCGCGCGGGCCGTGGGCAGCCCCTGGCAGCAGCAGGCTGGTGGTGACTTCCGAGCGTCGCGCACCTCCGTCCAGGCTCCGCTCGGTGCGCCAGTCGAAGCCCGCGAGCCGTCCATCCAGCTTCAGCACCCGGAGCGCCTCCTGGGGCGCGGGTGTCCGGGCTCGGCCGGGCACCTGGAGCGAGGACGCCAGTCCGGTGGTGACGCGGTGGAAGGTGCGCGCATAGCCGGGCTCGTCATGGGCGCACAGGAGCGGCAGCTCGGGGCTCGCGCTCACCATCAGCTTCAGCCTGCCCGCGCTCACGCTGTCGCCGGACGCGGCCACCTCATAGTCCACGTCCACGAACATCACCGGCGCACCCGCGACGACGGAGACGTCCGTGGGCGCCAGGCTCCGCACGGTGACACCCGGGTGGCCCTGCGCCGCCTTCGCCACCGCGAGCACCGCGCCCGCCGCGTCGATGGGGCGCTCGTACACGAAGCAGCTCAGTGGCGCCTCGGTGCCCAGGGGAATCTCCAGCCGCGTGGAGCCTTCGTGCCGCGTCAGCCTGGGGGCGGCCACGGCTTCGACCTCGGCCGTGAAGAGGCCTTCCGTGGACCTCACCCGTTGCTTGGGCAGCGGGGCCAGCTCACGCGCGAAGGGGCCGGGTGGCGCCGGCGGGGGCTCGGGCGCGGTGGGCGTTTCCGGCGCGGGTGGCTCTGGCCGGACCGTCGTCACGGACGGTCCGGCGCAGGCGGTGGCGAGACACAGCAGGGGGATGAGTCTCCGCATGAATGCCTCGGGGTGCCCGGGAGCGCCGGCGGACGTCAGCCCTCCAGGGGGGAGCTGGTGATTCTGACTGCGCGGTCCTCACGGAAGTTGCGACGCACGAAGCTCTTCAGCACGGCGGGCGTCGGCACGCGAGTGGGCTGAAGGGCACCCAGGTCCACGAGCCCTCCCTGGCGGGGCTCCGACGCGAGCGCCGCCACGGTATCCGCCAGCGCCGGCCCCTCGGCCAGCAGCAGCTCCGACAGCCGCTGGCTCCGCTGCTCCAGCAGCTTCCGCTCGGGCGCGCTCGGCGGGCGGCGAGCCAGCGTGTCGAACGTCTCCTGCATGAGGTAGGGCAGCCGGGCACCGTCGAGGGAGCGTGTATAGGCGAACGCGAGCAGCAGGTCGTTGCCTCTCAGGTTGATGCAGAGCACCCGCATGCTGGAGACGATGGGCTCCTTCAGGTGGACCTCACGCACCAACCGGAGCTGAATCAGGTCGGCCACCGCGCGGCAGGTGCCCCGGTCCTCGTGGGAAATCGGGTAGCCCTGCGCGATGAAGGTGCTCGGCGCGCGGGTGTGCTGCTCGACGGGGTAGAGGGCCATCTCGGTCGCGGCGGACACGGCTTCCTCGGGCAGGGCCGGGGGCAGGCGGTAGGCCGTGTCCACCAGCCGGCGCGCCTCCTCGACGTTCGTCGCGCCCGTGAGGACGAGCGAGATGTTCGAGGTGACGTAATGCCGGGTGTAGAACGCGAGGAGGTCGTCACGGGTGATGCGCGCCCGTGACTCGACGGTCCCGATGATGGCGTTCTCCAGCGACACGCTCTGGAACAGCGCTTCCTCCACGTGCGAGGACAGGCTCGCTCGGGAGAAGTGGTAGACGCTCTCCGTCTGGATGATGCCCAGCTCGCGTTCCAGGCGCTTGCCTCCAGGAATCTCGGGGCTGGTCACCATGCGCAGCACGTCCCGCGCGAGCGCGGGGAAGTCCTTGGCGGGCGCGTCGAGCGCGTAGACGGTGGACTGCGCCGAGGTGAAGGCGTTGAGCGTGCCGCCCACCGCCTCGACGCGGCCACGCAGCTCGCTGCCGACGAGGTCGTGGCTGCCATGGAACACCAGGTGCTCCAGCAGGTGCGCGAGCCCCTCCTTCCCAATCGGGTCGCGCGATGCGCCCGAGCGCACCACGAGGCGCAGGGACGCGGTGGCCACCCCTGTCTGGGGCACCACCACGAGCTCCGTGCCGTCGGGCAGCAGCTCGGCGGTGGCGGCCGGGGCGTCGTCCTGGGGCGGGGCCCGGCCCTCGGCGGAAGGTGCCGCGCAGAGCAGCGCGAGCAAGCAGGCCCAATGCGAGGCGCGGTGCATGTTCATCTCCGTCCCCCTCCATGGGGGCGTGGTCTCGCAGCGGGCCGCGGAGTCGGATAGGGCGTGAAGAGCAGGTGAACGAGCCGGTCCTCGCTCAGCCAGGGTTGGACGCGCCGGGAGAACGCCTCGGCCGAGAGCGCGGCGAGCGAGGCCTCCACCTCCGGGGAGTACCACGCCGGCGTCTGGATGCTGCTGGCGAGCTGGAGGGCCACCGCGCGGGGGCGAGGGTCTTCGAGGCGGAAGCGGGCCAGCGCCGAGCCATGGCTGGCGGCGAACTCCTCGGGCGTTACCCGGCCCTCGCGCACCGCGGCCACCTCCTGCAGGAGGAACGGCCCCAGGTCCAAGGCGGAAGGGTCATTCGCGGGCAGCGTCAGCACCAGCGCATCCATCCACGGGGTCAGCAGCGGCGCTGCCTCCTGCGCATACCCCACGCCCATGTTGCGGAACCGGCGCTCCATCCGGTGCTGGAGCAGCGGCCCCACCACCCGCAGGGCGGCGGCCTCTTCGGGCTGGGTGATGTGGATGGGGTAGGCGAGGACGTTCACGTCGCTCATCGCCGGGAGCTGCGTCTTGGTGGGCAGCTTCGGGGTGAGCCGGGCCACCGGAGAGGCCACGCCGCCGCGATAACGCGCCACGACCCGGCGAAGCGCGGGGGCGTCGAAGGACCCCGCCGCGATGACGGTCGCATTCCGGGGATTGAAGGCGCTCGACAGGTGGATGGCCACGTGCCGCTCCGTGAGGCTCTGCACGCTGGAGGGAAACCGCGGGGGCGGCGCCGCGTAACGCACGTCGGTGGAGAGCGCCGACGCGAGCCGTGCCTCGAGGAAGTCGTGCATGTCCGTGAGGCCGGGGTCCTGCGCGGTCCGTTCGATGGCGTGCTCCAGCTTCGACGCGTCCAGCTTTGCATCCAGCACCATGCCCAGCAGTCGCTGGGCGAGCCGGTCGAAATCGCGGTGGTGGGCTTCGAGGATGAAGGCGCTCTGCCGCAGCCCGGTGACGAGCTCGAGCGAGGCCCCTGCCCCGAACAAGTCCCGCACCAGGTCGTCGTAGCTGCCGCGCCGGTTCGCCTCCAGCATGGCGTGCTGGGTGAGGCGGGTGAGCCCGTGGCTTCCCGCCTCGTCGAACCGGCCGCTCTGGAAGGCCACCACCAGCGTGGCCGTCCGGGAGCCCTCGCGAGGCGCGAGAATCAGCTGGGCATGCTCGGGGGATTCGCGGGAGCGCAGGACCTCGAAGGGCGCGGCGGCGGCGAGCCCGGCCGACAACAGCAGGCAGAGGGCCGCCGTGAGTGAGGTGTGCTTCGAGGTGTGCTTCACGGTGTCCTCCGGTCCGCCTGCGCGCTGGCGGGTGAAGGTGTGCGCGTCACCCGGGGGCCCGCGGCGGTCTCCTCGACCGTCAGGCCATTGAGGTTCGCGCGGTGCACCGTGAGCGCGTAGCGGGCAGCCCACTCCGGGTCCTGCCTGCGGGGCCAGAGCAGCCTGAGCCGCTGCGCCCACCATTCGAGCGCGTGTCCGCTGTAGAGGGCGTCATGAGGCGAGGAGAGCGCGGGGGCCGAGGCGGCTTCGGCGACCTCGCGCTCACTTGCCTGGGCGTCGGGCGCGTCCTGCGTCTTCGCACCGCCCATCCACACGAGCGAGCGTTGTCCTTCGTGCCACGTCGTGGCGTCGACCCGTTGCCCGGCGGCGTCGTAGGTCGTCCAGTCTCCGCTCCGCTTCCCTCGCTCATAGTGGCCTTCCACCCGCTTGCGCCCGGTGGGGAAGTAGAGGGCATAGGGGCCATGCAGGAGCCCGTGCTCGTAGTTCTGGAGCTCCTGGAGGACGCCGTCTTCCGCCAGTGTCTCCACCTCTCCGTGGAGCTTGCCCCCGGCGAAGGACTGCCTCATCACCAGCGCTCCCGACCTGGCGTAGTGGAGCCATTCGCCAGAGGGCTGGTCGGCCCGGTACTCACCTTCGACCTCCAGCCGCCCGGAGGCATCCCAGCGGCGATAGGGCCCCTTGCGCGCGCCCTGCGTCCAGGTGGTTTCCTCGCGGAGTCGGCCACGCTCGTCCCGGAGCCACGAGATGCCTTCATTCGTGTCCTCGGCGTTCGCGCACCGGTCGAGCACCCAGCCATCGGTGCGAGCCAGGCGGTGATGCTGTGTGGTGGGCGTGCAGGGGGATTTCTCCGAGACACGCATGCACTCCGTGCCGACCAGGATGACGCCCACCAGCGCCAGCCCGCCGATACGCGGAGAGAGCAGCGAGGGAGGTGGGGCGGCAGGTGTCGCGCTGGGACGGGTCCAGGGGCGGCCGTGCTGGCCCTGGGTGAGCCGGTGGAGCACGCCCGCGCGCATCCACACCACGCCGCAGCTCGCGCAAGGGGAGACCGCCGCGCCCCGGTAGACCACGGTGGCCGCGCTCTCGCCACAGGACGCGCACTTCACATGCCGTCCCGTGGCCTCCATCGCCGCGGATTCCCCCGCCAGGGGCTGGAGGAGCCTCCGCTCGGCGGGGGACAGCAGGTCGCCTTCGCAGTGACCGCAGTGGTGTCCGGGCTGGCCCGCGTCCCGTCGCAGCGGCGCGGGGGTGGGGCACTCCGGACAGTCGAGGCCCGTCTCGGGAGGCGGGGGCTCCTGCGGGAGCGGTGAGGACGTGCCGTGGCCCTGCTCCGCGTCCGGGGGATGGGCCGTGCGCTCACCCAACGCCCGGGCAACGGTGCGCAGCGTCAGGAACTGCGCCACCAGCAGCGCGCCGTCCGCGCAGAGCACCACGACCCCCCACTCGGGCGTGTCCCTCCAGGCTTCCATCACCAGGGCAGCGGCCACCAGCGCATGCAGGGTGACCATGCCGCGAGCCCCCGCCTTGAAGCCGGCCGCCAGCGGGCCCAGGACGGTCGCCATCAACGCCATGAGCCGCGGCAGGCCCACGACGGGGTAGCCCGGCAGGAGCGCCACGGCGATGACCTGCATCCGGGTGGTGACGCGTTGGCCGCTGGCCCTCCGCAATACCTCCAGCCAGAGCAGGAGCACGGCGGACCACAACAGCCAGGGAATCAAGGCCGTGAATGGCGATACCCGGCGCGGGTCCAGCGGGACGTCCCAGAGCGCGGGCCACAGCACCCAGGCCTGGAGAATGTGTGGCACCTGTAATGGAAAGACGATTTGCAGCAGCCGTGCGCCGATGAATGCCGCCTCGACCCCGAGCAGCAGCTTCAACAGCCAGGCTGTCTTCCTGAATCGAGGAATTGGGGGACTGGATGGTGTGTCTTGAATTGCTGGAATTGAATCGGACCCTGACAACATTTCCCCCTCGAGTGGAGCACGCGGACTGTAACCGAAAAGCTTGTCAGGGCATGAATCACCTTCAGTCTGGGGGCGACACGCGTCTCCAGAGACCGTGACATTGACTCGGCACAGCGGGCTACGTATACGGCTGCGCTCGTTGCACGGCCGGGGGAGGCTGGGGCCGCGGTGACCCGACCGCACGCGAGGGGGAATTCAGGTATGCAATTGCAGCTCAATCCAGGAATCCGTTTACTCGCATTGAGCGCATTGCTCCTCGTGGGCCCGACAGTCAATGCCCAGTCCTATTCGAGCGCCCGTTCTCGCGCGAGCGTCCCTTACAAGCAATTGCCCACTCGGGACGTGCAGGTGGGGGACTCCTCGGGTGCCTCACGCTCCGCGCTTCCGGACCGAAAGGTGTTCTGCAAGTCGGTGAAGCGGTTGACGGGGGCTGCCGCGGACGGCTTCGTTTCCCTGAGAGGGGTCACGCAGAAGAACTCGACGGACGAGGTCTCCATCTGGAAGTCGAAGCAGGGGCCCAATGACTTCCGTTGCTTCGTCTACCGCACCCAGGTGCTGGGCGACTACGTCTACTGCGTCCAGTCCAACCGGGAGTGCGGAACGCAGCAGGACGCCTTCCACATCTACTCCTCGTATCTCATGGAGTCATGCAACCCGGCCTGGAGCTGGCATGACTCGCGGGTGGATTCCTGGGACCCGCGCCGCATGGTGACGGGGACGAACGAGGAGGGCGTCCGAATCATCCTGGAGGTGTCCCGCTCGAAGGTTTCGTACTCCACGTGCGACCTGGCGCTCTCCATCGAGCTGCTTTGAGCCTCCGGAGGAAGGGCGCGGCCCCCTTCCTCCGGGAAGCTCCCTCAGGTCGCCCGGGCGCGGCGTGACGCGACGATGTCGCGGAAGGAGCGGCTGCGCAGCTCCTCCAGCGTGAGGCCCGCGGCCAGCACCTCGTCCTGGGTGAGCGCGCCGCAGCCCAGCCCGCGCAGGAAGAAGTTGAGGAGCCCCTGGCCGGTGGCCGCGTCGTCGAAGACGTCTCCCACCAGCGTGGCCTGCGCGGCCTTCTCCATGAACGCCTGGAGCCTGCGCGAGGCCGCATCCAGCCCTTCCAGGAAGAAGGCGTACACCGCCGCGTAGCGCACCGGGAGCTGACCCGGGTGCAGGTCCCACCCCTGGTACCAGCCGCGCTCCAGCGAGTGCCGGATGTGGCGGTACGACACCTGCCAGGCGCGGTGGACGGCCTCCATGTTCTCCCGCCGCTCGGTGGGCAGCATCGGCTCGTCCTTGCGCGCCCGGTGCGGCGGAACGGGCATGACATTGGTGGCGCCATCCGCCAGCCGGATGCCCGTGCCCGCGAGCGACACCTGCACCCAATCCCGCAGGAAGTCACAGGCCGGGTGCAGCATCGTCTGGGCATGCGCGCTGACGCCCAGCGCGGCGGTGTAGTCGTACACGCCCAGGTGGACGCTGGTGCAGCGTCCCTGGCCCGCCGCCACCAGCGTGGGCAGGTGCAGCCGGCCCTGCGCGTCGAACAGGGCCTGGGGCGTCTCCACCATCAGCTCGATGCCCACCGTGCCCACCGGCAGCCCGTGCCGTGTCTCCAGCACCTCCAGGGCGCGGGCGAGCGCGGACACCTGCTCCGGCAGCGACACCTTGGGCAGGGTGACGACGAAGGAGGGCGGCAGCTTCCCGCCCGTGCGCTCCAGCAGCGTGGTGAGGAACAGGTCCAGCGTGCGCGTGGAGCGGTCGAACAGCTCCTCGGTGAAGGACTTCACCCGGATGCCGATGAAGTGCGGCAGCAGCGCCTGGGTCAGGCCGCGCGCCAGCTCCTCGGCGGCGGACACGGCGTGGCCGTCCTCCTCCGCGTCGGGGCGGTGGCCGTAGCCGTCCTCGAAGTCGATGCGCAGGTCCTCCACGGGCTCGCGCTCGAGCTTGGCCACCACGCGCGAATAGACGCGCTGGGCGAAGCGGCCGCGCTGGGGCAGCCCCAGGCCGTGGGCCAGCACGGGGGCATCCGGCGCGTATTCCCTGAGCGTGCTCAGCGCGAGCGTGCCCAGCTTCCGGGCCGTCTCCGCCCGGAAGAGGTGCGCGCCGCCGTACACGACGTGCACCGGCTGCCGCTGCGCCGAGTCACCGGGGTGCGTGCGCGCCAGGGCCTCGTTGGCCCGGCGCAGCGCCTCTCGCGCCGCCGAGAGGCTCTCCGTCGTCAGGGTCGTCTTCACGACTGCCGCTTCAGCCACGCGGAGACCTCGGGCGCGCAACGCTCACGCAGCGCGACGTCCTGGGACAGCCGCTCCAGCGTCTGGGCCGTGGCCTGCTGGGCCTCGGGAACGGGCTGGGCCTTGAGCAGCGCCTGCATCTGCTCCAGTTGCTCGCGCGTGCGCAGCAGGCCCATGGCCTCGACGATGCGGCGCAGCAGCATGGGCGCGCCGCCGGTGCGGGCCACCACGTCCTTCCACTGCGTGCGCATCTGCTCCCACCACGCCTCGCGGCCGACGCGGTTGCCGAGCAGTCCCGCCACGAAGCTGGCCACGTCCTGCGTCTTCACGGTGTCCGTGTAGAGCAGCCCGCGCGCGCGCGCGGTGAGCTCGGTCGCCTCGAAGGCGGTGAGGGCCATGAGGTAGCGGCGCTGCGTGGCCGGGTCGGGCTCCGACGGAATCTTCTGGAGGATGGTGTCGAAGAGCGCCGCGTCTCCCGCGCGCGCCACCATGCCCACCGCCGCGTCCAGCAGGTTGGGCTCCAGCGCGTCCCGGTCGCCCTGGAGCATGCGCGCCACGCGGGGCCGGGCCTCGTCGAGCGCGTCCTGGCTGCGCGCCAGTCCGCCCACCGCGCGCACCAGCGCCGCGCGCCGCAGCTTCACCCGGTCCGCCTCGCCCGGCGCCGCCTGCCAGCCCAGCTTCTTCAGCCCGGGCCCCAGCAGCTTCTCCACCCAGGCGCGGAAGCGCACCTGCTCGTCGCCGTCCAGCAGCCGGCTCTCGATGTAGGCCAGCCGGCCCACCAGCTCGTCCAGGACGGAGTCGTCCTCCTCGTCGCCGAAGCGGCCCGCCAGGTCGAGCAGGTCCGCCACCGACGCCTGCCCCGCGCGCACCAGCGCCCACTGGTCCGCCAGCAGGGAGATGCGCTCGGAGGGCGCCAGCGCCTTCAGGTTCGACGCCAGCTTCTCCAGGCCCGGCTTGTCGTAGGCCACCCGGTAGAAGCCGGTGGAGCCCGCGTTGGCCGTCAGCCACTTCACCTCGCCCTCGCCCTCCAGCTTCACCGTGGCCTGGGCATCCCGCAGCAGCACGCGCTGCTCACGCACGCCGGTGTCGTCCTGGTAGCGCAGCACCACTGGCACCGGCCACGTCTCGCCGCTCTGCACGCCGGGCTCGGAGTAGAAGCGCCGCTGCGACAGCGTCAGCCCGCGCCCGTCCAGCTTCGCCGTCACCAGCGGGAAGCCGCTCTGCCCCACCCACGCGGTGGCCAGCTCCTCCACCGGCTGCCTCGCGGCCTCGCCCAGCGCGTTCCACAGGTCCTCCTTCACCGCGTTGGCGCGCGCGTGCTTGAGCATGTACTGCCGGATGCCCTCTCGGAAGGCCTTCTCCCCGAGGAAGCCCTCGATCATCCGCAGCACCGCGCCGCCCTTCTCGTACGTAATCGCGTCGAAGCTCTCACCCGCCTCGCCAGCGTTGCGCACCTCGCCGTGGATGGGGTGCGTGGACTTGAGCGCGTCCAGGTGCAGCGCGCTGGCGCGGTGTGCGTCGAAGTCCAGCCACATGCGCCACTCGGGGCGCCACTGGTCGACAATCTTGAAGGCCATCCACGTGGCGAAGGCCTCGTTGAGCCACAGGTCGTCCCACCACACCATGGTGACCCAGTTGCCGAACCACTGGTGCGCCAGCTCGTGCGTCACCACCTCCGCCACGCGCTTCTTCACCGACAGCGGCGCGGTGGCCGGGTCCAGCAGCAGCGCCACCTCGCGGTAGGTAATCAGGCCGGCGTTCTCCATGGCGCCGGCCTCGAAGTCGGGGATGCCCACCTGGTCCACCTTGGTGAAGGCATACGGCAGCCCGAAGTAGTCCTGGAGCTTCGGCAGCACCGCGAGCGCCACGTCCTGCCCGAAGCGCGTCAGGTGGGCCTTCTCCGGCAGGGCCCAGGTGCGCACCGGCACGCCCTGCGCGTCCTGCGCGTCCGTGCCCACCAACGGGCCCACCACCAGGGCGATGAGGTAGCTGCTGAGCACCTCCGTCTCCTGGAACGTCACCACGCGCAGGGCGCCCTCCTGCGTGTCCTTCACCACCGGGCCGTTGCCCAGCACGGTGAGCCCCGGCGGCACGCGCACGGTGAGCGCCCAGCGCGCCTTGAAGGCCGGCTCGTCGAAGCAGGGGAAGAGGCGGCGCGCGTCGGCGGCCTCGAACTGGGTGGCCGCCACCTTGCCCGCCTGGTACAGGCCGCGCAGGCCCTCGGTGAAGCGGCCCGTCCACGCGATGTCGAGCGAGGCGGGGCCCGTGGGCAGCGCGTCATCGAAGCGCAGCACCACCGTCTCGCTCGCCGCCACCGGCTGGATGGACGCGGGCTTGCGCTGCTCGCTTCCGGCGCGGAACGTCACCTCTCCCAGGTCCAGGGCGATGGCGTGCAGGATGATTTCCTTCGAGGGCGCCGACACGTCCAGGTCGAGCGTCTGCTGTCCGGAGAAGGACTTCGCGTCCAGGTCCAGGGTCAGCGTGGCCGCGTAGCGGCGGGGACGGATGGAGGTCGGCAGGCGGAAGTTCTTGTCTTCGGTCGGGTGCGCCATAGGGATGCGGAATCTAGCCTCCGCGCCGCCGCCTGCCTGGACTTATGTCAGGGGTGTCCGACGTCACACCCTTGGCGGCCCTGGAACGCCGTTGTCCGGGCGGGCGGGGCACGAGTTGGTGGAAGAGGCTGGACTCCCGCCTGAAGAAACCTTCCGTGTGGAAGGAAGCGGGCAGCTCCAGCACGAGAAAGTCCAGGTGGTGACACAGCTCGTGCAGCAGGGTGCGCAGGTAGGTGCGGAAGGCCACCACGCGCGCGTGCTTCGCCGTCCGCATCCAGAGCTGGATGCGCGGGCGCTGGCCCCGCTCCAGGGTGTACATGCCGTGCAGCTCGCCGGTGTCCGAGGACGGGCGGACCTCCAGCACCTCCACTCGCGGCGCGAACACGTCCAGCCGCTCGCAGAGGGCGTCACTCAGCCGGGCGGTGGCCTGCTCGACGTCCGGCGGGTGTCCCCGCGCCAGCGCCTCACGCAGCGCCGCCACCAGGGGCTCCAGCGTCCGGGGCTCCCGCAGGCGGAGCGCGCCCACCGAGTCACTCATCCGGTAGACGCGCTGCTGGGCGGGCGTGAGGCTGTCGTAGTAGGCGAAGGTCACGGGCGGTCCAGGACAGCTTCCCACCCGCGCCCGCCGCTGGCTACAGCCCGCCGGCCTCCAGCGCGCCCCCCAGTCCGGGGAAGGGCTTGGTGAGCAGGGCCTGGAAGACGATGTCTTCCAGGCGGATCCTCGCCGGAAGCTGGGGCAGGGTGAGGCCGGCGCGGACCACGGTGTTGCTGACGATGACCCAGACGCGCCGCTGGCCGATGGCGCGCTTGAGCGCCTGGGATTCGATGCGCACCGGCGTGCGGCTGTCGGGCGGGAAGTCACGCTCGGCGAGGATTTCCACCGCCGCGTCGTAGTAGGCCGGCCGGTTGAGGTCCGTGTAGAGTCGCGGGCTGTCCGGTGTGGCGCTGCCGGTGAGGGACAGCCGCGCGGACGTGCGCAGGGTGAGCGTGGGGGACGGGTTGACCACGACGAGGCTGGCGGAGACCTCGTTGACGATGATGTCCAGGTCCTGCGTGTTGACGGACTCCTCCGGCAGGTCGAGCGCCACCTCCGCGTAGACGGGCTCCAGCAGCGAGGTCACGGGCACCACCTGGTCGAAGGGCTCGGTCTGGATGGCGATTTCCGCCGAGCACGCGGACAGCAGCAGTACGCAGGGGAGCAGCAGGGCACGCATCATCATCGGAAGCTCCAGGACAGGTCGAGGACGGGAAGGACGGGGAGGCTCTCTCCGGGAAGGGCGGGGTCGCTCATGTCCACGTAGGATGCGCCCAGCCCCAGGCCGAAGTGCTCGCCGCCATAGCGGAGGCCGGCCGCGGCGCGCAGCGTGGCGCCGCCCTTCACGCGCACGCCGGCCTCGCCCACCACGGACCAGTGGCCCGCGAAGTTGAAGGCCACCGCGCCGGTGAAGGAGAGGTAGTCCGACGTGTAGTGCCCGTAGCGCGCCTCGCCCTGCACCAGCAGGCGGCCCAGCGCCAGACCATAGACGCCGTAGAACGACGGGCCGGATAGCTCGGGCTCGAAGCGCTGGAGCGCCGGCGTATCCGCCTCCGATGTCACGACGTCCGAGTAGACGGAGGCGCCCACGAAATGCGTGTAGCGCGCGCCCAGGACGAGGCGGTGGGGGCCGGCTGCCATGGCCCAGCGCAGCCCCAGGTTGGGGGCCAGCAAGGCGTTGGCGTACAGCGACGTGTCCACCGCCAGCCCCGCGACGAGCGGCAGCGCCGTGCGCTGGAGGCCCAGCACGGGCGCGTCGATGACCTCCGCCGCGTCCGTGGTCAGCAAGCGCGCGGTGTTGGTGCGCACGCCAGCCGCGTCAGCCGCAGCGAGAGGAGGGGAGAGCAGGGCAGCCAGGACACAGGCCGCAAGGGGAGGATGATTCAAGGCACGTGCTCCAGGGGGAGAGTGCGCCGCAGCTTATGGCCACTCTCCTCTTCCCAGAGTGCCTGCCTGCTCTCGACGGCCGCGTTCGCCGGGGGCCCCGCGTGCATGCGGTCTTCAACGGCTTCCTCATGCCGTGCGGGCCCATGCGCGCGGTATGGGGCGCGCCGCCCGGGCCAGGACAGACGGTGTTCTCGTTTGCGGTCCACACATGCGGCACATACCTTCCCGCCGCGTGGAAGAAGGGCAGACATCACAGCGGGTGGCGACGGCGCTGGAGCCGCGGGAGCGGGTGCTGGCGCTGCTGCGCCTGTATGGCTGGAATGCGACCTCGTTCCAAGTGCTCCAGCCGGGCTTCCACTACTGGTTCGACCCGGCGGGCGACGCATGCGTGGCGTATGTGGACACGGGTGGAGCCTGGGTGGCCGCCGGGGCACCCATCACCTCTCCAGCGCGGTTGGCCGCGGTGACGGAGGGCTTTCACGCGGCCGCGCGCGCGGCGGGCCGGCGCGTGTGCTTCTTCGCCACCGAACCGCGCTTTCTGGAGCACGTGCCCATGGCGTCGCTGTCCATCGGCGAGCAGCCCGTCTGGGACCCGGCGCGCTGGGACGAGGTGTTGCGCGGCAGCCGCAGCCTGCGGGAGCAGCTTCGCCGCGCCCGGGCTCGCGGGGTGAAGGTGCGCGAGGTCCCGGCCGAGGAACTGGCGGACGCGCGGAATCCCACGCGGAAGGCCGTGGAGCGGCTGAAGGCCCGCTGGCTGGCCTCCCGCCGCATGGCGCCCATGGGCTTCCTGGTCCAGCTCCGTCCGCACGCCTTCGCGAGCGAGCGGTATGCCTTCGTGGCGGAGGTGGAGGGCGAGGTGGTGGGCTTCCTCTCGGTGTCGCCCGTGTACGCGCGCGACGGCTGGTTCCTCCAGGACCTGCTCCGCGACCCCGAGGCGCCCAACGGCACGGCGGAGTCACTGGTGGACCTGGCCATGCGGTCCGCCGCCGCCGGGGGCCGGCGCTACGTGACGCTGGGGCTGGCGCCCCTGGCGGGGCCCGTGCGGCCATGGTTGCGGCTGGCACGAGCGTGCGGCCGGCCACTTTTCGACTTCGAGGGCCTGCGCGCCTTCAAGGCGAAGTTCCGCCCCGACGCCTGGGTGCCCATCCACCTGTCCTACCCCACGCCGCGCGGCGGGCTGGCGGCGGTGTATGACGCCCTGCGTGCCTTCGCGCAGGGCAGCCTGCTGCGCTTCGGCATCGCCACGCTGCTGCGGCGCCCGCGGCTCCTGGTGCATGCGCTGGCCGTGCTGCTCGTGCCGTGGACGGCGCTGCTGGCGCTGCCCGCCACGGCGCGCTGGTTCCCCTCCGTCGCCGTGCAGTGGGCGTGGGTGCTGTTCGACGTGGGCCTGACGGTGGGGCTGTTCTCGCTGGTGCGCCGCTGGCGCGATTCCCTGGCCACGGTGCTGGGGGGCCTGACGGCGGCGGACGCCTGCCTGACCTTCGCCCAGGCCGTCACCTACAACGTGCCCCTGGCGCGTGCGCCGCTGGACTGGGCCATCATCGCCGTCGCCGTGCTCGCGCCAGCGACCGCGTCCGGGCTGCTGTTCGTCTCCCGGGACTTGAGCCTGCCTGGACGCTAGATGTACGCGCCGCTGTCGAGCGACTCGTCCTCCGTGGGGACGGTGGCGCCGTGGCCGGGATGCAGGAACACCTCGCCGTGGTCCACCCGCGCCACCAGGTGGAAGCTCACCATGAAGTCGCGGCTCGGCGGCCACCCCTGCTCCAGCTCGAAGTGCGTGTCGCCGATGTGCACCACCGTGCCGAGCCGCCTGCCATGCTCGTCCCTCACGGCCATGCCTTCGCGCAACTCACCTGGGTCCCACATGACGCCCTCCTCGGTTCTCTTCCTTGAAGTGAAGATGCGCCCGCTTCGAGTGTTCGGCAGCCCACGTATGGTGTCTGCCCTTGCTCCATTGATGGACACTTCCGCGAACGAACCCCTGGACTGCGACCCGAGGGTAATGGTGTTTTCAGGAAAGAACTGACCCCGGCCCCGGCACCGTGACTCCTTCTCGGTGTGGCCCGTGGCTGGTGGGGAGGGGAGACCATGCGCCCGCCGTGTGGCGTTGCACTGTCGCTCGCCGTCCTGCTGTCCGCTCATCCCGGGCAGGCCCAGCCGCCCACGAAGGAGGCGGCGCCTCCACCCGCCGACCTGCCAGCGGGCGTGTCCGCGGCGCTGTGGAAGCTGTCCGTCCCGGCCCACCTCGCGCCCACGCCGGAGCGCGTGCTGCTGGGGGAGAAGCTCTTCAACGACCAGCGGCTGTCGGTGGACAACACGGTGTCCTGCGCCACCTGTCATGACCCGCGCTTCGGCTTCACGGACGCGAAGCCGGTGTCGGAGGGCGTGAAGGGGCAGAAGGTCACCCGCAACAGCCCCACCATCCTCAACGCGCTCTTCAACGCTTCGCAGTTCTGGGACGGCCGCGCGTCGACGCTGGAGGACCAGGCGAAGCTGCCCATCCTCAACCCGCGGGAGATGGGCATGCCCGACGAGGCGGCGGTGGTGGCCAAGGTGAAGGCCATCCCGGAGTACGTGGCGGACTTCCGCCGCGTCTTCAACCGCGAGGTGAACTTCGACGACCTGGCGGCGGCCATTGGCGCCTTCGAGCGCACGCTCTACTCCGGCAACGCGAAGTTCGACCGCTTCATCACCGGGGATTCCAAGGCGTTCTCCGCCGCCGAGCGCCGCGGCTGGGCGCTCTTCAACGGCAAGGCCCGCTGCAACACCTGCCACGCGGGCAACGTGGTGTCGCCGCTGTTCAGCGACCAGAAGTTCCACAACATCGGCATCGCGGCGCACAAGCAGGACTTCGTGCAGCTCGCCCGCGAGGCGCTGAAGGTGGTCCGCACCGGCGACGAGCAGCAGATTGACGAGCTGGCGCTGGAGACGCGCTTCTCCGAGCTGGGCCGCTTCCTGGTGACGAAGCAGGAGAACGACGTCGGCGCCTTCAAGACGCCCACCCTGCGCAACATCGGCATCACCGGCCCGTACATGCACGACGGCTCCCTGGCGACGCTGTGGGACGTCATGGACCACTACAACAAGGGGGGCGTGCCCAACCCGTACCTGGACGGCGGCATGCAGCGGCTGGGGCTCACGGAGGCGGAGATCGACGACGTGGTGGCCTTCCTCTTCACCCTCACCGACGAGAAGTTCGCGAAGTACGCCGCCAGGGAGCAGGCGCGGCAGCGCGGGCTGAAGAACAAGCGCCCGGAGCGCGACACCGCGGTGGCCATGGGGAAGAAGGGGAACCTGGGAGACCTGGCCCCCAACCCGGACCTGACGGTGAAGAACCCGGCGGACATCGGTGTGTACGGCACCGAGACGCTCGTGAAGCCCGCCTCGACGTCCAAGCCCTGAGGAGACGCCGCCATGGGGAACAAGTTCCGCAGCATCGAGACGAAGCACCACGAAGAGCGCGACGCCTTCTTCGAGGACCTCCAGAAGCTGGACCGCCGGGCCTTCCTCCGCGTGGCGGGCATCTCCGCCGGCATCGCCGCGGGCATGGGCCTGCGCACGCCGCACAGCTTCCAGCTGGTCAACGTGGCGGAGGCGCAGGGGACGAAGCCGCGCTTCTCCTTCGCGTACATCTCCGACACGCACCTGTACGAGAAGAAGCTCAATGACCGCTTCGTCCGCGCCATCCTCAAGGCGGTGGACGACGTGAATGCCCTGGACCCGCAGCCGGACTTCGTCCTCTTCGGCGGCGACCTGGCGCAGCTCGGCAAGCCGGGCGAGCTGAAGCTGGGCGCGGAGATCCTGAAGGCCGTGAAGGCGCCCGTGCGGATGATGGTGGGCGAGCACGACTGGTTCCTCGACATGGGCGAGCTGTGGACGGACCTGTTCGGCCCGCCGAACTACTCGTTCGACCACAAGGGCGTGCACTTCGTGGTGCTCAACTCCATCCTGGAGAAGGACTTCTGGACGGAGCGGGGGCTCACGCCCGAGGAGCGGATGCAGATTGTCGCCGGCCTGGACAACGGCATCCAGTCCCGCTTCGAGGTCGGCGCGCCGCAGCGCGAGTGGCTGCGTCAGGACCTGGCGAAGGTGACCAACAAGGCGACGCCCATCATCGTCTTCAGCCACTCGCCGCTCTACAAGTACTACCGGCCCTGGAACTTCTGGACCGACGACGCGGACGAGGTGCAGGCGCTGTTCAAGCCGTTCAAGACCGTCACGGTCATCCACGGGCACACGCACCAGATGCTCAGCAACCGCATTGGCAACATGAGCTTCCACGGCATGTTGTCCACCGCGTGGCCCTGGCCCTACGCGCCCGAGGGGCTGCCGCGGCTGACGGTGCAGATGAACCGCGCGGACCCCTTCAGCCAGTTCGACGGCTGCGGCGACGGGCGCATGGACGTGCTGGAGTCGGGGATGGTGGACAAGCTGTACAACCTCTGGGAGCGCAACCCCATCACCGTGCGCGCGAGCTACCTCGCGTCGGGTGGGAAGCAGGATGCGCCGCCCCGGACCAAGCTGCCGAGCTACTGAGCGCGAGGGGACACCATGACCTTCCGGATGAAGCTGCTTGTGGGAACGGGTGCCGTGCTGTCGTTCGTGGGGGGCGCGGCGCTGGCCACCGGGCCCGCGTCGCCGCCGAACGCGGCGGCCCAGGGCACCGAGGTGAAGAAGCACGAGCTGCCGGTGTCGAAGGACGGCAACCTCGTGGTGGGGCTGTGTGACGGCGAGACGTCCATGGAGGTGAAGGGCGTCAAGGCCGGCCAGTCGCTGACGCGCGCGCAGGCGCAGCAGGTGTCGGGCGCGCTGATGGCGGAGTGGTTGCGCAAGAATCCGAACGCCAACTGGGACCCGGTGCCCCTGGTGGCGCAGGCGCCCGCGCCGGGCTCCACCACCCCGCGCACGCAGCAGCCGCGCACGCCCGGGCCCGCGAAGGACGGCACGGTGCGCGAGGGCGGGGTGACGTCCGGGAGCGGCGGCGCGGAGGTGAAGAAGCAGGTGTCCGCGCCCATCCAGGACGGCCACACCTACGGCGCGTTCTCCGAGCGGGACGAGGCCATCTGGGCGGCGTCCACGGAGCAGTTCGTGAAGGAGGGCCACCGCGTGTTCCATGACGCGCAGGCCATTGGCGGCACGGTGGGCATCTCCTGCGACATGTGCCACCCGGACGCGACCAACACGCACCCGGAGACGTATCCGAAGTACCAGGTGCAGCTCGGCCGCGTGGCGCTGCTGCGCGATATGATCAACTGGTGCATCGAGAACCCCGTGCGCGGCAAGCCGCTCGCGGATGGGGACCCGCGGATGCGCGCCATGGAGGCGTACATCTACGCGCAGCGCAAGGGCGTGAAGCTGGAGTACGGGAAGAAGTAGGCCCGCTCAGCGCCCCAGGCCCGGCACGGCGCCACGCGCTCGCTGGAAGAGCCACCGGGGCTCCCACAGGAAACGCGTGGCCTGGGCCACCTGCGGGTGGCCCAGCATCACCGCGAGCAGCGCCCCCGCCACCAGCGCGAGGGCCACGCCCACCGGCCCGTGGAGGGAGGTGAAGGCGCCCGCGGCCCCGGCGCTGCGCACGAAGAACCCGTGCAGGAGGAAGGGCGCCAGGCTGCGCCCGCCAAAGCGCGTGAGCGCGCGCTCCTCACGCGGGCTGAGCGTGAAGAGCGCCCACGTCAGCGCCAGCCGCGCCGCCCAGGAGCGCCAGCCGCGCCGCCATGCCGGTGAGCGGGGTGGCGCCGAGCGGGGCGTAACCGACGCTTCCATACAGCCACTGGAGGGCGGGTGTGGGCAGGTGGCCCATCGCCATGGCGCCCACGCCCGCGCCCAGCCCCACGAGCAGGACCGCCGCGAGGGTGACGCTCCGGGCGCGGGACGCCGTGGGGGCCAGCAGCCAGTGCCTGGGCATCAGGTAGCCCGCGACGAAGCAGGGGAGGAACACCAACGTCCGCGACAGGCTGAACGGGTAGCCCACCCAGGGCAGCAGGCCCGCGCCCAGCGACAGCGCCACGGCCCACACCCACGGCCCGGGCAGTCTGAGGAGCAGGGGCAGCAGCATGCGCCAGCTCGCGAGGCTCAGCAGGAACCACAGCAGCCAGTACGGCTGCAGCAGCCAGTGCAGGCTCCAGCCGCGTCCGAGCACCCACGCGTCGAAGACGACGTACAGCACCTGGAACACGGCCAGCGGCGCGAGCAGTCCCCACGCGACGCTCCACAGTGCCCTGGCGCCCGACTCCGCGCGCGTCAGGTGGCCGGAGAGGAACGCGAACGCGGGAATGTGGAACAGGTACAGGCCCGTGTAGAGCGCCCGTGCCAGCGGCTCACGCTCCAGGAGCGGCTCGAGCGCGTGCCCCATCACCACCAGGAGGATGAGGAGGCCTCGCACGTTCTCGAACAGCGGGATGCGGCTGGCGGTCGTCACGCCTCAATAGAGAATCCCATTTTGAGGCTGGACGGGAGGGGGGAGCTCCGTTTCCCCCAGCATCTGCCGCAGGTTGATTTCGATGGTCCGGCAAAGTGCCGTCATGGGGGTGTCGCTGACGTCATCCTCGAAGGGCGTCTCGACGTCCCGGCCCACGGCATCCAGTCCGATGAAGAGGAAGGCGATGACGGCGGTGACGAGGGGGGTGAGCCAGCCCAGCTCCTTCACCACGCCCAGGGGCAGGAGCACCAGGTAGGCGCGCGTCATCGCCAGCAGCAGGATGTCGTACTGGCGGGGCAGCGTCGTGTTCTTGATGCGCTCGCACGCCCCCAGCAGGTTGGTGAGCTCGGACAGCGTCCGGTCCATCGTCACGTGCAGGAAGAGCACCTTCTGGGTGTCCGTCACCTGGCCGTAGATGCGGCGCAGCCGCGTGCCCATCCACAGGAGGATCGCGGAGGGGACGTTCTGTTCGTCGCGCAGCGCCTCGATGACGGCGGGCCGGAAGAAGGGAACAATCTCCGGCAGCGGGTCCTGCCGCCGCAGGTGGCAGCGCAGCGCGTTCACGAAGCCCATCTGGGCGTACACCAGCTCGCGGGCGTCCTCGGTGATGTCCTCTTTCATGCTGGTGACGACACCGCGGGACTCACCCAGGGCCTCGACCGAGGTGCCGAGCGCGGCGATTCGCTCCCTCGGGCTTCCCTGCTCGGGGTGCACGCGCGCCTGGCCAAACTGGTCGCGGACCGCGCCGTCGCTGGCCCGCGTGCCCTCCACGGTCACCAGGCGACTGGAGCGGTCCACCGCGGTGCGCAGCAGGCGCGACGATGGCGGTGCCAGCTCCAGCTCCGTCAGCGTGTCGCCGGCTTCGCGCCCGGGCCGCGGCAGCAGCGTCAGTAGCTGACGGGCAAAGGTCCGGGAATAGTTCACCACGCCGCCCCAGAGCGTGCGTGCTTCCCACCAGCGGTCGTAGGCGGAGCCGTTGCGGAAGGCGAGCAGGACGCCCAGCGCCGCCGCGAGCACGGACACGGGCATGGCGGGGACGGCCATCCACTCAGCGTCGAACAGGCGGTAGCCGACGATGACCAGCAACGCGAAGAGGACGTGGATGACTACGGCCCTGCCGGTGTAGCGCAGGATGATGTGCCAGGACAGCCGCCGGCCAACGATCATTCGGAGAGTGCTCCAGGGGGGATGAGATCGCCTTGCGCAATGCGTCTAGTGACGCGGTCGCGAGCCGGCAACGCGGCCCCCCTGCCTCGTGACGCGCCTGGGTCAGGCAGATGCGCTGGTGGACATCCCGAGTGTCCTGGAGCAGGCAGAGACGTGCGGGCGGCTACCCGGGTCCCTGGAACCCCTCGGCCCGGAACGTGAGCACGAGCGTGTCCCGATGTCCCGGCCCATCCAGCGGTTGGATGGGCGTGCTCTCATGAATCACGCGTGCGTCGTCGAGCAGCAGGGCGGACCAGGGCTCGGTCAGCGTGAAGCGCAGGCCGTTGGGGCCGTCGGCCTCGAAGACGCGCGTCTCGCCGCCCTTGATGCCCTCGCGGCCCACGAGCACCACCGCGACGAAGTCCACGCCGTCGCGGTGCGCGCCCTCCGGCGTGGGCCGGCCGATGCCGTCCGTGGTGTCGATGCGGAACTGGTGGGCCTCGACGTACCAGGGACGCTCGCCCCTGAGCTGGGAGCAGGTGGCGGCGATGCCTCGAATCAGCCCCGCCCAGGCGGGCTGGGACACGACGTCTGGCCGCACGGGCTCGAACCAGCGCTCGAGCCCGCCGTGCAGCGCGTTGTACTCCACCGGCTGCCAGTGCGCGCGGTGGGGCACCTGCGTCACCGAGCCGCCATCCACGATGAAGCACGAGTGCCGCCGTGAGCGGTAGCGGCCGCCGTCCCGGAGGAAGCCATCCAGGGGCAGGTCGTTCCAGGACGGCTGCAGGGCGTCCAGCGCGGAGCCGCTGAGCCCGGTGAGTGCATGGAGCCCGTCACGGCTGAGCACGGCGTAGCCACGGTCTCGAAGCGCCGTGGGGACTTCGGTCGCGGGGATGAGGGGGGGCTGGAAGCTCATGGAGGTCGGGCTCAGGGAGGGGTGTTCGCCGAGGGAGCAGGAGACGGGGGGAACGGAGCCGGGGGCGCCTGTCTCAAGGCCTCGCGGAAGCGCCCGTCCCGGGCCGTCACGCACACGGTGTAACCGTCCAGCACGCCGCAGGTGACCCGGTCTCCCAGGCGCTGGAAGAGCGGCAGCTTCGCCGTGTCGACCACGTAGAGGGTGTCCTCCGCGAGGCGTCCGTTTTCGATGTCCTCCAGGAGCGCGGCGCAGACCTCGGCGACGCGAGGCTCGTTGAGGCGGGCGGAGTAGCCGCTGTTGGTCACCAGGCCCTGGCGGTAGGCCAGGTCTCCGAAGCGCACATAGGTGTATTCCGGGAAGCCGTTCTCCACGCAGGGCCTCTGCGAGCCATGGATGACCGGCGGCACCAGGGTGATGTGGCGATAGGACGCGTCCACCTGCTCCCACGCCGGCGCGCGGAGCCGCGGCCACGGCGCGCCCACGAACCGCGTCTGGGACCACACGTCGGGAGCGTCCACCACCTGGAGGGTGACCGCGCCCAGGAGCAGGGCGGTGGCCACGATGGGCCGCTGCCGCCAGCGCCACAGGACCAGCGCGAGCACCCCGGTCAGCAGCAGGTAGTAGAGCGGCCAGATGAAGCGGCCGGACGCGCGGAAGGCTCCGAGCAGCGGCATGACGGGCTCCATCAGCTTGCGCATCGTGAGCACCGTCTTGCCCGCCGCCGTCATCGTCGACGAGAAGCCGAGCACGGCCAGCGCGAAGGTCACCAGCAGCAGGGGCAGCAGGGGCTTCACCGAGGCCCAGCTTCGCGGCCTGCCGGCGGACAGCCACCCGACGAAGCCCACGACGCCGAGAGCGAGCGCGCCGGTGCCCAGGTAGCCGAAGCCCTCGTACTGTCCGGCGGTGATGGGCAGCGCGGGCAGCAGGCGGGACCAGCCCAGCGGGTTGATGAACGTGAGCAGGTCCGCGCTGTAGAAGCCGAAGCCGCTCGCGCCCGTGCTCACGCCCTGGCCCAGGTAGCCGAAGACGAGGAAGGGGATGGCCACCGTCAGGCCCAGCCCCAGGAACACGCCGCCGGTGGCGGCCCGGGACAGGTGGCCTTCCCGGTGCGCCTGGACGAGCAAGGCCACGCTGAGCGCGAACACCATCACCGTCAGGTACGGGTGCGTTCCGGCGGCGAGCAGGTTGAGCAGCAGCGCCCACCTCAGCGCGCGCCTCGCGGCCCGGGCGTCTTCCCGCGGCCGCAGGTACAGCCAGAGCATCGCGGTCAGCATCCAGTGAGCGCAGAGCGTGTCGTGCCCGGAGCGGAACAGGAGCACCGGCGCCGTCACGAAGAGCACGGCGCCCAGCACGCGCTGGAGCGGCTGACGCGTGAAGAGGCCCAGCAGCTTCACGGCCATGAAGCCCTGGAGCGCCAGGCACAGCGCCAGCCAGGGACCGACGAACTGGAAGTCCCGCGGGAGCCAGCGCGAGAAGGGCTTGAGCGCCAACGACACCCAGGGGTTCGCGTCGGAGAAGCCCACCGTCATGACATGGGGGTGCATGAGGCTGGGCAACCGGCCCAGGGGGAAGCTCCACGGGGCGTCGCGGAAGTGGAGCCACCCGAGCACGTGCTGCGCCGGGTCTCCCGCGCCCATCCAGTCCAGGTTCGTGGGGTCGAGCGTCGGCGCGCCTCCCGCGGCGAGGAACCACAACACTCCGAGCACCGCGCCCACCCACGGCAGCAGCCGCTCCCTCTTATCGACGGGTCCTGTCGTCACCACCTGCTTTGACTCCTGGCGTCCTCACGGTGGAGCTCGGCCGCTCCGAGGGACATGCGTGGCGGGACCCATACTCCCTTGCAGGCTGTCACCGCCAGTCCCGATGCGATGCACGCATGGCGGGCGCTCGCGGCCCCGCCTGCGCGTCCGTCACGGGGCTGGGGGTAAGGTCGGGGGAATGGGAGGGGGCTCGGTCTGTTGGTGGGCCACCTCGGGCATCGGGAGATGAGAACATGAGACGGGCATACGTGGCGTCGTTGCTGACCGGGCTGCTGACCACCTCCGTGGCGACGGCCGAGGAGCCCCAGGACCCCTTCCTGTGGCTCGAGGAGGTCCAGGGGGCCCGTGCGCTCGAATGGGTCCGAGCCCAGAACGCGAAGACGCTCGCGGTGCTGGAGAAGGACCCGCGCTTCGAGACCTTCCACGCGGAGGCGCTCGAGCTGCTCACCTCCACGGACCGGATTCCCACGCCCCGTTTCCGGGCGGAGGGTGTGGACAACTTCTGGCAGGACCGGACCAACCCGCGCGGCGTCTGGCGGCACGCGTCGCTGGAGGGCTACACGAGCGCCCAGACGCCATGGGAGACGGTGCTGGACGTGGACGCCCTGGCGAAGGCCGAGCGGGCGAACTGGATCTGGAAGGGCAGCAACTGCCTGCCGCCCGCGGACCTGCGGTGCCTCGTCTCGCTGTCGAACGGTGGCAAGGACGCCGTCGAGCTGCGCGAGTTCGACGCCGCCGCGAAGCAATTCGTGAAGGGCGGCTTCCAGGTTCCCGAGGGCAAGCTGTCCGCGGCCTGGCTGGACGCGGACACGCTGTTGGTGGGGCGTGACTGGGGTGGCGACACGCTGACGGAGTCGGGCTATCCGTTCGTGCTCAAGCGCTGGAAGCGCGGCACGCCGCTCGCGGAGGCCCAGGAGGTCTTCCGGGGGACGCGCACGGACGTCTCCGCGTCGCCCATCCCCCTGCGGGACGCGGAGGGCACGCTCCAGGCCGTGCTGGTCAACCGCGCGGTGACCTTCTTCGAGTCGGAGCACTACTTGCTGGGCGACGCGGCGCCCGTCCGGCTTCCGCTTCCCCGGAAGGCCTCCATCCAGGCCTTCGTCGAAGGGCAGGTCGTCTTCACCATCGAAGAGGACTGGGGCGGCTTCAAGCAGGGCGCGCTGCTGGCGTACCCGCTGGCCGCGCTGAAGGCGGACCCCGCGAAGGCGAAGCCCGTGCTCATCTTCCAGCCGGGGCCGCGGCAGGCCATCGAGTCCGTGGGCGCGACGCGCGGCCGGGTGCTGGTGAGCCTGTACGAGGACGTGAAGGGCGCGCTGGACGTCTACACGCCGTCGAAGAATCGCTGGAGCCGCAAGCGTCTGGCCCTGCCGAAGAATGCCTCGGTCACCATCACCTCGACGAGCTCGGCGCATGACCGGTTCTTCGTGAAGTCGCAGGGGTTCCTCGAGCCGACGTCCCTGTGGCTCGCGGACGCGAAGGCGGGCACGGTGAAGAAGGTGAAGGCACTGCCCGCGCGCTTCGATGCCTCGAAGCTCCGCGTGGACCAGTACTGGACGAAGTCGAAGGACGGCACGCGGGTTCCGTACTTCCTGGTGCGGCCCAGGGCGCGGAAGCTCGACGGCACCATCCCGACGCTCGTGTACGGCTACGGCGGCTTCCAGGTGTCCAAGCCACCCGTCTACCTGCCGGAGGAGGGGCGGCTGTGGATGGCGCGCGGTGGCGCCTACGTCGTCGCCAACATCCGGGGCGGCGGCGAGTTCGGCCCGCGCTGGCACCAGGCGGCCTTGCGTGAGAACCGCCAGCGCGCGTTCGACGACTACGCGGCGGTGATGCAGGACCTGGTGCGGCGGAAGGTGACCTCGCCGCGTCGCATGGGCATCTACGGCCGCTCCAATGGCGGCGTCCTCACCAGCGTGGCGATGACGCAGCACCCGGAGCTCTTCAACGCGGCCGTCATCGAGAGCCCGCTCATCGACATGATGCGGTACCACAAGTTGCCGGCGGGCGCGTCGTGGGTGGGCGAGTACGGCAACCCCGAGGTGCCGGAGGACGCGGCGTTCATCTCGAAGTACTCCGCCTACCAGAACCTCCGCGAAGGCGTGCGCTACCCCACGCCCTACATCACCACGAACACGAAGGATGACCGCGTCCACCCGGGCCACGCACGCAAGTTCGCGGCCCGCCTGGAGGCCATGGGGCTGCCGTACTTCTATTACGAGAACACCGACGGCGGGCACTCCAACGACTCGGACCCGCTGCTCAACGCGCGCCGGTGGGCCCTGCACCACGTCTACCTGTCGCGGCAGTTGATGGACTGAGCGCCCGAGGCCGTGCCGGTGTCCGAAGCCGGCATGGCCCGGAAGTGCAGGCCCACGGCGAGGCCAAACATCGCGCCAATCCTGCTCGTAGCGCGCCAGAAGCGGCTTGATGTGCTGGTGGCTGAGCCGGGGCTACATGCGCGCTTCAGGACTGGCTGCACTGGTGCAGCTCGCGAGCGGATGCGAGGATATCCCCGTCCGGTACCCGGGAGGGGTCTTGAGACGATGGATGCTGTGTCTGTCCCTGCTCGCAGCTTGCGCCACGCCTGTGCAACAGGCCGCGTCTGTGCAACAGGCCACGCCTGAGTCTGGTCTGGCTCCTGCGGCTCCGAGCACCGTATTCACCTTTGCGAGTGTCGAGGTGTTCGGCTCGCGCAAGGTTCCGAAGGAGGAGTTGCTCAAGGTCATCGGGTTGCCTGCTCCGGGCACAAAGATAGACAAGGCCCAGGTTGACTTCGTCGGGATGCTCAAGGAGAGCAAGAAGCGCGTGACCGAGACCTGGCAGTTCGCCCTGTGCCGGTATTCGGTCATCGAGTACCCCGGGAACATCATGCGGGTGACGGTGGACCTCGTGGATCAGGGCGATGAGTGGCGCATGGCGTTCCTGCCCGCGCCGCAGGGCCAGCTGCCGGATCCCGAGGGGCTGCTCTCTGCCTGGGCCAGCTACAGGGAGAAGCTCGAGGAGCTGAGGCGGACGGGGGCGTATCCCGCCTTTGGCGCAGGGACCTGTCGCGGGCTTGTCTGCTATGGCGGCTTCGAGCACCCGGAGTTGGTGCATCGGGAGCAGCCTTTCGTTGAGGGGGTGCCTCGCCACTTCGATGAGCTCGTGCGCGTACTGCGCGAGGATCGCGACGACGTCCGGCGCATGTCGGCCGTGATGCTGCTGTCGTATGCCTCCTCTCGCGAGAAGATCGCCGAGGTGCTCGGGCCGGCGGTGAAGGACCCTTTCGCGGGTGTGCGCAACGAGGCGCTACGCCTGCTCGGAGCCATCCAGCAGGACCAGAAGCGCGTCATCAGCCCGCTCGAGCCGGTACTCGAGGCGCTGTGGTTCCCTCAAAGCACCGACCGCAACAAGGCCGGCTGGGCGCTTGTGCGAATCGTCGAGACTGAAGGCGCCGTTCGCCGCAAGCAGATCCTCGACACCTCCGGCGAGATGCTCGTTCAGATGGTCGGCATGGAGCAGCCGACCGATTACGAGCCCGCGCTCAAGGTGCTCACGATGCTGGCCGGGCGTGACCTGGGCGCGGATGAGGCCGCGTGGCGTCGCTGGCTCGAGGAGACGCAAGGGCGTTGATGGACATCGGCGCTCAGGCCGCGGCGGCTGGGCACGGGCCAGTCGAGGGAATAGCGTCAGGACGATGACTCAAAAACGATTGCTGCTCACCAGTTTCTTCCTCGCCTTCGCCTTCCCTGCCATCGCGCAAGGCCCACCCATCAGGGAGGCGTGGAAGCGGGCTGCGAAGGCGGCATGTGGAAGTAACTACACTCCCAAGGTCGACAGCAACTCACTCGACCAGGAGCTGTGCGTGGTTGAGTGTGTACCTGACAATAAAGTGGTTCAGAGAAGGTCCGGCGTGCGTCTCGCTGACGGCTCGCCATGCCATAAACACCACCTGGTGGCCCCGCCGTTTCCACTCTTGTTGGGCAAATGCAAAGGCGGCTACTGCGACGCGCCGATGCCATGAACCCAAGCCGCAAGCGGTCGCTTCCTTTGGCCCGCACGCTGTACCGGCTGCGCTACCGGGTGGAGTGCTTCTTCCGTGTCATGCCCGCCAGGGAGGCGGGGTGGGGCGCCAGGGCCTTGTACATGACGGTGGTGGCGTCGAGCCGGCTCCCGGTCGGGTCGAAGCTGAAGTGCGGGATGACCCCCGCCGTCTGGTAGCCGAGCGAGGCATACAGTGGCTCGGCGCTGTCTCCGGTGCGCGTGTCCAGGGTCACCAGCGTGCGCCCCCGCTGGCGCGCGTGGTCTTCGAGCCCGACCATCAGCGCCCGGGCAATGCCCTGACGGCGGAAGTCCGGGTGCACCAGCAGCTTGCGGACCTCCGCGCGGTGGGGCTGATTGGGCGGCGTGTCGCAGTCGAGCTGGACCGAGCCGGCAATCCGGCCCTCCCGCTTCACCACCAGCACGATGAGCCCACCTGCCTGGGCGGCGGGGAGCACCTTCTGGCGCCAGAACGCCTCGCTCGCCGTCGGAGGGAAGGGCAGCACGAAGCTGACGCAGGCGCCCGTGTTGACGCAGTCGTGCAGCAGCGCGGCGAGCTCGGGGAGATGGCGGGCGACGTCATCCGCCGAAAGCGCTGAAACAATCGTGGGCGTGTCGTGGGCCATGTCGCCTCACACGAGGAAGAGCACGTACCGGGCCGCGCAGTGCTTGGGCGTCATGAAGGCGCTGGGCCCCAAGAGCTGGTAGCGCAGGCAATCCCCTGGCTGGAGCGTATGGGTTTGCCCGTTCACGGTGATGTCCAACTGGCCTTCGAGCAGGAGCAGGTGGTGCTCCAGGCCGCGCCGGGGCGGCTCCTCGTAGGTGATGTGTGCGCCGGGCGCGAGCTCGCACGCGAGGACCTCGCCCGCCAGCGTCTGCGCCGGCGGGGACACCGAGCGCCGCTGGAAGCCCACGCTCGGGTCCGTCCAGACGGGCTGGGCTTCGCGGCGGACCAGCGGGATGAAGTCATCCTCCACCATGCGCATCAGCCGCGACAGGGGCAGGCCATAGGCCGCGCAGAGCTTTCCAAGGACTACCGCCGTGGCGCTGACCTCGGCGTTCTCCAGGCGGGAGAGGGTGGCGCGGCTGACCTTGCTGCGCCGGGCGAGCTCGTCCAATGACCAGCGCCGCTCCGCACGCAGCGCACGGAGCCGGTGGGCAATCTGCTGGTCGATGTCGGCGCCGCTCGTCCCGGTCTCTTCCATATCTGGGAAAATTTCCCAGGCCCGGGATGACGTCAAGCGGGTGTCGCCCTGCCGTTGTTCGGAATGTCGGATATGTCCAGTTAATCTGTTTTTAGGGCTATTGCTGTGATGCGGCTGCTACGGTGCTCCGCGCAGCGCTTTCCCTTTCAGGAGCACCACAGGATGTCTCAGCTCAAGATGCGGCTTCTTTCGTTGTCCGTCCTCACCCTGTCCCTCACGGCCGCTGGCTGTGGTGTGGGGGAAGAGGTGGCACCGGAGTCCCAGGTGTCCGAGTCGGAGTCCTCTCCGGAGTCGGCGTGGGAGCATGGTATCGATGAAGAAGCCCTCTACGGGGGAGACCATGACGAAGAGGGGGAGGTCTCCGCCATGGCCTCCGCCGCGGCCTGTACGGGGTACTGCAACGACGAGTGTGTGGCGTATGCCCGATGCCGCGCTCCCGGCCTTCCTTATGGCCTGTTCACGTGGAGCGACAAGCGGGCCATCATCAACAGCAACCACGCGCACGTGGGCTGCGTGGC
The DNA here is from genome assembly GCF_050038885.1 of Pseudomyxococcus flavus. NCBI lineage: Bacteria > Pseudomonadati > Myxococcota > Myxococcia > Myxococcales > Myxococcaceae > Pseudomyxococcus > Pseudomyxococcus flavus. The sequence goes on along the minus strand of NZ_CP143624.1, from coordinate 2,549,650 downwards.
GATGATTCTGGGCTCCAACCCCGCCGGGCACACGGCGTACGTCGCGAAGGTCAACAAGACGGTCAGCCCCCGCCGTATCACCCTGAACGAGTCCAACTGGGGCTCGCGCACGTGCAACACGCGCACGGGCACGAAGGCCGGCCTGAACATCACCAACTACTGGTGCCCGCGCTCGGTGCACACCGCGAGCTGCGCCGGCCCCATGTAGTCGTGAGGCCCGCGTAGGTTCGCGGGCCGTGGAGCCGGTAAGCACGCACGGCCGAGCGGGCGCTCGCTGTCAGGCCCGCCCGGCCGCCAAGGTCTTCCCCCCGCTACATTCCCGCGTCTCGGAAACGCAGCTCCGAGCCGCCGTGGAACCGCGATAGGAAGGCCATGCTGCTGACGCTCTCGACGACACATCACCCCGCGACCGACCTCGGGTACCTGCTCCACAAGAACCCCCAACGGCCACAGTCCTTCGAGCTGTCCTTCGGACAGGCCCACGTCTTCTACCCGGAGGCCAGCGCCGAGCGCGCCACCGTGGCGCTCCTGGTCGAGGTCGACCCCGTCGGGCTCGTGCGCAACCGCCGTGGGCCCTCCGGTGAAGGCGGCACGCTCGACCAGTATGTGAATGACCGGCCCTACGTGGCCTCATCGTTCCTGAGCGTCGCGCTCGCGCGCACGTTCCGCTCGGCGATGTCGGGCGACAGCAAGGAGCGGCCAGAGCTGGCAGGGCAGCCGATTCCACTCGTGGCCCGCCTCTCCGTGCTCCCCTGCCGTGGCGGGGAGCCGTTCCTGCGCAGGCTCTTCGAGCCCCTGGGCTACACCGTCACCGCCACGTGGCACGTGCTCGACGAGACGGTGCCGGACTGGGGCGACAGCCGCTACTTCACCGTGACGCTGGAGGCGCGCACGCGCGTGAGCGAGCTCCTCACGCACCTCTACGTGCTCGTCCCCGTGCTGGATGACGACAAGCACTACTGGGTGGGTGACGAGGAGGTGGAGAAGCTCCTGCGGCACGGGGAAGGCTGGCTCGCGTCACACCCGGAGCGAGAGGTCATCGCCCGGCGCTACCTGCGCCACCGCAAGAGCCTCGCGCGTGAGGCGCTGGAGCGGCTCTCCGGCGACGAGGCCCCCGAGCCCGAGGAGCGCGCGCAGGCGCGCAACCGGGAAGAGGACGCGCTGGAGTCGCGGCTGAGCCTCAACGAGCAGCGGCTCCAGGCGGTGGTCTCCGTCCTCCTGGAGAGCGGTGCCACGCGCGTGGTGGACCTGGGCTGCGGCGAGGGCAAGCTCCTCAAGGCGCTGCTCGCGGAGCGGCGGTTCACCGACATCCTCGGCGTGGACGTGGCCCACCGCTCGCTGGAAATCGCCACGGAGCGGCTGGGCCTGGCGCGGATGCCGGAGCTGCAGCGCCGCCGGGTGAGCCTGCTCCACGGCTCGCTCATGTACCGGGACAAGCGGCTGGCGGGCTACGAGGCCGCTTCGGTCATCGAGGTCATCGAGCACCTGGACCCGCCGCGCCTCGCGGCCTTCGAGCGCGTCCTCTTCGAGTTCGCCCGTCCCAGCGTGGTGGTGCTCACCACGCCCAACGCCGAGTACAACGTGCGCTTCGAGTCACTGCCCGCGGGGGCCTTCCGCCATCGGGACCACCGCTTCGAGTGGACCCGGACCGAGTTCGAGACCTGGGCCCGGCGCATGTGCGAGCGCTTCGGCTACAGCGTCCGTTTCCTCCCCGTGGGTCCCGTGGACCCAGACGTCGGCGCGCCGACCCAGATGGCGGTGTTCTCGCGATGAAGCTCTCCATTCCCGAGCTGTCCCTCGTCCTGCTCATCGGCCCCTCCGGGGCGGGCAAGTCCACCTTCGCGCGCCGGCACTTCAAGCCGACCGAGGTCCTCTCCTCGGACACCTACCGGGGCATCGTCTCCGACGACGAGAACAGCCTGGAGGCGACGAAGGACGCCTTCGAGACGCTGCGCTTCGTCGCGGCCAAACGCCTCGCCCGGGGGCTGCTCACCGTCATTGACGCGACCAACGTGCAACCCGAGGCGCGCAAGCCCCTGGTGGCGCTGGCGCGCGAGTACCATGTGCTCCCGGTGGCGGTGGTGCTGGATGTCCCCGAGAAGACGTGCCACGAGCGCAACCGCCAGCGGCCGGACCGCGACTTCGGCCGCCACGTGGTGCGCAACCAGCTCCAGCAGCTTCACCGCTCGCTGCGGGGCCTGGAGCGCGAGGGCTTCCGACACGTCCACGTGCTGAAGCCGGAGGTGCTGGATGCGGTCGAGCTCACCCGCCAGCCGCTCTGGAACAACCGCAAGCACGAGCACGGCCCATTCGACATCATTGGCGACATCCACGGGTGCCGCGAGGAGCTGGAGGCGCTGCTCGGCAAGCTGGGCTACGAGATGCGCCCGCGCGCGGACGGCACGCCCGGGTTCGACGTGCGGCCTCCCGAGGGGCGCAAGGCCATCTTCGTGGGTGACCTGGTGGACCGTGGCCCCGACACGCCCGGCGTGCTCCGGCTCGTCATGGGCATGGTGCAGGCGGGCACCGCGCTCTGCGTGCCCGGGAACCATGAAGTGAAGCTGCTGCGCAAGCTGCGCGGGCGCGACGTGAAGGTGTCGCACGGACTGGCCCAGTCGCTGGAACAGCTCGAGCGCGAGCCGCCGGAGTTCCACGAGGCGGTGGCGGACTTCATCGACGGGCTCGTCTCCCACTACGTCCTCGACGATGGGCGGCTGGTGGTGGCGCACGCGGGGCTCAAGGAGTCGCTTCAGGGGCGTGGCTCCGGCAGGGTGCGTGAGTTCGCCCTGTATGGCGAGACGACGGGCGAGACGGATGAGTTCGGCCTCCCCGTGCGCTTCAACTGGGCCGCGGAGTACCGGGGCAAGGCGATGGTGGTGTACGGGCACACGCCCGTGCTCGAGGCGGACTGGCTCAACAACACGCTGTGCGTGGACACGGGCTGCGTGTACGGCGGCAAGCTGACGGCGCTGCGCTATCCGGAGCGTGAGCTCGTCTCGGTGCAGGCCGCGCGGGCCTATGTGGAGGCCATCCGGCCCCTGGGGGGTGCCGCCGCCGTCGATGGGGGACTCCGTGCGCAGCAGGTGCATGACGACCTGCTGGACATCGAGGACGTGGTGGGCAAGCGCGTGGTGACGACGCGGCTGGGGCAGAACGTGACGGTGCGCGAGGAGAACGCCACCGCGGCGCTGGAGGCGATGAGCCGGTTCGCCATCGACCCGAAGTGGCTCATCTACCTGCCTCCGACCATGTCGCCCTCGGAGACGAGTCAGGAAGCGGGCTACCTCGAACACCCGGCGGAGGCGTTCGCGTACTTCCGCAAGGAAGGGGTGGCGAAGGTCGTGTGCGAGGAGAAGCACATGGGCTCTCGCGCGGTGGTCGTGGTCGCACGCGACGAGTCGGCCGCGCGCCGGCGCTTCGGGGTGACCACGGGCGAGACAGGTGTCTGCTACACGCGCACCGGCCGGCGCTTCTTCTCGGACGCGTCGCTCGAAGCGGGCTTCCTGGAGCGGGTGCGCGCGGCGCTCACGGCAGCGGGCTTCTGGGAGGCGCACCAGACGGACTGGGCATGCCTCGACGGTGAGCTGATGCCCTGGTCCCTCAAGGCCCAGGAGCTCCTTCGGGACCAGTACGCCGCGGTGGGGGCGGCCTCGCGCGCGGCGCTCGCGGACGTGGTGTCGGTGCTGGGGCAGGCGGAGGCGCGGGGGCTGGAGGTGGGAGCGCTCTCCGGCCGGTTCGGGGAGAAGGCGCGGAGCGTGGAGCGGTACGTGGAGGCCTACCGGCGCTATTGCTGGCCGGTGCGCTCGCTCGAAGACGTGCGGTTCGCGCCCTTCCACCTGCTGGCGACGGAGGGCGCGGCCCACGTGGACAAGGACCACGTCTGGCATATGGAGGCGCTCGCCCAGGTGTGCCAGGCGGACCCGGCGATGCTGGTGGCCACGCCGTACCGGGTGGTGGCGCTGGAGGACGCGTCCGCGGTGGCCGAGGGCGTGCGGTGGTGGGAGGCGCTCACAGCGCGGGGAGGAGAGGGCATGGTGGTCAAGCCGCTCGACTTCGCCGTGCGCGGGCGCAAGGGGCTGCTCCAGCCCGCCATCAAGTCGCGAGGCCCGGAGTACCTGCGCATCATCTACGGTCCGGAGTACACCGCGCCCGAGAACCTGGAGCGGCTGCGCCAGCGGGGGCTGTCCACGAAGCGCTCCCTGGCGCTGCGGGAGTTCTCGCTGGGCGTGGAGGCTTTGGAGCGGTTCGCCCGCGGCGAGCCCCTGCGCCGGGTGCATGAGTGTGTCTTTGGCGTCCTCGCCCTGGAGAGCGAGCCCGTGGACCCGCGGCTTTGATGTAAGCTTTGTGGACACCCGGTGGGCCCTTGGGAGGGATGTGGATGAACTTCTACGACGAGCCGTCTCCATCCCTCCTGTGGGAGTCCAGCCTGGGGTGGGTGCTCGCCCTTGCGATGTCCGTCGGGCTGGCCGTGGGATACTGGCTGCTGTGGGGCCCGCGTCAGCCTGGTGATGGATTGCTGAGGGGGCCTTCGCCTGTCGCGGGGCGTCTCATGCGATGGGGGGACTCCCTCGCGTGGATATCGATGGCAGTCGCCATCATGGGGCCCATGGTGTTTATCGGGTCGTGGCTGCTGGCAGCGCTGTCCCTGGAACATTCATGCATAGTGATGGAGGGACACCCTTCGTATAGTTACTCCCCGTTCCCTTGGTTCTTCGCGGCGCTGGGAATCGTCGTGGGCGGTGGGGTTTACGCGCACCGGGCTCGCAAGGTGCGGGACGCGCGTGACGTGCTCCTCGCCGGAACGTCGACCGTGGACCCCGCCCGCCTTCCTGCCTGACGCACCAAGTGGTGAGCCGGGCCTGCGCTCCGTGCCAGGGCTTTCAGCCCTGCTGCTTGCTCCTGCGGGCTAGCGGGGCCCATGGCTCCTGCGGGCAATGTGCGGGCATGACAGGGGCGGGGCATCCCCGGCGGGCGCTGGTGTCTGTCCAAGGCCCTCTCCAGAATCCCCCATCCCATGCGAACAATCCTGCCTGGTGCCTTGCTGCTCCTGCTGGCTGCCTGTGATTCCTCGCCTTCGGACCCCACGGACGATCCGCCTGACTTGCATTGGGTGACACGTGTGGAGGCTGTCCCGGGCGTCGAGCTGGAAGTGCTCGACTTCGGCGGTGAAGGGCCCGCGCTCGTGTTCCTCGCGGGCATGGGCAGCACCGCGCATATCTATGACGAGCTCGCGCTCGAGTTCCGCGCCACGCATCACGTCTATGCGCTCACCCGCCGGGGCTTCGGAGCCTCGGACTGGCCCGACACCGGCTACGACACCGCCACGCTGGGTACGGATGTCCTGGGGGCACTCGACGCACTCGGCATTTCGAAGGCGTCCTTCGCGGGGCACTCGCTGGCGGGGGACGAGCTGACGTGGCTGGCGCTCCACCATCCCGAGCGCGTGGACGCGCTCGTCTACCTGGACGCCACCGACAGCCGCGGAGAGATTTCCGCGTTCCTGGAAGGACTTCCGCTGCCGCCGTTGCCGTTCTCCGACCTCAGCGGGCTGCCGTCACGGCAGGCCGTGGCGGAGCAACTGGCCCGAGACCTGGGAGGCGGGATTCCCGCCCACGAGCTCGAGCAGTCGTATGTGTTCGACGCCACCACGGGCGCCTATGCGGGCGAGCGACGCCACCCCGGCGCCACCGAGCAGTGCGTCCGGAGTTCCGCCATCCAGGACCTCACCCGCGTGCGGGGGCCCGTGCTGTCCCTGTACGACGGCCAGGGCTTCACCGCCTGGGTCGAGGCCCTGGCCGCGAGCGAGGTGCTGCCCAGCGACCTCCGGGAGCGGGCGCGCGACTTCCTGCCCACCATCCGTCAGCACGAAGCGGACCTGGAGGCCGCATTGCGCAGGCACCCGGGCTGGCGGCACCTGCAACTGGAGAACGCGGGCCATTACATCTGGCTCACGAACCGCGCCGAGGTCGTGACGCGGATGCGTGAGTTCTTCGACAGCACCGCCGCTCGGTAGCAGCGCGCTGGCGCTTGGCGGTCTGCCCATGCCACGCGCACGGGCAGACCGGCTCGCGGAGGTTCAGCTCCGCTGCGCGTAGTACTCGACGATGAACGGCTCGTTCACGTCCACGGGGATTTCCTCCCGCTCCGGCAGGCGCAGGTAGCGCAGCCCTTCGCCCTCACCCAGCACCTGGATGTAGGCGGGCACGGACCGGGACTTCATCCGGTTGAAGGACTCCTGCACCACGGCGAGCTTCAGGTGCGCCGCGTGGAACCGGACCTCGCTGCCGGGCTTGAGGCGGAAGCTGGGGATGTCCGTGCGCTTGCCGTTCACCTGGAAGTAGCCGTGCCGCACGAACTGCCGCGCCTGGCGGATGCTCGTGGCCAGCCCCGCGCGCAGCACCATCGCGTCCAGCCGGCTCTCCAGCAGCTGGAGCAGCACCGTGCCGGTGTTGCCTGGCGCGCTGCGCGCCTCCTGGAAGGCCTGGCGACACTGCTTCTCCAGCAGCCCGTAGTACAGCTTCAGCTTCTGCTTCTCCCTCAGCCGGCGGGCGAAGTCGCTCACGCTCGTGCGCGCGGTGGCGCCGTGCTGACCAGGGGGATAGGGCCGGCGCAGCACCGGGTCCTTGTCCGGGTCCTTCCCGCTGATGCGCGAGAGTGGAATCCCCAGCCGACGACACATCTTTCCCCGCGGTCCCAAGTCGCGTGCCACGTCGTGTTCCTCCGACCCTCTCCCGGTGTGATTGACGGGATGAATTTGATAATCAGTATCAATTTCAATATCCGCAAACAGGGCCGACGGTCAAGACTGGAATTCGAGGTGGGGGCGCATCAGGCCGTGTACCGGCGGAAGATGGCGCCGGACCTCACCGCCACCGCCGTCACGCCGGCGTAGGCGACGAGCCCCGCGGCCACCATGGCGAAGAGCATGGGGAGCCCCGCGCCGAGTCGTGCGACCACGAGCCACCCGGCACCCGCGCTGATGACCAGGCGCGAGGTGCCCGCGAGGAAGGGCCACAGCACGCGGCCCGCCCCCTGGGCGGCGAAGGCCAGGACGAAGCCCAGCCCCAGCAGTCCGTAGAACGGCGCCACGATGCGCAGGTAGTCCACCCCGGGTGCCACGACGGCCGGCTCCCGGCTGAAGGCATGGAGCCAGACCTCGGGTGCCACGGCGGCGGCCAACCCGATGACGCCCGCCACCGCGAAGCCCAGCCCGCCGCCGAGCCAGGCGATGCGCCGGGCGCGCTCGGGCTGCCCCGCGCCGACGTTGGTCCCGACGAGCGTCAACACGGACGTCCCCAGCCCGAAGAGGACCGGGACGATGAGGTAGTCCAGCCGTGAAGCCATGCCGTAGCCGGCCAGGGCTTCCACGCCGAACAGGCCCACCGCGCCGGTGATGATGAGCACCATCAGGTTGGGCTGCACCGCGCTCAAGGCCGTGAGGAAGCCCACGCGCAGGATGTCGCGAAGGAAGCGGGGCGCGATGGGGCCCGGCGCGAGGCGCACCGCCGCGCGTCCGGAGGCCAGGTAGCGCAGCAGCCACAGCGCGGCGCCCAGGTAGAACAGGTTCATCGCGAGCCCCGCGCCCGCGAGGCCCAGGGCGGGCATGGGGCCGAAGCCGAAGATGAAGACGGGGGATGCCACGAGGATGACGGCCGCGCCCGACAGGGTGACGAGCGCCGGCGCCCGGACGTCGCCCGCGCCGCGCAGCGCCGCCGCGAGCAGGTTCACCAGCCAGAAGGGAATCGAGCCCGCGAAGACGTAATTCGAATACTGGAGCGCGGCGTCCAGTGCACCGCCCTGTCCCCCCAGCGCCCGGTACAGCGCCGGGCCAGACATCCAGGCGAGCACGCTGAAGACAAGGCCAAGGCCCACCGCCAGCACCACCGCGTGCCAGACCAGGGCATTCGCATCGTCCTGCCGCTTCGCGCCCAGCGCCCGGGCGACAGCGGAGGCCACCCCGCTGCCAATGCCGCCGTTGGACATCATCGTCATCAACATCAGGACGGGGAACACCAGGGAGACGCCGGCGAGCGCCTCGGTGCCGAGGAAGCTCGCGTACCAGTTCTCGGCCACGCCCACCAACGACTGGGCAATCAGCACGAGCGTGGTGGGCACCGCCATCCGGAGCAGGGGCTTCAGGAGAGGCCCCCGCAGCATCGCGTCCTGAAGCGCGGCTCGCCCGGGAGGCACGGAAGGGGCCGGCCCGGACGCGTCGGCGGGATTCGGGGCTGCGTCGCTGCGGGCTGCGTCACCCATGGGACGTCACCTCACGCGCCCAGCGCAGCAAGATAGCCACCGGACGACAAGCCCTGTTTGACCCGGCGGCTCACGTCGTCGGCGAGCACCTCGTCCTGCCCGGCCTCCAGCGCATCCAGGGTGAGACGCACCACGTCTGTCGGATGTGACTTCGGCGCGGTGACCTGCTGGGCCATGTCGGTGTCCATGTAGCCGACGTGCAGGGCCAGGACCTGGGTCTTCTGCCCGCGCAATTCCTGACGCAGGCCGTTGGTCATCGCCCAGGCGGCGGCCTTGGAGGCGCTGTAGGTCGAAGAGCCCGGGAAGGCGTGCCAGCTCAAGACGGACAACACGTTGATGATGCCGCCTCCACCATTGCGGGCCAGGATGGGCGCGAAGGCGCGGCTCGTCGCGAGCGGGCCCAGGTAGTTGGTCTCGATTTCGTTTCGCGCGCGGCGGAGCACGTCATCGCTCGTCAGGTGCGTCGACTGGAGGATGCCGGCGTTGTTGATGAGCAGTGTCACGTCGCCGGCTTCCCGCGCCAGGGCCTCGATTTGCTCGGGCCGCGTCACGTCGAGGCGGACGGGCACGAGGCCTGGCACCGCGCTGGGAACCGGCTCCCGGGCCGCCGCGTAGACCTTGCGCACGCCGCGCTCCAACAGCGCGTTCGTGAAGGCGAGGCCGAGGCCTCGGTTGGCTCCGGTGACCAGGGCCACTGCGTTCTCGAGCTGCATGGTGCTGCTCCTTTTATGATGAACGTCATATTTCGCGGCGCGAGGCCGCGGCGTGTGCCAACAGCCGTGTCTTCAGTCGTTCCTGTCGTGGATGGCGCGCTTCGCGGCGGTCCGGAACGCCTGCGCCAGCCTGGCGTCGTTGACCGCACGGGAGAGGATGAGCGCGCCGACCAGGGTGCTCAGCGCGGCCTGGGCCTGTTCCTGCCGCTGGGCGCGGTCGCCGGAGGGGAGCTGGCTTTCGAGCAGGTCCAGCATCCGCCGGACATGCTGGGTGGTGACCGACCGGACCTCGCTGGACTGGCGCCGGGTTTCCGACCCGAGCGCGGCCAGAGCGCAGCCCCGCTCGACATGCTTCGCATGCGCGTCGGACAGGTAGGCGTTCAGCAAGGCCTCCAGGCCCTCGTCGGGCCCGGCCTTGTGGATGGCGTCCTCGAGCGTTTGCGTCGTCTCCGCCGCGGCGGCCTCGAGCGCTTCGGCCAGCAGGGCCTCCCGGGACGAGAAGTGGGCATAGAAGCCGCCGTGGGTGAGCCCCGCGTCCTTCATGATGTCCGCCACGCTGACGCCCTGGTAGCCCTCCCGTCGAATCGCACGGGCCGCGCTCCGCAGGATTCGCTCGTGGGTCTGCTCCTTCTTGGATGGCGTCGTCATATGACGTTCATCATAAAAAGGAGCCCCCGGTTGTCAACGGAGACCGCGGGAGCCCTCCGGGGAGGGGCCGGGCGGTTCAAGGGTGGATGGCCACCTTGAAGACGCCGTCGCGGCGCTCGCCGAAGAGCGCGTAGGCCTCCTGGATGTCATCGAGCTTGAAGCGGTGGGTGATGAGCGGCGACAGGTCGACGCGCTTCTGCCGCACCACGTCCATGAGGCGTCGCATGCGTTCCTTGCCACCCGGGCTGAGGGTGGTGACGATGCGGTGGTCTCCCAGTCCAGCGGAGAAGGCGTCGTAGGGCAGCTGGAGCTTGCCCGAGTACACGCCCAGGCTGGAGAGGGTGCCCGCGGGGCGCAGACAGCGCAGCGCGCTCTCGAAGGTCTGCTGGGTGCCCAGCGCCTCAATGGCCACGTCGGCGCCGCCACCGGTGAGCCGCTTCACCTCGGCCACCACGTCCTGCTGGCGGTAGTCGAGCACCACGTCCACGCCCATCCGCCGCGCCAGCTTCAATCGGGCCTCATCGCCGTCCACGCCCACCACCAGCGACGCGCCCATCAGCCGCGCGCCAATGGAGGCGCACAGGCCGATGGGGCCCTGGGCGAAGACGACCACGGCATCGCCGATTCGCACGCCACCCGACTCCGCGCCGCTGAAGCCCGTGGAGGCGATGTCCGAGAGCAGGACGACCTGCTCGTCCGTGAGCCCCTCCGGAATCGGCGTGAGGTTGGCCTGGGCCGATGGAATCCGGATGTACTCGGCCTGGGCCCCATCCTGGGTGTTGCCCAGGCGCCAGCCTCCGACCGCCTCCCAGCCCCCACCATGTCCGCATTGCGAGAGGTGTCCGGACAGGCAGGCCCTGCACTGTCCACACGGGGTGATGGCGCCCACGAGCACCCGCTGCCCCGGCTGGTAGCCCGTCACGCCAGCGCCGAGCTCTTCGATGACCCCCACGGGCTCGTGTCCGATGACGAGCCCCTCGCGGACCGGGTACTCGCCCCGGACGATGTGGAGGTCCGTTCCACAGATTGTCGTCAGGGTCATCCGGATGACGGCTTCTCCGGCGCCCGCGCGAGGCCGCTCCACCTCCTCGATGCCGAAGCGATTCACGCCACGAAAGACATTGGCTCGCATGTGTTCCCCCAGCGCACGTGGTGCGTCTCCGGTGGAGTCTCAGCACGGTGTCAGGAGGCGGCACCCGTGCATCCCTCCGCATGGAGTCGGCCACGCTCCAGGCGTTCGTCGCTTCGCAGCAGGAGCGGCCGGGGGCATGGGCCCGCGGCCTCGGCCCTGCTGGATGGCGTCATCACGCGCAGTCCGCATCCTTCCCTGTGGACGGCGCCTGTCTGGCGGGTGGCACTGTCAGCCGCATCGACACGCTGGCAGGCCTCGGCTGTGCCAGCAGGCGCTTGATGCAGGGAGCCCACGCCATGGACGTGACACCTGAAACCGAGCACTTCCGAGGGCCCGAGCGTGCGGACACGACCGAGGCGCCGCGGCTGCTCTGGTTCAGCGAGCTCTCTCGGGACGACGTGGGCCTGGCGGGGGGCAAGGGCGCGAACCTGGGCGAGATGACGCGCGCGGGCTTGCCCGTGCCGCCGGGCTTCGTCGTCACCGCCGCTGCCTTTCACGAGGCCATGTCCCCGGTGCGCTCGCAGCTGCGCACGCTCTGGGAGCGCGTCGACCCGGACGACGCGGCGTCATTGGCCCGCGTCACGGACCAGCTTCGCGCGTGCGTGCGAGGTGTCTCCGTTCCGGAGTGGCTGCGCGCGCAGGTCCTGGAGGCATACCACCAGCTCGGAGAGGGGCGGGCCGTGGCGGTGCGCTCGTCGGCGACCTCGGAGGACACCGAGGCCACGTCCTTCGCGGGCATGCACGAGTCCTTCACCAACGTGGTGGGAGACACAGCGTTGATGGCTGCGCTGCGGGCCTGCTGGGCCTCGGCCTACGGCGAGCGCGTGGTGGCCTACCGGAAGGCGGAGGGGCTCACCGAGGAGCCCGCCATCGCCGTCGCCATCCAGGCCATGGTGGATTCGTCCCGGGCGGGCGTGATGTTCACCGCGGACCCGTCCTCGGGTGACACCGGCCGCATCGTCATCGAGGCCGCCTGGGGGCTGGGCGAGGTCGTGGTGGGCGGGCAGGTGGAGCCGGATACCTACGGCGTGCTCAAGAAGGGCCCGCGGGTGTGTGAGGTCCGGGTGGGTGACAAGAGCTTCCGGCGGGTTCGCGACGCGCAAGGGCACGAGCAGCAAGAGACGCTGAGCCCGGAGCAGGCACAGCAGCGGGTGCTGAGTGACGTCGCCGTGCTGGAGCTGGCGCGGCTGGGCCTGCGCGTGGAGCAGCACTACGGCGCGCCGCAGGACATCGAGTGGGCCGAGGAGGGCGGCCGGCTGTTCCTGGTGCAGACGCGTCCCATTACCACGCTGGGGAAGGGCGAGACACAGGCTGGACTCCGGGAGGAGCGCCCCACGGGAAGGACGCTCGTGCAGGGCTTGGGGGCCTCTCCCGGCGTGGGCTCCGGCCGGGTGCGCGTGCTGAGCACACCCGAGGAGGGACGCCAGCTCCAGCCAGGGGAGGTGCTGGTGGCCTCGATGACGTCGCCGGACTGGGTGCCGACCATGCGGAGGGCGGCGGCCATCGTGACGGACCGAGGCGGGATGACATGCCACGCCGCCATCGTCAGCCGCGAATTGCACAAGCCCTGCGTGGTGGGCACGCGCACCGCGACCCATGCGCTTCGGGACGGGGAAGGGGTGACGGTGGACGGAACGACGGGGGAGGTCCGCGAGGGACAGGAGGCGCCGCGCGAGCAGCGCGTGGAAGCCGCCGCGCGCCCGCAAGCGGTGGAGATGCCCTCGGCGCTGGCCACCCGCCTCTATGTCAACCTGGCCCTCCCGATGCAGGCTCGCGAGGCGGCGGCGCTGCCGGTGGATGGCGTGGGCCTGCTGCGCGCCGAGTTCATGCTCACCGAGGCCCTGGGCGGCATGCACCCGCGCAAGCTGATCGCCGAGGGCCGGAGCCGGGAGTTCGTGGACCGGATGGCGCACGCGCTGCTCCAGACGACGCGCGCCTTCCATCCTCGCCCCGTGGTGTACCGGACCACGGACTTCCGGACGAACGAGTTCCGGGGCCTGGAGGGGGGCGCGGCGTTCGAGCCCGAGGAGTCCAACCCGATGATTGGCTTCCGGGGCGCCTACCGCTACCTGCGCGAGCCCGAGGTGTTCCAGCTGGAGCTGGAGGTGCTCGCGCGCGTCCGCGAGCAGACGCCCAACCTCCAGGTGATGCTCCCCTTCGTGCGCACGCTCTGGGAGCTCGAGGCATGCCTGGAGCTCATCGCCCGGAGTGCGCTGGGGCGGCAGCGCGGCTTGAAGAAGTGGGTGATGGCGGAGGTGCCCTCCGTCGTCTACCGCATCGGCGACTACGCGAAGTGCGGGATTGATGGCGTGTCCATTGGCTCGAACGACCTGACGCAGCTCATGCTGGGGGTGGACCGGGATTCGGAGTCCTGCGCCGAGCTCTTCGACGAGGCGGACGCCGCGGTGCTGGCCGCCATGGGGGACATCATCCGGGCCTGCGAGGAGGCGGGCCTGACGTCCTCGCTGTGTGGCCAGGCGCCCTCGAACCGGCCGGACTTCGCGGAGCACCTGGTCCGGGCAGGCATCACCTCCATCTCCGTGGATCCGGCGGCGGTGCCCGCGACGCGGCGGGTGATTGCGGCCGCGGAGCAGCGATTGCTGCTGGCCGCATCGAGGCGTGTTCCGCTCCAGGGGTGTTAGGTCCGCCGGTGGCACGGCGTCCCTTGTCGGCAGGGCGCTTCATCGTCGTGGAGGGATGTCGGCGGTATCAGGCTCGCCCGTGGCGCAGCTCGCCTTTCCGGAGCGATGGCGCGCCCTGGCGGAGGCGGTGCTTGTTCCAGAGGAAGTAGGGCGTGAGCGCCACGGTGCGCAGCACCAGGTAGACGCACATGAAGGGGAGCAGCCGCAGCCCCTGGTCGCTGGCGCTGGCAACGGCGAGCGCGATGGAGGGGTTGCCGAAGACGGCGGCGAGCGCGAGCGCGGTCCGGTCCTCGGGCAAGGGGCCGCCCGCCAGATGCCCCATCATCGCGGAGCCCAGCGTCATCACCAGCATCCCCAGCACCATCCAACCATCCACGTCACGCAGGCGCGGGCCGCTGATGACCAGGAGCGCGAGCACGGCGCAGACGAACACCGCCTTGAAGAGCCACAGCAGGGGCCGCAGCAGGCGCCGGGCCAGCTCGGGGCGCCACGCGCGCAGCGTCCAGCCCGCGACGAGCGGCACCAGGAAGGGCAGCACGACCCGCTCGAGGAGCCGGACGGTGGGGGGCGCCCTGAACACGTCCGGGGAGACGTCCCCCAGCAGCCGGAGCGAAAGGGGGAGGAACAGGATGGCTGCCAGCGACAGCGTGAGCGACAGCGCCACCGTGAGGCTGAGGTCCCCGCGCTGCCGGTAGGCCGCGATGGCGACGCTGGGCACACCGGGGCTGATGGCCATCAGCAGGAGGATGCCGGTGGCGATGGGAGGCAGGGGGAAGGCATGCACCACCACGAGAGCCAGCAGCGGAGCCCCCAGCAACACCGTGGGAAGGCCTCGCGTATAGGCAGACAGCCGCACCGCGTGTCTCACGGCGCTCGCCTGTACCGCGAGGCCGAGGACGAAGCCCATGAGCACGACGAGGTGCCGCACCGCGAACTCGACTGCGTGCCGCGCGCCGAGCGCGGCGGTCACCTCGATGTCCATGCCGGAAGGATGGCCATGTGAAGTCCCCGGGGACATGCCGGGGGAGCCGGCCGTGCGCACGGTCCTCGAAGGGGGCGCAAGCGTGGGCCAGGGGGGATTCCGCTCCCGCAGTCAAGGGGGAGGCCCTCACCCCTGGGAGGGATGGCTGCCCGGGGAACGGCGCCCTGAAATCCTGCTCGCGCCCGGACCCATCGCATCCCGGGCAGGGGGACGTTCCGTGGACGCGAACCATTTGCTGGAGCTGGTCAAACGCTATCAGGACAACAAGGCGTTCATCTCGAATGAGGAGACCGCGAAGATCGCGCTGGTCGTCCCCTTCATCCGGAGCCTCGGCTACGACCCGAGCGTCCCGCGCGAGGTTCGCCTGGAGTACACGGCGGACTTCGTCCAGGGCGACGGGAAGAAGCTGCCGGACCGCATGGACTTCGCCATCTTCGACCAGACGGGCACCAAGCCGCTGATGGTCATCGAGACGAAGCCCCTGGGCACCGACCTCAAGGCGCGGGCCCAGCAGCTCGCGCGCTACCTGTCGCAGCTGCCGGAGCTCCACTTCGGCATCATCACGGATGGGTGCCACTACCTGTTCTTCGGAGACCTGGAGAACCCCAACGTCATGGACCCGGAGCCCTTCTTCACGTTCTCCCTGGAGGACACGAAGGCGGACTGGGCGAAGGTGGCGAAGTTCCTCTCCAAGTTCAGCCGGGACGCCTTCAACGCGACGACGTTGATTACGGACGCGGAGAACAGCCGCTACCGGCAGGGGATGATCGACAAGCTGGCGGCCGCCTTGAAGGCTCCCGGCGAGCACGAGGCCTTCCTCCGCTGGCTCACCGAGGACATCTACAAGGGCAAGCGGACGACCGCGGTGATGGAGCGGCTCGCGGACGTCGCGAAGGAGGCCATCGAGCCGACGCTGCTGCGGGTCATGGGCGACGACTTCCTGAACAAGCTCAAGGAGCGCATCCAGCGGCTCAACGAGGGCGCGGAGCCCGCCTCCGCGCAGGAAGGCGCCAATGTCGTGAAGCCCGACTCGCCCAAGCCCTTCGAGGCGGACGCTCGTACCACCGGAGACGAGAAGGGCCGCGCCGCGGTGGAGACCACCGAGACGGAGTTGGAGTTCTTCGGCGTGGTGCGGGACATCTGCGTCAAGAATGGCGCCGCCGCCGAGGACATCCTCTATCGGGACACGGCGTCCTACTTCAACGTGTCCTTCAAGCGGCCCACGAAGTGGTTCGCCCGGTTCTTCAGCAATGGCAAGCGCAAGAGCATCGTCACCTGGGTGCCGGTGGAGGAAGCCCGGGCCATTGCCGCGGGCTTCGAGGTGGAGGCGGCGCCCGCGGGACTGGGCACCAGCCGCGTCTTCATCGAGTCGGTGCCCCAGATCTGGGCGCTGAAGGCGTTGGTGACCCGGAGCCTGGAGCTGTCCAAGACGGTCCGCGACGAGGCCGCGACGCCGGAGCCCGCCGCGCAGGAGGAGTCGAAGCCCGCCCTCAAGGTCATCACGGGCTGACGCCTTCCTGCGCGGGGGATACTGCGCGCGTCGTCACGGGCTCAGGCCGCCGCGCGAATCGCGCCGAGGCCCGCGGCCTTGAGTGCCAGGACCGACGCCACGGCGAGGGCCTGCCCGGCGATCAGCGCGAAGCCAGGCGCGGTGAGGTCCTTCGCGTGCAGGACCCCGAGCAGGACACTGCCGATGACCCAGGCCGCGTCCACGAGGACGTGGACCAGGGCCGCGCCCATGTCGGGCTGCTTGCGTCCGACCCAGAAGTTGAACGCCGCCCATGGCAGGAGGAAGGCGCCGACACCGAAGAGGAAGCTGGAAGGCAGCGTCCATCCCGCCATCTGGGTCAGCATGGGGGCGAGCAGCATCAACGCGACGCCCAGGCCGAGCGAGGCGACGCCGTCGAACCGGTAGACGAAACGGGGGTTGCGCAGGAAGTGAGCGAGCATCGGGGCTCTCCGTGTGGGTGGTGGGTACGGGAGCACAGTGTTCCTGGCAGGGAATGTTCTCAATTACCTCGAAGGTCATCGTCCCGCGTCACGGGCTGGGGCAGTCTGGGCTCGAAAGGGACACGGCGATGATTGGACCGCTGCTCAAGGAATGGAGAACGCTGCGCGGCAAGAGCCAGCTGGCCCTGGCGTTGGATGCGCAGGTGTCGGCGCGCCACCTGTCATTCCTGGAGTCGGGGCGCTCCGGGGCCAGCCAGGACCTGGTCCTGCGGCTGGCCGAGGCGCTGGGACTGGGACTGAGAGACCGCAACGCCTTGCTGGTGGCGGCGGGGTTCGCGCCGCAGTTCGGCGAGCGCGGCTGGCACAGCGAGGAGCTGGCGGAGGTCCGGCGGGCGGCCGGACTCATCCTCGCCTCGCATGAGCCGTACCCCGCCCTCGTGCTGGATTCCACCTTCACGGTGCTCGACGCGAATCCCGGCGCGCTCGCGATGATGGGACAGCCGCGCGAGGCGCTGGGGACGGTCAACCTGCTGGACCTGGTCTTCATGCCAGGGCCTGTGCGCTCGGCCATCGACAACTGGGAGCAGGTCGCGGGCTACCTGCTTCACCGGCTGCGGGAGGGCGCGCGCATGCGGGGCCCCCGCTCCCCCGTGGCGTCCGTGCTGGCACGCGTGCTGGCGCAACCGGGCGTCGAGCCGCTGACCGCGCTGCGGCCCGCCAACGCCGGCTCGGTGCTGCTTCCGGTGACCTTCACCCGGGATGGGGCGACGACGCGCTGGTACACCACGCTCACCAGCTTCGGTGCCCCCCAGGACGCCCTGGTGGAGGAAATCACCATCGAGCAGTTCCATCCGATGTGAGGGGTATTCCCCTCAGGCCGCGTCATTGCGCCCGGTTCTGCTCATGGCCACATGATGGGGAGCCACAGGGCACGGCAATCCGCCCAGGGAGGCAGGCATGTTCGGAGACACGAAGGCGTTCAGCGGCTTCTCGGTGAAGGACGTTGCGGCGGCCCGGAAGTTCTACGGTGAGACGCTCGGCCTGAAGGTGTCCGCGTCGGACGGCGTGATGACGCTGCACCTCGCGGGCGACACGGACGTCCTCGTGTACCCCAAGGACAACCACACGCCGGCGACGTTCACGATTCTCAACTTCCCCGTGGACGACATCGACAAGGCCGTCGACGCGCTCGTCAGCCGCGGCGTGCGCTTCGAGCGGTACGATGGCTTCAACGCGGATGAGAAGGGCATCGTCCGGGACTCGGGGGGGCCGCCCATCGCCTGGTTCAAGGACCCTTCGGGCAATGTGCTGTCCGTGCTCGAAACGAAGTGAGCGGGGGCCGGCGGCCGGCTCCCTGGGAACGAGGGCCTACTCGAGGACGAAGTCCCGCGGCTGGAGGGGTTCGGGCTGCGGTTCGCCCAGCGCCTCCATCAGGTTCATCTCCACCGTGCGCGCCATCGCCAGCAAGGGGAGGTCGTTGGGCTCCGTCCCGAAGGGCTCCTCCAGTTCGTCACTCAGTCGGTCGAGCCCGAAGAAGGTGTAGGCAATCATCGCCGCGAGCACGGGCGTGAACCAGCCCAGCGCCTCCGCGAGGCCAAAGGGCAGCAGCAAGCAGAACAGGTAGGCGGTGCGGTGCAGCAGCACCGTGTACGTGAAGGGCAGGGGCGTGAAGCGGATGCGCTCGCATGCGGCGAGGATGCTCAGCAATCCATGGACGCGCGTGCGCAGCTCGCTCCAGGTGATGTCGGTGAGCTGCTTCTCCCGGAGGAGCGCGGCCAGCTCCCGGTCCTGCTCGCGGAGCAGGGCGTTGGGACGGTTCGGGCTGGCCAGGACGCGTGAGGCCTCCGGCTCCGGCAGGAGGCGGATGAGGTCCTCCCGGGCGTCGTGCCCGCGCAGGTGCGCGGCCAGCGCGTGGGCGAAGGCGATGTTCCGCCGCACCAGCCGGCGCATCGCCTGCTGCGCTCCGCTGTCGTCCCCGCTCAGCAACGCGATGGCTTCATGGGAGAACGAGCGCAGCTCGATGATGAGCGCGCCCCAGTGCTTCCGGGCCTCCCACCAGCGGTCGTAGCTGGCGTTGTTCCGGAACCCGAGGAAGATGGACAGGGCGATGCCCAGCAAGGACAGCGGCGCGGGGGAGCTCACCTGGAGGCGCAGATAACCTTGCCGGAACGCCCAGACGACGAGCGCGGAGAGCGCCGCGATGGCCAGGACGTGGGGCAGGACGCGCGGCAGGATGGTCCCGCGCAGGACGAAGAGGAGCCGGAGCGAGCTGAGGCGAGGACGAACAATCACGGGCGGGGCGGTGGCTGGAGCGCTCCCGCGCTCTCCTGCTCCAATTGTTCAGGGGGCGCAAGCGCTCCTCACGCCCGCCGCCCCCGACGATTAGGGGGAGTGGGTTCGCTGGTAAGCGCGGTGCCCCCCGGGGGCCTCGGCCCTCGGCGGGCCGAGGCTGCATCGCTGTGCCGCGGGGCCGGACGGAGCCCCAGCGCGCCGACTCCGCGGCCCCCTGCGCATGGGGGCCCGCCGGAGTCAGGGGCGCACTTCGGTTCTGCGATGAATCCCCATGTCCGTTCTGGGCGTGGTCGTCGCCCCCAGCTGCCGGCGCCACGGGAAGGTGAGCGCCAGCGCCACACCCGAAAGTCCCACGATGGAGTAGATGAGACGGCTCAGGGCGCTCATCGCCGTTCGCGTCTCTCCGCCAAACAGCGCGTTGACGAGGTTCCAGTTGAAGAAGCCAATCAGGCCCCAGTTGATGGCGCCGATGATGGTCAGGACGGCCATCGCCTTGGCGAGCCCTCCTCTGGTTCGGTCCGCTTCCGCTCGTTCCATGGCTCGTATCCTTGGCTAGGTGTGTTCCACCCGGGCGGGTGGGTGATGCCTCTCGGATAAGGTGTTGCGCGACAGCGTCCTGGCTACTCCTGCCGCGCTGTTTGTTCGGCTCGGCGCTTTGGTTGCCGTGCGGTGCAGCGGGATTGCCCGTTCCCAGCACCTCAGCGAGCTTGCCGCCGCGCAGGTGCTCCACGATGAGCCAGCGAGGACGGCCACGTCCGCCCGGCCCTCTGCTGCTTGACCCAGGCCCGCGGCGCGTCTACTTTGCGTGCATCCTCTCGACGTGGCGCCGCAGCGCCTCTCGCGTGACCTCCTCGACAGCCTGAGCAGCAGCATCCCAGCGCCAGCCCCTCGTGGCAGCACTGCGTGAGCGGCTCGTGTCGTCACCACTTCTCCGTGCTTGCGAGGCCCCGGAGGGCCCGCCTCCCAGCTCCGGCTGCGTTGCCATTTGCGTGCGCGCAGTCGGTGTATTGCCGGCCGTCTTTCGCGGCCGGTCCACCCGTTCCGCGGGACTTCAGCCACCCCGTGGGCTTGTCGTGCCATGGCTGTTTCGATGTTTCGTTGCCAGTCGTGTCAGCAGTCCGTCGGTCCTCGTGTGCCCAGTCATCGCGTCACCGTGGCCTCGCGGCTCACCCGGTTCCCCGCCCGTCCGAGTTGCCAGCGCGCGGTCGAAGGCGGGCGCAGGAAGTGGAAGGACGACCCCGGAGGCATGGGGATGCAGATTGCCCGGGAACTCCAGATGTGTGCGCCATGCGCGATGCAGCGTTCCCAGTCTCTGGTGGTGCTCCAGGGGCAAAGCCAGACGTGAGCGCAAGTGAAGAACATCGACATCCGTTGGCGGAGGACATGACGCCAGGCGCGAGCGCTGGTGTGTGTGAATGAGTCGTCCGCGGTCCTGGAGTCGCGCATGCCCTCGGGCGTAGTGTCCCGGAGGGCATGCGCACACTCTATGGACTCAGCTACTCGGGCTGGACGGAGAAGGCCCGCTGGGCGTTGGACCACCACCGCGTCGCCTATCGCTACCGTGAGCACCTGCCGCTCATCGGGGAGCCGGTGCTGCGGTGGCGCACGCCACGGGGCGCGCGTCCTTCCGTGCCGCTGCTGTTCGATGAGGGCGAGGCCTTCTCGGGCTCGTTCGCCATCGCGAGGCGCGCCGAGGAGCTGGGCCAGGGCGAGCCGCTCTTCTCCGCTCAGGACCTGCCCTCCATCGAGCGCTGGGAGGCCGACAGCGAGCAGGTGCTCTGCGTGGCGCGCGCCAAGGTGGTGGCGGGGCTGCTCCACAACCGCCAGGCCCAGGCGGAGAGCCTCCCCGCCTTCCTCCCCGAGGGGCTCCGCTCGCTGCTGGCGCCCTCGGCGAAGCTGGGCGCGCGCTTCGTGGCCCGCAAGCACACGACGCCCGCCGACCTCGATGCCGCCACCCGGGACACGGTCATCCCCACGCTGGAGCGGCTGCGTGAGTCGCTGGGCGGCCAGCCATACCTGCTCGGGCACTTCAGCTACGCGGACGTCACGGCCGCGGTGATGCTCCAGTTCGTGCGGCCAGTGGACGACCGCTACCTCCCGCTGGGGCCCGGCACCCGCGAGGTGTGGACCGACACGGCGCTCGCCGCCCGCTTCCCGGACCTGCTCGCGTGGCGGGACGGCCTCTACGCCAAGCACCGCCGTCCCTGAGGGGGCCCCTGCGCAAGGTGGATGCCCCGCGGGCCCAGGCACTCGCCGCCGCTGCGGAGGTCCCCGGAGGCGCGCACGCGTGGCGCCCTGAAAAGCAAAACGGCGCCAGCCTCGGGGAGGCGGCGCCGTTGAGCCAGGGGGCCGAGCAGAGCGCTCAGCCCGGCTGGCAGACCTGCCGGAGGATGTCGAGCGACTCCAGCGCCTTGCCCGCGCCAATCACCACGGCGGACAGCGGGTCCTCGGCGAGGAACACGGGCAGGCCCGTCTCCTCGCGCAGCAGCGTGTCCAGGTTCTTCAGCAGCGCGCCGCCGCCGGCCAGGACGATGCCGCGGTCGGCGATGTCGCCGGCGAGCTCGGGCGGGGTGCGCTCCAGCGTCAGCTTCACCGCCTCCACGATGCCATTGACGGGCTCGGCGAGCGCGTCCCGCACCTCGTCGCTGGACACCGTCAGGGTGCGCGGCACGCCGGCCACCAGGTCGCGACCCTTGATCTCCATGGTCATGACCTCGTCCGTCGGGTACGCGGTGCCGATGCCCATCTTGATGAGCTCCGCCGTGCGCTCACCGATGAGCAGGTTGTACTTGCGCTTGACGTACTGGATGATGGCTTCGTCCAGCTTGTCGCCGCCGATGCGCACGCTCTTGGCGAACACGATGCCGGCGAGGCTGATGACCGCGACGTCGGACGTGCCACCGCCGATGTCCACTATCATGTTCCCGCTGGGCTCCGTCACCGGGAGGCCCGCGCCAATGGCCGCCGCCATGGGCTGCTCGATGAGGTAGACCTCGCGGGCGCCCGCGTTGGCCGCAGCCTCGCGCACCGCGCGGCGCTCCACCTCGGTGATGCCGGAGGGGATGCCGATGATGATGCGCGGGTTGACCAGCGTCTTGCGGTTGTGCGCGCTCTGGATGAAGTAGCGCAGCATCGCGGCCGTGATTTCGAAGTCCGCGATGACGCCGTCCTTCATCGGACGGATGGCCACGATGTTGCCCGGGGTGCGCCCGAGCATCTCCTTGGCTTCCTTACCCACCGCGAGGACCTTCTTGCCCCCGCGCGCGTCCTGCTGGACGGCCACCACCGAGGGCTCGTTGGAGACGATGCCCTGGCCGCGGATGTAGATGAGCGTGTTCGCCGTGCCGAGGTCGATGGCGAGGTCACGCGAGAAGAGGGTGTGAAGCCAGTCAAACATACGGGGGCGGGAACTTTCGGGGGGTCGGCGGAATTTCCCCGTCACAGCGGGGGCAGACGCGCCCGAAGGTACTACGCGACGCAGCACGGAGGAAGAAAAGCCGGTAGCGGCATTCACATCAGCCTGGAGGGCAGTCGGCCATCGGACGCAGGCGCCCTCCGGGCTTTCAGGGAATGGGCGTGGGCTCGGACTGCGCGGCCTCGAAGCGCGTGGCCACCAGGCCCGCCTCCAGCGGCTTCTCCTCGGGCAGCGCCGTGGGCGGCAGCGTCCCCTGGGCCTCGGCGCCGCGGTACTCGGGCGTCTGGCGCAGCGCCTCGCTGGTGACGTGGAGCAGCGTGTCACGCACGGGCTCGAACAGCAGGGCGGTAAGGTACCAGGCGGGGGCGTAATCCAGCCGGATGAGGCCGTGCACGCTCCACTTGTGCGGCGCGTAGTCCCACGGGCAGCGGCCGAGCAGGCGCTTCAGCAGCCAGCCCGTGCCGTACTCCGCCCCGAAGATGAGGCCCGTGTAGGCCAGCGCCCGCAGCGGCCGGGGCAGGGGCTTGAGCCGGGCGGAGACCTCCTCCAGCGCCAGGGCGGTGCCTCCATAGATGGGGTGCATCCACAGGTAGGTGCGGGCGGTGGCGTTGCGGTCCTTCTTCAGCGCGGCGCCCGCGCCGGTGAACATCACCTCCAGCACCCAGCCCACACACCCATAGACGAGGAATCTTGAAAGCACCTCGCAAAGGTAAGGCTGCCCCGCAGAAGGGGCACTCCCGCCCATGAGTCCAGTGGCGGCTGCCTGCCGCGGCTGTGCCATGGCGGACGAAGGGCCTGTCCCAGGTGCGGGAGGGCGGCCCGGGCTCAGCTCCGGGGCCCCGCCGGTGTGGGCGGCGCTGGGGGCGCGCGGGGCAGGCGCCTGCCCAGGCCCACCCGCCCACACCCCGGGCCCGCCCGAGGGGGGCGGGCCGGGGCGCTGCGTCAGTCCAAGCTGCCGGCCGACCCGCGCCGCGCGCACGTCGACCCGATGCGGCCCAGCCGGCTGTCCTCGCGTCAGCCCGGGATGCCAGCCGACCAGCGCTGCGTGAGGTACAGCTCGGCGAGCTGGGCCGCGCTGAGGTCCTTCTCCTCGCCCACGTAGGTCCGCTCGGTGGAGAGGCCCACCTCGCCGCCGCCCACGCCCGCGTGGACGCCCACGCCCAGGTCACCGGTGACCTTGTGCTTGTCCTGGACGGTGGCCTTGATGTCGACCTTGCCCTCGAGCTGCTCCAGCGCCTGGCCCACGTCGCCCCGGGCGATGCTGCCGAAGGCGCCGCTGGTGGCGATGTCGTTGATGTTGCCGCTGATCTCCGCCTTCACCTCGCGGCCCGTCGCGCCGCCCAGGCCCAGCGCGGAGGCGTTGGCCTGGCGCGAGTCGGTCAGCGTCAGCTTGGCCTCGTGGGTGTCACGCACGCTGGCGCCAAGCTCACGGGCGGTGCCCTTCGGGTCCCGGAGGAAGTCACCCGGGCTGAAGCCCTCGGGCAGCTCCACGCTCTGCTCCAGCTCCACCCCGAGCGAGCCGGCCACGCCCGCGGACGCGTTGGTGGGCAGGGACACATCCCCACCGGGGATGCCCACGCCGGCGGACGCGCTGGCGTTGCCGTTGATTTCGAGGCTCTGCTTGAGGGTCAGCTTCTGGGGCTTGCCGTCCTCCATCTCGATGCGGGCCGTGGTGCTCTGGTTCACCCCGGCACCCGCGCCGGCGCCCGCGCTGAGGACCTCCGGCAGGCCCTTCAGGCCCAGCTCGGCGTTGATGCTGGCCTCGGCGCCCAGCTTGACCTCCACGGCGCTCATGTTGTCCTTCAGTCCCGCCAGGTCCGACAGCGGGTCCCCGAGGACCTGATTCACGCCAGCGCCCAGCACGGGGTTGCTGGCGGTCGCACCCGCGGTGGCGGTGGAGGCCGCGATGATGCGGGTGGCGCGCTGGGCCTCCTCGGCGGTGTCGAACTTGAACTCCACCGTGGCCCCGGCGGTGCCGAACGCCTCGGCGCCCACGTCCGCCGCGCCCTTGGCGCCCAGCTTGGCGGCGACGCCCGCGCCCACCTCGCCGGTGACGGACACCGTGTACCCGCCGCCCTCCTCCGCACTGCGGCTGACGCCCAGGGTGCCCTTCACCTTGCCGGCCAGCGTGGCGCCGTTGGCCTCGGCGTAGAGGCTGATGGAGGTGCTCTCACCCGGCTTGAGCTGCTCCACCTGCCGGTTCAGGTTGACGGCATCGCCAATGGCCCGGGCCGTGTCCACCGGGTCGCGCACCACGTCGGCCGCGCCCTGGAGCGCCCCGCCGATGATGTCGTTGCCAATGCCCTGCAGGGGCGTGGGCCCGGGCATGTCCTGGATGGCGCGGCCCGCCAGGTCCAGGCCGTCCGCGGCGATGTCGGTGGCCTGGTCGAGCACCGGACCCGCCCGGCTCACCGTCTCCTGGACGACATCGCCCAGGCCATTCACCGTGGCGGTGGCCGCGGCGCCGGTCGCGTTCAGCGTGCGCTGGGTCGCCGTGCGGCCGGCCTCGAACACGTCACCGGCGGCGTTGCGCGCGTCGCCCGCCGCGTCGGCCACGCCGCCCACGACGTTCCGGGTGGTGTTGGCCACGCCGCTGGCCACGTTCTGCGTGGTGTCGGCCACGCCGCCCACGACGTTCCGGGTGGCATTGGCCACCCCGCCGACGGCCTCACCGGCCTTGTCCTTGGCGCCCTCGAAGACGTCCCGCGCCCGCTCCGCCGCCGCGGAGGAGACCTTCTCCTTCGCCTCCTGCGCCTTGGCCGCCGCTTGCTGCGCGGCCTCGGCGGCCTTGCGCGCCGCTTCCTCCGCTGCCCGCTTCGCCGCCTCCGCTGCCCGCTTCGCCGCCGCCTCCGCCGCCCGCTTCGCGGCATCCGCCGCGCCACCAATCAATCGACCGATTCCCATGGGGGTTCCTTCTCCAGACGGGCACGGCCCTTCCTGCTTCGCGGGGGCGGGCAGGACGCGGTGCGTGCCAGCTACAGGGGTGTGGTGCCGGACGGAACCTCGCGGTGAGCCATCCAGAGCCCTCGGCCGCGTCTGTCGCGAAAGCAGGCACGGAGACCTCCTGCTCCTTAAAAAGAGCGGGTAGGGTGAGGGCTGCGAGGATTCTCAGGAAATGAGGCGGAAGAGTTTCGTCGGCGCGGGAGAAATCAGGCCGCCAGGCCCGGGTCTGGCGTTTTCCCAACGCGGGGGACCGCTTTACTGGGGTGCACCCGCGTAATACAGGAGAAGCGGATGCGCTCCGCCTGCCCGACATCATCGCAATCCGTCCCCGGGCGACGCGCGCACGGGCTGCTCCTGGTCCTGGCCCTGGGCACGGCGCTTGCGTCCGTGTCGTGGAGCAGCGCCCTGGGCCTGGCGGACGCCTCCGAGGTGTCCGTGGTCGTCCGCTCCGGAGAGGGGAGTGGCGCGCGGGTGGACCGCGGTGGCGTGGCCTTCGCGGGCAAGCGTCCCCGGCAGTGGCGCTGCGGGCGCCTGGCCGGCGTTGGCGCCGGCACCTGGGCCCTGGTGATGAACGCCGGGGGTGTGGGGGTGACGAAGCCCTCGCTGGTCCGTGGCCGTGAGGCTTGCCACCTGGGGCTCCACGAGGCGCACCGCCAGGCTCGAGAACGGCAGCAGGCCGTTGCCACCGCCACCGTCCGGCAGCTGCGCTCCGCGGCCCGGGCAGTGTCCGGAGGCGACGCCGGTGACCGCCCGAAGCTCGTCACCCAGTCGTTGCGCGGTCCCCCCGCGCGCGCCTGAAGACGGTGCTCCGATTCGGCCCGGCGGGTGACGCGCCTGCTCCCACCGTTTCGTTCCGCACGATGCGTGGCCCGGCCTCTGTCGCCGGGCCGGTCTGAACCTCAATCTTCTGCTGGGTTTTTCGAGGTGTACCGATGCATGGAGCCCACGAGGTCCTCCAAGCCATTGCCGTCGTCCTGTGCGTCGCGGCCGTGACGACGGTCCTCTTTCAGAAGCTTCGCCAGCCCGTGGTGCTGGGCTACATCCTGGCCGGCCTCGTCGTCGGCCCGTACCTGCCGATTCCGCTCGTCGCCAACCCGGAGGTGGTGACGACGCTCTCCGAGCTGGGCGTCATCCTGCTGATGTTCTCGCTGGGGCTGGAGTTCAGCATCCGCAAGCTGTTCGCCGTGGGGCCCACGGCGGGCGTCACCGCCGTCATCCAGTGCAGCATCATGATCTGGCTGGGCTTCGTGGTGGGGCGCGCCTTCGGGTGGACCACGCTGGAGAGCCTCTTCACCGGCGCGCTCATCGCCGTGTCCAGCACCACCATCATCGCCAAGGCCTTCGACGAGCAGAACATCCGCGGCCGGCTGCGGGAGCTGGTGGTGGGGGTGCTCATCGTCGAGGACCTCATCGCCGTCCTCCTGATGGCGACGCTGACGGCCATCTCCTCCGGCACCGGTCTGTCCCTGGGCGAGCTGTCGTTGACGACGGGCCGCCTGGTGGCGTTCCTCGTCGGGCTGGTGGTGGTGGGGCTGTTCACCATCCCCCGCGCGGTGCGCTACGTGGTGAAGCTCAACCGGCCGGAGACGACGCTGGTGGCCAGCGTGGGCATCTGCTTCGCGGTGGCGCTGCTGGCGCAGGCCTTCGGGTACTCGGTGGCGCTGGGCGCCTTCCTGGCGGGCTCGCTGGTGGCGGAGTCCGGCGAGGAGAAGGTGGTGGAGCACCTGGTGCAGCCGGTGAAGGACATCTTCGCGGCCATCTTCTTCGTGTCGGTGGGCATGCTCATCAACCCGGCGCTCATCGCGGAGCACTGGGCCGCCATCCTGGTGCTCACGGCCGTGGTCATCGTCGGCAAGCTCTTCAGCGTGACGCTGGGCGCGTTCCTCACGGGGCACAGCACCCGCACCTCCGTGCAGGCGGGCATGAGCCTGGCGCAGATTGGCGAGTTCTCCTTCATCATCGCGGGCCTGGGGCTGTCGCTGAAGGCCACGGGTAACTTCATCTACCCGGTGGCGGTGGCCGTCTCCGCGATTACGACGCTCACCACGCCGCTCCTGATTCGCGTCTCGGGGCCGGTGGCCAGCTACGTGGACCGCAAGCTGCCCAAGCCGCTGCAGACGTTCGTGACGTTGTACGGCACCTGGGTGGAGAAGCTGCGGGACGCGCCCCGGCGCCAGACCTTCGGCGCGGGGGTGCGGCGGCTGGCGCGGCTGCTGCTGCTGGACGCGGTGCTGCTGATTGTCCTGGTGATTGGCACGTCGCTGATGGCGGGCCGGCTGGCCTCCGTCATCGAGGCGCAGCTCGGCATCGACGACCAGCTGTCGCGCTACATCATCATCGGCGTGGCCATGCTGCTCTCCATTCCCTTCCTGGTGGGCGTGGTGCAGGTGGCGCGCCGGCTGGGGGAAGAGCTGGCGGAGGCGGCGCTGCCGGCGAGGAAGGATGGACGGGTGGACCTGGCGGCGGCGCCCCGGCGGGTGCTGCTGGTGACGCTGCAGCTGTGCATCATCCTGCTGGTGAGCGTACCGGTGGTGGCGATTACGCAGCCGTTCCTCCGGGGCGCCATGGGGCCCCTCGTGGTGCTGGCCCTGATTGGCGCGCTGGGCGTGACGTTCTGGCGCGGGGCCACGAACCTGCACGGCCACGTCCGCGCCGGCGCGCAGGTCATCGTGGAGGCCCTGGCGGCGCAGTCGCACTCCAAGGAGCAGGGCGCCGACGAGCACGCGCTGGACCACGTCTCCAAGGTGCTGCC
Source organism: Pseudomyxococcus flavus (assembly GCF_050038885.1). NCBI lineage: Bacteria > Pseudomonadati > Myxococcota > Myxococcia > Myxococcales > Myxococcaceae > Pseudomyxococcus > Pseudomyxococcus flavus. Next base: position 2,521,925 of record NZ_CP143624.1, on the reverse strand, counting down.
CGGCCTGGGCGAGCCCGTGCCCGTCCGGCTGGAGGCGTCGAGCCCCGCGGCGGGCAAGACGCTGGCGCAGGTGAACCTGCGAGGCCTCACGGGCGCGACGGTGCTGGCCATCCGGCGTGGGGATGAGAGCGTGTCCGTGCCCTCCGCGCAGGAGGTGCTCCAGCCCGGAGACGTGCTGGCGCTGACGGGGACGCACGAGGCGGTGGAGGCGGCGAAGAGCCTGCTGACCGGCGCGCCCCTGCCCGCAGTGGCCCAGGAGCCGACGGGCGCCCAGGTGTAACGGACCTACGGGGGCGGCCTTCGCGCCGCCCCCGGTGGGCTAGCGCTTCACGCTGTACTTGGCGATGGCGTAGAGGGCGCGCACGCCGTCCTTCCAGCCAATCTTCTTGCCCTCTTCGTAGGTGCGCCCGTGGTAGCTGATGGGCACCTCGAAGACGCGCCAGCGGCCGCGGGCCACCTTGGCGGTGATTTCCGGCTCGAAGCCGAAGCGATCCTCCTCCACCTGCACGGAGCGCAGCACCTCGGCGCGGAAGGCCTTGTAGCAGGTCTCCATGTCGGTGAGGTTCAGCCCGCTCGTCATGTTGGAGAGCGTGGTGAGGACGTTGTTCAGCACCGTGTGCCAGTAATAGAGGACGCGCCGGGGCGTGCCGGTGAAGCGGCTGCCGAAGACGACGTCCGCGTCCCCGTCGATGATGGGCTGGATGACCTTGGGGATGTCGTTCGGGTCGTACTCCAGGTCCGCGTCCTGGACGATGACGATGTCGCCGGTGGCCTCGGCGAAGCCGCGCCGCAGCGCCGCGCCCTTGCCCTGGTTCTTCTCCTGGAAGAGGACGCGCACCTCGTTGCGGTTGCGCGGCGTGCCGCCCAGCAGGTCCACCCCCTGCTCCTGGAGCTGGCGGAGGAACTCGCGGCTGCCGTCCTTCGAGCAGTCGTCGATGAGGACGAGCTCCTTGGGGAAGTCGACGGCGATGCAGCGACGCAGCAGCTCCGCGAGGGTGGGAATCTCGTTGTAGACGGGGATGACGAGCGAGACGAGCATGGCGTTTTGCGGCTGTACCGCATTTTGCGTCACGGGGCGACCTTCTGGCACCGAAGGTGCGCGCGGAGTGAGGCGCTGCGTTCAGCGGAGGGCCGCGGCCCGGAGCGCCTCCATGAGCGCGTCCAGGTCCGCGTCGGTGGTGAGCGGGTTGATGAGGGTGACGCGCAGGTAGACGCCCCGGGGCAGCTTCGTCTGGACCAGGTAGAAGTCCCCACGCGTGACGAGCCGCTCGCGCAGCCGTGTCTGGAGGGCGTCCCATTCCTCCGTGGGCACGTGCGCGGGCGTGTGGCGGAAGCAGAGGATGTTGCACTCGGGGGGCACGGCGACCTCGAAGTCACCGGCGGCGGAGAGGCGCTGGGCGAAGCGGCGGGCCTGCTCGTAGGACTCCGTCACCGCGTCGGAGAAGAGCCGCGTGCCCAGCACCGCGAGGCAGGCGTACACCTTGAGGGCCATCATCTCCTTGGTGCACTCCATCGTGCGCAGGCCGATGTCGCTCCAGGGGCGCTCGGTGTCGCCGTGGTAGAGGTAGCTGGCCTCCTGGGAGAAGGCCTCGAAGGAGCGGGCGCCGTCGCGGAAGAGGACGGCCGTCACCAGCGCGGGCATGAGCAGGCCCTTGTGCGCGTCCCAGAGGACGGAGTCCGCGCGGTCGATGCCTCGCACGAGGTGACGGTGGGTGGGGCTGAGGACGGCGGAGGCGCCGTGCGCGCCGTCGACGTGGAACCAGAGGCCGTGGCGCTGGCAGAAGTCGGCCACGGGCTCCAGCGGGTCGAAGGCGCCGGTGGCGGTGGAGCCGGCGCTGGCCACCACGGCGATGACCTTGCGTCCGGCGCGGGTGGCGGATTTGAGCGCGGCGTCGAGGGCCTCGGGGCGCAGGCGGAACTGTTCATCCACGTCGACGGGGGTCACGCCGCCTTCGCCCCAGCCCATGATGCGGGTGGCGCGGGCGAGGCTGTAGTGCGTCGTCTGCGGGGCCAGCACGGTGAGGGGCGGGCCCGCGTGGGCGCCGTCGTTCCACGCGTCGTAGCCGGCCCTGGCCTGCCGCGCGGCGAGCAGGGCGGTGAGGTTGCCCAGCGAGCCGCCGGAGGTGAGGACACCGTCGGTCGTCTCCGGCAGGCCGAGCCGCGCGGCCATCCAGCGCAGGACGTTGCGCTCCATGGCGGTGGAGACGGGGCCCATCTCGTAGACGGCCATGCCGTTGTTGAGCAGGGACGACACGGCGTCGCACAGCGCGGCCAGCGGCACGGGGGCCGTCACCTGGTGGCCCACGTAGCGCGGGTGGTGCAGGTGGTTGGAGCCGGAGAGCACGCGGGCGATGAGGTCGGCGAAGTCGCCTGTGGGCGCTTCGGGAAACGCGGCGGCGAAGCGGTCCACGTTCACCGCGGGGGCGGCCCAGGGCAGCACCGGACCCTGGGCGCGAGTGGTCTGCGCGAGGTAGTCCGCGAGCGTGTCCATCAGCCGGTGGGATTCCCGGCGGAAGGCTTCGGCGTCGTAGACGGCGGCGATTCGCTCTCGGAAATCCGTCATGGCGCGGCGGACCCTAGCCGTGCCGGTGCGAGCGCGGAATGACCCCTTCGTCCGTTACCGGGTGTGCGGAGAACCCTGGGTAAAAGGGGGCAAGTGAGCGGGCAGGGTGGCGTGTGGTGGCGGCGCGCACTTAATCTTGCTCATCGGGCACGCATGCCGTGTGCCCCGCTCACGTGAGGAGGCTGGCCATGGCCGACCCGAAGGTGACGATTACCTACTGTACCGCTTGAGGCTACAGGCCTCGGGCCGCCCGTGCGGCGGCCGCATTGAAGGATGAGCTGGATGTAGAGGCGGAGCTGTTGCCAGGCCCTTCGGGCAGCTACGAGGTCGCCGTGGATGGCAAGGTCGTCATCCGGAAGGCGTCACTCGCATTCCCCACGGACCACGAGGTGGTGGACGCGGTGGCGAAGGTGCTGGGGCGGTAGCGGGCGGGTTGGCTCTGTCGCTTCGTGCGATGCTGGGCGGACGAGGCGCAGGTAGGCCTCACGGCGAGCCTTGTTGTTGAGAGAGGCTCGCCGGCCGCGCGATATGGGGGAGCTTCAATGGCTGCACCGAGCAGGGCTGCGCGAATTCTGGGTGTTGTTGCTCTCCTGATGGCTGCGCGGCCGGTAGCGACGGAGAAGTCTGTCTTTGCGCGGCTGCATCCTGGAACGCCTCACTCCGAGGTCGCGAAGTTCGGGACAAAGGTCTCGCTGGGCACGTATGAGGGCAAGCTGACCTACTGGCTCTCAGGGGAGATGGAGCTCGCGGGCGTCGGTGCAATCGCCGCAGTCCAGCAAGGGAGTTGCGCGGAGGCGCTGGCGAGCGTGCGTCGATACTTGGAACAGGATTTCGGCTCACCCCGGAGCCTGCCCCCGCATCGGCCAGTTCAGTCAAATGGACTGAACAAGCAGTGTCATGATTGGAGGCTCAAGGGGGCGTGGTTGCAGGCCTGCTGCTTGGAGATCCCGAACAAGCAGGGACGGCTCATGTCGAAGCACGTGATGGTCGTCTATCGCATCAACGGGAGGAACACGCCCGTCACGCCCGTCATCGAGGGTCTCCCGCTCGGCATCTTCTGACGTGATGACTCACGAAAAAGCGCCACCCACGGTCGTAGCGCCTGTGGGTGGCGCCTTCTGGGACTGCGGTGGGCTCCGTCTACCGTTTGATGTACGTCAACAGCAGCGAGCCGGACTCGGGTGACAGGAAGCCCGCCGCGCGCAGCGAGTAGAACGTCTCAATCCCGTTGCTGCTCACCGTGAAGAGGCGGCCGTGCGTGGTGCCGTGGCAGGAGATGCAGCCGGGCACCTCGCGCACCATGGCCGGGTGCATCACCCGCGCGAAGTCCGCCGCCACCGTCTGGAACGTCACGCTGGCGGGGACGCTGTCCAGGTCGCACCGGAGCGAGCCGTCCTGCTGGACGGGCGACGGGTTCGGGTTGTGCCGGAGTCCGGCAGGCTGCCGATCATGGGCACGCCCTGCACGTCGAGCGACGCCTGGCCCTAGCAGCCGACGGTGGACAGTGCGGGCACCGCGAGGGCGTGGCACCACGGGCGCGCGGGGGATGTGCTCATGAGCCCTCCATGGGGGAACGAGGGACGCGGCAAGCCGGCCAGAAGGTTGCCCGGAAAATCCAAGAAAAACGGATGTTTCACCGCGGGTTGCAGAGGGAGGCAGGGGAGCGGGCGGACGTCCGGCGCCCGGGGGCGGCTCCCCGAGGCGGTCAGGGGCACCCAGCTTGAGAGCACAGGAGGTGTCACCCATGGCATGGCCGACCATCGCGTCGCCCTACGAGCGGCGCTCCCTCACCAGTGGACTGCGGGTGCGAGACGAGAGCGGTGCGATGCTGGGCTACGTGGCCCTCATCGGTCAGGAGCACTTCTACGCGCGGCGCTGGCCCTTCAGCCGGCGCTGGACGGAGTACCCGCTGTCACGCGTCCGGCACGTCTCCCGCGGCGCGGTGCTGCTGGAGGGACAGATGCCGGGCCGGGTGGTGGCCGCGGACAGGGGCGCACACGCGGAGATTCCCACGCAGACGATGCCGCTGGCCGAGCTGGATGGAACGTCGCACGGGGGCGGCGCGCTGGATGGGGATGCCCCGGTGGCCGAGGAGCCCGTGGCCCACTGAGCCCCTCAAACCAGGTGCGGCGCGGCGCGCGGATTTGTGCTTCAAGGAGCCGCCATGGCGCCTATCGAAGAGCTGTCCCAGAGGGTGTCCGCCGCGTTCGCGGACCGGACGTTGTTGAAGGACGCGGCCCACGTGGCCGCCGTGCGCGAGACGCTGGCGCGCCTGGACGCGGGAGAGCTCCGCGTGGCGGAGAAGGGCGCGGACGGCTGGAAGGTCAACGCCTGGGTGAAGGAGGCCATCCTCCTGTTCTTCGCGGTGTCGGAGATGCAGGTGATGGAGGTGGGCCCCTTCGAGTTCTACGACAAGGTGCCGCTGAAGAAGGGCCTGGAGGCCGCCGGCGTGCGCGTGGTGCCCCCGGGCACGGTGCGCTACGGCGCCTTCGTGGAGAAGGGCGCGGTGGTGATGCCGGGCTACGTCAACATCGGCGCGCGCGTGGGCGCGGGCACCATGGTGGACACGTGGGCCACCGTGGGCAGCTGCGCCCAGGTGGGCAAGCACGTCCACCTGTCCGGGGGCGTGGGGCTCGGCGGTGTGCTGGAGCCGCCTTCCGCCTCGCCCGTCATCATCGAGGACGGCGCCTTCCTGGGCAGCCGCTCCATCGTCGTGGAGGGCGTGGTGGTGGAGGAGGAGGCGGTGCTGGGCGCCAACGTGGTGCTCACCGCGTCCACGCCCATCATCGACGTCACGGGCCCCGAGGAGCGCATCTACAAGGGGCGCGTCCCCGCGCGCAGCGTGGTGATTCCGGGCATGCGTGAGAAGCAGTTCCCGGCCGGCAAGTACATGGTGCCGTGCGCGCTCATCATCGGCCAGCGGACGAAGTCCACGGACCAGAAGACCAGCCTGAATGCCGCGCTCCGCGACTTCGCGGTGGCGGTGTGAGCCGCACATGAAATCCAGCGGGGCACGCACGCCGTAGAGCGCGTGTGAGGGACGGAACGTGAGCATCGCGCACCACCTGGACGACCTGCTGCCCGAGTGGGCCCTGGGCATGCTGGAGGGGCCCGCCCGGGATGCGGTCGAGCAGCACCTGGCCGCCTGTGGCCGGTGCAGGGCGGCGGCGGACCGGCTGGTGTCCACGCATGCGGCGCTGGCGTCCCTGGTGGTGCCGCCGCCCGAGCCGCTGGCGCGGTTGATGGACCAGATGGAAGGCCCCGGACGGCTCGTCCGCTTCGCGGAAGCCGTGGCTGCCTTCTTCGACCTGTCCCGGGAGCAGGCGCTGGCGCTGCTGGCGCGCGTGTGCGACCCGGAGGCGTGGATGCCGGGGCCGGTGGAGGGCTCGGAGCTGATGCCGGTGGAGCCGGGCCCCGCCCGCGCAGGGATGATGGCGGCCATCCTCCGGCTCCACCCGGGCGTGCGCTACCCCCGCCATGCGCACCAGGGCCGCGAATGGAGCCTGGTGCTGGAGGGGGGCTTCCGCGAGGACGACGGACACGAGGTGTGGCCGGGCGAGTCGCTCGACAAGCCCGACGGCAGTGTTCATGGCTTCACGGCGCTGCCCGAAGGTCCGCCCTGCCTCTGTGCGTCCGTCCTCGAGGGGACGACGCGCTTCGAGGAAGCGTTCGCGGAGTCCTGAGGCCCGGCGCTATGGTGGAAGGCGTATGGCTTCCATCGACCTCGCCGCGCGGCTGGCTCGTCTGACGCTCGAGCTGTGCCGCATCTCCAGCCCCATCACCCAGGAAGGACCCATCGCCGACCATGTCGAGCGCTGGGCGCGCCGGCACTTCAAGCCGGAGGAGGTGTTCCGGGTCGGTCACACGCTGCTGCTCGGGCGGTTGGAGGATGCGCGCCCCACGGTGGCCCTCATCGGGCACCTGGACACCGTGCCCCCGCATCCCAGCGACGCGGGCCGCGAGGCGCGCATCGAGGGTGAGCGCGTCTTCGGGCTGGGGGCCTCCGACATGAAGGGCGGCCTGGCGGTGATGATGGCGCTCGCGGAGGACCTGCGCCGCGACACCCTGCCGGTGAATCTGGCCTTCCTCTTCTACGAGCGCGAGGAGGGCGCCTATGCCGAGAGCGGCCTCATCCCGCTGTTCGAGAAGCGGCCGGACCTGGCGAAGGTGCGCTTCGGCATCGCCATGGAGCCCACCGACAGCGTGGTGCAGGTGGGCTGCGTCGGCTCCATGCAGGTCACCGTCCGCTTCACCGGCCGCAGCGCGCACTCCGCGCGGCCCTGGCAGGGGGAGAACGCCATCCACAAGGCGGGCCCGTTCCTCACGGAGTTGCTCGGGCGCCAGCGCGTGGAGGTCAACGTCGCGGGCTTCCCCTTCTACGAGGTCATCAACGCCACGCTCGCCAAGGGCGGCCGCGCGCGCAACGTCATCCCCGAGGCCTTCGAGCTGAACCTCAACTACCGCTTCGCGCCGGGCAAGAGCATCGAGCAGGCGAAGGCGGACGTGCTCGCGCTCGTCGACGGCCGGGCCGAGGTGGAGTTCATCGACGCGTCGCCCAGCGGCCCGGTGGTGGCGGGCAATCCGCTGTACCAGCAGCTGATGGCCCTCACCGGCCTGCCCGCGGCCTCCAAGCAGGCCTGGACGGACGTGGCCCGCTTCGGCGAGTGGGGCGTGGACGCCGTCAACTTCGGGCCCGGCGAGACGGCCCAGGCGCATCAGGCCAACGAGAGCGCGCCCATCGCGCCGCTCGCGGATGCGTACGAGAAGCTCGCCGCCTTCCTCAAGGGCGCGAGCTGACGCGACCCGCGGTGAGGCGCGCGGAGACCCTGCCCTCCAGGGCAGGCGCGCCGCGCGCTCGCACGGGGCATTCGTCCGCTGTCGTTCATCTGCGTGCCTTCACCGCACACGTCCTGGCGTGCATGGGCGTACCCTGTTCATGCATCGCCTGCAGTCTCCCCTTACCGGAGCCGACTGAATGACGAACGAGTCCGTCAATCCGCAGCCGACCGACGATGTCACCCTTACCCCGGCCGAGACGAGCCCCACGCCCAAGCGGCGCCGCGCCACGGCGAAGCGCAAGAGCGCGGGCGGGGCGCGCAAGGGCGCGCGCAAGGCGTCCGTGAAGCGCGCCACCACTCGCAAGACAGCTGCTCGCGGGAAGACGGCGACCCGCAAGTCCGCCACGCGCAAGTCACCTTCCCGCGCCACCGGCCGCGGCGCGCGCAAGGCCACGCCGCGGAAGACGGGCACGGCGGGCAGGACGGCTCGCAAGACGGGCACCCGCGGCACCGCGAAGCGGGGGGCCTCGCGCGGGGCCGCCCGGAAGACGTCCACGCGCCGCACGACGCGCCGCTGAGCCACGCACGGCACCTGCGACGAGGGCCATGGGGGCAACCCACCCCATGGCCCTTGGTGCTTTCCGGAGGCCCTGGGCGCTCAGCTCAGCGCTTCATGCGCAGCAGGAAGACGTCGCCGCGCGAGGTGCTCTGGCGCCCGGTGCCGAAGTCGGTCTGCCGGTCCGTGTGGCCGAAGAGGACAACGTCACCGTCCGGCAGCAGCCCCGCGTAGGGGATGGCTTCCAGGCCATACAGCTCGCCCCGGGGCTGGGGCGGGTCCGACAGGTACATCTGCGTGTGGAGCCAGCCGCCCGCCGCGTCGTAGCGCAGCGCTACCGGCTGCGCCGAGCCCAGGCCGTCCTGCCCCGACACGCCGTTCTCGATGCGGTTGTAGGTGAAGCCCGCGAGCACCATCTCCCCGGAGGGCTCCAGCACGAGTGAGTCCACCTGGAGCCCGTCTCCCAGGCCCTTGGCCCATGTCTCCTCGCCCGCCGCCTTCGCGGAGACGACGAACGCCGTCTCTCGGAAGGCGTGGCCCGGCACCTGCGCGTCTCCCCAGCGGACCGTGCCCAGGAAGGGGCCCGTGGCCACCACCGTGCCCTCGCCGTCCAGCCCCACGTCCCGCACGGTGCCGCTCGCCTGGCCCAGGGCCTTGGTCCAGGTCAGCCCGCCCTGCTGGTAGAAGGCGATGAACGGGCTGCCCTCCTGCGCGGCGCTCGCCTGCTGGCTGCCGAAGCGAACGGCGCCCTCGTAGCGGCCTCCCACCGCCATGCGTCCGGCATCATCCAGGGCCATCGTGGTGAGCTCCACGCGTCCGCCGCCCTGGGGCTCGCCCACGCGCAGGACGGCCTCGGCCATGCCCTCGCGCGAGTACGTCACCACCATCGCGCCCGAGCCCGTCTCCCCATTGCCGAAGTCCGTGGCCCCGGGGGCGTTGACGGCCACCCACGTCCGCCCCTGCGCGTCCACGGCGAGGTCCGCCACGGTGAGGCCGGCGCCGCCGAGAGGGTTCGCCCAGAGGACGTTGCCGTCCGCGTCCATCCGGACGATGAAGGGGCCATCGCCCAGCTTGTGGGTGACGAAGTCCACGATGCCCTCGGCGGTGCCGGCGAGGACGATGCCTCCCGCAGGGTCCGCCGCGACGCGGCCCTGGACGAACGCGCGCAGCTCCGGCGGCGTCGCCAGGGCCCTCACGTCGAAAGGCTTCTGCCAGCGCGTCTCGCCCGTCGGCGAGCGGCGCGTCAGCACCAGCTTCGCCCGGTCATCCGTGGGCTGAAGGCTGTCCAGGTCATCCATGTCCTGGAGTGACAGGGTGAGGATGTCGCCGCTGGCGTCCACCGCCGCGTCCAGCGCCAGGTCGTCCTGGGGCGTGCCCTCGAACCGCAGCCAGAGCGTGCTGCCCGGGCCTGCGGGCGGCAGCGGTGGCCGCGGCGGAGGCGGTGGCACGGACGGCTGCTCCTCGGGAGGCGTCTCTTCGTCGGGTGCCTCCGAAGGGGGCGCGACACATTCCCCGGTCGGGGTCTCCTCGCACGGCGCTTCCCCTGGGAGGTCGCTCGAGCTCCCTCCACCGCCGCAGCCCATCCACATCCCCGCCCCACTCAACACCGCCGCGCTCACGACGGTCCGGACCCAACGCCACCCTGGATGCATGCAGTCCCCCCGCTCCGCCCAGGGGAGGGTCGGCATGCGCGTTTGTGTCAGCAACACCCACTGGGGCGTCTGCCTGCCTGCCCGCCCGGATGCGCGGCGCCGCTGCCGGGACGTTGGGAAGCAGGGCCTCGCGGGTGGAGCCGACGTTGCCCAGTCATGGATGCGCGGTGCCCTGGTGGGGCACCTGACCGTCACTGGGCCTCAGCGCCAGAAGCCCACGGACAGGCCCACGTTGGTGTAGCGGCGCGCCAGGTCGAAGGAGGCCGTCACCGACCAGTCCTCCCAGTAGCGGAAGACGAACACCTCGAAGCCGCCGGTGACGTGGGGGCGCGCGCGCCGGTTGTCGAAGGGCGACGGCTCCGCGTACGCGCCGGCCCGCAGCCGAATCATCCCGGGCACCGTGTCGTGCTCCACGCCGATGCGCGGCGCGAAGGCGGAGCCCTTGCCCACCGTCTCCTCCTCGGCCGTGGACGCGAAGGTGCGCGCGGGCACCGCGTTGTCCACGCTGGAGATGAGGTCCACCTGGGCGCTGATGAGCCAGCGCCCGGCCGGGGCGTCCAGGGGCTCCTCGGGGGGCACCGGCAGCGCATCGCCTTCCACCAGGAGGTGCCGCCGCGCCGCGGGGGACAGCCGGTTGTAGCGCTCGGCGCCTTCGCCGAAGCGCCAGCTCGCGCCCACCGACAGCACGGCGGGCGATACCACCGCGCCGAAGAGCGTGCGTCCCGCCAGCTCCGGCACCTGGTCCGCCTCCCGCCGCCAGTCCGCCACCACCTCGGGCCGCACCGTCACGCCCAGGCGCCACGGGCGCCCATGGGGCCGGTACAGGATGTCCACCGCCACGCCCGTGTCGCCGTAGCGCAGGTCCGTACCGCCGGAGTCCAGCCGGAAGGAGGCCTGCGCCGCGTACAGCCCCAGCGCGAGGATGAAGTCGTCCTGGCCGAAGGACATGGCGCCCGCCAGCACCGACTGCGTCAGGGACACGCGGATGCGCTCGCTGGGGCCGGCGCACGCGGCGGTGGCGCAGTAGGACACCACGCTGTTGCGCATGGCGAAGCCGATGCCGAAGCGCTTGTACTGGAGCAGCAGGCCGCCCAGGAGTTGTCGGCTGTCCTGGGACTCGTCGGGCCGCCCGTCGTTGTCCACGTCGCGCTTGCGCGTGCCGGTGAAGGGCAAATCCAACCAGGACAGGGTGACGCCCAAATCCCAGTCCTTCTCCAGCGCGGGGCCCCGGTGCGCCAGCGACGCGAGGTTGCTGGGCAGGCCCGCGGCGCCCTCGGCGATGCCCACGTATGCGCCACCCAGCGCCACCATGCGCGCCGAGCCCAGCAGCGAGCCGGGGTTGAAATACAGACGCTCCGGGCGCGGCTCCAGCGGCGGTGTCTCCTGGGCCCACGCCACTGGCGCCGTGCCCAGCACCCACGCGCAACCGAGCGCCCACCACCCCCCGCCTCCGCGTCCGACGAGACGCGCCACCCAGCCGGACGTGCTCACTGCGCGCGCGCGACCTCCGAGAAGAGGCGGTCCGCCTCGGCGGCCAGGGCCGTGTCGCGGTCGGTGAGGCCCCCGGCGTCGTGCGTGACGAGCGCCAGCGTCACCTTCCGCCAGCGGATGTCGATGTCCGGGTGGTGGTCCGCCTTCTCCGCGGCCTGCGCCACCTTCTCCACGAAGGCGATGCCCGCCAGGAAGCTGGGGGCCTCGTAGGTGCGGCGAATCATCCCGCCCTCGTGCTTCCACTCGGTGTGCTGCGAGAGGAAGGACTGGAGCGCCTCGGGTGCGAGCAGCGTGGGTTTGGAAGCCATGGCCGCCTTTCTACCCGCTCCCGCGCCCGAGGGAAGACACGCGCTGTCCTTCGTCAAGGCGTGGACGGCCGCCCGTACACTTTCACGCCATAAAGTACGTTTCGGTGTTCCAGCCAGAAGTGGCGCCCGCTGACGAAGGGCGGCTTGTGCCCCGGGGGGGACGGCAGCAGCTCCAGGACGACGGTGCCCGTCTCCGCGCGCCAGCGGGGCACGGCATAGGGGCCCGAGTTGCTCGTGGCGGATGAAACCACGGGGAGTCCAAAGCCCATGGTCCGCAGGCGACTGGCGGCCTGCACCTGGAAGGAGGGGCCCATCTCCAGGACGCCTTCCAGGACCAGGCTGCCGCTCGCCGCCGAGTACCGGAGCAGCGTCGTGCCCTCCGTGATGGGGACGGCGCGCGCCCACAGCACGCCCTCCTCGTGGCCCACGGGGATGCCCGGGACGCTGTGACAGGGCTCGTCCGGGACGGGCTGGGGCGCGCCCGTGGCGTCGAGTTGGTAGGGGCAGGCCTCGATGACCAGCCCGGCGGAAGGCGGACCTTCGGCGATGCGCACCACCAGCAGCCGCTCGCCCGCGCGAATCAGCAGCGAGGGCAGGTCATCACTGAACGTGGCCAGCCGCGCGGGAGGAACGGGGGCCGCGCCCATGGCGCGCAGCCCTTCTGCCTCCGAATAGGCATAGCGGTGCAGGTTCGCGTCATCCAGCAGCAGCAGCTCGCTCGCGGTGGCGAGCCGCGCATGGGGCGGCGCCCCGGCGGGGAAGGGCGCCGTGGCGGAGGTGGCCAGCGGGCCGCTGCCGGTGTCGACGTAGCGGCGCACCTCCGCGGCTTCCGTCACCCACACCACGTCGTCCGCCACGACGGCGGGAGAGAAGTAGTCGCCCAGGGGCTGGGGCTCCTGGTCCGGCGTGCGCAGCGCCCGGCTGCCGCACAGCCACGTTCCGGATGACGTCCGGTCCACGGAGAGGCACTCCACCACCGTGGAGAGCTCCGCCTGGAGGGGCTCGGCGCTGTGGTCCTCCACCACGTAGAGCGAGCTCTGGCGGACGCTGCCCACCGGAGAGAAGGAGACGACGAGGTGGTAGCGCCCCGTCTGCTCCGGCGTGAAGCGCACGATGGCGTCATAGCCATGTGGCCGCAGCTCCGCGGTGGCGGGGACCACGCGGTTCTGCGGGTCCCTCACCTCCACGGTGACGGACTGCGCCCGGTCCTCCCGCGAGTAGGCGCACTCGTTGAGCACGGCGTCGACGGTGAGCTCCAGGGGCTGACCCACGCCGACCATCGTGCTGTCGAAGAGCGGAGCTGGCGGGTGGGTTTCACAGGGGCTCATGGGGCACCCCGTGCCCGTGCCCAGCGCCAGCAGCGCCGACAGCAGCCGGAGGGCGTGGGCCGCCCGCATCACGCGCGCTCCACGGCCCGCCGCCACTTGGCCAGGTGTCGCTCGCGGGCGTCCGCCTTCATCTTCGGCTTGAACGTCTTGTCCGCCTTCCACGCGCGGCGGATGGCGTCCGGGCTGTCCCAGATGCCCACGCCCAGGCCGCCGAGGAAGGCCGCGCCCAGGCTCGTCGTCTCCAGGTTGCGCGGGCGCACCAGCGGCACGCCCAGCACGTCCGCCTGGAACTGCATGAGGAGGTTGTTGGCCGCCGCGCCGCCGTCCGCCTTGAACACGGGGATGTCCCGCCCGCTGTCGCGGCGCATGGCCTCCGCCAGGTCGTGAATCTGCAGCGCGATGCCCTCCAGCAGCGCGCGCGCCATGTGGGCCACGGTGGTGGAGCGGTCGATGCCGGCGAAGAGGCCGCGCGCCTCCGGACGCCAGTGCGGTGCGCCCAGGCCCGCCAGGGCCGGCACGAAGACGACGTCCCCGGAGTCCTTCACGGTGGCGGCCAGCGCCTCGATGTCCGGCGCGCGCTTGATGGCCTTGAGCCCGTCGCGCATCCACTGCACCGCGGCGCCGGCGATGAAGCTGCTGCCCTCCAGCGCGTAGGTGGTGGTGCCGGTGCCGCCCAGCCGCCACGCCACGGTGGTGAGCAGGCCCGCCGACGAGCGCACCGGCTCCGAGCCGGTGTTCATCAGCAGGAAGGCGCCGGTGCCGTAGGTGCACTTGGACTCGCCGGGCTCGAAGCAGGCCTGGCCGAAGAGGGCCGCCTGCTGGTCTCCCGCCATGCCCGCCACGGGGATGCCGTCTGGCAGGCTGCGCATGCCGCGCGTGGTGCCGTACACCTCCGCGGAGCCGCGAATCTGCGGCAGGCACGCGGCCGGCACGGACAGCAGCGCGCGCATCTCGTCGCTCCACTGCAGCGTCGTCAAATCCATCAGCAGCGTGCGGCTGGCGTTGGACACGTCGGTGACGTGCACCTCGCCGCCGGTGAGCTTGTAGACGAGCCAGGTGTCGATGGTGCCGAAGCACACGTCGCCCTTCTCCGCCTTCGCCCGCGCGCCCTTCAGGTGGTCGAACAGCCACGTGAGCTTGGTGCCGGAGAAGTACGGGTCCACCACCAGGCCCGTCACCTCGCGCACGCGCGGCTCCACGCCCTCTTCCTTGAGCCGGCGGCACTGCTCGGCGGTGCGGCGGTCCTGCCAGACGATGGCGTGGCCCAGCGGCTCGCCGCTGTCGCGCATCCACAGGCCCGTCGTCTCACGCTGGTTGGTGATGCCAATGGCCGCGATGTCCTTGCCGCGCAGGCCGGCATCCTTCAGGGCCCGGGCGATGCACCACTCGCTGCTGGCCCAGATTTCCTCCAGGTCGTGCTCCACCCAGGACGGCTTGGGGAAGTACTGGGTGAACTCCTTGTAGGAGCGGCCCACCACCTGCAGCTTCGTGTCGAGGATGGAAACGTGCGTTCCAGTGGTGCCCTGGTCCAGGGCCAGGACGTACTTCGCCTTCGGCATGGGGTGTGCCCTCCCTATGGTGGATGCCAGCGGAGAGGGAACCTACCCCAGGCGAGGGGCCGGGCAGGCGAGCTTCCTGCCCGGCTCCGCCGCTAGTACCCGTAGCGCCGGTTGCCGAGCACCTTGCGGAGGCCCAGGGCGGCCAGTCCGCCCAGGGCCATGCGGGCCAGCGGGTTGGTGCCGGCCCGACCGCGGCCATAGCCACGGCCATGGCCGCCCAGGCTGCGGCCGCTGTAGCGACCGCGGCCCCGGTTCCATCCACCGAAGCCCGACACGCGACGATTGCCGAAGAGGTTGTCCAGTAGCGACATGGTGGCTCCTTGCGTTGAAGGCCCCCGCCAGGGCAGGGACGCCCCGCGGGTGCGGAGTGCCTTCAAGTTGACGCTTTCATCCGCGACGGACAGCCCTTGCCGGAGAAAGTGCCTCCCGCGCCCCCTGGCAGGCATGGGAGGCAGTCAGGCGGTCTGGCTACTTGCCGCTGTAGATGCCAATGGCTCCGGGCAGGACGATGTTGCCCGCCGCGTCCCGATGGGCGCTGAAGGCCACCAGCACCTTGCGCGTCTCGCCGCTGCCCACCGCCTGGATGTCCCAGACGGGGAGGGCCCCCCACCGTCCGAGCATGGGCTTGTAGCTGACGAACTGCCCCTCCTGGTGCATGCGCATCAGCCCCTGTCCCCAGCGGTGCCCAATCCAGAGGCTGCCATCGAGCGGGTCCCGCTCCAGGGACGAGACGAAGCGCTCGGTCTCACCCTCGAGCAGATGTCCCATCACCTGGCCCGCGTCGTTCAGCTTCGCCAGGCCCCACGCGAAGCTGGACACCCAGACGGTGCCGTCCGGCATCAGCACCAGGTCGCTCACCAGGTCGTCCTTGCGCTGCGCGTGGCTGGGGAACTGGGGTTCGGCCACCGCGTCCGGCCAGAGGTCGATGCGGTTGGCGACGTGTTTCTTCTCCTCGCTCTGCTTGCGCGCCGCCTCGAAGTTCCACGGGGCGCCGGTGCCTTCGTGGCCCACGGCGTTGGTCATGATCTTGAACCGCGTGGTCCGGATGTGCGTGCCCATCCACACGTCGCCGTCCGGCCGCACCGCCACGCCCCAGACGTCTCCGGCGAGCCGGCTGTCCTCGCTGGTGGAGCTGTCGCTCATCGCGATGGCTGGGTGGATGTGCTCCATGACGCCGAACTTGCAGCGCTGGCGCTTCTCACCTCCGGAGTGGACCCATTCGTTGGCGGCGTTCACCTCCGCGTTGGTGCAGGCCTCGCCGCCCTGGTAGTCGGGCTCGCCCCAGGCGAGGCCGTGGTTGGACGCGAACCACAGGCTGTTGCGCGCCTTGTCCCAGACGATGCGGTTCACCGTGCAGAGCTTCTCGCGGTGGCCATAGCCGGGCACCGAGTGCGCGGGCGAGTGGATGTCGTAGTGCACCACGCGGAGCGTCCCGTCCGCCTGGAGCTCCACGCGGTCCGCGTCGCCGCTCTTGTAGATGGCGGGGTCCTCGAACACGCCGGGGGCCTTGTAGAACTCGCTCTCGCAGTTGGGCCGGCCCTCGTAGCCGACGAACACGGTGCCCGCCGGGCCGCCCGTCACCGAGAGGACCTTGAGGTAGCGCGCCTCGGGCGCAGGGTCCTTGCCCTTCCACGGGGCCCAGGGCTTCAGGCCGTCCGCCATGGTGTAGCAGCGCAGCCTGGCGGCGCCCGGAGTCAACAGGCACAGGCCGTCCTCGCCGCCGGCGACCCAGATGTTGCCGCCCTCGTCCTGGGTGACGCCCAGCACCTCGCGCGGGCCGCCCTCGTCCGGGCCCAGGATTCGCCAGGTCGCGTCGGGAGGCGCCGGGACGCCGCCGTCCTCGCCTGCGTCCGGGGTACCACCGTCGGAGTCCTCCCCGCCAATGGGCGGTGGGTCTCCCTCGTCGGGTGGTGGGTCATCAGGGGCTACGGGCGGAGGCTGCTCGTTGCCATCGCCAATGCCGTCATCCGGGGGGCGGGGCTGTTGGAGCTGTTCGTCGCCGTGACAGCTCATCAACACCGCCAGCCCGAGCACTCCTGCCCACCACCTGCCTCGTCCGAGTCCGCTCATGCCCCAGGTCTCCTCCGATGTCTGTCTTTGGACGCGTCGCTTCACGCCCTGACTCCAGAGGCAAGCAGGGTGCCAGGGATTGGCAGGTGAGCCCCGGGACCGGGGCAGGCGCGTGGGGAACGCCGCGGGGCGGGAGCGGCGTCGCGCTACCCTGATGGAGAACGCGGACGCCTCAGGCCCGAGGACGTGCCGCGTGTTCGCGGGAGACAGCCGTCACCCCGCGCGCCCACCGGAGCAGCGTGGGCGCGCCGGTCTCCAAGGGGTGTGTCACGCAACCGGAGCGGAGGCGCTCGCGCCGCCACGCCCCAGCCGTCTGGTGCGTCCTGCTGTCTGGCGTTGGCGAGAGGGATGCCCTGGAGGCGCAATCGCCAGACGCGGAGGACCGCGCTGCCTGCTACGGGCGCTCTTGGGTGGCCGCCACGTCGGGCGCTCCACGCGCCTGGGCCTCGCGCCGCCGTGGCCCCTGCGCGTCCGCATAGCCCGTCAGCTCCACGTAGCCGCGCCCCGTGACGGGACGGCCCTGGCGCGCGCCCTCCAGGCCCACGCTGCCTTCCCAGTAGACGACGGTGACGGGGAGCTCCTGGTCGGCCAGGCGCGGTGTCACCGTGAGGTCCAGCCCCAGCTTCTCCACCTGCATGCGCCAGCGCGACGGGTACTCACCGCCGCTGCGCGGGCTCTTCCACGAGTCCAGCACCGTGAGCCGCATGTCGTCGCGGTTCAGGTGTACCGGCTCACCGCCGCCCTCGGGCGGTACCCACAGGCCCGAGCTGAACGCGTCCGGCGTGCCGTCGCGATGACGCAGCTGGTAGTACATCAGCTCGCTGCCGTCGGAGAGCTGGAGCGAGAACCAGTCCCAGCCCACCTGGTCCGCGCCGAGCGCGCTGGTGCTCCACTCGCGGTCCATCCAGCTCTCGCCCTTCACCGTGTACGTCCGGCCATCCACCTCCACCGTGCCGCGCGAGGGCATGCGCGTCATCGAGTAGTAGTAGGACGCGTTGCCGCGCTCCGCGCTCTTCTGGCTCAGGCCGCGGTCACCGTGGAGCACCGGCGACTTGCCCGGCTCCAGCAGCAGCTCCAGCGCCACTTCGTCCGTGCGCGCGCGCAGCCGCATGGGCCAGGTGGACTCGCCCACGCTGGTTGCCTCCCAGTCCTCCAGCCACACCTTGAAGGGCCGCGCGGTGGCGCCGGACAGCCCCAGCGCCACGCGGCTGAAGCGCTCCGAGGCGTGGAAGGTGCCGCCCTTCACGTCCGTCACCGTGAAGTGGCCCATGTAGACCTGCCGCGCGCCCCAGGCGGAGTCTCGCGGCGCGGCCTCGGGGGCCAGCGCGTTGCGGAACAGGGTGAACTGGTAGCCGAAGGCGTGCCCGTCCTCCGTCTCCAGGTTGCCCGTCCAGTACCACCACTCCGTGCGGAACGCCGGGTGCGGGCCGTGGTCCTCGGGGAACTGGAAGGCCCGGGGCGCCTCCGCGCGTGCGTAGCCCTCCGTGCTGCCGCTCATGGCGCTGGCCACCGTCAGCGTGCCGCCCTGGCGCAGCGCGGGCAGGGGCTGCTCGCGGGTGATGAAGGCCACCGCGGCCGCCAGCCCCACCAGCACCACCGCCGTTCCGATGATGAGTCCCCGGCCGTTGCCCATGTCTCACTCCTCTCGCAGCGCCAGCGCGGCGTTGGCGCGCGCCATCTTCCAGGCGGGGTAGAGGCCCGCCAGCGCGGAGGCCACCAGCGCCAGCACCACCGCCTGCACCAGCGTCTGCGGCGTCAGCGCGAGCTGGAGCGTCCACCCGAAGGAGCGCTGGTTGATGACGTGCACCAGGACGTAGGCCAGCCCCACGCCCAGCGGCACGGAGAACAGCCCTGCCAGCAGCCCCAGCAGCCCCGTCTGGAGCGACACCAGGCCCCAGAGCTGCTCCGGCGTCAGCCCGGTGGCGCGCAGCACGGCGAACTCCCGCGCGCGCTCCAGCTGCAGGGCCATCAGCGCGCTCAAGACACCCACGAAGGCCACGCCGATGGCGAGCAGCCGCAGCACCTGGGTGATGGTGAAGGTCCGGTCGAAGACGTCCAGGGACGCCTGCCGCAGCGAGCGGTTGGCGCGCACCAGCAGCGCCTGCGCGTCGCCGGCCCGCTCGCGCACCGAGGCCACCAGCGCGTCCACGTCCTGCCCGGGCGCCGCGTACAGCGCCACGCCGCTGATGCCCCGGTCGTCGAACCAGTGCTCGTAGGTCGTGCGCGGCATCAGCAGCGTGCCCACGTCCGAGCCATAGTCGAAGTACACGCCCACCACGCGGAAGTCGCGCGGCCCCTTGTCCGTGGCCAGCCGCACCGAGTCTCCCACGCCGACGCCGCGGTGGAAGCCGAAGGGCTCCGAGACGAGGACCGTGTCGGGCGACGCCATCAGCTCGCGCCACACCGTCTCCGGAGTGCCCTGCTTGAAGGTGTAGGGGCGCGCGGACGTGCGCGAGAAGTCGACGGCCATCAGGTCCGTGGGCACGCCGTCCACGCGCACGTTGGCCACGCGCAGGGTGCTGCTGCCGGCGACGCCGGGCGTGGCGCGCAGCGTCTCGGCCAGCCCGGGCAGCAGCGTGGCGCCGCCGCGCCGCGCGACGAGCGACGGCGGGGAGATGAACACGTCCGCCTGGAGCGACGTGTCCAGCCATGACACCACCGTGCCGCGGAAGCTGGACACCATGAGGCCCACGCCGACCGTGGTGGCCACCGCCACCATCAGCGCCGCCAGCGCGACCGCCGTGCGGCTGAGGCTGGTGTGCACGCCCCGCGCGGCCATGCGCCCCATCAGTCCGAAGGCGGCGCCCAGCGGCTGGGCGGCCAGGGCGGACAACCCTTGCGTGGTCCACGGCACCAGCAGCGCCGCGCCCAGCAGCACCGAGAAGAGTCCGCCATAGGCGGGCAGCAGCGCCTGGGTGGGCCACGCCAGCAGCGCGGTGCCGGCGGCCAGCACCAGAAGCCCCAAAAGGGCCAGCCGCGGCGCCCGCCCGCGCGAGACGTCCTCCAGCGTGGACCTGCGCATCGTCGTCACCGGCGGCGAGCGCGCCGCCTCCCACGCGGGCACCAGGGCCGCCAGCAGCGTGGCGCCCAGGCCCAGCGCCAGGCCCTTGGCCAGGGTGAAGGGCTCCAGCGCCAGCCGCCGCACGCTCACCACGAAGTACAGGTCATTGAGCGTCTGGGTGACGAGCTCCACCAGCCCACGCGCCAGCAGCACGCCCAGCAGCAGCCCCAGCACCGTGCCCACCGCGCCCAGCACCGCGGCCTCGCCCAGCACCAGCGCGAAGAGCTCGCGCCGGGTGATGCCCAGCGCGCGCAGGCGGCCCAGCAGCCCGCGCCGCTGCACCACGGAGAACGTCATGGTGTTGTAGATGAGGAACATCCCCACCACGAGCGCCAGCAGCGACAGCGCGGTGAGGTTGGTGCGGAAGGCCCGCGTCATCTGCTCCACCGTGCCCGCGCGCGACGCGGCGCGCACCAGCTCCAGGCCCGGGGGCAGGGTGGCCGCCAGCGCCTGCACCTGCGCGTCGCCGCCCGTCAGCCGCAGGTCCACGCGCGTCAGCCGCCCCGTCTGGCCCAGCAGCTCCTGCGCGGTGGCCACATCCGTGAGCACCAGCGCCTCCAGCGCCCGCGCGGTGTCCTCGTCCGCCGGCTCCAGCAGTCCCACCACGCGCAGCGGCTTCTCCAGGCCCTCCAGGCGCACCGGCAGCGTGTCGCCGGTCGTCAACCCCAGGGCCCGCGCGGCCCGGGCGCTCAGCATCACCGCGCCCGGCTCGGTGAGCAGCGCGCTCACGTTGCCCACCGCCTCGCCGCGGGCGTAGTCGCGGAAGGGGCCCTCCACGAAGGGGTCCACGCCCAGCACCGTGAGCGTGCGCCTGTCGCCCACCGCCGCCTGGACGTGGCCCTCCACGACGGGCGCGGCCACCGGCGCGCCGGGGCGCACGCGCAGGTCGCGGTACACCGCGTCCGGCACGCCCGTGGAGCCGCCCACGAGCTGGTGCGTGGCGCGCCCGGCCACCGCGTCCGTGGAGCGCTCGAAGGCGCGCAGGGCGCTGCCGCTCGCCAGGTCGATGGACACCACCACCGCCACGCCCAGCGCGATGCCCAGCAGCGACAGGCCCGTGAGCCACGGGTGGCGGCCCAGGTGGCGCAGGCTGGAGTGGACCAGCAGCCGGCTCACAGCGCCTCCTTCCGCGAGGAGGCCCGGGGCACCTCCACCAGGCGGCCACCCTCCATCGTCAGGACGCGGTGGGCGCGGGACACCAGCCCGGGCTCATGGGTGACGACGAGCGCGCAGGTGTTGCCCTTGCGCGTCAGCGCCTCCAGCAGGTCCAGCACCTGCCGTCCCGTGGCCTCGTCGAGGTTGCCGGTGGGCTCGTCCGCCAGCAGCAGCGGCGGCTCGTGGGCCAGGGCCCGCGCCACCGCCACGCGCTGCTGCTCGCCGCCGGACAGCCGGTCCGGGAAGCTGTGCGCGCGCGGGCCCAGGCCCACCTGCTCCAGCAGCGTCTTCGCCCGGGCGCTGGCCTCCGCGCCGCCGTGCCCGTTGAGCTCCAGCGGCAGCCGGACATTCTCCTCCACCGTCAGCGTGGGGAGCAGGTTGAAGGCCTGGAAGATGAAGCCGATGCGCTCGCGGCGCAGCAGCGTGCGCTCGCGCTCGTTCAGCCGTGACAGGTCGCGCCCGTCCACGCGGACCTCGCCCTGGCTGGGCAGGTCGATGCCGCTGATGAGGTTGAGCAGCGTGGACTTGCCGGAGCCGCTGCGCCCCAGCAGCACCACGAACTCGCCCCGATGCAGGGAGAGCCGGACGCCGGAGAGGACCTCGCGCACGGTGTCGCCTTCGGCGTAGGCCTTGGTGACGTCGCGCAGTTCGACCAGGGGAGCGGAGTCGGGCGGAGGCATGGGTGCACCTCCATACACGGCTGCCTCGCGCGCCGCCGCTTCCTCCGCTCGCGCATGGCCGCACCCCGTTCAGGCGCCAGCAGCGGGCGAAGGGGTCTCCCAGTAGGACGCGTGTTGCGGCTGCGTGAGGAAGTCGCCCACCTCCGCCGCCAGCAGGGGCCCCGCCGTGTCACGGGGGATGATGTGGAAGCCCTGCCGCAGCGAGAGCACCCGCACCGACGGCGCCGCGGTGAGGCGGCGTGCGAGCCACCGCCCGCCGTCCGGGTCCACGACGTGGTCCTGCTCCGCCACCGCGACCAGGGTGGGGCAGCGCACGTGCGCCGCGTCGCGAATCGCCAGCGTCTGGAGCGTGCACAAATCCCTCAGCCTCGCCACGGGGAAGGCCGGCAGCACCGGGGCCTCCGCCAGGGCCTCCGGGTCCGAGATGTCCGTGCCCGTCTTCGCCACCCACGGGTGCGTCCACTCCAGCACCGGGGTGCGCGCGAGCTGCCGGACGAGGAACATGCGCGGCCCCCGGAAGCGCACCGCGGGCGCGATGAGCGTCAGCGCCCGCACGGCCTCCGGATGCCGCGCCGCCAGCCCGAGCGCCAGCAGCGCCCCCATGGAGAGGCCGGCCACGAACACGCCCCGGCGGCCGCCCACCTCATGCAGGGCCCGCTCCGCCGCGGCCTGCCAGTCGCGCCAGGTGACATGGAGCAGGGCCTGGGGCGTGGTGCCATGGCCCGGCAGGCGGGGCGCCACCACGCGCAGGCCCCGCGCGGCCAGGGCCTCGCCCAGCGGGCGCACGTCCCACGGGCTTCCCGTGAAGCCATGGAGGAGCAGGCACACCTCATCGCCCCGTCCCAGGTCGAAGGGGGCCGTCTTCCGCGGGTCCAGGGCCCCGGTCTCGGCAGTCGGGCTCACGCCGTGACACTGGCCACGCGCGGGCGCAGGCGCTATGCCCCCTGCCTCATGGCGGACACTCCGAAGCCCCCGGACATGCAGTTGCAGATTCAGATGGATGAGGACGTGGCCAATGGTCAGTACGTGAACATGGCCCTGGTGAACCACTCGGACACCGAGTTCACCCTGGACTTCATCTACGTCCAGCCCCAGCAACCCAAGGCCCGGGTGCGCTCGCGCATCATCACCAGCCCCAAGCACATGAAGCGGCTGCTGGCGGCCATGCAGGACAACATCCAGCGCTACGAGGCGAAGTTCGGCCCCATCGCGATTCCCGAGGAAGACGGCGGCGTGCACTGAGCGTCCTCCGGCCCCGGGAAACCCACACGTCGGGTGTTTCTCCTGGCCGTTCGCTGGCCTTCGGGAGCCGTGGCGCGCAGACTGGCCCCATGGTGCTCAGACTCCTTGTCCCGTTGCTCGTGTCGCTCTACGCCTCCTCCGCCGCGGCCCAGTGCCTGGGCGACGGCGTGCAGCTCTTCCCCACACCGGGCGCCATCATCCCCACCAACGCTCGCTTCCTGCTGGAAGGGGTGGGGACCGCGCGGCCCCAGGTGGCCGCGCTCGTGGGCAAGAAGCTGCGGCTGGTGGCGGACAACCACATCGTCGAGGTGTCCGCGCAGCGCGGCTGGGAGAGCAGCCTGGGCCGCGTCACCGTCATCCTCAAGCCCGCCGGGAAGATGGAGCCGGACAAGCGCTACACGCTGCGCGTGGACGAGGTGTTGCCCAACGTGGCGCTCCTCAATGGCCGCGGCACCATGCTGCCCGAGTGGCGCACGGGCAAGGGGCCGGACAAGCAGGCCCCGCGCTGGCTCAAGCGCCCCGCCGTCTCCGAGGGCTTCCTGCGCCGCAGCGCCCAGGGCACCGCCCGCTTCGTCCGGCTCAACCTGTCGCTGAAGGAGGACAGCCCGGCGTACCTGGTGGTGAAGCTGGAGCCGCGCCGCCCGGGCCCCAGCGTCCAGCAGTACGTGGTGCCGGTGAGCAACAACACGGCCTTCATCGGCCATGAGGCCTGCAGCGGCACCTTCGCCATGGAGGATGGCCGCAGCTACCGGGCCCGCATCCAGGCCTTCGACGCGGCGGGGCAGATGGCGCCCGCCGTGCCGCCGGTGGACTTCGAGGCCCCGGACGAATACTCGATGCAGCCGTAGGGCGCGCGCGCGCTCCCCCGGGGCCGGGAAGTGGTGTAGGCCTGCGGCGGGCGCCGGGCCCTGGGAGCGTGAATGAAGACGGTAGACGTGGAGAGTCTCAAGGAGCGGATGACGGCCTTCATCCGGTCGCTGCAGGACGACATCTGCACCGCCCTGGAGCGGCTGGACGGCTCGGCGCGCTTCCGCGAGGACGCGTGGAGCCGTCCCGGCGGTGGCGGTGGCCGCAGCCGGGTGCTGGAGGACGGCGCCGTGCTGGAGAAGGCCGGCGTCAACACGTCGGTGGTGTTCGGCGAGCTGGAGGAGCAGTTCGCGCAGAAGCTCCAGGGCGAGGGCCGCCGCTTCTGGGCGGGCGGGCTCTCCCTGGTGCTGCACCCGCGCAACCCGCATGTGCCCACCGTGCACGCCAACTACCGCTTCATCCACCAGGGCGGGAAGGCGTGGTTCGGCGGCGGCGCGGACCTGACGCCCTACTACCTCTACGAGGAGGACGCGGCGCACTTCCACCGCGTGCACAAGGCCGCGTGTGACAGGCACGACGCGGACTACTACCCGCGCTTCAAGGCCGCGTGCGACGGGTACTTCTACCTGCGCCACCGCGAGGAGACGCGCGGCGTGGGCGGCATCTTCTTCGAGAACATGGGCGGGGACCTGGAGAAGGAGTTCGCCTTCGTCCAGGACTGCGGCCGGGCCTTCCTCGACGCGTACCTGCCCATCGCCGAGCGGCGCAAGGACACGCCGGTGACGGAGGGGCAGCGCTTCTGGCAGGAGGTGCGGCGCGGGCGCTACGTGGAGTTCAACCTCGTCTACGACCGGGGCACCGTCTTCGGCCTGGAGACGCGCGGGCGCACCGAGTCCATCCTCATGTCGCTGCCGCCGCAGGTCCGCTGGCGCTACGACTACCACCCCGAGCCCGGGACGCCCGAGGCGCGGCTGGTGGAGGTGCTGCGCCAGCCCCGCGACTGGGCCCACCAGGGAGGCTGAGCGGCGGATGGCCCGGGACTCGAGGCGCCAGCGGTTGCTGCTCGTGGGGCTCGCCGGGGGAGCCATCCTCGGACTCGCGCTCTGGGGGGGCCTCCGGGCGCGCGGCCCGGGTGGGACGGCCCCGCAGGGGGCCGCGGATGACACCGAGGCCCGCGTCAACGTGCTGGCGCTGTGCGACGCCGTCCAGGCCTACCGCGCCGAGCACGGCGTCTACGTCACCGCGGGGCCCACGCCGAAGGAGATTCCGCCCGGAGGCCGGGCCGTGCCCTTCCCCGAGGACGAGGCCTTCCACCGCATCGGCTTCGAGCCGGAGGGGAAGGTGCGCTTCCAGTACCAGGTGGTGGTGCTGGAGAGTCCCGTGGGGGAGCCGGAGGTGTCCTGCCTCGCCCGGGGGGACTTCGACGGTGACGGGCAGAACTCCGTCTACCGCGTTCGTCTGGATGCGAACGGAATGACCACGCCCATCGAGGTGGAGCGCGCGGGCGAGTAGCCGCGGGCCGCAACCCTCTCCGCGTTCCCCGCGAGAATGAAGGGGCCGGGCAGGCCGACCCTTGAAATGGGCGGTAACGGTACGCGGCAGCGGCGCGTGTCAGGCTCGGACGCAACAGGCCGGCCCCCCCAGCCAGAGCGAGGCATCGCCCATGCCCTCCCTACGCATCCCCAACGTGATTGACCGCGCCCTCCGCTCACTGGGCGCTGGCGGCTCCCGGCGTCTGGCGGGCCCGGACGTACAGGGCCCGCGAGACTGGGGGCGCGGGGCGCAGCCTTCCCGGCCCGATGACAATTTCCGCCCGCGGCAGCCACCCGCGCCGCACCCGCCCATGGGCGGCCAGGAGCGCCCGCCGGTGAAGTCGGTGGCGGAGCTGGTGCCGCCCCAGCTCGCGGACACCTCCGGGCAGGAGGCGCTGGGGCGCCGCTTCGCGTCGGACGCGGCGCTGCTGGCCTCGCACCTGGCGCCGCCGCGGCTGTCGGGCTCGGAGCGGGCCACCCGGCTGTGGGAATTCTATGCGGCCTACGCCACGGCCGCCGCGCAGCTCCCGCCCGAGCCGGAGGCCCGGGAGGCCTTCCGCGAGGCGCTCGAGGGGCAGGGCTTCGCCGAGCTGCGGGACGCGCACACCGGTGAGGACGGCGTGACGCGCGGCCTGTGGGTGATGGAAGCCCGCACACCCGCCGAGGCCCGGCTGCGGGCCGCCGCCGTGCGGCTGGAGCCGCCTCCCGAGGTGCGCCACTCCGAGGAGGTGGCCGCCCGACCGGCCGAGCAGGCGCTGGCCCAGGCCCCTGGCGCCCGGGCGGCGGTGCTGCTGCATGGCCCGGCGATGCCGGCGCTGCGCCCGCGCGAGGAGGTGCCCCAGGAAGAGGCGGAGGACGCGCGGCGCCCGCGCGGTACGAATCGCCGCCTGGGGCCGAGGATGCTGTGGAACGTGCTGCACCGCTTCCGCTCGGACCCGGAGGACGGGGCGGTGGCGCAGGGGCGGTGGGAGCGGGTGACGTTTGGCGCCTTGCTGGCCTTGCTGGGCATCGCACTCGCCGTGGCAGCGCTCGTCAGTCTCTAGGCCCGTCCGCCCGGCGGCGGCGCCTTCGCCAGTGCGAATCTCCTTGGATTGCGCCCGCTTGTGCTAGGTTGCCGCACCTACTTGGCCACCGACGACCTCACTCTCGTCAAGCGCGTCCGGAGCGGCGACCAGCGCGCTTTCAAACTCCTCGTCGAGCGTTACCAGCGCAAGGTGTACGCCGTTGCCCTGGGCATGCTGAAGGACAAGGAGGAAGCGATGGACGTCTCCCAGGAGGCGTTCGTCAAGGTCTACAAGTACCTGGACCACTTCAAGGGCGACTCGTCCTTCTACACCTGGCTCTACCGCATCACCGTCAACATCTGCATCGACGTGATTCGCAAGCGCGGCGGAGGCGGCGAGGCCGTGGAGTTCGACGAGAGCCAGTCCATGGACCTGTCCGAGGCCCGCATCGGCGCGCTGGGCAGCCGCCTGGGCACCAACCCCCAGAAGAGCGCCCTGCGCCGCGAGCTGGCGGAGAAGATCCAGGAGGCCCTGGGCACGGTGCCGGAGAAGCACCGGGCCATCCTCCTGCTGCGGGAAATCGAGGGCATGTCCTACGACGACCTGGCCCGCACCCTGGACATTCCCAAGGGCACGGTGATGAGCCGGCTTTTCCATGCCCGGGCCAAGGTCCAGAAAATCCTCAGTGAATACCTGGAGTTGGACGAAGCGAAGAGCGGGGTGGGCAGTGAGTGAGCAGGCCTCGAATATCTGAGAGGAGCTGCCGTCCCAATTTTCGCAGCCCCTTCCAGCGAGCAGGTAAAGCCAATGGCCGGAAATCCCGCGTGTGAGCGTTTCGTCCCCATGCTGTCCCCGTACGTCGACGGCGAGCTGAGCTCGGCCGAGCGCGTCAACGTGGAGCGGCACCTGGCGGCCTGTCGCGACTGCACCGGGCGGGCGGCGGACCTGCGCGCCGAGTCCGGCCTGCTGCGGGTGGGCCTGGACATGGCCCTGGACGACGTGGACTTCAAGGACTTCACCCAGCGCGTCATGGCGCGGGTGACGCCGGACAAGCCGCCCCTCATGGAGCGGCTGAAGCTGGCAGTGTCCGAAATGTTCCTCTACCAGCGCACCGCGATGATTTCGTCGCTGGCCACCGCCGCCGTGCTGGTACTGGTGGGGCTGCCCCTGTTGATGAGTGACAGGGCGCCGGTGGGGTACGCCGCCGAGCGCATGACGGTGAAGTCCATCCAGCCCTACCGCAACGCCGAGGTGGCGCCGGTGGTGATGGAGACGGACAATGGGGGCACCATCATCTGGCTGGTGGACGAGGACTCGGACGTCCTGGTCCCTGGCGCGGAGAAGGGTGAGCGGCAGGAACAGACGGGCAACGGCCAGCCGGACGGAAGCGGGCGCAACGTGCCCGCGCGCCCGGCGCCGGACGCCCCCAGGCCGTCGGGAGGCTCCTTGTGAGAAAGCACGTATCGTCGGGCCGGATGCTGTGGGCGGTGCTCGGGCTGGGCCTGCTGCTGCCGCTGGCCGCCAGCGCGCAGGACGCGAAGGTCCAGGTCCAGGTGGAGGTGGTGCTCGCCTCGAAGAAGGGCACCGAGGTGAACCCGCCCGAGCTGGAGAAGATGAAGGAGCAGTTCCAGAAGCAGAACTTCAGCTTCACCTCCTTCAAGCGCCTCTCGCAGGAGGTGCTCACGGTGAGCGCGAAGAGCGCCTCCGAGGTGAAGCTGCCCAACGGCGCCAACGCGACGCTGCAGCTGCAGGGCATCAAGGACGGCACCGCCACGGTGCGCGTGGCCATTCCGCGCCAGCCCACGCTGGACGTGGAGCTGGGCCGCCAGGGCGCCGTCTACCAGAAGGCGGGCAAGTACGTGGGCGGGGAGCTCATCCTCGTGCTCTCCCCTCCCGCGCGGTAGTCCCGCTGTCGCGCCGCCGGGCTCAGGCGGCGCGGGCCTCGTCCTCTTCCAGGACGAGGATTTCCAGGTCCTCCTCCAGCTCCAGCGGGAGGACCTCTTCCTGCGGCGCGTGCGCCTGGAGGCCCGGTGCGGGGGCCTCGGCGTGCTCCCGCTCCAGGTGGATGCGCAGCCCGTCGAACATGGCGTCGAAGGCCTCGTAGATGCGGTCCACCATGGCCAGCGCGTCCGCGCGCACCTCGGGGGACAGTTGCATGGCCTCCAGCTCCGCCGCCAGCTCCTGCTCGAACATGGCGTGCTGCGCCTCGGCCTGCATGTGGTGGTCGGAGAAGTACTTCAGCCGCTCATCCGCGCCCTGCGCCGCGGTGACGATGGCGGTGCGGCTGAAGAAGACGTGGCTGGTGGACTCCAGCGCCCACAGCAGGACGATGCGCAGCCGGTCATCCACCGGGCGGTACACCTCGCTGATGATGGCGTAGGCCGCGTCGCGCGTCTTCACGTGGGCGCGGCCGTACATGGCGCCGATGCTCAGCGAGCTGCCGGTGAGCGCGGAGATGTCCTCCTCGAACCACTGGTCGTGCCCGCCCTCCTCGGCGTGGTGCCGCGTGGCGAGCGCCTTGAGGTGCGCGTCCTGGATGAAGTGTGCGTTGAGGCGCAGCACGTCCTGGAACGTCATCACCCAGAACGTCAGGCGCGGGGCGAAGGCCATCACCTGTTCGATGGGACGGTCCATCCTCATGTCGGAGAAGAAGGGGTGCGCTGCGAAGCGCGCCTCGCGCACAGCGATGTGTTGGAGCACTTCCTTCATGGTGGACCTCCCGATGGATGTGAGGTGATTCACCGCCCCGGCCCGCTGGCGGAGTCCCGTTACCAGTTGATGGTGTATGTGCAGGAGCTGTCGCCCCGGCGCCGGCAACTCTTGGCCTCATGTTCAATACGCACCCAGAGCGAATCCTTGGGGCGGAACCGGTCGCCAATGGCCTCGATGAGCCCGAGGTCCAAATCGCAGGGATAGGGATTGTCACACACCATGCGCGCGTTGCGCCGGTCCACCAGCTCGAAGCGGTAGCCGCCGATGGTGCCCTTGCCGCGGTGGTTCATCCGGTAGGCCATGTCCACCGCCCGCAGCCCCTTCTCCAGCGTGTCGATGTCCGGCGGGAAGTGCGCGCTGTCCGGAATCTTCCGCCCGATGGTTCTCACCGTGCTGGGGCCAATCTTGTCGAAGACGAGCTGGAAGGACTTCAGCAGGGCGGGCATGGGGTACCAGGTGTCCGCCTTCAACGGCGCGATGCCGTTCTCTCCCAGGATGCGCAGCGCGCGCGACTGGGCGAGCTCCATGCCGTTGACGATGGCGAGAATCGACTGGCCGATGACTTCGATACCCTGGAAGGACATGGGCTGAAGCGCTGGAGCCGTGGCACTGATGGGGGTCTTCAATTCCATACGGATAACGCCCTCGTGGGAAGTGACACGTATTGAAGCGACTTTTTTCCATATTTTCAAATAGGCTTGCATGTATGTAATTTTCCGGAGAACTCGATATGGGATTCCCCGTGGCTCAATAACGACCCGCGCGGTCGGTATGGCGCGAGGTGACCTGCCCTTCGCTGGGAGTAGGGCCGCGGCCATGCGCCGCGCGAGGGCAGCCAGGCGTCGCGGGCCGCGTGGGCGTGGGGCGCCTGGCGTGGGGCGGGATGCCCCGGTGGGGCAACCTGCCCCGGAGGCGCTTTGGAGCGCCCGGGCGCGCGGAGGCCCCCACCGGAAGAAGTTCCGTCGGGGCCGGGGCGCACAAGGCTGAAAAAAAGTCAGAGGTCCAGTCCTTGGGGTGGGGGACCAAGCAGCCGGCCCTCGGGAAATCGCGGGGTTGGCGCTCGGCACGACGGTTGCTGATGGGAGTGGGCGTGCAGGTTGGCGGCGGCGGGTCGGGAGCAGGACAGGCGAACCCCTCACCCTTGGAGACGAAATCATGGCGAAGACGCAGAAGCGTGGACAGGTCATCCGTCGGAAGGCTCAGCAGGTGAAGGTGTCGACGGCGAGCGCGGTGAAGGGCGCGGGCCGGAGCGCTCGGCAGGTGCAGGTGACGCTGGGCGACCTCATCGCGGCGGCGTTCGACACGGTGGGTGGCGAGGTGAAGAAGGTGGCGCAGGTGATGTCGTCCCGGGACATGACGGTCGCCACGGGCAAGCACATCGTCTTCGTCGGCTGAAGCGCGGCTCCACCGGGGCGCGCGTGAGGTGCAAGGGGCCTGGCGGTGGCGCCAGGGAGGGCGGCCGAGGCGGCGACGGGAAGGGACGCACCTTTGAGACGCATCATCAGTCCCGGACGGAATTGCTGGACGGTAGAGGAGGCGAGCGACGCGGGCGTGCTGGTGGACGCGCGCGACTACTACCGGGAGCTGTATCGGGCCGCGCAGAAGGCCCGGCGCTACATCGCGATGACGGGCTGGCAGTTCGACAGCGACGTCGCGCTGCTGCGGGGAGAGGACCTGGGCGAGGCGCGCGGCGAGGCGCGGCTGCTGCCCATGCTGGACGAGCTGTGCCGCGCCAACCCGGACCTGCGCGTCTACGTGCTGGCGTGGGACTTCAGCCTGCTGCTCGCCATGGAGCGCGAGTGGATGCAGCGGCTCATCTTCAACTGGACGGCGAACGGACAGGTGCGCTTCCGCTTCGACGCCTCCAGTCCGTTGTACGGCGCGCACCACCAGAAGGTGGTCGTCATCGACGGCGCGGTGGCCTTCACCGGCGGAATGGATGTCTGTGATTGCCGGTGGGATGACCGGGACCACCCGGTGCGCTCGGAGCTGCGCTGTGACAGTGGCAGGGACCCGCATGGCCCGTACCATGACGTGCAGGCCGTCCTGACGGGCCCCGTGGTGGACCGGCTCGCGGAGCTGTTCGAGGCGCGCTGGGCGCACGCGGGCGGCGGCGAGCTGCGGCTGCCCAGGGTGTCCAGGGACGACGTGGACTTCACGCCGAGCCTGCCGGCGCCGCCGGGGCCGGTGGCCCTCAGCCGCACCTTCGGCAAGACGCTGCTGCCTCCGCAGCCCCCGGTGCAGGAGGTGGCCGCGCTGTACCTGGACGCCATCGACTCGGCCGAGCGCTTCATCTACATCGAGAACCAGTACTTCTCCTCGCGGGCCATCTTCCAGGCGCTGGTGAGGCGCATGCGGTCGCCGTGGCGGCCCCGGCTCCAGATCGTCCTGGTCCTGCCCCAGCAGCCCGAGGCGCTGCGTGAGCAGCTCGCCATGGGCATTGCCCAGGTGCGGCTGCTGCGCGCGCTGGAGCGCGTGGCGCGCGAGACGGGGCATGCCTTTGGCGTGTACTGCTCCGCGGGGCATGACGCGCGCACCGGCGCGGACGTCTACACGTACATCCACTCGAAGGTGATGGTGGTGGATGACCGCTTCCTCACGCTGGGCTCGGCGAACACCACCAACCGGAGCCTCGGGCTGGACTCGGAGCTGAACATCAGCTGGGAGGCGGAGGCCCCCAACGACGCGACGATGCGCGCCATCCGCCGCATCCGTGTGTCGTTGATGGCGGAGCACGCGGGCCTGGCGGGCATGCCCGCGCTGCGCATGCTGGCCGCCGCGGACGGGGGGCTGGTGGAGTGGCTGGACGAGCTGGCCGTCATGGGCCTGCAGCGCCTGCGCACCCACCCGATGGTGACGGTGTTCGACCAGAGCCCGCTGCTCAAGTCGCTGGAGCCCGAGGAGCTCATCATCGACCCGGAGGATTCAGTGCTGGACGAGTCCCTCTTCGAGGCGCTCCACCGCGCCGAGGACGGGCTGTTCGCCTCCGGCATCCGGCTGCTGTCGCGCTGGCTGGTGGGTACGGGCACCGAGCGCCCGCACCGCGCCATCCTTCCCTGCGTGCAGGACGACGGTTAGCGCTGATTGGCCACGCGGTGGGACTGGCGTGTGCCCGCTGCCGCCAGCGCAACGGGAGCCGGACCCGGGATGGGGCAACTCGACGTCACATCTCAGCCCAGCGCGAGCGGACGCGCCTCACCGCGTGGGCGCGGCTTCGGCGGACGGCTCCGGCGCTCGACGGGGCGGTTCTGGAGACGACGGCCGACGTCGGCGATGGCCTGGATGATGGGGAGAAGCTCCCGCCCGAGGTCGGTGAGCGCGTACTCGGTCGAGGTCGGCGTGGTGGGCACGACGGTGCGCGCGACCACGCCCCGCGCCTCGAGCTCTCGCAGGCGCTGACTGAGCACGCGTGCGGAGACGTCCGGGATGTCGAGCCGCAGCTCGCCGAAGCGTCGGGGCTGGGCGCTCAGATAATACAGGACGTGCGGTGCCCACGCCCCGCTGAGCAGCTCCATCGAGCGATTGAGCGGGCACTCCTCCGACGCCGTTCCGCGCTTGCCGCGTGGCGCCCGGACGATATCGGCCGGTGGTGTGGCTCGGTTCTTCCTGACCTTGAGTGACATGGCGGTGGTAACTCGGCGGTTACTGGAAAGCGGGGAGGTGGCTCGTCATCCAGTGCCACGACGTCCGCGCGACCGCTATCGAAAGGGCACACCCTTTTCGAGGAGCACGCGAATGATTGTCGTGACGGGCGCAACGGGCAACGTGGGGCGGGAGCTGGTGCGGAGGCTCGCGGGAGCGGGAGAGGAGGTCACCGCGGTGGCGCGCAGGGCTCCCGCGGAGCCGCTCCCTCCGCGGGTCCGCCATGTCCAGGGAGACCTGTCCTCGCCCGCGTCGCTGACGCCGCATCTGCGGGGCGCGTCGGGCGTCTTCCTCCTCATCCCGGGCGGAGGGGAGGGCCTCTCGCCGGTGGCGCTGCGCGACCTCCTGGAAGAAGCCCGGGTGCCGCGCGTGGTGCTGCTCTCGTCGCTCGCTGTCGGCACGCGGTCCGCGGCGCCCTCGCATGCGCACCTGCGTGCTGTCGAGGACGCGGTTCGGGCGACGTCGGCTCGCTGGACGATTCTTCGCCCCGGTGGCTTCGCCTCGAACGCCCTGGCGTGGGCGGCCTCCGTGCGCGCCGAGCGCAGCATCGCGGCCCCCTTCGCTGACGTGGCGCTCCCCATCGTGGACCCCGCGGACATCGCGGCCGTCGCGGACCGCGCGCTGCGCGAGGACGGCCATGACAGCAAGGTGTACGTGCTCACCGGCCCCACCGCCATCTCCCCGCGCCAGCAGACCGCCGTCATCGCGGAGGCCCTGGGGGCGCCGCTGCGCTTCGTGGAGTGGAGCCGCGAGGAGGCCCGGTCGATGATGCTGCGGTTCATGCCCGAGCCCGTCGCCGATGGCACGCTCGACATTCTCGGCGCCCCCACGGAGGAGGAGCGACGCGTCAGCCCTGAGGTCGAGCGGGTGCTCGGGCGTCCGCCGAGCCCGTTCTCCGCATGGGTGGAGCGCCACGTCGCGGCGTTCCGCTGACGGCACGCCGTTTCGGAGCAAGGGGCCCGGTGCTCGGTCCGGGAACGCCGTGGCCCGCCTCACTCGTGGCGTGGAGGCGCCTCAGGGGCGGGCGGCTCAGGGACCTGCTCCCGTGCGGTCCGGGCGAGCCGCTCCCGGAGGCGGCGGGGAGGCGGGGCCCTGGGCGCCCGCCTGCCTTGGGACGGGCCCGGGGGCACGGGCACGGCTGGCGGGTTGTGCCTGCCGCGAGGGACGCCACCTTGTCGAGAGCACAACTTCTCTCACGCAAGGGGGTTCACCATGAAGCTTCCTCTCATGGCCGCAGTGGCGGCGCTGGCTTTCTGGGGGTGTTCGAGCAACTCGGCGAACACGCGGGCGGATGACAGCGCCATCGGTGGCTCCGGCTCGGAGACGACGTCACCCGAGTCCGTGGATACGTCTTCCGACTGGGATGACCGCAGCCCGGGCGAAGCCGGTGACGTGACGGACAACGAGCGGCGTGATCGACAGGACGCGCCCACCGTCTACGACGGCGAGGCGACTGGCGGCAGCGGTCCCGGCATGGGCGCGGGCACCTCGGTGACGACGCCGGAGGGCGAGCGCTACGACGTGCAGGATGGCCCGCTCCTGGGTGGTCAGCAGAGCGAGGACGCCCGGAAGGACGGCGTGGGCGGCTCGGGCAACATCCAGAAGGAGCCGGTGGACGGCAAGTCCGAGGTCGAGGAGCTCGACGCCGACGACGTGCAGACCGAGGAAGTGGAAAGCAGTGACGTCGAGGTCGACAGCACCCGCTGACGCGGCATGACGGCCACGTCCTCCGCGGGATTTCCGCGGGGGCGTGTGTGCCGACGGGCCGCAGCGCCACCCACACGCGATTGCAGTCGTGTGCTTTGTCTCGCGTCGTGGGCGGGTAGAGTTGGGGGACGATGACTGGCGCCCCCCTCTTCGCACTTCTCGCCCTGGTGTCCACGCAGTACGAGGCCAGCTCCACCGTGGAGGAGGTGACCTCGGAGGAGGACGTCTCCTCGTCGGCGCCGGCACAAGGCGCCTCCGTCTCCGCGGCGCGACTGGATGAGCCCGCGCCCCCGGGAAGTTCCCACACGGGAGGTGAGGGTTTCGGCTTCAGCGGACAGCTGGAAGTCGGCGGCCTCAGCCTGCCGTCGGGGCCTCGTGACGGCGGACAGGACTTCTTCGCGCGGGTGTATCCCTCCCTGGGGCTGACGCACGGGGACACCTTCGTGCTGCGGCTGGGCGCCAACCTGCGGCTGCGCATGGTGGATGAAGCGCCGAAGCGCGAGGACGACTACAGCGGCGGCCTGCGACACGAGGACTGGGACGACCTGAGCGACCTGGGCCAGGTGGTGCGCATGCTGCGCATCGGCCAGGAAGGCCGCCCCTTCTTCCTGCGCATCGAGCCCTTCTCCGAGGAGACGCTAGGGCGCGGCTACCTCGTGAACCGCTACAGCAACACGCTGGCGCCGGACTATCACCCCGCGGGTGGCTCGCTGACCTTCGTGACGGGCGGGCTCCGCGCGGAGGTTCTGGCCAGTGACGTGCTCGCCGCGCGCATCTTCGCGGGCGAGGCGCTGCTGGACATCGGCCGCATGGGCAGCGACGACGCCAAGCACTTCGACCGCTACCTGGTGCGCCTGTCCGCGGCCCACGACGCGGGCCGCGCGGGCGGCACCACGCCCAACCTCACGCTGGCCTCGGTGGGGGGCGACATTGCCCTGTACAAGGGCGAGCGGCTGCGCGCGTGGGCCCTGCTGGGCGGCGGCGCGCGCTTCACGCAGGCGTATTCGCCGGACTTCGGCGGACTGCTGGGCGTGGCCTTCGAAGGGCAGATGGCCAGCGGCACGCAACTGAGCGTCACCCTCCAGGGCCGCAAGCAGGGAGGCCGCTTCCGCTTCGGCATGTTCGGCTCCGACTACGAGCTGGGCCGCTTCTCGGGCGTCGGCCTGTCGGAGACGCCCATCGCGGACGAGGAGCTGCCCTCGGGCTTCGCCGGCTACCTGGAGGTGAGCATGGCGAAGGGGAACCCCAACGAGCTGCTGCTGCTGGGCAGCGTGGCCGCGCAGTACTTCGGCTTCGGCCGCACCGACGTGGACCTGTCCGCCGGCTTCGAGCTGCCGGGCGGCAAGACGCGGGCCCTGACGCGCGTGGTGCTGACGGGACTGGGGGACAGGCCGCGGTACCTGGCGAGCCTGGAGGTGCGCCAGCGCATCCTCAACCACTTCTATGCCTGGGGCTCCGGCGGAACCGTCCATTTCCCACAACCGGACGGGACGCTCGTGCGAGGTGTCACCGCGGGCGCCGGCGTCGGCTTGGACTTCCAGCGCTGAACGGCAGCAGCCCGAGCGGCGGCGGGCCTTCGCGGGCCTGACGCCGCTTTCTTCTTGCCCGGCTTGACTACGGTTGTAGTCAGCCGTACCTTCCTCGTGACTACAGTTGTCGTCACGGGAAGGGTCATGAAGAAGCCGGTCGGAGAGCAGGAGCTGGCGGTGCTGCGGTACGTGGCGGAGCGCGGTCCGGCGACGGTGGGCGAGGTGGCGGAGCGCTTCGGCGAGCCGCAGGGGCTGGCGCGCTCCACCATCCTCACGGTGATGGAGCGGCTGCGCCTCAAGGGGTACCTGACGCGGCGCAAGGTGGAGGGCGTGTACCAGTACGCCTCGCCGGTGCCGACGTCGGAGCTGCTGCGAGACGTGGTGGGGGACTTCGTGCAGCGCTCGTTGTCGGGCTCGCTGTCGCCCTTCGCCGCCTACCTGTCCGAGGTCGAGGACGTGTCCGACGAGGAGCTGGCGCAGCTCCAGGACGTCGTGGCCCGCCTGCGCTCGAAGAAGCAGAAGGGATAGGACCATGGGCACGGAATGGCTGTCTCACGTGGGAGAGTGGGCGTCCTCGGGGCTGTGGCGGGCCTCATGGCAGGGCGCGCTGTGGGCCGTGCTGGTGTGGGCGGTGTCGCGGGCGTTTCCGAAGCTGCCGGCGTCGCTGCGCGCGGGGCTGTGGTGGCTGGTGGCGCTGAAGTTCGTGGTGGCGCTGGGGTGGCTTCCGTCCGTCTCGCTGCCCGTGCTGCCCGCCTCGGCGGCCTCCGGGTGGACGTGGGTGGAGGCGCGGTGGGACGAAGCCACCACGCGGGGCGCGGGGATGCGCGCGTCCGTGACCTCGGTGCTGGGGCTAAGAGGGGACACCGGCAGCGGGGAGCGCTCGGACGGACGTGGTGCGATCGCGGCGCAGGCCACCGTCGGGCAGGCCCCTGCGACACGGTCCTGGGGCACCGCGAGAGAAACTGGGAATGACGTGGTGGCGCATGCGCTGGAGGCGCCCCAAGGGGCGAGCCACTCCAGCCTCTCGGTGGAGGCCGCGCGCGGCGAGCCCGTGTCCTGGTGGCCCGTGGAGCGCCGCGCGGACGTGATGGGCGGAGGTGTCACGGCAGCGGGTGCTCCCTGGACGGGTATCGTCGTTGGGCTCCTCCTGGCGCTATGGGTCGCCGGCGTGGTGTGGCACGTGGGGCGCCATGTGAAGGGCGGGCTCGCGATGCGCCGCCTGCTCCGGGTCTCGCGGCCGCTGGAGCATCCGATGCTGGAGGCCGAGGTGCGCTCGCTGTCCGAGGTAGCGGGGCTGCGGCGCGCGCCAGCACTCCGCGTTTCGGAAGGCGTGAGCAGTCCGCTGGCCACGGGCCTCTTCGCCCCGGTGGTGGTGCTGCCCGCGAAGGCGGTGCGGAGGCTGCCCATGGAGGCGTTGCGCATGGCGCTCGCGCACGAACTGGCGCACCTGCGGCGAGGCGACCTGTGGCTGGGCTGGGTGCCGGCGCTGGCGGAGTCGCTGCTCTTCTTCCACCCGCTCGCCCGCCGCGCCGCGCGCGAGTACGCACTGGCGCGAGAGGAGGCCTGTGACGCCGAGGCCCTCCGTCTCACCGGCGCCGAGCCCGCCGACTACGGCGAGCTGATTCTCGCTTTCGGTATCGCCAGGGCGCCCGGTACGGCCGCGGTGCTCGGTGCGTCCTCTCACCACGTTGATGCGTTGCACAGGAGGTTGAGCATGCTGGAGCACGTCGATGCCGTTTCCACCCGTTCCCGGCGCCTGCTGAAGGTGGCGCTCTGTGCACTGGGCGCCGCGGCGCTGGTGCCCTTCCAGGTCGTCGCGCGTGAAGCGGATGGCGCGCGGGCTCCGTCCTCCGGGAAGGGTGACGCCGCGTCTCCAGCCCAGGCGCCCATGGCGTCCAGCAAGGCGAGTCCGTCTCGAGACGCGGTGGCCCAGCGTGATGTCACGCGCACTGCTTCCGCCGACAAGGCCGCGTCGACACCTGCCGCAGCGCCCGTCGCTTCCGCGCCTTCGGCCGCTACCGCGGGCAAGGTCGCGTCCGCACCGGCGGCAACGTCCACTCCGTCGATGGAGAGGCGCGTCGCGGTCGTCTCGCCTTCCTCCGCCGTGGCTGTGGGCACGCCGGACGCCATCCCGGTCGTCGCGGCCGTTCCCGCGCTTCCCGCGCCGCCGCCCGCGCCGCCCCGCGTGACTCCGCCCGCGCCTCCGCCCGCCCCGCGTGTCGCCGTCGCCTCCCCGCACCTCATCGGGACCGTGAAGTACCTTGGCGCGACGCCTCCGCCCGCGCCGCCCGCGCCGCCCGCGCCGATGCCGCATGGCGGCCCGGACAGCGGCTACGTCCTGCTGGCGGATGGCATGGCCATGATGAACGGCACCACGGTGGACCTCGAGCTGGCGCGCACCTTCAAGCAGAAGGACAAGGCGATTCTGTTCGTCCGCCGGAAGGGAGAGGCGTTCATCATCCGCGATGCGGCCACGCTGAAGTCCGTGCGCGAGGCGCTGACCAGCACCCGGGCGCTGGGCGAGTCCCAGTCGAAGCTGGGCGAGAAGCAGAGCGAGCTGGGCCGGCAGCAGGCGGCGCTCGGCCAGAAGCAGGCGACCCTGGGCCATGAGCAGGGCGGACTGGGACGCAAGCTCGGTGACCTGGCCTATCAGCAGTCGGGGCTGCACCTGGAGGAGTCGCGTCTGGGTTCCCTTCCCGAGGCCGAGCGCGCGAGCCGGCGCGCCGAGCTGAAGAAGCAGGAGGCCGAGCTGGAAAAGCAGATGAAGGTCATCGAAACGCAGATGGCGGAGCTGGCCAGGAAGATGGAGAGCCTGGGCGAGGAGCAGCACAAGCTCAGTGAGAAGCAGCACGCCCTGCATGAGGAGCAGGCGAAGCTGAGCGCGCAGCACCAGGCCCGGATGCAGGAGGCGGAGAAGAAGGTGCACGCGCTCATCGACGAGGCCCTGAGCAAGGGCCTGGGGCAGCCGCTGCCCACCTGATGCGCGGGCCGCCACGCACTTCGAGCCCCAGGCCTGTCTCGCTGCCGGTGCGGGTGTGGGGCGGGCTTCCAGGCGAGGTCCACACGGGCCCGCAACTCCGTGGACTGCCGGGATTCGCCACCCCGTGGTAGACCCGAGCGCATGGCTTCGACGCATGCGCAGGAAGGCGGACGTTTCCTCCAGATGGGGCAGGTCCAGGAGGCGGTGAAGAGCTTCCAGAAGGGGCTCTCCATCCATCCAGACGATGTGGACTGCCTCCTGGGCCTCGTGCGCGCGTACCTCAGCACGGGGGCCGCCGCGGACGCGGAGGCGGCCGTGCTCCGTCTGTTGAAGGCGAAGCCGGACCACACGGAGGGGCAGGCGCACCTCGCCATGCTGCGTGCGCAGGCGGGCGACGCGGAGGCGTTGGAGTCCCTCAAGGCCCTGGCCGCCGCACCCTCCGCCGGCTACTTCGAGCGCTTCAACCTGGGCTCGCTGCTGTTCGAGCGCGGCGACCTGGCTGGCGCGCGCGCCGCCTTCGAGTCCGTGCTCCAGATTGCCCCCGGCAGCACCCACGCCCACTTCGAGCTGGGCCGCATCCGCTTCCAGCAGGGCCAGCCGGACGGCGCGGTGTCCCACTTCCTTCGGGCCGCCGAAGGGGCCCCGCGGGAGGCCATGCCGCTCTTGATGCTGTCGCGGGCGCACGCCGCCTGCGGCCAGCTGGGACTGGCCATCCAGGCCGCGACCCAGGCCCTGGACAAGGCCCAGGGCGGACTCCAGCGCGCGGTGTTGGAGGACCTCTTCAAGCTCTACCTGTCCGGCGGCAGCGCCGAGGGCGCCAGGCGCGCCGCGGAGGAGCTGCGCAAGCTGGAGCCCGGCAGCCTCAACTACCTCTACCTGCACGGGCTGGCGATGATGAGCGCGGGCAGCTTCGCCGAGGCCCGGGACCTCTTCGCGGAGGTGCTGCGGCAGGCTCCCGGCAACTGGCAGGCGCAGCACGCGCTGGCGCAGATGCACCTGGCGCTCGGTGAGCGCGCCCCCGCGCTGAAGCTGCTGGAAGAGGCGTCGGCGACGGTGCCGACGGACCCCGGCCCGACCAACGACCTGGCGGTGGTGCTGATGCAGGACAACGAGCACGCGCGTGTTCCAGCCCTGCTGGCGCCGGTGCTGGCCGCGCACCCGAATGACGCCGGCACGCACCTCAACATGGCCCTGGGGACCTTCCCCTCGGACAAGGAGGCCTCCGCGCGCCATGCGAAGCAGGCCCTGGCGCTGGGCGCCGAGGAGGTGCGCGCGCAGGCCGAGCAGCTGTTGAAGGAGCTCGGCGCCTGAGGGCCCTGGCGCTCGACCTCACCCCTTGTAGGTCTCGAGGGACTGGACGAGCAGCTCGGTGAGCCAGTTCATCACCACGCGCACGCGGCGCGGCACGCTCCTGCCGTAGGTGTGCAGGAGCGAGACGGGCATGGGCATGCAGGTGAGCTCAGGGAGGACCTCCACGAGCGTGTCCTCATGGAGGCGCTCGCGCGCGCTGAGCCGCGGAATCTGGACGATGCCCAGCCCCGCCCGGCAGGCCGCGACGTAGGCGGCGACGCTGCCCACGGTCACCATGCTTCGCATGGGCCGCTCGCGGTAGCCGCCCTCGTGCGGGTACTCGAAGGTCGGCGTGTCGGCGCCGAGCGCCGGTGCGTAGTGGATGAGGAAGTGCCGGTCCAGGTCCTCCAGGCGCTGCGGCGTGCCGTACTTCCGCAGGTAGGCGGCGCTGGCGTAGTTCATCATCCGCAGGACGCCGAGCTTGCGCCCGACGAGCTCCGCGTCCCCCTGCGCGCCGACGCGCAGCACGATGTCGAAGCCTTCCCGGAAGGGCTCGGTGCGCCGGTCCGTGGTGTGGATGAGCACCTCGAGGTGGGGGTGCCGGGCCAGCAGCTCGGGGAGCCGCGGGAGGATGATCTCGCACGCGATATTGACTGGCAGGTCGATGCGCACACGCCCGCGCAGTCCTCGCGCGGCCTGGAACATCGTGCCCAGCTCCTCGGCCTCCTGCGCCAGCCGCCTGGCACGGGGGAGGAGCTCCTCGCCATCTGGCGTGAGACGCACGACGCGCGTGGTGCGCTGGAAGAGCTGACTGCCCAGCTCCGCTTCGAGTGCCTTCAGCCGTAGCGACACCCGGGCCTTGGGCATCCCCAGTTGTTCGCCAGCGCGCGTGAGGCTGCCGAGCTCGGCCACCTTCACGAAGATCCTCAGCGATTCGAGGTCGATGCCCATTGTTTCTCCAATCGAAACAGTGTGTCGGAGCGCAGCCTCGTTCTCAACCCGGGGCCGGCTCACTATTCATGGACCCGTGCGGTGCGGCGCCGCACAGACCTGAAAGGAACCGACATGAATACCTCGAACAAGTCGCCCGTGGCGCTCATCACGGGAGGAAGCCGTGGCCTCGGCCGGAGCATGGCGCTCCACCTGGCGGCCCGCGGCGTGGGCATCATCCTGACGTATCGCGGTGGCGTGGCGGAGGCGGCGGACACCGTGAAGCAGATTGAGGCCGCTGGCGGCAAGGCCGTGGCGCTCGCGCTCGACGTCGGAGATACGAGCGGCTTCGGCGCCTTCGTGGAGAACGTCAGGACGGAGCTGGGGCGCCACTTCGGGCGCGAGCGGCTGGACTTCCTGGTGAACAACGCGGGCATCGGCATCAACGCCAGCTTCGCGGAGACGACCGAGGCGCAGTTCGACGCCCTCATGAACGTCCACTTGAAGGGGACGTTCTTCCTCACGCAGCGGCTGCTGCCCGTGATGGCGGATGGCGGGCGAATCCTGAACATCTCGACCGGGCTCACGCGCTTCGCCTTCCCCGGCTACGGCGCCTATGCGGCGATGAAGGCGGGCGTGGAGGCGCTGACCCGATACATGGCGAAGGAGCTCGGGCCTCGCGGCATCACGGTCAACGTGCTCGCGCCCGGGCCCGTCGAAACCGACTTCCGGGGTGGGGCCATCCGCAACAGTCCCGAGATGAAGAAGGCGCTGTCCGCGCAGACCGCCTTTGGCAGGGTGGGCCAGGCCGATGACATCGGCGGCATCGTGGCCTTGCTGCTGGCGCCCGAGAGTGGGTGGGTGACGGGCCAGCGCATCGAGGCCTCGGGCGGCATCCTGCTTTGACGGCGGGGCGCTCCAGTGGCCCGTCAATGGCTGGAGCGCCGGGGAAGGGCGCGCGCCCTGGTGCTCAGCGCTTCAGGCGGAGGATGACGTCCTTGTTCGGCCCGCAGTCACCGCGCCCATCGCAGTTGCTGGTGGTGACGTAGAGGTGGCCGTCCGGGCCCATGATGACCTCGCGCAGCCGGCCGTGGGTGTTGCGCAGGTACACCTCGTGGCGGGCCACGCGGTGGGAGCCCGGGGCGAACTCCACGCGCTGGAGGTGACGCGAGCCCAGCGTGCCGATGAGCAGCGAGCCCTTCCACTCGGGGATGGCCGTGCCGGTGTAGATGGCGGCACCGCCCGGAGGCAGGGCGTCCTCGTAGGTGATGGACGGGGTGATGTATCCCTTGCGCGTCTCACACGAGTAGATGCCGGGCCAGCCCAGGTTGTCGCCCCGGCGGGCGACGCTCACCTCGTCATGGCCCCGGCGCATCGTCTCCCCGCTGGGGCCGTGGTCCACGATGTAAAGCGTGGATGCGTCCCGCCAGTCGAAGGCCTGGAGGTTGCGGATGCCGGTGAGGAACGCGGGCGAGCCGGGGATGGGATTGTCCCGCGGGACCTCGCCCTCCGGCGTGAGGCGCAGCAGCTTGCCGGCGGGGTCGTTCGCGTTCTGCGAACGGTCGGGGTCTCTCGCGTCACCGGTGCCCGCGTACAGCATGCCATCCGGGCCGAAGCGCAGCCTGCCGCCGTCGTGGTAGGTGGCGGACGCGATGCCGTTGAAGATGACGCGGTCGAGCGTCGCGGTGGTGTGGTCCTCGGACAGCGTCCACCGCTCGATGCGGTTCTCCTCCGTGCCGCCCGCGTCCGTGGTGACGTAGATGTAGAACTGGCGGTTGCTCGCGAAGTTCGGGTGGGGCGCGATGCCGAGCAGGCCGCCTTCCGCGGCATCCGCGACGGGCACGGTCGCCACGGGCTGGGGCTGGAGGACTCCGCCCTTGAGCAGGCGGATGCGGCCCGGGCGCTCGGTGACGAGCGCGTCGCCTCCCGGGAGCCACGCGATGCCCCACGGTGTCTCCAACCCTTGCGCGACGACCTCCACCTGGAAGGGCACGGTGCCGTCCTGGCCCCAGCCATCCTCCACGAGGACGCAGTCCTGGGGGGAGGCGGTGCCTTGCGCCTGGCTCTTGCGGCAGGCGGAGGCGGACAGGGCGAGCACCACGAGGGCGGGGAGCAGGGAGCGGGAGGCGCGCATGCCTGGATTAATGTCCCCGCGCGTGCGGATGCGCCAGCCTCAAGGGCGTCAAGCGTCCGGGAAGGGACGCGCATGCGTGGCATCTCTGGCCGCCTGTATGCGCCCAGGGAGACGCCCGGGCGCTCGTCATGTCGAGCGCCTGGGACTCAGTGGTCCGCGTGACGCTTCTCACCGGCCTCCACGCGCAGGGCCAGCCGGTTGCCCTTCGGCGGCAGCGGGCAGGTGGCGAACCGGGTGAACGCGCAGGGCGGGTTGTAGGCGCGGTTGAAGTCGAGCACCACGCGTCCGTCTTGAGGCATGTCCGCGGAGAGGAAGCGGCCCGCGCCGTAGGTCGCGTCCCGGTTCGTCTCGTCCGCGAAGATGATGAAGAGCTTGCCCGAGCCGTCCTCCACGGGCG
Source organism: Pseudomyxococcus flavus (assembly GCF_050038885.1). Lineage (NCBI taxonomy): Bacteria > Pseudomonadati > Myxococcota > Myxococcia > Myxococcales > Myxococcaceae > Pseudomyxococcus > Pseudomyxococcus flavus. The sequence continues at coordinate 2,478,818 of NZ_CP143624.1, read as the reverse complement.
TCAGCTGGTGCTCCTTGCCGTCCACGGTGAAGACGAGGGTGCCCGGGGCCTTCATCGCCTCCACGGTGCCCAGCACGTTGGGGACCTGGATGGTGCGGGGCGTTTGCGCCGGCTCGAAGCGCGCCTCGACGCGCCACTTCAAGCTGGCAGGGTACGTGGGAATGCCGTGGAACTGCTTGCGCGCCGGGGCGCTGGAGTCCCGCACGCGCACGCCCAGCTTGTCGCCCCGGAGGATGAGCTGGAAGCTGAGGCTGCCGAGCTTCAAGACGTCCGGGGTGCCCTGCTCGTCCGACTGGAGCACGCCGCCGGTGAAGGGCTGGCCGTTGCGGGTGAGCGCCACGCCGGGGGCGGGCTGGAAGCGGGCCGTCTTTCCCTGCCGCGTGAAGGTGCCCAGCTTCGCCGGAGTTCCCTCCGGGAAGTCGAGGTCGTTCCCGGGCGCGGAGCCCACCGACTGTTCACCCTCCTCGAGCCAGTACAGGCCCACGAGGCTGAGCCAGCCGTCCTCGGCCTGGAGGCGCTCGATACGCTCCTCGTGCCACGCACGGGTCGCGGTGTTCAGTGCTTCGATGGTGGGGGCGGCGGTCATCATGTTCCTGGGGGCGGCCTGGGGAGCGGGCGCGGCATGGAGGGCGAGAGACAGGGCCAGGGCGGTGGGCGTCATGTCAGGGCCTCGGAGAAGGGAGCCCTTGTCTAACAGGGCGGCGCGGCGGGCGCAGGCCCCTGGCCGCCACCGGAGTTGCAGGGGCGAAAGCTCCGTGAGAAGCCGGGCGTCTCGCGTGCACCTCGACCTTCAGCCCACACCGCCACCCGGTGCCTTCCGCAAGCTCGCCCTGGGCACGTGGCGCTCACCGGGAGACCCCAGCGCCTATGCGGCGGTGGAGGTGCGCATGGAACGGGCGCTCGCGTTCCTCGAAGCGCACCGGGCCCGAACGGGACAGCGCCTCACGGTGACGCACCTGGTGGCCAAGGCCGCCGCGGACGCGCTGTGCCGCCACCCGGAAGCGAACGTGCTGCTGCGGTGGAACCGGCCCTGGCGGCGGAAGGACGTGGGCGTCTGCGTGCTGGTGGTGCAGCCGGGGGAGTCGGGGCGCGCCGACCTGACGACGGCCACGGTGCACCGCGCGGATGCGCTGTCGCTGACGTCCTTTGCCGAGACGATGGCCTCACGCATCGATGCGGTCCGCGCGCGCCGGGATGCGGTCATCGAGCGCGGCAAGCGCCGTTCGTACCGCATCCCCGGCTTCCTGATGGGGCTGGCGCTGCGGCTGCTGTCCTTCGTCTGGTTCACGCTGAACGTGGACCTGCGCTGGGTGGGGATGCCGTGGGACCCGTTCGGCTCTGTGGCGGTGACGAGCCTGGGCTCCCTGGGGTTGGAGCGTGGCTTTGTGGCCCTGGTGCCGTACACACGCGTTCCGCTGCTGCTGGCGCCGGGCGCGGTGCGGACCGAGCCCGTGCTGGAGGCGGGGGCGCTCGTTCCTGGGAAGGTGATGACGCTCACCTGTACGTGGGACGCCCGGCTCATCGGCGTGGAGGACGTGGCGCGGGTCCTTCGTCACATCGGCGCCGCACTGGAGGACCCGGAGCGTGCCTGGGACGCAGCGGGTGGGGCTGTGAGCGGGCCGGAGGTGGAGTAGCATCCCGGGGCGTCACTTCGAGAGGTGCCCTCATGTCCGTCGATACCAACCGCCGTGTCAGCGCCTCGCGCCCCGTGGGCCGTGCCCTGGGGGGGCAGGATCGCTTCGAGAAGGAGTCCCTGGAAGGGCCCGCGGAGGGGCCGCTCGCGATGGCACGGCGCCAGCGGATGGCCGGCGGAACGCTGCGGCCCGGAGAGGAGAGCCCCTTCGCCGCGAAGCTGCGGAAGCTGGCGGGTGGCCCCGGGGAGGGAGAGCGCTGATTGCCCCTTGAGCCTCACGCTGCGTGAGGCCGTATCCACCTCGTCACGCCACACTTTCGTGGCGCGATGAGGTGCGTGACATGTTCGAGAAGTACTACACGCCGGAGCAGCTCCAGCAGTTGAAGGCTCGCCGCGAGGCCCTGGGCGAGGACGCCATCCGTCAGGTCGAGGCCGAGTGGCCCCAGCTCATCGCCCGCGTGCGCGCGGAGATGGACAAGGGCACGGACCCCACGTGCGAGCCGGTGCGCTCGCTGGCCCTGCGCTGGCGTGAGCTGCTGAAGGCGTTCACGGGCGGAGACCCGGGCATCGAAGGGGCGTTGACCGCGATGCACCAGCAGGAGCCGGGAGTCGCCTCGAAGCACGGCGTGGACCCCAGGCTCTTCGCGTACATCGGCAAGGCGATGGCCCGCCTGGATGGGCCGACGTAGCTGTGCCGGTCCGTGGACCCATGGGGGGCGGTGTTTCAGTCGCGGCGTCCCGGGCTCGTCCCTGGGCGCCGTGACACCGCACGACGAGGAGCGGGTGGGATGAAGGTCTATCTGGATGACGAGCGCGCCACGCCCGAGGGGTGGGTTCGGGTGTGGTGGCCCGAGGAGGCCATCTCGCTGCTGGAGACCGGGAAGGTGACGGAGCTGAGCCTGGACCACGACCTGGGAGACGACGCGCACGGCACCGGGTACGACGTCCTGTTGTGGCTGGAAGAGGCCGTGGCGACCCGTGGCTTCGTGCCACCACGGGTCCAGGTGCATTCGGCGAACAGCTCCGCGCGGCAGAAGATGGCGCTCGCCATTGCCCGCATCGAGCGCTTCGTCCGGGAGCGGCAGGGAGGATGAGCGCGGTCCCGATTGAGGCCGCGCGTCCTCATCGCCTGCGGCGAGGGTAGGCCTGAATCTGCGTCGCGTAGGTGTCGCCATCCGCGATGTAGTTGAACGCGGCCTGGACGCGCGTGCCCTCGGCCAGTTGCTGCGGCGAGACGCGCCTGCCGTTGGCGCTGATGCGCGTGGTGTCGGTCACGAACAGGTTGAAGTCGTCGCCGGACTCGGCGTCCCGGACCACGATGTGGTCCTTGCCGACCGAGGTCACCCGACCCTGCATGACGACGCTGGCCAGCACCGTGGACTCGGTGTCCGCCTCGGGCGCCGTGGCCTGGGCTCCCGAGCCGCCCGTGCCCGTGTCATTGCGCCGTAGCGTGTCCACCTCTCGCTCCAATCGCTGGACCTGCTCGCGGAGTTGCACGACCTCCTGTTCGAGGTTCTCGGGGCGTGCGGCGCCCGCTGCCGGGGCCTCTGCCGTGTCGTTAGTGGACGCGCCCGACGAGGTGCCACTGCCCCCGGTCGCGTTGCCCTCGCCTGCGGTTTCCGCCGTGCCGCCCGCGGCAGTGCCCGCCGAGGAGTCGCTGCCGTCGCTCGTCGTAGCAGGCGTGGTTCCAGACGTGCCGCTAGCAGCCGCGCCTGCCGAGGAGCCGCTGCCCCCGGTTGCGCTGCTCTCACCCGTCGCGCCGGATGATGCTCCCGTCGTGCCACCCGTGGCCCCGCCCGCCGAGGCCCCACTTCCGAAGGTCGCGTTGCCCTCGCCCGTCACACCAGACGGAGTTCCCGTCGTGCCACCCGTGGTCGCGCCCGTTGAAGTTCCACTGCCGCCAGTCAAGCTACCTTCACCTGTCGCTCCTCCAGGCGAAGTTGCCGTAGCACCGCCAGTGGTTGCTTCGGCCGGGGCCCCGCTACCTCCCGTTGCGGTGCCGGCTGTTGCGCCTCCGCCCGCCGCTCCGGCTGCGGTTCCCACAGCAGTGCCCCCCGACGTCGCGCCACTACCGCCCGTGGCCGTTCCGCTGACGTCCGAGCTGGATCCCGCCGAGGTGCCAGTGGTCGCCCCCCCGCTCGCCGTTCCTACAGGGGCGTTCCCCGTTGTCGCGCCGGTCGTCATGCCACTACCGCCCGTGGCCGTGCCGCTGACGTCCGGGTTGGAGCCGGCTGTCATGCCAGTGCTTCCATTCGTGACTCCCGCCTCGCCGGTGCCACTCACATCCGATAGGCCCGTGCCTGTCGTGGTCGTGGGCGGAACGTTCGTTCCAGACCCCCAGGTGCCACTGGCACTGCTCGCGGCCGTCCCTGCCTGTCCGCTGCCGCCGGTGGTGGGCCCCATGAGGCTCCCGCGCGTTGCGCCCGCTGGGGGCGCGGCAGCGGGCTCCGCACCGGTGTTGGTCTCAATCGTGCCCATCGGAGTTCCCCCCGAAGTACCCGGCATCAATTGCGGCGGAGGCGTGAAGTTGCCTGGCGCGTAGGTTCCCTGCGGCTGGGGGAGGCCTTGAGTCCCGTCAGTCACCGTCCCTCCGGGCGAGCCACCGCTCGCTGATTGGGCGAGCCCGGCCGATGACGTGAGGAAGCTGAAGGTCAGGGCGGCATGGGTGATGGCGCGTCGCATGGTCGGTTCCTTTCCCCTTACTTCGCAAAGGTGAGGTCCGAGGGCGGGGCGGCAAGCGTGACACCAGACGGACAGCCAGGAGGCAGGCCGCACGACGGGAGCGTTGGCGTTGGAGACCTGTCATCACCATGGACATGACGCCGCATGGAGGGTCGGGGGCGGAACCCATGGCGCCGAGCGTGCGGCTTCGGCTTCAGCAGCAGACACGATGCCTTTATGGACCAGGCGCCTCAGCACCCTGTCGAGTCGATGCCGAAAGCGCTCGGGTGCGCACTCGAAGCGTTGATTCGTCCCCAGGTAGCGCCCACGTTACCTGTTGTCAGGATGCCGGATGGACGGGCTCTCCACTTTCTGGGGAAGGGCGGGCTCCCGAGCGACTGTGGTCCGATAGACGCACTCCACGGTAACCAGCAGCACGACGAACTTGAGGCTCAGCAGCCACACCCTGATTTTGAGGACCCGGTTCCAGCGCATGGCCCTGGCGCATGAGCAAGCTCCAGGCCCTCGAGGACCGAGGCGCCAAGGGATGGGGCCTGCCGCCGCTCGTGGCCAAAGAGGACTCGCCAAACCTGCGGTCTCAGAAGGCGTACCGAAGCCCCAGGCGGAGCTGCCGTGGCGTCTGGTACCGCAAGGGCACGAGCAGCGAGTCGTCGCGGAGCGCGACCTGGGAATTGAGCAGGTTGAACGCGTCGAGGCTGACCGTCAGCACGTCATCCCTCGGAGCGCCAAATCGAGCGCTCAGATGGACATCGACGGTATGGACCCAGGGGGTTCGCGAATCGTCCGTGTCGCGTGGAGTCCCGGCGGCTCCCAGGTAGGCCAGCCCCACATTGAGCGTTACCGTCCGGGCCATCAGAAACGCCTTGGACCCGTAGGCCTTGATGACATGAGGGCGGTCGGCGGGAAGCAATCGCGACTGCGCCAGCGGCCGTCCGGTTTCATCGCCGAAGGGGCCTGCGTAGTTCCCATGGAGCCGCGACCAGATATAGCTGACCTGGGCCTGCCAACCGTCGGAGAAGCGTCGGCTGAGCTCCACCGCGAGGGCATCATAGGTCCGCTCCGCCTGCGGATTGACGACCGAGAAGCCTTCTCCCGTCTCCTGGGGGACCACCGCCAGCGCGTCGTCCAGGCGTCGATGGGTGTAGGTCACGCCCGCCTTGGCGAAGAGCCCGAGCTCATGCTCGGCCCCTGCGACAAGCTCGGAGGAGGACGTTGGCGCGAGCCGGGGCGTGAGGTGCGTATCCGGTCCCAGCAATCCGAGTGGCAGCAGCCCCTGGTACTTCGCCGCATGGGCGAAGACCTTCACCCGGCCATTTCGCGACGGGTCGAGCACGAGCCCGAGACGCGGCGAGAGCTGGTGATGGGACATCTCGCCACCAGCCTCTGTCTCCAGCAACTGCACGTCGTAGCGGATGCCGCCGTTGAGCGTGAGCCCGTGGAACGGAGTCCAGCGGTCCTGCGCGAAACTACCCAGGACGGTTCCCGTCATCCCAGACACCAGTGAATGCTCTTCGAACTCCACGCCCGCCTTGAGCAGATGGACTCCCAGGAGGTTCAGCCAGGATGAGACCTGGGCCTTTCCCTGGATGCGGAGCAGGTCGGTGGCGGAGTCTTCCTCTCCGTTCACGGAGGTGGCGCGATGGCTCAGCCAGCCCACCTTGATGTCGAGCCCGAGCCGCCTGTTCAGGAGCCAGCCGTTGTAGTCGAGCCTCGCCATGAAGGAGTCGCTGTCCGTATGCCAGGGCGCACGGGCGTCTTCGCTTCGTATCGACGCAGGTGCCGTGAGGACCGACAGCGAGACGTGATGCCGCTCGTCGACGGCATACGTGAGCCTGCCCAGTGCCTGCAGGTTGCGCTGGTCCACGAAGGCGCCGTTTCGTTCGACACGGCTGAGCGTGGGGACGACACCGGCGAAGAACCAGAGCCGTTTGTTATGGAGCGAACCGCTCAACGTGCCGCCAATGTCCCCGAGGTGCTCGAGAGAGCCTCGAGTGGGAGCCTCGGGGGTGTGCATCCTCGTTCCCTCCAGCACGCCTGGCGCCCAGTTCGCGAAGACCTCTCCGCGCAGCTCGAGGGTCGGGGCAGGGGTCTTCACATCCAGGATGCCGCCCGTCGTACGGCCGTACTCCGGCATGTAGCCGCCCGTGAGCACCTCGACGTCGCCGAGCAACTCCCTGCTCAGTGGCAGCAGGTTGCGGCCGGTGAGCGGGTCGCGCGTCGAAAGCCCATCCAGCAGGTACTCGTTCTCGAACGGCGAGGCACCACTGATGGAGAGGCCGTCCGCGCTGTCCACGGTGCCTGGGACCCACTCCGCGAGGCTGTCCGCGGTGCGTACGGCGCCATCCCACCCGGAAGGCCGGCTCACCGGGATGTGCGAGACACCGTCCCGCCAGAACCCATCGCGCAGCGCCGAGCTCTCCGTGTCGACCGTGGGAGGCAAGGAGTCCAATGAGAGGATGTCACGCTCGTTGCTGGGCTGGAGCGTCACGTTGACGCGCAGGGAGCGCCCTTCGCGCACGGTCAGCGCGGTCAGCACGTAGGGCTCGAAGTGCTCCCGCTCGAAGCGGAGCACGTAGTCGCCCGGTCGCAGGTTGGGGAGCCGGTAGCTCCCATCGGGGCGGGTGACGGCGATGCGCTCGCCTTCCTCCTCGGACGAGGTCATCGTCACGACGACCTCCGCGATGGGCTGCCCCGACTGTGCGTCGATGACCGTCCCCACGATGGCACTCAGGGGATTCGCCGCTGAACCAGACGGCAGCAGCACTGCCAGGATGACCGTGATGACTCGCAGCGCCTTCTTCCCCTCCATGCGGGCGTTGCCTCCCCTCCAAGCCAGCATGACACGGCCCCCGTTCGGTCCGGTTTTATGCTGTCCTGACGAAACGAGCTGGGACGTGGAGCCGGGCAGGCGTTGACATGGCCCGGATGGTCCGTGACGCGAAAGTGCCGACGCGAGGAGCCGCCGCCGTGCGTGGACGGGAGAGTCCGGTGTCTGGAGGCAAGGCGGCGCGCGCTTCCGCGAAAGAGGCCCGTGTGCGCCGTGCCGGAATGTGGCCGCTCACCATCGTCATCGCCGCCGCGCTCGGGCTGCTCGTCTACGTGGCCACGACCAGCCTGCCCTACCTCATCTCCGCGCCCATCTCGGACCCTGCCTTCGGCGCGCTCAACCACTGTCTCTCGGGTCTGCTGGAAGGACCACGGTTGGGCTGGGCCGTTTCCCCGGATGCCTCACGTGTCGCCATCCACGGCGCGCAGTCGGTGGCGGTCTGTGAGCGCAGCGGCGGCTCGCGCGCCTTTCCCAGGGCCGGGGTGCGCGCAATCACCTTCGATGGGGAGAACCGCCTCTGGTGGTCCCAGCCTGGCGCGCTCTGGCGGGATGACGGCGCCACGGCGAAGCGGGTGGGGGATTTCTCCCCGGTGGCGCTCGTCAGCCACGCCAGCGGTGTGCTGGCGCTGGACGCGGAGGGGCAGCTCGTCTCGGTGGCGCCCGATGGCGCGGTGCTGGGGCAGGTGGTCGTGCCACCCGACGCCGAGGCCCGTCTCTCCGTGGGCGCCGAGGGCACCTTCGCCGCCGTGCTCACGAGGGGCGCGCTTCAGTTCTACAAGGCGCGGACCCTCGAGCCGCTTTCCGTCGAAGTGCCCTGCGTGGCGGACAGTCTGTGGTGGCTCGACCGCCCCGGGCACGTGCTGGTGGGCTGCGCGGAACAGACCGGGCAGGCCTACGCACTGGATCTCGAGACATCCCACGCCGAGCCTGCGAAGCGCCCGCCTGGAATGCCCGCCCGGAGGCTCCTCGGACAGCCCCTCTATGTGCACGGCTGCGATGGATTTCCGTGCACGGCTCCCGCACCCTGAGATGTTGGTAGGAGGCACGGGGGCTCTCGCTCTTCACGGGGCGTCCGAGCCTTCGACGCGCAGCGTTCACTGGCGAACGCTCGGGGTTTTGAGCGCCTGGCATTGAATCGACAAGCCCGCGAACTCCCTGGAGATTCGCCCCAGTCCGGGCGCCGCTCAGCGCAGCCAGCAGCGTTCATCCCGAACAGAGGTTTCTCGCGTGGACGACACCAAGGTTCCTCAATCCCATTCCAATGGTCGCAAGCGTGCCTCCGCGCGGAAGTCCGCGGGGAACGGGGCTGCCAGGCAGGGGGATCCTGCCCGCGCCATTCCCTCCGAACGACCCGAGACGGCCAACAGCCTGCGGGGCGAGCGAGGACGGGCCCGGTCCACCACGTCGGCGTCCCTGGAGGCGCCCGCGCAGAAGTCATCCCGCCGCAACGGCCGGGCCGCCGGTGCCCGGGCGCCCGCCGCGCGTGGCCGGGGCCGCGGAAGCCACTCCCTGCAGCCCCTGCTCGCCGCGCTGCGTTCAGTGCAGGCCGGCGACTTCTCCGTGCGCCTCCCGGAGGCCGACGATGATCCGGTGATGGAGGACATCGCCAACGCCTTCAACGCCGTGGTGTCGCTCAACGCCGCGTTGACGCAGGAGGTGGTCCGCGTGGAGCGCGTGGTGGGCCGCGAGGGCCGCATGGGTGAGCGCGTGTCGCTGGGCGACGTGCGCGGCGACTGGGCCCACAGCATCCACTCCATCAACTCGCTCATCGGGGACCTGGTGCAGCCCACCACCGAGGTGGCGCGCGTGCTGGTGGCGGTGGCGCAGGGCGACCTCACGCAGAAGATGGCGCTGGAGATTGACGGTCAGCCGGTGAAGGGGGAGTTCCTCCGAATCGGCACCACCGTCAACGCGATGCTGGATCAGCTCAACTCGTTCGCCGCCGAGGTGACGCGCGTCGCGAAGGAAGTGGGCAGCGACGGCAAGCTGGGCGGTCAGGCCGACGTGAAGGGCGTGTCCGGCGTGTGGAAGGACCTCACGGACAACGTGAACCTGATGGCCAACAACCTCACGGCCCAGGTGCGCAACATCGCCGAGGTCTCCACCGCGGTGGCCAACGGCGACCTGTCCAAGAAGATCACCGTCGACGCCAAGGGCGAGGTCTTCGAGCTGAAGAGCACCATCAACACCATGGTGGACCAGCTCAACGGCTTCGCCTCCGAGGTGACGCGCGTGGCGCGCGAGGTGGGCACCGAGGGCAAGCTGGGCGGCCAGGCCGCGGTGCCCGGTGTGTCCGGTACCTGGAAGGACCTCACCGACAACGTGAACTTCATGGCCTCCAACCTCACCACCCAGGTGCGGGGCATCGTGAAGGTGGTGACGGCGGTCGCCAACGGCGACCTCACCCAGAAGCTGATGGTGCCCTCGCAGGGCGAGATTGCCGCGCTGGGCGCCACGCTCAACGCCATGACGGACACCCTCAACGTCTTCGCGCAGCAGGTGACCAGCGTCGCGCGCACGGTGGGCGTGGAGGGCAAGCTGGGCGCGCAGGCCCAGGTCCCGGGCGCCGCCGGCACCTGGAAGGACCTCACGGACAACGTGAACCTGATGGCCAACAACCTCACCTCGCAGGTGCGCAACATCGGTGAGGTGACGACGGCCGTCGCCAAGGGCGACCTGTCCAAGAAAATCACGGTGGACGTCCGCGGCGAGGTGCTGGAGCTGAAGGACACCATCAACACCATGGTGGACCAGCTGCGCGCCTTCGCGTCCGAGGTGACGCGCGTCGCGAAGGAAGTCGGCACCGAGGGCAAGCTGGGCGGTCAGGCCGAGGTGAAGGGTGTGGGCGGCGTGTGGAAGGACCTCACGGACAACGTGAACTACATGGCGTCCAACCTCACCACGCAGGTGCGCAACATCGCGCTGGTGACGACGTCGGTGGCCAACGGCGACCTGTCGAAGAAAATCACCGTCGACGCGCGCGGCGAAATCCTCGAGCTGAAGAACACCATCAACACCATGGTGGACCAGCTCAACAGCTTCGCTTCCGAAGTGACGCGCGTGGCGCGCGAGGTGGGCACCCACGGCAAGCTGGGCGGTCAGGCCGAGGTGCGCGGCGTGTCCGGCACCTGGAAGGACCTCACGGACAACGTGAACGTGATGGCCGTCAACCTCACCACCCAGGTGCGCGGCATCGCCAAGGTGGTGACGGCGGTGGCCAACGGTGACCTCACCCAGCGCCTGAAGATGGAGGCCAAGGGCGAGGTGGCCGAGCTGGCCGACACCATCAACGCGATGACGCAGACGCTGTCCATCTTCGCGCAGCAGGTGACGGACGTGGCGCGCACGGTGGGCGTGGAGGGCAAGCTGGGCGCCCAGGCGGTGGTGCCGGGCGTGGCGGGCACGTGGAAGGACCTCACCAACAACGTGAACCTGCTCGCCAACAACCTCACCGACCAGGTCCGCAACATCGCCGAGGTGACGACGGCCGTCGCCAAGGGCGACCTGTCGCGCAAGATTACCGTCGACGCCAAGGGCGAGGTGCTGGAGCTGAAGAACACCATCAACACCATGGTGGACCAGCTCAACAGCTTCGCCGCCGAGGTGACCCGCGTCGCCAAGGAAGTCGGCACCGAGGGCAAGCTGGGCGGTCAGGCGGAAGTGCGCGGTGTGTCCGGCGTGTGGAAGGACCTCACGGACAACGTGAACTTCATGGCCGTGAATCTCACCACGCAGGTGCGCGGCATCGTGCGCGTGGTGACGGCCGTCGCCAACGGTGACCTGAACCAGAAGCTCACGATGGACGCGAAGGGGGAGATTGCCGCGCTCGCGGACACCATCAACGCGATGACGCAGACGCTGTCCATCTTCGCGCAGCAGGTGACGGACGTGGCGCGCACGGTGGGCGTGGAGGGCAAGCTGGGCGCCCAGGCGGAAGTGCCGGGCGTGGCGGGCACGTGGAAGGACCTCACCAACAACGTGAACCTGCTCGCCAACAACCTCACGGCGCAGGTGCGCAACATCGCCGAAGTCACCACGGCCGTCGCCAACGGGGACCTGTCGAAGAAAATCACGGTCGACGCCAAGGGCGAGGTGCTGGAGCTGAAGAGCACCATCAACACCATGGTGGACCAGCTCCGTGCCTTCGCCGCCGAGGTGACGCGTGTGGCGAAGGAGGTCGGCACCGAGGGCAAGCTGGGCGGTCAGGCCGACGTGAAGGACCTGTCCGGCGTGTGGAAGGACCTCACCGACAACGTGAATGTCCTCGCCGGCAACCTGACGGACCAGGTGCGCAACATCGCCAAGGTGACCACGGCCGTCGCCAATGGCGACCTGTCCCAGAAGATCACCGTCTCCGTGAAGGGCGAGGTGCTGGAGCTGAAGAACACCATCAACACCATGGTGGACCAGCTGCGCGCCTTCGCGTCCGAGGTGACGCGCGTCGCGAAGGAAGTCGGCACCGAGGGCAAGCTGGGCGGTCAGGCCGCGGTGCCCGGTGTGGCCGGCACCTGGAAGGACCTCACCGACAACGTGAATGTCCTCGCCGGCAACCTGACGGACCAGGTGCGCAACATCGCCAAGGTGACGACGGCGGTGGCCAATGGCGACCTCTCGCAGAAGATTTCCGTCGAGGCGCGGGGCGAAATCCTGGAGCTGAAGAGCACCATCAACACCATGGTGGACCAGCTCCGTGCGTTCGCCGCCGAGGTGACGCGCGTCGCGAAGGAGGTCGGCACCGAGGGCAAGCTGGGCGGTCAGGCCGCGGTGCCCGGCGTGGCCGGCACCTGGAAGGACCTCACCGACAACGTGAACAGCATGGCCTCCAACCTCACGTCGCAGGTGCGGAACATCGCGCTGGTGACGACGGCGGTGGCCAACGGGGACCTGTCCAAGAAAATCACCGTCGATGCCAAGGGCGAAATCCTGGAGCTGAAGGACACCATCAACATCATGGTGGACCAGCTCAACAGCTTCGCCGCCGAGGTGACGCGCGTGGCGCGCGAGGTGGGCACCGAGGGCAAGCTGGGCGGTCAGGCGGAAGTGCGCGGTGTGTCCGGCGTGTGGAAGGACCTCACGGACAACGTGAACTTCATGGCCCGCAACCTCACCACCCAGGTGCGCGGCATCGTCAAGGTGGTGACGGCCGTCGCCAACGGCGACCTGAAGCAGAAGCTGGCCGTGGAGGCGAAGGGCGAGGTCGCCGCGCTGGCGGAGACCATCAACAACATGACGGACACGCTGGGCACCTTCGCCGAGCAGGTGTCCACCGTGGCGCGCGAGGTGGGCGTCGAAGGGAAGCTGGGCGGTCAGGCCCGCGTGCCCGGCGTGGCCGGCACGTGGAAGGACCTCACCGACAACGTGAACTTCATGGCCTCCAACCTCACCACGCAGGTGCGGGGCATCGTGAAGGTGGTGACGGCGGTCGCCAACGGTGACCTCACCCAGAAGCTCATCGTGGACGCCAAGGGCGAGGTCGCCGCGCTGGCGGAGACCATCAACAACATGACGGACACGCTGGGCACCTTCGCCGACCAGGTGACGACGGTGGCCCGCGAGGTGGGTATCGAAGGGAAGCTGGGCGGCCAGGCCCGCGTGCCCGGCGCGCGCGGCACATGGCGGCAGCTCACGGACAACGTGAACCAGCTCGCCGGCACGCTGACCAGCCAGCTCCGCGCCATCTCCGATGTGGCCACCGCGGTGACGAAGGGCGACCTCACGCGCAGCATCACCGTCGTGGCGGAGGGCGAGGTCGCCGCGCTGAAGGACAACATCAACCAGATGATTGTCAACCTGCGCGAGACGACGCAGAAGAACCAGGAGCAGGACTGGCTCAAGACGAACCTGGCGAAGTTCAGCGGCATGATGCAGGGCCAGAAGAGCCTGGACGCCGTCAGCCGCCTCATCATGAGCGAGCTGACGCCGCTGGTCTCCGCCCACCACGGCGCCTTCTTCCTGGTGGACGGCACCGAGGCGGGCACGCCGCTGCTCAAGCTCACCAGCACCTACGCGTACCGGGAGCGCAAGCACATCGCCAACCGCTTCCGCTTCGGTGAGGGGCTCGTGGGCCAGTGCGCGCTGGAGCGGAAGACCATCCTGCTCACGCAGGTGCCTCCGGACTACATCACCATCTCCTCCGGGCTGGGGGAGGCCGCGCCGCTCAACATCATCGTCCTGCCCGTCCTCTTCGAGGGCGAGGTGAAGGCCGTCATCGAGCTGGCCTCCTTCCACCCGTTCAGCGCCATCCATCAGATCTTCCTGGACCAGCTCACCGAGAGCATTGGCGTGGTGCTGAACATGATCATCGCCAACATGCGCACGGAGCAGCTCTTGCTCCAGTCGCAGGACCTCACGCAGGAGCTCCAGAGCCAGTCCAAGGAGCTGACGCAGCAGCAGGAGGCCCTCAAGCGCAGTAACAGCGAGCTGGAGGAGAAGGCGAAGCTGCTGGAGGAGCAGAACCGCCGCGTCGAGGAGAAGAACAACGAGGTGGAGCGCGCTCGCCTCAGCCTGGAGGAGAAGGCCGAGCAGCTCACCGTCATCTCCAAGTACAAGAGCGAGTTCCTGGCCAACATGAGCCACGAGCTGCGCACGCCGCTCAACTCGCTGCTCATCCTGGCCAAGCTCCTGTCGGACAACAAGGAGGGCAACCTCAACCCCAAGCAGGTGGAGTACGCGAACACCATCTACGCCTCCGGCGGAGACCTGCTCAGCCTCATCAACGAAATCCTCGACCTGTCCAAGGTGGAGGCCGGGAAGATGCAGGTGGAGCCGCGGGACATCGTCCTCACCGAGCTCAACCAGTTCATCGAGCGCAGCTTCCTCCCGGTGGCGGAGCAGAAGGGGCTGTCCTTCTCCGTGGAGGTGGGCCCCGGCACGCCGCGGCACATCCGCACGGACCCGCAGCGGCTCCAGCAGGTGCTCAAGAACCTGCTGTCCAACGCCTTCAAGTTCACCGACGAGGGCAGCGTCCAGCTCAAGGTGAAGCTGGCCGAGCCGGGCACGCAGTTCGACCACGCGGTGCTCCGCGGCTCGCGCTACGTGCTCGGCTTCGCGGTGTCGGACACGGGCATTGGCATCGCCCGGGACAAGCAGCGCCTCATCTTCGAGGCCTTCCAGCAGGCGGATGGCTCCACCGCGCGCAAGTACGGTGGCACCGGCCTGGGCCTGTCCATCAGCCGCGAAATCGCCAAGTTGCTGGGCGGCGAGATCCAGGTGGTCAGCGAGCCGGGGCGGGGCAGCACCTTCACCCTCTACCTGCCGCCCGAGTACGTCAGCCCCGAGGAGGAGGTGCTGACGTCCATGCCGCCCGCGCTGGAGCCCGTCCCGCGGCTGCCCCTGCCGCCCGAGCAGCCACGCAAGGAGGCGGCCTCCTCCGCGCCGGCCGTGGCGGACAGCGGCCACGTGCTGGACGCGGCGCTGCCGCCGCCCATCGAGTCGCTGCTGACGCCCGTCTCCGTGGAGGATGACCGGGACCACATCCGCGAGGGCGACCGCGTCCTGCTCATCATCGAGGACGACGTGAAGTTCGCCCGCATCATGGTGCAGATGGCGCGGGAGAAGGGCTTCAAGGCCCTGGTGGCCACGCGCGGCGACACCGGCCTGTCCATGGCCAACGAGTTCCAGCCGCACGCCATCACCCTGGACATCCAGCTCCCGGTGGTGGACGGCTGGAGCGTGCTGGACCGGCTCAAGCGCAACGCGCGCACGCGCCACATCCCGGTGCACGTCATCAGCGTCATGGACAAGAACCAGGGCAACTCGCAGGGCGCCTTCGGTTACCTCACCAAGCCCGTCAGCAAGGAGGGCCTGGAGCGGGTGTTCAACCAGCTCGCCAGCTTCCTGGAGCGCAAGGAGCGCCGGCTGCTGCTGGTGGAGGATGACGACGTCCAGCGCGACAGCCTGGTGAAGCTGCTCAGCGAAGGCGGCGACGTCGCGGTGACGGCCGTCGCCACCGGCGAGGAGGTGCTCCGGAACCTGGAGACGGGTGAGTTCGACTGCGTCGTCATCGACCTGATGCTGCCCGACACCGACGGCATCAAGCTGGTGGAGGAGGTGAAGACGCAGAACCGCTTCCGCGACCTGCCCATCGTCATCTACACGGGCAAGGAGCTGACGCCCAAGGACGAGGCCCGGCTGCGCCGCTATACCGGCAGCGTCATCCTCAAGAGCGGGACGAAGAGTCCCGAGCAGCTCCTCAGCGACACGGCGCTGTTCCTCCACCGGCTGGACCAGAACCTGCCGCCCCGCGCCCGCGCCGCCCTGGCCCAGCGCAGCGACAAGGAGAGCGAGCTGTCCGGCAAGAAGGTGCTCGTCGTGGATGACGACATGCGCAACATCTTCGCCCTCACCAGCGTGCTGGAGAACCACGGCATGCAGGTGGTGTTCGCGGAGAACGGGCGCGCGGCCATCGAGATGCTGGAGCAGCACCGCGACGTCGACATCGTCCTCATGGACGTGATGATGCCGGAGATGGACGGCTATGAGACGATGCGTGCCATCCGCAAGGACCTCAAGTACGCCAGCCTGCCCATCATCGCGGTGACGGCCAAGGCGCTGAAGGACGACCGGGAGAAGTGCATGGCCGCCGGCGCGAGCGACTACCTGCCCAAGCCGGTGGATACGGACAAGCTTCTGGAGCTCATCCGTCTTTGGGTGACGGCTTGATGCACTGATTGATGGTTACCGCACGGCGCCCCTCTTCCGGGCTTGGGTCCGGACGGGGGGACGCCTAGCCTCTCCCAGCTTGAGAAAAAGTGGAGCCCAGGCAGATTCCTTCCGCCGACTTCAATGACGCCTAGCGAACACATCCCCGCGGAACGCAACCAGGAAGGGCCTCCCCAGTCCCGGGCAAGCATCCTGATGGTGGACGACCATCCGTCCAACCTGCTCGCGCTCGAGGCCATCCTCGAGCCGCTGGGGCAGGAGTTGGTGAAGGCCACCAGCGGAGAGGAAGCGCTCAAGTTCCTCCTGCAGCGCGACTTCGCCGTCATCCTGATGGACGTGCAGATGCCCGGGCTGGATGGCTTCCAGACGGCCACGATCATCAAGCAGCGCGAGCGCACGCGCACCATCCCCATCATCTTCCTCACCGCGCTCAGCCGTGACGCGGCCCACGTCTTCAAGGGGTATGCGCACGGCGCGGTGGACTACCTGCTCAAGCCGTTCGACCCTGAAATCCTCCGCTCCAAGGTCAGCGTCTTCGTGGACCTGTTCCTCAAGGAGCAGCAGATTCAGCGGCAGGCGGCGCTGCTCCGGCAGCGCGAGCGCGAGGCGCTGGAGCGCCAGAGCGAGCTGCGCCACCTGCGCCTCACCGAGTCGCTGCCGGAGGTGATGTGGGCGGCGCGCGCGGATGGCAGCTTCACCTACGCCAACCGCGCCGCGCGCGACTACACCGGCATCCAGGCGGAGCAGCCGCTGTCGCTGAACACCTTCCTGGAGTTCGTCCACCCGGCGGACCGCGAGGCCATGCGCGCCGCGTGGGGGCAGGCCATCCGCCTGGGGCAGCGCGTGGAGCGCGAGTTCCGGCTGCGCCGCTTCGACGGCGTCTACCGCTGGCACCTGGCGCGCGCGGTGCCGGAGCGTGACGAGAATGGCCTGCTGGCCGGCTGGATTGCCGTGGCCACGGACATCGACGACAAGCGCCGGGCGGAGGAGGCGCTGGGCCGCTTCAAGGCGACGCTGGACGCGACGCTGGACTGCGTCCTCATGTTCTCCCCGGACTCGCTGACGCTCACCTACGCCAACGCCGGCGCGGCCAAACAATTGGCCAGCAGCACCGAGGAGCTGGTGGGCCTGTCGGTGCTGGAGGTGGAGAGCGCCTTCGACGAGGCGGGCTTCCGCAAGCTGCTGGCGCCGCTGGTGAGCGGCACCCTGCCCAGCCAGACGTACTCCACCAGCCACCGCCGGCGGGACGGCACGGAGGTCCCGGTGGAGGTGGTGCTCCAGTACATCGCCGCGGATGGCGGCCCGGGGCGCTTCATCTCCGTGGCGCGCGACATCACCGAGCGGCAGCGGGCGGAGACGGCGCTGCGGCTGGCCAGCGAGGCGAAGGACGCCTTCCTCGCGGCGGCGAGCCACGAGCTGCGCACGCCGCTGGCCGCGGCCAAGGGCCACGCGCACCTGGCGCTGCTCAAGCTGGGCGGCGAGACGGAGGCCGGGCCTGGCAAGTCGCTGAAAATCATCAACCGTCAAATCGACCGGATGGCCAAGCTGGTGGAGGACCTGCTGGACATCAGCCGGCTCCAGGCGGGACGCCTGTCGCTGGAGCTGGAGCGGTTCGACCTGAGCCAGCTGGTGCACGAGACGCGCGACCGCATGGCCGTGCTGTCCCAGGGGCACGAAATCCACGTGGAGGCCGCCGAGCGGCTCGAGGGGACGTGGGACCGGGGCCGGCTGGACCAGGTGCTCACGAACCTCCTGTCCAACGCCCTGCGGTATTCGCCCGAGGGCGGCCCCGTGTGGGTGCGGCTCCATCGGGAGAACAACGAGGGGGTCCACCTGTCGGTGACGGACACCGGGGTGGGCATCCCCAAGGAGAAGCAGGCGCTCATCTTCGAGCGCTTCGGCCGCGCGCACGGCAGCAAGTACGGCGGCCTGGGCCTGGGACTCACCATCAGCCAGGGCATCGTCGAGCAGCACGGCGGCCGTATCTGGGTGGAGTCGCCGGGCATCGCGGGAGAGGGCTCCACCTTCCACGTGTGGCTGCCGCGCGAGACGGAGGCGCCCTCCGTCACCGTGCATCCGGACGCGGCGACACGCTCCGCGAACTGAGTGGGGCCGTTCGAGCGGGCCCGCGTTTTTTCTAGGGGGGCGGTTCCCACGCTGGCACGGTCACGTGTCCAATGGAGCGTGGAGAGAAAATGGCCCGGGGACTAGGCGCCTCGGAGCTCGCCGACCTCTATGAAAAGTACGCGCCCACCATCCATGGGAGGGCAAGGACCCTGCTTGGCCGCGACTCGGATGCCTGGGACGCCGTGCAGGAGGTCTTCTGCCGTCTCCTCGAGTCGGGTGGGGCGTTCCGCGCGGAGGCGCGCCCCATGACCTACATCTTCCGGGTCACCACCCATGTCTGTCTCAACCTGCTGCGGAGCCGGGCGCTGAAGGACGTCCCCGCCCAGGCAACCGCCGAGGCAGAGGAGGCGGGCGCGGACCCGCAGGAGGTGGAGGCCCGCAACCTGCTTCGCGTCCTGGCGCGCGAGCTGGATGACCGCGCCCTCCAGATTGCGACGCTCCACTTCGTGGATGCGCTCACCCAGGAGGAAATCGTGGAGGTGGTGGGTCTGTCGCGCAAGACGGTTGGGCGCGAGCTGGAGAAGGTCCGGGTTCGCGCGCGGGAGCTGGCGCTGGAGCCCCGGTCATGAGCGGGCACCTGTCGAGGCTCGCGTTGGACGAGCTGGTGGTGGGGGATGCGGCGCCTCCGCCCCATCTCGCCGCGTGCGCGGAATGTCAGGCGAAGCTGGCGCGGCTGCGCGAGGCGGCGGGCGCGGCGCGCGAGGTCCCGGAGTTCGCGCGGACGCGGGCGCGGGTGTTGGCGCAGCGCGAGGAACCCGAGTCCGAGCGTGTGGCACCAGCGTTCGCGTGGACGCGGTGGTTCACCCGGCCCGAGCCGCCCTCGCCCATGCGGGACTCGCTGAGGAAATGGCTGTGGGCGGTTCCCCTGGCCGCGGCCTTGGGACTGGCGTCGGTGGTGGTGCTTCGCGAGCCGCCGGACGGGGTTCGCATCAAGGGCGGGCCCTTCGTGTCCGTGGTGCGGCAGGCGGACGGCGCCGTGGATGCGCCGCTGTCGCCCGGGGATGTGGTAACGCTCTCGCTGAAGACGGCGCCCTACCGGTACGCCTTGGTGTTCGCCACGGACACGACGGGAAAGGTGTCGCTGCTCTGGCCCGCGCGCGGCACGCAGTCGGGAGACCCGTCCACGCTGGTGATGCCGCCCACCTTCATCGTCACGCCCGGTGACTTCGTGCTGGACGCCTTCTTCTCGGATGCGCCGCTGCCGGTCGAGCCAGGTCGTGCGGCCCTGGCGATACAGGCCGCTGCCTGTGCTGCCCGGAAGCAGCCCTCGGACTGCCAGTCCTCCGTGCCGTGGGAAGGCGCGGCGCACCACTACCGTCTCGCTGTCCCCGTGAGCTCCGGTCCATGATGCTGCTCTCGCTGCTGACCGCCGCGCTGCTGTCCCAATCGCCTTCCGCGGAAGCACCACCCCCGAGGCGCTATGCGCTGCTCATCGGCGCCAACCGCGGGCTGTCCTCGGATGAGCCCCTCCGCTTCGCGGACGCGGACGCACGCCGCATGTTCACCCTGTTCCGGGACGCGGGCGGGCTCCACCCGGACGACGCCCAGGTCGTCCTGGGCGCGGATGCGGGCCGGGTGAGGTCGGCCCTGGGCTTGCTGCGTGAGCGCATGGCCCGCGACGCCGCCCCAGGCGACCAGCTCCTCGTCTACGTGTCGAGCCACGCCGATGGCGAGTCGCTGCACCTCTCCGGGACACGCCTGCCGGTGAAGGATCTGGTGGCGTTCATGGAAGCGTCGCCCGTGGGTGTGGCGGTGATGTTCATCGATTCGTGCCGCTCCGGCGCCGCCACCCGCCTCAAGGGGCTGGAGCCCGTGGAGGAGCGACTGGTGCAGTGGTCCGCGCCCGCCATCAAGGGGCGCGTCATCGTCACCTCATCCAGCGCGGACGAGGCCTCGCAGGAGGCCGATGACCTCCAGGGCTCCTTCTTCACGCACCACCTGCTGGCGGGGCTGCGTGGCGCGGGAGACCTCAACCGGGACGGGCGCGTCACGCTCCAGGAGTCCTATGCCTACGCGTATGGGCGCACGGTGGAATCCACGCTGCTGACCCGCGCGGGGACGCAGCACCCGAACTTCCATTTCGACTTGAAGGGGCAGGGTGAGCTGGTGCTCACCGAGCCCGTGCTCGCGCCCAGCCGGCTGCTCATCACCGTACCCGAGCCGGGGGAATGGGTGGTGGCCTCGGAGCAGGACGGCATGGTGATGGGTGTGTTCTCCAAGGGGAGCGGCCCGGTGATGCTGGCGCTGCCACCGGGAGGTTATCGCCTGCGCTCGCGGCGGGAGGACGCGTGGCTGGAGATGCGCGTCGCGGTGCCCGACAAGGGGCATGCGCTGGTGGATGAGTCGCTGCTCCGCAAGGGCACGCTGGTCGCGCTGCAGGCGAAGGGCCCCCAGGGCTGGCGCGGCGCGCTGCACCTGGGCGGCACCTTCGCGACGCGGACAGCCAGCAACATCGGTTCGAGCATCGGGGGGCAGCTCCAGGCCTTGTTCAACGCGCCCATCCGCCCCGGGCTCCTGGACGTGGCGTGGGGCACGTTCGCCGGTCGCGCCAGCGCGTCCGTGGTGAACCGCGCCATCCGCCAGACGGAGTGGTCGCTACGGCTGGGCATGGGCCGGCGGTTCCACCTCGGGGAGAGCTCGTTGATGCTCGGACCGGAGCTGGGCGCCTTGTTGCTCATCCAGAACGAGGCGGGAACGACCAGGACGGGGATGGCGCCTTACGGCGGCGTGAGCGCTTCGGCTTGGATTGGCGTCGAGCGCGTGTCACTGGTCGTCACGGGCTCCGTGGGCGGCGCGTTGATGCCCCTGCCCGAGGGCACCGAGCTGACCCCGCTCGCGAGCGCCGGCGTCGGGCTGGGTTGGAACTTCTGATGCGCCAGTTCCCACTGGCACGGGCTCGCGTGTCCAAAGGGAGCACGTCACGTCATGCCTGGAGCCTTGATGATTCGCTTCGCTTCCTTGCCCTTCGCGCGTCCCGCATGCCTCCTCGCCACGATGTTCCTGCTGGGCTGTGGAGAGGTCTCCGATGGCACGCTGCGGAACCCCTCACCCGCCGACGTGCTGCACCTGGAGATCAACAACTCCCGGGGAATGGAGCACGTGAACGGGAACCTCCTGGTCACCGTACAGACGCAGGGAGGCACCCCGGACAAGATCGAGCTGACGCGTAATGGAAGGGAATTGGCCACGCTGCTGCCGCCTTTCCAGTACATCTGGGACACGACGGTGGTCGAGGAGGGACTCCATCGACTCCAGGCACGGGCACAGTGGAAGGGACGCACCTTTACGAGCGACGAGCACCCCGTGTCCGTGGACCGCACGGGCCCCCTCGCCAACGGGAGCACGCCCAATTCCGACAACACGTCCGTCGATGAGGCCGCGACCCTGCGCGTGTCGTTCTCGGAGCCGATCCGGCTCAGGCGCCCGCAGGGTGTGGAGGCCACCGTCCAGGTCGGCGACATCGACTGGACCGTGCGGATGACGCTGTCCGATGACGGCTTGAGCTTGTCCGCGCCGCTGGAAAGGCGCCTCGGCGCGCCGTCGGAGGGCCGGGCCTCCATGCCCTTGGAGGACATCACGGACGTGGCTGGCAACCCCGCTCAGTTCAATCCCCACATGGGGGCGCGAGTTGTCTGGCATTGGACCGTCCCCGTATTCAGGTCGGAGCCCGCCCTCTTCTTCGAGCTCATCCCAGGCCAGCTAGAGGGGGTGGACGTCGCGGGCCGTCCGGCGCTGGTCGTGGAGCCAGGTGGGGCGACGGTCACCGCGCTGGCAGACCGCTCCGGCATGACAGGGCATGACGAGCTGCGTGGCGCTCGCATCGTGGTCGCACGCTTGGAGGGCAGCGTCTGGAGCGTCATGGGCGCGCCGTTCGTCGCTTCAGATGCCGCCGAGGGGTGGACCGTCTCGCATCCCCTGCTCGCGTTGGGGGCGGAGCGGCGCCCGGTGGTGGCGTTTCAGCAGCATGCCTCCGCGAACGCAGGTTCCACGCTGCATGTCTTCCAGTGGATGGATTCCGCCTGGCAGCCAGTGGGGGCGCATCTGCGCCTGCCCGAGGGGGCGGTACCGCACGCCTCGGCGATGGTCATCGACAGTGAAGGTCGGCCCGTCGTGGCGTGGGGGGCCTCCGACGGCATTCATGTCTGGCGTTGGTCAGCGGGGCAGTGGCTGGCGCTGGGGAGCGTTCAGCGGGCTGGAGCGGGCCCGGAGTCCACCGTCTCCACCGATGCGCCCGCGCTGAGCGTGGATGGCGCGGGCGGGGTCTTCCTGGCGTGGGCGGAGGCCGAATCCTCGTACGTGCTGGAGGGCCTGTATGTCCGTTACTGGAATGGTTCGGGTTGGGATGCGATGGGGGGGCGGCTCGTCTACGAACGGCGTTTCCCGAGCGACTATCGGGCCGCCCAGCCCGCGCTAGCCACGCTGCCGAATGGAAGCCCTGTGGTGGTCTGGTCGGAGACAAGTTTATATGGGCACCATGGGGTGATGGTCGCTCGCTGGTCGGGCTCGGCCTGGAGCATGGAAGTGGCGACGACCTCGGAGGATTGGATCCCTGCGGAAGAGCGCCGCTGGCCGACAGTTGCCGTGGATGGCCAGGGCAGGGTGTTGATGACGTTCATCGCGGGGCAGAACAGGCGAGGCCTCCATGCGGTCTGGTATCCCCACGGAGGCCAGATAAAGGAGCGGCTCCGGGAGTTCGGCCCCTCGGGGCCCACGGCGCTGGCACTGGATGTCACGGGGCAGCCTGTGATCGCGGTGTCAGAACGCTCATCGCTCAGTATCTTCCGTCCGAACCGATGAGCACTGTTCCAGCACCGCACGCTGGGATTCGCTGGCCGTACTCGCCTGCCTGGAGCCGGGTGGCTGCCTCCTCGGTTCAGGAGGAGGCGGGGCCGGCCAGGCGCGCCGGTGGGCGGCCTCCGCGGGTGATTACCCTTCGCGCGACGCTCGAAGTCATCGGTGTCGTCGAGGAGGCGCTCATGAAAGCCGTGGTGCTCAAGTCCTATGGGGACGTGGATGCGCTCGCAGTTCAGGACATGCCCGAGCCGAAGGTGGGGCCGGGCGAGGTGAAGGTCCGCGTCACCGCCGCGGGCATCAACCCCGTGGACTGGAAGATTCGGCGCGGGGACCTGCGGGAGCGGATGGAGCTGCGCTTCCCCACCATCCTGGGGCGGGACGTCGCGGGCGAAGTCATGGAGGTGGGCCCGGGCGTCACCGACTTCAAGCCGGGCGACCGCGTCATGGGCGTGGTGCAGGCCGGCTACGCGGAGAAAGCCGTCGCGCCCGCGGAGTCCTGGGCGAAGGTGCCCGAGTCCATGGACTTGAAGGACGCCGCCGCGCTCCCGCTCGTCACGCTCACCGGCGTGCAGTTGATGGAGGAGGCCGTGAATCCCAGGCCCGGGGAGACGGTGCTCGTCACCGGCGCGCTGGGCTCGGTGGGGCGCTCCGCCGTCTTCGCGGCGAAGGCGCGGGGTGTGAAGGTGCTGGCCGGCGTCCGCGCCAGCCAGAAGGCCGAGGCGCAGAAGCTGGGCGTGGACGGCGTGTTCGCGCTCGACGTGCCGGAGGAGGTCGCGAAGCTGCCCATGCTGGACGCGGTGGCGGACACCGTGGGGGGCAAGGTGGTGGCGAGCGTGCTGGAGAAGGTGAAGCCCGGCGGCACCCTGGGCAGCGTCCTGGGAGAGCCTCCCGAGGCCAAGGGCCGGCAGCTCACCGTCCGCGCCATCTTCGCGCATCCGGACTCACGCCGCCTGACGCAGCTGGGGCAGGCCGTCGCCAGGGGCGACCTGGTCATCCCCGTGAGCAAGCGCTTCCCGCTGGAGCAGGTGCAGGAGGCGCAGAAGCTCGCGGAGCAGAGCGGCGTGGGCAAGGTGCTGCTCGTCAACTGAGCCGCGTCACTTCTTGCGCGTCAGCAGCACCACCGCGCCGAGGATGGCGCCCATGGCCAGCCAGGCCGTGGGCGTCATCGTCTCACCCGCCAGCAGGCCGCCCAGGAACACCGCCAGCACCGGGTTGACGTAGGCGTAGCTGGTGGCCAGCGACGGGCGCGCATGGCGCAGCAGGTAGCCATAGGCGCTGTAGCCCACCAGCGAGCCGAAGGTGATGAGGTAGAGGAACGCGAGCACCGCCTTCGGCGTGGGCATGACCGTCGGGCGCTCGCCCACGAGCAGGCCGAAGCCCAGGATGATGGCGCCGCCGCACAGCATCTGCGCCGCGGTGGACATCAGTCCCTGCGGCATGGGCAGCCGGCGGCTCCACACCGAGCCCAGCGCCCAGCTCATGGGCGCCACCAGCAGCGCCAGCGTCGGCAGCAGCCGGCCGCCCATGTCACTGCCCAGGTTGAGCAGGACGATGCCACCGAAGCCCACCGCCAGCCCCCAGCGCTCCGCGCGTCCGGGCCACTGGCCGAAGAGCCCGCCGAACAGCGCCGTCCACAGGGGCAGGCTGCCCACCACCAGCGCGGCCACCCCCGAGGGCACCCACTGCTGCGCGAAGACGAGCCCCCCGTTGCCCAGCCCCAGCAGCATGGTGCCCACCAGCGCGCTGGCGCCCCACTGGCGGGCCGTGGGCACCGGTGTGCCCTTCAGCCACAGCACCGCGAAGAGCAGCGCCCCGGCGATCACGAAGCGCGCGCCCGACATCAGGAACGGGAGCATGCCCCCTTCCAGCGCCCACCGGATGGCCAGATAGGTGGAGCCCCAAATAATGTAGAGGGACAGGAGGCTGGCGATGAGCCACCCGCGATGGGCACCTGCTGGCTGGACGTTGCCAGGGGACAGGCTGACGGGGGCTGTCTGGGAATCAGGAAGGGACGCGACGCGCGAGGCGGGCACGGCGCGGCTTCTAGCGCCGCCGCGTTTCGCCAGCCATGTGGGCATTCCCATACCTCACAGCCGGGGTCCCTCCGGGCGGGTACAGTCTCCATCCTTGCGCCCGTCCGTCAGGGCGGCTGGCTGGCCGGCTGGGCGGGGACGTCGGGAATGCCGCGCTTGGCCGCACGTAGGGACATGGCGGCTCACGGATTGAATGCCCGGGGCCGCTTCCTTAGACTTTCTCATGGAGCCCGGGCGGAGGGTGCCGCCGCACCGGGGGCTCCGGAGTGTGCGCCAGGGATGTCCGAAGAGCTGGGTGAACGTGAGAAGGAAGTCCTCCGCGCCGTCGTGCAGGAGTACATCTCCACGGGCGGGCCGGTGGGCAGTCAACAGCTCACGCGCAGGTCGGGGTTCGAGGTGTCCTCCGCCACCATGCGCAACGTGCTGGCGGACCTGGAGGAGCTGGGCTTCCTGGAGAAGCCCCACACCTCGGCGGGCCGCGTTCCCACGGACCAGGGCTACCGCTTCTACGTGGACACGCTGGTGAAGCTGAAGGACCCGACGCCGAGGGACCGGGAGCTCATCCACGCGGGGCTCGCGCACGAGGCCGACCTGGCGGAGATGCTGGGCGAGGCCAGCCGCATCCTCCACTCGCTGACGCGGCACGCCGGCGTGGTGGTGGCGCCGCGGCCGGAGTCGGCGGTGTTCCGGCGCATCGAGTTCGTCCGCCTGCGGGAGAACCGGGTGCTCGCCATCCTCGTGGGCCAGAGCGGGCAGGTCCACAACAAGGCGATTACGGTGGAGTTCCCCATCACCTCCGACGAGCTGCTCAAGGCGAGCAACTACCTGTCGGAGCTGCTGCGCGAAGTCCCACTCGAGGAGGCCCGCGAGCGCATCCGCGCGGAGATGGACCAGGAGCAGGCGCTCTACAACGCGCTGACGGCCAAGGCGCTGAAGCTGGGCGCGGCGGCCACGGACCTGCCCACCACGGAGCGGGTGCTCATCCAGGGCACGGGCTCGTTCCTGGAGCAGCCGGAGTTCGCGGACGTGGAGCGCATGCGCGCGCTCTTCAAGGCGCTGGACGAGAAGCACAAGCTGCTGTCGCTGCTGGACCGGGTGCAGGTGGCCAACGAGATGCAGATTTTCATCGGCGCGGAGAGCGACTTCTCCGCGGCCGGTGACGTCACCGTCATCGCCAGCCCCTACGGCAACCAGGAGCAGGTGCTGGGCACGGTGGGCGTCATCGGTCCCACGCGCATGGACTACCGGCGCGTGATTCCGCTGGTGAACTTCACCGCGCAGGTGCTGTCGCGCGTGCTGGAGAAGGTGTAGCCCCGTCACTCCGCGCGGGTGACGAGGACCTCCTGCTCGCCGCCTCCGCGCCGCACGTGCAGCCGCACCGGCGTGCCGGGCGCGCCCCGGGTGCGGGACTCGGCCTCGGTGCTGTCGCGCACCACCTGGCCATCCACCGCCACCAGCCGGTCCCCCACGTGGACGCCCGCGCGCGCCGCCGGGCCGTCCGGCGTCAGCCACGCGAAGGCGACGTGGCCCCGGTCCTCGCTGAAGCCCGCGCCCAGCGTGCCCGGCGTGGCCCGGCGCGGGGACACCGTCACGTCGCCCACGTCGGCGGCCTCCGCCTCCGCCACCTTCACGGTGCGCGTCTCCACGCGGCCCTCGGGCGGCAGCAGCCGCACGGTGTGGACGCCCGGGCGCACGTCGCTCAGCCGGAAGCGGCCGTCCGGTCCCGTGAGGCCATCCGGCCGCGAGCCCACCGCCTTGTCGAGGAACACCGCCACGCCCGCCGCCGGGCCGCCGTTGCGGCTCCACACCGCACGCCCGGAGATGGACGCCACGCCGCCGGTGAGGGGGATTTCCACGTCCGCCGAGCCCCCCGGGCGCAGCGACACCTGCACCTCGCCCGTGCGGCCGTCGTCGGTGCGCACCGTCACCTTCAGCGCCTGCGCGGGAGCGTCCGGCAGCGCGAAGGTGTCGCCGGGGAAGCGCCGCGTGGTGGGCCAGGCGCCGGCCCAGGGCAGCTCCTCGCCGCTGGCCTCGCGCAGCTCCAGGAGGAAGCCGTCCGGCGGCGCGCCGCTGCCCGCCACCACGCGCCCGCGCAGGGTGGCCGCGGGCTCCAGCCGGAGCGTGAGCGGCGCCTGGTCCTCGTGCGCGCCGGACAGCCGTCCCACGCGGCCCGCGTTGTGCGCCACCAGCTCCAGGGGCCGGGAGCCCTGGGGACGCGGGGGAAGGCTGAAGCGGCCCGCCTCGTCCGCGCGCTCCTTGCGCGTCATGGGGAAGTCCCCGCCCTGGATGGCGGCCACGATGGCCAGCGGGCTGGGCACGCCCGAGGGCTCCAGCACCACACCGGACAGCACCGCGTCTTCCTTCAGCACCAGGTCCTGCCGCACGGTGCCTCCCGAGGGCACCGTCACGAACGGGTCGCTCTCCAGGTGGAAGTAGATGGCGGGCGTCTGGTGGGGCAGGGCGACCAGTTGATACACGCCCGCGGGCAGCTCCAGCTGGAACTGGCCCTGCGCGTCCGTCTCCGTGGAGGCCGCTCCCGAGCCCCCCCGGGGCACCGCGTGGATCAACGCGGGCTCACCGAGCGGCGCGCCCGAGGCCCGCGTCACCTGTCCCCAGACCGAGCCGGAGTCCGTCAGCGTGAAGTCCACGCGCGTGACGAGCCCGGCCTTCAAGGTCTCCAGCCGCGACGCCCACCGCTGTGAGCCCTCGCGCCGGGCCCCCACGGAGGTGGGCCCCGCCTCCAGGCCCTCCAGCCGCCACGCCCCCTGGGCGTCGGTGAGCGTGGTGTGGGCCGTGCCGGAGAAGGACTGGGGCTCGGCGCGCACCTGGGCGCCTTCGAGGGGCCGTCCCTCCGCGTCCACCACCAGGCCCTCCAGCGTCGCTGTCGCGGGCTCCAGCCGCACGTCCACGGGCGTGTCGGCGCCGGCATTCACCACCACGCCCTCGAGCAGCCGCCCCGTCATGCCCGCTGCCCGGACCGTCACGTCGTATTCCCCCGGCGGGAGGTCCAGCCGCCACGTTCCGTCCTCTCTGGAAGTGGCACGGCCCAGCTCGCCCGCTCCACTCGCGGGCGTGGCCACCAGCACCGCGCCGCGCACGGGCGCGCCGTCCACGGTGGACACGCTGCCCGCCATGCCGCTGGCGGCGCCCAGCGTCACCACCAGGCCGCGCAGCGTCTCGCCCGGCGCGACGGAGAGCGGTCCGGCCACGCGGCCCACCTGACGCCCCTGGCGCGCGGACACGACCCACGTCCCGGCATTCACCTCCAGCGCGAAGCCGCCGCCTTCGCCGGTGGTGGTGCGCACGGGCGCGGAGGCGCCGGACGCCGTCACCTCCGCGTCCGCCACGGGCTGGCCCTTCGCGTCGACGACGAAGCCCTCCAGGGTGCTCGCACCCCACAGCCCCACCACGACGTCTCCCGCCTGGGGGACGTGCAGCAGGCGCAGCGTGCGGCGGCTGAAGCCGGGTGCCTCGGCGGTGAGCTCATAGCGGCCCGGCGTGAGCTGCGAGAAAACGAAGCGGCCCTGGGCGTCGCTCGTCGTCTCCGCGGCCTCCTCGGGCAGGCCGGTGGGCGTGGCCCAGGCGGTGGGCGTGCCGGGGTAGGGCCGCAGCGTCAGGGTCGCGAGCGGCACGGGCTCTCCGCGTCCCTCCGCCACCGTGAGGCCGCGCAGCGTCACGCCCTCGGACAGGCGCAGCTCGACGGCCGTCTCCGCCTCGCCCAGGGGGCGCGTGGCCTCCCGCCGCGCGGGGCCATGGCCGGGGGCGTGCGCGGAGAGCAGGTAGTCGCCCGGCGCCGCGAGCAGCCGCAGCACGCCGCCTTCCGTGGTGGTGCCTTCGCCCGCGCGGCGCCAGGGCGTGGTCCCGGTGCCGTCTTCTGCCACGCGCACGTAGGCCCGCACGCGCGCGCCTTCCAGCGGCCCTTGTGGCCCCACCACGCGCACCACGAAGGCCCCCGTGTCCGGGGCGGGGGGCGTCTCCAGGGCCGGGGTGGGCGGCGCGCTGGCGCGGGGCGCGGTCTCGGGAGCCGCGGCCGCCGTGGCCAGGGCGGCGGTGCCCGGCCGTGGAGCCGGTGTGCTCGCCGGGGCGGGCACGCGGAACCACAGGAGCAGCACGGCCGCGATGGCCAGGCACGAGGCAATCAGGAGCGGGATTCGGTGACGCACGGGCTCGGCCTCCCCGCGTCCGGCCGGTGCCGTCGCGGCAGTACCGGCAGTGTAGGCCAGTCGGGCGCCGAGTCGAAACTTCAGGAGGGCGCGGGCGCGTAGACCCGCAGGGCCGCGGGCGCCACCTCGAAGCGCATGGGCGTGCGGCCCACGAGCTCGCCATCCGCGTTCACTTCCTGCACGGGCTCGGCCTCCACGTAGAGCCGCGCGGCGCGCAGCGAAGTGACGGCCGGGTGCTCCACGTGCTCGCCGGTGCGCAGTGACAGGGCCACGCGCACCAGCGTGACGATGTCCTGCAGCTGGCCCCGACCGGTGCCCTCCAGCCCCGATGCCGCCGAAGGCGCCGCGATGGCGTAGACATTCAGCCGCCGGTCATCCAGCCGCGCGTCGGGCGCGACCATGTTTCCAGCGCCATGGTAGAGGCCATTGCCCACCACGAGCTGCAGCACGTCCAGGGACAGCTCCTGGTCGTCCGCCTTCAACCGGATGTGGAAGGGCCGCAGGTCCTTCACCTCCGCGGCGGCCGCCACCGGATAGGCCAGCTTCCCGGCGCGCTGCTTCAGCCGCTTCGTCAGCCGCTTGGCGATGCCGGTGGCCAACCCCAGGCTGGCCGCGTTGAGGAAGGGCCGGCCATTGGCCAGGCCCACGTCCACCCGGGCCGTGTAGCCCTGGGCAATCACGTCACATGCCGACTCGATGTCGGCCGGGATTCCCAGCGAGCGCGCGAAGTCGTTGCCGGTGCCCAGCGGCAGGACGCCCAGCGTCACGTCGCGGCCCAGCAGGCGGGCCACCGCGCGGCTCAGCGTGCCGTCGCCTCCTCCCACGATGATGCGACGGACCCCCAGCTCCGCCATCCGGTCCACCACCGCGTCCAGTCGGTCCGCCCGGGACAGCGCGTGGCATTCCGCGATGGAGACGCCCCGCGCCACGAGGTTCTCCCTGGCACTCTCGAAAGCCTCCCGGCCCGAGCGCGAGCGGGTGTTCACCACCAGCACCGCGGGGCCCCCCTCCAGGTCGGGCCGGCGCGGGGGTTTGATGAGGGCGGGTTCCAGGGGTGCCTCCTCTTTCGGGTCGCACGCCAATCTGTGCACGCACTGTCAGTCCGGCCAGCAGTACGGAGGGCGGAGGCCGCCCGTGCAGGGGGCGACAGCGGTGAGTCCCAGGGCTTGGGAGAAGGTCAACGCGGCGGTGCGCAGGTGGGGAGGGGCCGCGGTTCGGCGCGTGACGGTGCTCCGGTACATTCCCGGTGTCGGGTGTCCCGTCAGCGTGCGTGCGTGCGTTGAGCGCTGAACAGGTCCATCCGGCCAGACGCTTCCCGATGGGTGGGTGACTGCCCACCTCTGCGCTGGAGCTGGCCCCATGCAGGTGTCAGCCATGCCTGGAGAGGCAGACGCATGGCACGAGGAAGCAAGGCGAAGTACACGGCGAAGCAGAAGCGCATGGCCGAGCACATCGAAGAGGGCTACGAGAAGCGTGGCGTCTCCGACAAGACGGCCGAGGCCCGGGCCTGGGCCACGGTGAACAAGCTCACGGGCGGCGGGATGAAGAAGGGGGGCTCGGGCAGCAAGGCGAAGGCCGCGCGTCGCCGTCCCACGGCGCGGAAGAACGCGCGCAAGGCGGGCCGCAAGGGTGGCAAGGCCACCGCCGCGAAGCGCGCCACCACCACGCGCAAGCCCACGCGCTCCACGCGCTCGGGCTCCAAGTCCACCGCTCGGGGTGTCGCGGCCCGCCGCGCCACGGCCCGTCGTTCCTCCACCGCGAAGCGCTCCGGTGCGGCGTCGCGTGGAAGCGCCCGCCGGACTCCGGCGCGCGGTGCCAGCGGCCGCGGCTCGCGCAGCCGCTCACGCTCGCGCAGCTAGCGCACGCCTGCTTCCCCATCCCTCGCACGGGGGATGGGGAACGGCGGTGCGCGGCCTTCAGCGGCGCTCGTCGGTCTTGGCCACGGGGGCCGTTTCCGCTTCGTTCCAGGGCCACTCGCGCCGGGAGGCCTCGTAGCGCGCGAGCAGGGCCGCGATGTCCTTCACCAGCGTGCGGCACCCCGCGGCGCGCAGGTCGTCGGGCGGAAAGCCACCGGCCAGCACGCCCACGGAAGGCAGGCTCAGCTTGTTGGCGGCGAGCGCGTCGAAGGGCGTGTCGCCCACGACGATGGTGACGTCCGGGCCAGGCTTGCCCAGCCGCGCCAGGGCCGCCTCGAAGATGTCCGGGTGGGGCTTGCTCTTGTCCACCTCTTCCTGGCTCGTGCTGCTCTCGAACAGGCCTTCGATGCCGCACAGCTTCACGTAGTGCTTCAGCTCGTCGTCCTTCGCGCTGGAGGCCAGCACGATGCGGACGCCGCCCGCGCGCAGCCGCTGGAAGAGCTCGCGCACGCGCGGGAACGCGCGCACCTTGGGCAGGAACTCGCCCTGGAAGAGCTTGCTGCGGTATTCGTCCAGGTCCTTTCCGAAGCGCTCCATCTCCTCGTCGTTGAAGAAGACGGGGATGAGCTGGTCGGCCCCCTTGCCAATCTGACTGCGCACGTGTGCGAACGGGATGTCCCGGCCGAAGTGAAGGAAGGCGCGCCGCCAAGCCTCGGCGTGCTCGTCCACCGAATCCACCAGGGTTCCATCCACGTCGAAGATGACGTTTTCCACCATTTGCCTTGCCCCTCGGCCCCGAAGGTGGGGATGCCGGGGGTGGCGGTCAACCGCCCGAGGGTGGGGTGGCGGGCGCGGACTCCACCAGTGTCCGCGTCTGTACGTCGTAGCCTTCGGGCGCGGTGAGGGTGAAGCCGTCGTTGGGCAGGGGCGCGTTCAGCTCCACGCGCGTCAGCACCGTCTCCCCCACGCGCCTGCCTCCCTGCCACCGGCCGAGCCGCCTGGGCACGCACAGCGACAGGGCGGCGTCGCAGTGCTCCTCCTCCACGCGCTCCTCGGTCTCCCCGCCGTCAGGCGCGCGGGTGCGCCGCGCCAGGAAGTCGAGCTGGGGCCAGCGCAGCACGTACGTCATCTCCAGGCCCTGGCCTTCGCCCTCCAGCTTCTGGAGCAGCTCCACCGCCTGCGGCGCCAGCGGGTGCGTGGCGCGGCGGACCGTGGCGTGGCTCAGCAGGAGCGGCGCGCGGAAGCCCTCGGGCATGAAGGGGTGGAACGTCTCCGACAGGAAGCCGGCGAGCTTCGCGGGCGGCAGCTCCGAGGTGAAGGCGATGAACTGCTTCTCGCCGTCGAGCTGCTGGAAGAAGCGGGTGCCGTCCCAGGCGAAGGTGCGCGACGCGGGCGGGCCCAGCGTGCCGCGCAGCCGCTGGGGCGCGCGGTAGTCGAAGCCGAAGGACACCGCCTCCAGTCCCGTGTCCTGCACGGTGCCGGCGATGCGGTAGCTGCGCAGCTTCGCCTCGCGCTCGGCCAGCCCCGCCTTGACCTGGGGCAGCAGCGTGGCGTCGTCCTCACCGCCCTTCTTGGGGCAGCCGGTGAGCGCCGTCAGGGCACAGAGCAGAAGGAGGCGGATGCGCATGATGGAGCACGAAAGCAAGAAGGCCCGCCTGTCGCCAGGGGGCCTTCTGTGGGGCTGCGCGGCTTGCGCGGTGTGGACTACTTGACCGCCACGCCCACGGCGGTGGAGCCGGGGAAGCCGATGATGGTGCCCGTCAGCGCGTAGATGCCGTGGCGGGGCGTGGTGCTCGCGTTCAGCAGCTCCACCTTGGAGGCGCCCATGGCCTTCGCCTCGGCGATGAGCAGCTTGTTGATGACGGTGTCCAGGTCGCTCTGGACGATGTCGACGATGTGGAAGATGGCGGTCAGGCCCAGCGCCTTGGCCTGGACCACGGCGACGGCCTCACCGTTGGAGGCGATCTCCGTACCGGAGACGACGGCGCTCTCAACGCTGGTGCAGGCAACGAGGCTGCTGGCGGCAACGGCGGTCAGCACGAACTTCTTCATGGTCTTCCCCTCTTGAAATGGACGCTTGTGTGGTGGCCGGACGCCTTGGAGAGCATCTGGCCGCTGTCTTGAGACCTTCCAAGCGGGCGGGGTCGTAGCAGATGTCGACCCCATGTCAAGGTCCGTCCGAGACACTCCGTCCCAGTCCTGGTGGGCAGCGGCGCGTTGCAATGCACATCTCCCCTTGCTAGCCAACCTCGAGGCTCCCTTCATGGACACCGTCTCCGCTGCTCGCCCCGCGCCCCGCTACTGGGTGCACCTGTTGCTCCTGGTGTTGACGGTTGGGACCACCTTCACTTCGTACCTGCTCTACTTCCATTTCCAGCGGCCCTACTCCCTGGGCGAGGTGTCCTCCGAGGCGGCCCTTCGCGCGCTGGCCTTCAGCTTCTCGCTGCTGGCCATCCTGGGGACCCATGAGATGGGGCACTACCTGTTGGCGCGTTGGCACCGGGTTGAAACCTCCCTGCCCTATTTCATCCCGTTGCCGGTGCTGGGCGTGGGCACGCTGGGCGCCGTCATCCGGATTCGCGACCGCATCCCGAACCGCAACGCCCTGGTGGACATTGGCGCCGCGGGACCGCTGGCGGGGTTGGCGGTGGCACTGCCCATCCTCTTCTGGGGCCTGGCGCACTCCACGGTGGTGGACGCGCCGGACATCCCGGCCGCCGGGTTCCCGGGGGACGGCTCGCTCTGGGCCCTGGGCCGGGACGCCATCACCTGGGTGATGGACCGCATCACCCAGGCGCCGCCCGCGCCGGAGGTCCCCTTCAACGGCGTGCAGACGCTCTTCGGTGACAGCCTGCTCATGCAGGGCCTGACGCGGCTGGCCCTGGGGCCGCTCCCGGAGGGCAAGGACGTGCTCGTCCATCCGGTGGTCATCGCCGGGTGGTTCGGCCTGCTCGTCACGCTGCTGAACCTGATGCCCGTGGGGCAGCTCGACGGCGGGCACCTGGCGTATGCGCTCTGGGGGCGCCATGCGCACTGGGTGGGCCGCGCGGTGGCCGTGGTGTTGCTGCTCCTCACCGTCTTCGTCACCGCGTCCTGGGGCCTGTGGCTGCTGGTGACGAGCAAGCTGGTAGGGTTCGGTCATCCGGAGGTGGTGGAACCCCAGGCGCCGCTCAGTCCCCTGCGGAAGTGGATCTGCGCGTTGTGCCTGCTGGCACTCATCGGCTGCGCCATGCCCATTCCCCTGCGTCAGGTGATGACATGAAGTTCTTGTGCGACACGTGCGAGCGGCTCGTGCCGCTGGAGACGTTCCGCTCCGAGGCTGGCGGGCTCGTGGTGACGTGCGGGCGCTGCGGCGCGGAGAGCCGGGCGGGGCCGTCGGTGGGCACCGCGCCGAGGGTGGACGAGGCTCGTGCGCGCGTGTCCGAGACGCCGGCCGTGTTCGCGCCTGTGGCCGGAGGGACGCCGGCCTCCGTCGTGCCCGCGCCGTCCACCGGGCCAGGCGCCGAGCCCATGGGCTCGGTGCGGGCTGGGGCGCAGGGGCAGCCCTCGGGCTTCGCTTCGGAGCCGGTGGGCCCGGTGCCGACCGACGTGCTCGCATCGCCCGGCGCGTCGCCGCCGCCCGTGGCCACTTCACATGCGGCACAGGTGCCGCCCTCCATGCAGGCCATGCCGGCGCCCCGCGCGGGCCAGCCCGCCCTTCGCGTGGTGCGGGGAGAGGGCGGGCAGCCCCTGCCCCTGACGGACGCGGTGCTCTTCGAGCCACCTCCGGGCGTCTGCCCCAAGTGCGTGGCCCCGCGCCGCGAGGAGGCCCTGGCCTGCTCGCAGTGCGGGCTCGTCTACGTGAACTACGTCCCCGAGTCGCAGCCACTCTCGGACGTGCTCATGGACGCATGGCGGAACCTCGCGGCCCGCTGGGACGACTGGGACGCCCATGACCGGCTGATGACGCTGGCGGTGGGGCGGGGCGAGCTGGCCATGGTGGGGCGGCTGTATCGGATCCGCCTGGCGCGCGTGCCACACGACACCTTCGCCCAGCGAGGCCGCGACGAGGTGGTGCGCCGGGCCACCCTGGTGGTGCCATCGTCGGCCGAGCCGTCGGGGGCGTCCGACGCCCTCCAGCGCATGAAGAAGATTGCGGTGGGGGTGGGCTTCATCGTGGTGCTGGTGCTGGCGGTGCTCGTCTTCCAGCACATGCGCAAGCTGATGGCGGGCTACTGACGGGCGGGCCGTTCAGGGAGCGGCCGGCCGCGGGCGACGTGGCCCGTCGGCGGAGGAGCAGGCGGCCATCCTGGACATGGAGCACGTCCGTGGCCGGAAACGCGCCGGAAGCGGCGGTGGCTGCTATTTTGACCGGCCGCATCCCGTCTCCCCTCCGGTGCCGATGTCGCTCTCCGTCTCCACCCCCCTTTCCGTCGACAGCCTGCTCGGTCCGGGAGGCGCGCTCGAGGTCGCGCTGCCCGCGTACGAGCACCGCCCGGAGCAGCTCCAGATGGCGCGCGCCGTGGAGCGGGCCTTCACCGAGCGCAGCTACCTGCTGGCCGAGGCGGGGACGGGCACCGGCAAGACGCTCGCCTACCTCGTGCCCGCGCTGCTGTCCGGGCGCAGGGTGGTCGTGTCCACGGCGACCAAGACCTTGCAGGACCAGATTTTCTTCAAGGACCTGCCGCTGCTGCGCGAGAAGATGGGCCTGCGCTTCGAGGCCGCCTATCTCAAGGGCCGCAGCAACTACCTGTGCCTGCACCGCTATGACGCCTTCTCGAAGGAGCCGCAGTTCGGCTCGCGCGAGGAGTCGCGCTACTGGCCGAAGCTGAAGGCCTGGGCGGAGGAGACGGACACGGGCGACCGCAGCGAGCTGGACCTGCCCGAGTCCTTCAGCGCCTGGTCGCGCCTGTCCACCACGTCCGAGACGTGCGTGGGGACCAAGTGCCCGCAGTACGAGACGTGCTTCGTCACGCGCATGCGCAAGCGCGCGGAGCAGGCGGACCTGCTGGTGGTCAACCACCACCTCTTCTTCGCCGACCTCGCGCTGCGCAGCTCGGGCAAGCGCACCGAAGGCGTGCTGCCCTGGTACGAGGCCGTCATCTTCGACGAGGCGCACGCGCTGGAGGACGCGGCCAGCGGCCACTTCGGTTGCAGCGTGTCCAACTACCGCCTGGAGGAGCTGGCGCGGGACGCGGTGGCGTCGTTGAAGGAGGACGACTCGCGCCACGCCATGCTGCGCGCGCTGGCGGCGCGGGTGCGGGCGGGAGCGGATGCGCTCTTCGCGCAGGCGCCCCGGGCGCTGGGCTTGTCCGGCCACGAGGCCTCGGTGGCGCTGCGCGCGGAGGTCATGGCGAAGCTGTCCACGCCGCTGGAGGGCGTGCGCGACGCGCTGGCGGCGCTGTCCGCCTTCACGGTGGGCGAGCGCGAGCCGGAGCTGGCGGCCATCACCCGCCGCGCGGACGAGATGGAGGAGCAGCTCTCCTTCCTGGAGAAGGCCGAGTCCGCCGACCACGTCTACTGGGCGGAGCAGCGGGGCAAGGGGCTCTTCCTGCGCGCCAGCCCCATCGACGTGGCGAAGGAGCTGCGCGAGCGGATGTACGGCGCGCTCGACACGGTGGTGTACACGTCGGCGACGCTGGCGGCGGACAGCCGCTTCGACTTCTTCGCCAACCGCATGGGCCTGTACGGCGAGGACGGCCAGCCGGTGACGAGGGTGCGGACGCTGGCGGTGCCCAGCCCCTTCGACTACCCGTCCCAGGCGGCGCTGTACCTGCCCACGCACCTGCCGGACCCGTCCGCGCCGGGCTTCATCGAGGAGGCGGCGGAGGAAATCCACCGCCTCTGCGAGGTGACGGGCGGGCGCGCCTTCGTGCTCTTCACGTCCCTGCGCAACATGGTGCGCGCCTACGAGCTGGTGGCGCCGAGGCTGCCCTACCAGGCGCTGCTCCAGGGCGAGCGCCCCAAGCAGCAATTGCTGGAGGCCTTCCGCGAGACGCCGAGCGTGCTGTTCGCGGCGCACAGCTTCTGGGAGGGCGTGGACGTCCCGGGGGATGCGCTGAGCCTGGTCATCATCGACCGGCTGCCCTTCGCGTCGCCGGGGGACCCGCTGGTGGCCGCGCGCATCAACCAGCTCCAGCAGCGCGGCGAGGAGCCCTTCGAGCAGTACCAGCTCCCGCACGCGGCGCTCGCGCTGCGACAGGGCTTCGGCCGGCTCATCCGCACGCAGGCGGACCGGGGCATCGTCGCGATGCTGGACCGGCGCATCGTGACGAAGTCGTATGGCCGCGTCTTCCTCGACAGCCTCCCGCCCGCGCGCCGCATGGACGACGTGGTGTCGCTGAGCCGCTGGTTCAACGGCCCGGTGCGGCCGGTGCGCACGGTTCGCTGAGCCTCAGGGCGCGTCGCGCAGGCGCAGGCCGATGCGCGCGAGCAGCGGCGGGCCCAGCGTGTCCACACCGGCGCGGCCCGCCAGGTACCGCCGGTCGAAGAGGTTCTCCACCGCGCCGAAGACGTGCAGCTTCCAGAAGAGGCGGCGGCTGGCGGACACGTCCACCACCGCGAAGCCGCCCATGGGGCGCTCGTTGAGGTCGTCCTCGAACTGGGGGCCGGTGACGCGCAGCTGCACCGTGGCCGTCACGAGGTCGGGGTCGTGGAACGTGACGATGGCGGTGCCCCGGTGGCGCGGGTCCTGCGCGAGCTGCTTGCCGACCAGCTCGGGCTGTCCGGGCGAGCGCGTGACGACCGGGTCCACGAAGGTGTACGCGAGCAGCGCCGTCCACCGGCGTGACAGCCTCCAGTCCACGCTGGCCTCCACGCCACGCACCCGCGCCTGGCCCAGGTTCTCCCGCTGCCGCGCCGAGCCATCCGGCAGCGGCTCGGCGAGGGTGACGTTGGTGATGGGGTCGTCGAGCACATTCCAGAAGCCCGTCACGCGCGTGGTGAGGCCCAGCGACGCGGACTCGGCTTCCACGCCGGCTTCGGTGCCCCACAGGCGCTCCGCGCCCAGGTTGGCGTTGGCGGCGGTGAGGACGGTGCCCACCTGGAAGGGGCGGTACAGCTCGTTGAGCGTGGGGGCCCGGAAGGCGCGGTACGCGGAGGCGCGCAGGGTGAGCCCCTCCGCCGGGCGCAGCCGCAGGCCCAGGCGCGGGCTGAGCTGCTGCTCGGTGCGCGCCTCGAACGCGGTGGTGTCCACGGTGCCGTTGGCGCGCTCCAGGCGCTGCGCGCCGTCCGTGTTGCGCCACATGTCCAGGCGGAGCGCGGCGCTCAGCTCCAGGGCGGGCGTGGGGGTGTAGAGGTCTTCCAGGAAGACGCCGCCGGACAGCTGCGTGCCGCCCGTCCGGCGCCGGAGGGTGGAGGTCTCCGAGGGCGCTGGCGGGAAGAGCTGCTCGTCGGACGTGCCCGCCATGCGCCGCGCGTCCAGGCCGGCGGTGAGGACGTGCGTGCCCAGCCCCATCCAGGTGGGGCCGGTCCACACGAGCGACGCGCCCTGGTCGTTGGCGGGGACGTCCTGCGAGGCGGTGAGGGCTTCGGAGGAACGGTCGGACGCCACGCGGGCGCGGTCCTGCTCGAAGCGCTGCGCCCGGCCGAAGAGGTCCAGCGTGAAGGTGCCGCCGTGCTCCGTGCGGAGCTTCGCGCCCGCGGCGAAGTGGGCCAGCTCCACGCGCGCGGTGGTGAAGCGGGTGCCGCCGTTTTGATTCTCGCGGAAGAGGCCGGCGCGGGCGGAGAGGGTCAGCGCCTCGGTGGCGTCCGCCTCGATGCGGCCGTTGACGACGATGTGGTCGCTGGGCGTGTCGGTGTCGATGGCGCCTCGCTGGGCAGGACTGACGATGGGGTAGCCATCGCTGCCGAGGAGCTCGGCTTCCAGCGAAGCACGGACGGGGCCCCAGGCACCGGCGCCGCGTGCCGCGACGTGGCCGGTGCTGGCGTTGCCGTAGGTGGCATCCGCGTCGACCTGGGGGCCGGTGATGGAACGTGACACGAGCTGCACGACGCCGCCGAGCGCGCCGCTGCCGTAAAGCGCGGAGCCGCCGCTGGGAACGACCTCGATGCGGTCGAGCCCGAGCCGCGGCAGCGAGCGCCAGAAAATCCAGCCCCCGAACGGGTCGTTGACCGGGATGCCGTCGAGCAGCACGAGGCTGCGGGCCACGCCCGACGGCGCGAGCCCGCGGAGGTTCAGCCCCTGTGCGGTGGGGTCGGAAACGAGGCTCGGGGTGCGGCGGAACGTGGCGGCGGAGGGCAGGGTGCGGACGAGGGTGTCCTGCGTGAGCGTGGGGCTCCGGTCCACCTCCGTGCGCGGGATGACCGTGGTGGTCGCGGGCACGTCCCGCGCGGGACGTGGACGCCGCGAGCCCGTGATGACGGTCTGCGCGGCGCCCGCTGAGGACTCGTCCGGAGGTGATGTCTCCGCGCCGCCATCCGGCGCTGTCGCGGCGAAGGCGCGCGGAGGGCCCTGGACCTTCGTGCCGTCTGCCGAGGCAGGTGACGCCTGCGCCAGAGCGGTCGCGGCCGCTGAAGCTGGCGTGTTCGTGCTGCGTCCTGACGCCAGCGTGTCCGGAGGGCGGAGTGTGCCCGGGGGCTCGGGGAGCGTCTGCGTCAGAGCGCTTGCGTCCGAGGCTTCAACCCCTGCATCGACCGCGAGACGCCGTGTGTTTCGTGGCACATCCCCGGCCACCAGGTGCATCGCGTGACGGAGTGTGGAGGACTCCACGAGGCGCGGCCCGCTGCTGTCTTGCGTCCACGGGCTGTCCGCCCCATGCGCCGTCACCGGTGCGGAAAGCGCGACAATCGCGAGCAGGGCCACGAGCCCCAGAGGGGGGCACACGCGCGGGCTTCGATGAATCTCGAGGAGGACGGGCATCACGGCTCGCTCTAACAGCGCTGACCAGTCGACCTGCGCAAAGGAGGCGCAGACACGTCCTGGCCGTTCTCTGCTGAACGCAGCCGCGCCGCGCGTACCCGCTCCAGGCGTCCAGCGGGGGCGCCAGCCATCACCCGCTGGTGCGGCTTGCCGCCACGTCCCGCACGGTGAGCACCGCGGCATCCACCTCGGCCAGGATGCGCCGCGCGTGCCGCAGGAACGCCTCTCCGGCGGGGAGCAGGCGCATGCCACTGCGCGTCCGTTCGAAGAGCGGTGCCCCGAGCTCATCCTCGAGCGCCTGGATGTGGCGAGTGAGCGGCGGCTGCGTGAGGTGCAGTCGGCGCGCGGCCCGGCTCACGTTGCACTCCTCGGCGACGGCGACGAAGGACTGGATATGCGTGAGGCTCACGCGCGCCATTCTAGCGGGCGCCCGTGCGCGAGTACACGCGCACGCGGCCATACCGAAACAGCATTGGACGCCAGGGCCACCGTCGCCCCACCTTGGCGGCCATGAGCATTTCATTGTTCAAGGGCGCCGAAGTGGAGCGGCTGCGGCGAGCGAGCCAGGCGGCGGCGGGCACGCTGGCCTTCGTCGCCTCGAAGCTGGCCCCGGGCGTCACGACGGCGGACATCGACCAGTGGGTGCGCGAGGACACGGCGCGCCGAGGGGGCAAGCCCAGCCAGTTGGGCTACCATGGCTACCCGGCGACCGTCTGCACCAGCCGCAACCACGTTGTCTGCCATGGCATCCCCAGCCCGGACGAGCGGCTCGCCCGGGGGGACATCCTCAACGTGGACGTGACGACCTGCCTGGATGGCTATCACGGCGACACGTCGGCCACGTTCCTCATTGGCGAGGTGTCCAAGGAGGCCCGGCGAATCGTCGACGTGGCGCGCCGGTGCCGGGACGCGGGCATCGCGGTGGTCCGTCACGGCGCGAGGCTGGGCGACATCGGCGCCGCCATCGAGGAGCTGGCGAAGAAGGAGGGCTGCAGCGTGGTGGAGGAGTTCGGTGGCCACGGCATCGGCCATCAGATGCACACGCCGCCCACCGTCCCACACACGGGCAAGCGAGGCTCGGGCATCAAGCTGCGCTCGGGCATGGTCCTCACCATCGAGCCCATGGTGAACCTGGGACGTCCGGGCATCCGCCTCCTCCCGGACGGCTGGACGGTGGTGACGGAGGACGGCAGCCTCTCCGCCCAGTTCGAGCACACCATCCTCGTGACGCCGGGGGGCTGCGAAATCCTCACCCAGCCCGAGTCCGTCCTCTCGCTGGAAATCGCCTGCTGAGCTTCGCCCAGGAGTGAACGTCTCGCGCGGCCCTGGGGGCGGGCAGGCAGCCGGGCCTGCCATGGCCTCTCGGGGTGCCTAACCTTGGAGGACGAGGGCAGGAGGCCGCGCGATGAAGAAGGAGATGTTGCTGCACGAGCTGCACCCGTCCCTGGTGCACATGCCATTGGCGCTGCTGCCCACCGCGGCGGTGGCGGACCTCATCTCGGTGACGACCGGCGATGGGGCCTGGGCCCGAGTCGCCCGCCGCATCTGGGTGGTCGGCTCCGTGAGCGGGCTGTGCGCGGGTGTGGCGGGGCTGGCGGCCAGCCAGCAAGTCCGGCTGGAGACACCCCGAGCCCAGGACATGACGTTCCTCCATGGCGTCGGGAATGCCACGGTCCTGCTGAGTGCCCTGGGCGTCACGGCGTGGCGGCTGCGGCGCGAGCCCACCGCCGCCACCGTGGCGCTGGGCCTGGGCGCTTGTGGGCTGGCGCTCTACACCGCGACGCTGGGTGGGAAGATGGTCTACGAGCTGGGCGTGGGACAGCCCGGCTCCGCGCGGGCGAACGCGCCTTTGCTGCTGGCGCGCGATGCGCCCCGGCTGCTGGTGCGGGACGCGCTTCGGGGCGCCCTGTGGCTGGTCTCGCGAGCGCGCGAGCTTCTCTCGGGAGGACGCCCGCTCGCCCAGGGCGCCACCGGGGCCGAGACGAAGGAGTCCCTCACATTGCCGGCGCCCGTGGTGGTCTTCCAGGGCCCGGGGCGTCCCATGCCCCAGGCGTAGTCTCCGCCTCTCGGGCCGCCAGGTCAGGGCACTTCCGCGCGTTGCGGACCAACAGGTGCGCCCCGCGCCGGGATTCAGGCCTCACGCCATCCGGCCGGTTCGCGGTCCCCTGTCCTCAGGCGTCCAGGTCAGGACATTGCTGCGCGCCACCGGCGGATGCGTGAGCCCTGCGCTGAACCCCCGGGCCATCCACCAGCCCTCTGGTTTGCCGTTCCCTGCAAATGACGCTAGAGCTGCGTGCGAGCGGGCGGGGGACGACGCATGCGCGCACGAGCAGACATCGCGGGAGTGGTGCTGGCCATCGTGATGGTGGGCGCGGGAGCCTCCCTGCTGGTGCCCCGCTGGGTCCTGCGGAGTGATGCCGCGCCCCTGGGGGTGGCTCGGGCCGTGGCCCCACCCCCGAAGGATGCCGTGGCGCCGCGTCTCCATGTCGAGCCCGCGAAGGATGCTGCCGGCAGGGCGGCGCAGGTCGTGAGGCCGCGCGAGGACGCGCCCGACTGGGAGCGGTTCGCGGCGCGCGCGATGGTGCCCCTGACGCCGGACGAGCTGGCCCTGCTTCGCGAGGAACAGGTGGAGGACCTGGCGGCGCTCGTGGCCCGCACGGAGCGCGACTTCATGGAGGCCACGCCCGAGACGCGCGCGGCGAAGGAGCGGCGCTACCTGGCGGCGTTGAACCTGGTCGCGAAGTTGACGCCGCCGTCGGAGGATTCGGCCGCGGACCGCCGGGCGCGAGACGTGGACGCGCGCTACCAGCGGGCGCTGGCGGTGGAGCGGGAGAAGTGGCGGGCGCTCCCGCCCGAGGAACAGGCGCGCCAGCAGGACGCCTTCAAGGAAGCGTTCTTCCGAAAGGAGGAGGGGCGATGAAAGCACTCCCGAAGGGCCTCTTCACGTTGCTGCTGCTCACGCCCGCGCTGGCACTGGCCGGGCCGCACTATGTGGCCTCGCGCGACTGGGGCAGCTTCATCTGGCTGAGCACGTGGTTGGACGCGGGGCAGAGCTACACCTTCGAGACGCGCGACCTGACCGGCGCCGCGCCCGACACCGTGCTGCACGTGCTCAGGGACCGGGGCGGCTGGAGCCAGGTGGCCATGGGGGATGACTGCGCCGGCGCGACGCGCTCGTGTGTGACCTTCACCGCGCCGGACTCGGGCCTCTACCGCGTCTGGGTGCGCGCGTACGCGGACGGGCGCGGGGGCACCGCCAGCCTGTATCGCAACGGGGAGCTGCTCCTGAGCAGCCAGCCCTTCGGCGGCGTGCCGCTGAGCTTCGCCTGGAACGCGAAGGACACCTTCCGGGCCACGTCCACCACGCCCGGCGCGGGGGACCACCTCGTCTTCCTGATGCGCTCCAACGCGGAGTACCTGCAGCATGACGATGACAGCGGGCCCCGCTCCTACCCGCTCGTCGTCGCGTCGAGCACACAGAACGCGGGCGCGCAGCGCGTGGTGGTGGGGCGCTTCCCGGGCAGCTCGGGCACGGCCAGCTTCGTTCATGACGAGGCGCTCTGGTCCACCATCTTCAGTGACAACGACGAGGACGAGGACGGCATCTCCAACGCACTGGAGCCCCTCGTGGGGTTGAACCCGGACTCGAAGGACTCGGACGGGGACGGGATACCGGACCCGCTGGAGCTGTTCGGCAACGACGGCTTCTCCTTCTCCGAGTGGGGCAGTCCCACGGCGAAGGACCTCTACGTCGAAGTGGACTGGATGCAGCACCCCACCAACCCCTATCTCACACGCAAGCCCTACGCCGGGCTGGTGGCGGACGCGGCGGCGGTGTTCGCACAGGACGCGGGGGTGCGCCTCCATGTCTTCATCGACAGCGCGCTGCCCTGGCACGAGGTGGTGTGCTTCGGCGCGTGCGACGGCGGCGTGGACTTCTATGCGCTGAAGCAGAGCGGGTTCTCCTCCGGAAGCCCGGAGCGGCGGCCGTACTTCCACTATGCCGTGTGGGCGTACCGGCAGGGCAGCAGCACGTCGTGCTCGTCCGGCAAGGCCGAGGTGCTGGGCAACGACCTCATCGTCAGCCTGGGGTGCTGGAGCAGCCCGAGCGTCCAGGAGCAGCGAGGCACCTTCATCCACGAGCTGGGGCACAACCTGGCGCTGGACCACAACGGTAACGATGTGCCCGCGCAGACGAGCGTGGTGCATGCCAGCGTGATGAACTACCGCTACCAGATGCTCGGCGTGGGCAACCCGGGATGGCATTCGTACTCGTTCGGACTCAATGCGTGCGTCGCCTGCAGCGCGTCGCCCAAGAGCAAGTGCATCTCCTGCCGGAACGGCTTCCTGGGCTGTGGCTTCCCCGGGTGCGGCTCGTGCGATTGCGACGTGAACGAGTGGGGCTCGGTGGAGCTCGACTTCCTGGACGACGGCGACGCGGATGACGGCGCGAGCCGCGCGGTGCTGGCGAAGTACGCGCCGGACGACAAGGGCGGGCCCGTGCGCTTGCAGCCGCACGCGCCCTACGCGGTGCCCACCCTCGCGGCGCGGCGCCTGACGGTGGAGCGCACGCGGGAGCGGCTGCGGGCCCGGGGGCAGGAGGAGGGACAGGACTTCTTCGTGTCGCCCGACGGCACCACGCTGTACGCCGAATGTCCATGAGCACGCGACCTCGTCCGGCACGCCGTCGTGCTCCCGTGAGCTGGGGGCGCGGTGCCGCGGGGCTTCTCTTCGCCGGCTTGATGGGCTGCCAGATGAAGTGCTCCGAGCCGGCCCCCGTCGCCGGACACGCCTTGGCCGCGCTCCGGCGCGAAAGCCCGTGTGTCGCGGTCTGGCGCGCGGCCCAGGTGGACGTGGCGTTCAAGGAAGCGCCCGAGGACGCCGCGCAGCAGCGCACGGGCACGCGCCTGGAGCGCCGCTTCACCGTGGCCCGGCAGCTGCGCGGCGCGTACCGGCACCAGGACCAGTGGGCCTCGGTGCTGGAGTACGAGGCGGGGCCGGTGCGCGGCGGCGTGAGCTACAACCTCCAGGTGCCGGACGTGCTGTCGGACCTGACGGGACAGGTCGTTCAGTGGTCGAGCCATCGCGAGCCCACGTCGTGTCACTCGACGCGTGACGGCGAAGTCCCCGCGTTGATGTCGGGGGATACCCTGCGGGACGCAGAGGGGCGGTTGCTGGCGCTCACGGTGCCGAGCGCGCCCACCACCCCGTCGGGAGAGGTGCTGCTTCCAGCAGGGCTCGTGCCGGAACTGAGCTTCCGCTGGGAGGACATGGGCTGCACGTTGGCGGATGGGACGCATGAACTGGATGTTCAGCTCCGGGTGACGCTCGCGAACCGTGCGCCAGGTCCCGGTACCTCCGTGGAGGTCCCGGTGGGAGCGCCG
This sequence comes from Pseudomyxococcus flavus, assembly GCF_050038885.1. Classification (NCBI taxonomy): domain Bacteria; kingdom Pseudomonadati; phylum Myxococcota; class Myxococcia; order Myxococcales; family Myxococcaceae; genus Pseudomyxococcus; species Pseudomyxococcus flavus. The sequence continues at coordinate 2,433,819 of NZ_CP143624.1, read as the reverse complement.
GCCTGGCTGACCCTGGACGGTGTGCGCTATGTCGTTCGGGTGGCGCGTGCCACTGCGGACATGCGGGGCCGATGTGGGCAGGTTGTCTTCTCGCTGATGCGCGAGGGTCTGCTCGAACAGGCGCGGCCTGGCCCCTGAGGCGCTGCGCCGTTCCTGGAAATAGGCCGTCATACCGCTCGTTGGGCGGGGCTGGTATGTAGACAGGTGGCAAGGGGCCGGGCCTGCTATCTTCGCGGGCTCCAACGGACACCAGAGGGATGACACCATGCGAAGCGGGCTGAAGCGGCACTGGGCGAGGTTCGCGGTGGGCGGTCTGCTCGGCGCATGGCTGCTCGCCTGTGGCGGCTCGGCGACGGAGGGGCTGGAGTCCCTGGAGCAGGGCACCGCGCCCACGCAGGTGTCGGTGGACCTGTCGAGCGCGGACATCCGCACCCGGCTGGAGGCCATCGACGGCCTCACGGTGTTGAGCGAGGTCGAGGTCAACGGGTTCCGCTTCTTCACCATGGACTTCGAGCAGCCCGTGGACCACCTGCGTCCCTGGGGCACGCGCTTCCAGCAGCGGGTGACGCTGATGCACCGCTCGGTGACGGCGCCCATGGTGCTGGACACCGAGGGCGCCTACATCTTCGAGGAGCCCATCCCCGCCGAGCCCACCGACCTGCTCCAGGGCAACCAGCTCACCGTGGAGCACCGCTTCCATGGCGCGTCGAAGCCGGCGTCCATGGACTGGCGCAAGCTGACGGTGTGGCAGGCGGCGGCGGATGCCCACCGGGTCGTCGAGGCCTTCAAGCCGCTGTATGGCGGGCGCTGGCTGTCCACGGGCGTCTTCAAGGGCGGCACCGCGGCCCTGGCCCACCGCTTCTTCTTCCCCAACGACGTCCACGCCACCGTGACGTACGCGGCGCAGCACAGCCGGGGCCTTCATGATGCGCGCCACGGCCGCTATCTCCTCACGAAGGTGGGGGACGCGGCGTGCCGTCAGCAGCTCGCGTCGCTCCAGTACGCCGCGCTAACCCGGCGTGACGAGCTGCTGCCCTTCATGGATGGCTACGACGCCCAGGGCTTCACCTTCAACGTGCTGGGCAAGGACCGGGCCTTCGAGTTCGCCGTCATCGAGGTGCCCTTCATCTTCTGGCAGTACTACGGCATGGCGGGCACGTGTGAGTCGCTGCCCTCGCCGGAGGCGAGCGCGGAGGAGCTCTTCGCCTTCTTCAGCTACGTCTCCACGATGGAGTTCACCTTCTCCGACCAGGCGCTGGAGGAGTCCGCGCCCCTCTACTACCAGGGCGCCACGCAGCTCGGGGGCCCGGGCTACCCGGAGGTGCACCTGCTGCCGCTGCTCCGCTACCCCGGTCAGCACGTCCCCACGCGCTTCCCGCCTGAAGGCGTGCACAAGACGTACGAGCCGTGGACCATGGGGCTGGTGGAGGCGTGGACCCGCTTCGAGGCGAAGCGGGTGCTGCTCATCTACGGTGACCTGAGCCCGTGGACCGCGAGCGCCTTCAACACCACGCCGGGCAATGACGCCTACCGCGTCATCGCCGAGGACAGCATCGGCTTCTACGGAACGCTGAGCGCGCTGCCGGAGCCGCAGCGCAGCTTCCTGCTCGGGCGGCTCTCGGAGTGGGCGGATGCGCCGGTGTACCTCCCCACGGGGGTGGAGGCCCTGCGGCCTCGTCCGGCCAGCGACGCGCGCATGAAGGCGTACCGGGCGAAGTAGCGGTTTGAGCTCAAAGCATCCTTGGCAGCCAGGCGGCCGTGCCTATCTTCCGCCGCACCTTCATGAGGGTGCGAACACATGACGAAGACGATGCTGATGGCCGCGGCGCTGGGTGTCCTGGTGATGGGCACGGGGTGCAGCCGCAACACGCGTGCGAGCGCGGAGAACGACGCCGAGCGCGCCGCGGAGAAGACGGAGGACGCGGCGAACGAGGCGGGCGACAAGATTGAGGACACGGCCGAGGAGGCCGGGGACAACATCGAGGACGCCACCGACAACTGAGGTGCCCTTCAAGGAGGCCGCTCCCACGGGGGCGGCCCGCCGTGCCCTCAGGCCGGGCCGGAGTCGATGACCTTCTTCGCGATGCCGAAGGAGAAGCCCGCACGGGCCAGCGCGGCGAGGTCCCGCTTGCGGTTCTCCTCCCGGGTGCCGGGCTGTGTGCGGAAGGGCCCCAGCCGCTTCTTCTTCGCCCAGATGCGCGCGGCCTCCTCCTCGGAGACCTCGTGGGTGGCGTCCGCGACCTTCTTCGCCACGACCTCCGCCGGCACGCCCTTCAGGCGCAGCTTCTGGGCAATCACCCGCGTGCTGCGGCCCGAGGCGCGCAGCGAGTGCGCCTTCATCTGCGCGTAGGCCTCGTCGTTGAGCAGGCCGTTGCGCACCAGCTTCGCGAGCAGCGCCTCCACCCAGGCGAGCGCCTCGCCGCGCTCGCCTCCGTGGAACTTGAGCGAGCGGTCCACCCGGCGCAGGAGCACGCGCTGCAGCTGGCTCTTCGTCGCCGCGTAGCGCTTCAGGTAGTGCAGCGCCGCGTTCTCCAGGTAGGTGGGGGACACCTTCCGGGGCCGCTTGGGCCCGCGCTCCTTCTTCCTGTCCTGTCCTCCCCGCGCCTCGTCCATGACGGACCTGGGTCTACCACCCAGGTCCGACGCCCGGAAGGAACGCCGGGAGGAGCGTGCGGCCTGTCAGTCGCTCCCCGACTGGTAGAGCGCGCACAGCGTGCCGGACGGGTCCTCGATGACGCAGAAGCGACCCGCTTTCTCGGAGCCGCGAATCTTGCCGCGCACTTGGCCCCCCAGCGCGGTGACCCGCTCCAGGCTCTGCTCCAGGTTCGCCACGGTGATGTAGACCATCCACCCGGTGGGCATGTCCACGTTCGGCCCGCGCGCGTGGCAGATGCCTCCAGCGGGTGTCTCTCCGCCGCCCGGGGGCATCATGACGAAGTCCTCGTAGCCGCCCATGTCCAGGCCGGTGGCGGTCCAGCCCACCACGTCCTTGTAGAAGTCCCTCACCCCCACCGCGTCCTTCACCGTGAGGTCCATCCAGCCCACGGTGCCCACTGCTGGCTTCTTCATCGTCATGCGCTTCTTCCTCGGGATGCCCGTCGCCGCTGCTCAGCCCAGTGACTTCAGGGACTCGGGCACCTGCCAGTCCGGCTTGATGCGGGAGATGACCTTGGCCAGGTTCTCCTTGTCCTGGGCCTTCTCCAGCGCGGCCTCGGGGGTAATCACGTCGTCCTTCACCAGGCGCTCCAGGTGCATGTCCAGCGTCTGCATGCCCTGGCCCTGACCCGCCTGCATCTTCGAGGCAATCTGGAACACCTTGCCCTCGCGAATCATGGAGGCGATGGCGGGCCCGCCCACCAGGATTTCCAGCGCGGCCACGCGGCCCTTGCCGTCCGCCGTCTTGATGAGCTGCTGGGCGACGATGCCGGCCAGGCTCTCCGCCAGCATGCCGCGCACCTGCTGCTGCTCGTCCGCGGGGAAGGCGTTGATGATGCGGTCGATGGTGGCCGGCGCGCTGTTGGTGTGCACCGTGGCGAACACCAGCACGCCGAAGCTCGCCAGCTGGAGCGCCAGCTTCATCGTCTCGTTGGTGCGAAGCTCGCCAATGAGGATGACGTTGGGGTCCTCGCGGCCCGCCGAGCGGATGGCCGTGGCGAAGCTCGACGCATGCGGGCCCACCTCCCGGTGCGTCACCTGCGCCTTCATGGACTCGTGCACGAACTCCACCGGGTCTTCGATGGTGAGCACGTGCGCGGGCCGCGTCTTGTTGATGTAGTTGATCATCGCGGCCAGCGTGGTGGACTTGCCGCTGCCCGTGGGGCCGGTGACGAGCACCAGCCCGCTGCGGCGCTCGGCCAGCTTGCGCACCACCTCCGGCGTCTTCAGGTCCTCCAGCGACAGCACCTTGCTGGGGATGGTGCGGAAGACGGCCGCCAGGCCCGTCATCTTGTTGAAGTAGTTGGCGCGGAAGCGGGCCTTCGTCCCGTAGCTGTAGGCGAAGTCCAGGTCCAGGTCCTCGACAATCTGCCGCTGCTGCTCCGGCGTGCAGATTTCGAAGAGCAGCGCCTGCATCTCCGGCGCGGTGAGCGGCTGCTCGCGCAGGGGCACCAGCTCGCCGCGGATGCGCCCCATGGGCGGATAGCCGATGCCCAGGTGCAGGTCGCTGCCCTTCTGCTCCAGCAGCGCGTCGAACAGGACGGCCAGGCGGGGTGTCGTCATCTCAGGAGCCCTTCCTTCCCATCAGCGAGCCCATCTTGCTCAGGAGCCGCGCGCTCTCCTGCGGGGACTCGGGCGCGGCCACGGTGGCGCCGGGACGCTTGCCCGTCACCATGGCCTCCAGCTCATCCGGGTTGTCCGCGTAGCCCTTGGCGACCTCCAGCTTCACCTTCCCGGAGCGCACCAGGTCCGCGAGCGAGTCCTCGAAGCGGACGATGCCCAGGCTCTTGCCGCGCTGCTGGAGCGAGGGAATCTGGTACGTCTTGTTGTCGCGGATGAGGTTGCCCAGGGACACCGAGCCCGGTAGCACCTCCGCCGCGGCCACCAGCCCCTTGCCGTCCGCGCCCGGCAGCAGTCGCTGGCTGACGATGAGGCGCAGGCCGCTGGACAGCGACAGGCGCACCTGCTGCTGGTCGCCCGGCGGGAAGAGGTCGATGAGCCGGTCGATGGTCTTCGCCGCGCTCGGCGTGTTCATGGTGCTGATGAGCAGGTGGCCCGTCTCGGCGGCGGACAGCGCCATGCGCACCGTCTCCGTGTCGCGCAGCTCGCCCACCACGATGACGTCCGGGTCCTCGCGGAGGCTGCCCTTGAGCGCGCTGGCGAACGTCTTGGTATGCGAGCCCACCTCGCGCTGGCTGATGAGCGCGCGCTTGCGCGGGTGGACGAACTCCACCGGGTCCTCCACGGTGAGCACGTGGTGGGACGTCTCGCGGTTGATGAGGTCCACGATGGCCGCCAGCGTGCTCGTCTTGCCGTGGCCGGACGGGCCGGTGATGACGATGAGGCCCTGGTGGTGGTGCGTGGCCTTGGCGATGTCCGCGGGCAGGCCCAGCGACTCCAGCGTGGGGACTTCCCGCGCAATCAGGCGGAAGGTGCCCTTGAGACCCGTGCGCTGGCGGCTCACGTTGACCCGGAAGCGCCCCATCTCCGGCGTCTCCAGGGAGAAGTCACAGCTGCCCTCGCGCTCCAGCACCGGCCGCAGCCGCTCCGGCACCACGGGCAGCAGCAGCCGCTCCACCGTCGCCGCGTCCAGCACCGGGCCCTGGGCCGTCAGGTCGCCCGCGAAGCGGAAGAGGGGCGGGCGCTCGGCGATGATGTGCACGTCGCTGGCCATGCCCCGGCGGCCTTCCTCGAGCAGCACCGCCAGCTCGCGGCCGGTGCCCGTGAAGGTCCGGGCCGGCGCGGCCATCGGGCGGCTTGGCGCGGGCTCCGCGGCCCGCTGGGCCGCGACAGGCTCGGGCGCGCGGTACTGCGGGGCCGCTGCGGGTTCCGGCGCGCGGTACTGCGGGGCCGCGGCAGGCTCGGGCGCCCGGTAGGAGGGGGGCGCCGCGGGCGCAGTCGCCACCGCGGGGCGCGCGGCGGGCGCGGGCGCGGCGGGCTTCGGCGTGGCGGCCTGGGCAGCGGCCCCTGCATCGGCGGCGCGGCTGAGGCGCAGGTGGATGAGGTCGCCCCGGCGCATGGCGGCGATGGCCAGCGAGCCCAGGCCGGTGGCGTTCACGGACCACTGCACCGGTGTCTCCGTCACCGTGGAGGCCCGGGCCACGCCCACCATCGCCTGGAGGGCGCGGGTGATGTCCTCGGCCGTCGCGGTGGCGGTGTCCACCGCCTCGTACCCGTTGCTTCCACGGATCATCGGCGGGCGGCCGGTCGCCAGGGTCAACTCGGTGACACCCGGACGCGACAGGTGCCGCAACAGTTCTGCGAGCGATTTCATGCGGGATGTCGACTCTGGCCGCGTCTGCACGCGGGCGCGGGGGAGCCGCAGGATAGACGACATTCCGCAGAATGCGGCCACCCCTTGTCCCGGGCCGGTCGCTTGCTCCCGGGCGCGCGGAAATCCCGCGCGCCTGACGGGGGCAGCACCTGGAAGCAGGGGAGAAGGGCGGGGCTCCGGGACCCAGTGGGGCCCGCTCGGAGCGGCGGGCGGGAGGGGCTCTCCCGCCCGGGTGCGACACGACCGGGGGCTTAGAGCTCGCGGGACATCAGGAGGCGGAGCTTCCCGGACTTCTTGGAGACCACCGTGGCCACCGTGGTGAAGCCCTCCTTGCGGTAGAAGCTCACGGCGGGCGAGTTGGACGGGTCCACCCGCAGGGCAATCGTCTTGCGGTACATGTCCCGGGCCGCCTTGAGGGCCTGCTCCAGCAGCACGTTGCCCAGGCCCTTGCGGCGCAGCTCGGGCTTCACCACGATGTTCCGCAGGTACGCCGCGCCCGGAACCGGGCCGTCACGCTCCACCGTGACGTAGCCGACGAGCTGATTCTGCACCTTCGCCACATGGATGAAGGGCTTGAGCTGGGTGAGGGCCTTGAGGCTGTCCTCCGGCGTCTCGCCCCGGGTCTTCCAGGGCTCCGAGCTGGCGCGCAGGGCCGCCACCGCCGTCATGTCCTCGTCGGTGGGCAGGCCGAATTTCACCGCCGCAATCAGGTCGTTGGGGAGGCCGGCCACGTCCAGGACCGGTGCTGGGGCCACCTCCACGCCTGCGTCCACCTGCTTCATCGTCATCGCCTTGCTCCTCCGTCGAGTTGCGATCCTAACCGCTCCCGCGGCACCGGTGCACGCAGTGATTCCGCGCACATTGTCCCCTCAAGTGAGGAACGCCCTCCTCCGTGTGGTGAGGAGCCGGATTCCGTCCAACCTGCCATGCGTCCAGCCCATTCCAAGAATGAGCATCGCTTCCACGCCTGGCACCCCGCCGGCCTTCCGTGCCGGGCAGCTTCCCACTATAAAAACGCGCATTCGGGCGCCGAGGCGTCAAACTCCACACCTCGACCGTCAGCCAGAGCCCCACCTTGCAACTCAACCACGCCCAGCGAGAGCTGACGCTCAAGATCGTCTACTACGGGCCCGGCCTCAGCGGGAAGACGACGAATCTGCGCCACCTCCACGCCAAGGCGTCCCCCGAGGTGCGCGGCCGGCTCCTCACCGTGGAGACGCACGACGACCGGACCCTGTTCTTCGACCTGCTGCCCGTCTTCTTCTCCACCTCCTCCGGCTTCAAGGTGAAGGTGAAGCTCTTCACGGTGCCAGGCCAGGTCATCCACAACGCGACCCGGCGCATCGTCCTCCAGGGCGCGGACGCGGTGGTCTTCATCGCGGACAGCCGGCGCAGCGCCACGGCGGACAACAACGCCTACTGGCGCAACCTCCAGGAGAACATGCGGGAGAACAACCTGGACCCCAGCCAGGTCCCGGTGGTCATCCAGTTCAACAAGAAGGACCTGCCGGACGCGCGGACGGACGCTGAAATCGAGGAGTCGCGCCGCCGGGGCGGCGAGGCGGTGGTGGGCGCGGTGGCGCTGCGGGGCGAGGGGGTGCTGGAAACCTTCCATGCGGTGGCGCAGGCGGCCTACCGGCGGCTCGACCTGCGCGCCCATCTGGCGCGGAACCTGGGCCTGACGGAGCAGGAGTTCCTGGGCCAGATATTCCGGCGCATGGACGTCACCGGCACGGCGCTGGAGGCGACGTACGGGCGCGCGGCGGCGGACGCGCGCAGCGGAGGCGGGCGATGAGCGGCGCGGCGGGCAGCGGGACGCCGGACGGCGTGGGCGCCTCGCGCCGTGAGTCGGTGCTCCAGCGGCGGCTGTCGCTGGCGGACATGCTGGACCTGCCCTCCTTCACGGAGGTGGTGCGCAGCTTCAGCGCGCTGTACCGCGTGGGCATCAAGGTGATGGACACCGCGGGCGACAAGCTGGCCGACGTGAAGGTGGGGCACGGCGACTTCTGCTCGTACGTGTTCGGCTTCCCGGAGGGACGCGCGCGCTGCACCGCCACCGTGGCCCGGGTGAAGGACGGGCCGGTGGCGCCGGTGCAGGGCGCCCGGCCGTCGCGCGGGGACGGCGCGGACGAGGTGGGCATCATCGCGCTGCCGTGCTTCACCGGCCTGCGCTACCTGGTGATGCCGGTGCGCTGGGAGGGCGACGCGCTGGGCCGTGTCATCCTGGGGCCCTTCACGCCCGAGGAGCTGGTGGACTTCCCGCCCTCGCTCACGGACATCGCCGGGTTGGACCTGTCGCGGGCGCACGAGCTGGTGGGCCGCGTGCGCCGCGTCCCCGAGCGCACGGCCGCGCAGGTGCTGGTGCACTTCGGCCAGGTGCTGGCCGCGCTGGTGGCCAGCGGGCAGCGGGCCTTCCTGGCCACGCAGCTCCACATCGAGGCGATGCTGGAGACGCACAGGGATCTGGAGGCGAACAACGCGCGGCTGGCGCAGGCCAACGCCCGCCTCAAGGAGCTGGACCGGCTGAAGTCCACCTTCCTGGGGACGGTGAGCCACGAGCTGCGCACGCCGCTGGCGTCCATCATCGGCTACTCGGAGATGCTGGCCGAGGGGCTGGCCGGCGCGCTCAACCCGGAGCAGCTGCTGTACGTGCGCACCATCGTGGAGAAGGGCGAGTCGCTGCTCAACCTCATCTCCTCCATCCTGGACCTGAGCCAGATTGAAGCGGGCCGGCTGCGGCTGGTGATTGGCCCGGTGGACCTGGGCGGCGTCATCCAGACGGCGGTGTCCAGCGTGGCGCCCCAGGCGCAGCGCAAGGGCGTGGAGCTGGAGGTGCGCCTGCCGCCGCTGCCCCAGCCGCGCCTCACGGCGGACGCGGACAAGCTGCGGCAGGTGGTGGTGAACCTGCTGGCCAACGCGGTGAAGTTCACCGGGGCCGGGGGCCGGGTGTCGGTGGTGATGTCGGAGGTGGGCTCGCAGCCGGAGCTGGGCGTGCAGGGCTACCGCGTGTCCGTGGAGGACACGGGCGTGGGCATCCGCGAGGACCAGTTCGAGCACATCTTCCAGAGCTTCTACCAGGTGGACGGCAGCTCCACGCGCGAGCACGGCGGCGCGGGGCTGGGGCTGGCCATCGTGAAGAGCCTGGTGGAGGGGCATGGCGGCCGCGTCTCCGTGGAGAGCGAGTTCGGCCGGGGCTCCACCTTCACGGTGGTGCTGCCGCTCCAGCCGCCGCTCGCGGAGTCCGGCGGGCTCTCCGCGCTGGCGCCCACGCCGTCGGCGACCGGACAGGACCGCTTCTGACGCGGGCGGGCGAAGCCGCGGGGATGGAACAGAGTCCCCCGGCCGCCTGGGCTCCCGCGTATCCTCGCGGCCATGCTCTCCGGACGCACCCCCGCAGCCTCCTACGTACTCATCGACGCAGAGAACATCGACTGGGCCGTGTCCAACGTGGTGGGACGCAAGCCCGAGTCCCAGGACCGCGTCCAGTTCGACCGGCTCGTCTCCTTTTGCGAGAACAACTTCCCCGCCCCCGTGCGCTGCGTGGTGGTGCTCAACGCCCGCGGCGAGCAGCTGCCCGACGTCATGATTGGCTTCGTGCGCGCGCTCAAGTCCGCAGGCTGCGAGGTGGCCCTGCTCTACGGCCGCCCCGACCAGAAGGTGGTGGACCTGGGCATCCTCAAGCTGCTGGAGAACATCCGCACCCAGCGCCCCGGCGCCGCGGTGGTGCTCGCCAGCCATGACGGCGCGGACTTCGCCGAGGCCCTCAAGCCCATGCTGGAGGAGAAGCGCCAGGTGGCGGTGCTCGGCCTGCGCGAGTACGTCAGCCAGCGCTTCCGCGAGCTCGTCCCCTCCGGGCTCAAGATATTGGATTTGGAATTGAACGCCCGCGTGTTCAACCGGCCCCTGCCGCGCATGCTCCCGGTCAACGTGGACGAGTTCGACCCGGGTGTCTTCCTGTAGCAAAGGCAGTCACATGACCCGGCCGGGCTGTGGCGATTCCTGTCACTGCCCGCGCCCTCGTGAGAGGGCATCAATTCGTGGCATGAGCATTGAAGCGGAAAGGCTCACTTTCATGGATTTCCCATGAAGGCATAGGAGCCGTCAGATGCGTCTGCCACGGAGTCTTGGAAACACGCTTTGGGCCGCTGTCTTCAGCCTCACCCTTCCTCTTGCGCAGGCCCAGGCGCAGGAATGCGTGATGTTCAGCGAGCTGAACCACTGCGGTATCGGCAAGGCCCGCGTGACGGCCACCGACGCGGGCGTCAAGGTGGAGAGCGAGAGCGGGTCGGGCCAGGATGGCGTGCTCATCCACACGGGCCTGGCGACCAACTGGACGGCGGCCACCTTCAGCCAGAGCGACCGCGCCGAGAACCGGATGCTGTTCTCCTCCGTGTCCGAGGGCTCGGTGACGAGCACGGCCACCATCGACAGCAACGGGCAGGAGAACACGTACGCCGCGCGCTTCACGGGCGCGGGTGAGTCCACCACGTACTCCGCCATGGTCTACCACCAGGGGCGGCTGCAGGCGGCCATCGGTGGCATCCGCAACGGCACCATCGGTGTCTATGAGCCCGGCCCCTACAACCCGGGCCCCGTCACGAACAACCCGCCGAACTGCCGGTCGCGCTATCAGAGCGTCTCGGCCTGTCTGACGCAGTGCAGCCAGATGGGCTACTGGAACTGCAATTACTGCTACATCCCGTGCGCCAGCACCTTCCACGTCACGCCGCGCGCGTCGTGTGAGTGGCGCTTCCAGGTGGCCAGCCCGGTCGTCCGGCTGAGCGACGGACGCGAGGTCGCGGCCGACGAGATTGTCCTGAGCGAGGAGGTCCGTGGGCCCACGAGCTACCCCTACCTCGGCTTCGACGAGATCCACATCCAGAGCACGGCGCGCACGGTCGAAATCGTCAGCGAGAGCGTCGTCCCCGCCGCCACGAAGTAATCCGCCGTCTTCTCACCTGGCTGGAAGCGGGGGCGACCCTGCTTCCAGTCGTTCCCGTCGAGGCGAGCCATGCATCGTCCATCCAAGCGCATGCCTTTGAAGACGCTCTGGTGGTCCCTGTCCGTCCTGCTCGCCGCCAGCCCCGCCCGCTCGGCGCCGCCGGAGTCCGTGGCGGATGCGCCGCCGCCCGCCGCCCCCGCGGGGGTGGACGCCGAGGACGCGGCCCTCTCCGGAGGGAAGACGACGGTCTTCGATGTCACGCCGAATGCCTACGGCCGCGCGCTGGCCAATCTGGACCGTGCGCGCTGGACCTCCATGATTGATGGGAAGGCCGTGTTCATGCGGAACTGGGCCGCCAGGCCAGACGCGGTCGCGGGGCCCTTCTCGAACGCCACGGGCTGTGGCTCCTGTCACTTCAAGGATGGCCGCGGTCGGCCCTTGACGGAGCTGGGCACCGAGGCGCCACTGCTCGTCCGGCTGAGCGTGCCGTCGAAGGGGGCACCCGCGGGGCGCAGTGAGCCCGTCTATGGCGGCCAGCTGCATGACCGGGCCATCCCAGGCGTCGTCGCCGAAGGCGAGGTCCGGGTCACCTATACGGACGTGAAGGGGAAGTACGCGGATGGAGCGCCGTATGTCCTGCGCAAGCCCCGCTACCACCTCGCCAGGCTGGGCTATGGACGGCTCGCGGCGAAGACGATGCTCTCGCCGCGCATCCCCGCGCCGGTGTTCGGGCTCGGCCTGCTGGAGGCGATTCCCGATGAGGCCATCCTGGCCCTGGCGGATGCCGAGGACCGCGACGGTGATGGCATCTCCGGCCGTCCCAACCGCGTCGCCAGCGCGCGTGACGGCCAGGTCCGTCTGGGGCGCTATGGCTGGAAGGCCAACCAGCCCACGCTGGAGCAGCAGGTCGCCAGCGCCTTCTCCGAGGACCTGGGGCTCACGTCCGCGCTCTACCCCGAGCGCAACTGCACGCCGAAGCAGGCCCCCTGCAAGGTTCCGCCCGCCAAGGCGGGCCCCGGCCTCAGTGAGCACCAGCTCGGGCTGACGATGCTCTACCTGCGTTTGATTGCGCCCCCTGCGCGCAGGGACGTCACCGACCCCGCGGTGGTGAAGGGGCAGGCGCTCTTCCAGCAGACGGGCTGCGCCGCGTGTCACCATCCGGAGTTCACCACGGGCACCGTCGAGGACATCCCCGAGCTGTCGAACCAGCGCGTCCGCCCGTACACGGACCTGCTGCTGCACGACATGGGGCCGGAGCTGGCGGACGGACGACCCGACGGCGAGGCCAGCGGCACCGAGTGGAGGACGCCGCCGCTGTGGGGCCTGGGCCTGCTCGAGACGGTGAATCGTCAGGTCCGCATGCTCCACGACGGCCGCGCGCGCAGCTTCGAGGAGGCCATTCTCTGGCACGGTGGCGAAGGCGCCAAGGCACGTGAGCGCTTCAAGGCGTTGAGCAAGACGGAGCGCGAGGCGCTGGTGGCCTTCCTGCGCTCGCTCTGACGCCGAGCGCAGGGGCCGCCGCCCTCACTGGTTGGCCAGGGCGGTGCGGATGCTCTCCAGCAGGAGGTACTTGAGGTCCTCGCTCGTCATCTCCGGCTTCTCGTTCAGCTTCGCGCGGGCGAACTGCCGCCACTCATGCAGCTCGCGCGGCGTGGGCTCGCGCGGCGTGTCCTCGGGTACGCCCCGGTACACCTGGAACACCCAGTCGAAGGCCTCCTTGATGTAGCGGTCGATGTTCTGCTCGGCGGGTGCGCTGGTGCCCGTCACCTCGCCACGAATCGCGTCGGTGATGGCGTACTTGAGCTCCTCCGGGGTGATGTCCGGCTTCTCCGCCTTCTTCTTCGCGGCGAGCTCGCGCCAGCGCCGCAGCTCCGCGGGCGTGGCGTCGCGCTCCTGGCCCTCGTAGCAGAGGGACACCCACTGGACGGCTTCCTGGATGAACCGGTCGATGTTGGCGCCGCCCGTGTTGTCCATGCCCGTCAGCTGCGCGCGCACCGCGTCGCCGATGGCGGACTTGAGCTGCTCCGGCGTCATGTCCGGCTTCTCCGCCAGCTGCTTCTTCGCGAAGTCACGCCAGTGCCTCAGCTCCGACGCGGTGGGCGTACGCTCCTGGCCCTCGTAGCAGAGGGACACCCACTTCACGGCGTCCTCGATGAACTTGTCGATGTTCTCCGGCGTCGCCTTGTCCGTCCCCGTCATCTTCGCCCGGATGGCATCCGTGATGGCGGACTTGAGCTGCTCGGGCGTGAGGTCCGGATTCTCCTTCTGGTGCTTCTTCGCGAAGTCGCGCCAGTGCTGCAGCTCCGAGGCGGTGGGCGCACGCTCCTGGCCCTCGTAGCAGAGGGACACCCACTTCACGGCGTCCTCGATGAACTTGTCGATGTTCTCCGGTGTCGCCTTGTCCGTCCCCGTCATCTGGGCGCGCACCGCGTCGGTGATGGCGTACTTGAGCTGCTCGGGCGTGAGGTCCGGCTTCTCCCGGCGCAGCCGGGCGGCGACGTCGCGCCAGTGGTTCATCTCCGCGGGCGTGGCGTCGCGCTCCCGGCCCTCGTAGCAGAGGGACACCCACTTCACGGCGTCCTGGATGAAGCGGTCCGTGTTCGCCGCCGAATGCGAGTCCAGCCCGTCGCGCTGCAGGCGCAGCTCGTTCGCGATGGCGGAGCGGACCTGCTCGGCGGTGACCTTCGGGTCCTTGGCGCGAAGCTCCTTCGCGAAGCCCAGCCACTTGGAGCGCTCGGGGCCGCTGGGCCAGCGCTCGCCCTCGAAGATGTCCCGGAAGGCCTCGTCGATGCAGCGCGCCAGCCGCTCATCTCTCAGTAGGCCCAGGGAGGAGGGGAGGACCTCCTGCGCGGAGGCCGCCCGCTGCGCGTCGCCCACGGCCGCCGTGGCCCGGGTGGCGAACGTGCTCGCGGCAGACGCCTTCGTCACGCCCGGCGACGGAATCAGGGCGCCGAGCAGGTCCACCCACTGCTGCGTGCTGACCGCCTTCGTGCCCGGGCCCTCCGCCTCCGTCCGGGCCTTGGGTGTGGCGATAGAAGGCAGACGCTCTCCAATCTTCGACATGGATGACCCCCGGGAGATGGAAAACCCAATCTCCAGGTTGTCTTCGATTGGCGCGGACGCGTTTCGTCACCCCTGAGTGCCAAAAAGTGTCATTGCTCCGACACTGCGTCTGGTCTTTGTTCCGTCTCCATGCTTGGTGAGTTCGACTTCATCCGCCGGTTCCTCGCGCACTTCCCGCGAGCCCGCGTGCCCGTGGGGCCGGGAGATGACTGCGCGGTGCTCGCGCCACAGCGCGGGGCGCAGTGCGTCACCACGGACGCGGTGGTGGAGGACGTGCACTTCACCCGCGCCGCGTTCTCACCCGCGGACATTGGCCACAAGGCGCTGGCGGTGAACCTGTCGGACCTGGCGTCCATGGGGGCCACGCCGCGCTGGTTCGTCTGCGCGCTCGCGCTGCCTCGGGACTATCCGCTCCGGGAGCTCACGGGGCTCGCGCGGGGCATGGCCGCGCTGGCCACCGCGCATGGAATCGCGCTGGTGGGTGGCAACTTCACCTCCGCGCGCGAGCTGTCCGTCACCATCACCGCGGCGGGTGAGCTGACGCGCGCGCCCCTCACCCGCGCGGGCGCCCGGCCCGGGGACCTGCTCTACGTGTCCGGCACGCTCGGCGACGCACGCCTGGGGCTCGCGCAGCTTCGCGAGGGCCTCCGCCGAGGCGCCGCCGTGCGCCGCCAGCGCCGCCCCGAGCCGCGCGTGGCGCTGGGCCGGGTGGCCGCGCGCTTCGCCTCCGCGGCGCTGGATGTTTCAGACGGCCTTGCATCGGACCTGGGTCATCTCTGCACCGCCTCGGGTGTGCGGGCGGAGCTGGAGCTGGAGCGGCTGCCGCTGTCGGCGGCGGTGAAGAAGGCGCTGGGGCCCGCGGGCGCGCTCGCGGGCGGCGAGGACTACGAGCTGCTGCTGGCCGTTCCCCCGGCGCGCAGCCGGGCATTCGAGCGCGCGTGCGCTACAGGAGGACACGCCATCACCCGCATCGGCCACTTCACAGAGGGACGTGGGTGGGTGAGCCGGGACAGGACAGGCCGTGTTCTCCCACCACCCGAAGGGTTCGACCACTTCCGGCCGCGGCCGGCGGATTGACCCTGCGGTGCAGCAAGGCTAAACCCGAGGCGCTTCACATCCCCCGAAAGCAACCCGTGCGCCGTCCCCTCCGCGACGACACAGTCCCAGGACACACTCCCCGCCGCGAGCCCCTGCAGCGACTGCTGCGCGCCGTGGACAGCCCTCGCGCGACCCGCGAGGTCTCCCTGCACCGGAAGATTCTCAACGGCTACGTGGTGCTGGGGCTGCTGCTCACGGTGTGGATGTACGCGTCGGACGTCCTCTTCCACCAGCTCAGCCCCGGCCCCGCAGTGTGGAAGGACGTCGTCCGCATCGGCGTCGCCATCTTCATCACCGGGGCGGCCGCGGCGCTGCTGCCGTCGCTGCTGGCGCGCGTCACCCGCGTGAAGGTGCTCAGCCGCTCCGCGTACGAAATCTCGCAGGGTGACCTGTCCAAGCCGGTGGCCGCCGAGGGCGGCAGCACGCGCGACGAGATTGACGAGCTGACGGGCGCCATCACCCGCATGCAGGAGAACCTGCGCGAGCTGGTGGGCAAGATTCAGGAGACGGCCAAGAGCGTGGCCGACACGGCCATCGACCTCCAGCGCTCGGCGGAGAACGTCAACGGCTCCACCGAGGAGGTGGGCTCGTCAATGGAGAAGATTGCCGGCGGCGCCGAGTCGCAGTCGCAGCTGGTGTCGAAGGCGTCGAAGGTCATCACCGAGATGGCCGGCAGCATCCAGCGCACCACGGCCAGCGCCGAGGACGCGGCGCGGACCACGGCGGAGACGAGCAGCGCGGCCGAGGACGGCTCCAAGGCGGCGCGGCTGGCCGGCGAGAAGGTGAAGAAGGTCTTCAACCGCATCGAGTCCGCCAGCCAGCAGGTGTTCGCCTTCGGCGAGAAGACGCAGGAAATCTCCAAGATCGTCGACGCGATTACGCAGGTGGCGCAGCAGACCAACCTGCTCGCGCTCAACGCCACCATCGAGGCGGCGCGCGCGGGTGAGTACGGCCGCGGCTTCGCGGTGGTCGCGGACGAGGTGCGCAAGCTGGCCGAGAGCGCGGGGCGCTCCGCGGAGCAGATCTCCAAGCTGGCGCGTGACATCTCCGGCCAGTCCACCTCCGTCGTGAGCGCCATGAAGGAAGGCATCGCGGAGCTGGCCGAGGGCCGCGAGGACCTGACCAACATCGTGCGCTCCATGGGCGCCATCACCGACACCATCCGCAAGGGCTCGGAGAAGGTGCACCTCATCTCCGAGAGCGCCCGCGAGCAGCTCAAGGGCAGCGAGGAGATGGTGAAGGCCATCGAGGAAATCAAGCTGGTGGCGCGCAACAACGCCGCGTCCACGGAGGCCATCCAGGCCGTCATCCAGGAGCAGACGGCCGCCGTGTCCCGCATGACGTCGCTGGCCAGTGAGCTGACCAACCTCTCCGTCGAGCTGCAGAGCGTCGTGCGCAGCTTCCGCCTGGGTTCATGAGTCACACGCCCGCAGACAATGTCGACCCGAAGCTGAAGGCCGCCGAGGACCACCTGCGCGAGGTGATGCTCGCGCTCCCCGAGGTCACCGAGGAGTTCCCCTGGGGCCACCGCACGGCCAAGGTGAAGGGGAAGATGTTCGTCATCCTCACGCTGGACAACGACGGGCTGGGGGTCACCACCAAGCTCCCCGAGTCCAACGAGGCCGCGCTGACGCTGCCCTTCACCGAGCCCACCGGCTACGGCCTGGGCAAGAGCGGCTGGGTGTCCTCCCGCTTCAAGCCCGGCAGCGAGGTCCCCGTCGCGCTGCTGTCCCAGTGGATTCACGAGAGCTTCCGCGCCGTGGCCCCGCAGAAGGTGCTCAAGGCGATGATGGCGTCGGGGGCGCAGGCGCCGAAGGCGTCCGCCCGTGCTGGGACGCCATCTCGCGCCGTGGTCCCGGAGGCTGGCGCTGAGAAGGCGCCTGGGGTGAAGGCGTCAGCCTCCCGGGCGCAGAAGCCCCCGGCGGCGAAGCGGGTGGGTGGCGCGGAGAAGGCCGGGGCGGCGAAGCGGGGGACCGGCGCCCGGAAGGCCGCGGCGGTGAAGCAAGCAGGTGGCGGACGGAAGCCCGCAGCGGGCAAGTCCACGGCGGCCGGCAAGAAATCCGTGGCGAAGCGAGCCCCGGCGCGCAAAGGTCCCACGGCGCGGGTTGGCGCGAAGGCGTCCATGGCGAAGCGCGGCGCGGCGGGCGCGTCCCGGTCGAAGCGGCGGTGAGCGGGCCGGTCATTCCAGAGCGGATAGAACGTTACTCCTGTGCGGCACGTCATCTTCCGGGTGGAAAAGGAGCGTTACGGGCTGCCGCTCTCGGCGGTGCGGGAGGTCGTCGTGCCCCCCGAGCGCTTCACCCGCGTGCCGCGCGCGCCGCTGGCCATTACAGGCGTAATGAATCTGCGCGGCCGGGTCGTGACGGTGGTAGAGCTGCGGCAGCTCCTGAGTCTTCCCGAAGGTCCTACCCCGCCCGGACGGGTGGTCCTCCTGGACCGTGGGCGGAGGGACCTGGGACTGTTGGTGACGGACGTAGACGGCATCGAAGCGGTGGAGCGGGTGAGCACGGCGCCAGGGAAGATGACGCCGGCCATCCGGGGCGTCGCCAGGCTGGGTGGCCTGGGAGTGACGGTCCTGGACCCAGAAGGGTTGGACGCCGCGGTGGTTGCCTTGTTCACCCATTCCAAGTGAGTAGCCCCCTGGAAAGCGTGGATGCTAGTGTCCGCGCTCCTCAGGCGATTCGGAGGCGGAGTTCTTCACATGGCTAAGCGGGTCCTGGTCGTCGACGATGCCATCTTCATGCGCAACATGATCAAGGACATCTTTGCGTCTGGGGGGTTCGAGGTCGTCGGTGAGGCGGCCAACGGCCTGGAGGCCGTGGAGAAGTACAAGGAGCTCAAGCCCGACCTCACGACGATGGACATCGTCATGCCGTTCAAGAGCGGCATCGAGGCCACGCGGGAAATCATCAAGGCGGACAGCAGCGCGGTGGTCATCATGTGCTCGGCGCTCGGACAGGAGAGCCTGGTGATGGAGGCCATCGAGGCGGGCGCCTCGGACTTCATCGTCAAGCCGTTCCGGGCCGAGGACGTGCTGGCCGTCGTGAAGAAGGTCCTGGGCGAGACCTGAGCGGTGCCGCGCGAGCGCGGGCCGTCCCTCCTTCCTGATTCGAGGCCGGGTCCATGACGATGGACATGTCCCGCTACCTCGGGCTCTTCATCTCCGAGGCGACCGACCACCTGGAGGCGCTCGGGCGTGACCTCGTGGAGCTCGAGCGCGAGGGCTCGTCCAGCGCGGTGGATTCGATGTTCCGCCACGCCCACTCCGTGAAGGGCATGGCGTCGTCCATGGGCTTCGAGCCCATCGCCATCCTGGCGCACCGGGTGGAGGACCTCGTGGACGCCGTCCGTCAGGACCGCGGCCGCCTGGACCGGGACCTGGTGGACCTGTTGCTCACCGCCGCCGACACCATGCTCGCGCAGGTGCGCTCGGTGTCGGAGGGCAAGCCGCCGGACGATGCCTCGGCGCTCCTGAACCAGCTCAGCCAGCGCGTCACGACGATGACGGGCCACGCTCCGGCGGCCACGCGCGTCGCCAAGGTGACGGCGCTGAAGCCGGAGGGCGGCGCGGAGTCGGGCGGTGCGGGCTCGGTGATGCCGGGTGGCGCCGGGCCCGAGGGCGGTGGCTCGGCGAGCGGCTCCGGGGCTGGAGGTTCTGGTGCTGGCCCGGCGGGCTCAGGAGCCAGTGGCTCCGGCTCGACAGGTGGGACTGGCTCCGGGGCTGGAGGTTCGGGCTCCGGCTCGGCAGGTGGGACTGGCTCCGGGGCTGGAGGTTCGGGCTCCGGCTCAACAGGCTCAGGAGCAAGTGGCTCCAGTTCGACGGCTGGAACAGGCTCGGAGGCTGGTGGCTCAGTCTCGGCGGGTGGAACAGGCTCCGGGGCTGGAGGTTCGGGCTCCGGCTCGGCGGGTGGAGCAGGCTCCGGGCCTGTCGGCGCAGGCGATGGTTCAACGGGTGGAACAAGCTCCGGGGCAAGGGGCTCAGACGCTGCTTCGGCGGGCTCAGGAGCAAGTGGTCCGAGTGCCAGTGGCGCTGGAGCAACAGGCTCAGCCTCCGGACCTGTCGCCTCAGGCTCCAGTTCGTCGGGCCGTGCGGGCTCCGGGCCTGTCGGCGCAGGGGCGGAGCATGCAAGTCCTGCTGGCGGGCCAGGCAGCAGCGCCGCAGGTGGCACGGCTGCGACAGGCGGACCTGCGAGCGGCGCCGGAGGCCCCAGCGGTGCGGGCCTGCCGAATCGCCTCGGGAGCAGCAGCGCGGGTGCGACGGGCACAGGTGCCCTGGCGCAATCGGACCGTGCGGGCGCGGCGAATGACGGCGGCGCGGGCGTGCCAGGCACGAGCGCCGTCGCCGAGTCGGGCGACGCCGCATCGGCCTCCAATGCCGTAGGCACGCGCCCCGGAACCGGCGACGCCGGCACGAATCCCGGCCTCACCAGCGGCGCGGCCACGGGCCCTGGACCCAACGGTGTGAGCCATGGCGCGCAGGGAGCCGCTCCCGACGCGGGCGGAAGCCTCACCGTCGCCGGTGCCCCGCAGGCGGGCTCGCAAGCCTCCGTCTCCACGCAGGAGCCCCCCCAGGGCGTGGTGGTGCCGATGCCCGCACGCCGGGCGTCGGACGCACCCGACATGGCGAACGCGCTGAAGGCCGCCGCGAGCGCCCCCATGCCGGAGACGCTGGCCCAGCGCTGGGCGGTGCGCCTTCGCATCGCGCCCACCTGCCAGGTGCCAGGCGTGCGCGCCTTCCTCGTCCACAAGCGCCTCACCAACCTGGGCACGCTGGTGGACCTCCGCCCCGCGCTCGAGGAGCTCAAGGCCGGCCGGATTCCGGACGGCAACATCCAGCTCGAAATCGAGACTCCGGCGGGCGAAGCCGGCATCCACGCGGCGCTGAAGAACGTGGCCGAGGTGGATGTCGTCTCGGTGAAGCCCGCGGTGGCCGCGCCCGTGGTGCCGTCCTCCATGATGCCCGTGCCCGACGGCGGCCGGCCCGTGGCGGACACCGCGTCGCGCACGGTGCGCGTGCGCACGGAGCTGCTCGACTACTTCCTCGACACGGTGGGCGAGCTGATGCTCGCCACGGCCCGCCTGCGAGAGGTGGGCAAGGTGCTGCCGGAGAACACCCGCCCCGCGCTGGAGGAGGGCGTCTACCGGCTGCACACGCTGGTGAAGGACCTGCACGACAAGGTGATGACGGCGCGCATGACGCCGCTGTCCCTCATCACGGACCGGCTGCCCCGCGCGGCGCGGGACATCGCCCGCCGCAAGGAGCGCGAGGTCGACCTGGTCATCACCGGCGCGGAAATCGAGCTGGACCGGGCCATCCTCGAGGAGCTGGCGGACCCGCTGCTCCACCTGCTGCGCAACTGCATCGACCACGGCCTGGAGTCGCCCGAGGAGCGCGTCGCCGCGAAGAAGGGACCGCGGGGCCGGGTGCTGGTGGCGGTGAAGCGCGCGAGAGACCGCGTCATCATCGAGCTTGAGGACGATGGCCGGGGCATGGACCCGGCGAAGCTGAAGAACGCCGCGGTGTCGCGGGGCCTGCTCTCGGCGGAGGCGGCGGCGCGCATGACGGACCGCGAGGCCTTCATGCTGTCGTGCCTTCCGGGCGTGTCCACCGCCAAGGACATCACCGACATCTCCGGCCGCGGCGTGGGCATGGACGCGGTGAAGCGCGTGGTGGAGAACGTCGGCGGCACGCTCGAAATCGACAGCGAGCGCGGCCGGGGCACCCGCTTCACGCTGCGCCTTCCACTGACGGTCGCGGTGGTGCACCTGCTGCTGGTGGAGGTGGGCGAGGAGGTCTTCGGCCTGCCCATCGCCAAGGTGGTGGGCGCCACGGAGGCGGATGGCGAGTCGCTCAGCCGCAGCCGCGAGACGGCCCTGCTGCCCCACGGTAATTCGCTGTTGCCGGTCCACTCGCTGGACGCGCTGGTAGGTGTTCCTGCGCCCCGAAAGCAGGGAACGCGGCCCTTCGTGGTGATGGACGGAGATTCCGGGCGGGTGGCGCTGGCGGTGGACCGGTTGCTGGGGCAGGAGGAAGTGGTACTCAAGCCGCTGTCTCGGCCGCTGGACTTGCTGCCGGGCCTGTCCGGCGTCACCATTCTGGGAAGTGGACGTCCGGTGTTCATCCTGGACGTGCCGAGGTTACTGTCCGCGTGAGCCTGCCCCTGCCCAGCGACGCGCAACTCGACGCTCTGCGCGAGGTGGCCAACATCGGCTGCGGCCATGCGGCCAACGCGCTCTCCCGGTTGATGGGGGGGCGCAAGGTGGACCTCTCGATTCCGCGCGTGCTGCTGACGGGGCCCGCTGGCGCCGCCGAGTTGCTGGGCGGCAACGCGCCGGTGGTGGCCGCGTGGCTGGGCATCCAGGGCGGCTTGCGTGGCACCCTGGTGCTGGTGCTCTCCCAGGAGGACGGCGCCGCACTGGAGGCCCTGCTCCTGGAGGGACAGCCCGCCATTCAAGCCGAGCGCGACAGCGTGGTGGCGGAGACGGCCAACATCGTCGCCAGCGCCTGCCTGTCCGCCATGGGGCGGCTGACGGGCTGGAAGCTGATTCCCACCGTTCCCACGGTGTGGCGCGGCAGCGCGGATGGCGTGGTGGCCGACGCGGTCCGTCAGGTGGAGGGCGACGCCAGTCGCGTGGTGGTGCTGGAGGCTCGCTTCCTCGCGGCCGCGGCGCCGCCGGTGGGCGGTCAGCTCCTGCTGGTGCTGGAGCGGGACAGCATCCGCGACCTGCTGGCGCGGCTGGGCGTGTAGCCCGTTTCGCGATAGACGGGCGCCCATGGATGAGAAGGCGCTGAAGCAGCTGCTGGCGAGCGTGAAGTCGGGCCGGGTGACGGTGGACGACGCGGTGGGCCGCCTGAAGGACCTGCCCTTCGCCGAGCTGGGGTACGCGACGCTCGACACGCACCGCAACCTGCGCTTCGGCTTCCCGGAGGTGGTGCTGGGAGAGCCCAAGACGGCCGAGCAGCTCCTGGGCATCGTCGGAGCGCTGGTGGAGCGCAAGCAGACGGTGCTGGTGACGCGGCTCCAGCAGGAGAAGGCGGAGGCCCTGTTGGCGCGCTTCCCCAAGGGCGAGTACCACCCGGTGGCGCGCATCTTCCATCTCAAGCAGGGCAAGGTGCGCGCGGGCCGCGTGGCCGTGGTGACGGCGGGCACCAGCGACATCCCCGTGGCGGAAGAGGCGGCGATGACGGCCGAGGCCATGGGCGCCGAGGTGCGGCGCGTCTACGACGTGGGCGTGGCGGGCATCCACCGGCTGCTGCGGCGCCGCGAGGAAATCCAGGAGTGCCACGCCGCCGTCGTGGTGGCGGGCATGGAGGGCGCGCTGGCCAGTGCGCTGGGCGGACTGGTGGGCATCCCCGTCGTCGCGGTGCCCACCTCGGTGGGCTACGGCGCCAACTTCAAAGGCGTGTCCGCGCTGCTGGCGATGGTGAACTCGTGCGCCTCCAACGTGGCCACGGTGAACATCGACAACGGGTTTGGCGGCGGCTTCTACGCGGCCCTCATCTCCCGCACGAAGGGACGCAGGTGAGCCGCATGCGACGCATCCTCTACCTGGAGCCGGTGGGCGGCATCGCCGGGGACATGTTCCTGGCCGCGGGGCTGGATTTGGGAGTCCCGCCCGCGGAGCTGGAGCGCGCCCTGTCGGGCCTGCGCGTCCCGGGCTGGAAGCTGGCGGTGAGCCGCGCGGTCCGCCACGCCATCAGCGGCACGCACCTGGACGTCGTGCTGGATGCGCGCGAAGCGCATCCGCACCGCGCCTATGCGGACATCCGGCGCCTCATCGAGGAGGCGGACACGCTGCCGCCGCGCGCGAAGGAGCGGGCGCTGGCGGTGTTCCGCGCCATCGGTGAAGCGGAGGCGAAGGTCCACGGCGTGTCCATCGACGACATCCACTTCCACGAGGTGGGCGCGGTCGACTCCATCGTCGACATCTGCGGCGCGGCGGTGGTGCTGGAGCTGCTGGGCAACCCGGAGGTCCACGCGGCGCCGCCGCCGCTGGGCAGCGGCACCATCCGCGTGGCCCACGGCGCCATGCCCATTCCCGTCCCCGCCACGCTGGAGCTGCTCCGGGACGTGCCCGTGCGCTTCGAGGGCGTGGGCGAGCTGACGACGCCCACGGGCGCGGCGCTGCTCAAGGTGCTGGCGCACATCGGCCACCCGCCCAATTTCATCGTGGAGAAGGTGGGCTACGGCGTGGGCACCAAGGACTTCAGGGACCGGCCCAACGTGCTGCGCGCGTCCCTGGGGCGGCTGGAGCAGGCCGGCACGGATGGGCTCTGGGTGGTGGAGGCCAACCTGGATGACGCCACGCCGCAGCTCCTGGGGCACCTGCTGGAGCGGCTGCTCGCGGTGGGCGCGCTGGACGCGTGGGTGACGCCCACGGTGATGAAGAAGAGCCGGCCGGGGCACCTGCTGGGCGCGCTGGTGGAGGGCGGCACGCGCGAGGCGGTGGTGGACGTGGTGCTGCGCGAGTCCACCACGCTGGGCGTGCGCTACCACCGGGTGGAGCGCCAGGCGCTGGAGCGCGACTGGGTGGACGTGGAGACGCCGTGGGGCAAGGTCCGCGTGAAGCGCGGGCTGCGCCAGGGGGCGGTGCTCAACGCCCACCCGGAGTTCGAGGACTGCCGCCAGGTGGCGGAGGCCGCGGGCATCCCGGTGAAGCAGGTGATGGCCGCGGCGGTCGCGGCGCTCGGCCAGAAGGACTGAGCGCCGCGAGCCGGGCGGGCTCCATCTCCGGCGCCATGGTCGAAGGGCGGAACGTGGACCTTGCCGCCCAGCATCGGCTGGCACGCGAGGTGCGGCTACGCCGGCAGTCGGACCTGGATGCGCGTGCCGCCCGTCTCGGAGCGAACCCGGAGGTCGCCGCCGTGGCGCTCGACGATGCGGCGGCAGACGTCCAGGCCAATGCCCGCGGCGTGAGGCTTCGTGCTGAAGAAGGGCTCGAAGATGCGCGGGAGCAGGTCGCGGGGGATGCCCGGGCCATCGTCCCCGACCTCGACGACGACGTGCGCCGCCTCCTTCCAGGTGCGCAGCCGCATGCGGCCGCCGCGCTCACCCAGCGCCTCCAGCGCATTGAGCATGAGCTGGGTCCACAGCTCGTCGAGCGCGACGCCTTCCGCCTTCAAGCGCGGCAGCCGCGGGTCGTACTCACGCTCCACGGTGAGGCGCTCGTCCTGGAGCCGGTGGCTCAGCACCGAGAGCGCGTGCTCCAGCCCCTCATGCACGTCCACGTCCTCCGGCGGGGCGGGGTCCATGAAGGCATAGGCCTTCACGCCCTCGACGAGCGCGGAGATGCGCGCCGTCCCTCGCTCCACCTCGGCCAGGAGCACGTCACAGCTCACCGCCACCACCAGCCACGCGAGCACGTCGCCCAGCAGCGTGGGGCCCACGCGCGTCGCCACCGACTCCAGCCACGCCACGTCCAGCCCGGAGGCCACCAGCGCGGGCGCCGCCTCCCACGCATCCGCCACACCGCGCGCTTCCAGCCAGGAGCCCAGCGCTTCCTCGCGCTCGGCGCGGGCCAGGGGCTCCAGGGGCGGCGAGCGGCGTCCGCGCTCCGCCGCTTCCCGGGGAAGGGCCAGCAGGACGCTGCGCTGGGGGAGCGACAGGCCGTGCTCGCCCAGGGCCATGGCGCGCGCGGACACCGTGGCCATCAGCTCGCCCAGCCGCGCCGCGCTCCGGCGGGCCGCCGCCGCGGGGCTGCCCAGCTCGGCGCTCAGCTCCGCGGCCATGCGCCCCGTGGGCAGCAGCGCCACCTGCGGGCGGACCTCCTGCGCCTGCTGCTCGGTGCGCTGCGAGGCCAGCTCCATCAACCCCCGGCTGAGCGCGGGGACCAGGCGCAGCAGCTCCCAGAAGGTGGCCGGCTCCAGCCGGAGCAGCCGCACGTCCGTCACCGCGTCGCCGCTGTTGGGGTAGGGCGCGTTCAGGAAGAGGATGAGCTCGCCGAAGAGGTCGCCTGCCTCCAGCGTGAAGGAGGGGACGGGCTCGCCGCCCGCGTGGCGGCTCCACTGCGTGCGGCCCTCCAGGATGATGGAGAGCCCATCCGCGGGAGCACCTTGCTCGGCGATGCGCGTGCCAGCGGGGAAGCGGAGCTGACGGCCGTGGTCCGCCACCCAGCGGAGCTGTTCCGCGGTGAGCCGGGCGAACAGCGGCACCTGGCGCAGTGCTGCGACGATGTCCTCGCTTCCCATACGCCGGGATGCTGCCTGTCCCGGCCCGGGAGTCCACCGGATTCAGCGGGGCCGCGAACTATCGCAGTGGATGCCGTCCCAGGGCCTGGGCGAAGGCGTCGTTCCGCTGCCCGGCCACGCACACGGAAAGCCCCTCCAGCTGGCCGCAGCGCGCACCGGCGCGGAGGAAGGCGCCGACCTGTTGACGCACCACGACGTACACCGTGTCCGCGTCCAGGCCGCCGGGGCGCATGGTGGCGTTGCATTGCTCCGCAATCGACGGCGGCGTCCGGGTGGCGTAGCCGCTGTTGAAGGTGAGGCCCAGCCGGTACGCCAGGTACCCCGCCGCGTTGACCAGCGGCTCGTTGTAGGGGCAGACCCACTGCACCTGCGGTGGGAAGAGGGCCAGGTGCTGGTAGTGGCCCTTCAGCTCCGCCCACTCCGGAGCCTGGAGCCGCCGGAAGCCGTCGGGCCGCCGGCGCAGCTCGCTCTTGTCCTCGCGCACGTCGTAGGCCTGCACGGCGACGGCCAGCGCGAGCACCGCCGTTCCCACCCAGGCCCGCTCGCGCCACTGCCGCAGCCACAGGAGGATGGCGCCGCCCATCAACGCGTAGCACAGCGGCCAGACGAAGCGTCCGGAGGCGCGGAACGCGGACGTCAGCCGCGAGAAGGGCTCGTACAGCCCGCCCAGGTCCACCACCAGCCGGCCCGTCCACGTCACGCGGGACGACAGCGCGTAGGTGGCCAGCAGCAGCACCGCCACCGCGAAGGGGATGCCCCGCCGCCAGGGCAGGCCCCTCAGCGCGCGGAAGCGGAGCGCCGCGCCCACCGTGGACAGCAGCACCAGCAGCAGTGCCCCCGCGCCCAGGTAGCCGAAGCCCTCGGCCTGTCGCCGCGCCACGGGCAGGGACGGCAGCAGGCGCGACCAGTCCACGGGATTGAACAGCGTGGTCAGGTCCGCGGAGAACTGGCCGAAGCCCTCCGCGCCCAGGCTGCTGCCGACGAAGTAGCCGAAGAGGGCGAAGATGAGCACGTCCAGCATGACGATGCCCACCGAGGCCAGCGCGGCGCGGCCCCAGCTGATGACGCGGCCCATGGCCAGCCGCACCGTCAGCGCCATGGCCAGTGGCGCGAGCATGGCCACCAGGTACGGATGCGTGCCCGCGCCCACGGCGTTCAGCGCGGCGGCCCACAGGAGGCTTCGCTTCGCCATGTGCGCATCCGGCGTGTCGCGCAGGTGCAGCCACATCATGGCCACCAGCAGCCAGTGTGAGCACAGCGTCAGGTGTCCCAACCGCGCCGCCATGGGCGGAGCCAGGGCCAGCAGGAGCCCGCCCAGCAACTGGTGCGTGGGGCGGGCCGACACCACGGAGACCAGCTTCGCGCCGAACCAGCCCATGAGGGCGAAACCCAGCGCCAGCCAGAGTCCGTGGTACTGGAAGTCAGCGGGCAGAAGCCCGTTGAAGAGCTTGAACAGCACCGCCAGCAGGGGGTTGCCGTCCGTGAGCGCTACAGACGTCCCATGCGGGAAGAGCTGGTCGGGAGAACGGGTGAGAGGCAGGCTCCACGGGGCGTTGCGGTAGAACAGCCAGCCGAAGGTGGAGGCCGCCCAGTCTTCGCGAACCGCCCAGTCGAGACGTGTGGGCGGAATCGTCTTTCCACCGCCGAGCCACAGGAACCAGGCCAGTCCACCCAGCGCGGCGCCCCAGGGCGCCCACCGGCTCGCGGGGGCAGGGGTGGGCGCGGCGGTGGGGACGGGCGGAGCCGGGGCAACCTCCGGTGAAGCGGAGTCGCTCGACACCGGTGGACTCGGGGTCGTCATGCCGGCCTTTGTAGGACTGTGCTTCCCGCGCGGGCAAGCACCGTCCCACTCGGCCGGCTTGCCGCCAGGCTAGAGCTGGCACGGGGTGCTGCTGTCGTTGTCCCCGATGAAGCGCCCCTCGGGGGGCCCGGTGTAGGTGTTGTCGGCGAGCATCGTGGCCCAGCAGGAGGGGAGCCGGGCGTTGCCCGTGACGAAGAACGCCTGGCGCACCTGCTCCAGGGCATCCAGGTTCATCCGCGTGAGCGCCGGATTGTCCCGGACCTCCAGCGTGCCCAGCGCGTGGAGGGCGCTCAGGGTGCCCAGGCTCGTCAGGGCGCTGTTGCCCGTGACGAACAGGCCGGACATCCACGTCACCTGATTGAAGCCAGTCAGGTCCGTCAGCAGCGGGTTGCCGGTGACGAACAGCGCGCCTCCCAGGCTCTGGAGCCGAGGCAGCTTCGTCACCCCGAGCAGGCTCGCATTCTCCTCGATGACGACATCCCCGTGCACGCGCAGCAGGGTCGGCAGGGGGCCCACGTCCTCCAGTATCGCGTTGTCGACGATGGCGAGGCTCTCCACCTCCTGGAGGGACTCGAAGCGGACCTCCTGGAGTTGGTCATTGCCCGTCACGCTGACACGGCGCTTCACGACCGAGAGGCTCTCCGGGCCGGCGAGTGTCTGGAGCGAGTCATTGTTCGAGATGTCGAGGGAGCCGCCGATGGAGGTCAGCCGCTCCATCCCTTCCAGGGACTGGAGCATGACGTTCTCCGAGAGGGTCACGCTCCGGCCCACGGCGGCGAGGGCCGAAAGGGGGAGCTTCTCCAGCACGGCGTTCTGATGGATGGAGACGTTGCCCAGCACCTCCTGGACATGCGGGAACATGCCCGGGCTCCACCGGACGCCCGTGTTCCACAGCGTCACGTCGAAGAGGGGGACGACGGCGGCCAGGCCGCTCACGGTCGGCAGGCTGGGAAGCCTGTAGAGCGTGAGGCTGTGGACGCGAACCTGGGGGAGCGCCTCTGGCGTCTGGGGGCCGACGTGCAGCGTGCCGAGCCGCTCGTTGTCGATGATGCTCAGCGTCTCACCGACGTAGCGGAGCCCCGGCAGCTCCACCCGGGTCAGCGTCGGGTTCCCATGAATCTGCAGCGGCCCGTCCACGGACACGAGGCCGGGGAGCACGACCTCCGAGATGCCCGTGTTCTCGATGGAGAGCCCGCCACGGATGCTGGAGAGGGTGCGCAGCGCCTCCAGGTCGGCCGCGTCCTCCACCACGTACAGCCCATCATGCGTCGCCGACGGCTGGCACACGTAGGTGGCGGCGCGGACCTCGTCATCGTCGAGCACCGTGTTCAGGTCCTCGTCCACGCCGGCTTCCACCACGGTGCCGCCGGTGGTGCAGTTCGGGCCCTGGGGTTCTGGTCGCTGGCGGAGCCGCGTCACCTCCGCGTCGGCGCAGAGGCGGGTGGTCGCCCGGAGCTCGTCCTCGTCGAGCACGCCGTTCCCGTTGAGGTCCACGCCCGCCTCCACGAGCGCGTTGTCGTACCGGCACACGAAGGGCTGGGTCAGCAGCGGTCGGACACGGGCGACCACGGGCACGGGCTCCTGGCAGCCCTGGACCTCTCGCGTCACCTCGTCGTCGGAGAGGAGGCCATCCCCGTCCAGGTCCGTCCCCGCGAGGGTGAGCTGCCCACCCAGCGGACACTGCGCGCCGGGAGGAATCGCCTGGGTGCGCACCAGCACGCCGGGGGCCGCGGTGGCGCAGACGTATTCGGTCCCCGTGACCTCGTCGTCGTCGAGCACGCCGTTGTCGTTCTGGTCCAGCCCGGAGAGCACGGCCCTGCCTCCGTACTCGCAGTTCGCGCCGGAGGGCTCCGGAGCCACCCGCGTGCGGGCCTCGTGCTGCGGGACGAGCCGGCGCAGGTCGATGCCGTCACACCCGGTGGTCAGGACCAGCGCCAGCATCCATGTCCATCGCATCGGAGGAGACCTTTCGAAGCGTCAATCGCCACAGGGGGCGGTGTCGTCGTTGCCGCGGATGTCGAGCTGCTCGACATCACCGGTGTACACGGAGGCCGCCAGCGCTGTCGCAAGGCACGAGGGCAGCCGGGCGTTGTCCTGGACTTCGAACGCCGCGTCGACCTCACGCAGGGCCTCCAGGTCGAACCGCATGAGGCTCGCGTTGTCCGCCACGCGGAGGGACTTCAGCGTGCTCAAGGCCCGCAGGCCCGCCAGGCTCACCAATGAGCGGTTCCCCTCGACGCTCAGCTCCGTCAGGTGCCGTACCTCGGAGAGGCCGGAGAGCTCGCTCAAGAGCTCGTTGTCGATGATGGCCAGCGACCCGCCAATGGTCCACGGGTTGAGCCCCTCCAGGGACAGCAGCGCCTGGTTCCCCGTGATGCTCACGCTGCCGCCGATATGGAAGAGATTGGAGAAGGGGAGCGCTCG
Organism: Pseudomyxococcus flavus; assembly: GCF_050038885.1. Classification (NCBI taxonomy): domain Bacteria; kingdom Pseudomonadati; phylum Myxococcota; class Myxococcia; order Myxococcales; family Myxococcaceae; genus Pseudomyxococcus; species Pseudomyxococcus flavus. The sequence continues at coordinate 2,404,373 of NZ_CP143624.1, read as the reverse complement.
CAGCGCGCCATTCCCGGTGACGGTGAGCGAGCCCCTGAGGTTCGCGACCCCGAGGAGCGGTGACTCCTCCTTCGGGACGAAGTCGAGCACGTCGTTGTCCGTCAGCAGCACGTTCAGCCGGGGGGACACGCTCTGGAGCCCGGAGAGGCCGCGGAGCTGGTCATTGTTGATGACGACGAGGCTCCGCCCGACGAGCAGCTGCTGGTGCTCGGCGCCGCCAGCCGTCAGCGCCGCCAGCGCCGGGTTGCCAGACGCATCGAGGTCCTCCCCCACGAAGCGCAGGCCCGGCAGGGCCACCCGCGTCAGGAGCTGGTTGTTCCAGAGCCGCAGGGTGCCGTCCACGACCGCGAGCCCTGGCAGGCTCAGCTCGGTCAGCGACGTGTCGTCAATCCAGAGCGAGCCCTGGATGCGGGAGATTCGCTGGAGCGCCGCGAGGTCCGAGGCCGTTCGCACGGTGTAGTTGCCATGGAAGGTGTGCAGGGCCTTGCAGACAAAGGCGGTCGCGAAGATCTCGGCGCCATCGAGCACACCATCGCCGCTGGCATCGACACCCACCAGGACCCGGGTGCCTCCTTCCGGGCAGGTTGCGCTGGCGAGCTCGGGGGCATGGAGCACCCGGAGCTGCGCTGGCGGTGCGCAGACGTCCTCCATGGCCCGCACCTCGTCGTCGTCGAGCCGCGCGTTGCCATTCGAATCAGGGCCGGCCTCCACCCAGGTGCGTCCCCAGCTACAGCCCCACGGTGGAGGCGGCGACAACGGAGGCACATGCCGGGTGCGGTGGAGCACGGCCGCGTCGGCCAGCTCCGTGCAGGCATGCACCTCGCGGCTGACCTCGTCGTCCTCCAGGACGCCGTTGGCATTCACGTCCTGGCCCGCGCGCGACACATGGCCGCCGTGCGGGCACGTCTCGCCGGGGGAGACCGCCTGCATGTGCACCAGCACACCGGCCGTGGGCGTGGCGCAGACGTATTCGGTGCTCGTCACCTCGTCGTCATCGAGCACACCGTTGTCGTTCAGGTCCAGGCCCGCGTGGAGCGTCCGGCCACCGTGGGGACAGTACTCGCCGGAAGGCGTGTCGGAGATCCGCGTGCGGGCCTCGTGCTGCGGGACGAGCCGCCGCAGGTCGATGCTGTCACAGCCCGAGGCCAGCACCAGCACCGTCATCCAGGTCCATCGCATGGGGGCGTCTCTTCTCCGCGAGGGGAGCGTCCGTCAGTCGCAGGTGGCCGTCGTGTCGTTGCCGTGAATCTCCGGCGTCCCACTCGAGTTGACCCGTTCCGCGAGCTGCACGGCGAGGCAGTTCGGCAGCCTGGGGTTGTCCACGATGCTGAAGGAGACGCTGACGTTCTCCAGGGCCTCCAGGTTCAGGTGGAGCAGGTTCTCGTTGGAGAGGACATGCAGCTCCTTCACGGCGCGCAGCATGACGAGGCCCGTGAGGTCCGGGAGGGCCGTGTTGCCCTCCACGGTCAGGGTCCCCAGCGTGTGGAGCCGGTCGAAGCCCATCAGCCCGGTGAGCTCCGGGTTGTGGCCGACGTACAGGAAGCCCATGTGCTGAAGCTTGCCGAGTCCCCACGTGCTCTTCAGCTTCGCGTTCTGGTTGAGATAGATGCCGGACGTGACGTGGGCGAGCGCCGGGAATTCCCCCGCGGACTCCAGCTGGGGGTTGCGCGAGAGCTCGAGCTCGCCTACCTGGGCAAGCGCGTCCATGCCCTCGACGGAGGCCAGATGGTCATTGTCTCGCACGCCAAGCGTGCCGCCAATGGCCTCCAGGATCGGCATGCCCGACAGCGTGGTGAGGGCGTCGTTGTCCTCGATGATGAGGTCGCCGACCACCTTCTGCAGCACCGTTCCTTCCAGGCTGCTCAGCGTGGGGTTCTGGATGATGCTCACCGAGCCTCCCACCCAGGCGAGGTGGCGGAAGGGAAGCATCGGGAGCTTCTCGTTGCCCTCGACGGTGATGGACCCCAGGTGCTCGGCGATGTGCGCGAAGTAGCCTACTTCGATGGCGTCGTTGTCCCTCAACGTGAGGTTGTTCCGTGGGAGCACCGCGCTCACACCTTCGAGCGTGGGCAGCAAGGGATTGGAGGCCAGGGTGAACTCTCCCTGGACCCACAGCGGCGTGCGGCCACCAGCGCCCAGCCACAGCGTCGTCAGCGCGGCATTGTCAATCACATGCACCGCGTGCCCCACCGAGCGCAGCGAGGGCAGCTCCACGCGCTGGAGCGAGGTGCCTCGGATTTCGAGCGCGCCCTCGACCTGCATCAGGTCCGGCAGGACGGCCTCCGTGGTGGGGCCGGGCTCGAAATAGAGGTTGCCTCGGATGCGGGAGATTCCCTCCAGCACCACGAGGTCCATGGCGCTCCGGACGTGATGGTTCCCGTCCAGGGTGCGCAGGGGCTGGCACACGAACATGGAGGACGACACCTCTTCGTCCTCGAGCACGTCGTCTCCGTCGGCGTCGGTTCCCACGTCCACCTGGATGCTCGGCGTGGGGCAGGCCAGGCCAGCGGGTGCCGGGGACTGGCGCACCCGGACCTCGGTGGGCGGTACGCAGAGGGTGGCGGTCGCCCGGACCTCCGAGTCGTCCAGCTCGCCATTCCCATTCTGGTCCTGTCCCGCCTCCACGCGGGAGCCGCCGTCATGGCACGGGAACACGAGGGGCTCGTGCGCCCGCACGCGGGTGACGACCTGCTCCGAGCTGGCGCAGCCGTAGACTTCACGGCTGACCTCGCTGTCCTCCAGCGTGTCATTGCCGTTCAGGTCATGCCCCGCCCGGTACACCTTGCCGCCCTCGGTGCAGTTCTCGCCGGGCGGCTCGTCCTGGACGTGGACCAGCACGCCGGGGATGGCGGTGGCGCAGGCGTACGCCGTGGTCACCACCTCGTCATCGTCGAGCACGCCGTTGTCATTGCGGTCCAGGCCCGTGTGCACGGCGTGGCCGCCGTGCGCGCAGTGGGTGCCCGCCGGCTCGGCTTCGAGCCGGGACAGGGGCGGGTGCTGTCTGACGAGCCGCTCCAGGTCGATGCCGTCACAGCCCGTGACGACCACGAGCACCGCCATCCACATGCGTCTCATTCGCGGGCCTCTCTAACGTCGCAGCGCCAGCTCGAAGCCGAAGGCGCGGTCCCAGTGATTGCGGCCATCGAGGGTGACGCGGTCATAGGTGAGCGTGGCGGCCAGCCGCAGCCGCACGCCCACGAGCGTCCCCGTCACGCCCGCGGCCGAGTACGTGGAGAGCACGGTGGGGTCGCCCATGCGTACCTGGCCGCGGCTGATGCCCAGAAAGCCCCAGCCCGCGCCCGCCTCCAGGAACAGCGGCACGCGCAGTGACACCGGGGCCTGCGCGCCCAGGAGCCCGAGCAGCGCGCCCCGGTGGGTGCGGATGCCATCGGTGGCCAGCGGCGTCAGGCCATAGGTGGCGCGGGCGCCGTAGTAGAGCGAGGGGAGCGAGGGCAGGGCCTCACGCCGCCATGTCACCGTGGGGCCGGTGGCGAGGGTGCTCAAGCCCAGCGGGGCCTGTTGTCCCGTCCAGCCGAGGTCCCACCCCGACGCGACCATCGGGCGCCGCAGCCGGAGCTGCGGAAAGGCGCCGCCCACGCTGGGCGGAAACGCCTGGGACAGGCCCACGGGCGCCAGGCCCGAGGTGGCCACGTAGCGCTCGTAGAAGTCCTTGTCGAGCGGCACCGTGAACAGGCCCTTGCGCAGGGCCTCCTCGGCGGGGCCGCGCTCCTGGAGCTCCCGCTCGCCCAGGGCCATGACGCCGGTGGTCAGCTCCGCCAGCGTGACGCGGGCCTCCTGGGTGGGGGTGCGAATCCAATACACATCGCGCTCGGGGAGGCGCAGCAGCACGTACTGCTCCTGGGAGCGTCGCACGTCCGCCAGCCGCCTGCCGTCGGAGTCCTCGACGGAGATGCGCGAGTGCTCGAGCCCCGCGGGCAAGGGAAGGCTGGGGCCGTTCGGCGCGGGGCCCACCAGCGCGCGCCGCGGCTCGCGGGTGGGGGCGAAGGCGTGGAGCGTCAGCCGTGCGGGCAGGCCCTTCACGCCCTGGAGTGACGCGGTGACGAAGGCGCCCAGCTCGCTGTACTCCACCTTCCCGTCGCCGTTGATGTCCGCCGCGCCCATGAGGCCGGAGCGGGCCACGTGACTGAAGACGCCCGCGCGGATGCGGGACCACTCGTGCGTCTCGCCGTCGTCGCTCTCCGCGAACACGGCGCCCACGGTGGGGCGGGTGGCGAGCTGCTCGCGGGCGAGCATGCTGCGCAGCTCGGCCAGCACCGCCGCGTCCGTCTGGCCGCCGCGGCTGCCCACGACGCCCGAGGCGCGGCACGCGTCCACGATGACGTGGACGTAGTCCGCGCCGAGCGGGTCCACCACGTCCGCGTAGAGGCTGGCCTTGTCGAGCCGGCCCCCCGCGAGGGTGAAGTACGCGCGCCCGGCCTCGTCCGTGTTGCCGTGGCCCACGTAAACGAGGAGCACGTCCGTCTGTCGCCCCTGCTCGTGGTCCACCAGGTTGGCCGCGCGCAGGCGGGCCACCTCGCGCTTCACCTCGTCCGGCGTGGGGGCGCGGGCGCCGGCGAGCACGGGGCGCGCACTGGCGCGCGTCGCGTCGTCGGGGTCGACGAGCAGCGTCGTCTCCACGCCCAGGCGTTGCAGCGTCTCCGCCCACAGCACGCCGTCGTCGTCCGCGAAACGCAACGACGGGAGCGACGGGTCGTCGCTCCCGTTGTGGGCGATGACGAGGGCACGCCGAACCACGGTCTCGGCCGAGGCACCACGGGCCAGCAGCAGTGCCGCGGCTCCGAGGAACACTCCCAGCTTGTTCATGGCCCTTCCTCTACCCTCACTGACTGCTTGAGCACCACCGTGCCCTCGGTCTGCTCGCCGCGCAGGGTCGCCAGGGACTCGGCCGGGCTGTCCGCGAAGACGGCAATGACTTCCAGGACGCCCGCCGTCTCCGGCATGGGGACGGTGAGCTCCAGGGGGGCTTCCTTGCCCAGGCTGCCAGACAGGGCGAAGGGACCGGCCGTCACCTCCGCTTTATGGACGCCGCGGACCTGGACCGCGACGTGGGTGAAGGGGGGCTGGCCACCGGCGGCGAAGGCCAGCATGGCGCCAGCGCGGCAGGCGTCTCCCGCGTGCAGCTCGCGCAGGGCCTGGCCGGGCGTGGCGCAGAAGAGCCGCAGGGCGACGCCGGGAGGCGCCGTGCCTTCGCCGCGCGCGACGAACTCACCGGGCGCCTTCGTGGCGGTGGGGACAAGCACCACCGCGAGGAAGACCGCGGCCAGGGCGCCGCCGAGCAGCGCGAGCGAGGGCCAGCGCGAGGGGGCCTGCTCCGGAGCGGCCGCGGCCAGGGCGGCCTCCAGTCCCGCTTGTGACAATGCTTTGAGCTCCACGGAGGAAGGGACGTCCAGGTTCCCGCCTTCGAGGCCGCGGTGGGCCTGGGCCCAGCGCTCATAGCGGGTACCGCAGCGCTGGCAGGCGTGGGCGTGGCGCAGCAGGCGGGCGGCCTGGTGGGAGGACAGGTCCCCCAGCGACCACCGGGTCAGGCTGGCGTCGATGTGTCTCTCGTACCACCTCATGAGGGCATGCTCCCTATTGCGCACAGGGCGAGTGAGGCCAGGAGGACTCCCAGCTCCATCCGCCCGGGCTCGGCCGATGCGTCCAGCCAGCCCGAGGCCTTCAGATGCTCCGTGAACTGCGTCCGCAGCCGCCGCTCGCGCACCCGGACTTCGCCTCGGGTGAGCTGGAGCTGCTCGGCGGTGGACTCCTGCGAAAGTCCTTCCACGAAACGGAGCTGCGCCAGGGCGCGGCCTTCCTCCGTCAGTGTGTCGAGGAAGCGGCGGACCAGGTCGCGCACTTCCGAGCCCAGGGCCTCTTCCTCCGGCGAGCGGCTCTCGGTGGGCAGGTGGGTCAGCTCCGGCGCGTCGTCCATGGGGACGGCTTCGCGGGACACGCGTCCCGACGCGCGCATCAGGTCGATGGCCGTCGAGCGCGCCACCGTGAGGAGGAAGCCGAGGTAGGGCCGTACCCCGTCATAGGCCTGCCGCATGTTCGGCCGGAAGGCCCGGACGAACGTCTCCTGATGCGCGGCGTCCAGATCCAGCGCGGACAGCGCCACCGTCCGCGTCCCCCCTTCCGAGCCCACCGCGAACTTCCGAGAGAGGTAGCGGAGCACCTCGGGCGAATAGGTTCGGTACACCTGCGTGAGGACGGACGTTTCCCCCCGGCGGAAAGCCTCCAAGACGGCCCGGTCGTTCCCTGGCAGCACGGTAGCTCCGTCCCTCGCGAGCCGGCTCGAGCCCAATGCCCGGCCGTCCGTTGTCCCTTCAAAATGGGATACGGAACGTGGTCGCAAAATGGGTCGTGCCTAATAACGCACGGGCCGCATTTTCATTGTGCGGCCGTGTGACGATTCGCACCCGAGGCGGGAAGCGGCCATGTGGGGTACAGGGCCACCCAGGCTTCGCGGATGCGGTCGAGCAGGCGGAGGTGGTCGGACGGCTCCAGGCCCTGTGCAGCCGCCGGGGTGGAGGACCACCAGGCAAAGTTGAAGAGACAGGCGGCGGTGTTGGCCTGGAGCAGCTCCTGAAGCCGGGGCAGGGTGTCAGCGCTCTGGTCGAGCAGCGCGCGTAGCTGGCTCTCCAGGGGACCCAGTGGGGTGGCCGGACCGCGATACTCAGCGCCATACCATGCCTCCGTGAAGCGCACGGGACCCTGGATGTGGCGATTGAAGGTGGCGAGGTCCTCGGCGGGAACCCACAGCTCCTGGTGGAGGCTGTTGCCCACGGTCCGCACGGTGAAGCGCGAGAGATGGTCCGCCGCCACGTCGAAAGCCGTGACGAAGCCCGCGTACCCGGAGCCCGCGTCTGGAGTGTTCCAGTCCCGGGCAATCTGCCGTGCGTACTCGGCGTTCATGACTGGGTAGAAGATGGGCTGGTCCGGCAGCCGGGGCGGGAACGCCGAGCAGTGGGACGCGAGGATGAGCTCCGCCTCCTTGAGGCCAACTGGGCGGTAGAGGGTGCGCGTCTTCGACATGGGATGGGCTTCTTCGAACGGGTGGTGTGTATCGCTGCGGGACGGGGTGCGGACCGTTCCGTGCTGGACGCTCGACGCGCACTGAAGTGCGCTGCTGACGTAGTCAGCAAGGCGGTTCTCTCACCCTGGAGGAGTAGGCCGCATGGTTTGACGCCATCCTCCACCGTGCGTGAACGTGTTTGCCATGCAGAACACGAAGAAGCTCGTGGGGGCCGCAGTGATTGCTGGGCTGGTTGCCGGGTGCTCCACGCCATACCAGCGGATGGGGTTTCGTGGCGGCTACCGCGACACCGAGGTGGCTCCAGGCATCGTCCGTATCGAGGTGCGGGGGAACGCGTTCACGGATGTCGACACGCTGGAGAACTACTTCCATCAGCGCGCGGTCGCCATCTGCCGTCCACGCAACTACGACTGGCGTCTGGACTCGGGAACGACGCGGGGGCCGAGCAGCGTCATCGCGAACCGGTACGGGAACACCCTGCATGTCTATCAGCAGCCCGCGCCGGCGAAGGGCTGGGTCACGGGTGTCATCGCGTGCATGGATGGACCGCAGGAGCCCACGCTTGCCCGGACCGCGGTGCATGGTGCGAAGCGGTTCACGTCCATCGTCGTGCAGGTTCTGGACGTCACCACTGGCAAACTCGCGAATGCCCGCGTGGACGATGTGGGGGACCAGGTTCATGCGTCTCAGCGATTGGTCATGGTCCGCGACGGCAAGGTCGACGCCATCACACCAGAAGGGCACCGCGTGCGGGTGGACGCTGTGAAGGCGGACGCTGCCTTGAGCCTCGGCTACCGCATCCTCTCGGGCGCCGAGCTTGCGAAGGAGGAACGGTCCTCCGCGCTGGGGGGCCTCCCGAAGGAGTGACGTGGGCAGCTGGCTCTCCCGGCCGCCGTGATAGGCTCAATCCGCCAAGGAAGCGAAGGCCAATTGATGTCTGGGAGTTGCTACGAAGCAAGCGCCTGCCACTGGGCGCCGTTGCTTGATACCTGGAATGGCACACGACGATTCCAAATGTGGATAAGGAAACTGACCATGGAGTCAGTGTTTGCGCGGACGTAGAGGGCCTTACCTGCCGCGGACCCCCTATTCCTCCAGCCAGTAGAAGCGGTCGCCACTCGCGAGGGTGCGTTCGAGGAACTCGCGAAACGAGCCCGCTATTTGCCGAACCTCGCGAGGGTATGTCTCATGGTAGGCGTCGAGCAGAGGGTACGGGCCACTGGAGGGCGCCACATCCACCAGCACGTAGTCGCTGTCCTGGCAGTAGACAAGTGTGTACCAGGACGCCGCCCCCATCGAGTCGTCATCCTCCCCGCGCATACAAACGCGGGCTCGTTCGATTTCAGCCAGCGATAGGATGCGGTAGTTCGCGTCAGGACGCCGACGGAACAGCGTTGCCCCGTCACAATGGAGGTAGAAGGCGCGCAGGTTCTCATCCAACCGCCAGCCGACGCGCGACTCGAAGGCTGCAACTTGCGCGGGCGTTGCGGGGGCATTCGGGAAGTGGGCGCGGGAGACTTCTTCGAGGAGCTTTCTCATGGTCTCAGTCCACCTAAGTAGGTCGCCAGAAGTTCTCTAACAAATCGCGCAGCCAGAAGCCCTCGGCGAGGCAGCCTGCCTTGCGGAGGGCGTCCTGGGGCGAGAGGGCTAGCACCCACTCGATGGCGGCGTCGACGTGCTGCTCCACCGTAGGGTACTGCCGATTGGCCGACACGTGCTGCTTGAGCGGACGCCAAAGGTGGTCCATGCAGTTGAGCTCCGAGCGCTGCTTGGGCAGCAGCACCAGGTGGATACCGAGACGAGCGGCGAGCCGCTGAGACTTCTGGGCGGTGTGACAGCTGGCCCTGTCGAGCACCAGCAGCAGTGAGCGACCGGGGTAGGCAGCGCGCAGTGCACGCAGGAAGGCCATGAAGTCCTCCTGCCTGCCGCGCCGGGTCGCCATGACGACGCGCCTGCCGGTGCGTGGATTGATGGCGCCCCACAGCGTGCGCTTGGCATTCTCGCCGGTAATTTTCACCAACGCCTGCTCGCCTACCGGAGTCCACATCGCGCGCAGCGGTGGAAACCAGCGCAGCAGCGTGCTGTCCATGACAAGCAGCACCGCCCGGGGCCACTGGCGCTTGAGCCGCTTCAGACGGCGAACAAGGCCCCCTTTTTCTGCCCCGGGTGAGGCGCCGCCGTCGCATACACGTACCGCGGCCGCTTCCACGCCAGGCCCGCCTCATGCAACCGTCGGCGCAGCGTGCGGGCTGACACCTCGAAACCCTTGCGCTTCAGGTGGGTGCACAGCAGCGGCACCGTCCAGCCATGGCTGGCCCAGCCCGCCTTCTCGGGACTGGCGCGTACCACCCTGCGCAGACGCTCAGAGGTCAGACGCGGGGCTTTTCTGGGCCGCCCTGAGCGCGGGGCATCCACCAGTGCGGACGGGGTGCGCTTTGTCAGGTAGCGCTCCAACCAGAAGTAGACGGCCGGCCGACTCAAGGCCGCCAGGTGCGAGGCCTCGCCCGGGCCTTTGCCCTCGGCGATGAGCTTGATGGCGAGAAGGCGGCGGAAGTGGCGGGCATCGCGTGCCTGCCGCAGCGCCCGCTCCAGCTTCCGCCTGTCGTATGCTGTCAGCCCCAGCTCGGCAGGGCTCCTTGCCGGTCGCATGCCCTGGAAGCTGTGCATGCGGCCGGAATTTGTCTCGGAACTTCTGGCGGCCTACTTAGGGCCTGTCAGGCCCCACCGTGCTCCACTGGCCGCCGCGGACGTAACACGCCGGGTATGCCTTGTTGATGACCTTGTGCACTGCAGGTGGGACAGGCAGTACGTTGTCGCGTGCTGTCGGGTGACCACCATGCCACAAGTCGAAGATGTGGTGTCCGGGCCAGTAATCCCCGTCGCTCTGCGGCCACGCGCCGAACTCTCGCGTCCACCCCACCTCTCCCGATGAACTACACAAGATTCGGGACTTGACCGAACTCAAGCCTGAGGGCCTGTAATGACTGGTGCTGTAAATACTTCCGGGGATTGAAGGCTACCATGGCGAGAGTGATTGTGGCGACTAGGAAGTATGAGTGGGCGGACGGCTCAGGAAGCATCGAGGTCCGGTGGTTTAAGCCCGTCCGCTCTCGACGTGACTATGTCTGCAAATACGAAGTGGTAGGCATTGGTCCCTCGAAGCTCAAGGCGGATGCGGTGGGCGTGGACTCGGTGCAGGCGCTGTGGGTGGCGATTGAAGGCGCGAGAGTCCTGCTAGAGCGCCGATCAGGTTAGGTCGAGGGAGCAGGCAAGCGGCAGAGGATCGACGCGGGCTGGCGCTACGTGCATAGGTCACCCCCTCACGGAGGTGGCTCATGGAACGCTGGAAGCCGGCTGTGGAGCAGAGCGCACGGGAGCAGCGCCTGCTGAAGCTCGCGGGGAAGAGCAGGAAGCTCTTCGTCTTCCTGCGCGAGCATCGGCACGAGTTGTTCGACGAGGCCTTTCAGGACGAACTCGAGGCCATGTACCGACAGACGGGCCAGGGACAAGCGCCGCAGCCGCCTGCGATGATGTGCATGGCGCTGCTGGTGCAGGCCTACACGCAGACGTCGGACGCCGAAGCCGTGTGCCTCTCGGCCACCGACAGCCGGTGGCGAATGGTATTGGACCGACTCGGCGCGGACGAGGACAAGCCAGCCTTCTCCCAGGGCGGGCTGCAGCAATTCAGGGAGCGCCTCATCGCGACCGAAATGGACCGCCGGCTGCTGGAGCACACCGTCGAGGTGGCGAAGCGGACGAAGGGGTACGATTCGAAGAAGACGCCGAAGACGCTGCGAGTGGGGGTGGACAGCCGCCCTTTAGAAGGGGCCGGGCGGGTTGAGGACACCCTCAACCTGCTCGGCCACGCAGGCCGAAAAATAGCCGAGGGCATGGCGCTCGTGCTCGGCACTGACGTCGAGGAGGTGTGCCAGCAGGCCGATGCGCCGTTGCTGATGGCCAGCAGCATCAAGGCCGGCCTCGATATCGACTGGAGCGCGCCCGACGCGAAGGGCGACGCACTCAATCGCCTGTGCCGACAGCTCGACCGCCTCATGGCCTGGGTGGCGAAGCAGTCGAACTCGTGCGTCGCGGCTCCGCTGACGCGCTACATCGAAGCGCTCGCGCAGGTGCGCGAACAGGACCTGGGGCCGCGCTCCGAGGGTGGCGTGCAGATTCGACAGGGCGTGGCGGCCGACAGGCGCATCTCCCTTGAGGACGCCGACATGCGCCACGGGCGTAAGAGCAAGAGCAAGCGCTTCAATGGCTACAAGCAGCACGTCGGCATCGACCTCGACAGCGAGCTCGTGGTGGCCTGCGCCGTGACACCCGCCAACCGCCCCGAAGAGGAGGCGACGGGCGCACTGCAGGAAGACATGGCCCACCAGGAGCTCTTCCCTGACGTCCTCCTCATCGACAGGGCGTACCTCAACAGCGCAATGACCGAAGACGTACTGGCGAGCGGCGGCGACGTCGTCTGCCGGCCGTGGCGAGGCGCCAGCGCGAAGCCCGGACTCTTCGGCAAGCGCGACTTCAAAGTGAACATCCGCGACGGCACCATTACGTGCCCTGCGGGCGAGGTGGAGCCCTTCGAGCCCGGCGCCGTCGTGCACTTCGACCCGGAAGCCTGCGGGCCGTGCAAGTTGCGCCCCAGTTGTACCCAGGCCGCGTCCGGCAAGGGGCGCAGCGTCACGATGGGCGATGACGAGCGCCTCCAGCAGCGCCTTCGCTCACGTCTCCAGACGCGCGCGGGCCGCGCTCAACTCCGCGAGCGGGTCGGCGTCGAGCATTGCCTGGCACATCTCGCCAACCGCCAGGGCCCCAAGGCCCGCTACCGCGGCACGCGCCGCAACCTCTTTGACCTCAGGCGCCTTGCGGCCGTCCAAAACCTTGAGGTTGCCGCGCGCGACCAACTCGCGGCGTGACCTAACCTGTTCGGCGCTCTAGAGCCTATCGCGGACGAACTCCGGTTCTTAGGACACCCTTCTCTGCTCCTGCCACGAACGTTCCCGTTCGGGTTTACCGAGGAGGCGGAGGCGCGATTCGTACGGGCGGTGGATAGAGAGATGGATCACATGCTTCGAGCGCATGGTGAAGATCCCGAAGCGCTTCGCGAACAGGAGCGTCAATTCTTGCTTGAGCGACGCATCCGTTTTCTCCGGTTGAGGAAGAAGCGGCGCTGAGACCGCGTAACAGGCTATTGCTGCCCCTATTACGCGCTTCCGCGCCTCGTTCGCATTCCGTCGCTTCAGTGACATTGGCTTCTTCAGAGCGTTCAAGGGCCAGCGCCGCGTCGTCTCGGACCGTGAGAGCGCTGCGTGGATGCAACTCGCCAAGGACCTCGTCGCCAATGGCCAGGATGCCCAGACCAGCCGCGACACCATCCTCGACGCGCTGGACGTGAACATCTACAACAAGATGCTGCCGAACTGCTTGCGAGGGAGCATCTCCCAGGGGATGCCGCGAGGTTGCTGGGTGTCATCCTCGAGAAGGCGGGCGTGCAAGCTCAATACGAGCTCCAGTTGGAGCCCGGTTAGCATGAGCATCAACGCCATGAACATCCCACCTCATCTCATGAGCAGCACGAACTTGATTGGTAGAGCTTTCCCGGATGGAGTGTCAGAGGCAGACTACCTGCCGCTTCTGGCGGTGCTGTACCCTCACATGGCCGACGAGAACCTCGCGGAGGTCGTGAGTCTCCTCACGGGGCGCGATCGTGGGGTCGTCCTGAATAACGTCTATGCGGCAGGCGCGGGGTTGGGTCTGAATCCCGCTGCGGTAGCCGCAGTTCGCACCCGGCTTGCTTCTGCTGGGCTTGACGAATGGGCATTGGAGGACTGAGCACCCCGCTCGCTTGAAGGCGTCCTCAGGGCAGTGTGACACCTACGCCGGGCACATACTCCTCGAAGACAATCAGGGTCACGCGTGTAGCCTCCCCGATACGAGCCAGGAGTTCACGAACCGGTTCCCAGGGAAGCCCTCCGAGGCCCGCTCCGATTCTTGGCAGGCCAATCATCCCGATGCCCATTGCCTCTGCTTGTTGGACCATCGTGGAGACCGCTTTCTCGATTGCCTGCAGGTCGGCCTTCGTCCTCCAGGTTCTCTGTGTGCCGAGGTTGAACACCGTTACGTCCGCCCCGGTCCAAGTGAACACGTCTCCCAGATTGAAGCGGCCATCAGTGCACCGCTGCTTGTACTCCGCGTACATTTCGGGGAACCGTGCTCGGAACTCCACGGCGATGCCCTTGCCCATTGCTCCCGCGCAGTTGCAGCCATGGGCGAGGGCGTGCAGCCCGTCCTGCCGGAGAAGATCGCCTTTCACGAAGAGGGTGGGCATCGCTTCAGTGCTTCCAATCAGATGCGGTCGAGTTGGTGCGGTCGGACCTCAAGTTTCGCTCCTGGTTCCAGAGTATCGAGCGGCTGACCTGTAAGCGACTCCTTCTGCGCGTCGTCGGCTCATCGTCACAGCTCCCATTGGCCTCGTCCCGTCTGCTCCGTCAATCATCGGTGAGCTCGAGAGCGAGACCTTTGCCTGGAGTGGACTTGGCCTCGTTCTTAAAACCGGGATACATGGTTCCCCCCCTTAATTCGGTCAGTCGAACCGAGGCAGGCGTGGTGGGAGGGCAATGACGATGGGTACTCAATTCAGGATTGCAGCAGACAAGCATGACGAAAGGCTCCTGTGTGAATTCCTCAGGGAGCGTTGGCAGGCACTTTGTGCGTCTCGGTTTCTTGATAGGCCCGTGTTAAATGCGGTGTCCGCAGGGGAGTGTGAGAGTGCCGAGCAGATTGTTTTTCCTGCTGACCTGCTGGAGTTGATTCAGTCTCGGGTGATACCTCTTTCGGAGCATGAAGGTGAATTTCAGGTTTACCCCAAGGCGGGTGTCTGTCTTGAATGGACGAGAGCCGAAGAGAAGGATGGCGCTGTGATTCCAGGCCGTTTCTATCTTAATACGCGGTCGGAGGATGATGACTTGAAGCGCCTGAAGGCCATGATGAAGAGCCTTGCGAATTTTGTGCGAAAGCAATGCCCCTTGGTGTCGAAGGACAAGCTTCCAATTTTTATTGGCCCAAATTTGGCGTCGCGTGTGTCGAAGGGTGATGCTCGTGTTCTTTATCCTGGTGGCTCACTCGTTCCGCTGGAGGCTGTGAAGAAATAGGGGAGCGGGCCTTGGGAAGAGGTAATCTCAGAATCGCCTCAAGAGGACGAGGAAGCAGTTGAGGTGGAGGAAGCCGAGGAATTTCTCCGCCCTCACCTCGTAGCGGGTGACGACGCGCCGGAAGTTCTGGAGCCAGGCGAAAAGCCGCTCCACCTTCCAGCGTCGACGGTATCGGCGCAGCTCGCGGCCGTCTTGGGGCTTCGTCTTGCGCCCTTGTCGGTGGGGAGCAATCAGCTTTACTCCCTGCTGATGCCACAGTCGCTCGTCGAGCTTGTCGGCATCGAAGGCTGGTACAATCCGCACCGGCGGCACGCTGCGCTCGACTACAAGTCGCCCGTTAATTACGAAAAGAAGTTCCGGGCTGTTGCCTGATGGCGAAATCCCGGAACGCTCTGCGGAGCTGGGGCAACTTCACGAACAGGTGCAGTTGGTGACATTCTTCTGGGCCACGCCCGCAGGCGCTCGGTCGCGGATGAAGGCAAATTCAGAACGCCGTGCCGTTCACCCGTTGCCCAGGCGAAGCCTCGATGCCGGGCGACAGTTGCGTGTGTGGCGCCCAGGTCCCGGTACCGCTGCCATCCGGGCTCCGGTTGTAGGAGATGCCCACCTCCGTGTCCTGGTAGCCGGCGCTGTCGTGCACGGTGTTGTCCGGCCGGACCAGGAACACGGTGTCGCCGCTGCTGCCGTCGTTGACGCCCCGGTTGAAGTACAGCCCCCCGCTCGAGGCGGCCGTGGCGTTCGTCGCGCCCGTGGGCACCGCCGTCGGGCCCGAGTACACGACGTACGACTTACCCGGCTGAATCATCGTCCCGGCGGGGAACACGTGCCGCACGGGGTCGATGCCCGCCTGCGAGTTGGCGTCGTGAATCTTCCAGCCACCCAGGTCCACCGCCGTGGTGCCCGAGTTCACCAGCTCGACGAACTGCTGGTCGTAGTCCGGCGTCGACGTGCCGGGGATGTTGTGCGTCTGCGGCAGGTACTCGTTGATGAACACCGGGTACTGCGTCCCGCCGTCCCCCGGGCCACCGCCGCCCGTCCGGCCGAAGTTGAAGCGGCTGATGATGGGGTAGTGGTCGGACGTGTTGTTCCGGTAGCCCGTGATGTTCGGCCGCAACACCGTGGTCGAGTTGGGGATGTAGCTCTCCCACAGCTCATCCGAGACGAGCTGGTGGTCGATGAACGAGCTCCGGCTCGCCGTGCTGCCCACCCCCGCTCGCGACAGGGCCTCGGTGGTGAACTTGTAGTTGGCCGTGTCGCTGACGAAGTTGCGGTACGGCGAGTCAAACTTCCAGCCGGTGGCCGGATTGGTCGTGGTGGACTCGTCCACGTCGTCATTCCAGTCGCCAATCACCATGACCCGCTGCGTGGGCAGGCGCTGGTCCAGGTAGTCCTTGAGCGCCATGGAGGCGGCCAGGCGCCGCGCGTAATCCTGCTCGCTCGTGTAGGCCTTCATGTGGAGGAGGAGCGCCGTCACGTCCACGCTGTTGCCATCCTCGCGATGGAGGCGAAGGTCCAGCCGGAGCGGGGGACGCCCACCGAAGTCGTAGCTGGAGCTCAACAGCACCACATCCGCCCGCAGCACCTCCACCACGTCCGACTTGAACAGCACGCCCACCTTCTGGTCGTTGGCCCCGTAGTAGCTCGTGCCCGACGACACCCGCGAGCTGTCATCCGCGAGGAAGCCGTCGTACCCGGGGAGCCGGGCCTTCAATTCATTGAACTGCTCCGTGCTGACGATCTCCGCCAGGCCCCAGAAGTCCACGCCCGCGTCGGCGATGACGGCCTGGGCGTTGGCCAACTGCAGCGGCTCGTTGCCCGGCCCGTTGAGCGGATCCCCGAACCACTCGATGTTCCAGTTCGCCACCGACAGCGGGAAGCTCCCCTCCGGCGGCTCCCCGGAAGACAGCACCAGGAGCCCGAGCTCGACCACGGCCTCGGCGCCATGCGCATCCTGGACGCGCACGGTGACGGGGTACGTACCCTCTCCCTGCGCCTGACCGCTCAGCACCCCTTCCGGCGTGAGCGAGAGGCCCGTGGGCAGCGAGCCCCCCACCACCTCCCACTCCAGGGGCGGGCGTCCACCGGCGGCGGCGAGGACGTGCTCGTAGCTGCTGCCCGTGATGGCGGCAGGGAGCACGAGGCTGGTGACCTCGACTCGCGGCCAGATTCTCAGCGTGTACGTGCGCACATGCTCCGCGCCGTTCGCGTCCCGCACCGTCACGGTGAGCGCGTAGTCACCGGCCTCGGTGCCCGGCCCCTCCAGCCGTCCGTCCCCCGTATAGAAGGAGAAGCCCGGCGGAGGCGGCGTCACCGTGTAGCGCAGGGGCGGCTCGCCGCCGGTCGCGGTGAACCTCGCCTCGTAGGGGAGGCCCACGGTCGTGGGCGACAGTTCGACGGCGGGCAGCTGCGGCCCGCCAGAGTTTCCACGCCCATCACAGGCGCACAGCAGGGTGAGGACGGCGAGCATCCCCGCCATTCGGGCAAACGACATGTCGGCGGGCTCCAGCGCGGGCTTCAAGGAGCGGAGCCCGCGAGGCGAGCACTCTAGCCCCGCCCGGCGCTGGCATGCACGAGGCAATGGCCGCCGTCTTCGTGCGTGTTTCACCTCGAGGAATCACGGAAGGTTTTGCGCTCCCGGGCAGCCGTGGAGTGGAATGGTGGCGGATACCGGGGGGATGTCCGCCCCATGGAGGACACCGCAGATGGCCAACAAGTGGGACAAGCAGCTGATGGACTTCCTCAAGCGCACCGGTGACGAGCTCAAGCGCACCACCGATGACCTCCGGGGCGAGGCCCAGCGCCTGCTCAAGGAAGTGAAGGACCCGCAGAACCAGGCCAAGGTGAAGGAGGGCCTGGAGCAGCTGCGCACCTGGGCCGCCAGCACCAGCAAGGTGGCGGCGGAGAAGATTGAAGTCGCCGTGCGTCAAGTCGAGGGCGCCGTGGAGCGGGCCTTCAAGCCCGAGGAGGGCGCCGGGCAGGCGGCCCCCCCGCGCCCCGCCCCGACGCCGGCCGAGCCCGCCTCGGAGGTCAAGGCCTCCAAGGCCGGCACCTCCCGCCCCGCGGCGAAGAAGGGGGGCACCAAGTCCATTGGCCGCAAGAAGACCGCCGCCAAGAGCCCCGCAACCAAGACGGCGAAGAAGGGTGCTTCAGGTTCCAAGAAGACGATTGGCAAGGCGAAGAAGCCCACCGCCTGAGCGTGAAGTTCCGCTGGACGTGAAGCCTGCCTGCCCGGGGGCCGTCGGGTTTCCTTTGTCCTTCTCGACATTTGGAGCGCCATGCGGCGCGTGAGATAGTGCGCGCCGTGGCCGGCTCGAACGACAAGAGCAGAATCCAGACAGACATCGGGCAGGACGTCATTGACGCGGCGGTGCGCAGCGTCGAGCGTCGCATGGACGAAGAGGACGAGGTGACCGTCATCGAGGTGGGGGCTTCCGGCCCGTCCACCTCGGCGGAGACCGAGGTATCCCTGTCCCCCGAAGAGACTCCCTCCACCCCCGCTGAGGCCGAGGCACCGCCCGAGGACGTGGCGGCGCTCCGCCAGGAGGTGGAGACCCTCAAGGCGCAGCTCGAGCTCAGCCAGGCCAAGGGCCGGGAGATGATGGAGCGCCTGCGCGAGGCCCACGAGCGTGCCAAGGAGGCGCAGGAGCGCACCGTTCGGCACGCCGCGGACCTGGAGAACTACCGCAAGCGCGCGCAGAAGGAGAAGGAGGAGGTCCAGCGCTTCGGCGCGGAGAAGCTGCTCAAGGACCTGCTCCCGGTGATGGACAACCTGGACCGCGCGCTCGAGGCGGCGGCGAAGTCGCCGGACCTGGAGAGCTTCGAGAAGGGCGTGGCCATGACGCGCAAGTCCTTCGAGGACGCGCTCGGCCGCCATGGCGTGAAGGGCTTCAGCGCGAAGGGCCAGCCGTTCGACCCCCGCATGCACGAGGCCATCCAGCAGGTGGAGACCGCGGAGGTCCCCGCCGGCCACGTCGTGCAGGAGGTCGTCCGCGGCTTCTACCTGAATGACCGGCTGGTGCGTCCGGCCATGGTCGTCGTCGCGCGCGCTCCCGCGGAGCCCGCCGCGGCCGCCGAACCCGCCGCGGCCGCTGAACCCGCCGCGGCCACCGACACCGGGGCGCCCGCCGCGCCCGAGCAGACCGAGAACTCGTCCGGGGGGAGTCAGTAACCATCATGAGCAAGGTGATTGGAATCGACCTTGGGACGACCAACTCGTGCGTCGCCGTCATGGAGGGCGGCGAGCCGGTGGTCATCCCCAACAGCGAAGGCAGCCGGACCACGCCTTCCATGGTGGGCTTCACTGACTCGGGTGAGCGCCTGGTGGGGCAGATTGCCAAGCGGCAGGCCATCACCAACCCGGAGAACACCGTCTTCGCCGCCAAGCGGCTCATCGGCCGCAAGTTCGACTCGCCCGAGGCCAAGAAGGCCATTGGCGTGTCGCCCTTCAAGGTGGCCGCCAGCCCCAATGGCGACGCGTGGGTGGAGATTCGCGGCAAGGGCTACAGCCCGCCGGAGGTCTCCGCCATCGTCCTGATGAAGATGAAGCAGACGGCGGAGGACTACCTTGGCGAGCAGGTCGCCGAGGCGGTCATCACCGTCCCCGCCTACTTCAACGACAGCCAGCGCCAGGCCACCAAGGATGCCGGCCGCATCGCCGGGCTCAACGTCCTGCGCATCATCAACGAGCCCACCGCGGCCGCGCTGGCCTACGGCCTGGACAAGGTGCAGGAGGGTGGCACCGAGCGCATCGCCGTCTACGACCTCGGCGGCGGCACCTTCGATATCTCCATCCTGGAGCTCAACGCCGGCGTGTTCGAGGTGAAGAGCACCAACGGCGACACGTTCCTGGGCGGTGAGGACTTCGACCAGCGCCTCATCGACTACCTGGCCAAGCGCTTCGCGGAAGCGAACAACGGCCTGGACCTGCGCAAGGACCGCATGGCGCTCCAGCGCCTGAAGGAAGCCGCCGAGCGCGCCAAGCACGAGTTGTCCAGCGCGCCCGAGACGGAGGTGAACCTGCCGTTCATCACCGCCGATGCCACCGGTCCCAAGCACCTGACGGAGACGGTGGACCGCGCCACCTTCGAGGCGCTGGTGACGGACCTCATCGACCGCACCATCGAGCCGTGCAAGATTGCCCTGAAGGACGCGGGCATCGCCGCGCAGCAAATCAACCAGGTGCTGCTGGTGGGCGGCATGACGCGCATGCCGCGCGTGCAGCAGAAGGTGAAGGAGTTCTTCGGCAAGGAGCCGCACAAGGGCATCAACCCGGACGAGGTCGTCGCCGTGGGCGCGGCCATCCAGGGCGGCGTGCTCAAGGGCGAGGTGAAGGACGTCCTCCTGCTGGACGTGACGCCGCTGTCGCTCGGTGTCGAGACGGCTGGCGGCGTGTTCACGAAGATCATCGACAAGAACACCACCATCCCCTGCAAGAAGAGCCAGGTGTTCTCCACCGCGGTGGACAACCAGCCCCTGGTGAGCGTGCACGTGCTCCAGGGCGAGCGCGAGATGGCGGCGGACAACAAGACGCTGGCGCGCTTCGAGCTGGTGGGCATCCCCCCGGCGCCGCGCGGCGTGCCGCAAATCGAGGTGTCCTTCGACATCGACGCCAACGGCATCGTCCACGTCAGCGCCAAGGACCTGGGCACCGGCAAGGTCCAGCAGGTGCGCGTGGTGAGCAACTCCGGCCTGTCCGAGGCGGAGATCCAGGCGATGATCGCCGACGCGCAGTCGCACGCCACCGACGACAAGAAGAAGAAGGAGCTGGCGGAGCTGCGCAACAACGCCGACGGCCTCATCTACACGACGGAGAAGAGCCTGGAGGAGTACGCCAGCCTCCTGTCGGAGAAGGACCGCGAGGAAATCAAGGCGGACCTGGAGCGCCTCAAGGACGTGCTCAACACCTCCGAGGCGGCGGTGCTCAAGGAGGCCTTCCAGCGCCTGGAGGGCAGCGCCTACCGCATCGCCGACGCCATCTACACGGGCCAGGCGAGCTGAGCGCGCGCAATCATCAGCGCGCTCCCGCGTAATCGCCCTGCCGCGCAGTCCCCTGGAGCGCACCGATGGATGTCATGGAAGGCGTCGTCATCCTCCTCACCACCGCGATGGTGGTGGGGGTCCCCCTGTTCGGGCTCACCCTCCGCTTCTCCCTCAAGCCGCTGGTGGAGGCGTTCATCCGGCTGAAGGAGGTCCAGTACGGGGGCGCCGACGTCAAGCTGCTCCGCGAGCGCGTGGCCTACCTGGAGCGGGTGCTGGAGGCACACGGGCTCATGGATGACCACACGCCCCTGGCGCTGCGCCCCGGCGCTCCCGAGCAGCTCCCGGTGGTCGCGGCCCGGAAGGACCGGGAGCGGGTGTAAGCACCTGGACAGACCTGACTTCCCGGAACGGACGTCCCGGGTGTTGAATGTCCCCGTGGACTTTCCTTCCCTGGAGGATGAGGTCGTCTTTCTGCGCGGTCTGGTGTCCGTGCACCGGATGGCGGACGCCATCCTGGAGGACTGCCTGGAGCGTGGCCTGGACCTGGACTCCGGGCTCGACGTGTTCCTCACGCAGTGCGCCCGGCTGGTGCACGCGCGTGCCGGCTTCGTGTCCCTGCGGGGAACGCAGGGCCCGGTGCTCACGCGCGTCCTGGGCGAGCTGGGCACCGAGGTGTCCGAGGCGGCGTACTGGCAGGGCGTCCGCAAGCTCCAGGACGGGAAGACGCTCTTCTGTACGAAGCTGGCCCTGGGCAGCCTGGAGCTGGGCGGGCTGGGGCTCGTGGTGGAGGGCGCCTTCGAGGATGGCGGCCGGCTGGTGATGAAGCTGGTGGAGGCCATCGGCGAGCAGCTCGACACGGCCGTGCTGGGCTTCCTGGCGCTGACGGGCGGCAAGAGCGCGCTGGAGCGGCTGGACGCGCTCGTCTCGGACGCGTCGCCGTCATCGCGGGGCCACATCGGCCGCTACGAGGTGGTGACGCCGCTGGGGACCGGAGGCATGGCGCAGGTGCTGGTGGCCCGGACCCGGGGGCCGGAGGGACTGGGGCGGCTGGTGGCCCTCAAGCGCATCCTCCCGCACCTGTCCTCGGACGGCTCGATCATCCAGCAGTTCCTGGACGAGGCCCGCATTGGCCTGCGGCTCTCGCACCCCAACCTGGTACACGTCTACGACTTCGGCGAGGCGGAGGGCGCGTACTACATCGCCATGGAGCTGGTGCGCGGCGTGGACCTCTCGCGGCTCATCCGCGCGCTCCGGGGCCCGCTGGAGACGGCGCACGCGGTGGGGGTGGTGTTCCAGGCGCTGGCGGGCTTGCAGGCGGCGCACGCGCTGCAGGGCGAGGACGGCGCGCCGCTGGAGCTGGTGCACCGCGACCTGTCGCCGCACAACCTCATGGTGGGGTTCGACGGGCGGGTGAAGGTGCTGGACTTCGGCGTGGCCAAGGCGCGCGCCCAGCGCACGGTGACGCTGCCGGGCATCGTGAAGGGCAAGCCGCTGTACATGTCCCCCGAGCAGGCGCGGGGCCAGAAGCTGGATGCGCGCAGCGACCTGTTCGCGATGGGGCTCATCCTCTATCAGGCGCTCACCGGCACCCGGGCGTTCGAGAAGCCGGAAGAGCTGGCCACCATGCACGCCATCTGCAACGACGCGCTGCCGTCCCGGCCCTCGCACGTCTCCCGCGCGCTGTGGGGTGTGCTGGAGACGTCGCTGGCCAAGCGGCCCGAGGCGCGCTTCCGCAGCGCCCGGGAGATGGCGGACCGGCTGGCGGACGCCTGCCGCCCGGCGAGCGAGCCGGAGCTGGCGCGGCTCATGGCGAAGCACTTCGACAACCGGCACCGGGAGTTCCAGCAGCTGGACCGCGCGCAGCCGTGGGCGCGCCCGCCGGGAGGCGCGGGCGCGGAGGAGACGCGCATCCTGCGCCCGGCGCTCGCGAAGTCCTCCAGCTGACGCGGTGCCCGAAGGCCCGGCCCCCGCCTGGGGGCGCGGGGCCGGGAAGCCTTCCTCAGTACCCGCGCTTCGACGGGTCGTCGGAGGGGGCGTTCAGCGTGCGCGGCCGCTCCTCGCTGCCCTCGGTGCGGACGTTCACTTCCTCCCGGCGCAGGTGCTCCGAGATGTGGCGCTGCTCGTCGACCTCATCCTTGTGGATGACGACCTCCTCGCTGACGACGGCGTGCTTCTGGACCTCGACCTCCTCCGCCCGCAGCGGGACGACCACCGTCTCCTCCTGGAAGGAGGCGTTCATCGCCGGGCGGCCCGGGCTCACGTCCCGGCGCTCCACGCGGACGCGCTCGCGGCGCACCGGCACGTCCATCTCCTTGTCCTCCTCCTTCACGCCCTTGTGGACGCGGACCTCACCCGCCTGGACGTCCCGCTTGAGCACGTCCACTTCCTCCTTGTACACGGGGATGGTGATGTCCTCCTCGCGGCCGGAGACGCCACGCGCGCCCGCGGCGGTGTCCGCGGCGCGCATCCCCGCCGTGCCCGTATCCATGCCGGTGGTGGCGGTGTCCGTCGCGCGCACGCCCGCCGGGCCGGTGCCCATGTCGGCGCGGGCGCGGGGCTCCGTGCCCAGGCCCGTGTCGTAGGCGCCTCTTCCCGTCGTGTCCGCGCTGGTGTCCACGCTCGCCTGGGGGCGCGCCGCGGCCCGCTCGGCGCCCATGCCCACCGCGCCCGGGCCGACACCCGCGCCTCCGCCCGTTCCGGCGATGGCCTCCGTGCGGCCCTCGTCCGTCAGCCGACTCAGCGTCTCCTTGCCGTGACTGAGGATGATTTCCGAGCCGTCGATGCGGCTGACCTCCGAGTACCGGACCAGGTAGTCCTTCGGGAAGAAGAGGCCCTTCTCGATGTGGAATTCGCTGTCGCCGACGGCGAACACCTTGCCGAGCTTCTCGCCGTCGATGCTGCGGACGACCATCCCTTCCTTGATGTCGCTGCGTTGGTACATGGCTGGCTCCTCGTGACCGGGGCGGGTGGGCCGGCTGGCAAACCCTGGACCCCGGTGCTGGTGGTTGCCTCGCGTGCGGGCGCGAGGCCCTGGGGCTTCCACCCCGGTCATCATGGAAGGTGTGAGCGCGTGCGCCCGACGACAGGGACCGAGGGCGCAGTGCCAGTTGGGCTGGTCATGTGCCTGCCCGCCCGAACACCCGCCTGTCCTGTTGGCTGCCCTGTCTCCCGGGGCTTCTCACGGCGCGGCGGCCCACCCCATCTTCACGGCGCGGTGTGCCCTGACCACGGGCCGCGAGCGTCCGACGGGAGAGCGTCATGAGGAGCAGGCAGGAAACCTGGGAGCCGTGGCGCGGGCGTCACGCGTGGGCCGGAGGCGCGACGGCGGGCCTCGGGGCGCACCTGGTGGTGCGGGGCCTTCACCGGCTGCTTCGTCCGGACCTGCGAGGCCCGGTGGTGGGCGTGGCCTGCGCGTCCGGCATGCTGGGCGCCCTGGTGGCGCGCCGTCTCGCACGCCGGCGCTCCCAGCCGCCCGCCCTGGCCCTGGTGCCCGCTTCAGCGCCCGTGGCGCGCATGCCGCTGGAAGCGGGCAGCCCCCGCCCGCACGCGGAGCCGGTGCTCCGTCGGGGGCCGAACGGCCGGGAGCAACCCTGGTACGAGAGCGGGATGCCCACCCCGGCGTGAGCCGTGAATCCACGAAAGGAGTCCGCCGATGCGCGGAGACGTACGGGAAGGGATGCGGGTCTTCACGGCGGATGGGACGCGGCTGGGCACCGTGGTGGGGTGCGGCGAGGAGACCTTCGCCATCGAAGGGGGCCTGCTGCGGCTCAAGGCCTTCACGGCGCGCTACGGCGACGTGGTGGACGTGCGTGAGGGCGACGTGCACCTGGGGCTCACCCGGGACGAGGTGTCACCCGCCGAGGAGGGCGCCGGGCACGCGGAGGGGGGCGGCACCGAGTCCGTGCTCGCCGCCGACTTCGCGACGCCGTCCGAGCTGGTGATTCCGCTGGCCCGCGAGGAGGCCCATCCCCGCGTCGTGGTGCACGAGACGGGGCAGGTGCGCATCCACAAGGTGGTGCGCACGGAGGTCCGGCACTTCACGGTGCCCGTGCGGCGCGAGGAGCTGGTGGTGGAGCGGGTGTCCGAGCAGGTGGTGGCCGCGGAGGGCCCGCGTGCGACCTCGGCTCCCGCCCGGCCGGTGCTGGAGGGCCTGGTGCCCTTCGAGGCGGGTACCTTCGTCATCCCCCTTCATGAAGAGCGGGTGGAGCTCACCAAGACGGTCCACGTGTGGCAGGAGGTCGCGGTTTCCCGGTACACCGCCGAGGCGCTCCAGAAGGTCCATGCCACCGTCCGGAAAGAGACGGCCGAGGTGGAGGAGCGGGGCGAGGTGCTCCACGACGGCCCGGTGGACGGGTTGCACTCCTGACTGACGCGCCGCACAGAGGGTGCGTAACGGGGGCACGGGGCGGCTGCGCGCTTGACCCATGGAGAGGTGTCCCCTAGAAAACCGGGGCTTTGCCTTGTCAGTTTCCGAGAAGGGACGCCCCGCATGCGACGACTTGCCCCGATGCTGCTCGCAGCGCTCGCCGTTCTGGCGGCCGCCTGCGAGAAGAAGACGCAGCCCGCTCCCTCCGGTGAAGGAGGTCCGCAGGCCGCGCAGGGGCAGGAGGCGGCGGGTGGAGCACCGGTGGATGCGAACACCATCCTGCTGGGCGTGGTGGGCTCGCTCACCGGTGGCCAGGCCACGTTCGGCATCTCCACGCGCAACGGCATCGAGCTGGCCGTCAAGGAGGCCAACGCCGCGGGCGGGGTGAAGGGCAAGAAGCTGGCCGTTCGCGTCTACGACAACCAGAGCAAGCCCGAGGAGGCGGCCCAGGCCGCCACGCGCCTGATTACGCAGGACAAGGTGGTGATCGTTCTCGGCGACGTGGCGTCGTCCAACTCGCTGGCCATGGCGGAGAAGGCCCAGGCGGCGGGCGTGCCCATGATCACGCCGTCCTCCACCAACCCCACCGTCACCGAGAAGGGCGACTACATCTTCCGCGTCTGCTTCATCGACCCGTTCCAGGGCTTCGTGATGGCGAAGTTCGCGCGGGAGAACCTGAAGCTGGACAAGGTGGCGGTGCTCCAGGACAACAAGAGCGCCTACTCCATCGGGCTGGCGGACGTCTTCAACCGGAAGTTCACGGAGCTGGGCGGCAAGGTGACGGCCGTGGAGAGCTACAGCCAGGGCGACACCGACTACCGCGCCCAGCTCACCGCCATCCGCAAGTCGCAGCCCGAGGGTATCTACGTACCGGGCTACTACAGCGAGGTGGGCATCATCGCCCGCCAGGCGCGCGAGGTGGGCCTGAAGGTGCCGCTGATGGGCGGCGACGGCTGGGACTCCGAGAAGCTCTTCGAGCTGGGCGGCAGCGCCATCGAGGGCGGCTACTTCTCCAACCACTACTCGCCGGACAACCCGGACCCGCGCGTGCAGAAGTTCATCGCGGACTACAAGGCCGCCTACGGCGCGGTGCCCGACGCCCTGGCGGCGCTGGGCTACGACGCGGCCCGGGTGGCGATTGCCGCCCTGGAGCGCGCCAAGGACCTGAGCGGCCCGGCCGTGCGTGATGCCATCGCCCAGACGAAGGACTTCCCGGGCGTGGCGGGCACCGTCACCCTGGATGCCAACCGCAACGCCGTGAAGTCGGCCGTCGTCCTGAAGGTCGAGGACGGCAAGACGCAGTACGTCACGACCATCAACCCCTAATGGCGCAGCTCCTCCAGCATCTCATCAACGGACTGGCCGCCGGCACCATCTACGCGCTCGTCGCGCTCGGCTACACGATGGTGTACGGCGTCCTGAAGCTCATCAACTTCGCCCATGGCGACGTCATGATGGTCGGCGTCTACATGGGCTACGCCACCGCGTTCGCGTTCGGGCGGGACATGCGCAGCTCGCTGCTGGGCGTGGCCGTGGTGTTCGCGGTGGCCATGCTGGGCTGCGCGCTGCTCGGGTTCATCATCGAGCGCTTCGCGTACCGGCCCCTGCGTGAGAAGCCGCGCCTCACCGCGCTCATCACCGCCATCGGCATCTCCTTCGCGCTGTCCTACGGCTTCCAGCTGGACATCGGCTTCCTGCCGGGCGCGGCGCCGCGGGCCTTCCCGGAGGTGATTGAGCCGGTGGAGTGGCTCGTCATCGGCGACCGCGACGTGGTGGTGTGGAACTGGCAGGTCATCAGCTTCGGCATCGCCGTGGCGCTGATGGTGGGCCTGCAGTACCTGGTGTTCCGCACCCGCTTCGGCCGGGCGATGCGCGCGGTGTCCTGGGACCACCGCGTGGCGGCGCTCATGGGCATCCCCACCGACCGCGTCATCGCGCTGACGTTCATGCTGAGCAGCGCGCTGGCGGCGGGCGCGGGCCTGCTCTACGCCATCAAGGACACGTCGGTGAGCCCGCTGATGGGCCTGTACGTGGGCCTCAAGGCCTTCGTGGCCGCGGTGATTGGCGGCATCGGCCACGTGCCCGGCGCGGTGGTGGGCGGACTGGTGCTGGGCCTGGTGGAGGAGTTCGTCGTGGGCTACGCGGCCAGCACCTGGCGTGACGCGGTGGCCTTCGGCTTCCTCATCCTCGTCCTGCTGGTGAAGCCGGGTGGCCTGTTCGGCCGCGTCGCCGCGGAGAAGGTTTGATGGAGACTCCGGCGCTTCCCGTTCCCGAGGCCCGCTCCGCCGTCCCCGCTTCGCTGCGCGGCATCCTGCCGGTGCTGGTCGC
This sequence comes from Pseudomyxococcus flavus, assembly GCF_050038885.1. Taxonomy (NCBI): domain Bacteria; kingdom Pseudomonadati; phylum Myxococcota; class Myxococcia; order Myxococcales; family Myxococcaceae; genus Pseudomyxococcus; species Pseudomyxococcus flavus. The sequence goes on along the minus strand of NZ_CP143624.1, from coordinate 2,377,507 downwards.
GCTGCCGGTGCTGGCGCTGTTCCAGTGGCTGATGAGCGACGCCCCGTTCGCCACCTACCTGCTGTCGGTGGTGGGGGTGAACATCATCCTCGCGGTCAGCCTCAACATCGTGAACGGCATGACGGGGCAGTTCTCCATCGGCCACGCGGGCTTCATGGCGGTGGGGGCCTACATCTCCGGCGTGCTGTCGCTGAACCTGAAGGACATCGCCATTTCGTTCCTGCCGGTGGCCGCCAGCGACCAGGTGCTCTTCGTCGTGTCGCTGCTGGTGGGCGGCCTGGCCGCGGCGCTGTGCGGCTTCCTGGTGGGCCTGCCGTCGCTGCGGCTGCGCGGCGACTACCTGGCCATCGTCACGCTGGGCTTCGGTGAAATCATCCGCGTGGTGGTGCAGAACACGGATGCCTTCGGCCGGGCGCTGGGCCTGTCCGGCATTCCGCAGTCCTCCTCGCCGGCCATGGTGTACTTCTGGGTGTTCCTCACCGTGCTGGTGGCGCGGCGCATCACCGGCTCCAGCCACGGCCGCAGCCTGTGGGCCATCCGCGAGGACGAGGTGGCCGCCGAGGCCATGGGCGTGGACACCACGGGGTACAAGGTCCGCGCCTTCGTCATCTCCTCGTTCTTCGCGGGCGTCGCCGGCGCGCTGTTCGCGCACTTCGTGCCCATCATCAACCCCGGCTCCTTCACCTTCGTGAAGTCGATGGAAATCGTCGTCATGGTGGTGCTGGGCGGCCTGGGCTCCACGACGGGCGCCATCGTCGCGGCCACCTTCCTGACGCTGCTGCCCGAGGGCCTGCGCTCGCTGTTCACCGTGCTGGGCGCGGAAGGGAGCCTGGCGCAGAAGGTGGACCAGATTCGCATGCCCGTGTACGGCCTGCTGCTGGTGGTGCTGATGCTGGCGCGGCCCCAGGGCCTGTTCGGGACGAAGGAAATCTGGGACGTGCTGCCGCGGTGGATTCCCCGCAAGCGCAGGGGGCTGGCGTGAGCGCAGCCGTGCAGGAGACGAAGGCGGAGGCCGGAGCGCCGTTGCTCCAGGCGGATGGGGTGAGCATCCAGTTCGGCGGCCTCAAGGCGCTGACGGGCTTCAACCTCACCGTGCGGCAAGGGGACTTGCAGGGCCTCATCGGCCCCAACGGCGCGGGCAAGTCCACGGCGTTCAACGTGCTGACGGGGGTGTACCAGCCCACGCAGGGCGAGGTGCGCGTGGCCGGGCAGCGGGTGAACAGGTGGCTGCCGCATCAAATCAACCACCTGGGGCTGGCGCGCACCTTCCAGAACATCCGCCTGTTCCGCGCGCTCTCCGCGCTGGACAACGTGAAGGTGGCGTGCCGGGCGCAGGGCGCGCTGCACCCGGAGGGCGTGGGGCTGGGGGCGAAGATGCGGGGCGCCTTCATCAACTACCGCGACTGGTGGCGGGCGCTGCTGCTCACCCCGCGCTTCCAGCAGGAGGAGCGGGAGCTGACCCGGCAGGCGGAGCACCTGCTGGAGGTCATGGGCCTGGCCCACCGCCGCGACGAGGAGGCGCGCAACCTGCCCTATGGCGAGCAGCGCCGGCTGGAAATCGCGCGCGCGCTGGGCACGCAGCCCAAGGTGCTGCTGCTGGACGAGCCCGCCGCGGGCATGAACACCCGCGAGAAGGCGGACCTGATGGTGCTCATCCGCAAGCTGCGGGACGACTTCAAGCTGGGCGTGCTCGTCATCGAGCACGACATGAAGCTGGTCATGGGCATCTGCGAGTTCATCACCGTGCTGGACCACGGCGAGACGATTGCCCGGGGCGCGCCGGCGCAGGTGCGCAGCGACCGGAAGGTCATCGAGGCGTACCTGGGCGACAGCTACCTGGAGAGCCACGGAGGGGCGGCGTGAGCGAGGCGCAGGTGAAGACGCTGGGCGAGCGCCAGGCCTTTGCGCCGCTGCTGTCGGTGGACGGCATCAAGGTGCACTACGGCGCCATCCAGGCGCTCAAGGGCGTGTCGCTGACGGTGGGCAAGGGCGAGGTGGTGGCCCTCATCGGCGCCAACGGCGCGGGCAAGACGAGCACCCTGCGCGCGGTGAGCGGCATGCTCAAGCCCAGCGCCGGGCGCATCCAGTTCAACGGGCACGACACCACGGCCATGAAGGCGCACCAGCTGGTGCCGCGGGGCATGGCGCACGCGCCGGAAGGGCGGGGCGTGTTCCCCAACATGTCCGTCCAGGAGAACCTGGAGCTGGGCGCGTACCTCCGCAAGGACGCCGCGGGCATCCAGCAGGACCTGGAGAAGAGCTTCACGTTGTTCCCGGTGCTCAAGGAGCGCCGCAAGCAGATGGCCGGGACGCTGTCGGGCGGCGAGCAGCAGATGCTGGCCATCGCCCGCGCCCTCCTCAGCAAGCCGCAGCTGCTGCTGCTGGACGAGCCATCCCTGGGCCTGGCCCCGCAGGTGACGGAGGCCATCTTCCGCACCCTGCGCGAGGTGAACGCCACCGGGGTGAGCGTGCTGCTGGTGGAGCAGAACGCGCACCTGGCGCTCAACGCGGCCCATTACGGTTACGTGCTGGAGACCGGCGAGGTGGTCATGGCGGGGCCGGGAAAGGCGCTCCTCGAGAGCGCGGAGGTCCGACGTGCATATCTCGGCGAGTAGTCAGGGCCGCCATGGGACGGAATCCGTGGCGCTCCGCTACGTCCTCTCGCTGACGCTCCGGTAGAGTCCGGCGCGCGATGAAACTGTCTCCCGGCTCAAAGTCGGGTAGTCAGCACCCAGGAAGTTCGTCTAGCGTCATACGACGCGCTGCGTTCAACCACACTCAGGAAGTGTGCCCATGTCCCCGTTGTCCCGCCTTGTCGCAAGCCTCGCCACCCTCGCGCTGATTGCCGCCGCGTGCGCCGGTCAGCAGAAGCCCGAGACCCGGGAAGCGTCCTCCACCATCGAGGAGGTTCCCAACGAGGGCGGTGACGTGGCCCCTGAGGTCCCCGCCGTGCAGTTCAACGTCCTGGAGGCCCCCGAGGGCTTCACCGTGAAGATGCCGGGCCCCGCGCCCCAGCCGCAGCGCGCCGAGGCGCCCCTGCCGAAGCGGACGGACAAGGCCTCGCTCGTCACGTACGCGACGACGCAGGACAACGTGACCTACCTCATCAACACCGTGGACTATCCGGAGGCGTTCGTCGCCACCGTTCCCGCCGAGGCGCTCATCACCGGCGGCATCCAGGGTATCGCCGGGCAGGTGAGCGGCGAGCTGAAGAGTTCCGAGGACATCACCCTGGATGGCTACCCGGGCAAGGCCTACGTCCTGGCGTCGCCCAGCGGCGAGGTGAAGGGCCGCAGCTACCTGGTGGGGCCGCGCATCTACAACCTCATCGCCGTGTACAACGCGGCCATCGGCGCGCCGGGCGCGGATGAGTTCCTGAACTCGCTGACGCTCATCAACCCGCCGCCGCAGATTGAGCGCGCGAGCGCCGACGCTGACGGTGGCACGGACGCCGACGCCGGGACGGATGCCGGCGTCACGGGGACCGAGGCGGCCCCCGAGGGTGGCGAGGACGCGGGCACCGCGCCGGATGCGGGCGCCCGCCGCCGTCGCGCCAAGTAGTCCTGTCGTCCTGTCGTATCGGGGCACGCTTCCTTCGCGGGGAGCGTGCCCTCGCCGAGGGACTGCGTGCGCGTCCGGCGGGTCGTACCGCTCGTGATGCCGTGGTCCCTGGCGGGCCCGTGCTGCCTGGGCGCCCAGGCGTGCCGCCGGCGAGCGCCCGAGGCGCTCTGGGGCGGGCCGCACATCGCTTCACGCACGTGCCCGTAAGCCCTGCATCGAATGGCCGTGCATCGTTGGGGCGTGTGGCGACGCCCCTGCTGGTGTCTCAGGCGCGTTGACGGAACAGGCGCTGTCGCGCCCCTTCACGGCACAGGTGTTCGTGGAGGCAGCGCGCACCGCCTGCGCCCGTTCGAGGCGTCGTGTCCAGCTCGCATGGGCCGGTGGGCCGCGTGGCCTCGGCACCCGCCGCGTCGTCGGGACGCGGCGGGCGAGGCACGTCAGCTCACTGGGGCCAGTGGAAAATCTGGCCTCCATCCGCCGCAATCCAGAGGTCCGCGGGGCTGGTGCCGGCGATGTCGTGGAAGTGGCGGTCGTTGTCTTCGAAGATGATCTGCCACTGCTGCCCGTCGTACCGGTAGACGCGACCGCCCTCCGCGGTGACGTAGACGGAGCTGGCACCGAACGCGACGACGGAAGTCAGCGTTTCGTTGTGCGTCGTCGGGAAGGCCATTCTGCTCCAGGTGACGCCGTTCCACCGGACGACGGAGTTCGCGCCGCTCGCGAACTCGCCCACTGCGAAAGCCAGCGTGTCGTTCACCACCCAGACGCCACGAAGGCGGCCCAGTCCTGAAATGGAGTCCTGCACGCCCAGGGACTGCCATTGGCCGCTGCCGATGTTGAAGCGGTAGATGCGCGGCCGGGTACTGCCGGTTTCATAGCCACCGACGGCGAACAGGGTGGCCCGGGAGCGCCCGTGGATGTCGTACAGCGGTCCGACGTCCGTGGTGCCGAAGGTCAGCGCGCCCGTGCCACTTCCTCCGTTCCAGATGAACGTCGCCCCTTGATTGATCGTGGGAGGATTGTTCGAGGTGACGCCATGAATCTCCAGGGTACCTTCGTGGCGGAAGCCCACGAGGCCCTGGGTGGCCCGGCTCATGGTGACCATTTCCGTGCAGGCATTCTCGCTCCTGTCGAGGATGGAGAGCCTGCCTCCCGAAGACCCGAAGTAGCCGCGGCCGCCGTTCTCCATGTCCGCCCAGACCGCATTCCAATTCCCTCCGCTGCCGCTGCTGCAGCCGCTGGCGCTGGTGTCGAACGTGCTCGAGCCCGGCACGAGCACCGCCTTGTTCCCGCTACTGCCCACGGCCGTCACATCGCCGGGCGTCTGGGTGAAGATGGAGCGCCACTGCTGATCCGTCGCGCCCACGGTTCGCGCCACGAAGGTGGGGCCACCGCTCGGGCACACCTCGGGGCCTTCGGGGTTCCCATCACAGTCGTTGTCCAGGCCGTCGCAGATTTCCTCCGCGCCCGGGTGGGTGAACGGGTTGCCGTCGTTGCAGTCGTTGCCCAGGTTCACGTACGTCGCCCCAGGCGAGACACAGGACTGGGTGGCCGAGCCGCTGCCCACGCCGTCGCCGTCCGCGTCCACGTACCAGTCACTGGGGGACACCGTGGCTTCGCACATCGTGGCGATGCCCGACGGGTCGCAGACCTGGACGCCGGGGCACTGGCCGGCCGCTTCGCAAGCGTCACCCAGCTGGGGGAAGGTCTCGTCGATGTTCCCGTCGCAGTTGTCATCCACGCCGTTGCAGAGCTCCTGTGCCCCGGGCCGGATGCTGGCGTTGGTGTCGTCGCAGTCATCCGCGGGCCCCGGGACGTAGCCCGGCTCGATGCCCGTGCAGAAGGCGCGGGGCGTGGCGTTCATGTCGCCCCGGCCGTCCTGGTCCTGGTCGGGATAGGCGTACACGGCATCCGGCGCGTTGCAGACGACGCTGCCATCCACGCCGCACGCGCGGGTTCCCGGGCAGTTCTCGCCCTCGGTGCAGCTCTGCCCGAGGCGAAGCTCCACTTCGTCGGACTGGCCGTTGCAGTTGTCGTCGACGTCGTTGCAGCGCTCCTCCGCGCCCGGGTGCACCGCGGCGCTGGCGTCGTTGCAGTCCGTGCCGCCGCTGAGCACGTCGACGAAGCCGTCGCCGTCCAAGTCCCGGGCCTGGAGCGACAGCGTCACCGGAACGGACTCGCCCGGCGTGAGCGTCACCAGGGACGTGCTGCTCACCACGGGCGAGCCTGCGTCGCAGCCCTGCTCGTGTGCCTGGGCTTCCACCCGGACCGAGCTCCCCCAGCCGCTGGGGGCAATCACCGCGGCGACGAGGGAGCCGCCGGTGCGGTCCCCCTTGCCAGGGACGGGCGTGGCGAGCTCCTTGCCACTGCCCTCGTCTCGGGCCTTCACGAGCACACAGCCCGGGAGGAAGCCCGAGTAATTCACCGTGACTTTCACCGCACCGGGGCTTTCATCTTTCTTACAGCCGACCAGCGCGAGGAGAGGGATGAGCACCAGGATGCGTCGCATGGCGGGCAGTCTACCGCGTCCCCGCCATGCCGGCGCGTCCTCGCGCGTGCCGCGCCTACCTCACGGACGGGTAGTCCGAGTGGACGACGTCCAGTCGCTCATCCACGGCGATGCTGGCGGGCGTCACCAGCTCCAGGTTCATGGGCACCCGCTTCCCGTAGCGCTCGCGGAGCTGCTGCTCCAGCCCCTTCACCTCGAGCGAATCCAGCCGCTCCATCTTCCCGTATTCCACGCCCGCGCCCTGGGCGTAGGCCTTGCGCACCAGCTCCGAGCAGTACATCGCCTCGTCTCCCCAGCCGAAGCGCCAGTCATACGGCTTGCCCAGGTGCGCCTTGGCCGCGGCAACGGCCTGCTGCCGCTGCGCATCGCTCAGCGCCTGGGGCCGCAGGACCAGGATGCCGCCCTTCACGCCCCGGGCCTTCCACTTCGAGAACCGGATGCGCTGCACCGGCTGGACGGCCTCCACCACCCAGGCGCCTTTCTCAGTGACCTCCACGATACCCACGTGTGACAGAGGGCTCTGCGTCGCCTTCTGGATGGCCTGGGACTGCGAGGAGCGCGACGTGTGGAGGACGATGTCTCCCGTCTTCAACCGGGCCTCCAGGTCCTCCTGTGGCGCTGCGACCGCGTTGTGGGCACCGAGCCACACCATCAGCATGAGCAACCACCGCATCGACGTGTCCTTTCGGGTGTTTACCTGCGTCCGCGGTCTGAGAGTGCAGCCGGGATGCCAGGACGCCCGGTGCTAGGCGGACGCGTGGCCGAGGGGGACCTCCAGCCGGGGTAGGTAGTGCCCACCCTGGCTCTCGAAGAGCACCAGCCGGTCCACGCGCCCCTCGCCCAGCGCCGCTCCCGACAGCGCCTGGACGCAGGCGCTCAGGGCCGGGTCACCCCGCGGCGCTCGCGAGCGCGCCAGCGTGAGGTGCGCGGTGTACGGCCGATGCTCGGGCTCGAAGCCGAGGGGCTGGAGCACCCGGGCGGTATCCGCCTGCAGCGCCCGCAGCGCGTCCGTCGCGCCCCCCACGTCGGCCCAGAGCACCCGTGGGTGCGCCGCCGCGCCGAAAGCGCCGCCGCCCCCAATGGACAGGACGAAGGGCGCATGTCGCGCGCCCACCGGTGCCAGCGCCTCGTGGAGGGTGGGCAGGCGCGCCGCGTCCACGTCGCCCAGGAACACGAGCGTGAGGTGGAGGCCTTCCACCTTCACCCAGCGGGCCCGTGGGGCCAGGGCCTGCAGGTGCCGCAGTTGCGCGGCGACGCGGGTCTCGATGGTGGCGCCCAGCGTGACGGCGGTGAACAGGCGCATGGCTCGGGGCTCCTGGCGGGACGGGTGGGATGGCCCGTGCGTCTCACCAGCAGCATAGGGGGCATGCGTCGGGTTCTCTCCGTGTGCACGCCGAGGCGGCGGCAATTTGTTCTCCTGCCTGCTGTCGGGCGAGGGGGCCCGCGCGGGGTTGTCGCCGTGGCGCGCGCCGAGGTGATGGAGGAGGCGTCTTGCGCCTGCTCCTGGATGGCTGGGGGCATGGTTGGAGGCGTCGGAGTGCCTGGGCTACCGTCCGGGTCCGATGCCGAAGCGCATTCAGGTCGACGAGACGCTCCAGAGACGGCTGAACGGCTGGCGCGCGCAGGTGGGGGAGTGGCTCAACCGCGTGCGGGTGGTGGGGACGGCGAGCTGGTGGGTGGTGGCGTGGCTGGACGACTGGCGCGTGCCCTCGTGGGCGCTGGCCGCCTATCTCCTGTTGGCCTTCGTGCTCTGGCTGGGCGCGCGGCGTCTGCCGTCGCTGGGGCGCCGGCCCGCGCTGGGCGTGACGCTCATCGACATGCCCGCGGTCTGCTTCCTCCAGTGGCTGTCCATCCAGGGCTCGGCGTCCCCAGGCACCGCCGCGCTGCTGACGCTGGGCGTGTTCATCACCCTGGTGGTCATCGTGGCCCTGCTGACGCTGTCACGCCGGTACGTGGCGGTGGCCGCGCTGATGGCCATGGGCCTGGAAGGCTGGCTCCTGTTCGAGGCGCGGCTGCCGCCCGACGCGTTCCTCTCCGGCATGGTGCTGGTGCTGACGCTGGCCGCGCTGGCCGCGTCCTTCATCGGCCGTCAGGTGATGGGGCTGGTGAAGGAGGTGGCCCAGGAGGAGGTGCAGCGCGAGCGACTCGGCCGCTACTTCTCGCCCGAGGTGGCCCGACAGATCGCCGAGCGGGGGACCGAGGCCGGCAGTGGTGAGCACCGCGAGGTGACGCTCCTCTTCTCCGACATCCGCGGGTTCACCTCCATGTCCGAGCGCATGGACAGCCCCCACGTGGTGGCGCTGCTCAATGAATACCTGTCGCGCATGGTGGAGGTGGTGTTCCGCCACGGCGGGACGCTCGACAAGTTCATCGGCGACGGCATCCTGGCGTACTTCGGCGCCCCGCTGGACCTGCCCGGCCACCCTCGGGCCGCCGTCGCCTGTGGGCTGGCGATGCTGGAGGCGTTGGAGGCGCTCAACGCCGAGCGCGCTCGCCGGGGCGAGGAGCCGCTGAGCATCGGCATCGGCATCCACACCGGGCGGGTGGTGGTGGGCGACGTGGGGAGCGAGCAGCGGCGCGAGTACACCGTGATTGGTGACGCGGTGAACCTGGCCAGCCGCATCGAGGGGCTCACCAAGAAGGTGGGCGTCCCGATGCTGGTGTCCGGTGCCACGCAGGAGCGCTGTGGGGACGCGTTCCAGTTCGAGCCGGCCACGCCCCTCCCGGTGGCGGGGAAGGCGCGGCCGGTGGCCACCTTCATGCCCCGTCCGACCCCGGTGCGCGTGGCGAGCTGAAGGCCGGCAAGCGCGGCCGGGCTCCCGGCGGCAGGTGACGGTGACGTCCCCGCCGCCGGCGAGGGTGAATCAGTACGCCTTGGAGAACACGATGCGGCCCGGCGACGGCTCGCCGGTGACGACGCACTTGCCCGGCTCCTGCTTGAGGTCGAAGGGACGGCAGCGCGTCGTCAGACCCGTCTCCTCCTTGATGCGCGCCTCGACCTTGGGGTCCAGGTTCCAGTGCGCCAGCAGGAAGCCCTGGTCCGCCTTCTCCTTCAGCTCCTCGTAGGAGTTGACCTCGAAGGTGTGCGAGTCGCGGAAGGCCTTGGCCTTGTTGAAGAGGTCCTTCTGCATGGCGTCCAGCATGGCCTGGGCCTTGGTCACGGCCTCGTCCAGCGACACGAACTCCTTCTGGCGCACGTCGCGGCGGACCATGACGCACGAGTTCTTCGCCAGGTCCTTGGGGCCCAGCTCGATGCGCAGGCAGGTGCCGATGAGCTCGTGCTCGTTGTACTTGAAGCCCGGGCTCTTGGTGTCGTCGTCGTCCACCACCACGCCCAGCCCCGCCTTGCGCAGGTCCGCGGCCAGCGCGTTCGTCTTCTCCAGCACCTGCGCCTTCTCCGCGTCGGAGGCCTTGCCGAAGATGGGGATGACCACCACGTGCGTGGCCGCCAGCTTCGGCGGGACGATGAGGCCGGCGTCATCCGAGTGCGTCATGATGAGGCCGCCGATGAGGCGCGTGGACACGCCCCAGGACGTCTGCCACACGTAGTGCTGCTTGCCGTCGCGGCCCTGGAACTGGGTGTCGAAGGCCTTGGCGAAGTTCTGTCCCAGGTTGTGGCTGGTGCCCGCCTGGAGCGCCTTCTTGTCCTGCATCATCGCTTCGATGCTGTAGGTGCGCAGCGCGCCGGCGAAGCGCTCGGACTCCGACTTCTGGCCGGGCAGCACCGGCATCGCCATGTAGTCCTCGGCGAAGGTCCGGTACACCTCCAGCATCTGCCGCGTCTCCTTCTCCGCGTCCTCCTCCGTCTCGTGGCAGGTGTGGCCCTCCTGCCAGAGGAACTCGGTGGTGCGCAGGAACAGGCGCGTGCGCATCTCCCAGCGCATCACGTTCGCCCACTGGTTGAGCAGCAGCGGGAGGTCCCGGTAGCTCTGGATCCACTTGGCGAAGCTGCGGTTGATGATGGTCTCGCTGGTGGGCCGAATGACGTAGGGCTCCTCCAGCTTCGAGCCGCCCGCGTGCGTGACGACGGCCAGCTGCGGGTTGAAGCCCTCGACGTGCTCGGCTTCCTTCTTCAGGTAGCTCTCGGGGATGAGCAGCGGGAAGTACGCGTTCTTGTGGCCCAGGTCCTTGAACATCTTGTCCAGGACGCGCTGCATGTTCTCCCACAGCGCATAGCCATTGGGCCGGATGACCATGCAGCCCTTCACGTCCGAGTAGTCGGCGAGCTTCGCCTTCTGGACCAGGTCGACGTACCACTCGGAAAAGCCCTTCTCACGGGGCGTGAGCTTCTCGGCCATGTGCGGAGCACCCTTCAAAAGTCGTGGAAAGAGGACGGTTGCCTACGCCGGGCCCACCCGGAAATCAACGGCCCCGTCACCCCCGCCGCCGCCCGGGCCCCCGACTCCATCCAGGATTGGATTGCATTTTTCGACCAACGGTCAGAATAATGAGCGCCGGTTGAATCCGCATCCAGGAGGCAGTCATGTTTCGCCAGGTGGCCGAGGGCGTGTACGTCTTCACGGTGGAGTTCCGAGTCGGAGTCATGGACCTGGGGGGACGGATGACGGCCGTCCGCCTGCCGGATGGGGGGCTGTGGCTCCACTCGCCCGTCCGCTTCACGCCCGAGGCGCGGGCGGCGGTGGACGCGCTCGGGTCGGTGCGCTTCCTGGTGGCGCCCAACCTGATGCACCACCTGAGCCTGCAGGACTGGGCCGCGGCCTACCCGGACGCGAAGGTGGCCGCGCCCGCGGGGCTGCGGCGCAAGCGGTCGGACTTGCGCATCGACGTGGAGCTGGGAGACGCGGCGGATGCTGGCTGGGCCTCCGTGCTGGAGCAGGTGCTTGTCCAGGGGATGCCGAAGCTGGACGAGGTGCTCTTCTTCCACCGTCCCAGCCAGACGCTGCTCGTCACGGACCTGGCGTTCAATGTCCACCGGACGGGCTCGTGGTTCACCCGCATGTACCTGAAGCTGAACGGGGCGTGGCAGCGGCTGGCGCCCACGCTGCTGACCCGCTCCCTCATCAAGGACCGGCAGGCCGTGCAGGCGTCGCTGGCGCGCGTCCAGGCATGGGGCGTGGAGCGCGTGGTCGTCTGCCACGGAGACGTGGTGGAGCAGGGCGGCCGGGAGGCGGTGCGCGATGCCTTCGCCCGGCTCTAGCGGTGGTGGCCGCAAGCCCGCGCCGGGCCGTCGCCGGGCACCGCCGGCCGCGTCCGTGCCAGTCCCCGGGCAGGGCTCGGCCGCCGGGGCCACCGAGCGCGAGGCGCGCAAGGCGCGGCGTCAGGAAGGACGCCGGCAGGCGATTCTCGCCGCCGCCCGGACGGTGCTGGTGCGCGGCGGGGTGTTGTCGTTGACCCTGGAGGCCGTGGCGAAGGAGGCGGACCTGAGCAAGCCTTCACTCTTCTACTACTTCCGCTCCAAGGAAGACCTCGTCGGGGCGCTGGCCGTGGAGGGCCTGGAGCGGGAGGTGAAGGTCCTGGAGGCGGCGGTGGCGGCGGCAGGCAGCGGCGTGGAGGCCCTGGCCGCGCTGGTGCGGGCCCGGGTGGACCTGTACGCTGAGGACCTGGATGGCTTCCGCGTCGTCTACCTGTGGCCGCAGTTGATGGGGCGTCAGTCCGAGGCCCATCAGGCCCGTGTCCTGGCGCTGAGTGGACAGCTGAATGACGCGCTCGAGGCGCGGCTCCAGGCGGATGCCCGCGCGGGGCGGCTGGCGCCCGGGCTCCAACCGCGTCGCCTGGCCAACGTGGCCTGGTCCATGGCGCATGGGGTGCTGTCCCTGGTGGCTGGGTTGGAGCACTCCGGGGTGGGGACCCGCTTCACGTTGTCGCAGCTTCGTGACGAAGCGTGTGCGGTATTGCTGCGCAGTAGCGGCCGATAGGGCGGCTGTGAAGGATTGGTGCGGCGCGCTATGTAGTGGGCCTCCTTTCTCGTCGTCCTCTTGGAGGCTTCATGCGGTCGTACCTTGCATCTCTCGGCGTTGCCGGTGTCGTGTCGGCGTGCCTCGTGTCTGGTTCCGCGCTCGCCAGCTCCGCTGGCATGATTGGCAGGAGTGGCAAGGATGGGGCGAGCCTCACGTGTGCGGAGTGCCATACCGGTGGCAGTGGGACGCCCACGGTGACCATCGATGGGCCCACCACGCTCGCGCCGGGCGCCACGGGCAACTACGCGCTCATCATCCGGGGCGGTCCGGCGTCGGGCGCGGGCTACAACGTGGCGGTGAGCGACACGAATGCCACGCTCAACGCGACCTCGGGTTCGCGAAAGGAACGCGGTGAGTTGACCCACACCACCACCAAGCGCTTCACCAATGGCGAGGCCCGCTTCGACTTCACCCTGGTGGCGCCGGCGACCCCGGGCACCATCACCCTGTATGGCGCGGGCAACTCGGTGAACGACAACGGCCTCGACGGGCAGGGAGATTCCTCGGCGGCCACCACGCTCAACATCAATGTGAGCAACAGCGGGGGCGGGGACGATGATGGCGGCGGTTGCGCCGCCGCGGGCGGTGTCCCGCTGCTGGGCGCGGCCCTGGTGCTGCTCGGCACCCGCCTGCGCCGCCGTCGCCAGCCCTGAGGGCCCGCCGCCTCCGGAAGGGGCCCCGTGGGAGAGGGCCCGCGTCCTCAGTGCCCGGAGGCCACCGAGGCGGTGAGCTCCTCGGGCAGGAAAGCGTTGAAGGACGGCAGCCGCTGCCTCCATGCCGGGGGCAGCCGCTGCTTCAGCCGCGAGTTGCCCGCGAGCCGCAGGATGGCCAGCGACACCAGACCCAGGCCCACGGCGCTGCGCAGCGGCGCCGGGCGACGGGGCCGGCGGCGAGCGCGGTAGCCACGAAGGCCCAGGGGGAGCAGGGCCGCGGGTAGGGTCGCCAGCGCGAGGGTGCGCCAGCGGCGCCGGCCAGACGTCTCGGATGCCAGTGCGGTTTTCATGAACGAACACGTTGGGCGTGGCGTGCGGCCAGGGGAAGGGCCGTCCTGGCCGGAGACCCCCGCGCTTCCCGGCGCGGGCCCTCTCGTGCGAGGCGAACACGGCCTCGCTGCCTTGCTTCCTTGGCGCTCGGCCGCCTGCCTGCCCCCCGCGCGGGCTTGACGGGGGCGGGGCGACAGGGCCGCCCCCGGGCTCGTAACATCGCGCCCCTTCCCTCATGCGTCTTCGCCATCTCTTCCCCGTCCTGTTCCTGATGGGACCGCTCGCCTGCGCGACCGGCCCGGTCCACCGTGCCGCCACCGCGCCCATCGTCGCCGTGCATCGCGCACCCGGCGAGCTGCGGGTGATGACGTTCAACATCCAGTCCGGCGCGCGCGGGCTGGAGCGCGTGGCCCACGTCATCCGCGCCGCGGTGCCGGACATCGTCGCGTTGCAGGAGGTGGACGTGGGCTCCACCCGCGCGCGCGGCCTGGACCAGACGGCGGAGCTGTCCCGGCTCACAGGCCTGAAGTACCGCGCCCACTTCCGCACCACGGACCTGTACGGAGGCGCCTACGGCATCGCGCTGCTGTCCCGCTTTCCGCTGGAGGCGCTGGCGCAATACCCGCTGCCGGTGCCGCGCGGCGCGGAGCCTCGCACGCTGGCGCACGCGGTGGTGGAGGTGGACGGGCGCGAGGTGAGCGTCTACCTCACGCACCTCATCCGCCGGCCCTTCAACGGGAGCGTGCGCGTGCGGCAGAGCGCGTACGTGGCCCGGCTGATGGCGCGGGACTCGCGGCCCAAGCTGCTGATGGGCGACCTCAACGACGGGCCCGACTCGCACTCCACCCGGCTCCTGCGGCGCGAGCTCCAGGACGTCGTCGCCGATACCGGGACCACCGGGGGCACGTATCCACTGCCCCTCTTCCTGCCCACGCTGCGCATCGACTACGTGCTGGCGTGTGAGGCCTTCACGCCCATGTCCAGCCGGGTGCTGCGCGTGGACGCGTCCGACCACTACCCCGTGGTGGCGGACCTGCGGCTGGAGCTGGACGCGGCGCCGCCGGCGGTCGCGGAGCGTGGCGGGCCGGCGGCCGCCCGGAGGGAGCCCACCGCCGGGGGCCACGCCATCGGCGCCGCGTTGTAGGGAGCGCGGGCCGGGGTGGGCGTCAGCCCACGTTGAAGCGGTACAGCACCTCGTTGTCGTTCCGGGTGAAGCCCTTGAGCACCTGGTGCTGGAGGTTCTGCGCGCCCAGGTACACCAGGCCGCCGTAGGCGAAGCCCATCACCGACAGCTCGAAGTACGGGTGCGGCCGGGGCACGTTGGTGATGTGCAGGTCCGTGTGGCCCTGGCCGGGGAGCACGTTGAGGTCGCCCTCCGTGAAGTAGCCCTTCCAGATGCCGGGGGTGAACAGGAGGAAGCGCTTGAAGTCACCCTGGCTGAACATCGCCTTGAGCTGACCCTGGCTCAGGGCGTACTCGGCGGACTTCACGCCGAACTGCCAGTAGGCGCTCTGGTTGTTGTTGTAGAAGCGCGCCAGCAGCGCGTCGTTGAGCCGGAGGAACGCGTCCGCGGGCATGCGCGACACCGGCATCACCGGTTTGGAGAAGAAGGGCTCCTTCGTCGCGAACTCGGTGAGGAACGCCTTCCAGGCCGCCTCCCCATGGGTCTGCACCATCAGTTGTTGTCGGGCCAGGAAGGCGACGCCTTTGACTTCCATCTGCTTCCTCCAAGGAGAGCGCGCGACGCGCCACGTCTGGGTTGACCGGCCTGATGCACCGGGCGGGGCTCATTGTGCTGCGGGTGTTTCGTGCGGCGAGGCGGAACGGAGCCGGCCCTCAATCGAGTTGAAGGCCGCAGTCGCTACAGGCGCCCGCCACGAGCGGGGCGGCGGTGCCACAGGCCGGACAGGGAAGCTCACCGTCCTCCGCGGCGGGCGTCGCCAGCGACGGGGCGCTGCCCGCGGGGACCAGGCCCTCGCGCGCGATGCTGTCCATCCAGCGCTGCTGGAGCAGGGCCGCCACGCGAGGCCCGTCCTCGGGTCGCACCAGCACCTGGAACTTCGGGCTGCAGCCCGGCTTGCTGCAGGCCTCGCGGTGGACGAGCGCTGGGACGTCCGCGTCCAGGCAGGCGTCCACCAGGCGCCGAGCGTCCATGAGGGCCATCTCCGCGCAGGGAACCAGCTCCACGTCCGACAGGGCCTTCGTCACGTCTTCCGGTGTCATCACCCGGCGGATTGGAGCGCACCGCCAGGGGCCGCGTCCAGCCTGTGCGGGCTCGACGTGTCCACCATCCGCAATCACGCGCCGCGCCATGCGACACCGGGAGCGCGGAGCCACGCTCCCGGTGCAGGCAGGCCGGCACGGCCGCGCGTGGGATGGCCGCGCCGGTGGCCGTGGCGCATCGTCACGCGTGTGCCTGGCCCGGGGACTCAGGGCTTGCCCAGGTTCGTCCAGGTGTCCGTCACGGGGTCGTAACGCTCGATGGTGTCGTCGGGGTTCGTCGCGAGGAGGAAGCCATTCGAGCTGACGATGCGCGTGGCCGGGCCGTGGATGGACGCCCAGTGCGT
This sequence comes from Pseudomyxococcus flavus, assembly GCF_050038885.1. NCBI lineage: Bacteria > Pseudomonadati > Myxococcota > Myxococcia > Myxococcales > Myxococcaceae > Pseudomyxococcus > Pseudomyxococcus flavus. The sequence continues at coordinate 2,361,969 of NZ_CP143624.1, read as the reverse complement.
GCCCATGTACCTCATGATGTACGAGCCGTCCGGCCGCAGCCCGTAGACGTTGCTGCCCACCGCGACGAAGCTCCGGCCCGAGCCGCCGATGGTGGTCCACGTCGTGCCGCCGTCGTAGCGCTGGATGGAATCCTTGTCGTTGGTGAGCCGGTACATGCTGGTGCCGCCGCCGATGAGCTCGCTGGCGCCGCCGCCGACGGTGCTCCAGCTGGTGCCCGTGCCGCTCCACCGTGCGACGTAGTCGTCCTGCCAGGGGCCGATGCCGAACACCTGGGTGGTGGTGGCGGCGAAGCGGGAGCCAGGGCCGCCGATGACGGTCCACAGGCCCGTCGTCGCGTTGTACCGGGCGACGTTGCCCGTCGTCGGGTCCGTGGCGCAGAGCTGGCCGGCGCACGCGAAAATCTGCCCGGCCGGACCGCCGATGGTGACCCAGCCGGTGCCCAGGAGCTGCACCGGCGCGCCGCCGCCGGGAATCTGTCCGTAGAGCGTGTTGCCCACCGCGACGAAGGCCTGGCCCGCGTTGCCGACCAGCGTCCAGCCCAGGGCATCGCGGCGGTAGAGGTCGCCGGTGGAGCGCTTGCGGGCGTACACCGTGCCGCTGGAGGTGCTGAGCACGTTGGTGGGCGCCTCGTAGAGCGCCTGCACGCCCTCGACGTCCCGCTGCGAGATGAAGTTCAGCGTGCGCGACGGGTCCAGCCAGCCCGGCTCGGAGGGGTAGTGCATCGCGCTGCGGCCGTCGTAGCACGTCAGGGGCCGGTAGCTGCCGGTGGTGGGCCTGCCGCAGCCCGGGGCGGTGTCGTGCTCGTGCACGAAGCCCAGCGCGTGGCCGAACTCGTGGGTGAGCACCGCCAGGAACTCCGTGTCCGTCCACGTGGAGGTGGGGCCGAGCTCGAGGTAGCGGGTGGAGCGGGAGTAGGTGGGGAAGCCCATGCCCGCCGAGAGGCCCACGAAGCTGAAGTTGCGCTCGACGTTGTACTTGACGTTCGTGTTGAAGCGGTTGCAGGCCGCCGAGTCCTGCGACACCACGTGCACGAAGCGCACGTTGGCGGCGGCCTCCCAGCCGGAGGCCGCGCGATGCATGAGCTCGACCACGCGGCTGTAGTCCGCGCCGAAGTCGCTCGGGCGGATGCAGTAGGTGATGTTCCAGCGGTCCGTCCGGTTCCAGGCGGCATCCGCCCCGCCGACCCGGAAGACGGAGAGCGCGTTGGGGTTTCCGTTGAAGCCCTCCCAGTACTGGCGCACCGCCGCCAGGTCGGGCATGCGCATGTCGCCTTCGACCAGGAAGTGCCCTTCCTCCGTGGCGACGACGTGCTTCGCGCGCCAGGCCTCGAAGCTGGCCGTGGCCTGCTCGGCGGTGGAGGTGAGCGCGTCCTCCGCGGGCTCGGTCCACTCTGGCCCGCAGCCGCCCAACCCCATGCTCAGTGCCGCCGAGGCGAGCGCGGCCGTCCGCCTCCAGTGAGGTTGCAGGTGCGTCCGGGTCTTCATGCGATGCTCCCTCCGCGCCTCGAGGCGGTGCCTCCGCACGCGCGGGTGTGGTGGTGGGTATTGCGGCACTGGGGCCTGCGCGGCCGTCCGAGTGTGAGCGAGGCGCTATTCACGTCCTGTGCCTGCGCCGGTGGATGACGCGGCATCGCGCTGGGGCCGTGATGTTCGGACGCGCGGGCTGATGGCCTCGAGTGTGACGACGCCTGGGGCGGGCGCGATACGCCCGCGTCAGCGCGTGGGCGCGTTCCGTGCTGGGAGCTGCCCCGGTATGCAAGGCCTGCCGTGGCGGCAATCCTTGCCGGCCATCGCTGCGAGCTCGAAGTGCGCTGCGCCGGTCGCCCCTGACAACAATGTGTCAGTGCGCGCCGCCGGAGGGCGCGGGGCCCCGCATTGCGCCGTGGCGCCTGGACGACTTCGGGCTACCGTTCCAAGGCGTGCCGCCCACCCTGACTGGACAGCGAACCGGACGCTTCACCCGCCTGTTGATGGTCGGGGCCGGCGTGCTGACGGGGGGCGTCTTCGGGCTCGCCTGGGTGGTGGACCGTTTCGGTCGGCGCGAGCAGGCGGCGCCCGCGGATGTGCTGGTGGTGCTGGGCGCGAGTGTGCTCCCGGGCGGCGTGCCTTCCGGCGCCCTGCGCGCACGCACCGAGCACGCGGTGGCGCTGTACCACCGCGGCCTGGCGCCCCGGCTCGTCTTCTCGGGCGGCGTGGGCGCGAACCCGCCTTCCGAAGCGCGGGCCATGCTCGCGCTGGCGACGCGGCTGGGCGTGCCCGCGGAGGTGTGCGTGCTCGAAGAAGGCAGTCACTCCACCGACGACAACGCCCGGCTCACCTCCAGGCTGCTGCGCGAGCTGGGGGCGCGGCGCGTGGTGGTGGTGTCCGACCCGTACCACCTGTTGCGCGCGCGCAACTCCTTCCGACGATACGGCTGGGAGGTGGCCACGAGCCCGGCGCCGGAGACCGTGCGCCACCTGGACCTGTTCGACCGCATCTACTGGACGGTGCGCGAGGCCGTCGCCCTGCTGCTGCATCCGCGCGTGCTGCTGGCGCGCGCGCCTACTTCTCCGGCACCGTGAGCGCACGCAGCTCGCGTGCTCCACCGGGAAGCGCCACACGCAGCAGCACGGACTCGCCGGGCTTCGCCTTCCGCAGCGCCTGCACCACGTCCCGTGCGCCCCTCACCGGCTGGTTCGCGGCCTCCACCACCACCATGCCGGGGAGCAACCCGGCGTGCTCCGCCATGGAGGCGGGCGCCACCTCCGTCACCAGCGCGCCGGACTTCGGCAGTTCCTGCGACTCCGCCAGCCGCGGGTCCATGTCCATCAGGCTCAGCCCCACGCGATGCTCCGCGGGGCGCTGTGGGCCTTCGGGAGGCTTCCGCGAGGCGACGCCCTCCAGGTCGGGCCGCTTCCCCAGCGTCGCCTTCACGTCGCGCTTCTTCGCGTCCCGGTAGAGCGCCAGCGTGAGCTCCGAGCCCGGCGCCTTCATCGCCACCAGCCGGGTGAGCTCGCCCGCCGAGTCGATGGGCTGCCCGTCCGCGGCGACGATGACGTCATCCGGCCGGAGGCCCGCCCGGGCCGCGGCCGTCTCCGCGGTGACGTCGGTGACGACCGCGCCCTCCTGGACGGGCACGCCCAGGGCTTCGCCCAGGTCCGGCGTCATGTCCTGCACCAGCAGCCCCAGCCAGCCCCGGGTGACGGTGCCCTGCTCCTTCAGCTGAGGCAGCAGCGATTGGATGAGGTTGCTGGGCACCGCGAAGCCGATGCCCGAGCTCCCATCGGCGATGGCGGTGTTGATGCCCACCACCTCGCCCTTCATGTTGAACAGCGGTCCACCGGAGTTGCCCGGGTTGATGGGGGCGTCCGTCTGGAGGAAGTCGTCGAAGGGGCCGGCCTCGATGTCCCGCTCCTTCGCGGAGAGGATGCCCAGGCTGGTGCTGGACGTCAGCCCGTAGGGGTTGCCGATGGCCAGCACCCAGTCCCCCACGCGCAGCGCGTCCGAGTCCCCCAGCCGCACCACGGGCAGGGGCTTCGCGTTATCCGGCAGCTCGAGCTGGAGCACCGCCACGTCGGTGAGCGCGTCCGTGCCCAGCACCCGCGCTTCCAGGTCGCGCCCGTCCGCGAGCTGCACCTGTATCTCCTCTGCACCCTCCACCAGGTGGTGGTTGGTGAGCACCAGCCCCTTGGCGTCGATGATGAAGCCGGAGCCGATGCCCTCGCGCACGGGCGGGGCGAAGGGCAGGGGGGCCTCGAAAGGCGAGGGCATCTCCTCGGGCGCGCCGCCAAAAGGCGTGTCGTCGAAGGGGGAGCCGCCGAAGGGCATGTCGTCGAAGGGTGGGGCCCCGAAAGGTGAAGGGCCCTCGCCACCCCACGGCATGGCTCCCGATTCGCCCGGCGTGGGCGCGCCCAGCCGCACCTCGACGTTGACGACCGCGGGGCTCACGGAGGCCACCAGCGGGGCGACGGAGGCGAGCGCCACGGCTCGTCCCGGTGGCAGCGCCGGTGCGGGAGCTGGCTTGGCGGATGGCTGCGTCTCAGGGGCGGGGACAGGCGGCTGCGCGTCCGTGTCCCGCCTGCAGGCCACCAGGCCCAGGAGCACTCCGACCGTCACCCCACGCACGCGTCCCGTCATCGCCGTCCTCCCCCTTCGCAAGCTGCGACCGCCGCGGGTCGCAGGGGGGCCTGGCCGTTCGGGCACGGCGCACGTCAGCCCGTCCGTCAGGCGGGGTGTGGGCCGAGGGTTCGCCGCGCGCTCAGGCCGAGCGCTCGCGTGGCGCGGCGGTGGGCAGGGCGTCGATGCGATTCAGCAGCTTCTCCAGGATGGAGAAGAGGGCCTTGCGGTCCGACGTGTCGAGGATGCCGAGGAACAGCCGCATGCCCTGGGAGACGAGGCGCTCGAGCCGCTGCCAGGTCGCCTGCCCCTCGTCCGTGAGTCGACAGTGGACGACGCGGCGGTCGGTGGCGCTGCGCTCGCGTGTCAGGTGGCCCTGCCGCTCCAGCCGGTCCACCACGCCGGTCACCGTCTTCTCGGTGACGCCCAGCCGGCGGGCAAGGTCGCCCATGGTGAGCGCGCCGTCCCGGCCGAGCCACAGGATGGCGTGGACCTGCGGCGGCGTGAACTGGAGCTGCTCGCACATGCTGGCGATGGGGTCACGGAGCGAGCGGCGCCGGCCCAGCGCGAGGAGCAGGGTCTGGAGTTTCTCCAGGTCCTCGGAAACGTCTTCTTCCTCTTTGTGGAATTTCCGTGACACGGAGTATCCCATAGCGGCCCGGCCCGAGCGGGTCAATCTGTTGTCCGGACGGACGCGGACCGGATGACAATGCGGCGCGGGTTGCCGGATATGCGAGGAGCTACGCCATGCGTCATCTGCCGCTGCTCTGTGCCGTTCTCGCGGCGTTGGCGAGCCCGTTCGCCCGGGCCGACCGGGTGCTGGTGTTCGCCGCGGTGAGCACCACCGATGCGCTCCAGGCGCTGGCGCCCGCCTTCCACCAGGCCACGGGCCACACGGTGGAGCTGTCCCTGGGCGCGTCCAGCGACCTGGCACGTCAGGCCATCGCGGGAGCGCCGGCGGACGTGTTCCTCTCCGCCGACGAGGCACAGCTGGACGCCGTGCAGAAGGCGGGGCTCGTCGCGCCGTCGACGCGCGTGGACCTGCTGTCCAACCGGCTGGTGGTGGTGGTGCCGGCGGATGCGAAGACGCCGCTGTCTTCACCTGCCGGGCTCGAGGGGCTGAAGCGGCTGTCGCTGGGCGACCCGGAGGCGGTGCCGGCGGGCGTGTATGCGAAGGCCTGGCTGGTGAAGGTGGGGCTCTGGAAGGAGCTGGCGCCGAAGGTGGTGCCGGCGCTGAACGTGCGCGCGGCGCTGGCGGCGGTGGAGACGGGGCGGGTGGACGCCGGCGTGGTGTACGCCACGGACGCCGCGCATTCGAAGCGCGTGCGGGTGGCCTTCCAGGTGCCCGAGCAGGACGTGCCGCGAATCGTCTACCCCGTGGCCGTGCTCACCGGGGGCAAGGCGACGGAGGCCGGTCGGGCGTTCGTGCGCTTCCTTCAGTCCGAAGCGGCCCGCAAGGTATTCGCGACGCACGGCTTCGGCGCGGCACCTGGAGCGCGGACACCTTGATGGAGGGCGCAGCGGACCTGGTGCTGTTCACGGTGTGGGTGGCCGCGCTGGCCACGCTGCTCATCCTTCCGCCGGGCGTGGCGGTGGCCTATGCCCTGGCGCGGTGGGAGGGGCCGGGCAAGGGCGTGGTGGAGACGGTGCTGACGCTGCCGCTGGTGCTGCCGCCCACCGCGGTGGGGCTGGTGCTGCTGGAGTTGCTCGGGCGCCATGGCCCGCTCGGCCGCGTGCTGGATGCGTGGGGCGTGGAGGTCGTCTTCACGCCCCGGGCGGTGGTGCTGGCGAGCGCGGTGATGGCGTTCCCGCTGCTGGTGCGCTCGGCCCGCACGGGCTTCGAAGAGGTGGACCCGCGGCTGGTGGCGGTGGCGCGCACGCTGGGGGACTCGCGCACGCGGGCCTTCTTCCGCGTGACGCTGCCGCTGGCCTGGCGCGGCGTGCTGGTGGGCGCGCTGCTGGCCTTCTCCCGCGCGCTCGGTGAGTTCGGCGCCACGGTGCTGGTGGCCGGCAACATCCCGGGCCGCACGCAGACGCTGTCGCTGGCCATCTTCCAGCGCACGCAGCTGGGACAGGACGCGGAGGCGCTGCGGCTGGCGGGCGTGGCGGCGCTGCTCGCCTTCGTGGCGGTGTTCGCGACGGAGGCCGTGACGCGGCGGCGCGGTCGGCGGGAGCGCGCGTGAGCCTGGACCTGGACATCCGATTGCCGCTGGCGCGCTTCGCGCTGGAGGTGAAGGCGCGGCTCGAGGGCGCGTCGGTGGCGGTGATGGGGCGCTCGGGCTCCGGCAAGACGTCCCTGCTGGAGGTGCTCGCGGGGCTGCGGCGCGGGGCGCGGGGCCGCGTGGCGGTGGGCGAGCGCGTGCTGCTGGACAGCGCCTCGCGGCGCGACGTTCCGCCCGAGCAGCGCCGCATGGGCTACGTGCCGCAGGACGCGCTGCTCTTCCCGCACCTCACGGCGGCGCAGAACGTGCGCTTCGGCGTGCGTCCGGGCCGAGCGTCCCGCGTGGACGAGGCCGTGGAGATTCTGGAGCTGGCGCCGCTGCTGCACCGCTACCCGGCCACGTTGTCCGGCGGCGAGAAGCAGCGCGTGGCCCTGGCGCGCGCGCTGGCCACGGACCCGGCGTTGTTGCTGCTCGACGAGCCGCTCGCCGCGCTGGACGTGGCGCTGAAGGAGCGGGTGCTGCCGTACCTGCTGCGCGTGCGGGACGAGGCCCGGGTGCCGATGCTGTACGTGACGCACCAACTGGGCGAGGCGCGCGTGCTGGCCCGGGAGGCGCTGCTGCTGGAGCAGGGGCAGGTCCGCGCGGCCGGGCCCGCGGCCGAGGTGCTGGGCGCGGCGGCGCGAGGGCTGCTCGCGGCGGAGGGCGAAGGGGAGGAGAACATCCTCGAGGGCCTCCTGGAGCGGCCGGACGGCGGCGGCCTGCGGCTGAACGTGCAAGGCGGGCTGACGCTGTGGGTGCCGGACGCGCCGGAGCTGGCAGCGGGCGCGCGCGCCGCCTATGCCGTGCCCGCCGCGGACATCCTGCTGTCCATCCAGCCGCTGACGGGCATCTCCGCCCGGAACGTCATGACGGGCACGGTGGTGAAGGTGGAGCCCCTGTCCGCGGGCGAGGACGCCGCCACCGTGGAGGTGGCGGGCGTGCACTGGGTGGTGTGGCTCACCTCCGCGTCGGTGCGGGAGCTGGGCGTGGCGCCCGGCGCGAGGGTGTCCCTGGCGGTGAAGACGTCCGCGTGCCGGCGGCTGCGCTGACGCGGAGCTCGGCCTCGTGGCCGGGCTCGGCGTGCAGGCCCTCGAAAGACTCGCCCTCGAGTCGCACCCGGCGCGGGCGCGGTGCCAGCGGCTCGACGGCGGTGACGCGTGCGGGCTTCGCGAACCACGGCCCGAGGGCGCTTGCGAGGACTGCGGGCAATTCCGGCATCAGCGTTCCCTTCGCAACGCGATTTCATAGTTGAAATATTGAATATGAGAATCGTTATCAACTATGGTGCGCCGCGTGGAGGTCGGAATGGCACAGCGCCGCGCGCGTCCTGTCCTGGTCGTGGGTGGCCCCGGCTCCGCACCATCCGAGGGAGGGCCGTTGATGAAGACGCACACCGAACAATCGATGCACAGGGATTCCGGCAAGCAGGGGCTGTGGGTGCTGGCCGCCGTGGCCATGGCGCTGGTCCTGTTTGTGAACTGTGGTTCGTCCGACGACGAGCCCACGCCGGTGCCGGACGCGGGGCAGACGGACTCGGGAACGAACCCGGAGCCCGACTCGGGCACTGACCCGGAGCCTGACGCGGGCACGGACCCGGAGCCCGACGCGGGCACGGAGCCTGACGCGGGTACGGAGCCTGACGCGGGTACGGACCCGGAGCCGGCGTGCCAGAACGACGTGCCCTGCCGCGAGGAGAGCATCGACCGGCTGAACCTGCTCACCACCGTGTCGACGGGTGACCTGTACGAGGAGGAGGCGCCGGAGGGCGAGTTCCGTTCGTACATCGACGCCCGCGCGGGTGGCCTCAACGTGAGTCAGTCCTACACCTACGCCCGCTTCACGCCCGAGGGCCTGGCCCGGGTCAGCATCGATGACCGCACGGCGTTCGGCGAGCACGACTGGGACATCGCCTTCCGCCGCTACTACGTCCGGGTGAACGGCGGCACGTCCGGCCCGTCCTGCGTCGGCGTGGCGCGGCTGCCCACGGGGACGCGCTTCGAGACCGTGACGTCCGTGCCCGCGGACCTGACCTTCCAGTCGGACGCCTGGTACACCGACACGTGCGAGTTCATCCCGGACAACTCGGGCCTCTCCGGACCGACGATGGCGATGAGCAGCTTCTGGACCTACCAGGGCTGCGTGAGGATGACGGGGGATGTCTTCATCATCCGCCTGGCCGACGGCCGTCACGTGAAGTTCGAGGTGACGTCCTACTACGATGTGGCCGTGCAGGAGCACTGCAACGAGACGAACGAGCTGCCGTCGGGAGTGCCGAGCGGCTCGGGTCAGCTCCGCGTGAAGTGGGCGTTCCTGCCATGAAGCTCCGGGCGCTGCTCCTGCTGCTCCCTTTCGGGTGTGGCCCTGTCCAGCAGGCTCCGCGTGGACCGCACGAGCGGCACGACTCGCTCGTGACGTGGGAAGCGGGACTGCAAGCAGGAGCGCGCCCCACCTCGCCCTCGGCGATGCCGCCGCGCTTCGACGAGGGTGAGGCGGTGGAGTCGGTCGTGTCCCCTGGGGGGCGCTTCCGAATCCACTTCTCCCGTTCGGGCTCCAACGCCGTGCCAGCGGCGGACGCGGACGGGAGTGGTGTTCCGGACGCGGTGGAGACCGTCGCGTCCGCGTATGACCGTGTCGCCGCCTTCTACGAAGGGCTGGGCTTCCGCCTGCCGCCGGATGATGGCTGGGTGGGGAGCGACAACGGCGGTGATGGCCGCTTCGACGTGTACCTGGTGGACTTCGGTGGGGTCGCGGACGGCGCTTTCCGGCTGGACGGTTGCCTGGAGACATCGTCGCGCTGCACCGGACACATGCTCCAGGAGAACGACTTCGCGGGCTACGGCTACCCGTCCTACGGCGAGGCCGTGGACATCCTCGCCAGCCACGAGTTCTTCCACGCGGTGCAGGCCGCCTACCACCCGGCGCTGGGCAGCGTGGCGTCGGAGGGGACGGCGGTCTGGGCCAGCGAGCGCTACCTGCCGGCGCTGGACGACCTGGAGCGCTTCACCGCCGCGTACCTGTCGCGTCCGGACCGCACCCTGGTGCTGGACCCGGAGGGGCCGGCGGTGTCCTTCAGCTATGGCGCGGGTATCTACTTCCAGTTCCTCGGCGAGCGCTTCGGGGAGGGCGTCGTGCGCTCACTCTGGGAGGAGAGCGTCGTGACGCCGTCGGTCCGCTGGCCGGTGCTGGTGGAGACGGCGCTGCAGCGGGACTGGGGCGCCGACTTCGACACCGCCTTCTCCGAGTTCGCCCTGTGGAACCTGGCCACCGGCGCGCGCAAGGCGCAGGGACCGGGCTATTCGAATGCCGAGGGCTACGCGCAGGTGACCGTCGCGTCGCGCGCGCTGCCGGTGTCGGAGCCCTCCGTCCGGGTGGCCGCCGCGTCGACGCGCTACTTCGAGGTGGAAGGTGGCACGGCCTCCGTCACCGCCTCCTTCGAGCCCACCGAGGGCGAGCCTTCCGCCGCCATCCACCTGCTGGTGGCCGCGGTGACGCCCACGCAGGTGCTGCGCGTCGCCCGGGCGGACGGATTGGGGACGCTGACCGCGCGCGTGGAGGCGGCGGATGCGGCCCACGTCATCGTGGGCGTGGTGGATGGGCGGCGCGAGGGGGTGGGCCGCTATGGGCGGCTGTGCATCTCCGGAGAGGACTCCGGCGCTCCCTGCCTCACCGAGCCACCGCCCGAGCCCGACGGTGGCTCGGGAATGGACCCGGATGGTGGAACGGGGGGCGACCCGGACGGTGGGCTCGATGCCGGCACCGGCGGAGACCGGGACGGTGGCGTGGATGCGGGGACGCCGAACGAGCCCGAGCCGCCGCGCGACGAGGGTGGCTGTTCGTCCGCGCCGGGCGGACTGACGTGGGCGCTGCTCCTGCTGCTCGTGGCCGCGGCCCTCCGGCGCTAGCAGGGCTCGTTCAACCCGTGCCGTCCCCGTCACGACACCCGAGGCCATTCGCGGGCCGCCACCGTAGGCGTCATCCCCGTGACATTCCGGCAGGCGAGGCGTTCAGGGAACACCTGAGCAGGCACATCCCATATCGCGTTGGACGCTGGCTCCGATTAAGCGTCAACTCTCGACCGACGCGAATGCCCCGGGAACGCCATGCTCAGTGCCTCAGGCCAGGACAGCTCGCCGTTCATCCGTGCGGTGGGACGTGCTCTTCCGCCGCACTACGCCAGTCAGGAGCAGCTCATCGCCGCGTTCCGCGAGCTATGGGCCACGCGCCACTTCAACCTGGAGCGGTTGGAGGACCTCCACCGCGCGGTCCAGGTGGGCGGCCGGTACCTGGCGCTGCCGCTGGAGGCCTACCCGCCGCTGGTGACCTTCCAGCAGCGCAATGACGCCTGGGTGCGCTCGGCCACCGAGCTGGGCGAGACGGTGGTGCGCCAGGCGCTGGATGCCGCGGAGCTGTCGCCTTCGGACGTGGACCACGTCTTCTTCGTCACCGTGACGGGCATCGCCACGCCCAGCATCGATGCGCGCCTGGCCAACCGGGTGCGCTTCCGCGAGGACTTCAAGCGCACGCCGCTCTTCGGACTCGGGTGCGTGGCGGGCGCGGCGGGCGTGGCGCGCGCGGCGGACTACCTGCGGGGCTTCCCGAAGCACACCGCGCTCCTCATCGCCGTGGAGCTGTGCTCGCTGACCTTGCAGCGCGAGGACCTGTCCATTCCGAACATCATCGCCTCCGGCCTCTTCGGTGACGGCGCGGCGTGCGCGGTGCTCCGGGGCGCGGAGGCGCCGGGGGCACGGGGCCCGCGCGTGGTGGCGTCGCGCTCGGTGTTCTATCCGGACACCGAGCGCATCATGGGCTGGGACGTGGTGGACTCCGGCTTCAAGGTGGTGCTGTCCGCCAAGGTGCCGGGCCTGGTGAGGAACCACATCCGGGGCAACGTGGACGGCTTCCTCGCGCAGCACGGGCTGAAGCGCGAGGACATCCGCCACTGGGTGGCGCACACCGGCGGGCCCAAGGTGCTGGAGGCCTTCGAGCAGGCGCTGGAGCTGCCGCCCGCGGCGCTGGAGCGCTCGTGGGCGTCGCTGCGCGAGGTGGGCAACCTGTCCTCCGCGTCGGTGCTCTTCGTGCTGGGCCAGACGCTGGAGACGGTCGACGCCCGGCCCGGGGACTGGGGGGTGATGATGGCCATGGGACCGGGCTTCGGCGCGGAGATGGTGCTGCTGCGATGGTGACCTCCACGCAAGCCGTCTTCCTGGGCTTCATGGCCGTGCTGGTCGCGGAGCGACTGGTGGAGCTGGTGCTCTCCAAGCGCAACGCCGCGAGGGCCTTCGCGCGCGGCGGCGTGGAGACGGGGCAGCGGCACTACCGCTTCATGGTGGTGTTCCACACGCTCTTCCTGGTGGCGTGCGTGGCGGAGGTGTTCCTGCTCCAGCGCGCCTTCCCGGGCGTGTGGGGCTGGGCGGCGCTGGGGGGCGCGGTGCTGGCGCAGGGCCTGCGGTACTGGGCCATCACCACGCTGGGCGACCGGTGGAACTCGCGCATCATCGTGGTGCCGGGCCTGGCGCCGGTGACGGGTGGCCCCTACCGCTTCCTGCGTCACCCCAACTACGTCGCGGTGGTGCTGGAGCTGGCGTGTGTGCCGCTCATCCACGGCGCGTGGTGGACGGCCCTTGTCTTCTCGGCGGGCAATGTGGCGCTGCTCTACGTGCGAATCCGCGCGGAGGAGGCGGCGCTCGGTGAGGTGTACGCCCAGGCGTTCTCCCACCGTCCCCGCTTCATCCCGGAGGTGCCACGTGGCTGAGCGCGAACTGGAGGTCATCAACGAGATTCACCGCATCGTCACCGACGAGCTGGAGTGGAAGGGGGCCGTGGAGCCCACGCAGGACCTGGTGCGCGACCTCCAGCTGGACAGCCTGGGGCTCACGGTGCTGGCGGTGGGGCTGGAGAACCGATTTCGCATCCGCCTGTCCGAAGAGGACGCGCAGGGCGTGCGCACGGTGGGGGACCTCGCGAAGCTGGTGGCGCGCCGGATCGCCGAGCCGCCGGCCTCCGTGCCCGAGGTCGGCCCATGAGCCGCGGCGGCTCGGACGTGACGGGCGCTGGTCCGGACGCGGCTGCGGGAGCCGGCGTGGGACGCGAGCTGGCGGCGGATGTGGGAACGGGACGGGCCGCCGCGATGACGTCGGGCGCCGGGGCCGCGCGGGTGAAGGGCCCCGCGCTTCCGGCGCCGAGACACGCCACGGTGAACGCGACGCTCGCGGCGACCGCGCGCACCTCGCCGCTGGGGCTCACCTTCGTGGACGCGGCCGAGCGCGAGGTGTCGCTGTCCTGGGCGGACGTGTACGCGCGGGCCCGGCGCACCGCCGCGGGCCTGGCGCGGCTGGGCGTGAGCGAAGGCGACCGGGTGGCGCTGCTGCTGCCCACGTCGCCGGCCTTCATGGATGCCTTCTTCGGCACGTTGCTCGTGGGCGCGGTGCCGGTGCCGCTGTACCCGCCGGTGCGATTGGGGCGGCTGGAGGAGTATCACCGGTCCACCTCGCGGATGCTCCAGGTGACGGGCGCGGTGATGGTGCTGACGGATGCCAGGGTGCGGTTGCTCCTGGGGCCGAGCGTGGAGCGGGCGCGGCCTCGCCTCGGCTGCCACACGGTGGATTCCGTCGCGCGGGGGGACGACGCGCGGGAGGTCGCGGTGCGGCCGGACGCGCTGGGGCTCATCCAGTTCTCGTCGGGCTCCACGGTGGACCCGAAGCCGGTGGCGCTGACGCACGAGGCGCTGCTGGCGCAGGTGTCCGCGCTGGAGGTGGCCATGCCCCTGGGGGAGGGCGTCCCCCGCGTGGGGGTGAGCTGGCTGCCGCTGTACCACGACATGGGGCTCATCGGCTGCCTGCTGTCGGCGGTGTACTACCCCGGCCACCTGGTGCTGATTCCTCCCGAGGTCTTCCTCGCGAGGCCCGCGCTGTGGCTGCGCGCGCTGTCCCGGCACCAGGGCTACATCTCCCCCGCGCCCAACTTCGCCTACGGGCTGTGCCTGAAGCGGGTGAAGGACGAGGAGCTGGAAGGCGTGGACCTGTCGTCCTGGAAGCATGCGCTCAATGGCGCGGAGCCCGTGTCCTCGGACACCCTTCACCGCTTCGCCCAGCGCTTCGAGCGATGGGGCTTCTCCGCGCGGGCGCTGCGCCCGGTGTATGGCCTGTCGGAGGCGTCGCTCGCCGTCACCTTCCCGCCGGAGGGACGCGGCCCGCGCATGCTGGGGGTGGACGCGGGGCTGCTCGCACGAGAGGGACGCGCGGAAGAGGGCGCGCGCGAGCTGGTCAGCGTGGGCATGCCCGTCGCGGGCTTCGAGGTGGAGGTGCGCGGCGAGTCGGGCGAGGCGCTCCCGGAGCGGCGGGTGGGGCGGGTCTTCGCGCGAGGGCCGTCGCTGATGGTCGGCTACTTCGCGGATGCCCAGGCCACCGACCGGGTGCTGTCGCGGGACAGGTGGCTGGACACGGGCGACCTGGGCTTCCTCGCGGACGGGGAGCTGTACCTCACGGGGCGCGCGAAGGACGTGGTCATCATCCGCGGCGCCAACCACGCGCCCCAGGCCTTCGAGGAGCCGCTGCAGGGCGTGGAGGGCGTGCGTACCGGCTGCGCGGTGGCGCTGGGCTTCACGCCCGAGGGCAGCGGAGACGAGGCGCTGCTCATCCTCGCCGAGCGCGCGGGGCCGGAGGCGGATGCCGGTGTCGAGGAGCGCATCCGCGCGGTCGTTGTGGAGGCCACGGGCGTGCGTCCGCACACCGTGCGCCTGCTGGAGCCGGGGACGCTGCCGCGCACGTCCAGCGGCAAGCTGCGCCGCGCCGAGGCGCTGCGGCGCTACCTCGCGGGCGAGCTGGCGCCGCCGAAGCGCGTGGGGGCGGTGGGCCTCGCCGTGGAGATGGCCAAGAGCGCGCTGGCGATGGTGCGTGCGGAGCGCGAGACGTGACGCCTTCCCGGGCGCCAATGGCTTGCATGACCAGGTGCCCGGATACCCGGCTCTTCCGGTAAGTCCATGTCAGGTGTTATTGGGCTGAAAGTCGCGCAGGGGAGGAGTCCACGCCGTGAAGCGGTATGACGTCGCCGTGGTGGGAGGTGGGCCCGCGGGGCTGGCAGTGGCCATCACCACCACGATGCGAGGGTTGAACACCGTGGTGCTGGAGCGCTCCAGCGCGCCCGTGGACAAGGCCTGTGGCGAGGGGCTGCTGTCGCCAGGAATGGCGGTGCTGGAGCGGCTGGGCGTGCTGCCATTGCTGGACGCGCAGGGCAGCTATCCCTTTGTTGGCGTCCGCTACGTCCAGGAGGACGGAAGCACGGCGGAAGGCCTGTTCCCGGGCAGGGGCGCGCTGGGCGTGCGGCGCGTGGCCCTGGCCTCGGCGCTGGTTTCGCGGGCGCGCACCGTGGGCGTGGAGCTGCGCGAGCGCACGCAGGTGCTATCGCACCGGCGCAGCGGGGACGGCATGGTGCTCCAGACGGCCGAGGGTCCGGTGGAGGCCTCGATGCTGGTGGCGGCGGACGGGCTCGCGTCGCCGCTGCGCCGCGCGGAAGGCCTGGAGATGGAGCCCGTGGGGCCGCGCCGCTTCGGCCTGCGCCGGCACTTCCAGGTCGCGCCATGGACGCCCTACGTGGAGATTCACTTCGCGCCCGGCGTGGAGGCCTACGTGACGCCCACGGGGGTGAAGCGCGTGGGCGTGGCCTTCCTCTGGGAGGACGGTGCGGTGGAGGGCCGGGTGAGCTTCGACGCGCTGCTGGCCCGCTTCCCTCGGCTGGCGGAGCGGTTCGCGGGCGCGGCGCCGGACTCCCAGCCGCGCGGCGCGGGGCCGCTGGCACGGGTGGCCCGGACGCGAATCGCGGACCGCTTCGCGCTGGTGGGCGACGCGGCGGGCTACGTGGACGCCATCACCGGCGAGGGCATGTCGCTGGCCTTCGTGTGCGCGGAGTCCCTGGGCAACCTGCTGCCGGACGCGCTCGCGCGCGGCGCTTCACAAGAGGTCTTGCTGCCCTATGAAGCGTGCTTCCAGCGCGTCTTCCGCAAGTACTCCTGGTCCACGGGCGCGCTGCTCATGCTGGCGCGCCGGCCCTGGCTGCGCCGGCCCGTGGTGCGGCTGCTGGGCAAGACGCCCTGGCTGTTCGAGCGCATCCTGCACGGCATCGTGGCGTGAGCGCGGCGCGCGCCGTGTCAGCGTGAGCGGCGCTGGGGCTTGATGGCATTGGCCAACAGCCGGCTGAAGAAGGTGGCGGAGCGCTCCAGCAGCGGCTCGATGGAGCTGCTTCCCGTCTTCTTGCGGAGGGAGCCCTCGTTCCAGAGCGACGCCAGCCCGTGGACCCAGAGGCCCAGGCGGTGAGCGCCAGCGTCTCGCGGTCCTCCGTGCCACCCATGGCGACGTGCGCGGCCTCGGCCCACTGGAGCAGCCGCCGGTAGCTGCTCGAGCCCGCGGCGTGGACCTCGGGGTACTTCTCCGCGTCGTCCCACGTCTGGCTGTACATGACGCGGAAGTGCGAGGGGGGCTCGACGGCGAAGTGCACGTAGCACCGCGCGAGCCGGTGCAGCTGTTCCTCGGGCCGTCACCGCCGCGTGACGCCCTCGGCGCGCGTTCCCGGTTGCCGAATGAGCTCAAACCCGGTCCACTGCCGGGCCAAGACGGGGACACGGGCCCGGGCCGCGCGGGCGTCTTCCCTGGAACTGTCTGGATGGAGTGCCGCACCCATGTCCCTGGACCGCCCTTCCCGGCCCCTGTCGAAGCTGCTGACGCTGGCGCTGCTGCTGTCAGCGCCGTGGCTCGGAGGCTGCCTCTTCGCGGGCCCTCGTCATCAAGGGCCGGTGACGGACCACTTCGACGGTGAGCGGTTCCACAACATTGAGCCCGTGAAGCGGCTGAGCCCGGATGAGGTCTTCCAGGCGCTGCGAAAGGGGCCTCGCGGCCCGTGGCGGGACTACGAGGAGTTCCCGCCCGGCAAGCCGCCGCCGGAGCGCGTGGGACCCGGACAGCTCCGGGTGACGTTCATCAACCACGCCACCGTGCTCATCCAGGCGGACGGGCTCAACGTGCTGACGGACCCCATCTATTCGGACCGCCCCAGCCCGGTGTCCTTCATTGGCCCCAGGCGCGTGCGGCCACCGGGCATCCGCTTCGAGGACCTGCCGCCCATCGACGTGGTGGTGGTGAGCCACAACCACTACGACCACATGGACCTGCCCACGCTGCGGCGTCTGGAGGCGGCGCACCGCCCGCGCTTCATCGTGGGCCTGGGCAACAAGGCGCTCCTGGACGACGAGGGCTTCCAGCGCGTGGAGGAGCTGGACTGGTGGCAGTCCACCGAGGTGGCGCCGGGCCAGACGGTGACGGCCGTGCCGGCGCAGCACCGCTCCAACCGCGGGCTCACGGACAACGCGGCGACGCTCTGGGCGGGCTACGTCGTCTCCACGTCCGGCGGGCCGGTGTTCTTCGCGGGAGACACGGGCTTCGGTCCCCACTTCGCGATGATGGCCGAGCGCTTCGGGCCCATGCGGCTGTCGGTGTTGCCCATTGGCGCGTACCGGCCCACCGCCTTCCGGCCCGTCCACATGGGGCCGGTGGAGGCCCTCCAGGCGCACAAGGTGCTGCGCTCGGCCACGTCGGTGGCCATGCACTACGGCACCTTCGCGCTCGCGCTGGATGGCCAGGACGAGGCGAAGTACCACCTGCTGTGGCTGCTGGCGCGCGAGCCCAAGCGCCCGCGCTTCTGGGCCCTGGCCTTCGGCGAGGGACGCGACGTGCCCGCGCTGGACTGAGTCACCGGTTGTAGGGGTACTCCTGAATCCAGTTGAAGCCCCGGGAGAGCAGGAGGAACTTGGACTCGTCCACCCGCGTGAGGCGGACCTCGATGGCGGCGTCCTGGAGCGTGCCCTGGAGGACGAGCTGGTTCGGCTCGGGCCGCGCGTAGGTGAGGACGAACTTCTTCGCGGTGTCGTCCCGCCCGTCGAGGAGGGTGAGCGTCTTCTTCGATGCGTCCTCTTCCAGCCCGTAGGACGTCATGGTGTCGTCCAGGCGCTTGATGTTCAGCCGGCCGAAGCGGTTGACGGCCACCGCCTTCCACCGCCGGGCATCTCCGGACGCGGCGTCCAGGAGCTGCCCGTCCTGGGTGAAGGACTCGACGGTGTAGTAGCCGTAGAACGGGGGCCGTGGCGCGTCGTCTCCGTACTTGCGGATGTAGTCCATCCGCGTGCCGGTGAACCCGTAGACGATGCCGCCCACCGCCAGGAGCTTCATCGCGAGCCCGGCCCCGAACAGCCAGCGCGAAGGCGAGAACGGCGGCTGCAGCGGGCGCGGCTGCGTGGCGCGGTTGAGCAGCAGGACGTCGAGCAGTCGCCGGGCGTCGGGCAGCACCAGGAACAGCGCCATCAGCAGCAGGTGGGACGAGAAGAGCTTGACGGGGACGTCGTAGAAGAAGTTCAGCGCCACCACGTTGACCATGACGCCCGCGGTGACGAGCGCGCCCAGCGTCGTCGTCCGCCGGAAGAGCAGCAGGCAGCCGCCGAGGAACTCCGCGCCGCCGGTGAAGAGGTTGTAGCCCTTCGAGTACCCCATGAAGGTCCACAGCAGGCCCATGGGGGAGAAGTCTCCCAGGGGCTGCATCAGCCGCGCCGGTTCGGGGAAGGGGAACTGCGACTTGAAGAGCTTGGCCAGCCCGTAGGACAGCATGGCCATGGCGAGCGTGTAGCGCACCAGCGTGCGCAGCACGTCGTGGGCCTTCACATACTCGGTGCGGCGCCGGTCGAGGTAGGACCAGACCGCCGTCACCCCCACGGCGACGACGAAGAACAGCAGCACCTGCACGTAGTTGAACGTGGTGTCGCCGCTGCCATTGGGCATCACGTTGATGTCCGTGGCCAGCCGCAGCACGTGCTTGCCCACCCACGGCACCACGGCCTTCCAGAGCCCGTCGAAGAGGTCGGTGACGAAGTCACCCAGGACCGGAATGAGGTCCAGGGGGAAGGGCGCGGAGTAGAGGAGGAGGTAGGCGAAGGTGAAGCGGAACGCGAGCCGCCGCGCGAGGCTCCACGCTTCCCGGGCGGGGGCGGGTGGCGTCACGCTCGCTTCGGGAGCGGAGGGCTGTGGCTCGGGAACGGAGGACAGTGGGGCGGTGGCGCTCATAATGGGCTGACCTGCCAGCTTATCCAGAGAGCGCGAGGTAGGCGCCAGTCCCCCCTGTCGCACCGGGGCGCGCGCCGCGTCACCGCTGGGGCAGCACCTGCTTCGCCACGTCGATGAAGGCGCGCAGGGGGCGCGAGATTCGAGCGCGGTGTGGGTAGTAGAGGAAGAGGCCGGGCACGGTGGGCGCCCAGTCCTCCAGCACGGGCACCAGCGCGCCACTGTGCAGCAGCGGGGCGACCTCGGGCTCGGCGACGTAGGTGAGTCCCATGCCCGCCACGGCCATGGCGGCGTTGAGGCGCGTGTGGTTCGACACCAGGGGGCCGGTGACGGGAACGCGCATCACGCGCCGGCCGCGCTCCAGCTCCCAGTGGTAGGGCAGCCCGGTGGAAGGGGCGCGGTAGCCGATGCAGGCATGCTTCGCCAGGTCCTCCGGGCGGGTGGGCCGTCCGTGCCGCTTCACGTAATCGGGTGAGGCCACGATGACGAAGCGGAACGCCGGCGTCAGGCGGACCTGCACCATGTCCTTGGCCACGGATTCCATCAGCCGGATGCCGGCGTCGAGCCCTTCGGAGACGATGTCGACGAAGCGGTTGGACACGCGCGCGTCGACGCGCAGGTGCGGGTGCAGCTCCAGCAGGCGGGGCAGCACGGGCTCCAGGATGATGGGCACCGCGAAGGAGGGCACTGAGAGGCGCAGCGTGCCCGTCACCTGGGTGTCCCGTGCGGCGACATGCTCCAGCGCCGCGAGCGCCGTCTGGACGCCGGGCGCGGCCTGCTCGTGGAGCTTCCGCCCGGCATCCGTGAGCGCCACGCTGCGCGTGGTGCGGGTCAGCAGCGCCTTGCCCACCCGTTCCTCGAGCTGCCGCACCGTCTGGCTCACCGCCGACGTGGAGACGCCGAGCTCCTTCGCCGCGCCGGTGAAGCTCCCCCGCCGTGCTACGGTGAGGAACACGGCCAGTTCATTGAGCGGAGTCAGCGCCATTGTGAAGCCATTCTAAAGAGTCTGTGCGGCTTCTGCCTCTACTGCGTCCGGTGTCCGCGCTGCACTGTGAAGGCCTTCACGGAGGCACGCATGACGACGAACCGCGTTGATTCGCTGGCGCAGTATCACCTGCTGGGACGCTCGGGACTGCGGGTGAGCCCGCTCTGTCTGGGGACGATGACGTTCGGCACGGAGTGGGGCTGGGGCGTCCCGGAGGAGGCGTCGCACCGCATGCTGGCCCGCTACCTGGAGGCGGGCGGCAACTTCCTGGACACGGCGGATGGGTACACGAACGGCAGCAGCGAGCAGATCATCGGCGAGTACTTCGCGCGGCACGGCGGCAGGGACAGGGCCGTCATCGCCACGAAGTTCACCATCAGCGCCTCGCCCGGGGACCCGAACTCGGGAGGCAACGGGCGGAAGAACATCTACCGCGCGCTGGAGGGCTCGCTGCGCCGGCTGAAGACGGACTACGTGGACCTGTACTGGCTCCACGCGTGGGATGGCCTGACGCCCGTCGAGGAGGTGATGCGCACGCTCACGGACCTCGTGCGGGAGGGCAAGGTGCGCTACCTGGGCCTGTCGGACGTGCCAGCCTGGTACTTCGCGCGAGCGCAGACGCTGGCGGAGCGGGACGGGTGGGAGCCCATCTCCGCGCTGCAGCTGGAGTATTCGCTGGTGGAGCGCAACATCGAGCGTGAGCACATCCCCGCGGCGCTGGCGCTGGGCGCGGCGGTGACGCCGTGGGCGCCGCTGGCCGCGGGCTTGTTGACGGGCAAGTACACGCGCGAGGGCGTGCTGGCGAAGGGAGAGGGGCGGCTGCCTTCCATCCAGACCGGGGGCCACCCGGCCAACGAGAAGCTCTTCACGGCGCGCAACTGGGACATCGTCGACGTGCTGGTGGACGTGGCGCGGCAGCTGGACCGGCCGCCGGCGCAGGTGGCGCTCGCGTGGGTGACGCGCCGCCCCGGCGTGGGCTCCACGATTATCGGCGCGACGCGGGTGGAGCAGCTCGAGGCCAACCTCCACGCGCTCGACGTCCAGATTCCGCCCGAGCTGGCGGCGCGGCTCGAGGCCGCCAGCCGCCCGGAGCGCGTGCACCCGTACCACTTCTTCGAGGAGGCCTTCTATTCGCAGGGCATGTTCACCGGAGGCACGACGGTGCGCGCCGAGCCCGCCTGGTTCCGGCGCTAACGGCTGTCACGGATGGACTGCCAGAGCCAGCCCAGCCGCAGCTCCACGTCCTCGAAGGGCTCCACGCGGACGAGCGCGTCCTCTTCTCCGTAGATGCCCAGCTCGGTCCACCGGCCGCCGACGAGCCGGTGCACCGAGAGCGTCCGGACCTCCAGGTCGATGAACCACAGGTGCTGGATGCCGATGCGCGCGTAGAAGGGGCGCTTGATGCGCTGGTCGTAGCCGCGCGTGGAGGGCGAGAGGATTTCGCAGGCCCAGTCCGGCACCGCGGTCCACTGCTTCCCGGGCAGCGACGGCACGCGCTCGCGCCGCCAGCCCGCGAGGTCCGGGACGAACTCCGGTGAGCCTTCGACCTGGACGCCGGGCTCGACCATGAGCCACCAGCCGCCGGGTCCATTGCCTCCGAGCTGGAAGGGGCCATCCAGCTCGCCAAACAACCTCAGCCCGAAATAGACATGCCCGCCGCCAGGACGGGCATGCGTGTACAGCGTCCCATCGATGATTTCGCCCACGACGCCCTCCGGCAGTGCCTGGAGGTCGGCAAGCGTTGCGGGACCGTCCTGCTTTCGCGCGCCGTAGGCCATGCCTGGAGTGTGGGGATGTCAGCGGCCTCTGACAAGCCGCGCCGGGGCGAGCGCGCTCAGAGCTTCATGCGCTTGAACATGGCCTCCGGAATGGTCCGGATGATGAGCATGATGAGCGCCCAGATGCCGGGGACGTAGACTTCGTTCTTCCGCGCGTCCGCGGCGCTCAGCAGGCCGCGCGCCACCTTCTCCGGCGAGGCGAAGAGCTTGTTCTTCGGCAGGTGCGCCGTCATCGGCGTGTCGACGAAGCCCGGCTTCACCGTCACCACCGCCACGTTGGACCTCGCCAGCCGGTTGCGCAGGCCCTGGAGGAACACGTTGAGCGCGCCCTTCGACGCGCCGTACACGTAGTTGCTCTGCCGGCCGCGGTCGCCCGCCACCGACGAAATCACCACCAGCGTGCCGGCCTTCTGCGCCTCGAAGCGGTTGGCCAGCACCGTCAGCAGGGACACCGCGCTCAGGAAGTTGGTGCGCAGCACCGCCTCCGTGGCCGCCCAGGAGCGCTGCGCCTCCGCCTGGTCACCCAGCACGCCGTGCGCCAGCACCACGCCGTCCAGCCCGTCCAGCGCCGTGTACGCGGCCTCCACCAGCCCCTCGTGGCTGTCGAAGTCGTTCAGGTCCACCACCTGCGACGCCACCTTCGCCGCGCCGCGCGTGGCGGCGTCCTTCGTCACCGCGTCCAGGTTCTCCGCGTTGCGGCCGGTGAGGTACAGCGAGGCTCCGCGCGCGGCCAAGAGCCGCACCGTCGCCTGGGCAATGGCGCTGGTGGCGCCGAGGACGAGCACTTTCTTCATGGGGAGCGAATCTCGGAAAGAAGGTCAGCGGATGGCAAGCAGGGACTGCGGCGGCGGGGACGCCGACGCGCCCCGCTCCGCGGCCAGGGAGAAGGGCAGGGACACCGGGTTCACCCGCCGCCAGAACGACGAGGAGAACGACGGGTCGACGTACTGCAGGAAGCGCTCGCGCTGCGGGAAGTACGCCGCGAAGTTCTCCGGGCTCATCCGCGCGTCCTTCGCCGGGTACACCGCGCCGCCCGCCTGGCGCGTCAGCCGGTCCAAATCCTCCACCAGCTTCCACGTCTTCTCGCCGCGGTTGGCGAAGTCCATGGCCAGCGTCACGCCCTCGCGCGGGAAGGACATCCACCCTGGCGAGGGGATGTCGCCGAAGGTCTTCAGCACGGAGAGGAAGCTGGGCAGTCCGCCGCGCGAGCTGCGCTCCAGGATTTCCCTCAGCGCGTCGCGCGCGGTGGCGTAGGGCACCACGCACTGGAACTGGAGGAAGCCGCGCCGGCCATAAATCCGGTTCCAGCCGTAGATGGCGTCCAGCGGATAGAAGAACGGGTCGTAGTGCGTCAGCCGCTGCTTCGGCTTGCCGTTCTGCCGGTGGTAGTAGAGCCAGTTGAAGGCGGACACCGACAGCCGGTTGAGGCAGAAGGCCGGCATGTCCATGGGCACCGCCAGCCCCACGCCGTGGGACAGGTGGCTCCGGGCCAGCGGCAGCCCGTCGAACTGCGGCGGCGCGAAGTTGCCCCGGTACAGCAGGCCGCGCCCCAGCTTCTTCCCCCGGGCCAGGCAGTCCACCCAGGCCATGGTGAACTCGTAGTCCTTCTCGGACGCGCGGGCCACGTCGAGGAAGCCGTCCAGGTTGCCGAAGGGCACCGTCTCCTGGAGCACGTAGGGATTGCTGATGGGCCTGAGCTGCACCTCCGCCCAGGTGATGAGGCCGGTGAGGCCCAGGCCGCCAATCGTGGCGCCGTACCAGTCCGGGTTCTCGTCCGGCGCGCACACCCGGCGGCTGCCGTCCGAGCGCACCAGCTCGAAGCGCCGCACGTAGCGGCCGAAGGTGCCGCCCCGGTGGTGGTTCTTCCCGTGCACGTCGTTGGCGATGGCGCCGCCCACCGTCACGAACTTCGTGCCCGGCGTCACCGGCAGGAACCAGCCGCGCGGGGCCGCCAGGCGCAGAATCGTGTCCAGCGACACGCCCGCCTCGCAGCGCACCACGCCGGTGGCCGGGTCGAAGGCGATGAAGCGGTCCAACCCGGAGGTCAGCAGCAGCGTGCCCCCCGCATTCAGACACGAGTCGCCGTAGCTGCGCCCCAGGCCATGGGGCAGCAGCGTGCCTTCCTTCTGGGGCAACCCGTCCGTGCGCCACACCAGGGCGTGCGCCTGCTGCTCGACTCGGGGATAGCGTCCCCAGGACTCCCGTGACTTCATCGCGCCAGACCTCTCACGTGGCGGCCCATAGCACCAACGCGCACACGAGGCCCACCGCGTAGCTCACCCGGTCCCTCAGGGCGAAGACGAGCGGGTCCTCGTTCACCAGCCCGCGGTGGGCCAGCAGCCACACCCGGCCCACCCAGTACAGCATCACCGGGCAGATGAGCCACAGCCGCTCCGGGTGGGAGTACAGCGCCGTCACCTCGTCGGAGGTGATGTAGAGCGCCAGCACCAGCACGGACACCTGTCCCGAGGCCGCGCCCAGGCTGGCGAGCTGCTCGTAGTCCTGGGCCAGGTAGCCGCGCCCGTGGGCGGACGTCTCGTTGGAGAGCCGCAGCCGCCGCACCTCGCTCAGCCGCTTCACCAGCGCGAGCGAGAGGAAGATGAACATGCTGAACATCATCAGCCAGCTCGACGTGGGCACGTCCACCGCCAGCGCGCCGCCGAAGATGCGCACCGTGTACAGCCCGGCCAGCACCAGCACGTCCAGCATCACCACCTGCTTCAGCCGCAGCGAGTAGGCCAGCGTCAGCACGTAGTAGGCGCCCAGCAGGGCCGCGAAGGCGGGCGGCAGCAGCACGCACACCGCCGCGCCGGCCAGCAGCAACAGCGGCGCCATCACCACGCCGGTGCTCACCGGCAGCGTGCAGGCCGCGAAGGGGCGCTTCTTCTTCGTCGGGTGCCGCCGGTCCGAGTCCAGGTCCAGCAGGTCGTTCAGCACGTACACGCTGGAGGCGCACAGGCTGAAGGCGGCGAAGCCCAGCACCGCCTGGAGCAGCATGGCGGCATCGGTGGCCTTGTGGGCCGCCAGCAGCGGCACGAAGACGAGCGCGTTCTTCGCCCACTGGTGCACGCGCAGCGCCTTCACCCAGACGCGGAGGCTGCCGCGCGGGCGCTCGAAGACGCGGTGGACGTCGCGGCCCAGCCCCTGCGCCTGCTTCAACACGCCGGCGGGCGCGTGGACCACCACGACGCGGCGGCACTCGCGCCACAGGGGCAGGTCCACCGTGTCGTTGCCCGCGTAGTCGAAGGTGCCCAGGCGCTCCTTCAGCTTCGCCAGCTTGCGCGCGCCGGAGAGGTTCACCCCCGCCTCGCTAGCGACGACGTCGGAGAAGATTCCCAGGTGCGCGGCCACCGCGTCGGCGATGCGCCGGTCCGCGGCGGTGGCCAGCACCAGCCGGCGGCCCCGGGCCTTCTCCTCGTGCAGCCAGGCCAGCAGCTCCTCGTGGTAGGGCAGGCTCGTCGCGTCCAGGGTCGCGCGCCGGGCCACCTCTTCCTTGAAGAAGGCCTTGCCCTTGAGCACCCACAGCGGCGCCAGCAGCAGCAGCCACGGCGCGCGCTTGAAGAGGACGAGCAGGTTCTCGTGCAGCGTGTCCGTGCGCACCAGCGTCCCGTCGAGGTCGACGGCGAGCGGGACGTCCGGGGAGTCCTCGGGAAGGGGTGTTTGAGGAAGCATGGGCAGCGAATTGACGGAGGCCATCGAAGGGCGGGCAGGGTAGCCCAGACGGCGCTCGCCCTGGCAAGCCGCGTCATGGCTGGCCCGCCCGGACAGCGGCCGGGTGAACGCTCAATCCATCCGGGCGACCAGGAGCGTCTGCAGCGGGAGGTGCCGGATGGGGCGGCTGTGCTCGATGCGGAAGCCCGCATCGTCCAGGAAGCCCTCCACCTCGGCGGGCGTGTAGGCGGCGGCGCCGGAGGTGAGGAAGTAGTGCAGGCCAATCAGGGGCGCCGCGCTGGCGGGCGCGTCCACGTCCTCGCGCAGGTACTCCAGCACCGCCAGCGTCCCCTTGGGGGTCAGCGAGGCGCGCACGCGCCGCAGGAGGGCCACGTTCTGCGCGGGCGACAGGTGGTGCATCACCTGGAAGAGCATCACCCCGTCGTACGGGCCGCCCAGCTCCGCGGTGAGGATGTCGCCCTCGCGGTGGGTGACGAGGTGGGTGAGCCCCGCGGAGGCGATGATTTCGCGGCCCACGCGGGCGCTGCCCTCCAGGTCCAGCACCGTGGCCTTCAGGCCCCGGTTGCGCAGGCACAGCTCGGCGGCGAACCAGCCGTGGGCACCGCCCAGGTCCAACACATGCTTCGCCCCGCGGGGCAGGGGGATGGCCGCCACGACCTCGGGCGCCGCCAGCCGCGCGAGCTGGTGCATGGCGTGGATGTAGTCGCGCCAGCGCGCGTCGTCCGGGGCGAAGCCGTGGATGTCCACCGCCTCACCGGTGCGGACCACGCCCTCCAGCCCGTTCCACCACTCCCACTGCGCGTAGTTGAACTCGAGGAAGGCGCCGATGTAGCGGGGCGAGCGCGGGTCCAGCCAGCGCCGGGCGCGGGGGGCCAGCCGGTAGCGCCCGCCGCGCTGGCGCTCCACCGCCTCGCACGCGATCAGCGCCTCCAGCAGCGTCCGGGTCCCTTCCTGGGACAGCTTCAGCCGCGCCGCCAGCGTCTCCGCCGACAGGGGGCCGTCCGTCAGCGCCTCGTAGATGCCCAGCCGCACGCCGGCCATCAGCGTGCGCGCCGCCATCATCCCGAAGAAGGCATGGGCCACCGGCTGTGGGGCCAGGTTGAGCCAGTCCGCCACGCGCTCCAGCAGGTTGTCCGCCTTGAGCCCCAGCCTCATGCATGCGCTCCTAACGCCTGCGCCTGTACCCGCCCACGGCGGCCAGGCCCACGATGACGAGCGCGGCCTGGGCACCGAGCACACAGCCTTGCTGGTCCACCTGGCGCACGCCAGTGTACCGGCAGAATCCGTTGTCGCAGGAGAAGCGGGGGGAGCAGTCCCGGGTGCTACGGCAAGAGGTATTCACCCTGCCTGTATTGTCATCCCCCTCGGGGTTGTCCCGGTCCGCGCCGCCTTCCCCCACCGAGGCGTCCGGGAGGCCCGCGTCGAGCCCTCCATCGGATTGGGCCAGGGCCCCCACGGGCAGCAGGAGGGGGAGGCAGGCCAGCAGGCCACGCAGGCGGGAGCGGAGGGCAATCGGGGCGGGGGACATCGGCGCCGACACCCTAACCGCCTGGAGGGGCGGATGCATCCATCGCGGTGCCAGGAGCACCCGGGGGCAGATTGTCTGACCCTTCCTGCGGCATCTGGTACGGTACGCCCCGCGATGGCACCCCGAATCCTCGTCGTCGATGACAATCAGGAGCTGTTGTCCCTCCTCACGCAGCTCTTCGAGGAGGCGGGCTATGAGGTCATTGGCGCGAGCCGCGGCAAGCAGGCGCTGGAGCTGGCCAAGGCCCAGGCGCCCGCGGCCGCCGTGCTCGACATCCTCTTGCCCGACATGATGGGCTACCACCTCGCGGACGCGCTGCGGAAGGACAACCCCCAGCTCCCGCTCCTCTTCATCACGGGTGTCTTCAAGGGTGGCAAGCACGCCGTGGAGGCGCGCACGAAGTACCAGGCCGCCGGTTACTTCGAGAAGCCCTTCGAGGCCCAGAAGCTGCTGGAGGCGATGACCAAGGTGCTGCCTCCGGAGAAGCCCGGTCCGGCGGCCAGCTCGCTCCAGGACGCCTTCGAGGTGGAGCTGGACATCGACGTGGAGGAGGAAGGCCCGCAGGACGCCATGGAGCTGACCGGCCGCATCAAGGTGACGGGCGGCGGCAACATCACGGCGGAGATTCGCGGCGCCAACCTCACGGCCAGCCCCATGCAGAAGGTGTCGGCCACGCAGGTGCGTCCGCCCACGCCGGGCCGTCCGCCGGACCCGCCTCCCGCGGGGACGCCGGGCAGCCGCCGCGGCGAGCTGAAGGACAACCTGCCCTCGCTGCTGACCGCCTTCTATCTCTCCCGCGAGACGGGGGAGCTGGGCGTGCAGAAGGGCAAGGTGAAGAAGGTCGTCTACTTCGAGAAGGGCACGCCGGTGTTCGCCCTCTCCAACCTGCTCGCGGACCGCTTCGGCCAGTTCCTCGTGCGCGTCGGCAAAATCAAGCCGGAGCAGCTCCAGGACGCGTCGGCGGTGGCCGCGCAGTCCAACCGCCGCACCGGCGACGTGCTGGTGGAGCGCGGGCTGCTCAAGGACACCGAGCGGCTCTACTACGTGGGCCAGCAGGTGAAGGCCGTCATCTACTCGCTCTTCGCCTGGGAGGAAGGCACCTACGTGCTGAGCTTCAAGGAGAAGGCGAGCTCGGAGTCCATCAAGCTGGACGTCCACCCCGCCAACCTCATCGTCCGGGGCATCAAGAAGCTCTACAAGCCGGAGCGGCTGCGCCGCCTGCTCCAGCCGGAGGACCGGCTCATCCCCGCCGTGGCCCCGGCGTACCAGCTCAACGAAGTGGAGCTGGAGCGGTGGGAGGCGGAGCTGCTGCCGAAGGTGGACGGCAACCGCACCGTGGCGGAGCTGCTGGCCTTCGCCAACCGCCCCGAGCACGTCGTCTACGGCTTCCTGGTGTCGATGATGTCGCTGGGCATCCTCGACAAGCGCTCGTAGGCGCCACGCCCCGCCACCGGATGGCGGGGCACCCCGTCCGGGGCTTCAGCCGCCGACCAGGCGCGAGCCAATCCAGAACAGGCCCAGCGCGGCGGAGCCCACGGCCACCACGCGCTGCACCCAGAGGGTGATTTGCGCGTTGAGGCGGGCGATGCCCTCCGCGAAAATCAGGCCCACCACGCCCATGCCGATGAGGATGCCCAGCGCGAAGCCGGGCAGGTACATCCACGCGGCCACGCTCATGCTGCCACCCACCAGCAGCGGCGGCAGGGCGAGCAGCAGCGAGCGCACGCCGCTGACGGCCATCAGCGCGCCGGCGGTGGTGCTCACCGTGTGGACGTGCTGGTGCGGCTCCCTGGCGTGGCCGGGCAGGTGGGGGTGGCCGTGGCTCAGGCTGCTGGGGAACAGCAGGGCGGCCACCGCGAGGGACACCAGCACGGCGCCGCCGAAAATCTCGGCCCAGCGCTCGAAGGTCTCCGAGAGGCCCACGCCCGCCAGGATGCAGACCGCGGCGATGCCGCCCAGCATGGCCGCGTGGCCCAGGGCGAAGCGCACGGCGGTGGCGATGGCGGCGCGGCGCCGGCCTCCCCCCAGGGTTCCGAGGGTGGCCATGGCGGCGCAGTGGTCCGGGCCCACGGCGTGGAGCATGCCTTGGGACAGACCGAGCAGGAAGGCGAGGAGAATGGGCTGCACGACGCGGCACCCTACCCGTGCTTCAATCGGGAGGCCAGCAGGAGAGGAGAACCTACCCTTCATGAGGATGACCACCCGACGGCTGTTCGCCGTCATGCCGCTCGCGCTCTGTCTGCTTCTGTCGCCTGGGTGCGACAAGGGGCCCGACCAGCTCCGGGACGCCGAGGCGTCCTACCGCGAGCTCATCGACCGCCGCGTGTCCCCCAGGGACCCGGCCTGGGACTCCGTCATCGCCGCCTTCGAGGCGATTCCCAAGGACTCCAAGGCCCGCCCGGAGGCGGAACGGCACCTCGCCGCCATCCGGGGTGTGCGGGGGAAGCTGCCCCCGCGGCCCCTGGCCACGCCCGGCGCCACGGGCCCCGGGACGTCGGAGGTGGACGCCAAGCGCGCCGCCTGCGAGGCCCTGGCCATCCGGCTGGGCCAGACGCCCGAGGGGCCCGGCCGCGAGCCCCTGCGCCAGGCGCTGGCGGAGTGCCGCAAGGAGCTGGTCAAGCTGGAGGCGCACAGCCACCCGCCGGGCGAGCATGGCCATGACCACGGCGGGGAGCTTCACCCGGCCCCGGCGGAGGCGCAGCACTAGCGGAATGGAGGCGACCCGGCTGGAGGCGCATCGCCACCCGCCGGGCAGGCGGTGCCAATACCACTGCGGGGGAGCCGGGGCCGTCGGAGGCGCCGGGCGGAGTGGGCGCTGTGCGTGGGCGTTGAGTGGCGCGGGCTTTGTGGCTAATGAGCCCGCATGCCCATGCCCCAAGCAGGTGACAAGGCCCCCGCCTTCCAGCTCCCCGACCAGGACGGAAACACGGTGTCGCTCGCGCAGTTCGCGGGCCGCAGCGTCGTCCTCTACTTCTATCCGAAGGATGACACCCCGGGTTGCACCGTGGAGGCCTGCGGCTTCCGCGACGAGCACTCGGCGCTGGAGGCCGCTGGCGCGGTGGTGCTGGGCGTGTCCGCGGACAGCACCGAGCGTCACCGGAAGTTCGCCACCAAGTTCAACCTGCCCTTCCCGCTGCTGGCGGACGTGGACCACGCGCTGTGCGAGGCCTACGGCGTCTGGGGCGAGAAGTCGCTCTACGGCCGCAAGTTCCTGGGCATCACCCGCGCGACCTTCCTCATCGGCCCTGACGGCGTGGTGAAGCACGTGTGGCCCAAGGTGAAGGTGAACGGCCACGTCGCCGAGGTGCTGGCCGCGCTGAAGGGTGGCGCGCTGGCCGAGGCCGCGGAGACGCCGGAAGGCGCCGGGAAGAAGGCTCCGGCCGGCAAGAAGGTGGCCGCCGCCAGGAAGGCCCCGGCGGGCAAGAGCGCTTCAGCGAAGAAGGCCCCGGCGGGGAAGAGCGCTTCAGCGAAGAAGGTCCCGGCGGGCAAGAGCGCGGCGGCGAAGAAGATCCCGGCCGGGAAGAAGCCCGCCGCCAAGAAGGCTTCTGCGGCGGCGAAGAAGCCCACCGCCAAGAAGGCCGCCTCGGTGGCGAAGAAGGCCCTCGCGGGGAGGAAGCCCGCCGCCAAGAAGGCTTCTGCGGCGGCGAAGAAGCCCTCCACGGGCCGGAAGGCCCCGGCGTCGAAGAAGGCTGCCCGGACCCGCCGCTGAGGGCTATATGGGGGACGCGGGGTCACCCCGTGGTCTGCACGCCCGGCGTGCCCATCTTCGGGAAGCAGCAGCAACCAGATTGAAGGGACTCGGAGGAGTCGACATGCGCGAGCGGAATTTTCGGCGGTGGGGTTCGGCGGTGGCGTTGGCGGCGGGCACGGTTCTGGCCGTGGGCTGTGGCCCCTTGCCGGAGACGGGAGGGCGTCAGCCGGATGAGCCGCGGGGCAGCTTCGTCGCCCAGCGCGGCGACCAGGCCGAGGCCATGAAGAACATGGAGGGTGGCAACACCAACGCGGCGCTGCCGCCTTGGACGATGCCCTCGAACCGCGGCTACAACGGCACCATCGCCCAGATTGGCTCCAGCATCGACCCGCGCACGGCGCAGAAGGACGGCACGCAGGGCCGGTCCCTCCTGGACGACGCCGGGAACATGATGCAGGACCGGTATGCCGCCGAGGGTGGCGCGGCGTACTCGCCCGCGGCCCATGGCCTGGGCGGCGAGGACGGCGCGGCGCTCGGTGGCAGGCGGAGCGGCCACTACAGCGGCTACGCCCCGCTGGGCTGGCAGGACCGCAGCGGCCCCTACATCCGCTGAAGGCCTGACGGGGGCGCCCGGCGCGCCCTCGGCTGCTCCCGGTGGATACGCCCGGGAGCAGCCAGGCCGCCCGCGTCTCAGCGGGAGGCCAGCATCACCTCGGTCGGGTCCCGGCCCGCGAAGGCGCTGTCGAGCCCCATGGCGAGCGCGCGGTGCGCGTCGTTGCCCAGCGTGGCGAGCCGGTCCTCCGCGGGGTGCGCGAAGCGGGCGCTGAGCGCGTCGAGCCGGCGATGGGCCTGGGCAATCCGCTCGCGCGGGACGCGTCCGGACTCCACCGCCTTCACCAGCGCCTCGATGGCCCGCCGCTGCACGTCCGCGCGGTGGCACACCAGGAACAGGTCCACGCCCGCGAGCGTGCCCTGCACCGTGGCCTCCTCCACGGAGTAGTGGCCGGCGATGGCCTTCATCTCCAGGTCATCGCTGACGAGCACCCCGTCGAAGCCCAGCTCCTCGCGCAGCACGCCCTGGAGCACGCGCGGGCTCATGGTGGCGGGCACGCCCGGGTCCAGCGCGTCGAAGAGCACGTGCGCCGTCATCAGCGACGCCAGGCCCGCCTGGGCGAAGGCGCGGAAGGGCACCAGCTCCACACTGCGCAGCCGCTCCAGGGTGTGCGCCAGCCGTGGCAGCGTCAGGTGGCTGTCCGTGGTGGTGTCGCCGTGTCCGGGGAAGTGCTTGCCACACGAGGCCACGCCACCGGCCTCCAGGCCGCGCGCGAGCGCCACGCCCAGCCGCGCCACCTCCTCCGCCTCGCGGCTGAAGCTGCGGTCACCGATGACGGGGTTGGCCGGGTTGGTGTCCACGTCCAGCACCGGCGCGAAGTCCCAGTCGAAGCCCAGCGCCCGCAGCTCGTACGCCAGCAGCTGGCCCACCCGCTCCACCAGGGCCGCGTCGCCGCGCTGTCCCAGCTCGCGCATGGGCGGCAGCGGGGTGAAGGGCGCGCCGCGGAGCCGGGCCACGCGTCCACCCTCCTGGTCCACCGACAGGATGAAGGGCCGGCCCGCGCGTGCTTTCAGGGCATGGCATAGCGCGGCCGTGTCCGCGGCGGTGCCCACGTTGCGCTTGAAGAGGATGGCCCCGTAGATGCCGTCATCCATCAGCGCGGCGAGCTCACTGTCGATGTCGGTGCCGGGGAAGCCCACCATGAAGAGGCGGGCGCAGTCGCGGTAGAGGGCGGAGGTCGTCACGGCACACAGTCTGGCAGAAGCGGGGCCGGGGATGCTCGGGGGGAACGCCGTTTGCCCCGGGCGTGTCGGCTGCCTGTCAGGCCGTGGGCCCGAGGGGCTCGCTACTGGAGGATGGCGCCCTGGGCGAAGCGCTTCACGATGGCCAGCAGCTCGGTCAGGGAGAAGGGCTTGGGCAGGAAGGCGGCGCAGCGCAGGTCCTTCCAGTAGTCCGGGGGGCTGGCGCTCATCATCACCACCGGGATGTCCCGCAGCACGGCGCTGCGCTCCATGGCCTCCAGCAGCGCGGGGCCGTTCATCACCGGCATCATGTAGTCGAGCAGCACCATGCAGGGGCGCTCCTCGGACATGCGCTCCAGGGCCTCCTTCCCGTTGAGCGCGATGGCCGTCCGGTAGCCCTCGTCGCTCAAGAGGTCTCGCATGGCTTCGACGATGCCGAATTCGTCATCGACGATGAGGATGGGCCCCATGACTACTTCCCCTGGCGCCTGCTGTCGGGATGCGGGGGCCCGAGCCGCGCGGTCGTCCGCGGAAGGCCGGTCATCATCATCTCGACGTTGTCGAAGGCGCCTGCCACCTCCATCCCTTGCGGACGGATGTGCAGCTCACGCAAGGCCGGGTCGTGCTTGCTGTTGCGCAGCTTCAACACCGTGACGAAGCGGCGCAGCTGGGAGTCCAGCTCGACCTGGCGCAGGAAGAGGATGTTCTCCGCCACCATGGAGATGCCCTTCATCGGGAACATCACCTCCAGGCCGAACGAAGAAGAGGTTTCGACGGAGTACATCAACGTCACGCCGCGCATGCGGCACTCGTTGACCAGCGCGGCCAGGAAGCGGGACACGCGGGCCTGCCGGACGGCCGCCCTGCGGAGCGCGTCGTAGCCGTCCAGGAAGAGCCGGCGCACGCCGTGCGTCCGGATGACGTCCAGCAACTGGACGCCGAGCTTGTCCAGCAGGTTCTCGGTGGGAGGCCGGAAGCTGACCTCGAAGTCCCCCCGGTCGATGAAGGGCTTCAGGTCCAGCCCGATGCCCGCCGCCTGCGTCACCATCCGCTCGGGAGAGTCGTAGAAGGCGAAGTAGTGCACGCGCTCGCCCTGGCGGGCGCCCTCCGCGAGGAAGTTCAGTCCCAGCAGCGTCTTCCCGCTGCCGGACGGCCCCAGGAGGATGGTCGTCGACCCCCGGGCCACGCCCCCGTGCAGCATGGTGTCCAGGCCGGCCACGCCCACGGCGCATTTGCCCTCGAGGTGCGGTCGCGGCGGCGGGCCCGACTGCGCGAGCGTCTCCAGGCGGGGGTAGATGACGATGCCGTCCTGGGTGATGTCGAAGCTGTGCTTGCCGAGCAGATAGGGGCTGCCCCGGAACTTGCGCACGAACAGCTCGCGCACCGCGCGCACGCCGAACATCCGCTGCCGGAGCAGCAGCAGCCCGTCCACCATGGTGTGCTCGGCGCGCAGGCCCTGCCCCCGGCCCGTGGTGAGAATCAACGTCGTGCAGCCCATGAGCCCCGTCACCACCTGGAGCCCGTGGATGAACTTCTTGATGGCCTGCTGGGAGGGCGCCACCTCCTCCGCCGCGACCAGTCCGTCCAGGACGAGCAGCGTGGCCTGGTGGGCCTTGGTCTCCCTGCGGATGAGCTCCGCCAGCGCGTCCAGCCCCCCCTGCTCCAGCACCGTGAAGGCGCTCAGGTAGGTGATGGCGTTGGGCAGGAGGGTGGAGTCGAAGAAGGACAGCGAGCTGAGGTTGCCGACCAGCTCCGTGTGGGACTCGGCCAGCAGCGTCAGGTACAGCACGCGCCCGCCCTGACGGCTCGCGTGGTGGAAGCACAGCTGGTTGGCGAAGATGGTCTTCCCGGAGCCCGGCAGTCCCATCAGCATGTAGGTGCGGGCCTTGCGCAGACCGCCGTGCAGCACGGTGTCGAGGCCTGGGATGCCTGTGGGAATCCGTTCCGGCATGCGTGGAGTGCTATCGGTCATCTCGCGTTCCCTTTCCTGGGCCCGGCCCGGGTATGGCCCCGCTGGAATGATTGGAGCAAAGCGCTCGCCTTCCTCAGGGAACACCTCTTGCCATAGCGCCTCTTCCGAGCCGCCGCTGAAGCGAGGGGCCTCAGCAGCAGGCCGTGACCCATTTCAGAAGCTGCGCTGCACGGTCCGCGCGGCACCACCCGTGGGGCCCGCGCCGTTCGCGATGCGATACCAGCTCACGCCATCGGTTGAATACCGGAACCCGAAGGCATACGCATTCCACGGCGTATAGGCGAGGGGCTCCGCGGCAAGGTTCCAGCGGTACCGGTAGTTGTTGCCCACGCGGCCTTGATAGGTGAGCCACCGGTACTGCGTGGCGGCCCCGTCCACGCTGAGCTCCACCTGCGCCTGGATGAGCTCGGGACGCGCGGCGGCGGCGTCCGTCACGCCCGGCACGTACACGTCCGCGTCCACGAACTTGCAGGCGCGCTCCATGACGTAGCTGTCGATGACGATGGGGTCCGCCAGGCCGTCGCGGTGCTCGCAGTCGCGCGCGAAGCTGCCGCCCCAGTCACCGGCCCACGCCACCGCGGCGGGCGACTGCGCCTCCACCGGGAAGACGTAGTTCTGGCCGTAGTTGCTGTCGTAGCGCGCCGCGCACGTGCGACCGGAGGTGTAGAACCACGTCTCCACGCTGGTGGCGTCCGTCGGCACGGTGACTTCGAAGGGCTTGCTCACGAACGTGGTGCTGCCCGTGGCCTGCTTCACGCTGCCGCTGAACAGCTGGCCGCCCGGGAGGAAGCGCACATAGGCCAGCGTGTCCCAGGCCTGCTGACCGGCGTAGGTGCTGTGGTGACAGTCCGTCATCCGGTACAGGTCGTAGTCGACGACGAGCGTGCCGCCGCGGACAATGGCGCCGTGCTGCGAGTGCGTCCAGCCGGTGGAGAAGCGCACGGTCGCCGTGGGCGTGGTGAGCGGCGCCTGCTGCGTCTCCGTGGAGGGACTGGCGGAAGAGTCGTCCTGCTGCGGCATGCCGCCACAGGCGACCAGCAGGGGCAGCGCGAAGGCCAGGGACTTCCAGGCAGACTTCTTCATTCTGGGTTTCTCCAGAGGTTGAGGAACCCGCCACTTACCAGGAGTTCCTGACACATGCGCTGTTGGAGGGAGCCCATGCCGGGGAGCGGGCGATTTCACGGTGCGCCGTCGCCCGGCCGGGCGGCCTCGGCCATGGCGAGGGGCAGGGTGGCGGAGGTGGTGGCCACCGCGAGGTTTCCGGCCGCGTCCTTGCCGAGCGCGTAGAGCTTGATGGCGCCTCGCACCGCGGGCATTCGCACCCGCCACGTTCCGGGAGCGGGGCCGGGCCGCGCGTCCAGCCGGCGCACCTCGTCGCGCTCGTGCCGCGTGGCGGCGCCTCGGAAGTTGTAGGCGAACGAGAGCCCCTGGAGCTTCGGGGCCGAGTCCTCCACGTCGACCCGGACGCGGGCCCAGGTGCTGGGGCCCTCGCGCTCCGCGCCGTGGACGGACACGGCGGCAATCCGGGGCAGGGGCGTGGCGGGCTTCTGACCCGTGTAGGCCTCGCGCACCGCGTGCCAGGCCGGCCGGGTGGCCGTGCCCGACAGCATGCCCAGCCAGAGCCCCGTGTGGTCGAACGACGCCCCGTAGTTGAAGACGAACAGGCCCAGGCACCGGCCCGCCTTCACGTGGGGCGCCAGGGCGTTGTTCCACCCGTCGACGATGGCGGCGTACTTCTCCTCGTCGGTGGGCTCGCGGGGCACGCCGTGCGCGTCCTTCGGCGCATCCCACTCGCCCTGCGCGCCGAACTCGGTGACGAACCAGGGCTTCCTCACGCCGGCCTTCGCCAGCTCCGAGGGCAGCATGTGGATGCCGCCGCCGTAGACGTTGAGGCCATACGCGTCGAGCGACGGCACGTGCTTCTCCCACCAGGGCACCGCCAGCGTCCACGCGTCCACGGAGATGACGGGATGGTCCGCGTCGACCTGTTTGATTTCACGGACCACCTTCTCCAGGAAGCGCGCGTAGGCCTCCTTCGCCGCGTCGTGGGGGCTGTTGAGAATCACCTCGTTGCCCACACCCCAGGCCAGGACGGCCGGGTGGCCCTTGAAGCGGCGCACCTGCGTCAGCGTGTCCTCGAGCTGCTTCTTCATACCGCCCGTGTCACGCGTGTAGTCGAAGGTGTCGTCACCTTCCGCGCCGGGCTGGCCGTGCCGCATCCAGAGGCCGACGAGCACCTTCAGCCCATGCTTGTGCGCGGCGTCGAGCAGCAGGTGGGTCTCCGAGCCGGTGCCCCACGTGCGCAGGGTGTTCACCCCCAGCGCCGCGAGGCGGGCACAGTCCTGCTCGTAGGCCCTGCTGTTGCTGCTACCGCTGAAGGTGACGCCGCGTGCGACGTAGGCCCGCCCGTCCACCTGTAGCTGCCACTGGCCATCCTTCTGGAGGAGGACGGTCCGGGCCGCCGCCGTCGCGGGCGGCAGCAGGAGCGCGCCGAGCAGGGCGCAGCCGAGGAGGGTGGAACGGGCGGGTGTCATGCGCGGGCCTCTTTTCGAGCGCGAGGGCGCGTCGGGCCTAGAAGCCGCAGAACGCTGCGTCCTCCGCGTAGAAGTCCGCCGAGAAGGTCGTCGTCTGGGCGCAGCCCGGGCGCGACGCCGTCACCGTCAGGGTGAAGTAGCCCACCGACGTGGCGGAGAGGACGATGTACGAGCCCGTGTTGCTGTGCAGGGAGGCGTAGTTGCTCGACCAGGTGTACGTCACTCCGCTCTCGGGGCTCAGGATGGCGTAGCGGCCGTAGGGGTGGCGCGACGGGTAGCACACGCCGATGTTCTCGTTGATGGTCCTCACCGCGGGGGCGCAGGACGACGGCGCGCAAACCTTCGACACGCCATCACACGTCACCGAGGTGCTGGTGGAGTGGCAGTTCCCCGACGCGCTGGAGCACTGGATGCTCGAGCCGTTGGCGCACGCGAGCGTCACGTTGCAGGCGCTGAACGCCTCCACGCCGCCCTCCGGGTCGCCGGACGACTCGAGCACCGGCGCGGAGCCCTCGGCGGGCAGCTCCTCGGTGCCACCACAGGCCGTGGCGAGCAGAAGGGTGGACAGCAGGACCAGATGGTTGCGGAAGGAGGGCATGGTGAGCTCCAGGTGAGGGACTGATGCGTGTTTTCTGGCAAAACTTGAGTTTCGCAGAGATTGTGAGGCGCAATCCAGTGCGGGGGGCGGGCGGCTTCGCTTGTCCTGCCTTCGTGGGGTGTGACATGGGGCGTGCGAGAACCCGAGGCTCCTGTCCGCGCCTCCGCTCCCCGAGGCCCTGAATGGACTTCTCCTCGCTTTCACTCGCGCCCCCCTTGCTCCAGGTCCTGCAGGAGCTCGACTTCCAGACGGCCACGCCCATCCAGGCGCAGAGCATCCCGGTGCTGCTCCAGGGCAAGGACCTGGTCGGCCAGGCGCAGACAGGCAGCGGAAAGACGGCGGCCTTCGCGCTGCCGCTGCTCCAGAAGGTCCAGCTACAGCACCGCCGGGTGCAGGCCCTGGTGCTGTGTCCGACGCGCGAGCTGTGCGCGCAGGTCGCGGGGGAGATTCGCCGGCTGGGGCGGCGGCTGCCGGGGCTCCAGGTGCTGGTGCTCGCGGGAGGCCAGCCCATCCGTCCGCAGCTGGAGGCGCTGGAGAAGGGCGCGCACCTCGCGGTGGGAACGCCGGGCCGGGTGATGGACGTGCTGGACCGGGAGGCGCTGGAGACGCGGCAGCTCTCCACGGTGGTGCTCGATGAAGCGGACCGGATGCTCGACATGGGCTTCCGCGAGGACATGGAGCGCATCCTGGGGGCCATGCCCTCGCGGCGGCAGACGGTGCTCTTCTCCGCCACCTTCCCGCCGGACATCGAGGCGCTCAGCCGCGCCTTCCAGCGCGAGCCCGTGCGGGTGACGGTGGAGGCCGCCAGCGCGGGGCCCGACATCCAGCAGGTGCGCTACGACTGCGCGCCGGAGGAGAAGCAGGCCCTGCTCCTGCGCATCCTCCGGCACTACCAGCCCGCCTCCGCGATTGTCTTCTGCAACCTCAAGGCGACGGTGGTGGAGCTGAAGAAGGCGCTCGGCGAGGCGGGCGTCAGCGCGGACGGGCTCCAGGGGGATTTGGAGCAGTTCGAGCGCGACCGGGTGATGGCGAAGTTTCGCAACCAGAGCACGCGGGTGCTCATCGCCACGGACGTGGCGGGACGCGGCATCGACGTGGAGGCGCTGGATGCCGTCATCAACTTCGACTTGCCCATGCAGGCCGAGCCCTACGTGCACCGCATCGGCCGCACGGGCCGGGCGGGGCGCGCGGGCCTGGCGGTGTCCATCGTCACGCCCCGGGACGGCCGCAAGGTGGACGACATCGAGCTGGCCACCGGCGTGAAGCTGGAGCGCGGCGACGTGGCGTCACTGCCCTCGGCGGACCCGCGCGGCGCGGTGTCCCTGGCGTCGGCGTGGGACACGCTCTACATCTCCGCGGGCCGCAAGGACAAGCTGCGGCCCGGCGACATCCTGGGCGCGCTCACGGGCGAGGCGGGCGGGCTGGCCGCGGCCGACGTGGGGAAGATTGAAATCCAGGACCGCGTGTCCTACGTCGCCGTCGCGCGGCGCGTGTCGCGCGTGGCCTTCCAGCGCTTGAGCGAGGGCCGCATCAAGGGCCGCCGCTACAAAATCGAGCGCGTGCGGTAGCGCGGCTACGCGGCGCCGCGCAGGGACATCTCCTCGCGGAAGGCCTGGACGACTTCCTCCTCCGTGGGCAGCTCGCCGCAGCGCTTCTCCATCAGCTTGGAGAGGACGGCGACGTAGGCTTCGCCGAACACCGTGGTGAGCGCGGTGGCGGTGGTGGCGGAGATGAGCGCGCCAATCGCCGTGCCCGGTCCGGGGACGAGCTTCAGCAGGCCGGAGACAATGGACTGGCCGGTGAAGGTGGCGCCCAGGCCGGTGATGCTCGAGCCCACCAGCGTGGACAGGAAGGCCTCCGTCAGTGGGAGGCCGAAGACGCTACTGATCCCCGCCAGCATTCCGACCTGCGTGGGGACGAGCAGGGCGGCGTCGGCGAAAGGGATGGGGACCGCTCCGATGATGCCGGCGGCGGCCGCCGCGCTGGCGACGATGCCGTGCGCGCGCTTGCGCTTCTGCCCGATGCTCACCCGCTGGGCCGCGGCGAAGGCGTTGCGCTGGGCTTCGGGGACCAGCTCCATGGTGAGCTCGACGAGCTCCACCAGCCCCTTGGGCTGCAGTGTGTGGCCCTCGTCGTCCGTCTCCTGGAGCGCGCGCACGCGCATGACGTTGCGGGCCATGGGCAGCAGCTTCTGCACCTCCGCGCGGAAGCCCTGGTCGCTGCGCGCCTTGGTGATGACGACGACCACCGGCATGTGGCGCGCGAGCATCTCCGCCGCCTTCAGGTCCCCGTCCTCCACGCGGCGCGAGTCCTCGCTGATGCACAGCCAGGCGCAGTGCAGGTGGCGCGTGGCGTCCGCGTCCCTGGCACGGGCGGCCACCAGCTCCTCCAGCAGCTTCAGCGTCTCTTGAAAGGCGCCCAGCTCCAGGCCGCGGGTGTCGAGGATGCTGACGGGGATGCCGTCCTTCGTGTACTCGCGCGTCTCCTTCGTGACGGGCCGGCCCTGGCCGGTATCCGCGATGCGGCCGTGGAAGACCGCGTTGACCAGCGTGCTCTTGCCCACGCCGCTGCGGCCCGCGATGACGATGTTGACCCGGCCGCGCTTGCGAAAGGCTTCTTCGACCTGCTTTCGGATTTCGTCCGCCAGTTGGATGTCCATGCGCTGCCGCCGCCTCCGCCGGTGAGGCCTCCCGGGCGTGATGCGCGGAAGGCCGCATCAGCGTAGCGGAAAGCCTCCGCGTGTCGGCGGTGGAGGAGCGCGGCCTGGCGGCTCCCGGCTCCAGGACGGACGGACATCCGGGCCCTGCCCACGGCACCGCGCGCCTGCCTGGCGGCGGGCAGGCAGGAGTGCCCCCGCGGCGTTGCCCGCTGCAACGTCATGGCCTCCACACCAGCGTGCAGGCCACCGCGCGACACCTCATGCGCCGTGAGTGGTGGACGCCGACACCGCCTGCATCGCCACCGGCGTGGAGGCCACCACGCGACGCCTCAAGCTCTGTTACTGGTGGATGCCGACACCGCCTGCATCGCCACCGGCGTGGAGGCCACCGCGCGACACCTCAGGCGCCGTCGGTGGTGGTCACCGACACCACCTGTGCCTGTACCGCCACCGGCTCCAGTGCCGGCGCGGCGGAGGCCGGCTGGGGACGAAGCTGCCGCAGCCAGGCGCGGAGCCGCTCGAAGCGGAAGACTTCATCGAGCGGACGCAGCAGGAGGATGAGCGCGCCGAACATGACGAGCACGAAGCTGATGAGCCCGTGGAACACGGCGATGCCCAGGTGGAAGCTGATGCCCAGCGGCAGCAGCACCCGGCGCAGGGACGGGTTCAGCAGCGGCCCCAGCGCGAGCCCCAGCTCCAGCAGCAGCACGGACCAGGTGATGAGCGCCACCGCGGGGCTGCTGAGGACGGGGAGCATCAGGCGGGCCAGCCAGTCCGGCGCGCCGACGCTGGGGTCCAGCAGCCAGTAGTACACCGCCGTGCCGTCCACCCACTCCGTCACCTTGAACTTGCCGACGGAGGCGTGGAAGTAGATGCCCGCCACCTGGAGGCGGAGCATCACCCAGGCGGACCGGGCGATGAGCCGCTTCGCCTCATTGTTCCCCGAGGACTCGACGGGCGCGCTCCAGTGCCAGCGTCGCTCGTCCGTGAGCGTCAGGGGCAGCAGCAGCAACGCCAGGATGGCGGCAATCTGGTCGCCGCCGTCCGTCAGCGTCGCGGACCACGGCATGCTGACGGCCACCCACCAGTGCACGAGCCCCGTGACGCGCGGGCGCCAGCCCGAGGCGACGACGACGAGCAGCAGCACCGCCGCCCACCGCGCCACCTCCAGCCAGCCGGAGGGGAACACGCAGAAGAAGGACGCGGCGCGGATGCCCTCGCAGACGGGCGCTTCGGGGATGCCCGCCGCGGGGCGGAACAGCGTGGTGGTGTCGCTGAAGGCCAGCGTGCCACCCGTCCCCAGCGCGACGAGCGTGCGCGCCAGGCCGTAGACATTGCTCCACGGGGAAGGCCCCGCCACCCAGGCGCGTGCGCGGTCTCCAAGCGCGGTCAGCATTCGACCTCCAGACGCAGGACCTTCGAGGGCATGATGATGGGCTTCCCCTGGTTGGTGCGGCTCCACGCCCACGGCACGGCCCGCTGGAAGACGATGCCCAGCTGGCCGCAGTACGTGGGGCGGGGGCTGGGGTTGCGGAGCGTCTGGGCCACCGGGGCGCGCTCCAGGCAGACGTCGGGAGACTCCTTGCACTCCACGCGGGGGAGCGCCGCCGTCTCCTTCATCAGCAGGCCCAGCTCCACGCCCTGGGCCCGCGCGGCCCGGTTGATGCCGAAGGCGTTCTTCCACTGGAAGTTGGGCGCGTCGCTCGCCCAGG
The DNA here is from genome assembly GCF_050038885.1 of Pseudomyxococcus flavus. Lineage (NCBI taxonomy): Bacteria > Pseudomonadati > Myxococcota > Myxococcia > Myxococcales > Myxococcaceae > Pseudomyxococcus > Pseudomyxococcus flavus. The sequence goes on along the minus strand of NZ_CP143624.1, from coordinate 2,320,655 downwards.
CCCACTGGCCCTCCGGCGTGCGCAGATAGGGCAGCATCCGGTCGTCACGCGGGTCGCGGGTGAAGAAGGCCCACCCCTCCGGCAGCAGCAGCTTGATGTTGAAGTGCTTCTCGAAGGGCAGCTCGATGGGGTTGTACGGAAGCGCCGCGTGCAGGGCGTAGACCGTGAGCGTGGTCCAGCCCAGGATGAGCCCCAGGGCCAGCAGGCCCAGGCGGCGTGATGGGGAGGTCTGGGGAGCGGGAGGGGTGGACTCGGTCACGGCCGTGCTCGCGAAGAGGGTGGAAGAAGGGGAGTGCCCACCGGTGAGGGCGATGGACACTCCCCGGGGTGCTGCGATTACTTCGCGTCGGCGAACCGCTTCGCCAGCATGTCCACCCACACGTCACGCTGGAGCTGGCTGGCCTGGGGGCCCGCCACGACCGGCGTGATGTCAATCTGGGTCAGGATGAGGATCAGCACGAGGGCGACCGCGACGGCGGTCTCCACGTACAGGTACAGGCCGGCCTCGACCTGGTGCAGGGCCGCGGCGTTGATTTCACCCTCCTGGCCGGCGTCCTTGCGCAGCGCGTTCGCGGCGGCGAACGTCAGCTCCCGCGTGTCCGTCAGGAGCTGGTCGATGACCAGGTGGTTGCCGCTGCGCAGGTCCTGGCCGAAGCGCTCGAAGAAGGTCGGGTCCAGCGCGCTCATCTTGGCGATGACGGCCTCCGCGGCCTCCTCGCGCTTCGCCAGCGTCTCGTCGCCCAGCTTCTCCTTCATCTCCGGACGCTGCCAGATGTCGTCGAAGTAGTGCGCCGCCGGGCCCAGGCCAAACGCCATGCCCTTGAACAGGTTCTGGCCCGACAGCGCCTGGTTCTGGGTGATGCCGGCAGAGGGGCCGCTGCTGTCGTCCGCGGGGCCGCAGCCCACGCCGAAGGTGGAGAACGTCATGAAGGCCGTCATGGCCGAGGTCAGCTTCAGGGTGGAACGCTTCAAGGTGTACTCCTGGCAATCGGGGTTCTTGCCCGTGAGCAGCCCGGCCGGCCAGGTGCGTCACGGACAAGTCACGAATTTCTGGCAAGTTGAATTTGTTCGCAATCCATAGAATTACTTAAATTTATACGAATTCGTATCAGTTGCGTGGATGTTTAAACTTTCAGGTTTAGCTGGTTTCTGAGAACCCGGCGGGTCTGCTGGGACGGTGTCTGGGAGGTTCAGCCCGTCATGGGCGCTGGCAGGGACAGGGGGCGTCCACACGAGCCATCGCGCTGCCTTGCCGCATCGGTATGGGGGCCTCACTCCTTTACGCACAAAGGAGCAGACACGCATGCGCGCACTCAGCTACCAGGGTCCTTACAAGGTCCGGGTGCAGGACAAGCCCGACCCTCGAATCGAGCATCCCCAGGACGCGGTGCTCAAGGTCACGAAGACGGCCATCTGTGGCTCGGACCTGCACCTGCTGCACGGCCTCATTCCCGACACGCGGGTGGGCTGTACCTTCGGCCACGAGTTCGCCGGTGTCGTCGAGGAAGTGGGGCCGGGCGTCACCAACCTCAAGCCGGGAGACCGGGTGGTGGTGCCCTTCAACATCTCCTGCGGGGCGTGCTTCTACTGCAAGAAGGGCCTGACGGCGTGCTGTGAGAACTCCAACCCCTCCAGCGACGTCGCGTGCGGCACGTTCGGCTATTCGCACACCACGGGCGGCTACGACGGCGGACAGGCGGAGTACGTGCGCGTGCCCTTCGCCAACGTGGGGCCCATGAAGATTCCGGACGACATGGACGAGGAGGACGTCCTCTTCCTCAGTGACATCTTCCCCACCGGCTACATGGGCGCGGAGATGGGCGGCATCCAGCCGGGAGACACGGTGGTGGTGTTCGGCGCGGGCCCGGTGGGCCTCTTCGCCATGAAGAGCGCGTGGCTGATGGGCGCGGGCCGCGTCATCGCGGTGGACATGCAGGACTACCGGCTCGACTTCGCCCGGAAGTTCGCCCACGTGGAGACGCTGAACTTCAAGGACGTGGACATCGTCACCGCCATCAAGGAGACCACCGAGGGCCGCGGCGCCGACGTGAGCATCGAGGCGGTAGGCTGTGAAGCGGAGGGCTCGCTCCTGCAGCGGGTGCTGGGCCTGGGGCTGATGGCCGAGGCGGGCGCCACCACGGCGCTCAACTGGTGCATGCACGCCACTCGCAAGGGCGGCGTCATCTCGGTGGTGGGCGTGTACGGGCCGCCGTGGAACCTGGTGGATATCGGCACGGCGATGAACAAGAACCAGACGCTGCGGCTGGGGCAGTGCAACGTGAAGCGCTACATGCCGCACCTGCTGGAGCACATCCGCAAGGGGCGCGTGGACGCCAAGGGCATCATCACCCACCGCTTCAGCCTGGAGGACGCGCCGAAGGCGTACGACCTCTTCTCCAAGAAACAGGACGGCTGCATCAAGTGCGTCCTCTCCCCGCATGGCCATGCCTGAGAAGGAGCCCACCATGAACCCGAACGTGAGAGACATTCCCGGGTACGGCGTGGACGCCGACCCCCGGAGCCGTCCCGGCTTCCCCAGGGAGGAGTCGCCCCAGCTGCGCGGCGATGCCCTGGGCACGCCGCCGCGTCAGCAGTCGGACGTGACGGTGTTCAAGCATGGCCAGCCCGCGCGGAAGATGCCGCCGGTGTTCGGCACGGCCCAGCCGCCCAGGGGCGTCTCCGGCATGCTGCGGCGCCTGGCCTACAAGTATCCGGACCACTGGACGCGGCACTGGATGATGTTGCTGCTGGCGGACCGGGTGGACGTGGCCGAGCACAAGCTGCGGAGGGGACTTCCAGCGCTCACCGCCGCGGCGGCGGTCCTCTTCGCCGGCCGCGTCGTGATGCGCCAGCTCCGCGGCTGAGCGCCTCCCGCGCGGCGCTACTTGCGCAGCAGCGTGCCCTCGAAGAAGAACGCCAGGCAGGCGGCGAGGATGAGCCACGTCCACAGCGGCACGGACGGCTTGTCCGCGTCGCCCGTGGAGGCCTTCACCGTCTCCTCTCCGAAGTAGGCGGTGAGCGTGTCCTGGGGCACACGTCCCAGGTCGCTCTCCGACGGGTCGAGGATGGCGGCGAAGGAGAGGTCGGGCTGCACCTTCCCGTCCGCGCCGAGGACGGAGTACACGCCCGGCTCCATCACCGGCCCCGCCACCAGCGAGCCATCCGGCTGCTCCTTGACGGACACCTCGCTGCCGTCCGGCGCGCGCACCGCGGACACCTTCCGCCCGCCTTCCGGGCGCAGCGTCGCGCCTTCGCCCACGCGCACGCGCACCTCCTCGCGCTCGTCCAACGAGCCGGTGAGGTACGCGGCGAAGCGCTGCATCAGCGGCAGGAAGGACGTGCGGATGGCGAAGTCGCTCCAGTCGCGGTCCACCGTGCTGGTGAGCAGCGCCACGCGCCCCTTGCCCTTGCGCGCCACCGCCACCGCGGGCGCGCCGTCCTCGTAGGTGGCCAGCACCTGGCTGGCGCCGGACGCGCCGGGGCTGTCCGCTTCCAGCAGCATGTACTTGTAGAAGCGCGCCCCCACGAGCCCTTCCTCCGCCTGCCCCGTGAAGGGCGAGAAGAGGACGTGCTCCACGGACACCTGCGCCAGCCTCGCGCTCTTGGTGTCCGCGTCCGGGTCGTCGCGCTCGGCGCTGGTGCGCACCAGGCGCAGCGGGCGGGGGAGCACCGTGCCCAGGCGCTGGTTGTACGCCTCCGGGTTCACATGGTCGCCCATGCTGATGAAGAGGCCGCCGCCGCTCTCCACGAAGGCCGCCAGCTTCTGGGCCTCGTCGGCGCCCGGGGCGGGCACGTTGAGCAGCAGCACCAGGTCGTAGGCGGAGAAGTCCTCGCGCAGGCCCACCTCCGCGTCGCGCGTGGCCACCTCCACCGGAGAGCCCGGCGCGGTGAGGGCCGCGTCCACGAAGAAGGCCTCGTCCCGGTAGCGCGTCGCGTGGGGGGAGCCATTCACCACCAGCGCCTTCAGCGCCCGCGGCACCGGCAGCACGAAGGAGCGCTGGTCATCCTCCGCCAGCGCGTCGGGCGCCAGCGCCACCTGGCCCAGCACCGTGCCGCCCTGCGGGAAGCGCACCGTGAGCGTCTTCTGCGTGGTGCCGCCCGGAGGGATGTCCACGAAGCCCTTGGCCAGCGTGGACTCACCCACGCGCACCGCGGCCTCCAGGTCCTTCACCGGCTCCGCGCCGAAGTTGCGCACCGTGAAGGTGAACTGGAACGCGCGCGGGCCGGCCTGCAGCGCGGGCTCCACCTTGAGGTCGACGATGGCGCGGTTGCTCAGCACCTCGTGCCCCTCGGCCGCGTCGCGCAGGACGACCTCCGGCTTCACGGGGGCGCCGGTGGGGCCCTTCACCGTGGGCGGCGGGGCCTCCAGCCGGAAGGCCGCGGCCGTCATGTCGGAGACCAGCACCAGCCGCTTGGCCGGCATGGGGCTCTCCTCCAGGGCGCGCGCCGCCATGTCCAGACAGCGCGACAGGTCCGCGCCGCCGTAGGTGGCCTTGGCTTCGTCCACCAGCGAGCGCAGGCGGCCCCGGTCGAAGCCGGGCGGCGGCGGGGCGGCGGGGGCCTGCGTGCAGACGAGCACCGTGGCGGGCTCCTCCGGCAGCAGGTCCTTCAGCGCGTCGCGCGCTTCATCCCGGGCGCGCTCGAAGTTGGACGTGCCGTCCGACCAGCGCATGGACAGCGAGGCGTCCAGGATGATGGCCGTGGCCGCGGGGCCCTTCACCACCTGCGCGGCGGCGGCGTCACGCGTCAGCTCGGGCCGGGCCAGGGCAATGGGGATGGCCAGCAGGATGAGCGTGCGCAGCGCGTACAGCAGCAGCCGCTTGAGCTTGAGCCGGCTGGCGGTGCGCTTCTGGCTGCGCATCACGAAGGCCAGCGGCCCGAAGGGGTGCGGCCGGGGACGGCGCCGGTCGAACAGGTGCACCAGCAAGGGGATGAGGGCGCCCAGCGCGCCCAGCAGCATCCACGGATTGCCGAAGGTCACCGGCGCCTCCCGCGCCGCGCCAGGTACCGCAGCAGCACGTCATCGAGTTTGTCGTCGGTGCGCACCAGCTCGTAGTCCACGTCCGCCTCGGCGCACGCGGCCTTCACGCTCGCCAGGAAGGCGTTGAACTCCTCCAGGTAGCTCTCCTTGATTTCGCGCGGGTTCACCTCGATGCGGCCCTGGCCCTCCATGTCGAGGAAGAGCGTGGGGTCGTCGAAGGGGAAGGTCAGCTCCGCCGGGTCCACCAGGTGGAACACGGACACGTCGTTCTTCCGCTGCCGCAGCGCCAGGACGCGGCGCAGGGCGTCCTGGTTCTCGTCCAGCAGGTCCGACAGGACGACGATGCTGGAGCGCCGCGGCAGCACCTCCGCCAGGTGGTCCGCCGCGCTGCCCAAATCGGTGGCGCCGGCGGGCGCGGTGTGCTCCAGCGTGTCCAGCAGCACGTTGAGGTGCCCGGCCGACGCGCGCGGCGGCACGTCCTTCCACTTGCCGCCCGCCATCAGCGCCAGGCCCGCGGCGTCCTGCTGGCGCACCAGCAGGTAGCACAGCGCGCCGGCCAGCGTGGTGGCGACATCGAGCTTGCTGAGCGCGCCGCTGCGGTAGCCCATGGAGGCGGACGCATCCACCACCATGACGGCGCGCAGGTTCGTCTCGTGCTCGAAGCGCTTGACGTAGTACTTGTCGAACTTGCCGTAGGCCTTCCAGTCCAGGTGGCGGAGCTCGTCGCCCGGGGCGTACTCCTTGTGCTCCGCGAACTCCACGCTCTGCCCCTGATGGGGGCTCTTGTGGAGGCCGGACAACACGCCCTCCATCACCGCGCGGGCGCGCAGCTTCACTCCCTGGAGGCGGGCCAGTGTCTGGGCGTCGAGCAGCATGGCGCGGCCCTGGGCCTAGCCCTTCACCACCGTGAGGAGCTGGTCGATGAGCTTCACCGAGGTGATGCCCTCGCTCTCCGCGGTGAAGTTGGGCAGCACGCGGTGGCGGAGCACGGGGCGGGCCAGGGCGCGCACGTCCTCGACGGTGGCCACGAAGCGGCCGTGGAGGATGGCGCGCGCCTTCGCGGCCACCACCAGGTACTGGCTGGCGCGCGGCCCGGCGCCCCAGGACGCGTTCTTGGCGATGAAGTCCGGCGCGCCCGGCTCCTTGGGCCGCGTGTGGCGCACCAGCTCCACCGCGTAGCGCACCACGTGGTCCGGCACCGGCACCCGGCGCACCAGCTCCTGGAGCGCGAGGATGCGCTCGGGTGACAGAATCTTCTCCAGCTTCGGCTGTGGGCCGCCGGTGGTGCTCTTGACGATCTGCACCTCCTCGTCGGCGGTGGGGTAGCCCACGTCCACCAGGAACATGAAGCGGTCGAGCTGGGCCTCGGGCAGCGGGTAGGTGCCCTCCTGCTCGATGGGGTTCTGCGTGGCGAAGACGAGGAACGGCAGCTCCAGCGGGTACGTGCGGCCACCGGCGGTGACGCGGTACTCCTGCATGGCCTGCAGCAGCGCGGCCTGCGTCTTGGGCGGGGTGCGGTTCACCTCGTCCGCGAGGATGATGTTCGCGAACAGCGGGCCCTGGAGGAAGCGGAAGGTGCGCCGGCCGGTGGTGCGGTCCTCCTCGAGGATGTCCGTGCCGGTGATGTCCGACGGCATCAGGTCCGGCGTGAACTGGATGCGGTTGAAGGACAGGTTGAGGACGTCCGCCAGCGTGGAGATGAGCAGCGTCTTGGCGAGGCCCGGCACGCCCACGAAGAGGCAGTGGCCGCGGCTGAAGAGGGAGATGAGCAGGTGCTCCACCACTTCGCGCTGGCCGACGACGCGCTTTTCAATCTGGGCGACGATTTCGTTACGGGCCTGGGCGAGCTCCTCGACGGCACGGAGGTCGTCGCTGGAGGCGTCGGGCACGGGCAGAGAGTCGGGGGCGGCGCTTTCCATGGAAGGGTTCTCTTAATTCGTGGGCGGCGCTGGGACCAAAGGATTCCGCCACCCTTGCGCCTGGGCGTGCGCTGCCAACGGTTCAGGGGGCGACCTATTCCGCTGCCGCACACCCCGGCACGCCGGGGCACATGGGCGTGCTGATCGCCTGCATGCCCCCCTGCCATGTGACAGTGCCTCCGGGCCCAGGGGGAATGCCGGGGGCTGGACACGCTGCTTAGGTTCCCAAGGCCTCGCTTCCGGCGGACGGGAGCGGGCTCCTTGGAGAACGTCATGCGGTCAATTCGGCGTGGTGGGCGTGGCAACCACTGGACGGGGCTGCTTTCAGTCGCCCTGCTGTGGGGGGCGGGCGGGTGCGGCGGGAGCAGCGGGGACGGGGGGGAGCCGGCCGGAGCGCCGCGGACGGGCGACGAGGCCGCACCGGGCGTCTCCACGGTGCCCACGATGCCGGGAGACGCCACGCGGCTTCCGCAGCGGCCCGCGCCGGCCATGGCCGCCCCCTGGAACCAGGTGGTGGGCGGGCCCCAGGACGACGTGGGGACAGGTGTGGCCACGGCCCCCTCCGGGGATGTGGCGGTGGTGGTGTCCAGCACGCCGCGTCAGGACGCCGACCGCGAGCCGGTGGAGGGCGAGAAGCTGGCGCTGACGCTGGCGCGCTACACGGCGGAGGGGGCGCCGCGCTGGTCGCGTGAGTGGGTGCGCAACCGCTTCTCCGACACGCGGGTGGCGGCGAGCGACGCGGCGACGTTCCTGTCGGGCAACGCGTTCCTCTACTCGGCGGACTTCGGCCTGGGCGAGGCGCAGGACGGCTTCCTGGTGAAGTTCGACGCGGAGGGTACCCCGGTGTGGCAGCACCGCGTGGGGCAGAAGGTCTACGCCATCGCCGCGGACGCGCGAGGCGGCGTGCTGGCCGCGGGCGAGGAGTGGGAGGGGGAGACCATCGAGGACCCCGTGCTCACGCGCTACGCCGCGGATGGCTCCGTGCTGTGGACGCGGCGTTTCCGGGGCGCGAACATGGACAGCGCGCTGCACGCGGCGGCGCTGGCGCCGTCGGGACAGGCGATTCTGGCGGGGCAGCTCGTGGACACGCTGGAGGTGGACGGCCAGACGTTCGGCGCCCCCGGTGTGCGCGGCTTCGTGGTGCTCGCGTTCGACGCATCCGGGCGCCTGCTGTGGGGCAAGGAGGTGCCGGGCGCGAAGGGCCGCATCACCTCGGTGACGGTGGCGCCGGATGGCACCATCGCGGCGGCGGGTGACTTCATGGGCCTGCTGGTGTGGGGCGCGTCGTCGCTCGGCTCCTCGGGGGCCTTCGTGCTGACCACGGGCGCGGATGGGAGCGAGCGCTGGGTGCGGCAGCCTGACTGTGGCCAGGTGACGGAGCTGGGGGCGTCTGTCGCCGTGGAGGACTCGGGCCGCGTGGCCGTGGCGTGTGGCGACGTGCTGACGCGCTACGCCGCCTCGGGGGCGTGGCTGGGCGAGCAGACGCTGGCCGCGCAGCCGTGCGCCAGCGGGGTGTGCTCGCTGACCACGGCGGGGGTGGTGGCGGTGCCGGGGCGCGGGGTCGCCGTCACCGGCTGGCAGCGCGACGGCGCGGGGGACACCTGGAACCAGGACGCCTTCCTCCGGCTCGTGGTGCCGTAGCCGCCAGGGCCGCTACAGTGCGCGGCCATGTCCGCTCCTGTCGCCGAGGTCCTCCTCGAGGTGGAGGGTGCCGTCGCCACCCTCACCCTCCATGACACCGCCCGCCGCAACGTGATGACGCCCGAGCTGGGAGACGCGCTCCGTGCGCGGGTCGAGGCGCTGAAGCTGCGCGACGACGTCCGCGCCGTGGTGCTCACGGGCGCGGGTGGGGCCTTCTCGGCTGGCGGAGACCTGAAGATGCTGGAGCGGCTGCGCCAGGCCTCGTTCGAGGAGGCGCGGACCTTCATGCTGGACTTCTACGCGCGCTATCTCAGCGTGCTGGAGCTGCCGGTGCCCGTCATCGCCGCGGTGGATGGGCCGGCGATTGGCGCGGGGCTGTGCGTGGCGCTGGCGTGTGACCTCTGCCTCGTGGCCGAGGACTCGAAGCTGGCGCTCAACTTCGTCCAGCTGGGGCTGCATCCGGGCATGGGGGCCACGTACCTGGCGCCGTACCGGGCCGGGGCCCAGGCGGGCGCCGAGCTGTTGCTCACGGGCCGCCGCTTCGATGGCAAGGAGGCGGTGAGGCTCGGGCTGGCGCTGGAGGCGGCGCCTTCCGGGCAGGTGCTCGCGCGGGCGCGGGAGCTGGCGGGGCGCATTGCCGCGAACGCGCCGCTGGCCGTGCGCGCGCTGAAGACGCGGCTGGGCGTCGACAGGACGCAGCTCCTGCGTGCGTTGGAGGCCGAAGCCCGCTTCCAGGCGGAGAGCTACGGAAGCGAGGACCTGGGCGAAGGACTGGCCGCGGCCGCCGAGCGCCGCGCGCCTGTGTTCAAGGGGCGCTGAGCCCGTCCGGGCCTCGCCTCAGTACACGTTGTACTTGCGGCGCAGCGCCTCGTGCTCCTCGGCGTTGCGAGACGGCCGGAGGATGCGCTGCGCATCATGCAGGTAGTACCAGTACTCGCTCGGCTTGGGCGACATCGCGGCCTGGAGCGACGCCACCGTGGGCGCGCCGATGGGGCCGGGCGGCAGGCCCTTCTTGTGCCGCGTGTTGTACGGGTCCTGCGGGTCCCTCAACCGCTTGAGGAAGGCGACGCGGTCATTCCACTGCGCCAGCTCGTAGCGGGACGTGGCGTCCACGCCGAGCGGGAAGCCCTTGTCCACGCGCTTCCAGAGGATGCCCGCGACGAGGGGGCGCTGCTCCGGGAGCGGCTCCTCGCGCTCCAGCATGGAGGCCATCACCACCACCTCGTGCAGGGTGCGCCCGCTCTTCGCGATGGCGTCGCGGTTGGGGGCGTAGAAGCGCTGCGCGAAGGCATCCAGCTGGCGCTGGATGAGCGCCTTCACGTCGAACTTGCCCGGAATCACGCCGTAGGTCTCCGGGTAGAGGTAGCCCTCCAGCGTGCCCGTCGAGGGCAGGGGGAAGGGCGCGGTGAAGTCCTGGGGCCTGCTGGCCGCGGCGATGTACGCGCCCGCCTTGATGTAGCCCGCCGCCGCGAGCGCCGCGTCGGTGTCGCGCAGGCGCCAGCCCTCGACGACGACGAAGGGCACGTCCTCGGGAATCGGGTTGCCTTCCAGCTCCGTGGCCAGCTCGGCCAGCGTCATGGAGGCGCTGACCTCGTGACGGCCCGCCTTGGGCGCGAAGCTGCCGCGCCGGTACAGGTGCCAGCGCCACACCCGCGCGTCACGGATGAGGCCCTGTGACTCGAGCAGCGTGCCCAGGCCGCGCCCGGAGGTGCCCTTGGGAACGGTGAACTCCACCACGTCCGCGCCGGGCGGCGCCGCCGCCGTGCGAGTCTGCTGCTCCAGCCAGAAGAAGGCGCCCGCGCCGGACGCCACCAGCAGCACGAAGGCTGCACCCAGGACCCAGAGAATCCGCTTCATTCGCGGCGCACGCTATCACCGGATTCGCGCCGTGCCTCCGTTCCGACACGCAGATGTCGCCTCCTGGGCGCCCGGCGGGCCGGCGGTCAGGCGGCCGGTGCCGTCCCGAGCTTCAGGTCCCGGTGCAGCCCTGTGTCCCGGCTCACGCGCCAGATTTTTTGATCCAGGTAGTAATGGTGGAGCGCGAAGCCCCAGATGAAGCACTCCATCAGGTTGCGCAGCGTGAGCCCCGCGCCCAGTGCCATCCTCGAGTCGAAGGCGCCGCAGCCCGGGTGCGCGCCGAAGCCGCAGCCCAGGCCCCGGTACAGCAGTGTGAACACGACACCGCACGCCGCGTAGATGATGAAGCGCTGGCTCACCTTGGGCGCCCAGCCGAACGGTGTGGGGTCCACGCCCGCCGCGTGGTAGCGGTTGCGGTGATAGAACCAGACCACGCCGTGGTACTGCACGTTGTGGAACGCCGTCACCGCGACGGCGAACATGATGAAGTCCATGCGCGCCGCGACAGGGGGCCAGAACACCACGGCCGTCAGCGCCAGCGCCGAGCCCATCATCAGCAGCTTCGGGCCGTTCACCTTCAGCCCCGCGCGGTGGCGCTGCACCTGCCGGCCCGCGTAGAGCACCACCAGCGCCAGCACGCCGGTGAAGCACGCCCCGGCCACCACTGGCTCCCACGTGGGCGGGCCCAGCAAGCCCAGCTGCTTGCGCGCCCCCGAATGGGTCACCGCGAACGCGACGAAAGGGGCCAGGAGCCCCGTGTACAGCGTCACGCTGTCGAGCCGTCGGTCCAGTGGCAGCGACTCACCCCCCTTGCGCTGATACAGCACCATGATGCCGTAGTGCTGCCGCACCACGTGCCAGTACGCCCACAGCGCGGCCAGCGTCATGAAGAGGGCGAAGGGCAGCTTCGTTCCCAGCGCCGCTGACAGGCCGAAGGACACCGGCCCCGCGGCGAACCAGGCCAGGCTGCCCAGCAGCAGGCGCCGCCGCGTCTGCCGCTCCCGCGCATCCAGATAGGTGCGGGACACGGTCGCGAACAGGTGGGGACCGTCCAGCGCCAGCACCCAGGCCCACCACAGCACCAGGCTGCTGACGCCGCCCCAGACATGGAGTCCGACCAGCGCGAGGCTCACGGCGAAGCCGCCCACCGTGGATAGCAGGTCGTGCCGCCGGTCGACGAGCCAGCCCGCGCTCGCGGGGGCTGGGACTGCGAGGGGGATGGCGCTCATGGGGGCTCCCGAGGGACGCCGCGAAGATTATGGGAAGGTGCAGGTAGTCAGTTTGTCCACCTGACGTTGACCATTCGCCGGGAGGGGAGGCAAGGGGGCAAAACCTACTTGAGCGGCGGGTCGCGTACCGCGATTGTCCTCGCCATGGATCAAGGCAGGCGCACCACGGACAGGAAGGCAGTTGGCCTGCTGGTGAAGCTGAAACATGAGAGCGTGGGGAGCTTCGCGGAGGAGTTCGCCACGAACCTGAGCCCGGGTGGGATGTTCATCCGCTCGCGCACACCGCAGTCGGTGGGGACCCCCGTCAAGTTCGAGGTGCAGATCGCCGGCGGTGTGCGCGTGCTTCGTGGCACCGCGATGGTCCGCTGGGTCCGTGAAGTGGGTGACCCCGCGGGGCCCCCGGGCATGGGCCTCCAGTTCGAGGAACTGGACACGTCGAGCCGCGCGCTCGTCGAGATGATGACGATGCGCAAGGCCGTCGCGGATGCCGGCGGGCCCGCTGCCCAGCCGCTGCCCTCGATTGCGCCGTCCGTGGCCCCGTCGATTGCGCCTGCCGTGGCCCCCGCGGTCGCGCCGTCCGTGGCGCCGATGCAGCCTCGCCCCGCGCCCGTGCCTCCCGTCCAGGCGCGTCCCGCGCCCGTGGCGCCGGTGCAGCCGCGCCCCGTGGCGCCCGCACGTCCCGCGCCCGCCGAGCCGGGTGGCATGGGGCTCGACTCGCTGTTCGATGACATCGAGCCGGACAGCAACGCGGCCGCGCCTGGCACCCTGGACGAGCCCTTCGATTTCTCTCCGGCGCCCGCGCCCACCGGGGTGCCCGTCTCGTATTCGCCGCCGCCTCCCGTTGCCGCGGATGACGTGGACATTCCGCTCGACGAGCTCATCGCGAGCACGCCCCCGCCGCCCGCGGTGCCGGAGGTCGACGAGCCGCTGCCCGGCTTCGAGTTCGAACTCGAGAGCCCGTCCAGCGAGGCCCCCGTGGCCATGGGGGCGCCGCTCGACGAGCCGCCCATCGAAGTCGGCATCTCGCTGGAGGTCGAGCCGCAGTCCACCGCGCCATCGGGCGGGGCGGCACTGGAGTTCGAGCTGGACCTGGGCGACGTGGTGGCGGAGCCGCCTCGCGCGTCACCGCCACCGCCGAGTGTGGCCCCCGCGAGCGGCGGCGCCTTCGAGTTCGAGCTGGACCTGGGCGACGTGGAGCCCGCGGCCACGCGGCCTCCACCGCGTGCGCCGGCTCCCACCGCGCCCGCGGCCGTCTCAGGGGGCGGCGCCTTCGAGTTCGACCTGGACCTGAGCGACGCCGAGCCCGCGCCGCCAGTGGCTCGGCCTCCAGCGCCACCGCAGCCACGTGCTCCGGTGCCGCCGCCCGCGCCGGCCACGGCCCGCTCCGGGGGCGGCAGCATCGAGTTCGACCTCGACCTGTCCGACGACGTGACCGAGGCGCCTCCCATCGCCCCGCCGCCCCCACCGCGCGCGCCTCCGCCCGCGCCTGTTTCCGGCGGTGGCGCCTTCGAGTTCGACTTCGCCGTGACGGAGGACACGCGGAAGCCGTCACCGCCGCCCGCGCCGGCCGCGGCCCGCTCCGGGGGCGGCAGCATCGAGTTCGATCTCGACCTGTCCGATGACGTGACCGAGGCCCCTCCCGTTGCCCCGCCGCCGCCTCCGCGCGCGGCGCCGGTGCCTCCGCCCGCGCCCGCGCAGCCGCCCGCGGCGGTCCGGCCGCCTCCGCCTCCGCCCGTGGCTCCGCCTCCGCCGCCCCAGCAAGGGCTGCCGCAGGTGCGTCGTGAGGCGCCCCGTGCGCCCGAGCCATCGGCGACGCCCACGGTGCTCGCGCCCGCCGTGGCGAAGGCGCCCGCCCAGGCGCCCGCGCTCGACGAGCACGGCTTGCCGAAGACGGTGTTCCTGCCCCCGCCGGGCCCGCTCAGTGGCACGGGGCCCGTCATCGGCATCGACCTGGGAACCACGAACTCGTGCGTGGCGCTGCTCTCCAACGGCCGGCCCATCGTGCTGCGCTCGCGCGAGGGCTACAACACCATCCCCTCCGTCATCTCCCTCAACGCGCAGAACAAGCTGCTCGTCAGCCACCGGGCGAAGAACCAGCTGGTGCTGCGCCCCCAGCACACCATCTACGGCGCGAAGCGGCTCGTCGGGCGCCCCTATGACAGCGCCGTGGTGAACCAGGTCCGCGAGCGCTTCCACTACGACATCGTCCCCGACTCCGCGGGCCGCGCCGCCGTGCGGCTGGCGGACACCGCGCTGTCGCTGGAAGAGGTGCAGGCCATCATCCTCCGCGAGTGCAAGGAGATGGCGGAGGCCCACCTCAACCAGAAGGTGGAGCGCGCGGTGGTGACGGTGCCCGCGTACTACTCCGAGCCGCAGCGTGAGGCCGTGCGCAAGTCCGGCATCCTCGCGGGCCTCAAGGTGGAGCGCATCCTCAACGAGCCCACCTCCGCCGCGCTCGCCTACGGCCTCAACCGCGAGCTCAACAAGAAGGTGCTCGTCTACGACCTGGGCGGCGGAACCTTCGACGCCACGATTCTGAAAATCGAGAAGAACGTCTTCGAGGTGCTCGGCACCGGCGGCGACATCTTCCTGGGCGGTATCGACTTCGACAACCTCATCGTCGACTACCTGCTGGCGCGCTTCCAGGAGAAGGAGGGCATCGCCTTCACGGGCGACGGCATCGCCCTGTCGCGCGTGAGCGACGCCGCCGAGCGCGCGAAGATGGGCCTGTCCGAGCGCAGCACCTTCGAGGTCCACATCCCGATGTTGATGATGGACGACTCGGGCAGGCCGCGGGACCTGCGCGTCGTCCTCAACCGGCAGGAGCTGGAGAAGATCTGCGAGCCGCTGCTCAGCCGCACCATCGACGTGGTGCGCGACGTGCTCCTGGACGCGAAGCTGAAGGCCTCCGAGGTGGACGACATCATCCTCGTGGGCGGCATGAGCCGCATGCCGCTGGTGCGCGACAAGCTCAAGTCGCTCTTCGGCAAGGGGCCGCAGGCGAGCGTCAACGCGGACGAGGCGGTGGCCCTGGGCGCGGCGCTCTACTCCGGCTCCGTGGACAAGGTGAGCAGCGTGGTGCTCATCGACGTGCTGCCGATGACGGTGGGCGTGGCCATGCCCGGCGGCGCCTTCAAGCGTGTCATCGAGCGCAACAGCCCGCTGCCCGCGCAGCGCTCCTTCGCCATCAACACGACGAAGGACAACGAGGAGGCGCTGGAGCTGTCCATCTTCCAGGGCGAGGACAGCCACATCTCCGCCAACGAGTACCTGGGCACCGTGCGCATCGAGGGCCTGCCCAAGGGCCCGAAGGGCTCCGTGCGCGTGGCGGTGACGCTCAAGCTCGACTCCGAATGCGTGCTGCACGTGGAGGCGCGCGAGTACTCCACGCGCAAGGAAGTGAAGGCCACGCTGGCCACGCGCTACTCGCCCGAGGAGCTCCAGAAGCAGCTCCAGGTCAGCAAGGAGTCCGTGAAGGCCGCCGAGGAGCGCCGCGGCGCCGACCTCAAGGAACGCGCGGGTGGCTTCTGGGGCTTCCTGAAGAAGGCGCTGGGCCGGAAGTAGCTTCCCGCCATGACGGCCACCGCGCCTCGGTACATGACGCGCTTCCGGTGCCTCGCGCAGGACTGCGAGGACACCTGCTGCGCGGGGCTCGTCGTCCCCGTCAGCGAGGCGCACTTGCGCCGCCTGCGCGAAGCCGTGGCGGGAGGCCCGGACGCGGAGCGGGTGGACACCTTCATCCGCTCCGAGCCCGGCGCTGCTCCCGGGGATGAGGCCGTCATCGCGAAGCGCGACGACGGCCATTGCGTGTTCCTGGATGCGCGGAAGACGTGCTCTCTGCACCGCGCCTACGGCGAGCCCGCGCTGCCGGACGCCTGCGCCACCTTCCCCCGCGTCGCCACCCGCTGGATGCACGGGCTGGAGGTGGCCGGCTCGCTCGCCTGTCCCGAGGTGGCCCGCCTGTGCCTGCTGGCGGAGGACGCCGTGGAGCCGGTGCCGGTGCCCGAGTCGCTCGCCATCCGTCCCGAGGCGGCGCGGCCTCTGGACACGGACGCCGGGGACGCGTGGACACGGCATGCGAGCGCCGTGCGCGCCACCGCGCTGGCCCTGCTCCAGCGTCAGGAGCTGCCCTTCGCCGCGCGGCTGTTCGCGCTGGGGCAGCTGGGGCTCCGGCTGGACGGCTTCTACTTCCAGGGCACGGAGGTGTTTCGCGGCGGCGCGCGCGAGGGCGCGGAGGCGCTGCTGACAGAGGTGCTGCACGCGTTCTCCCTGCCGGAGACGCTGGCGGGGCTGCACGATGGCTTCGCGGCGCTGGACCTGCCGGGAGGCCCGTGGGCAGGCATCTGCGCCACCGTGCTGAGGGCCCGCCGGGGCGCCGTCCAGAGCGAGCGCTTCCTGACGCTGGTGGACCTGGTGCTGGAGTCCTACGGCGGCGCGGACCTGGTGCCTGACAACGCCTGGCGTCTCCACGCGGAGCGGCGCGCGCGGCTGTCACCCGGCTTGGCCGCGAGGGTGGAGCAGTACTTCCGCCACCACGCTGTGAATCACTGGCTGCGCCGGCCCTTCACGGACGCGCCCGGCGTGCTGGACTACGTGTTCCGCATGGTGCTCCGCGAGGCGGTCCTCTGCTGGACGCTCTTCGGTCACCCCTCGGTGGTGGCGCTCTGCGCGGCGGGCGGGGCGGACACGGAGGAGGCGCGCTCGAGATTGGACGCCTCGGCGGTGGAGTGCTTCCAGCTCATCGCCAAGCATGTCGAGCAGGCGCCCCAGCTCCACTCCCTCGCCCAGGGGCTGGCGGGGAGCGGGGGCGCCGAGACGCTCGGCCGGATGCTCGTGCTGCTCAAGGGGCTCTGAGGCCCCTCAGCGCTGCGCGCGGGGCGTCGCGCCCAGGCGGCGCATGGCTTCCTGGAACACGGGGTACTCCTGCGCGCCCTGGAGGCCGAAGCGCTCGCCGATGACGAAGGTGGGCACCGCGCTGACGCCGAGGGTGCGCGCCTCCTGGATGGCGTCCTCCACGACCTTCGTGTAGCGCCCGTCTTCCACTGCGCGCTGCATCGCGTCCGGGTCCAGGCCCGCCTCCTCGGCGGCGCCCCGGAGCGTGTCCCACTGCCAGAGGTCCTGACCCTCGCTCCAGTAGCGGCGCAGGACGGCGCCGTGGAACGGCTCCAGCTTGCCCTGCTCGCGGGCGTACTCCGTGGCCTCGTGGGCGCGGCGGGTGGACGGGGTGATGTCCCGCATCACCAGGGCGAGCCCGGCTGCCTGGGCGCGGAGCTTCAGCGGGTTGTTCGGGTCCTTCATCTTCTCGCGCACGTAATCGGGGAGGGGCAGGCCCTCGGGAGGCGTCTCCGGGCGCAGGTAGAAGGGACGCCAGTCCACCTGGACGTCGTACTCCTTCTTCAGCTTCTGGACCTCGGCGTAGCCGATGTAGCACCAGGGGCAGACGTAATCGGACCACACGCGCAGGGTGACGGGCTCGCTCATGCGGCCGTGTCTAACCGCGTCGAGGCGCCGCGTCATGACGGAGTGCGCCGCGAATGCGTGCGGGTGCACCCCGGGTACGCGAAGGTGGACAGGGCGGGCCGTAGCAGGCAGCGTCCACCTCCGACAACCGTGCCCGTGACGCACCCCTCGGGTGGGGTGACCGCGGGGCGACTGAACCAGGAGACTGCCTTGCCGCTGTCGCTTCTCGCGGCCCTGGCCCTGGGCGCTACCCCGGCGCCGGCCCGGCCCCAGCCATTCACCCACCACGACATGATTACGATGCGCCGGCTGAGCAGCCCGCGCGTCTCTCCGGATGGGAAGCAGGTCGCCTACGTCCTGCGCACCACGGACATGGAGGCCAACCGGGGGCTCACCGACCTGTGGCTCGTCGGCGTCGACGGAAACGCCGCGCCGCGCCAGCTCACCTCGCATCCGGCGGGGGACTCCGAGCCCACCTGGGCGCCGGACGGAAAGAGCCTCTTCTTCCTGTCCTCGCGCGGCGGCTCGTCGCAGGTGTGGCGCCTGCCCGTGGACGGCGGCGAGGCCGTGCAGGTGACGAAGCTGCCCCTGGACGTGGGCGCCTTCCGCCTGTCGCCGGACGGCACGCGCCTGGCCGTGGCGCTGGAGGTCTTCCCGGACTGCCCCACGCTGGAGTGCAACACGCAGCGCGAGGAGGAGCGCTCCAAGCGCAAGGCCACCGGCCGCACGTATGACAAGCTCTTCGTCCGTCACTGGGACACGTGGAAGGACGGGCGGCGCTCGCACGTCTTCGTCGTCCCCGTGGCCGGCGGCGCGCCCGTGGACGTGATGAAGGGCATGGACGCGGACAGCCCCTCCAAGCCCTTCGGCGGCGCGGAGGAGTTCACCTTCACGCCGGACAACAAGAGCATCGTCTTCGCCGCGCGTGACGTGGGCCGCGCCGAGGCCTGGTCCACGGACCTGGACCTCTTCGTCGCGCCCATCGACGGCAAGACGAAGCCGCGCAAGCTGACGGAGAAGAACCGCGCCACCGACACCAGCCCCGTCTTCAGCCCGGACGGCAAGACGCTGGCGTACCTGGCCATGTCCCGCCCCGGCTTCGAGGCGGACCGCTACCGCGTCATCCTGCGCACGTGGCCGGGTGGCCAGGAGCGCGTGCTCACCCAGGACTGGGACCGCTCCGTCGGCAGCCTCGCGTGGAGCCCGGACGGCAAGACGCTGTACGCGAGCGCCGGGCACATCGGCCAGCAGCCCGTCTTCGCGCTGGACGTGGCCACGGGCAAGCCCACCCAGCTCACGAAGGAAGGCAGCGCGGACGCGCCGCAGCCCGCGGCGGGTGGCCGCATCGTCTACGTGTACGACGACCTGGACTCGCCCGCGGACCTGCACGTGATGAACGCGGACGGCTCGGGCTCGCGTCAGCTCACCCAGGTGAACCAGGACGCGCTGGCGCGCATCCGCTTCGGTGGCTTCGAGCAGTTCTCGTTCCCCGGCTGGAACAACGAGACGGTCTACGCCTACGTCGTGAAGCCGGTGAACTTCGACCCGAAGAAGAAGTACCCGCTGGCCTTCCTCATCCACGGCGGTCCGCAGGGTTCGTTCGGCAACCACTTCCATTACCGGTGGAACCCGCAGGTGTACGCGGGGCGTGGCTACGTGGCCGTCATGGTCGACTTCCACGGCTCCACGGGCTACGGGCAGGCCTTCACGGACTCCATCTCCGATGACTGGGGTGGCAAGCCGTTCGAGGACCTGCAGAAGGGCCTGGCCGCCGCGCTCAAGCGCTACAGCTTCATCAACCAGGACAAGATGTGCGCGCTGGGAGCCAGCTACGGCGGGTACATGATCAACTGGATTGCGGGCAACTGGCCGGACGGCTTCAAGTGCCTCGTCAACCACGACGGCATCCTCGACGAGCGCATGGGCTACTTCGACACCGAGGAGCTGTGGTTCCCGGAGTGGGAGCACAAGGGCACGCCGTGGGAGAACCCGGCGGGCTACAGCAAGCACAACCCGATCGAGCACGTCGCGAAGTGGAAGACGCCGATGATGGTCATCCACGGCGGCCAGGACTTCCGCGTGGTGGAGACGCAGGGCCTGGGCACCTTCACGGCGCTCCAGCGCAAGGGCATTCCGTCCAAGCTGCTCTACTTCCCGGAGGAGAACCACTGGGTGCTGCGCCCGGCCAACAGCGTGCAGTGGCACGACGAGGTCCTGGGCTGGCTGGACCAGTGGACGCGCAAGTAGCCGCGGTGTGACGTCGTCGTGCTCGGGGCCCGCGTCGGAAGATGCGGGCCCCGTTGTCTTGGGGCTCAGGGAACGCCGTTGCAGGCGCCGATGCAGGCGGTGCGAATCTGCGAACAGGTCCGGCTGCTGACGCAGTCCGCGCAGTAGGCGAGCGTTTCCCGGCGGCGGTCCTGGTCCTGCTGCTCCATCCAGGCGCGGAGGTCGTCTTCGCACGACTGGACGTTGAGCGTGTCCGTGAAACACTCCTTCCGCCTCTCGCAGATGGTGTCCGTGTCGCTGAAGCAGCCGGACAGCAGCGCGCTCACGGTGACGAGAAAGGTCAGGGGCAGCGTCCGATTCATCATGGCACCATCATGCCCTCACGAGGGCCGGCCTTCATCCGTGGGCAGCGCGGGTGTGCGGCGTGTGAAGGTGCGCCGTGTCTCGCGGGTCAGTGCTCCGGAGATGGCGGGGGCTGCTGCCCGGAGCCACCCACGCCGGTGCTGTCTCCCAGCTTGCCCAGCATGTTCCAGGCCTGCTGCCGGTGGGCGGGCACCTGCTTGCCGAGGTCCTGGAGCATGGCGGAGAGCTCCGGGGAGGCCTTGGGCATGGCCTTCTGGGCGGTGAGGACCAGGCCCAGGACGGCGTCGTGGTTCGCGACCTGTGACGACAGATAGGCCGAGTCGAAGGGGGCGCCGTTGATGACCTGGAGTTGCTCCAGGGTGGCCTTGTCCTTGGCCATGGAGGCTTCCTCCGCGTCGTTCATGGCCTTGGGCGTCTCCGCCAGCTTCAGGCCCTTGCTGCGCGCATAGGACGTGAGCTTCTGGTCCAGCGCGGTGTGCGCCTTCATCATGATGGCGCCGAAGGCCTTCACGTCCGCGTTCTGCGAGCGCTGCTGGGCGAGCTGGCCCGCCTTGATTTCCTGCTGGTTCGCGTAGTGCAGCCGGTCGAGCAGCGCCTTCTCGTCCGTGGGGGCGGTGTAGCCGCGGTACGTGGCCATGCCCTTCTGCACGGACACGGTGTCCTGCGCGGAGGGCGGGCTGTCGGGAACGCCGGACTGCGCGAACGAGATGCCCTGGGTGAACAGCGAGGCGGCGAGGACGAGCCCCGGGAGGGGATGCTTCATGGCGTGCGGCTCCTTGTGCGTGGAGAAATGCGGGCGCGCACGTTGGAGCGGCGTCGGAGCGGGATGCACGGCGAGAGGAGACACGTTCGTGCGCCACTTCACGGGAGGGAAGGGCAGGGTGCGGCGGATGACGGTGCTGCTGCCTGTCCGTCGCAGGCCGTGCGTTGAGTGCTTCACCTGAACGGCCCCGGGAGGCCCGGGGCGCATGGGCACCCCCGCCATGCGGGCGGGCGCGGGCCGCCAGACCGGCGGGCGCCGCGCCCTGCCGGGACGTGCCGCCTACTTCGTTGGCGTTCCCGAGGTGCCGTGGTCCATGTCGCCGTGGTCCATGGTGTCGCCCGGGGTACCGGAGCCGCCCACGCCCATGGAGCTCCCGAGCTTGCCGAGGATGGTCCAGGCCTGCTCGCGGTGGGCTGGCATCTTCTGACTGGCTTCCTGGAGCATGGCGGAGACCTCGGCCGGAGCGTTGGGCATGCCTTGCCGGGCGGCCAGCACCTTGCCCAGCGCGGCGTCATGGTCGCCGACCTGCCCGGCCATGTAACAGGAGTCGAAGGGGAGCCCCTTGAGCGTCTTGAGTTCCTCCATCGTCGCCTGGTCCTGCGCCATGGCCTTCTTCTCCATGTCGTTCATGGGCCGGGGCTTGTCGGAGAGCTTCATGCCCTTGCTCTGAGCATAGGTCATGAGCTTCTGGTCCATGGCCGTGTGGTCCTTCACCATCATGTCGGCGAAGGACTTCACCTCCGGGCTCTGTGCGTTCTGCTGGGCGAGCTTGCCGAGCATGATTTCCTGCTGGTTGGTGTAGTGCAGCCGCTCCAGCAGGGCCCGCTCGTCCGTCGGAGCCATGAAGCCCCGGTACTCCACCATGCCTTTCTGTGCGGAGGCCTTGCCTTGTGTGTTGTCCTGCGCAAATGACAGGCCGCCGGTCAGCAGTGACGTGGCGAGGATGACTCCCTGGAAGGTCCGCTTCATGTCTTGCATCTCCTGGTACGTGTGAGGTGTCGCATCGACCGCGAAGCGCACCTTGAATTGGGCATTGGGCGGTGGGGTGGGGAGGGCTGGCGTTGTTGCATGGGAATGCACGCTTGGTTCGGGACCGGGTGCGTTGCCCGACAGTGGCGTTGCACTGGAGACCGAGACCGCGTTCAGTGGCTGGGAGGGCGCACTTCGTGCTCCGGATTCCTTCTGTGTGGCGGCGGGGCAGGGGGCACGCCTGGGGCGGGCCGGCTTGTCTCCGGAGCATGCTGCCAGGGCCAGCGTCCCTCGAGCTCCACGGTGAGGGTGAAGCTGAGGAAGGTCCGGATGAGGACGATGAGCCCGAGCACCAGCACGCCATCCAGCGTCGGGCGCTGGCTGACGGTGCGGATGATGTCGGCGGCGACGAGGAACTCCAGGCCCAGCAGGATGGCGCGGCCCAGGTCGAGCCGGAAGCGGCGGTAGGCCTCACTGGTGGAGAGCCGCTGCCGCGTGGCGAGCAGGACGAGGGCGAAGACGGCGCCCAGCACCATGGTGCCCACGCCCGCCCATTCCATGAACTGGGCGGCCAGCGAGATGAGGGAATGGACCTCCATCGAGCCTCGCATGCGGGAAGCTAGGCATTGAAGGGCGTCGGTCTACCGAGCGGCCGGTCCAAGGGCCGATGGCCCGGCTGCTGAGAGCCTCCGGTCCATGGCGCCTTCGAGGTGCTTCCATGCCTCACGCGAGCGGCTCGCTGGATAGCCATTGCTGCGCGCCGCGATGAGCGGTTCGAGCGCCCGGGAATCAGTGTCCCCAAGGGCAGGAGGAAAGTCGCTGCCTGACCGCGTCCCACGCGCCACAAGCCTCGCATGCGGGCAACACATCCAGCGCCTGCATCCGATTGAGCCCACCGCAGCGCGGGATTCCTGCGCCTTCGGCCGCACGCCAGGCGGCTGTGAGGCCGAAGGCATCTGCATTCAGAGGGCTCCTGGTTCGGCGATGCGGCGCCTCCCCTCCAGCGCGCAGGCACGGACGCGACGCCGGGGCTCTGAGCCTCTCAGTTCCCCGCGTCCGGCTTCTCGGGCTGCGCCGCGTCCTTCGGCGCCCCCGTGTCCGGCGTGCCGGACACGTTCATCTCCGACAGCTCGCCTTCCTCCCGGAGGAACTGCTGGGCCACCCGGTCCACCTCGTCGACCTTGAGGCCCGTGAGCAGCGCGCTCGCCTGCCGCGCTCGCCCCGCCAGCTCCGTCTCGCCCAGCGAGCCGTGGATGCGCGTGAGGGCCAGGTGGATTTCCGGGTCGAACGGGTCCGACGCCAGCGCCTCCAGGTAGGCCGTCTTCGCCTTCGAGTAGTCCTTCCGGTACAGCAGGATGCGGCCCAGGTGGACGTTCGTCGACGGCGAGCCCGGGTGCACGCGCAGGCTGCCGCGCAGCACGCGCTCCGCCTCGTCCAGCCGCCGCAGCTCCAGCAGGGCCAGCGCGTACTTGTTGGACACCGACTCGTACTTGTCGCCCACCAGCTCGTGCGCCTTGGCGTACTCCTCCGCCGCGGCCTTCACGCGGTTGCGCTCGCGCAGCAGCTCACCCAGGTGCGCGAACTTGCGCGCGGGGACCTCCGTCACCTCCTGGAAGTCGCCGAAGGAGATTTCACGCCCCTTCTTCTCGCTCTCGTCCTTCACCTGGCCCTTGGCGTCTTCCTTCAGCACCACCCGGTCCTCGCGCGGCAACAGCTCGGTGGGGAAGGGCTGCTTCTTGATGTGCGCCAGCCAGGACTTCTCGAAGAGCGGGAAGGGCATGCCCATCGCCGTCTCCACCGCCTTGCGGTCCTTCTGCCCGGCCTTCAGCTCCTGGATGATGGCGCGCAGGCCCGCGTTGCCCTTGACGCTGTGAATGTAGTCGATGGCGTAGAACACCTCCGCGAACGCGGTGGCCGCGTCCTCCGCCGTGGGCAGCAGCGCAATCGACGGGTGCATCTTCTCGAAGGGGATGAGCGTGTCCGCCTTCACCCGCTTGCCCAGCAGCGCCTGCGTGGAGGGCGTCATCGCCAGCCCCGCCTTGCCGCGCCAGCGCGACTCCAGGAACTTGGCCAGCCCCTCGTGCAGCCAGATGGGCACCGTGTTGCGGCTCATTTGGCTGATGACCAGGTGGATGTACTCGTGCGCCAGCGTGTCCTGCCAGTCGTAGCCGCGCGCCACCGCCTTGGGGCTGGTCACCATCAGCTTGTTGAACTTGCAGATGGCGATGGTGCCCGTGGTGCCAATCTGCTTCTCCGTCAGCGTGCTCACCTTCGACAGCTCGCGCGCGTTGCTCACCACCTCCACGCGAATCTTGCCGCCCGGCGGCGTCCAGCCGAGGTCCTCCTTCATCGCGCGGTGGATGGCCTCCAGCGTCTCCAGCGCATAGGGCACCAGCACCTCCTCCTTCCCCTTGGGGTACAGGAAGATGAAGTGCTCGCTCTCCGCGCGCTGGTGGGCCTTCGTGATGTCGCGCGTGTCCTTGGCCAGGCGCAGGTAGCTGCCCGGCTTGTCCTCGATGTTGGCGCCCTCCAGCAGCGCCACCGCGTCGTCGTAGCGGCCTTCCTCGAAGGCCACCCGGCCCTGGTAGTACTTCAGCGGCTCGACGTCGGCGGGGAGCAGCTTCTCCACCTCGGCCAGCTCGCGCCGGGCGCCGGGGACGTCCCAGTCGTCCAGCTCCGTCTCCACGCGGCCCAGCCGCTCCTTCACCTCTTCCTTGAGCGAGGCATCCTGGGCCCACGCCGCGTGCGGCGCGCAGAAGGCGCTCACGGCCAGGGCCGCGAAGAGGGCCCGGACCCAGGCAAGCTGTCCGGACGGTTGCTTCAGCGCGTGGCGGCTCACTTCACCAGCTCCTCGTAGTAGCGCTTCACCTGCTCCCGGTACTTCTCCGGAGCGCCCTGCTTCATCGCGTCCAGCAGGTCCTTGCGGAACTCCTTCGGCGCCTGGAAGGCGTCCTCATCCGGCAGCTCCACCTTCTGCTTCGGGTCCCTCCCGTTGCCCTGCTGGCGGCGGCCCATGCCCATGGGGAGCGGGAGCCCGCCCTTGCCGCCGCGCTGGCCCTCCTGCATCTGCTGCTGGAACTGGCGCAGGCCCTCCAGCGCCGCCTGCTGCTCGCCGTAGCCACGGCCCGGGTCCTTGCCCTGCATCCGCCGGGCGGCCTCGCCCATGCGCTGGCCGGCGCCCTCCATCTGCTGCGTGGCCTCCTCGCCGAAGATGGGCGCCATCTGCTGCATCTCCTCCATCTGCTGGCGCAGGCCCTGCGCGCGCTCCTCCAGCTGCGACTGCTGCTCGCTGAGCTGCTGGAGCTGCTGCTTCTCCTGCGACGACAGCTGCGAGCCCGGAGGCGGGAAGAGGGACTGGAGCTGCCGGTTCACCTCGGACACGTTGCGCGCGTCGCGGCCCAGGCGCTGCGCCAGCTCCGTGGACTGCTTCACCACCTCTTCCGGATTGCCGAACATCTCGTCCAGGTGGCGCTGCTGCTCGCCCATCATCGACAGCTGCCGGGCCGCGTCCTCCGCCCGCGCCGCCGCCTCGGCCGCCAGGTCGTAGTCGTTGACCTTCAGCGCGTTCTCCACGTTCTTGAGCTCCGCCTGGGCCTCCTCCAGCGGCCGCGCGGCGCGGCTGTTGAGCTGGCCGGGCTCCAGCGCCTTGTAGCTCTCCTGCGCCTGCTGCACCTTGCGCATCAGGCTGTCCTTGATGGACTCGCCCTTCTCCGCCAGCCGCTCGCGGTTCTGCGAGCGCGCCTGGTCGCGAAGCTGGCGCGTCTGGTCCGCGACGCGCTGCTGCTCCTGCACCGTGTCCTGGAGCTCCTCCATGAACTTGCCGAACTTCTCGGCCAGCTCGGGGTACTGCTCGCCGCCGAACTCGTCGCCCGCCTGGTCCAGGTTCTCGAGCATCTCGTCCATCTGCATGCCCAGCTCCTGGAGCTTCGCCAGGGCCTCGTCCGCCTTGCCCTCGCGCATCAGCTTCTCCACGTCGTCGAGCGCGCTGCGCAGGTCCTGGTCCTTCATCATCTCGGACAGGGCCTCGGCGTTGAGGTGCTCGTCGCGGATGCCCTTGCGCATCTCCGCCATGCGCTGCATCAGCTCCTGGATGCGGGACTTGAGCTGCTGAATCTGCTCCATCACCGCCTGGCGCGCGGCCTCGTCCGGGTTGGACTTGTACTGCTCGATGAGGCTGGCCAGCTCGCGCCGCTCGTTGGAGAGCTGCTTGGCCATCTCCTGGAGCGCCTCCAGCTTCTGCCGGTCGAGCAGCGACTCCAGGTAGAGGATGTCCTTCTCCAGCTCCACAATCTCCTCGTTGACCACGGCGGTGAGGCGGTTGCCGGTGCCCCAGTCCTCGCCGCGGGCGCGCTGCGTGCGCAGGTAGAGGCGGCGCAGCTCCGCGGTGCCGCGGATGTGGCTGCCCAGCGACTCGGAGATGTTGCTCAGCGCGGAGACCAGCTCGGTGGGCACGTCCCGCTCGCGCGCCAGCTCCTGGGCCAGCGCCTTCATGTCGGCGACGAGGCTCTCGCCGCTGGTGTCCACGCTGGCCCCGGCGGTGATGGCCTGCGGGTCCTTCTGCTTCGCGCGCTCCGGCCCCTCCAGCCGGTCCGCGAGGTGGTCCACCATCCGGCCCCACAGCAGCTCCGTCTTCTCCAGCGCGGCGCGGCGGTGCTCGGCGGCGGAGTAGACGCGCAGCACCTGCGTGCGGCTGACGCCCTTCTTGGGGCCCTCCACCGCGTCGTTGTCCCGCGCCTCCACGTAGTAGGTAATCCGGTCGCCCGGGTCGAGCTTGAGGTTGCCCAGATCCCAGGTGTACGTGCCCCGCATGCGGCGGCCGTCCTCGCGCGGCAGCGGCACCCGCGTCTCCTGCTGGGCGCCGGGCGTGCGGAAGACGAGCGCCATGCCGGACAGGCCGTAGTCGTCCGAGGCCTCGTACTTGAGCGCCACCTGGTCTCCCGGGTCCACCTCCAGCTCCACCGTGGGCGTCAGCAGCGACACCTCGGGCGCCTTGTCCGCCTCCACGGTGAGCGCGATGTCCGGGCCCACCGCGAGCGCCTTGTCCCGCGCGCCGTAGAAGGCGAAGTGGTAGTGGCCGGACTGCTTCGCGACGAAGCTGCCCTCCAGGTCGCGGTTGCCCGTCACCTTCAGCGGCAGCGCCTGGTCGTTGACCACCAGCTCCGCGCGCTCCACCGGGCGGTCCGAGCGCGTCTTCAGCACGACCTCCGTTCCCGCTGGCGCGCTCACCTCGCCGTTCGTCCCCTGCACCGTGCGCGGCGCGAGGCCCGTATAGGCGGGGTAGCGGTACGTCAGCTCGATGTCGCCGGTGATGGGCTCCACCTGGGCCTGGGCCTTGGGCGTCGCCGCCACGGCCCGGATGCGCGCCAGGCCCGCGGACCAGCGGCCGCCGAGCACGCCCATCAGCACCAGCAGGGCCAGCAGCACGCCACCCGCGCCCAGGGCCACATGGCGCACCGGACGGCTGTCCACCACCGAGCGCGCGTCCACCGTGCGGGCGCGCGTGTCCATCTGCTGCAGGAAGGCGCCGGCCAGCTCCGGCGAGCCATTGCCCGGCGCGTCCGGCTCGCGCATCAGCTCCACCGCGGCGAGCACGTCCAGGGACAGCTCCGGGCGCTTCTCGCCCACCAGCCGCGCGGTGAGGATGTCATCGCCCACGCGGCGCTGGGCCAGCCACAGGCCGAAGACGCAGGCCACCGCCACGCCCACCGGCAGCGCCAGCCACAGCAGGGACGCCCCCGCGCGGGGAGCCACCAGCGCCAGGAAGCCTCCGGCCGAAAGCAGCAACGCCGTGGAGGCCACGCCCAGCATTCCCCCCTGGAGCCACAGGTAGCGGCGCTGGCGGGAGCGGACGGAGGCGAGCAGGGCCTCCACGCCAGGGGCCTCCAGGGAGGGCCGCGCCCGGGAGGCGGGAGTGGACGGCGGAGGAGGGGGCGGGGGCGGTAGCTCGGGGCCTGGGCTCTGCGGGGTGTCGAGATTCACGCTGTCCTGTCCGCTCCGTGGCGAGGCAACCCCTGGAGGGGCGGCCTATTTCCCGATTTTCTAGCAGCCACTCCCTTCCCGCGAAGGATAACGACCCGGAGGCCCGCATGACGGGCTCCGGGTGTCTGGCGCTGGAAGGAGGCGTGGGGGCGAGGGTCCGGGAGGTAACGCGTCACGGAATGCCCGCCACGGGCGCCCCGACAGCGAGAGAGCGAGCGGGCAGCTGGCTCAGCGGGTGGTGGGCTTGCGGGCGCCCGTCTCGTCGAACTCGACTTCGGGCATGGGCACGCCGCCCAGCTCCTGCGCGAGCGCGGTGAGCACGTCCTGGGTGGCGAGGATGCGGTTGCGCGACATGCGCGACAGGACGCGCTGCACCGACGCCTCGACGGTGCCCTCGGAGGGGATGTCGAGCGCGCGCCCTTCCTCCGTCAGCGAGAACAGCGCCTTGCGCCCATCGAGCGGATCCGACTTGCGCTCCAGCAGGCCCCGCTTCTCCAGGCGCTTGAGCACGCCCGTCAGGGTGCTGGGGTGGACGTGGAGAATCTGCGCGAGCATGCCCGCGGTGATGCCGGGAAAGCGCCCCACCAGGCGGATGACCAGGCGCTGCGGACCGGTGAGTCCGAGCGTGGACTCCATGCGCTTCGAGGTGGACTGGAGCCCGTGGTCCACGGCCCAGAGCAGCCGCATGAACTCGAGCACTTCGCCGAGGGGCGGCCCCTTGTAGGTCCGCTCGCCTTCGTGGGGCTCCAGCGGCTCTTCTGCCGGGTCCTTCGGGGATTCTTCTGCCTTCACCTGCTGCCTCCGTGTCTCAAGCCAAAGGTTTGAGTCGCAGCAGGTCTACCGCGTCGCGGTCCGGGCTGCTGCGGAAAAACCGTTTGCTGTTGACCGCTCGCAAGCTGGCCGCCGGGCTAGGGCGCCGCCGCTTCCCCGATCCGGGCGTCCCGGGCGAGGGCCCGCCGCAGCTCCGCCAGAATCAGGGGCCAGCCCTGGGGGGAGTCCATGCCCTGCCGGAGCGCAGGGCCTCCCTCGGGGCCATGACGCTCGAAGTCACGGTGCTCGACCTCGATGCGGGTCCGGGCCGTTCCCTCCGGCGTGAAGCGGACGGCGACCTCGCTGGCGGCCCCGGGAGGCGCCGGCCGGCGGTCAGGGGTGATGGCGAAGGAGAGCACCAGCTCTCGTGGAGGCGCCCAGCGCCGCACCTCGCCCCAGCCCGTCTCCTGACCGTCCACGGCGCGCTCGAACCAGCGGCCACCGGGGTGGGGCTCCACCGCGGCTGTCTGGAATTGCGGCCCGGCGAAGGTGTACGCGATGGGCCACCAGCGTCCGAGCGCTCCGGTGAAGAACTGGAACGCCCGGTCCGGCGGCGCGTCGACGACGACCGAGTGTCGGATGGCATCCTGCGGCGTGGGCAAGGTCCCTCCCTGTCAGTGGCGGCACGCTTGCCCAGGAGGGTGGGGCCGGCGTGGCCCGTCCGCACCCGGGGGCATCGAGCCCGGGTGCGGGGCGGGCAGGCGCTCAGATCTCCTCGAGCTTCAGGCGGAGGATGGGGCCCTTGTCGTCGCGCTCCAGGACCTTGAAGGTGGCGCCCGGCGGGATGAGGACCTCTTCCTCACCCGGCTTGAGCGAGGCCCCCTGGATGTCGCGGCCCGTCTTGGTCTTGATTTCGAGGATGGCGTCCCCCTCGAAGCTCGAGCCCGGGTTCTTCGCCGTGCTGGTGAAGGCGTCCCGGGTGATGATGGCGTCCTTCGTGTAGGCGTCGTAGTACTTCTTGCTGTCGCCGCGGAACACGGTGCCCTCGAACCTGGGCAGCTCGTTGAGGGCGGCGCGGGTGACGGCAATGCCATCCAGGTTGTTGCGCAGCGCCGCGCTGCTGGGACCGGCGCCACCCTTCGCCAGCGGGAAGAGGACCTGGCCGTTGTAGGGCTTGAACTTCTCCTGCGTGTATTTGTAGACGGACACCTTGCCCTCGTCGGAGAGCTTGTTGATGTCCGCCACGCTGGTGGCCGTCTTCGGGTAGTCCTTCAGGTTCTGCGTCAGGTGGGTGTTCGCCATCTCCACGTAGGGCTCGAACTTCCCATCCGTGAGCACGCTCATCTGCTTGCGGTAGTTCTGCACGGTGGCGTTGTCCACGGTGAAGCCCTCGTTGAGCGCGCCGGCCAGCTTGATGCGCTCGGCGTCACCCGGCTTCACGTGCGGGCCGCCCTGGGCGAACACCGCGCGGATGAGGTCGGCCTTGGGGCCAATCTCCGACTTGAGGGTGGCGAACTCGGCGGAGCTCGCGTCCCCCTTGTTCCGCTCCAGGCCCTGGAGCGCGGAGAAGGCGTCGTCGCTGATGTTCTTGATGGCGCCCCGGGGCACGCCCTGCGCCACGAAGGGCGCGATGACCGAGTCATCCCGGAGGACGGGCGTGCCGGTGGCGACGGTGGTCTTCGGCGCCGTCCCGGTGACGGGCGTCGTCGAGCCGCCCACCGTCGTGGGCCGGGGCCCACCCAGGGACGGAGGCGGCGGGGGCGGCGGCGTGAGGCTGGGCGTGCGGACGGTGTTGGTGCGCGTCCCGGAGACGAAGACATCCGGCGGCGTCGGGATGCCGGACGACGTCGACGGAGCCCGGGTCGTGGGCGGTGGCGGAGGCGGCGGAGGCGTGCTGGTCGTCCGCGTCGGCGAGAGCGGGCTGCTGGACGTCGTCGAAGTGGTGTTCTTGATGCGACCCATGGTTTGTCCCCCCCACCCTGGTAAGTTCCAGGGGGCTGATGTGCGCTTGTTCCCCATTCTCGGCGCGGGTGTGGCCGAGGTTGTGCCCCGAGGGGGGTGGAACAGAAATCATCAGCCTGATGACGGATGCCGGGGGCGCACGGGTCACGGTGCCGGCCGTGGAGCGGGGAGGAGGCTCCCCGCTCCGGGACGACGTGTGGCTACGGCGCGGGGGCCACGGTGGGCTTGGGCGCCGGCTTCTGCGCGGGTGCGGACACCGGGGCCGGAGCGGCCGCGGGGGGCGCCGCGGGCTTGGCGGGCATCGCCAGCGACTTGCCGTTCTCCTGCACGATGCGCCGGTACCAGGCGTCCGGGTACCTGGGATGGTTCACCTTGCCCATCTCGTCGCGCACGTTGCCGTCGATGTACTTCACGAGCAGCGTCTCACCGAGCTTGCGCCAGCGGTTGTGGACCTTCTCACCCTGCTGGAGCGAGTAGTCCGTGAGGTACTGGCGCGCCTCCTCGGGGCTGCGCTTGTACTGCTCCTGCGCGCGCTTCTCGATGTCGGCCTGGTCCGCGAGGAACTGGCCCTCCAGGGCGCCCTGCTCGCGCTGCACGTCCCGCACCATGTCGCTCCAGCGCGCGTAGGCCTGGTTCGACACCCAGTTGAACACCCAGAAGGACGAGTCCCAGGAGAACTCTCCGCGGCTGGCCACGCCCTGCGCGAAGTTGCGCGGCACCTCCCGGATGCCGGCGTACATGGGCGTGTAGACGGTGGTGAAGGTGTCGTCCACGCCGAACCAGAGCACGCCGCCAATGGGCGCCGGCAGCCAGTCCCGCATCTGCGCGACGAAGGAGAAGCCCGTCTGCTGCGTGGAGATGGCGCGCTCGTGGACGTACTGCTTGCCGTCCACCTCCCACGTCATCGGCCGCCAGCGGTAGGGCACCGCGTAGGGCCCCGCGCCCACGTCCTTCGTCATGTCCAGCGGGGTGCCCTCGAAGTGGTCGCGCATCAGCGCCATGGTGTCCTGCACGGACAGCTTCTTGTCCGGCTTCACCCACAGCGGCAGTCGCTTCTGCGGGTTGGAGCCGTCCGCGTACTCCGCGCCCAGCTTCAGCGACGGCGCCGCGCGCCGGAAGATGCTCCACACGCGGGCCTCGGAGAAGCGCTGCCCGCCGAAGTCGATGGGGTTGTACGTCTCCGCGAAGTTGAAGTCCTTGTCCGCGCCCTTGAACCAGCCCTTCGCGCGGGCGAAGGAGATGACGTCCGGGGAGTAGAGCGTCGTCTGCTTCTCGTTCAGCGGGAACGTGCCGATGCGCGCCTGGTTGGCGTGCGCGGAGATGAACCCGTCGGGCAGCTTGCGGGCGACCCACACCGCGCCCTTCTCGCCCTTGCCCTTGCCAATCATCTCCAGGACCCAGACCTCCTTGGGGTCGGCGATGGAGAACGACTCACCGCTGGAGGCGTAGCCGTGCTCGGCCACCAGCGTGGTCATCACCTGGATGGCCTCGCGCGCCGTCTTCGCGCGCTCCAGCGCGATGTAGATGAGCGAGCCGTAGTCGATGATGCCCGCGGGGCCCGCGAGCTCCTCCCGGCCGCCGAAGGTGGACTCACCGATGGAGAGCTGGTGCTCGTTCATGTTGCCCACCACCGAGTACGTCGCGGCGGGCTGGGGGATGCGGCCCAGGAACTTGCCCGTGTCCCACTCGATGATGTCGCGCATGGCGCCGGGCGCGTGACGGCGCGCGGGCGTGTAGTACAGCTCGCCGTACAGCTCGTGCGCGTCCGCGGCGTAGGTGATGAAGGTGGCGCCGTCCACCGTGGCCCCCCTGGAGACCAGCATGCTGGTACAGGCGAGCACGGGCGGAGCAACCATCGCGGCCGTGACGGGCACCGCGGTCAGCAGGTTCATGAGGCGTCGGTTCATGGCGGCGGATGGTACCAATCCACTCCCGGATGGCTACCGCCCGCAGGGGGCGCCTTCCTGGTTGCCCCTCATGGGCCCGTTCATGAACGACAGGGCCGCCGCCCCGGCCACGAGAGAAATCCCGGGCGGCGGCCCCCCTTTGCCGGAGATTCGTTGTCAGTCGTTCGTCGCGCTCACCTCCTTTCTCTCGGGAGGGGCGGGCACCTGCTCGACTCGCAGCGTCGTGGGCCCGCTCAGCGCCAGATGCGCCTTGAGCTTGAGGAACTTCTTCTTGCCGAAGCCCTTCACGCGGACCAGCTCCTCCACGCGCTTGAAGGGCCGCTTCTGGCGGTGCTCGATGATGCGCTGCGCCGCCTTCTCACCGACGCCGGGCAGCAAATCCAGCTCCGCCGCGGTGGCCTCGTTCAGGTTCACCGTTCCCGTGTGCTGCGTGCGCAGCTTCGCCGCCACCGCCGCCCCGGGCCCGCACAGCAGCAGGCCCACCACCACCGCGCACAGGGCCCTCACGAGTGGCCCCCCACCGGCGCCACGTCCAGCCCCAGCTCGCCCGCGTAGCGGCCCCCGCTCATCCCCGCCGTGTCGCGCTTCTCCGCCGCCTCGCGCACGTGCAGCTTCCCGTCCAGGGGCAGCACATCCAGCAACACATTGAGCGAGCCGTCCTTGTTCACGAACGCGCTCCCCGCCCGCACCCAGATGCTCCCGCCCTTGCCCTCGCGAATGGAGAAGACCGCCAGTCGCTTACCCGCCGTCAGCATCAACCACCTCCACGCTCCGCATCGCGCCACCACGGCGCGGCTGCCTCGTCGGCTTGACCGCCTGAGGTCGTGGAGGGCTTGAGCAGCCGGCGTGCCAGCGGCGTTCTCCTCGGAGCCTTCACCGCACACCGTGCGCGGATGTGAGAACCGTCCAGCGGCGAGGACGGACAGCGGGACTCCAGTGGCTTCTCACGGGGCGAGAGCGCACGGAGCGCGCCTGCTTGTCCTCAAGTCGATTGGCGCCATGCCCTACGGCTCTGGCAGCCAGAACCAACGCCCGTTGGAGCGTAACGCGCCTGCCAGAAACTCCGAGATGGAGCGCGCGATTTGACGGCAGTAGGCCGGGTCAGGGAACGCTTTGTTGTAGCCGTCTCGAATGGGGTAACGGCCGTCCAACTGATGGCTCACTTCGAGGAGGATATAGGGGTGTGGCTCCCATCCTGATCATGCTGCGCGCCGCATTGCTCAGAGAGCACCAGGGCGCGCAAGTCCAGGATGTGCTGGCCGGACGCCTCCTTCTAGCGGGCGCCAGGGCGCTTCATGCGCAGGGTGAGCCTGCCCCGATTCCGTGGCTCTCCCGCACTTCGTGTGGTTCCCCTCGGGAGAAAAGGCAGGCGCGGCGAGCTACCAACTGGGCGAATACATCCTGGGAATGGAAACGCTGTACCCACTTCCTGGGTGTCGGGTGGACCGGGTGGCCCACGGTAGCTCGGCGGGTGTCGCCCTCGGGGTGCGCATGGAGGGCACGGGAGCACGATGTCCCTCCTGCCAGACGCCCAGTACCGCGGTGCATGGCAGCTACGTCCGACGCCCGGCGGACCTGCCCGCCGCAGGGCGCGCCGTGCAACTCGAGCTGCGCGTGCGGCGCTTCTGCTGCCGAAACCCGGAATGCTCCCGCCGCACGTTCGCGGAGCGACCGGTGCGTCTGCTGGCCGCTCGGGCTCGGCGGACACGGCGACTGGCCACCGCGCAGTGCGCCGTTGCACTCACAGCGGGAGCAGAGGCTGGAGCCAGGCTGCTCAAGTCTCTGTCCATGCCCACCAGTCCCGACACCCTCCTGCGGCTGATTCGCCGCGCTCCGCTGCCTCCTCCCAGCCCCGCTCGCGTCCTGGGCATCGACGACTGGGCGCTGCGCAAGGGGCGCACCTACGGCTCCATCCTTGTCGACCTGGAAGCGCACTGCGGGCGAGACGTGTTGCCAGACCGCTCGACTCCCACGGTGAGCGCCTGGCTGCGCCAGCACCCCGACGTGGAAGTCATCGCCAGAGACCGGTCGACCGAGTACGCCCGCGCGGCGGAGTTGGGCGCTCCAGAGGCCCGGCAGGTGGCGGACCGCTGGCACTTGCTGCTGAATGGACGACAGATGATGGAACGCTGGATGACCGGCGCTCATCCCCGACTTCGAGCGCTACCAGCCGTGTCGAGCGGAGACGCTCCTCTTGCACGCCGTCACACCAGTTTCTCGCGAACTCACGCCGAAGCTCGCTCCCGAGAGGAGAGCCGCTCCCAGCGTGTCGCTGCATACGAAGCCGTCCGGCGCCGATACCTGGCGGGGGAACCGCTGCTGAGAATCAGTCGCACGCTGGGACTGGCGCGAGGAACGGTGCGCAAATATGCAGCCGCCGAAGCCTTCCCCGAGCGCGCGTCGCGCGTGCCCGGACCAAGCATCCTCGACCTGTATCTGAAGTACCTGACGCGGCGACAATCCGCAGGGTGTGAGAACGCCTGTGAACTCTGGCGGGAGATTCGCGCCCAAGGCTTCCGTGGCACCTCGCGGCAGGTCCACCGTTGGCTCCAGATGCGACGGACCGTTCGGCCTCGTTCAGGGGCGCGCAGTTACCTCGGCGGCAACTGGTGGTCGAAGGGCACGCGCCCCGACGCGCTCGCCTCGCCGAAGCAACTGGCATGGCTGTGCGTGAAGAGGCCCTCGGAGCTGACCTCCACGGAGACCGAGACGTTGGCGCGTATCGAGCAGGACGAGGAAGCGTCGCGTGTCGTCGCATTGACCCGGCGGTTCTGTGAACTCGTGCGCTCGCGGGGCGTTTCACAGAGAGCAAGACCAACGAGGTCCTGTAGGCCCTTCGAAGCGTGGCTGGGCGAGGCTCGCGCGTGCGGTGTGCGCGCGGTGGAGACCTTTGCGGAGGGCCTCGAACAGGACGGAGATGCCGTCCGGGCCGCCCTGACCTCTCCCTGGAGCAACGCCCAGGCCGAGGGCCAAATCACGAAGCTCAAGCTCCTCAAGCGTCAGATGTATGGCCGCGCCAACTTCGACCTGCTGCGTCGTCGCGTACTGCTCACCGTCTGAACCTATGGTCCACACGAAGTGCGGGAGAGCCACCGAAGCGGGTGACGCTCATCAACACCACAGGCTGCCTCTTGCACTCACGCGTGCGCTGGCTGCTGCACCACCTCTCGGAAGCGCACCTCTGCCCGACGACGCACACAGTGGAAGTGCGCGCTGGCGAGGCCGACCTCGGCCGGCTGTGACTCGGGACTCGCGCTCACGCCGCCACCTCCTCCCGCCCGAGCGCTGCGGCCTCACCGGCATGGGCCAGGTGAACGTCGACCTGGCCCGCCGCCTCGCTCACCACCACCAGGCCGGCGAGGGCCCGCAGCAAGCGTCCCCGGTTTATCACCGTCAGGGCGTTCCGAATCAAGGCGCGAGATGGTTGGACTTTGGAATACAGTCACGGCACTAGCGAAGGCACGGGAGGTCGAGATGTCGTCGTGGACGAAGCTGCGCGGGTGGCTGTTGGGAGGTGTCCTGTTGCTGTCCACCGCGGCGGCGAGCGCGGGCAAGTCGAGTGTGGCTTTGGGGGAAATCGAGCTGCGCGCCTTCGACCGGGTGGAAGGCGCCATCGCCAAGCTGGAGGAAGTGGAGGACCCCTTTGGGATGTTCGTGGACGCAGTATTCCTGGTGCAGGTGAAGGGCAACTTCGAAGGCAACAAGCCCATGAAGCTCACGGTGGTGGTGAGCGCGCCCAAGGAGGAGTCGGAGGCGGGGGCGCGGCGCGCGTGGAAGGTAACCCAGACGCGTGAGCTGCACGCGCTTCCGCAGAGCGGTGTCATCCAGGTGCCGTTCCTGATGCCCTACGAATGCGCCTCCTCCGTGAAGGTGGTGGCCACCCTGACGGGCCCCGGCGTCAAGGACAGCAAGAAGCTGGACACCGCGTTTCCTTGCGCGGAGTGAAAGCGGTGCTCATGCGCACAGAACCGCAAAGCGTCACCTCGCCCGTGACGCGCTCCGCGGGAGGCCACTGCCGGCAGCCGCCATCAACTCTGGAGGTGACGTTGGCCGCCTCGAGTGCATTCCATCCGGGGCATCCAAGGCGGGTGGAGGCCACCAAGGAAGCCTCCCCCAACCATCGCATTGGAGTCAGCCGGAGTTCTGCCTCCCGTCTCCGCTTCAATTCCCGCTCAGCGCATTGACGAGTTGCTGGGCCGACTTGGGGTCGTCGCAGGAATTGCTCAGCGGAAACCACCTGCACCCGGCCGGCGGTTTGCCCTGCGGGAACCATTCCTTGTCGCCATTGAACGCGCTGACGTAGGCATTGAGGTGCTGGTAACCGAGCTGCGCCATGAACGACGAATCGTCGGTCTGAAGTTGCCCCGGTTCCGCGGCTCTCACGCACTTCGTGTGGTTCCCCTCGGGTGAGCAGGCAGACTCGGCAAGCTGCCAAACGAGTTGTTCGGACAGGGAATTCAAGATTCAAGACGGCCGTCGATAGACAGCGAATCGGCCTGCCCTCGGGGAACCAGCGACGGAGCAGTCATCCACGTGCCCTTCTTGCCGCGACACGCATCACGCAAAGTGCGTGAGAGCCGCGGAAGCGGACGAAGCTTAGCTCTGGCGAGCTGATATTCTGGAACACCAGCACTTGTGCGTCCACCACGTCCACCATGCTGATGAGCCTGAAGACCGGCGCCGCCCACGAGGAAGCGTCGGACAGCGGCACGCGCAGCGTCACCGGCTCGCGGAGTTCCTCCAGCGCCAGGAGCGTGAGCGAGCGCTCACCCACGGCCAGGATTTCCACCAGGGTAGTGTCATTCAGCACGGCCGCGCGCCCATTGACGGGCGTGTCGAAGGTGAGCGTCGTGGGGATGGCCGTGGAAACGTGTACGGCCTCGGCTGCCGTCGTGAGCGTGACGTTTCGCGTCCGTACCCCGGGAGGGGATGTGCTCTCCGTGGCCGCTGCCCATGCCCCGAGAGACCAGAGCGTCAGAAGGAGGCAGGAAAGCCGTGTCGAAGCGCAGAACCTCATGCAGTGACGGTAACAAACGGCGCTCGCATCGCGTGCCCGGTGGAATGCCAGTGGCGAGAACGTACAAGGCCAAGCGTCGCGCGTTCGTGCCGTGAGGCGGAGGTTGTCAGGCGCAACGGTTCGTCGAGTCGCCGGGCGGGGGGCTTCCGTCCCCCGTCACCAGGACAGTAGCGTTGCTCGCATGGCATCGGGCACCGTCTTGCTGCGTCTGGGCGTATTGGCAGGGCTCCTCGCGGGTTCCACCGCGCTGGCGGAGGACGCGGTGGATGCTCCCCGGGCCGCGGATGCGCCCCGGACGTACGAGACCTCGTCGGTGCAGTGGCAGCTCCTCGCGGGCGGCCTGGCGTCGCTCGATGGCTACACCTCCGGGGGCTACCAGGGCTGGCTGCTCGGGTCCGGCTGGGAGCTGCCCCGGCTGCGCTTCCGCTTCCAGTTCCTGGCGGGGCGCCCGACGAGCCTGGTGGATGAGCGCACCGAGGTGAAGCTGGAGCAGTACGTCTTCGGCCTCTGGCTGGACACGCCGTTGCTTCGCTCGGGAGCGTGGCGCTGGGGCGTGGGCGCCGGGGCGGGAATCCTCGTCTTCGCACGGACCGCCTATGCCCGGCTTGGCGGCGTGGAACCCGCCAACCCCCGCTTCATCCCCGCGCTCCTGACGGGCCCGGATACTTCCCTGCGCTGGCGTTTCTCGCAGTACTTCGCCGTGGAGGGCTCGCTGGCGATGGATTTCGTCGTCGGCCGCCCCATCCTCGGCTTCTTGGCTTCGCAGGGGTTCGAACCGCTTCGCGAGGGCTGGGCCGTTCGTCCCCGCTTGAGCGTCGCGCTGGTGATCTTCCCGTGAAAGGTGAACACCGATGAGCAGCACCGTGCTCGCATCCCATGCCCGTCGCGGAAGGGCCCAGTCCCTGGGCGTGACGCACCTGTTCGTCCTGGCGCTGCTGTCCGTCAGTGGCGGCTGCGCCGTGGAGGATCCGGTCGCGAGGCTCCGCAACACGGACGGAGGGACTGGCTCCTTCTCCTCCGAGGACGAGGCCCTGCGTGGCGAGGAAGGCCTGTGGCTGGGGCCCGAGGACGTGCCGCCTGACTGTGTGTACGACGGGATGGCGCCGGACTCGGGCACGGGGTGTGAGGACGCGGGGACACCCGACGCTCCGTAGTCACGCGTGGGTGTGAGTCCCACGCATGCGGCCTCGCGAAGCCCCGTCACCGAGGGGACTGGCGGGACGGGGACTGCGTGTCCATGTTGCGCGCGTCCTGTCCCGGAGGAGGAGGGTGCGCGTGTCCCAGACGGCCCGATGCGACACACGAGCGCGCGATGAGGGCTGGCCCGTGTTGCTGTGGGAGCCCACGCCTTCGGCCTCGCGAGCATGGGAGGCGGGCGCGCTCACGGGTCGCCCGACGCCGCGCGCCACGGCACCCATCGTGCTGGAGGTGCGGCCCCGGCTGCATCCGACGGCCTCCGAGGTGACGCTGGGGAGCGGCGCGGAGTGTGACCTCGTCCTGACCGAGCCCTCCGTGTCGCGGCTGCACGCGCGTTTCCGCAGGGAACCCCACACGGGGCTGTGGAGCGTGACGGACCTGGAGAGCGAGCGAGGGACGTACCAGGACGGTGTGTTGATACTGCCGGGCCGTCCCGCGCCGCTGCTGTGCCGCTCGCGGCTGAAGCTGGGCAACGTGGAGCTCCTGTTCCTGCGGACGTATGCCGCCGAGCCATCCATGCGCGCGTCCTCGCTGTCGCCCCCGGTGCGCTTGACCCGCCGGAGGTGACCTCCTACAAAGAGCGCGCCCTTGGGTGCCCATGTCGGGCTTTCAAGAGGGAAGCCGGTGAGAGTCCGGCGCGGTCCCGCCACTGTGAACGGGCAGCCCTGAGGTCAGGGCCGGGGGCTTCGGTTTGTCGCCACTCCTGCTGCGGCCGGGGGAAGGCGGAAGTCCTCGTCTGGAATGACGCAGCGTGCGTCAGCCGCCAGAGTCCGTCAGCCAGGAGACCTGCCCAGGGGTGCGGCCGAGCCTTTCGCGGGCCCGGGCGGTTGGCCTTCTCTCTTCGACGGAGAGAGTGGAAGGCGGAGCATGCGGTGGACCTTCCTCGCCGGGCCGGTGGTGTGCCTGGCGCTCAGCCTGCCACGTCCCGTCAGGGCGCAGCCTTCCGAGGCGGCGGCCCCATCCGAGGCCATGGATGCGAACGGGAGCGTGCCCGCCGCTTCTCTGGTGGAGCCGGGCAGCGCGCCGGTCGAGGCCGCCGCCGAGCCCGCCCCTCCCGCTGAGACCTCCAGCCCCGACACCGGGGCCGAGCCCGCCCCCGCGCGCACCACGGTGGTTCGCGGCAGGACACCGCCCCCACCGGAATCTCCGGAGCGCAGGGACCCCACGGGCGCCATCACCGTCATCGACGCGCGGGAGCGCGCGGGGGAAGCGCGCGACACGGCGGAGCTGCTCGTGGGCTCGGTGGGGCTCGCGGTGCAGGACTCCGGCGGCTACGGGCAGAGCAAGAGCCTGGTGGTGCGAGGCGCGTCGTCCAACGGCGTGCTCGTGTTCCTGGATGGCATCCCGCTCAACGGCGCGGGCGGCCTGTCGGACCTGTCCCTCATCCCCGCCGCGCTGGTGGAGCGCTTCGAGGTCCTGCGCGGTGGCGCGGGGGCGCGCTACGGCTCGGGCGGCCTCGGCGGCGCGGTGAACATCATCACGCGCTCGCCCGGTCCCCACCTGCGCACCAGCGGCGAGATGACGTACGGGAGCTGGAACACGGCGCTGGGGCACGTCGCCGCCACCGGCCCGCTGCTGGGAGGCCAGGCGCTGCTGCTGGTGCACGCGGGGCGCTCGGATGGCGACTTCGCCTACAACGTGGACGACCTCCCCGCCGTGGACGGCAACCCGCAGGTCTCCGAGCGGCGCGCGCGCAACCACGCGCGGGGTGGTGGCGCACTGCTGCGTTACCGGCGCAGGTTGGCGGGTGGCTCGCGGCTGGATGCGCTCGCGGAGCTGTCCATGGAGGACCGCGCCATTCCTGGCACCGTGCAGAACCCCCAGTCCACGGGTGACCAGGAGCTGGGCCGGCTGGCGCTGGGCCTGCGCTGGTCGGGCGTGCTCGACGGGCTGGGGCAGGGGAGCGCGCGAGGCTTCTTCCGGCGCGATGGGCTGGAGGTGACGGGCCGCATCCCTGGCGCGGGCGGCGCGCAGCGGCACTCGGTGGGCGGCCTGGAGCTGGAGGGCCGCAGGCCGCTGGGGACGCACCAGTCGCTGACCGTCACGGTGGCTGCTTCGGGTGAGAGCGTCACGCAGGCGGAGGGCTCACAGTCCTCCTCGTGGTGGCGTGCGAGCGTCATGGCCATGGATGAGCTGCGGCTCCTCGACGGCGCGCTGGACGTGGTGCCGTCGCTGCGGCTGGAGCGGGTGGGGCCGTACTGGCTGCTGTCGCCGAAGCTCGGGACCTCCGTGGAGCTGGGACATGGCTTCGGGCTGCGCGCCAACGTCGGCCAGTCCCACCGCGCGCCGTCCTTCCTGGAGCTGTACATCCGCCAGGGGACGTTGCTGCCCAACCCGGGCCTGAAGCCGGAGCGCGCGCTGTACGCGGACGCGGCGGTGACGTGGCGGTCCGGCGCGGAGACGGACGGCGCGGAGCCGTCGCCGCGCTGGCAGCTCACCGCGGGTGGCTTCGCGGCGCTGTATGAGAACCTCATCGCCTACGAGCTGTACCCGCCGTTGATGGCGCGTCCGTACAACTTCGACACCGCCCGGGTGTGGGGCCTGGAGCTGGAGGGCGAGGCGCGGCCCTTCTCCTGGTTGCTGGCCAGCACCAGCTACACGTGGCTGCGCACGGAGAATCGCTACGGAGACCCGCGCTTCTTCGGCAAGGACCTGCCCTACCGTCCCAGGCACAAGTGGGTGGGGCGCGTGCGCGCGGGGCCGGACTGGCTCAACGCCCGCGCCGAGGTGCTCTACCAGTCCGCGCAGCGCATCAATCGCACCGGCTCGCTCGACCTGCCGTCACGCACGCTGGTGAGCGCGGGCGCGTCCAGCACCGTCCTCCACGGTCCGGACGTCACGCTGTCCGTCGAGCTGAAGAACCTCCTCGACGTGAGGACCTTCGACTTCACTGGATTCCCGCTGCCGGGTCGCGCCGTCTACGTGACGCTGGCGGTGGCACTCGAACCGGGGACCTCGTCCCCCGCTTCATCCCCTCAGGAGCCCCATGCCTCGCCCGCATCCCCCGTCCCCTGAGTCTCTTTCCCCGGTCCTGCTGCTGGCTGCGCTGGCGGCGCTGCTCCTCACCGGCTGTCCCGATGAGGGCGCGGTGTGTACCTCGGGCCTGTCCGTCTGCGGGGAGGCCTGCGTGGACCTGGACGGCGACGTCGCGAACTGCGGCGCTTGTGGAAACGCCTGCGGCGACGGTCAGACGTGTCAGGCCGGTGTTTGCGGGTGTCGCCCGGGGACGGAGTCGTGTGGTGGTGCATGTGTCGCCACGTCGAGCGACGTGGCGAACTGCGGCGCCTGCGGCAATGCCTGCGCCGCCGGGCTCGTGTGCGAGTCCGGCGTGTGCCGCGAGGGGTGCTCCGAGGGCAGCCTGCGGTGCGGGGACTCGTGCGTGGACGTGCGCGCGGACGTGCTCAACTGCGGCGCCTGCGGCAACGTGTGCCCGGACGTGCAGACCTGCCACGAGGGCCGCTGCGGCTATGACGTGGTGGCGGCCTGCTACACCAACGGGCAGCTCGTGGGCATCCAGGCCGGGACGGACCAGCTCGGGCCCCGGCGGCAGTTCGGCTCGGGTGTGCAGGCGCTCGCGTCGTGGGATGGCTACGTGCTCGCCGCGGATGCCACCGCGTCCAAGCTCCTCCAGGCGGCCGCTGGAGCGCTGGGCTCGGTGGTGGAGGAGGACTCGCTGGGCGGGGTGGCGGGCTCACCCAACGACATCCTCGTGGACCCGCCTTATGTCTACGTCGTGGACTCGGTGAACAACACCTTGCAGGTGCTCAAGCGGGAGGGCCCCTCCCAGGGCGCGGGCCTGGGCCTGCGCACCGTGACGCAGGTGAACCTGGGGGCCAACACCAGCCCGCAGGCGATCGCGAAGTGGGGCACCACGCTGTACATCCCCTTGTTCGGGACGGGGGGCTCCATGTTCCAGTACGGCAATGCCGTCGCGCGCGTGGACATCTCCAACCCCGAGCAGCCGCGCAAGGTG
The DNA here is from genome assembly GCF_050038885.1 of Pseudomyxococcus flavus. Classification (NCBI taxonomy): domain Bacteria; kingdom Pseudomonadati; phylum Myxococcota; class Myxococcia; order Myxococcales; family Myxococcaceae; genus Pseudomyxococcus; species Pseudomyxococcus flavus. The sequence continues at coordinate 2,278,462 of NZ_CP143624.1, read as the reverse complement.
GACACGATTTCGCTCACCGGCCTGGACCTGAAGCCCTTCGACGGCGGCACGGTGTTGCCGCTGCCGTACTCCATCGCGTCGACGGAGGCCGGCGTGTACGTGGCCCTTACCAACCTGAATCCCTATGACGGCTACCGGCCCAATGGGCCGGGCATGCTCGCGAAAATCAACCCGGCGGACGGCAGCGTGAGCGCCATCGACCTGGGCGCGGAGGACTGCCTCAACGCGGGCTACGTGGAGGCGGTGGGTGAGCAGCTCGTGGTGGCCTGCCTCGGCGAGGCCGACTACGACGAAGCCAACGGGCACAGCGCCAGCGCGGTGCGCGCCTCCGGGCTGGTGCTGGTGAAGGACGACGTGCCCGTGGCGGCCTACGCGCTCACGTCGGGCTGCGCGCCCGGCACGCCGGGGTGCCACCTCTCCGTGGCCAGCCGCTTCGCCGTGGCGCAGGGGGCGGTGTACCTGGCGGACACGAACGCGGGCCGCGTCTTCGTGGTGGCCGTGGAGGAGGGCCGCCTGGTGGAGCGGCGCGGCTTCAGCTCGCCGCAGGCGGAGGGGCCGGCGCTGGAGGCGTGCCCGGTGGACCCTCGTCGCTCCGTCTCCAACGCCATTGACGTCACCGCCCTGCACTGAGGATGAGCGCACCATGCCGATGAACACGACTTCCAGCTCGCGCTTCCCCGTCCTGCTCGCCACGGTGCTGTGCCTGCTCGCGGGCTCGGCGGGGGCGGCGGCGAAGGCCACGACGGGCGGACCGCAGACGCTGGGGCCGCCCGCGCCGTCCAAGGTGCGGCGGGTGGTGACGCTGGCGCCCTCGCTGTCGGAGATGGTGCTGGCGCTGGGCGCGGGGAGCACGCTGGTGGGCGTGTCGCGCTTCGACGAGGCGAAGGAGGTGGCGAAGCTGCCGCGCGTGGGCGGCTTCACGGACCCCTCCGTCGAGGCGGTGGTGGCGCTCAAGCCGGACCTCATCCTGGTGCAGCCCGGGCCGGGCAATCAGCGCCCGGTGGAGAAGATGGCGGAGCTGGGCGTGCCCGTGTTGCTGCTGCCCCTGCACACGGTGCCGGACGTGCTCGCGGCGATGCGCGCGGTGGGGCAGGCGCTCGGACGGGAGAAGGAGGCGGAGGCCGTGGTGTCTGGCATCGAGGCCACGCGCGCGCGCATCCGGGAGGCGGCGAAGAAGCTCCCCACGCCGCGGGTGCTGTTCGTCTATGGCTTCGAGCCGCTCGTGGTGGCGGGGCCCGGCTCCTTCGCGGATGAGCTGATACGGGACGCGGGCGGCATCAACGTGGCGGCGGACGGGGGCTCCGCGTACCCGGTGTACTCGATGGAGCGCGCGGTGCGCTCCCGGGCCAGCGTGGTGGTGGATGCCGCGGACGTGGACGTGGGCAAGGACAAGGTGCGTGCATTGCCTGGCCTGTCCGGCGCGCGCTGGGTGGATGTGCCGTCGCTGTCGCTGCTGCAACCGGGGCCCTCGCTGGGGCGCGGGCTGGAGGAGCTCTTCCGTTTGCTGCATCCGGAGGGAACGGGTAAGGGCACCCCGTGAGCGAGCCGGCGGCATCCCAGCGTGCACAGGGCGGAGCGGGAGGTTTTCGCACCTCGCGCGCGGTGATGGTCTTCGTGGGCTTCCTCGTGCTGGCGGTGGGCTGTCTGGCCGTGGCCGTGCGCTTCGGCGAGCAGTCCATCTCCCTGCGCGCCGCGCTGTCGGACCCGGCCTCCACCGATGCCGTCATCTTCTGGTCGCTGCGCCTGCCGCGCGCGCTCCTGGGCGCCATCGTGGGCGCGGGCCTGGCCGCTTCGGGGGCCACGCTCCAGGGGCTCTTGCGCAATCCGCTGGCGGACCCGTTCGTGCTCGGCGTGTCCGGCGGCGCGGCGCTCGGCGCGACGCTGGCGCTCGCGGTGGGGCTCGCCACCGTGGGGGAAGTGGCGCCGGGACTGGGCGACGCCCTGGCGCGACTCTCCGCGCCCGCGCTGTTCTCCTTCCTCGGCGCGGGGGCCGCCATCCTCTTCGTCCTCTCCGCCAGCCGGGGCTCCGCGGCGCGCGCGCCGTATGCGGCGCTGCTCACGGGCGTGGTGTTCAACGCGTTCGCGTCCGCGGCCATCACCCTGGTGAAGACGCTGTCCGACCCCGACCGGCTGGGGGAAATCCTCTACTGGCTCGCGGGCGCGCTGGGGTACGAGCGCGGCGCCACGCTGGTGCTCTCCGCGCTCCTCCAGGCCGCTGCGATTGGCGTCATGTGGTTGCTCTCCGCGCGGCTGAACCTCCTGTCGCTCGGAGACGATGACGCGGCGTCCCTGGGCGTCCCGGTGGCGGCGACGCGCCGCTGGTTGCTGCTGGCCTCCAGCGCGAGCGTCGCGGGCGCGGTGGCGCTCACGGGGTTGATTGGCTTCGTGGGGCTCATCGTGCCGCACCTGCTGCGACTGGCCTTTGGCCCGGACCAACGGCTGCTGGTGCCCCTGTCCGCGCTGGGGGGCGCGGCCTTCCTCGTGTTGTCCGACCTGCTGGCGCGGCTGGCCTTTCCGCTCTTCGGCGCCGAGCCCCCCGTGGGCGTCGTCACCGCGCTGCTGGGAGGGCCGCTGTTCCTCGCGCTGCTGCGGCGGCGGGTGCGGCTGGGCACCGCGGGCTGACGGAGGCGCTTCCCGCCGGAGCATTGACAACGGCCTGCGCCCGCCATATCCCGGCCGGCGTCCTCGGTGTCGCCGTGAAGCCACGGTGACTCAAGGGAACCCGGTGTGAGTCCGGGACTGCCCCGCAGCGGTGAGCAGGAACGAACGCCGTCACGAGAAGCACTGGCCCGAGGCGGGCTGGGAAGCGACGGCAAGTAGGTGGGTGCCCAGGGCGCCCGCGCCTGCGAGTCCGAAAACCTGCCGAAGACCCGTGCCTCCTGGCACGGACATCACCGAGGCCTCCGAGGGGAGGCGGCGGGGGCGGGTGTCATCCGGCGCGAGCGACGTGCGCCAGTGCTTTGCCTTCGGCCGTGTCCTCCTGGAAGCCCATCTGCCCGTGGGGGCGGAAGAGGGAGTGAGGACACCGATGAAGGACGCCGATGTGAAGCGCGTAGGAGCCCGCTCGAAGTCCCTGATGTTCGCCACGGCCAGCCTGGTGCTGGCGGTCGCCACCACGGGCTGTGGCTCCGAATGCGTGGATGCCTACGACTGCCGCAACGACAACGGCCCCGCGCCCGAGGGCCAGCAGTGGACGTGCGCCGAGGAGAAGTGCGAGACGCGGCCCATCCAGCCGCTTCCCGAGGACGACGCGGGGACGGAGCCGGACGCTGGCACGGAGCCGGACGCGGGCACGGACCCGGACGCCGGCACCGACCCGGACGCGGGCACGGAGTACACGTGTGAGACGGCGCCGTACGACCCGGTGCTCGGCACGCTTCAGCTCCAGGCGGGCTTCGAGACCGCGGGCTCCGCGCCCATGCCGGATGACGTGCTGGCGGTGGCCGTCACGCCGGGCCCCACGTACACGGTCTACGCCGTGCGCGGGAGCATGAACGCGGAGCTCTACTCGCTGGGAATCTGGCCGGACCTGGTGCCCTCTACCGAGCCCCTGTTCAACGTCCTGGCCCCCGAGGACCGTGAGGCGACGTCGGGCGTCTACCCCAATCGCTTCCTCGTTCATGACGCCGAGCGCCTGCTGGCCGGCTACACGAAGTCGGGCGCGGCGGGCACGGTCTCGCTCTATGACATCGTCACGCCGGGCAACTCGAGCTACATCAGCTCGCCGGGCAACATGACCGCCGCCGCCTTCACGGCGGACACGACGACCGCCTTCCTCATCAACAGCATGGGGTTGTCCGACCTCAACGGCTTCGGCGTCTATGCGCTGGTGACCTCCGCGGACCCCATGGCCTCCGTGAAGGTGGCTGACTTCCCAGAGACCGCTGGCGGAAATGGCTTCAGCGCGGTGGCGAACAACGGTGTCGCAATGCTCGGCTTCGCCGCTCCGCCGGATTACATCAACGTGGCCTACGCGGTGGCTCCCTCCGTCGTGAGCGCGGCGCTCTCCTCCGGCACGCCGTTCGCCCTGGACGCGCAGCCGCAGATTGATGTCGGCAGCGACTTCAACGCGGCCGCCACCTTCGGTGATGGCGTCGTCGTCAAGCGCGGCGCCTATGACGCGAACTGGATTTTCGTCTCCACCGATGTGTCCCGCTATGCCCTCTCCGCGGGTGCGACCCCTGGCGCGGTCACCATCGGCGCGCGCACGCCGGTGCTGTCGTTCGTGGATCAATGCACCTCCGTGACGCAGATGACCCATCTGGGCTCCGACCTGCTGGTGGGCATCGAGGACGTGAACGGTGAGCGGCTGGTCCGCATCCGGGCGGTCCCGTGAGACAGCGCGGCCTCTACCGCTTCGCCTGGGGCACGGTGCTCGCCGTGCTCCTGGGTGCCACCGCGTGTGGTGACGGCTCCTCCAGTGCCGACGCGGACGCGGGAACGGACCCGGTGCAGGACGACGCCGGGCAGCAGCCGGACGGCTCCACACCGCAGGCGCCCGACGCTGGCCTGAAGCCCGAGGACCCGTACGCGGACGAAGTCGTCTTGTTCGAGCCCGGTGACAGCGCGGGCTTCGGGCAGGACCGCTTCCCGGACATCGTGCTCGGGCCTCCATCGGGGCTGGGGCCCGACAACGGCTCGCTGGACGTGCTCGCCCTGGGCCGGGGCGGCAAAATCGTCCTCCGCTTCACGGACATCGCCGTGGTGGATGGGCCGGGCGTGGACCTGCTCGTGTTCGAGAACGCCTTCCGCGTTGCCGGCGGGGCGACCACGTACTCCGAACGCGGCTTCGTCTCCGTCAGCGATGACGGCGTGAATTGGTTCGACTTCCCCTGCGCCTCCACCGACGCCGAGGGCGGCTACCCGGGGTGCGCTGGCGTCGCCACGGTTCAGGCCAACCCCGCCAACGGTATCAGCGCCACGGACCCCGCCGTGGCGGGAGGCGATGGGTTCGACCTGGCCACGGTGGGCCTGAGCCGCGCGCGGTACGTGCGCATCGTCGATGCGGGCGACAACCGCTACGGCGGCACCTCAGGCGGCTTCGACCTGGATGCCGTCGCGGTGGTGAATGGCGTGTCCCTGGGGAGCGGCACGCCGTGAGCCGGCTCCCGCCACGGCCAGGCCCCCTGTCCATGACGGGGGAGGTGGACCGCCGCGCCGCGCTGCGGACGCTGCTTGAGGGCACCTGTGCCCTGGCGGCGCTCGGGGCGGGGTGCGGCGGAGAGTGGCGGGAAGCCATCGTGCTCGACCCTCCCGACGCGGGAGGGCCGGGTGCGGCGTGCGAGGAGGTGCCCACACCCGGTTCCCCCGAGGAAGGCTGGGTGGAGGTGCCCCTGGCGGATCATCCCGCGCTCGAGGTCCCCGGAGGCGCCTCGGTGGTCCGGATTCCCCAGTCGCTGCTGGACGTGGTCGTCGTGCATCCGTCACCGGGCTGTTACACGGCGCTCTGGCGCATCTGCACGCACGGTGACTGCGCGGTGGACTGGGTGCCGGTGGAGGGCGTCATGGAATGCCCCTGCCATGGCTCGCGCTTCGGCCAGGACGGGCAGGTGCTGAGCGGACCGGCCACCCGTCCGCTCGCGGCCTTTCGCGTGGTGAGGCAGGGGGCCTCCCTGTTCATCCACCGGCCCCGCTGATCGAACGTTCGCGCCGCGCGTACCGCGGGTGAAATGACGCGGTGCGGAGAGGCGTGGTGTGAACCGGGTGACCGGGTACCCGCACCGGGTCGGAGTCTCCTTCTCTCAACAGGCGGGAGAGTCGTGTAATGTCGGGCATTCGATGTGGCAGATCATCATCAACGGGCCCGGCTACTTCGACACGTCGTACGATCTGCCTGAGGGCGTGACGAGCCTCGGCCGCGCGGACGAGAACGACATCGTCCTGGGCGGTGACCTCGTCTCGCGCCGGCACGCGCGGCTGTACGTCGATGGTGACGTGCTGCGCATCGAGGACCTGGGCAGCCGCAACGGGAGCCGCATCAACGGCGCGCCCTTGCAGGGCTCACGGCAGCTCGTCGCCGGGGACACGGTGGCGCTGGGCGAGAACGTGCTCTCCGTCCGCCAGCCCAACACCGTGGAGAACGCGGCCACGGAGATGGTGGACCTGGGCGCGGGCGGCGTCGTGCGCTTCGGCCACGGCCAGGACGTGGGCCCGTCCGTCCTGCTGGCGAAGAACGTGAAGGACGCGGACGTGCTGCGGCTGCTCGACAACGTGGGCCCTGTCTCCTTCGATGACAGCTTCTCCACGTCCTCGCCGCTGCCCGCCGCCAGCCCGCGCGTGGGGCAGGAGACGCTGGTGTTGCTGTTCCGCACCGCGGAGGCGCTCTCGTCGGCCCCCACGCTGTCGTCCTTCCTGGACTCCACCATGGACCGGCTGCTGGAGGTCACGGACGCGACCACCGCGGTGGTCCTGCTCAAGCACGCCACGGGGGCCCTGGTGCCCGCCGCCGTGCGCCACCGGGGCCGGCTGGCCAAGGGGGAGGTGCCTGTCTCGGACGCCATCGTCGACGAGGCCCTGCGCCAGGGCCGTGCGCTCGCGGTGGGCGACGTGCGCGATGACCGCCGCTTTGCGGGCCGGGAGAGCGTCATCCTCTACGGCGTGGATCGGGTGCTGTGCATCCCCATCGGCACCGAGCCGCCCTATGCGGGTGTGCTCTACGTCAACCTGTCGGCCAAGGGCGACGCCAGCGTGGAGGCCCTGCTGGATACCTGCACCGCGGTGGCGCACCTGGTGGCCACCGGCGTGCAGAAGTTCTCGCCTCGCGAGGGCAGCCCCGCGGCGGAGCGGCTGCGGCGCAACCTGGAGCGCTTCCACCCGCCGGAGGTGGCCGAGCGCCGCGCCGCCGAGGCCCAGAAGCAGGGCGGCAAGCTGCCCGGCCTGGAGGAGCGCAACCTCACCATCCTGCACGCGGAGCTCGTGGGCTTCTCGGTGCTGTGCATGCGCATCGGCGCCGCGCGCGCCACGCAGATGCTCAACGACTTCCACGCGCGGATGAGCGGCATCGTCTACAGCTTCGAGGCCACCGTGGAGGGCTTCCGGGGCGAGTCCCTGCGCGCCCTCTTCGGCGTTCCCTACGTGAAGGGCGAGGACTCGGTGCGGGCCGTCCGGGCCGCCCTGGCGCTGCGCGCCGAGTGGGAGCGGGCCATGGCACGCCGGCCCCTGGACGAACGCTGCGAGCTGCGCATCGCCCTGCACAGCACCCGGGCCCTGGTGGGGATGATCGGCACCGAGGTGCGCCCGGACTACACCGTGGTGGGGGACGGCGTCGGTGTGGCAGGGTGGCTCGCGGGCACCGCCAGCCCCGGCCAGGTGCTCATCACCGGCAAGGTCCTGGCGACGGTGGGTGCTCGCTTCGATGTCCATCCGCTGGGCGAGCGCCTCATCCGTCCCCCGAAGGACAAGGTGGCGGCCTTCGAGGTGATTGAGGAGGATGTGGGCCAGCTGACCAACCCCGGTTTCCGCTAGGGCGGCCTGCGTCCGGTTGACGGGTTGCTGCCGCGTACCGGGACAGGGTTCAATGCGGACCCCGTCGTGGTGGACCCCCGCACCGCATGAACTCGTCGAGCCAGCCCGCCCGGTTGAGACCCTTCCGGCCCCAGCCCTTTGGCCGGTATACGCTCCTGTCGCACCTGGCGACGGGGGGCATGGGAGAGATCTACCTCGCTCGGCTGGAAGGGGCGCAGGGCTTCGAGAAGCTCTGCGTCATCAAGAAAATCCTTCCGCAGCTCGCGGCGGACACGGACTTCGTCGAGCGCTTCGTGGGCGAGGCGCGCACCCTGGTGCGCTTGAGCCACGGCTCCATCGCCCAGGTGCTGGACATGGGGCTCCACGAGGGCGAGGCCTACATGGCCCTGGAGCACGTGGACGGCAAGGACCTGCGCAAGGTGGCCGCGCGCGTCAGGGACCGGCAGGTGCCGCTGCCCGTCACGTTCATCCTCTACACCATGGGCCGGGTGCTGGACGCGCTCGCCTATGCGCACCGCAAGAAGGACGACGACGGGGAGGACCTGAAGCTCGTCCACCGGGACATCTCGCCGCAGAACATCCTCATCTCCTACGAGGGGGAGGTGAAGGTCATCGACTTCGGGCTCGCGAAGAGCCGGCTGTCGGCGGCGAAGACGAACCCCAGCATCATCCTGGGCAAGTTCCTCTACATGTCGCCCGAGCAGGCGCGGCACCAGCCGGTGGACCGCCGCAGCGACCTGTACGCGGTGGGGCTGTGTCTCTACGAGCTCATCTGCGGGAAGAACCCCTTCGACGGCATCCACCCGGGCGAGCTCATGTCCCTGGTGGCGAACCCGCGGATTGCGCCGCTGGACCAGGTGGAGCCGCTCACGCCGCCCGCGGTGACGGCGCTGGTGTCCAAGGCGCTGGCGGTGGACCCCGCGCAGCGCTTCCAGACGGCGGAGGAGTTCCGCGGGCGGCTGCAGGCCTGCCTGATGGAGATTGATGCGAGCGCGGGCCCGGAGAGCGTCAGCCGCTTCATGCGCGAGCTCTTCTCGGCGGACTTCCAATCCGAGCGCCGGCTGCTGGCGAGCCTCAAGGACGTGCCCCGGCTGTCCACGGACGAGGTCCGGGTGCTGGCCTCGATGCCGGATGATCCGCTGGTGCCGAAGATGGCGCACGCGACGCTGCCGCCGAAGACCATCCGCCTGGATGGCCCGGTGGAGCCGCTGTCGTTCTTCCCCACGCCGCGCAACCGTGACGACAGCGGACCGGTGACGGATGGTGAGACGCGTCCCGGCGTGCCGATAGACGAGTCCACCCGGCCCGCGTTCCCCATGGAGGCGCTGGAGGAGGAGGCGCGCTCGCGGGGTGTGCGCCAGGACACGGCCCCTTCCGTGGAGGTGGGCCCCGAGGCCTATGTCCGTGGGGGCGGCGCGACGTCCTCGCCGGCCCCGGTTCCTCGCGCGCCGGCGATGACGCGCGAAGTCCAGATGACGGTGATGCCGCCGGAGGCGGTGCCACCCGGAGTGGCCGCGGCGCGGGCGCTGCTCCCACCGCACATGCGGCCGACCGAGCTGGCGATGCCGAGCCTGGGCGGGACGCCGCCGGCGGGTGAGGAGTCGACGGACTCGAAGGCTGAAGCGCTTCGCGGCGGTGCGTCCGGCGCGAGGCTCCTCGCGGAGGACTCCGCGGAGCGGCCCGAAGCTCCAGGGGCGCTGTCGGCGCCTTCCGTGGGAGGGCCCACGCCGACAGTGTCGCCGCGTCCTCCGTCCGCCGCGGGGGCGCGCTCGGCACCGGCATCGGAGCCTCCGTCGGGCGGCGCGGTGTTGCCGCGCACCGGGGTGGTGGTGATGCCGGCGGTCACGGTGCCTGCTCCCGCGAGTGCGGTGGGCGATGGTGACGCGGGCAGTATTTCGTCCACTGCCGAGGCGTCCTCGGCGATGCCCGAGGAAGGCTCACCTTCGGTCGAGGTGGGGGCGTGGCAGGAGGATGAGGAAGCGGCACTGCCTTCGATGGCTTCCGGCGAGCCGATTCCTCAGGGCGCGGTGGTGCCTCGAACGGCCTCCGTGATGATGGCGGCCGTGCCTCCGCCTCCGCCGCATGCGACGCCGTCGCAGCCGTTGCCCGCGGTGGGCGCACCGCACATCGAGCTGTCGTCGTGGCCCCCGGCTTCTCCGGACATGGCCGGCGAGGATGCGCCGCGAGGTGAGGGACCATCCCCCAGCATGTCGTCGGCGGGCATGGCCGAGGTGTCGCCCCATCTCGACAGGCCGTTACACAGCCTACCTGCGGTGGAGATGCCGGCGGTGTCGCCGCAGTCAGGCGGTTCGTCGCGCAGCCACTCGGCGGTGGAGATGCCGGCGGTGTCGCCGCAGGATGGTGGCCCGTCGCGCAGCCACTCGGCGGTGGAGATGCCGGCGGTGTCGCCGCAGTCAGGCGGTTCGTCGCGCAGCCTGCCGTCAGCGGGCATTCCCGTGGGCTCACCCGATGCCAACGGTGAGTCGCGTCGCCTTTCATCAACCGGCATGGCCGCAGTGGGAGCGCAGCAGGGCACGTCTTCCCCCCGCAGTCTGTCCTCCACGGGCATGCCAGCGCTGGGCGGACGCACCCACTCTTCGGCGGGCATGGCCGCGTCGCCTTCCACGGGCGCGACGCAGGCCCGAACGGCCTCCGCGGTGATGTCCGCCGTGCCACCTCCGCCTGCGGGCGCGACGCCTTCTCGCGCGATGTCCGCGGTGGCGCCTCCGCCTCCGTCGGGGGCGACGCCCTCGCGCGCCACGCCCGCCGTGACGACGGCCTCGCGCGGTGTGCCCGCCGTTCCCGCGCTGGTGTCCCCGGACGCATCCCTCGTGCATGCCAGTGCTGGCCTGGACGGCGCGCCGGTGGACCCCACGCCCGCGCATGGCTCACAGGCCCTCTCGCCAGAGGATGAGGCCATCGCGGGGGCCGAAGCCGGCGCCACGGAGTCTCAGCATCACGGCGACGAGGCCGACCACGACGCGTGGGACGAGGAGTCCTCGCCGGACGTGTCGGGGCTCTCCACTGATGACGTGGGCCACGAGGACGCCGCGGCACGCATTGCCAATGCGGACACGCACCCGCGCATCCACCGCCCATCCCGCACCGAGCGTCACGACGACACGCAGCCGCGCGTTGCGCACCAGGGCGACACCGACCCGCGCGTCACCCGCCACGACGACACGCAGCCGCGGGTCGTCCTGGATGCCGGTCTCCTGCGTGACGCGGAGAGCTCCGACGACGCGCCGGAGGAGCGGTCCGGTGTCTCGCGCCCCAGGACCCAGGCGCGACGGGTGCGAGCCTCCTCTGGGGGCATGGCGCCAGTCGGTGCTTCCCGGAGGACGGGCTCTGTCTCCGCCGTGCGTCCGGCGCCCGTTCCCGTCGAGGCGGACGACGGCGAGGGAGAGGACGGCGATGCTCCCATCTCCCTCACCGCGAATGAGGAGACGCGGCGCACGACGATGCCCGTCCGCCCGGAGAAGCGTTCCGCGGAGCGCCTCGCCAAGGAGGAGACCCGCCGCACGGCGATGCCCGAGCCTCCCGCGCGGCGCAGGGGGCCGCTGCTGGTCGCGTTGAGCGTGTTGTTCCTCCTCATGCTGGTGGGAGGTGCTTTCTTCCTCGGCCCAGCCGAGCTGCGCACGAAGCTGCTGGGGACGTTCATGGTGCAGGAGCCGCAGGGCCCGCCCCCTGCCGAGCCTCTGCCCCTCCAGGGACAGGCGGCGCTCGCGGCCCAGGGTGCGAACGCGAACGGACAGGCGCGCACGGGCAATGCCGCGCCGACAACCCCTGCTACGGGGCAGCCCGCGCCGACGAATGCCACGGCTCCGGGCGCGGCTGCCGCGGGGAAGTCCACGCAGGCGGATGTCACGGCGCCGGGCGTGGCTGCCGCAGCGAAGCCTGTTCCGGTGGATGCCACGGCTCCGGCCGTGGCTGCCGCGGGGAAGTCCACGCAGGCGGATGCCACGGCACCGGGCACCTCGGCCGCGGGGAAGACTGCTCCGGCGGATGCGACGGCACCGGGCGCCGCTGCCGCGGGGAAGCCCGCGCAGGCGGCCGCCACGTCCACGGATGCCGCCAAGGCGGGCGACGGGCTCGACGATTCCTTCCTGGCGCCGCTGGATGCACCGAAGGTCGAAGCGGCGCCGGCGAAGCGGGCACCGCCGGTTCGCAGGGTGCGCACGCCTCGCTCCCGGCCGCTCACCACGCTGGAGAAGGAGTGGCGCGAGACGAACGCGCTCTTCACCAAGCTCAACGCGGAGCACTCGTGCGTGGTGCTGGGCCTCTGGTGCACGCGGTACGCCGAGGTGAAGAGCGAGGTGGAGGCCGCTGGCGCCAGTGACGACCCGGAGGCTCTGCGCAAGGTCCGCGCGATGAAGCGCTACCTGCTGCAGAAGCAGAAGGAGCTGTACTAGTCCCGTGGAGCCACTGCTCGTTACCCGGGGGCTGGTCGCGGGTTATGGCCCGCGTCCCATCCTCCATGGCGTGGACTGCGAGGTGCGTCCCGGCGAGCTGTGGGCGGTGCTCGGCCCCAACGGCACGGGGAAGAGCACGTTGCTGCGCGCGGTGCTCGGCATGGGGCCCTGGACGCGCGGTGAGGTCCACCTGCTGGGGCAGGCGCGAGCGGACTGGGCGCCTCGCGCGCTCGCCCGCAAGGTCGCGTGGGTGCCGCAGACCTTCGAAGCCGCCGAGGGCTTCAGCGGTCTGGAGCTGGTGCTGATGGGCCGCAGTCCGCACCTGGGCCTGTGGGGCCTGCCGTCCGCGGGCGACGTGGCGCTCGCGCGCGAGGTGATGACGGAGCTCGGCATCGCGCACCTGGCGGACCGGCCGGCGGAGGCGCTGTCCGGAGGCGAGCGCCGCATGTTGATGCTGGCCCGCGGGCTGGTGCAGCAGCCCGAGCTCCTCCTGCTCGATGAACCCACGGCCTTCCTGGACGTGGCCCATCAGGTGGGCTCGCTGGACCGCGTGCGCGCGCGGGTGGACAGGGGGCTGGGCGCGGTGGCGGTGCTGCACGACGTGAACCTCGCCGCGGCCTTCGCCACCCATGTGCTGCTCCTCCGGGAGGGGCGGGTGCTCGCGCGGGGCCGAGCGGGCGAGGTGCTGGAGCGCGAGGCGCTGGAATCACTCTACGGCCTGCCGATGGAGACCGCGCTCGCGCCGTCGGGGGCCCGGCTCTTCGCGCCGCGCGCGCCGTCTCGCTGAACCTTCTTCACACCCCGGCGCCGGCGAGTTGACCGGGCCTGCCGGACGGGAAAGCCTGAACCAGCCCATGTCCCGCTACGCCGTCGCCATCTTCGCCAGCGCCTTCCTCCTGTTCGGCGTGCAACCCCTGGTGGGGCGTTATTCGTTGCCGTGGTACGGCGGAACGCCCAGCGTGTGGACGGCGTGCATGCTGTTCTTCCAGGTGGTGTTGCTGGGGGGCTATGCGTACTCGCACGGGCTCGCCTCGCGGCTGGCGCCCCGCGCCCAGGCCCGCGTCCATCTGGGCCTGCTGGCGGTGACGGTCCTGCTGCTGGGGGCCCGCGCGCTGCTGTCGGGCTCGCCGGTGGCACCCGGGCCCGAGTGGCGGCCCGAGGGCACCGCGTTCGCCGTGCCCCGCCTGCTGGCGATGCTGGCGGCCACCATCGGCCTGCCCTTCTTCGTGCTCAGCACCACCGGGCCGTTGTTGCAGTCCTGGTTCGCCCGCGCCCGCCCGGGCCGCTCGCCCTATCCGCTCTATGCGCTGTCCAACGCCGGCTCACTGCTGGCGCTGCTGGGCTACCCGTTCCTGGTGGAGCCCTGGGTGGGGCGCGGCGCGCAGGCGTGGGGCTGGAGCCTGGGCTTCGTCTTCTTCGCAGGGGCCTGCGCGGTGTGTGCGCTGGAGGTGATGAAGCAGCCCGCCGAGGCGCCCGCTCCCGCGACGACGGCCACGCCCGTCACCGCCACGCCCGTGGCGGGGGACACCGGGCCCGAGGCGAGCGCCGCCACGGGGGCACCGCCCACGGTGAGGAGCACGCTGACGTGGCTGGCGCTGAGCACCTGCGCGTCGGTGCTGCTGCTGGCGACGACGAACCAGCTCTCCCAGGACGTGGCCGCGGGCCCCTTCCTATGGGTGCTGCCCCTGGCCGTCTACCTGCTCACCTTCATCCTCGCCTTCTCGCGGGAGTCCCTCTATTCGCGCACCGTCTACGCCGTGCTGCTCATCGCCGCGGGGGCGGGCGTGGGGCACGCGCAGACGCAGGGGCCGCAGTCGTCGCTCGCGCTCCAGCTCGTGGCCTACTCGGTGGCGCTCTTCGCCGGCAGCATGGTGTGCCACGGAGAGCTGTACCGGCTGCGTCCTCCGCCGCGGTACCTCAGCGCCTTCTACCTGTGGGTGTCCATGGGCGGCGCGCTCGGCGCGTTGCTCGTCAGCGTGCTCGCGCCCGCCGTCTTCCGCGCGTACTGGGAGTACCCCCTGTCCCTGGGCGCGTGCTGTGTCGTGGCGCTGGCGGGCATGGCGAAGCAGGCGGGCGAGGACTCCACGCGGACGCAGCGGCTGCAGCGCGTCCTGCGTGGCGCCATGCTGCTCCTGGTCGCCGGGCACCTGACGTACACCATGGCCCGCGAGCAGGGGCGCGCGCGCTTCGCCTCACGCAACTTCTTCGGGGTCGTCCGGGTGATGGAGCAGAGCGTGGGAGACCCGGAGCATCACCGCTTCAGCCTGCTCCACGGCGCCATCACCCATGGCCTCCAGTACGTGGCGCCGGAGCGCAAGGCCGTGGCCACCACGTACTACACGCCGGAGGCGGGCCTGGGACTGGCCATCGCCGAGCAGCGCCGGCTGCGTCAGGCCGTGGGGCTGCCACCGGGCCTGCGCGTGGGCGTGCTGGGGCTGGGCGTGGGCACGAGCGCGGCGCTGCTCGAGGCGGAGGACACCGGACGCTTCTACGAAATCGACCCGGCCGTCATCGCCCTGGCGCGCGGCGAGGGCGGCTACTTCTCCTACCTGCGTGACACGCCGGCGAAGGTGGAGCTCGTGGAGGGAGACGCGCGCATCTCCCTGGAGCGCGAGCTGGAGGCCACCGGCCCCCAGGGCTTCGACGTGCTCGCGCTGGATACCTTCTCCTCGGACGCCGTGCCGGTGCACCTGCTCACCCAGGAGGCCGTGGCCCTCTACCGCGCGCACCTGGCGCCGCACGGGGTGCTGGCGATGCACATCAGCAACGTCCACCTGGACCTGGTGCCGCTGACGCTGGCCCACGCGCGAGCGCTGGGGCTTCACGCGGCCCTGGTCGTCAACGAGACGCAGGGGGACGCGCTGCGCAGCAACTGGATGGTGCTGAGCCCGGACCGGGAGTTCTCCTGGGGCCCCACCTTCACCCAGGCCAGCGCGCGGGTGCGCCGCCTGGGCCTGCGGGACGAGCCGGACTTCACCTGGACGGACGAGAAGAGCAGCGTGCTGCACGTGCTCCGCCGCGGCGGGCCCTCGGCGAGCGTGAAGGACGTGGAGCCCTCCTCCGGGCCGCCGGGCCCCGCCTCCGCCCAGCCCGCGGCGGAGTGACTCAGGCGCGCGGCAGCGCCTGGGAGCCGGTGGCGACGGCGCTCAGGTCCAGCGCCACCAGCAGCACCAGCACGGCGCACGGCAACGCGAGGGTGGCCGCGCCAAGGCGCACGAAGAGCAGGGGGCCCGCGGTGCAGCCCAGGAGGAAGGCCGAGCCCAGTCCGAGGTGCAGCCGCGTGCGCTCGAACTCGATGGCCGTGGGCAGCGCGCCCAGCCGCTGGCGCAGCCCCCGGACGCCGTGGCCGCGCGCGCCCTCGCGCAGCCAGGAGACGAGCCGCACCAGCTGGATGCCGACGTCGGTGATGATGCCGGTGATGTGCGTGGTGCGCACCACGGCCCCCGACACCCGCGTGACGAGCGCGTTCTGGAGCCCCATCGCGTAGGCCAGTCCCCACATGAGCGTCGGCTCCCGCGCGCCGGGGTGGGACGCGAGCCAGGCGCCGATACCCCCCAGCGTCAACGCCTCCAGCAGCAGCGCGGCCGAGTGACGGCCCCGGGACCGCTGGCGCGACAGCTCCAGCAACGCCGACGCGGACACGGCGCCCAGGAGGAAGGCCAGCAGGAGCTGCGCGGCCAGCCAGGCCAGGGGGCCGTTGCCGGACGCCAGGGACTCCCCCAGCGTGGCCATGTTCCCGGACATGTGCGACGTGTGCAGGCCCAGCGCCACGAAGCCCGTGGCGTTCACCAGGCCCGCCACGCCCGCGAGCAGCAGGGACAGCAGCGTGTAGGCACGCCGGTTCCCAGGAGACGATTCCGACGAGAAGGGCATCGAGGTGGGAAGACGTTACCACCTCGCCCTCGGGGCTCTAGCCCGGCGGCCAGCCCAGCGGGCGGCCCGCCAGCAGGTGCAGGTGGATGTGGAAGACCGTCTGCCCCGCATGCGCGTGGGTGTTCATGACCACCCGGTAGCCGTTGTTCGCATCCGCGTGCCCGCGCTCCTGGGCCACCTTGGCGGCCGCGGTGAAGAGGTGACCCACCAGGGCGCGGTCCTCCGGGGTGATGTCGTTCACCGTGGGAATGTGCTTGCGGGGGATGAACAGGACGTGGGTGGGCGCCTGGGGGTTGATGTCCTCGAAGGCCACGCACTCGTCGTCGCGGTAGACCACCTTCGCGGGGATGAGCCCATCGCGAATCTTGCAGAAGAGACAGTCGGACATGAATTCCGGCTTAGCAGCCGCTGGGGGCCCGGGGAATGGCCTCCGTGGGCTTCCGTTTCCTGCTGAAGACGCTTTTCCAGGCCCTCGGTGGGGCGGGCGTGCCCCGGTCCACCCCCTTGCCTTCCCATCGTTGAGGGGCCAAGGAAGGCCGTCCCCTCAAAAGGGCCCACCGGTGATATCCACGGGCTGACGATGAAATCCATCCGCATCTCCCAGCTCCTCGAGGACCGCGACTACGACCTGCGGCTGGCGCTCGTCGCCGGCCGGAGCGGGTTGTCACGCACCGTGGTCTCCTCGCGCATCCAGAAGCCGGGGCTGGCGCTGGCGGGATTCACCGAGCACCTCCACCCGCATCGGGTGCAGGTCTTCGGCAACACGGAGATTTCGTACCTGGCCACCCTGCCGGAGCAGCGGCAGCACGAGGCGCTGGCGCAGCTCTTCGGCGAAGAGGAGCTCGCGTGCGTCGTGGTGACCAAGGACCTGGAGGTTCCCCAGGCGCTCGTCTCCGCGTGTGAAGGGGCGGGGCTGGCGCTGATGAAGACGCCCCTCTTGTCCAGCGAGTTCATCATGCGGGTGCAGACCTTCCTGGAGGAGGCCCTCACCGAGTCCAGCAGCCTGCACGGGGTGTTGATGGACGTGTTCGGCGTGGGCATCCTGCTCCTGGGCAAGAGCGGCATCGGCAAGAGCGAGATTGCCCTGGACCTGGTGATGCGGGCCCACCGCCTGGTGGCGGACGACATCGTGGACGTCACCCGCCGCAAGGGCGCCGTCTATGGCGCGGGCAACCCGGTCATCAAGCACCACATGGAGATCCGGGGCCTGGGCATCATCAACATCAAGGACCTGTTCGGCGTCGCCGCGGTCCGCGAGCAGAAGAAAATCGAGCTGGTCATCGAGCTCCAGGAGTGGGACCCCCACCAGGAGTACGACCGGCTCGGCGTCGAGGACAAGCACCTGCAGATTGTGGGAGTGGACATCCCCCTGTCCGTGGTGCCCGTTCGTCCGGGCCGCAACATGGCGACCATCATCGAGGTCGCGGCCCGCAACCAGTTGCTAAAGCTTCAGGGACACCACTCGGCGAGAGAGTTCGCCGAGCGGCTCAATCGGGCCATCGCCGAAGGGGCGATGCGCCGCACCCTGGGAGAAGAGGTCGAGTGACCGCCCCCGCGAAACACATCGTCATCATCACCGGCATGTCCGGCTCCGGAAAGTCCACCGCCATCCGGGCGCTGGAGGATTCGGGCTTCTTCTGCATCGACAACCTGCCGGTGCTGCTCCTGCCCAAGCTCACGGAGCTGGCCGGTGGAGGCCACTTCGAGCGCATGGCGCTGGTGGTGGACGTCCGCGAGGGCGTCTTCCTCAAGGACGCGCCGCGCATCCTCGCCGAGGTCCGCCGCGCCGGGCACCAGGTGGAAGTGCTCTTCCTGGACTCCAGCGACGACAGCCTCATCCGCCGCTTCAGCGAGACGCGCCGCCGCCACCCGCTGGCGCCCAACGGCACCGTCGCCGAGGGCATCAAGGCCGAGCGCCAGGCGCTGCGGGACCTGCGGGAGCTGGCCGACCAGGTCATCGACTCGTCCACGCTCAACGTGCACGACCTGAAGCGCATGGTGCAGGCGCGCTTCAGCCCGGAGCCCGCCGCCGGCCCCAGCCTGTCCATCATGTCGTTCGGCTACCGCTACGGCGTGCCGCCCCAGGCGGACCTCGTCCTGGACGTGCGCTTCCTGCCCAATCCGTACTTCGTCCCGGAGCTGAAGGGGCTCACGGGCAAGGTGCCGAAGGTGGCCGCCTACGTGCTGGACCGCGAGGAGACGCAGCAGTTCCTCGACAAGGTCGTGGACCTCTGCCGCTTCCTCTTCCCCCGCTACCAGAAGGAGGGGAAGGCGTACCTCACGGTGGCCCTGGGCTGCACCGGTGGCAAGCACCGCTCCGTGGCCATCGCCGCCGAGCTCACCCGGCGCCTGGAGGACGAGGACACCCGCGTCCAGCTCTGGGACCGGGACATCGAGAAGGAGTAGCGCCGTCACGACGCAATGCGGGGGTGTTGCGCATTGCGCCAGTCGAATGACAGACGGAAAGTCTGTCAGGTTTTGGAGGGATGGGGTGGAATCCCCATCCCTCTTTCGACTGGAGCCTCCGCATGCGATTCCTCAAGTCCGCTGTCTGGTTCTGTGCCGCCGCGTCCCTCACCGCCTGTGGCGCCGCCGACGAGACGCCCGAGCAGGCCGCGCTGGCGCAGCAGGCGGCCGCGCTGACCACCGGCACCACGCAGGGCTGTACGTACTCCATCACCGCCGCGACCGTGCCTGGCACGTTGCCGCCGCGCTACAGCGTCTCGATATCGCGCGCGGCGTCCAGCACGTGCCCCTGGCCGGAGGCGAGCGTGACGCTGTCCACGGGCTCCTATTCCTTCCCGGCTCGCGCGCTCCTGGCGAACAGCTACGGTATCGCGGTGGCGTACACCGGCAAGCACTCGCCCAGCGGCAGCTCGCCCACCACCTGCAGCGTGCAGCAGATTGACCCCGAGACGCTCGCGGTGGTGCGCAACACCGGCATCGCCGTGTGGCTCGGCTCGGGCAGCATCTACAGCTGCAACCTGGACGAGACGGACGGCGGCGCGACGCTGGTCGTCTACGGCACGAAGAACGGCCGCATCTACGGTGAGACGGGCAGCGGCAGCAACTACGTCGCCACCTACTACGACTTCTTCACCAGCACCACGCCGGCCGTCTACTACGCCTACTGAGTCAGCGCGCGCTCGGTGGCGCGGGACCCAGGGTCACGGTGACGTCATGGATTGATGCTGCCCGATTGCAATGCCATTGCGTTGCAGTTTGCTCGGGTTGAATGGCGGACACGGACTCTGTCAGCTTTTGGAGGAGGTGGGGATGCGTCCCCATCCTCTCCGCAATGGGGTCTCCGCATGCATGTCTTCAAGTCCGCCGTCTGGTGCTGTGCCGCCGTGTCGCTGGCCGCCTGTGGTGCCGCCGAGGAGTCCCCCGAGAGCGAGGTGCTCGCGCAGCGGGCGGCCGCGCTCGTCACCGGCACCACGCAGGGCTGCACGTTCACCCTCTCCTCCGTGTCCGTGCCCGGGGCCATGCCGCCGCGCTGGGACATCGTCGTGACGCGCGCGGCCTCGGGCACGTGCGCCCATGCGGCGGGGAGCGTGACGCTGGGGACGTCCTATGACCCGCCGTACCTCGCGCTGCTGGCCAACAGCTACAGCGTGGCCACGGCCTTCTCGTACAAACCCACGCCCAGCGGCAGCTCGATGAAGCGCTGTCAGGTGAACCACGTCGACCCGGCGACGCTCGGCAGGGTCCGCACGGATTACCTCGGCGTCATGTACGGGACGGCGCACCTGCACACCTGCGCCCTGGACCAGACGGACGGCGGCGCGACGCTGGTGGCCTACGGGACCAAGGATGGCCCGCTGCCGGGTGAGGTGGGCAACCGCGGGAACTACGTGGCCACCTATTACGACTTCTTCACCAGCACCACGCCGCCTGTGTATTACACCTACTGAGACAGGCGTTGGCGCGCGCCTCAGCTCGACTCACCCAGGCTGAGGCGCTTGCTGCCCCCGCCGTTGCCGTCCGTGAAGGACGCCGTGCGCTCGCGGTTGAGCTGGGCCAGGGCGTCGCGCTCCTGCGGGCTGCCCACGTTCGTGCGGTTCTCCAGCGCGAAGATGCCGCCGCTGCCGTGGTGCTCCTTGCCGGCCTGGACGGCGTTCTCCAGGTCGCGCGCGGACACCCAGTACTCACCGTTGACGGGGTCCTTCACGCGGAACAGGTCGTCCGACGTGTCCGCCGTCCCGTTGCTGTTGATGCCGTCGATGGTGACCCAGTGGAGCTGTCCCGGGCCGCTGCGCCGCTGCTCGGGCGTGAGCGCGCCGTTGAGGATGGCGTTGGAGTCCACCAGCGCCATGCCGAGCTGGCCCGCCTTCAGCGCCTGGCTCGTCGCCGCGGCGTCGAAGTCGGCGAAGCCGTCGGTGATTTCGATGCCCAGGCCTCCCAGCGCCGTCGCCATCTCCGCGGGCGTGGCGCCGTCATCCAGGTTGACGTCCACCTTGGCGTGGACGGACCGAGACCCGCTGACGCGCGCCGCGCTCTCCCGGACGGCTTCGCGCTCCTCCTTCTCGCACAGGGTGCCCTTCGTCACGCTGCGGCTCGCCCGGCTCAGGAAGGCCAGCGTCGCCTCGCCGCAGCCCTTGTCCGAGTTCTGCGCGATGATGGAGGCGGTGGACGTCCAGCCCTTGTCGGCCTGGGCCTGCGCCGCTTCGTTCTCTGGCGCCAGGTCCCGCAGATAGGGAAGCTCGCTGATGTCCGTCGCGTCCGGAACGGTGAGCCGGGGCACGCTCCTGGGCGCGGGCTTCGTGTCCTGGAAGCTGTCGCGCTCCAGACGCTGCGCCGCCGAGGCAACGCTGCCCGCCGGCCGGGCGGCCAGTTCCGGTGCCAGTGCGTCCTTCAAGACAGACGGTTGGATGGGCTGGGTCAGGACCTGAGGCTTCGCGGCTGTCGTTGCCTGACGCACTGAGTTGAACGCGTTGCTGACATTCACGGTCACGGCGGACCCTCCCACACTGCCTTCGCCTGTTCTCATTATCGGTACGGTGTGTGTCTTGTTGCGCGTGAGTCCTTCATGGGCGCAGGAAGTCGCTCGCTTCCCGGTACAATTGCGGCCATGGCCAACACCGATGACCGGGGCTCGGGTGCCGAGGCTTCTCCAGAGCAGTCGACGCAGGTCGTGTCAGCGGACGCGCGGGGCGCGGCGCCTCGAAGCGTGCCGGACACGGCGGAGCCTCTCTCCTCGCGCGAGGCGTCTGGCCATGCGTCTTCTCCGAGCCCGCTGGGCCAGCGGGTGGGCCGCTTCATTCCACTGAAGCTGCTGGGACAGGGCGGGATGGGCGCGGTGTACGCGGCCTATGACCCGGACCTGGACCGCAAGGTGGCCCTCAAGCTGCTGAGCGTCGAGGCCCGGCACGTGGACGAGGAGGGCGGGCGCACGCGGCTGCTGCGCGAGGCGCAGGCCATGGCCCGCGTCTCCCATCCCAACGTCATCCCCATCTACGAGGTGGGCACCTGGGATGGGCAGGTCTTCTTCACCATGGAGCTGGTGGTGGGGGGCACGCTGGCGGACTGGCGGCGGGAGCAGCCGCGCTCCTGGCGCGAGGTGCTGGTGAAGTACCTGCAAGCGGGGCGGGGCCTGGAGGCCGCGCACGCGGCCGGGCTGGTGCACCGCGACTTCAAGCCGGCCAATGTCCTGGTGGGCCGCGACGGCCGCGTCTACGTCACGGACTTCGGGCTGGCCCGGCCCGTGGACAACCTGCCCCTGGACGAGCAGCCCACGCTGGCGCGCGTGCCCGCCTCCTCGGAGTCGTCACGCCGGCTGCATGAGCCGCTGACCGAGGCCGGCGTCGTCCTGGGGACGCCGCCGTTCATGTCCCCCGAGCAGTTCCGCGGCGAGGCCCTGGACGCGCGCTCGGACCAGTTCAGCTTCTGTGCGGCGCTGTACCGGGCGCTCTACAACCAGCGTCCCTTCGACCCGGACGAGCTGTCGCGGGCCGCGAAGGCGTTGCGGTCTCCGACGGGGAAGGTGACGGCGCCCCTGGAGCGGACCGGCCAGGTGGCGTCGCCCATCCACGAGCCGCCAGACGACGCCCGCGTCCCCGCCTGGGTGCGGCGCGCGGTGATGCGGGGCCTGTCGCTGGAGCCCGAGGCGCGCTTCCCTTCCATGGGGGCGCTGCTGGAGGCGCTGTCCCAGGAGCAGCAGCGCGCGCGGGCCCGCAGGGCGGGAGGTGTGGCCGTGGCCACGGCGGCGCTGGTGGGCGTGGTGGGCGGCGCGCTGTGGTGGCAGTCGAACGTCTGCGCGGGCGCGGAGGGGCTGCTGGCGGACAGCTGGGGGCCCGAAGCGAGGCAGCGGCTGTCCGCGGCCTTCGTGGCCACGGGCAGCCCGCTGGGCGCGGACATGGCCGGGCGGGTGGGGCAGGCGCTGGATGCCTATGCCAGCGCCTGGGCGCGCCAGCACACCGAGGCGTGCGAGGCCACGCGCCTTCACGAGGTGCAGCCCGAAGCGCTGTACACCCAGCGGGTGGTGTGCCTGGAGCGGCGTCGCAAGGACCTGCGCGCGCTGGTGGAGGCCCTGGGCCGCGTGGAGGCGCCCGGCGTCGAGAAGGCGCTGGACGCGGCGTATGCGCTGCCCTCGCCCGAGGACTGCGCGGACGTGGAGGCGCTGGCGAGTCAGCAGCCCAGGCCCGCGGACCCGGCGCTTCGCGCGGAGCTGGAGTCGCTGGAAGGCGCGCTGTCGGAGGTGAAGGCGCTGGTGGACACCAGCCGCTACGCCCAGGCGCTGGCGGCGGCGAACGCGGTGGAGGCCCGCGTGCTGGCCGCCCGGTACCCGCCGCTGACGGCGGAGCTGCGCTTCCATCAGGGATGGCTGCAGGCCGTGCTGGGGGAGAAGGGGAAGGGCGCGGGGCTGCTGGAGCAGGCCGTCTATGACGCCACGTCGGGACGGGCGGACCGGCTGGAGGTCTCCATTCTCAACAAGTTGCTCTACGTCGAAGGGGAGCGTGAGCGCTTCGACCACGCCTCGCAGTGGGCGCGGCTGGGGAATGCGACGCTCCAGCGCCTGGGCGGGGACGCGGTGCTGAAGGGCGACCTGCTGGTGAACGAAGCCAACCTCGCGCTGATGCAGGGGAAGGCGGGGGAGGCCCGTGCGTTGCTGGAGGAGGCCTCCACGGTGCTGAGCCAGGCGCTGCCACCCGGACATCCCAAGCGCGCCCGGGTGACCTTCTCGCTGGGGCGGGTGTTGCTGGAGGTGGGCGCCTTTCCGGAGGCCGTGCGGGTGATGGAGGAGGCGCTGCGCCAGACGGAGGCGGCGGTGGGGCCGCGTCACCTGGACGTGGCTCGACGTCACCAGGGCCTGTCCATGGCGCTGCGTGAGCAGCGGGAGTTCGCGCGGGCCCTGGAGCATGCGCGCGCCTCCGTGGCGCTGCACCGCGAGCTGCTGGGCGGTACCCACCTGAAAGTGGCGGAGGCGCTCGACGAAGAGGGAATGAGCCTGCTCGCGCTGGGGCGCAATGAAGAGGCGCTGAAGGTCTACGAAGAGGCGCTGGCGGTGAAGCGCGCCCAGTTGGGGCCCGAGCACGAGGACCTCCAGTACTCCTACGACGGCGTGGGGCAGGCGCTGCTGGGGCTGGGGCGCACGCGCGAGGCCCTGGTGCCGCTGCGCAAGGCGGTGGCCTTCACGGGCGCTCAGGAGGACTCGCTGGGAGAGTCGGGCTTCGCGCTCGCTCGCGCCCTGTGGAAGGAAGGGCAGGGCGAGGAGGCACGGGCCGAGGCGGCGAAGGCGCGTGAGCGCTTCGCGGCCTCGGGCCGGACGTCGCAGGCCGACGCGGTGCGGGCCTGGCTGGAGGCGCTGCCTCCGGAGACGAAGGTAAAGCCTGCCCGGCCCCAGCAAAGGCGTCGCCGCTAGAGCGCCGAACAGGTTAGTGGAACCTCAGGCCGCAAGACACTGTTGCTCGGCGATGCGGCGGTGGACGGTCTCCAGGTTCTGGAGCGCGCAGAGCCGGCGAAGGTCGAAGAGGTTCTTGCGGGTGCCGCGGTAACGGGCCCGTGGGCCCTGCCGCTGGCTCAGATGGGCGAGTTGGTGCTCGACGGGCACTCGCTCGCGCAGCTTCGCCCGCCCCGAACGAGTGTCTTGTAGTCGCCGCAGTCGCTTCTGCAGGGCCTCGTCCTCGCCCAGCCGGACGCTCCTGCCGCGTCCGGAGGCCGCCTGCGTGCATTGGGCGCGCAGCGCGCACGCTCCGCACACCTCCGGGGCGAATTGCACCACCTGCCCAGGCTCGAAGGTCTCTACCTGGCCCGCCGGGCAGGTAATGGTGCCGGCCTTCACGTCCACGGCGAAGTCCTTCTTGCCGTACAGGCCTGGCTTCACACCGCGCCCGGGCCATGGCTTGCACACCACCTCGCCACCGGCCGCCTTCACCTCCTTGGTCAGCTCGCTATTTACATACGCCCGGTCAATGAATACCGCGACTGGCCCCAGGCCCAGCCTCCGCAAGTCCTCCTTCAACTCCGGGGTGGCCTCCTCTTCGGGGCGGTTGGCCGGTGTCACCGCACACGCCAGCACCAGCTCGGCATCCAGGTGCGTGCCGATGTGCTGCTTGTAGCCATTGAAACGCTTGCTCTTGCTCTTACGCCCGTGCCGCATCTGTTCGTCTTCAATGGACACACGCCTGTCTGGCGCGACGCCCTGGCGCAGGCGCACCCCGCCTGTCTCCACCGGCTCCAAATCTTGCGCCTTCACCTGCACGAGCGCTTCGATGTAGCGCCGCAGCGGGGCCTCCTCGGCCCCGTCCACATGGCGATTCACCCATGCTGCCAACCGGTCCACCTGCCGCACCAGTCGAGTCAGCGCCGCCTGCTTCGCTTCGGCGTCACTCCAGTCGATGTCCAGCGCGGCCTTCACGCTGGAGCCCAGCAGCACGGGCGCCCGAGCCTGACGACACACCTCCTCCACGTCCGTGCCCAGCAGTCGAGCGGCGCCCTCGGCCAGCTTCCTCCCCGCGTGGCCGAGCAGGTTGAAGGTGTCTTCAACCCGCCCGGCTCCCTCTAAAGGGCGGCTGTCTACCGCCAGGCGGAGGGTGCCTGGGAGCTTCTTCCAGTCGAAGGCCCTCGTCCTCCGGGCCACCTCCACCGTGCGCTCCAGCAGGCGCCGGTCCAGGTCGTGGTGGATGAGCCGCTCGCGGAACTGCTGCAAGCCGCCCTGCGAAAAGGCGGGCGCGTCGTCGTCGGGTTCCAGGGTGCCCAGCACCACCCGCCAGCACCGGTCCGTGGCCGACAGCCGCACCGCCTCCGCATCGGAGACTTGCAGGTAGCCTTGCAGCAGCAGCGCCATGCACAGCAGGGCCGGGGGCTGAGGCGCCTCCCCCTGGCCCGTCTGTCGGTACATGCCCTCCAGCTCTTGCTGGAAGGCCTCGTCGAATAGCTCGTGGCGGTGCCGCCGCAAGAAGACCAAGAGCTTGCGGCTCTTGCCCGCCAGCTTCAGCAGCCGCTCTTCCCTCTCGCTACACGCGACCTCGGGGCTCCACCGGTCCATGTTCACTCCTGCCGTGTCCATGGACCTACCTGCTCACTTCTGACGCTGGCGTCGATCCCCTGGTCCCTGCCTGCTCGCTCGCCGTAACCTGATCGACGTTCTAGGAGCCTGTCGCGGTAATCGCGGAGGGGCTTGCCCGGAGGGCACCGCCGGCGGCGGCCAAGGCCTTGACGCGACTGGGGAACCGTGGGGCCGATGCTATCAACCAGCCTGCTCATCGCTCCATCAATAAAGGTGCGCGGTAACAACGGCGAGCGCCCACAGCCCGTGCAAGGGGCCGACAGGCCCGGCGCAGCCGGCTTGCCCTTGCAGGGGCGAGGACGCGAGCCACACTCCGCACGCGAGGAGGGGCCAGCTGCCGAGGCGCCTTCGGTGCGCGGGCGGCCAGGGCGCAGAAGCGTGGAGGAGCGGCAGCAGGCCGTCCTCGCGTTGCTGGCGGGCAAGGCCAGCGTAGACCAGCTGGCGAAGAAGTACGGGGTACTGCCCTCCACGGTGGAGGGGTGGCGCGACGAAGCGCTGGGCGGCATTGCCGAGGCGCTCAAGCGCGGCACGGGCAAGTCGCAGCGCGAGCTGGAGCTCGAGCGGGAGAACGCGCATCTGCGCGAGGCGCTTGCGGACACGACGGTGCAGCTATCGCTGGTGCAGCGGGCCATTGGGGTGGGTGGCCCCCGCCCTACTCGGCCCGCGAAGTCTCGCAGATAAGCCGCGAGACTGACGCGGGCGTGGCCACGGTGCCGCAGGTGTGCAAGGCATTCGGCATCAGCAGGGCTGCGTACTACGCGGCCAGCAAGGACGTGCCCGAGCAGGCGGAGGGTGGCGGGGCCAAGGTGCTGCGCCTGCCCAGGCCGCCTCGGGGCACCAGCGCCGAGGTGGTGCTGACGGCCATCCGCGAGGTGCTGGAGGAGAACCCCGCGTGGGGCGTGCGCAAGGTGTGGGCCAGCCTCAAACGCGAGAAGGGGCTGCGCGTGGGGCGCCGCCGCGTGTGGGCCCTCATGCATGCACACGGGCTGGTGCTCGCCAGGGACAGGGAGCCTGGAGAGACGACGCGCGGGCACGTGGTGGTGCCAGAGCCCAACCGTCGCCTGGCGACGGACTTCACGACGGCATGGACGAAGGAGGACGGCATGGTGGCGGTGGTACCCGTCATCGACTGCGGCTGCCGCAGTGTGCTGGCGCTGGGGGTGACAAAGAGTCAGGAGGCGCCGGACGTGCTCGCTCCCGTGGAGCGCGCGCTGGAGGCGGAGTACGGCACTCCCGACAAGGTGCCCGAGGGCCTGGAGGTGCGCAGCGACCACGGCCCGCAGTACACCGGCGCCGACGCCGCACGCCTGTTGGCCTTCTGGGGCGTGCTGCACACCTTTGCCCCCGTCGGCCGGCCCACCGGCAACGCCGTGGTGGAGCGCCTCATCCGCACCATGAAGGAGGAGGTGGTGTGGCTACGGGACTGGAAGAACGCGGCCGAGCTGCGCGCTGCGCTCGAGGAGTGGGTGCGCCGCTACAACACCCGTCGCCCCCACCAGGCGCTCGACTGGAAGACGCCCGCCGAGGTGCGGGCGGAGAAGCTCGCCAGACCACCACCCCTGCGCGAGGCCGCATAGCAGCAACCCACCGACACGCCGCTCTCACCCGCCCATTTCCGCCGGCGCGCGTGTCTTGACTCCGAGGGGAACACTACAAAGCCCTCCTTCGGCCGCGACACGCGTCGCATCCCGTGCTGCCGGCGCGCACCGCGCGAGAATGCACTGCCACCCATTCCTCGCCGCCGCGGCTTCTCGGACGAGCTCCACCACCTCGGCCACCGACACGCGCTCGTCGGAAGGCGCCGCGCAGGCCGAATACTCCTCGGCGAGGGCCACGCGCTCTCGGGGGCTGCGGCCGGCCTCGAGGATGCGGCTGTACGCCTCGCACGCGTAGGCGAAGGTTTCGCGCTTCCGGAAGTCGGTTTCGGGATGCCTCGGCGTGCGGT
This sequence comes from Pseudomyxococcus flavus, assembly GCF_050038885.1. NCBI lineage: Bacteria > Pseudomonadati > Myxococcota > Myxococcia > Myxococcales > Myxococcaceae > Pseudomyxococcus > Pseudomyxococcus flavus. The sequence goes on along the minus strand of NZ_CP143624.1, from coordinate 2,251,260 downwards.
GCTCGCAACCAAGCGCACTCAATCTGGAATTCGATGGCCGAAGAAGTAGCGAGCGCCTGGCTGGTACCTGTCGGCGTCTCCTCGTTCTAAAAACTCCTCGACGATAGCCGCCGCAGTGAGGTTTTTCAGCCTGCCGGAATCGTCGAAGAACGCACGGCAATCCAATCCAGTGGTGGCTTCGAGGAGCATCCTCCCATCCTCGATTCGGTCTCGACGTTCGCCAGTCTGCACACGCTTTAGTAGACGCCGGGCGACGTTCCGGATATTCAGACGCTCTCCTTCGACGAGCGCCTCTTTTTCGTAGAGCTTTTGACTGGAAACTAGCTCCTGAAAGGTCTCCTCAAGCTGCTTGAGATACTCATCAGTCAGCAAGACCGGCAATGACTCCTCAAAGGGCGGCGGCAGCCCATTCGATTCCCACAGAACTCGCGGTCCACGTGCGACAGGTCCCGGCTCAGTCTCAAGCACCTGCGATATATAGAATTCAACCTCAGCCTCGACCTTTCTGTCCTTCAGCTCTCGATAGTGGCGTATCAGATATGGCACGCCCCACACGCCTCCTGAGCAAGCAAGGACCTCGCAAAAGTATCGCCGGGTATACGGACTCCGCCTCGGCTCAAGCAACTTCTCGGAAGAAGCCTCGAGTTCGCGAATAACAGAGTAGGGAGCCGCATAGGACAGCAGCACTGCGCAGGCATCCCAGACTTCCGCATCCCGGACCTCGCGCATCAACGCGACAAGTCTTTTAGAAACCTCAAACCTGCCCTGCTGGAGGTTGGCGAGGACGCAAGGGAGAATACGCCAGGGATCGTTGCTGGCAAGGTGCTTCAGGTCTGCGACATCCGAAGGCGGGGGCGTAGTGAAATGCACTCCGGCGCCTGTTTCGATAAAGCTATTCCAAAGGTAGGGGGGGCGCATGGGTCACCTGAACAGCTTTACACGCTCTTCTGACTTCGGAGGAATCATGTTCTGAATCCGCGTCTGAGTATTTTCAATCTCCAGACACGCATCTTTCAGGACTGAGTTTGGAACCAGATTGCCCATGGAGAACGGGCACCCACCAGCGTCTGCTGGAGTCATGTGATTCACTTGATCCTCGTCGTCGATAGAATACCCCTTATTTCGCCACAATTTGATTGATTCCCTGCGGGCCGATCTCCAACGGCCATCCCCCTTGACGTCGCCTGCCAACCCAGGCTGCAGAACCTTGAAATGGACACCGCACCCCTGGTCCGGAGGGTTGTGCACGTTGGGACAGTTGGGGTGCTTCTGTCGGAGTTCCTGGAGCTTCTTGAAGTCACGCTCGCACTCATCGCCCATGCGGATGATATTGTCCTTGACGGGGATGCCCAACTTCGGGTCGGGCTTGTTCGCCCAGGAGGGCATCGGCATCTTTCCCTCCGCAACCTGCTGGAGGATGCCCTGCATCTCCGCACGTCGATTCATCCGGTATTGCGCGATACGCCCGTAGAACTCCATCTCCGGAATGGTCTCGAAGGGTTGCCCCGTCACCGGGTCCTTCTGGTTCTCGTGCAGCGGCCCCTGGCAACACGGGCACGCGTTGAAGGTGACCTGGCCTGGACTGCCCGTGGCGCTCTGCGCGAGGTTGGGGGTGGGGACGGCGTTGTTCGCGTTGCTGCCGTGGTTGGAAGTCGTGAGGTCGATATGCCTCGGGACATTCTTGCCCTCGACATGGACATCCATCGACCAGGAGATGAAGTGCGTCTTCCCCGTAATCTGATGGGAGATGATGCCCGCTCCGAAGTTGCGGGTGGCGGCCTCGTTCCCCAGCGGGGACGTCGCGTAATAGGACTCGTCCCTCAGCATGACGGGCTTGCCGTTGATGGTGACGCGCTTGCTGCCCTGCTTCATGTCCCGGGAGAAGGAGGTGTTCGGGTAGGGCACCGGCACTGGCCCCGCTGGTGGTGGGGGAGGACTCATGCACACGTCCGGGAACGCCGCCACCACCTTCCCGTCCCCGTCGGCGCAGGCCACCTCGTTGCCATTGGCGAATACCTTCATCAGGGCATCCCTCGTGGAGTGTACGTGTCAGGACCGCGCAACACCGCTGCTGCCCTCCCTCCAGCCGAGTCGGACGTGGAGATGAGGGCCCGGGGGCCGGGCGCATAGCCATGGCGCATGGCCATTGAGGCCCAGGCCAGGGCCACCAGGCCCGAGGCCGCCCCTGTCTCCCCCAGGGACTCCGCCGGGAGCCACAGCGGCGTGGACTCCCGGCGCGTGTGCAGCAGCCGCGAAAGGGCCAGGGAGAGCTCCTTGAAGCCATAGCCCTCTCCCGAGGTGTCAGCGACGCGGAAGTCCACCTCGGCCACGTCGACGCCGCCCTCGGCCAGGGCTTCCCGGTAGGCCTGCGCCAGCCCCAGCCCGCGCAGCGGCTCGTCCGACGGCAGCGTGGCCCGCTCTTGTCCGAAGCCGAGGCCCACCAGTCGCAACGGACATGCGTCGTCGCGACGTGGCCTGCGCGTCACCAGGAGGCAGGCGGCGGCCTCGCCGGGAATCACTCCGTCCGAGTTGTCCGGGCGCAGCAGCCGCCCCTGTCGCAGCAGTCCGTCGAGACTCGAGGCGTTGATGAAGCTGTCCACCGCGGCCACCAGGCAGCCGGGAAGTCGCGGGTGACGGGCCAGCAGGAGCCGGGCTTCGGCCAGCGCCCGGAGTCCCGCCGTATTCCCCAGGGCCAGACTTCGGGACAAGGTGCCTTCCAACCGAAGCCTGTGGACCTGCCCAAGGTGCTCGAGGGCCCGGGGAAACACCTCCGGGACACCGCCCGGGCGCTCCGGGGTGGACGTACCCACCAGCAGGGGCAGGTGCGCGAGTTCGGCGTCCTCCAGGCCCCGCACGGCGCCTGCCACCGCCATGCCCAGCAGTCCCAGGACGCGTTCCTCGCGCCGCAACTCGGGTGGGAGCGTCGACAACTCCGAGAGGACCATGGGCGCCCCGTCGTTGTCGTGGTAGCTGCTCCGCTTGAAGCGATTCATCCGCGCACGCAGGGCGGCACCGGCCGACTCGGCGCTCAGTCCCAGCGGGCAGGCCATACCCGCGGCGGCGACGTACAGAGGCGTGGCGCTCATGACGCCCCTCCCATCCGCTGCGTGCGCCGCCTCCAGGAGACCAGGGCGCCCAGGCCCCGGAAGTAGGGCTTGCCGCGTACGTACCTCACCGGCCCTTCCTTCGAGTTCGGGCGGGGCAGGCCCACCTGCACCTCGCGAAGATGGGAGAGCTTCTTGCCCAGCGGCACGGAGGCACGCCACGTCACCACCACCTCGCGCGCATCCGCGTCGAGTACCACCGTGTCCATGCGTGCCTCGGCGCTGACGTCGGACTCGCGGAAGCGAAAGGCCACTGGCACCTGGAGGCGCGGCAGCGTCACCGACCACGGGCCGGACTCGGTCAGGCCCAGACAGCGGAACACCTCTCCGCCGCGCAGGGCCGGCAGTTGCTGGTCCTCGGGCGCGCACTGGAAGTAGCGCGGGCTGAAGTCCCGGGGAAGGAAGGGGTAGTCCTCCGAGAGCCAGCGCTCGTCGTACGTGCCGGCGTGGGCGAGGCGAGGCTGCCAGCCACGGCCCACCGGGCCGAAGCCCACCGGCACTGTCTTTCCATCCCACCTGTCCAGAAAGTACCGGGGGTGCTCCAGGTTGGGCAGTGGCGTCCCCACCGCATCCGCGGCGCGCGGGTTCTGCCGGAAGCCCCGGCCCACCGGGTTGCGCAGCTCCGCACCGTGGTACTTCGGCTCCGGGTGGGAGGTGTCGACTCCGCCAAAGGCCAGCTCGTAGCGCAGCGGCATCCGGACGAAGGGCTGGGGCGGCGTGGGTTTCACGCCGGTCAGCCCCTTCTCCCAGCGGCGGTCCCCCGTGACGCGAAGGTCCTTCTGCCGGCCCGGCATCTCCACGCGCACCAGCATTGCTTCCGTCGCGCGCCCGTGAGGGGCGACGGCGTGGCCCAACACGAGGACGTCCACCAGGGGCTTCGTCAAGGCGAAGTCATTCTCCCGGAGGAGGCTCGTCGTTTCGGGTGCCCCGTGGTGCTCGTCCGTGTAGGCCACCGGACGTTGCACGTCCGCCAGTAGGGGCTCGCCGGAGCCGTTCATGCGGAAGGTGCCTTTGACGGCGACGACGCAGTGCTCTCGCGCCTGGGCGTCCGTCGCCACGGTGAGGCCCGCGGACATGCCCGTGGTGTTCTCGCTGATTTGCATGGCGTCTCCTCGTGTCAGCGCAGCGTGCGCTCCAGGGGCAGAAGGCTCAGGCGCGCACAGCCCGCCCGGGCCTGAGCCAGCGCCGCCCACTGGCGCGGGGTGAAGGCCCGGGTGGGAATGCGGTGCTGGCCCTGGCTGCGAATGGCCAGCTCGCGTGCCAGCACGTGCCGGCGCCGCATGGGGCCGTGCGTGAGGGCCTCCAGCAGCACGGGCCCCTCAAGGGGCTGGCCATTCAGGTAGCGTCCTGCTGACTGGAAGCGAGGACGGGCCTCCTTCCACCAGTACCTCACCGCCCCAATGCACGGCCAGGGCAGGTCATCCTCGGGCTTGGGCACCAGGTCGGCGTCCAGGTCCTCTTGAAGTTCGGGTGGCAGCGGCGCTCCTTCGGGCCGCTCTCCGGGAGGGAGGGCATAGAGGCCCTCCAACTGGAGGCCCGTCATGGCGGAGAAGGCTTCCCCCGCCAGCCGTGCCGCCAGGGGGTCCTCCAGAAGCGCGAGACAGGCTTCCATGGCGACGAGGCGCCCACTGAAGCCCAGGGCCCAGAGGGCATGCGGGCGCATGTCCCGCGCCCCCAACATGTCCACCAGCAAGGCCGCATCTGCGTCGGTGCCGAAGAGGGCGAGCAGCACCATGGCCTGGGGCGTGTGGGCATTGCACGCGCGCACCGCCTGACGGCAGGCCTCCCAGGCCACCCGCGCGCCCGAGGTGAGGCCAGCCTCCATCGCCGCGGCGCGAATCCCCGGGTGCCCGGACTCCAGGAGTCCTGGGAGGAGCCGGCGCACGGTGTCGTCGGGAAGAGGTGGGCAGGCGCGTAACGCCGCCATCCGCGCCTGTGGCTCAGCGTGGAGGAAGGACTCCGCAAGCAATTCAGGAGGCGCTTCGTGGCGGAAGGCCATCGCCTCCAGAAGCTGGGCCTGAAGGGAGACGTCATCCCGCCTCAGAAGCGGGAGAAGGTGCTCACCCACGTTGGGGGCCGCAGTCAACCCCACCGCGCGTCGGACAGCCGCCCTCGCCTCGAGCGCGTCACCGGCCATGAAGTTGAGGAGGGCTTCGACGTGCCCCTGGGCCAGCAGTGCATAGGTAGCGGCGGTGATTCGCGTCGCTTCTCCCGAGTCCAGTGCAGGCCAGAGCAAGGACTCGGCGGCCTCCGCGCCGCCCAGCACCAGTCCATGCAGGTGTGCCGCCAACTGCTCCTCCTGTCGCGCCACGTCCGAGAGGGTGAAGTCCGGCGCCTCCAGGGCCCTTTCCCATTGCAGCCACCGGAAAGTTGCCTCGTCCAGGTGCTCTTCCAGCACGTCCTCCAACACCATGGCACGCCCCCTAATTGATTTGGATGGAGCCGCCCTGGAGACGGACGACGCCCTCAGCGCACGTCTCCACGTAGGTCCCCTCCAGCAGGATTCGCCCGCTACCCAGGAGCGTCAGGCGCGCCCTGCCACACCGTAGGACGAGGCTCTCCCTGCTTTGGATGACCTGGATGTCCGCCGCGTCGTCGCCAGAGTGGGGCCATGCCGCTGGATGGCTTTCTGCATCGGCCTGGCCCCCGCGGGCGCCCAGCGCACCCTGCGCGTGGACTTGAACCGCCATGCCTTTTAGGCGCACGGTGCCCTCCGCCGAAGTCTCGACGGACGCCCCCTTCAGGGAGACCTTCCCGTTGCGCAGCAGGGTGACGGCAGCGTCCCCGCAGCGCAGCACGAGCCCGTCCCTGCCTTGGATGACGCGAGTGGGCGACTCGGCGGCCTCAACCCGCGCGCCCGGAATTGCATCCGAATGTGAGGCCCGAGGCGCAACGGGCAGCAGGGCGGTGATGATGGGAAGCCGCGGGTCTCCCTCCTCGAAGCGGAGTTCCACCGGCTGACGTGACTCGACAGCCGCCTGTATTCCCTCTGCGTCCAACCGCACAGCCTTGCGTGCCACGCGAGGGCCCACCGGGTTGCCGTCGAAGTCCACCACGGGCCGGCCTTCGCCGTCCGTCCCGACGATGCGCCCCAGGCGACTCTCCCAAAGAGGCTCCAAAGTCACCTCGGGGGAGGTGATGTGCACAGGCAACAGGTGACTCATAGAGATTCCCCCCTCTTCGAAACGCAACGACAGGGCGCTGGCTGGACAGCGTGAACGGGTGCGGCCTCCGGCCCTCGCGGAGGCTGAACTACCCCATGCCGCGCAGCGATTCAAACCACCTCACTTGCCTTTACCTCGCAACCCTACCGACCCGGGCTGACTCGCAATGCACGAGGCGTGCTCGGAATAAGAGCCACGCCTAAAGTGCAACGGAGCTGAAGATCCAAGGCCGGCGTGAAGGTTGGCTGGCTATAGGTGATGCTCGGCACACTCCGCGCCCGGCGCATCGACAGGTACGCGCGCCCCCATGCGTGGGAGGGAACGCCGCTGGACCTTGCGGAGCGGGCGCTTCGACAGTGCGTCGGAGCGGCACTGTTCCCGGCGGTGCCGTGCCGCGGGCTGCGATGCAGCCTCGCGGCCATCGGAGGCTCAGTCCGCGGTGAAGTAGAGGTTGTCGAGCAGCAGCGTGTCCGCGGCCGCGCCCGCTCCGGCGATGAAGACGAACGGTGCCTGCACCGCGCTGAGCTGCACGCCGCCCGCGGCGAAGTCCGCCAGGGGGATGGCCAGGTGGTGCCACTGCCCGTCATTCACGTAGCCATACTGCGCCGCGGGGAGCTGGACGCTCTCGTCGTCATTCATGCCAATGGACACATTGGCGAAGCCCGGGTCGGCCGAGTTGAGGCTCACGTGCAATGTCTTCCATCCGTCCAGGTTGCGGGGCGTGTTCCAGTGGACGCCGAAGCCCAGCCACGTCTTGCCCGCGTGGACCACCAGGTCGGCCTGGCGTCCCTCGACGCGCGTGCCGGAGGGCTCCAGGGTGAGGGTGCCCTCGTAGAGGTAGATATGCGTGTTGACGCCGTCCACCGCCACGTCCTCGGAGCGGCCTCCCTCGTAGAACCCCACGGCGAGCCGCCGCTGGCCCGGTTCGTAAGGGAAGGGGCCCGGCAGCACCTCGTCGTCGGGCTCCTCGCCGGCGTCGGGTCTGTCGATGCCCTGGTCCGTGTAGTCCGGCACGCCCGGATCGGGGCGGCAGCCCGCCAGGAGCAGCAGCATCGCGAGGCTCGCGCGCTTCATGGCCGCACCGCCCTTTCCGTGCCGTTGGCCGTCTGCATCAGCACCCAGCCGCCCTGCACCATGCCGCCCATCTCGACGATGCCCTTGTAGGCGGGCGTCGCCAGATCGTAGGCGTAGGTGCCCGTGGCGTCGTACGTCACCGCGTCCGGGAACACGTCGAGCATGTTCTGGTACGCGCGGATGGCCTGCTGGCGGACCTGGGGCAGGGTCTCCTGGGGGGCCTCACCGTTCTGGTAGACGGCGAGCAGGTTGGTGCCCACGTAGAACTGGGCCTCGCCTCCCGGCTCCCGCGCGAGCAGCGTGGCCCAGGAATAGAACGCGGCCACGCTGCCGGCCTGGGCCTGGATGTCCCACTTCGTCTCCGCCCCCGGCGTGCTGAGGCGGAAGGGGTTGTTCGGGTCTTCCAGCACGGACGTGTCGGGATGGATGCCGACGTCCGCGCTGTAGAGCTGGAGCGTGAGCCCGTCCAGCGATTCGCCATACACGAAGCTGGCGGGGTCGTAGCAGCCGGTGACAGCCCCGGCGCAGGCCAGCAGGAGCCACGTCTTCATACGTCCTCCACTAGAGAGACAGGATGGCATAGGCGCCCAGTTCGTATTCACGGCCTTCGAGTCCTTCCTCGAGGGCCATGGTGTTGAGGCCTTCCGAGTACTGGTCCAGCATGCGCACCAGGCCGCGCACGCCGAAGCGCGTCGTCACCGTGCCCAGGATGGGGCGCTTGAGGCCGTAGGACAGGTCTCCGCCGAGCTGGATGGGATAGGTGAGGTTGAAGACGCGGTGGTAGTCGTACGGGCCCCAGTTGTTGAAGTGGAGCTGGGTCGTCAGCATCACCGTGTCCCACAGCGCGGAGGCATCCACGCCGAAGCGCCGCACCTGCCGCGCGTCCTCGCCGGAGGACTGGTTGCTGCCCACGAAGGCGGCGCCGAAGACTTTCAGGCGCGGCATCGGGTTGGTCACCACGCGCAGCGTGGCCTCCCATTCATCGCGGGCGGGGGGTGCGTTGCCGAAGGCCACCATGCTGCCGTCCGCGAGGATGGCGATGCCCGCGTCGCGTGACGTCGGCTGGCGCCGGTACACCAGGTCCAGGCCCGCGGCGAAGGGCGCGTCCTCGCGCATGTCGCGGTCCCACTGCCAGAACCAGGTGCCGGGCGTGGGGTCGAAGGTGAGCAGCAGCTCGGCGCCCAGCGTCTCGCGGTTGTCCAGCACGGTGAAGGCGTCCACCAGCACGTTGCGCGGCCGCACGCCGGCGAAGTAGCGCCCCGTCTCCGGGTCGAACGCGTCCTCGATGCGCGGATTGGGCCCGATGAGGGGCTTCTGGTACAGCAGGTTGGGCGACACCTGGAACGAGCTGCCGACCTGGATGACGGCGCCCGCCTGCCCGCCGAAGTGGTTGCCGCGGCCGCTCTCGCGCAGGCTCCAGCCCGTCAGCAGGATGCCCTGCTCCGGGCCGCCGTCCGCCACCAGGCCCCGGTAGGACCCCTGGATGAACGTGCGCACCGAGCCCAGGTCGTAGGTGAGCCGCGCCTTGGCGCCCAGGGTGTCGAGCACCCGGATTTCGTCCCGCAGCACCTCGTAGCCGCTGTTGAGGTAGCTGGGCCCGTCCGTGGGGCGCGTCCAGGTGAACTCCTCGCCCACGCGCTGCGGGGCCGCGAGGATGCCGCCCACCTCCAGCGCCATGGGGCCCTTCGCCCAGTTGAGTGACAGCGTGGACCTGCGCGCCACGCGCTCGCGGATGACGGAGGCGGTGAGCTGGGTGGCGCCCCGGGCGATGTCCTCCTGGTGCATCAGCGTCAGCGTCACCGGCCCCACGTTGCGGCGGTACTTGGCGACGATGGACGGGTTGGCGCCCCAGTAGAGCTCGGGGCCCACGGCAATCTTGAGGCCCTCCAGGTTGTTCTTGCCGGTGAAGACGACGCCGAAGGGCGCGTTGCCCTTGTAGATGTCCAGCGCGGGGCCGTAGTTCGCCTCGCGGTACAGGCCGAAGAAGTCGCCCTCCTCGCCCCAGTGGTAGTGGGCGGTGCGGTAGAAGCCCTCCAGCTGGAAGTCCGCGCGGTCGAGCTTGAACTCGGCCTGGTACAGCGCGAGCCGGTCCAGGCCGAGCGGCTGTTGCTGCTGACCGGGGATGCCTCCGACGCCGGGCACCGGTGCCTGCCCACCCACGGCCGGGTTGCCGGCCCCTCCCGGAGCGGAGGGGATGCCGCGGTTCTCGTAGAAGATGTTGTTGAGGCGGTTCTGCGCCACGTTGCCCACGACGTTGAACGAGGCGCGGCCATACACGCCGGACGTCGGCTGGAGCGTGAGGTCGAAGAAGATGGACTCCGTGTGGTCCACGGCCACCTGGTTGGGCCGCACCGTGGCGACGCTCCCGCGCGACAGGGAGCTGTCCATCATCAGGCGCAGGTTGGAGACGCGGACCGCGCTCAGGTCATCCGCGCGGGCCAGCGCCATCGACGATTCGTAGCCCCGCGACATCTCCGTGGGGCGGATGGACGCGAAGTGCTCGCGGATGGTGTCCGGGTTCGTGGTGGGGGCATACGGGTCCAGGCGGAAGGCGGCCTGGAGGACGTAGTACGCCGTGCGCGGCTGGAGGCGGGCGATGCCGGCCTCGTCCTCCGGCCCCAGCGCGCAGATGCCGAACCACTCCTCGTTCATGTTGTTCTGGCCGGGCACGAAGTCGGCGGCGTAGCCGCCGTTGGGCCAGGACGCGGTGGTGTCGTGGATGGAGAGGTTGGTCTCCTGGTTGTACTTCCACCAGCCGTCCACCCACTGGAACACGAAGCCGCCCAGCGCGTTCTGCGCGCGGCCCTGGCCGTAGGCCTGGGAGTAGATTTCCTCCCACTGCTTGCGCAGGTACTCGGCCTGCGCCAGGTGGTCCTCGCGGCCGGCCTTGGCGTCATAGGCGTCCGCGCCGAACTCGGTGAACATGACGGGCTTGTCGAGCTTGCGCAGCACCTCGTCGAACAAGTCACGGGCGGAGGGGCCGCGGTAGACGTTGGAGCCCAGGATGTCCAGCTCGGGCATCAGCCGCGCGATGAGGTCGATGTACTGGAGGTCGCCGTTGGCGATGGAGACCGGGTGCAGGGTGTCGCGCTTCTTGATGGTCCGCACCGCCTCGCCCATCAGCGAGTAGAGGTGCTCGGCGCGGGCGGTGTCCTCCTGGCCGGGCAGGGCCTCGATTTCGAAGCTGGTCCAGTGCAGGCCGTAGTTGTTCTCGTTGCCCAGCATCCACATCAGCACGCCGGGCACGTCCCGGTACTTCTCCACCTTCTGCGCCAGGTCGTTGAGCAGCGCCCGGCGGTGGTTCGGGTTGGAGTAGTCCGTGTTCGGCACCATGACGCCGTCCACGTTGGTGCCGTAGCGGCCCATCAGCGGGTTCACCACGGTGTAGATGCCGTAGTTCTTGTGGATGTACGTCACCCACTGCGGCGGAATGTCGTCGAACTGCCGGATGGCGTTGACGCCCATGTCGCGCAGGAGCGTCATCTCCCGGTGCAGCACCGCGCGGATGAAGTCCTCCTTCTGCGTCCACAGCGAGTAGCGGTAGTTCTCGCCAATGGGCGTGTAGCCCCAGTTCATGCCGAAGATGGGGAAGTCCCGGCCGTTGACCTTGAGCTTGAAGCCGCGCTCGTCGCGGTAGACGCGAACGGCCTGGGCCTCCGCGTGGACGTTGACGGGCGGCACCCTCACCACCGGCGCGTCCGACGGCGGCACCGGTGTCTCCTGCTCCACGGGTTTGTCGGTGACCGGCTCGGCGGCGGTGGGCTCGGCGGGCTCGGGGCCCGCCACCGTGGGCGACTGGGCGGGAGGAACTGCCGTCTCCGGGCCGGAGGGCGGTGGCACCTGCGTCAGCGCGACCGCGAGGCTGGTGAGGAGGGCGAGCGAGTTCACGCGGCGAGCTCCACGTCCAGCCCGTTCTTCTCGACCAGGGCCTTGTAGAGGTGGGCGCTGTCCTTCGGGATGCGGCGCTGCGTGTCGTAGTCCACGTAGACCATGCCAAAGCGCTTCTGGTAGCCGAAGGCCCACTCGAAGTTGTCCAGCAGTGACCAGGCGAAGTAGCCCGCCAGCGGCACGCCCTGGCGGATGGCCTCCAGCGAGGCCTCCAGGTGCGAGCGCAGGTACGCCACGCGCTTGTCGTCATGCACCTTGCCGTCCGCGCCCGGGCCGGTGGCGTACGCGCAGCCGTTCTCGGTGATGTAGAGGGGGCCGGGCTGGTAGTGCGTGTGCAGGTGCTGGAGCAGCCGGGTGAGGGCGGGGGCGTACACCTCCCAGTCCATGTCGGTGCGCTCCGGCTCGGGGTGAACGGTGCGCGGCGCGTTCTGCGACTCGGGGATGCGGTCGCTGCGCATGATGGCGCGCGAGTAGTAGTTGATGCCCAGGAAGTCGGTGGGAACGGCGATGGTGGCCATGTCGCCCTCGCGCACGAAGTCCAGCGTGGGCGAGGCGAGGTGCCCGTCCTGGATGTAGTCCTCCACCACGTCCTTCGGGTAGCCACGGCCGTAGAGCGGGTCCAGGAACCAGCGGTTGAAGCTGCCGTCGTGCCGGCGGCACGCCTCTTCGTCCTCGGCGCTGGGCGACGCGGGCCAGGCGGGCGAGAGGTTGAGGGTGATGCCCACCTGGGCGTTCTTCACGTTGGCGCGGATGACGGGCACCGCCTGGCCGTGGGACACGAGCAGGTGATGCGCGGTGGCCAGCACCTCGCTCCAGTTCTTGTGGCCGGGGGCATGCTCGCCGTTGCCGTAGCCCAGCACGCTGATGCACCAGGGCTCGTTGTGGGTAATCCACCGCTTCACCCGGTCGCCGAGCTTGCGGCTGGCGGCGTCGGCGTACTCGACGAAGGCGCTCGCGGTGTCACGTGAAGGCCAGCCACCCTGGTCCTGGAGCGCCTGGGGCAGGTCCCAGTGGTAGAGCGTGACGAAGGGCTCGATGCCCGCCTCGAGCAGCCCGTCCACCAGCCGCGAGTAGAAGTCGAGGCCCGCCGCGTTCACCTTGCCGCGCCCGGTGGGGAGCACGCGGGGCCACGCCATGGAGAAGCGGTAGGACTTCACGCCCAGCCAGCGCATCAACTCCACGTCTTCACGCCAGCGGTGGTAGTGGTCGCACGCCACCTTGCCGTCCGAGCCATCGCTGATTTTGCCGGGGGTGGCGGCGAAGCGGTCCCAGATGGACTCACCTCGCCCGTCGGCGCTGGTGGCACCCTCAATCTGGTAGGCGGAGGTGGCCACACCCCACAGGAAGTCATTGGGGAACTGCCGCATTGTCGGAGGCTCCTTTCGAGGATTCGAGGTGGCAGCGGACCGCGTGGTCCGCGGCGTGAACGTGAGGCGGGGGGAGGGAGGCGTGGCAGCGCGCGTCGGCATGGGGACAGCGGGGCGCGAAGGGGCAGCCGCTCGCGGGCAGGGGGCCGGTGGCCGGCCGCACGGGGAGCGGGGTGTGGAGGAAGTCGGCGCCATCCGGCACGGCGGACAGCAGGAGCCGCGTGTACGGGTGCCGTGGGGCCGCGAGCACGTCGGCCGTCCTGCCGGACTCCACGACGCTGCCCGCGTAGAGCACCAGGACGCGGTCGGCCAGGTGCCTGGCGCTGGCGAGGTCGTGGGTGATGAAGAGGATGCCGATGCCGCGCTCGCGCGTCAGGCCCCGCAGCAGCTGGAGCACGCCGCGGCGGGTGGACACGTCCAGCATGGAGGTGGGCTCGTCCGCGATGATGACGTCCGGCTCCACCGCCAGCGCGCGTGCCACCGCCACGCGCTGACGCTGGCCTCCGGACAGCTCATGCGGATGGCGCCGGGCGAACTGCTCCGCGGGTGTCAGGCCCACGGACTCCAGCAGGGCGTGGACGCGCTCCTTCAGCTCGGCGCGCGTGGCCCGGCCATGGCGCAGCAGCGGGCGCTCCAGGTGGTGCGCCACGGTGTGGACGGGGTTGAGCGAGGCGAAGGGGTCCTGGAACACCATCTGCACGCGGCCTCGGTACGCGAGCGACGCGCCGCCGCGCTCCTGGGTGAGCACGTCCTCGCCGCCCAGGCGCAGGCTGCCGGCATCCGGCGAGTCCAGCCGCGCCAGCACGCGAGCCAGCGTGGACTTGCCGCTGCCGGACTCGCCCACCAGCGCGACGATTTCGCCGCGCTCCAGGGTGAAGGACACGTGGTTGAGGAGGGTGCGGCGCGCGCGGGACAGGAACCCGCCGATGGGAACTGTCCGCAGCAGGCCGGTGGCCTCCAGCAGGGGCGCGCTCATCGTCCACCTCCAAGGCGAGCGCTGGGCGTCGTGGGGAACGCCACCGTGAGGCAGGTTGCCCCTTGGGGGCCGGACGCGCCCGAAGGTGCGGTGGGGGCCAACGCGAGCCGCTTCATCGCCCACCTCCCTGCGCGGACGCCTGCGCCCTGGCGCGCTCCGAGGCCGCCAGCGCCACGTCGGCGGGCACCTGCGCATCCGCCGCGCTCAGGTGCGGGAAGGAGGACAGCAGCAGGCGCGTGTACGGGTGGCGCGCGTCCGTGCGCAGGCGCTCGGCGGTGTCCACCTCCACCAGCTTGCCGCCCTGGAGGACGCCCACGCGGTCCGACAGCGCGAGCAGCAGCGGCAGGTCATGGGTGATGAAGAGCACCGCGAAGCCCAGCCGCTGCTTCAGCTCCAGCACGCGCTGGAGCAGCTCCTTCTGCACCACGACGTCCAGCGCCGTGGTGGGCTCGTCCATCACCACCAGCTTCGGCTCCAGGGCCAGCGCCAGGGCGACGCCCACGCGCTGCCGCATGCCGCCGGAGAGCTGGTGCGGCCATGCGTCCACCAGCTGCGGCGCCAGCCCCACCATGGCCAGCAGCTCCCTCGCGCGGGCGTGGGACGCGGCGCGGGTGGTGCGCCCATGCGCCGCGAGCGTGTCGTGGAACTGGTCCCCCAGCGTGAGCACCGGGTTGAGCGCGCTCATCGCGCTCTGGAAGACCATGGACACCTGGCTCCAACGGAAGGCGCGCAGCGCGGCGTCGTCCAGCGCCGTCACGTCCGTGCCGTCCAGCAGGATGCGGCCCTGGGTGATGCTCGCGGCCGGGGGCAGCAGGCGCAGCAGCGCGTAGCCCAGCGTGGACTTGCCACTGCCGGACTCACCCGCCAGCCCGAACACCTCGCCCGGGGCGATGTCGAAGGACACCGCGTCCACCACGCGCGAGGGGCCGCGCTCCGTGGCGTACTCGATGCACACGTCGCGGAGGCTCAGCAGGGCGCCGGAGGGCGTAGACGCTTCCGCCGAAGCCGCCTGCACCGAGCGCACGGCGGTGGTCGTCACCGGCGGCGCCTTCAAGGCGGGGTTGGTCAGCTCGTCGATGGCGGAGCTCAGCAGCGTCAACGAGAAGCCCACCAGCGCGATGCACACGCCCGTGGGCACGAAGACCCACCACGAGCGCGTCAGCAGCGCCGCGTCGTTGCCGGCCCAGTAGAGGTTGGTGCCCCACGTCACCGAGCCCACGTCGCCCAGGCCGAGGAACTCCAGGCCCACCTGCGCGCCCACCGCGTAGAGCGTGTTGCCGATGAACGACGAGCCCAGGAGCGAGGCCATGTTGGGCAGCAGCTCCCGGACGACGATGCGCGCGCGGCTCTCCCCGGCCACGAGCGCGGCGGAGACGAAGTCCCGGTTGCGCAGCGCCATGGCCTCGGCGCGGAAGACGCGGGCGTTCCAGGCCCAGCCCGCCAGCGACAGCACCACCACCATGCGGAACGGGCCGGACGGCAGGTAGGCGCCCAGGACGATGGCCAGGGGCAGGCCGGGGATGACGAGGAAGACGTTGGTGGTGAGCGTCAGCACGTCGTCCACGCGACGGCCCAGGTACCCGGACGTCACGCCGATGAGCGCGCCCATCAGCGTGACGAGCGCGCCCACCGCGAAGCCGATGGCCAGCGTCTCGCGCGCGCCCACCACCGTCTGCGCCAGCACGTCCTGGCCCTGGCCCGTGGTGCCGAACCAGTGCGCGGCCGAGGGCGGCTGGTGGGGACGGCCCACCAGCTCCGTGGGGTCGCTCACGAGCCAGGGCCCCACGAGGGCCAGGAGGATGAAACCCAGCAGGATGCTCCCGCCCACCGCCGCCTTTCGGTGGCGCGGCAGCCGTCGAAGAAGGTCACGCATGGGCGCGGGTCCTCGGGTCCAGCCACAGACACAGCAGGTCCACGGCGAAGTTCGCGGCGAGCACGGCGAAGGTGATGGTCAGGAAGAGCCCCTGCATCAGGGGGTAGTCCTGGTTGCGCACGGCGAGAATCAGCAGGTAGCCGGTGCCGGGGTACGAGAAGACAATCTCCGTCAGCAGCGAGCCGCTCAGCACGAAGCCCAGCGCCATGCCGAAGCCGGTGACGTTGGGCAGCAGCGCGTTGCGCGCGGCGTAGCGCAGCATCACCTGCCGGGGCGGCAGTCCCTTCGCGTGCGCCAGCCGGAGCGTGTCGGTGCCCAGCGTGGCCACCATGGTGTTGCGCATGCTCAGCATCCACCCGCCCAGCGTCGCCACGACGATGGAGGCCGCGGGCAGGAAGGCGTGCCGCGCCACGTCCGCCGCGAAGGTGAGGGACAGCGCGGGCTCCAGGTCGTGCGAGTACGCGTGCCGCAGCGGGAACCAGCCCAGCCCGAACCCGAAGAGGTACAGGGCCAGCATGGCCAGCCAGAAGTAGGGGAAGGCCCCCAGGAAGGCGAGCGCCGGCGCCACCGCCGCGTCCAGCCAGCCGCCGCGGTTCCACGCGGCCAGCACGCCCAGCAAGGAGCCCACCGTGAAGCTGATGATGACCGCGCAGCCGGCCAGCCCCAGCGTCCAGACGAGGCCGGTGCCAATCACCTCCGACACGCGCGCGGGGTAGTACGCGTAGGACAGGCCCAGATCCCCGCGCAGCAGGTGCTTCAGGTACGTGACGTACTGGACGTACCAGGGCGCGTCGGTGAAGCCGAAGGCGGCGCGCAGCGCCACCATGGCCTCGGGCTGCACGCGGCCCTCGAAGCGGGCGAACATGGCCGAGGCCGGGTCGCCGGGCGCCAGCCGGGGGATGACGAAGTTGAGCGTCAGCGACGCCCAGGCCGCCAGCAGGTAGAAGCCCAACCTCCGCAGGACGTAGGCCATGGCTCAGGGCTCCCGTGGCTTGAGCGTCGTCAGCACCAGCAGGCTGTCGGGCTCGGCATGGGGGGACAGGCGCGCGTAGGGGTTCTGCGCCGTGGGGAAGCCGGTGAAGCGCCGCGTGTTGGACTCGCCCCAGGAGGGGTTGGGGAAGAGGGGAATGGACGGCGCCAGCTCGGAGTAGCGCCGCTGCACCGCCGCCATCAGGACGAGTTGCTCCTCCTCGGAGTCCGCGCGCTCGAAGCGCATGAGCAGCTCATCGGCCTGCGCGTCGCCGAAGCGGTGCCAGTTGGCCGCAGCCACCTCGCCCACCGGGCGCACCGTGCGCGGCGACAGCTGCCACTTGTAGAAGGTGTAGGGCGTGGGGCCGTCCAGGGACCAGGAGATGGCCAGCTGGAACTCGCCCTTCTGGAGCCGCGCGTACCAGGCACCGAACTCGTAGGTGCGGAGCTGCGCCTGCACGCCGAGCTTCCGCAAGTCACGCGCCACCACCTGCCCGGCGCGCACCCAGTCGGACCAGCCACCCACGACCTCGATGTCGAGCGTGAGCGACTGCCCGTCCGCCTTGCGCCGCAGCCCGTCCGGCCCTTCCTTCAGGCCGGCCTCGTCCAGGAGGCGCTTCGCCGCCTCCAGATCGTGCTTCACCCAGGCGCCCTGGGCCGCGTCCGGGTCACGCCACGCGGTGTACGCGTCGTTGAGCGCGGTGGCGTCCGCCGGCCGCGTGTAGCCGTACATGGCAATCTCCACCAGCCGCTCGCGGTCCAGCGCCATGCTCAGCGCCTTGCGCACGCGCACGTCGTCCAGGGGCGGCAGGGTGGTGTTGGGGTAGAGGAAGACGGTGCTGCCGTAGAGGGGGAACCAGCGGCCGTGGTGCGCCGGGTCCCGGGCCACGAAGGTGCGGTCCACCGCGGGGACGAAGTTGCCCGCCCAGTCCACCTCGCCCTCCACCAGCGCCAGGTTGGCCTGGTCATTGGTGGGGAAGGCCAAAAAGCGCAGCGCGGACACCGCGGGCTTGCCGGGCTGCCAGTAGTGCGGATTGCGGCCCAGCTCGTAGACCTGGTTGCGGAAGAGCGTGACCTCGGTGAAGGGCCCGGTGCCCACGGGCTCCGGGTTGGTGAACGTCACCGGGTCCGGCACCTTCTCCCAGACGTGGCGGGGGACGATGGGCTGCTGCGCCAGCTCCGCGAAGCCGGGGATGTAGACGCGGGAGAACTGGAAGGCCACCGTGTGCGCATCCTCCGCGCGCACGTCCTCCACGAAGCGCCACACGCCGCCCGCGTCCAGCGCCGCGTGCTGCTTGAGGAGCTGGAAGGTGAAGGCCACGTCGTCCGCGGAGAAGGGGCGGCCGTCGGACCAGCGCACGCCGGGGCGCAGGGTGAAGCGCAGCGTGCGGCGGTCCTCGGACCACGCGTGGCCGGTGGCCAGCCACGGCGTCCACCTGCCCACCGCGGGGCTGAAGATTTCGAGGCACTCGTAGACGCCCGCGCGCGTGGGCCAGCGCGAGCCCGCGCCCGCGAAGAGCGGGTTGAAGTTGCGCACCCAGGCGCTCTGTTGCTCCACGGAGACGAACAGCACTCCGGGCGGCCTCGGGCGGGGCTCCACCTTGCAGGCCACCAGCAGGAGTGTCAGCGCCCAGAGCGCGGCCCTCACGAGGGCCTCGCGTAGACGCGGACGTAGTCCACCTTCATCTCCTGGGGGAACACGGTGTCTCGGCCCACGGGGCCCACGAAGGTGCCGCCCACGGCGACGTTGAGGATGATGAAGTGGGGGCTGTCGAAGACCCAGCGAGCGCCCTCGGGCAGCCGCGCGGGCGTCGCCTCGAAGAACATCGTGTCGTCGAGGAACCAGCGGATGCGGTCCGGCTCCCACTCCACCGCGTAGACGTGGAAGCCCTCGTTCAGCCGCGTGCCGCTGACGACGTGCTCCTGGCCGATGTTGTTGCCGGCGGAGTACCCCGGGCCGTGCAGCGAGCCCCGGATGATGGAGGGCAGCTGGCCCCGGTACTCCATGATGTCGATTTCGCCGCACTCCGGCCAGTCGACGGAGGCGATGTTCGCCCCCAGCATCCAGAAGGCGGGCCAGATGCCGCGGCCCACGGGGAGCTGGATGCGCGCCTCGATGCGGCCGTAGGTGGGCTCGTAGCGGCCCTGCGTCCGGATGCGCGCGGAGGTGTAGTCGTTGTTGCCGTAGCGCTCGCGGCGCGCGGTGATGACCAGGTTCCCCGCGCCGTCATGCGCGGCGTTCTCCGTCCGGTCGGTGTTGAACTCGAGCTGCTCGTTCCCCCAGCCATGTCCTCCCACGTCGTGCACCCACCGCTCGGGAGAGGGGGGCGTCCCCGCCGGGCCATCGAACTCGTCCTGCCACACCAGCTCCCAGTCCGTGCTGGGCTGCGGGGTGCTGTGGGGCGGTGGCGGGTTGGGGCGGTTCACCCGGTTGGCGGCCGGGTCACAGGCGAGGCCCGTCAGGGCCAGTGCCACGGGGAGGAGGCGCTGGAGGGTCATGCAGATTTGCCTATGTGTTGAAGGGGGAAGAGGGTTCGGTCACGCAGCGCGGCCTGGAGCACGAGGGTGGCCGCGCCCACGGCGATGGCGCGGTCTCCCAGCGCGGAGGTGACGATGCGCGTCTCCGCCATGGAGGTGGACAGCGCCCGCTTGCGCACCGACGCGCGGAGCGGGTCCAGCAGCAGGTCTCCCACCGACGAGATTTCGCCGCCGAGGACGACGATGGCGGGGTTGAGCAGGTTCAGCAGGCCCGCCACGGCGATGCCCAGGTAGTGCCCGAGCCCATCGATGACCTGACGCGCGGCCGGCTCGCCCGCCCGCGCGCCTTCCACCAGCTCGCGCACCGTGAGGGCGCGCTTGTCCTTGCGGTCCATCAGCTGCCGCGCGCGCTCCAGCAGGGCCGCGGACCCGATGAGCGTGACGAGGCAGCCGCGCAGGCCGCACACGCACTGCGGCCCCGAGGAGTCCACCGCCATGTGGCTGATTTCGCCCGCCGTGCCGCCCGCGCCACGGTAGACGTCGCCGTGGATGATGTGGCCGGAGCCGATGCCCGTGGCCAGCTTGATGTAGGCGAGGTCCTCGCCGTTGACGCCCGCGCCCCAGTAGCACTCCGACAGCGCGCCCAGGTTCGCGTCGTTGTCCACCAGCACCGGCAGGCCGAAGGCGCTCCGCAGGGACTCCTGCACGTCGTAGTCGCGCCACGCGGGGACGAGCAGCGGCGACAGCTTTCCAGGCGCGGCCGGGTGGACCGGGCTGGGCACGGCGATGCCCATGCCCACCACGGACCGGCGCGGCACGCGCTCGGCGTCCAGGACCTCCTGCACCAGCTCGCGCACCTTCTGGAGCGTGCCCTTGGGGTCCTCGCGGACGGCATGGCTGGCGTGCCGGTGCGCGCGCACCCGGCCGCGCAGGTCGGTGAGCACCGCCGTCACGTGGGTGGCGCCCAGCTCCACGCCGATGATGCTGAAGGCGTCATCGCAGAAGCCGATGAGGGTGGGACGGCGCCCGCCCCGGGACACCCCGGCGCCAATGCTGCGCACCAGGCCAGAGCGCTCCAGGTCCGCCACGATGGCGGAGACGGTCGACGGACTCAGCTCCGTCCGCCGGGCGATCTCCGCCCGGGAAATCTGGCGCTCGCGCCAGATCATGTTGAGCAGCAGGCTGCTGTTCTGCGCGCGCATGCCCGCCGCATCGACCGTCGTCACCGCCGTTCCCACTCGCATCGTCCTCTCGCTCCGTTCCGCCGCGAGGATGGAGGTGGGCGTCAGTGCCAGTGGATGTCGTCGACGAAGAAGACGAGCGGAGTCGTCCTCTCATTCGCGGTCCATCCGAAGCCACCCACCACCAGTCCATACCGGACGCGGCTGATGTCGATTGTGTACTGGGTCGGGGTGGTCGTGAGCGTCAGCCTGCCCGTTCCCTGCTCGAATCCGTCAGCAGCGTTCATTCCTGCCATGAAGGAGACGGCCTCTCCGCCCTCGGCGCCCCAGGCGTAGAAGGACACGGAGTTGGCGCCAGCCGGGACCGCGAAGCCGTCCAGGTCACCCCAGTTGCCCTCGGGGTACTGCCAGAAGACGCCCGCCCAGCCGTCCGCGCCGGGCGTCCAGGTGAACCTGTGGCAGGCACCCCGGGCCGAGCCGGCCCGCGCAGTGCACTCCGTGCCGCTGTACGTCACGCCGCCGCTCGAGCCGTCACCCATGTAGCCGCTGGGAATCCAGGCGGTGTCCACCGCCAGGGGCAGCGTGGGGACGGTGCCCGCATCCTCCTCGGTCCCCGCGTC
Source organism: Pseudomyxococcus flavus (assembly GCF_050038885.1). Taxonomy (NCBI): domain Bacteria; kingdom Pseudomonadati; phylum Myxococcota; class Myxococcia; order Myxococcales; family Myxococcaceae; genus Pseudomyxococcus; species Pseudomyxococcus flavus. The sequence goes on along the minus strand of NZ_CP143624.1, from coordinate 2,230,566 downwards.
GGGTTCGGTCCCCGCGTCCTCCTCGGTGCCCGCGTCGGGCTCGGTGCCCGAGTCGGGTGTCGTCCCTGAGTCGGGCGTCGTCCCTGAGTCGGGCGTCGTGCCCGAGTCCGGCCGCTGCCCCGCGTCAGGCGTCGGGGTGGGATCGTCCTCCGGATCACAGGCCGCCACCAGCCCCGACACCGCGAAAACGCCCGCCGCCACCCATCCCCACGCGAAACGCTTGTTTGGATGCATGTGCTCCCCTCCACAGCTGGAAAACTTCGTTCTTACGGCGAAGGAACCAGGGTGCTTCGAGAGTCCTCGTTCGAATGGCGTGGCCATGAACGACTTGAAGTTCTTTCGAGTGGCGAAGAAAGTACCAGCGATTTTCCGGGGATTGCAAGTCTGTGGCTGTCCATTCCGTGTGACGCATTGCTTCAATGACTTGCGTCACGGGCGCCGAGGCGGTGTCGCCGCGTGAAGTCATGGACAGACAGCCCGGCGATGACAGGCCATTCGAGGCAGTGCCGCACCGTCAGGTCATGACAGGCCAGGCCCCCGCGGCCAGTTGCCTGGCAGGACAGGGAGGGCGGAGCGGTGGCAGCACCAGCACGGCCCCTGCGGACGGTCCGCGGAGCCGTGCCGTCATGCGCACTGGCGCCGGGCTCAGCGCCGCTTCGGCCGGGACTTCCTCGCGGCGGTCTTCTTCCGGCGAGGCTGCCGGGGCGGCTCGGTCACCTCGGCGAAGCGCGCACCGGTGATGCCGGCGTGCTCCAGGGCTTCCTTGATGCCCTCGGACACGATGAGGCTCACCGGCCAGCCCCACGCCCGGAGCACCCGGGCGCCGTTCGTCTTCGTCGGGTCGACGCGCAGCCCGCGCACGCTGCGGTAGTGGCCCACGCGCTCGGGCGGGCTGTCGTCGGCGGTGTAGTGGACCACCTCGGCGCAGGCCCGCTCGTCGATGCAGCGCACCAGCCGGGTGGCGACGACGATGAAGAACGGCTCGCTGCGGTCCTCCACCTCCACCGGCAGCAGCTGGACGTCGTGCGGCGCCAGCTCCCGGAAGACGGAGGCCACGCGCGCGGAGACGACGGGGGTGAGCCCGGCGCCGGCCAGCGAGAAGTCGAGCGGCAGTCCGGGTGGCTTCACCGACAGGCGCAGCTTTCCCACACTCCGGACCCGGGCACCGGAGGTGAAGAGCCAGACGGAGTCCAGCTTCTCCCGGGCATTCACGGCGACCGGGTCGCTCAGCTCCGGGCGTCCGGGGATGCGGAAGTCATCGTGGAGGTCGAAGTAGCGCGCGGTCCGGGCCGTGCGCGGCGAGGCCCTGCGTGCGGCCGGCTTCGTCCGGGACTGCGCCTCCACGGGCACATCGGAGAGGAGCATCTGCCGGGGGGCATCCGGCCTGGGGCCGGAGCCGCTTCTCGGGGAGCGTCGCGTCAGGACGCGGAGCGCCTCGGTGAGCCGCCTGAACATCCGCCGATGTTATGTCCCCACCCCCGGGTAGGGGCGAGGAAGAAGCATCGGACCGGGCTCCCTGCCGCCTTTCTGGCCGCCCGCAGCCCCGGGCCCTGCGCTACCAGGTGGTGTGCAGCGAGTAGTTCCCGGCGCGCGTGTCCAGGCTGAGGAAGGAGAATTGCCCCTCCGAGCAGGTCCCACTGTTGAGGAACAGCTTGCTGCCGTGCTCCACGCGCAGGCCCAGGTGGGTGTGGCCCGTGACGACGATGTCCGCGCCGTGCGCGTTGGCCCGCGCCATCGCCCAGCGCTGGAAGGTGCAGCGCGCCGGGTCTGGCAGGGCGTTGGTGATTTTCAGGTCCAGCGCCTGGAACCAGCGGAACATCGCCCGCATCCGCATGCGCCGCAGCCACGCGCCGGCCCACACCGCCGCCTCGGACAGGAGGCGCGCCTTGCGAATCATCCAGTCGTGGTGGTGTCCGTGGGTGAACAGCATCCGCACGCCGTCCGCCTCCAGAATCAGCTGCTCGGGGGCACCCAACATGGTGCCGGCCACCAGGTCGTGGTTGCCGTGGATGTAGTGGTAGCGGGGCAGCTCGAAGCGCCGGACGATGTCCGGATGCGCCGCGCGGGCCGCGTCGAGCTCGGCCACCTTCCGCCCGGGCGTGCGGGGCGTGAGCGTCTCGAAGATGTCACCCAGCAGGACGATCCGCTCGAAGTTTCCCTCGAGGAAGCGGAGGAACCGCAGGAAGGCGGAGTCGTCGTGCCCGAAGTGGTCGGCAGCATCCCGCCGTCCGAGATGGAGGTCCGAAATCACCGCGATCCGCATGCGCTCTCCCGAAGTCCGAGGGGAAGGTAGGGATGGCGCGCGGCGGATGAATGGTCGGCGCGCGAAAAATTCGCTGCATCCCGATGCCATTCCTGTGTCGCCACCGTGCACACCTCCCCGTGGCCCGGCATCGCTGTTGTCAGATCCGGGGCTGTTGTCACGCTGCGCACGGTGGCGGAATTCGTCCATGCGACCTGCGTGCCCCGTGTCGCAACGCGGATGAATCCCGATTCGCTACTGGACATCTCGCGCCCCGCGCGGCGGCGCTCGCACGAGGGTTTGAATTGGTGTCGAAATGACACTAAGTAAGTGTTGCGAAGACACGAAGCGGGAGGCGAGACCCATGGTCATCGGCTACATGAAGGCGGCACCGACGACGTACGTGATGCAGTTCGAGGGGGGAAAGGTCGTCCGGGAGGGGGCGGGGCTCTCGTTCTTCTACTGGAAGCCCTCGGCGACGCTGGTGTCGGTGCCGCTGTCGAGCGCGGACGTGCCCTTCGCCTTCAACGAGGTGACGCGGGACTTCCAGGCGGTGACGCTGCAGGGACAGCTCACCTGGCGGGTGACGGACCCCCGGCGGCTGGCCTCGCTGCTGGACTACTCGCTGGGGGCCACGGGGCGTTACCGCTCGGACGACCCGGAGAAGCTCGAGGAGCGGCTGGTGCAGGTGGCGCAGGTGCGCGCCCGCACGGTGGTGCAGGGCCTGACGCTGCGCGAGGTGCTGGTGCGCTCGGATGCCATCGAAGCGCAGGTGCTCGCGGCCCTGGCGGCGGCGGAGCCCGTGAAGGCATTGGGGGTGGAGGTCATGGCCTTCGCGCTGCTCTCGGTGAAGCCGGCGCCGGAGATGGCGCGAGCCCTGGAGGCCGAGGCACGGGAGGCGCTCCAGCGCAGCGCGGACGAGGCCATCTACGCCCGCCGCAACGCCGCGGTGGAGCAGGAGCGCCGCATCAAGGAGAGCGAGCTGGCCACGGAGCTGGCGGTGGAGGAGCGGCAGCGCCAGATTCGCGAGGCGAAGATGGCGGCGGACATCGCCGTGGAGGAGCAGCGCGCCGCGCTGATGACGCGCTGGAGCGAGAACGAGCGACAGGCCGCGGACGCCCGGGCCTACGCGCTGGAGAAGACGCTGGCGCCCGTGCGCGGGGTGGACTGGAAGACGCTGATGGCCACGTCGGCGGGCGGGGGCGACCCGGCCCTCAACATCGCGCTGGCCTTCCGGGAGATGGCGGAGAACGCGCAGCGCATCGGCGAGCTGAACATGTCGCCAGACCTCCTGCGGTCGCTGATGGGGGGCCACACGCCGGCCGCGAACGCCCACGGCGCCAGGGGCCGCGAGCGCTGAGCGGGGGAGGGGGCCATGTACGAAAAGGTCGTGCTCGTCACCCGGCGCACGCGCATGGCGGGCCTGGTGGAGCGCTTCAACACCAGGAAGCAGGCGAAGTTCTACGTGGAGCACGCCGGCCAGGACTTCGACGAGTTCGTCCGCGAGGACGAGGCGTACCACCGCAACGTGGACACCCTGCGTGAGGCCCTGGCCTTCGGGCTCCCGGTGCAGCAGGTGGACCGGAGCCTGGTGCCCACCTTCCTGTTCACCGGCAAGGAGGTCGTCGTCGTCGCGGGGCAGGACGGGCTGGTGGCCAACGTGGCGAAGTACGTGGGGGAGCAGCCGCTGGTGGGCGTGAATCCGGACCCGGAGCGCTTCGACGGGGTGCTGCTGCCATACCCGGTGGCGGGCGCGCGCGCGGCGGTGCGGCGGGTGCTGGAGGGCAAGGCGGCCTTCAGGCGGGTGACGCTGGCGGAGGCGCAGCTCGACGACGGGCAGCGGCTCCTGGCCTTCAACGACTTGTTCATCGGTGCCCGCTCCCACGTGTCGGCGCGCTACCGGCTGCGCACCGGCGACCAGGAGGAGTCCCAGTCCTCCAGCGGGGTGGTGGTGTCCACGGGCGCGGGCGCCACGGGTTGGCTGTCCTCCATCCTCAACCTGGCGCGCGGTGTGACGCTCCACGCGGGAGGCGTGCCGGGGACGCCCATGTCGCTGGGCTGGGAGGACCCGCGACTGATTTTCGTGGTGCGCGAGCCCTTCGCCAGCCGGCACTCCGGCGCCGCGCTGGTGATGGGCGAGGTGACGGCGCAGCGGGAGCTGGTGCTGGAGTCGCGGATGGCGTCCGAGGGCGTCATCTTCAGCGACGGCGTCGAGGAGGACTTCCTCCGCTTCGGCGCGGGGGCCACGGCGCGCATCCGCCCCGCGCGGCAGCGCGCCAGGCTGGTGGCGGGCTGAGGGGGCCACACCGCGCGGCAAGGGGCGCCGCGCGGGGCGAGGGCGTTGCCGTCAGGGCGTGACGGTGACCTCCACCACGGGGCACTGCACCTCCACCGGGCGGTACTGGCCACTGGGCGCGGGGACCGGCTCGCCGTCCCGGGCGACGTCCATCAGCGGGCCCCGGAACGCGATGTGGTACGTGCCCGGCGCCTGAAGGTCATAGAAGCGGGCGACGTCCACCTTGCCTTCCACCGACATACCGGGCGAGAGGGTGCGGTAGCTGTCGGCCGTGGGCGGCGCGCGCTTCGCCATGGGCCCCCGGTAGTCCAGCGAGGTGCCGTCGCGGGACACGTCGAAGATTGTGTTGAGCACGCCCTCCAGCGGCGTGTGCCAGTCGAGCACGCGCACGGTCCCCGCCGTGGGGTTGCTCAGCTGGAACACCACCTCCACAGGCTCTCCGGCACGGACCTGGGCGGGGCCGCTCATCGTGCACGTCAAGGCCGTCGCCATCGCAGCCGTCTCCTGCGCTCCGTTGGAGGTGGATGCCGCTTCCTGTCGCGCCGCACAGCCAGCGCCCATCATGCCCAGGCACAGCACCGCAACGCCAAACCGCCTACCACGTGAGAAGACCATGGGCTCCCTTCCCGGAATCGGACGCGGGGCCACCTGGCCACCGTCCTGGTCCGCCTCATGTTAACGCGCACGTCGTGCGCGCACGGCGGCGTTTTCCGGGACGATGCGTCGGCCGCTCCCGTGCGCGCATTTCCTGCGCCGTGGGCGTGAGGGCGAATCACATCGGGTGGACGTAGGTGGCGAGCAGCAACACCACGCCCACCACCTTCATCGCCATCAGCGGCCCCAGGTTGAAGGCCACTTCATCGAACAGGCTCTCGGCAGGGAACCTCATGACGTCGCTCCTTTCGCCTCGCGTGCAGCGCGAGTCGGAAAGGGATTGAGCAAGGCGCGGGCCAGCGCGAGCGCACGGGCGATGTGGCCACGTCCCATCTGGAGTCCCCCGGGCACGCGGCGCAGTGAGCCTTGCGGAGCGTTCGCGCATGGGACGGCCACGTGCGGTACTGACATTGACGGAGCCGTGTCATTGGACCCTCGCGGGCCTCTAGGATGGGCCTCATGCGAGCCCTGATTCCCTCTCTTGTCTGCCTGGCCGTCTCCGCCTGCGCGCATGCACCGGCATCCACGCCCGAGCCGTCCGCCGCCGCTTCGTCGCAAGCCGCTCCTTCCGTAGAAGCCACCGACCTGCCGCACATGGAGCCGCCCGCGTCGCCGATGCCCGGGTGGCAGCAGGTGCGCAAGGCGAATGACATGCTACGGAGCGGGACGCAGCGCGCCGAGGCGCTGGCCCTCTACGAGGAGGCCCTGGCGGCGGGGAACGAGAGCCCCTACGCCGCCTACTCCGCGGCATGTGCGGCGGCCCTGCTCGGACAGAAGGCGGACGCGCTGCGCCTGCTGTCCAAGGCGGTGGACTGGGGCTACCGCGACGTGGCGTGGATGAAGCAGGACACGGACCTGGTGTCGTTGCGGGAAGACCCGGCGTTCCTCGCGTTGGTGGAGCGGATGCCCACGCTTCCGGAGCGTTACCCCAGGGCCCATGCGGAGCTGAAGCGCCTGTTCGAGGAAGACCAGGCGGACCGCCAGGGGCCGCTCGACGGACCGGACGCCTGGAAGAAGGTCGCCGAGCGGGATGCGCAGCGCCGCCAGCGGGTGAAGGCCCTGATGGCCGAGGGCGCCTTGAAGGAGGGCGCGGACTTCCTGGCCGCGGGCTTCATCTTCCAGCATGGCAATACGCAGGCGGACTATGCCATGGCGCGGCAGATGGGCGCGGAGGCCGCGAAGCGGGGCCACCCCATGGGGCTGTGGCTGACCGCCGCGGCGTGGGACCGGTGGTTGATGAACGCGAACCGTCCGCAGCGCTTCGGCACCCAGTACCAGTTCGACAAGGAGGCGAAGAAGATGACGCTCCACCCGGTGGACCCGAGCGTGACGGATGAGGAGCGCGCGCGCTGGGGCTTCCCGCCGCTCGCGGAGATTCCGAAGGTCCTCGAGCAGTAGCCATTCGAGGCTCCGGCCCCGCGCGCCCGGAGCCAGGGCCGCCGGCTACTTCGCGGCGGCCGGGGCAGCGCCTTCCTGCGCCAGCGTGCGCACCAGCTCGAGCGCACGCCGCACGTGCTCACCGACGCGAATCTGCGACTCGAAGCTGTCGCGGATGATGCCCGAGCGGTCCACCACGAAGGTGACGCGGCCGGGGAGCAGGCCCAGGAACGACGTGGACACGCCGAACGCGTCGCGCGCCTCGCCGCGCGTGTCGCTGAGCAGCTTGAAGGGCAGTCGGTGCTTGGACGCGAAGCCGGCGTGCGACTCCGTGGAGTCGCCGCTGATGCCCACCACGTCCGCCCCGGCCGCGACGAAGTCCTCGTACTGGTCCCGCAGGCTGCACGCCTGCGCGGTGCACCCAGGGGAGTCATCCTTCGGGTAGAAGTAGACGACGAGCACCTTCTGGCCCACCAGCTCGCGCAGCCGCACCGGCTGGCGGTCCACGCCCGTGAGGGTGATGTCCGGTAGTGCATCGCCTTGCTTCAGCAGCTTCGTCTTGGCCATGACGTCCTCGCGTCGCCCCGGGGTCGGCCGGTGCGTTCAACGCCGGGCACATCCCATCTGCCCCGCCGCGCTCCCACAAGTAATCCGCCGGCCCGGACGCCACAGGCCGCGCGCGCCGGGAAGAAACGGGAGGGCCGGTTGCACCGCGGCGTGACGTCATCGTCGACCCGGGAACGCTTGCCTGCCTTCCGGGCAGACCACCCATCAGGACGCCTGCCCACGCGCCTGAACGGTGCATCAACTCCGGTTGATACGGCGCCTAATATTTGATGTTCGCCACGTCGCATCGGCCGGGCGCGTAATGCATCTCTAGAGTGTGGGGGATGCGGTGTCGCTCCCCCGTCCGGCAGGCGACAGCCCTGGGCGCGGCCGGACCCGAAATTTCGGGCACCACCGCTGTGGTCACCTTAGCTTTCGAGGTGGAGAGAGGCAGCTTAGGTCAGAGGTCAGGGCGGAAACTTTCGCCGGAGTTGCGCTGCGCGGCGTTCAGGCGTAGGACGCAGCTTCGGGGGGTTGGTCAGGAGCGGACATGGTCGGCCTCGTCGTCGCAGCGCACGGACGTCTGGCGGAGGAGCTGGTCTCCACCGCGGAGCAGATCGTGGGAGAGCTTCCCGCGGTGGCAACCTGCAACATCGAGCCTGGGACTCCCGTCGAGGACCTCCGGGCGAAGATGAAGCAGGCGGTTGCCCGCGTGGATGAGGGCTCCGGTGTCATCATTCTGGCCGACCTCTTCGGAGGTACGCCCTGTAAGGAATCGCTGATGATGTGTCAGCGAATGAATGTGGAGGTCCTTGCTGGCGTCAACCTGCCCATGCTGCTGAAGGCGAACTCGCTCCGTTCGGAGCAGTTGTCGCTACCGGAGATGGCCAACCAGCTGGCTTCCCATGGCCAGCGCAACATCACCTGCGCATCCGCCCTGCTTCGCGAGGCCCAGCAGCAGCCGCGAACTTGACGGACCCGCGCGGGTCGGCGATTCGAGACTGCCGTGATCACCCTGGTCCGCGTCGACAACCGCCTCATCCATGGTCAGGTCGTCGAGGCCTGGCTCCCGTTCCTCAAGGTCTCCCGGGTGGTCGTCGCGGATGACGAGGCGGCTTCCAGCCCCCTCATCCGAGCGGCCATGGCGCTGGCCGTCCAGAGCGCCATCGAGGTGCAGATTCTGCCCTTGTCCCAGGTGGACTTCGCCGCCCTGTCCAAGGACGGCGTGCGCACCCTGGTGCTGCTGCGGGACGTGGCCTCGGTGCCCTTCGCGCACGCGCACGGGCTGGCCATGGATGAGCTGAATCTGGGCAACGTGCACTTCGGCACCGGCCGCAGGCAGGTCTCTCCGTCCGTCTTCCTGGCGGAGGCGGAGCTGAAGACGCTCCAGCAGCTGGCCGACCAGGGCGTGCGCGTGGCGGCCCGCGCGGTGCCCGGCGAGAAACCGGTGGACCTGCCCGACCTCCACGAGCGGTGGGCAAAGGCCGGGTGAGCGCGTGAGCGTCGTCTGGACCCAGGTGGCGCTCGCGGGGCTGTGGGGCGGACTGGTGGCGCTGGAGCGCAAGGCGTTCCTCCAGGCCATGATGTCCCGGCCCCTCGTCGCCGCCACCGTCATGGGGGCGCTGCTCAACGACGTCGCGTCGGGGCTCGCCATTGGCATGCTGCTGGAGCTGTTCTTCCTGGGCACCGCCAACCTGGGCGCGGCCCTGCCGGAGAACGACACCCTGGCGGCCACGGGCACCAGCGCCGCCGCGGCCACGCTGTCCGCGGCCTCGGGTGCCGGCTCCACGCCGGCCATCTGGTCGCTCGCCGTGCTGCTCTTCATCGGCCTGGGGCGCGTGGGTCGCAGGGGAGACCGGCTGCTGGAGGGCTACACGGCGCGGCTGGCCCGGGTGGCGCTGGCCTCCGCGGAGGCGGGAAACCTCACCCGGGCGATGCGCCAGAACCTGTGGGGGATGTGGCCCCACTTCGGGGTGTACGGGGCGCTCACCGCCCTGTGCGCCTTCCTGGGCTTCTACATCGAGCCGCTGCTCCAGGAGCTGCCCCCCAAGGTGGTGCGCGGACTGGCGTGGGCCTGGCCGGCCATGGCGTCGGTGGCGGCGGCCATCGCGGCGCAGGGCAGCCACGCCCGGCGCGCGCCGCTCTACGCGGGGCTGGGGGCGGCGATGGTGGCGGCGTCCGTCGTCTGCGTCCTCCTCCTGGAGGACCGATGAGCACGGCCCCGGCGGCGTTGAGCTTCGGGGTGTTGCTGCGCGTCTTCCTGCGTTCACTCTTCCTTCAGGCGTCGTGGAACCCCAAGGGCATGCAGAACCTGGGGCTGGCCTATGCCGTCTACCCCGCGCTGGCCGCGCTGTACCCGCCGGGCCCCGCGCGCGAGGAGGCGGTGCGCCGGCACCTCGTCTTCTTCAACACGCACCCCTACGTCGCGGCGGCCATCGTCGGTGGCGTCATCAACCATGAGCAGCGCATTGCCCGGGGCGAGGAGACGCCGGACAAGGTGGTGGCCTTCAAGGCCGCGCTCATGGGGCCGCTGGCCGCGCTGGGGGACGGCTTCTTCTGGCTGTCCCTCAAGCCGGCGACGGGGGCGGTGAGCGCCGCGCTCGTGCCGCTGCTGGGCGTGTGGGCGGTGCCGCTGTTCCTGGTGCTCTACAACCTGGTGCACGTGCTGCTGCGGGTGCGCCTGTACTGGCTCGGCCTGACGCTGGGGGACAGGCTGGTGGAAGCGGTGGCCCGCGCGAATCTTCCCGCAAGAGGCGCGCGGCTGCGGGCGGTGGCGGCGACGAGCGCGGGCGGGGTGGCCGCCTGGCTGGCGGTAGAGTTCGGGGCCAACGCGGGCGGCCTGTATGCGCCCCTGCTGGCGGTCGGGTGCCTGGCCCTGGGGGTGGCGTCTTACGTACTGGTGAGTCGTCGGGTGCCGAACTACGTGGTGCTCTATGTCGCGGCGGGCCTGGCCTGCGTGGCGGGAGCATTCCTCTAAGGAGAAGTGGGAGTCGCGATGGCAAGCGTGGTCGAAGGGACGTACGAGATCATCAACGCGCTGGGGCTGCACGCCCGGGCCGCGGCGCAGATGGTCAAGGTGGCCAACCGGTTCAAGAGCGAGGTCACCATCGAAGCCCAGGGACAGCGGGCCAATGCCAAATCCATCATGGGCGTGCTGATGCTCGCCGCCGCCCAGGGCACCCAGGTGAAGCTCATCTGCAAGGGCGACGACGCGGATGCCTGTCTCCAGGAGCTGGCGAAGCTCATTGGCGACCGTTTCGGCGAGGCGCAGTGACGGGCAGGTCGGATAACGCGGTAGAGGGACAGGAGCGGAAGGAACCGTGAGCAGCCAGGCCACCCCCACTCTGAGGTTATCGGGCATCGGCGCCTCACCCGGCGTGGCGGTGGGTCACGCCTTCATCCTGGACCGCAAACGCATCCGCACGCCCAAGCTGCGACTGGCGGAGGCGGAGGTCGAGCCCGAGCGGATGCGGATGAAGACCGCCATCGACCTGTCCGACCGTCAGCTCGCGGAGCTGAAGGACCAGATTACGCGCACCGAGGGCAGCGACCACGCCCTCATCCTCGAGGCGCACCGGCTGATGCTCCACGACCCGATGCTCGTGGACGAGGTCAACCGGCTCATCATCGAGGACCGCATCAACGCGGAGTGGGCCGTCCGGCGGGTGGCGCGCAAAATCAAACACCTGTTCGACAACATCCCGGACGAGTACTTCCGCGAGCGCCGCTCGGACGTGGACTACGTCGCCGACCGCATCATCCGCAACCTGATGGGCCAGGTGGTGGACGAGGAGGTGGAGGTCCCCGCGGAGGCCATCGTCGTCGCGCATGATTTGTCCCCCGCGGACGCGGCGCTGATGGCGCGCAGCGGCCGGGTGGCGGGCTTCGTGACGGACCTGGGCGGCCAGACGAGCCACACCGCCATCGTCGCCCGCGCGCGGGAGACGCCCGCGGTGGTGGGCGCCGGTCGGGCCAGCGAGCAGATTTCGCCGGGCGACCTGGTGGCCATGGACGGCATCCGGGGCGTGGTGCTGGTGAACCCCTCGGAGGAGCAGCTCGCCGTCTTCCGCGAGGAGCAGCGCCGCCATCAGGAGAGCGAGCGGCTGGCGCTGGCCACCAAGGACCTGCCGGCCATCAGCACCGATGGCTTCCAGATTCGCCTCAACGGCAACATCGAGTTCCTGGAGGAAATCCCCTCGCTGCTGGCGCACGGCGCGGAGGGCATTGGCCTGTACCGCACCGAGTTCATGTTCCTGGACCGGAAGACGGCGCCCACCGAGGAGGAGCACTACCGCGCCTATCGCCAGGTGCTGGAGGCCATGGGCGGGCGCCCCGTCACCATCCGCACGCTCGATTTGGGCGGCGACAAGGTGCCGGGCAAGACGAAGCACGAGAAGGAGCCCAACCCGGCCATGGGCCTGCGGGCCATCCGGTACTGCCTGTCCAACCGGGAGCTGTTCCGCACCCAGCTGCGCGCCCTGCTGCGCGCCAGCGTGCACGGCAACCTGCGGCTGATGTTCCCCCTCATCTGCGGGGTGAGCGAGCTGCGCGAGGCCCGCGCCGAGCTGGAGGCCTGCCGCACGGAGCTGGGCCGCGCCGGGGTGCCCGTGGGCAAGCGCTTCCCGGTGGGCATCATGGTGGAGACGCCCAGCGCGGCCACCATCGCCGACCGGCTGGCCCAGGAGGCCGACTTCTTCTCGGTGGGGACCAACGACCTCATCCAGTACTCGATGGCCATCGACCGCCAGAATCGCGAGGTGGCCTATCTGTACCGGCCCCTCCACCTGTCGGTGCTCCGGCAGCTGCGCGGCATCATCGACGCGGCCCGGGTGGCGAACATCCCCGTGGCCATGTGTGGGGAAATGGCGGGAGACCCGCTCTACACGCTGGTGCTGCTGGCGCTGGGCTTCGACGAGCTGTCCATGACGTCGGGGCAGATTCCGGTGGTGAAGCGGCTGCTCCGCCGCGTCAGCCGCGCGGATGCCATGGAGCTGCTGCAGAGCGCCATGGAGCTGACCACCGCGGAGGAAATCGAGCGCTTCGTGCGCACGGAGATGGACCGCCGCTTCAGCGAGTCCATGGAGCCGGCCGCGCCGGGGGTAGGGAAGGTGGAGCCCACCGACCACGAGCCCCAGGAGCACGGGGCGCCGCCCTCCGGGCGCAACACCGCCTGAACCCCCGCGCTGTCGAAGGCGGGGTGAACGGCGGTGGCTTGCCAACATGCCTACCGGACCGGGAGGGGATTCCGGTGCCGGGTCGTCATGTGCAACTTGCTGGGACGAGCATTTGGCTCGCCCCAGGAGCAAGCATGTTCAATCCCGCGAACATCCAGATGGGTATGACAGCGAGAGACCGGGATGGTGAGAAGGTAGGCACCATCATCGCCGCGGATGCGGCGGGGTTCTTCGTCGGACGGGGGCGCCTCTTCACTCGTGACTGCCGCCTGTCCTTCTCGGATGTGACGGACATCGACGGAGACGACGTCTACCTGCGCGAGGAGCTGGCGCAACTGCCGGACCTCCGGCCGGAGGCACTGGCGCCCGCGCGGCGGATGGCCACCACCGCGGGCCTGCCGCTCCAGCATGATTTGACGGGCGGCCTCGGCTGGGCGCACGAGGACGCCGACGACGAGCGCAGGGTGCCCCCGGCCCAGCCGTCGTCCGGCATGGCGCGGCAGTGGGCCAGCGGGGAGGACGATGCGGCGCCCCGTCGCGACGCGCCCTCGGACGCGCGGCGGCACACCCGCCACTGAGCGGAGGCTTCGCCGGGCTCACCAGCTTGACTTGATGACGCCGGGAATCTCTCCCCGGAGGGCCTTCTCCCGGAACGCGATGCGCGAGAGGCCGAAGCGACGCAGGTTCCCACGGGGCCGGCCGGTGAGCGCGCAGCGGTTCGTCACGCGATTGGGGTTCGAGTCGCGGGGCAGGGACGCCAGCGCGTCCTGGGCCGCTCGGCGCTCCTCGTAGGACAGGGAGACGTCGCGGATGCGCGCCTTCAGCTCCGCGCGGCGCTTCGCGTACCTCGCGACCAGCGCCTTGCGCTGTTCATTGCGCGCAAGCTTGCTCTTCTTCGCCATGACGGTGTCCTTCTCGTTGCGGGCCGCGCTTCAAGGCGCGGATTCGTTCAGGGGGGCGGGGGCGGGCACGACGTTCAGGTGGGACGGAGGCACCGGCGCTTCGGCCGCGTCGTCCTCGGCGACGCCCACCAGCAGCGGCGGAGCGAGCTCGCGTCCGTGCGGCCGGTGGCGCGCGGCGGCGCGCCGACGGACCGCTGCTCGGGTGGAGGTTCCATCGCGGCGGCGCATCAGAGCTTCACTCCCTCCGCGAGCAGCGCCTTCACGACGCGCTCGATGCCGCGCTGGTTGATGATGCGGATGCCGTGCGCGCTCACCCGCAGCTTCACGAAGCGGTTCAGGCTCGGCACCCAGAAGCGGTGCCACTGGAGGTTCGGCAGCGAGCGCCGCTTGTGCCGGTTGTTGGCGTGGGAGACGGTGTTTCCGACGAGCGGCCGCTTCCCGGTGACCTGGCAGACCTTCGACATGGTGGGTTCCTCTAGAGGGCTTCGATGGAGAGAAAGAGCCGCCGCCGGCCGCTGCCGGAGATGGCGGGAGAGCGGTGCACGGCGCCGTTGCCCTGATTGCCGGGCCAGGACTCGCCCTTGAGGAGCGCCACGTCGAAGCGCTCCAGCGCGTGGACGGAGGCGCCCGGCCGCGTGACATCGCCCGTGGCGCCCAGCGCGCTTCGCACGACATGGGCATTCTCCAGCCACTCGGTGGCCGGTCCCGCGTAGGTGCACAGCAGCCGGACGCCCACTCGGTCCACGTGGAAGCGCGGGCACATGTCCCGGTCGAGGATGTGGATGCGCACGCCCAGCTCCGTGGCGCCAAGCAGGTCCGAGTAGAGCCGGACGAGGAAGTGCACGTCCGCGAGCCATGCCTCGAACAGGGGGCCCTGGGGCAGGCCGCCGAGCCGCAGCCGCAGGTCGGGTGCCTCGCTCCGCACGCGGGCAATGACGTCCAGCTCGCGGGTGGCCGTCACGTCGCTGAGCCAGTGCGACAGCGGCGCGTCGAGCCCCCGGCGCCAGACGCACAGATTGAGGCCGTCGCGGTAGATGTCCGCGAGCTCCTCCGGTGTCCACACGAAGGCGTGGGATGCGTCGACGAGGGCATGGGGCTCGGCGAGGGCAGGCGCGGGCCGCATCAGTCGCTCCTCGCTTCCCCGGCGGGCGCGCCGTCCTCGGTCCGCACCACCGTCCATTCGGGGAACGGGTCTTCGAACCGCGCCCACCGTCGCGGGCCCTGCGCGAGCTCCTCGGGCGTCAGCAGGCAGGTCTCCAGCAGCCGGGCCATCTCCTCATGGTCGGCGTCCTGGGTGATGAAGACGATCTCCTGCCGCCGGTCGCCGTGAGGGCCCACGCACTCGCGCTCGATGTCGGCGCGGGACGGGGCGTCCTCTGGCCACTCGGTGCGGGGCAGCGCGTCCCACCACATGCCGCAGGGCTCGAAGCTGCACGCGCCGCCCGCCTGGGCCCACACGCCGGCGATGTCCATCCGCGTGGCGAGCCAGAAGAAGCCCTTGGAGCGCAGGACACCTCTCCAGCTTCCGTGGATGAAGTCCCACAGCCGCGCGGGGTGGAAGGGCACGCGGCTGCGGAAGACGAAGCTCCGGATGCCGTAGGTCTCCGTCTCCGGCGTGTGCTCGCCCCGCAGCTCGCGGAGCCAGCCGGGGGAGCGGCGGGCCCGGTCGAAGTCGAAGCGGCCGGTGTTGAGCACGCTGGAGAGCGGGACGCGCCCCCGCTCCGCCGCGACGAGCGCCGCCACGGGGTTGAGCTTGCGCAGGATGTCCTGGAGCCGTGCGAGCTCCTCGGCCGGGACGAGGTCCGTCTTGTTGAGCACGAGCACGTCGGCGAACTCCACCTGCTCCACGAGCAGGTCCACCACGGTGCGCTCGTCCTCCTCCGCGGCGGCCAGCCCGCGCGCGGCGAGGTCATCCGCGGCGTTCCAGTCCCGCAGGAAGTTGAAGGCGTCCACCACCGTCACCAGGGTGTCCAGCCGCGCCACGTCCGACAGGCTCTGACCGGCTTCGTCCGCGAAGGTGAAGGTCTCCGCGACGGGCAGCGGCTCGGAGATGCCCGTGGACTCGATGAGCAGGTAGTCGAAGCGGCCTTCCCGGGCGAGCCGGGAGACCTCCATGAGCAGGTCCTCGCGCAGCGTGCAGCAGATGCAGCCGTTGGACAGCTCCACCAGCTTCTCGTCCACGCGGCTCAAGGCGCCTCCGCCCGCCTTCACCAGCCGGGCGTCGATGTTCACCTCGCTCATGTCGTTGACGATGACCGCCACCCGCAGCCCCTCGCGGTTCTGGAGGACGTGGTTGAGCAGCGTCGTCTTGCCCGCGCCGAGGAAGCCGGAGAGCACCGTGACAGGCAGCCTGGCCGCCGTCACGGCTTGCCCTCCACGAAGAGCACGTGCTTGCGCACGCGCGGGTCGTACTTCTTGAGCTGGAGCTTCTCCTGCGACTTCTTCTTGTTCTTCGTCGTCGTGTAGACGTAGCCAGTCCCCGCCGACGACACGAGATGGATGATGGTGCGGTTTCCCTTGGCCATGGAAGGCTCCGGACAGACGGGGGCCACGCGGTGGAGACCGCGCGGGCGCGCCAGGGCACGCGACGGCATGGAGGCCGCCGGGGTGACGCGCTGGATTCGAGGATGTGGTTTCCGAGGTGTTGATGTAACTGAGTTGCGTTATCTGCGCAAGCAGCTGCGCGGGCCGGACGTCCAGAAAGCGGGCGTCGCTAGGCCTCGGCGTCTTCGTCCTGTTCGCGAGTCGCGTTCCGCCGCTTCCGGTAGCGGGTGATTCCGCGCTCCAGGGGGCGCAGCCCCGCCAGGCACAGCAGGGCAATGGCCGTGGTGGTGAGGGCGGCGAAGTGGAAGCCCAGGCCGGCCGCCAGGCCCACGGAGGCGGTGAGCCAGAGGTTGGCCGCCGTGGTCAGGCCCTTCACCCGGCCGTTGTGGCGCAGGATGACGCCCGCGCCCAGGAAGCCGATGCCCACCACCACCTGGCTGGCGATGCGGCTGATGTCACCCCGGGTGCCCTCGGGGGTATCCGGGCCGAGCGCCACTTCGATGAAGACGCTGGCCAGCGTGAAGCAGCAGGAGCCCAGGGAGACGAGGATGTGGGTGCGCAGCCCGGCCGCCTGGCCGCGCACCTCGCGCTCCAGGCCCAGCACGCCCCCCAGCAGGGCGGCCAGGGCCAATCTCAGGGCAACGGTCCGCTCATCCACGAGGGATGAGCCTACTCACCCAGCTCGATTTTCTCGTCCTTGTCCGCGTCGGTGAGTTCGGGATTGGGCAAGGTGTCCAGCGTGGCCCTCAGCAACTTGGCGGTGGGGACGACGTAGGGGGCCACCTCCTCACCGAGCTCCTGGACGTACTGGCCGATGCGCTGCGCGTAGTCCTCGTCCTGGGAGTCCCAGCTCCCGGCGGACTCGGCGGCCCAGACCTCTTCGCCGTCGCGGCAGCGCACCAGCTTCGCCTGGACGGCGGCCTCGGCGCCGCTGCCCTTGAGCGCCATCTGCGGCGACAGCCAGAGCACGCCCTCCAGGCCCTCCACGCACAACGCCTTGAAGGTGGTGTCCGTCGGCACGTCGGGGAGCGCCACGCTCTCCTTCACCAGGAAGTCCCGGTTCTGGTTCACCCACTGGCGGGCGACGAGGCTCCACAGCTCGCCCACGGAGACCTTGCCGTCGGGCAGCGGCTGCGTCACCACCACCAGCCGCTTCACCTGGTGCTTGTCCACCGTGTCGTAGTCGCTGCGCAGCCGCTGGCTCTTCACCGCGGAACATGCGGACAGCAGGCCCAGCCCCAGCACGGGCCACAGTTGCTTTCTCATGATGTCCCTCTCCCGGCCCCCTCCGCGCGCGAAGGGGGCCTCCTTCATGTGTGGGCCGGAGCGGACCGCTCAGGCCGCCTTCGGCTCGGAGTCCTTGCCAGCGCCAGCCGCGCCGCCCTCACCACCCGAGGCCGCGCCCGACTCACGCTGACGCCGGTCGTACATGAGCTGCATCACCGCGGCCAGCACGGTGAAGGAGACCACCAGCGTGGTGATGAGGCCAATGCACGCGACCAGACCCATGGAGCGCAGGCCGTTGTGGGCCGCGGCCAGGAGCGCCGCGAAGGCCACCACCGCCGTCAGCGTGGAGGACGCGACGGCCGCGCCCACGCTGCGCAGCGCCACCAGGGGCGAGGTGCCCTCCAGGAAGCGGTGCAACAAGTAGAGGCCGTGACTCACGCCGAAGCCCAGGAGGATGGGCAGGATGATGATGTTCATGAAGTTCAGGCGCAGGCCCGTCAGCGCCATGATGCCCAGCATCATCGCCAGGCCCACCCCGAGCGGAATCACCGAGGCCAGCGCCAGCTTCACGTTGCGGAAGTCCAGGAAGTGCATGGCCAGAATCCACAGCGCGGTGAGCACCACCGTCACCTTGCCGTCCCAGAGGACGATGCGCGCCAGCCGCGCGTAGAGCTGGGTGGCACCGGCGGCGCGGAACTCCTTCTCCACCGTGGGGGCCTTGGGGTCCCACGCATCCTGGTCGTACTTGCCCGGCGAGTACGTGGCCTTGATGACCCGCGTCTCGTCGGAGAACTTCAGCATCTTCTGGCCGTCCATCAGGTCCACGCTGGCGTAGATGAACGTCAGGTAGCCATGGTTCTCCGGCTTCGCGGACGGCAGGTTGCGGAACTGGGCGGTGTAGTTGGCGGGGACGCCGTGGACGTCGAAGGGCTTGGCGTCCAGCACCTTCTTGAAGAAATCCGCGTTGGCCTGCATCTCCGGCGGCAGGGCGGCGATGGTGAAGCCCTCGTCCTCAAGCTGCTTCATCTCCGCCTTCCACTCCTCCAGCACCTTGGCGTTGGCGGCGGCCGTCGCCGGCGGCGGGACGAAGGTGAAGATGCTCACCACCTGGTCGATGGACGGGTACTTGTGCGCGTTCTGCGTCAGCTCCCGGTACACACCCTCGGCCTCGTCCAGGTCCTTGGTGTAGATGGCCATCGGGTCGCTGGAGATGTTGAAGCGCTCGTTGATTTCGTCCTGGAGCAGCACGGACGACATGCCGTCGGGGATGAGCGCGCGGGTGTTGTAGTTGAAGCTGACGCCGTACTTGAGGCGCTCGAAGAAGCCCAGCTCCACGCCCTTGGGCGGCTCCTCGGAGCCGGCCCAGGGCACCGCCGCGGCGCAGATGAGCGCGACGATGGCGGTGCTGATGCCCAGCACCATCTTCGGCCTGGGGATGCGCAGCTCCTTGCCGGTGGTGGCGGAGTTGGTGGGCGGCGGCTTCATCACGCCGATGAGCTTCTGGGGCAGCTCCGGGTTGAGGCGGCCGGCCAGCGCGAGAATCGACGCGCTCCAGCAGAACAGCGTCAGGCCCAGGATGAGCGTGCCCGCGCCGGCCAGGAAGCCGAACTGGCTGAAGCCGCGGAACTCGCTGACCATCAGCACGAAGAAGGAGCCGGCCGTCACCACCGCGGCCACCGCCGCCGGGCGGCCCGCGTTCATCACCGCGTCGCGGATGGCCACGTCGTACGGCTTGCCCGCGCCCAGCTCCAGCCGGGTGCGGAAGATGAAGTGGATGCCGTAGTCGATACCGAAGCCCAGCAGGATGCCGCCCAGGATGGACGTAATCATGTTCAGCTCGCCCACCGTCGCGTAGGTGAAGCCGAGCGTGTAGATGGTGCCCACCACCGTGCCAATCACGACGAGGAAGGTGGGCGCCAGCTTGCGGAAGAAGAGCACGGTGATGAGGAAGATGGCGCCCAGCGCGATGAGCGTCACCGGCTCCAGCGACTCCTCGATGGCGTAGGAGTCATCCACCGTCGTCTTGTAGGAGCCGGTGAAGCCATAGGCGATGGTCTTGTCATCGCCCATCAGCTGGTAGTCCTCGACCAGCTTCACCTTGCCGGGCTGCGCGGAGTACGCGTCAATCTGGCCCTTGAGCCGCTCGAGGTAGTCCTTCGTCTTGCCGATCTCGGTGTTGTCCCACATCGGCTTGACGAGCAGGAGCAACATCTTCTTGTCGTTGGAGATGTTGTAGTCGTCGCGGATGCTCTTCTTGCCAATGGACGAGTACTTGTCCACGAGGTCCTGCATGTTCAGCTCGACGGGCTTGGAGCCGCCCAGGTCGATGAAGAACGGGTTGCTGCGCTTCAGCTTGTCGCGCAGGAACTCCATGATGCGGCGCTTGCCCTCGATGAGGTCCTCCGTGTTCACGAAGAGGACCATGTTCTGCTGGATGAACTCGACGGGCAGCTTGTAGGAGACGTTGCGGACGTTCTCCTTGTCCTCCTGCATGATTTTCGCGAGGTCGTCGGCGGTGCGCTTGAGCGCGGCCTCGTCCGACGAGCGCAGGGCGACCATGAGGAAGCCGCTGCCACCCACCATGTCGATGACCTGCTTGACGTCCTTCACCTCCTCCAGGTCCTGGGAGATGAGGTCGAGCTGGTTGGAGTTGATGCGCAGCTTCGACGTACCCCACAGCGAGGCGGCCAGCAGCGCCAGCATCACGAGGAGGACCGCCCCGGGCCTGCGGACCAGCAGTCCGGCGAAGGCGTGGGCGAAACGGGAGTGGGAGTTCGGATTTCTGTCGCCGCTCATGCGGCGGCGACCCTACCGGCAAACGCCCTGGCCCGAAAGGCAAAGCCCGGCCGCCCGGCCGCTGTCCTGCCACGGGCCCATGTGGGCGGGAGGGCGTCCCGGCGGGACAAGGCTCAGTTCGTGGGCGGCGCGGACACCCGCAGCACGTCGTTTTCTGACTCCTTGGGAGGCAAAACGAACGAGCGGGGGTCTCTCACCAGGTGCGTGAGGACGGCGCGCAGGAAGGGCAGGGCCTCGCGGCTGGGCACGTCGCGGGCGCGCACGGCCACCCCGAGCGCCAGCGAGAAGGACACCGCGAAGTTGATGATGCCGGTGAGGGCCGTGCCGGCCAGCGCGGCCAGGAACTCGGGCTGGAGCACCGCGTCGGGGCCAAGGGCCGTGCCGGACAGCGCGAGCGAGCCGAGCACGAAGGTGACGTGGCGCACGTCCAGCGTCACCCCGAAGAAGCGGCCCACCACCGGCGCCAGGGCCAGCAGGAAGCCCAGGGCCACGTTGGCGCCGAAGCCGGAAGCCGCGTGCTGGAACCCATCCGCCAGCCGGCGCGCGCGGGCTTCTCCCAGGAGCCGTATCAGCAAGGGGTGGTGGGCGAGCGCCTCCGGCAGCCGCCGGTACACGACGAAGTTCTCCAGCCAGCCCCCCGCCACGCTGCTCATCCACAGCATGACGCCCGTCATGGCCGCGTAGATGAGGGTGCCGCTCTTCCAGGGATGGAGCGAGGCCACCGTGGCCTGCGCCTTGGCCGGACTCATGAAGCCCTGGCCGGTGAGGAGCTGGTACCCCAGCGCGAAGAGGACGGCCGCGGGCGCCACCACGCCCAGGTTGCCCGCGAAGGCCGCCAGCTGGGAGCGGGTGATGCGCGGGATGAGCTCCACCAGGCTGGCCAGCCGCTCGCCCCGGGCGCCTTCGCCCACCGCGCCCGCCAGCGTGGCGGCCGTCACCGAGGGCTGCTTGGTGGCCAGCGTGAAGCCCAGCACCTGGATGAGGACGAAGGCCGCGGCGTAGTTCAGCCCCACGGCCAGGAAGGAGAAGAAGGGCGCCAGAATCAGGCCCGACAGCAACGTCTTGTTGGCCACCGCCAGCGCCGTCACCAGGCCGCCGCCCGCCGCGGAGTGCACCATGGCGTGGAAGCCCTGGCGGGTGCTGGTGATGTAGTGCTCGCCGGAGTGACCCGCGCGCTCGATGATCTTGCGCGCCAGCATCCGCATGTTGCGCTTCACCAGCTCCACCACGGAGCGGTCCGCGTGCGCGCGCCGCAGCAGGTCCGACACGAGCGCCATCGCCTCGCGCCAGCGCACCTCGCCGCGGGGAGCGCCCAGCACGCGGGCAATGGCCTCCATGCGCTCCAGCCCCCGGCGGATGCGCTCCAGCCGGTACACCAGGTCCACGCTGACGCCCGTCTCCTCCAGGTGGCGTGACACGTTGGCCACCACCTGCCGGCAGTCCGCCACGCACGTGGACAGGTCCCTCAGCGTGTCCGCTGCGGCATCGCGCGCCAGCACCGCGTCGCAAATCAGCCGCATCCGCAGGAAGGGCGAAGCGCGGAAGGCCGTCTCCGGGCTGCGGTCGCGCACGTCCTCCGCCATGCCCAATGCCGCCAGCTGCACCGCGAGCAGCAGCAGCGCGTCCATCAGGTCCGCGCGCACGCGGGCCGCGGGCGAGGGCTCTGGCGGCCTCGGCTCGCCCACCAGGGCGGCGAGCTGCGCCAGGCGCGCGGGTGACAGCCGCGCCAGCCAGTCCGCGTCATCCGGATCCGGGCACAGGCGCAGCAGCAGCTCGGACAGCTTGCCGGGCTCGGGCGCCGAGGGCAGCAGCGCGCGGGCGAGCCGGTCCGACGCCTCGGCGAAGAAGCCCTGGCCCGCGGGCAGGCCCACCTGGGCGAAGAGCTTGAGGCCCCGGCAGCCCTCGCAGACGGCGGCCACCAGCCGCGTGAGGGCGGCGCGCATGGCGGGCTCGCCTTCGAGTACCCGTATCAGCAGCGCCAGCCGGCTGTCGGCCGGGGAGGCCTCCGGTTCGGAAGCGTCCACCAGTCCATGGGCAGGGATGCGCTCGCGCAGCCACTGCATCCACCGCTCCACCCAGTGCAGCCGCTGCTCCAGGCTGCCTTCGGGTACGTCGCACAGCAGCCGGTACAGGTCGCGCACGGCGGCGTGGCCCGGGGCCCGGGGGGCGTATTGCACGCAGAAGGCATCCACCTCGCGGGCGGAGGGCTGCGGCCGGGACATCGTGGGCTGAGCGGGGGCGGAGTCGGTCATCGGCCAGGCGTGAGGGGGATCGCGACTCTACGCGATGCGCTGTTGTCGCGGAAACCGTGAGCGGCCGGGGAAGCCTGGTGGCCCGGCCGCCGGGCAGGAGCGGCTACTTCTTCTTCACCTTCGCCAGCTCCGTGCGCATGCGCTCCAGCAGCAGGTCCCAGCCGCCCTTGGCCAGCAGCGGCTTCACCTGCGAGTCGCGGATGTCCGTCAGCATGGACGAGCCCAGCACCGTCACGTCCACGACCTTCCAGGCGGCGGCCTCCTTCACCAGCCGGTACTTGAGCTTCATCTCCTGCGTCTTCATGGGGTGCTTGATGAAGACGGTGGAGGCCACCGTGGCCTCGTTCCCCTGCACCTGCGAGGGTTCGTAGGTGATGGAGTCCAGGTTCTTGAAGTTCTCGCGCACGCGGGGGAAGGCGATGTTCGCGAACAGGTCCTTGAACAGCGCGATGAACTCCTTGCGCTGGGCATCGGTGCCCTTCGCCCATTCCTCACCCAGGAGGAACTTGCCCTGCTCCTCGCTGCCGAAGTGCTTGAGGGCCAGCGCGTCACGCTCGTAGCGCACGGACTGCACCACGGTCTTCACCGGCTTGGCGACGGGGTCTTCCTTCGCGGCGAGCGCGGGCAGGGCGAAGGCGAAGGCGGCCAGGAAGGTGAGGGTACGGAAGCGGGCGTTCATGTCAGGGGCTCCTCCAGTGCGGATGCGCGGACGTCTGTTAGCCCAAGGGAACGTCTGGCGCCTCGCGAAATTCACGCCCAGGTGGGAGGCGGGCATGCGGCCGAAGCCGCCTGGTCGCCGGGCGCTGGGCAATTCCGAAAAGATGAATGGTGGAGCCCTCTTGCGCGTTTGACTCCTCTAGGACCCCACGTCTAGTGTCCGCCCCCTGCGCGCACTCTCAGCGCAACCTCTGAGACGACATGCCTACCGATTTCCTGTTCACGTCCGAATCCGTCACTGAAGGCCACCCGGACAAGATCGCCGATCAGATCTCCGACGGTGTGCTGGATGCCATCATCGCCAAGGACCCTCAGGCGCGCGTCGCCGTGGAGACGCTCGTCAAGACGGGCCTCGCCATCGTCGCGGGTGAGGTGACGACGAACTGCTACGTGGACATCCCGAAGATCGTCCGTAGCACCATCTGCCGCATCGGCTACACCGACAGCTCCATGGGCTACGACGGCAACACCTGCGGCGTCATGGTGGCCATCGAGGGCCAGAGCCAGGACATCGCCCGGGGCGTCGACAACAAGAAGGACCAGGGCGCCGGCGACCAGGGAATGATGTTCGGCTTCGCGTGCGACGAGACGCCGGAGCTGATGCCCGCGCCCATCCACTACGCGCACGCCATCACCCGCCGCCTGGCGGACGCTCGGCGCAAGCAGCACCCGTGGATTCGCCCGGACGGCAAGAGCCAGGTGACTGTGGAGTACCGCGACGGTCGCCCCGCCCGCATCGACGCGGTGGTGGTGTCCACGCAGCACTCCGACGAGGTCTCCAACAAGAAGATCCAGGAGGCCATCCGCGAGGACGTCATCGCGAAGGCGCTGCCCAAGAAGCTCATCGACAACAAGACCAAGTTCTTCATCAACCCCACCGGCCGCTTCGTGGTGGGTGGCCCCATGGGTGACTCCGGCCTGACGGGCCGGAAGATCATCGTGGACACCTACGGCGGCATGGGCCGTCACGGCGGCGGCGCGTTCAGCGGCAAGGACCCGTCCAAGGTGGACCGCTCGGCGGCGTACATGGGCCGTCACATCGCGAAGACGGTGGTGGCCGCGGGCCTGGCCCGGCGCTGCGAGGTGCAGGTGTCCTACGCCATCGGCGTGGCCGAGCCCGTCAGCGTCATGGTGGAGACCTTCGGCACCGCCACGGTTCCGGAAGAGCGCATCGCCATGGCCGTCCGCAAGACGTTCGGCCTGCGTCCGCGTGAAATCACCGAGTACCTGGACCTGCTGCGGCCCATCTACCAGAAGACCGCTGCCTACGGTCACTTCGGCCGCACGGAGAAGGAGTTCACCTGGGAGCGCGTCGACGAGAAGAAGGACGCGCTGCGCGACGCCGCCAAGAGCGCGGCGCCCGCGGGTGGTGGCCGCCGTCTGAAGGCCGTCTGAGGCAGGGCTCCCTGCGCCGCCTCGCCGGCGCGTGAGGGGCCGCATAGCACTCGGGCCGTCTCCCATGCATGGAGGCGGCCCGTCGTGTTTCAACCGGGGCGCTTCGACAGAGCATGAGGCCCCGCAAAGAAGAAGGGCCGTCTCCCATGCATGGAGGCGGCCCTTGTTGGTTGCGCAGAGCACTTCGTCAGGGCGTACGCAGCGGCGTGGACCCTGCTTGCGAGTCGGCCCGCTGTGCCGCGGCCGTACGAGGCGGCGCGCCCTCGCCCCACGTCATGCGGGCGAGGGCGGAGGCACCCGCCTAGTAGCGGTAGGTGTCCGTCTTGTACGGGCCGGAGACCTTCACGCCGATGTAGGCGGCCTGCTCGGGCGTCAGCTCGGTGAGCTGCGCGTTGAGCTTCTTGAGCTGCAGCCGCGCGACCTTCTCGTCGAGGTGCTTGGGCAGCACGTACACCTTGCCGACCTCGTAGTTGGCGCTGTTCGAGTACAGCTCGATCTGCGCGATGGTCTGGTTGGCGAACGAGCTGGACATCACGTAGCTGGGGTGGCCGGTGGCGCAGCCCAGGTTCACCAGCCGGCCCTTGGCCAGCAGGATGATGCGCTTGCCGTCCGGGAAGATGACGTGGTCGACCTGCGGCTTGATCTCCTCCCACTGGTACTTCTCCAGGGAGGCGACCTCGATTTCGTTGTCGAAGTGGCCGATGTTGCAGACGATGGCCTGGTCCTTCATCCGCGCCATGTGGTCATGGGTGATGACGCTCTTGTTGCCGGTGGCGGTGACGAAGATGTCCGCCTTGTCCGCGGCGTACTCCATGGTGACGACGCGGTAGCCCTCCATGGCCGCCTGGAGCGCGCAGATGGGGTCGATCTCCGTCACCCACACCTGGGCGGACAGGGCGCGGAGCGCCTGCGCCGAGCCCTTGCCCACGTCGCCGTAGCCCGCGACGACGGCAATCTTGCCGGCGACCATCACGTCGGTGGCGCGCTTGATGCCGTCCACCAGCGACTCGCGGCAGCCGTACAGGTTGTCGAACTTGCTCTTCGTCACGCTGTCGTTGACGTTGATGGCGCGGAACAGGAGCGTGCCCTTGGCGGACATCTCCTGGAGGCGGTGGACGCCCGTGGTGGTCTCCTCGGTGACGCCGAGAATCTTCGCGCTCTTGCGGGTGTACCAGGTCGCGTCCTGGGCCAGCTTCGCCTTGATGGCGGCGAACAGCTCGCGCTCTTCCTCGCTCTGGGGGTTGGAGATGACGCTGGCGTCCTTCTCCGCGCGCTTGCCCAGGTGCATGAGCAGCGTGGCGTCACCGCCGTCGTCCAGAATCATGTTCGGGCCCTCGTGGTCGCTGCCGGCGGGGCCGAACTCGAAGATGCGGTGGGTGAAGTCCCAGTACTCCTTGAGGGACTCGCCCTTGTGGGCGAACACGGGCGTGCCGGCCTGCACCAGCGCGGCGGCGGCGTGGTCCTGCGTGGAGAAGATGTTGCACGAGGCCCAGCGGACCTCGGCGCCCAGCGCCTGGAGCGTCTCCACCAGCACGGCCGTCTGGATGGTCATGTGCAGCGAGCCCGCCACGCGCGCGCCCTTGAGGGGCTGCGTCTTGGCGTACTCCTCGCGGATGGCCATGAGCGCGGGCATCTCGCTCTCCGCGATGCGGATTTCCTTACGACCCCAGTCGGCGAGCGACAGGTCGGCGATGGCGTAATCCTGCTTCTGGGACTTGGTTGCAGCGGTCATGGCAATGGCTCCTGGTCCAGCGGGCGCGGCGTCCGGGCGCGGGGAGGTTCGCTTGATTGGGATGCGGCGACGACTCACCCTCGCAAGAGACGCGTACAGGTGAGCGCCGTTGGGTGATTCCGCTTCGAGCCTGGGGCCGTCTCCGGCCTCGCAGCGCTCCTCGAAGTCACGGGGGAACCTACGAGAAGGGCCCCTTCATTTCAACGGGAGACTGCCGCCCCCCGGGGCAGGCGGACAGCCTGCTTCATCCACTTCCAGACGCCCACCTAGCGGGGGAACGTGGCGAGCGTGAGCGACTCGGGCGGGCCGGACAGTTCCTTGGGGGACAGGGCCACGCCGGACAGGTAGCGCCAGCCGGTGCCGTCGTGCCGGAAGTCGGAGCGCTCCACGAAGGAGCGGTCCTTTCCCTTCTCGAACACCTTGGCGAAGAAGAGCACCCGCGCCAGCCCGCTCTCATCCGGAGGGCTGCGGTCCATCACCACCAGCTTCGGGTACTGGTGGGCCTGGGCGAAGGCGCGCAGCTCGCGCAGCACCTCGTCCTGGGGGCGCGCGCGGTCCGGGTGGTCGGGGTGCAACGTCTTCCAGAGCCAGGCCACGTCGCGCAGGGCGAAGGCGCTGTAGCGGCTGCGCATGAGGCGCTCGGCATCGGGGGGCTCGGCCTCGCCGCGATGGAAGGGCGCGCAGCATTCGCGGTAGCGCAGGCCGGAGGAGCAGGGACAGAGGGGGGCAGGGGGCATGGTGCGGTCCGAGCCTACCCGGCTCGCGTGGACCGTGGGTGTTCATGCGCACAGAGTCGGCGGAACGCCCTTGCTGGCTGGGGAGAGCAGGCATACATCCGGGGGCCGCACCCTATGAGCCTCCTCGAAGCCATCGTCCTGGGCCTGGTCCAGGGTCTCACGGAGTTCCTGCCCATCAGCTCCACGGCGCACCTGCGCATCGCGCCGGAGCTGTTCGGCTGGAAGGACCCGGGCGCGGCGTACTCGGCGGTCATCCAGTTGGGCACGGTGGCCGCGGTGCTCATCTACTTCCGCAAGGACATCGTCGCGCTCCTGAGGGCCTTCTTCCAGGGGCTGGCGCGGCGCGAGCCGTTCGGCACGCTGGAGGCCCGGCTGGCCTGGTTCGTCCTGGTGGGCACGCTGCCCATCGGCATCTGCGGGCTGACGCTGAAGAAGTTCATCGAGAACGAGTTCCGCTCGCTCTACGTCATCTCCGGCAGCCTCATCGTGCTGGCCGCCATCCTCTTCATCGTGGAGAAGCGGGCCTCGCACCAGCGGACGCTGGCGGACATGCGTTGGAGGGACGGCATCTTCATTGGCCTGTGGCAGGCGCTGGCGCTGATTCCGGGCGCGTCGCGTTCGGGCACCACGCTGACCGGGGGGCTGTCGCTGGGGCTCAAGCGTGAGGACGCGGCACGTTATTCGTTCCTGCTGTCCATCCCGGCCACCACGCTGGCGGGCGTCTTCGAGCTGAAGCACCTGCTGGAGGCCGAGTCGCGGCCCTCCGCGGTGTCGCTGTGGGTGGGGACGCTGGTGGCGTTCGCGTCGGGCATGGTGGCCATCGCGTGGCTGCTCCGGTTCCTTCGCACGCGGACCACGCTGGTGTTCGTGGTGTACCGCGTGGCGCTGGGCCTGCTGCTGCTGGTGCTGCTCCAGACGGGGAAGCTCAGCCCGCTGTCGGGGACGGAGAACGTGGAGGTTCCGGGCGAGCCGGGGACGCCGCCGGTGGAAAAGCAGATTACCGACTAGCGAGGGAGGGCACGGGACGTGAGCGTGGAGGCGCTGTTCGAGGCACTGGAGTCGCGGCTGTCATCGCGGCCGGCGCGTGAGGTGGACCTGCCGGGGTGGACCCTGCGAGAGGCCTCGGTGCTGGTGCCGGTGTTCGAGCGGAACGGTGTGCCCCACGTGCTCTTCACGCGCCGGCCCGCGACGCTGCGCACCCACGCGGACCAGTACAGCTTCCCCGGTGGCGGCCGGGAGCCCGAGGACGCGACGCCGCTGCACACGGCGCTGCGCGAGACGGAAGAGGAGCTGGGCATCGACCGGCGCGGCGTGCGGGTGCTGGGCATGCTGGACGAGGTGCCCACGATTTCACAGTACCGGGTGCGGCCCTTCGTGGGCGTGATTCCGGGCGATGGCAAGTACCGGCCGAGCGCGGAGGAGGTGGCCTTCATCCTGGAGGTGCCGCTCAAGGGCCTGCTGGACCCGTCCATCCTCCGCGTGGAGCGGAAGGAAATCCTGGGAGCGGAGCGGGACCTGTACTTCTACACGTACGGGACGCACGTCATCTGGGGCGCCACGGCGCGCATCCTGCGCGACTTCCTGAACCACGTGACGCAGGTGCCTGGCGGAGCGGGGTAGGGCGCCGCCGCGTCACGGCAGGCGGTCCCTGAACTGGAGCCAGGGGACGAGCTCGGGGTGCTTCTGCTCCACCTGCGTTTTGTGCAGGGCGTGCGCCAGCGTGTTGAGCGCGTGCTTGAGCCTGCGCATGGCGAGGAGCTTCTCGATGGGGACGGCGCGGAGGTCTTCCCGCGCCATCCACTGGGAAGCTTCCTCCAGGGAGAACGTCGTCAGACTCCGGGCCCACGCGACAATGGGCTCCGAGTCGAGGACCGGGTCGCCTTCGCGCTCGCCAAGCTCGGCGATCATCCATGCACGGAGGCTCATTGCCGATATCAAGAATGTGTGGGCATCGGCACCTATAGGAGGCCGCTTCACGAGGGCCTCGTAGATGCGAAGAGCAATGTGAGCCCATTCAGGGCTTCTTTCTTCGCGCGCTCTTGCTGCGATGGTGAACGCGAAGACATCCCAGTTGAAGGGCTCGCCCTCGACGGCCCCACCAATGGTGAGCCGGTCGAGCCATGGATTCATTTTCGAGGGGGGCCACTCCAGGGCCTCATCAAAAAGGTCACGAGTCGGCTTCATTGGGCAGGTCTCTATGGGAACACGATACCGGCTTGAGAGAAGGCCCGCCTGCCGATTTCCAGCGCTCTGGCACTCGTAGCTGCAGGGGCCTCGAAGAGGTAGTGGCCACTGTACGGATTTATCGCCATCCCCATGCGTTGCGTGCCATGGGCGGCGATTTCAGCTTCGCCCGCTGCAAGTACTGGGCGTCCTCCGCTGGCGACCGCGTGTGAAATCTCGGTTGCGCGCCATGTGTGCGGGACAATCAGCAACTCCCCCTCCGCAGTCACCACCCACTTGATCGAACCGTTGTTCACATACCGTAGAAAGTCGGGGTCTGTGACTCGAACGGGGCGAACGCCTACCAGCCGCGCGATCTTCTGCTCCCTTTCCAACCAGTGGGGGCGTTGATTCTCAAGGAGTTTTGTGGAGCCGTCACCGAGGGATGGAGGCGCGTCTGTATCGCCTGGACCGCGGGCCGTCATTGCGACCGCGTGGGGCGCGAGGCCCACGGTCATGACGCCCTCCGCTACGGAGATGGAGCGCACGCCCCCTGCCATCGCCGCGGACAGCCGGAATCCCGCTTGCGTCTCCGCGGCCAGGGCCGCGCTGGCGAAGCCGGGCAGCGTTGGCCCCTTGGAGGCCATGCTCGCGGCCCCTCCGCTTAACGCAGCCGTCAGCGCCAGGATGAGGACGCGCGCTCCGTTCTCCCCCATGACTCGGCCGAAGCGATGCCCCGCGTCCTCCAACTCCCGGAACGACACCGCGCGTTCGGTATCAGCCGACAAGCGCTGCCAGCCCTCCACGAGGCTCATGAAGGCATCCACGCCGATGTAGGCGAGGACGAAGGTCGTCAGTGCGACGGCGACAACCTTGGTGACGGGCTCCGGCGCGACGACGAGGAACATGTACGCGGCCATCGCCGACGTCAGCATGGCCTTGAGCGCGAGCGGGTTGACGACCTCCGTCACTGCGTCTTGTACACCCTCCCACACGCCATCCCAGGCGAAGGCGAGCGCCATCTGTCGCCGGGCCTTGGCATCGAGAAAGGAGAAGCCACCCTCCAGGAGCGTGAGGCACTCGCCAGGACTGTTCTGGCGGGAGCACCAGGCGCCGTAGCCTTGCTCGGCCTTCTGGGACTCAGAGCCCCACGAGGCGAGCCGGACGCGTGGGCGTTCTGCTTCCGGGGCGTGGACGGCGAAGCGCATGTCCAGCACGAGCCGGGTCATCACCTTCCGGAACGCGTCGTCGTCAATCTCGACCGGCTTCGCGTTCTTCGGAGGGGCGTAGACGATGGGCTCGCCCTGTCCTGTATCCAGGCGCACAACGCGGGGCGTTGCACAGCCCATGAGGAGAACTCCAAGGAGCAATGCTCCCGCGCAGCGCACTGACATGCCGCCCTCCTGACGTGCCCTCCGAACCTGGAGGAGCACACGTCAGGGAGTAGCATTCGGCTCTGACGGCGCCGGTCGTTCCGTACGGCCGCAGCCCATGGAACGCGGGGAGCCGCCACTCCGAGCTGGTCGCACGTGGCCGCAGGGCAGCCTGGCCGATGTGATGCGCCGGGCTGCCTTGTTGGTTGGGCGAGCCGCCACCCCGCGCGCGAATCATCGGCTGCGCGTCACGACTTCTGCTGCTTCTTCTCAATCTCGACGCGCAGCCGCTCGTCCTGGGCCTGCAGCTCCGGCGTGTACTCGGCGCCGAAGTCCTCGGGCGAGAAGATGGGGCGAATCTCCAGCTCCGACTCCTCATCGGGCTGCGAGCCCGGGCAGCGGCGCGCCCACTCCACGGCCTCCTCCATCGACTTCACCTGCCAGATCCAATAGCCGGCGATGACCTCCTTCGTCTCCGCGAACGGACCGTCGATGACCCGCGTCTTGCCGCCCGAGAACAGCACGCGCTTGGCGCGCTTGCTCGGGTGGAGGCCTTCACCCCCGAGCATGATGCCGGCCTTCACCAGCTCCTCGTTGTACTTGCCCATCTCCGCGAGCAGCTTCTCGCTGGGCATCACACCGGCCTCGGACTCCTTCGTCGCCTTCACAATCACCATGACTCGCATCGCAGCTTCCTTTCAGGAGGGGCGTGCGCGCCGGCCGAGATGACCGCCTGCGTCCCCTTTCAAAAAGCGCGACGAATGGGCCCGGAGCGGATCGACACGTCACCGAAAAAGGCGGCTCCTGAAGGCGACCCGCATTGAAATCGGCCGTGATTTCAGGAGGTTGAAGCCACGGGTGCGCCTCGCGTCGGCGAAAATCCCGGCGAAATTCGCGAGCGTGGCGGGCACCCCCGGTGCGAGCGCCCGTTCAGAACTGGAGGTACACGTACGGCCGCGTCTCCACGGCGGAGAGGTGGCGGATGCCCAGGCCGAGCACGACCAGCACCACGGCGCGCACCGGCACGGGCATGCGGACGAAGAGGTCCGAGCTCACCGTGTAGAGCTTCATCGGCACCGCATGGAAGAACACGGCCGCCGCCAGCATGCCCCACACCAGCGGGCTGACGTTGGCGATGCCCGGCACGCCCGCCATCATCCGCTCGTAGAACTCACCCGCGTGCGTCATGTCCGGCGCCCGGAACACCACGCGCGTCAGCACCACGATGGTGAAGGTGGTCAGCATCCCCAGCGCCACGCGCGGAATGCCCGGGGACTCGGGCTTGCCCACCGTCCACTCCCAGCAGCGCGACACGCACAGGGCGATGCCATGCACCGCGCCCCAGACGGCGAAGCGCCAGTCCGCGCCGTGCCACAGGCCGCCCAGCACCATCACCGTCATCAGGTTGAACAGCACGCGCGGCTTCGACACGCGGTTGCCACCCAGCGGCCGGTACAGGTAGTCGCGCAGCCACGTGGACAGGCTCAGGTGCCACCGGTTCCAGAACTCGCCGATGTTCTTCGCCAGGTACGGCCGGTTGAAGTTCTCCGGGAACTTGAAGCCGAACAGCGCCGCCACGCCAATGGCGATGTCCGAGTACCCCGAGAAGTCGTAGTAGAGCTCGAAGGTGTAGGCGACCGCCG
The DNA here is from genome assembly GCF_050038885.1 of Pseudomyxococcus flavus. Taxonomy (NCBI): domain Bacteria; kingdom Pseudomonadati; phylum Myxococcota; class Myxococcia; order Myxococcales; family Myxococcaceae; genus Pseudomyxococcus; species Pseudomyxococcus flavus. Next base: position 2,198,796 of record NZ_CP143624.1, on the reverse strand, counting down.
CGACGATGCACTCGGCCGAGGCGTACTTCTCCGGCGCGGCGAAGACAGGGTCCACCAGCCCCGCGCCCAGCACGTCCGCGATGACCAGCTTCTTCACCAGGCCCACCGCGATGCGGAACAGCGCGTGGCCGCCGGCCTCGGGCGTGAGGCTCGGCGTCTCGCGGAACTGCGCCATCAGCTCCGACGCCCGGACGATGGGCCCGCTCACCACGCGCGGGAAGAACATCAGGTACAGCAGGTGCTCGATGAACGAGTGCTCCGCGCTCGCCTTCCCCCGGTATACGTCCACCGTGTAGCTGATGGCCTGGAACACGAAGAAGGACAGGCCCAACGGCATCAGCAGGTTGAAGGGCTCGGAGCGGACCTCGATGCCCCACGGCGCCAGCAGGGACAGCGCCGTCTGCCGCAGCATCTCCAGGTACTTGAAGCCCGCGAGCAGGCCCAGGTTGGAGACGACGGACACGGTGACGAGCGCCTTGCGCCTCCCCTGCGACTGCGCGCGGGCCATGCCCTTCACGCACAGGTGGTCCACCGTGACGCCCGCCAGGAAGATGAAGACGGGGAAGGGCGTGAAGACCGCGTAGAAGCCGAGGCTGGCCACCAGCAGCACGCCGATGCGGGCCGCGTAGTGCCGGTGCACCGCCCAGTACAGGACGAACACCTCGATGACGAAGACGAGGTACTGGACGCTGTGCGACATCACGTCAGTTGTCCTCCACGCGCGAGGTGGGGCCCACCTTCCGGTGGGCCTCGTACGCGGTGAGCAGCTCCCGGGCGAAGGCGCCCGCCAGCCGTGCGTAGCCTTCCGGCGTCAGGTGGATGCCGTCCGCATGGCCCAGCGCCGGCTGTGCCCGCTGCCAGCGCAGCATGGAGCGCTCGCCGCCCATGGCCGCGCGAGGCGACCAGTAGGCGCAGCCCGCATCCTTCGCCACCTGCGGCAGCGTGTTCAGCACCGACGCCAGCGCGGGCGCTTCCTTCCACCGACCGCTCGCGTCCTGCTCCAGCCGGTCCGTCGGGCCCAGCAGCAGGCACTCCGCGTTGGTGGCCTTGCGCAGCCGCCTCAGCAGCGCCGTGTAGTCGCGGCGCAGGGCCACGGCGTCCAGGTCCGCCCGGCCCGCCTCGTTGGTGCCGTACCAGAACACGAGCAGGTCTGGCCGCCGCGACACGAGCTGCGCGTCCACCGCCGCCGCGTCCATGTCCCGCAGGGTGAAGGACGTGGCGCCGGGCAGGCCCAGCGCGTCGTACACGAGGCCCGGTGTGTCGTACTCCAGTGACGCGCCCAGCACCGTGACGCTGCCGTCCGGCGGCGCGGCCACCTCCACGGTGTGCGAGGGGCCGGTGACGGGGAAGGAGCGGATGCGCACCGTGGGCGCGGTGAGCGGCTCTGGCGGCGGGGCCTCCGGCGGCATGGCCTCGCCGTCCACGGTGATGTCCGGCGCGCGCGTGTCCGGCACGTCCAGCGCGTACAGGTCCAGCCGGCCCGAGGGCGCCTTCGCGTCCGGGCAGTCCTTGCAGAACTGGATGCGCAGCTTCGCCCCGGGGCCGCCCACGGCGCGGATGCCCGTGAGGCCCCACAGGCCACCCGGGGGCGCATCCTTCGCGTCCTCGACGGTCCACGCGCCTTCCAGCGCTCGCGTCACGCCCGCGGGCTCCAGGCGCGCAGACGGCTTGCCCGCGGCGATGAAGCCCCGGCCCGCGTCGCCGAAGCGCTTGGTCAGCACCTCGCGCACCGCGTCCGTGAAGTAGTGCGAGGCCGTGTGCGAGCCGCCCAGCTGCGTGATGCCCACGCGCAGGGCCTCGCCGGACTCGCGGCGCTTCAGCTTGTCGAAGGTCCGGACGAGCGCGGTGTCCGCGTCCTGGAGGCCGGTCGGGTCCGCCACGGCGACCAGCGGCGCCCGGCTCTTCGCGAACGCGCGCTGGAGGGACAGGTCGAAGAGGTGGCCCAGCAGGTCGGAGCCCCGGGCACGCGGATGGACGAGGTCGTCCAGCATCAGCCCTTCCTCGAACCAGCGCGCCGCGGCGCCCTCGCCACCCATGGCGGCGTAGGCGTCCCAGAAGGCGCAGCCGGCCGCGCGGGCCTCCTCACGATAGATGTCGCCAATCTCCCTGGTGCCCCGGCGCGGCACCACCTCGCCGCTCATGGTGCGCACGCCCGCGTCGATGGGGGACATCAGCAGGCACGCGGCGTTGGGCACGTTGGAGCGGACGCGGGCCATCAGCTCCTTTATCTGCGCGCGCACCTCGTCCAGCGTGGTGCGGTTGCGCGAGTAGAAGAAGGCCTCGTTGCCGCCCACCATCAGCACGACGAGGGATGGTTTGCGCTGACGGAGCTGCGCGCGGAAGGCGGCGGGCTGGGCGCGCAGGTACACCTCCGCCATGCCGCCCAGCAGGCCCACGGTGTCGTAGACGACGCCCGGCGTGCCCGTCTCCAGCGTCATGCCGTGCAGCTCCACCTTGCCGGCGGTGGTGAGCGTCAGCGTCTTCGCGCCCTGCGGCAGCGTCAGGCGGGCGAAGGCCGCCTCCGACTTGCTCTTGGAGAAGCCTCGCGTGTGGATGCGCTGGAGTGGCTTGCCGTCCACGGAGAACTGCACCGAGCCGCTCGCGGGCTGCGCCAGGAAGAAGAGCTCCGCCACGCGCGAGCCCTCCACGTCATAGCGCGTGCTCTGGGAGGCCTTGTCGGTGCTGAAGGCCACGCCCGTCCAGCCCACGCGGTCGCGGGGCCACCTGGTGTCCACCAGCCGCTCGATTTCCCAGCCGTCCGAGCCCCGTCCGGAGCGCGTCCAGCGGCCCGCGCTGGCGGGGCGGGTGATGAAGAGGAAACCCTTGCCGCCCGTGCCGAAGCGCTCCTGGAGCCGGTCCCGCACCAGGTCGGTGATGTGGTCGGAGGCGACCAGCGAGTCGCCCAGGTGCACCACGCGCACCGGCGTGCGCCGGGCGTCCGCGCGCAGCTCGGCCAGCGCCCGGGTGAAGGGGGCGAGCCCATCCTCCAGGCAGCCGCCGTCCGGCCCCGCCTTGCGGCAGTTCAGCTCGAGGTCCACGTGCTGGGCGCCCATGCGCTCGCGCAGGGCCTCCAGGTCCTTCGCGCGGGCCAGGGTGGGGGCACTCAGCTCCTCCAGGCCGATGCCCGGCGTCGTGGGGACGGCGGGCAGGGGCTCCGCCAGCAGCGCTCCGGCGTCGGCTTCGTCCTCCACCTCCTCCGTCTCTTCCGGCGGGCGTGTGGCCGCGCCCGCACCCGCCGTCATCACCTCGCCGGGCGGACGCGCGGCGCGGCCTCCCGACACCGACGTGGGCAGGACGAGCGCCACCAGCTTCTCGCCTAGGGGGCCTCCTTGGAGGCTCGGGAGCGGGCGCAGGGCTTGGGGGACCGGGGCAAGCGAGAGCCCCAACGCCAGCGCGACGGTGAGGATGAGCGTCAGCCCGGTGGATCTGGCCTTGAGGAAGTCCAACAGCGCGGCATGAGACTGGCTTTTTGGTGGCGGGTCAAAACTCTCACCGCCCTTCCTGGCCCTGTCGTCTGGTGGGCGGGCGGGCGAGTCCCCCTTTCCCGGCGAGGCCGAAACGGTATGGTGCGCCGCCACGGCCGCCGGCTCGGTCCGGGGCCTTCAGGAGTGCAACACCCGCAATGGCCCTTTACCCCGTCATCATGGCCGGTGGTTCCGGCACCCGCTTCTGGCCGCTGTCCCGTCAGGCGCGGCCCAAGCAGTTCCTGCCGCTGGCGTCCAAGCAGCCGCTCATCACCGACACGGCCTCGCGCCTCAAGGGGCTCGCCTCGGTGAAGGACACCTTCATCGTCTGTGGCCCGCAGCACGCCAGGACCGCGGCGAAGCTGGTGAAGGGGCTGCCCAAGGCGAACCTGCTGGTGGAGCCGGTCGCCCGCAACACCGCGCCCGCCATCGCCCTGGCGGCGGTGCAGGTGGCCGCGCGCAATCCGAAGGGTGTCATGGTGGTGCTGCCTTCCGACCACCACGTGGCGGACGTGCCCGGCTTCAAGCGCACCCTCGCGGACGCGGCGGACCTGGCGGAGTCGGGGCACATCGTCACGCTGGGCATCAAGCCCTCGCGCCCGGAGACGGGCTACGGCTACATCCAGCTGGGCGAGGCGCTGGAGGGCGGCGGCCGCAAGGTGCAGGCCTTCAAGGAGAAGCCGGACCTGGAGACGGCGCGCGGCTACGTGTCGTCCGGGGACTATCTGTGGAACGGCGGCATCTTCGTCTTCCGCGCGGACGTCATCCTGGAGGCGTTCGCGAAGCACATGCCGGAGATGCAGAAGGGCCTGGATGCCCTGCGCAAGGCCGTGGGCAAGCGGACCTTCGGCGGGGTGCTGAAGAAGGTGTTCCCCAAGCTGCCCTCCATCTCCATCGACTACGGCGTCATGGAGAAGGCCTCCAACATCGCGGTGCTGCCCGGGGACTTCGGCTGGTCCGACGTGGGCTCGTTCGCGGCGATTCCCGAGGTGCGCCCCGCCGACGCCAACGGCAACGTGGTGTCCGGCAACCAGGCCGTGGTGGTGGACTGCCACAACTGCGTGGTGCTGGCCGACAAGCGCCCGCTGTCCGTGGTGGGCCTCACCGACATGGTGGTGGTGGACTCCGGCGACGCGGTGCTCGTGGTGCCCAAGGACAAGAGCCAGGACGTGCGCAAGGTGGTGGAGGCGCTCAAGGCTCGCAAGCTGACGAAGTACCTGTAGGCGCCCAGGTGGGGCCGGGTGCGCTGGAGAAACGCCCGACTCCGGCCCTGGAAGAATTACCGGCCGCCAGCCCCTGATTCGCGGGGGCGCTCGGTCGCCTGGGGGCTTGCTCTGTCCGCGACTGGACAAGGGTCCTCTGCACGCAGGTTGCAAGGGCCCCACCGCCTGCCCCGCTTCGGGGCGACAAAGGGTGGTGGGGTATGGCGTGCACGCAGTGTGACGTGGACCATCCGGTCGGGGCGCCTTGCCCGGCCACTGCCAGCGGTGCCGCGGTGTCGGCGAGCTGTCTGGAGGGCCACCGGCACGGGCCGCTCGTCTTCCGCCGCTGGCTGGGCGCGGGGGCGCTGGGCACGGTGTACCTCGCCGAGTACCCGCCCACGGGCCACCGCTTCGCGGTGAAGGTGCTGCACCCGCACCTGGCCGCGCGGCCCGATGTGCGGCAGCGCTTCTATTCGGAGGCGCTGGCGCTGCGCGAGCTGGCGCACCCGCACGTGGCGCGCGTCCTGGACGCACGGCCGGGGCCCGGCGGCCTGCCCTGCCTGTTGATGGAGTACGCCGACGGCGAGTCCTTCTCGCGCCTGCCCATGCCGCTGGCGCCGGTGGAGGCGGTGGAGCTGCTGACCCAGGCGCTGGAGGCCGTCGAGGCCGCGCACGCGCGGGGGTTGATGCACTGGGATTTGTCCGCGGACAACCTCGTCCTCACCCGGGACGCGCAGGGGGCGCGGCGGGTGAAGGTGCTCGACTTCGGCGCCAGCGCCATCCTCAGCGCGAGCCTGTCTCCCGAGGAGCGCGCCCGCGGCATGGTGGTGGGCTCTCCGGCCTTCATCGCCCCCGAGCAGTGGTCTGGTGAGACGGTGGACGGCCGCGCGGACGTGTACGCGCTGGGCGTGGTGGGCTACCTGCTGCTCACGGGACGGCTGCCTTTCGGCATTGGCCGGGCGGGGGAGCTGGCACCGCCCGAGCCCCACGTGCTCAACCCTTGCGTGCCCCCGGTGCTGTCCACGGTGCTGCTGCGGGCCCTGGCTTCGCGTCCCGGCGAGCGCTTCCCGGATGCCCGCACGTTCCGCGAAGCGCTGGTGCACTGCATGGACCCGCGGACCCGGGCGGCCGAGCGCGCATCGGCCCTGGTGGACGACGTGGAGCTGCTGGTGGACATCGACATCGTGCTGGACGAGGACGAAGCGCCCACGCATCAGCAGCCCATCCTGTTGCTGCCGGAGATGCGGGTGCCGGAGGGCAACGTCACCATCTTCGGCCAGTCCATTCCGGCGGACGGCGCCACGCCGCTGCACCAGGCGTTGCGCGCGGTGGCCCACGCGGAGCCGGTGCTGGAGGCGCCCGCGCCCCGCGTCGCCGCGCCCGCGGGGCTGGAGGTCCGGCTGCGGGTCGACGGTGGCTGGGTGCCCGTGGCGGCCAGTGATGTCTCGGTGGACGGCTTCTTCGCCGCCTGGGAGGGCACGCTGCCACCGCTGGCCGCGCGCCTGGGCGTGGAGCTGTCCTATGAAGGACGCACCGTGACGTGCGAGGGCGACGTGGTCCGCCACGTCACGGGCGATGAGGCGCGGACGTGGGGTGTGGCCGCGGGGGCGTTCATCCACTTCGCCGAGCCCGAGGCGGCGCTGCGCCAGTGGGTGGCGTGGATGCTGGAGGAGAGCACCCAGGCGCAGAGGCCCGAGCCGCGGCCGGATGGAGAGCTGGCGCGGCTGCTCGCCCGGGCCGCCGAGTCCGCCCAGGACCCCTATGCCTTGCTGGGCGCGCGGCCGGACGCCGACTTCGAGGAGATTCGCCGCCGCGCCAGCGCCGCCCTGCGCCGACTGGAGGGCTTCCGGGCGCGCGCACTGCCGTCCTCGCAGCGCCGGGCCCTGGAGTCCTTGCGGGGTCGCGTGGAGTCCGCGCGGTGCACCCTGGGCGAGCCGCTCAGCCGTGCGGGCTTCGATGCCGTGCGGGGCAACCTCTCCGGCCTGGCCCGCTGCGTGGCGGCGGGGCTGCCGGACGAGGAGGTGGAGCCCCTGCGCCACGCCTTCCTGTCGGCGCGTCCCGGCTCGGAGGCCCGGGCACGGGCGCTCTTCACCCAGGGCCACGCGCTGGAGGTGCAGCGGGCCCTGCGGGCGGCGCTCTCCCGCTACGCCGACGCGCTCGCCCTGGACCCGCTCAACGTCGCCTGGCTGCGGCACTACCAGGAGCTGCGCCAGCGGACGCAGGGGCTGGTCCCCTCCATGCCCCCTGTGCTGCACTCGAGCCCTCGGGCCGACCCGTCCCCGCTCTCGTAGCGAGGCCGGGCACCTCCAGGCCCCTTGGCCCTCCAACAGGCCGGGAGCACCCTGTGGCCGGGTGCCCCCCTGGCCCGCGCTCGTGTAGAGTCCGCCGCCCTCTGCCATGCCCTCCGGCTTCACGGGGGCGGGGACACCTTCATGAACGCGCACATCTTCCGCGAATACGACATCCGAGGCCTGGTCGATAAGGACCTCACCACCGACGTGGTGGAGTTGCTGGGCAAGGGCCTGGGCACCATCGTCCGGCGCCAGGGCGGGCGCTCCATCGTGGTGGGCCGCGACTGCCGCGAGTCCTCCACCCGCTTCCGGGACGCGCTCTGCGCGGGCCTCACCTCCACGGGCCTCAACGTGTTCGACGTGGGCGTGGTCCCCACGCCGCTGACGTACTTCGCCGCCAACACCCTGCCGGTGGACGGCCTGGCGATGATTACCGGCAGCCACAACCCGCCCGAGTACAACGGCTTCAAGATTGGCGCGGGGAAGACGACCTTCCACAGCCACGAAATCCAGGCCCTGCGCAAGCTCATCGAGGCCAGGGACTTCGAGGTGGGGAACAAGCCGGGCACGGTGACGCCCTACGACATCATCACGCCCTACAACCACTTCGTCCGGCAGACGGTGAAGGTGGGCCGCAAGGGCATGCGCATCGTCATCGACGCCGGCAACGGCACGGGCGGCGCCATCGCGGTGCCGCTGTTCCAGAGCATGGGCTTCGACGTGGTGCCCCTGTTCTGCGAGATGGACGCGACGTTCCCCAACCACCACCCGGACCCGACGGTGGTGGAGAACCTCGAGGACCTCATCGCGGCGGTGAAGCGCGAGAAGGCCGAGGTGGGCATCGCCTACGACGGCGACAGCGACCGCATCGGCGTCATCGACGACCAGGGCAACATCCTCTGGGGTGACCAGCTGATGGTCCTCTTCAGCCGCTACGTGCTGAAGGAGAGCCCGGGAGCGGCCATCGTCGGGGAGGTGAAGTGCAGCTACACGCTGTACGACGACATCGCGAAGCGCGGCGGCAAGCCCGTCATGTGGAAGGCCGGGCACTCGCTCATCAAGTCGAAGATGAAGGAGACGCAGGCGGAGCTGGCCGGGGAGATGAGCGGCCACATCTTCTTCAAGAACCGCTACTTCGGCTTCGACGACGCCATCTACTCCACCGCGCGCCTGCTGGAGATTCTCACGCACGAGCAGGCGCCCATGTCGCAGCTCCTGTCCGACGTGCCCAAGACGTACGCCAGCCCGGAGCTGCGCTTCGACACGAAGGAGGAGAAGAAGTTCGAGATGGTGAAGCGGGCCACCGAGACGCTGCGCGAGGCGGGCCATGACATCATCGACGTGGACGGCGTGCGCGTGACGTTCCCGGATGGCTGGGGCCTCATCCGCGCCTCCAACACGCAGCCCATCCTCGTCCTGCGTTTCGAGGCGAACACCCCCGAGCGCCTCAAGGAGATTCAGGCCCTCATCGAGGGCACGGTGGAGAAGGTCAAGGTCGAGGTCGGGGGCTGACATGACGACGCCGCGGATTCTCGCCATCAGTGGCAGCCTCCGGAGCGGGAGCTTCAACCGCAAGCTCCTGGACATCGCCGTCGCCCACGCCCGCGCGCTGGGTGCGGAGGTGGACGTGGTGGACCTGAAGACGCTGGAGTTGCCCATCTACGATGGTGACGTGGAGGCCAAGGCCCTGCCGGCGCCGGTGGAGGAGCTGCGTGAGCGCCTGGGCAAGGCCCAGGGCCTGCTCATCGCCAGCCCGGAGTACAACTCGTCCATCCCCGGTGGCCTGAAGAACGCCATCGACTGGGTGTCCCGCCCGCCCGGGAAGCTCTTCCAGGAGAAGTGGGTGGCGATGATGGGCGCCACGCCCGGTGTCTTCGGCACCGCGCGCATGCAGCCGCACCTGCGGCAGGTGATGGCCTCCGTGGGGGCGCACGTGCTGCCCACGCAGGTGCACATGGCCCGGGTGGGGGACGCCTTCACGCCGGACGGGAAGCTCAAGGACGCGGCGCGCCAGAAGGACGTGGAAGCGCTGGCGGCCGCGTTGGTTTCCAAGCTGAAGGCCTGAGAGAGGACGCGCCATGCCAACGCTCGGAATCGACCTGGGTGGGACCTTTGCCCGCGCCGCCGTGGTGGACGGGGTGGGCAAGCTGATTGCCGCCGCGAAGGTGGCCCTGGTCGAGCGCAGCCCCGCGGGAGTCGTGGAGACCATCGCCCAGGCCGCCGCGGACGCCGTGAAGGCCGCGGGCGTGCCCCTGGCGGCGTGCGGCGTCGCGGCCGCCGGGCAGATTCACAAGGACTCGGGCGTGCTGTCCGTCGCCCCCAACCTCGGCTGGCGCAACGTGCCGCTGGGAGCCCTGCTCACGGACCGGCTGGGCCAGCCGGTGCGCGTGGTGAACGACCTGGCCGCGGCGGCGTGGGGTGAGCTGCACGCGGGCGCGGGCCGCGGCGCCCAGGACATGCTGGTGGTGTTCGTGGGCTCGGGCGTGGGGAGCGCCATCGTCGCGAGCGGCAGGCTCGTGGACGGTGGCGGCGGCGTGGCGGGAGAGCTGGGCCACATCAAGATGGTCCCCGGCGGGCGCCGCTGCGGCTGCGGCGAGCTGGGGTGCCTGGAGGCCTACGTCGGCGGCCACAACCTCATCGCGCAGACGCGCGAGCTGCTCGCCAGCGGCAACGCGCCGGAGGTGCAGCGCCTGACGGGCGGTGACCCGTCGCGCATCACCCCGGTGACGCTGGAGAAGGCCGCGGAGGCCGGTGACGTGGCGGCGGCCGAGGTCTACGAGCGCGCGGCGCGCTTCCTGGCGCTGTCGGTGGCCAACATGGTGACGATGCTCAACCCGGCGCGGCTGGTGCTGGGGGGCGGGGTGCTCACGCACTGCCCGGGCCTGCGGCGCCGCGTGGAGGAGGGCGTGCGCGAATGGTCCTCCATGACGTCGCGCGAGGGCCTGCTCATCGCCGACGCGGAGCTGGGAGACGACAGCGGTCTGATTGGCGCGGCGCTGCTGGTGAAGTAGGCCGCGTCCCAACCCGTAGAGGAGAAACACTCCATGGCCGAGCACAAGGGCATCGTCACGTTCAAGGGACAGCCGCTGACGCTGGTGGGGAACGAGGTGAAGGTGGGCGACGCCGCCCCGGACTTCACCGCCTACAAGGGGCTCAACGACACGCTGAAGCTGTCGGACACGAAGGGCAGCGTGGTGGTGCTGAGCGTGGCGCCCAGCATCGACACGCGCGTGTGCGCGGCGCAGCTTCGGGCCTTCAACAAGGAAGCCACCGCGCTGGGCCCGGACGTGAAGGTGTGGTTCGTCACGTTGGATTTGCCCTTCGCGCTGGGGCGCTTCGTGGGCGCCGAGGGCATCCAGAACGTCACCGTGGTGTCGGACTACAAGGACCGCGAGTTCGGTGAGAAGTACGGCGTGTTCATGAAGGAGCTGGGCCTGCTGGCGCGCAGCACCTTCGTGCTGGACCGTGAGGGCAAGGTCGTGTTCCGGGAAATCGTCCCGGAGATGACGCACGAGCCGGACTACGACGCCGCGCTGAAGGCGGTCCGCGAGTCGCTGTGACGCGTCGTCAGCCGCGCTCCGGCGGCGGTCTCCATCGCCGCAGCGCGGTCTGCTGCTCGTAGGGCTGGGGTGACGGGTAGCTGATGAGCTCGATGACGGTGCCCCAGGGGGCCCGGGCGTAGCAGAAGGCATTGCCGGGGCCCTCCTCCGGTGCTGGCAGCGCGTGTGGGCGGGAGAAGACCTCGCCCCCGGCCGCCTGGAAGCGCGCGAGCGCCGCGTCCATGTCCTCCACGTAGACGGCGATGTGCTGCAGGCCCAGGTCATTGGGGCGCGCGGGCGGGCGCTGCTCGGGGGCCGCGTACTCGAACAGCTCCAGGCTGGGGCCATTGCCGAGGCGGAGCAGCCGCATCGCGTGGATGCTGGAGCCTCGGAGGAAGCGCAGGCGGCGCTCCAGGTCTTCGCCTTCCTGCGGCGGGTCTCCCTTGGCGAGCGAGTCGTAGAGCACCTGCGCGCCGAGCGCCTCGACGAAGAAGGCCGTTGCCGCTTCGAGGTCGGGCACGGTGATGCCGACATGGTCGATGCCGCGGACAGGGGAGGCAGAGGGCATGGCGCACGCTCCTGGGATGGGGGAAACGCCGACGGCTGAGCCGGTCCACGGTGCGGCCGGGCTCCGTGTGCCGTCAATCCGGCTGCCCCGCGGGACAGGCGGGTGTTCAGTCGTGGGCGCGCAGCCGGTGGGCGCATGGTGTTGGAGCGGAACGAGGCGTTGCCACCCGGAGGAGGGCGTCCTGGGGCCACATCCGTGCCTCGGCGGCTGTCGCGACTGGCAGGGGCCTGTGCTCACGGTCCAATGCGCGTTTCAGGAATTCATCAGGGAGCGGCGGCCAGCCTGTGACTCCTGCAAGCTCTTGAAGGCTTGGGGCCCGAGGTCATTGGCAGGGGAGCGCCTTGGACGCAGCCTGCGCGTCGAGTCATCGCTTCATTCCATGGAGGCTGAGATGGCCACGGCACGCACGATTCGGATGGGCGTCATTGGCGCGGGCTTCGCGCGCACCACGCAGGTGCCCGTGCTGCGCACGTTGCCCGGCGTGGAGGTGGTGAGCCTGGCCAGCGCGCGGCGGGAGACAGCGGAGGCCGCGGGCCGGCAGCTCGGCGTGCCCCACGTGACGACAGACTGGCGCGAGGTGGTGTCACGGCCCGACGTGGAGTGGGTGTGCGTCTCCACGCCGCCCGCGCTGCACCGGCCCATCACCCTGGCGGCGCTGGAGGCCGGCAAGGCGGTGCTGTGCGAGAAGCCCACCGCGTTGGATGCGGAGGAGGCCCGGGCCATGTGGCACGCGGCTCGCGAGCGGCGCGTCCTGGCGCTGCTGGACCACGAGCTGCGCTTCCTGCCCGCGCGGCAGCGGCTGCGGGCCCTGGTGCGCTCCGGCGAGCTGGGCGCGGTGCGCAGCGCGCACGTCTACTACCGCAACGACAACCGCGCCTCGCCGGAGCGGCCGTGGGACTGGTGGTCGGACGCGTCCCAGGGCGGAGGCCTTCTGGGCGCCATCGGCTCGCACGCGGTGGACACCCTGCGCTTCGTGCTGGGCGCCGAGCCCGACGAGGTGCTGGGCGAGCTGACCACGCACACCGCCCATCGGCCGGATGCGCTCACGGGGCGGCCACGGCCGGTGACGAGCGATGACGAGGCGCGGCTGCTGCTCCGCTTCGGCGCGGCGACCGCCGCCATCGAGTTGTCGATGGTGTCTCCCGGCAAGCCCGTGCACGGCATCGAGGTGTCTTGCGCGCGCGGAGGGCTGCGCGTGGAGGGCGGTGAGCTGTGGCGCTCCACCGTGGGGGCCCGCGCCTGGGAGCGGGTGGAGCTGCCGACGGAGCCGCAGCTTCCGCGCGGACTGCCGGACAATGAATGGGCGCGGGGCTTCCTGCTGCTGGCCCGCGCGTTCACCCAGGCCCTGCGCGAAGGCCGCACCACCGTGGAGGGCGCGGCCACGCTGGAGGACGGCTGGCGCAACCAGCAGGTGCTGGACGCGGCGCGGCGCTCGCATGGGGAGCGCCGGTGGGTTCAACCCTTCACCGGGGCGTGAGGCCGCCAAGCCCCGGAGGGGCGGCCATGCTCAGGGCGACAGCTTCAGGATGAGGCCCGGTCCGTCATCTTCGGTGTACATCGTCTGGTCCACGCGGATGACCTCCTGGCTCTCGAGGTAGCCCCCGAAGAGCACCTCGCCGGAGGGCGTCATACCCAGCAGTGTCGGGACCAGCCCCTCTCCGATGCCTCGGGACCAGCGGTGGGTGCCATCGGGCCCGTAGCTGGCCACGAAGGCATTCACCTCGCTGGCGCCATAGGGGTTCAAGGCACCGCCGCCCAGGTTCGTCTCGTAGTTGAAGATGCCCATGGTCAGCAGGTTGCCCTGCGCGTCCGAGACGAGGCCGCGGTTGTATTCACCTTCGCCGCCACCGTACCGGCGTGCCCAGCGGTCCGTCCCCGTGGGCTCCAGCACCCCCAGCACCATGTCCTGCCGCTCGGTCATGCTCGTCAGCGGCGTCCCCGCGAAGGTGAACGTGCCGCTGAACTGGCCGCTGAAGGCCACGGCATCACCCGGCATCGCCGTGACGCCCCGCACGCCCCCATAGGCTCCGTCGAGGCGGCGCACCCACTGGAGCATGCCCGCGGGCGAGAACCGGGCGGCGAAGGGTGTCTGGGGGGCGGCAGTGCCCAGGGCGTTGGTGCCGCTCGTGGTGCCACCCACCAGGACGTGGCCCAGGCTGTCGGTCGCGACGGTGAGGCCCTGCGTATCGCCATCGCTGTCACCCGAAAACGCGTGGGACCACAGGTGCGTTCCTTCCCAGGAGAACTTCGCGAGGAACATCCCCATGCGGCCATCCAGGGCATGACTGGATGGGCCCGCGTCCAGTGGACCGCCTCCCAGGTCCGTGCGGCCCCGGAACATCCCCGTGACGATGAGGCTGCCATTGGCATCGGTGGCGATGTCATTGGCCCAGAGCGCCGCTGACATCGGAGTGCCTTGCACGTCCATGAACGCACGGAAGGCCCTGGCCCAGACGAACCCTCCGTTGGGAGAGAACTTGGCGATGAAGAGGCCGTTGGCGCCGGGGCCCGTTCCGGGCACGGGCCCGGCCCCGAAGTCCAGCGTCCCGTGGAAGTCCCCGTACATCAGGTGGTTGCCCAGCGGGGTGAGCACGAGGCCCCCGAGCCTCAGCGAGGCGTTGCCCTGCGAGTAATCCGCCGTCCACATCGGGATGCCGCTCGCGGCGTAGCGCGTCAGCCGCATCCCCTCCATGGAGGGGATGTTGGGGTTCTCGTAGCTGCTCAGCGTGGCGAAGCCGCCGCTGCTGTCCGTGGCCAGGGCGCGGGGGAGAGCGCTCTCCCGGTAGGCGGCGTTGACGGCGCCGCCCGTTCCCCAGTGCTGGCACCGCGGCCGTGTCTCCCGGAGCCGCAGCCGCAGCTCGGGGCCACGGCCATAGGAGAGCGTCCGGGTGGAAGCGAAGTCCGTGCCGTCCCCCACCTCCGGTATCAGGGCGAAGCTGTACAGTCCGCTGCCCGTCACGTGAGCGGTGACGTCGTACTCCACGAAGGTGCCGGAGGCGATGGCCCCCACGTTCGCCAGCGGCGCCCCGGTGGTCGCGGGGCGGTTGTTCCACGTGAGGGTGTAGGGGTCCCAGTCCGCGCGGGTGGCGTACACGGCGGGGCCGTCTCTCGAGCCATCCTGGGCGTAGAGTCTCAGCGTCGCCTGGACGACGGCGGCGGAGGAGGCCTCGACCCGGAAGCGCAGATAGGCTTCTTGTCTGGGGTTGCCATCGGAGATGAGCACCTGGGAGGTGTTGTGGGGCGTGTCGGGCGCGTCCTGCACGACATACGTGTCACCTGCGTTGCGTCCCCTGCTGTCGTACTCGATACCCAGGTCCTCGCAGCCCGGCGGCAGCGCCGCTGCCTCCACCTCTGCCGATGCGGCCTGGGGCTCCTCCAGCATCCCTTCTGTCACCGCGCCACCACAGCCCACCGCGCACCCGAGGATGGGGAGCAGGCCCCAGCCCATTCTCCACTGCTTCACAATCACTTGCGCCTCCCGGACCCATTGTCCGTTGCAAATTGATTGCACTCGCGGTGCCAATGGCAGGCGTCCTCCGGGTGCGAGAAAACACGCCGGCGTCATCACGCCCATGTCCTCGCGGGCGCCTGGGGTTCCCTGTCGTGCCGGAACAATGGCCCTGGAAGGCAATGCGCTGTCCACCCGCGCTCCGCCCAGGTGGAGATGCGCGGGACCGTGGCCAGATTGCGGAGGAAGGAGCCACCGGATGAAAGACCAGCCCTCTCCGCCACCGCAGCCGGATGCACCAGCGCCTGTCAGGCCGCCTGCCGACTCATCCCGGCCGTGGCATGCCCTGCCTCCGGACCGGGTGCTGATGGAGCTCGGCAGCACGTCGGAAGGGCTGACGGACGAGGAGGCGCGAGCGCGCCTGTCGCGGCACGGGCCCAACGTGCTGGAGCGCGCGAAGGGGGACGGCCCGCTGAAGCTGCTGTGGCGGCAGGTGAACAGCCCCTTCATCTGGGTGCTCATCGCGTCCGCGGTGCTGGCCGTCATCATGGGGAAGGTGACGGACGGGCTGGTGGTGGCGGCGGTGGTGGTGCTCAACACCCTCATCGGCTTCGTGCAGGAGTACCGCGCGGGGAAGGCCATCGAGTCGCTCAGCCGCATGGTGCCGGAGAACGCCACGGTGATTCGCGCCGGCCGCAAGCTGCGTATGCCCGCGGCGCAGGGCGTCCCTGGCGACGTCATGGAGCTGGCGCCGGGCGACAAGGTGCCCGCGGACATGCGGCTGCTCACCGCGCGCAACCTCACGGTGGAGGAGGCCGCGCTCACCGGTGAGTCCGTGCCGGCGCAGAAGGCGGTGGCGCCGGTGCCGGAGGACGCCGAGCTGGGCGACCGCGCCAGCCTGCTCTTCGGCGGAACGCTGGTGACGTCCGGCTCCGCCACCGCGGTGGTGGTGGCCACGGGGCAGGCCACCGAGCTGGGCCGCATCTCCACGCTGCTCCGCGAGGCCGCCGACCTCCAGACGCCGCTCACGAAGGCGCTGGCTGTCATCGGCAAGTACATCACCGTGGGCATCCTGGTGATTTCCGCCGCGCTGCTGGGGGTGGGCCTGGTGCGGGGCTACGCGGTGAGCGAGGCCATCATCGTGGCCATCACCCTGGCGGTGGCCGCGATTCCGGAGGGCCTGCCGGCCATCGTCACCATCGCCCTGGCCATCGGTGTGCAGCGCATGGCCGCGCGGCGCGCCGTCATCCGCAAGCTGCCTGCGGTGGAGACGCTGGGCAGCACCACCGTCATCTGCACGGACAAGACGGGCACGCTCACCCGCAATGAGATGACGGTGCAGGCGTTGTGGACGCCCGCGGGACGCTACGCGCTCAGCGGCGTGGGCTACTCCCCCAGGGGAGCGCTGACGCGGGACGGCCAGCACGTGGAGGTGCCGCCGCCGGACGTGTGCGAGCTGCTGCGGGCGGGCGCGCTGTGCAACGACGCCGCGCTCCAGCACCGCGACGGACAGTGGGACATGACGGGCGACCCCACCGAGGCCGCGCTGCTCGTGGCGGCGGAGAAGGCGGGCCTGCGCGTGGACGACGCCCGGCAGGCTCACCGGCGCGTGGACGCCATCCCCTTCGAGTCGGAGAACCAGTTCATGGCCACCCTGCACGAGGACGGGAGGGGCGGCCGCCGCATCCTGCTCAAGGGGGCGCCGGAGGTCGTGCTGCGCCGCTGCATCCTGGAGGGCGGCATCTCGTCCGCCACGGTGCTGGCGGAGGTGGACGGCATGGCGCGGCAGGGCATGCGGGTGCTCGCGGTGGCGTACCGGGAGGTGTCCGTCTCCCACACCGCGTTGCGCATGGAGGACGTCGAGGGCGGCCTGCGGCTGCTGGGCCTGGAGGGGATGATTGACCCGCCTCGCGAGGAGGCCATGGCCGCGGTGCGCGCCTGTCACGAGGCGGGAATCACGGTGAAGATGATTACCGGCGACCACCCTTCGACGGCGGCGGCCATTGGCGCCCAGCTGGGGCTGCTGAAGCCGGAGGAGGAGGGCGTCACCGGCGCGCGGCTGGCCGCCACGGATGACGCGGCGCTGGAGGAGGTGGCCCGTCGCTCCAACGTCTTCGCGCGCGTGGCACCCGAGCACAAGCTGCGGCTGGTGCGCGCGCTCCAGCGGCGGCAGCACGTGGTGGCCATGACGGGGGACGGCGTCAATGACGCGCCCGCGCTCAAGCAGGCCAACATCGGCGTGGCCATGGGCATCACCGGCACGGCGGTGGCGAAGGACGCGGCGGACATCGTGCTGACGGATGACAACTTCGCCTCCATCGTCGCGGCGGTGGAGGAGGGGCGGCGCGTCTACGACAACCTCATCAAGTCGCTGGCCTTCGTGCTGCCCACCAACCTGGGGTTGGCGCTCATCCTGTTGTTCGGCGTGTCCCTCTTCCCCATCCAGGAGGTGGACGGACGGCTGGTGCCGCTGATGGCCATGCTGCCCACGCAGTTGCTCTGGATCAACCTGGTGGCCACGGTGTCACTGGCGCTGCCACTGGCCTTCGAGGCCCGGGAGCCGGACGTCATGCGGCGGCTCCCCAGGGACCCTTCGGCTCCGGTGCTCAGCCGCTTCGTGGTGATGCGCACCGGGCTGGTGGCGCTGCTGATGGCCGCGGGCGCCATGGGCCTCTTCCTATGGGAGTTCCGCCGGGACTTGCCCCGCGTCGGCCACGAGCACGCGCTGGCCGAGGCCCAGACGATGGCGGTGAATACCGTCATCAGCTTCCAGATGTTCTACCTGTTCATGTGCCGCAGCCTCATGGGCTCGGTGCGCAAGGTGGGCCTCTTCAGCAACCGCACGGTGTTCGTGGGCATGGGCACGCTGGTGCTGCTCCAGGTGGCCTTCATGTATCTGCCCTTCATGCAGCGCGTGTTCGGCACCGCGCCCCTGGGGCTGAAGGACGTGGGCCTGTCCATCCTCGTGGGCGCGGTGGTGCTGCCGGTGGTGGGCCTGGAGAAGTGGCTGCGCCAGCGCAAGGAGGACACCGGCGCTTCGTCCGGGCGGGGCGCCGCGGGGCTGCGTGAGCGTGTGCCGGCGTGAGGGGCCGTCAGGGGCGCGCGGGCCGGGCTGCGGCGTCCGGCAGCGTCCAGTCACGCTCCATGAAGGCGATGCGGCACTGGTCCAGCCGGGGGCCGCAGGCGCGGTCCAGGTCGCTCCGGGTGTCACAGCCCGGGCGCTCCTCGCAGGTGTCGGGCAGGAAGGCCCAGACGAATTGGAGCACGTTGCCGCGGCGGCCCTCGGGCAGCGCGGCGAGGAAGTCCTCGCGGTATTCGTCGAAGAGCGAGGCCAGGTAGACGGTGTCCCGCTCCAGCCGCACGTTGCGCCGGTCCCCCACGAAGCGGCGGCCGGCCTCGTTGAGCTGTGAGTCGAGGAACTCGGGTTGGAAGTGCGAGCCGTCCAGCCGCGGACCGCCGCGCGCGGCCTGGAAGAGCGCCAGGTGGATGCGCGGGTCGGCGAACTCCCGGCGCAGCACGCGGTGCTCCAGCGCCCACAGCGTCAGCCGCTCGCCGCCCACCGGCCAGGAGCGGCCCCAGAAGAAGCGCCCCAGCCACGGCTGCCGCACCGACTCGAGATACGGATAGCCATCCACCACCTGCTGGAGCACCAGCGCGTTGTAGGCGTTGAGCCAGTAGGCCAGCGCGTCCTCCGGCGTGGGGAAGACGTCCGGCCGGTTGTGGGGGGAGAAAGACGCCAGCGAGTCGACGAAGCCGTCCAGCACCTTGCGCTCGCGCCCCATGGAGGCGAAGTCCACGTCGCCATTGGCGCGCACGTGCCTCAGCACCTTCGCGTAGCCGTAGTAGTCGAACGGCGTCGACGCGGAGGGTACCCGCGCGGGAATCAGGCCCTGGACGTGGAGCGCGCCTCCCGCGGCCACGAGCGCGGCCATGACGAGCAGCACGGCGATCACCCTGGGGCGGCGGCGAGGAGCGGTGGGCGTGTCCACGGGCGGGGAGCATAACCCAGGGGGAAGGGGGCTGCCCGGCCCTCCCGTTCATCCCGCGTAACGCGCAGGCCATTCCAAACGAGGATAGTCGCCGACTTATACTGGGCCTCCATGGAGCCTACCCCCAAGGTCATCCGTCACTTCCATCCGGTGCTTCCCGCCCGCTCGCTGGGCAGCAAGCCCGTTCGCGTGGAGCTGGCGGGCCGCGCCTACGCGCTGTTCCGGGACGGCTCGGGGCAGCCCGCGGCGCTCGCGGATGCCTGTCCCCACCGCTTCGCGCCCCTGTCCAAGGGCAAGGTTCGCGCGGATGGGCGGCTGCAGTGCCCGTACCACGGCTGGCGCTTCGACGCGCAGGGGCGAGGCAGCAACCCCAGCCAGCCGGAGCTGCGCCACTGCGACGCGCGCAGCTTCCAGGTGGTGGAGCGCTACGGCTACCTCTGGCTGGCCGAGCGCGACACGCCGCTCTCCGCCATGCCGGACATGGGTGACGAGGGCTACGTCTTCGGGGGAGCGTTCTCCACGCACTTCGCGGCGCCCCTGCACGTGTCGCTCGACAACTTCAGCGAGGACGAGCACACGCCCTACGTCCACACCCGGCTGGGCTGGGACGACCCGAACGCGGGCCGGGTGGAGTTCGAGGCGCGCAACCTGGAGGACCGCACCGAGGTGCGCTACCGCGCCCCGCAGCGGCCCGCGCCCATCATGGCGGTGCTGGGCGTGCGCGACGGCGACTTCTTCCACAACGACTGGGTGACGCGCTTCGACCCGGTGCGCAGCCAGTACACCATCCACTGGGCGTCTCCGGATGGCCGTCCTCGCCCGTTCATCACCCGCGCCAACATCTTCTTCGTGCCGGAGACGGCGCGCACCACGCGCCTGCACGTCTTCTCGTTCCTGAGGACCGAGGAGCCCCTGCTGCGCCCGCTGCTGCCCGTGGCGGCGCGGGCGGCCATGGCGCTGACCTGGTGGGAGGTGCGCGACGACGCGCGCTTCATCTCCACCGTGGCGGACACGCCGTACAGCCACAAGGGCATGCGGCTGGACCGCTTCGACACGCCGCTGGTGCACCAGCGGCGGCTCCTGGAGCGCATCTACTACGGCGCGGGGGCGAAGCCTGCCGCGGTGGTGCCGCTCACGCGCGAGGCCCCGGGCCGCTGAGGCCCGCCGGGGCACGCACGCGGTCTTCAGTGCAGCGAGGGGGCGGGCTCCTCGTAGACGGGGGTGCCCAGCCCGGTGCGCGCCTCGAAGGCGTTGCAGCCGCTCTCACCGGACACCACGAGCTCGAACTCGGACAGCTCCGGCTGCATGCAGCGGTGCGTGTCGCTCGCGCTCTGGGGGTGCTGGTTGGCGAAGTAACGGCAGCCCTTGCAGTTGCCCCAATTGCCTTCTGCCATGACGTTCTCCTCGGAGAGGCATGCAATGCCTCTCTACGAGGGTGCGGCTGGCGTGAGGCGTCCACAACCGGCGCCCGGCCCGGCGCCCGGAGGCCGGCCGGGCGCCGTCATGGCCACGGCGTGTTACTGCTGCCGCGGCGCGTCCTGCGGCCCTTCCTGGGCGGGCTGCGCCGGCGAGGACTGCTCGGGCAGCGGCTGGAGGAACGGCGCCTCCGAGTCCTCCACCTTCAGGTCCGCCGACAGCGGCCGGGCACCGAAGGCGCCCACGGCGCGCATCAGGCTCAGCCCGGCGAGCGAGGCCTGGAGCCGCTCCGCGACGAGGCCAATCTCCGCCTGCGTCAGCGCGGTGTTGGCGTCCGCCACTTCCAGGTAGGTGGCCACACCCGCCTTGAAGGAGGCCTCGGTGAGGCGCTGGGACTCACGCGCCAGCTCCACGGCCTGCTCGGCCTTGAAGCGGTTGGCCAGGGCGTTCTCGAGGTTGAGCTGGGCGGTATTCACTTCCTGGCGCGCGGTGAGCTCGGCCTTGCGCTGCAGGGCCATGTTCTCCGCGATGACGGCGGAGGCTTCCTTCAGGTTGGCCTCACGCAGGCCGCCGTCCCACAGCGTCCAGCTGGCCCCCAGGGTGATGAGCCAGAAGCGGTTCGAGCCGACGAGGCCCGCCGCGTTGGAGATGTTGTACGTGCCGCTCAGCTGCACGTTGGGCAGGTAGCTGAGCCACACGCCGCGCTTGTTGATGCGTGACAGCTCCACCTGCTCGCGCGCCGCGGCCACGTCCGCGCGCTGCTCGAGCGAGCGCTCGACGAGCACCTCGGTGTCCGTCTTCTCCGGGACCTGCGGCTCCGGGGGCGGGGCCACGTCGAAGTTCGGGTTGTCGAACGCCAGCAGGGTGGCGAGCACCAGCTTGGCGGAAGCCTCCGCGTTGCGCGCGCGGATCAGGTCCTGCTCCGCCCGGGCCAGGTCCTGCTCGGCGCGCAGCAGCGCCACGCGCGTCACCGTGCCCGCCTCGAAGCGGACCTTCGTGTCGTTGGCGCGTGCGCGGTTGAGCTCCACCAGCCGCTCCTGGACCGTCACCGCCTGCGCCTGCGCCGCGGTGCCGTAGAACGCCTGCGCCACGCCGAAGAAGATTTCGCGCCGGGCCTGCTCCACGTTGAGGGCCGCGACGCGCTCCGCCTTGTAGGCGGCCTGGATGCCGGCCCACAGCTGCGGGGCGATGACGGCCTGCCGGATCTGACCCTGGGCCTGCTGCTGCACGCGCGGCTGGATGACGACCTCAACCGGCGCGAGCGGACCCGGCGGAATCACGGCCTCGATGGAGTTGCGGGTGATGGCGCCGTTGACGCTGATCTGGGGCAGGTAGTTGGCCCAGGCCTTGCGCGACGCGGTATCCGCCTGGGTGAGGCGGGCCTGCGCGGCCTTGAGGTCCAGGTTCTCCTTGCGGGCGCGCTCGAGCGCGTCCTCCAGGGTCAGCGTGGGCGGCGGTGCCGCGGCCAGGGTGGCCGCCAGGGACAGCGCCAGGAATGAACTCATGACCGCCTCTACCTCCTCAAGGCCCGCGCCGGCGCGGGCCACTGCGTCCGGGATGGACTTGCTACGGGTTGAGCCTCGGGTCGGGAGCCATAGTCCATGACGTCCGAATTTGGAAGCTCCGGAATGTAGTAACCCTCAATAGTTGATGAAGTCAATTGTTTAGGTGGCTCAGGTGAATTACCATGGGGGATATGAACGGGAGCAGCGAGCACCTGGAGCGGAAGAAGCCGGCGGACGGGCACGGGCGGGCCGAGCCTGAGGGAGACCTGCCACGCCAGGCGTGGACGCTCCTCTTCGAGCTGATGCACACCCACATGCGGAACTTCCCCGCGCTGGCCGCGGAGTTCGACCTGTCGCCAGTGCAGGCCCACGTGCTGCGGCAGCTCGGCGAAGGGCCGCTGGCCATGAGCACGCTGGCTGCCTACCTGTCATGCGACGCATCGAACGTGACGGGGCTGGTGGACCGGCTGGAGGCGCGCGGGCTGGTGGTGCGGCGCAGCTCCGAGCAGGACCGGCGGGTGAAGCGGCTGGTGCTGACGGACGAAGGCGCTGCGCTGCGCGAGCGGCTGCTGCAGCGGATGTCGGAGCCGCCGGAGGCCATCGCCGGCATGGCGGACGAGGACCTGTGCGCGCTGCGCGACATCATGCGCCGGGCGCTGTGCTCGCAGTAGGCGGGCCGGGCCTCAGTCCAGCAGGAAGGTGTACGAGTACTTCATCTCCGTGGAGACGGGCTCGCCGCCCTTGATGGCGGGCTTGAAGCGGAAGCGGCGGATGGCGTCCCGCGCCGCCTCGTTGAGTCCGTAGCCGGGGCCCTTGAGGACCTTCACCGCCACCACCTTGCCCTCGTGGTCGATGGTGATGGACAGCGTCACGGTGCCCTCGACGCCCGCGCGCCGCGCCTCCTCCGGGTAGGGAATCTTCACCTCGGAGGCCACGGTGGGCTCCGAGTCCACCTGGTAGATGGGCGCGTACTTCGGCGCGCTGTACCCCTTCACGTCCTTGGGGTCCCTGGCCGTGTTGCCCGTCTTGCCGTAGGCGGTGTTGCCCACGGGCGCGGCGAAGGAGCCCGCGCTGGTGGTGGAGGACATGGTCATGCCCACCACGAGCGGTGGCGGCTTGGCCTGCGGCTCGGGCGGCGGCGTGTCGTTGGGTGGCGGGGGCGCGTCCACGGGCGGCGGGGGCACGGGCTTGGGGGCCTCGGCCACCTTCACCGGCGGCGGCTTCACGGCCCTGGGCTTCGGCGGCGGCGGCTTGGGCGGCTCCGGCTTCGGCTCCTCGGGAGGAGGAGGTGGCGGCGGGGGCGGCTTCTGCACCTCCACCATCACCATCTCCACCGGGCGGTTGGCGACGGGGCGCGGCCGGTCCTCCACGTTGCCGAGCGCCCAGAAGCCGCCGACGTGAATCCCCAGCGACACGAGCAGGAAGAGGCCGACCACGGCCAGCGAGCGGTCGCGTCGGGGTGTCGGAGCGTTGTCGAGGGCCGCCTGACTCATGGACTGACGCCTCGCCTCAGGGCGTGGTGGGCGCGGCCGCGGGGGCCGCGTCCTTCTCGATGTTGAGCGCGAACTTCGCGATGCCCTTGCCCTTCACCACGTCGATGAGGCGCATGACGCGGCCATAAGGAAGGGACTGGTCGGCGCTGATGATGGCGCGCGTCTCCTTGTCCTTGGCCAGCGCCTCGACGACCTTCGCCTCCAGCTCCTTCTCGCTGACCTCGGCGCCGTCGAAGTAGAGCTTGCCCTCCTTGTCCAGCACCACGTTGACCAGGCCCTGCACCGTCTCACCGCCGTTGGCGGCGCGAGGCAGGTCCACCTCCACCGTCTCGCGGACGATGAAGTTGGCCGTCACCATGAAGATGATGAGCAGCACCAGCACCACGTCCACCAGCGGGGTGACGTTGATGCCAGTGATTTCGTCGTCGTTGTCCTGCGCACCGCCGGCCATGGGCTAACGAGCCTCCGCGGCGCGAGCGCTCGTACTGGACGCGGGGCGCTCGGCGCGCATGCTGCCCACCAGCGCGTAGCCCAGCGCGTTGGCGCGGCTGGTGAGCGTCTTGAGCTGGCGGTTGAAGACGTTGAAGGCCACCACCGCCGGAATCGCCACCGCCAGGCCCACGGCCGTGGCCACCAGCGCCTCGGAGATGCCGGCCATGACGGTCTGCTGCATGGCCCCGCCGCCGCCCTGGGCGTTCATCTGCCCCAGGTCGTGGAAGGCCTTGATGATGCCGAGCACCGTGCCGAACAGCCCGATGAAGGGGGCGTTGTTGCCCAGCGTGCCCAGGTACGACAGGAAGCGCTCGTACTGGGGACGCTCGCGCGACAGGGTGGAGGCAATCACCTGCTCCACGGTGTCCGCGCCCTGGTCGGCCGAGGCCAGGGCCTCGCGGATGATGGCGGCCTCCATGCCGCTCCTGCCTTCAATGGCCTTGCGCGCGACGTCGTACTCACCGCGGGCCAACCGCACCGCCAGCGCCTCGGAGTCCGGCAGCCGGTGGCGGGCGAAGTAGACGGCGCGCTCCAGCATGATGGCGATGGACAGCACCGAGAGGATGACGAGCACCCAGAGCACCCACTCGGCGGAGGTGAGCGTCACGCCGAGCAGTTTGCTGCTGAGCCAGCCAAGCTCGGAGTGACTCGTCTGGGCCAGGAAGAGGAAGGGCGTCATGGAGGGAAGCCTGGGTAAAGGTGGGCTGCGGGTTACGCGCAACCCAGTTGCCAACTCGCGGGCCCATGTCTTGTTCCCTTGGCGCAGAAAGTCAAATGGAACGGCTCGGCTTGCCGCCAACTCTCCGCCTACGGTTCAGGCCCAGAAGTGTCCCCACGGGGGACTCCCGGAAGCGGACGGTCTCCCGCCCGCTCGGGCGGGGCGCCCTCAGGGCCGCCGGGCCGGGACGTCCGTGAGGGCGGGGTTGCGCTCGATGGCCGGGCCCAGCACCGCGTCGATGCGGCTCAGGAGCTCGGGCGCGAGCTTCACCCCCGTGGCCTTCGCGTTGTCATGCACCTGCTCCGGGCGGGAGGCGCCGACGATGGCGGAGGACACGCTGGGATTCTGGAGCACCCACGCGACGGCGAGCTGGGCCATGGTGAGGCCGGCCTCCTTCGCCAGGGGAATGAGCTGCTGCACGCGGGTGAGCACGTCGTCCGTCATGAAGCGGGCGATGCCGTAGCGCGCGCCGTTGGCGTCAGTGGCGCGGCTGCCGGCGGGCGGCTGCTGGCCTGGGAGGTACTTGCCAGTGAGCACGCCCTGGGCGATGGGCGACCACACAATCTGCCCCAGGCCCACCGCGTCCGAGGCGGGGATGACCTGGGACTCGATGACCCGGTGGAGCATGGAGTACTGCGGCTGGTTGGAGATGAAGGGCACGCGCAGCTCGCGGGCCAGCGCGGCGCCCTGGCGAATCTGGTCGGCCGTCCACTCGGAGACGCCGATGTAGAGCGCCTTGCCCTGGCGGACGATGTCCGCGAACGCGAGCATCGTCTCCTCCAGCGGGGTTTCGACGTCGAAGCGGTGGGCCTGGTACAGGTCCACGTAGTCCGTCTGGAGCCGGCGCAGCGAGCCATCGATGCTCTCCAGGATGTGCTTGCGCGACAGGCCGCGGTCGTTCTTCCCGGGGCCGGTGGGAAAGTACACCTTGGTGAAGAGCTCGTAGCCAGCGCGGCGCTGGCCCTTCAGGGCGCGGCCGAGCACCTCCTCCGCGCGGGTGCCCGCGTACACGTCCGCGGTGTCGAAGGTGGTGATGCCCACGTCCAGCGCCGCGCGCACGCAGGCGAGCGCGGCCTCCTCCTCCACCTGGGAGCCGTGGGTGAGCCAGTTGCCGTAGGAAATCTCACTGACGACGAGGCCGCTGCGGCCGAGCTTGCGGAAGTTCATAGGGGCGCGAGCCTAACCGTGGGCCCCCAGGCGCGCACGGCTTCGTACCCGCCACAGGCCGCCGGCCCAGACCACCCAGGCGACGTAGACGAGCTGGAAGGGGATGCGCAGCCAGAAGTACCAGTCCGGGAAGGGCAGCACGTGGGCATCCGTGTTGGCCTGGGCCTCGTGGATGTTGGCGGGGAGGATGGCCAGCAGCAGGGCGATGAGCCCTATCGCCGCGAGGCGCCGGGTGCGTGGCAGCAGCAGCCCCAGGCCGCCCGCGACCTCCGCCACGCCGGAGACGAAGACCCAGAAGGCGGGGGAGGGCAGCTGCGGGGGAATCATGGCCTCGTAGCGCGCGGGCATGACGAAGTGCATGACGCCGGCGCCCACGAAGAAGAGCCCCGCGGCCACGGCGGCGCGGTCCCGCGGTGTGGCCAGCGCGGACAGCCGCCGCAGCGGCGGCAGGTGGAGCAGGAGGAAGAAGGCGAGCAGCAGGATGGCGAAGGACATGGGGCGCTCCTCTGGAGTGGGGCGCGCTGGAGAGGCGGGCTCCAGCGCCGTCGACTTCAGAATGAAGCGCGGGGTGTCCGGGGGCTTGAACGAACTGGCTGCGATGTACCGCCGCCCCGCACGCCCTGGTGGTGTGGCCGCGGCCCTCCCGGAAGAACCTGCTGTCCGAGGTGCTCCGCAAGGACTGACGAGAACGGAGGTGTTCAGCGTGCCGTGCCGTTGCGGCCCTGGGCTTGAACGCGCGGACCCCGGCGCTGGAGCGCTGAGGGCGTCGTGCCGAACATCCTCCGGAAGGTGCGCGTCAGGTGGGCCGCATCGGAGAACCCGGCCGCGTGCGCGGCTTCGCCCGACGTGCGGCCCGCGGCGATGGCGCTGGCGGCGCGCTGGAGCCGGAGCCAGAGGAGGTAGGGCCGCAAGGGGACGCCGAGCGACTCGCTGAAGACGTGCATCAGCCTGCCTGGAGACAGCCCGGCGACCTGGGCCAGCGCTTCGAGCGAGGTGTCTTCCGGCGCGGGCTCCGCGCGCAGGTACCGCAGCAGCTTGCGCACGCGCGGGTGCATGCGGCGAGGCGTCTGGGGCGTTCCGGAGAGGGCCTCCAGCGTGGCTTCCATCCAGGGTCCGACGGCTGCGTGTTCCAGTGGGCCGGACGCGGGAAGGGGGGCGAGGAGGGCGTCGCGCCGTGCGCTGTCGAACAGGCGCACCGGTCCTTCCAGCGAGGCCCGGAGCCGTTCGCCGTCGTGGCTTTCGGGCTCGACGAAGAGGAGGACCACCTCGGTGTCGCGCGCGTCGAGCGCATGCGGGGCATCGGGACCTACGAGCACACCGGCTGCCTGCTCGGCCGCCTTCATGCCGGGCGCGCGGATGGAGAGCTGGCCTTGCCGGCAGAGCACCAGATGCATCGCGTGGTGGGCGTGACGCGTGGTTGCATCACCGGGGCCCCACATCGCGAGCGCCGTGGGCCACACCACCAGCGGCATGTCGGGCCATGGCGCCTGGGGCGCCAGTTCTGGGGGACGGGCGAGGAGCATTCCCGTGACGGGTTCTATCAGCAGTTCCCGATGACGATGGCGCTGGCCGCGCATCCAGGAGCAGGCTGCCGTCCATGGGGTATCACGTCGGGTGGGTGACGTGCCGTCAGGAACGCAGCCGCGGCCGTGCGCGGAGCTGGGGCGGCAGTCGCGGTGGCCCCAGGGGATGGTGTGCTGGCCGCCTTTGCCGCTCATTCCGGCACCTGGGGCAGTCTCGCGTCGTCGTGCCGTCGTGGGCACTTCCTGGCGCGAGGATGGCTCCTGTGAGGTGTGGGGTCGCGGGCGGCACCGCTCCGGGGCGGGGTGGGGATGGCATGCATGGGAGGAAGACATCGATGATGGGCCGACGACGACCGCTCACCTCCGGGCTTCGACGGCTGGGCGCCGCGTCGCTTGTGGAGAGTGGGCCTGGTAGCCGACACTCGCTGCTTCATGGCTGCCAGTGAAGAACGCCGCTTCCAGGCCCTGGTGCTCGCGCCCATCCGGCGCGTGCAGCGGCGTCTGAACGCGGTGGCGTGGGCGGAGGCAGGCATCGTCCCGATGTGGGCCACCGCCACGGCTTGCGTCCTGGCCCGACTCCTTCTTCGAGACGCCTTCGTCTGGGCCTTGCCGCCCTTGCTGGCAGCAGGGGGCGGCATGTGGTTCTGGCGGGCTCGCTCCCGGGGCGTGTCGCTGGAGCATGCGGCGGTGCTCGCGGACCGCTCGGCGAACGCGGGTGGACTGCTGCTCACCCGGCTGGAGCGCTCCGTGGGCGAGTGGGAGCTGGCCGTCAACCAGCTCGCGGGCGCGGTGAAGCTGCCCGAGGTGAACTGGCGGCGGCCTGGTGGCGCGCTCGCGGGCGCGGCGTTGTTCATGGGGGTCGGGCTCCTGCTGCCCTTGCCCGCATCGCGCGGGCGTCCCGTGAATGCCGCGGCGGCGGCGAAGGTGGCCGCGGTGCAGGCGCAGGCGGAGGCGCTCGCCCAGGAGAAGGTGCTGGAGGAGGCCATCGAGGACGAGCTGCGCCGACTGGCGGAGGAAGTCGCCGAGGGCCGCTTCGACTCCGGAGACTGGGAGGCCGCCGATGCGCTGGAGAAGCGGCTGGCCGAGCAGGCCGCGGACGCCGCGGCACAGCTTGCCAACGCCGCCGCCGCCGCGCGCGACCTGGAGGAGTCCCTGGGCGCCGCGGGCGGTGCAGAGGCCGCAACGCGTGAACGTGAGGA
Organism: Pseudomyxococcus flavus; assembly: GCF_050038885.1. Lineage (NCBI taxonomy): Bacteria > Pseudomonadati > Myxococcota > Myxococcia > Myxococcales > Myxococcaceae > Pseudomyxococcus > Pseudomyxococcus flavus. The sequence goes on along the minus strand of NZ_CP143624.1, from coordinate 2,170,782 downwards.
GCTGGAGCGCGCGCTGATGGCCCTGGAGGAGGGCTCGGAGGCTCGTTCCTCCGAGGAGGGTGAACAAGAGGGGAGTGGTTCGCCCACACCCGAGAGTGACGGGATGACGCCCGCCGAAGGAGCGCGTGCGTCCGCGCAGGACGAGCAGGGCGCTCAGGGCCAGCAGGCGCAACAGGGCGCTCAAGGCCAGCAGGGCGCGCAGGCGCGGCAAGGTCAGCAGGGCGCCCAGGCCCAGGATGCGCAGTCGCGGGCCCGCGCACGGGCCTCCGGCTCTCCGGACCAGATTGCCAGCTTGAGGGAAGCGCTGGAGCGGCGGCGTCAGTCGTTGGAGAACCGCTTCGATCCGAACGGCCGGAATCGCTCCGAGGCCCAGGCTCGCGGCTCGCGCTCCGGGCGCGACAGTCAGGGACAGGGACAGCGCGGCGGACAGCGACAATCCGGGAGCGGAGAAAGTGGCTCCGAGGGCGAGGGCCAGGAAGGCAGCGGCGAGGGGACCCAGTCCCATGCGAGCCGGAGCGTCCGGAAGGGCGCCGGCGTGTCGCGGGGTGGCGGCAGCCAGCCGCTCGTCTTCGGCGGTGAGGCGGAGATGGACCCGGAGCGGCTGGCCTTCGAGCCGCTGCCTCCGGGGCAGGGCGGGGACGAGGGCGAGGAGCTCTGGGGGCTCCGGGCCGCGGACCCACGGCGCCAGTCAGGGCCGGCGGGGGCGGGCGGCGCGCAGGGCACGCAGGCGCGAGGCGCCGCGACCGAGGGGCCCGGCGCGGCGCCGCTGCTTCCTCGCAACCGGGACATGGTGAAGCGGTACTTTGGTGGCGAGTCGTCTGGAAGGGGGCAATGACGTGGCAGCGGAGCTTCTCAGTCCCGCCGAGGCACAGGGAGCGGCGGAGGTGGCGGCCCGGCTCAAGGACGGGCTGAACACCGTCATGCTGGACCAGGAATCCGTCGTCGAGCAGGTCGTGGTGGCCGTGCTCGCGCGCGGGCACGTGCTGCTGGAGGGCCTGCCCGGCCTGGGCAAGACGGAGCTGTGCAAGGCCCTGGCGCGGCTGCTGTCGCTGCCCTTCCGCCGCATCCAGTTCACGCCCGACCTGCTGCCCGGCGACATCACCGGCACCTATGTGCTGGAGGGCGAGGGCCGCCGCGACTTCGTCTTCCGCGAGGGGCCGCTCTTCGCCAGCCTCGTCCTGGCGGACGAAATCAACCGCTCCAGTCCCAAGACGCAGTCCGCGCTGCTGGAGGCGATGCAGGAGCGCAGCGTCACCGTGCTCGGGCAGACGCGCCCGTTGCCGGACCCGTTCTTCGTGCTCGCCACGCAGAACCCCATCGAGCTGGAGGGCACCTACCCGCTGCCGGAGGCCCAGCTCGACCGCTTCCTGTTCCGCATCCAGGTGCCGCCCGTGGGAGCGAAGACGCTGCGCACGCTGCTCACCACGCGCGTGCGCGGCGCGCCGCCGGAGCTGGCGCCCGTACTGGACGCGGAGGGCCTGGGACGGCTCTTCTCCGCCGCGGACCGCGTGCACCTGCCCGGCCCCGTGGCGGACTTCATCGGCCGGCTGGTGGAAGCCACCGACCCCCGTCAGCCCTCGGCGCCCGACGCCGTGCGCCGCTTCGTCCGGTATGGCGCCAGTCCTCGCGCGGCGCTCGCGCTCGCGGCCGCCGGGCGGGCGCTGGCCCTCCTTCGCGGCCGGCCCAACGTGGGCTTCGACGATGTGGTGGCCGCCGCGCCGTCCGTCCTCAATCACCGGCTGGTGCTCGCCTACGAGGCTTCGTTGGAGAAGGTCGGCGCCACGGACGTGGTGCGCGCGCTGCTCCAGGCGGTCCCCGAGGTGCCGCGTGCGTAGTGCCGCGCTGACCCTGGGGGTCCTGCTGTGCGCGCTGGGCGCCACGCGCGGCTTCGCGACGTCGCTCGCCGGAGAGGGCCCGCCCTCGGGCTACGGTTACCGCGATGCCTCTGGGAACAGCGAGGCGCGCACGCATGGTGACCTGCGTGTCTCCATCCGGACCAGCGTGCTGAAGCCCGTTCGCGGCTACACGCCGCTGGACGTCACCCTCCAGAACATGGGACCCGTGCCCCTCGAGGTTCGTCTGGGCTTCCAGGGACAGTCGGGGTCGGGGATGCGCGTCTCCGGGCGAACCGTGGAGGTGGCGCCGCGACAGCGGCTCGTCGCCTGGCTGCCGGTGCCAGCGGCGCTGCACGCGGGCCAGCTCCGGGTGGAGGTTCCCGGGATGGAGCCGCTGCTGAGCTCCGTCTACCTGGAGGGGGCCTCTGGTGGGACGGTGCTGGTGGTCGGGACGCTCAAGGACTTCGACGACACCTCCGGCGTGCATCGGGTGGAGGCGACCGGAAGCCCGCTCTTCTCCGTGCGCACCATCGACCCGCGGGACGCGCCGCGTGAGCTGGCCGCCTACGTGGGCTACTCCGCGGTGGTGGTGCCGGGGAACACCGCCGCCGTGCCCGCGGACGTCTGGGCCGCGCTGGAGGCGTATACCGTCACGGGAGGACGGCTCGTGCTGACCCAGCCGTCGAGCGACCTGTCCGAGCGCTTGCCTCTGCTCACCGCGGGCAGCATCGACGCGGGTGTGCCGTATGGCTTCGGACTGGTGCGGGTGTGCGGTGCCGCGCTCGAGTGCAGTCAGGTGCTGAACTCGATGCTGGGGGAGCTCATCCCGGGGCCGGTGATGCCCGTGGGACCGGCGCCTCGGTGGGAGCGAGGCAATGTGCTCGCCGGCGGTATCGCGCCGCTGCTCGAGAGCGCGAAGGCGCCCGTGGGGCGCTTCCTGCTGCTCATCTTCGTCTTCGTGCTGGCGGTGGGGCCCGGCAGCCTGATGCTGGCAAGGCGTCAGGGGCCGGCGGCGGTGCTGGTGGGGGTGCCCGTGGTGTCGGTCATCACCTGCGTGGCGCTCGTCGTCTGGTCGGTGCTCGTGGATGGCTTCTCCGTGCACTCCGCGCGCTACAGCCTCACCTGGCTGGACGCGGGACGCTCGCGCGCGGTGACGCTCGGTGTGGCGGCCTGGTACGCCAACGTGTCCACGGAGACGGTGCGCTTTCCCGTCACGAGCGCGCTGCTCTCGCCAGATGGCCCCGACGAGACGCCCATGGACATTGACTGGACGGGCGGGATGACGGTGACGCACGGCTTCCTGCCGCCCAGGACCTATCGCGAGTGGGGCGAGGTGTCCGTGCTGCCCTCCCGCGCGAGGCTGGTCCTCCGCCACGATGGCGGGAAGGTCCGTGTGCAGAACGCGCTCGGGGCGCGGCTGGAGGAAGGCTTCATCCTGGTAGGTGGCCAGCGCTACGCGCTGCCGGTGCTGGAGGACGGCGCGGAAGGGACGCTGGGCGAGCCGCTGCCAGAGGGCGCGACGCCCGTGAGCCGGATGTTGTCGGATTTGGAAGAAGCCTCCGCGGTACGCCTGTCGGCGGGCAAGGCGCACTTCGGTGCACCGCTCCCGGAAGGAGGCTTCATCGCGCACCTGGGGGGCGTGGGCCCGGCGCCGTCGTCCGCCATGGAGGTGGAGCTGGAAGCGGGCATCCACCTGGTCCGGGGCCAGTCGGAAGAGGTGCGGCCATGAGCTTGCTGGAGGTGAAGGGACTGCGGCGCGACTACGGCACGCTGCGCGCGGTGGACGACGTGTCGTTCTCCCTGGAGGCCGGGAGCATCCTGGGCTTCATCGGTCCCAACGGCGCGGGCAAGAGCACCACGCTGCGCATCCTGGCCACGCTGGACGTGCCCACCTCGGGTGACGTGCTGCTGGACGGGCACTCGCTGGTGGACGCACCGGACCGGGCGCGTCCGCTCATCGGCTACATGCCGGACCGCTACGGCACCTACGACGACGTCACCGTCTTCGAGTTCCTGGACTTCTTCGCGCGTGCCTATGGCCTGAAGGGCGCGGCGCGCCGGCAGCGCGTGGAGTCGGTGATGGCGTTCACCGGCCTCACGTCGCTGGCGACCCGGCTCACCACCGCGCTGTCCAAGGGCATGCGGCAGCGCGTGGCGCTGGGACGGACGCTCCTTCACGACCCCCGGCTGCTGCTGCTGGACGAGCCCGCGGACGGGTTGGACCCGCGCGCCCGCATCGAGCTGCGCGAGCTGCTGCGCGCCCTGGCGGACCAGGGCAAGGCGGTCATCATCTCCAGCCACATCCTCACGGAGTTGGCGGAGATTTGCGACACCTGCGCCATCATCGAGCAGGGGCGCCTGCTGGCCACCGGCAAGGTGGAGGACCTGCTCCAGCAGCAGGCGTCGGGCGAGGCGGTGACGCCGGAGCTGACGGTGCGGCTGGCCGTGGGCGCCGAAGGGGCTGCCTGGGAGCGCGCGGAGCGGCTGCTGTTGGAGCAGCCTCGCGTGACGCGCGTGGCGCGAGAAGGCGAGTCGTTGCGCGTGCGGCTGGAGCTGGAGGCGGGCGCTGGCCCCGCGCAGGTGGACCAGGCGGCGGCGGCGCTGCTGGCGACGCTGGTGGGCGCGGGGCTTCCCGTGTGTGCCTTCAGCGCGCGGGAGCGGAACCTCGAGGATGCCTTCATGACGGTGACAAAGGGGAGGGTGGCGTGAGCGCGCCCGTGGATACGGCCGTGAGCCCGCCGGCCCCGGAGCCGGCGGCGTCAGGAAGCCGCCGCGCCGTCGGGGCCGAGTCCTGGTCCGAGCGGTGGGGCGACCGGCTCAACCCGCTGGTGGTGAAGGAGGTCCGCCAGGGGCTGCGCACGCGCGTCTTCTGGGTGTGCTTCGGGCTGATGCTGCTGGCCTGCCTGCTGGTGTCGCTGGTCGCCTACGTGGACACGCGGGAGTCCGCCTACGCGCGTCATGGCCAGGGCTACTTCTTCGCCTTCTTCGTCTGCCTGGGCCTGGCGCACTTCTTCGTCATTCCGTACAGCGCCTACCGTTCGCTGGCGCGTGAGCGTGAGGACGAGACGTGGGTGCTGCTGGTGCTGACCGGCCTGGGGCCGCGGCGCATCCTCCGCGGGAAGGTGGTCTCGTTCCTGGTCCAGGCCGCTCTGTATGCCTCCGCGGCGGGGCCCTTCCTCCTCTTCAGTTACTTCCTCAATGGCATTGCCCTGCCCACGATTCTCGTTGTGCTGGCGCTGGGCGGCGCCTGGCTCGTGTTCCTCACGGTGGCCAGCGTGTGCGCGGCGACGCTGGCGGACGGCCGTCTGGGGCGGGCCTTCGTCCACTTCGGCCTGCTGGCGGCGCTGCTCCTGTCGCTCCTCCAGGGGCTGGGCGGCGTCTACATGATGACGGAAATGGGCGACCGCGTCCTGCGGGACGAGGACGTCCACTACTTCGTGGGCACCGTCCTGATGTTGATGCTCATGGACGGGTGGCTGCTGTTCGAGGCGGCCGCGTCGAGGTTGGCATTGCCCACGGAGGACTATACGCGGGGGCCGCGCCTCGCGGTGGGGGTGCAGGTGCTGTGCGGAATGCTCCTGGGCGTCGTTGTCTGGTGGCTCGAGGGGCGCCAGCACCAGGTGGCGGAGATGTTCGGGCTCCTGGGCGGGTTCCATCTCATCGTCGTGGGCATGTTCGTGGTGGCGGACGTGGACGGACAGGCGCGCTCGCTGCGCGCGGCGACCCGGCCCTGGTCCGTGCTGCGGCCCGGCGCGCTGCGGGGCTTCCGCTGGATGGTGTTCCTGCTGGGGGCCTGGGGCGCGCTGTTCTGGGGTCTGGAGTACGCGTCGGCGGACTCGCCGCTGAAGATGATGTCCCTGCGGATGGCGACCCTGGCGATGCCCGCCTACGGCATCCTCTTCCTGTCGTTGGCGGTGGTGCTGAGCCGGATGGTTCGTCCCGACCGGCTGGCGACCCCGGTCGCGGTGCGCCTGTTGTTCGTGGTCAGCGTGGCCCTGGCTTCGGCGTTGCCTCCCCTGGCGGCGGTGTTGATGGGGTTCGATGGCGATGACCCCATCCTCAACCTCTTCAACCCCGTGGTGGGCATCGCGAACTTCTCGACGTACGACTACGGGGCATCGGAGCCGAAGATGGCCTGGGAGTTGTTGGCCTTCGTGGTGGGCGTGGCGCTGCTGGCCGCCCTCGGGACGGACCGGATGCTCGCGGAGCGTGAGCAGCGGGCCCACGCATCGTGAGCGAGCGGATGGACGAGGCCGCCGTCGCGAGGCTGGTGCCCGGGTTGGCCCTGGCGCTGCCCCGGGTGCCTCACCGGGGGCGCGTGGGCGAGGTGCGGGCCACGTCCGCGGGCAGCGCGATGGAGCTGCATGACTTCCGGGCGTACCAGCCCGGGGACGACCTGCGGCAGGTGGACTGGAACGCGGTGGCGCGCACGGGGGAGCTCGTCCTCCGCATCCGGCAGGACGAGGTGTCTCCGCGCGTGGAGGTGGTGCTGGATGGCTCGCGCTCCATGGCGTTGTCCCCGCGCAAGGCCGCGTGTGCGCGGGAGGTGGCGCTCCTGACGGCGGAGGTGGCGGCGCGGCAGGGGCTGACGCCGGCGTTGCTGGTGGCCGGTGCCCGGCCGGAGCGTGTCCAGGGGCCCGCGTGCAGGACCGCGCTGGAGGCCACGGGCTTCGATGCGCGGGACGGCCTGGTGGAGGCACTGGGGCGCCTGCCGCCGCTGCGGCCTTGTGGGCTGCGGGTCGTGGTGAGTGACTTCCTCTTCGAGGCGGACCTGCCGGCCCTCTGTGCGCGGCTGGCGCGTGGCGCGTCCGGGCTGTTCCTGGCGCAGGTGCTGGACGCGGAGGACCTGGACCCCTCCGGTGGTGAGGGCGCGCGGCTGGTGGACTCGGAGAGCGGCGCGGCGCTGGAGGAATTGCTGACGGACGACGTGCTGGCCGCGTATGCGCGGAGGTTCGCGGAGCACCAGCGGGCCTTGAGGGGCGCGGCCCATCGTGCGCGGGGAGCGCTGCTCGTCGCTCCGGCGCAGGAGTCCCTGGCCGCGCTGGTCGCGGGGCCACTTCGGCCGCTCTTCGTCGCGGCGGGGAGCTCATGATGGGCGGCCAGGTGGCAGGCGCGGCGTCGCGCGGGGCTCACACTCCCGGAGGTGACGCGTGAGCTTCGGCTTCCCGTGGGGGTTGCTGGCCCTGGGCGCGCTGGTCCCCCTGGTCGCGGCCTACTTCCTGCGACGACGGCAGAAGCCGGTGGTGGTGAGCGCGCTGTTCCTGTGGCGCCGGCCGAGCCCTCGCGCCGAGGCAGGGCCGCGCTGGGAGCGCTTCACGCGCGAGGCGTCGCTGTTGCTGGAGGCGCTGGCGGTGGTGGCCGCCGCGCTCTTCCTGGCGGATGTCCGCTGTGGGGATGCGGCACGGTCGCGGCACCTGGTGCTGGTGGTGGACGGCAGCCTGTCCATGTCCGCGCGCGGGCCGGATGGGGTGACGGTGCTGGAGCAGGTGCGGCGCGAGGCGGCGAAGCGCGTGGAGTCGGAGGACGCCACGCGGGTGACGGTGCTGGCCAGCGGGGGGACTCCGCGCATGCTCGCGGGGCCCGAGGCGGAGCCTTCGCGGGCCCTGGCAGCGCTGGAGTCGTTCCAGGCGCTGGGAGCGGACCATGACCCGATGCCCACGCTCATCTGGGCGCAGGAGCTGGCAGGGGCGGAGCGCCGCGTGGCCTTCTTCACGGATGTCCCGCCGGAGAACGCGGCCCTGGTGCCCGCCTCGGTGCGGTGGACGGCGCTCGGGACGGCGCGGCCCAACGTGGCGTTCGTCTCCGCGCAGCGGCGCGATGAGGGCGCGGCGGCCACGGTGACGCTCCGGGTGGCGCGCTTCGGTGATGCGCCGCGGGACGTGGACGTCCGCGTGCGCGCGCTCCCTGGACCCGGCGCGAAGGACGGCACCGAGCGCGTGGAGCGGGTGCGGCTTCCGGAGGAGGGCACGGCAACGGTCCGCCTGACCTTCCAGGGCGCGGGGGACGTGGAGGTGGCGTTGCCGGAGGACGCGCTGCCTGAAGACGGCCGGGTGCGGCTGCCTCCCGCGCCGTCGCGGCCGATTCCGGTGGCCCTGGCGGAGGGACTGGGGGCGCCCGAGCGGGCCGCGCTGGAGCGCTTCCTCGCGGTGTCGCCGGAGGTGGCGCACGGCGCGGCGGAGGCGGAGTTGCTCGTGGGACCGCCGGGAACGGATGCACGGGTGACGGTAGGGGCGGGCGGCAAGCCGCGCACGTTCCTGGGGCCGTTCTTCACGGAGAAGGGGCATCCGCTGCTGGACGACGTGCAGCTCGCGGGCGTGCGGTGGACGGCGGGGGACAATCCGCCTGGGCGGGCGCTGGTGACCGCGGGTGACGCGGTGCTGGTGTCCGAGGAAGAGGGCGGACGGGTGCACCTCAACGTGGACCTGTCGCGCTCGAATGTGCAGCGCGTGTCCGCGTGGCCGGTGTTGCTGAGCAACCTGGTGCGCCAGGCACGGCGCGCGCGTGAGGGCTTCCCCCGGCAGCAGGTGTTGCTGGGCGAGCCGTTGCCGGTGGTGACCTCGGCGGGGGCTCGCTACACGCTCGCGGGACCGGGCGGAAGTCGGCCCGTGTTCGGAGCGGGAGCGGTGAACCTGCCGCCGCCCTCCGCGCCTGGAACCTATGTGCTGGAGCGGGATGGCGACGCGGTGGACACGGCGCAGGTGCTGGCGCTGGATGCCCGGGAGTCGGACCTGCGGGGACGCGGGAGCGCGGACGTCCCGGCGCGGGAGACAGGGGCGGAGGGCTCGCGGAGCGAAGGGCCGGGCCGGGCACGTTGGCCCCTGGTCCTGCTGCTGGCCGCGCTGGTAGCGGACTTCTACCTCACGCGGCGGGAGCCGGCTGGCACGCCCGCGGCGAACCCGGCGGGACGGTGACGGTCATGCGTGCGTCGATGGCGCGGCTTGGCGCCGGAAGAGGCTACGCAACCTGCTTCTGGGCATTGGTGCTGCTCACAGGATGTACTGGGGCCGTGGCGTGCTCCAGCCCGAATCCGAACGTGCGTGCGCATCGGCTGCCATCGGGCGGAATCGCGGTGGAGGGGCCTCTCGCGGGTCCATTCGCCACCGAAGAGGTGTTGGCTCAGAACGCTTGTGAAATCATGACCCGTCAGCCCGGCGCATCCGCGGGGATGCATGGCACCGAGGATTGCGCCCTTGGGTACTACTCGAGCCAGGGGCAGGGATACTTCCTGAGCTATCTGTCCGAGCTGAAGGCACGACTGGATACAGGGCGGAAGAGTTGTCTGATTCCAACGGCGCTCGAAGACGAGGTGCATGGCGACGCGGTGGTCTTCTGGGCACCCCATACGCATCCCCACAACCGGGAGTTTTCGAGAGTGGACCTCCAGGTCCACTTGCGCTGGCTTCCGACTCGCGTGGCTGAGAAGGGCATGGGCAGGGTCTTCGCGAAGTCCATCCTGCTTCTTTTCCGAGAGAAGACGGGGGAATGTCGCGTCTATCGCTATGAGCTTCCGTCCAAGGGTGTATTCGCGCTTCGCGACGGCGCATGGGTGCCCATCGGTCGTGTCTACGATGACGAGGGGAACGTCGAAATGCTCGACGGAATGGGATGGCTGCCATGAAGTGCTCTCTCGATAGACATTCCTCGATGTGGCGGCTGTGGGCATGCGCACCGCTTCTGGGGCTCTGCGGCTGCTCCACACTGGGCATCTATCGGTTCGACAAGCCGGAGCGGGCGCCCGCCGGTGAGGCCGTGGAGATTCCGAGCCAGCTTGAAGGTGGCGTGAAGCTCACCGGGCCCATGATGGCGGCGCTCAAGGTGGCGATGGACGATTTCCGGCCGCCCTGGATGAAGCCGGAGGCTCAAGACACCGTGGAGGAGAAGTGTCTCGCGGACTGGAGGTACATCGAGGCGCGAGTGGTTCAGGCGAATGACGACCTGTTCTACGTGACGTTCTCTCCCAACCTGAGTGCATGCGGTCCTGGGCTCGTCCTTCTCGATGGTGGTGCCGTCTATGCCATCGACGGGAAAGGCCGCATCCTCGCGGAAGGGGAATGACGGCGGTGCGAGGCTTCAATGCACGGAGCGCGCGGGTGGCGCAGCTGCGGACTGCCTCTGCGCATGTGATGGGTGTCGCTGACGAAAGTGGAGGCCGCCGATGACCTTCACCCTTCCCCACGCATGGGTGCTGCTGCTGCCGCTGGGCCTCTTCCTCTGGAAGTATGGCCGGCGTCCCGGCCTGCCCATGTGGCTGCGCGCCGCGCTGCTGGTGCTCATCGTGGGCGCGCTCTCTGGCCCGGAGCTGCGGCTGACTGGCGCCGGGAGTGACGTGGTCGTGGTCGTGGACCGCTCCGCGTCCATGCCGCGTGACGTGGACCGCACGGCCCAGGAGCTCATCACCTTGCTGGAGGCTCAGCGCCGTCCGGGGGACCGGGTGGGCGTCGTCACCTTTGGCCGCGAGGCACGTGTCGAGAAGCCCCTGTCTGGCAGCGCCGGCTTCGGCGGCTTCACGCATCCCGTGGACGCGGAGGCCTCCGACCTGTCCGCCGCGCTGGATGCCGCGGGCGCGCTCATCCCCGACGAGCGCACCGGCCGTGTGCTGGTGCTGTCCGATGGCCGCGCCACGGGCGCGGATGCACGCGGTGTGGCACGGCGTCTGGCGGCTCGCGGCCTCGCCGTCGACTGGAGGCACCTGGCCCGTCCCGAGCCGCCGCTCGACGTGGCCGTCGTCTCAGTAGACGTGCCCGCCGCCGTGTCCGTGCGCGAGCCCTTCCAGTTCTCCGCCGTGGTGCACGCCAGCGCCTCTGTCACCGGCACCGTCCGGCTGGAGCGCAACGGCCGCGTGCTGCTCCAGGGGCCTTTCGACTTCCAGCCCGGCCCAAACGTGCTGCCGCTGCGCGACCTGGTCGAGGAACCCGGCCTCGTTCGCTATCAGCTCTCCGTGGCCGCGCCCGGCGATGGCGTGGTGGAGAACGACCGAGGCGTCGCGGTGCTGCGCGTGGAGGGCCCGCCGCGCGTGCTGCTGCTCACGAACCAGTCCCGGGGCACGCTCGCGCAGTCGCTCGCGGACGCGGGGTTGCAGCTCGAGGTGCGCGAGCCCTTCCGGCTCACGCTGGACGACCTGGACGGCGTGGGCTCCGTGGTGCTGGAGAACGTGGACGCCAATGCGCTCGGCGAGCCAGGGCTCAATGCGCTGGCGGCATACGTCGAGGAGGCCGGTGGCGGCCTGGTGATGACAGGCGGGCGCAGCAGCTTCGGCGAGGGCGGCTACCGTCGCTCGCCCGTGGAGGCGTTGCTGCCGGTGTCCCTGGAGATGCGCGAGGAGCAGCGCCGCGCTTCCCTGGCCCTCAGCGTCCTGATGGACGCCTCGTGCTCCATGGGCGTCACCGTTCCCGACGGACGCACGAAGATGGAGCTGGCCGCCGAGGGCGTGGTGGCCGCGCTGACGCTGCTCAATCCCAAGGACGAGGTCTCCGTGCACATGGTGGACACGGAGGCCCATGAGGTCTTTCCGCTCAGCCCGGTGGAGGATGGGCTGCCGCTGGATGCCGTCGCGCGAGGCTTCAGCGGAGGCGGTGGCATCTACGTGGGGGAGGCGCTCCGCACGGGGCGCGGTGAAATCCTCCAAAGCCAGAAGCCCACGCGGCACGTCCTCCTGTTCTCCGACGCGGCGGACTCCGAGCAGCCCGAGGACTACCAGCGCACGCTGTCCACACTGCGTGCGGAGGGCGTGACGGTGTCCGTCATCGGGCTCGGCTTGCCCTCGGACCCGGATGCGGAGCTGCTGCGCGAGGTGGCCGCGAGAGGCGGTGGGCGCGTCTACTTCGCGGAGGATGCGATGAGCCTGCCGCGCATCTTCAGCCAGGAGACGCTCACCGTGGCGCGCGCCACCTTCGTGGACGAGCCCGCGTCGCTGGAAGGCGCGCCCGACCTTCCACTGCTCGGCCGGTTGTCCTCGGAGGGGCTGCCCCAGGTAGGCGGCTACAACCTCACGTACCTCAAGCCCCGCGCCAACGTGGCGCTCCGCACCCTGGACTCCAACGGCGCGCCCGTGCTGGCGATGTGGCCGCGTGGCGCGGGCCGCACGGTGGCCTTCACCGCGGAGGTGGATGGGCCGTACACCGGGGGGCTGCGGACCTGGAACTCGCTGCGCGCGGCCTTGGAGGGCATGGTGCGCTGGACGCTGGCCGGTGCTGCGCCCGTCGGCGACGCGGTGGTGCGCACCGAGCGACGCGGGCATCTGCTGCGCGTGACGCTGGACCTGCCTCCGGGAGAGGCGCTCGCCGGCGCGGCGCCCACGGTGGTGCTGTTGCCCGGTGATGGACGCGGTTCGCCCGTGGAGCGCCCGATGCGCTGGGAGGACGAGGATCGGCTCGTCGCCGAGTACCCGCTGGACGGCAGTGGTACGTGGCACCCGGTGGTGCGCCTGGGCTCGAAGGTGTTGCGCGCGCCGCCCGTCACGCTTCCGTACGCGCCGGAGTTCGAGCCCGGCTCCGCGAAGGAAGGGCAGGCGTTGCTGCAAGCCATCGCGGCCGTGGGCGGCGGCGTGGAGCGGCTGTCCATGACGGGCCTCTTCATGGAGGCTCCCGAGTCGCTGGGGCGCGTGGCCCTGGCGCCGTGGCTGGTGGCCCTGGCTTTGGCGGTGCTGCTGGCCGAAGTGGCGGTGCGTCGCTTCCTCTCCGCGCCGCGGCTGAAGAGCGCGCGTCCGTCGCAGGTTCGTGCGCGGCCCGGGGCCACTGTCGTGGACACGGGAGCCGCCTCAGCCGCGTCGTCGCCCCAAGGGGCACCACCAATCACTGAGCGCCCCGCTCAGCCGGAAGGAGCGGAAACGACTGCGGCGAAGCCCGCCGAGGGAGGGATGGACTCCGCGCTGGAAGCCGCCCGAGCCCGGGCTCGTCGCCGGTTGGACCGCTGAATGGACTCCGCGCTGGAAACGGTACGTGCGCGAGCTCCTCTCCGGTTGGACCGCTGAATGGACTCCGCGCTGGAAACGGTAAGTGCGCGGGTCCCTCTCCGGTTGAACCGCTGGAATGGACTCCGCGCTGGAAACGGTACGTGCGCGAGCTCTTCTCCGATTGGACCGTTGAATGGACTCCGCGCTGGAAATGATACGTGCGCGGTTCCATCTCCGGCTGGACCGCTGAATGGACTCCGCGCTGAAACGGTACGTGCGCGGGTCCCTCGCCGGTTGGCCAACTGAATTGGCTTTAAGCTGGAGGCCGCGCGTGCCTGCCCGTCGCAGGCAGAGGGGCCGCACCGGACGCTGAGCGAGCCCGGGCTATCGCGGGTTCGAACGTGAAATGGACGCCGCACCGCATGCGCACGAGCCCGTCGCCAACCGGAGCATTGAGACGGCCGTGGCGTGGTGGGAAGTGCGGGCCGCCCCCGGACAGGAAGGGACAGGCGCGGTGCGGGCGGCTGTCTGCGAAAGGGACGAGCCGCCCCGAACGGGAAGGGGGGATCTGAGATGTGGGGCGACCCGCGCCCCGTGAAGCTCACAGGGCGATGCAGTGGATACACGAGGAGTGTATCCTTTGCAACATAGGTCTAAAATTACCTCTGGATGAAATGTGGGTGACGGCGCAGGCCCTGCGCGGCCCTGCAGTGTCGGGCACCGAGCAGCCGTCGTTCGAGTCTCTCACCACTCAACATCCAGGACGTACCCGGGGGAACGTGCGTCCCGCCGCCTGTCGGAGGCTTCCGTAAAGAGAGCGCATGAACGTTCTCTCCCGAGTCTCTTTCAGCGCGGTGGCAATGCTGTTCCTGGTGGACTGTGCGCACCGGTCTCCGTCGTCTTCGCCGGAGCCGTCTGTGCCCGCCCTGGCGCTGCCTCCTCCAGACCCGAGCTTCGACGTGAAGCGCTACAGCCACGTCATCGGCTGGCCGGAGGGCACCACCCCGGTGGCCCCCGAAGGCTTCGAGGTGACGCGGTACGCGGACGGCCTGAGCAATCCCCGATGGATGTACGTGCTGCCCAACGGCGACGTGCTGGTGGCGGAGGCCAGCTCGCTGTTCAAGAGCGAGGAGGACCGTGCCAAGGCCATCGAGACGGGGAAGGTCCGCTCGCAGAACATCGGCAACAGCGCCAATCGCATCACCTTGCTCCGGGACGCGGACGGTGACGGCCGCCCCGAGGTGCGCGAAGTCTTCCTGGAGGGCCTGAACCAGCCTCTGGGCATGGCGCTGCTGGGCGACCAGCTCTACGTGGCGAACACCGATGGCGTCTGGCGCTTCCCTTATGAGGCGGGCGCCACGGTGCTGCGTGCGCAGGGCCAGAAGGTGCTCGACCTGCCCGCCGGTGGCTACAACAACCACTGGACGCGCAACCTGCTGGCCAACGCGGATGGCTCGAAGCTGTACGTGTCCGTGGGCTCGGCGAGCAACAACGCCGAGTACGGCCTGAAGGAAGAGGAGCGCCGCGCGAACATCCTCGAAATCAATCCCGACGGCAGCGGTGAGCGCATCTACGCCAGCGGCCTTCGCAACCCGGTGGGCATGGCCTGGGCGCCGGGAACGCAAGCGCTGTGGACGGTGGTCAACGAGCGCGACAACCTGGGCGAGGACCTGGTGCCGGACTACCTCACGCACGTGGAGGAGGGTGCCTTCTACGGCTGGCCCTACGCCTACTTCGGGGCCAACGAGGACCCGCGCATGGCAGGCCAGCGGCCGGACCTGGTGAAGAAGACGCGCGTCCCAGATGTGGCCCTGGGCGCGCATACGGCCTCGCTGGGACTGGCGTTCTACGAGGGCCAGGCGTTCCCGAGCCGTTACCACGGCGGCGCCTTCATCGGGCAGCACGGCTCGTGGAACCGGCAGGTGCTGTCTGGCTACAAGGTCGTCTTCGTGCCGTTCAAGGACGGCCGGCCCAGCGGCCCGCCGGAGGACTTCCTCACGGGCTTCATCGCCGACGCGTCCTCGGCGCGTGTCCACGGGCGGCCGGTGGGGGTCACGGTCCTGCCGGATGGCTCGCTGCTCGTCGCCGACGATGCCAGCAACACGCTGTGGCGGGTCGCCGCGAAGCGCTGAGCGCGGACCGGGAACGACGAAGCCATCGGACTCCTGACTCGGGAGAGGCAGGGGCCCGATGGCGCCTCGATTCAACGGAGGGGCCCGCCTTGCGTGGCTCGGCAGCTCAGAGGTGCGTGAGCAGCTCCTGCTCCAGCTTCGCCCGGGGCCTGGCGCCCAGGAGTTGCCGGACGACCTTTCCCTCCTTGAAGAGGAGCAGCGCCGGCACGGAGCGGATGCCGTAGTGCTGCGCCGTCTCCGGGTTGGCATCCACGTCGAGGCTCGTCACCTTCAGCCGTCCCCGGTAGTCGGTGGCGAGCGCGTCGAGGACGGGCGCGAGGGCGCGGCAGGGTGGGCACCACGTCGCCGTGAAGTCCACCAGCACGGGCTCGGGTGATTCCAGCACCTCCTGTTGGAAGCGTGCGTCGTCCAGCGCGATGACGTCTGTTGCCATGGTGTGTCCTCGTGATGCGGCGGGGCGCGGGGGCCGGGCCTGGGTTCGGACACAGATGTAGTGGCCAGGGCGGGCGCGGACGAGAGCCCGCGAGGGAACGCAGTGTTGCGCGAAGCGCCCCTAACGGCTCCGTGGGAGCGCAGGCGCGGTGGCGTCCTCCCAGGGGAGCGCGGCGCCGCGTTCTCCCAGCAGGGACAGGAAGGCCCGCACCTTGGGCGGAAGCTGACGGCTGCTGGGGTAGACGGCGAAGACGGGGATGCCCGGCGGCGTCTCGGCCTGCAGCACCGGGACGAGCAGTCCACCTCGGACGTCCTCGGCGACAAGCGAGGCGGGCAGCCGCACGATGCCCAGGCCCGCGCGTGCGGCGGCCTGTCCCGCGCGCACGCTGGGAACGCGCAGCCGTCCCGAGACAGGAAGGCTCTTCGCGCCGCGGCCCTCGCCGAAGAACCAGACCTCGTCGGTGCCGGGCGCGGCGAGCACGATGCAGGCGTGGCCGTGCAGCTCCGAGGCGCTCCGAGGCGTCCCATGCCTCGAAAGGTAGGCGGGGCTGGCGTAGTAGCCCGTGCGGAGGCGCCCGAGCTTGCGGGCCACCATGGAGGAGTCCGCGAGCGGGCCGGTGCGCAGCGCCAGGTCGTACTCCTCGGCGATGAGGTCCACGTGCGCCTCCGCGAGGGAGACCTCCACGCGGAGGAGGGGATGGCGCAACAGCAGCTCCGCGATGAGGGGCGTCAGCAGCTCGCCCAGCAGGGAGAGGGTGGCGATGCGCAGCGTGCCCTGCGGCGTGACGCGAGACGCTCCGAGCGCGCGATTCACCTCGCGGGCCTCCGCGACGAGCCGCGCGCATTGGGCGTGGTAGTCGCGGCCCACCTCCGTGAGCCGGAGCCGGCGCGTGTTGCGCTCCAGGAGCCGGACGCCGAGCCGCTCCTCCAGCGCGGAGAGCCGGCGGCTCACCGTGGACTTGCGCAGCCCCAGCCGCTCCGCCGCGGCGGTGATGCCTCCCGCCGCCACCACTTCGGTGAAGAGGAGCATGTCATCCAGAAGAGGGGGGCTCGCGGGCACGCCGCGAGCCTAACCGCTCACGGCGCCAGCGTGGGGACGCACGGCGCCTGTCCGGCATGCTGATGGGCACCAGGAGCTTCGGGCTCTTGATTACATCTCCCACCAGCAGCGCCGGCTCAAGGTCGAAAACACGTGGTAACCAGGCACCTGGAAGTACCGAAGCCACTCCTGGTCTCCCACGCTCCGGTTCATGGCCCAGGAGTGCGCCTCGTCGGCGCTCACGAGGTCCTTCGAGAACATGAAGAAGCCGCGGGCCGGTTCCCTGGGCGCGCCGTGCTCCCGCCATGCGGCGATGACGGTCGTCATATCGAAAGGTCCAAGGGAGTAGGGGCGGCTCGACTCATTGATGCAGCCGCTCGAGCCGCATGCCGCCACATAGGCACAAAGGAACCGCTCCAGCCACTCGCCCTCGGCCATCCCTCCTGGCTCCACATAGGGAACCTGGTCATCGATCTCCAGCCCCACCCCCGTGCCTTCCTCCAACCGCCAGAAATGCAGATAGACGAAGGCCTTGATGCTCCGGGCGAAGTAGCACACCGCGAAGCCGTCCCATCCCTCCGAGATGTCCAGGGGCGCCCTCCCTCTTTGGAGGTCCAGCACACTTTCTTCCAGGACACGAAGGGGGGCTGATGCATCTCCCCTATAGAGGCGCGCTATTTCCTTGTGGGCGAACCGGTGAGCGTCGCGAAGCGATTGCGTCTGGCTGAACACCTGGGAATGAGGGGCGGACACATCCGACAACCGGAACCACCTGGACGTACTCATGACACCACCAGAACCTGTCGAGGTCAGACAAAGAGGCACACTGGCTGGTCAACGCAACACCTGCCGCATTATGGCTGCTGAAGTTCTCCGCCTTCACCCACGGGCGCCTCATGCGCCCGTGAACGCGCTCCATGGTCAGGTAGAGCCGGCGGGGCGCCGCGCCTGAGCGCTTGTCACAGGCGCGGATGCCCGCGATGCGGTCCCTCTGCTCGCCCTGCCTACCGTGCGCTTTCGCCAAGGTGTGCCGGGAACGTCCACGCGTAGGGCTTCACGTGGCGGAAATGGACGCATGCGCCCAACCGCTCACGGCGCCAGCGTGGGGACGCACGGAGCCTGTCCGCCGGAGCTCGCGTAGGCCCGCACCCGGCTGACCAGATTGCCATTGTCCGTCTCCGGCGTCGTCTGCCGGCCCTCGCCCGCGCCGAACGAGAAGCCCAGCGAGTGGGCCGCGGCGACTTCATCCAGGTGCGAGAAGAAGTAGTCCACGCGGTTGTCCCGCCAGCGCATGTCCGTGTTGGGCAGCGCCATGTGGCCCACGGGCAGCTGCCACCACAGGTTCGGGAGGTTCAGCTGCTCGGAGACGGCCTTGGCCCAGGCGAAGGCCTGGTGGAAGTTCGGGCGGGTGGCGTTGGTGGCGTCCCACCACACGTCCTCGCCCTGCGACTGGTAGAAGCCCGCGTCGCGGTCCGAGGCCTCCACCACGACGAAGTCCGTTTCGCTCGCGCCCACCTGCGAGAGGAAGTCGGCCACCTTGCGCGCCTCGCCGGCCACGTCGAAGGAGGCGTCCGTGTTGAGGTACACGTCGATGCGCGTCGCCCACGGGCTGGCGTGCAGGCCCACCTTCGCGTTGGGCGCGTACTTGCGCGCCATGGCAATCATGCAGCGCCCCAGGCCCGCGGCATTGTTCTCCATGCCTCCGCAGTCCGTCGGGTTCGCGCTGGCCACCTGCGCGGGCACGCTGCTGGCGGTGCCATGGAAGAACTGGAGGTAGCCCCACAGGTCCGGCTCGATGTGGAGCATCGCCTGCGCGTCGCCCACCTGCTGCACCACGAAGCGCCAGTCCGCCAGATAGCGCCGCATGAAGGACAGCTCGTTGAGCGCTTCGAGCTGCTGCTCGCCCTCCGCGCGCCCGCTGCCCAGCAACTGCTGGTAGTAGGTGATGAGCGGAAACTGGCCGCGCGACCGGGTCCGGGACACGAAGCCTCGCACGTAGTCGCCCGGTGGCTGCGACACATCCTGCCAGCAGCCCCACCAGGCGCAGCCGCCACCCTGGCACGACGTGCCCGACGCGCTGCACCCCGACGTGCAGGACGTGCAGGCGTTGGGCGAGTCGAACAGGCCACCCGCGATGTAGAGGTAGTGGATGTCGAACGGCGCGCTGGCCGCGGTGCCGTCCGCCATCTGCGCGCCCACGAGCAGCCGGTCCTTCCCCAGCGACGACAGGAAGGACTCGCTGAGACAGTCCGATGGCCCCGCGCCACCCCCGTCCGGCCTGTTCGTGCCCGCGTCGTCCGAGGGCCCAGGGCCGTCATCGTCCGAACTGGAGCTGGAGCAACCCGTCACCAGCAGCAGTCCCAGCGTCAGGGAAAGAAGTCGCCTCGGCCTCATTGGAGCGTGGATGTGCCTCATGGGCCGCTACGCTACTCCCCGGCCCGCGCACCGTCTGTGTGGGCCAGGCAACGGGTGCAGCCGGACACCAATAATCCGCCAAACATTTAATATAAGAAAATCTTGAATAATGTTTCACGCGGCTGGAGCCTCGGCTTCCCCCTGGTCGCGTCCGGTGGGCGGCTCGGGCCGCTTCACGGGGGCGCGGCCCATCCCCCCGAGGACGCGATGAAGACGCGATTGTGGTTGCTCCTGGTGCCCGCGCTGGTGGCGGCCGGCTGTGGTCCCATCGATGCGCAGGAAGAGCCCGTCATCGACGAGCTGACCGGCCAGGTGCTGCTCGAGGCCACCACGAAGTACGACATGCACCGGCTGCTGGAGGACACGGACATCACCGGCGGCCAGTGGATTACCACCGCGCAGGTGCAGGCCTTCCTCCAGCAGAATGGCTCGTATCTGGCGAACTACCGGGACCCGGCCTTCAGCAACAAGACGGCCGCGGCGCTCATCGTCGAGCGCTCCAAGGCCTACGGCATCAGCCCGCTGTACATGCTGAGCCGCATCCAGGTGGAGTCCAGCCTCATCCAGAGCGGTACGTCCAACAACCTGGCCAAGGCCACCGGCTGTGGCTGCCCGGACACCAGCGGCTGTGACGCGCAATACGTGGGCTTCGGCAAGCAGATTGAGTGCTCGGCGAAGAAGCTGCGGGGCTACCTGACGGACCTGGACGCGGGGCGGCCCACCATCTCCGGCTGGCGCGTGGGCGTGACGAAGTCGACGTCGGACCCGTGCTCGGTGCGGCCCGCGAACAAGGCCACGGCGGCGCTCTACACGTACACGCCCTGGGTGGGGGCGTATGCCCTCCAGTGCGGCCGCACCAACGTGGGTGGCTCGTCGCTGGTGGCCGTCGTCTACCACCGCTACGAGTCGGCCTATAACTGGGGCGCGGCCTCCAGCTGCTACTCCGAGACGGCGGACAGGGACGTGCCGGAGCTGGGCTGCGTGCAGAGCTCGTCGGACGCCATGTGGCGGCAGTGCCAGTCCGGGGCCTTCACGTCCGGCAGCACCACGAAGCCCACCAACTGCACCGTGTCCTACGGCTGGTGCTCCTCGGCCACGCTGGGCCGCTCGGTGCCGCCGCGCACCTGCGTGCAGTCCACCGGGGACGGGCAGTGGCACCAGTGCGGCTCCAGCAGCGCGTGGCTGAGCGCGCCGTCCGCGCCCATCTCCGGCGCGGGCCCCGCGGGTTCCTGCTTCGCGATGTACGGGCTCTGAGCGTCCGAGCGGCGGCTCCCGCCCGAAGGACGGGAGCCCGCCGTGCCAGGGACGCGGCTCAGTACTGGTTGGTCCAGATGAGGTCCAGGCCGCCCGAGCGCGCGTCGCCGTACTGGCCTTCCAGGCTCCAGCGCGTGCCGAGCTGGTACTCGAAGCGCACCGCGTTGGCGTTCTCGCCCTGCTGGAGGTTGGCGCCCACGCGGCCGGTGTAGCCGACGTAGATTTTGTCCGTCACGTAGGTGCCGACCTCCAGCTTGGTGCCGGCGATGCCGGACTCGCCGGCCTCGATGGAGACGACGTCCAGCGGCAGCTTCGCCGCCAGGGCCTTGCGGGCCTCGTTGGCCACCAGCGAGCCCACCACGGACGCCGCCTGGGCGCTGGCGTTCATGGACGCGCCCGAGCCCCGGTCCAGCGTGCGCCGACCGGTGGCCAGCAGCGTGTAGATTTCAGACTCCGGCAGCGGCGGGTCACTGGTGGGCTTGAGCGTGATTTCACGCCCCTGTCCCCGGATGGTGACGAACACGGTGACCTTGGCGCTTTCGTTGCGGTGCTCGGCGGTGACGTTGATGTACGGCGTCATCGGCGGACCCGTGAAGCGCACCTGGCTGTCACGCTGGATGTCGAAGCGGCGGCCCAGCACGTCCACGCGGCCGCGCAGCACGCGCACCTCGCCGAACAGGCGCGCCACGTCGGTGTACTCGACGCGGAAGTCCTCGGACAGCCCCAGCTCCGCGTTGATGTCCGAGCCCTTCACCCAGAGGTTTCGCGGCGCGTTCACGTTCATCCAGACGACGAGCGGCTGCGTTTCCGCTTCGCTCCCCACGTCTGCCACGCCTTCCGCGGGGGGCGCACCGTCCGCTGGCGCGGCATCGGGGTTGGGCGTGGGCGGCGTCTGGGCTTCCTTGCGCTTCTTGCGGTCCAGCGGCTCGCCATTGCGCACCAGCACCACGTCACCGGGCCGCTCCAGCGCCTGCAGGTCCTTGCGCTTGGCCTCCGGCAGCTCGATGGTGGCCTCGGGGATGGCGATGTTGCGCAGGTTGATGAGCCGCTGGGAAACCGTTCCCTCCACCTTGCCGCGCAGGCTCACCAGCGCCATGAGCTGGTCGTCGACGATGATGGGGAAGTTGCGCATCACCAGCGGCGGGGCCGATGAGCCCGGGCTGGACAGCTCGTACTCGCCGCGGGGGTTGCGGACGGCGGTCAGCGGCGAGTCGAGCTTCAGCGAGCCGTTGCCCGCCTTCGCGGCCAGCGTGGTGAGGGCGATGGACTCCTGGCTGGCCTTCAGGGCGAGCTGGATGTCGCGGTACTCGCCCAGGCCCATCAGCCCCAGGTTTCCGTCCTTCCACTCCAGGCTCCCGTTGAAGCTGGGGGCGCCCAGGGTGCCGGCGAGGCTGGCGTCCGCCTGGAGCACGCCGCCGATGCTGCGCAGCATCTCCACCGTGCCCGACAGGAAGGACGGGTTGAAGTTGCGCGCCTTGAGCGCCACCTCCACCGGGGCGTTGTCCGTCTGGAGGCCCCGGGTGATGGCGGGCAGCGACACGTCCAGGCCCAGGCCGCCGTTCACCAGCAGGGTGCCGCCGCCGGGCTCGGTGAGCAGCAGGTCGAAGCGGGAGCGGGTGTCCTTGTACGCGTAGTTCAAGCGCACCTGGCCCAGCCCGGTGCTCCCCATGCCGAGGCCCTGCACGCCCGCGGTGAGCTCCACCTGCGGCGTGTCCAGCGTGCCCCGCGCGCCCAGCTCCATCGCCAGCACGCCCTGGATGCCCTTGGGCCGACCGCCTTGCGGTGGCGGCGTGCCCTGGGCCACGGGCGAAGGCGGGGGGGCCACGCCGGGCAGCTCCTGCAGCGGCACCGGGCCCACGCGGCCGGTGATGTCGAACGGGATGTGGCCGTACACCTCCTGGTCCTGAAGCGCGCCCAGCGGTGCGTCCAGCGTGGCCGTCAGCTGGGCCAGGGGGCCGTTCTGGCGCTGCGCGGCCAGCGTCAGCTTCACGTCGCGCTCGCCGCCCACGACGTCGAGCTGCCCGTTCATGGGCGGCAGGTCATTCACCGTCACCGCGTTGGCCTTCACGCGAAGCGTCGCCTGCGGCACCAGCACGGAGCCCTCGAAGTCGAGCTGCGCCGTTACCGTGCCGCCCGGCTGCTGCACCCCGCTCATGCCTTGCAGCAGCGTGAGGGGCAGCTCCGTCACACGCGCCTCCACCCCGAGCGTCGTGGCGAAGATTTCGTCGGGCGTGGGGGGCTTCGCCAGCAGCCCGCCCAGTGTGAAGGGCGTCTTCAGGGCCACGTAGGTCCGCGGGCCCAGGCCCTGCACGTCCAGGCGCGCGGCCAGCGACTGGTCCTCGCGGTTGGAGGCGGCACGCAGCTCGAAGGCCAGGGCCTGCGCGAGTGAGAAGCCCGGCGGCGGCGTCTGGTAGCGCACGTCCTGGCCGCGCAGGGTGAAGTCCAGCAGGGGCTCGCGCGCGGGGCCCTCCACGGACAGCGTCCCTGTCAGCCGGCCGCTGGCGCCCTCGGGCCGCCCCGCGAGCTTCATCGTCCCGGCCACGTCCAGGTCTTCCAGATTCACCCGCAGGGACATCGCGTCGCGCCGGCGCTTGAGGACGCCCTGCACCGGCACGTCGAACTCGGCGGCGAGCCGCGCCACGGGCAGGCCGGCCGTCAGCGTGCCGGTGGCGCGGTCCTTCACGTAGCGCGCCTTCAGCTCCGCCTGGAGCCCCTCGTATCCCCGCGCACGGCCGTCCTCCAGCCGGAGGTCGGCCTCCGCGTCGGGCCGGGACCTCCTCCCGCTGGCGGCGACGTGGCCCGTCAGCGTGCCGCCCAGGCCCAGGGACTGGGGGACGAAGGCGGCCGGCAGCCGCGACAGGTCGAACGCGCCCAGCTCCACGCGCGCCGTCACCCGCTGGCCGCGCAGGGCGCCTTGCAGCGACAGCGTCTGTCCCTGCGACGCGAGCACCAGCGGGGGCGTCACCTCGACGTTCCCCCCGCCGAAGGCCACGTGGGTGGGGCGCTGGAGCGTCCAGGTCGCCTCCGGCCAGGACAGCGCCAGTTGCTGGATGCCCAGCCCCTGGCCGTTGGCGTCCACTTCACCTTGCAGCGTGAGCGCCAGCTCGGCGTCGCCCTGGACGCGTACGCTGGCGTCCAGCGCGCGCTCGTGCGTGGCCAGCGTGACGGCGACGTCGCGCAGGTCGCGCCCGCCCGCGCGCAGCCGGGACACCACCAGCGTGGCGTCGGTGGTGAGAGGCTGGGTGACGTCGGGCATCTCCAGCTTCACCGTGAGGTCCTGCGCGGCCACGTCGCCGTAGCGAAGCGTGGCGAAGCCGCCGTCGACCGTCACGGCGGGCGTGCGCAGCGGGCCCTTCACGGCGAAGTCCAGCGTGCCGTTGCCCGCCATGGGCGCCACCGTGCCCGGCAGCAGCTTCGCGAGCATCTGCGACAGCAGCGCGAGGTTGCCGGCGGTGAGCCCGCCTTCCAGCTGCACGGACTCGGAAGTGCCTTCTCCCCGGGCCTGCAACGCCACGCCCGGCGCGAGCATGCGCAGCCGCATCAGCGAGTACCGGCCCTCCTTTGCGCTGGCCTCCAGCTCCACCGGCCCCAGCGGCTGGCCCAGGTACTCGGAAGGGGACACCGTGAGCTTCACCTCGCCCTCGAGGGACTCGAGGCTCGTGCCGCCGCCCTTCGCGTCCAGGTCCGCGGAGATGCGCGTCGTGGGGCCCTGCGCCATCAGCTGCGACAGGTCCACGTCGCGCGCCTTCACGGAGAGGCCGCGGGTCTGCATCCGCTCCAGGTTCAGGTCGCCCTTCGCCGTCAGCGTGGCGCTGGCGGCCTTCGCGGTGAGGTCCACGCGGGCCTCGTCGCCGTCCAGTCCCGCGGTGCCCTCCGCGGACACCGGCACCACCAGGGGCCAGGTGGGCACGAAGGCGCGCAGCAGCTCGGGCGGCGCGGACAGGCGGCGCAGCTCCAGCGAGGCGTGCAGCGGCCCTGCCGGCGTGCCGGGAGGCGTCTCCGGGGGCAGCTTCGCGCTGCCGCTCGCGTCCAGCACGAGGCCGGCGGCCTCCAGGCCCACGTCGCCCTGGAACGCGCCCTCCTCACCGCTCGCCTTCACGTTCAGCTTCACCGGGCCCGCCACGGGCAGGGCGAGGCGGGCGGTGGCGTCCAGGTTCGCGCTCACGCCCAGCGTCGCGGCGGCGTAGCGGGCCGAGCCCCGCGCGTCCAGGTCCTCCAGCCGTACCTGCCGCTCGCCCCCTTCGGGCAGCTCCTGGCGGAAGTCGACGTGGCCGTCCTCCAGGACGAGCTCGCGCAGGTCCAGCACCAGCGCGCCGCGGCCCGAGGACGGTTGCTCGGGGTTGGGCTTGCGGGGCTCCAGCGCGCGGGCCAGGTTGAGGCCACGCTCGTCCTGCGCGAGGTACAGGCGCGGGCGCTCGATTCGCGCGGACGGCAGGTCCACGTGCTGGCGCGCCAGCCCCACCAGCCGCGCGCGCACGTCCACCCGGGCGATTTCCGCCACCAGCTCGCCCTCGGGGTCGTACAGCTTCACGTCCTCCAGGACGACGCCGCCCAGCGACAGGTCCAGGCGCCCCAGCTCCAGGCGGCCGGAGAACTGCTCGTTGGCGATGGCCAGCCCCTTCTCGACGAGCCAGGCCTCTCCGCTCGGCGTGGTGGCGAAGACGAGCACGCCCGCGACGAGCAGCACGACGAGGCCCACCAGCCCCAGCAGGCCCCACAGCACGCGGCGCCCCCACCGCGCGGGCCGGCGGGGCGAAGGAGGCGGCGCGGTCGAAGTGGATTCCGTCAAAACGCCTCTCCAATCGACAGGTGCAGCGCGCACAGCCCGTCCGGCGCACCCGCGAACGCGCCGCTGGGCGTGGTCGGTCCGGTGGGCCGCCACCGGCTCCCGATGCCGAAGCAGCCTCCCGATTCGGGATAGATGTATCCCGGGGTGGTGACCGGCAATCCCCTGCCGATGTTCAGCCGCCGCGCGATGTCCAGCCGGATGGGGCCCACGACCGTCAGATAGCGCAGTCCCAGGCCCACGGCATGGTAGTGCTCGGGGCCAAAGAGCTTGGGCCGGTTCGCGTGGGTGAAGTCCTCGATGCCCACCATGCCCGTGTCATAGAAGGCCGCCACCATCAGGCTCTCGGTGAACTGGTAGCGCATCTCCACCGAGCTCTCGAAGAGGCTGTTGCCGCCCACCGGCACGGTGTCCCATTCCTCGTCCTGGACGACGTCCGGGGTGCCGTCGCCGTCCACGTCCGCCGTGCGCTGCAAGGCGGCCAGGGGGGACAGCCGCTGGCCGTTGAAGCCGCGCATGGACGTGCCGCCACCGGAGAAGAAGCGGGTGACGATGGAGCTCTGCGAGCCGCCCGCGGGGTTCAGCGTGCCCAGGCGCAGCTTCGCCGCCAGGACGAACCGCTTGTCCTCGCCGAACGAGCGGTAGAAGCGCAGGTCGGGCAGCAGGCGGACGTAGTCGAAGTCGCCCTGGAGGAGACCGCCGCCCTTCTGGACGGAGAGGGAGAGATAGTAGCCGTCGCGGGGCTCGATGACGTCGTCGCGCCGGTCCCAGGTGAAGGCCAGCTCCAGGAAGCTGAGGGCCGTGTTGCACTGCCCCTGGCTCTCGCCGCAACCCAGGACGATGGGGGGCACGCGGGCGTCGGCGCTGACGCGGCCGGTGAGCCGGTATATCTGGAGGTTGTACGACGGGAAGATGGAGAAGTCGGGGTGCGGCTGCCAGATGACGCCCGTCTGGAGCCTGCCGCCCCAGAAGTCGTAGGCCTGCTCCAGGCCCTTCTCCACCGTGAGCGAGTTCTGCGCCCGCAGGTCCCGGAAGAGGAAGCGGGGCTGCTCGTACTCGGCGGTGATGTCGAAGACCGGGCCTTCCTTGTTGAAGTTGAGGACGTTGGGGATGAAGGCGTAGCCCAGTCGGCCGCGGACGGTGAAGCGGCGCAGGCCGCCGCCGAAGTTGCGGTGGGTCCACTCGCCCACCGCGCGGACCTCCTGCCGGGCCGCGTCCACACCCAGACCGCCGCCCAGTCGCACCGAGCGGAAGGGCGCCTCGCGCACGTCCACCACCACCGGCACCGTGCCCGTCTCGCGGTCCGGCGCGCCGCGGTTCACCTTCACCGCGCCGAACACGCCCATGCGGAAGACGCGCGCCTGCGCGTTGGCCAGCGCCGTCTCGCTGTACCAGTCCCCCTTCTTCAGCGCGCCGCTCACCTGCTCGATGATGCGGCGCGGGGGCACCTGGGGATTGGCGTCCGTGGCGACGAAGGTGTT
The DNA here is from genome assembly GCF_050038885.1 of Pseudomyxococcus flavus. NCBI lineage: Bacteria > Pseudomonadati > Myxococcota > Myxococcia > Myxococcales > Myxococcaceae > Pseudomyxococcus > Pseudomyxococcus flavus. Next base: position 2,144,517 of record NZ_CP143624.1, on the reverse strand, counting down.
GCCGAAGCGGTAGCGGATGCCCGGCCGGGTGCGCAGCTCCACCACGGCCTGCCGCGTGTCCACGTCCACCCGGACCTCGCCGTCGACCTCCGCCTCGGCGTAGGACAGCTCGCGCAGGCGCTCCTGGACCCGCGTCTTCGTCTCCTCCCAGGCCTCTTCCCGGAAGATGTCGCCCTCGCGCAGGGGCAGCTCGTCCAGCACGTACTGGCGGTGCTCCTCGCGCACGTCCTCCGGCAGGGTGTCCAGGCCCGTCACCTGGATGTCGCTGATGCGGGTGGGCTCGCCCTCCTGCACCTGGATGTCGATGGCCACCTTGTCACTGCCGTCCGGCTTCACCTCGGCGTTGACGACCTGCGCCTGGTAGTAGCCCTGGGCCTGGTAGTACCGCTCGATGCGGCGCAGGTCCGCCTGCCACGCGTTGGCGTCGAAGTAGCTGGGGCCCCCAAAGGGCCAGAAGCCCCACCAGGGCGTCTCGGTGGTGAGGATGCGGTCCTTGATGGCGCCCTCGCTCACCTGGTCCGTTCCCTGGATATCCAGGGAGGTGACCTTGGGCCCCGAAGGCGGCGGCGCGTTGGTGGTGGCGCAGCCCGCGGTGAGCAGGAGCGCGGCGAAGGTGGCGAGGCAGAGATGTCTGAGCGGGGCGGCGGCCACGGGGTGTTTCATAGCCGGAAGGCCTGGGCCCCAACACTTCTTCCAGCCGGGAGCGCACGGCTTTGTCGCATACCGGGTTCTCCGGTGGCCGCGCAGTGTCCGCCGGCCCGGGCTGCATTCGCGCGAGGACGTGCAAGCCGGCCCCACCTGGCCCAAGATGGGGCATCATGGCCCTGTCCCGGCGAATGAGAAGCCTGGTGTTCTCCGTGCTCGCGGTGTGCGTGTCTTCCTGTGGCGTCGACGAGGACGAGGCGGTGCGCCTCAGGGAAGGCGAGAGCTTCTCCGACGCGCCCTATTGCGGCTCGTTCGGCTGCGTGAACCCGTACCAGTTCTGCACGGAGGTCTTCCTGGAGTTCGGCCGCTCGCCGCCCATCTGCGTCTTCGACGATGTCTGCGAGCGGCTGGAGTGCGTCAAGTCCAACCGGACCTGCGCGCTGTTCGACGGCTTCCCGGCCCAGGTGAAGTGCATCGACTGAGGCGGCCACGCGCGCCCGGGGACCTCGCGGCCCCCAGGCGCGCTGGCCCACGCCTCAGCGCCGCGCGGAGGCGGTGAGCCAGGCCAGCCGCTCGGCGGCCTCGCGCGTGCGCGAATCCGTCAGCAGGTCGCTCACGTTCTGCTCGATGCGGTAGGCCCAGTTGGAGTCGCTCATGGAGCCGGGCAGGTTGATGCGGTCCCGGGTGCCGAGCACGTCCTGCCAGGGCAGCACGCACAAATCACTGGCGGCGTTGAGCGCCGAGGCCAGCATGGCGCGGTGGACGTCCGGGGTGAACTCGCGGGTGATGTGCACGCCGTGCAGCTCCTGCCACGAGCGGGCCGCCGCGTGGCGCTCGTGGTCGCCCGCGCCCTCCCACCACTCGGCCACCGTGTCCGTGTCATGGGTGCCGGTGGTGACCAGGGACACCGTGGGGAACTGGCGCGGGTCGCGGTAGTGGTTGTCGTCGCGCTCCCAGCGCATCACCCGGTAGCCGGGCAGCCGCAGCTCCGCGAGGATGTGGCGCACGAAGGGCGGAATCACGCCCAGGTCCTCGGCGACGATTCCCGCGCCCTCCGACAGCAGGCGGAAGGTCTTCTCGCCCAGGCGGCGGTGGCTCGCCTCGTCTGGCGGGATGAAGCGCCCGGTGGGCGTCTGCTCGTCGCGAATCCACTGGCGGAAGTAGCCCACCGCGTGGTCCACGCGGCGCAGGTCGTAGTAGCTGGCCGCCTTCTTCGCGCGCATCTTCAGCCAGGCGAAGTCGTCCTTCTCCATGGCTGCGAAGTCGAAGTAGGGCAGCCCCCAGTCCTGGCCCGTGGCGGAGAAGTCGTCCGGGGGCACGCCCAGGCGGGCGTCGCGCCGCAGGATGTCCGGGTGGGCCCAGACGTCCGCGCTGTCCTGGCCGATGATGAAGGGCTCGTCGCCGCACAGGAGCACGTCGTGCGCGCGGGCCTGCGCCCGCACCTCGTTCCACTGCTGCTCGGCCACCCACTGGAGCCAGGCGTGGTAGCGCACGCGCCGCTCCAGCTCGCGGGACTTGCTGGCCAGCGCCTCCGGCTGACGGGTGCGCAGCCCTTCGGGCCACTCCCACCAGGCGCGGCGGTTCTCCTGCTCGCTGATGGCGGTGAACAGGGCGTAGCTCTCCAGCCACTCGCCCTGGGCGTCGCGCCACTGGCGGAAGGCCTGGGCGCGCTCGGACTGGGGTGCCCAGTGCTGGGCTTCGAAGACGTCGAAGGCGCGCGCGAAGGCCGCGTCCTTGAGGGGGAAGACCAGGTCGTAGCGGACGCGGGGGGCGCCGCGGGCCTCGGCGAGCTGGGCGCGCTGCGCGTCGGACAGGGCCGCCTCGCCGCCGGACGCCGCGAACTCCGGCACCCGCTGCAGGTCGATGAACAGCGGATTGAGGCCGAAGGCCGAGCGCGTGGCGTACGGGCTCGGGTCGCCAGGCGCCGTGGGCAGCAGCGGCAGCACCATCAGCATCCGCTGGCGGGCGGCCTTCATCCAGGAGAACAGGCCCTCCATGGCACCGAAGTCGCCGATGCCGAAGTCCGACTGCGAGCGGAGGGAGAAAAGCGGGAGCAGAAGACCGGAGAGCCGGCCGGGTGTGGACATGGTGCGATGCAATCTGCCCCAGCCCCGCGCCGGTGGGAACTGCCGTCGCTCTCCGAATGTGGTGCAGTCCTTCGCCTTCCGGACGGAAGGGCCGTTAACATCCAGGCGTGAACTGGTTGCCGGAGTCCTTCTACGCCCGTCCCGCGCTGGTGGTCGCCCGCGAGCTGCTCGGCACCCTGCTGGTGGTGGAGGAGGCCGGGCAGCGCCGGGTGGGCCGCATCGTCGAGACGGAGGCCTATATCGGTGCGCACGACCTGGCGTGCCACGCGGCCAAGGGGCTGACGCCCCGGACCGAGGTGATGTTCGGACCGGCCGGCGTGGCGTACGTCTATCTGATTTACGGCATGCACCATTGCTTCAACGTGGTGACAGATGCCGCCGGCGTGGGGGCGGCGGTGCTGGTGCGGGCGGTGGAGCCGGTGGAGGGGCTGCCGCCGGGGACGCGCACGGACGGACCGGGGCGCCTGTGCAAGGCCCTGGGCCTCACCCGGGCCCACAACCGTCGGGCCCTCTGCTCGCCCGCGCTGCACCTGCGGCCCGGCACGCCTGTTCCCGAGTCAAGGGTGTCCCGGGGCCCCCGGATTGGCGTGGACTACGCCGGGTCGTGGGCCGCCGAACCCTTCCGGTTATGGGTCAGGGACAGTCAACACGTCAGCAAGGGGCCGTCACCCGGGCGCCGCAAGCCCGCTTGACGCCGGGCTTTCTGGCTGGTTGGGTGCGCCCCGCCATGTCCGACGAGGCCGTCAGGGAAGAGGACCGTCAGCTCCTCGCCCGCGCACAGGATGGGGATGTTTCCGCCTTCGAGGCCCTGGTGGATGCCCACCGGGACAAGGTGTACGGCCTGGCGCTCCGGATGACCCGTTCGGAGGCCGACGCGGCTGAAATCACCCAGGATACCTTCCTGTCCGCCTATCAACATCTGAAGGACTTCCGGGGGGATGCGGCCTTTGGCTCCTGGGTGCACCGCATCGCGGCCAACCATGCGCTCATGCGCCTGCGCCACCGCCGCGTCGCCCAGGCGGCCGAGCAGGAGCTCCAGGGGCCGGAGTTTACCGAGCGGGGCTCCCTGGCGGAGTATCCCCAGACGGATTGGAGCCGGGACGCCGAGGAGAAGGCCCTGGACGCCGAGCTGGGGGCCGCCATCCAGCAGGCGTCGGATCGCCTGCCCGAGGGGTACCGGGAGGTCTTCCTCTTGAAAGACGTGGAGGGCCTCAGTTACGAACAGATTGCAGAGGTAACGGGGGACTCCGTCCCCGCCATCAAGAGCCGGTTGCACCGGGCACGGCTCGCGCTCCGTGAAGCCATCGACGCTTTCTACAACCGGGACAGTCGCGCGCTGTGAAACGCGACGAAGCGCTCGGCATCATCGAGAGGAACGAGGGCGCGCCGCAGCCAGCCGAGGTTCGGATGTACAACTGCAAAGACTCCATCAACCTCCTGCTGGAATACCTCGACGGGGAGATGTCCCCGGAGGACACACAGCATCTCAAGGAGCACCTGCGAGGGTGCAGCCCCTGTGTGGAGTTCCTGCGCACCTACCGGGCCACGCCCGGGCTGTGCAAGAAGGCGCTGGCGGCGAAGATGCCGAAGGAAGTCGCTGACAAGCTCACTGAATTCCTTCGCTCCAAAATCAAGTCCGCCTCGTGAACCTGAAGTCACTGTCGCTGCCGGAGCTGGAGGCCGCGCTCGCGCCGCTCTCCCCGTCGCCCACCGCCGTCCGCAAGGTGTTCGCGGCCGTGTTCGCCCACGGTGCGCAGACCGTGGAAGACGTGGCCTCGGCCCGCCAGGTGCCGCGCCGGGTGGGAGACCACCTCCGCGCGCACGCGCAGATGCCGAAGCTGGACATCGTCGAGCGCCGCCGCGCGGATGACGGCTTCGTGAAGTACCTCTTCGACTCCCCGCTGGGCGGGCGCATCGAGGCGGTCCGCATCCCCATCTTCGACGAGAAGTACGTCGTCTGTGTGTCCAGCCAGGTCGGCTGTGCGCTGGCGTGCGACTTCTGCATGACGGGGAAGTTGGGCTTCAAAAGGAATCTCCAGACGTGGGAAATCCTGGACCAAGTGCTCCAGGTGCGCGCGGAGGCGGACCGGCCGGTGCGCGGCGTCGTCTTCATGGGGATGGGGGAGCCGCTCCTCAACTACAAGGAGACGCTGCGCGCGGCGGACATCCTGCGGCACCCGGCGGGGTTCTCCATCGCGGGGGAGGCGATTACGTTCTCCACCGCCGGGCACGTGCCGGCCATCCGCCGCTACGTGCGCGAGGGGCATCCGTACCGGCTGGCCTTCTCGGTGACGAGCGCCATCGCGGAGAAGCGCGCGAAGGTGCTGCCCATCGAGAAGACGCACCCGCTGCCGGAGCTCATCGCCGCCATCCGCGAGTACAGCGAGGTGCGGCGCGAGCGAGCGATGATCGCCTACGTCGCCATCAGCGGCTTCAACATGGGCCGCGAGGACGCCGAGGCGCTGAAGGCGGCGTTCGAGGGCATCCGCATCAAGGTGGACCTCATCGACGTGACGGACCCCACCGGGAAGTACCTGCCGCCCACGCCCGAGGAGCTGAGCGCGTTCCGCGACCACCTCCAGATTCTCAAGTCGCCCGTGGCGCGCCGGTACTCGGGCGGCAAGGAGATTGGCGCGGCGTGTGGCACGCTGGCGGCCACGCAGTACGGCGGCACGGTGCTGCCGCGGCCTCCCGAGGCGCCCGCTTCGACGACGCCGTAAGGCGGGCCAGGGCTGGCCGAGTGGAGAGGTCTCAGGGGGTGTAGGGCGGGCTCCCGCCGCCCTCGTTGTCCCAGCTGTCCTCCCGGTGTCCCGAGCTGTGCCATTCCGACGCGGGGGGCGCCTGACGTGCCAGCGGGCTCACGCTCCAGCTGCCGAAGTCCAGCAACTGGAGGGTGCGGTCTTCCGCACGGACGCGGTAGGCAATCCACTGGTCGCCCAGGAATACCCGGTACGTTCCTGGCGAGACGACCGCGAGCTCCTTCGCATGGGGACGCCGGACCCTGGGCGGGGTGCGGGCCGCGTCCTCGGCGGCTTCGGCGAGCATTTCCAGCCGTTCCTGGATGGGGAGCCGTTCAGAAGGGGGGAGCCGTTCGTACGCCTCCGCGAGCTCGGGGACGATGGTGACGCGATAGGACATGTCGAGAGACCTTGGTGAGGGAGTGGGCCCGCATCATTGAGGGGCGCTCTTCAAACGTTGGTCATGGCGGGCGCGCCCCGCCCGGGCCCGGGCCGCTGGCCGTCGCGCTTGCCTGGGCCGCGTAAGGCGGCGTTCACTCGGTGGCATGCCTCGGGGCATGGCCGGGGGCGCGTTGGATGCGCGCCCAGGGGATGTTCACCGCTGGCAGGGCCGGGATGAAGCCGCTTTCCCCGTGGAGGCGTCCGCCCTAAATCAGACGGTGCATGGTGGAATACATCGACCAGCTCATCATGGCCCTGGGGCCCTTGGGCCTGCTGGTGCTCGGGGTGGCCGCGATGCTGGAGTACGTCGTGCCGCCCTTTCCGGGGGACACCATCACCCTGCTGGGGGGCGTGTACGCGGTGCGCGGCTCGCAGCCGTGGCTGCTCGTCTTCCTCATCGTCACGGCGGGCAGCGTGGCGGGGGCGGCCATCAACTACGCGGTGGGGCACTGGCTGGCGAAGCGCTTCGAGGCCCAGCCCGAGCGGGCCTTCTTCGGCATCACCCACGCGCGGCTGGAGCAGGTGCAGGCGCGCATGCGCGTCAACGGGCCGTGGCTGCTGCTGGTGAATCGCTTCCTGCCCGGCATCCGGGGGCTCATCTTCGTCGCCGCGGGGGCCTCGCACATGCCGCGCATCAACGCGCTGGCGCTGGGCGCGGTGTCCGCCATGGCACATACCGGGCTGGTGCTGGGACTGGGCGCGGCGGTGGGCGGCAACCTGGAGCGCCTGTCGACGCTGGTGGCGCGGTACCAGTACGCGGTGGTGGGGCTGGTCGTCATCGCCATCATCGGCGTGGGCATCCGGATGCTGGCGCGCCGCCGTGCCCCCGCGCCGGGGCCCTGAGTTCGTCGCAGGACGGCGCCTTGGCGTCGCATTGTGATGCTTGGCGTGCCCACGGTTGAGTCGCCGCCATGCTTTCGCATGCGCGGACCTGGAAGCCTTGGCTCGTGATGTTCGTGCTCGCCGTGGCGGCGTGCGGGCCGGATGGCGCGGGCACGGGCGGCTCGCGTCAGGGCTTTCGGCCCCGGGATTCGGTGGTGGACTTCGGCCGCGTGCTGGAGGGCACGCAGGTGCGTCGCGCGGTGACGGTGCTGGCCACGGGGCGCGCGGGTGTGACGGTGGCGTCTTCCGTGGACGGGCCGTTCGCCGTGGTGACGCCAGAGGTGCGCGTGCCCGGGAGCGGTGCGGCCGAGGTGGAGGTGGTGTTCAGCGCGGGCCATGGGCCGGCGGAGGGCACGCTGGCGCTGGTGGGCGCGGGGGTGACGGCATCCGTGCGCCTGACGGGGACGGGCGTCCGGCCCACGCCGTGTCCGGAGCGGCCCTGCTTCACGTTCCACTTCGACGTGGTGTCCGGTGCGTGCGTGGAGACGCCGCTGGAGGAGGGCGCCGCGTGCACGTCGGAGAACCGGTGCGAGGTGGAGGGGCGGTGTCAGTCGGGCGTGTGTGTCGGCTCGCCCCGGACGTGTGATGACGACAACCCGTGCACGGTGGATGCGTGCTCGCCGACGCGCGGGTGCGTGACGACGCGCGTGTCGTGTCCCACGCCGGAGAACCCCTGCCAGGTAGGGGTGTGCGACCGCGACGAGGGCTGCACGGCGGTGGACGTGGACGACTTCGTTCCGTGTGGGCCGGTGGATTGCCAGCTGGCGCACCTGTGCGTCAGCGGAACGTGCCGGCAGGTGACTCCGCCGGAGGGCTTCGTCTGCGCGCCGGCCACGGCGTGCCAGGGGGAGGGCGCGTGTCAGGGCGGCGTGTGCGAGCGGCCGGAGCCCGCGGAGCTTGAGCCGGAGCTCCGGCTCGAGCTGGAGGGAGCGCCAGTGAGCGAGGCGGGAGGTCCGGTGCTGCTCGTCGATGGGGATGCCGTGTTTACCTCCGTGTGTGGTGGGGACGCAGGCTGCCAGTTGGTCGCGTACACGGGCTCGGGGCTGCTGCGGTACGCGTCGGCGTATCCCGAGGGCGGCGCGCGGACGTTGATCGCGGCGTCGGATGCGGGCGTGGTGGTGCGCGCGGAGGAGGGATTGGAGGGCTATGCGCCACGAGGCGTGGGGGAGCGGCTCTGGCAGGCTTCCTGGTCGTCGCTCGGCGCGGATGCGGGAACGTGGCGGGGTGGCTCAGGGACGGGCCACGTGGCGCTGACGGAGTCGGGCGACGTGCTCGCCTACGTGTCGTGGGGCGCCGCGCAAGATGCAGGAGCCTCGGATGGAGGGGGCGGCGTGCCAGAGTCCGCGCGGCTGGTGTGGCTGGCGGGCCGGGAGGACGCGGGCACCGTGATGGGGGCGTCACCGGTGGAGGACTGGAGCGGTGAGGCTCGGCTGGGCATCGACGCGGAGGGCACCGCGTATCTCTACACGGTGGATGGCCGGCTGAGGCGCGTGGAGGCTGTGGACGGCGGGGCGGGGCAGGACGGAGGTGCCCTTGTCGAGCTGTCGTTGACGCCGCTGCTTGACGCCGGAGTCCCGGACGGCGGCGCATCACTGGCCATCACGGAGGAGACGCTCCTGGTGGGAGGGCGCGCCTTCGTTCAAGCCGATGCAAGCGTACAGACGGTCGTGGATTGGAACAGTGGCCCCGGTACGCGAGTGCCCCTGGCGGAGCCCGCGTTGCTGTCCCCCAGTGGAACGGTCGCGTACCTCTTCGCACGCGCGTGCGAGCGCACGGACGGCCTGCCCTGTACGCCCGCCGAGGAGCGCGTGGTGCTCCGTGCGGTGGAATCGGGCACGGGGCACACGGCATGGGAGGTAGACGCCCTTCCAGACGAATCACTACCGGGCACGGTGTACGAGGCCGCCGTGCTCCAGGGGGACACGGTGGGTGTGCTCGCGGACGCGGAGTCACCCGGGGACCACCGGACCTGGCTCCAGTTCTTCGCACGAGGGGCCCGCGTAGGCATGTGCCCGTTGCCGGAGCATCCGCGCGTGGCAGGCGCGGCCTTCGTGGGCCCTCGCATGTACGTCGTCCTGGTGCGTGACGGAGCCTGGATGCTGGAGTCGTACGGCTTGGGGCCAGACATGGAGGCAGAAGCGAGCGGCTGGCCGCAGCGTCATGGTGGCTCGGCGGGGGCACGTCGTGAATCTCCCTGACTCACCACGTCCAGGTGGCCATGCTCACGGTAGCCAGGGGAACCGGACCCGCAGTGCCCTCACGTGGTGACGCTCGGGTCCACCCAGAGGTCATCGAAGCGCACCTGCGGCGGTGTCTGGTGCAGCCGCAGGCTCTGCACCGCCGGGGTCGCGGCCGCGTGGGTGCGGTCGTGGTACAGCGGGATGAGCGGGCAGTCCTCCTGGAACAGCTGCTCCGCGCGCAGGTAGAGCTGGCGCCGCAGCTCCGGGTCGATGGACACGCGGGCCTCGGCGGTGAGCCGGTCCAGCTCCGGGTTCCGGTAGCCCATGGGGAACACCGTCTGCGCGCTGGAGTTGAGCAGGGTGTAGAGGAACGTGTCCGGGTCCGGGTAGTCGGCCAGCCAGCGGTTGCGGAAGGCCGGGAGCTTCCCCTCCGTCACCTGGGCCGTGTACTCCTCGCGCGACATCTCCACGTAGCGCAGCTCCAGGAGCCCCGCCTGGAGCAGCGGCCGGAAGAGCACTGCGTCCTCCGCGGAGGTGTCGTGCCCGCTGGGCCGGTGCAGCGTTAGCCGCAGCCTGCGCAGGCCCACCTCGCGCAGGAGCTGCTCCGCCAGCGGCACGTCCGGCAAGGGCGCGGGCCCCACGTCCGCGTCGTCCAGCAGCTCCGGCGGCGTCAGCGAGCGCGCCACGCGGGCGCCCGGATGGAACTGGGCCACCATGGCCTGGATGTCCATGCCCGCGCGCAGCGCGCGCCGCACGCGCACGTCATCGAAGGGCGCCTGCCGTTGGTTGAGCACCAGGAAGGCGGTGGACGGCGTGGTGCTGGCCGCGACCTGGAAGGCCTCCAGCCCCGGCAGCTCCACGTGCTCGGTGTCCAGGAACGACACCAGGTCCACCGCGCCCTGCCGCAGCAGTGACACCGCTTCCTTCCGCGAGCCCGCGTGCAGGAACTCCAGCCGGTCCACCATCGTCCCGCCCGTGCGCCAGTAGGACGGGTTGCGCTCCAGCACCACGCGCTCCGGCTCCAGGGAGATGAGCCGGAAGGGCCCGGTGCCCACCAGCCGCCCGTTGGCGTCCGTCCGCGCCACCGCCGTGGCGGTGAGCGCCATCAGCTGGAGGAAGAACGCCTTGGGCTCGCGCAGGCGGATTTCCAGCGTGTGGTCGTCCAGCACCTCCAGGCCGGATACGTCACGCGCCAATCCGGCGGCGTACTCGGGAGCGCCCTCCACGTCCTCCAGCAGGCTGCGGTCGGGCGAGCGGAGCGCCGGGTCCAGCAGCCGCTCCAGGTGCCGCTTCACGTCGTGGGCCGTCAGCAGCGTCCCGTCGTGGAAGGTGACGCCGCGGCGCAGGTAGAAGCGGTAGCGGCGAGCGGAGGGGTCGGCCTCCCAGCGCTCGGCCAGGTCGGGCTCCAGCCCGCCGTCCTCCCGCCGCACGAGCGTGGAGAACACGCACGCGGTGAGCTCGGAGACCTGGTTCTCGACGCTGAAGAGCGGGTCCACCGCCTGGCGGTGGCGCAGCGAGGCCGCCTGGTGCAGGCCCACGCGCAGCGTGCCGCCGGCGCGGGGCGTGGGGAGCTTGAAGTGGTACACCTCCGCTTCCAGGCCCTCGGCCTCGTGGCCGAGCTGGTCCACGGTGCGCGTCAGCCCGTCGCCGATGCGGATGACCCGGCGCGCGTCCTCGCGCACCTGGGCGACCTCCTCGCGGATGGCGGCGTCGGCCTTGGTGAGCACCGCGTTGGCGGAGCGCAGCTCCTCGATGGCCGCGCTCAGCCGCACCACCGACTCGGACAAGTCCCGCCCCGTGCGCGCCTGGGCCTCCGCCTTCTGCGACGCGCCCTGGCCCACGCGGGCCATCTCCTGCGTCTGGCGCAGCAGCTCGCGCGCGTGGCCGGACTGCTCGATGGCCATGCGCGTGACGTCCTCCACCCGCAGGGCCACGCGGCGGCTGGCCTCCACCACCGTGGCGCCCTGGGCCTCCAGCCGCTGCGTCTCCGCCACCGTGGCCTCCACGGCGGTGAAGGTGCGCTGGGTGATGGTGCGAATCTCCACCAGGGCCTCGGCGGCGCGGTCGCCCAGCGCGACGCCGGCGGTGGCCTGCTCGCGGCCCTCCTGCACCAGCGTCACGGCCGTCTGCACCGCGTCGCGCACGCCCGCGACCATGGCGCCGATTTCGCGCGTGGAGCGCGTGGTGCGCTCGGCCAGGTTGCGAATCTCGTTGGCCACCACGCCGAAGGGGCGCCCGTGCACGCCGGCCTGCGCGGCGATGATGGCGGCGTTGAGGGCCAGCAGGTTGGTCTGGTCCGCAATCTCCTGGATGACGTCGACGATGCGCCCGATTTCCATCGAGCGCGTGCCCAGCATCTCCATCAGCTCGGCGGCCTTCCGGACCGTCTCCTCGACCCGGTACATGCCCTTGACGCTGTCGCCCACCAGCACCTCGCCGCGCTCGGCGGTGGCCGTCACGGCGATGGCCAGCTGGTTCGTCTCGTTGGCGCGGCGGCGCACCGAGTCGATGCCGCCCTCCACCGCGGCCACGAAGTCCTCGGCCTCGCTGGCGAAGCGGCCCAGCTCGTCACCGGACGCGGCGATGTTGGCCATGCGCTCGGCCATGGCCTGCATCAGCGACGTGGTGTTGTGGGCGAACGTGTTGACCTGCGCGAGCGAGTCCACGACCTGCTCCAGCCGCTCGGTCATCTCCAGCAGCGCGCCGGTGGTGTCGACGGCGAAGACCTCCAGCTGGTGCACGCGCTTGCCCGCCACCTGGAGGCTGCCGCCCATGCCGCTGACGGCCTCCAGCGTGCGCTCCACGGCGCCGCCCTGCCGCCGCGCGGCCTCCAGCAGCATCCGGGCCTGCCCGCTCACGTCCGTGCTGGTGCGGTGCAGGTTGGCCGTCACCCGCTGCACCTGGGACAGCGCGCGGCGCAGGGACAGGATGAGCCGGCGCACGTCCTCGTGGCCCTCGTAGCGCGGGCCCACGGTGGTGGTGAGGTCGCCCTCCGCCAGCCGCGCCATGACGTTCCGGCGCACCCGGCGCCGCTGGGCCGCCCAGCGGAACCACGCGACGTAGCCGCCCAGCAGGTAGAGCGCGGGCGTGGCGAGCAGCACCACCGCCCAGGTGGCGTCTGGCAGCGGCTCCCCCGATACGGCTCGCAGCAGCCCCCCCAGGAGGAGCGCGGAGACCAGCCCTGCCGCCAGGCCGAACGTGAACAGGTACCGTTTGGCGCCCATGAAGGACTGGAACGCTACTCCGCCTTCTCGCGCCGGTCCTCAAAACGCCGCACACTGCGGCCGTGGCCCCCCTGCTCACCCTGCTGCTCCTGACGCTCCCCGTGAAGTCCGAAAATCCCGGACCAACAGCGGCCCCGAGCGCCTCGACGCGCTACGTCTTCGCCTGGAGGGGCGTGCCGGTGGGCATGGTGACGCTGACGCAGGCGCCCGGCCGCTTCACCTACGTCAGCCAGCACCTGCACACGCGCGCCGGCAGGGCGGGGGAGCGCCGCCGGGAGCAGACGCTGGCGGTGGACGCCCAGGGCCGGGTGCGCGGCTCCCAGGCCGTCCCGCAGGCGCTGTGGCTCTGGCGGGGCATCCCCCCCGTGGGCTGCGTCGTGGGGCGAGAGGAGCTGACGGGCCGCGAGGGCCCGCACTGCGTCACCGCCGTGGACGGACGCCGTGTGGAGGGCACGCTCCTGGGGGCAGCCTTCCGGGCACGCTACGGCGATGACGGGCGGATGGAGGCGCTGGAGGTGGGGGACTCGCGCTTCACCGTGGCCGCGCCCGGGGAGCGGCTGCGCGCGCCGCCCGAGCTCTTCTCGGACGGGCTGCCGGTGGAGGGCACGCGAGGGGCGCTCGCGCTGGAGCCCCCGCTCGCGGTGCCGGCGCGCCTGGAGGGAATGACGCCGTGGACGGCGGGGGCGGCCCGGGCCCTGGCGGCGGAGGTCCACGCGGCCTTCCCGGAGAAGGGGCCGGGCGCGGCGGACTGGCACGAGGACGGGGAGGGCGAGGCGGGCGGGTGCCTGGCGCATGCGCTGCGCTTCGCCGCGAGGGCCCGCGCCCAGGGCATCCGCGTGGCGCTGGTCCACGGGCTCCTGGCCGTGGACGGCGGCCCCGCGCGGCCCCACGCCTGGGTGCGCGTGGCCTTGCAGTCCGGAGGCACGCTGGACCTGGACCCGACGTCCCTGGACGCGGTGACGCCTGCCACCCACCTGCCCGTGGCCCTGGCGGATGCGCAGGGCCCGGCGCTGGAGGCGGGGGCGCGGTGGCTGTCGCTGCTGCGCGGGGCGCACCGGGTGGTGCGCCAGCCGTGAGGTGGGGCGCTACTCGAAGGGGATGATGGACACCTTCGCGCCGGCCTCGACGCCCAGCACCTCCTTGGCGCGCGCGGGCAGATAGGCCTGGGTGTTCTCCAGGCGGGCCTGGCAGCGCACGGCGCGGAAGCGGTTGCGGCCGGAGTCGCTCTCCGTCGCGACGAGCACGTCATCGCCCTCCAGGTCGAAGTCCCCCTCCGCCACCTTGAGCGTGCGGTACTTGCGCACCAGGGTGATGTCGGCGGTGTCGGCCTCGAAGTGCGGGCCGCCGTCGAACGGGTCGATGCGCTCCATGTACTTGAAGCCGATGCGCTCCAGCATGCGCTGCACGCCGCGCGTCTGCGGGCCCACCTCGCCCAGCACCTTCTGCACGCGCGCCGGGAAGAGCGACGCGTAGATGTCCGAGGCGGGGAAGAGCTCCTTGATGAACTCCTTGTTCTGCCGGCTGAGGCGGTCCGCCTCCTGGTAGGTGAGGCCGGTGAACTTCTTCCCGCAGGCCTCCCATAGCAGGCTGCGGCCGTCCGGCAGCAGCGGCGGGAGCAGCTCCGCCAGCACGCGGGGCCGGAACAGCCGCCGGTGCATGGCGATGAAGAGGAAGCGCCCATAGGACAGCTGCTTGCCGGGCTTGTCCGGCGTGGCGCGGTAGGGCGGGTCCACGACGAGGCCGCCCACCTCCGTGGGGCCTTCGTAGTTGTACGCGATGGAGAGGACCTTGTGGCGAAGGTGACGGGAGAGGGACGCGGAGTAGTGCTCGCGCTCGCTCACCTCATAGTAGATGTGCGGAGCCTCGAAGGTACCGTGCTGCGCGATGATCATCGACGTTCCGATGATGAGGCTATTGCGCACGTCCTCGAGCACGAAGAGGTACTCGCGCTCGAAGGGGTTCTTCACCTTGCCCGCGAAGCTCTTCACCGACGTGTCCACGATGGCCGAGAGCGTTTCCTCGTTGTTCGGCAGGTTCACCGTGTTCAGCACAGCCGCGAGCCTCTTCAGCCCGGGCAGGTCGGTCTTCTGGACGTCACGCAGGACAAGCATGGGGACACTCGGGACGCCCCTGTGATGGAGCGCCGGAAAGGGGTGACCATACCCCACACCTGCCGCCAGTCAGCTTGAAGGTTGCTCGTCCTGTTGATGACGCGACGTGTTGTGGGTGGCTTGCCAGGACGGTCGGAGTGTGCAAGCCGCCCCGCTCCCGTCGTGAAACATCAACTGAAACATCCAAGGGCTTGCATGCCCGGCCGTCCACTTGCCAGGCCAGCGGGAAGGTTTTGACCCGGGAATGAAGCAGGGAATGGTTTGCGCTACGGTGTGTCAGACGTCGCATTCCCAACCTTTGCGAGGATGTCTTTTGAAAGCCTTTGTCCCCGGCTGGCTTGTGATGTGGTGTGTCCCAGGGCTCGCGATGGCAGGCGTCGTGTGGCGGGGAGACTTCGAGACGGGTGACCGTTCGCAGTACTCCAGCACGCAGATGGTGAACGCGAACCGGCTGCAGGTGGTGACGTCCCCGGTGGCCGAGGGCAAGTACGCGCTGAAGGCGACGGTGTACCAGGGCGACGACCCCATCAACGCCAGCGGGAACCGCAACGAGCTGGTCTACATGAGCAACGAGGCGGTGGGCTCGGAGTACTACTACCGCTGGAAGGTGATGTTCGCGCAGGACTTCCCCAGCGCGGACACCTGGCAGCTCTTCACGCAGTGGCACCACGACGGGTGCTGCGGCTCGCCGCCGGTGGAGTTCTACGTCAAGGGCGAGGAGATTCGCCTGTCGCTCCCTGGCACCAACGAGATTCCGTGGCGGACGAAGCTCACCCGGGGCGTGTGGCACGAGTTCATCCTGCACGCGAAGTGGTCGCCCGACCCGAAGGTGGGCTTCGTCGAGCTGTGGCACAACAAGGAGCTGGTGCTGCCCAAGCGCGGCGCGATGACGATGTACTCGGGGCAGCGGAACTACCTGAAGGTCGGCCTCTACCGGAGCGACACGGTGAGGCCGGTGGGCGTCGTCTACCACGACGGCTTCATGCAGGCGACGGCGCTGGCGGACGTGCTCGAGCAGAAGCCGGACCCGGAGCCGCCGCCCGTGGACGCGGGGACGCCGGTGGACGCGGGGACGCCGGTGGATGCCGGCTCGCCGGAGGACGCCGGCACCGTGGACCCGGACCCGGAGGATGCGGGCACGTCCCAGGAGCCCGAACCCGAGGCCGACGCGGGGACGCCGACGTCGCCCGTGGACGCGGGCACGGACGCCGGTCCGAACGTGCCCACGCCCGGCGGCATCTCATCGGAAGATGGCACCGCGGCGCAGTCGGGGTGCAGCAGCACCGGTGGCTCCGCGGCGGCCTTCGCGCTGCTGGGGTTGATGGGCCTGGCCGGCTACCGCCGCCGCAAGGGCTGAGCCTCCTGGGGTGCGTGGGCCCCAGGCTCGCGCGCCTTCGTGGGAAAACGTGAGGGACGCGGCGCGCTCCACATATCCGGAGCGCTCGTACCCACGGGCGAGGTCGGCTCGACACGGACGGTCCGTCCAGCTCCGAAGCGGTGCGCCGCTCTCGTTCGAGCTGAAGACCCAACGTGATACGTCTCATGCTTCGCCGTCTCCATATGACGGCGCCCCGCAGTGAGAGACTTTCATCTCCAGAATTCCTGACGCGTCCGCGGAGCATCTGACGTGTCAGCAGCGCTCCGGATGTCTGTCTTCTTGGTGGCCGGGCAAAGCCTGACGCTTGACGCGTCAATGCCACGCACCACCCCGCGCGCAAGTCCTTGAAGATAGACAAAAGGGACGTGCTGGAAGCCTTGGTGTGGCGGTTGCACAGGGAACGTTCGCAAGAACGCACTCCACGCTTTCCCTGTGAGGCAGACATGTCGCGAGTGAATCCCCCACCCATGGACACGGGAATGGACGACGGGCTCCAGCTCGACGTGGCCATCATTGGAGCGGGCGTCTCCGGTCTCTATACGGGCTGGAGGCTCCTCACCGGCGACCTCGCGCCCGGAGGTAACCGGCCCGGGTCGGTCCACATCTTCGAGCTGGGCGAGCGGCTGGGAGGACGTATTGAGTCTGTCTTCCTGCCAGGAGTCTCCCTGGCCGCGGAGCTTGGTGGGATGCGATATTTGCAATCACATGCGATTGTCGATTCGCTCATCGCCAAGGTCTTCAAGCAAGAGCTGACACCCACGGACTTCCCGCTGGGGGACGAAGCCAATCACTATCGCTACCTGCGAGGTCAGCGCTTCAAGGCCAACGCGTGGACGGAGGCCCAGAAGAATCGCCGGCAGTACAAGACGCGCTACTTCCTACCCGACGAGGTGGTGGGCTTCGACTCGGACCAGCTCTTCAACAAGGTCATCTACGACGTCCTCATCGCGGACCCGTGGTTCACGGAGCGTTACGCGGACAAGGTCACGTTCACCCCGCCGTATGACTACACCTTCAAGCTGACGGCCCGGGACTGGGATGACATCAAGCCCAACCTCACCTACCTGAAGCCGGGGCCCTACGAGGGCATGAAGGTCAACGACCTGGGGTTCTGGAATCTCATCAAGGACCAGGTGGGGCAGGAGGCCTACGAGTTCCTCGCGGTGGCCGGGGGCTACTATTCCAACACCATCAACTGGAACGCCGCGGAGGCCTTCCCCTACATGGTGGGGGACTTCTCGAACGCGGAGGTGGAGTACCAGACCCTGGTGGGCGGCTATGACCAGCTCGGCAAGACCATTGCGCAGCAGTACCTGGCGCAGGACCCCAGCGGCAAGCGCGCCCACATCTGGGGGCAGAACGGCCTTCAACGGCTCGACCCCGCACCGCCCGGCAGCCGGTACCGGTACATCCTGACCATCGGCAACGGTCTCAGCGGGAAGTCCTGGACGGTGTATGCCAATGCCGTCGTGCTCGCCCTGCCACGCCGCTCCCTGGAGTTGATTGGCGCGGACCGCTTCTTCACCAACCCGGAGGTGCGCGCGGAGGTCCGGAAGAACATCGACTCCGTCATCTCCGAGCCCGCGTTCAAGCTGCTCATGGGCTTCGAGACGCCCTGGTGGACCTCGGACTTCGGCGCGCACGCGGGCGAGTCCATCACCGACCTGCCCATGCGTCAGTGCTACTACTTCGGCACGGACCCGCAGAACAGCCACTCCATCCTGCTGGCCAGCTACAACGACATGCGGACCACGACGTTCTGGTCCACGCTGATGGATTCGCCCCATCAGAACCTCGAGCGCTTCAAGCCCCGGGCCACGCGCCTGGCGTCGCCGGAGGCGCTGGCCGAGGTGGAGCCCCTCCAGGCCCCGGCGGTGATGGTCCGGGAGGCGCTCAACGAGCTCAAGGAGCTGCACGGCAACGAGAACCCCATCCCCGACCCGTACGTCGCCTACTTCCGCAACTGGACGGATGACCCCTACGGCGGCGGCTACCACGCATGGCGGGCCGGCGTGAGCGTGCGGGACGTGATGCCCTTCATGCGCCGCCCGGACCCCGCCGAGAGCATCCACATCTGCGGCGAGGCGTACTCGGACCAGCAGGGCTGGGTGGAGGGCGCCTTCTGCGAGGCGGAGAAGATGCTCCAGGCGCACTTCGGCCTCGCGTGGCCTTCCTGGCTGGACAGCCAGTACTACCTGGGCTGGTAACAAAGGCAAACACGACATGGATACCTACGACGTGGTGGTCGTGGGCGCGGGGGCCATTGGTCTGTCCGCTGCCTACTGGTGCTCGAAGGCGGGCAAGAACGTCCTGCTGCTGGACCAGTTCGACATCGACAACGATTACTTCTCCTCCAAGGGCGAGTCGCGCTTCTTCCGGGTGATGTACTCGGACCCGCTCCTGTCCTTGCTGGCGCAGTCCGCGTACCCGCTCTGGCGGGAGCTGGAGGATGACAGCGGGCTGACGGGCATCCTCAACGACACGTCGCTCCTGTTCTTCGGCCCCCCCAACGGGGTGAATACGCCCGAGGGGAACCTCGCGGGCGCCCAGACCGTTCTGGAGGAGCAGGGGCTGCCCTTCCGGCGCCTCACCGCCGCGGACTTCCCGGACAGCTACCCCGTCCTCCAGGGACTGAGCGACGACGTCGTGGGCCTGGAGCAGCCGCAGGCGGGCGTCATCGCGGCGGACCGGGCGCTCCTGGCCCTCCGCCAGCTTTGCCAGAAGCAGGGCGTGACGTTCATCCCTCGCCGGACCGTGAGCCGCATCCAGGAGGCGCCAGCGGGAGTCACCGTCACGACCGCGCAGGGGAGCTACACCGGGAAGAAGCTCATCCTGGTGCCGTCCGCGTGGACGAACCAGGTGCTCGAGAGCCTGAACATCCAGCTCGCGCTGGAAATCTGGACCATGACGTACGCCTATTTCACCGTGGCGTCGTCGCAGTACTCCTATCCGCTCTGGTTCTACTTCGGCGCGCCCAAGTTCCCCGGAGACGACACCACGACCTACTACGGCCTGCCGCCGCTGCTGACGCCCGGCCGCATCAAGGTGGGAACGGACTTCACCTTCAAGAAGTCCTCCGCGCCACCCACCTCGCCGCCCCAGGCGGATCCGCAGATGGTGTCGCTGCTCAACACGTTCATGCGCGCGCATTTCAAGGGACTCCAATCCCTGGCGCATGACGCCGTGGGGTGTCTGTATACGATGACGCCCGACGTGAACTTCGTCCTGGATGCCCTGCCGGGGCACAAGGACATCTTCCTGTTCACCGGCGACACCGGCCAGGCGTTCAAGTTCACGCCGGTGCTCGGGAAGATACTCGCCGAGCTCGCGCTGACCGGCGTCACCCAGTTCAACATCCAGCCCTTCTCCATCCAGCGGCCCGGAATCCTGAAGCCCCGCTGAGCCTGCTTCACCCCCATCACCCGAAGGAGCGTTCCATGGCAGATACGGAAAAAACCGCCAATGTCCTCGTCATCGTGGATGCCGAGAGCCTCTACCAAGACAAGCAGGGCAGCTTGTCGACGGACTCCAACTCGCCGCTCGACCTGGGCGACCAGACGCCCTACATCTACATGTTCGTCCGTCAGGACGACGTGCTCTCCGGCCAGGCCGCGGACAACCTGAGCTTCACGGTCAACACCAACAACATCATCCGGTGGCGAATCGCCTCCTTGACCGGGAACACCCGCTTCAGCGTCTCGCTCAGCGGCTGCGACATCATCCGCGGCGTCGACCTCCTCAGCCAGCCCACGTTCATCGAGCCCATCGTGACCGTCCCGGTGCCGTCGGTGAATGGCTATCAGGTGAACGTGAACCAGACGCAGACGTACACGGACTCCTATTACCAGGCGACCGCGGTGAATCCCTCGGCGGACCCCGTCTACTACAAGCTCGAGTTCGCCCTGGCGGACAACGACGGGGACATCCTCGGGTACTTCTCGTGGGGCGGCCCCCAGATCTCCATCAACTCCTGAGCGGCCCGTGCGTCTGGGATGGTTGGGTTTGATTCTCTATTGAAAGGATTCGTGCGTCATGGCGCAGGACAATGGCTACGTGGATATTCTCACCGTCGTGGATGTGGACAAGGTCATCAGTGAGTATGGCCCCAATGCCTCACTGGATGACCCAGGGGTGGCGATCGCGGACTGTGTCTACATGATCGTCCGGCGAAGCGATGCCGATGGAGCGGAGGCGATACCGGAGCTGACGGTCGACGTGAGCACCAACGACATCCTCCGGTGGCGCCTGGTCTCGCTGACGCTCAACACCCGGTACAGCGCCGTGCTCTACAAGATGACCGTCTCCGAGAACCCGGACTGCATCACCCAGCCCCAGCCGCTGGTGTCCAGCGTCATGGTGCCGGTCCCCGAGGTGGTGGGCGGACAGCCCGGTGGCTTCAACACGCAGCCCTACAAGGACTTCTACTTCCAGGCCACGGCCTTGCAGCCGACCGCCACGGTGCCGGGCCAGAAGGTGACGTACCAGCTCTACGTCCAGGTGACGGACAACAAGGGCAACAAGGTGGGGACCTACTCCTGGGACCCGTTCATCACCATCACGTCCTAGGCCGCGCACGCCAAGAACAGAGAGACCCATCATGAGCGACAAGAGCCGAACGCCGGGCGTCTCCGCGCCCGTGGGCAGTGGCTGCCCCTTTCACCGCGGCGCTGGGAACGCGATGCTGTCCAGGTCGCCCTCCGGCAACCTGGTGCGGCCCCACGGCGTCGTGGGCCCGGTCATCTCCAGCAAGTCCGCCAATGTCCTGAACGGAGACAATGGCCCGGTCTTCGCCGACTACTTCCGGATGTTCCCGGACCTGACCCCCTCCGTCTTCAACGTCGAGGACCTCCGGGCGCTCACGGTGCCGGGAGGCCCCATGGACGTGGCCAACCTGGCTCCCGACGTGCCCCAGGAGAACCCCACCATCCCCGCGGGGTACACCTTCCTGGGGCAGTTCCTGGACCACGACCTGACCTTCGACGTCTTCTCGGACATCAACAGCAAGGACACCCAGCCCAACCAGACGCGCGACGCGATTACGCCCACGCTCGACCTGGGCAACGTGTACGGCCGGGGGCCGGTCCAGGACGCCTTCCTGTTCGACCAGAAGGACGGCGCCACGCTGCTGTTCGGCCGTCCCGACAACCCGGATGGGGACGTGCTCCGCAACTCGCAGGGCACGGCCATCATCGGGGACCCGCGCAATGACGACAACATGTTCGTCAACCAGCTCCAGCTGGCCTTCATCAAGTTCCACAACCAGGTGGTCAAGGACCTGTCGAGCAGCTTCTCGGGCGGCGACCTCTTCACCGAGGCGGCGCGCCGCGTGCGCTGGCACTACCAGTGGCTCGTCTACCACGACTTCGTCCGCCGCTTCATTGGCGACGAGCTGTACGAGAAGCTGGTGGACAACGGCCCACGGTACTTCCCGCCCGGCCTCCAGCAGATTCCCATCGAGTTCTCCGCGGCGGCCTATCGCATGGGCCACGCGACGGTTCGCGAGTACTACCAGGTGAACGCGACCTACTCGAAGGTGCAGATATTCGACCTGCACAACAGTGGGACCTTCCTGAGCCCGAACAAGCGGGTGGACTGGAAGTACTTCTTCAACACGGACCCCAGCGTCACGCCTCAAGGCGCCAAGCTGTTCGACACCTACGTGGCGTCGGAGCTGCTGCAACTGCCCCCGGTCCTCGTCCCTGGCTTCGACAACCCCCAGTACAATGGGAAGCCGGACCCGCTGTACCTGTCGCTGCCGGGCCGCAACCTGCTGCGGCAGAACGAGTTCACGCTGCCGGCGGGACAGACGGTCGCCAAGGCGCTGGGCGCGACGCAGTACACCAACACGCAGCTGGGGTTGCCGGCGAGCTGGGGCAGCACCGTGGCGCCGCTCTGGTACTACATCCTCAAGGAGGCGAAGCTCGCCAACAACGGGCGCTTCCTGGGGCCCGTGGGCGGCCGCATCGTGGGGGAGACCTTCTTCAGCGTCCTGCTGAACGACCCCACGTCCTTCCTACATAACAAGGGTTGGAAGCCCACGTACGGCACGAACGGCGACTTCACCATCGTGGACCTGCTGCGCATCGCGGACGCGTACACGGCCTCGTAGCGCAGCCGCTGTCCCCGCGCGGATGTCGGCGGTGGTGCTCGAAAGGAGCCCGCCGCGCGGCGTCGTGCGCCGGGGCATGCCTGGGTGACGTGCATCGAGACGCAGGCGGAAGAGGGGCGAGCCGGGTGCTCGAATTGGCGCTGCCCGCCTCGTCCCTCTCCGGCCCGGCGCCAGGGCCCGGGCCACGGGCGATAACGCCTCGCCCTGTTGCGTGGGGTATGCAATAGCGGCGCTCCGGAGACGTTGTCCAAACGAGTCCACCCCGTGGAGCGCCTATGCGACATACCCTCTTCCTCCCTCTCTGCACCCTGCTGGCCTGTGCCCACGCGCAGCCGGTGGCCGCTCCCGCTTCTCCTCCAGTTCCTCCGGCGCAGCCGGCGCCCGCGGACCCGGAGTCCCAGCTCCGCGAGGCGCTTCAACGAGCCGGAAGGGCGATGAATGCGGGGCAGTTCGACGCCGCGCTCGCGGAGATGCAGCGGCTTTGGGACGGGGGCCGCCAGACGGACGAGGTGGCCTGGTACGCGGCCTATGCCGCGCTGGGCACGGGAGACAATGCCGCGGCCTTCAACTGGCTGGAGCGTGCCGTCGAGCGGGGGATGAACTCACTGGGCGACCTGCTGCATGACAAGTCGTTGGAGCCGCTGCGCCAGATGGAGGGCTTCGACGCACTGGTGGCGCGTACACGGGAGAACGCCCTGAAGGCTCGCGTCGAGGGCAACGTGGGGGCGGGGCTGGAGAAGACGACGCCCGCCGAGGCGGGGCTGTCGGAGGCCGCGCTCGCGGCCTTCGTGAAGGCGGCCGAGGACGCGGGCTCGTCGGCCCTGGTGGTGCTCCGCCACGGCAAGCTGGTGGGCGAGTGGTACTTCGGCGGCGAGACGCAGCGCATCGAGTCCATGTCCGCCACCAAGGGCGTGGTGGCGCTGGCCATTGGCCTGCTCATCGATGAAGGGAAGATTGCCTCCGCCGACGCGCCTGTCTCCACCTTCTTCCCGGAGTGGAAGGACGGCCTGAAGGGGAAGGTCACGTTGCGGCACCTGCTCAGCCACACCTCGGGGCTGGCCGCGAACGCCCACGCGATGGACATCTATGAGTCGCGGGACTTCGTCCGCTACGCGCTGGACAGCCATGTGGTGGACGTGCCGGGCAGCCAGTTCTTCTACAACAACAAGGCCACCAACCTGCTGGCGGGCGTGGTGGAGCGCGCCTCGGGCGAGAAGCTGGACGCGTATCTCATGCGCCGCCTCTTCGAGCCGCTCGGCATCCGCGACGTGTTCTGGCAGAAGGACCCGTCCGGCAATCCGCTGGGCATGTCCGGCCTGCGCCTGCACCCCGTGGACTTCGCCAAGGTGGGCCAGTTGATGCTCCAGCGGGGCGTATGGCAGGGACAGCGCATCCTCAGTGAAGCGTGGATTCGCGAGTGCACCGCCGCGCCGTCGCAGGCCCACAATCCGGCGGCGGGGCTGCTGTGGTGGCTCGTCTACGAGAAGTCGTTCCGGGTGCTTGGCCAGGACCTGGTGAACGAGGCGCGCCGCAACGGGATGCCGGAGGCGTCGCTGGCGCGCCTGAAGGACCTCGTGGGGCAGCCGATTCCCTCGGGCGAATTCATGCAGCGCCTCTCCGAGCGGCTGGGCGGGATGAAGGGCGTGATGGAGCTCATGCAGAAGAGCGCTCGCATCCCGCTGCGCACGCAGGTGGAAGGGGCTCCGAAGGCGTACTCCGCGCGCGGCTCGTTCGGTCAGCTGCTGCTGGTGGTGCCGGAGCAGGACCTCGTCGTGGTTCGCATGGCGGTGCCCGACGGGCGGGTGCCTCCGGAGGTCATGGAGTTCCCCACCTTCAACGAGCGAGCCTTGTCGCTGGTGCCGTCTCCGTGAGCGCCCCTGACGCTCAGGACCGGGCGGTGAGTCCGCCTGCCCGCCCGTGTGCTTGCGCGGGCGGGCCTGTGGCATAAAGCCCGTCCTGCATGCAGCCATCTCGCCGCGTTTCGCTCGTCCTGAGCTACCAGTACCCGGGCAAGTATGCCTTCACCGTGCTGGCGGGCGCCGTGGAGTCGGACCCGGCCCTGGCGGACGTGACGCTCCACTTCCCGCGCAGCCGCGAGACGCTCCTGGACACCCTCCGCGAGCGCGCGGACGCCGGGGACACGGTGGTGGCGGCGTGGTCCTTCTATTCGGCCAGCTTCGCGCCCGCGGCGGAGGAGCTGGCGTGGGTGCGTGAGCGGCTGGAGGGCCGGAGCGTGCTGTGCATCGCCGGCGGCGTGCATGCCACGGCGGAGACGCTCCAGACGCTCCAGGCCGGCTTCGACCTGGTGGCGGTGGGGGAGGGCGAGGTCACGCTGCGGGCGCTGCTGGGACGCGTGCTGCGCGGCGAGGAGCCGCGGGACACGCACGGCGTCGCGTACCTGAAGGACGGGAAGCTGGTGCAGCACGGCCGGGGCGAGGGCGTGCAGCTCGACGACTTCCCGCCCTTCGCGGCGCGCAACGGGCAGTACGGCGCCATCGAGATTACGCGGGGCTGCATCTATGCGTGCCGCTTCTGCCAGACGCCGTTCATGAGCAAGGCGCGCTTCCGCCACCGCTCCGTGGCCAACGTGGCGCACTGGGCGCGGGAGCTGCGGCGCTCGGGCCGGCGGGACATCCGCTTCATCACGCCCACCTCCATGTCCTACGGCACCGCCGACGAGTCAGTGAACCTGGACGCGGTGGAGGCGCTGCTGGCCGCGGTGAAGGAGGCCATGGCGCCGGACGGGCGCATCTACTACGGCACCTTCCCGTCGGAGGTCCGGCCCGAGCACGTCACGCCGGAGGCGCTGGCGCTGCTCAAGCGCTACGTCCACAACGACAACCTCATCATCGGCGGGCAGTCCGGCTCCGAGCGCATCCTCCAGAGCACGCGCCGTGGGCACGACGTGGAGACGGTGGTGCGGGCCACGCGCATCGCGGTGGAGGGGGGCTTCGTTCCCAACGTGGACTTCATCCTGGGCCTGCCGGGCGAGGCGCCCGAGGACGTCGAGGCCACGGTGGCGCTGATGGAGAAGCTGGCGGCGCTGGGCGCGCGGGTGCACGGGCACACCTTCATGCCGTTGCCCGGGACGCCCTTCCGCGATGCACCGCCCGGGACGGTGGACGAGGCGACGCAGCGCAAGCTGGACCGGCTGGCTTCGCAGGGACGGCTCTATGGCCACTGGAAGCAGCAGGTCGCTCTGGCCGAGGGCATTGCCTCCCGCCGTCGCCCGCGCGCGGGGTAGGTCACGGACCGGGACCTCTTCCGCGTGGGCAACTTCGTGACGGCCATCGTCGGCACCGAGCGCTTCAAGGACGCCGTGGAGCGCCTGGGCCTGGAGGGCATCACCTGCCGCGAGCTGCCCACCCGCTAGCGCGCCAGCCGGGTGTCTCCGGGCGTTCACTTCCTCGGGCCTCCGCCGCGCCAGGCGCTTAGGATGGGGGCGCGATGTCCACCGACCAGGCACCTCCCTACTGGGTCCTCATCTCCGTCCTCTTCAGCAACCAGCCACTGTCGCCCTCGCTGGCGATGACGCTGCACCAGGCGGCCTACGAGCTGCACCAGCGCGGTGACGGGGCAAGGGAGGTGGCCGGAGACATGCTGAGCGGCCGGGTGGTGAACCTGCGCAAGGACGTCTCGTTCGGCGGCATCGCCGGGCCTGCCTTCGAGGCCGAAATCGAGACCGAGCGCGGCTCCGGCGTGGTGCGCTTCGTCCTCACGCGGCAGGGGCTGGAGCTGATGAAGCAGCAGCCCGCCGAGCCACCCCGGCCCAAGTACCTCAACTGAGCCACCAGGGGCCCGCCCGGCCGTTCGCCCTCTGCGCACCGACGGCCACCATCGCCACCTTGGGAGATATGGACCCCAAGGACTACCTCAAGCGTGGCGCGGGCATCCCGTTGGATCCAGAGAAGCAGAAGGACCCCGAGGCGGACGGAGATCGCGTCCCCTCCGAGGGACGCGCCGAGTTCCTCAACGACGTGACCGAGCAGAATGGCGGGCAGCGCACCGACGTCGACGTGCCGTGGCGTGAAGCCCCCGAGCTCCAGCGAGGCCAGCGCGCCGCCTACAACGCGAAGAGCGACAAGAAGAAGGGCTGAGAACCTGGCGGATTACTCCCGCTCGAGGTCCACCTTCATCTTGTTGCCCATGTGCAGGATGGAGTTGGAGAGCGTCGCGGCGGAGAGCTCGGCCAGCTCCAGCATGACCTGCTCCTGCCGCGCCTGCTCCGAGCCGGCGGGGGCCGGCGTGGCCGCCCGCGAGCCATCCTCCGCGAGGGGGCCGCGGCCCACGGCGGACAGGTAGGAGTTCAACAGGCCGTTGTGCGGCGAGCTGCCCACCGAGGCGAGCGCCGAGGCCACCACCGCTCCCCCCGATACCATCAGCGGGTCCCCAGGCCGGTTGGCGGGGGCCATCGGGTTCACCAGCGCGCCGAAGCCCGTGCTGGCAGGGCCGCTGCTCGCCTGCGTGGTGGCAGACTGAATCCGGGGACCGGTGAAGGCGTTGATGCGGGTCATGGCGGCTCCGTCTCGGCCCGGGACGCGCACCACGCACGTGTCGGACCTCTCGAACCCCATTATCGCCCGGCCGCCCGGCGAAGTTGCGCATGAGGCCCAAAATGGCCGAAGGCCGCGGACTTACGGGCGTGCTGCCCGTCAGCCGCGGCCTTGGCGGGAGCCTTCAGCCGGTTCCTAGAACTGGTGGGCCTCGGTGGACTCCGTCAGCGCGAGCGTGCTGGCGTTGCCGCCGGAGATGACCTCGGCCACCTGGTCGAAGTAGCCGGTGCCCACCTCGCGCTGGTGGCGCGTGGCGGTGTAGCCGTCCTTCTCCGCCGCGAACTCGGCCTGCTGCAGCTCGCTGTAGGCGGCCATGCCGCGGTCCTTGTACTTCCGCGCCAGCTCGTACATCCCGAAGTTGAGCGCGTGGAAGCCGGCCAGGGTGACGAACTGGAACTTGTAGCCCATGGCGCCCAGCTCGCGCTGGAACCTGGCGATGGTGGCGTCGTCCAGGTTCTTCTTCCAGTTGAAGGACGGCGAGCAGTTGTAGGCCAGGAGCTTGTTCGGGTACTTCGCGCGGATGCCCTCGGCGAACTTCTTCGCCTGCACCAGGTCCGGGGTGCTCGTCTCGCACCAGACCAGGTCCGCGTACGGGGCATACGCCAGGCCGCGGGCGATGGCGCAGTCCAGGCCGCCGTTGAGGCGGTAGAAGCCCTCCGCGGTGCGGCCGGCCTTCTTGTCGATGAAGGCGTGGTCGTACTCGTCCGCGTCGCTCATCAGCAGCTTGGCGCTGTCCGCGTCCGTGCGGGCCACCAGCAGGGTGGGCACGCCCATGACGTCCGCCGCGAGGCGGGCCGCGTTGAGGGTGCGGATGAAGTGGCTGGTGGGCACCAGCACCTTGCCGCCCATGTGGCCGCACTTCTTCTCGCTGGCGAGCTGGTCCTCGAAGTGCACGCCGGCGGCGCCCGCCTCAATCATGCCCTTCATCAGCTCGAAGGCGTTGAGCGGGCCGCCGAAGCCGGCCTCGGCGTCGGCGATGATGGGCGCGAACCAGTAGCGGTCCTTGCGGCCCTCCGCGTGGTCAATCTGGTCCGCGCGGCGCAGGGCGTTGTTGATCTTCCGCACCACGGTGGGGACGCTGTCCACCGGGTAGAGGCTCTGGTCCGGGTACATCTGCCCGGCCGAGTTGGCGTCCGCCGCCACCTGCCAGCCGGACAGATAGATGGCCTTCAGTCCCGCGCGCACCATCTGCACCGCCTGGTTGCCGGTGAGCGAGCCGAGCGCGTTGATGTAGTCCTCGGTGTGGAGCAGCTCCCAGAGCTTCTTCGCGCCCATCTCCGCCAGCGTGTAGCTGATGGTGACGGAGCCGCGGAGCTTCTCCACGTCCTTCGGGGTGTAGTTGCGCTTGATGCCTTCGAAACGCTGAGCGTGGAGCTTGGCGTGAGGGGAGGCATCGGTCGTCGTCGGCGTGGCGTCGTACATCGTGGGCTCCTCGCTTCGGTAAAGGTGATGGATTGCTGCTGCGGATGATTCAGCGCTGAGCGTCCAGCGCGTCGTAGGCGGGCAGGGTGAGGAAGTCTTCGAAGGTGCTGGCGGTGGAGAGCTGCTCGAAGAGGACGCGGGCGCGCTCCAGGTGGGCGGCGCCGTAGCGCTCCTTCGCGCCCTCCTTCTCGAGGCGGGCCATCTCCTCGCCCAGCACGTCGCGGAAGAGGGCGGGCGTCACCTTGCGGCCGTCCTCCAGCGAGGCGCCGTGGTGGAGCCACTGCCACACCTGCGCGCGGGAGATTTCGGCGGTGGCCGCGTCCTCCATGAGGTTGTAGAGCGGCACGCAGCCCAGGCCGCCCAGCCACGCGGCGGTGTACTGGATGCCCACGCGGATGTTGTGGCGCAGGCCCTCCTCGGTGCGGGTGCCGGAGGGCACCTTGAGCAGCTCCGCCTCGCCAATCTTCACGTCCTCGCGCTTGTTGGAGAGCTGGTTGGGGCCCTTCATGTGCGAGTCGAAGATGTCGCGCGCCACCGCGACGAGGCCGGGGTGGGCCACCCACGTCCCGTCGTGGCCGTTCTTCACCTCGCGCAGCTTGTCCGCGCGGACCTTGTCCATGACGGCCTCGTTGGCCGCGGCGTCTCCCTTGATGGGGATGAAGGCCGCCATGCCGCCCATGGCGTGCACGTTGCGGCGGTGGCAGGTCTGGATGAGCAGCTGCGAGTAGGCGTTGAGGAACGCCTTGTCCATGGTCACCTGGCCGCGGTCGGGCAGCACCACGCTGGTGTCGGACTGGAGCGTCTTGATGAAGCTGAAGATGTAGTCCCAGCGGCCGCAGTTGAGGCCGGCCGAGTGCTCGCGCAGCTCGTAGAGGATTTCGTCCATCTCGAACGCGGCGGGCAGCGTCTCGATGAGGACGGTGGCCTTGATGGTGCCGCGCGGGATGTCCAGCTCCGACTGGGCCAGGTGGAACACGTCGTTCCACAGCCGGGCCTCCAGGTGGCTCTGCATCTTCGGCAGGTAGAAGTAGGGGCCGGTGCCGCGCGCGAGCTGCTCACGGGCGTTGTGGAAGAAGAAGAGCCCGAAGTCGAAGAGCGCGCCGGAGATGGGCTTGCCGTCGATTTCGATGTGCCGCTCCGGCAGGTGCCAGCCGCGGGGGCGCACGAAGAGGACGGCGCGCTTCGGGTTGAGGGCGTAGTGCTTCCCGTTCTCCGCGGTGAAGGAGATGGTGCCTCGCACCGCGTCGCGCAGGTTGATTTGCCCGCGCACCACGTTGTCCCAGGTGGGGCTGTTGGCGTCCTCGAAGTCCGCCATGAAGACGTTCGCGCCCGAGTTGAGCGCGTTGATGACCATCTTCCGGTCCACCGGACCGGTGATTTCCACGCGGCGGTCCTGAAGGTCGGCGGGCAGGGGGGCCACCGTCCAGTCGCCCTCCCGGATGGCCTTCGTCTCCGGCAGGAAGTGCGGGCGTTGCCCCTTGCTCCAGGCCGCCTGCATGGCCTTGCGGCGCTCCAGCAGGGCCACCCGGCGCTCCCCGAAGGTGCGGACCAGCTTCGCCACGAAGTCCAGGGCCTCGGGGGTGAGCACCTCGGCGTAGTCCGGGTGCCAGGTCCCCTTCACCACCACGCCCGGGCCGTACGCCGGGGGCTTCACAGAGGGGGCTTGGTCCGACATCGGGGCTCCTTTGTCTTGGTGCGTTGTAAATTCGAGTGGACGGCTCGGAAAATGAGTCCTACGAGTGCAAAAGGGAAGTGCGGCGTGAATCTTTGCCTGCTTGCCTGTAACTGTGTCAACAGCACTGTCGTTAAATCTGTAAATCAACAGTTCGTCCCGGCGGGTACGCAATGAGGAGCGCCGGGGCGCGTAGGTAGGAATGCGGGGCGCCGACGCCAAGTGGGATCGGGCCCGGAAGGGAGACGTGATGGACGCCAAGAGACGTTGTGCCACCTGCACCGAGGAAGTGAGCCTGGAGGTCCGGCGGTGTCCGCACTGCGGCTCGCGCACGGAGCCGATGCACCGGGGCGTGGAGGGGCGCCTGCTGACCGGTGTGTGCGCGGCGCTGGGGCGGGAGCTGGGGGTGGACGCGGCGCTGGTCCGGGTGGCCTTCGTGGTGGCGCTGGCCGTGTCCGGGGGCACGGCGCTGCTGGTGTACCTGCTGCTGTGGGCCTTCACGCCGCCGTCGGCGACGGGCACCGCGCCGCTGCGGCGCACGTACAGCTGGCTGTCCGGCCTGGGCAACTCGGGGAGCACGCCCCGCGTCGAGCGCCGGGTGTAGTGCTCAGAGCCCAACGAAGAAGGTGACGCCGGAGCCCTGCGCGGGGGCTCCGGCCTGTTATCGAAGGGGCTCGCCTCGATTCGCAGGAGCCCCACGCGTGAGCACGAAGAACGTTCGCACCGAGAAAGACACCTTCGGTCCCATCGACGTCCCGGCCGAGCGGCTGTGGGGCGCGCAGACGCAGCGCAGCCTCCAGAACTTCGCCATCTCCACCGAGCGCATGCCGCTGGCCCTCATCCGCGCCCTGGTGCTGGTGAAGAAGGCCGCCGCGCGGGTCAACGTGGAGAACGGCACACTGGCGAAGGAGAAGGGCGAGGCCATCATCCGCGCCGCGGACGAGGTGCTGGCCGGTCAACACGACGCCGAGTTCCCCTTGAGCGTCTGGCAGACGGGCAGCGGCACGCAGACGAACATGAACACCAACGAGGTGCTCGCCAACCGCGCCTCGGAGCTGCTGGGCGGCGAGCGCGGCGAGGGGCGCAAGGTCCACGCCAACGACGACGTCAACAAGGGGCAGAGCTCCAACGACGTCTTCCCCACGGCGATGAGCGTGGCCGCCGTCACGGCCATCTCCGAGCAGGTCCTCCCGGAGCTGAAGGCGCTGCGCGACGTGCTCGCGGAGAAGTCCCGCGCGTTCCAGGACGTGGTGAAGGTGGGGCGCACCCACCTGCAGGACGCCACGCCCCTGACGCTGGGGCAGGAACTCAGCGGTTTCGTGGCCCAGCTGGACCACGCGAAGGCCCACCTCGAGCGGACCCTGCCGCACCTCCTGGAGCTGGCCCTGGGCGGCACGGCGGTGGGCACCGGCCTCAACGCCCCCAGGGGCTACGCCGAGCGCGTGGCGCAGGAGCTGGCCCAGCTCACCGGCCACCCCTTCGTCACCGCGCCCAACAAGTTCGAGGCGCTGGCCGCCAACGACGCGCTGGTGCAGGCGCACGGGGCGCTGAAGGGGCTGGCGGTGGTGCTCTTCAAGGTGGCCAACGACGTGCGCTGGCTGGCGTCGGGGCCGCGCTCGGGCCTGGCGGAAATCACCATCCCGGAGAACGAGCCGGGCAGCTCCATCATGCCGGGCAAGGTGAACCCCACCCAGAGCGAGGCGCTCACCATGCTGTGCGCCCAGGTGATGGGCAATGACGTGGCCGTCAGCCTGGGCGGGGCGTCCGGCAACTTCCAGCTCAACGTCTTCAAGCCGCTCATCGCCCACAATGTGCTCCAGAGCTGCCGGCTGCTGGCGGACGGCATGCGCAGCTTCCGCCTGCACTGCGCGGTGGGCATCGAGCCCAACCGGCCCCGCATCCGGGAGAACCTGGAGCGCAGCCTGATGCTCGTCACGGCGCTCAACCCCCACATCGGGTACGACAACGCGGCGAAAATCGCCAAGACGGCCCACAGGGACGGCACGACGCTCAAGGAGGCGGCCGTGGCGCTGGGGTTCGTCACGCCCGAGCAGTTCGACCAGTGGGTCCGTCCGGAGGACATGACGGGCCACAAGGGCTGAGGCCCCCTGGCGGGTGGGGGGCCCGGGCGCCGAAGCGTGGGGCAGCGTACGCTCCGGGAAGAAGGGGCGGGCGCGGCGGCGGAAGGGCGATTAGGGTAGGGGCGTCATGAACGTCCCCTTCGTCATTGAGACCACGCACCGCGGCGAGCGGGCGTACGACCTCTACAGCCGGCTCCTCAAGGACCGCATCATCATGCTGGGCACGCCTGTCAATGACGACGTGGCCAACATCATCGTGGCCCAGCTCCTCTTCCTGGAGTCGGAGGACCCGGACAAGGGCATCAACCTTTACATCAACTCGCCGGGTGGCTCGGTGACGGCGGGCCTCGCCATCTACGACACCATGCAGTACGTGAAGTGTCCGGTGTCCACCATCTGCGTCGGGCAGGCGGCCTCCATGGGCGCGCTGCTGCTGCTGGCGGGGGCCAAGGGCAAGCGCTACGCCCTGCCCAACAGCCGCATCATGATTCACCAGCCGCTGGGCGGCGCTCAGGGCCAGGCCACGGATATCGACATCCAGGCCAAGGAAATCCTCCGCCTGCGCAGCTACCTCAACGGCCTCATCGTGAAGCACACCGGCCACAGCATCGAGCGCATCGAGAAGGATACCGAGCGCGATTACTTCATGAGCGCCGAGGAGGCTCGGCAGTACGGCATCATCGACGAGGTGGTGGAGAAGCAGCGCGCCATCACGCCGTCGCCTTCGCCGGCGAAGTAGCGGGCTGCCTCCCGGCGTGGTGTCGCATGGGCCCGCGCCGGGTGGGTGCTTGCAGTGCGTCGCGCCGCGATGGCCCAGCGCCAACTGCGGCGCGTCCCGTCCCGGGCTTGCCCCGAGGGGCGGGGTTGCGGTGCGTCGCGCCGCGATGGCCCAGCGCCAACTGCGGCGCGTCCCGCCCCAGGCCTGCTCCGAGGGGCGAGGTTGCGGTGTGTCGCGCCGCGGGCCTAGCGCCAACTGCGGCGCGTCCCGTCCCGGGCTTGCTCCGAGGGGCGGGGTTGCGGTGCGTAGCGCCGCTCAGGCTCTGCGCTGCCGAGCGGGCGCGTTCCGTCCCAGGCGAGCACAGGGGCTGTGTCCTGCCCGGTAGGGGGGCGCCCAGGCTCCGCACCGGGGGTAGGTTCACCGCTGGACGATTTCCGGCTCCCTTGCCTGCATGTGGCACGAAGCGTGCTCAACATGGGCATATGCCGCCGATCCGATATCGCATCGTCCCGCGGTTCCTCTTGCCCGGCGCCATCCTGGCCTCCATGGCCTGCGCGACGGGCCCCACCGGCCGTCCCCCCATCCCTCCCAGCTCGGCTGCCGTCCAGACGGAGCTGGGCACTCGAGACGTCGTTCAGGCCGGTGAGGAATACGCGCGCAACAACGCGCTGGTGCTGGCCGAGGCCGGGGAGGCGGTGGAGGTGCGCCCCAACTACTGGCGCATCCGCTTCGGCCTCGCGGACCGGCCGGGCCGCGTCCTGGAGGTCGAGTTCGACGAGCTCACCCGCCAGGTGACGAACGCGCGCGAGATTGAAGTCATCCCGGAGAACCCGGGTGACGGCGCGGTGGGCGGCAGCGGCTCCGTGCCCGCCGCGGGTCAGCCTCGGGGCCCCATTCCCTGAGCAAGGGAGGCGCCCCGCGCCGCGGGTGGAGGCCCAGCTGGGGCCGCAGAGACGCCGGAGAGGGCTCGTTGCCCACCGGAATCCCGTGGGCTCCGCGCTTGAGCACCGGACGCCCGGCAGGGGCGTCCCAGGGGCCGCGGTGAGGGTCACCTTGCCCCCGGAACCCCATGGGCCATGTGGGCTCCGCGCCCGGGCGCCGGAAGCCCGTCGCGAGGCTGGGGCAGGGCTGGAGCGTCACGGCGCCTCAGGGGCT
Organism: Pseudomyxococcus flavus; assembly: GCF_050038885.1. Taxonomy (NCBI): domain Bacteria; kingdom Pseudomonadati; phylum Myxococcota; class Myxococcia; order Myxococcales; family Myxococcaceae; genus Pseudomyxococcus; species Pseudomyxococcus flavus. The sequence goes on along the minus strand of NZ_CP143624.1, from coordinate 2,111,121 downwards.
GGGCTCAGGCGCTGCGTCCGGGCGCCGGAAGCCCGGCGGGAGGCTGAGGCAGGACTGGAGCGTCACGGCGCCGGAGCGTGGGCCTCCTCGCAGAACAGCAGCTCCGCCCGGCCCCCCGTGCGCCCCACGAGCACGGCGACTTGCCCGTAGGCACGCCCGAAGCGCCCGGCCTCCTCGCGTGGCAGTCCGGGGACGAAGAGGCTCTGCTCGCACCAGCTTCCGTCATCCGCTTCGCCGAGTGCGGGCGCCACCACCCAACCTCCGGCGATGAGCTGCGCGACCAGGCGCTCCTGCGCGCGGCGATTCTCTTCGTTGCTCCGCCACTGCGAGCCGGGGTTCCACGCCGTCAGGAAGGCCCACTCGCGGTGGCCTCGGGCCGCAAGCGTTGCGTCCAAGGCGGGGTGGAGGGCACCCGCCCGCAGGATTTGCTCCACGCCACGGGTGCATGCATGGGGCCGGACGACGTAACGCGTCGCCGCGTAGGCCTTCGTCAGCCGCTCGCGTTCATGGAGGCTCATGTCGCTCATGATGCGCCTCGCGCCCGCCAGGGAAAATCGGGTTTCAGATAATTCGGCGTGAATGTTCGATGCTGTTCGCCGTCCAGGCCTCTCGCCACCTTCGGCCGGGAAGTGAAGGCGTTGGAGGGGGACCATGATTCGCTATGGTTTGACGGTTGCGTCCTTGGTGATGGCTGCTTTGGGAGCAGGCTGCACGTCGGTGAGCCATACCCAGACAGCGGACACGCTGGGAGCGGGCCGCTATCAGATTGCCATCGAGCCAGGGCTTGGTGGTGCGGCGGGCTTCGGGGAGGACGGCTCCGTGGAGGGCGGCGTCTACCCCCATTTCGACCTGGCGCTTCGCTACGGCGCGTCGGAGCGGGTGGACCTGGGCTTTCGGTTTGGCTCGTCCCTGGTGGAGTTCCAGAGCAAGTTTCTGCTGACGCAGCCGAATGACCCGCTCAAGGCCATCTCACTGGCCCCGTCCGTGTCGGGCGCCTTCATGGATGGGACATGGGACGACGGCGAGGAGCTGTCGACGAACTATGTGAATCTGGCCGTCCCGCTGCTGGTGGGCTTCAAGACGGAAGGGGGCTCGGAGCTGGTGCTGGGGCCTCGCGTCCTCTGGACGCACTTCTCCGGCGACGTGGGCAATGACGGCACCTCCGTCAACATCTTCAGCGTGGGGGCTTCCGTGGGCTATGCGTTCCGTGTCACCGAGAGCTTCCGCCTGATGCCCGAGGTGGGATTCTCCTATCCCGTGCTGGGCACGGTGGACTCCTCCACCAACGACTCGATTGCCTTCAAGGGCTTCAACACGGGCATCGCGCAGCTCAAGCTGGGCTTCCTGTTCGGCGGGGGCCGTCCCATCCGGCGCGGCCCCGACATCCTCCCCGCCCACTGAGGCGAGGCGACCGTCCTCAGGGCGTGGACTTCACCCCACCCGTCACGCGCTTCACCGTGCGGCCCGCGGGCAGCGTGTCCCCGGGCTGGACGCCGTTGATGATGGCCAGCTCCTCCACGGGGATGGTGGACGGGTTCTGCTCGTTGAACTGCTGCAGCGTCATGGGCGACGGCACCTTGGCCAGCTCGATCCTCGCGGGCTGCACGGCCAGCGCCGAGGCGTCCGTCAGCTCGCCGAAGCTGGAGAAGGTGGCGCGGAAGGCGTCCTCGTAGGCGGGGAGCTGCTGCGCGGACGTGTAGCCCAGCAACTGGAGCGTGGTGCCACCCTGCGTGACAAAGGCGGTGACGCCAGCGATGGCGCCCTGCTCCGTCTGCGCCTGGAAGAACGCGGCGCCCTGGGGAAAGCCCGTGGGCGCGGCGCTCACCGGCTGGATGCCCTCCTGCGAGAGGAACCGCTGCATCGCCTCCTGCGGCGCGATGTTGCCGGTGGGCACCAGGCCGACGATGGCGTCCTCCTGAGGGCTGACGCCGGCCACCTGCTGCGGCTGGTTCGCCGTCTTCCAGCCCTGGGGAAAGGTGAGCTGGAAGCGCAGGCCCGGGTGCATGAAGACGTTGCCCCGGAAGAAGCCCTGGCGCGGGTCATCGCCGTAGGCCATGCCCTGGAGCATGGCGAGGTACTCCTCCCGGCCATCCTTGAGCTGGTTGACGTCCACGTTGACCTCGGCGGCGCGCGCCTGCGCGGCCTTCACGCGGTCGCCCGGGTCCGGGTGGGTGGACAGCCACGTGGGGAGGCCCTGCCCGCCGCCCGCGGCCTTGCCCACGCGGTCCAGCGTGGCGAAGACGTTGGCAGCGGCGCGCACGTCGTAGCCATCGTTCAGCATGTACTTGAAGCCCAGCTCGTCCGCCTGGCGCTCGTCGTCGCGGCCGTACTTGAGGAACAGCAGCTGGAGCCCGGCGGCGGCCAGGCCCCCGAAGCGCGCAATGTCCTCGCTGAGGACGCTGCCCAGCAGCAGGCCGGCCTGGGCGAGCTGGGCCTGGGAGAGCTGCTCCACCGAGTGGCGCGCGGTGATGTGGGCGATTTCGTGCCCCAGCACGGAGGCCAGCTCCGCCTCGGAGTTGAGCGCGGTGAGCAGGCCGCGCGTCACGAACACCGGGCCGCCCGGGAGGGCGAAGGCGTTCACCACCGGGTCATCCACGGCCTGCACCGTCCAGGGCAGCTCCGGCCGCTCGGAGGCCTTCGCCATGGGCAGGCCCACCCGGGCCACGTACTCCTGCACCTTGGGCTCCTGGATGAGGCCGATGGAGCCGCGCACCTCCTCCGCGCTCTGCTTGCCCAGGGCAATCTCGTCATTCTCGGAGACGAGCGACAGCATGCGTTTGCCCGTGGCGGGGTTGCGCACACAGGTCGTCACGGTGAGCAGGGCCAGCAGCGGCAACAGCCGGAGTCGTGAAGTCATGGGGCCTTCCTGGAAGAGCTGAATGCCCAATAGGGCTCCCGGGGCGAAGCGACCACGGCCGGGGTATGAGTCGCGTCACTGCTGGACAGTCGGGCGCGCACGCCGGCCGCACTTCCGTTAGCTTCTCGCCGGGAGGAGGTTGTCGAATGGACTCGCTCGAATCACGGATGGCGCGCCTGGAGCGCAGCTGCCGGCGGTGGCAGGGGCTCACCTTCGGCGCACTCACGCTGGCGGGACTGGGGCTGGGCCTGGCGGCGCTGCCCGAGGAGGAGGGGGCCTCCGGCACGCTCGTCGCGTCCCGGCTGGTGCTGACGGACGCGCGCGGCCAGACGCGGGCCACGCTGGACACCGACGCCCAGGGCAACGCGGGCCTGGTGCTGCGTGACGGCGAGGGCCGTCCCCGGGCGCTGCTGGGCGTGGGGGAGGACGGCTCGCCCCGGCTCCGCTTCTCCACCGCGGAAGGGGAGTCCCTGGCGGAGCTGATGGTGTACTCGGACGAGGCCCCGCGCCTGACGCTGTCGAAGCCGGGCGGCGTGGAGCTGTTCGCCGTGGGCCTGCAGGTGGATGGCTCGTCGCGGCTGGAGCTGTCGGACGCGGATGGGCGGCCCCGGGCCATCCTGGGCGCGGACGAGTTTGGCTCGCCGGGCCTGGTGCTGGTGGACCGCCGTGGGCAGCCGCGCGTGGCGCTCCGGGTGTCGCCGTCGGACGGCGCCAGCCTCGTGGTGGAAGGCCAGGACGGCGCGGTGTTCCGCGCGCCCGGTGGCTAGCGGCTACAGCGTGGGCGGCACCACCTTGTAGCCGCGCTGGAGCAGCGGCGAGAGGCGGTCGGAGATGTCCCACGCCTCCACCACCTTGCCGTCTCGCAGGCGGTACAGCGAATGCCCCTGGAGCTGGAGGTCCCTGGCCGTCCCGGCCTCGTCCACCTGCTTGGGGTCCGGGCCGGTGGCCTTCCAGTGCACGAGCACCAGGTCGCCGTCCGCCAGGAGGTGGAGGATGTCGAACTTCAGCTCCGGGAAGGCCTGGAAGCTGGCCTCGGCCTGCTGGCGCATGGCGGCGGGCCCCACCACGTCGCGCGGAGCGCCCTGCGAGCGGTCCACGAAGTCCTCGGCGATGTACTCCGAGATGCGGTCCAGCTTGCGCAGGTTGTAGAGCTCCTCGGTGAGCTGCTGCACCCGCTGCTTGTTCTGGGCCTCCAGGGCCGCGGCGTGCTCCACCGGAGACATCGTCGCGCAGCCCGCCAGCCACCCGAGGGCACACAGCACAATCGTCACGTGTCGTGTCATGGCACCCGGAAGCTGCGCATGGGCAGGCAGGCGTGCAGTGCCTGCCTGCGCCAAACGTTCACCTCATGGCGACAGGTGGCCCAGACCGATGGGGGCGGCGAGGCAGGTGTCCGGTACTCCAAAGGCGTCCACCAGGGCCACCGCGTCCGGGCGGAGCTCGGCGCACAGCCGCGTCACCTCCTTGCGGATGGCCTTCGCCTTGGTGCCCTCCAGCCACCCGTGCTCCTGGAACCAGCCGCTGGCGGACTCCAGGCAGGACAGGCCGTAGAGGTCGCACAGGCGGCCCAGCACCGTCTTCAGGCCCGGGTCCTTCACCTCGGCCACGCCCTCGAGGAACTGCTCCAGCACCAGCCGCTCCACGTGGGCGTGCGCCAGCTCCAGGAGGTGGACCTGCACCTGGTTGAAGGCCTCGAAGGCCTCCATGCCCGCCGTCAACCGCTTGCGCAGGCGCTTCGACACGGTGGCCAGCACCTCCTCCTCGCGGAAGCGCAGCGCGCGCAGGTGGTAGTCGTTGTCACGCAGGTGGTCGCTGTCGGTGCGCCGCGCGGCGAAGGGGTTGCGGTCCACCACGCTGGTGGCCCGGTCCGCCAGCAGCTTCAGCACGGCGAAGACGCGGTCGTCCTCGAAGCGCTGACGGTAGCCCGTGAGCAGGCCCTTGGCCACCAGCTGCATCAGCACCGTGTTGTCGCCCTCGAAGGTGGTGAACACGTCCGTGTCCGCCTTCAGCGCCGCCAGCCGGTTGGCCTCCAGGTAGCCCTGGCCGCCGCACGCCTCGCGTGCCTCCTGGAGGACGGCGGTGGTGTGCCAGGTGCTGTAGGCCTTGAGGCCGGCCGCCAGCGACTCCACCTCGCGCGCGTCCTCCTCGGTGCGATTCACGTAGCGCTCCACCAGGTACTCGAGCGCGAAGTCCAGGGCGTACGTCTTCGCCAGCGGCTTGAGCAGGCGCTGCTGGTGGGCCTGGTGGTCCAGCAGGCGGAACTCCTTGTCGCCCGCGGGGCCGAACTGGCGCCGCAAATCACCGTAGCGCACGGCGATGGTGAGCCCGCTCTTGGCCGCGCTCAGCGCCGCGGAGGCCACGCTCACCCGGCCCGCCACCAGCGTGCCCAGCATGGTGAAGAAGCGCTTGGAGTCGCCGGTGATGGAGCTGGTGTACTCGCCCTGCTCGGTCACCTGGCCGAAGCGGTCCAGCAGGTTCTCCCGAGGCACGCGGACGTGCTCGAACCAGATGCGGCCATTGTCCACGCCGTTGAGGCCCATCTTCTCGCCGCAGTCCTCGATGCGCACCCCGGGCAGTACGCGCCCGGCCGCGTCGCGCAGCGGCACCAGCAGCGCGTGGACGCCCAGCGCCCGGCCTCCCACCTCGAGCTGGGCGAACACGGTGGCGATGCGCCCGTGCCGCGCGGCGTTGCCAATCCACTCCTTGCGCGCCGTCTCCGTGGGCGTGTGCACCACGAACTCGCCGGCCTCCGCGTCGTAGCGCGCCACCGTCTCCACGTCCCGCACGTTGGAGCCATGGCCCAGCTCGCTCATGGCGAAGCAGCCGGGCAGCTCCAGCGAGGCCACCTGGGGCAGGTACTTCCGGTGGTGCTTCTCCGTGCCGAGGAAGAGGATGCTCGCGCCGAAGAGGCCGAAGTGGACGCCGGCTTTGACGACGAGGCTCAGGTCGAAATAGGCCAGCGTCTCGAAGGCGGTGACGAAGGCGCCCAGGTCCGCGCTCGTCTCGTTGCCAGCGGGGAAGGCGATGCGGCCCAGACCCTGGTCGGCCATGGCCTTGAGCCAGGTGAGCACCTGGTCCCGGTACTTCGTGGTGTCACGGGTGTCCGTGTAGCGGAACGCCGGGTCCGCCAGCCACTGGCGCACCTGGGCGCGTGTCTCCGGATACGTCCGGTCCAGCACCGCGCGCAGCGCCTTCGGGTCGAAGGACGTGGGCGCGCGCGTCTCGACGCGGGTGGGTGATGCAGCGGGGACGAGCGAGCGCACCGCCTCGCTGCCGGAGACGCCCAGGGTTTCTTCCAGCAGCGTCAGCGCGCGCGTCAGCTCCGGCATGGGCGCGGGCAGGCCTTCGTCGCCGTTGCCCACCCGGGCGAGCTGCGCGCCCAGCTCGGCGAGGTTCTTGTGTTCGCTGTGAGACAGGCGCTCCGCGGTGCGGCGGATGTGCTCGCGCACCTGGGCCAGCTCGCCGGGGCTGGGCGGCATCAGTGGGTCCAGCCAGCGCGCCAGCACGGTGTTGGAGCGCAGGTCGAGCCAGGGCTGCGCGCGAGCGGCGGAGCCCATGGCGCGGATTTCCTCGGCTGTGAGCTCCCCGTCCGTCCAGGCCACGTACAGCATGGGGACGAGCGGCGCGAGGCGAGGGAGGGACAGCAGCTCGTGCGCTGTCGGACGGGTCTCATCCACCATGGTTGGCGCTCCTGGAAGCAAGAGGACGGGCGCAGTGTGGCCAGCATGCCGCCGCGCGGCAACGGGAAGCGTGAGGCGCGAGCAGGCGAGCGGGCGGGCCGTTCCAGGGACGGGGTGGCGTCCCTAGCTTGCTCGCATGGATGAACCGCAGGCACTGGAGGACCTGATTCCCAAGCCCGGGGCGCTGGGCTTCTCTGGCAGCGCGGAGCGCGCGCGGCATGAGATGCAGGGGCCCTTCACGCTGCCGCCAGGGCCGGAGGCCTTCTCCTTCGCGCTGTACCAGTCCACAGGCGTGGGACTGATTCCCGGCCACTCGCTGGAGCTCCTGGAGAACAGCGCCGTCTTCGAGCGCATGCTGGAGGACATCCGCGCCGCGCGCAGCAGCGTCCACATCCTGGTCTACATCTGGCGGCCCTGCGAGCTGTCGGACCGCGTCGTGGAGGCGCTGGTGGAGCGGGCGCGGGCGGGCGTGGCGTGCCGCGTGGTGGTGGACCCCGTGGGCAGCGAGGAGATTCGCGGCGACCGGGACTTCGACCAGAAGGTGGAGCGGGTGCTCACGGCCGCGGGCGTGGAGGTCCACTACTACCGGCTGCTCGCGGGCAAGGTGCTGGGCCGGCTGCTGGGCCGCAGCCACCAGAAGCTGGTCATCGTCGACGGACGCATCGGCTACACCGGCGGCTTCGGCATCTGGAGGGTGTGGGAAGGCGACGGCCTGACGCCGGACGAGTGGCGCGACACGCACGTCCGGGTCGAGGGGCCCGAGGTGCGTCGCATGCAGCTCTCCTTCGCCCGGCACTGGCAGGAGTCGGGGGGCGGGCTGATTCCCCCCAGCGCCTTCCCCGAAGCGGAGGCCCGAGGGCCCTGCGCGGCGGGCTTCATCGACAGCGCGGGCAAGCTGGGGCTCACCGACGCCGAGCGCATGGTGCGGATGGTGATTGCCGCCGCGCGCGAGCGCATCTGGATTGCCAACGCGTACTTCTCGCCGCCCAACGCGATTCTGGAGCAGCTGGAGGAGAAGTGCCGTCAGGGCGTGGAGATTCGCATCCTGGGGCCCGGACCCAACCACGACGTGCCGGTGATGCGCGCCTCGCAGCGCTCGACGTACGAGCGGCTGTTGGCCGCGGGCGCGCGCATCTGGGAGTACCAGCCGTCGATGATGCACGCGAAGACGCTGCTCGTGGACGACTGGCTCGCCGTGGTGGGCTCCACCAACCTGGACTCGCTGTCGCTCAACAAGCTGAAGGAGGGCTCGCTCGTCATCCACGACGCGGCCTTCGTCCGCAAGCTGGTGCGAGGCTGGGCAAAGGACTTGCGGCACTCGAAGGAAATCAACCTGGAGAACGGCGGGCGCACCAACCCCTGGCGGCGGCTGGCCCGGCGCGCCACCCAGCTTCTGGGGCAGGACCGCTAGGGCTCAGCGCGCGTCCTTCACGCCCACCTGCTGGCAGAACTCGAGCACCGGGCACGTGGAGCACTTCGGCCGCGTGCCCGTACAGACGTGCTTGCCGAAGGGCACCAGCAGCCGGTTGATTTCCACCCAGTAGTCGCGGGGGAGCCGGGCCTCCAGGGCTTCCATCGTGGCCTCGGGCGTGCGCGCCTGCACGTAGCCCCAGCGGTTCGTCACGCGGTGGACGTGGATGTCCACGCTGATGGCCTCGTGGCCGCACGCGATTCCCAGCGCCAGGTGCGCGCACTTGGGGCCCACGCCCTTGAAGGACTGGAGCACCTGGGCGTCACATGGCAGCACGCCGCCGAAGGCGTCGCGCGTCCGCACGGCGATGGCGTGGAGCTGCCGGGCCTTGGGCTCATGGAAGGTGACGGGCTGGATGATGGCGTCGATGGCCTCGGGGGACATTCGCGCCAGGGCGTCCGGCGTCGAGGCGCGCTGGAGCAGGGCGAGTGAGACGGGCAGGCTGACCTCGTCACGCGTGCGGATGGAGAGGATGCAGGCGACGAGCTGCTCGAAGAGCGAGTCATGCCCCCGGGCGGCGAGCGCGAACATCGCCGCGTCCGCGAAGTGGCGCACCGTCTCGCGGATGCGGCCCAGCACCTCGGTGATGTCGAAGGGGGCCTTGTCCGGACGGGGCGGCGTGGCCGCGGGTCCGGACAGCGGGGACTCGCGGGCCACCCTGGCGCTCGCACTCACCGGGGCTCGCCGGCTAGGCGCGTCTCTTCGCGCCATGCTTGTTCTCGCCCCCATGCGTGCCGAAGTCCCCCGCGTTCCGGTCCGCGGGGAAGACGTCGGTGTCATCCCGTCGCTCGCGGCCCTGACCTGACACGTCTCCGGAGTCCGCCTTTCGGGGCTGGCGCTCCGGCGCGTCGTGGGTGTCCAGCTTCCGTCCCTTCTTGTCCTGCTGCGTCGCCATGATTGGCCTCCTGCCTCGAAAGATGGTGTCTCGGACGGGAGGAGGTACCGGCTCGCTCCCGAGGCCGCTGACAGGGCAGGGGGCCGTTCGCGTCAGGCGGGTGGCCTGGACAGGTCCAGGGCGTACCAGTGGTCGCAGCCGAAGTGGCCGGTGTTCCCCAGGGGGGCGCACAGCGGCTCGAAGCCCATGCGGCGGTAGAGCTTCTGGGCCTGGTTCATTCCCGCCAGCGTCTCCAGGTAGCAGCGCTGGAAACCCGCCTCTCGCGCGAACTCCAGGCAGCGGCGCAGCAGGCGCTCGCCCTGACCGAGCCCGCGCGCCTCCGGCAGGAAGTACATCTTCCGCAGTTCGCAGGTGCCCGTGTCTCCGCCCTCCAGCGGGGCGATGCCTCCACCACCGATGACGCGGCCCGCTCGCTCCACGACGAAGTAGGCATGCCTGGGCCGTGCGTAGGCCGCGGACATCGCGGAGACCTCCGGGTCGTGGATGGCGAACCCCGGACCGTCCGCGCCGAACTCCGGCATCACCGTCCGGATGATGTCCGCCACCGCGGCGTCATCCCGCGGCTCGATGCGCCGCAGCGTCAGTTCTTCCGTGCTCATGGCGGCAACGTTTCACAGCCTGGGGCGGAGGACCAGTGGCCGCCGGTGGGGCGGTGGGTGCGTTCCCTCCCACGCACGCGCTGTGCAATCGGATGCACAGGTGCCACGGCCCGGAAGCAGCGAAAACCGCTGTGCTGGTGGCTGGGACCACGCTCTGTGTCTGCCTTCATGGGGTTTTGGAGTGGCACGGTCGTTGTAGCTGGGGGGATGCATGTATTGCCCTGACTGCCGTGATGAGCGGCGTGGCAACGATTTCTGGTGTGCGCTCTGTGGCGCGCGGATGGTGGAGCGCTCTCGCGCGGTCATCGAAGCCGAGCTCGCCCATATCCAATTCCTGCTCGACGAGATGACCCGGTGGGAGCCTTCCGAGGTTCCTTTCAGCGCCAAGCGTTTCATCGGTCAGCGATACGAACGGCAGACACGCATCCTCCTCGCGGTGCTGACGGAGCTGCCACAGGACGGTGGTGACGCCGCCGCGCGAGCGGTGACGACCGCGCAGTTGGAGGTCGCGGGGGGCGGAGCCACTTCGGTTCCACGCGTTGAGGTGGCGGGGGCCGCCGCCCACGCTGAAGAGGCCGCGGGGCCAGGCAGTGTCTCCCGCGCCGAAGAATCCGTGGTGGAGGCGCTGGCTTCACGCGGCGCTGCTGGAACCGAGGTGCCATCCCGCGCGTTCGAGCCGTCACGGGGGACGCCGGGGGACGCCGTGTCGCAAGCGGAGCCGGCCCGGCGCGACATGGCCGTGGGGGACGTCCACGCGTTGCCCCCGAATCCCGCGGAGCCGTATGTCGAGCCTCCACCTTTGGACAGCCTGTTCGCCCGCCTCGCGGAGGAGACGTCCTCGTGGAACCGCGTCTGGAGGCCGTTCCTCTACGAGAGCATCATGTGGTTCGTGGGGGCGTTCCTCATCCTGTCGGGCACGCTCTACTTCGTGTTCGAGAGCTGGGCGGGGATGTCCTCCAACGTCCGTTCGCTCACGGTCTTCGGGCTGACCGCGGGCTCCTCCGCGGGGTTCTCCATCTGGGGAGCGTACCTCGCGCGGCGTGAGACGCTGCGCAATGCCGGAAACATCCTGGGCCTCATCGGCTCGGCGGTCGCTCCGCTCGCGGGCATCGCGCTCGGGCCCATGGCGCTGGGAGACGCGCTGCAACTGGGCGGTGTTCGCAATGTGCTGCTCATCCCGCTCCTGCTGGCATGGGCGGGCGTGTCGGCCTTCCTCGCCCGAAGGCCCGCGGAGCACTTCGACGCCGCATCCCGCCCCATCGTCCAGGCCGCGCTCGTGGCCAGCACCCTGATGATGGGGCTGGCGCCGCTCGCCGCGCGGGCAGGTGGCTTCGCGCTGGGGTTCGACGCCCTGCCGTGTGTGCTCTTCTTCCTGCTGTCCTCGCGGCCCACGCCGCAGCCGCGTCAGGACACCACGCTCGTCTTCGCGCTGGGAGCGCCGCTCTACCTGCTGGCGCTCTACTTCGTCCGGCTGCATGTCGCCCTGGTGGACGCCGGGGTTGAAGTCTCGCTGGGCACGTATTCGCCGTTCGCCGCGTTCCTGTTCGCCACGGCGCTCCGCTTCCGCGCCCTGCCGCCCGAGCGCGCGGCCGACACGCTCTCACTGGGCGCGGTGGCGCTCCAGGCGCTCAGCCTCGTCGCGGCCGCGCTCGCGCCGCCTCCAGCGTTCTTCCTGACGGCCGCCGTCACCACCTGGACGCTGCTGAACCTGGCTCGAGGAGGCGTTGCCCGCGCCCCATGGCTCTACGCGGCTTACGCGAGCACCTACCTCGCCTACGCCTCCTTCTCCCAGCTCATCCCCGGGCCCGTGGAGCGCGTCATCGACGCCCTCAAGGCGAGGCTGGGCTACACCGTCACCGAGTCGCTCCCGCTCCAGTTCGGCGCGCTCTCCGCGCTGCCCTTCATCTTCGTGGGCGCGGTGCTCGGCGTCGCGCTCCTGTGGCGAAGTGAGCGCACGGGCAATGCACGGGAGCGGGCCCTGTCGGAAGTGTTGCTGCGCGCAACCGCGGTGGCGAGTCCGCTCTTCGTCCTCTGGGGCATGGCCGGACCGGACGCGCGCCCGTCTTTCTGGAGCGTGCTGGCGCTGGCCTTGCTGTGCCTGGCGCTGGGCCTGCTGGTGGAGCGCTTCTTCCTGACAGCCGTGGGCGCGGGCCTGTCATTGCTCCTGCCGTTCCAGGCCTGGAGCCTGCTGGGGGCTCCGGCCGCGTCCGTCGTGGCAGGCGTGTTGGCGCTGGTGCTCGCCGGGGTGGCGATGCTGTGTACCGAGCGCACACGCTGGTTGCTGGCCATCGTCGCTGGTGGCGTATCGCTGACCGGGTTCTTCCTGGGCATGTTCGTGGGTGACGGCTTCGTGTCCGTGATGGGCGTCGCCCTGTGCGGCGCCGCCGCGGTGGCCGGTGCCTGGGCGCTTCAGCGCGCCCAGCCCATGGAGATGGCCTCCGTGCTCGCCGTGTCGGTCCTTCCGCGACTGGTGGCTGAGGTCTCCTCGCCCTGGGTCGCGCTGGCGATTGCCGCCGCGGCGCTCGTGCTCGCGTTTCTGTGCACGCGAGGCGGGCTGTGGCGGTGGCTCGGGCCTCCCACCGTTGGCTATGCGCTGCTCGCCGTTGCCTGGGGTGTCCTGGCCCAGGCGCCCGCTCTGGCGGCGGTGATACTCGTCGCGGCCGGTGCCATTGTCCTGGCGTCGCGGAACGTGCCGCAGGTGCGCCCGCTGGCCGTCGTCCTGGCTGCGCTCGTCCTGGTGCATGACATCCCGGAGCTCTTCGCGCCCTGGGGCGGATGGATGTCTCCTGGCATGTCCATCATGGCGTTCGCCTGCTGGGCGCTGGGAGCCTCGCTCATCGCCGCGCGGTGGGGTCACAGCCACAGTACCCGGGGGGCTGGGCTCGTGGCGCTCGTGTTCCCGTTGTTCACCCTGCAGGCAAGTGACGCGGACGGGCGCGTGTTCTTGCTGCTGGGCGCGGCGCTCGCGGCCCTGCTCACCGCGCGTGCGCTGCCCGCCTCGCTGAGCCTCGGGGTGGCTGCGTACCATGCGTTCTTCGGATTCCAGCTCGTGGGGCCCGAAGCACTCCTGGGGCTGGCAGTGGCGCTGGGCGTCCTGGCGGTGCTCGAGGTCGTGCCCTCGGTGCTGCGTGTATTGGCGGGCGGTCACCGCTTCGCGTGGGTGGCGACGCTGGCGTCCACGGCAGTGCTGTTCGACGTGGTATCGCGCTGGAAGGGGACGGCGTTGCCACCGTTGGTCGTGTGCACCGTCGTGCTGCCACTGCTGTGGACCCGGGCGACCCGCTTCGCCTTCTTCGCCTCCCTCGCGGTGCCCTTCACTGTCGGCGCCTTGGTGTTCGGGGCCAGTGGCCGCCTGGGTGAAAGTGCGCTTCTGGGGAAGCTTGGATTTGGCGACCCGCCTGGGTGGTGCGTGTTCATGCCGCTGCTAGCGCTCGCGCTGGTCCGAGTGGTTGCGCATGTTCCGTTCGCTGCATCGCTGTTGCTGGGCACTCGCGAGGAGTCACCCCGACGTACCCTGTCGACGTGGGTGCAGGGTTGGCTCGCTGCCGTGGCGGTGCATGTCGCCGCCCTCGTGATTGTCGGGCTGTCGTTCTCCTCCCCGATGATGTTCTGCCTCCTCGCCGCGTCGCTGGTGGCGATGCCAGGGCCGCTTCCCTTCCTGCGCATCGGCGCGTCCTCGCTGCTGCTCCTGGTCATCCCGGAGAGCCGGCCCGTTGTCATCCTGCTGTTGCTCGCGCTGGCCATCCTGGAGCACCGGTGGCCGGAGCGCGTGTGGCGCTTCTTCTGGAGCTCGCCGGACAGGGTGCTGCGACCCGCGGCCGTCATCCTGGCGATGGTCGTCTCGGCGTTCTCCTTGCAGCAGGAACCCACGCCGGCTCACGTCGCGGCGCTGGGCGGCGTGCTGGTGCTAGCCACGTTCCTGCTGTCGCAGCGGATGCTGCTCATCCCCGCTGTGTGGGCCCTGGCTCTGGCCTCGCTGGGACTGGGCGGCTTCGGGGATTTCGGCGACTGGCAGCAGGAGGTGGGGCGCTCCTTCATCGCCGTGTTGCTCGGTGCCGCGGTGCTGGCGGCTGCGTGTCAGTCCGAGAAGGTCCAGGAGGCATTCCGCAGAGGCCTCGCGACGGTATTGCCCGAGCTGGAGGGCGCGTGGAGCACGCCGCTGTGGCTGGGGAGTGCCAGCGCCCTGGGGGGGCTGCTGCTGGAACGGCTGTTGGTCTCGGGGCCCGGTGCGTTGCCGCTCCCGGCAGCGTTGGGCATGGGCCTGACGGCCTGTGTGCTCATGGTGACCCGCACGCGGGACATGGCCTGTGTGGCCATGGGCCTTCTGGGGGCGACGCTCGTCGCGGCGGTGCCCCTGCTGTGGGTGCCGGCTGTCGTCAGCGCCGCGGGGCTGGTGCTGTGTCTCGCTGGAGCGGTCCTGGATGCCCGAGACGCGCGCGTGGGCACGGTGCTGCACCATGGGGGCTGGGGCATGGCGCTGCTGTCACTCGTGGGGCTCCGGGAACTGGAGCACGTGGGGACGCCGCTGAGCCTCCTCTTCGCGCTGGGCGCCGCGTGGACGGTGGTGTGGCGTCGCCGTGCTTGGGAAGTGGTGGGATGGCTGGCGTCGCTCGCGGCCGTCCACGGATGGCTCATGTACCTGGGCGCCGTGTACTCCAGTGGCCGGGGCGCGGAGTTCATCCTTCCCTACTTCGGCGCGGCGAGCGCGCTGCTGGCCGTGCTGGCGCTCTTCGTGGCCGGCAAGTCGCTGCGCGGGAGCGTGGGACATGGCTTCACCGCGGTCGCGCTCACCGAGGTGCTGCTGAGTCTGGTCCTCGTGGGCGCCTCCGCCGACGCGCTCCGCGAGGGCCTGCTCACGAGCGTGACGCTGGGCGTGCTGTTCTTCGTCCTGGTTCGCCGCGCGGTGAAGGAGCAGGCGACAGCCTCCGGCTACGTGGCCCAGGTCGTGCTCGCGCTGGGCTATCTCAGCGTGCGGGTCCTGGGGATGGGCGAGCACCCGGGACCGGGTGACAGTCTCGTGGTCCTGGTGGGTGGGGCGCTGTTCACCGGTCTCTACTTTTTCGCGCAGCGCGAGGGCTCGGGCCTGGCGAGCCTCCGCGGCCCGATGTTGCTGGGGGCATACCTCTTCCCGCTGGCGGGCCTGCTGTCCGCACCGTGGGGGGCGCCGGCCCACATGGCGCTGCTGCTGGTGGGACACGCCGCGCACTTCCTCGCGCTCGGAATGCGCCCGGAGTGCCGCGGCCTGGCGTCGACGACGGCGGTGCTGGCTTTCAACGCCGCCCTGTTCATGGGGTGGCAAGCGACCGGGGCAGGGGAGCCGACGTACTTCATTGTCCCCGCGGGGCTCTCCCTGCTCGCGCTGTTGCGCGTGTTCCGTGGCGAGCTCGACCTGCTGCTCTACACGCAGCTGCGCGCGGTGACGGTCACGGCCATCTACATCGCGGCGGCCTGGCGGCCGCTCATGTTCGACGATGGCCGCGCCATGCTGCTGTGCGTGCTGCTGTGCGTGGTGGGCGTGGTCTGCGGCATCGCCCTGCGCATCCGCTCCTACGTGTATCTGGGCACCGGCTTCCTGGTGACGTGCATCGCCGCCAACCTCGTGCGCTTCGGCATGCGCGACCATCGTGTCGCCGCGGCGTCGTTGTTCATCCTGGGACTGCTGGTCATTGGTTCGATGGTGATGCTCAGTGCTCATCGCGCCACGTTGCTCCAGAGGTATGCACGGGTGCGCGCGCTCCTCGAGACCTGGGAGGGCTGATACCGCGAGTCCTTGGCGGACGACCCCGGAGGTGCTCTTGAATGCGGGCCCTCATGCCGCTCCGCTTTCGACTGCTCTCCGTCGTGCCCCTCTTCGCGCTCGTGGGGTGCGCCACCGTGAAGACACGGGCGCCGGAGCCCACCGGCGGCACGGAGGCCGTGGAGGTGACGGTGGCCGCGCCCGCGGCCCGCGTCGACACGGTGCCGGTGACGGCGGTGGAGCAGGCCGCGCCCGCCGCGATGGCCTCCCGGTGGATGTCGTCGGGCGTCCTGGAGGCCACGCTGCGCGCCGCTGAGCAGGTGACGGGCCCCGCGAGCACGTCGGGCCGGTTCTGGGATGTGCTGCTCACGCCGTCGAAGATGGGGGGCTCCATCGTCCAGCGCTCCATCCAGCTCGTGGGGGTGCGCACCCTGCGCCGCATCAGCCGCAGCGTCCCCGATGACTGCTCCGGCTTCGTGCGCCTGGCGTACCGCTCCGCGGGCATCGACCTGGTGGCCCACGGCTTCCTGGCGGGAGAGAACGCCGTCTCCGGCATCTTCCGTCGCGCGCTGGAGGTGGGCGCCGTCCATCATCAACCGCCGCGGCCGGGGGACCTCGTCTTCTTCCGCGAGACGTATGACCGCAATCGCGACGGCCGCCGAAACGACGGGATGACCCACATTGGTGTGGTGGAGGGCGTGGATGCCCATGGCACCGTCACCTTCATCCACCGGGGCGGCAAGGGTGTGGCGCGCGGCCGGTTGAACCTGTCCTTCCCCTCGAAGCACCAGCTGGAGCAGGGCGGGCCCGTGGTCAACGACTACATCCGTCCCGCCGCGAAGGGCTCGCGTTCGTACCTCGCGGGAGAGCTGTTCGTGGCCTTCGCTTCGCCTGAAGGACTGTAACTTTCCAGCGGCGTGCCCATACCCTGCGTGCCTTTGAAGATGCGGCGCGCTGATGCGTCATGGGTGGCATGCGACTCGCCCTTTTTCTTGGCTGCTTGCTGCTCGCTCCCGGTTGTGTCGTGCACTCGCGCTCGCCCGGGCCGCCACCTCCGCCTCCGCGCCCGGTGGCGATGACGTACAAGGAAGCGGTGAACCTGGGCTTCAGCCAGTGCCGCTCGCGTGGCTACGAGTGCCGGCTGAAGGACGCCGACCGTAAGGGGCGCGACGTGTGGCGGGTGAAGTTCAACGCCTTCACGCGCGGCGCGCGAGGCCACCTGCACCTGGACTTCGACGCGTACTCGCGCAGGCTCCTCCGGGTGGACGAGAAGGTGAAGGGGCGGCGCCATGACTGGGACGATGACGACCATCGTCGCGGGCGCGGCAAGAAGAAGGGGCACGCGAGGTGGGACGACTGATGTCCGCCGCGCTGCGGCTCAGTCGCGCTTCTTCTTGAGCACCTTGATGGCGTCAGCCGCGGCGTCGTGGCCGCAGTCCTTGCCCCCCAGGAAGCCCTTCTCCTTGGGCAGGGCCACGATGCGCTCCAGGGCGGGGATGGCGTCCGCGTCGCCCAGGGCCGCGAGCCGGTTGGCGGCCTGGGTTCGGATGCCGCAGTCCTGCGCGTTCAGGGCCTCGCTGTACGCGCGGACCAGGTCCACGCCGCCCGCGGCCTTGGCGAACTCCAGGTAGCGCAGCGCGCCCCACTGGCGCAGTGAGTGGGGCTCCTCGGCCAGGTCTTCGTAGCGGGCGCGCACGCGCTCCTTGGGGAGCCGGGCCAGCGACCGCTCCAGGACGGTGAGCTGCTCCTTGCCGTAGTCCTCCGCCAGCCCGTCGAGAATCTGCTCCTCCACGCCTTCGAGCGCGGCCTCCTCGATGTGGTTGAGGGCGGTCCGCTCGCTGATGTGGTGGCCCTTCGCGTGGTGGGCCGCCACCCGCGCGCGCTTCACCGAGGGCAGCTCCTTCTCCTCGTCGGTCGCGCCGTCCAGCAGGGCCAGGGCCTCGTCCAGCTTGCCGTCCTCCAGGAGCGCGAAGGCCTTCGCGCCCGGGTCGTTGCTCAGCCCCAACCACGTGGCGCCTCCGGCGACCAGCACCACCGCGCCTGCGACCATGAGCGCCTCTCGCTTCCGGCGGCGCAGCACGTCCGTCCACCCCGCGGGAAGCTTGGGGGCCTGGAGCCGCGACAGCAGCGGCGCGAGCGTGTTCCGCTTGCCGCTCTGCGAGGCGAAGCGGTCGCCGAACGGAGGGCCCTCCGAGGCGCGCTGGCAGCGGTAGAGCTGGAGCTGCTCCTCGCGGCCGGGGAGGGTGATGGTGCCGCAGGGCTCGGCGATGGCCTCGGCGCGGTTGCGCGCCAGGTTCACCGCCTCCGTGAAGGTGACCTCGCCCGCGCTGGCCACGTGCTCCACGGCCTCGACGACCTCCATGGGCTCGCCCAGCACCGTGTCGGTGGTGGCGAGCACCTCGCCCGCGTGCAGGCACACGCGCACGTTGAGGCGGTCCGCCTCCGGCACCGTCTGGTTGTGGTGCCACAGCCGGTCCTGCATGGCCATGCCACACAGCACGCCCGAGGTGGGCGAGCGGAACACCACCAGCAAGGCGTCGCCGCGCTTCTGGACCAGCCGGCCCTCGTGCTCCTTCACCAGGGGCATCAGCAGGCGGTCATGCGTCTCCAGCATCCGCGCGTTCTCTTCGTGCGTCTGCCGGCTGGTGCGCTCGGTGAAGCCCTGGATGTCGGTGAGCATCACCGTCAGGTTCTGCGGCTTCACCACCGACGCGCTGCCGCCCGTCACCGTGGCCATGCTGCCGGAGGACCTCATCCCGAAGGGCGCCGTCCCGGTCCGGATGGCACCCGCCACGGGCTGGGCGCCCGAGGCCGTGCCTTGGGCCGCTCCGAATGCCGCGGTGCCACTGCCCGCCTGGGGCGCAGGGGCTGCGCCCGCGAAGGCCGCCGTGCCCGTCGGGCCGGAGGTGCCGCCACTCGCGCTCCCGGCGCCGAACACGGCGGTGCCGGAGGAGGGCGTGGCGCCACTTCCCGGCGGCGGGACATAGGCCGGAGTCCCCAGCCCGGGCGTGAAGGCGGAGAGGGCCGAGTGCGCCGCGGCCAGCGCGTCCGCCAGCTCGTGCGCGCTCTGGGGACGCTTGCCGGGGTCCTTCTCCAGCAGGCGCATCACCAGCGACAGCAGGCCCACGTAGCGCGACAACGTGGGCGCCGCCCGGTCCAGCGGCAGCGGCGCGGCGGAGGCGTGCTGTGAGAGGAAGTTGCGCGGCAGCGGGCCGTCGAAGGGGAGCCGCCCGGACAGCACGCGGTAGGTCAGCACACCGAAGGAGTACAGGTCGCTGCGCGTGTCCACCTTGGCGCCCACGGCCTGCTCGGGGGAGAGGTACTCCGGCGTCCCGAGCACCACGCCCACCTGGCTGACGCTGCTGGAGGCATCCGGCTCCACCAGCCGGGCGATGCCGAAGTCCAGCAGCCGGGCCTGCTCGCCCCGGGCGCTCCTGGAGATGAAGACGTTCTCCGGCTTCAGGTCGCGGTGGATGATGCCCTTGTCGTGGATCGCCGCCAGGCCCTCCGCCAGCTGCTGGAGCAGCGGCAGCGCGCGGCCGGGGGGCATGGGCCCCGGGGTGAGGACGTCATACAGGCTCTCACCCTCGACGAACTCCATGACGAGGCACGCGTGGTCACCGGACTCGCCGAAGTCGACGATGCGCACCACGGCCGGGTGCTCGACGGCGGAGAGGAGCCGCGCCTCACGCTTGAAGCGCTCCGCCATGCCGGCCTGGGCGTGAAGGTCATGGTGCAGGACCTTGATGGCCACCTTGCGGCCCAGGGAGACCTGCTCACCCAGATAGACCTCTCCCATGCCGCCCGAACCCAGCGGACGGAGAACCCGGAAGCGACCGTCGAGGACGAGGGAGTCGGGGGCCAACACGCGGGGCGCATCTTGTCCGACTTCGGCCCAGGGTGCAGCCCGTTCCTTCACGCGGGATGCGAGTCGCCATCACGTCTCGTTGCCTGCTCCACAAGCGGGGGTTTGCCAGAAATTTCGAGGGCTTGGGCCTCGTGCTAACGTCCCTCCTCCCGCGATGGCTACCGAAAGCGATTCTCCCAAGCCCGCCACGGCGCTGGATGCACGCGCCGCCGCCCCCGAGCTGCGCCTGCTGGACCGCAGGGCGTTCGTGGGCTTCCCGGCGCTGGAGGTCCTGCCGGGCCTGCGCATCTCCGACTTCGCACTGCAGATTCCGGACGTCAGCTTCCCCTTCAACGTCAGCGCGGGGGCCACGCGCTACCAGCGCAAGAAGCTGCTCTTCGGCTTCCTCGAGCTGTCCGTCGACGCGGACCTGGTGACGCGCCGGGTGGCGGAGCTGGCCGGGCGCCTGGCTGGCATCGAGGAGCTGCGGCTGCACTTCCGTCCCGGGTATCTCGAAGGCCAGGGACGGCTGCCAGCGCCGGAGCGCACGCCCTTCACCTTCAAGGTGGCGTTCGACGCGGACGGGGAGCGGCTCGCCGTCTACCTCTATGACGTGCGGCTCTACGGCTTCTCCTCCACGCCGTCCGTGCAGGTGCCGGGGCTGCTGTCCTCGGCCGTGGGCGCGCTGGCGCTGGTGCCGGACGTGGAGGTGCGCGGGGCCACCGGGTTCTCCACGCGCGTGCTGCCCGCGCTGTGCCAACTGGCGGCGGTGAGCCGCGGCTACAAGATGCCGATGCTGGACACCGCGCGCCTGTCCGCCGCGGAGGTCTCCAGCACGGGCCTGCGCCTGCGCTTCTCCGCGGGAGGCCTGCCGCCGCCGTCGCCGCCGGACGAGGAGCTGCTGCTGGCGCTGGAGGGCGCGCGCGCGTTCGCCGACGCCGAGGCGCTCATCGCGCAGGGCCGGCTGGCGGAGGCGCGGCAGGCGTACCTCCAGGCCGGAGACGCGCAGGACGCGCACCCCTTCGCCGCCGAGCGGCTGCTGTCGCTGATGGTGGCCGACCCGCAGGCGCATGACCTGGCGCTGGACGTGGCGGCGACGCTGCAACGCCGTCGCGACCGCAGCCCCGCGGCGCTCTGGGGCGAGGCCGTGGTGCGCGAGCGCCGCGGTGAGGGCGCCCGCGCCGCCGAGCGCTACCTGGCGCTGTGCGCGCTCGCGCGCCGCACGTCCGAGGAGGCCGCGGCCTTCTTCGCCGCCGAGGCCGCCGCGCGCTGCTCGCGAGACACCGCGCCGCAGGTGGCGGTGAAGGCGCTGCACGAGCTGCTGGGGCTCAAGCCCGACCACCTGCCGTCCCTCAAGGCCCTGGCGCGCGCGTCGGATCAGGCGAGGGACCGGGCGGGCGCGGTGCGCGCCTACCGCCGGCTGGCGGCGCTGGCCCGCGACCCGGCCGAGGCCGCCGACGCGCACGTGCACCTGGCGCGGCTGTGCGCGCAGACCGAGGACGACATCGCCGGCGCGCGCCTGCACTGCGAGGCCGCGCTGCGGCTGGCGCCGGACCACCCGGACGCGCTGCTGCTCCTGGGTGAGCTGTGCCACCGCGGCGGCGAGCACCTGCGCGCGCTGAAGGCCCTGGACCGCCTGCGCGAGGTGGCCATGGGCCGCCACGAGCTGGACCGGGTGGGCCACGCCGACCTGATGGCCGGCCGCGTGTGGGACGAAGGGCTGAAGCAGCCGGAGAACGCGCTCTTGCGCTTCCGCGAGGCGGTGTCGCTGCTGCCCGGCGAGCCCGAGCCGCTGTTCGCCGCGGCGCGCGTCGCGGAGAGCCTGGGCCGGTTGCAGGAGGCGCTCGCGGGCTACCAGCAGGCGCTGGAGCTGGCGGGGCCGGCGCCGCGCTCGGAAGGGGTGCGGCACGCCGCCCATTCCAGCCACCACGCGCTGGCGCGCCTCTACCGCACGCGGCTGGGCGACCCGGCGCGCGCGCGGGAGCACCTGGAGGCCGCGCTGGCGCTGGACCCGCGCGACGCGGTGGCGCTGGAGGAGCTGATTCCGTACTTCCGCGCCACCGGCCGCGCGCAGGAGCTGGCCGAGGCGCTGGAGAAGTCCGCGGCGCTCCAGGACGCGCCGGGCAAGCGCGCGGCGGCCTGGGCCGAGGCGGGCGAGCTGTACCGGGGCAAGCTGCAGCAGCCGGAGAAGGCGGAGCGGCTGCTGCTGCTCTCGCTGGAGGCCGACGGCGACCATCGGCCCGCGCTGGAGTCGCTGCTGGCGCTGGCCGAGGCCCGTCGCGACGGCGCGCTGCTGACACGCTGCCTGTCCTCGCTGGCGCGGCTGGCCACGGACCTGAAGGAGCGCGCGCAGAAGTACCGCCGCCTCGCGGTGGCCGCGCGGGACCTCGCCTTCGATCTGGACCTGGCGGTCCACGCGCTTCAGGAGGTGCTGCGCGCGGAGCCGGACGACCTGCCCGCGCTGGGCGAGCTGTGCGCCTTGCAGCGCAAGCGCGCCGACATGGCCGGGCTGGCCGAAGCGCTGGAGGTGCGCGCGCGGGTGGCGGAGGCGCAGGGCGACAAGCGCCTCGCGGCGGCGGCGCTGCGCGAGCTGGCCGGGGTGCTGGAGGCGCGGCTGGGCCGCGTGGGCGACGCGCTGGTGGCGCTGGAGAAGGCCGCGCGGCTGGCGCCGGACGCCGCGGTGCTGCTGGACCTGGCGGACCTGTCACTGCGCTGCGAGCGCCCCGAGCATGCCCGGCGTGCGCTGGAGACGCTGCTGTCCACGCTGCCGCGCACCGCGGCGCCGGAGAAGCTGGCGGACGTGCGCTCCCGGCTGGGCCGCGCGTGCGAGATGCTGGGCGACCGCGAGGGTGCCATCGCCGCCTACGCGCAGGCCTTCCCGCTGCGCCGGCTGGATGACGCCCTGGCCGCGCGCCTGGAGGCGCTCTACACGGAGACGGGGGAGTCGCAGGCCCTGGCCGAGCTGTGGGCCAGCCGCGCCCAGGCGCTGATGGGCGCCGACCGCGCCGAGGAGGCCGCGCCGCTGTTCCTCCAGAGCGCTCGCGCCCTGCTGGAGCGGGACGAGAAGGCCGCCGCGCTCATGCGCCTGACGGCCGCGCTGGAGGCGAGCCCCGAGGGCCCGCTGGCGGCCGAGGTGCTGGAGTCGCTGGCCGAGCTGGAGCTGGAGCGCGGCGAGAAGCTGGAGGCCGCGCGCCTGTACGCGCGCCGGGCCGCGCTGGTGCCGGAGGCGCGCGCCGGGGCGAAGCTGCTGTTCCGCGCGTCGCTGCTCGCGGCGGGGACCTCCCGCGAGGAGGCCTTCCTCGCCGACGCGCTGGAGCGCGACGCGACGTTCGCGCCCGCGCGGCAGCGCCGGGGCGAGCTGCGCCTGCCGACGGACGCCCGCGCCGCGCTGGAGGACTTCGAGGCGGTGCTGGCCCTGCCGCCCGCGGACAGCGACGCGCCGCGCGAGAGCGAGCGCGTGGCCCTGACGCGCAAGGCGGCCACCGCCGCGGTGCGCGCCAGCCGCACGGACGCCGCCCGGCGCCTGCTGGCCGAGTACTGCGCCCGCGCGCCGGAGGACCTGGACGCCCGGGTGGAGCTGGCGTCGCTGCACCGCAAGGCCGGCGCCCGCGAGGCCCTGGCGGACCTGCTGGTGGAGCTGTGGCCGCGCCTCGCCGGAGAGCCGCGCCGCGCCGCCCGCCGCGAGCTGGCGGAGCTGTCGCTGGGCCTGGGCCGCGCGAACACCGCGGTGGATGCGCTGCGCAGCCTGCGCCTGGAGGAGCCGCACGACACCTGGGCCGCGCAGGCGCTGCTGGACCTGCTGCCGCCGCCGGGCACGGGCACGCCGGAGGAGGAGTCGGAGCGGCTGGAGCTGCTGAGCACCCTCGTGTCCGCCGCCTCGGGCGAGGCGCGGGCGGAGCTGCTGGCCCGCCGCGCCGTGCTCCACCGCGCCGCGGGCCGGGTGGCCGCCGCGCGCGACGACTTCTCGGAGGCCGCGAAGGGCTCTCGCCGCCCCGCGCCGCTGCTGCTCGCGCTGACGGAGCTGGCGCGTGAGACGGGCGACGAGGCCGCGGAGCTGGACGTCTGGCGCCGCGCCGTGGCCGCCGACGCCAACCTCGCCACGCGCGCCCGGGAGCGCCTGCTGGCCCTGGCCTCCACATTGGTGGAGAAGGACGAGCGCGGCCTCGCTCGCGAGGCCCTGGGCGCCGCCATCGACCTGGAGCTGCCCGCGTCGGAGCGGTGTGACGCCTTCTTCGCGCTCGCCGAGCTGGCCCGCCGCGACGGCCAGCCGGAGGAAGAGGCCGCCGCGCTCGCCGAGGCGGCCCTCCAGGGCCCCGCGCCCCGCCGCGTGGAGGCGCTGCTGGCGCGCGCCGCGCTGCTGGAGGCTGGTGGCCGTCTGGAGGAGGCGGGGCAGAGCCTGGAGGCCGCGCTGGCCCTGGCGCCTCGCCACGCGCACGCCACCGCCGCGCTCCAGCGCGTGCTGCGCGCCCGGGAGGACTGGGCCGCGCTGGCCGAGCTGCTCTCCGCCGAGGCGCCGCACGTGCCGTCCGCCGAAGCGGCCGCGCTGTACGCCGAGCTGGCCGGCCTCTACCTGGACCGGCTGGAGCAGCCGGTGCCCGCCGAGGCCGCGCTGCGGCAGGCGCTGCGCCTGGCGCCGTCCGACGCGGCCGTGCGCCGCCGGCTGGTGTCGCTGGTCGCGGACCGCGGCGAGCTGCGTGAGGCCGCCGCGCTGCTGGAGGCGGCGGCGGAGAGCGCCACGCCCCAGGAAGCCGCCGCGCTGCTGCGCGAGGGCGCGGGCTACGCGCGCGGCGCGCACGACCTGGACCGGGCGCTGAAGCTGGCGCGCAAGGCCCATGCGCTGGTGCCCGCCCAGGGGGCGGAGCTGGCGTCGCTGGCGGAGCTGCTCTACCTGCGCGGCGCCGTCATCGAGGCGCTGCCACTCCAGGACGCGCTCGCCGCCGCCGCGGACTTCCGGGGCGCGCCGGAGGCCGCGGAGTCCACGTGGCTGCGGCTGGCGGAGCTCGCCGAGCAGGCGGGCGAGACGAAGCGCGCGGTGTCTGCCTACCGGAAGCTGCTGGCCGAGCGGCCCCTGTGCGAGCCGGCGGTGCTGCGGCTCGCCGCGCTGCTGGAGAAGGACGACCCGCGCGGCGCCTTCGAGGTGCGCGTCACCCACGCGCACGCGCTGACGCCTTCCGAGGACACCGTGCAGCGGCTCGTCGAGCTGGCGGCGCGGGCCCGCGAGGTGCTCGTGGACGCGGGCGTGGCGGCCTCGCTGCTGTCGCGCGCGGCGTCGATGGCGTCGGAGCCGCTGCCGCTTCGGCGCCGGCTCGCGGCCCTGTACCGGGAGGCGGGCCGGACCGTGGAGCTCCTCGCGGAGCTGCGCCAGGTGGCCACGCTGAGCCTCCAGGCGGGGGCCCAGGACGACGCGCTCGCCGCCTACCAGGAAGAGGCGCGGCTCGCCGTCGACCTGGGGCGCGCGGACGACGCGCTGCGGGCGCTGGCGGACGCGAGGGACTTGCTGGAGGCGCAGGGCCAGCATGCCGAGGCCGCCGCGTGCGAGCGCTACCGCGCGAAGCTGCTGCGTGACGTGAAGCTGGACCCGGCCTCCGCGGAGGACGCGCTGGAGCGCGCCTTCGCCCTGGCGGTGGACCTGGGCACGGCGAAGCTGGGCGCCGCGCTGGCGGAGCGCCGCGACGACGCGGAGGCGGAGGCCCGCTGGCTGGAGCGCGCGCTCCCGCTGCTGGACGACGCGCGCGAGGCCGCGGCGGTGCTGCTGCGGCTGGCGCGGCTGAACCTGGGCGTCCTGTCGGACGTGGCGAAGGCCGAGGACCTGCTGCGCTCGGCGCTGCGCAAGGACCGGACGCTGGCGGAGGCCGAGGGGCTGCTGGAGAAGCTCCTGGAGGACGACGGCCGCCTGGCGGAGCTCGCGGCCTGGTACGAGGAGTGCGCCGAGGGCGAGCTGGACGCGGAGCGCCGCGCCGGGCTGTTCCTGCGCGCCGCGGTGCTGTACCGAGACCGCGCCGGGCGCCCGGACGCCGCCGCCGCCGCGTTCATCGCCGCGCGCGCCGCGCGTCCGGACGACCTGGAGCTCACGGCCCAGGCGGCGGAGCTGCTGCACGAGGCGAAGCGCCACGCGGACGCCGCGGAGTTCGACGCGGTGCTGCTGGAGGCGGACCCGTTCCGCGAGCCCGTCTTCGCCCGTCACCTCGCCTTCCTGGAGGAGGCCGAGGACCACCAGGCGCTCGCCGAGCTGATGCTGCGCAGGGCGCAGCGCCAGGAGGCCGCGGCCGCCGCGGAGAGCTATCTCGCCGCCGCCCGGGCCTTCCGCGCGGCCGGTGCCCGCGAGCGGGCGCTGCTGTGCGAGGACCAGGCCTTCGAGCTGAGCCCCGCGAGCGCGGAGGCCTTCGAGCGCGTGCGCGAGCGCGCGGCGGGCGACGTGCGCCGGCTCGCGGAGCTGCTGGCCCAGCGCGCCGCGGCCCTGCCCACGCAGGAGGCGCTGCCGCTCCTGCGCGAGCGCGCCACCCGCCTGCTGGATGCGGGTGAGGCGCTGCTGGCCGCGGTGGCCTTCGACGAATACCTCTCCGAGGCCTCGGACGACGTGGACGCCCTGGCCGCGCGCGCCGAGCTGGCCGCGAAGGGTGGGGGGGCCGTCGCCGCGCGGCCCTATGACCGCCGCCTGCTGGACGTGGGCGGGGACGCGCTGCCGGTGCCGGTGCGCACGCGGACCTGGCTGCGGCTGGGGCACGCCTCGCTGGGCGCGGGGGCGTTCCACGACGCGGCGGATGCCTTCGAGGCCGTGGTGGCGCTGGAGCCGGAGGGCGAGCGGGGCCGCGAGGCGCTGTCGCTCCTGGCCGAGGTCCACTCGCGCACGGGCAACGCGCCGGGCCTCTACCGGGCCTCGCTGCAACTGGCGCGCAAGGCGGAGGACGCCGCCACCGCCGAGGCGCTCTACCGCCGCGCGGCGGACCTCTGCGACGACCCGAAGGACGCCATCGACGCGCTGCTTCCCCTGGCGCGGCTGCGCCCCGCGGATGCGTCCGTCATCGACCGGGCGGTGGCCGGCCTGCAGGCGCTGGGACGTCACGGCGACCTGCTGGACGTGTACGCCGCGGGCGCGGAGGCAGCGGGTGGCCGCCGCGCCGCGGAGCTGCTCCTGGCCGCCGCGTCCGTGGCGTCCAGCTCGCTGGCGGACGAGGACGCGGCCTGGGCGCTCACGCAGCGCGCCGCGGAGGCCGCGCCGGAGGACCTCACCGCGCTCCACGCGCTGGTGGCGGGGCTGCGTCAGCGCGGCGAGCCCACGCGGCTGCTGGAGGCGCTGGAGCGCCTGGTGCCGCGCGTGGAGGACGCCGACGAGGCCGCCGTGCTGCGGCTGGAGCTGGCCGGCCTCGCGAAGGACGCGGGCCGCGAGGACGTGGCCCGCGAGGCGCTGGAGGCCGTGGTGGCCCGGGGCGTCTCGGGCGCGGGCTACGCGGACGCGCTGGAGGCGCTGGAGCCGCTGCTGAAGGACGCCCCCGCGCGGCGCGCCGAGGTGCAGGTGGCGCGCGCGGAGCTGGCCTCCGGCCGTGAGCGGCAGGCGCTGCTCCTGGCGGCCGCGCGAGGCTTCGAGGCCGCGGGGCAGCTGCCCGACGCGCTGAAGGCGGCGAAGGACGCCGCCGCGGTGGAGCCGGACGTCGACGCCGCGCTGCGCGTGGCCCACCTGTACCGCGCCTCCGGCGACACGCCGCGCGCGGCGCGGGCGCTGCTCCAGGCCGCGCGGCTGGCGGCCCCCGAGGAGCGCCCGCCGCTGCTGTTGGAGGCCGCCGGCCTCTGGGAGAAGGCGGGCGAGCACGGCGAGGCACTGGAGGTGTTCGAGCGCATCGCCACCGAGGCGCCGGACATGCTGGCGCCCTCGGAGCTCGCGGAGCGCTTCGGCCGGCTGGGCGCCTTCGCCCGCGCGCTGGAGGTGGGCTTCGCGCCCGCCATGGCCGCGGGCGACCTCACGGACGCGCTGGCCATGGCCGCGCAGGCGGGCGACAAGGCGCGCACGCGGGAGGCCCTGTGGGCCCTGGCCGCGCTGGAGGACGCGGACCCGGCGCATGCCTCCGCACTGGCGGACGGCCTGCGTGTCGAAGGTGACGCGGAGGGCCTGCTGGAGCTGGCGGGCCTGTCCGCCGCGCGCGACGCCGCGTTCGCGGTGGTGCTGCGGGACGAGGTGCTGCGCTCGGCATCGGCCCCGCTGATGCCGCGCCTGCGCGCGCTGGAGGAGCTGGCGCCCGAGCCGGGCTTCGCTGCCCGTCTCACGTTGCTGCTTCCGGGCCTGGAGCAGCTCCCGGAGGCGCTGGCGGAGGCCGTGCTGGCGCAGGTGCAGGCGCAGCCCGCGACGGTGCGGGTGGAGGCGCTGGCCATGGCCGCGGACGGCTGGCCCTCGCGCCGCAAGCCGCTGCTGCGCATGCGCCACGCGCTGGAGCTGGAGCTGGGCCGCTACGAGGCCTGCGTGCGCACGCTGGCGCAGCTCGCGGAGGAGGAGCCGGACGCGGGCGCGCGCGCGGTGCTGCACCTGGAGCGCGGCGAGCTGCTGCTCAGCCCGCTGGAGCAGCTCCCCGAGGCGCGCGAGGCCTTCGAGCAGGCCCTGGTCGATGACCCCGCGCAGCGCCACTCCCTGCGGCACCTGCTGTCGCTGGTGGACCTGGGCGAGGAGCCCGCCGTCTTCGTGTCGCTGGTGGAGCGGCTGGAGCAGGCCGCCGGTGCCGAGGCCGCGGACCCGTACCGCGAGCGGCTGGCGGACGCCTACGAGGCGCTGGGCATGGTGGCGGACGCGGCCGTGCAGCTCGAGCGCCTCCCGGAGACGGACGAGCGCCTGGCCCGCCGCGCGCGGCTGGCGGAGGAGCGCGGCCTCACCGGCGAGGCCCTGCGCCTGCGCGAGCGGCTGACCGACGAGCCCGCGGTGCTGGAGGCCATCCTCCGCGGCTACCTGGACGCGCAGCTCGTGTCGCCGGCGGCGCGGCTCGCGGCGCGCCTCTTCGACGCGGAGCAGCTGTCCCCCGAAGTCACCCGCATGGCGGCCGAGCACCTCTCCACGGTGCCCGAAGGCGTGGCCCTGGCCGCCCGCATCTGGCCGCACCTGCTTCGTGAGCAGCCGCTGGACGTGGACGGCTGGACGCTCTACGCGGAGGCCCTGCGGGCGCTGGGCCAGACAGAGGCCTCGCAGCGGGCGGATGGCATCGGCGCGGCGCTGTCCTCCAGTGACGCGGCGGCGCCCCAGACGCCGGTGTCGACGCTGCCCGTGCCCTCGGGCTTCGCGCATCCGGTGCCGCCGGACGCGGTGCCTGTCACGGCCGAGCGCCTGCCCCGGCTCGCCGCCGCGCTTCGGCCGGTCCTGTCCTCGCTGGGCGCGGGTGAGCTGCAGCTCGTGGTGGACCCGGTGGGCGGCGTGGAGGCGTACCTCGCCAGCGGCGACGTGCTGGTGCTGGGCGCGGGGGCGCTGTCCTGCTTCGGGGCCTCCGAGCTGAGCTACCTGTGCGCGCTGGCGCTGGCGCTGGGCGAGGACGGCGTCAAGCTTGCGCGTCCCGGACCGGTGCCGGGCCTGGACGCGGCGGCGGTGGCGGCCTTCCGCGCCGTGCCGGCCTCGCTCGCCGCGGGGCGCGTCCTGGCGCGGCTGGACCCCGAGGTGCGGGGTGGGGACCCGGCGCAGGTGGATGTAGGCGAGGTGCTTGCCCGGGGGGACACCTTCCGCGCGCTGGCCCTTTGCGTGCTGGATGGCGCCTAGCCGTGTAGCGTTGCCGCGCCATGCACGTGAAGCGCCTTGCTCTCGCCGCCCTGCCCGTCACGGCCGTCGCCGTGGCGATGGCCTGCTATTCCGAACCGGTGTACCCGGGCAACCAGGTGCTCGGCACCTTCCACTTCGAGGCGCGCCTGGATGCCGCACGCACCACATGCGACGCCTCGGTGCCGGACTTCGCGCAGCTGAATGACGCGGGCGTGTTCCTCTTCGAGGGCACCTTCTCGCGCGACACGGACGCGGGCACGGGCTACTTCACCGTGCAGAACTACTCGCGCAACGCGGCCTATACAGGGCAGGAGGCCATGTCCAACCTGCGGGCCGTCGCGCCGCGCGCCACGTGTGGCACGGGCTGCGAGGACTCCGCCATCGACGAGACGCTGAAGGTGACGCTCTTCAGCGACAGCCAGGCGCGCGCGCTCAACCGCGACTGCCGCCAGTTCGACGGAGGCATTCCCGACGGCTCGGTGCCGGGGCCCACGGAGAATGGCTACGACGTGTCGCTGGCATGCGGCTCGCTCACGGACGTCTTCCTGCCAGGCACCCGCAACTGCAATTGCCAGCCGACGACCTGTACGACGGTGTACACCGTGCAGGGAGAGCGGAGGGATTGATGGCGAAGCGCGCGGTGGTGTTGATTTCGGGGGGGCTGGATTCGACGACGTGCCTGGCCATGGCCAGGGCGAAGGGCTTCGAGCCTGTCTGTCTGGCGGTGGCCTACGGGCAGCGGCACGCCGTCGAGCTGGAGCAGGCGAAGAAGGTCGCCGCGGCCATGGGCGTGACGGACTTCCGGGTGGTGTCCATCGACCTGCGGCAGGTGGGCGGCTCCGCGCTGACGGCGGACATCGAGGTGCCCAAGGACCGGCCCGCGGACGAGATGAGCCACGGCATCCCCGTGACGTACGTGCCCGCGCGCAACGCGCTCTTTCTCTCGCTGGCGCTGGGGCTGGCGGAGGTGGTGGGCAGCACGGACATCTACATCGGCGTCAACGCGGTGGACTACAGCGGCTACCCGGACTGCCGGCCGGAGTTCATCCGCTCGTTCGAGGCGATGGCCAACCTGGCGACCAAGGCCGGCGTGGAGGGCGCGCGCTTCACCGTGCATGCGCCGCTGTCCGGCCTGACGAAGGCGGACATCATCCGCGAGGGCGTGAGGCTGGGCGTGGACTACGGGCTGACACACTCCTGCTACGACCCGGATGCCCAGGGCCGCGCGTGCGGGCGCTGTGACAGCTGCCTGCTGCGCAAGAAGGGCTTCGAGGAGGCGGGCGTCCCGGACCCCACGCGCTACACGGAGCCCGCATGACGCCGCGCGCGGGCTGGGGCGTGGTGGCCGCGCTGGGCCTCGTCTCCGGCGCCGCGCTCGCCGAGGACGCGGGGACGCCGAAGGCCGCCGCGCCGCTGGTGGATGCCACCACGGTGGTGGAGGACCTGGTCGTGGACCTGCGCTACGCGACGGAGGACAACTTCCTCAAGCGGAAGGTGTACCCGGACACGGCCCGCTGCCTGTTGCTGCCCGAGTCGGCGCAGCGGCTGAAGAAGGCCGCGGCCGCGCTGCGCGCCAAGGGCTACCGGCTGAAGGTGTACGACTGCTACCGGCCTCGCGCGGTGCAGTGGGAGATGTGGAAGATCATGCCGGTGCCCGGCTATGTCGCCAACCCTCGCACCGGCTCCAACCACAACCGGGGCGGGGCGGTGGACCTCACGCTGACGACGCTGGACGGCAAGGAGCTGGAGATGCCCACCCCCTTCGACACCTTCAGCCCCGCCGCGCACCACGGCTACGCCGGTGGCTCCGAGGCGTCGCGCAAGCACCGCGAAATCCTGCGGGAGGCCATGGAGGGCGCGGGCTTCAAGCGCAACCGCATGGAGTGGTGGCACTACGACCTGCCGGACGCGAGGAAGCGGCCGGTGCTGGACGTGCCCTTCTCACCTCCATGACATGATGAAACCATGATGAACGGAGGGCCCGCCTGCGGCACGCTGCAGGTACCTCCCCAGGGTGGTCACGGCGTGCGTGGCCCGGGATGGCACCCACCATGAAGCCCACCCTCTGCAATGCCCTCTGTGTCGTCCTTCTGCTGCTGGCCGCGCCAGCGCGGGCGGCGGGGATTCTCTCTGGCACCGTCGTGCATGCCAGCGACCGGAGCCCGGTTCCGGAAGTGCGCGTCACCGCCACCTCGTCGGTGCTGGCGGAGTCCCGCTCCACGGTGACGGACGCGCAGGGCGGCTTCCGGTTCCCCGAGCTGGCGGAGGGCGCCTATTCGCTCCGCTTCGAGAAGGAGTCGTTCCAGGCGCTTTCCCGGACGGACCTCGTGGTGAAGACGGGACAGGAGACGCGCGTGGAGGTGGCGCTCGCTCCCACGGCTCCGTCACGTCCCTCCGTCCTCGCGCCCACGCCGTCCGACAACGACCGCGAGCGAGCACCCGCGTGGACGTTGCAGCACCTGCCCGTGCTCGTGCCGGATGGTGCCTGGCAGACCGTCTATCGCGCGTCGCTGGGGAAGCCGGTGTCCGGCATCGAGACGCGCGGCTTCGGGGTGAACCCCACCATCGACACGGAGGAGTCGCGCGTCTCGGAGTTCCCCGTGGCCGTGGACACCGGCGCCTACGCCGTGGCGCGTGACTACCTGTCGCGCGACGTCCTGCCTGGCGAAGGCGTGGTACGGACGGAGGCCTTCATCAACAGCTTCAACCAGGGGAACGAAGGCGAGCCCTACGGCCCCTTCCAGCTCTACGTCGAGGGGTTCCCCTCGCCCAGCCGCAAGGGCTACCACGTGGTGCGAATCTCCGTGACGGCCCGCGAGGCCGTCCGCGAGGTGGGCGTCCAGGTGGAGTTCAACCGGCAGTCCGTCGCCCGCTATCGGCTGGTGGGGTACGAGTACCTGTCGCCGTCCCCCGAGCCGCTCGAGGCCGGCGACGAGACGGAGCTCTTCCCGCTGGCCGCCGGTCAAACGGTCACCGCCATCCACGAGGTGAAGCTGAGCGGTCCCGCCATCGCCTTCGGGATGCTCCGGGTCCGGTACGAGCAGGGCACCTCGACCAGCTGGCGCCGGGTGCAGATGCTGATGCCCTCCAGCACGCTGCGCTCCGACTACGGGCGGGCCACCGCGTCCACGCGGCTGGCGTACGTGGCCTCCGCCTTCGCGGAGAAGCTGCGGGGCTCCTTCTGGACACGCGCCCTGGACTGGCCCCGGCTGCTGGCGCTGTGGGACGGCATCGGGGAGCCGCTGCGCGGCCGGAAGGACGTGGTGGAGCTGGGGGCGCTCATCCGCAAGGCGCAGGCGTTGGACACGCGCAAGGACCGCTTCGAGCGGCTGGTGCCGGCGGGAAGCTCGGACTTCGACGACGTGCCCGCGCTGGGGAACTGAGCCGCACCCATGCTCCGCCGGTTGCTGCCGACCCTCATCGCGCTCCTGCTCGGCTTCGTCGGGCTGGCCTGGGGCCTGGGCTATCTCCAGCGCATCTTCGCCGCCGAGCGCGACGACGCGCAGGCCTCGCTCGACTCCCGTCGCGAGGCGCTGGAGCAGTACGCCCGCGCCTCCCTGGCCCAGTCGCTGCGAGACAGGCTCGAAGCGGCGCGCCCAGCCCTGGAGGCCGCCGCCCTGGATCCGCTCGCGCCCGCCGCGGGCCTCTATCTGCGCGAGCGGGGCACGCAGCTGCTGCCCCGGCTGGCCCTCCATGACACCGGCGACGACGCCCCCGCGAAGGCACGCTACGCGGGCCTGCGTGCTGGCACGGAGCGGGCCGACGAGCCGGAGGACCCCTGGGCGGAGCGGCTCGCCCTGATTCGCGAGGTGGACCGGGCCCTGGCGCGGGGCGACCGGCGCGCGTCCACGGTGGCGTTGATGGCGCTGCTCCAGCACCGCTCGCAGTACGTGCTCGCGTCCACGCGCGACGTGCCGGGCTTCCTGGTGGTGCTGGAGTCGCTGGCGGAGCGGGGCGACCCCGTACCCCAGTTGATGCACTCGCTGGTGCGCGACGGCCTGGCGGACGGCCGGGGAGGGCGGCTGGATGGGCTCCAGCGCTTGCTGCTCCTGCGCCGCGCGCGCTTCACGCCCGCGGACTTCGACTTCCTGCGCGAGCGCATCGCCGCGCTCTCCGCGAAGGTGGGCGCTCCGGTGGACGACTTCGAGGCTCGCGCCGCCGAGCTCGCCGCCGAGCCGCTGCCGCTGCCCCGGACGCTCCCAGGCCCCGCGCTGGTGCGCTCGGGGTGGTACCTGGAGCCGCGCGGCGGCAGCCACGTGCGAGGCGTGGCGGTGGACGCGGGCGCGCTGCTCCAGTCACTCACGCGGGAGATGCGGGAGCGCGGTCTGCTCGAAGCGGACGGGCAGGTGCGGCTGCTGGCGGACGCGGAGGTGCTGCCGTTGGAGGCGCTGCCCCTGTCCGTGGACACGCCGGAGTGGGCGCGGGCCCAGGGCGCGCTGGAGCGGCGCTACCGGCTGAAGACGGGCATGGTGGCCCTGTGCGCGGTGCTGGCCCTGGGCATCGCCGCGCTGGCCTTCGTGGCGCAGCACCGCAAGCTGCGCTTCCTCGAGCTGAAGAGTGACTTCGTGGCCACGGTGTCGCACGAGCTGCGCACGCCGCTGGCCTCCATCCGGCTGCTGGCGGAGACGCTGGAGTGGCGCCTGGCGGAGGGCACGGACGCGCGGGACTACCCGGCGCGCATCGTCCGGGAAGCGGATGGGCTGGGCTTCCTGGTGGAGAACCTGCTGTCCTTCAACCGCATCGACAAGGGCCGCTGGGTGCCCAGGCTGGAGCCGGTGCGCCTGGACGAGCTGGTGGCCCAGCTGCGCCGCGACCTGGAGGCCTGGTCCAAGGTGCCCGTGGAGCTGGAGGCGGATGTGGGGGAGCGAACCCTTCGCGCGGATGGCCAGCTCCTGCGCCTGCTCCTCTCCAACCTCGCGCGCAACGCCTGCGCCTACAACACCCGCAGCCCGGTGCGCCTGCGGGTGGAGGCCCTGGCGGATGGCCGGGTGCGCTTCTCCGACAACGGCGTGGGCATCCCCCGGGCCCAGTGGGAGCGCGCTTTCGAGGAGTTCGTCCGCCTGCCCGGCCAGGGCCACGACGCGCCCGGCAGCGGCCTGGGACTGGCCCTGTGCCGCCGCATCATGCGCGTGCACGGGGGCACGCTGCACGTGGCCGCTTCGAGTCCGGAAGGCACCACCTTCGAGCTTCGCTTTCCTCACACGGTGATGACATGACCTCATCCACTCCCGCGCTCCTCCTGGTGGAGGACGACGCCAACCTGCGACTCGCGCTGCGTGACAACCTGGAGAACCAGGGGGGCTACGCGGTGGAGGAAGCCACGTGCGTGCGCGCGGCGCGCGAGCACCTGGCCCGGCGCGACTTCCAGCTCATCCTGCTGGACGTGATGCTGCCGGACGGTGACGGCTACACCCTGTGCCGCGCGCTCCGGGAGGAGGGCGTAACGACGCCCGTGCTGATGCTCACCGCGCGCACCCTGGAGGACGACGTGGTGCGGGGCTTCGAGTCGGGCGCGCAGGACTACCTGGGCAAGCCCTACCGGCTGCGCGAGCTGCTGGCGCGCGTGGGGGCGCTGGTGCGCCGCTCCGGCGCGGCCCCGGTGAAGGGCCTGCGCTTCGCGGGCTACCGGTTGGACCTGGACCGCCGCAAGGTGGAGACGCCCGCGGGCACGCCGGTGGAGCTGACGCGGACGGAGTT
This sequence comes from Pseudomyxococcus flavus, assembly GCF_050038885.1. Classification (NCBI taxonomy): domain Bacteria; kingdom Pseudomonadati; phylum Myxococcota; class Myxococcia; order Myxococcales; family Myxococcaceae; genus Pseudomyxococcus; species Pseudomyxococcus flavus. The sequence goes on along the minus strand of NZ_CP143624.1, from coordinate 2,076,614 downwards.
CGACCTGCTCGCCTTCCTCGTGCGCGAGCGGGAGCGCGTGCTGCGCCGGGACGAAATCCTGGACGCGGTGTGGGGCCGCGACGTCGTCGTGGACCCGCACACCGTGGACAACTTCGTCTCCAGCCTGAAGAAGAAGCTGGGGTGGAACAGCACGTCCCGCTTCGCCATCCAGACGGTGCGCGGCGTGGGCTACCGGATGGAAATCGAAGCGGCCTGAGGTCAGCGCCGCGGGGTGCGGCGCGGCCGCTCGGCCCGCGCTCACGCCGCGTCGATGAAGGTGGGCGTCTGGGGCGCGTCCACCCGCAGCAGGCATGGGAGGCGACACGCCGCACGTCGCCGTCGGTGTCCAGGTCCACGCGCACCCGCGCGTCGGTGGCAACGGCTTGCGGCCCACGTGCCTGCCTCGCATCTTCGTGACGTAACTTCTGGCGTCCCACGGTGTTCCCCTTCTGTCATGCGACTGCTGCCTGTCGGATTCCTGGCGATTGCCGTGCTCTCATGCGCGGGCGGACCGCACCCCACGGCCACGGCGGCGCCGACGGCCATGGCGGAGCGGCCCGCCTTCGATGAGGCCCGCGCGGTCCACGTCCTGCGGAGGCTGGCGTTCGGGCCGTCCACGCAGGCGCTGGCGGACATGCGGCGTCTGGGCGTGGAAGGGTGGATGGAGTCGCAGCTCGCCCGGCCGGGGGCGCCCCTTCCCCCCGCGCTGGAGGCGAAGCTCCAGGAACTGCCCACGTTGACGATGTCCATGGCGGAGTTGGTGCGGGACTACCCGCCGCGGAAACAGCGGGAGCAAGCCCTGCTCGACGGCCGCGAGCCTCTGCGGCCCGCGCGCATCGTCATGGAGCAGTCCGCCGCCAAGCTGCTGCGGGCGGTGGAGAGCCCCAACCAGCTCGAAGAGGTGCTGGTGGACTTCTGGTTCAACCACTTCAACGTGTCCGCGGACAAGGGCGCGGTCCGGTGGATGGTGACGTCGTACGAGCGTGACGCCATCCGTCCGAATGTCTTCGGCCGCTTCCGCGAGCTGCTCGGAGCCACGGCCCGCCACCCGGCGATGCTCTTCTACCTGGACAACTGGCGCAGCACCCGCGACGGCATGCCCTCACGCCTGGAGGAGACGGCGCAGCCCGAGGAGGACGAGGAGCCCGAGGCGCCGAAGCCCGGCCTCAACGAGAACTACGCGCGCGAGCTGCTGGAGCTGCACACGCTGGGCGTGGACGGCGGCTACACGCAGCAGGACGTGCGCGAGGTGGCCCGCTGCTTCACCGGCTGGAGCATCCGCAAGCCCCGCAAGGCGCCCGCCTTCTTCTTCCGGCGACGGGCACACGACGCGGAGGACAAGACGGTGCTGGGGCAGCGCATCCCGGGCCAGCGGAGCATGGCGGACGGGGAGCAGGTGCTGGACCTGCTGGCGCGCCATCCCTCCACCGCGCGCCACGTGGCGACCCGGCTGGCGCGGCGCTTCGTCTCGGACACGCCGCCGCCCGCGCTGGTGGAGCGGGTGGCGAAGGTGTTCCTCGACTCGGAGGGGGACCTGCCCACCGTGTACCGCGCGCTCTTCCAGTCGCCCGAGTTCTGGGCGCCCGAGGCACGCGGGACGAAGGTGAAGACACCCTTCGAGTTCGTGGTGTCCGCGCTGCGGGCCACCCATGCGGAGCTGACGGTGCGTCCCAGGCTGGTGCAGTCACTGGCGAAGATGGGCGAGCCGCTCTTCCGGGCCCCGGCGCCCACGGGCTTCCCCGAGGTGGCCGAGCCGTGGGTGAACAGTGGCTCCCTGGTGGCCCGGCTCAACTTCAGCCTGGAGCTGGTCTCCGGCCGCATGCCGGGGACGCAGGTGGCGTTGAAGTCGCTGGCCACGCCCGCGACGCCCACCGAGGAGGGCTGGGTGGACGCGCTGGGCCACGCCCTGCTGGGCGCGCCGCCTTCGGACCAGACCCGGGCCACCATCCTGGAGGCCCTCTCCAAGCGCGCCGAGGCCGCCAGCGCGGTGGGCGAGCCGCGTCCCGTGGACGTCCCGCTCATCGCCGGGCTGCTGCTGGGCTCACCGGAGTTCCAGAAGCAATAGCGAAGCGTGCCCTCGGCTTCCGTGCCCGTGCATGCGGACGAAGCGGGGCGCCAGGGATGCAGTCGCGCCGTGCCCAAGACGAGCGCTCTGCTTCCTGCCCGCCCGCGCGAACGTGGCTTCGTGCGCAGGGGCACGGGCAGCAGGGCGGGCTGCCATCCAACCAAGGGGTGTTCTCTCCGCGGCCCTGCCTCCACTCGAGGAAGCGGTACTGCTCTAGCGTCCGCGATGGGTGGAATCTCTGGCGCCCCGCGCCGTTCTGGGCCGCCAATGAGTTCATCCTCGCAGCGCGATGCAGCACGCCGGACCGTGTGGAGGTCGGTCGCGTTACGGCGGCACGTCTTCCATCGGAGGAGGGGGTTTGAGCCGGAGCAGGGGCCTCTCAGCTTGGATGGGCTCGTGGGACCGCTGCCTGGCACGGGAGAAGGCGGCTGGCGGCACGGCTCCCCCCGGCGGCTCGCCGCGCCGGCGTGGGTGCTCCTGATGCTCGCGCTCCTGACGGGCTGCCCGATCGCGGAGAACTACACCGATGAAGCCGGACCGAGGTACAGCGGAGATTATCGAGCGCCCGGTCCTGTCGCCACGCAGGCGGCCTCCTCGCTCACGGTCGTGACGTTCAACCTCGCCTTCGCGGAGAACGTCACCGAGGCCATCACCGCACTCCAGCGCACGCCACTCTCGGAGGCGGACGTCATCGTGATGCAGGAGATGGATGCCACCGCGGTGGATCGCATCGCGAAGGAGCTCGGGCTGGCCTACGTCTATTACCCCGCATCGGTGCAGGTGGATGGCGGTGACTTCGGCAACGCGGTGTTGAGCCGGTGGCCCATCACCACGGACCGGAAGGTCCACCTGCCCCATGACGACCCGTACCACCAGCAGCGCCGCATCGCCGTCATCGCGACGCTGGACATCGGCGGGACGCCTGTCCAGGCGGTCTCCGCGCACAATGCGACGCCCATCGTCGGGCTCGGTGGGCGGCTCGACCAGGCGGAGACCATCATCGACGCGGTCGACGGAATGGGGCCCGTGCAAGTCATTGCTGGTGACTTCAACACCTCCGACCCGGGCAGCCTCGAGCAGGTCGTGAAGCTGTTCTCGGGGCGTGGATTTCAATGGGCCTCTGAGGGCGTGGGGGACACCGTGGATTCGGTGATTGGCGGCTTCCCGCTCGACTTCGTCTTCGCCCGAGGACTGTCGCCGCTGGAGCGCGGCGTGGACAGGCGGCCCGCCGGAAGCGACCACCACCCCGTCTGGGTTCGCTTCGCGTGGCCGCCATGACGCAGCGGCACGTCATGAAGGCACTGTGGGCCAGTGGGGTTCTCGTCTGCACTTCCGGCTGCCTCGGCGGAGTGCGGAACCTCGGCGCGGCGACGACTCCCGTCGGGACGACCGACGTGGGCGTCTCCCTGAATGCGATTGCCTTCGAGCGCGGCCGGGAGCGGGCCTATCTGCCCATGCCGGAGCTCACCTTCCGCAAGGGGGCAGGTGAGAACTGGGATTGGGGCGGTCGTCTCACGCTCCTGGGGCTCGAGCTCGGGACCCGGCATCGGCTCCTCGACACGCCATCGTGGACGGTGTCGCTCGCTCCGAGCGCGGGCGTCTGGTACGTGCCCGTCACCAACAACTACACCGAACCGGTCAACCTCCGTCTCGGTGGACAGGCACTGGTCGACTATCGGCTGGGGCGAGCCTGGACCCTCACGGGAGGCGCCTCGCTGATGGGGTCCGTCGCGGGACCGCTCACCATGTTCCAGGGCCGCTTCGCCGGCACGCACCTGCTGGCCTCGCCGGGCGGCTCACTGGGCATCGCGTACCGACTGAGCCCGTCTCTCGAAGTCCGAGCGGAGGGCGGCTTCGAGCTTCCCTTCGACCTCGGTGGGGGTCGCCGTCAGATGGCGGGCCACGCCGGGCTGACGTTCCGCTGGCGACGCGCCGATGGGGGCCGCGCTCGGGCTCGCGTGCCTCGGCCTGCTCCAGCGCGCCGAGCTCCGTGACAGCCGGCGCCCCCACGCCCGGGGCGCCGACGCTCCGGCCGGGACCCGTGGAGGCGCGGCCTTCCAGCCCATTACCGGACAGACGAAGGTCCATACACCAGGGGCCTGAAGCGAGGCTTGACCTTGACACGGGTGTCAGGCGCTAGCGTCCGTTTCCAGGAGAGCGAGATGAACATTGGTGAACTTGCCCTGCGCACGGGGTGCAGTGCGCGCTCCATCCGGCACTACGAGAAGGCGGGGCTCCTCTCGTCGCAGCGCCGCGAGAATGGCTATCGGGATTTCGACGCGGAGGCGGTGCAGCGGGTGATGCAGGTGGCCCACTTCATCCGAATGGGCTTTTCCCTGAAGGACATCTCCACGTTTCCGCGCTGCATGCTCCGTGAGGCGACGCGAGCCGTCTGCCCGGATGCGCTCGCACTCCACCGCGAGCGGCTGGCGGAGCTCGACCTTCAGATTCAGGAGCTCGCGAGTCGCCGCGAGCGGCTCGCCCGGTCTCTCGACGCGAATGCGCACACCCGTCCCCTTCATCGGATGAGGCACCCATGAACCGCCGTGACGTGATGACGAGCGCCCTCATCGGAGCGGGGATGCTCCCGATGCGGAACGCCTTCGCCGCCGCTGCCCGCGGCCAGGGTCCACGACGCGCCTTCCTCCTGGTGCATGGTGCGTGGCACAACGCCCTGCACTGGACGCGCGTCGCGGAGGCGCTCTCCGCGCGGGGACATCAAGTCATGGCCATCGACCTTCCCGGCCATGGTCTCAACGCCCGCTTCCCCAGCGCCTACGTGACGGGCAATGCGGCGGGGCTTGGCGAGGAGCGCTCGCCCCTGGCGGAGGTCACGCTGGAGGACTGCGCTGCCGCGGTGGTGGCTGCCCTGGAGAAGCTGCGCCGCGGGGCTGGTGGAGCGAAGCCCGTGCTCGTGGGACACAGCGCGGGCGGCACCGTCATCACCCGAGCAGGAGAGCTGGCGCCCCAGCTCATGGGCCGGCTCGTCTATCTGAGCGCGTATTGCCCGCTGCGCCTGGGGAGCGCCAGTGGATATGGGGCACTGCCCGAGGCGCGCACGGGCTACGGCGAGGCGCTCTTCCAGGGTGACCCGGCGAAGCTGGGGGCAGTGCGCATCAACCCACGCGGCAGCCTCGCCTACCTGGAGTCCCTCCGAGAGGCGTACTATCAGGACGTGCCCCGGGCGGCCTTCATGCCCTTCGCACTCAGCCTGACGCCGGACCTTCCTCTATCGCTGTGGACGTCGAAGGTCGGCGCGACGAAGGAGCGCTGGGGCCGCATTCCCCGCAGCTACATTCGCTGCGCCCAGGACCGGGCGCTGGCTCCCGCCCTCCAGGACCTGATGATTCGCGAGGCCAACGCCTTCACGCCCGGAAACGCCTTCACTGTCGACACCTTGGAGTCCTCACACTCGCCGTTCGCATCCCAACCGGAGCAGCTCGCCGCGCTCCTGGATGGCCTGCGCTGATGCGGACGCTGGCTGTGCCCGGACGCGGGGGCGTTGCCGGCTCAGTGCATGCGGCGCTGAATGGCCGGAGCGGTTCGTCGCGGTCATCGGTGTTGGCCCGCGTGCCTGGCGCTGCATTGTAAGCTCCTGGGTTCCATGTGCGGAGCGGCCTGCAACTTTCGCCGTGGGCGGGCGTTGGAGGATGGGCACCTGCCGCTGCGGAGGTCCCACATCGATTCTCTGGAGTGCCAGAAGTCATGAGCACGTTGCTGACTCGCCGCCATCTCTTGCGCGCCCTGGGCGTGTCGGGCGCGGCCTTCGCCATGGTGCCCGGCTTCCTCGGACGGGCGCTCGCGGCCAGTCCACCCGCATCCGCGCGTCGCACCCTGGTGACGGTCTTCCTGCGTGGAGGCGCGGACGGGCTCTCGCTGGTGCCGCCGGTGGAGGACGCGGCGTATCACCGGGCACGGCCCACGCTGGCGCTGAAGGCCACGGGGCCGGATGCCGCATTGAAGCTGTCGGGGCCCTTTGGCCTGCATCCAAGGCTGGAGGCGCTGATGCCGCTGTGGCGGGACGGCCGGCTGGCGGTACTTCACGGCGTGGGGCTGCCAGAGCCCGTGCGTTCCCACTTCGACGCGCAGGACTTCGTGGAGTCCGGTACGCCGGGGCGCAAGTCCACGCCCGATGGCTGGCTCAATCGCTCGCTGGATGAGGCGGAGGGCGCCGCGCTCCGGGCGGTGGCGCTACAGCCCACGCTGCCCCGGGCCCTGTTCGGAGATGCTGGCGCCGTGGCGATGGGGCGCCTGGAGGAGTTCCGGCTGCGTGGCGGACGCAGAGGCGAGGAGGCCACGCGGGGGTTCAGCGCGCTCTATGCGGGTGCCGTGGACGAGGCGCTGCGCACGACGGGGCAGAGCGCTTTCGAGGCGATGTCCCAGCTCGACGAGGACCGGCTGGCGAAGCTGCCTTCACGCACGCAGGTGGCGTACCCGAAGGGGCAGCTCGGGCAGCGGCTGCGGGACATCGCGCGGCTCATCCACGGTGAGGTGGGGCTGGAAGTGGCGGCCACCGAGCTTGGCGGTTGGGACACACACGCTGCCCAAGGGGGCGCGACGGGCGCGTTTGCCAACCGCTGCCAGGAGCTGGGCGGTGCCCTGTCCGCCTTCGCCGAGGACCTGGGACCCCGGTTGGAGCAGGTGACAGTGGTGGTGCTGACCGAGTTCGGCCGCACGGTGCGCGAGAATGGCAGCCGCGGCACGGACCATGGCGTGGGCAGCGCGATGCTGGTGCTGGGGGGCGGCGTGAAGGGCGGCAAGGTGTACGGGCGCTTCGAGCCGCTGGAGACGGACCGGTTGCAGGACGGCCGCGACGTCCCCGCGTGGACGGACGTGCGCGCTCCGCTGGCGGAAGCCCTGCGCGCCTGCCGACCCGGTGTGTCATTGGCGAAGGTGTTCCCTGGCTTCACGCCACCCGCATCCTTGGGCTTGTTCGGTTAGAGGCAGCACTTCTTCTGCCTCAATGCTTGGACGAGACAGCCCTGGTGCCGCCGTGGACACGGCTGCGTCACGGCACCTGGTTGCGTTTGACTCACAGGGGGCTGTGTTGCCTGTTTGACATATCGGCTGTATGCTCCAGGACGCGTCGTGGGGGCGGTGGCGTGTCACGTCAAGGCTGTCCGAGGGGGAAGCGTGAAGGGCCTCATCCGGTGGATGGCATTTCTTCCTGTCCTGACATTGCTGGCATGTGTGGAGGACCGCTCGGCACCAGCGAGCAAGCTGGTGACGCGGCTTCCCGCCGAGCAACCCCTCCAATTGAGACCTGAGCAGGAGGGCGTGTTCGTCGTTCAGGCCTTGAATGATGACGCCTATGCGGTGGACGACGTCCAGGTCGTGTTCCTCGAGCTGGATGACTCCCGATTCGAGCTCCTCGACGCCCAGGACTCGGGGCCCTTGGTTGGCACGACAGGCTTTGACGAAGGGACGGGACTGCGAGGCGCCGCGCGTCTCCGGTTCCGCGTGAAGCCGGATGCGCCGTATGGCGTCGCTCAGCTCGCGGCCTCGCTGGCCCGGCCCGAAAATCTGGGGGAGCCAGATGCGTCCCCCTCCGCCAGTCTGGCCCAGGTCACGGTGGAAATCGTTCCCGATATCTCGAAGGTCCGGCTCACGCCCTTTCCGGTGGAGCCCGTTGTCTTGAAGGTGGGGGAGACCGAAGCGCAACACATCTATGTGCAAGCCGTGGATGACCAGTCACAGCCCATCAACAACCTGGATATCTATGCGGAGGTCTTTGGCGGGGTGGATTCGCCGGTGGCGCTGATGGAGGGCGATGCCGCGCAGGCTCGCTCCACACGGACGACCACGGCGAACATCGTCATGGGGATGGTGACGGTGGGCGTGGTTCGGTGGGAGGTCCGCCTGAAGGGCGCCGTGACGGCCCCCACGACCGCGCAGGTGCGTTTCGGGCTGGTCGGCAGCGGAGGCACAGGGGCGGAATCACGGATCGGCAAGTTCGACATCCAGATTCTCCCTGCCGAGGAGGCGCCCGCGCCATGAGCACGCTTCGCATGACGCTGTGCAAGCGGGTGTGGATTCTCCCCGCTGTGCTGATGTTCCTCTCGAGCGGAGCCCTCGCCGGAGGGTCAGGGACGGATGAAGCGCCCGCGCGAGGTGAGCTGGGACCCGCGCTGTGCAAGCTCTTCGAGAGCGGCACGCGCGGATACACCCTGCGATGTCCCAAGCGCGTGGACCCCTTCCGAGGTGAAAACACGCGGCTCCAAGCAACGTACACGATAGGGGGCGGTGAGCCCACGCAGGCGGAAGCCTTCGGGGATGCCACCTCCTGGATGGTGCATATCTCGGAGCGCGTGCTTCCGGGAGACAAGGTCCGTGTCGGGCTCACCTACTATTTCACCCCATCCGAGGATGTGAAAAGGGCGCTCAAGGAGGAGTTGAAGCAGTTCGACCTGACCGTGCTGAAGAAGATCGACCAGGCACTGCACGACCACAAGGGAGACTGGAAGTCGAACGCCTCCATCAACCCGGATGAGCTCAAGTTCGAGTTGCTCAAATCCGCGCGCTTGAGGGATGACACCCGAACCATTCCCGCGCTGCTCACGTTTTTTGGGTTCAAGCAGAGCGCATCCACCCAGCGGTGGGTTCCAACGGATGAGACGTTGATCCGCCTCAACCTGGAGGCTCAGCAGGAAGTCGAATCAGGCCTGCTCACAGACGCAGGGCTCGCCACGTTCAAGGCGGGGGCCAAGACCTGTCTCGGGCTGCTCAAGGAAGGGGCTCTGGGTGAGACGCCTCAGGCGCTCATTGGCACTGCCGCTCGCTGCCTGGAGAAGGCTGCGTCAATGACGCCACCGCCAGACGGCGCTTCGGTCGAGGACACGTGCCAGGAGCGCCTCAGCGAACATGCCGACGAGGTGAAGAACCTGGCGGCAGACGTTTCGGGCAAGGCCATTTCGGAAGTGTCCAGTGATTTGGGGCGCACTCTGGACCCAGGCGCAAAGGGTGGCTGTTCCAACGAAGCGCTCAAGGCATTGGAGTCAGCGAGAAGCCTGCTCACGGTCGCCCATCATCTGGAAGCCGTTGACCAGGCGGAGGCCGCGCATGACGCCCGCGTGGAAGAGATGGCCGCGGTGGTCGTGGTCACCGCCGAATTGGCGGATGGGCATGAGGACATCCTGGAGGCAGAGGCGGAGCGGCGGGGGTACTCGCTGTCCTCGGGGGCCGTCTATCTCACGAGGATGAATGACCTCGTGTATCCCGTCGCGGTCTCCGTGTGTCCTGCCGGCTGCCTCCGAGGTGATGAGCAGTTCTGGTTCGACGCGAAGCGCTTCGCGCGTTCTCTCTCCGCGGAGATTGGCGTCGCGGCCGTGACCGCGGACAACCATGGTGATGCGCGGCGACGGGGAGGGCCAGGGTTCCTCCTGGGGGTGAGCTGGCAGGTGCTTGCCCCCTTCAAGCTCAGCGGGGGGACCTTGTTCTTCGAGAACCAGGAGAATCGAGGCTGGCAGTTCGATGGCTTCGTGGGCGTCACGCTCGATGCGGCCAAGGCTGTCGAGATGATGGGGCTCCTGGGCATCGCGGTACCGGTACAGCTCAAGAGCAAAGGGTCCACTCCCGCTGACGCAACCTCCTCTCGCTAGGAGTCGACATGGTGGCCATCCGAATCATCCCATTGTTCCTCAAGAGCGGGACCCCTTTCCCAGCCCAGGTGATGCGCGCCACGAGCGGCGATGTCACCCTGACGCTCGAGGTCGACGGCCAGCGTCGGGACGTCGCGGTCAACGACAGCCATACTCAGGCAAGCGTCACCGTCCGTGTGTCAGGCGGCGCACCAAACATTGTCCAGGTGACGGACTGGGGGGCCGCGGCCGTGGGGAGCCGCGTCACGTTGTTCGTGGCGACACCTGAAGGGGCGACGGATTCCTGGACGGCCAGGGTCGGCACTTGAGGCCGGGCCATGTGCGCGACAGGGGAGCGGCACGGCTCCACCGCTCCCCTGAAGCTGTGGTCCTGGCGTCAGTTCACGACCCGCGATGCATCAGGCGCAGCAGTGCGAGGTCCCGCAGGGGGTGAAGAGACAGGTGCGCTGGGCGGGCGTGGGGTTGCTGGGGCAGGTGGACTCGGTGTCGCCGCCGGTGATGAAGGCCAGCGTCGCGTCGTCCAGCTCCATGACGGAGGCGGGGCTGGCGGGCAGCGCGGCGCGCTCCGCGTCAGACAGGCTGTCGTAGTAGTCAGCGTCACGCCAGGCGCGGAGAATGTGCTTCTTGTCGCTGTGGCTCATGGTGCTGCTCCTCTTGGGTTGTGGAGGGACTGCCCGCGGACCGCCAACCCTTGCGGTTCCGGAGTTCAGGTGGCGCCACCGAGAGCAGGTCAGGCACCCGCTCCGGTGCTGCGAGGCGCGCCAGTCCGTAGGTGATGCCCGAAAGGCCAGCCATCAGCCCGGGGGTCTCGATGCTGCCAGGGAGCCCGTGTAGCGGGCCGTGCGCGTCGATGCCGTGCAGGATGCCGCCCGCGAGGCGGTAGGTCTGGCGCAGGAGCGCGTCGTCGCGCAGGGCGCGTGCCGCCTCCAACAAGAAGAGCGCGTTGCCCAGGTCCCCATGGCACAGGCCATGGTTGAAGCCGAAGCCCTTCTCGCGCGTGACATGCACCGCCGCGGCAATCTCCTCGCGCACCCGGGCATCATCGAGCAGCGGCAGTCCTGCCACCCGCGCGAGCCCGATGCCCGGGGCGCCGTTGCACCAGCCGTACATGAAGCTCGGGCCTTCGCCTCCGTGCGTGCCGGTATCGGCGCGCAGGTCGGGCCAGTTGCTCGCCTCGGGAGAATAGAGGCTTCGCTCGTACTCCAGCGCGGCGAGCGCCGTGTCCCGGAACCGCGTCTCTCCCGTGGCGGCGGACAACCTCAGCAGCGCCAGGGCGATGCCCGCGGCGCCATGTGACAGCCCACAGAGGGCCTGTCCTCCGGACGCGGGGGAAGGCCAGCCTACGCCGTGTGCCTGGGGCACGGCGCGCTGGACCAGCCGTTCTCCACAGGTCCGCGCGACATGGAGCGCCTTCTCGGACGGGCGCTGCGCCAGGAATGCGATCACCGCGAGGATGCCGCCCGCGCACCCCGCGCCCAGGTCCAGGTGTTCGTCCTGCGCCGCGCCTGAGGCGAGGGGCTCCAGGAGTGTCCCCGCGCTCTCCAACAGCGAGTCATCCCGCCACAGGGCACCCAGGTGCGTCAGTGCATAGAGGATTCCGCCCCAGCCATTGAGGATGCCGATTCCGCTCACCTGTGCGGGAGCCACTTCCAATCGCCACGTCAGGTGGCGCACCGCGCCCCGTGCCGCGCGGGTGAACCGCTCCTCGGCCGTGAGGGCGCCCAGGTAACCCAGCGCCAGCGCGATGCCAGGGAGCCCCTGGTACAGGTCCGCGCCGGCCTGTGAGAGCAGCAGCTCCTTCGACGGCGTGAAGTCGAGCGACAGCCAGTGGGAATGTCCCGCGCCGGAGAAGGACAGGGCCACCAGCCGCTCGCTCAGGCGTCGCGCCGTCGTCAGCAGCGCGTCCGGGTGGGCGGGCTCGGAAGCCTCGCGGAACGGATAGCTGGGACGCGCGCCGGGAGTGTTCGCCAGCCGGACCCGGTCCAGCGCGCTGCTCAGCAGGGCTCGCTGCCGCAGATGGTCATCGGGTGACAGGCCTTCCACCCGCCGCCGCGCGCGCTCCAGGCCGGTGTCGTCGAAGAAGTGGGGAAGCTGCCGGCCCGCGCCCGACCACAAGTCCCTTGAGCCGGGCAGGGTGGTGAAGTGAGGCACGTCGCCGCGCTGGAGCTCCTCCTGCTCCAGGGGGATGAGGGCGTCCAGGTCGGGGCGCTCCTTCACGGCGAGCCAGAGGTGGTCGAAGAAGCGCTGCCGGTCCAGCGCATCCCCCAGGGCGTGGGGATGCAGGCTTTCATGGAGCAGGGCGCCGTAGCTCGTGGTGTCGCGGAAGAGCACGCGCACGGGCGCGTCCGCGAAGGCCATCAGCGGACCACCGGGCGCGAGCAGCGCGTCACGGTGGTCCACCAGCAGCTGGTACATGTGTGAGAAGCCTTCGGTGAGCGCTTCCGCGTGCTCCAGCGCGGAGACGTCCTGACCCTCCAGCCGGGGGCGGTTGGCCGCGCCGGGAATCTCCAGTCGTCGTCGCTCGAAGCGGAGCCGGTCCGTGCCGTGCTCCGTCGGCATCAGGTAGCCCAGCGGCGTGAGCTGGCTCGCGCCGGCGCCCAGCGCGCTGAAGTCCACCTCGGTGCCATCGCGCGAGCGCCAGACGGGCTGGGGCAACAGCCCACTCTTGAGCACGGTGCCATCCAGCACCGCGCCGGGCTGAGCCTCCACGTTCCGCAGGGAGCGGGCGAGCGTGTACGGGTGGAAGAGCGTCTCCAGGTCCACCAGCACGGGGTGCTCTCCCGCCGCGAGGAGGTTCTCGTAGTGGATGTCGATGGCGTCCATCGCGTACATCAGCGCGATGAGCCCGCCCTGACGCAGGTGGAAACGCCGCACCGCTTCGGACGAATGGCAGGGCGCGGCCTGCACGAACTCCATCCAGCCGTACCCGTCCCGGAGAAGCACCTCCACCGTGCGCAGCGGCGGCGTGAGTCCTCGCGCATTCAGCCAGACGAGGAGCTGCTGGAACGCGGCCTCCGCGGCGAGCGGCCGGGGCTTGTACACGAGCCGCAACCCGGAGCTGAAGCGCAGCACGCAAACGCTGCGCCCTCCCCGGTGCGGGTCCGACAGGCCCCCTTGGATGTCCACCAGCGCGCCCGGCGCGGTGCCACCGTGGAAGTGGCGCCCCAGCGCGTCGGCGTCCCTGGCCAGCCGCTGCATCAGCTCCAGGCTCGCGCTCTCCCAATGCTCGATGCGCTCTACGGCCTGACGCGCGAGCACTGGGTAGCGGGCAAGGATGTCGAGCGCCACCTCCCGGCGCCGGAGCTGGCGAACGAAGTCCTGGAAGCGCTCTTCCGAGGTGGCCCCCTGGAGCTGGCCCTCGAGCTGGGCCGCCTGCAGCTCCACCGCCAGCGTGCGGCCCAGGAGCGGCATCAGCGTCCGGGGAAGCGGTGTGAGCAGCATGTGGGCCGCGCTCGCCGGTTCGAAGGGCGCGCCGGGTGTCTCCTGCTGGCATTCGCTCAGGGCGGACACGAGCCGGGCATGTGCGGCGCTGACGAGCGGCTCCACCAGCGCGAGGAGCGCCGCACCCGGTGGGGCGGGTCGCGGCCATTCCAGCGGGGCGGCCACGTCGGCGGAGTAGGCGCATTCAATGGCATGCAGCCATGGCGGAGGGCCGCCCATGCGCGCGTGCAAGGACTCTGGAGATTCGCCCAGCAGGGTGTGCAGCTCCTGCTCGGTGATGCCCGAGGTTCGCAGCCGCTGGGCCCAGACCGCGTCGCGCGTGAGGGGCTCCTGCCGGCGCCAGCGCTCCAGGCGCCGCATCGCGCGGGCCGCGTCCACGGAGGCGGGCGTGCCGAGCTCGCGCAAGGACGGAAGCCGCTCCTCCAGGAAATGGCCCAGCACCCACGGAGACATCACGCCTGCTCCAGTCCGAGCCTGGGCCCGGGATGTTCGAGTCTCTGAACGGCGTGTCGAGGACGAAGCTGCTCAATGCCTATCGTGCACCTTCAATGCCGCATCTGCCAGGGGCATCGAGGGTGAGTCTGCCATTCGGCCTGACGGCGCGAGGCGTCACGAGGTGTCGCGTCGCGTCGTGGAGTGGGGCAGACTGCGGTCATGCCTCGGCTGCGCCGCATGCTCTTCCTCGTACTGGCCACCTTCGGAACGCTGTACCTCGTGTTGTGCGTGGCGGCGTTCGCGCTGCAGCGCTCCCTGCTCTATCCGGCGCCCAGAAGGACGCCGCCCCTGGAGAACATCGAAGGCTTCAGCCGACTTCCCCTCGGCGAGGGCCTGTACGTGGACCTGTTCTACCTGCCCGCGCCTCCCGGTGCGCCGACGGTGGTGCACTTTCACGGCAATGGTGAAGAGTTGCTGGGACAGGTGGGCCTGGGGACCTTGATGGAGGCGCGGGGTCTGGGCTTCCTGGCCGTCGAGTATCCAGGCTACGGCGCATCACCCGGCAGTCCCACGGAACAGGACATCTACGCCGCCGCGGAGGCCGCGCTGACCTGGCTGCGCGCGAAGGGCGTGACGGCCCAGCAGACGGTGCTCAGTGGCCGCAGCCTGGGGACGGGCGTGGCGGTGGAGATGGCGCGCCGAGGACACGGCGCCCGGGTCATGCTGGTGAGCCCCTACACGTCCATCTCCGACATCGCGGCCATGGCCTTCCCCTTCCTGCCCACGCGACTGTTGATGCGCGACCGGTACGACACCGCCTCCAAGGCCACCTCCGTGAAGCTGCCCGTGCTCATCATCCACGGCGAGGAGGACACGCTCATCCCCGTCGACATGGGACGCCGGCTGGGCAAGCTCTTTCCCCAGGCCGTGGTGGAGACGGTGGCCGGGGCAGGGCACAACGATGTCCTGGAGGACCCCGGCAAGGTGTTCAAGAACCGGATGGCGTCGTTCGCGCTCGGGCAGCCCTGAGCTCGGGCGGGTGATGAAAGCTTGACGCTGTCTGTCATTGTTTTCGGGCTGACAGCTCTTGCCCCGTGTCTGGTTTCAAGGCGTGCCGGGTGGAAGAGTGGCGGGCGCTTCATCCCCCATTCGACTGCGAGGGTATTCCCATGCGAAGCGCCATGGCCGTGGTGGTGTCGTTGAGTGCGTCGTTCCTGCTGGCCTGCGGACCTGTCATGGAGCCTGGTGAGGGCGACGCGCTCCCGGAGACCGCTACCGACACCGACTCCCTGTCCCTCATCGACCCTGTCTGTGGCGACGGCGTGTGCTGCATGGAGCGCATGTCGGAATGCCCGTCCGACTGCCCCTGGGGAGATGGGGGACTCGGCAACACGCATTGTTACATCACCCCCTGAGCGGTCCCGGAGCTCGAGCTGTCACGGTGTCGCGGGACGCGGAGGCTTGCCCTTCGCGGCCCGTGCCGGGGCCTCTCGTGTGGCCTCGGGAGATGTGAGGTTCTCCTCGAGATGGTCGAGGAAGGCCGACAGCCGCCGGCTCGGGCTGCGGCCCGCCGTGTGGACCGCGTGCAGCTCCGTCGCGGGGAGCGCGAACGGCTCGAGCACGGGGACCAGCCTTCCCGCCTGGAGGTCGGCCTCGGCGTCGCAGGCCGTCTTCAGGATGACGCCCGCGCCCTCCAGGGCCCAGGCGCGGAGCACGCCGCCGTCATTGGCCATCCGGTCCCCTGAGACGCGCACCTGGAATGTCCGCCCCGCCTCGTCGCGAAAGGGCCAGCTCGACTGGGGCGCACCGCGCCGGGCGAGCACGAGGCAGTTGTGGCGCGCCAGCTCGCTGGGGTGCGTGGGCGGTGGATGCCTGGCCCAGTAGGCGCGCGCGGCGCACACCACCCGGCGGCTGGTGAAGATGCGGCGCGCCGTCAGGCGCGAGTCCGTCAGGGGACCGAAGCGCAGCGCCACGTCGATGCGCTCCTCGATGAGGTCGACCACGGTGTCGCTCAGGAGCAGCTCGATGCGTACGCCGGGGTGCATCCGCAGGAAGCGGTGGACGAGCGGGGCGATGCGGGACCGGCCGAAGTCGTTGGTGGTGCTGATGCGCAGGCGCCCGGTGAGGGCGCCGCGCTGGCCGGTGACGGCGCTCTCGCTCTCCGCGAGGTCCGCGAGGATGCGCAGGCAGTCCTCGCGGTAGCGCTCCCCCTCCGAGGACAGTGACAGGCGGCGCGTCGACCGCGCGAAGAGCTGGACCCCGAGCCGAGCCTCGAGCTGCTGGAGCGCCAGCGTCACGGTGGACGGTGCGACCCCTCGGGCGCGCGCCACCGCCGCCAGGCTTCCGCGTTCCGAAATCTCGATGAAGAGCTGCATGGCGTCGAAGCGATCCATTCTTCGACGCTATCGAATGATGATTTCGAGCGGGCGTGGATTGTTTTCCGCCTCGCTGCCCGCGATGTATGGGCCAAGGAGACCTTGCATGAGCAACGTTCCTCGGAAAGCGCACGCCCTGGTGGCGGGCGGCCTGGGTGTCATCGGCCGCAATCTCGTGGAGCACCTCACGGCCCAGCCCGGCTGGCGTGTCACGGCGCTGTCGCGGCGGACGCCGGATTTCGAGACGGCCGCCCGCTTCCTCTCGGTGGACCTGACCGATGCCGACGCCACGCGCGCGGCGCTGGCGGACCTGGAGGACGTCACCCACGTCTTCTTCGCCGCCTACCAGGAGAAGGCGGACCCGCACGAGCAGGTGGCGGTGAACCTCGCCATGCTGCGGAACCTCACGGAGGCCGTCGATGCGAGCGCTCCGACGCTCCGGCGCGTGGTCCTCTACGAGGGTGCCAAGTACTACGGCGCGCACCTGGGTGCCTTCGTCACGCCCGCGCGGGAGGACGACCCGCGGCACATGCCGCCGAACTTCTACTACGACCAGGAGGACTACCTCCGTGCCCGGGCCGCCGGCCGGCCGTGGGACGCGGTGGTGCTCCGGCCGGACGTGGTGTGTGGCTTCGCCCTGGGCAATCCGATGAACCTGGCGATGGTCATCGGCGTCTACGCGGCCATCTCCAAGGAGCTGGGGCTGCCGCTGCGCTTCCCGGGGACGGCGGAGTGCTACGGGCGGCTCGCACAGGTGACGGACGCCCGGCAGCTCGCCGTGGGCTCCGAGTGGGCGGCGCTGAAGGCGCCGGGCGGGGAGGCGTACAACCTCACCAACGGCGACATCTTCCGCTGGAACCGGGTGTGGCCCGCCTTCGCGCGGCACTTCGGCATGGAGCTGGCGCCACCGCAGACCCTCTCCCTGCGGGAGATGATGGCGGACAAGGCACCGGTGTGGCGCCGCATCGTCGAGAAGCATGGGCTGGTCGACGTGCCCTATGCGCAGCTCGCCGCCTGGCCCTTTGGCGACTTCATCTTCCGGTGCGACTGGGACGTGATTACCTCCACCACCAAGATTCGGCAGGCGGGCTTCGGCGACGTCGTCGACAGTGAAGCGATGTTCCTCCGCCTCTTCCGCGAGTTCTCCCAGCGCAAGGTGTTGCCATGAGCCAGACGGAGGTGGACACGGACCGCCTGGGAAACCAGCGGCTGGCGTATGGCCTCGCGCGCATCGGCCTGGGGCTCAACATCGCGCTGCACGGGCTCGTGCGGCTCCCCAACCTGACGGGCTTCGCGGCTGGCATGCGCGACTCCTTCGGGCAGAGCCCGCTGCCGCCGTCGCTCGTCTACGCGGTGAGCCTGGCGATTCCCGTGGCCGAGGCGCTCGTCGGCGTGCTGCTCCTGGTCGGCGTGAAGGTCCGGAGCGTCCTCGTGGCCGGCACGCTGATGATGCTCCTGCTGATTGGCGGCGCCTGCTCCGCGCAGAACTGGAACGCGGCGAGCATCCAGATGATCTACCTCGGGTTCTACGTGGTGCTCATCGCCACCGTGCATCTCGACCACCTCTCCCTCGATGCGTGGCGGCGCGGAGGCGCCCCAGCGAGCGGGACTCAACCGTAAAGGAAGTCACTGATGGCTTTGTCGTTTGGGGCGCCCGGAGCGAAGGGCGGCGAGTCCGAGCAGCTCATCGGCGAGTGGATGGCGGCCCGGGGGAATCGGAGCAAGGTGCTCGTCGCGACGAAGGTCGCGAAGTGGAAGGCGCAGCCGGGCCTGTCCGCCGCGAACATCCGCGCCGCCATCGAGGGCTCGCTCAAGCGTCTCCAGACGGACTACGTCGACCTCTACTACGCGCACGAGGACGACCCGAAGGTGGAGCAGCCCGAGTACCTCGCGGCGTTCGACGCCCTGGTGAAGGAAGGCAAGGTCCGCGCCCTGGGGCGTCGAACTTCTCGCCCGAGCGGCTCGCCTCGGCGCTCGCGTTCTCCCGAGGCAATGGGCTCCGCGCCTTCGAGGTCTCCCAGGACCACTGGAACCTCGTCGAGCGTGGGCCCGAGAGCACCCTGGTGCCCCTGCTGGAGAAGGAGGGCCTGAAGGAGCTGCCGTACTGGTCGCTCGCGTCGGGGTTCCTCACCGGCAAGTACCGGCCAGGACAGAAGGTGGCGTCCTCACGCGCGGGGGCCGCGGAGGCCTACCTGTCCCAGCCTCGGAACCTGACCCTGCTCGCTGCCCTGGACGAGGTGGCGGCGGCACACCGCGTGTCCGTCACGGCCGTCTCGCTGGCCTGGCTGCGTGCTCAGCGTGTCGTCGGCGCGCCCATCTCCAGCGCGCGGACCCTGGAGCAGCTCGGGGCCCTGTTCGAGCCCGCGAGGCTCACGCTGTCGCCGGACGAGGTCGGCAGGCTCTCCGCCATCACGGCGCCGTAGTCTGGGGATTGCGCCCTGGCTTGCCGGGGCCCACGCCGGCTCCTACGCTCCCCAGCGCCGGCACGGCCTTCGTGCCCGCGCTGACCGGGAGCCCGCCGCATGTCCACCTCCACCTCACCTGTCATCGGCATCATCGGCGGCAGTGGCCTGTACCAGATAGACGGACTGACGGACGTCGAATGGAAGAAGGTGACTTCTCCCTTCGGCGAGCCATCGGACGAGCTGTGCTTCGGCATGCTCGGGGGCCACCGCGTGGTCTTCCTGCCGCGTCACGGCCGGGGGCACCGGCTGGCCCCCACGGACATCAACTTCCGCGCGAACATCGACGCGCTCAAGCGCAGCGGCGTGACGGACCTGCTCTCGCTGTCCGCGGTGGGCGGCCTGCGCGAGGAGTACCCGCCGGGCACCTTCGTCATCGTGGACCAGTTCATCGACCGGACCTTCGCCCGGGAGAAGAGCTTCTTCGGCACGGGGCTGGTGGCCCACGTCTCCATGGCGAAGCCCGTGTGCTCGCGGCTGGGCGACGCGGTGATTTCCGCCTGTGAGGGCCTGGGCGTCGTCGTGCGCCGGGGCGGCACGTACCTGGCCATGGAGGGGCCGCAGTTCTCCTCCAGGGCGGAGAGCCACGTGTACCGGAGCTGGGGCTGCGACGTCATCGGCATGACGAACATGCCGGAGGCCAAGCTCGCCCGGGAGGCGGAGCTCTGTTACGCGACGGTGGCCATGGTCACCGACTTCGACTGCTGGCACCCGGACCATGACGCCGTCACCGTGGACCAGGTCGTCTCCGTGCTGCTGGGCAACGCGGGCAAGGCGAAGGGGCTGGTGAAGAACGTGGTGCCCCTGCTCGGCGCGCACGCCGGGCCGTGCGAGCAGGGATGCCAGAAGGCCCTGGAGCACGCCATCATCACCGCGCCCTCGGCCTGGGACGCGGGGATGGTGGAGAAGCTGTCCGCCGTGGCCGGACGGGTGCTGCGCAAATGAAGGTCCATGGCAAGCCGATGCGCTCCATCTGGCTCGCGCCCGGCGGCGAGGCCGCGGAGGCCATCGACCAGACGCGGCTCCCGCACGCGCTCGTCACGGTGCGGCTGGGGATGCTGGAGGCCGCCGCCCACGCCATCCGGAGCATGCAGGTGCGCGGCGCGCCGCTCATCGGCGCCACCGCGGCCTACGGCGTCTGGCTGGCCCTGCGCGCGGACGCCTCCGACGGCGCGCTGGAGCACGCCCTCACGGTGCTGCGCGGCACCCGGCCCACCGCCGTCAACCTGCACTGGGCGCTGGACGATATGCGGCAGGTGCTTGCGCCGCTGCCGCCCTCCGAGCGCGTGGCCGCCGCCCTGCGCCGCGCCGAGGCCATCAGCGACGAGGACGTGGCCATCAACCGCGCCATCGGCGCGCATGGCCTGAAGCTCCTGGAAGAGGCGTGGGCGCGCAAGGGGCGGCAGGGTCGGCTCGAGGTGCTCACGCACTGCAACGCCGGCTGGCTGGCCACGGTGGACTTCGGCACCGCGCTGTCGCCCGTGTACCAGGCGCACGACGCGGGCATCCCGGTCCACGTCTGGGTGGACGAGACGCGCCCGCGCAACCAGGGCGCCCAGCTCACCGCGTGGGAGCTGGGGCAGCACGGCGTGCCTCACACCGTCATCGCCGACAACGTGGGGGGCCACCTCATGCAGCACGGGCAGGTGGACCTGTGCATCGTCGGCACGGACCGCACCACGGCCCAGGGCGACGTGGCGAACAAGATTGGCACCTACCTCAAGGCGCTGGCGGCGAAGGACAACGGCGTGCCCTTCTACGTGGCGCTGCCGTCGCCCACCATCGACTGGACGCTGCGGGACGGCGTGCGCGCGATTCCCATTGAGCAGCGCGACGGCACCGAGCTGAGCGACGTCACCGGGCGCCTGGCGTCGGGCGAGGTGGCCACGGTGCGGATTACGCCGGAGGGGAGCCCCGCGGCGAACTACGCCTTCGATGTGACACCCGCGCGCCTGGTGACGGCGCTCATCACCGAGCGAGGCGTGTGTCCGGCCACCGAGGCGGGCCTGCTGTCGCTCTTCCCGGAGCGGCGGGGGAGGGCGTCATGAGCGGCGCGTGGGAGCACCTCGCCTTGCGCGAGCTGATGATTGCCACCGCCCGGCGGATGAACGCGTCGTCGCTCAACCAGGGCACCTCCGGCAACCTGAGCGTGCGCGTGGAGGGCGGCTTCCTGCTGACGCCCACCGGCATGGACTACGACACGCTGGTGCCGGAGGACCTGGTCTTCATGCGCCTCGACGGCAGCCACGAGGGCCGGCGGAGCCCGTCCTCGGAGTGGCAGCTCCACCGCGACATCCTGGCCGCGCGCCCGGAGGTGGGCGCGGTGCTGCACGCGCACTCCATGTTCTGCACCACGCTGGCGTGCCTGCACCGGGACATCCCCGCCTTCCACTACATGGTGTCCGCGGCGGGAGGCACCGACGTGCGCTGCGCGCCCTACGCCACGTTCGGCACGCCGGAGCTCGCTCGCAACGTGCTGGCCGCGCTGGAGGGGCGCAAGGCGTGCCTGATGGCGAACCACGGCATGGTGGCGGTGGGCAGGGACCTGGCGGCGGCCTTCAAGCTGGCCGTGGAGGTGGAGACGCTGGCCGCCATGTACTGGCGGGCGCTCCAGGTGGGCGAGCCGGTGCTGCTGGACGGCGCGGAGATGGCGCGCGTCCTCGAGAAGTTCAAGACGTACGGCCAGCAGCCGGCGCTCCCGACGCCCGAAGGGTGAGCACCGTCACCTCCGCGGGGACGCCGATGCGGAAGGGCAGCCAGTGCCCGGTGCCGCCCGACACGTAGAGCTGGTGGTCGCCCTGGCGGTAGCGGCCCAGCATGTACTTGAAGGCGAACCAGAAGGCCGGGACGCCCAGGAAGGCGACCTGCCCGCCGTGGGTGTGGCCGGCCAGCGTGAGCCGGGCGCCGCGCTCGGCGGCGAGCGGGAAGAAGTCCGGGTGGTGCGTCAGGCAGAGCACCACCTCGCCCGGCGCGACGTCGCGGAAGGCGACCTCCGCGGACTCCTGCATGCGTTCGGCCTTCACCCGGTGGCTGCGCCCCGACATGGGGTAGTCCACGCCCACCACGCGCACGCGCTGCCCGGCGTGCTCGAAGGCATGGGACGCGTCCACCAGCAGGCGCACGGGGCCGCCGCGCGCCTCCACGTCTGCGTAGGCCCGGCGGATGGCGCGCAGGCCGCGCCAGTGCTCGTGGTTGCCCAGGATGGCGAGCATGCCGTGCGGGGCCTTGCACTCCGACAGCGCGGCCATGGTGCCGTCGAGCTGCTCCAGGTCGTCGATGAGGTCCCCCGTCATCACCTGGAGGTCCACCTGGGCGTCGTTCATCGCCCGCACCGCGTCCTGCAGGTAGCGGGTGTCGATGAAGGTGCCCACGTGGACGTCCGTAATCTGGCCGATGCGGAAGCCGTCCAGGGCCGGGGGCAGGCCGGGCAGCCGGATGTCGACCTCGCGGATGGAGAACTGCGCGTTGCCGTTGGCCAGGCCCACCGAGCTGGTCCCCGCCGCCAGCAGCGGCACCGCGCGGCCGGCGTGGGTGAGGAGGTTGCGGCGGCCCAGGTTCACCGGCGCGGGAGTGGCCTCGGCGGCCTGCGCTTGCTTCCGGGCGGGGCGCTCCAGCCACCTGCGCAGCAGGAGCAAGGGCGCGCCGACCAGCACCACCATGATGATGGCGACGGACCACCCGACGGAGAAGACGCGCAGGGCCGCGTCGCCCACCGGGAGCTGGGCATGGCGGCCGGCCACCGCGGAGTAGGCCCACGCCACCAGCGACAGGAAGGTCCCGCCCACGAAGACACCCAGGCGCCACCTCTGGAGGAGGCCAGGCCACAGCGACCGGAGCACGGCCCAGGCACCCACGTTGAAGACGAGGAGGAACAGCAACCTGCCCATTTACGGTGCTCCCTTGACGTTGGGGGGAGGAGTCATAGCCGGAGAGGGTGACTTGCGCCGCAGGAAGCGACCGGAGGGCAGGGTGAGCGGTGTCATCGGACGGGAGCGCGGGCAACCAGTCGGTGGAGAGGCCCTCTGCCGGGCTGCCCACCTGGGTTGACCCCACTACGCGTGGAACGGAGGTTCCATTCCAATGAATACGGGGCCGCTCCAGGTGGCGGGTCGCGCGGACTGGAGCGGAGCGCCCCGGGCCCGTCAGCCCCGGCCGGGGCTGGCCATGCGCAGATGTGCGTGCAGCGTCTCCGTGCGCAGGTAGAGGAACTGGGCGTCGCCGAAGGCCAGCGCGTCGCCGTCGTTGAGCATGCGTTCCTGGTCCGGCTGCAGGGCCGAGGCGTTGACCCAGGTTCCATTCATGGAGCCCGCGTCGCGTACCGAGCAGTCCCCGGCCGCCGCGTGCCACCGCAGCGTCGCGTGGTGCTTGGACACGGACGGCTCGGGAACCACCAGCGCGCAGCCCTCGATGCGTCCCACCGAGAGCTCCTGTCCGTCCACCTCGGGCCGGAGGAAGTGAACCTCCAGGGCGTCGAAGCCGCGCAGCATCACGAAGAGCCGGTCCACGAGCCGGCTGCGGTGGGCCATACCCACCGTACGTGCCTCGCCGAGGCGCATGGCCACCTGCTGGAAGACGGGCTCGGGGGGTTGCTGGACCAGCACGACGCGGCCCGAGGCATCGAGGAAGGCCTCCAGGGTTGCCAGGGCGAACGGGCGCAGTTGCTTGACGGACGGCATGGTGCCCGCACCTTAAACCGCGCTGCGGAATCCGGGCACTCGACCGCCATGGGCGCGCGCCAACTGTCCACCGTCTGTCGGGTGCTCCCTTCGCCTGCTCGCCCGGGGCGCCGTGGCCGCGTGCCATGACGCACGCCACCTTTCACACGCCCGTGACGTCCGCTTTCATCGAACCGGGGAGCAGACGAGCACTCCGCGAACCCATCAGGAGCGACAACATGAGAATGCGGATGAAGCGCTACGGGGCAGGGCTATGGGCGGTGCTGCTGCTGGCGGTGACCCCCGCCTGCGGCGATTCGGATGAAGGCACGCCACCACCGGATGCCGGCACGGGCGTCCCCGATGCGGGACAGCCCGACGCGGGCGCGGAGCTGCCGCCCCTGGTGGTGCCCACGGGCTGCAACCCGCTGGCCTCCGAGCATGACTGTCTGCTGCCGTACCCCTCGGATTACTACCTCCAGGAGGATGCGGCGCTCCCGTCGGGCCACCGCGTGCGGCTGACGGAGGCGGCGAAGCTGAAGACGCAGGGTGGCACCGTGTTCGACTTCACGGACCTCCACCCGGCGGATGGCTATTCCCACGGCTCGCAGGTGCTCGCGCTCTTCCCGGGGGGCGTGGACGGCGCGAGCCTGCCCTCGGTGTCGAGCCCCACGGCGGAGACGAGCGGGAGCACCGTGTTCCTCGACGCGGAGCGGGGCGAGGGCGTGCTCCACTTCGCGGAGCTGGACCCCCGGGCGCCGGATGATGCGCGCCGGGCGCTGCTGCTGCGTCCCGTGGCGCGGCTGCGCAACTCGGCCCGCTACATCATCGCCCTGCGAGGGCTGACGGCGAAGGACGGCACGCCGGTGCCGGTGCCCGAGGGCTTCCGGCGCATCCGCGATGGCGAGACGGCTGGAGACCCGCTGCTGGCGCCCCTGGCCGCCCGGTACGAAACCGAAATCTTCCCGGCGCTGGAGGCCGCCGGTGTGCCGCGCTCGGAGCTCCAGCTCGCGTGGGACTTCACCACCGAGTCCGAGGAGAACGTCACGCGGGACATGCTGGACGTGCGTCGCCTGGCCATGGAGGCGATGGAGGCCACGCCGCCCGTCGTCACGGTGTCGGAGGTGCGGGATGACGTGGACGCGAACGTGGCCCGGCGCATCACTGGCACCCTGCGCGTCCCGCTCTTCCTGGAGAGCGACCAGCCGGGAGCGCTGCTCGCGCGCGACGAGGAGGGCCGCGTGCGCCGCAACGGAGACGCGGAGGTGCCCTTCACGCTCCAGATTCCGCGCAGCGTGTGGGGCCAGGGTGTGGCGCCGGTGCGCTTCCTCCAGTACGGCCACGGCTTCTTCGGGCGGCAGGCCGAGGCGGATGGCTCCTTCGTCCGGCCCTTCATCCAGGCCACGGGCATGGTGGTGCTGACGGTGGACTGGTGGGGCATGTCGCAGGCGGATGCGCCGGGCGTGCTCCAGGCGATGGCGGCCGCCCCCGACCAGACGATGCGCTTCACCGACCGCGTGCACCAGGGCATGGTGAACCAGATGGCCGTCACCTACGCGGCGCGGACGACGCTCGCCGCGCTGCCGGAGCTCCAGGACAATGGCGTGCGCGTCTACGACCCGGAGCAGACGTACTTCTACGGCATCAGCCAGGGCCACATCCTGGGAGGCACGTACGTGGCGCTGTCGCCGCATGTCTCGCGGGCGGTGTTCAGCGTGGGCGGGGCGGACTTCTCGCTGATGATGTTTCGGGCGCGGCCCTTCAGCATGTTCCTGGGCGCCATCGCCCAGGCGGTGCCCGACGCGCTGGACCAGCAGAAGTTCGCCGCGCTGACCCAGACGGTGTTCGACCGCATCGACCCGCTCACCTACGCGCCGCACGTCCTCAATGACCTGTACCCCGGCGCACCCGCGTCGCGCCGGGTGCTGGTGCAGTACGGCCTGGGCGACGCGCAGGTCCCCAATGTCGCCACCGAGCTGCACGCCCGGGCCATGGGGCTGACGCAGCAGCTTCCTTCCACGTGGCGCGTGCCCATGCTCCCAGCGGAGGAGGGGACGGTGGATGGCTCGGCGCTGGTGCAGTTCGACTTCGGCCTGCCGGCGCCGCTGCCCGGCACCTTCGCGGACCTGCCCGCCGAGGACAACGCCGTCCACGAGGGCGTGCGCCGGGACGATGACGGCCGCGAGCAGGTGGACCGCTTCCTGCGGCCAGACGGCCAGGTGGAGACCACCTGCGGCGGCGTCTGCTTCGGCGGCAACTGAGCTCGAAGTCGAAACGTTGGTTTGACGCGCACGAAGGGGGGCCCGCTCACGCCAGGGGCCCCCCTTCTTCACTTCAAGCTCAGTAGATGCACTTGAGTCCGAGGTTCAGCACGAACGGGACACCGGTGTTGACGTAGTTGTCCATCGTGCCCGTGGAGTAGCCGAAGTCCTGGCAGACCCGGTTGATGGACAAGCGCAGGTACCACCACGAGGTCAGCGGCGGGTTCAGGCCATGGAGGAACGGGTACCGGGGGTCATCGTTGTCGACACCGCGACGCACCACGTAGGTGCTCGAGATGCAGTTCAGTCCGACGAGGTCCGCCGACGTATCGTGGAAGCCCGTGAAGAAGCCCGTCGCCGTCGTGGAGCCGCACTCACGATCCGCGATGGCCCCCGCGTTGTATGCCGCCTGCGAACTGAGCGCGGTGGAGTTCCCATCCCAGAGGGCCCACGCCCGCACGTCACTGCCGGGGACGTCCTGCCAGGTCACCATGTCGTGGGTGAAACAGTGGATGCCCATCAGCTCACCGGCCTGCTCGCCGGTGTACATCCCTCGGGCATAACCGTGCTGGGCACATACCGCCTCCGCGCTCCGGTTCGCGTAGTCCCATTTCACGTCGTGACGGTTCGTGATGGGAAAGCCCGCCGCGCTCCGCATGGCGGCCGTCGTATCGAAGAAGACAGTCCCGGCGAATGCCGGGACCGAGACGAGCACGACGATGGCGGACGCAAGGGCTGTCACGAGCTTGGGAATTCGCAAGGCTCCAAACATGCTTCTCTCTCCTGGAAGGGACATCGGTTGATGTCGCCAAGAGATATACGAAGCCCTGGCATTTCCTGGTCATCGCCGGATGCGGCGCGCTGCACGAATTTCATGCAGTCGGATTCACGGACGAGCGTCGCATGCAATCCATGAACAGTTCCATCTGTAGGCAGTGGCGAAGTGATAGCCATCGCCCTCCCCATCGATGACATCCCATTGATGATTGCGAAGATAGTATTCCCGCGTGCCGCAGGCCTGCCAGCTCGGGCAAGGAGCGTAGGTTGCACTGGACTGGAAGAACCACCAATGCTCTCCCGCGAAGATGGGCCAGACTTCTCTGAGGACATTGTCGTATGAGCGCCGCATCGTTACGCTCCCCCGATAGGGAGCGAGCTCTGCGAAGGAGGTCTTGGCGTTCGAAGCCGTCCCCCCATTGCCGGTTCTGTTGGGCAAGCAGTCGGAACGGTCTCCGCTCTTGAAGCAAACGGTATCTCTCCAGAGTTGGCCATCGGTCCCCGTCCAGGACTGGGTGACGGATGGGAGGTCGTCTCCGGGAGGCCCGACATGCTCCAGGGCAAATCCTTCCAAGGCTGTCGGGTCGTGCGTGCGGGAGGAGGCGGCGCTCTCTCTCCGCGCTTCGGCCTGGACCAGGGCTTCTGGCGGCGTGGCGCCTCCCGTGAGCCGCCGATAGAGCTCGACTGCGGAGTGCCCTGCAACATCCATGTCCCGCAGGAGGCGTCCATTCTCAATGGGCGCGCGCTCCGCGATGAGGATGCCGCCGGCCTGCGGATCGTAGAACTCGACGAAGTGCTCCGGTGCTATCTCGACACGCGCAACAAGGTGGTTCAGTTCATCGAGCTTCGGGCGCAGTTTCCGCACGGCCTCTCGCGCAGCCTCTGGATCCGTCTCATAGAGCCGGTCGAGTTGCTGGAGGGTCACTTGCGCTTCCGTCAATGAGGAGGGCGCGAGGCTGATGAGGGCTTGCGCTCCTTCAGGAGTATCGCTGCATCCTGTCGGCACCAAGACAACCGTCAGCAGAAATCCCAACCAGGATGGACATTTGCTCTTCATTGTGTGTCCTCCAAGGCTTCGACTCAGAGACAACGCACCGCTGTCCGACCTGCGACCTCGTGCGCACGGTGCTCTTGCTCGGTGAGAAACTCTTGCGTCTGGAGGTGCCGTTTGGATGGTCTGGTAGGTAGGCGAATTCGGTCAACGCCTGGGGCGTGACGTGTGTGTTTGGGGAAGTCTCTGGGTTCGGTAGTCGACAACCACCCATTCGCGGTGGGGACCGTGTGGACGTGGCCATCTCAAACGACCACCACTTGGCGGCTCAGCACCACGGTACTCACTGCACATACCCGCTCAATAGAAGGCAGGCTGTCATCTGTTGGGGGGCTTTATGCGAAAGGCGAGTCGGTTGCCTCGGCGCATGGGCATGCCGTGGCGAGACTCAGTGGCATGGAAATGAAAGCGCCTCCGCGTGGAGCCCTTGCCCGCGCGGAGGCGCCTTTCTGTCGAGGTTGATGCCCATTCGCTCGTGAGCATCCGGCGGTCCTGGAGGGCAATGCCTCCGCTTCCAGCGCCGTGCGCGACCTACGTCCCGACCTCCTGCTTCAGGTTCTTGAGCAGGTGGTCACCGTAGTCCTCGCGCAGCTTCGTCTTGAGGAACTTGCCGGTCGAGGTGCGTGGCACCTGCTGGACGAAGACGTAGTCATCCGGCAGCCACATCTTCGAGAACTGGCCGGCCAGGTGCGCGGTCAGCTCCTCCTTGGTGACGCTCTGTCCCTCCTTCAGCGCGACCGCGGCCAGCGGGCGCTCGTCCCACTTGGGGTGCTTCGCGGCGAAGACGGCCGCCTCCAGGACTGCAGGGTGCGCCATCAACGCGTTCTCCAGCGCGACGGAGGAGATCCACTCGCCGCCCGACTTGATGACGTCCTTGCTGCGGTCGCAGATGCGGACGTAGCCCTGCGGGTCGATGGTGACGACGTCACCCGTCTTGAACCAGCCATCCTGGGTGAAGCGGTCCGCGCCCTCGTCGCTGAAGTAGGACGACGCGACCCACGGGCCGCGGACCTCCAGCTCGCCCATCGTCTCTCCATCCCAGGGTAGGAGCTTGCCGTCGTCGCTGGCGACGCGCGTCTCCACGAAGGGCAGCGCGAAGCCCTGCGACGCGCGCGCCGACGCCTGGGCCTCCGGCGCGGCCTGCCGCATCGGGCCCTTCAGCTTCGCCATGGTCCCCACGGGGCTCATCTCCGTCATGCCCCAGGCGTGGACCACCTCCAGCCCGTGCCGCTGGCGGAAGCCTTCAATCAGCGCCGGAGGCGCCGCCGAGCCGCCAATCAGCATGGACCGCATGCTGCTCAGGTCCCACTTGCCCGGCGACTGGTCCAGCAGCGCCAGGATGCCAATCCAGATGGTGGGCACGCCGCCCGCCATCGTGACCTTCTCCGCCGCCATCAGGTCCAGCAGGGACGGCGGGTCCAGGTGCGGCCCGGGGAACACCAGCTTCGCGCCCGTGAGGATGGTGTCGAAGGCCAGGCCCCACGCGGCGGCGTGGAACATGGGCACCACCGGCATCACCGCGTCCACCTCGCGCATGCCCGTCACGTCCGCCATGCAACACGCCATGGCGTGCAGCACCGTGGAGCGGTGGCTGTAGAGCACGCCCTTGGGGTTGCCCGTCGTGCCCGACGTGTAGCAGAGCATCGACGCCGAGTTCTCATCGAGCTCGGGAAAGTCGAAGCGCGGCGACTCGGCGGCCAGCAGGGCCTCGTAGTCGAGCATCCCCTCGGGCGCCGGGCCCGCGTCCGGCACCACGATGACGTGGCGGATGCTGGGCACCGCGTCCTTGAACTTCTCGAACAACGGCAGCAGCGAGCGGTCCACCACCACCACGGTGTCCTCGGCGTGCCGCGCGATGTAGCCCAGGTCGTTCGGGTGCAGCCGCAGGTTGAGCGTGTGCACCACCGCGCCCATGCAGGGCACGCCGTAGTACACCTCGAGGTGCCGGTAGTGGTTCCAGCTCAGCGTGGCCACCCGGTCGCCGGCCTTCACGCCCAGGCGTGTCAGCGCGTTGGCGAGCCGGCACGTGCGCTCGTAGAAGTCCGCGTACGTGTAGCGGTGCAGCGACTTGTCCGGGTTGCGGCTGACGATTTCCGAGCGGGGGAAGAACGTCCGCGCACGTTCCAGGAGGTGGCTCAGCGTGAGCGGGAAGTCCATCATGCGGCCAGGCAGCATCGGCACCCTTCCTTGTGAACGGGGAGAGGTACCGATGCTAACGGAGCGCGTGGCGCCGCATCATCCGCGCTCCGTGATGTCGCGCCGCGTCAGCCGAAGAAGACCTGGGCGACCTCGAAGAACTCCTGCGGCACGCGCTTCAGCTCGCGGGTGGCGTCGGCCAGGTCCACGCTGATGATGTCGTTGCCACGCAGCGCGGCCATCTTCCCGAACTCGCCGCGGGCCACCATGTCGCAGGCATGGACGCCGTAGCGGGTGGCGAGCACGCGGTCATGCGCGGTGGGCGCGCCGCCACGCTGGATGTGGCCCAGCACGGACACGCGCGTCTCGAAGCCGGTGCGCCGCTCGATTTCCTGCGCCAGGATGGTGCCCACGCCGCCGAGCCGCGGCCTGCCTGCCTCGTCGAGCGCGCCGCTGGTGACGAGCTGCTCCTGCTGATCCGCGGACAGCTTGATGCGCGTGCCCTCCGCCACCACGACGATGGAGAAGGTGCGGCCGCCGGCGTGGCGGCGCTGGATGTGCTCGGCCACCTTCTCCAGGTCGGCGGGAATCTCCGGCACCAGGATGACGTCCGCGCCGCCAGCGATGCCCGCGTACGTGGCAATCCAGCCCACGTGACGGCCCATCACCTCGCAGACGATGACACGCTTGTGTGACTCGGCGGTGGAGTGGAGCCGGTCGATGGCCTCGGTGGCGATGGCCACCGCCGTGTCGAAGCCGAAGGTGAAGTCCGTGGCGTTGATGTCGTTGTCGATGGTCTTCGGCACGCCGACGATGCGCAGCCCTTCCTGGGACATGCGCGTGGCGGCGGACAGCGTGCCCTCGCCGCCGATGGCGATGATGGCGTGGATGCCATTGCGCTCGACGGCGCGCTTGACGCGCTCCAGGCCATTCTCGACCTTGAACGGGTTGACGCGCGAGGTGCCCAGGATGGTGCCGCCCCGGTGGAGGATGCCGGACGTGGTTTCACGCGTGAGGCGGAAGTGGTTGTCCTCCAGCAACCCCTTCCAACCATCTCGGAGGCCCATCATCTCGAAGCCGTGGGCGTTGGCGCGGCGGACGACGGCGCGGATGACGGCATTCAGGCCGGGGCAGTCGCCCCCGCCGGTGAGCACGGCGACTTTCATGGAGAAACGTTCTATCGCGCCCGGCGACGGACGCGACGCCCAAGTTTCGACGAGCGCTCACCCGGGGACCTTCCAGCCACTCGCGGCGGGCGCCTCGGGACGGTCGCGCTGTCGTTGTCCGCGGGAAGTGTTGACAAGTCGCGTTATCGACAGGCTCGGACCCGCATTCGGGGCTCCTGCCGGTGGGCCATGCCACCGCTGCCAGCGCTGGCTGGGGCGCGATTCAGCGGCGGGCCCGGAGCGCATGCCCTGGATGGGCCTGGGCGGCGTGCCTATGTTCCGGGCCTGGCTTCGGGGAGTGAGACACTGGTGAACATCCGCGTTTTCGATTCCGAACGGGAGGCCGCCGTCGCGTGCGCCCAGCGAATCGCCAGCGCGGTGGCGGCCCGGCCGTCGCTGGTGCTGGGGCTGCCCACGGGGCGCACGCCGCTCAACGTGTACCGGGAGCTGGTGGGGCTCTACCGGCAGGGCCGGCTGGACCTGTCCCAGGTGCGCACCTTCAACCTGGACGAGTTCCTCGGCATCTCCGCGGACGACGGGGGCAGCTTCCGCGCGTACATGGAGCGGCACCTCTTCCAGCACGTCAACCTGGCGCCGGAACACATCCACTTCCTGGACGGCGCCACGGCGGACGCGGAGGCGGAGTGCGAGCGGTACGACGCCCGGATTGCCGAAGCGGGCGGGTTGGACCTGGTGCTGCTGGGGCTTGGGGCGAACGGGCACCTGGCCTTCAACGAGCCCTCGGACGGCCTGCGGGCGCGGTGCCACCGGGTGCGCTTGAGCCGCGAGACGCGCGAGGCGAATGCGATGCTCTTCGGGGACGACGCGACCCGCGTCCCGCTGGAGGCGCTCACGCTGGGCATGGCCGGCCTCCTCCAGGCCCGGCGGGCGGTGCTGCTGGCCTTCGGCGAGGCCAAGGCGGCGGCGGTGCGCGCCATGGTGCGGGGCCCCGTGTCGCCGCGCTGTCCCGCCTCCTTCCTCCAGCTCCATCCGGACGCGGAGGTGTGGCTGGACCCGGCGGCGGCGCGCGCGCTGGCGTGAGGCAACTCGGGGACGTGCATTTGCGATAATTGCACACAGGGCTTTTCCTCCGCATCCGGACCGTGGATGCGGCTGCCCCGCAGCCCTCCACTCCCCCTGGAACAGCGACATGTCCTCGATTGGAAGCGCCGGTTCCCGTCCGTCGTCCTCCCCCCAGACCCGGACGGTGGAGCCCAAGGTGGCGCAGAAGTCACCCAGCGAGGCCAGGCCGCAGCCCCAAGGGAATGCCGTGAAGAACGCGGTCGCCGGTCGCTTCCGCGACGGCTTCGACACCGCGCCGCGCGGGGCGGCCCCCTCGCGCAAGCCGGTGTTGTCGGAGGTGGATGGTTTCGTCGCGGGGGCGGGGCAGAAGGCGGAAGCCCCCGCGCCGGCGAGCCCTCCTTCCTCGGCTCGGGCGGTGGCGCCGACGGTGTCCACCGACGCCGCGGGCCGCACCGTGGTGGAGCTCTCCAGCGGTAACGACACCGCCACCGTCTCCCAGACGGCGGACGGCGGGCTCCAGGTGCGCTCGGGGGGCAACACGGTGACGCTCACCGCGGAGCAGGCGCGGACGGCCGTCATCCGGGGCGGTGACGGCAACGACACCATCACCGTGGACGCGAGCGTCACCCAGGGCGTGCGCATCGAAGGGGGCGCGGGCGACGACACGCTGGTGGGCGGCGCGGGCGACGACATGCTCGACGGAGGAGAGGGCGCCGACGTCATCCGAGGGGGCGCCGGCAACGACTCGCTGCGCGGCGCGGGCGGCGACGACTACCTGGACGCGGGCGCCGGGGATGACCGGCTGTACGGCGGCGAGGGCCGGGACGTGATGTATGGCCTGGACGGCAATGACCGCATGTCCGGCGGCGCGGGGCGCGACTACCTGGACGGAGGCGCGGGCAGTGACTTCGTCTCCGGGGGCGACGGCGATGACCAGGTGCTGGGCGGCCGTGGCGACGACGCGCTGGTGGGAGGCCGGGGCAACGACGCGGTTGCGGGAGGCCTGGGCCGGGACACCGTCCGGCAAGATGCCGGCGACGACACGCTCTACGTGCAGGAAGACGACGACGTGCGGGAGCTGGAGGCCGGCGATTCGCGGCAGGTGGTCGACCTGTCGGACGCGGAGACGCTGGGCCGCTCCGTGTCGGTGACGGGCAACGCGGACTTCACGGCCCGCGTGCAGTCGGACCTGGACGCGCTCCGCTCGCTGCCGGAAGGGCAGGCGCTGCTGCGCCGGCTGGATGGCAGCGGCCGGTCCACGACCATCCGCGAGACGACCCGGGGCAACACCGCGGGCGCCACGAACTTCAATGACGGCTACATGGGCACGGACGGGAAGCCGGGGAAGGGCACCGACTCGCAGGTGAACTACAACCCGTCGCGCATCTCCCTGGGCGACGAGGAGTGGATGAGCCGGCCGCCGGTGGTGGGCCTCTTCCACGAGCTGATTCATGCCTCGGACTTCGTCACGGGCACGCTGCCGCGCGGGGAGACGGACGGCGTCATCAACGTGGAGCAGTCCACGGTGGGCCTGCCGTATGACCACGACGGAGACCCGAGCACGCCGCGCATTGAGGCGGACCGCTCCACGGAGAATGACCTCCGCGACGAGCTGAACCTGCCGACGCGGCCGCGCTACTAGCCCGAAGGTGCCGGCATGAGCGCACCCGGCTGGGTAGGATGGGGCGTGGGGGCCTTGCTGCTGCTCGGCTGTGCGCGAGCGTCCATGGGCCCCGCCGAGAGCGGGAGGACACGCGTGGCTGAGGCGGACGTGGAGCTGAAGGTGAAGCCGGTGGAGCGCACCGCGGAGGCGCTGGTGCTCTCCTACGAGGTGCACAACCGCGGCGCCCATGCGCTCTGGCTCGTCGACGGACTGTACGATGAGGGGCCCACGGGCCGGCGCCAGCTCGCGCCAGACAAGGCCTACGTGGAGCTGGGGGGAAGCCACGTCGTCGTCGCGCGGATGCTCCTGCCGGTGCCGGAGAACATGCTCGTGGAGGCGCCCGAGGTCCCCGCCGTGTCCCGCGTGGACGCGGGCCAGACGGCGCGCCGGCGCGTGGTGCTGCCGCTGCCGCTGACGGCGGCATCGCCCTACGGCACCGAGCCGGCAGAGACGCTCCCGCTCGAGGCGGTGCGTGAGTTGCGCCTGCGGGTGGGCTACGTCCTGGACTCGCCGGAGCTGAGGCGGCACGGGGCTCAGGAGGCCCGGGGGACGGTGTACGAGACGACGGAGTACGGCCAGACGCTCAAGGCGCAGCGGGTGCTCGAAAGCGCGCCGTTGCCGCTTCCCGCAGCGGCTGCGAAGTAGGCCCCGCGGGCGCAGTTCCCGGTTCGATGGTGCCCTCCCAGAGGCTGCTGGTGTGGTGATGAGCGTGCCCCCTATCGTGGCATGCCCATTTCAGGGTGCATCCACGAATCATGAGGCAGTGGGGGCCCAAGTGGTATGCGCGCGAACTTGGGTATCATGCGGTACTCGCGCTGCACAGGCATGTCCTGCAACTCGGCCAAGCGCAAAAAGGCCAGGCCGTTCATGAAGACATATCCCTCTGTGAGGCGCCTGTCTTGCGGCACGGATTGCTTCTTCTCCTCCTCGAAGGACTTCTGTCGTGAGGCAATGGCGTCGCGCAGCCCCTCATTCAGCTCGGCTACGTCCCTGTCCAGCAGGGCCTGGCAGGCGCGCATGTACGGGTCGAACGTCCAGCCAATGACCTGTTGCCAGCGCTGGAGCATGGCGGGAAAGTCAAATGCCTCCCTTCCGCACAGGCTAAGAGTGAAGCGCTGAAGAAAGCGATGGAGGAGGAAATCATCTTCATATTCGGCACCCTGGGCCTGATGGTCTGGCGAGAGTCGCGCCAACTCCACTGCAAGCTCGATCTGCCCGGCTGCGAGTGCATCGACAAAGGGGAAGTTCCGGCTTGCGCAGATGAATTCTGGGTCGGCGTTCTGCCCCTGAGCCACAAGTCTGAGAAAATGCCGACGCGCCTGCGCCGACTTACTGAGAAATGCCGCGAAGCGGTCCGAGCGTGCCTCTATCAGCAGTTCGCAAATCGCGAGCCGCCGATAGAAGTATGAACTCAAAAAGTGTGCCTTGCTCGATAAGTCCTTCGGCCCTTGGATGCATAGTTCGAGAGCATCGTGCAGACGCAACTGCGTATTTTCGCGGACGGTCTCTAGCTTCATGGCGTGAAAAGGAGTTCCGATGCACTGCGGCTCTCAATAAATCATGCACTTCTCGCCCATTGCTATGTAGCGCGTACCGGTGATTCCGTCGCGCTCCATTGCGGCCCGCAGGTCACTGCGAACGATGAGCACCGTGGGCTTTGCGCTGATTCGAAAGAGCTTCGCTTTCGGGTCGATGCGGCCTGGGTCAAGGAATAGCCTGAAAAGTCCAGAGTATTGCCCGGGTTCAAGCGCCGACTCACGGGCTTCCGTCCTGCCTCGGTCGACACAGTCCTGGGTACCGATGATATTTGCGATATAGAATTCCTGTTCTACTGCACGTCCCTTGTGATTAAGCAGCACAAACGGCAGGTACTCGATCTCGGTGTCGGCTTCTGCCTCAAGGAGTGCACGTAACTTCTTTGAGACCATTGGAAGCAACAGCGTATTGTGCAGGAAGTCGGGGGTGCCCAATCCCTTGTGATGCTTGTCCATCTGCAACTGAGTGTTGGAAGAATAGTGCTCCCCCATTCTCTCGCCCTCTGCAATTCGCCACTGCTTGCTATCCAGTGGCTCGGGGCTCTCACTGATGGTGCAGTTTTCCGGCGTCAGGCGCATTTCGAGAATGAAATATTCCATAAATGTATGTCGCGTATTGGGAGTCATGCCCCGAGAGCGTCGTTGATATGGAGGAGCAGGTTGGCTTGCAAAGACTCGACCGCTTTCTCCCGGATGCGTGGACGCACGTCGAGCGAGAAATTGTTGAGTTCTTCCTTCCAGCCACTGGCGGTTGCGTCCGAGAGGTCGGGATGTCCACCTGACTTCTCTGCGCGTTTGTTCAGCTTGTTCTTGATGCCCTTGAGTTGTCTCTTGACTGCCTCGTTGTAGTCGGGGTGGTTGGAAGGATGAATGGGAAGTTGATAGATGCGCCCGTACTTCTCTTGGGTGGGGAGCATCATGATGTTGACGCCCGTATTGATGTTGTACTTCGCGGCCTGAAGGACCAGGAGTTTGTCGCCGAAGAACGTTGCGAGTGACTCAATCGGGATGAGGTGATGGGCGTCGTTTGCCCAGGGCCGACTGCTGGTCCGGAAGTTGACGCCGTAATTACTCATCCACCAGCAATCCTTGCTGATGGTGGGGTTGTTCACCTGTTTGCGCCGTCCGAGTTGCGCATCGCTGAACTGCTGATTCAGCCGCTTGCGTGGCGCGCCATTCTTGTCCCGGAAGTCCAGGTTGTACCAGTCGGCCTCGTTGGCGAATTGGTACTTCACACCGTTCTCCCGGTGGTTGTGGCCCTTGAAGAGACACTTGCGCCTCCAGGTGGGCGGCTGCGCCTTGTCCCAGATGCACCGGGTGACACATCCCTCTTGCTCGCCGTGCTTGTGGCTGTCGGCCGCCATGATGGCGGAGAGGTGCTCTGCGCGCTCCTTTGACTCGGCGGCCTTCTCTGCTTTGGCAGCCTCCTTCTCGGGGCCTGCTGCTTCCTTCAGCTCCTTCTCGGCCTTGCCGATGCCGCCCTTGCGCTCCTCGCGGGCTTTTTTGAGCTTCTCCTGGGCTTCCTTCAGCCGCCCTTCGTTCTCCTTCGCCCGGGCGCGAGCCTCGTCGGCCGCCTTCTTCGCGTCGTCCGCCTCCGCCTTGGCTTTCTCGTAGCGGGCCCGAGCTTCCTGTAGGGCCTTGTCGTCTGCCATGGCTCGCCTCCGTCGTGTTCAGCTCGTCTTCGCGTCGTGGAGTAAGAATGCGCCCCGAGCTTCATCGTCCGCCAGCAGCAATACCAGCGCCGAGGACGCGCCCGCATAACCCCGGGCAAAGCCCCGCACTGCCATACACGTGGAGACTGCGCCTGTCGCTGCGCCCACCTCGCCGAAGGACGCGGGGGGGTACCAGCGAGGCGCGTCCGCGGGTAAGCCTGTTTCCTTCATTTCGGAGAGGGCGAGCCCCAAGTCTCGAGCGCGCCACTCGTCGCCATTGAGGTTGGCGAGCAATAGGCCCGTCTCTTCGGGCTTCCGTCCACTGCAGCAAGAGGTGACTGCGCGCAGGAGGGCCGCTCCGACGGGGACGTCACCCGAAAAACGGTGGAAGGACTCTCTCTCCACGGCCACGTTCCCCATCCAGGCCAGCGCGGCAGCATTGCGTGCTCGCGCCGCATCCGCGCGCTCCAGAAGTACCCAGGCCGCGGCCTCGCCGGGGAAGAAGCCCACCGCCGACTCTGGCGTGCGCACCAGGCCCAGCTCGTACGCGTCCTCTAGCGCGGCCCCTTCCACGAGGCTGTCCACGCCTCCCACCAGGCACCGGTCCACCATACGGCTGCGCAGGAGCTCCATTGCTCTAGCCAGGGCGCTGGCGAAGGAAGCGGCGCCTCCGGTGAAGTAGTCCTGCGCACCCTCGGGAATACCCAGTCCGTGAAGCGTCAACAGTTGGGGAAGGAGCCGCCTGCCCACGTGCGCACGCGCCTCCTTGCGCGCCTCTGCAGCTTCCTCCTCCAGGGCTTCGGCCAGCTCCGGTGTCACGCCTTCTTCGTATCGCACCGACTCACTTCGCACGCGCGCGTACAAGTCACCGGCGACACAGAGG
The DNA here is from genome assembly GCF_050038885.1 of Pseudomyxococcus flavus. Lineage (NCBI taxonomy): Bacteria > Pseudomonadati > Myxococcota > Myxococcia > Myxococcales > Myxococcaceae > Pseudomyxococcus > Pseudomyxococcus flavus. Next base: position 2,039,436 of record NZ_CP143624.1, on the reverse strand, counting down.
AAGATGCCGGTGCGGCTCACGTCTGCGGGCTTGAGCCTGGCATCTTCCAGTACGTCCGCCAACGCGCCGTCCGCGAGCCTCAGCAGACGGCCCACGCCGGAGAATCCGTCCGTGTAACCCCGCGCTGCGTGCCCCTTCAGCGGCACACTCCGCAGATTCTTCACGTCCGCTTCTTCAATCTCCAGGGGAGCCCAGTGCGTCACCCCTGCCCGAGCCGCGGCGCAGGAGGCCACCGCCGTCAGCCCCAGTGAGGACGTCATGCCCAGGCCCGTCACGGCAATGGTGCCCGGTGGGCACTCGGCTCGAAGGGAGTTGGAGGGCTTCACGAGAGTCCCTCCGTGAAGGGGCGCGCCAAGGCGCGGGGGCCCAATGCGCGTGCCGCGCGCAGGGCAGCCACCTGCTGGTGTACCCAGCCGCGCGTAGGAATGCGCACCGCGCCCCGGCTGCGCAGCGTAGCGTCCAGTGCCAGGGCGTGACGGCGACGCAGCGGGGTCGCCTCCAGTGCGTCCAGCAGGGTATTGGCGGCCCAGGGGCTGCCCTGCAGGTATCGCTGGCCTGCACTGAAGCGGGCGTGGTTCTCTCTCCACCAGTCCGTTACCGCTTGGACGTGGGGCAGGGGCAGCAGTTCCTCCATGCCGCGGCGCACGTCTGCCTCGGGATTCTCATCCAGCACCGTCGCCGCGTCTTCTATGCGCGACGAGGTATAGCGGCCCTCCAGGCGCAGGCCCGTCATGGCAGAGAAGGCCTCGCCGGCCAATGCGGCCGCCTCGTCGCTCATCCACGGCAGACAAGCTTCCATGGCCACCTTCCACCCGGAGAAGCCCAGGGCCCAGAGTGCGTCCGGGCGGATGTCTGCATTGTCCAGCAGCGCCACCAGCCTGAGCACCTCCTTCTCGTCGGCGCCCAGGGCCCACAGCAGCCGGGGCAGGCGGGCATCGGGCGTGCAGAGAAGTGCCGCACACGCTGCCCAGGCCGCTCGCTGGCCGGTGACGAGACCCCATTCCAGGGCACCGTCCCGGACCTCGGGCTCGGAGGCCGCAAGGAGTTGCTCCAGGACTTGTCGCGAGGGTGGAGGTGGTTTCATGGCCTGGACCAGCACACGGAGCGCGGTGGCCACCAGGCGTGAGTCTTCGTGCTCCAGCAGCGACAGGACGGCCTCCACAGGCACCGCGCCATGGGCCCCCAGCACTTCCAGCACCGTGGCCTGCAGGGCCGTGGAAGGTGCCGTCAGCAGCCGCGACAGTCCGCTCGGCAGTACCTGAGCGTCCGCCCGCTGCATGGCGGAAGCCATGGCGGGCAGCACGCCCTCGGTCTCGCCCTCCATCGCTTTCAGCAGTGTCTCCTCGATGCCCGGCTCCCGGCCCAGGAGGAGCGCATGCGTCGCCGCGGCAATGCGCGCGGGCGTTTCCGACTCGAGGGCCGGTACCAACAGGCGCCAGGCCACCGGTGCGCCTCCCAGCACCAGCATGTCCTCGCTGGCCAGCAGGCGCTCTTCGCGTTCCCTCAGTTGAGGGAGCCGGTATTCCGGAGAGTCCAGCTGTCGCTCACGCTGCGCCCAGTGGAACTCCGCTTCCCCCAGTTGTTCCTCATAGCTCTCCCAGTTGAGGAAGAGCTCGTCGCTCAATGCTGGCGCCGCCATGACGTCAATTCACCTCCACCACGCCGCCGGTAATGCGCTGGGTGTCCTCCGCGTGGGACTCGATGCGCACGCCCCGAGTCACCGCCCGTCCGTTTCGTTGGAGGAGGAAGCTGGCTTCCCCGCACTGGAGGAGAAGCTCCTGGCGCGTCAGCTTCACCCGCACGTCCCAGCACGCCAGCAGCAGTTCCTGGGGCTGGAGGCTGACGCGCGCCGCCCCGCAGGAGAAAGACACCGTCTCGCTTCCCTTCACGTCGAGCGCTCGGGGCTTGCCATCCACCCGCACGTCCTCCGGAGGCTGGGCCGCCGTGGCCTCCAGCACCGAGTCCAGCAGCGGCGTCTCACTTGGCGTGTACACCAGGGAAAGGACGTGAGGACGGCGCGGGTCCGCACGCTCGAAAACCAGCATCACCGCCTGTCGGCGGGCCACCGCCGCCTTCGCCGCCTGCGTGTCCATGGGCATGGCCAGTGTCGCGGCCGCGGGGCCGCCAGGGTTGCCCGGGAAGTCCACCAGCAGCCTGCCGTCCTCGTCACGGCCCGCCATCCATCCCTGTCGAGGCGCCAGCCAGGACTCCGGCGTGGTGGGAGCTTCCTCGTCGTGTGTCTGCAAGGTGGGCTTCATGGGCTTCACAGTTCCTTGTCGCAGACGAGGCACTTCACGGGCCCCGCGTCCTTGCCCATGGCCACCACGGGCGGCTGCATCAAGGGAAAGGGCGGGGTGTTCTTGTCGTTGTGGAGCATCAGGTCGAAGGCTCGTGCCACGTTCTTCCCTTCGAATTTCACGTCAAAGGAGAAGTTGACGAACTCGGCCTTGCCCTTCGTCTTGCTCGAGGCCACGCCTCCGCCCGCCGTGCCAGCCTCGTCTCCCGTGCTGGTTGAGAAGTTGGAGTCCTTCACGCAGACGGGATTGCCCTCCACCTTCACCGAGGTGGTGCCCTGGGCCGTGTCCGAGGACTTCGCGATGTTGGGGTAGGGAATGGGCACGGGCCCCGCAGGGCTGGGTGTGTAGTTGCCCCCGTCAAATCGGACAGCTCAGGGTTGAGAGTTAGCACTACGGAACTCGCGGGGTGACATCATCTTCAATCCGCGATGAGGGTGGCAGCGGTTGTAGTCGTCGAACCAGACGGGCAACCGGGTGAGGACGTGGGAAGCGGAGGGCAAGTCGTTGACGTACACGTAGTCGCGCTTGAACGTCTTCACGAAAGCCTCGGCCATGCCGTTGCTCTCCGGGGAGTAGGCGGGCGTGGTGCATACCACCAGGCCCAGATTCCGGCCGAAATCGCGCGTGTCCTTGGCCGTGTAGACGGGCCCGTTGTCCGACAGCCACTCCACCGGGTGGGGCGCCCTCGAGGTGCCCGGGCCGAAGCGGGCCTCCACCGTCTCGGCCATCAAATCCTGAATGGTGAGGCCGGTGGGGTGCTCGACGGAGGCACGGTACGCGATGAGCTCCCGGTCGCAGCAGTCGAGGCTGAAGGCCACCTGGACGCGCTCGCCGTTCCAGCAGCGGATTTCGAAGCCGTCGCTGCACCAGCGCAGATTGGACTTCAGCGTGATGATGGTGCCCTCGTGGGTACGAGTAGGCTTCCCTGTGTGTCGCTGGAGGAGGAGTTGGGCGTCGCGCATGAGCCGGTACGCCCGCTTGTGGTTGACGGGCGATTTCCCCGCTGCCCGGCGCTGTCGGTTGAGGACGGCGCACGCCCTGCGGTAGCCGTACGTGGCGCGCTCCTGGGCGACGGCCTTGAGTCCCTCCAGCGCCTCGGCGTCGGCATGAGCGTCTGGGCGGCGGGGCTCCCGAGCCCCCAAGGGACGATGCAGGGTGGAGCGGGACACGCCGAGGGTCCGGGCCACCGCGCTCACAGGATGCCTCCCAGCTTCGACAAGGCCGCGGGCGACAATAGTTTTTTTTCGCGGGCCAACTCCACCGCGTCCCGGAGGACTTCCGCCTCCTGTGTCTTCTTGCCCAAGAGCCGCTGGAGCTCTCGCACCTGGGCCTTGAGCGCCTGCACCTCGGACTCGGGCACCACGGCCTCCCCGGCCCGCAGGCCGGACACGCCGCCCGCCTCCTTCAGGTGCCTCCAGCGGAAAAGCTGGCTGGGGCTGATGCCGTACTTCCGCGCCACCAGGGACACGCTACTGCCCGGCGCCTCGCACTCAGTCACCAGGCGCAGCTTCTCCGCCGCCGAATACCGCCGACGGCGCTTGCCCTTCTCCGCCCCCTCAGGGGCTCCCTCTTGGCTCTTCTTCTCCATGCTCAGACTCGCTTATTAGCCGAACGAGCCTGTCCGACTCTTCAGGGGGCTACACCAGGGTGTCTTGCACACGTCTGGGAAGGCAACAGTGGTGCCGTTGGAGTCCTTCGTCACCACGGACATCTTGTTGACGCCGACAGTATTCGCCACTGTTGCCTCCTGGTGAGGTTGAGCCAGAGGGAGCGTGCCTCAAGGGTTCGCAGCTGCGAAGCCCTCTGCGCGCACCGCGAGGGCACGCACGTCATGAGGCCCGTTGTGCAGGGGGAGGCATGTCCGCCATAGGAACTGCACCTGGTGAGCATCCGTGTCGAGAATGACGGTGTCCAGGCGCATCTCGGGCTGAACGTCCGCTCCACCGGCCACCACCGCTGTCACCTGCGGTGGCGGGATGCCCGGGAGGTGGAACGCGAGACGGCCTTGCGGCGAGGCATTGGCAATGACGACAGGCTCGTCGCCTCGCAGGTAGCCCGAAGCCACCTGGCCTGAAGGCGCCGCATTGAAGAATCGCCTGTCGAAGTCCCTGGGCCACCGCGGCTTTCGCGTCTTCGCCCAGGCTTCGTCAAATGTGCCGCCCAGGGCCGCACGCGGGTTCCAGTGAGGCGAGGTGAAACCGAAGCCCGCAGGAGGGACAGACTGGCCGAACTCGCGAAGTGGATGCTCGGGAGACTCAAGGTTGGGCAGTCGCAGGCCCTCCTCGAAATGACGTGGGCTCGCGCGGAAGCCCACGCCCACCGGGTTGCGCGGCTCGAAGGTGTGCTTCTTCGAGTCCTCGTGGCTCCTATCCCAGCCGCCGAAGGCACGTTCCCAGGTGAGGGATATGCGCTCGAAGGGGTGAGGTTTCGTCATGGACACGCGTCCCAGGCTGCGAAACCACGTGCGCTCTCCCACCACCCTCACGGCCTTCTTCAAGGGGCCCACCTGAAGCGTCACCAGGGTTTCCGTTGTTCCCCGGGCGGGGGCGTATGCGTGGCCCAGCAGCACCACGTCCGTGGCAACCTTGGTGAGGGCCACCTCGGGCTCGTACCGGTAGCTGGACTCCCCGGGGGCGCCCCAGAACTCACCCGCGGCATTCACGGGGACCTGTTCATCGGCGAAATGCAGCCCATTCTCGCCAATGGTGTAGGTGGCCTTCGCGATCAGTATCAGGGCAGGACGAGTCTCTTCATCGGTGAGGGCTAGCGCCTCGAATGGCAGCGGCGTTGGGTTGTCTACTGCGAACTGTCCCACGAGGTGCCCCCCATGCATCGTACTCGCCAATCCAATACCATGCCGTTACGACGGTCGCTCGGGATGCCAGCATGGTTGACTGTCGTACACGGTCGGCACGCTCACTGCTACGCCACCGCGTTGGGCGTGACCCGCTTCCGTGGCTCTCCCGCGCTTCGTGTGGACCGAAGGTTCAGACTCGACTTTCGCCCTTTTGGGGCGAGGGAGCGCGCGCGGAGGTCTACGCCGCGCGCCCTTGGGAGGGCGTGGCACGGGAGGCAGCGCGTAAGTTGGCGCGAAGTCGACGCGGCGAGTGCCAGCGGGTACGGGCCAGGGTGGATTGAGCCAGGCGCAAGACATCCTCGAAGCTGACAGTGGTCTTGGTGGTGTACCAGGGCCGCAGAGGTAGCTTCAGCTGCTGCCAACTGGTGGCCAGTTCCATGTACCAGAGGACGAGCAGGGTGTAGCTCAAGCCTGCGAAGGGCGCGGTGCGCAGCACGGCCAGGCGGCGGCGGGCTCGCGAGTCGGCGAAGCCGAGCAGCTGCTTCAAGTCCCGGAAGAGCACTTCAATGCTCCACCTGAAAGCATACCTTTCCACCACCTGGAGGGCGGTGAGGGAGGCGTCGGTGCAGAAAAAGACTCGCAGGGGCCGGCTGCCGCCCGTCATCCGTACGATGACGATTTTGAGCATCCGCGCTCCGGCCGCGCTCTTCCACCGAGCCACCAATTCCTTGCAGTCCACCTGTCGCGACTGGCCGTAGAGAAAGGCCGTCATCCGCTGCCAAGGCAGCGCGCCATCTCGTGCGAGGGCCTCGGGCTTGGGCACCGGCACGTCTCGCGTCAGCCACCGGCCCGTCTTCGGCGAGCGGCAGCGCTGCGTGCGCGGGCGAGTCAGCACGGCGTCTGGGCGCATGGCGCCGACGAAGATGAGTCGTTGCGGCAAGCCCTCGAGCACGGTGCTGCATGAGTAGGCCTCGTCAGCGGCGAGTTCCAGGCAACCGGTGGGCAGCCAGGCGAGGACACGCTCCACCAGCTCTCGGCCCAACTGCGTCTTCTTCCGGTGCCGCAGGCCCTTCTTCTGGCACTCGGCCTGGGTGCGGTAGAGCCGGAAGAGGACGGGCAGCGCCCAGGGGCGCGAAGCAAAGGGGACGTGCACCAGCACCGCGAGCGTCACCCAGACGTGGCCGAAGCAGAAGACATGCACGGCCCGGCTGGAGCGCACCGCATCCAGGTGGCTGCCCAGGCCGAAAACCTTCGGCCCTTTGTGGCTGCACAGGGTGTCGTCGAGGACCAGCCGCACGGGCCCCAGGGCCGCCAGCTTCAGAAGTAGCAGTCGGCCTACCTCGTCCGCACTCCAGCGAGCCCGCGAGAAGAAGCGATGGAAGGCCGCATGGTGCTGCACGCCCGCGACGCCCGAGGCCACCAGCGCCCCGGTGACCGCGTGCGTGCCGCCACAGCTCACCCAGCCGGCGAACAGGACCAGGAAGCGCAGGAACGAGGGCTCAGTAAATGCCGGCCGAACCAGCTGCAAGACTTGCAACAGTGCATACAACTGGGAGGCGGCCATCGGGAGACCTCGAAGGTGCTGGAGGAGGCGTGTCTTGCCGGACACCTCACTCAGCTGGCCTCGATGGCCGCTCTTCTCCTACCCTCAGCCCGTCCTACCCTCGCCCCCTTGCTTGGGCCACACAGCCCAAAAGGGCGAAAGTCGAGTCAGAAGGTGAGCAGCATGCGACGGGGCGAAGCTGGCGCGGCAATACACCTGACGCTTGAGAAGCGACAACGACATGCCACCGCTTCGGAGGACGTGTCCTTGGGGCGCCCTCGCTGCGCTCATCCCTGATGGCACAGCGCATCTGCCGCCGAGGCACTCAGCCCTGGCCCTTCGCGACAGGGGGCGAGGGCTTCTTGGCCTCCTTCGCCACGGAGGCAGGCGCCTTCGCGCGCGCCGGAGCCGCCTGCTTCGACCGGGCCGTGGGCCGTGCCGCCGCCGGTGCGCGGCGAGGCGGCGGCGGAGGCCGCGTCAGCTCCCAGGCCGCGAGCACCTTGGGCACGTAGTACTCCGTCTCGCCGTTGCGCGGCACCCGGCCATTCACGGACCCGGGCCCCGCGTTGTACGCGGCCAGCGCGAGCCGCACGTCCTTGAAGCGCCGGAGCTGCTCGGCCAGGTAGCGCGCGCTGCCATCAATCGCGGGCTCCGGGTCGAACGGGTCCTTGACGCCCAGCATGGCCGCGGTGCTCGGCATGAGCTGGCCGGGCCCCATGGCTCCAGCGGGGGAGATGCGGTGCACCCGCGTCTCCGACTCCACCTGCACCAGCGCGCGCAGCAAGCCCGGCGGAATCCGGTGCCGGCGCTCGGCCGCGTCGATGAGCGGCTCCAGCGGCGCGTGGCCCTCCAGCAGGCACGACGGCCGGTGCTCCAGGTATGCCTGGAGGGCTCCCGCCTTGGCCTTCAGGAACGAGAAGGACAGGGGCGACACGAAGCTGCCGCCGAACCACGCCACCGCGACGTTGAGCAGCACCACGGGCGCCAGCGCGCACGGAAGCCACCACGCCCAACCGGGCACCGTCATCCCGCCGCCACGCTGTGCCGCCCGCTTGCGTCCCACCCCTCCACCCTTAGGGGCGCTTGGGGCCTCCGTCCAGCTTCCGGCGCCCGCGGCGGGCCTCCGGAGGCAGCCGCAGCCCGTCCAGCACCAGCGTGGTGAGCGCGTCCGGCAACTCCAGCGGGTTGCCGATGTCCTCCTCGCTCAGCACCGCCAGCAGCAGCCGCTCCACCGCGCCCACCACCGCCAGTCCACTCACCGCCGGACGGATGGGCCGCAGCAGCCCGTGGGTGTGCGCCTTCTCGGTGATGTCCACCGCGTGTCGCGCCACCAGCCGCGCCAGCTCCGCCACCTTCGTCCGCGCCCCCACCGCGGGGCCCCGGCACTCCTGCAGGTACAGGCGCACCACGCCCGGGTACTGGAGCAGCGCGCTGGCAATCACCGCCGCCATGGCCCGATACGCGTCGAACATGGCCTCCACGTTGCGCGCGTCCGCCAGGGCGTGGCCACAGGTCTCCAGGCCCGCCAGCAGCTCGCGGCGCACCGGCTCCAGCAGCGCGTCCACCAGCGCCGCCTTGTCCTCGAAGTACCGGTAGAACGTCCCCTTGGCCACCCCCGCCGCCTGGGTGATGTCGTCGATGGTGACGCCGTCCAGCCCGCGCTCCAGGAAGAGCTTCAGCGCGGCGTCCTCCAGCTCCTGCATCCGCTCGCGACGGTGGGCCTCGCGGCGGCTGCCCGGCCGGCTGGCCCGCTTGTCCGTCTCCCGTGCGTCGTCCGCCCGCGTGCCGCTCCGGCTCGCCATTGACGTGCGCTCCCATCCATTGCGCGGTAGAAAAAGAGTGACCAAATAGTCATTATTGGTAGCGGAGCGTCGGCCGGGCGCTCCGCCGGAGGCAACCATGATCGGCATCCCCCTGGGCTGGGTTTACTCCAATTTCGGCGAATGGGTGCTCCACAGGTCCGTGCTGCACGGCCTGGGCAAGAACCGGAAGAGCTTCTGGAGCTTCCACTGGCATGAACATCACCAGAAGTCGCGGCGCAACGACATGGTGGATGACCAGTACATGCGCTCGCTGTGGACCTGGTCGGCGCAGACGAAGGAGCTGCTGGGGCTGGCGGTGCTCGCGCTGGCGCACGCGCCGCTGTTGCCGGTGGCGCCCTTCTTCGTGGGGACGGTGTGGGCCTGCGCGGCGAACTACTACTTCGTGCACCGGCGCGCGCACCTGGACCCGCAGTGGGCGCGTGAGCACCTGCCGTGGCACTACGACCACCACATGGGCAGGGACCAGAACGCGAACTGGTGCGTGACGCACCCCTTCTTCGACCTGGTCATGGGCACGCGGCGGGAGTTCCTCCACGTGCAGCCGACCGCGCGGCCCGAGCCGGTGGCCGCGCCCGTGGCGGCCCGGAAGCACGCGACGGCTTCCGGGCACCGGTAGCGGCGGCGCCCCGAGGGGCGCCTGGCTCAGAACACCAGGTCGAAGTAGTTGGCGTTCGCCTTCACGCCCGCGCAGGCGCGCACGGAGGCCGTCCAGTCCTCCGAGGGCAGCGAGCCCCGGGCGTCGAAGATGAACTCGAGCTCGGGCTCCCGGGCCAGGTCCAGCAGGTCCACCGGGCCGGTGCTGGTGAGCTGGATGGAGCGCCGGGCCGCGGTGCTGGTGCGCGTGTACTCCCCGATGACGTGGGTCTGGTTGCCGCCCGGCTCGCGCACGGACACGCTGGCGCGCTCGATGCCGCTCAGGTCGGTGTCGGCCGTCACCTCGAAGAGGCGCAGCCGCAGCTCCGTCTCCACCTCGGTGTCATCGGGCAGCGGGTCCGCGAGGTCGCCCAGCGGGAAGGTGATGCTCCGCTCCACGTTCACGGTGATGGGCAGCGCGGCGGGGAAGGACAGGTCGCGCTCCGTCTTGCAGACTTCCTCGGCCTCGGCCTCGATGAAGAAGAGGGACTCGCAGCCGGTGGCGAGCAGCGCGATGCTGGAGAGCAGCAGGGCGCGGATGGAGGTCTTTCGCATGGTCATCGGCTCCTGGCTCAGAAGAAGTAGAGGATGAAGCCCAGCTTCACGGAGGGCATGGTGGCGCGCACGGACAGATTCCGCGCGGTGACGTCCGGGTCGTCCGTGGCGTCCTGGAGCAGGGCGCTCGCGTCATCCACGCCCAGGTCCACGTAGCTGAGCCCCAGGTGGAGGAAGAAGTTGAAGCGGCTGGCCGAGCCCACCTCCAGGCCCACGCTGCCGGTGACGTAGTTGTACGTCACGTCGCGGATGTTCTCGCTGCCGCGGCTCGGGCTGGCGCCCAGCCAGTCCACCACCTCGTTGTAGTCCGAGCCGAAGTAGTGCCCCGCCTCCACGTTGAAGGACGGGGCGATGAAGGTCTGCATTGGCAGGACGCTCAGGCCGCCGCGCAGGCCGAAGCTGAGCGTGTTGGTGGTGGGGCCCGCCTGCAGACGCAGCCACGGCAGCGGCCGCAGCACCGCGGACAGGCCCACGCCGTGGGGCGCGCCCGCGTCCAGCATGAGGCCAAAGAAGTGAGGGGTGTCCGACCCGTCCTGGGCCAGGGCCGGTGTCGCGGCCCCGAGCCCCAGGGCACACGCGAGTGCGGCGCCGTGCCGTCCCAGGGGAAATGCCCTTCGTCGTCTCGTCGAGGATGTCGCCATCGTCATGTCGTGTTCCAGCGTGTTCCGGCCCGGTGGCCATCATTCGCGCGACCGGGCGGAAAAAGAAGCGGCGCCGTGGAGAATCACGGTGAAAAGACGCCGCTTCCTCGCGGATATCCGACATTGGCGGTCCCCCTCGCCGCCGTGAATTCAGGGTTCGGCGGCGGACCGGTTGGCCGCGAGCTCGATGACGTTCACCATCAAATCCTTGATGCGGCGCGGTTTCTCGCCGCCGTTGTCGCGCAGGATGAGGTCGATGTCGTCGTCCGGCCGGTGGTACTCGGGGATGAGGTCGCCGCCACCGTTGGGGTTGGACAGGCCCTCGAACATGAAGAGGACGTCCTCGCCCTTGCGCCCGAAGGACGCGCCGTCCTGCCGGTCGCGGAACACGTTGATGTCCTGGTTGATGCGGTCGAACGGGTCCGCGAGCTGCGCGTTCGCCTGGGCCAGCACCTCGCGGAAGTAGTTGGGCTGGCCGCGCGAGTCGGTGTCCACCACGGACAGGCGCTGGTCGTCCCAGCGGCCCACCATGTCCACGTTGATGACGCCGGCAATCTCCTCCAGGCCCAGGCCGGGAATCGGGTGGTCCACGAAGTACTGCGAGCCCACCAGGCCCTTCTCCTCAGCGCCCGTCCACAGGAACAGCACGGAGCGGTCCAGCTCGCCGCGCTTCGCCGCCTCGGCCAGCTCCGGCACCGCCGCCATCAGCACCGCGCTGCCGGAGGCGTTGTCGTCCGCACCGTTGAGGACGTTGCCCCGGCGGTCCACGCCGTCGTGGTCCAGGTGCGCCATCACCACGATGACCTCGTCCTTGTTCGGCCCCGAGCCCGGCAGCAGCGCCATCGTGTTCACCGCCTGTCCGGACGCGGAGGCCAGCTGGCGCAGCTCCTCCACGCCGCGCTGCGTGCCCTCGCGCGGCGGCGCCAGGGGCAGGCCGCGCGCGCTCATCGCCTGCTCGTACTTCTGGTTGAGCAACGCGAGCGTCTCCGCGGGCATGGCGTCGTCGAGGTAGAAGCCGTTGTCGAACAGCGCGTGCCCGTAGGCTCCCGGCGCGTGCGCGTGCTCGCCCGCCTCGCCCCGGGCGCCGGGCCTGCCCGTGAACGAGTACACGTCGAAGCGCTGCTCGAAGGGGTTGTCCGGGTTGTTCGTGTTGGGGCCGACGAGGCCGTACTTCTGCACGTGCTGCTGCACGTACGCGGACGCGGCATCCAGCCCCGCCGAGGGGCTGTCACGGCCCTGGAGCGCGTCCGAGGACAGGTACGCGATGTGCGTCATCGGGTCCGAGTCCACCGCGGCCGTGTCGGCCTCCGGCTCCGGCGCGGGCTCCACGGGCGCGGTCGGCGGCGGCGTGGGGACGGTGCAGACGAGCGGCCGGGGCGCGCGGGTGGACTCGAAGCGGTCCGCGTTCCAGCCCGGGGGCGCGTGGGCCGGCTTCGCGGCCTCGGGCGGCTGGGTGTCCCTGGCCACGGCGGTGCGCGGCGGAATCGAGGGGAGGGGACGCGGGCTGTCGCTGACTTTCGTGGCCATGGTGGAGGAATCCCGGTGCGCGAGGGGGAGGCGCGTCGTGGAATTATCCGTCACGGATGCGCGCGAGTTGTGTGCCTTCTTTTCCCTCGGCATTCCGGCGGGTTGGGTCGCGTGTCAGGGGTTTCCCGAAGGGTGTTGAAGGTCCGACGTCCCTCCGCCCTTTCGGTCAATACCTGCACTCGGAGGCCGGTGACACGTTGCAAGCCCGGAGAGCACCGGGCTGTGACAGCCCGGGTCGACCGGCCCAGGACGGGGGGTCCGGATGATCGACGAAGTCGATCAACGTTTGAAGGCGTGGGTGGGCCGCATTGCCGGCGATGTCCCGGTGTTCCTGGGAGTGCCGGACCGCGAATCGCTCGAGCGAGGCGTCTGCCTCTACCTGCTGGAGCTGGGGCCCGCGCTGCCGGTCCGGGGCGGTGGCGGTGGACGCGGGCCGCTGCAGATTTCGGTCTGCTACCTCATCACCGCGGGGGCGGAGTCTCCGGAGCGGGCGCACCGCCTGCTGGGCGAACTCGTCTTCGCGGCGATGGAGGAGGCGGACTTCGAGGTGGAGCTCACGCCGGTGCCCACCACCGTCTGGGCGGGGCTGAGGACCGCGCCGCGGCCCTGCTTCCGCCTGCGCGTCCCCGTGCGGCGCGAGCGCGCCTCGCCCGTCATCCACCGGGTGCTCTTCCCCGCCGTGCCCCAGGCGCAGACGCCCGCGGAGGCGCTGCTGGGCTGTGTCGTCGGGCCGGGTGACGTGCCGATTCCGGGCGCGCTGGTGGAGCTGCCGACGCTGAAGCTCACCACGCGGACGGATGCCCGGGGCTGCTTCCGGTTTCCCCGCGTGCCCCCCATGGCGTCGCTCGGGCGGCTGGAGGTGCGGGCCAAGGGGGAGTTGCTCGAGCTGGGGCCCGAGGTGCTCGCCGCCGAGCCCCAGCCGCTGCTCATCCGTCTGCCGTTGAAGGAGGAGTGACATGTCGCCGAGCCACCTGTCGCCCGTCGTCTCCGAGGAGGCGCCGTGCACCGACGTCCGGGAGTCTTCACCGTGGCCCCGGGGGGCCCCGCCCATGCGGGGCGTGCCTGACGCGCTCGAGCCGGACGTGTTCGCGGCCTGGGGCCTGGGGCCGGAGGCGTTCTCCGCCTACGCGGCGCCCGCGCGGCGGCCTCCACCGCACGAACCGCCCTCCATCCGGGAGGCGCAGGCGGGCTGCCCGCGTGCGTCCTCGCCCGGCGCCGCCGCGTGGAAGGATGACGGCGCGTGGGAAGGGGCCCAGTCCCTGCTGGCGGGGGGCGTGGCGCCGCCGCGGGTGCGCCGCCCGGGCGACTGAAGGAGTGAACAGCCTTCCGCGGCAGGCCGGGTGACGGGGGAACCACCGGGCCTGAGGGGGAGCGCTGCTGACGCGCTGATTCCGCACGGTCCTCCAAGAGAGCAGGTCGATGTCTCGCGCTTTCGATGTCTCCGCCATCACGGACGCCCCTCGTCTGTCCTCCAGTGGGATGGGCGAGGCCGTCTTCCTCGTCACCAACGTCCTGGATGCGTCCGTGCGCGCGCGGCTGACGGTGGTCCCCGGCCCCCGCTCACGGCGTGAGTGGTTCTTCCTGGAGGGCGATGCGGAGCGCGAGCTCCCCTCGAAGGCCGCGCAGCGAGTCACCGTCCGCCTTCGCGTGCCGCCCGGAATGCCGCCGGGGCGGTTCACCTTCCACCTGCGCGTGGAGGATGCGGCCCTGCCGGAGACGCGCTTCGTGGAAGGGCCGGCCCTGGCCTTCGACGTCATGCAGACCCCGCCCGCCGCGAAGGCGTTTCCCATGAGCCGGGCGGTGATGGCGGTGGGGACCTTCATCCTGCTCGGGACGGTGGCGTCCCTGCTCGCCGCGCACCGCGCGGGAGAGCCCGGCCCGGGCGCGCCGTGCCCGGACGGCCACTGTGGCAGGGGCTTGACGTGCGAGACGCGCAACGGCGGGAGCGTGTGTCTGGCCTCCCAGGGACAGCCCTGCGACGCGGGCACCCAGTGCATCACCGGCTTCTGTGAGCCCGGGGTGGGCTGCACGGTGCCGCTGGGGAAGGACTGCGCCACCGAGGCGGACTGCCCGGGACGGCTCTCGTGCGTCAACGCGCTCGGCTCCCAGGTCTGCCTGCTGGAGCCGGAGCAGCCCTGCGAGCAGGACCGGGACTGCGCCAGCTTCTTCTGCAACGCGGAGCGCAGGTGCAGCCGGGATGATGGGCGCTGCGACAGCGACGCCGAGTGCAAGCCGCCCTCGCAGTGTGGCGCCACGAAGCTGTGCCAGCTCCCGGATGGGCAGCCGTGCACGCGGCACGAGTCATGTCTGTCCGGCTACTGCGCGGAGACCTGCCAGGTGTCCCCCGAGTCCTTCCAGTGCGAGTCCCCCTGTCCCGCGTACTCCGCTTGCGTCTCCGGGAAGTGCGTCCCGGCGGATGGGAAGCTCATCAGCCAGGACCTGCTGTTGGCGGCGCCGAAGACGCTCAAGGGCGTCGAGGAGCTGCGCATCCGGCAGGGCATCAAGCCGTAGTCCGTGCGCCGCTAGGGGCCCTCGGGCCGCACCGCCTGGGCGACGTCCACCAGCCGCTGCACCTGGGCCTCGCTCATCCCCAGGTGCCTGGCGGCGGCGGCGATGTCCCCGGGGACGAATGCGCGCATCGCCCGGGGGGTGAACCAGTTGAAGAGCGACACCACGCCTCGCACCAGCGCGGACCGGGTGAACACGGCCGTGGGAGGAATGACGTAGTCCTTGGGGACCTGGTTGAGCGCCTGCTGCCGCTGGGTGGCGTTCGGGCCCGGTCCCTCCGCCAGGACGAGCTGCGCGGTGGCCGTGCCTTGATGGCGCGCGATGAGCTCGCAGTAGCGCGCCCAGTCGTCGGCTGAGGGCGGCTGCGCGTTGTGGGCCACCACCAGCACCGTGCCCACGTAGGCCAGCCCCAGCGTCAGGCCCCGCACCACGTCCTGGATGTCGGGCGCGTCGAGCTGAACCGGGGCCATCATCGCCGCGTCTCTCCGTTGGGGTGCGAGCATACCGGAGTGTTCCTCCGGCACGGTGTCGTGTGCAACCTGTATTCCTTGAAATGCAGGAGAGGCGGCATGTCCACTGCTCGGGTGGCGCGCTCCGTCTTCAAGTGGCGGAGACGGAGCGCTGACGCGACCTGGGGACTATCGGGCGGGAACGCGGAGGACCCGGCCCGACGGCGGCAGGAACGAGGGAGCGACGTCCCCGCAGTGCGCGACGGTGCCGTTCTGCCGGAGCACCAGGCGCTGGTCGGAGGCTTCGCCCGCGATGGCCGCGCAGTGGGTCAGGTCCGCCGGCGCGGCGGTCTGGCCATCGGCGCTCTCCCCCCACGCGATGACGGCGCCGTCGGCTCTGAACGCCAGGGCGGCATCCTTCGATGCAGCGATTCCCACGATGTCCTGGAGCCCTTCCGGGACACGGGTCTGCGCGGAGGGCTCCGTCCCGAAGGCCATCACCGTGCCGTTGCTCCGGAGGGCGAGGACATAGGTGCCGTTCGCGTGGATGTCGACCACGTCGGACAGGTCCGCGGGCACGGGGAGGGCGGTCGAGCCGCCCCAGGTGACGAGGCTTCCATCCGCCTTCAGCGTCACGGCGAAATCCTCCCCCGCGGCGACGCTCACGACGTCCGCGAGCCCGGCCGGAACCCGGGTGACGTCGTTCGATGACGGGCCCCAGACGGTGACGGTGTTGTCGGGCCGGACGCCCATGCCCCAGAGGGCGTCATGGGCCAGGGTCCGCTGCCGGAGCACGCGGAGCGAGGCCGTGGCTGCGGGCCGCCAGGCCACGTCAGGGGACATGACCACCTCGTGCACGCCGGAGGAGAGGCTCCCTGGCACGCGCACCACCACCTCCGCATCCGACCAGGTGACGTACTCGTCGACGTCCACGCCGCCAATCGAGACCGTGATGTCGCCGCGCGCCTCGCCGAAGTGGGCGCCCGTCAGCTTCAGGTAGCCTTGTTGGACCGCCAGGGCGGGCGCCGTGAGCACCGGGGCCTCGAGGCGGTTCAGCGACAGGCTGACCGGGTTGGACTGGCCCGCGCTCACGTCCAGCGCCGCCTCCGCCTTCGCGTAGTGGGCCTTCCAGGCGGACAGGAGGTGCGGCCCCTCGGGCACGCCCTGGAGGACGAAGCGGCCCTGGGCGTCCGTCGTCGCCGTGGCGTCATGGCCGTCGAGCGACACGGAGATGCCCGCGTGGTTGCTCTCGCCTTCGAGCTGGAGGGTGCCCGTCACCTCGCCGAGCAGGCGCGGCAGCGTGATGGAGAGCGTCGTGGTCTCCTGATACCGGACCTCCACGGTCCGCTCTTCCACGCCGTGGCCCGTCCACCAGGCCGTGAGGGTATAGGTCCCCGTGGGGAGGTCATTGAAGGCGAAGCGCCCCTGGGCATCCGTCAGCGTCATATCGCCGTCAACCAGCGCCACGGAGATGCCCGACGTGGTGGTTCCGCCCTCCAGCATGACCACGCCGGCGATGTGTCCCCGCGCGATGGCCAGCGTGAGGTTGACCTGCGTCTGCTCGCCCGCGCGCACCTGCACGGCGTGCTGGGTCGCGGCGAAGCGCTCCTTCCGGGCCTCCAGGGTGTATGCGCCCGTGGGCACGCCGCTGAGGGAGAACTGGCCCGCGGCATTCGTGCGCGTGCTGAAGGCCGTCCCCACCAGGGTGACGGTGATGTCCACCGGCGTGCTCCCGTCGGCGAGCTGGAGCACGCCGGCCACGCTCCCACGCTCGCGCGTCAGCGAGAGCGAGACGGTGGTCGACTGGTTCGCTCGCACCTCGATGGACTGCCGCGCCACGGCGTAGCCGCTCATCCGGGCTTCCACCGTGTGCGTGCCGGAGGAAACGTTGCTGAGGGTGAAGCGGCCCTGGGCGTCCGTGGTCGTGGAGGCCCCCGTGCCCGCAAGCGTGACGGTGATGCCCGCGTGGTTGCTCGCGCCCTCGAGCAGGGCCGTGCCCGTCACGCTGCCTTGCGCCCGGGTCAGCGTCATGGAAACGGACGTCTCCACGCCCGCGCGCACCGTGACGGAAGACTGTCCCGTCGCATAGCCGTCCTTCTGGGCCGTCAAGGCGTACGTCCCCGTGGGAACGCCGGTGATGGAGAACGCGCCCTGCGCATTCGTGACCGCGGTGGCGCCCGTCTCCGTCACGCTGATGCGGACGCCCGAGGGACTGGCTCCATCCGAGAGCGCGACGGTGCCGACCACGTCTCCGCGCAGGCGCGCCAGCGTCAGGGTGACCTGGCTCTGCTGGTTCGCGCGCACCTCGACGGACTGCTGCGCCTCCGCGTAGTGGTCCCGGCGCGCCTGCACGGTGTACGTGCCCGTCATCACGTTCTCGAAGACGAAGCGGCCGTCGACATCCGTCGTCGTGGTGACGTTCGCCTCCACCAGGGTGACGACCGTGGCGGCATGGGGGGCGGCGACGTCCAGCTGGATGACACCGGCCACGCTGCCCCGCTCACGCGGCAGGTGGATGGTGACCAGGGTGGCTCCGCCGACCCGCACGTCCACCGTCTGCTCGGTCGTGAGGTAGTCCGTCTTCTGGAGCCTCACGGTGTAGATGCCCGGGGACAGGTCGGTGAAGGTGAAGTGTCCCAGCGCGTCCGTCGTCGTGCTGGCGCCCGTCTCCACCAGGGTGACGGTGACGCCCGAGGCGTCCAGGAGGCCCTCCACCTGGACGGTGCCCAGCATGCCGCCTCGCCCTCGGGGGAGGTCGAGCCGCACGGAGGCCGTTCCACCCGACTGCACGGTCACGGACTGGCGGGCCTCGCCGTAGCCCGACTTGCGAGCCACCAGCGTGTGGGTGCCCGGGGCGACGTTCTCCAGGGTGAAGCGGCCCTCCGCATCCGTCGTGGCGCTCATCCCGCTGCCCTGGAGCGAGACGGAGATGCCGTCGTGGGACGAGGCCCCTTCGAGAACGGCCTGCCCCAAGATGCGCCCGGGCTCGGTGCCCGAATCGGGGGATGGGGTGCCACCATCCCCGGGGGACGACGTACTCGAGGAGGAACAGGCCGACAGGGCGAGGAGGAGGGCCCAGAGCCACGCGGGGCTAGCGAGTCGCATGTGAGGTTCCGCTCGGAAGGAGGTGGGGTGTGCGAACGACAGGGGTGTGCTGGCGGCGCCCCGAGGAGGGTTCCGAGAGCGGCCTCGGGGCGCATCGGAGAGCTCGTTCTTCACGTTGCTGTTGCCACCCGGAGCGTGTTGAGTCGAGTGGGTCGCCAGTGACTCGTGTCGCCCAGGCCCGCGGGCTACTGGAGGATGAGGTCCACCAGCAGGTCGTCCTCGGCGTCTTCCTGGATGGAGGCATCCGAGTCGTCCACGTCGTAGCCCTTGAACGAGAAGCCCAAGGGCGCCTGTGCGCCGATGCAGGAGCTCTCGCGCGGGGACGTGCCCACGCCATCACCATCCGCGTCCGGGTACAGCACGGCCCAGCGGTAGAGCGAAGCGTCCGCGTCATCGCAGTCGTTGCCCGTGGCCTGGGTGAAGTAGGGCTCGGGCAGGGTGGTGCCCGTGCATACCGAGCCGCTTTCGGGCCGCGTGTGGCCGTCCTCGTCCCGGTCGACGTGGAAGTAGGACATCCCCCGCCAGCGCGTCGGGTCCTCTTCCGCGCAGTCCGTGCTCAGCGCGGACCAGGGGGCGGGCACCGTGCCATTCGTGCACAGCGCCACGGCGTCTCCCGCGCCCACGCCGTCTCCGTCCGTGTCCGCCCAGGCCTGGACGGTGGTGTGCCGGGCCGGGTCCGCATCGTCGCAGTCGCTCCCGCGCGGCGCCGTGCCGTAGCCGGAGGGCAGCGTCTGGCCCGAGCACACCGTTCCCGTCGCTGGGGCGGTGAAGCCGTCTCCGTCCGCGTCCCGGTGCGAATAGGCCAGGAAGCGCCAGGCGGTGGCGTTCGCGTCGTCGCAGTCGCTGTTCACCGCCGAGTAGCCCGTGGGCATCTGGCGGCCCGCGCAGAAGGTCTGCCGCGTGCCCGTACCGAAGCCATCACCATCGGTGTCCGGGTACACGAGCCAGCTCACCATGACGGTGGCATCGCGGTCGTCGCAGTCATTGCCGGTGGGCCACTGCGCATAGCCCTGAGGGAGCTCCGCGCCGCTGCAGGTCACGCCCTGCTCGGGAACCGTGTCGCCGTCTCCGTCCGCGTCCCGGTGGGCATACGAGCGCCACTGCCACCGCGTGTCGTCCTCGGGGGCGCAGTCCTCGCGGTCCAGCGCGTAGCCGGGAGGCGCCGTGTGGCCGGCGCACCGTGTGACGGGGGCGCCACTGCCGAAGCCGTCTCCGTCCACGTCCACGTAGACGGTGCGCTCCCTCCACTGCGCGGCGTTCGTGTCGTCGCAGTCCAGGCCGCGCGCCTCCAGGGAATGGCCGGCGGGCAGTGTCAGACCGGAGCAGACCCGGCCTTCCTCGGGCACGGTGAAGCCGTCTCCGTCCGCGTCCCGGTGGGTGTAGTCGCGCCATGTCGAGCGAGCGCGGTCCTCCGGCGCGCAGTCTCCGTCGACCGCCGCGTAGCCCCGGGGCAGGTCCTTGCCCTCGCAGTGGGAGATGGGCTCGCCGCTGCCGATGCCGTCGAAGTCCCCATCAGGCCAGACCTGTATGGAGGCCGCGAAGCGGGCGTCGGTGTCATCGCAGTCAGGCGCGCCCGGTTGTTCGCGGTAGCCCTCGAGCGTGTCTCCCACGCAGGCCGTCACCGGGCCTTCCGTGGTCGCTCCGTCCCCGTCCTGGTCAAGGTAGAGCCCCGCCTGCTCACGCCAACGGGCTGCGTCGTCGGGAGCGCAGTCGCCGCTCTGCGGGCTCCAGCCCGCCGGGAGCTGTTCGCCAGCGCAGACCTCGCGCTTCGCGCCAGCGCCCACGCCGTCGTCATCCTCGTCCGCGTAGCCTTCCAGGAGTCGCCACTGGCTCGCGTCATCGGGCGCGCAGTCCGCTGCGTCCGCGACCCCATCCCCGTCAGCGTCCTCATCCGTGGGGCCTGCGCCCGATGAGCACCCCGCGAGGAGGCCCGCCACGGTCAGCGCCAACGCCAGCCACGTTCGTCGATTCGTCCCCATGGGCGTCGTTCGTGCCATCCGCGTGGGGGGCTAGGGGACGCGGGTCAGCTTGCAGGCGAACTGGCGATAATTGCTCGGATGCGTTTCCACTGACATGGTGAACAGGTACGCGCCAGGCTTCGTCATGGCGAGCAGCGCCATCCGGTCGCAGCGGCCACCCAACGTCTGAAAATTCGCCTCAACGCCATGCGATAGGATGACCTTGAAGGTCACGGTCCGGGGTTCCTCCTCGCCGTGGAGCACACCCGTGACATTGATGACGCCATCGAGCCTGATGCTGTAGTCGTCCACGGTCGTGAAGACATAGGACCTGCCGATGGGGGCATCCTCCGCCATCGCGGCGGGCGCGGCGAACAGCGCCGCGAAGAGGGGAAGGGCCAGGACGCACCGGGACAGGGACTTCGGCATGAGGGGTTCCTCGCGGAGGGGCTGAAAACGGGCGGATTCCGCCATGTGCCCACGCCCTATACGTCCTCCCCCTGATTCCTTGGCGGATCCGGCGCGGCCCGGGGCCAATGCCACCGCCCAACGGCCGCCCCATGCTGCACCTTGTCACGGCGGGGCGGCTGCAATACGCCTACAGGCATGTCCACCGCAGCGCTCCCCGCCGACTTCCTCCAGGCCATCACCGAGGGCTTCCCCGCCGACTTCCTCACCCGGGAGCCAGCGGAGCTCCAGGAGTACGGCCGCGACTGGACGCGCGTCTACACGCCCGCCCCCGCCGCCATCGCGCTTCCCCGGACGACGGACGAGGTCGCCCGGCTGCTGGCCCTGTGTCACCAGCACCGCGTCGCCGTGGTGCCCTCCGGTGGCCGCACGGGCCTGGCGGGTGGCGCGGTGGCGGCCCGGGGAGAGGTGGTGCTGTCGCTCCAGCGCATGACGCGCATGGGCCCGGTGGACCTGCTCGGCAACACGGTGCGCGTGCAGGCGGGCGCGGTGACGGAGGCCGTCCATCACCACTGCGCGGAGCACGGCCTCACCTGGCCGGTGGACTTCGCGTCCAAGGGCTCCAGCACGGTGGGTGGCAACATCGCCACCAACGCGGGCGGGGTGAAGGTCATCCGCTACGGCCTCACGCGGCAGTGGGTGCTGGGGCTCCAGGTCGTCACCGCCCAGGGCGAGGTGCTGGAGCTCAACGGCGCGCTGGAGAAGAACAACACCGGCACGGACCTGCGCCAGCTCTTCATCGGCAGCGAGGGCACCCTGGGCGTCATCACCGAGGCCACCCTCAAGCTCACCCAGCTCCCCGGCCGGCAGGACGTGTTCCTCTTCGCCGTGCCGGACGTGGCCGCGGTGCTGCGCCTGTTCCGCGACGCGCGCCGGCAGCCCGCCTTCACCATTTCCGCCTACGAGTTCTTCACCGACAAGTGCATGGACCGGCTGCAGCGCCACCGCAAGCTGCGCCCGCCCTTCGAGACGCCCAGCGGCTGCTACGTGCTGCTGGAGGCGGAGGCGAAGGACGCCGCGGCGGTGGAGGGCTGGCTGGGCTCGCTGTTCGAGCGCGAGCTGGTGACGGACGGCGTCCAGGCCCAGGGCGCGGCGCAGGCGGCGGAGCTGTGGGCCCTGCGCGAGGGCATCAGCGAGAGCCTCTCCGCCACCGGCCTGCCGCACAAGAATGACATCTCCCTGCCCGTGGCGGGACTGGAGGCCTTCTGCGCGGAGCTGGAGGCGGTGTTCAGCGCGCGCTATCCCGGCTGGGAAATCTGCCTCTTCGGCCACATCGGCGACGGCAACCTGCACGTCAACGTGATGAAGCCGGACGCCATGGACAAGGCGGAGTTCCTGGCCCACACGAAGCAGGCGGACCCCACCATGTTCGCGCTGGTGCAGAAGCACGGCGGGAGCATCTCCGCCGAGCACGGCATCGGCCTGTTGAAGAAGGACTACCTGGGCTACTCGCGCGCGCCGGCGGAGCTGGCCCTGCTGCGCACCCTCAAGCGCGCGCTGGACCCCCAGGGCATCCTCAACCCGGGCAAGGTGCTGGATGCCTGAGGGCGCCGGACGTCAGGACAGGATGCGCGTCTTGATGTCCGTCTCCAGCCCGGCGATGGCCTCGCACACCTGCGCGGACACGTCCTGGTCCAGGTCCATCAGCAGGTAGCCGATGTTGGCGTCCGTGCTGAGCACCTGGGCGTGGATGTTGGCGTTGAGGTCGGAGACGATGCGGTTGATGTCGCGCAGCACGCCCGGGGTGTTCCGGTGCACGTTGAGGATGCGGTGCGTGCCCGGGATGAGCGGCGCCTCGATGTGCGGGAAGTTGACCGCGCCCGTGCTGGCGCCCGCCTTGAAGTACTTCAGCAGGCTGGTGGCCACCTCCTTGCCGATGGAGGCCTGGGCCTCCTCGGTGGAGCCGCCGATGTGCGGCGTGAGGACCACGTTGGGCAGCCCCTGGAGCGCGGTGACGAAGCCGTCCGAGTTGCTCTCCGGCTCCTCCGGGTAGACGTCCACCGCGGCGCCACCCAGGTGCTTGGACTGGAGCGCCCGCGCCAGCGCGTCGATGTCCACCACCGTGCCGCGGCTGGCGTTGATGAGGCAGGCGCCCTTCTTCATCTGCGCAATCTGCTCGGCGCCCATCATCATGTGCGTGGAAGGCAGCGCGGGCACGTGCAGGGTGACGAAGTCGGACGCCCCGAGCAGCTCCTCCATGGTGACGGAGGGCTGCGCATTGCCGAGCGGCAGCTTGGTCATCACGTCGTAGTAGAGGACGCGCATGCCCAGCGCCTCGGCGAGCACGCCCAGCTGCGAGCCGATGTGGCCATAGCCGATGATGCCCAGCGTCTTGCCGCGCACCTCATGGCTGCCGGTGGCCACCTTGCGCCACTGGCCCGCGTGGACCTCGCGGCTGCGGTCGAAGAGCTGCCGCGTCAGGACGATGATTTCCGCAATCACCATCTCCGCCACGCTGCGCGTGTTGCTGAAGGGCGCGTTGAACACGGGGATGCCGTGCGTGTTGGCGGACGTCAGGTCCACCTGGTTGGTGCCGATGCAGAAGGCGCCAATGGCGAGCAGGTTCTCCGCGTGCTCCAGCGCGGCGAGCGGCACCGTCGTCTTGCTGCGGATGCCCAGCAGGTGCACGCCCTTCAGCCGCTCGGCCAGCTCCTCCGGCTTGAGGGCGGAGGAGAGGCGCTCCACCTGGAAGCCCTCGGCGGCCAGCATCTCCCCCGCGGACGGGTGGATGTTCTCCAGCAGCAGGGCTCGGAAGGGGCCTTCGTTGCTGATGGCGCGCGTCGGAGAGGGCGGGAACTGGGGAGTGCTCATGGCGCCTTGCGTTAGACCTCGGCTCCGAGGCTGTCAAGGGCGGGATGGCGCCGCATGCCGGGGCGTCCGCCACCCGGCAGCAGCACCTCGGGGAGCGGCGGCACGGCCCCCCGACCGTGCGTCACGGGGCCGGGAAGCGCGGCTCGTCGAAGGCCTTGTCCTTCCACTGGAGCTCGTGCACCGCCGCGGCCCGTCCCGACCGGGTCTCCGCGGTGCAGCGGATGATGCCGTCCGATGTGAACAGGCACGGCTCCGCGTGGGGGTACTCCAGGGCGGCGGATAGAAACGCGTTGCTGACGACGTTGGGGGCGAACTGACCGAGCGACAGGATTCGGTAGAACTCCTGGCTGAACGGCAGCGCCTGCGACGTCTGGTAGCGACTGCGGAAGGCGATGACGTAGGGCGTGCCCTTGTCGATGAAGAGCCTGGCGAAGCGCTTCTCCCAGCCAAGCAGGCACGAGCTGAAGAAGGCGAGCAGGCGAGGGGGCCTGCGGCCCTGCTTGAAGGCCCGCTGAAGCTGCTCGTAGGTGAACTCGACGTCCTGGCTGGAGTCGTCGCCATTCACGGTCCACTGGATGACGCTGCTCAGGTCATGCCAGTACGTCTCCGGCGTGATGAGGGATTTCTTCGCCCACGCCGTGAGCGCGTTGGGGTCGAAGCCCGTGTCCACGCAGAGCTGCCGCTCCTCGGCTTCGAGCCGCTCGACCTTGGCCTCATCATTCCGGCACCACGTCGGGTAGCGCGGGATGGCCATGTCCATGGACGCGAGCCGCGACCCGTGCCTCGAGCAGCGGACGTTCCCGTGGGTGACATGGTGATAGACGTCACAGTCACCCAGGTCCTGTATCCAGGTGTTGAAGTCCGCGTTCCGGTCGAAGTAGCGCTCGCGGAACGGGCCGCGCGAGACGCGGGTGAAGGCGTCTCGCACGTGTCCCAGCTCGACGTCCCACTGCAGCCCGGGGTCGGCGCGGTCGTAATAGAAGAGGGTGGTGAGCGCGTCGGGAGCGGCGGGCGCGTCGAGCGCCAGGATGTCGTCGTGGGTGATGTTCCAGCCGCGCAGCTTGAGGTTGCACTTGCCGCAGAAGTGCGGGTCGTAGCGGTCAGGCGCCTGGTGCGGATACTGGGGCCGGACCCCGTCCCAGTCGGGGTAGCTCATCATGCAGTTGTGGTCGAACGCATCGTGGTGCTCGCGCACCACGCCCGAGGAGGCCTCATGGTGCGTCAGCCAGAAGCAGTGGCCGACCTCGTGGGTGAAGACGTAGTCGGCGTTCGCGTTCACGCTCTGGTCGATGATGCCCATCAGGTCGCCGTTGCCGTTGGAGGTCGTGGGAATCTCTCCCACGTCCGAGGTCCTGAGCGCCTCCCGGATGTCGTCCGATAGCCTGTACTCGAGCATGACGATGCCGCCGCAGGGGGCATGTCCGGTGCGGAGCTTGTCGGAGATGCGTGAGAGCAGGAATCCGCCAGCGCTGGGGACGTCCGGCGTGCTCACCAGCTCGTTGAACATGTCGCTGACGAACGTCCAGATGTCGTTCTTCTGGTCGGACGTGAGCTCCGCGTCGGGGGCGAGGCGCACGACGGGGCTGTCGTCGTGCACCTGCGTGGTGTCCAGCAGGCCGACGACGCTGGCGACGGAGGGCTTGATGTTCGTCCGGATGTGGTTGAACCAGCTCGCGTAGTCGGCGTCGTCGATGACCTCGGAGATGCGCCGGTACCGCGTGCGGGAGAAGTCGACCTCCAGGTAGGCCTCCGCATAGCGGGCCCGGCACTGCTGCGGCAGGTGGCCATGGTCGCGCAGGGGCCAGCCCACGATGCCGAAGACCTCCACCCGCCGCCAGACGACGATGGGGCGCGTCTCGTACTGGCAGACGGGATTGGCTGCCTCGAGCGCGAGGGCGTTGTCGCGGCCCGCGTAGCTGAGCCGCGCGCGCACCCGGTAGCGGTCGCCCGCAATCAGGGAGGGCTGGAAGTAGATGCCCGCGCGTCCCACGCGGCTCGGATGCGCGTCGCCATCCGTGAAGGCCGGCACCCAGAGCACCTTCCTCCCGGCGTCCTCCGTGGGCGCGGCATGGGGGGCGTAGGGCTGGGGCTCCCGCCAGAAGGGGTTGCGGAAGTTGTCCACCCGGGTGCGGATGCCGCCGTAGGCCTCGGGGCAGTTCGTGTTGCCGTCGTGCGTGAGGTCGACGAAGTCGCTGTGGAGGACGCGGTTGATATAGGCCCGCGTCCCGCAGTGCAGGCGGTCATCCAGGGGCAGGTGGGACACGTCCTCGCCAGGCTCGGCAGCGGACCAGTCCACCCGCACCGCGCCCACGGCCCGGGGGGCGGCGACCCGGCTCCCGTCATGACCCTTGAGGTAGATGACGGCCTCGAGCGGCACGAGCGGGCGGTTGAGCTTGCCGGCCTCGCTGGTCGTCTTGTTGTGCAGCGCGCCCCAGTCGATGGCCCCGTTGTTCCGGTTGGGAGGGATCTGCCGCATGAACTCGTCGGTCTGGTTGGCGAGGTCCTCGTCGAAGCCGACGGCCTCCACGTAGACGCGCAGCGGGTCTCCGGCTCCCATGGGGAGGGCCGTGCCTTCCGGGATGGGGTGGCTCTGGGCATCCGCCAGCGTCGGGCGCGCGCCATGGGCGTCCGCCAGCGCGCCGTCCAGCGCGTCCTCGAACTGGTCGTCCGTGGGGGCCTCGACGGCGCGGCGCAGGTCACCGTGGTTGCGCAGGAAGCGCTCCTTGGCCTTGTCGAGCAGGTCCGTGTGGACCGCCACCCGCGCCGGCGGCCCGGCGTAATAGCCGAGCTGGTTGAGCTTGTGGCAGATGCTGGCGGCCGTGCCGCGGTCGAACGCCTCGCCGGTGGCGAGCCAGGGCCCGCGGACGACCTCCACCGAATGGTAGAGGACGTCGACCCGCGCGGTGGTGGAGGGCGGTGGCGGCGGGACGCGCCCCTCCGCAAGGGGCTCCTCGT
Organism: Pseudomyxococcus flavus; assembly: GCF_050038885.1. Classification (NCBI taxonomy): domain Bacteria; kingdom Pseudomonadati; phylum Myxococcota; class Myxococcia; order Myxococcales; family Myxococcaceae; genus Pseudomyxococcus; species Pseudomyxococcus flavus. The sequence goes on along the minus strand of NZ_CP143624.1, from coordinate 2,013,366 downwards.
TGCGGGCCTCGCAAGGCATCACGCTGTCCAGCTCGGTGTTGGGCAGGTCCTCGGGCTGGCGGAGGCCGTCGCGTTCGTCCGCTTCGATGACGGCGTCGACCTGGAGCGTGTACGGCGCGCGCAAGGGCGTGGCGAAGGGCTCGTGGCGGGCGTCATTGCCCACGTTCAGCGCGCCCGTCCAGGTGACGTCCGCCGGACCGTCCCGGCAGTCGAGCGCATCCGATTGGTACACGAGGGTGTTCGCGTAGTCGCGCACCTCCAGCCGCACGGAGACGAGCCTGCCCTCGTCGGGCGGGTCGTAGGTGACGGCGAGCGTCTCCTGGGAAGGGGCGAAGTGCGTCCAGTCGCAGCGCAGGGGGAGGTAGGGCATCGGGAGTCGTGTCGGAGCTTGCCCGCGGCCTCAGGGCGCGGCGGGGGCACGCCTGCGGAACGGCCGCAGGTAGTGGCGCTCAATCCAGTCCATCTTCCGGGAAGGGGGCAGGTCCGGCCGTGCGAGCACGGCCCGGGGCCAGGGATGCGCGGGGTCTGTGTCGAAGTGCTCGCCCAGGCAGAGCTGGCAGGCGATGAAGCGGGCCACGTCCCAGCGCGCGGTGATGCCATGGGCGCTCGCCGCCGTGATTCCGCGCTCGGCCCGCGCGCGCAGCTCGGGCTCGCCCAGGCCCGCGCACTCGCCGGGCAGCTGCGCGCGCAGGAAGCGCGTGACGCTGGACACGTAGACGCCGCGCGCCGAGGTGTCGAGGGACGCCATCTGCTCGGGCCGAATCCTCAGCACCGCATGCACTCCGGAGACCGCCGCAAGATGGTGGAAAATTAACGTTTCGAGTGAAGGACTTTCAACCCGGTGATGGGCGCCAGACGCGACAGCGGGGCGGCCCCTCCGAGAAGGAGTGGCGCGCCCCGCCGTGCTCACGTCCTGAGGGGAACGTGATTACTGGATGGTCCAGCCCACCGTGCCGCTGCAGCTGGTGTTGCCGTAGCAGCCCGCGCGAATCTGGTACGTGCCACCCGCGCCCGCCGGCACCGTGTAGGTGGCGTGCGACAGCGAGCCGCAGCCGTTGCCGTCGTCGTTGGACGCCACCTGCGCGCCCGCGGCGTTGTACAGGCGGATGAACGAGTCACCGGTGCCGGAGGCGCCCGCCACGTTGCAGGTGCCGAAGGAGATGCGCTGGCCGGCGGTCAGGGTGACGTCCTCGTTGGTGGTGTTCTGCCGCGCGCTGCTGGTGTTGACCGCGCTGTAGTTGAACGTGCCCGAGGTGGCCGGCGGGGCGCTGGTGCCGATGGTCCACGCCACGGTGCCGCTGCAGCTGGTGGTGCCATAGCAGCCCGCGATGATTTCGTAGGCGCCGGCGGCCACGGCGGTGAGGGCGAGGTTGGAGCCGCGGCCCTCCGCGCACCCGTCGTCGTTGGAGCCGACCTCGATGCCGCTGGGGCCGTTGACGCGCAGCCAGGTGTCACCGGTGGCGGTGGCGCCCGTCACGCCGCAGGTGCCCACGGTGAGGCTCTGACCGGCCTCGAGCTCCACCACGTGCCGGGTGGTGTTCACCGTGGCGTTGTAGGTGCCGCTGGCGGTGAAGGTGAAGTTCGTCTGCGGCGGCGGCGTGGAGTTGCACAGCCGGACGCTGGTGTGGGTGGCGCAGAACGCCTCGATGGCCGGACGGACGTAGGTGATGGCCTCGCCGGTGCACCCGGTCTCCGAGCACTCGTTCACGACGTAGCAGTTGTTCTGGTAGACGTAGTCGTCATCGCCACGCACCAGGATGCCGGCGATGGTGCGGTCCGTCATGTCATAGACGGCGGAGCCGGAGTTGCCGCCGAAGGTGTCGGTGGTGGCGACGAAGTAGTCCAGCGTACTGGCGCGGCTGTTGCGGACGCTGCCGCCCGAGTCAATCTTGAGCGGAATACCACTGCCCGAGCCGATGACGGCCACGTTGGTGCCGGTGGGGATGGCGCTGTTTCCCGCCCGGATGGGGGCGGGAGCGAAGCGCGGCGCCGCCGGACGGTCCAGGCGGATGATGGCGTAGTCCAGGTTCCGGCCGTTTGATGTGCCATAGTGGTGCGCGACAATCTCCTTGCAGCTGAAGACGTCCTGCGTGGTGAGGGTCTGCACGGCGTTTGCGTTGGGCCGGTAGAAGTTGAAGACCCACTTGTAGTCCCTGCAGTCGGCGGCACCGGTCACGCAGTGGCCGGCGGTCAACAGCAGGTCGTCGTCGATGAGCGTGCCCGAGCACCAGCCGGGCGACGGGTCATCGAAGAAACGCTGGCCCGGGCAGAGGCCGATCGCCTCGCCTAGGGGGAGGCTGGCGAGGGCAACGTTGTTGGGGTCCGTGTCGTCAATATCGTACCGGTCGATCATGACCGCGCTGGCCTGCATGGCGTACTGCCGCAGGATGGCGTCGGGGTGCTCGTACACGTCCATGCGGTCGTCGTTGCCATAGACGACCGGCTGCTCCGTGGTGCCGCCGCCTCCAGCGGAGTCGGACGCCATTTCCGGCCCGCAGGCCGTGGCGGAGAGGGTGCACAACAGCGCGCCGAGCAGCTTCCTGCGGGCGCCGGTCCGGGGGATACGCATGAGACGACCACTCCTACGGGAGATGTGAGGCCCACCCCCTTCAGGGGCGGGCCGCCGCAATATAGGTGAAAAAAGGCGTTCCTGCTGTCTGCTGGCGGACAGACCTGGCGCGCCTCAATCCGCGTCGGGGTTTCGCAGCCACTGGAGGGCGTCCGCCCGGGTCTCGAAGGTGCGGGTGGGGATGCTCAGCATGGCCCGCTTCGTCATGCGCCAGGCCTGGAGGCCGGAGGGCGCGTCACTGACGACCCGGGCCGAGCGCTTCATGCCGTGGAGCTGGGCGTAGGCGTTGAGGCTGGCCATGGCCGTCACCACGTCACTGGGCATCACCCGCAGCTGGGACTGATCCACCAGGGCGGACCATTCACCGGCGAGGTCGGTGATGGCCTTCTTCACGTCGGCCAGGTACTCGGTCAGGTCCGCGGTGGTGACCTGCGGGGGATAGACGACCTCGAGGATGCGGTCCTGCGAGTGAACGGTGATCTGGAATGGCATGACGGTGACAGGCTCCGGGCGGGGCGCGCCATCCTAGCCGCCATGGGTGACACGTCTAGAGCGGGGGGCAGGATGCACCGCCGACGGCACCTGTCTTCGGCCCTGTCCCGAAGGGCCGGGAATGTCAGACCCACCTGGTACTGACGTCCCTGCCGCTGCTCCGGTACCGGCGCGCCGAAGGGGTGCGCTGGCGGTGGCAGCCGGCGAGGGGGATTCATGAACACGATGTCGTACGTCCTGGGTGCGGTGCTGGGCGCCGCTCCGGGGCTGCTGCCGGTGGAGTCGGCGCCGCCGGTGGTTCCAACGCAGGAGTCGCGCCCGGACTCGCGCGGGACTTCTCGCAAGGGCCGAGGCCCCGCCCGGAGCGCGGCCGTTCCAGGCAACCATGCCGTGGTGGCGCCGCCATCCTCGGCGCAGGAGGTCCCCGACGAAGGCCGCACGAGGGGCGGAGGCGACAGCAAGACGCCCCGCCACCCCTGCGAGGCCATCTCCATCATCCAGGTGCCCTGCGACGCCGAGCGGGAGATCTGCGAGTACACGTACTGGCATTGCCCGGAGGCCGTGAATCCGCTCCGGTCGTGAGTGAAGGAAGCAGGGAGCGCACGGGCGGCCGGTTCCGCCCGTGCGTTTCCTTTTGCGGGCGAGCCGGCGCCGCGGCGGCGTGCTTGAAGCGCCACTTCTCGCAGCGGGCACCCCTCGTTGTGGCGTCGGTGCGCGTCGGCGCGTGAGGGCATGTGCGTGACGTGTCGGCCGTTCGCATTTCTCCGGTGTCGCGTGTCCGTCTTGCTTGACACCCCTGGAGCCCCGGCGGAAAAGCCCTGACACACGAGGCGGCCCGGCCGTTTTCCTCAGAGGCCGCCAGGGAGCCCGGCATTGAAGCTCGCGACGCTCAAGGACGGAACGCGTGACGGCCGCCTCATCGTCGTCAAGCGGGACAACTCAGCCTATGCGCTGGCCACCAACGTGGCGCTCACGCTGCAAGCCGCGCTGGACGACTGGGAGGCGAAGGAGCCTCAACTGCGCGCGCTGGACGCCCAACTGGAAGCGGGCACGGTGCAGAGCCGGCCGCTGGATATCAGCGCGCTGCTGGCGCCGCTGCCGCGCGCGTACGAGTGGGTGGACGGCAGCGCGTACCTCAACCACGTCATCCTGGTGCGCAAGGCGCGCGGCGCCGAGCCTCCGGAGACGTTGAAGACGGACCCGCTGGTGTACCAGGGCGGCTCCGGTGACTTCCTGGCGCCCACCGCGGACATCCCGCTGGCCGACGAGGCCTGGGGCCTGGACTTTGAGGGCGAGGTCTGCGCCATCCTCGGCGACACGCCGCAGGGCACGAAGGCGGCGGATGCGGCGCGTCACGTCAAGCTGCTGATGCTGGCCAACGACGTGTCGTTGCGCAACCTCATCCCCAACGAGCTCGCCAAGGGCTTCGGCTTCTTCCAGAGCAAGCCGGCCACGGCCTTCAGCCCCTTCGCCGTGACGCCGGACGAGCTGGGCGCGGCGTGGCACGACGGGCGCATCCACCTGCGGCTGCGCTCGGTGCTCAACGGGCAGCAGGTGGGCGACACGGATGCGGGCCCGGAGATGCACTTCTCCTTCTTCGACCTCATCCAGCACATCAGCAAGACGCGCAGCTTCACGGCGGGCACCATCCTGGGCAGCGGCACGGTGTCCAACGCGGACCGCGAGCGGGGCATCTCCTGCCTGGCCGAGCGCCGCATGATTGAGACGATTGAGCAGGGCGCGCCCAAGACGCCGTTCATGAAGCCGGGCGACACCATCGACATCGAGATGCTGGATGCCGAGGGCCGCAGCGTGTTCGGCCGCATCTCCCAGAAGGTGGTGAAGGGGCCATGACGGGCCTTCGGCTCTACAGCTACTGGCGCTCCTCGGCGTCGTGGCGGGTGCGCATCGGCCTGCACCTGAAGGGGCTGAAGTTCGACTACGTCCCGGTGCACCTGGTGAAGGATGGCGGGGAGCAGAACGGCGCCGCGTACCGGGCGGTCAATCCCATGCGCACGCTGCCCACGCTGGAGTGGACGGAGGCGGACGGCACGGCGCGCCGCCTCTCCCAGTCGCTGCCAGTGCTGGAGTACCTGGAGGAGCGCTTCCCGGCGCCCGCGCTGCTGCCCGCGGACGCGTACCTGCGCGCCCGGTCACGGATGCTGGCGGAGATGGTGAACTCCGGCATCCAGCCCCTGCAGAACCTGTCCGTGATGCAGCGTGTGAAGCAGGAGCTGCACGCGGACGACAAGGCGTGGTCGGCCTACTGGAACGCGCGGGGCCTGGAGGCGCTCGAGGCGGCGGTGCAGCTCACCGCCGGGCGCTTCTGCGTGGGGGACACGGTGTCGCTCGCGGACGTGTGCCTGGTGCCGCAGCTCTACGGGGCGCGCCGCTTCGGCGTGGACCTGGCGCCGTACCCCACGCTGCTGCGCATCGAGTCCGAGTGCCAGGCGTTGCCGGCCTTCCAGGCAGCCCACCCCGACCGACAGCCGGATGCGGTTCCCGCCTGAGCCTCCTGGGGCGGACGTGCCTGTCCGGGCGCGGCCGCCGTCTGGACCGTGCGCCGGTCGGCGCGCATGGGCGCTGCCCGGTGACCAGGTGGTGGCGGCCTGGCTCTGGTGGGCCACGCCCGCGCGCCGCGGGACGCTCAACGCGCATTCACGCTCCCTGGCTTCCGTGCGGCGACCTGTCGTCCTCCATGCCAGTTCGGGCGTGCCGTGCCGGCGCGCTTGGGGAGGCGCGGTGCCCAGGCGAGCAGCCCCGCTTCCGCGCGGCGACCTTTCGGCGCTGACCTCGCCGGTGAACCGCGCCAGCGCAGTAGGGGGCCGCTGACGCCCATGAACCCTGCCCCGCCTCCGCGAAGCGAGCTCTCCGCGCCTTCCGCATCGCCGGGGGACCGCGCCGCCGCGCTGCGTGAGCTGGCGGTGCTGTTCCTCCGGCTGGGGACGGTCGCCTTCGGAGGGCCGGCGGCGCACATCGCGATGATGGAGGACGAGGTGGTGCGCCGCCGCCGCTGGTTGTCCCGCGAGGAGTTCGTGGACCTGCTCGGCGCCACGAACCTGATTCCGGGGCCCAACTCCACCGAGCTCGCCATCCACATCGGTCACCGGCGCGCGGGCTGGCCTGGCCTGCTGGTGGCGGGTGCGTGCTTCATCCTGCCCGCCTTCTTCATGGTCGCCGCCATCGCCTGGGCATACACGCGCTTCGGCACGCTGCCGAAGGTGGACGCGGTGCTGCACGGCGTGAAGGCCGTCATCATCGCCGTGGTGGCCCAGGCGCTCTGGGGACTGCTGCGGACGGTGGTGCGCACACCGCTGGCCGCCGGCGTGGGACTGGCGGCCGTCATCGCGGCCTTCCTGGGCGTGAACGAGCTGCTCCTGCTGCTGCTGTCGGGCCTCCTCGTGCTCGCATGGCGCGCGGTGGGGCGACGCAGGCCGGAGGCGCCTCTCGCGGGCGTCGCGCCGCTCTGGCCGCTGCTGCCCATGGGGGCGGCCGCCTCCGCCGTGCCCTTCACCTTGCACGGTCTTTTCCTCTTCTTCCTCAAGGTGGGCTCGGTGCTGTACGGCAGCGGCTACGTGCTGCTGGCCTTCCTCCGCTCGGGGCTGGTGGAGCGCAACGGCTGGCTCACCGAGGCGCAGCTGCTGGACGCGGTGGCGGTGGGACAGGTGACGCCGGGGCCGGTGTTCACCACGGCCACCTTCATCGGCTACGTGGTGGGCGGGGCCTCGGGCGCGGTGGTGGCCACGGCGGGCATCTTCCTGCCCGCGTTCGTCTTCGTGGCGCTGAGCGGCCCCCTGGTGCCTCGGCTGCGCCGCTCGTGGATGGCCGGCGCGTTCCTGGACGGCGTCAACGTGGCGTCGCTCGCGCTGATGGCGGTGGTGACCTGGCAGCTGGGGCGGGCCGTGCTGGTGAGCCCGCTGCCGGTGGCGCTGGCGGCGGTGGCCGCCGTGCTGCTCATCCGCTATCGCGTCAACTCCGCGTGGCTGGTGCTGGGCGGCGGCGTCGTGGGCGTGCTGGCCGCCGGGGGCCTCAGCGGGGCGTGAGGATGGCCTCGCAGGCATGCACCTGCTCGTTGGCGAGGTCCGCCTTGCGCGCGGTGCACCTCAGCCGGAGGACCTCGCCCTCGGGCAGCACCTCGCAGGTGCGGTTGACCTCGACGCTCCTTCCGCTGCCCGCGTCCGTGGGCAGGGTGCCCCCGTCCGCGCTCAGGGTGATGAAGACGTTCGTATCCGCCAGGTACCAGTTGTTGCCTTGCCGGAGGTCCACGGCGCCTCCGTAGACGTCTCCAGCCGCTGGGAGGCCCGTCCGCTCGTCCACCTCCACGTCGAGGACGCACTGGGCCTCGGCCGTGCTCACCCGGAGGATGCCCGGCAGCCCGCAGGTGTTGTGGCCCACGTCGAAGGTGACGTCCTGGGCCGAGTGGGAGCATTCCTTGGCCGAGTCCGCGACGAGCAGCAGGGCGGTCATGACGAGCACGGCCGCGGTCGCGAGGTTCATCAGCAGGGCTTTCACGCGGTGACTCCAGTGGGGGTTGAGGCGGGGGTGGATGGCTGCTGGCGGGAGGTGGCGCGGCTGTAGTGCACCGCGGCCCAGACGAGCGGCAGCGTGACGAGGTCGGTGGGGTCGGCCCAGGCCTGGAAGCGCGAGAGGCCGAGCGGCGCGCCCAGGGGGCGCAGCAGCGCGCAGAAGAGGTCCGCGGCGGGCTGGGACACCTTGAGCGCGGTGAAGAGGCACACGGTGAAGCCCGCGCCCACGGCCACCCTGCGCGCCCTGGGCCAGCGTGTCACCAGCGCCAGCAGCGCGGACACGTAGAGCGGCAGGAAGAAGCAGATGGCGACGTCGGACAGCTTGCCGGTGAGGGCGTTGTGGAAGGTGGGCTTGAGCCAGCGGTCGTTCACCGCCATCAGCGCCACCGCGCACAGCGGCAGCGGCGCGAGGAACTCCGGCATGGCGGGCAGGCGCCTCATGGGAGCCCCTTCCCACTCGAGAAGGCCCGCAGGAGGATGGCGTCCGTGAGCAGCTCCACCGGGGCCTTGTCGTCCGTCAGGGGCTCGCCCGCGGGCACCGGCTTCAGCTCTCCGGCCACGCGCTCCGCCAGCGGGCGCAGGGACGCGGGAAGTGACGGTGTGCGCGCCGCCAATCGCTCCCCGAGCCCCGGGGCTCCGGCGAAGAGCAGCGTGTTGCTGTGGTTGAGCGCGTCGGCGGCCTGGACCTCCGGGAAGACGGTGGCCAGCGTGGCGCCCAGGGCCTCCACCACCGCGCGCTCCTGCTGGTAGCGCCCCACGTTGAAGCAGGCCACGCCCCCGGGCTTCAGGCGCGAGGCCACCGCGGCGGCGAACTCGCGCGTCGTCAGGTGGAAGGGGACGTAGGGGAAGCGGAACGCGTCGACGAGGATGACGTCGTACTGGCGTGCGTCGCTCGTCAGGAAGGCGCGGGCGTCGCCGATGTGGACTTCCACCTCGGCGGGCAGGTCGAAGTGCTCACGGCCCAGCCGCACCACCTCCGCGTCCAGCTCCACGCCCACCACCTCCGCGCCCGGGTACGTCTCCCGCAGGCCCCGGGCGCTCGTGCCCGCGCCCAGCCCCAGGACCAGGACGCGCGGCGCCTGGGGCGCTGTCTGGGCCATGGCGGGGGCCAGCAGGTAGTGGCCGAAGACCTCTCCGCGCACGGGCAGGCCGGGCCTGTGGATGCTCTGCACCGCGTAGCCTTCATCGAACACGAGCGCGCGGGTGCCGCGAGCGTCCTTCAGCACCTGGATGAAGGCGTAGGGAGACTCGGCCACCTCCACGGCCTCGGGGCTGCGGGGGAGGGCGTGGACGCCCAGGGCGAGGGCCGCCACGGGCACGCCCACCGTGGGAAGCCGCCAACGCCACCCCAGGCGCCACGAAGCCGTGAGCCCCAGCACCGCCGCGAAGAGCGCCATGGTGCGCGCGGTGCCCAGCAGGGGTAGCACGACGAAGGCCGCCAGCAGCGTCCCCGCGATGCTGCCCAGGGTAGAGGCCGACGACAGCCGACCCGCGTGCGCGCCCGCCGACGCCACGCCCGCCAGTCCCACGCGCAGCACGTAGGGCCCCACGGCGCCCAGCACCAGCAGGGGCGGCAGCGCCACCAGGACGAGCAGGGCCACGCGCCCGAGCGCCTCCGCCAGGCGTCCTCCCATCAACGCGGCCGTGGCGCCGGGCAGCAGCGCCCGCGCGAGGAAGGGCAGCAGGGCCAGGGTGAGCGCGCAGAGGCAGAGCGCGCTCAGCAGGGGCCTCAGGCTTTCGGTCCGGTCCGCCGCGCGGCCTCCCAGGTGCGCCCCCAGGGCCATGCCCCCCAGCACCAGGGAGATGAGCGCGGCCCAGACGGGTGTGCTGCTGCCGAAGTAGGGCGCCACCAGTCGGGATGCCGCCATCTCCGACGCCATGACGGTCGTGCCGGTGAGGAAGGACAGCCATGTCAGCGAGGCCGCGCGTTTCATGCCCGGACGCTCGCTTCAGCAAGGTCCGTTCCAGCGCGAAGCTCTTGGAATGACTGTGGTGAGGCGACAGGTGTGGCCGTCCTGCCGCGACAGGCGCGTCAGGGGGAGGGCGTTATCTGACGACGGCCGCGCGCCGCTTCCGAGCGGCGGTGACGGCCAGCAGCAGCACCGCGAGGGGCACGCCCAGCACCACCGGCCACAGCCAGAGCGGCTCGCCGTCGTGGACGACGGCGCGGAACTCGCGGCCCTCGGCGGGCGCGTCCATCAGCTCCGCCAGGTTGAGCTTCCACTCCACGGTGTTCTTCTGCTCGTTCACCGTGCCGTTCGTCTCGCCGATGCCGGGGCCGTGGATACGGAGGGTGAGGCGGTTGTTGACGAGCATCGCCTTCGCCATGCCCTTCGCGAGCTCCCGGGCCGCCTGGTCCGTGGCTTCGTCGCCCGTGCCGACCGGAGGCGTGACAAGGGCCTTCTCCGGGTGGAAGCGCTGGGTGTAGACGTAGTTCCCGCCCTGGCGCTCGATGCGGAAGTCCCACGCGTCCTTCGGCGCTTGCTGGCCCGCTGCATGCTTCTCGGCGGCGCGGCGGTAGAGGTCCGGGAGGCGGGTGACGTCCTTCACCGTCACGTCATAGACGAGATGGACCTGTCCCTCCTGTTCGTAGTCCCGGAGCATCACCTGGGTGACCTCCGGGTCCTCGCGCAGCGCCTGCTCGGCTTCGCGCGCGCTCGCGAGCAGCTGCGCCTTGGCGTCCGTCGCGCCGCCCAGCCGCGCCAGGGCCGTGACTGACTTGGGCAGGCCCATGTCGACCACCAGCCGCGCCGAGCCGCCCGGCTCAATCCAGAGGTCCTGCTGGACGTCGAAGCAGCCCGTCGTTAGGAGGAGGGACAGCGCCGCGAGCAGCAGCGCGGGACGAGGCAGGGTGCTCGGTGAGCCAGTGGGCATGGCTCACCAGTATGCTGGGACTGCTTCAGGCGGAGAAGGGGAGGGCCGCCACCTTCGCCGTGGCGGGGCCCCCGGCCAGGGTCAGCTCGGTGCCCGGCTCCAGCGAGTCCCGGTGCACATAGCCCAGGGCCACCCGCTGGCCCGCCACCGGTGACCGCACCACGCTGGTCAGCCAGCCCACCTTCTTCTCCCCTCGCCGCAGCTCGGTGCCGGGGGCCACGTCCGCGTCGCCCAGCAGCAGGCCCGTCAGCTTGCGGTTCATGTGGCCGCGGAAGGTGGCTCGGGCGATGACCTCCTGCCCGATGTAGCAGCCCTTGTTGTAGGAGATGGCGTTCGCCAGGTTGGCTTCCAGCGGGATGGTGGTGTCCACCATGTCCTGGCCGTACCGGGGCACGCCGGCCTCCACGCGCAGCAGCTCCAGGGCCTCGTAGCCCAGCGGCGTCAAGCCGTGGGCGGCGCCAGCGGTGGCCAGGGCCTGCCAGACGGCTTCCAGCCCTGCGCGCGGCACCCACACGTCCACCCCGTGAGCTTCCGTGGCGGCGCTGCCGAGCAGCCATACCTCTTGGCCCGCCAGCGTGGCCGTCCGGGTGGCGTGGTGCGACAGCGGCGCATGGGGGCTGCCCAGGGCGGCGGACAGGACGGCTTCCGTCCGGGGCCCGAGCAGCCGGAGCAGGGCCAGCTCTCCCGTGGCCTCGTGCAGCTCGGCGTCTTCGGAAATGAGGTATTTGTCCAGGAACTCCCGCACCTTGGCGCCGGTCCCGGGCTCCAGGTCCAGCAGGAGGTCCGACTCCCGCTTGAGGATGCGGGCATCCGCCACCATGGCCCCCTTGGCGGTAAGCATGGCGGCGTAGGCCGCGGTGCCCACGGGCAGGTTGTTCACCTCCTGGGTGACCATCCCGTGTAGGAAGGAGACCCGGTCCTCTCCCGTGATTCGGAGGGTTTCGCGGTAGGAGGCGTCATGGAGGGCCACGGACGCCTTCGCGGCCCGGTACTCTCCCTCCGTGTCTCCATACCCGGCCACGGTTTCCCGGCCGCCCACGTCGCCGAAGCGGGCGCCCGCCTTCTCATGAAGAAAATGCAGAGACAGCGGTTCCATGTCCGTCGCTATATAGAGGCGAAGGAGCGAATGCCACGATGGATGTGAAGCACCTGTCGTCCTTCCAGGACTTCTCACCGGAGAAGCTCCTGAAGCACAACGTGTTCCAGTCCGGGCGGTTCTTCCTGGACGTGTACTGCCTCCAGCCGGGGCAGACCCAGAAGCCCCACCGCCACGCCACGTCGGACAAGGTGTACGTCGTCCTCGACGGCCGCTGCCGCTTCCGCGTGGGCGCCGAAGAGGAATCCCACGGCCCCGGCGCCGCCATTTTCGCCCCCGCGGGCGCCGAGCACGGCGTCACCAATGACGGCCCGGATGCCGCCCGCCTCCTCGTTCTGATGACCCCGCCCCCGGAGCATGCATGAGCTCGAAGTCTTCTTCTTCGTCCACTCCCGTGGCGACTCGCGGCGCGGTGGCGCTGCTGGTCCTGGGCCTCGCGGAGAGTGCCCTGTCCATCTTCCAGTGGATGCAACTGCTGACCCTGCGCGGCGGCGGCGCCACCGTGTGTGGTGTCTCCGAGACGGTGAACTGCGAGACGGTGTGGAACTCCGCCTTCGCCAGCCGCGTGCATGACCTGCTGGGCCTGCCGGTGGCGGGCCTGGGGCTCGTCTGGGGGCTCGCGGCGGTGGGGCTGTCCGCCCTGTACCTGGCCTGGGCGCGCTCCGGCCGCGACGTGCGCCCGGCCGCCAATGGTCTGCGGCTGGTGGCCGCCGCGGGCATCGCGTCCGTGGTCGTCTTCGGCGTGGCCAGCGCGCAGTCGGGCGCGATGTGCCCCACGTGCCTCGCGACGTATGCGCTGGTGCTGGTGTTCGCCGGTGTGGCCATCAAGGGACTGCCCGGGCCGCTGCTGCCCGGCGCGGGCGAGTGGGGGGCCACGCTGAAGTGGACGGTGGGCGTCACGGCCGCGGTCTTCATCGCGACGCTGCTCCCCGGCCGCGCCACGCCCAAGGCGTCGGAGGCCTCGGGGGCCGCGCTGCTGCCGCCCGCGCCTCCGCAGGTGGCCAGCACGCCGACGCCCGGCGTGACGCCGCGGCAGCAGACCGAGGCGCCCGCGGCGCCCGCGTCGCTGGAGGAGTTCCTGCGCTCCCTGCCACCGCAGCATCAGCAGTTCCTCTCGGACGCGCTGGCCGCGTACCGCAGCGAGACGCCGCAGCCAGCCGTGGCGCCCGCGCGTCACCGCTACGGGCCGGTGGATGCACCGGTGAAGATTGTCGAGTGGACGGACAGCAAGTGCCCCCACTGCAAGGCGCTGGTGGAGGAGCTGGCCGTGCTGAAGAAGCGCGTCCCTGAAGGGAAGATGTCGCTGGAGGCCCGCCAGTTCCCGCTGGACGGCGCGTGCAACCCGGCGATTCCCCGCCGTGGTCCGGATGCGCCCAGCGTGCGCTGCGTGGCGGCCCGCGCGCAGATCTGCCTGGAGGGCGCGCCGGATTACTGGGAGCTGCGGGAGAAGCTCTTCGCCGCCCAGGCCGTGCTGGACACGGAGCGGGCGGTGGAGATTGCGTCGTCCGGCTCGGTGCCGCGCTCGCAGCTCGAGGTGTGCATGAGCAGCCCGGCCACGGCGGCGAAGCTCCAGGAGGACTCGCGCTACGCCATGCGCCACAACATCCAGGGCACGCCGCTGGTGCTGGTCAACGGCCGCGAGGCGGTGCCCTCCGCGCCGTTCCTCTACGCGCTGGTGATGGCGGATGGGAACCCGAGCGCTCCCGCCTTCGACGTGCTGCCTCCGCCGCGGCCCCGCCCGGCCGGTGGCCATGGCCATGCCCACGACGACCACGCGGGCCACAACCACTGAGGACGCCGCACTCGCGCCATGGGCAAGCGTGACAAGAAGCAGGAGCCGCCCTCTGCGCCGGCGGCTCCGTTCAACAACCCGTTCGCCGGGCTCGCGGCGCAGCGTGATGCCCTGCCTCAGGCGCCCGCCGCGCCCGAGGCTCCGGCGCCGGTGAAGGCCGAGCCCAAGGGGCCCGCGCGCGCCGTGGTCCGCATGGAGCGCAAGGGCCGGGGCGGCAAGGAAGTCACGGTCGTGGAGCACCTGGAGCTGCCCGCGCCCCAGCGCGAGGTGTGGCTCAAGGCGCTGAAGAACTCGCTCGGCTGCGGTGGTGCGGTGGAGGGTGACACGCTGGTGCTCCAGGGCGACCAGCGTGAGCGCCTGCCCGCGCTGCTGGAGGCGCGGGGCGTGCGCAAGGTCACGGTCGGCTGACGGGCTCGGCGCTCTCGGTGGGGGAGGCTTGGTGTCCTCTGCCAAGAAGGGGCGCCCGGTGCCCCCATTGCCTTGTCGTGGCCCGAAGTTGAAGCAGGGCGAACGAACGCGTGATTCTCACTCCTACCTGAGGCCGGTACTGGGCGCCTCGGAGGGTGTCAGGGATTTCTGATACTCCGGTTTGGAACGGGGGGACACGCCCGGAACCGGAGGACAGGGATGAGAGCGCATGCGGTCATCTGGCTGGCGTTGGCGCTTGCTGTCACGGGCTGTTCGACCACCCGGGTTGTACGTCTGGACATGGGGGATGGGCCTCCCGTGGTCCACATGCCATTCACGGAGACCGGCGCCGGGCCCGTCGAACTGGACGAGGACGAATTCGAGGAGGCCGTGGTGGTGCTCGCCCGAGACATCCGGCCCTTCGCCAATCCATTGCGAGAGGCCCGTCAGCTCTTCGGAGTCCCAGACAGAGGCGGGGTGTACCTGTACCAGCCTCGCGCCCCCCGGCTCATTCCTCAGGAGGAAGAATCGAATCCGGATGGCCCTCGTCTTCTGGCGTCCTATGCGGATGATGAGCTGACGCGCGCCTATGGCCGCTGGTGCGAGCGCAAGTCGCAGCCCGGCGACTGCCTGCGCCTGCTGGCCGAAGGCCCGTTGCTGGCCAGTGACGGTAAGTACTCGCTGGCCATGGCCATCGCCATGGACTCGGTCTGGGAAGAGACGGCCGAGGCGCTGGAGGACATGGCGGACCCGCAGGTGCTGCTGGCGACGGTAAGTGCCTCCGTCAGCATGTACCTGCTCCTGTGGGCACTGCCCGAGCCGGTGAGCAAGGGAGTGGCGGCGCTGCTGACAGCCACCGCCATCGCCTACCTGGGCGCGGACACGGTGTGGCGCATCCTGGACGGGTGGATGGTGCTCGTGCGCGAGGTGGACCGGGCGACCTCCTTCGAGCAACTGAGCGACGCGGGCGCGGCATACGGCGAAGTCCTTGGAGAGAACGCTGCGCGCGTCTTCGTCATGCTGGCTACCGCGGCCATTGGCAATACGGCGGGCCTGGCTGCGAAGACTTCACGGCTACCGGGCTCGGCGCAGGCGGCGCTCGCGGTGGAGACACAGGCAGGCTTTCCTTATACGGCCACTGGAAGGGTGCGGTCGGTGGCGATGGCAGCTGATGGCTTCACCGTCGTGCTGGCTCCCAACGCGGTCGCCATGGCGGCCCGGGACATGCGGAGCGGGCGCTCAGAGAACCATCACCTCGCCACCAACAAGAACAGTGTCTCCACCGTGCGCGGTGGCCCCTGGACGCCGCGGTTCAGGAGGATCTTCAAGAAGGCTGGGATGGAGCTGAAGGACCCTGAGAACATCGTGCCCGTCGCGCGCCACAGCGGGCCCCATCCGCAGAAGTACCACGAGCGGGTTTACGAGCGCCTGAACGCTGCCACCGAGAACTGTCGCAAGGTAGAGGAGTGCCGTGCGGCCCTGACCAGAGCCCTTCAACAATTGGCCAGGGAGGTCGCCACGGCAGGAACGGAGCTCAACTTGCTCGTGACGCGCGGGCAGTAACGGTTAGAACCACATCATGCCGAGTCGTTTCTTCAGGATTGCCGAGGACGTCCAGGCCGGTAACTGGTACTTGGGAGACCCTGAGGACTCGCGCGGCCAGGAAGTCGACGATCCGTGGATGTTCAGGGCAGGGCGGCCCGTTCAGGTCGAAGGCCCTTTGAAAGTTCCCATCGACGAGCCGGGCAGGGCGCTGGATTTTTCCCTGGCAGGGGTGGGGCTTGCACCCATTGTCCACGTCAAGGTCGCCACCCTCTTCGTGGAACTGGCCCGGGACGATGTGCAGACGATTCCGGTGGGCATCAAAGGCCATCCGGACCAGTACCTCCTCCTGGTGGCCACGAAGCTCATCCGCTGCATCGATGAGAAGGCTTCCAAGGTGCAGTTCTGGAAGCCGGAAGACGGGCTGCCCGAGAAGGTCGGTCAGTACTACGCGGTCGATGACTTGCGCATCGACCCCAGCAAGGCGGGCGAAGCCAAGGTGTTCCGCACGGAAGGGTGGACCATGGCCCTCGTCGTCTCCGAGGACATCAAGCAGGCCCTGGAACGCATCCATGCCACCGGCGTGAAGTTCACGCCGGTATAACCCCCGCGGTTCCCCGAAGCGCGGACGAGACTCGGTGGCGGACAGCCCGGACACGAAGAAGCCCGGGCCACCGTGAAGGCGCCCGGGCTTCGTGTGACGGCGTCTTGCGCCGCGAGGACTACAGCGCGCCGATGATGGCGTCGGTGAACTCGCGGGTGGTGGCCTTGCCACCGAGGTCGCCGGTGCGGACCTCGCCCGAGCTGTACACCTTCCAGATGGCGTTCTCCATGCGGCGCGCCGCCTCACCCATCTCCAGGTAGTCCAGCATCATCACCGCGGACATCATCAGCGCGGTGGGGTTCGCGATGCCCTTGCCCGCGATGTCCGGGGCGGTGCCGTGCACGGCCTCGAAGACGGCGGTGCGCTCGCCGATGTTCGCGCCCGGCACCACGCCCAGGCCGCCCACCAAGCCCGCGCACAGGTCGCTGAGCACGTCGCCGTAGAAGTTCTCCGACACCAGCACGTCGAAGCGGGTCGGGTCCTTCACCAGCTGCATGCAGAGGTTGTCGATGATGACTTCCTCGTAGGTGATTTCCGGGAACTCACGGCCCACCTTGCGGCAGCAGTCCAGGAACAGGCCGTCCGAGAGCTTCATGATGTTCGCCTTGTGAACGGCCGTGACCTTCTTGCGGCCATTCTTCCGGGCGTACTCGAAGGCAAAGCGGGCGATCCGCGTGGAGGCCTTCTCGGTGATGATCTTCAGCGACTCCACCACGCCCGGGACGATGATGTGCTCCAGGCCGGCGTAGAGGCTCTCCGTGTTCTCACGCACCACCACGAGGTCCACGCCCTCGTAGCGCGTCTTCACGTTCGGCACGCTCTTCACGGGCCGCAGCGACGAGTACAGGTCCAGCCGCTTGCGCAGGCCCACGTTGGCCGACGGCAGCCCGCCGCCCACCACCGTGCCCGTGGGGCCCTTGAGCGCGATACCGCTGCGCAGCACCGCCTCCACCGTCTCGTGCGGCAGGTTGGTGCCGTACTTGGCCACCACCTCGGTGCCTGCATCCTTGTACTCGAACTCGAGGGGGACCTTGAGCGCCTCGAGGACGCGCACGGTGGCCGCCATGACTTCGGGGCCAATGCCATCGCCATTGATGATCGTGACAGTGCGGGTGTTCGCCATGGGTGCGGATTCACAGCACAATTTCTCTGGCGTCGAAAGAACGAAAACGCCCGGCATTCAGCCGGAGGCATGGCGGCCATGAGGAAGGCACACCCCTGGGGTCGCCCCAGCCGCCTCCCGGGTGGGTAGGCGTCCACCAGGGACCTCAGTGCTCGGTCGTGGAGGACGGGCGGGGGCGCCGGGTGGGCCGGCGGCGGGTGTGGATGGCGTAGGGCCGGTAGAAGGACTCCCACAGGGCGGCCCGGCGGCCCCGGGGACGGGTCCTCAGCTCGCCCAGGGGCGCCCGGATGAAGAAGGACGAGATGAACAGGTAGGACGCCGTCAGCGTGAGCATCAGCAGGATGGCCGTCACCAGCTCGCCGGGAATCCAGGCCACGCGGGCCCGGAGCAGGAACTCGTCGAGGTCCACGGGCGGCTTCGGGTGGCTGTAGACCTTCACGAACCACGTCATCATCAGGACCATCAGAATGGGCCCGTAGGCGCGGTTGAGCCGCGTGGAGATGGCGGAGAAGAGGGACAGCTGGATTTGCGGCCGCTCCAGCTCCAGGGCCAGCTCGCGCAGGGCGTCCGGGTCCACCGGCTCGCGCCGGAGCATGGGGGCCCACCATCCATCCTCCAGCAGGCGCACCCGGCGGTTCCACAAGTCGTAGTAGCGGTAGCGCCGCGCCTCGATGAGGAGGAACGACACCACCATCCAGATGCCCACCAGGAAGGTGACGTGCGAGCTCTCCGCCGAGGCGAAGCCGAAGGAGATGACCGCCGCCGTCGTCGTGAGCGCCCAGTTGGTGGTGGTGTCCAGGCGCGTGCGCCAGGTGTCGGAGCGGCTGAGCTCCCCCCGGAACAGCTGCGCCATGGCCTGCTGGGAGAGCCAGGGCGACTCCAGCACGTCGTTCTTGTCGCGTTCGCGCACGGCCATCCTCCCCCGGAAGGTGGGCTGGGCAGTGGGCGATTGCAACGCAGGTGGTGCCACCGCAGCGGGCAGGCGGGCGGGCGCCCGGGTGGCCATGGCGGGCAGGCATGAACAGCTTGCTGACTTGAACGTGCCCGACGTCAATCCCATCCAGGCCCTGTCCAGGCTCCTCCAGGAGGAGCGCGAGCGCGTGGCGCGCCTGTGGGCCAAGCGCCTGCGCGCGGAGACGTATGACGTGGAGGTCCCCGGAAGGGACCTGCGTGCCCCGCTGCGCCGGATGCTCGACGAGCTGGCCCGCCTGCTCAGGGATCGGCCCGACGACGCGGTCCGGCTGTGGCCGGAGGTGGTCCGCCCGCACGGGGCCTACCGCTACAGCCAGAACTTCGACCCCGAGGACCTGTCGCGCGAGTTCAAGTCCCTGGAAGAGGTGATGCTGCACGTCTACGCCCGCCGCAACGGGGGCTTCATCGAGCCCGAGGTCGCGGAGCTCATGGCGGAACTGGTGTGGGAGGCGGACGCGGCGGCCCAGGCGTCCTACGCGCGCATCCTGAAGACGGAGGAGGTCCGCTTCCGCGAGGCGGCGGTGATGGAGTCGGTGCTCAACCAGGTGGACGTGGGCATCATGCTGGCCGAGGTGGACGGCACCGTCTCCTTCGCCACGCCGCCGGTCAGCCGCCTCATGGGCGTGCCCATGCGCGCGGTGGTGGGCGCCCGCGCGGCGAGCACCATCAACCCCGTGCTGACGCAGGTGAACGCGCGCCACCTCACGGGCGAGCCCTTCAGGCTCGCGGACATGCCCTTCCTGCGGGCCCTCAAGGAGAAGGGGCCGGTGCGCGGGGTGATGATGGTGGTGGAGCGCCCCGGCGGCGACACCGCCACGCTGGAGCTGAGCGCCACGCCCGTGTGGGAGGAAGAGGGCGAGCTGGCCGGCGCCATCCAGACCTTCACCGACCGCACGGAGGCGGTGAACAAGACGAAGGCGCTCCAGAGCGCGCACGGAGAGCTGCGCCGGTTGCAGGGACGGCTGCTCCAGCGCACCCGCCAGCAGGCGCTGGGGCAGCTCGCCAGCGGCGCGGCACACGCGCTCAACAACTTCCTCAACGTGCTGCGGCTGCGAATCACCCTGCTGCAACGTGAGTTCAAGCCGGAGCACCTGGAGGCGCTCGACAAGACGGTGCAGCAGATTGGCGAGCTGGTGGCGCGGCTGCAGGAGTTCAACATCCAGCGCACCCAGGAGCAGCCCACGGACGTGCCGGTGGACCAGACGGTGCGCGAGGCCCTGGAGCTGGCGCGCGGCGAGCTGGAGCAGCGCGAGCAGCCCGTCTCCGTGGACCTGGACCTGGGCGGGCCAGGCAACGTGCGCGCGGACGCGGGCTTCTTCCGCGAGCTGGTGGTGAACCTGCTGCTCGTCGCGAGAGACCGGATGGAGTCTGGTGGCCGACTGCATGTCGCCACCCGCGCGGATGGCCTGTCGTGGCTGACGCTGCGCATCGAGGACGAGGGCGCTCCCTACGCACCCGAGGAGCTGGCGCGCCTCTTCGACCCGCTGCGCAGGGACGCCGGCGCGCCGCAGCTGTCCCTGTTCCTGGCCGTCGCCCGGGCGCAGGTGGAGCGCTGGGGCGGCGAGCTGACGGCGGAGGTGCCGCTGTCGGGGAAGGGCGCGGCCTTCGTGGTGCGGCTGCCCCGTGTGCACGATGGGGCCGCGGCCACGGGCGCGCGCGCGGAGCCCTCGCGCGCCGAGGTGATGCGCCCCGCGGGGCCTCGGCGCTTCCAGCAGACGCGCCGCGTGCTGGTGGTGGACGACGACCTGGACAACGCCCGGATGATGGCCGAGGTGCTGGGCGAGGAAGGCTACGAGGTGCAGGTGGCCCACAGCCCGGCGGTGGCGATGGGGATGTGGGACCGGCGCCGCTACGATGCCGCGTTGCTGGACGCGGTGATGCCGGAGATGAGCGGCTGGGAGCTGGCGCGCGAGCTGCGCAAGAAGTCCCCCCAGGCGCTGCTGGCCATCGTTACTGGCATGGACGTGCGCGGACAGAACCGCGCCAACCTCGCGCTGGTGGACGCGGTGTTCCGCAAGCCCATCGACGTGGGTGCGCTGGATGACTTCCTGGCGCAG
Organism: Pseudomyxococcus flavus; assembly: GCF_050038885.1. Classification (NCBI taxonomy): domain Bacteria; kingdom Pseudomonadati; phylum Myxococcota; class Myxococcia; order Myxococcales; family Myxococcaceae; genus Pseudomyxococcus; species Pseudomyxococcus flavus. Next base: position 1,993,311 of record NZ_CP143624.1, on the reverse strand, counting down.
GCCGACACCGGTGCTTCGGAGAACGGGCCCCCCGCGCCGGGCGCGGCGCCTCCTGCCTGAGCTTGAGGTTCCGGGCCGTCCGGTCGCCGTAGCCGGCCGGCGTCCTGGCCCCACCGTGCGCGGCGCCTCCCGCCTGAGCTCCAGGCTCCGGGCCGTCCACTGCCGGCCGGCGTCCTGGTCCCACCGTGCGCGGCGCTCCTCGCCCGAGTTCCTGGCTCTGGGCCGTCCGCCGCCGGCCGGCGTCCTGGCCCCACCGTGCGCGGCGCTTCCCGCCTGAGCTTGAGGCTCCGGGCCGTCCGCCGCCGGCCGGTCTCCTGGCGGCAGCTCACGCTTCTCGGGACGCCTGGAGTGAGCCTGCGGCCGGGAGCCTTCAGGTCGGCCCGCGGCCGACGAGGGCCTCGAGACGTGCAACGGCGCAGGCCGGGGGCGGCGCCGTGGAGCGTTTTCATCCTGCTCCCGACATGCTTGTCTGACCTCCGGCGCGGCGCTTTCCGTCGCGTTGAGTCCCATGGAGGCAGTGCGTGCGGGTGGATGACCTTTGCGTGGTGCTGGTGACCTCGCTGCTGCAAGGCGACAGCGCCCGGTGGCCCGAGAGGCTCGAAGCACTGGAAGCGGAGCTGGGTGAGGGCTGGTCGCTGCGGCGACTCGCGGTGCCCCAGGCGTACTCGCTGGGTGTCCAGTTCCAGGATGGCCGTGAGCTGCCGCTGGCCGAATGGCTCGAGCAGCTGACGAAGGGCGGGCCGCTGTCCGCGCGCGTGGTGGACTTCGGCACGTCCAGCGCGGAGACGCTTCCCGCGCACATCGCCGCCGCGTTCGCCAACACCGGCGGCGTGGTGCTGGAGCTGTCCTCGGGAGGCACGTCCTCGCTCTTCCTCCTGCGGACGCACCACAGTCGCCCGTACCTCCTCACCGCGCGGCAGCTCGTGGACTTCGCGCGCGCCCAGTCGCACGCGGACCGCATCTTCGAGGTCTGGGCGGAATCCATCTCCGAGAACAACGTCCTCAACGACCGGCCCGCGGTGTCGGCCGCGGAGGTGGCGGACTATCTGTGCTCCCCGGCCGGTTTCGTGCACTACGACCTGCGCGGGAGCGACCTGGTGAAGGCGCTCCAGTCCACCGTCCGCCGACTGGGCGCGGAAGTGAACATCCCCGAGGCGCTCCGCCCGTGCTTCTACACCAGCGACCCGGACGCACTGATGGCCGAGATGCTGCTACCTCCCGACCGGCGGGCGGAGTTCGTCCCGGAGGAGGAGGAGCTCCTCATCACGGAAACCACCACGCCGCAGCAGTTCGCGGACCTGGTGGCGGCCCAGCCCTTCGCCAGGGACGCGTGGGAGCGCATCGCTCGGGACCAGAACCAGTTCCTGGCCGAGGGCGAGTCGCCCGTCTCGGCCGAGGACTTCGAGGCCCGGCTCCGGGCGATGCCACCGGACGGGCTCCGGTCGATGCTGACCGGCAACCTGATGATGGCATTGCAGCAGGCCTGCCGGGCGCATGGCGCGGAGCTGGTGGTCCCCGAGCCCTTGCGTGGATGCATCCGGCCCGTGTTCTCGCCGGAGGAGCTCGCCGGACGCATTCCAGGCAAGGAGCTGCTGCGCCTCCAATCCAATCCCGACGTGTACCAGATGTTCCTGTTCCAGGAGCTTGGGCGCGGGCCCGCCCCCGTTCCCGCGGGGCCTGCCTGGGACGATGCGCGGCGCGACTTCATCGAGGCGCTTCGGGAAGCCAGCCGCTTCGCCACCGAGCAGGGCTCGAGCTTCGCGGATGCCTTCAAGCTGGCGCTCTTCGCGCTCGAAGGCCAGGCGCCACGCTATGGGGACCTCTCGCCGGAGCGGATGCCGGCCTATCTAGAGGCCGCGAAGGCCGCGGGCTTCGACGCCTGGCCCGTGGAGGTCTTCGAGCGCAAGCTGGGCTCGATGGCGCTGTTCCTGCCTCTGGGATTGTCCGAGGCGAAGCTGCGCGGGCTGCTCGCCTACCTGTTGTCCGACGTCTTTGGCGGCATGGGCTCGTGGAATGACCAGTACTTCGAGACGCCCGAGGCACAGCAGCAGTACGACGCCATCTCCGCGCGGCTATACGGCGCGCTGAGCGCGTTCTTCGTGGCCACGCTCAACGCATGTTGAGTCCCAAGGCGGTCCGGGCCCGGCAGGCGGGCCCTGGCTGCCTGTCCCTCCCTTGTGGCGGTGGTCGGGCGTGTCCACCTGTGACGCAGGAGGACACCACCATGTCTCGCAAGATGATGGACTGCCGGGAGGCGCCCAGCGACACCCACTGCACGCTGACGATTGCCGGCGAGGAGGACGAGGTATTCCAGGCGGCCGTCGCGCACGCGGTCTCCGCGCATGGCCACGAGGACTCCGCCGAGCTGCGGGAGATGATTCGCGGGATGCTCAAGGACGAGACGCCCGCGGCCGGCATGGGGCGGCCTCCGGCGATGCAGGAGCCACAGCAGCCGAGCAGGCACTGACGGACTGCCGGACCTCGGAGGACCGCCGGGCCGCGAGTCGCCGTGCCCGGGCTCCCGCGGAGCGAGCCATGGCGCTCAGCCAGGTGCCCACTGCGAGCGGTTGGGTTGGCTCCTCCGGGGCACTAGATTGGCGCGGGTGAGTGCCCCCCTGAGCCTGGAGCGCGTCCGCCGCAAGGTGGAAGCGGGTGAGACGTTGAGCGATGCGGAGCTGGCCCTGCTTCGCACCGAGGCGCAGCGCAGCCCGGGCCCCTCCTTGCGGCTGGCCCTGGCACATGCCCTGGTCAACGCGGGCGCCGAGCGCGAGGCGCTGCCCCTGCTGGAGTCCCTGCGCCGCGACTTCCCTCGCGACGTGCCAGTGCGGCTGGGGCTGGCGCGGGCGTTACTGGGCCTGGAGCGCAACGGCGACGCCGAACGGCTGTTGACCGAGGTCCTCGCGCAGTCCCCGGGTGACCCCGAGGTGCTCAAGGTGCTGGCCGTCCTGGGCCTGCGGCGCGGCGAGACGGACAAGGCGCGCGCCTACGTCGCGGATGCGCTGGCCAGGGACCCCTTCGACGCCGAGGCGCGGCTGCTGAAGGAGGAGCTGGAGGCCGTGGAGTTGCCGCCTCCCGTTCCGCGGGAGCAGGTGCTGCGCCCGGAGTTCACCGCCGCGCTCACCGCCGCGCTGGGGCGCGCCCGGATTGCGTTCCGGCGGCAGGGCAAGGACCTGCTGGTGAAGCTCGCCACGGGGGGCGTCGGGCGCGTGGACGTGGGCTCGCTGTACGCCGCATACCAGGAGTCCCCGGGTACGCAGGGCCTGGCGGCCTACGCGGACGCGCTGGCGGCGCGGCTGGGCGGACTGTCCTCGGGCTTGAGCGCGGAGGGCCAGGCGCTGGAGGCCCGGTTGCGCCCGGTGCTGCGCCCAGCGGGCTTCGCGGCGAAGGCCGTGGGCGCCCTGCACCGGCCGGGGCCCGCGGGGCTGGACGTCTTCTACGTTCTGGAGGACGCCGAGTTCGTGCGCTACCTGCCGGAGGCCGCGCTGGCGCCCGCCGGGCTCACGCTGGAGTCGGCGGACGCGGCGGCCTGGCGCAACCTGTCCTCGAACGTGGCGCCAGTCCGGCCCGTGCTCGTGGACCAGGGCGAGGTCCGCCTGGCGGAGGCCTTCTCGGGGCTGTGGGCGGTGGCGGAGGGGGACGGCCATGACGCCGCGCGGCTGCTGCTGGCGCCGCAGCGGAAGGCCCTGGCGCAGCTCGCGGGAGACGTCCCCCTGCGCGTGTCGCTGGGCCGGAGGGAGCTGGCGGTGGTGTGCCGCGAGTCGGACACCGAGGCCTGCGCGTCGCTGGCGCGGCTGATGCCCTCGCCGGATGGCATCCCGGGCACCTTCCGGCTGACGGAAGAGGGCCTGTCCGCGGGGTGAGGCGCGCTCAGCCCGCGGTGCCCGCGGGAAGTCGGTCCACGAACACCACCTCGCGATAGCCCAGCGTGAGCAGCAGCGCCCGCAGCGAGCGCTCCGCCGACTCCCGGGCGCGCCGCTGGAGGCGCCCGTCCGCGCGGACCTCCTGCTCGAAGGCGGCGCGGGCCTTCTCCAGCAGCTGCGCCGTCTGTTCGCTGTCCAGGTTGGAGTCGATGACCTCCGTCTCTCCCGGACGCAGCTCCACCTTCACCTCCAGCGGCGGGAGCACCACGTAGACGCGGGTGCCCGTCACCTGGAGATGGGAGCGGTCGAAGCGCTGGAAGTCGAAGCCCAGGTGCGCGTTCGCGAAGACGATGGCGCGGCCGTGCGGATTCTGGAGCGTGTAGCGCGCCCAGTTCAGCACGTCCTTCCAGAGCGCGTCGGTGGCCTGCGGCTCGGGCGTGAAGGACACCTTCTTGTAGAGGGCGACGTCGAGCGTCTCCAGCCGCGCCACGTCCCGCATCTGCTGCACCACGGAAGGCGTGTCCGGCAGCGACGGAGACGCGGGCTTCAGCAGCAGCCATGCCCCGACCGCGCCGAGTACGGCACCCAGGATGACGGTGAGGACTCGCGAGAGGTGCGCCATGCCCCCAGTGTACCTCTCCCGCCGGACGGCCCTGGCGTCCTCAGATGGAAGGCGCCAGCAGGACGACCGAGTAACCCACGGCCGTTCGGGTTCCAGGATTCTCGTAGGAGTGCTTCTGGTCCCCCCGGAACACCACCACGTCGCCGGGCTGGAGGAGGAAGCGCTCCCCGCTGGCGACGAGCAGCAGCTCTCCCGCCTCGCACGCCAGGTACTCCCGGGTGCCGGGCGTGTGCGGCACGCCGGTGACGCGGACCTGGGGTGGCAGCTCCACGCGGTCGAACTCCATGCCGGGCAGCGGGTCCGGCAGCAGCTTGCGCAGCGTGCCTCCACCGCGCATCCGGACGGGCAGGGTGGCGCGGGGATAGTGCCGGGCGCTCGCCCGGGGCTTCGCGATGAGCTCCTCCAACGACACCTGGAGCGCGGCGGCTACGCGGTGCAGCACGGACAGCGTCGGGTTGGCGGCACCGGACTCCAGGTGGGCCCAGGTGGCGCGGGGGACGCCCGCGAGGCGGGACAGCTGTGCCTGGGTGGCGCCTCGCGTCTCGCGCAGCGAGCGGATGTTGCGGGCCAGCCTGCCGGGAAGGTCATCGTCGTTCATGGATTGGCAATCTGCCAAGGCCTTGGCTTCTGCGCCAATGGAATGGCGGACCGCGTTTATCTCCAGGCGCAGGGAGGACACGCGAATGGTCCGCATCGACAAGAGCATTCTGATTACAGGCGCGAGCCGGGGGCTCGGGCTGGCGCTGATGAACGGCTTCGCCCGCCGGGGCGCGCGGGTGGTAGGCGTGGCCCGCCACGCCGCGGAGATGGAGTCCGTCGCGGAGGCGCTGCGCTGGGAGGGGCTGGACGCCCACGCGCTGGCCTACGACGTGGGCGACAAGGAGGCCATCTACCCGATGGTGGGCGCCGCCACCGCGCTGGTGGGCCCGCTGGACGTGCTCATCCATAACGCGAGCACGCTGGGCCCCACGCCGCTGCCGCTGCTGCTGGACACCGCCTGCGAGGACCTGCAGCGCGTGCTGGAGGTCAACGTGGTGGGCCCCTTCCGCCTCACCAAGGCGGTGGCGGGAAACATGGCGGTGCGGGGCAAGGGGCTCGTCATGCACATCACCTCGGACGCGGCGGTGTCCGCCTATCCCCGCTGGGGCGCGTATGGCGTGTCCAAGGCGGCGCTGGAGCACCTGGGGCGCGTCTGGGCGGCGGAGCTGGAGGGCACGGGCGTGCGCTTCCTGACGGTGGACCCCGGGGAGATGGACACGCGGATGTACCGGGACGCCGTGCCGGACGGGGACTACTCCCGGTTGAGCCGGCCGGAGGCGGTGGCGGCTCGGCTCGTCGACCTGGTGGCATGGCAGGCCGAGTCGCTGCCGTCGGGAACCCGCCTGGAGGCGGCGAAGCTGGAGGCGGCATGAACCCCGCGCGCTGGCCCGCGGAGCGTCCCGAGGAAGGACGCCTGCTGCACGTCGAGCCCCGCGCTCGCCGCTTCCACGACACCCGGGTGGCGGAGCTCCCCTCGCTGCTCCGCGCGGGAGACCTGCTGGTGGTGAACGACGCGGCGACGCTGCCCGCGTCCCTGGCGGGGCGCACGGAGTCGGGAGAGCGCATCGAGCTGCGCCTGCTGTCGCGCGAGCCGGACGGCGCCTGGACGGCGGTGCTGTTCGGCGTCGGGGACTGGCGCAGGCGCACGGAGGACCGGCCACCGCCGCCCGTGCTGCCCGTGGGCGCGGGCCTCGTGGTGGGCGGCCTGAAGGCTCGTGTCGAAGCCGTGCTGCCGCCGTCGCCCCGCCTGCTGCGCGTGGCCTTCGAGGCGACGGGCGCCGCGCTCTGGTCCGGGCTCTACCGGAGCGGGCGTCCGGTGCAGTACGCGTACATGGAAGCGCCGCTGTCGCTGTGGCACGTGCAGACGGCCTATGGCGCGCGCCCCTGGTCCGCGGAGGCCCCCTCCGCGGGCCTGCCCCTCACGTGGAGCGTGCTGCTGGCGCTGCGGCGGCGGGGCGTGCGGCTGGCGTCGCTCACCCATGCGGCGGGGCTGTCCTCCACGGGGGACGCGGCGCTGGACGCGGCGCTGCCCCGGCCCGAGCGCTCGGACATCCCCGAGGCCACGGTGGACGCCATCCTGCACACGCGGGCCTCGGGCGGACGCGTGGTGGCGGTGGGCACCACGGTGGTGCGGGCCCTGGAGGGCCGCGCGGCCCAGCACGGCGGCTGGCTGGTCGCGGGCGAGGACGTGACGGACCTGCTCCTGGGGCCCGGCTTCGTCCCGCGCCTGGTGCACGGGCTGCTCACCGGCGTGCACGAGCCGGGCAGCAGCCACCATGCGCTGCTCCAGGCCTTCGCGCCGCTGCCGCTGCTCCAGGAGGTGGCCGCGCACGCCGAGGCGCGCGGCTACCTGGGGCACGAGTTCGGAGACTCGTGCCTGCTGCTGGACGCGTGAGCGGCGTGGGCCCCTGGAGGGGTTACTGGAGCTGGGTGGTCTCCAGCTCCACCTTCACCCAGCCGGGCTTGCGCACGTCGAAGTTGCGGTACGCGTCGATGGCGCTGCCCATGGGCTCCACGTGGGACAGGATGGCCGTGGGGTCCACCACGCCGGTGCGCACCAGCTCCAGCAGCTTGGGGATGTACTTGCGGTGGTTGCAGTTGCCCATCTTCATCGTGAGGTTCTTGTTCATCGCCATGCCGATGGGGAACGTGCGCACCTGCTGTGGGTAGACGCCGATGATGGACAGCGTGCCCGCCTTGGCCAGGCCCTCCACGGCCCACATGAGGGCCTGCGCGGGCGCGTCGCCGGGCACCCAGTTGTCGCCCTTGGGGTTCGTCTTGGGGGCGGCCTCCTTCACCTCGCGCTTGAACTCGGCCTTCTCCTCGTGCGCCTTCTTCGCCGCGGGGCCGTGGTGCGCGTGCATGGCGTCCACGCCCACCGCGTCGATGGCGCGGTCCACGCCGATGCCGTTGGTGAGGCGCTTGAGCGTCTCGAGCGGGTCCTCCTCGTCGAAGTTGATGACCTCGGCGCCCTGGGCCCGCGCCAGGTCCAGCCGGTCCTCGTGGCAGTCGATGGCGAAGACGCGGCCGGCGCCCAGCAGCTTCGCGCTGACGATGGCGAAGAGGCCCACGGGGCCGCAGCCGAACACCGCCACGGTGTCACCGGGTTTGATTTCCGCCAGCTCCGCGCCCATGTAGCCGGTGGGGAAGATGTCGGAGATGAGGATGGCCTGCTCGTCGGTGACGCCCTCGGGAATCCGCACCAGGCCCACGTGCGCGAAGGGCACCCGCACCTTCTCCGCCTGCATGCCATGGAAGGGCCCCGTCTCCTGGGGACCACCGAAGAAGGCCGTGCCCGCGCTGGCGCCGTTGGGGTTGGCGTCGTTGCACTGGGCGTAGTAGCCGGCGCGGCAGTACGCGCAGTTGCCACAGGCGATGGTGGAGGGGATGACCACCCGGTCGCCGATGTTGAGGTTGCGCACGTCGTCGCCGAGCGCCTCGACGATGCCCACGCCTTCGTGGCCGAGGATGGTGCCCGGCTTCATGCCCGGCATGGTTCCTCGAATCATGTGCAGGTCGGTGCCGCAGATGGCGCTCGCCGTCAGGCGGACGATGGCATCCGTTGGCTTCTCGATTCGAGGCTCCGCCACCTCATCGAGCCGGATGTCCCCAATCCCATGGAAAACGACTGCCTTCATCGCGTGCGCTCCTGCCCCCTCGGGGCGCTGTTGCCAAGACGTAGCGGGGCCTGCGCGGACGCGGCCCCGTGAGACTTGGAGCGTGGGCATTCGCCCGGATGGGGGCAAAGCGCGCGCCGCCTCCTCTTCCGCCCAGCGGCCGTGGGAGCGGGGACTAGCGGCTGGAGGTGTGGTGGACGTGGAAGGTGAGCCGCTTGCCGAAGACGCGGCGGAAGTTCATGACCTCGCGGTCCGCGTTCCACAGCTCCAGGTCGACCGGGTGGCGCGTGTGGAGGTGCAGCGCCACGCCGTCTCGGCCGTTGGTCGCCTTGAAGTCCTTGATGGGCTGGTGGTGGCTGACGTCCAGCGAGTTGGCCACGCGCAGCAGGGTGGCCAGCTTGCGCACCGTCCGTGCCTCGGCCGGGGTGAGGCCCGCCATGCCAGAGTGGGCCAGCTCCGGCGGGCTGCGCCGGTGGTAGCGGGCGATGCGGGCCACCAGCTCGCGCTCCCGGTCGGCGAGGCCCGGCAGGTCGGCGTGGCGGATGAGGTAGTACGTGTGCTTGTGGTGCCGCTCGTAGCTGACGGCGTGCCCCACGTCGTGGAGGAGGGCGGCCACCTCCAGGTAGGGGCGTGCCGACAGCGGCAGCTGGTGCAGGGCGGCCAGGTTGTCGAACAGGCCGAGCGACAGCCGCGCCACCTGGCGGGCGTGCTTCTCGTCGAAGTAGAAGCGCTTGCCCATGGCCAGGGCGGCGTCCGCGAGGCTGTGGTCCTCGCGGTGCTCGTCCTGCCGGTAGAGCAGGTCCACGAGGATGCCGTCGCGCAGGCCCCGGTTGACGACGCTGACGGACTCGACACCCAGGTACTTGGCCACGGCCTCCAGGATGACGGCGCCGGAGACGATGATGTCCGCGCGGCGCGGGTCGAAGCGCTTGCGGCGGCGCTCGGGGGGCATCTGCGCCAGCGTGTCCACCGTCTGCGTGAGCTGGCGGACGGTGGCGTTGCCGCTGTCCTCCGCGGCGGCGAAGGACACCACGGCGCTGATGGTGCCGGACGAGCCGAGCGCCACGCGGGGGACGTTGGGCACCGTGGGGGGTAGCGTCTTCTGCAGCACGTCGGAGACGAAGCTGCGCATGAGGCGCAGTTGCCGGGGCGGCACGGTGCGCGAGGCGTCGAAGACCTCGGTGAGGCGCACGGAGCCGAGCGCGAGGCTCCACAGGTTGTCGGGCTTCTCGCCAATGGCGGTGGCGATCTCGGTGCTGCCGCCGCCGATGTCGATGAGCAGCGAGCGCGTCTGGGGCGGCTTGCGGTGGAGCACACCGAGGCAGATGAGGCGGGCCTCCTCCTTGCCGCTGACGACCTCCAGGTTGAGGCCGGCTTCCTCGCGCACGCGGCGGACGATGTCGCTGCTGTTCTTCGCCTCGCGCAGGGCGCTGGTGGCCACCGCGCGCACCTGGGCCTTGTGCCGGCGGCAGAGGGCGGCATAGCGGCGCAGGGTGGAGAGCAGGCGCTCGGCCGTCTCCTCGGGCATGGAGCCGGTGGCGAAGACGCCCTCGCCGGGACGGATGGCGTCGCGTTCCTGGTGCAGGGTTTCGAGCGCGCCATCGGCGTCGGGCCGGGCGAGCTCCAGGCGGACGGCGTTGGTGCCCACGTCAATGGCGGCGAGGACGGGCTGCGGGGGGCGGCGAGGAGGCATGAGTCGTTCTGGCCGGAGTGTACGGTCCCTGGGCACCGGGTGCAGCGGGAACCGCATGGGGTGTCCACCTTCCGGGCCAGCGCCCGATATGCGGGCAGCCGAAGGCCCCGGTCGACATCTCCTGCTTCGGGCCACGCCCGCGAGCTACCGCTTCCGCCGCCGCCCCATGAAGCTGGCGAAGCGCTCCGCGAAGCGCGCGACGGCCAGCCCCACGATGTCGAGCAGCCACTGCTGGAGCCCCGAGCGCGCGCAGTCCTCCAGGAACACCCGCCGGGAGGCGCGCAGGTGCTTGTCCAGCCACCGCTGGGCCTGGGCCGCCACGCCGGGCTCCTCCACCTCCACCAGCGTCTCCAGGTTCACGAGCGACAGCGGGTCCAGGTTGAAGCTGCCCACCAGCAGCTTCGTCCCGTCCACCAGCGCCGCCTTGGCGTGCAGCGTGGAGGCCGTCCACTCGTGGATGCTCACCCCGGCGCGAAGGAAGTCGCGGTACAGCCGCATCGTCGCCGCGCGCGCGAACACCACGTCGCTGCGCCCGGCCAGCATCAGCCGCACCGCCACGCCCCGCCGGGAGGCGCGCTTGAGCGCCCGCATGAAGCCCTTGTCCGGAAGGAAGTACGCGTGCGCCAGCACCACCTCGTGCCTCGCGCCATCAATCGCCTGGAGGTAGCGCTTGCGCAGCCGGTGCCCGCCGCCGAAGCCGGACAGGAACAGCTTCACCGTGTCCGACTCCAGCGTCGAGGCCCCGGCATTCAACCTGGCCCCGAGCTGCCGGCAGATGTCGCCCCGCAGCTCCAGCGCCAGGTCGGCCCAGCCGGGCGTGTCGCCATGGGCCGCATAGGCATCCCCGATGTTGATGCCTCCGAGGAATGCCACCGTGTCATCGACGAGGAGAATCTTCCGGTGGTTGCGCCACGAGCGGCCGGTGCACAGCGAGGTGAGCGGGTTGTACACGCGCACCTTCGCTCCCGCGGCCCTCAGCGTCTGCGTGAGGTGCCGGCTGGCGCCGATGCTTCCCCAGCCGTCCACCACCACCTTCACCGCGACGCCCCGGTGCGCTGCTTCCACCAGGGCCTCGAGGAACCGCGCGCCAATGCCCTCCCGCTCGAAGGTGTAGACCTCCAGGTGCACCCGGACCTTCGCGGAGGCGATGGCCTCCAGCATCCGCGGGTACGCCTCCGTCCCACCGTCCAGCAGGGTGAACCGCTCCTCGCGGAGCTCGTTCGGCGCGAGGCGCGGAGCAGGCGTGTTCAACCGCGGCAGGGAGGCTTCGGCACGCATGGGCAGCCTGCACCCTACCGCCCCCGACGCCTCCAAGGGACAGCCTCACCGTGACACGGACGCCGTCCCCGCGTGGGCCGCCGTCACCCGTCGTGCTTGCGGGCGCCCTTGCCCTTGCCCTTGTGCCGGCACTCGGTGCCGTCCCAGTACTGGCTCGGATGGCAGCGCTTGCCTTTGCGCTTGAACTTCTTCGACTTGGCTGGACGCGAGTCGTGGTGGTGATGGTGGACGCAGCCACTGAAGGTGAAGAGCGCGAGAACCGGGAGGAGGAGCTGGGCTTTCTTCATGCGGGGCCAGGACATGATTGTTCGGACCCCGTGCGGCAGCGGGCGGCCACATCGCCCTGTCGACGCTGTGCGCCTGCTTCGATAGCCTGCGCGCCGTGCCCCCTGCTGCGAAGTCCGTCCGTCATCGGAAGATTGGTGCCTACCGCGTCCTCGGAGAGCTGGGGCGTGGTGGCATGGCCCTGGTGTACCGGGGCCTGCACGAGATGCTACAGCGCGAAGTCGCCATCAAGGAACTGCTCCCGGAGGGGCAGCGCGACCGGGAGACGCTGTCGCGCTTCCGGCGCGAGGCGCTCGCGCTCGCGGCCTTCCGCCACCAGAACATCGTCACGCTGTACGACATGGTGGAGAAGAACGAGAGCCTCTTCATGGTGATGGAGCTGGTGGACGGGCCCACCCTCCACACGCTCATCAAGGAAGGCCCGCTGCCGGCCGACGTCACCGGCGTCATCGCCGCGCGCATCGCCAGCGCGCTGGACCACGCGCACTTCCGTCACATCATCCACCGCGACCTCAAGCCCGCCAACGTCATGCTCACCAAGTCCGGCGAGGTGAAGCTGATGGACTTCGGCATCGCCAAGGACGTGGGCCTGGAGGCGCTCACCCAGCAGGGCATGGCGGTGGGGACGCCGTCGTACATGTCTCCGGAGCAGGTGACGGGCGCGCCGCTGGATGGGCGCACGGACATCTTCTCGCTCGGCGTGCTGCTCTATGAAGCCCTCTCCGGCGCGCGGCCCTTCCACGGCAAGACGGCGGGCGAGGTCTTCGCCAGGATTCGCGACGGCAAGTACACGCCGCTCTCCAAGGTGGCGCCCAACGTCCCCGCGCCGCTGGTGCGCATCATCCAGCGCGCCATGGAGGTGAAGCCGGAGGACCGCTTCCCGGACGCCGCCGCCATGCGCCGCGAGCTGGACGTCTTCCTCGCGCAGGAGGTGCAGGTGTCGCACGCGGCCCTGCTGGTGGCCTTCCTGCGTCACCGGCAGAAGCTGACGGAGACGGAGGCCCAGCAGCTCATGCGGCCGCACGAGCTGGACGCCGCGGTGGAGGTGTTCGACACGGGCCGCGCCCGCCAGGGCGGGAGGCTGAAGTGGGCGCTGGCCGCCGCCATCGCGCTGATGACGGCGGCGGGCACGGGCCTCTACTTCACGCAGGCCCAGTGGGCGCCGCTGGTGGAGCAGCTCGCCCGCTGACGGCGCGGGCGCCGCTCAGGCCGGCTGCTTCGACTTGTCGTGCGTGACGGTGACGATGGTGCCGATGCCGCCGCGCACGAAGAAGTCGCCCACCACCGTGAGCTTGCGCGGCTGGATGGCCTTGATGATGTCGTCCGCGATGGTGTTGGTGACCTTCTCGTGGAAGGCCCCCTCATTGCGGTAGGCCCACATGTAGAGCTTGAGGCTCTTGAGCTCGATGCAGCTCTGGTCCGGCACGTACGTAATCTTGAAGCGTGCGAAGTCCGGCTGGCCGGTGAGCGGGCAGAGGCAGGTGAACTCCGGGACGTCGAACGCGATTTCGTAGTCGCGATCGGGGGCCGGGTTGGGGAAGGTCTGCAGTTCCTTGGACGGCTGCGAGGGCATGACGCTGTCGTCTACCACACCAACGCCGCGTGTCATCCCTCCCTTCGATGTCCGCCTGCCAACGCGGCTGGCGCCCGGGAGGAGGGAATGCGGGGGCCCCCCCGTTGCCGTCCTGGCGGGGGCCCATAATCCAGGGGCGTCATTTCCCCTGCCCGAGCACATGCCGCTTCCTGCCGACGTCGAAGATGCATTCTCGTGCCTTCCGCTGGCGTTGGTCCGCGTCGGAGCGGACCTGCGCGTGCAGTGGTGCGAGGAGGGATTCGCCCACAAGACGGGTGTGACGCTCCATGCGGGGGGCGACCTGCGGGACGCGCTCGAGCGCACCCGGAGCCTGGACGCGGTGGAGCGCGCCATCCGTGAGGGGGTGCCCCACACGGGCCACGTCATCACCCGGGCGCTGCGGCAGGTCCGCGTGCAGGTGAAGCCCGCCTCGGCGGGCGAGGCGGCGGGCGCCTGGCTGGTGGTGGAGCCCTCGGGCGTGGACGACGAGGGGGCCTTCTCCCAGGCGGTGCAGGAGATTGCCCGCTCCGTGGGCGAGACGCTGGAGGTGGACAGCGTCTGTGCCGCCGCCGTGGTGGCGCTGGTCCGCTGCGCCCACGTGCGCCGCGCCGAGGTCTTCCTCTGCGAGGAGGGGGGCGATTTACGCCGGGTGGCGGTGTCGGACCTGGCCGGCACGGAGGCGCCCGAGGCGAGCTTCGACTCCCAGGCGGACCCGTTCCGGCAGGCCCTGGCGCTGCGTCAGGCGCAGCTGGGCATCCAGCGGGGCTACGGCGACTCGATGGGCTCCATCTTCGCCGCGGTGCCGCTGTGCGCGCCGCGCCGGACGGTGGGCCTGCTGCTGCTCTACAAGGAGCCGGGGACGTCCTTCTCCGTGCGGGAGCTGGACTTGTGGGGCGCGGCGGCGAACCAGCTCGCGGTGGCGGTGGAGAACGCGCGCCTCTTGCGCGAGGCGAAGGCGGCGCTCCAGGTGCGTGAGGAGTTCATCTCCATCGCCAGCCACGAGCTGAAGACGCCGCTCACCCCGCTGAAGCTGGGCCTCTTCACCATGGAGCGGCGCCTGGCGTCGGGCCAGCCGGTGGAGCTGGCCACGGTGCTCAAGTCCAAGCGGCAGGTGGACCGGCTGGTGGGGCTGGTGGATGACCTGCTGGACGCGTCGCGCCTGGACGCGGGGAAGCTGGCGCTGGACCTGGCGCCGCTGGAGGTGGGGCAGCTGGTGGCGGAGGTGGTGGACCACTTCCGCGCGGCCTTCGAGCGGCCCTTCACCGTGGAGGTGCCCCGCGAGCGCGTCTGGGTGCGGGGCGACCGGGATCGGCTGGAGCAGGTGCTGGTGAACCTGCTGGAGAACGCGCACAAGTACAGCGCGTCCGAGGAGCCCATCGTCGTGACGGTGGAGCGCTCCCACAGCGAGGCGCGCATCCACGTGAAGGACCACGGCATCGGCATCCCGGGCGCGGACCAGGCGCGGGTGTTCCAGCGCTTCTACCGGGCGCGCAACGTGTCGCACCGCAACTTCGGAGGGCTGGGGCTGGGCCTCTTCATCAGCCACTCCATCGCGCGGCTGCACGGCGGCGGGCTGTCGATGTGCAGCGCGGAGGGGCAGGGCAGCACCTTCAGCCTGGCCCTGCCGCGCATGGCGCCGCACGACGTGAAGCGGCTGCCGCACCGGCTGCTGCTGCTGGACGAGGACCGGGCCCAGGAGGCCGCCGCGGAGCGGGTGCTGCTCGCGGAGGGCTTCGAGGTGCTCACCGCGCGCGACGGCGCCGAGGCGCTGCGGCGCGCCACCCACCTGCCCGTGGACCTCATCGTCCTGTCCACCAGCGCCACGCAGGGGCAGACGGGCGTCTTCCTGGAGACCTTCGCCACGCTGCCACGCGCGAGGCCGGTGCCCATCCTGCTGGCGGGGGATGAGCGGCCCTGGTGGGCGCATGAGGGCACGGCGTTGTGCAAGCGCCCCTACCGCCCGGAGGAGCTGCTCGCGCGGGTGCGCAACGTGCTCTCCGTGGAGCGGCGCCCCCCGAGTGAGCTCCCGCTCGACCTGCTCAGCTCGCGCTCGTGAGGACGCGGAAGTCGCAGGGGACGATGCCCGCGCGCGCCAGGGCCTCGCGGGCGCGCGGGTGGAGGAAGGTCTCCAGCTCCACCTCCCGCTGGGCGGCGTAGCCGCTCTTCAGCGTCTCCGGCCGGTAGCCCGGGTGGCACATCAGCTCGATGACGCCGTCGCGGGGCAGGGCGGCGAGCGCCGATTCGAAGCGCTCCAGCGTCCAGTAGGCCTCGGCGCCCGCGTCGCCCACGAAGTGCGCGTTGGTGGCGACGCCGTGGGACTCCAGCGCGCGCCGCATTCGCGCATCGATGGAGCGCACTGGCACCCCCACGCTTCGCGCGGCCCGGGCCAGCCCTTCGAGCACGCCCGGATGGAGGTGCAGGTGCTTGTGCACGTCCACGTGCGTGGCGGGCTGGCCCAGCAGACTGGCGAGCCGCGCGAGCTGGGCGAGGGACTCCGCCTCCACCACGTCGGCGGGGAGGCTGTCCGCACGGGCCTCCACGAAGCCGCCGTCCTCGCCGAGCAGCGCGCGCGGGAAGCCGCTCCACACGGGCGTCCCCCGGGCGAGGTTGAGGTGCAGGCCGATGGAGAGGCCCCGCGCCTCGCGCGCGGCGGCCTCGGACCAGGGCGTGTTCACCATGAAGGTGGCCGATGACACGACGCCCTCGCGCATGGCGCGGAGGATGCCGCGGGTGACGGCCGGGTCGTAGCCCAGGTCATCGGCGTTGATGATGAGGGCGGGGGAAGGCATGGCGGGGCGCTCCTCGTGAGGCTCAGGGACGTGGACGGCTCTGGAAGAACTTCCACGCCTCGCGCGTGGCGTCCAGGTGCGGGGTGCCGCCGTGGTTGAAGTCCGTGAAGCCGGGCCACGTATGCTGGCCGCCCTGCACGGTGCACAGCGAGGCGGTGGCCGTCTCGGGCGAGCAGCCGGTGGCGGCGGCGCAGGTGCTGTCACCCTGCTGGTACGTCTCCACGATGGGGCCCGTGCAGCCGTTGCGCTCGGCCCAGCGCCGCACGGACTCCTCCGCGGACGGGTAGGTGCCGCCGAAGGGGCCCAGGTTGTTGCCGCCTTCGTAGCGGATGACGTTGTCCGCGGTGCCGTGCATGTGCAGCACCGGCACGGGGCGCGACGGGGTGCACGGGCTGGCGCCCTCCATGCCCGCGACGGGGGCGATGGCGGCGAAGCGGCTCGCGCGCTTGCAGGCCAGCTGGTACGAGAAGAAGCCGCCGTTGGAGAAGCCGGTGGCGAAGGTCCGGCGCGGGTCCACGCACACGCGCGTGTCCAGGTCCGTCAGCAGCGCGTCCACGAAGCCCACGTCGTCCACGTTGGCGGTCCACGCGGTGCCGCAACAGGCGCCCGCGTTCCAGCCGCGGCTGGTGCCGTCCGTCCCCCTGCCGTTGATTTCCGAGGCGCTGAGGCCCCGGGGGTACACCGCGAGGAAGCCCTCCGCGTCGGCCAGGGTGGACAGGCCCATCAGCCCCTCCATCTCCAGCTCGTTGGAGCCGAAGCCATGGAAGGCCAGCACGGCGGCGGTGGGCCGGGTGGCGTCGTAGCCCGGGGGCACGCGGACGCGGTAGTGGCGCGTGCGCCCGTCGTGCTCCACCGTCCAGTCGTAGGTGCCCGGCCCCACGGTGAGGCCCGCGCAGGCCGTGCGCTCCGGCACCGTGGGCTCCTCCTCTACGGGGAGGGTGACGCCGGCGTCCGGCTCCTGCGGGCGCGCGGTGTTCGAGGACGAGCACGCCGCGGCACCGGCGAGCAGGACCATCAGGGCAAGGCGGGGACGGTGAGGAAGCATGGCCTGGAAGGTAATGGGCGTGGGGCGGCCGCGCGCGAAGTGTTCGCGTCAATTCACCGCGGCGCACTCCGCGGACAGGGCCTCGGCTCGCGTGGGGAATCGCTCGGCCATCGCGCGCTTCGCCTCCGTGACGCCCGCCGCGTTACCGGTGTGCGCATGGAGCTGGCAGCGGGAGGCGAGTGCCCGCGGGTCCTCCGGGGAGAGGCGGTCCGCTTCCAGGTAGGCGCGCTCGGCACCGGCGGTGTCTCCCTGGCGGAAGAGGACAGCCCCCAGGTAGTAGTGCGCCACGCCGAGCCGGGCGTCCTTTCGGATGGCGCGCTTGAGGAGGCTGGCGGCCTCGTCCACCCGCTGCTGGCGGAAGCGCACGAAGCCCAGCTCGGCGAGGCTTGCGGCATCGTCGTGCGAGCGCGTCCAGGCGGAGAGCACGCTGGCGGCCTCGTCCAGCCGGCCACTCTGGGACAGCAGCAGGCCGTAGCGCGGCGTCACCTCCGCCGAGCGCGGCTTGAGCGCGTGGGCCGCTGCCAGCGCCGAGATTGCCCCGGGCAGGTCGCCCTGTCGCTCGCGCAGCTCGGCGAGGGCGAGGGAGGGACGGATGTCCTTGGGGGCCAGCGCGGTGGCTGACTCGATGGCGCGCTCGGCGCGCTTGCCCAGCCGCAGCTCCGTGGCGGCGCGCGCGGCGAGCAGGTGGCCCTCGAGGTCCTCGGGAAAGCGCGCCACGAAGCGCTCCGCCAGCTCCAGGGCCTGGGCGTGCGCCTGGGCCTCCAGCAGCAGCGTGCCCGCGCGGCTCAGGTCCTCCGCGCTCGCGCGCTCATCCGACGCGAGTCCCTCCAACGCCGAGGCCTTGGCCTCCGGCGAGGTGGCGCGCTCCGCCCGGGCGAGCTGCTCCGCGGGAGGCGGGGTGGGGCGTGTGAAGAACCAGGCTGCTCCCGCGACGACCGTGCTCATCGCGAGCACTGCCGCGACGAGCGGTCCGCGCCGCGCGCGCTGTTTGCGTCCGGACTCCTCGGGGGAGATGCCCGGCACCAGGGCGCCGGCCTCCCGCGCTGGCGTTCCTTGCCGTGCGGTGGAATGTGGAGGCGTCGCGGGCCCTGCCCCAGGCTGGGAGGTGGCGGCATATCCGCCGACACCCTGCTGCGCGTCCGCAATGCCAGGAAGGCTCGCGGGCCATCCCCCCTGCTGCGGTAGGGCCTGCTCCATGGGAGTCGCCGTGCCCGCGCCGGCCTGCCTCGTGGCGCCCGCCACGGTTGGCGCGTCGGGATTCGTGGTCCGTGACACCTGGGGCCACGCGGCGGGCACCTCCACCGCGCCCAGGATGGGCCGCTCGTGTGGCGGCGGCGTACTCCCGTGGGACGGGTCCGCCATCCGCGCGCGGCGCAGGGCCAGCCGCTTGGGGTCGCGGTCGGGCGGGAACAGCGAGTCCACGTACGTGGCCAGCTGCTCGGCCGTGGCCATCTCCGCGGCGCCGCCAATGGCCTCGATGGCGCCGATGAAGGACTCGAGGCTGTCGAAGCGCGCGGCCGGCTCCTTGGCCAGCGCGGTGAGGCACACCTGCTCCAGCGCGGCGGGCACGGACGGGTCGAACGCGGTGGGCGGGCGGGGGCGTCCTTCCGCGATGCGGCCCAGCACCTCGTCCGCGGACAGGCCCGTGAAGGGCCGGCGACCACAGAGCTGCTCGTAGAGCATGACGCCCGCGGCGAACAGGTCCGCGCGGTGGTCCACCGGCTTGCCGGCGATCATCTCCGGCGACATGTAGAAGAACTTGCCCTTGAGGACCCCGGGCTCCGTGCCCGAGCCGAGCGCGTCCGCCTTGGCGATGCCGAAGTCGATGACCTTCACCGCGCCATTCACGCCCACGTGGATGTTGTCCGGGGTGAAGTCGCGGTGGACGATGCGCAGCGGGCGCCCGGCCTCGTCCACGGCGCGATGCGCCGCGTCGAGCCCCCGGCACGCCTCCACGAGCACGCGCAGCGTGATGCCCAGCGGCACGCGCTGTCCGTGCTCGGCGGCCTCCTGGCGCAGCTCGGCGAAGGAGCGGCCCTCCAGGAGCTCCATGGCGATGAAGGGCTCATGGCCCTCCATGCCCAGCTCGATGATGGTGACGACGTTGGGGTGCCGCACCTGCGCGGTGATGCGCGCCTCGTTGAGGAACATCTGCACCACGCGCCGGTCCGAGGCCAGGTGCGGCATCAGGCGCTTCACGGCGACAGCGGGGCCGCGACTGCCGTCATCGTCGATGCGGCGCCCCAGGTACACCTCCGCCATTCCGCCTGTCGCGATACGCGAGGACAGTCGGTAGCGACCCACCTGATTGGGGTTCTGCTCCAGCACCAAGGTGCGCGCAGTCTACGTGTAGGCGCCCGTCCGCGCACAGTGTTGTGGTCATTACGGCGGGTAGGAGTCCACCACCTGCGCGCTCGCGCACGGGAGCGACAGTGTTAACGTCCCGGCTGTTTCGTGGGCCTGGCGGGAGGTGGCCCTGACACACGCACGCGCTGCGTCCGGAGGGATGGTTGGGCACAGTCCTCAAGGGTGGTTACGTCGTCGAACTGGAGCCGGCGCTGGTCGAGCGTGTGGACCTGCGCATCGAAGGGGAACGCATCGTCGCCCGAGGGCCGGACCTGACGCCCGTCGCGGATGACGAGGTGGTGACGCTGTCGGGCAAGCTCGTCTTCCCGGGGCTGGTGAGCGCGCACCACCGCCTGCATGCGGTGCTGGGCCGTGGCATGCCGCGCCCCCCGCAGGAGAGCTACCAGGACATCCTCGAGCAGGTGGTCTGGCCCTACGAGAACGCGCTCGACCTGGACGCGGTGCAGGTGGCCGCGTGCGCCGGGGGCCTGGAGGCGCTCCAGTGTGGCACCACCACCGTGTGCGACCTGCACGCATCGCCCAAGGCGATTTCGGGCTCGCTGGTGCGGGTGGCGCGCGGGCTCCACGAGGTGGGTGTGCGCGGCGTGCTCGCCTACGCGGTGTCGGACCGCATGGGCGCGCTCGGTCGGGAAGAGGGGCTGGAGGAGACGGTCAGCTTCGCGAAGAAGGCGCAGGGCCGCTTCCGGGGGCAGGTGGGGGCGGCGCCCAGCTTCACGCTCGGGCCGGACGCGCTGACGGGGCTGGCGGAGGCGCTCAAGGCGCTGGGCAATGGCGGGCTGCACCTGCCGCTCGCCGAGGACCCGCTCGACGAGCGCCTGTCCAACGAGAACTTCGGTGCCTCGCCGGTGTCGCGCCTGCTTGAAGCGGGGCTGCTGTCGCCCAGGAGCCAGCTGGCGCACGTGGGCCACCTGGACTGGGCGGACCTCGCGCAGGTGATTGCCACCGGCGCCTGGCTGGTGCACACGCCGCGCGCCAACCAGGGCCTGGAGGTGGGCTACGCGCCGGCGCTGAAGTTCGGCGCGCGCGCCACGCTGGGCGCGGACGGCGTGTCCGCGGACCTGTTCGCGGAGGCCCAGGCGGCCTACCTGCGCTCGCGCGAGGCGGGGCAGCCCATCGACGTGCTGCGCTACCTGGCCAACGGGCACCGCATGGCCTCGCAGATGTTCGACGCCTCGATTGGGCCCATGCGCGAGGGGGCGATCGCCGACCTGCTCATCCTGGACTACCTGCCCGCCACGCCGCTCACCGCGGAGAACCTGGCGTGGCACGTGGTGTTCGGCCTCGGTAGCCGGCACGTGGAGGCGGTGATGGTGGACGGGGTGTGGCGCATGTGGGCGCGCCGGCCGCTGTCGGTGAGCCCCACGGTGGTGGCCGAGCAGGCGCGCGAGGCCGCGTCCGCCGTCTGGGCCCGCATGGCGGAGGCGGCGAAGTAGGCCCGACCTTGCCCTGCGGGCGCGAAGTCCTGTCTAAGTAGGCCGCCAGAAGTTCCGAGACAAATTCCGGCCGCATGCACAGCTTCCAGGGCATGCGACCGGCAAGGAGCCCTGCCGAGCTGGGGCTGACAGCATACGACAGGCGGAAGCTGGAGCGGGCGCTGCGGCAGGCACGCGATGCCCGCCACTTCCGCCGCCTTCTCGCCATCAAGCTCATCGCCGAGGGCAAAGGCCCGGGCGAGGCCTCGCACCTGGCGGCCTTGAGTCGGCCGGCCGTCTACTTCTGGTTGGAGCGCTACCTGACAAAGCGCACCCCGTCCGCACTGGTGGATGCCCCGCGCTCAGGGCGGCCCAGAAAAGCCCCGCGTCTGACCTCTGAGCGTCTGCGCAGGGTGGTACGCGCCAGTCCCGAGAAGGCGGGCTGGGCCAGCCATGGCTGGACGGTGCCGCTGCTGTGCACCCACCTGAAGCGCAAGGGTTTCGAGGTGTCAGCCCGCACGCTGCGCCGACGGTTGCATGAGGCGGGCCTGGCGTGGAAGCGGCCGCGGTACGTGTATGCGACGGCGGCGCCTCACCCGGGGCAGAAAAAGGGGGCCTTGTTCGCCGTCTGAAGCGGCTCAAGCGCCAGTGGCCCCGGGCGGTGCTGCTTGTCATGGACAGCACGCTGCTGCGCTGGTTTCCACCGCTGCGCGCGATGTGGACTCCGGTAGGCGAGCAGGCGTTGGTGAAAATTACCGGCGAGAATGCCAAGCGCACGCTGTGGGGCGCCATCAATCCACGCACCGGCAGGCGCGTCGTCATGGCGACCCGGCGCGGCAGGCAGGAGGACTTCATGGCCTTCCTGCGTGCACTGCGCGCTGCCTACCCCGGTCGCTCACTGCTGCTGGTGCTCGACAGGGCCAGCTGTCACACCGCCCAGAAGTCTCAGCGGCTCGCCGCTCGTCTCGGTATCCACCTGGTGCTGCTGCCCAAGCAGCGCTCGGAGCTCAACTGCATGGACCACCTTTGGCGTCCGCTCAAGCAGCACGTGTCGGCCAATCGGCAGTACCCTACGGTGGAGCAGCACGTCGACGCCGCCATCGAGTGGGTGCTAGCCCTCTCGCCCCAGGACGCCCTCCGCAAGGCAGGCTGCCTCGCCGAGGGCTTCTGGCTGCGCGATTTGTTAGAGAACTTCTGGCGACCTACTTAGTCCGCCGCATGCTCGTGCCATTGCTCGTTGCGGGATTCTTCAGCGGTGCCATTCCCCAGGCCGGTGAGACGGCGCCGGACTTCACGGCGAAGGACTCCGCCGGCAAGGTCTACACGCTGTCGGAGATGGTGAAGCAGGGGCCGGTCATCCTGGCCTTCTTCCCCAAGGCCTTCACGGGGGGCTGCACCCGGGAGCTCAAGGCCTACCGGGACCGCTACGCGGACGTCGAGAAGGTGCAGGGGCAGGTGCTGGCCATCAGCATGGATGACGCGGAGACGCTCGCGCGCTTCAAGGCCGACCTGAAGGCGCCCTTTCCCTTCATCCCCGACCCGGAGGGCCACGTCGTCACCGCCTACGACGTGAAGATGCCGCTGCTGTCGGCGCCCAAGCGCTACACCTTCGTCGTGGGCGAGGACCGGAAGATTCTCAAGGTCGAGTCCGGCAACGACGCCATCGACCCCACCGGCGCGATTGTCGCGTGCCCCCTGCGCAAGCCCGCCGGCGCGAAGCCCGCGGACCCGAAGGCCGCGGAGCCGAAGCCCCCGGCGCCGGACGCGAAGTAGGCCGGCTCACGGCGGCGCGTGGCTCATCGCCCCGGGCGGGGCGGCGCGCGCTGCCGGCTGTCGAAGACCTGGGCAGGCGCGCCGTCGATGAAGGTGTCCTCGAAGGCGCCCCCCGTGTACTCGTCGATGACGCTCCGCCAGAAGGCGATGGCCGCGCGGTTGCCGGGCAGCTGCGACAGCTCCCAGATGCCCGGGAAGCGGTCGAACACCGCTCGGGCGGCGAGCCGTCCCAGCCCGTGCCGCCGCTCGCTGCGCAGGATGAAGAACTCGCTCATCCGGTAGTCGCGCCCCGGCGTCATGTACGGGAAGGGCGCCTGGCCCACGAAGGCGAAGCCCACCACGCGGCCCTCCCAGCGCAGCAGCAGGGGATGGACCTCGGGCGCGGGAACCAGCCACGTGGGCAGGAAGTCCGGCCGCCAGCGTCCCTGCTCGTCCAAGGTGTACTCGACGCCGAACTCGCTCAGGTCGTGCAGGTAGAGCGGGTAGAGGTTTCGCAGCAGCGTGTGCTCGGACGGAGTCGCTCGGAGAATCTCCATGGAGGGCCTCTCGTGTTCCCAGCATGACCCTTGGGGCGTCCATCGGCCAGGACCACCCGGGGCTTATCCCCTGGCGCGGCGGACGGACAAGGAGGGGCCCGGGTGGGTCCTCGGCATCCCATCCATCGGGTGCCGTGCAGGGAAGCGGTGCGGTGGGGCAATCCTCGCGTGGAGGGGCTTGGCCTACGTTGCCTCCACGAGTCGTGGGGCCGTGCGGGGGAGCCATGAACAGTCGGCGGATGCGTATCGCGAGCGAAGCGGAAGGGCTGGACACCGACGCCGTGCCACGCGCGGGCCGGTACGCGCCGGGCAGCGGCGTCACCTCGGGCTGGGTGCGGCGGGTGTTGATGACGGCCGATGCCGTGGGGGATGTCTGGACGTACGCGCTGGAGCTGACCCGCGCGCTCGCGCCACAGGGCGTGGAGGTGACGCTGGCCACCATGGGGGCGCCGCTCACCAGCGCGCAGTGGGCGGAGGCGCGCGGCATCCCCAACCTGGCCATCGAGGAAGGCCGCTTCCGGCTGGAGTGGATGGACGACGCCTGGGACGACGTGCGCTCCGCCGGGGAGTGGCTGCTCGACCTGGAGCATCGGCTTCGCCCGGACGTGGTGCACCTCAATGGCTACGCGCACGGCGCGCTGGCGTGGCTGCGCAAGCCCCTGGTGGTGGGGCATGCCTGCCGCCTGTCGTGGTGGCGGGCGGTGCGAGGCGAAGAGCCCCCGCCGGACCATGCGCGCTATCGAGAGGCCGTCACCGCGGGACTCCACGCGGCCGGCCGGGTGGTGACGCCCAGCATGGACCTGCTCAACGCCCTCCAGGCACACTATGGCCCGCTGGCCGCGGCGGAGGTCATTCCCCATGGCCGGCGCTCGGACCGCGTGCCGCCGCGCTCGGAGCGGGAGCCCTTCATCCTCTACGTGGGCAGCCCCTGGGATGAGGCGAAGAACATCGCCGCGCTGGAGGCCGCCGCGCCCCGCCTGGGCTGGCCGGTGAAGCTCGCGGGCGACGCGAGGCATCCCTCCGAGCGGAAGGCGGAGCCGCGCCACCTCCAGTGGATGGGCCACGTGGAGCCCCATGTGCTGGCGGAGTGGATGTCGCGCGCGGCCGTCTTCGTGCTGCCCGCGCGGTACGCGCCCTTTGGCCTCAGCGCGCTGGAGGCGGCCCTGGCCGGCTGCGTGCTGGTGCTGGCGGACCTCCCGTCGCTGCGCGAGGTGTGGGGCGACGGGGCCGCGTGCTTCGTGCCGCCGGATGACGTGGATGCGCTGGTGGAGACGCTGGAGCTGCTGCGCAAGGACGCCGCGCTGCGCATGCGGCTGGCCCTGCGCGCGCGGGCGTGGGCGCTGACGTACACGCCCCGGCGGATGGCCGGCCAGTACCTCTCCGCCTACAGCAGCCTCATGGGCACGGCGCGCACGGCGTCATCCTCCATCCTCCCCCTGCGTTGAGCGCGGGGCGTCAGTGCGCCTCGGAGGGGCTGATGGGGTAGTTGCCCTCCGCGTGGGCCTGCGCATGCTGCGCGAAGAGGAACCGGCGGACCGCGGCGCGGGTGAGCAGCCCACAGGTGGCGCTGCCCGGCGGCGAGGTGACGGGGAGGGCATCCACGTCCTCCTGGTCCATCACGTGGAGGGCATGGGCCAGGTTCGCGTCGGGGGCCAGCGCGGGCAGCTTGCGCGCCAGGTCGCTGGCCACCAGCAGGGGGTAGACGGATTCGTCGCGCCACACCTCGCGCAGCTGCTCCACCTGCACGGTGCCGTAGAGGCGGCCCACGGTGTCCAGGACGGGCAGGGTGCCGGCCTCGGAGGTGAGCAGCAGGTCCGTCAGGGCGCGCAGCGGCGTGCCGGCGGGCACGGGCGTCTGGTGCGTCATCAGCGAGCGCACCGGCGTGGCCTCCAGCAGGTCGGAGTCGCTCTGGACCTTCGGGGCCTTGCGCTCGGTGAGGTAGTGGCAGAGCGCGGAGGCGATGGTACACGTCACCATCAGCGGCAGGATGATGTCGTGGTTCCCGCTCAGCTCGTACAGCATCATCATGCCGGTGAGCGGGCCGCGGTTGAGCGCCGCCACCGCGCCGCCCATGCCCACCAGGGCGTAGGCGCCGCTGGGGCCGGTGCTGTCCGGGAAGAAGTAGTGCACCAGCGTGCCGAAGGCGCCGCCCGCCATGGCGCCGATGACGGCCGCGGGGAAGAAGGTTCCGCCCGAGCCGCCCGAGCCGATGGTGATGGCCGTGGCCACCAGCTTCAGCAGGCACGCCGTGATGAGGAACACGAAGGGGAGCCGTCCCAGCGCGGCCAGGTTGATGTAGTCGTGCCCGCTGCCCCACACCGTGGGGCTGAGGAAGGCCAGCGCGCCGGCGCACAGCCCGCCCAGGCCCGCGCGCAGCGGCAGCGGCTTGCTGGCGAGCCAGGGGGACAGCCGGCCCTTCCCATGCCCATGGAAGTAGTGCTCGATGCCGTGCAGGAGCTGCACGAAGGTGAAGGCCAGCAGCCCGCAGCCGATGCCCAGGCCGGCGTAGGCCAGCACCTCGCCGCCGCTGACCAGCTCGTACGGGACGTGCCGGAGCATGGCCGACTCGCCCAGGACGCCCTGGCTCACCAGGGTGCCTGCCACGCTGGCCAGGATGATGGGCGAGAAGACGCGCAGCTCGAACTCGCGGAGGATGATTTCCATCGCGAACACGGCGCCGGCGATGGGGGCGTTGAAGGACGCGGAGATGCCCGCGCCCGCGCCGCAGGCCAGGAGGATGGACAGCTCCTTGCGGCTGAAGCCCAGCACCCGGCCCACGGTGGAGGCGAACGCCGCGCCGCCATAGACGATGGGGCCCTCACGGCCCGCCGAGCCGCCGCTGCCAATGGTGACGGCGGAGGCCACCAGCTTCAGCAGGCCCCGGTCCGCGGGCAGGGCGTTGGCGCCGCTCTTCACCGCCCGCACCACCTCGGGCACGCCATGGCCGTGCGTCTCGGGCCGGTCGCGCAGCAGCCGGCCCACCAGGACGCCGCCCAGCGTGGGGGCCAGCAACATCACCCACCACGGCAGGTGGGCGAGCGTCTCGGGAAGGTCGTGCGTGTGGCCGAACACGCTGTTGAGCGCGGACAGCGCCACCAGCGGGTAGTAGAGCGACAGCGCGCCCAGCGTCAGCAGGGCCAGCAGCCGCAGCCGGCGCTTCACCTCGTCCCGGGGGCCGCCCGGCTCGATGATGCGCGACAGCAGCAGCGCGCCGCCCGCCAGCGGCACGCCGATGAAGGCGTACTCCGGATGCCACCGGGCCGCGGCGAACGCGTCCAGGAGCGACTTGAACTGGTCCTGGCGGAGCGTGTGCTTGAGCGTGGCCGCGCCGAAGGTGAGGCCGCTCACCAGGCCGATGAGGTTGGAGAAGATGCCGGCGGCCAGCCCGCTGTACAGGCCCACCACCGCGCCCGCCACCGGAAGGACCGAGGGACCGGGGAGCCGCAGGCGATTGGACGCTTGGAGGGCGGTGAGGGAGAAGCGGCTCAACGCCGCGCGCAGACGGACCCAGACCGCGCGCTGAAGCGCCGGGTCCGGAGCGGGTGCATCACCTGCTATCATTGCAGGTCCCACTAACAGTGCCGTGGCGGCGGCTTCAAGGTTCGTGGTGTGAATGTGTGAAGCGGCGCCCTCCACCAGCATCCGCCCATGACACGGGCGTCGCGGTTTGGGCGCGGCGGCGTGCCGCCAGGCAAGGCCGGCACCGCGGCGAGCGGGCCGGCCCTCCGTCGGGCGGCTAGCGCCGCTTGAGCAGGGCCGACGGCGGCGGCGCGGAGGTGGGCAGGTGGTCGGCCGCGGCCGTCAGCGCCTCGCGCACCTTGTCGCCCGCGGCCTTCGCCGCGTCACCGGCGGCACGGGCCGCTTCGCCCGCGGCCTTCGCCGCCACGAACTGGGCCCGGGCGCCAGACGCGCCCCAGAAGCGGGTGGGCGCCGCCAGCTCCGCGCGCTCCGCCTCGCTGTACTTGCGGAAGGCGTACTTCGTGGACTCGGAGGGCAGCCGCAGCCCCTCCACCACCTTGAACCAGGAGAGCACCTTCAGCGAGTAGTAGCTGAGGTCCACCTCCCACCAGAACCAGCCCTGGTTGGCGGTGTTCTGGTGGTAGTGGTGGTTGTTGTGCCACCCCTCGCCCAGGGTGATGAGCGCCAGCAGCCAGTTGTTCCGGCTGGTGTCCGTCGTCTTGTAGCGGCGCTTGCCGAAGATGTGGCTGAGCGAGTTGATGGTGAAGGTGCCGTGCCACAGCAGGGTGGTGCTGACGAAGTAGCCCCACACCAGCATCGAGAAGCCGCCGATGAAGTAGAGGGCGACGGCCAGCATGATGGACGGCACGATGTGGAAGCGGTTCAGCCACACCAGCTCCGGGAAGCGGGCGAAGTCCTTGATGCCCTCCATGCGGGTGTCGTTGTACTTGTCGGAGAGAATCCACCCCACGTGGCTCCACCAGAAGCCCCTCTGCAGGGGCGAGTGGATGTCCTCCCCCTGGTCCGAATGGCGGTGGTGGTGGCGGTGGTGCGCGGCCCACCACAGCACGCCCTTCTGCGCGGACATGCTTCCGACGAAGGCGAGGATGAACTGGAAGACGCGTCCCGTCTTGAAGGCCCGGTGCGAGAAGTAGCGGTGGTAGCCCGCGGTGATGCCCCACATCCGCACGACGTACAGGCCGACGCACACGGCCACGTCCACCGGCTTCGCCCCGACGACGAAGACGAAGAGGCACATCAGGTGGACGGCGAAGAAGGGGATGGAGGAGAGCCAGTTGAGGCGCTCATCCGCCGCGGGAACAGCTGGGGACGGTGTCTGCAAGGGAGCCTCGTGCGCTGGTGAGCCGAGCTGCAAGCTGCTCAGCCTCACCCCGCATCAACACCCCCTCCTGTCATGCCTCTGTCAGGAGGCCGCGGATTGGCGCAGCTCCGTCAACCATTCCTCGAATGCGGGGTACCCGTGCAGCGGCGCCAGGTCCTCGTCCGACGCGGCATAGGCCCCATCGGTGAAGCCCAGCTCCGTGGCGCGGCGCAGTAGCCGCATCGCCTCGGGCACATTGCGCGCGCGGGCATGGGCGCACGCCGCGTCATAGGCGAGCGTGGCGCTGGGCGCGTATTTCAGGGCCTCCTCGCCCACCGCGGCGGCCTCCGAGTAGGCCCCCCGGATGAAGAGCACTCGCTCCGCGCAGGAGAAGGCCGCCTCCGGGTCCACGCCCGGAAGCTTCAGCGCCTCCGGCTGGCGGCCCAGGCGGATGAGGGTGCCGGCGTACTCGTGCATGACCGTCCGGTCTCCGGACGCCTGCCAGGCCTGCTTCCACCACTCCACCGCGCGCGCGTCATCCCCCACCAGCGAGAACGACGCCGCTACCGCGTGGGGTTCCACGGGCAGGCCCTGCACCTGGGAGAAGTGGTCCAGCGCCTTGCGGCCGTGGCCTTCCTTCAGGGCAATCCAGCCCATCAGGTGGTGGGCGTGGCTGGCCAGCTTCGGCGTCAGCCCCTCGGTGGCCTCCAGGACGGAGGCGCCCAGCCGGCGCGCGTCGTCCATGCGGCCCACGTCGAGCGCCTCCCGCGCCTCGCGCAGCTTCTCCGCCAGCGGGCCCGTGAGTGGGGCGCTCTGGGCCTGGCCTCCGCGCAGGGCCTCCGCCACGACGCGGAAGGACTGCAGGCCGAACATGGCGAACATGAGGGCGAGCAGGATGGCGCCGGTCCGCATGGCGTAGACGACGGCGGCCACGCACACCATGAGGGCCAGGGACTGCGCCAGCACGAAGCCCCGCCGCGGGCCGAAGATGCGCGTGGCCAGCGCGGTGGTGATGCGCCCGCCATCCAGCGGCAGCACGGGCAGCATGTTGAGGACTGCCCAGACGAAGTTGGCGAAGGCGAACGCGCGGAGGAAGAAGTCGAGCGCGGGCGACCGCCCGTCGAAGATGGCGGCGCCAATCGCGCTGGTGACGCCCAGCATCAAGCCGAAGAAGGGACCGGCCGCGGTGATGAGGACGTCGCGCTTCCAGGGCAAGGGGCCGGGGGCATCGGTGGGGAGCGTGTGGCCGCCCATCCAGACGAGCGCGATGCTCGGCCGGTAGCCGAACAGCCGGCTGGCCAGGGCGTGCCCCATCTCGTGGATGAGCACGGAGACGAAGACGATGAACATCCACGACAGGACGTAGATGGCCATGGCGCTGGCCTGGCCCAGCGCGGGCGCTCCCGAGACCTCGCGGAAGGGCCAGCCTGCCTGGGCACCGGCCCCGGTCGCGGACGAAAAGGCCAGGGTGCCGGACACCAGCAGGTGGCTGGGGTGGACTTCGACGGGAATGCTCCCGAGGCGAAAGCGGAACATGGGCACGGACCTTAACCGTTAGGTCCCCCGAGCGCAGGCACTTGCTCACCGCTTGCGCCATGTCTCCGGCAAATCCGCTAGGTTCCCCGCCCTTCATGCCGCAGCTTGGTCCCTACAGCCTGCCGAATCCGTACATCCTGGCCCCCATGGCCGGGGTGAGCGAGATGCCCTTCCGCGTCCTCGCCTTCCGCCTGGGGGCGGCGCTCTGTCCCACCGAGCTCGTCAGCTCGCAGGGGTTGATGCGCGCCAACCAGCGGACGCTGAAGTACCTGCGCTTCGACCCCGAGGTGGAGCGGCCCTACTCGCTGCAAATCTACGGCGGCGAGCCCGAGGCCATGGCGCGCGCGGCCGTCGTCGGGCGCGAGGCGGGCGCGCAGATCATCGACATCAACATGGGCTGCCCGGTGAAGAAGGTGGTGAAGAACGGGGCGGGCAGCGGCCTGCTCTGTGACGTGCCCCGCGCGGCCGAAATCGTCCGCCGCATTCGCGAGGCCACCGGCCTGCCCGTCACCTGCAAGATTCGCTCGGGCTGGGACGCCCGCAGCCTCAACTACCTCCAGGTGGCCGGCGCGCTCCAGGAGGCGGGCTGCGCCGGGCTGGCCATCCACCCTCGCACCCGCGAGCAGGGCTACTCGGGGCAGGCGGACTGGCGCGTCATCGCGGACCTCAAGCGCCACTTCCCGGAGCTGCCCATCATCGGGAACGGGGACGTGAAGACGCCCGCGGACGCCGCGCGCATGCAGGAGACCACCGGCTGCGACTTCGTGATGATTGGCCGGGCGGCCCTGGGCAACCCGTGGATTTTTCGCGAGCTGCTGGGCGGCCCGCCCGCCACGCCGCAGGAGCGCTGCGAGCTGGTGCTCTCGCATTTCCGCTCGCACCTGGACTTCGTCGGGGACCCGCTGGGCGCGGTGCGCTCCTTCCGCAAGCAACTGGCGTGGTACGCCCACGGCCTGTACGGCGCCGCCGCCTTCCGTGCGGAGGTGAACGTCCTCGACGCGCCCGAGGCGGTGGAGGCGTGCGTGCGCCGCTTCTTCACCGAAGCCCAGGTGGACGCCGCGGGCCCGGGCGAGGAGCAGGACGTGGACTACCGCGCGGCCCTGGGCTGAGCGGAGCCTCGTCGCGCCACCTCTATATATAAGGAGGAGCGCCGCGCCCTGGAGGCGGCGCTCCGCTCAGACGCCCGACGGGCGGACGGCGCTCGGCGGCACCAGCCGGCGCTGGGTGGCCACGGCCCGGAAGTAGTCGCAGGCGGGCGTCGGGGTGCGGCGGAGCGTGTCGAAGTCGACGTGGTAGAGCCCGAAGCGCGGGCCCCAGCCCTCCAGCCACTCGAAGTTGTCGAGCAGGCTCCAGTAGAGATAGCCGCGCACGTCCACGCCCTGCGCGCGCGCGGCCAGCACCTGGGCCAGGTGGGAGTGGAGGTAGTGGGGCCGCCGGGCGCCGCCGCGGTCATCGATGCCGTTCTCCGTAATCCACACCGGCCGCCCGTAGCGCTTCACGTCGCGCAGCGTCTGGAGGAAGCCCTCCGGCCAGTCCTCCCAGCCGATGTCCGTGAGCCCCCGGCCGTGGATGTCCCGGTACTTGAACTCGATGAAGGGCGGGCGCGGCACGAAGCGCAGGTGCGCGCGGGTGTAGTAGTTCACCCCGATGAACTCCACGGAGTCCCGCGCCCCGGGGATGTCCACGCGCGTGGAGGCCACACCCGGCATGTTGACGCGCAGCTTGCCGGTGGCCAGCGCCTCGTGGAACGCATGGTTGTAGGCCTGGGCCCCGAGCCTCACCAGCGCGCGGTCCAACGGGTGCCACCACCGGTCCGGCGCGAAGGCGAGCATGTTCTGGCTGATGCCCAGCTCCACGCGGCCCAGCCGGGACAGCAGCTCCTCCCGCGCGGCCACGTGCGAGCGCACCAGGTTCTCCATGGCCCTCATGGTGGTGGGGCCGTCCGCGATGCCCGGAGGAATGGCGCCCTGCAGATAGCCCCCGAGCAGCAGCACCATGGGTTCGTTGAAGGAGATGACGAGCGCGTCCATCCCCTCCAGCAGCGCCGCGCACCGCCGCGCGTACCGGCGGAACACGTCCACGCTGGCCGGCTGGTGCCAGGGCGTCTCCCGGTGGAACCAGGTCGGGTGCGTGAAGTGGTGGAGCGTCACCACCGGCCGCAGGCCCTGGGCCTTCATCTTCAAGAGCCGCTCCCGGTAGGCCTCCAGCGCCGCCTCGTCGAAGCGCCCGCGCTCCGGCTCGATGCGCGCCCACTCCAGGGAGATGCGGAACGCCGTGGCGCCCACCGCGCGGGCCAGGGCGTAGTCCTCCTCGTACCGGTTCCAGTGGTCCACCGCGGCGCCGCAGCGAGC
This sequence comes from Pseudomyxococcus flavus, assembly GCF_050038885.1. Lineage (NCBI taxonomy): Bacteria > Pseudomonadati > Myxococcota > Myxococcia > Myxococcales > Myxococcaceae > Pseudomyxococcus > Pseudomyxococcus flavus. The sequence continues at coordinate 1,961,755 of NZ_CP143624.1, read as the reverse complement.
GCCCGGCTCCTTCAGCCGACCGGCGCGCTCCCACTCGGCCCAGTCGTTCTCGATGCCACCCTCCACCTGGTACGCCGCGGTCGCGACGCCGAAGGTGAAGTCCTCGGGGAAGGTCTGCTCGGAGGCGCTCATGTGGTGGCGCACCGTAGACGCCGCACCCCACGACGGAAAGCGCCGCGTGCCGCGCGCGCATGCGGCGCGACGCGCGATGGAGGCCGGCGCGAAAGTGGCCAGAACGTGTCCGGAGCCGGAAAATCGGCCTCGCGCGCGACACCCCGGATGCGCTCGCGAGTGTCCGCGAGGTGGCGTTCGGGGCCTCCGGCAGCGCTCGATGCCGAAAAATCGGCCTCGCGCGCGATGCAATACATCACCATGCGTTGACACACTGGCATGTCGCCCGTACCATTCACTTCAAGCACTCACTCCCATCAAGAAGAGTGCAGGGCCCCGGTTGACTGGGGCCAACCACGAACTGGAGGATTCTGATGGCCGCTAAGAAGAAGACCGCTGCGAAGTCCGCGACCAAGAAGGCTGCCAAGACCGCGAAGGCGGCGAAGTCGGCGAAGAAGACGACCGCTCGCAAGACGGCCGGCAAGACCGCGACCAAGAAGGCGGCGGCCAAGAAGGGCGCCCGCAAGGCGGCCAAGAAGGCCCCGGCTCGCAAGCGCGCCAGCAAGACGGCGGCGGCCCCGGTCACCCCGGAGTCCTGAGCAGTCCCGTCGTCATGAGCGGACGGCAGTTGACGTCCGGTGAACGGCTCGGCGAAACCCGCCGGGCCGTTTTCATTTTCAGGACCCGGAGTGCCCATGTCGCTGCGTCCCGTGGAGCTGGAGCAGGTGGTGGCGGAGGTGGGAGCGCGCCTCACCGGGGCGGTGGCGCAGAAGGCGTGGTGCCCCCTGCCTCGGCTCGCCTACGTGGAGCTGCGCGTGCCGGGCAGGTCCATCCTGCTGTGCCTGTGCGCCGAGGGGGACCTGGCGCGCGTCTCGGTCGCGGATGATCGCTTCCCCACGCCGGGCGAGCCCGCGCCCTTCCAGCGGTGGCTGCGCCAGGAGCTGACGGGCTTCAAGCTCCAGGGGGCCCGCTTCCTCGAGGCGGAGCGGGTGGTGGTGCTCGACTTCGAGCGCGAGGACGTGCGCCGGCGGCTGGTGCTGGAGGTGGGCGCGCCCGGCGGCCTGCTGCTGCTCAGCGACAACGGCCGGGTGTTGATGCTCTCCGGTGAGGGCTTCGGGCCGCGCCGCAACCTCTACCCGGGCGCCACCTGGGCGCCGCCACAGCCGCCACCGCCCGAGGCACTGGAGAAGGCGCGGAGCCAGCCATCGCGGCTCGTTCCCCAGGACGCGGACGCGCTGCCGTATGCCCAGGCCGCGGAGCGCCTGCTGGGCACGCGCGACAAGGCCAGCCGCTCGGAGACCATCCGCCGCCGGCTGGCGCAGCCGTACCGCGCGCGCCTCAAGCGTTCCTCCCGCACGCTGGAGAAGGTGCGCGCCGAGGCCGCGCGCGGCCCGGAGGCGGAGAAGCACCGCGAGGTGGGCGAGCTGCTCGCGCAGAACCTCTACCGCCTCAAGCGCGGCGCCACCGAGGCGGTGCTCACCGCCTATACGGAGGAGGGCGTGAAGGAGGTCCGGGTGACGCTGGACCCGAAGCGCACGCCGAAGGAGGAGGCGGACTGGCACTTCCACCAGTACCGGCGGCTGCTGCGCGGCGTGGAGCAGGCGCGCCACCGCGAGGCGGAGCTGGCGCGCGAGGTGGCGCACGCGCAGCAGGCGCTCGCGCAAATCGAGCGGATGGATGACGCCGCGCTGCTGGCGCAGGCGGAGGTGCTGCAGCTGCCGGCCGGTGGCGAGGGCGCGCAGGAGGGCCGGCCCTTCAAGGAGTACGTGGGCCACGGCGGCGCGCGCATCTGGGTGGGGCGCGGCTCCGCGGACAACGACACGCTCACCTTCAAGGTGGCGCGGCCCTGGCACCTGTGGCTCCACGCGCGCGGCGTGCCGGGCAGCCACGTGGTGCTGCCGCTGGAGAAGGGGCAGGAGGTGGCGCAGGAGGCGCTGCTGGACGCCGCGCACCTGGCGCTGCACCACTCGGGCGCGAAGGGCGAGCCCCGCGGCGAGGTGAGCTACGTGCCCGCGAAGTTCGTCCGGAAGGTGAAGGGCGGCGCGCCGGGGCAGGTGACCTTCACGCGCGAGAAGACCTTCGTGGTGCGCATGGAGCCGGAGCGGCTGGAGCGGCTGCTCAAATCCCGGCACGCCGAGCCGCCCGCACCGTGAAGGCGTCGTACGCTCGCCTGCCTTCCGCTCTCGCTAGTGGACGCTGCGTGCGAGCGCGGTTGACGGGCTGACGGTGAGGAGGCGGGCAGGGGCCGCCGCCCTTGAGTCCCCAGAAGTGCGGGGTACGATGCGCAGCCGCGTGTCCTTCGAGCAATTCCGACAGACGTCGCTCTTCCCCCGAGGTCTCTCTGCGGCCACCCGTGCTGCGGAGAGCACGGCCGCTCCCCGGCCCGAGGGAGGAACCGCCGCTCCCGTGGCGCCCGCGCCGCGGCCCGTGGCGCCGCCCACGTCGCGGCCGCCGCTCAACCTCGTGCCGGACGAGGCCCCGCGCATCGTCACGCGCCCGCCCACGCGCGAGGAGCTGTGGTCGCGCGCCGAGTCGTTGGCGTGGCGGCTGAGCGCCGACCTGGGAATGCCGGTGCGGCTGTCGGTGACGGACAACCGGTCCACCATGGTGTCCTTCCGCCGCGGCTCCACGGTGCTGGCGCTGCGGCTGCACCACATGTTCCTGGACGCGCCCGAGCCGGTGGTGCGCGCCGTGGCGGACTACGCGGGCCGGGGCCACCGCAGCGCGGGCGCCATCCTGGACGAGTACATCCGCGGCCAGCAGCCGCGCATCCGCCAGCTCCGCCGCGAATCCGACGCGGACCTCAACCCGCGCGGGCGCTGCTTCGACCTCCAGGCGCTTTACGACGCCACCAACCGCGATTTTTTCCAGGGCCTCATCCAGGCCCGAATCGGCTGGGGGCGCATGCCTCCGCGCCGCCGCCGCAAGTCCATCCGGCTGGGCGTCTACGACCACCAGACCCGCGAGATTCGCATTCACCCCATGCTGGACAGCCCGGACGTGCCCTCCTTCTTCGTGGAGTTCATCGTGTTCCACGAGATGCTCCACCAGCTCTTCCCGAGCACGGGCCGAGGGGGCCGCCGCGTGCACCACCCGCGCGCCTTCCGCGAGCGCGAGCGGACCTTCCCGCACTACGCCGCCGCACTGCGTTGGGAGCGGGAGAATCTGGGCATGCTGTTGCGCGGCTGAGCGACGCTTCGGCCGCTGGCTCATTTACCGGTTTACCGAGCGAAGCGGCCCATGCAGCGTGCTTGACGCTGCCGTAAGGGAAACCCATCCTCACGGGCTCTATGCGAAGAGCGAAGATTGTCTGCACCCTCGGTCCCGCCAGCCAGAGCCAGGAGATGCTGGAAGCGCTCCTGGAGAACGGCATGGACGTGGCGCGCCTCAACTTCTCCCACGGCAGCCATGAGCAGCACGCGGAGAACATCGCGAAGCTGCGTGCCGCGTCGCTGAAGGTTCGCAAGGCGGTGGGCATCCTCGGCGACCTGCAAGGCCCCAAGATTCGCACCGGCCGGTTCGTCAAGGGCAGCACCGAGCTGAAGGAGGGTGGCACCTTCCACATCACCACGGACGAGTCGGTGCCGGGCACGGACGACATCGTCTCCACCACGTACCCCTTCCTGGCCGCGGACGTGAACCCGGGCGACCGCATCCTCCTGGATGACGGCCTGCTGGAGCTGAAGGTCCTGGAGACGGACAAGCAGAAGCTCATCCGCACCCAGGTCATCCACGGCGGCACGCTGAAGAACAACAAGGGCATCAACCTGCCCGGCGTGGCGGTGCGCGCCGAGGCGCTGACGCCGAAGGACCGCGAGGACCTGGTGTTTGGCATCAAGGCCGGCGTGGACTACATCGCGCTGTCCTTCGTGCGCCAGCCGTCCGACCTGGACACCGCGCGCCAGGCCATGGCGGAGGTCGGCCGCACGGTGCCCATCATCGCCAAGCTGGAGAAGCCGGAGGCCATCGCCCGGCTGGACGCCATCCTCGACAAGACGGACGGCGTCATGGTGGCGCGTGGCGACCTGGGCGTGGAGATTCCCCCCGAGGAAGTGCCGGCCGTCCAGAAGGACATCATCCGGCGCTCCAACCTGCGCGGCCTGCCCGTCATCGTGGCCACGCAGATGCTGAACTCGATGATCGACAACCCGCGCCCCACGCGCGCCGAGGCCAGCGACGTGGCCAACGCGGTGTTCGACGGCGCGGACGCGGTGATGCTCTCGGGCGAGACGGCGAGCGGCAAGTTCCCCATCGAGTCCGTGCAGATGATGGAGCGCATCATCCTGGCGGCCGAGTCCTCCGCGCGCACCACGCAGTCGCTGATGCGGCCGCTGGAGACGCCGCTGGGCCTGCCCAGCCACTTCCCGGACGTGATTGCGCGCGTGGCGTGCGAGGCGGCGAAGGCGAGCAACGCCTCGCTGATTGCCGCCTTCACCCTGTCGGGCGTGACGGCGCGCCTGCTGTCGCACTACCGGCCCACGGTGCCCATCGTCGCCTTCAGCCCCAACCAGGAGGTGCGCCGCCGGCTGGCGCTGCTGTGGGGCGTGGTGCCGCGCGTGCTGGAGCCCATCCAGGACACGGAGGCCATGGTGAAGCGCGTGGAGGAGGAGCTCCTGGCGCGCGGCCTGGGCCGCAAGGGCGACCGCATCGTCATCGTCTTCGGCGCACCGGTGGGGCAGCCGGGGAAGATCAACAGCCTCCGCCTGCACACCATCCAGGGCTGAGCTGCGGCGGGCTCCGGGGCTACTTGACGCCCTGGAGCACGCGCCGGGGGATATCGGCCTCGACGAAGACGGCATAGAGCGCCGCGTCCAGCTGCCCGGCGTCGGACTCGCGCTTGAGGATGTCGAGCGCGAGCGCATGGGGCACGGCCTTCTTGTAGGGCCGGTCGCTCGCGGTGAGCGCGTCATAGATGTCGCAGATGGACATCATCCGGGACTGCACGGGGATGTCCTTCTCGGCGCGGGGGTAGCCGGTGCCGTCCAGCTTCTCGTGGTGGGCGTAGGCAATCTCCGGCACGCGGCGCAGCGTGCGCGTCCACGGAATCTGGGACAGGAAGCGGTAGGTGTGCTCGACGTGGCTCTCGATTTCGCGGCGCTCCTCGGGAGAGAGGGTGCCGCGGGCGATGGAGAGCGACTGGATTTCGCCGGGCAGCAGCAGCGGCTGGGCCTGGCCGTGGGCGTCCACGAAGCGCAGCGCGCCCAGCTCGTGGAGGCGCTCGAAGTTGCCCTGCGCGAGCACCGTGGGGCGGTTGCAGGAGAGGATGAACGTCAGCACCTCGTCGAGCTGCTTCGACTCGCGGGCGAGCCGCTCCTCCTCCTCGGCCTCGATCTCCGCCAGGTTCGCCTGGCCGCGCACCTTCACGGCCTCCAGGCGGCGGCGGTAGCTCTGCAGCTGCAGGTCCTTGCGCGCGAGCTGGAAGCGGGCGCGCAGGCCCTCGAGCTCGTGGGGGTAGAGCTTCTCCGCCTTCACCAGCACCGGCTCGCGCACGCCCACCTTGCCGAAGTCGTGCAGCAGCGAGGCGTAGCGCAGCTCCTGAATCTCCCCGGCGGAGAAGCGCGTGTGGGCGTAGGGGCCGGTGGACAGGTGCTCGAGCGCCTGGGCCAGGGACACGGTGAGGTCGGCCACGCGGCCGGAGTGGCCGGCGGTGGTCGGGTCTCGGGACTCGATGGCGACGACGGAGGCGGAGACGAAGCCCTCGAAGAGGCGGTTGATGTCCTCGTGGAGGAGGGCGTTCTCGATGGCGCCCGCGGCCTGGGCGCCCAGGGCGAGCAGCAGCTCCTCGTCCTCGGCGTCGAAGCTGGCGCCGTTCAGCTTGTTGAGGGCCTGGATGACGCCCGTCACCTCGCCGCCGGCGTCGCGCATGGGGACGCAGAGGATGGTCTTCGTCTGGTAGCCGCTGGAGATGTCGAACGAGCGGTTGAAGCGGGCGTCGGCGTAGGCATCGGGGATGTTGATGACGGCGCCCGTCTGGGCCACCTGCCCCGCGATGCCGTTGCCCACCGGGAGGCGGATTTCATTCTTCGAGCCCTGGGCCACCTTGCTCCACAGCTCGTTGCGCTCGCGGTCCAGGATGAAGAGCGAACAGCGGTCCGCCTCCACCACCTTGCTGGCCTCGAAGAGGATGAGCGGCAGCAGCAGGTCGAGGTCGCGCTCGGCGCTCATCGCCTTCGCGACATCCAGGATGGACGTGAGCTTCGCCAGGCGGCGGTTCAGCTCGGGCTGTGGGGCGGGTTGAGCGAGCACCGGGCGGCTCCGTGAGAAGCGGCCAGCGGCCGCGAAGGGCTACAAAGTTCTAGCACGGGTACACCGGGCCCTGCCCCCGGGGGCCCACCTGGCAAGTCCCAGGCTGTCGGGTGGACGTCTGCGGGGTGCGTTCGGCCTTAGCCGCGGCGCGGGTTGCGGTTATGAAGCGCGCCATGAGCCGCCGCCCCGTTCGTATCTCTCCTTCGCTCCTGTCCTGTGACTTCGGCCGCTTGGCCGAGGAGGTCCGCGCCATCGAGGCCGCCGGCGCGGATTGGGTTCACGTGGATGTCATGGATGGCCGCTTTGTTCCGAACATCACGATTGGTCCCGTGGTGGTGGAGGCCATCAAGCGGGTGGCCACGAAGCCGCTGGACGTGCACCTGATGATCGTGGAGCCGGAGCGCTACGTGGACGCCTTCGTGAAGGCGGGTGCGGACGTGCTGACGGTGCACGTGGAGGCCAGTCCGCACCTGCACCGGACGCTCCAGCAGATTCGCAACGCGGGGGCGAAGCCGGCGGTGGTGTTGAACCCGGGCACGCCGCTGTCGGCCATCGAGGAGGTGCTGGGCGACGTGGACATGGTGCTGGTGATGAGTGTGAACCCGGGCTTCGGTGGGCAGGGCTTCATCGAGTCCACGGTGGACAAGGTGCGCCGGCTGCGCGGGATGCTGGACGCACGCGGGCTGAAGGACGTGGACATCGAGGTGGATGGCGGCATCAACGCCACCACGGCGAAGCGGGTGGTGGAGGCCGGGGCCACGGTGCTGGTGGCGGGCAGCTACGTCTTCGGCGCGAAGGACTACGCGGAGGCCATCCGCTCGCTGCGGCCCTGAGGGGGCCGCCTCTCAGGTCCGGGGGCGCGCCACGGAGGAGGCGAGCCGGGCGACGCGGGCCATGAAGGTGGGGTCGAAGGGCTTCACCTCGTAGTCGTCGGCGCCGAGCTCGAAGCAGACGTGGCGGGTGAACTGGTCCTCGACGGCGCTGAGGATGATGACCTTGCAGTCGCGGGTGCTGGGGTCCTGCTTGAGCTGGGCGAGCAGGTCCCTGCCGTCCTGGTGCTGGTTGATGTCGAGGATGATGACGGCCGGTCGGTGCTCGCGGGCGAGCTCCAGGACGCGCTCGGACGTGGTGTCCGAGATGCAGTTCAGCCCGGACCGCTTCCCCTCGCGGGCGAGGGCGGAGACGATGAGGGGCTCGTCATCGGAGATGAGGACGACGGGGGGCGGCGTCATGGCTTCGAGGTGCAACAATCCTGTGTCTACCTCGTCAAATGAAGCGAGGCGGGAAATTAACCGGGAGTACAGGAATTTCTTGGACTTGGGAAGCGGAGTCGATGCCCACCCGGGGAGCGCCTGCCCGGTGGGCCGCTCCCGGTGGGGTGGGGCGGAAGAAAAGATGATCCGAGGCCGTTGACTCAGCTGGGCGGCTCGGGTACTACCGCCCGCACTTCGCCGGTCCCGAGAAGGACCCGCCGGCGAGGGGACATATCGGGGAGTGGCTCAGCCTGGTAGAGCACTTGGTTCGGGACCAAGGGGTCGCAGGTTCAAATCCTGTCTCCCCGACCACCTAAGTAGTCAGAATTACTTGGTTACGGGCTGGAGATCTTCATGGTCTCCAGCCCGTCTCCATTTTGGGCCTCCGGCTTCGACCCCTCCAGCATCCGGATGGCCGCCGACTTGGCCGCCGGGCTCAGGTGCATGTAGCGCTGGGTGGTGGAGAGGTTCTGGTGCCCGGCCAGCTTCCTGGATGGCCTTCGCCGGGGCGCCCGCCATCGCCAGTCGGGAGCAGAAGGTGTGGCGGAGGATGTGGGCCCTCGCCGCCTGGGACGTGTACGAACGACTCGGCTCCCCAGAAGGAGAGCTCGCGATCGCCCAGGCGGTGCTGTATCTGGCAACCGCACCGAAGTCGATCGGAGTGTACCGAGGCTTCAACAGAGCCCACGCTGCGGCGAAACGCACCGGGTCGCTGATGCCGCCGGCGCACATCCTGAACGCCCCGACCCGGCTGATGAAGAACCTCGGCTACGGCAAGGGGTACCAATACGACCCCGACACCGACACCGGGTTCTCCGGCGCGAACTACTTCCCTGACGGAATGCCGCGGGAGACGTTCTACGAACCCACCACCGGCGGATACGAACGCACCATCACCGAACGCCTCCACCACTGGGCCGAACTCCGCGCCACCCTCGCCGCCGACAGAGACAGCGGCGGCTCCACCACTGCCCCCACCGACTGAGCTTCCAGAAAGTACTCACCCATGACCAACAGCACCCTCAGCACCGACCACGCCGTGCGCTCCTAGCTGGGCATCCCGTTCGCCACCGCCGGACGATTCCGCCGCCCCACCCTGCTCCCGTTCAACCCCGACCTGCCCTATGACCAGAAGGGTCCAGCCCCCTTGCAGGCCGGGAACACGAGCTGGCTGGAGGCTGACAACGGGTTCGGCGAAGACTGCCTGAACCTCAACGTCTGGGCACCCGAAGATGCCGGCGACGAACCCCTCCCTGTCGTTGTCTACGTCTTCGGCGGCGGATGGACGCTCGGCGCCAACACGCAGACCACCTCCAACGCATCCGGCCTCGCCGCGACCGGCCGCGTCATCGGCGTGTCCATCAACTACCGCCTCGGTCCCTTCGGATGGCGCTCCCTCTCCCAGTACGGCGGCAGGCTCGCCGAAGCGTCGAACCTCGGGCTGCAAGACATCACCACTGCCCTGCAATGGGTGCGCGAAAACATCGCCCGATTCGGCGGCGATCCGGGCAACGTCACCGGCCACAGCGCCGGCGCCTTCTCCGCACTCGCCCTGCTCGCCGCCCCCTCAGCCGACGGCCTCTACCACCACCTGGCAGCTTTCTCCGGCATGCCCTCTCGCCAGGTTCCCGCATGGGGCGCCGAAGAACGCGCCCACGCCGTTCTCACCGCCCTCGGCATCCAAGACGACCCCGAACAGCTCCTCACCGTCGACGCGCACGTCCTCGCCGAGACGATGAGCAAGACCCAGTCGCCCGATCCCGGCGCCGCCCACGGGGTCGACAACGACGTCATCGCTGTCGTCGGAGACCGGGACCAGCCCGGTAGCGTGCTCGCCGATCACCCCATGCGCGTGCTCGAGTCCGGACGCCACCGCGACGTCGACATCCTGTTCAGCAGCACCACCGGTGAGACCGACTGGTGGGTCGACCACCGGACAGAGGACTTCGACCCCGGAACCCTCGCTGACCTGATCGGCGAGTTCTCCCACCGCAACCGCATCCCTCGCAGCCGCGCCCGGAAGATCATCGCCACATTTGACACTGACGGGCGCAGCCCGATCCGGGTCCGCAGCGCCCTGCTCACCAACTACTCCTTCACACTGCCCCAGGTCCGCGGCGCGCTCGCGCACGCGGCCGCCGGAGGACGAGCACACCTGCTCGCCATCGGTCGCCTTCCGGGTGCACCCGCCGTGCACGGCACCGAGATGCACGGCATCGTCGGCCAGAAGCGCCCCGGCGCCAGCGACGAGATCCTCGCCCGCGACACCGCCGTTCGCCACGCGCTCCTCGCCCTCGCCACCGGCCACACCAACGAACTCTGGGAACCCGTCACCACCGAACCCACCACCAAGGGCCTCGGCGACATGCCCTACGACGCCACCACCCACGCCAAGAACATGCTCGAAACGTTCACAGGAATCGACCGCCCATAACCGGGGACGTTGTGAAACACCTACGTTGGGTTGCCGTGGCATTCTCCACGCGGCCAACCACCAGAGCACCGATCACGCCATCGTCGACCTGCACCAGGAACGGCCGTCGTTCTTCCCGTCGACCACGATCCTCTGGGCCTCCCCCGAGTGCACCAAGTGGTCGCAGGCCAACGGGTCGAAGCTCCCCGACATCGAGGAAGGCCTGTTCGAAGACCCGCTCTCCGACGAGGCGAAGACCCGCTCGCGCCTGCTCATGTTCGACGTGCTGCGCTTCATCGAGCACCACCGCTACCGGCTTGTCATCGTCGAGAACGTCGTCGACATCGCCATCAACGCCAAGTACCGCACCGCCTGGAAGTATAGGACGGATAGGAGCCCTGTTGAGGGCGTCTGGCTGGTGAAGAGGGGCCAAGAAGGGCCGCTGGAGGGTGACGCGCGGGCTGTGCGCCGGGCGGGAGCAGAGGCCGTGCCGCCCCTCGGGGCACATGCCGGCCCAAGCGGCCCAGCCAGGCGGCAGGCCGCAGGGGCGTGGGCTTCCAGGTGACTGTGGGTGCTTGGGGCTCAACACCACGCGCTCTGGGGTGGACCCTGTGCCGGGGCCAGCTTCGCAGGCCGCGAGGGCAATACCAGGTGCTCCAGAATGGCGCGCCCCCCACCGGGGGCCGTCAGGTATGCCAGCACCCTCCTGCGGCCTCCACACCGAGAGCAGGCGAAGACATCCAGCGCGAACGTCCGGCGCAGCAGTCCCGCCCAATCCAATCGCGGCGTGCGCTCCTTCGCCGACTCCACTGTCGCAGCCAGGGCCGGGCTCTCCTCCTCCAGCCCCGGCTCCGCCCCCGCTTGAGGGAGCCGCGGCGGAGAGCCTGGGGCCCGCGCTGCACTTCGCGCACTCGGACCTGGGCGGCATGGGCCTGTTCGAGGAGGCCAACTGGTTCGGTGTGCGCGCCGCGGAGCGCGTGCTGACGGAGCTGGGCCGGCGCGAGGCGAGCTGGCTGTAGTCGCCGGAGCGTCCCGATGCATGATACCTGACAGTCCTACCCGTCCCAGGGGCGGGGCGCTGGAGAAATGCTGAAGGGTTGACGCCCGCCGCGTCCCAGGTGTTGCGCCGCGGACCACTCCTGGCCCGGGCGACCCTGGAGGAATGCATGCGTCATCTCCTGCTGTCGGTAGCGTCTGTCTTCATTTCGGCCTGCATGTTGTCCCCTGTCGATGGGCAGGTCGTCTCCTCGACGACCGGGAGCATTGGCTTCGGGGGCTACACCCATCAGGCCTCTCAAGCCGTGGTGCTCCAGTACGCGGCGGGGAGCACGTGGATCAACGCGGGCTCGACGACCACCTCCGCGACGGTCAGCTACACCACGAGCGATGGGGTGGACCTCTACGCCTGGAACCTGCCCATGGTGCTCCCCGCTTCGGCGTGGACGCCGGGGACCACGGGCTCCTTCGCGAAGGTCCGGATGCGTGTTCCAGGCGCGGGGGCCAATGGCAGCGATGCGACCATGTACACCTTCCGCTCCGACTGGTCCTCCTGCTACGCGAGCAATCCCACGCTCGGCGGCTTCATCAACAACTGTCAGAGCCCCCGCAGCCCCCTCGCCTTCATCTACACGCGTGACTTCCCGTCGGGAGTCGACCTCGCCATCACCAGCATGGTGAGCACGTCGTCCGGGCACACCGAGGTGCGCATCCGGAACAACGGCCGTCCTGGCGTGCTCGACGTGGTGGGCTGCACGGGCTCTGTCGTGAGCGCGGTCCTCACCCTCGACGAGCCGATTCTACCTGGCGAGACGAGGACCATCCTCAGCTCCGTCCCGCCGGTTGGCTGGGTCACCTGCGAGGTCTTGGGGTACAACGAGGACGGCTCCGCCGAGGCCAACCGGAGCAACAATTACCTGACGCGGTTCTTCTGATGGAAGACGCGCCACCGCGGCGCTCTCGGCGTGCGGCGCTCCGGCTGCTCGTGCCCACCTGGGGGACAGGGGGCGTTTTCGGGCCGCGTGCATATCTCCCTCCACGAGGAGGTGGGCCACCCACGCGCCCGCGAGTCCTCGTGGAGGCCACGCCATGTCGCTCAAGGAATACCCGCCCGGGACGGCGTTCCCGGGCATCATCGGAAGGACGGACGAGGAGTCCTCTCCCGCATGGCCCGCGCCGCTGCGCGCGAAGCCCGGGGCGCCCAACGTCCTCTTCATCGTCCTGGATGACACCGGCTTCGGGCAGCTCGGTTGCTATGGCTCGCCCATCCGCACGCCTCACCTGGACCGGTTGGCGCAGGGGGGATTGCGCTACAACAACATGCACACCACCGCGCTCTGCTCGCCCACGCGCGCGTGCATCCTCACCGGCCGCAACCACCACTCCAACGGCATGGCCGCCATCAGGGAAGTCTCCGTGGGCTACCCGGGGCGTAACGGCTCCATCCCCTTCGAGAACGGCTTCCTGTCGGAGATGCTCGCCGGGCAGGGCTACAACACCTACTGCGTGGGCAAGTGGCACCTCACGCCCGCGGAGCAGACGAGCGCGGCCGGGCCCTACTCCCGCTGGCCGCTGGGGCGCGGCTTCGAGCGCTACTACGGCTTTCTCGGTGGAGACACGCACCAGTACTACCCGGACCTCGTGCACGACAATCATCAGGTCCGCCCACCGAGGACACCCGAGGAGGGCTACCACCTGACGGAGGACCTGGTGGACCGGGCCATCGGCTTCATCGCCGATACGAAGCAGGTGGCGCCCGACAAGCCCTTCTTCCTCTATTTCTGCACGGGCGCCATGCACGCGCCCCACCACGTCCCCAGGGAATGGGCGGACCGGTACCGGGGCCAGTTCGACGATGGCTGGGACGCCTACCGCGAGAAGGTCTTCCAGCGTCAGCTCGCCATGGGCATCGTGCCGCCGGGCAGCCAGCTCTCCCGGCATGACCCGGACGTTCAGGCTTGGGACAGCCTGTCTCCCGAGGAGCAGCGGCTCTACGCGCGGATGATGGAGGTGTTCGCGGGCTTCCTGGAGCACACGGACCACCACATCGGCAGGCTCCTCCAGTTCCTGGAGGAGAGCGGCGAGCTGGAGAACACGCTCGTCATGGTCATCTCCGACAACGGGGCCAGCGCGGAGGGCGGGCTGCATGGCTCCGTCAACGAGCTGAAGTTCTTCAACAACACGCAGGAGTCGCTGGAGCAGAACCTCGCGGCGATGGATGCGCTGGGCGGCCCGCGCTACTTCAAAAGTATAGGACGGATAGGAGCCCTGTTGAGGGCGTCTGGCTGGTGAAGAGGGGCCAAGAAGGGCCGCTGGAGGGTGACGCGCGGGCTGTGCGCCGGGCGGGAGCAGAGGCCGTGCCGCCCCTCGGGGCACATGCCGGCCCAAGCGGCCCAGCCAGGCGGCAGGCCGCAGGGGCGTGGGCTTCCAGGTGACTGTGGGTGCTTGGGGCTCAACACCACGCGCTCTGGGGTGGACCCTGTGCCGGGGCCAGCTTCGCAGGCCGCGAGGGCAATACCAGGTGCTCCAGAATGGCGCGCCCCCCACCGGGGGCCGTCAGGTATGCCAGCACCCTCCTGCGGCCTCCACACCGAGAGCAGGCGAAGACATCCAGCGCGAACGTCCGGCGCAGCAGTCCCGCCCAATCCAATCGCGGCGTGCGCTCCTTCGCCGACTCCACTGTCGCAGCCAGGGCCGGGCTCTCCTCCTCCAGCCCCGGCTCCGCCCCCGCTTGAGGGAGCCTCCATGCGGACCGTGAGCTGGCGCCGACGAGGCGCAGGCTGTGAGGAAGGCCAGAAGTGCAACGCACGCAAGCGAACGCATGGACACCGCCTCTCCGAGCGCACGAGGAGGAAAGCAGGCGCGAACGACAAGCTATCAACGCCCAGAGGCTCAAGGCCCGGGAGCGCGCTCCATGGCTTGCCGCCGCAGCTCATTCAGCGAAGCCATGTCCGGCACGAGCCGCTGAACCTGCTCCATGACCGACTCGACGGCGTGAAGCAACGCTCCAACGCGTCCTCCCCGGAATGCCCCCGCCGCATACTCAGGCCACTCGTTCCAGCGCGTGTAGAGCGACACGGGCCATTCCGCCAACAACACTTCCGCAAAGTAGGGTTCGCCCGGGCGAGCACCGCGAAAGTGAGGTGAAGCGCCCGCGCGGCTGATGAGCTTCTCGGAGAGGGGCGGACCACAACGGAGGAACCACCCTGGCCCCTCGAGCAACAACAAGCCCTGGTCCATCCACACGACCTCCCGCACACGGTCAAAGTAGCCACGAGCAAACCGGATGCGGTGCTCCCAGGTGGCGAGGCAATCCTGGTGCAATGGCGCATCACCAAATGCCCACAGTGGGTCTGACGGGGGAAACGTGCTCCCCGACGTGGCGATGAATGGGCGGCTCTGAGCCAGCTCGTTGCAGATGGGACAACGGCTCTGGGGAAGGATGATCGCCATGCGGACGGAAGGTAGCACCGGGACGCGCGGTCAGGCCCAGGGCCCCTGGAACAACTCCCCGAAGCGCAAGGCCAGCTCCATGCGCCGCGTGAGCAACGCCCCCCACGCGGTGGCCTCCGACGTCCAGGTGGCCACCGTCAGGCCCTGCGCCTCGAACACCGCCAGCGCGTCATTGCTCATGCTCAAGGTCTTCAGCAGCCGTACATAGTCCAGCAGCGTGCGCAGCCGCGCCTCCGGGAAGCACACCTCCATGTCGAGCGGCTGCACCGGCCCAACCGGGTTGAGCAGCACCACAACGACCCGGGGCGGAGCCGCCTCCACGTCGAGCCTGGGCGGCGAGGCCTCCACCTGCTGCGCCATCAACTCCCGCTGGCGTTCCAGGTCGCGCTGACGAGACGCCTCCACTACGCGCCGCATCTCCTCCTCCCGTGCCTGCTCCTCCCGCTGCCGCTTCCGCTCCAGGTGCTCCCGAATCAGCCGGGCATCCACCTCGATGTCCTCCAGGAAGTCGCGCGAGTAGCTCCGCTCGGTCGACACCTGCGACGCGGCGAGGACACGCTCCCGGAAGCCGGGGAACCAGGACAGGAAGCGCTCCGCGTCTGCGTCCAGCACGCCAACCGCCCTCCGCACGGCGCCCGACAGCACCGCTGCCACCGATGACACCGCGTACGAGGTGGTCCGCGGCCATCCCTCCACCCGCGCCTCCACCGCCGACCACACAGGTGGAAGGCGACGGGACAGGTCCTTCGGTGGGGACTCGCGGACCAGCGCCTCCACGCGCGCCGGGAACTGCTCCGGGAAGTATAGGACGGATAGGAGCCCTGTTGAGGGCGTCTGGCTGGTGAAGAGGGGCCAAGAAGGGCCGCTGGAGGGTGACGCGCGGGCTGTGCGCCGGGCGGGAGCAGAGGCCGTGCCGCCCCTCGGGGCACATGCCGGCCCAAGCGGCCCAGCCAGGCGGCAGGCCGCAGGGGCGTGGGCTTCCAGGTCACTGTGGGTGCTTGGGGCTCAACACCACGCGCTCTGGGGCGGACCCTGTGCCGGGGCCAGCTTCGCAGGCCGCGAGGGCAATACCAGGTGCTCCAGAATGGCGCGCCCCCCACCGGGGGCCGTCAGGTATGCCAGCACCCTCCTGCGGCCTCCACACCGAGAGCAGGCGAAGACATCCAGCGCGAACGTCCGGCGCAGCAGTCCCGCCCAATCCAATCGCGGCGTGCGCTCCTTCGCCGACTCCACTGTCGCAGCCAGGGCCGGGTTCTCCTCCTCCAGCCCCGGCTCCGCCCCCGCTTGAGGGAGCAGAAATGGCCGCACTTTCGCGCCTGGAGCGAAGATGCCGTGGAACCTTGTGAGGTTTGTCCGAGGCGGAGGCACCAGCGACGCCAGACGACGGAGGAGCTCCAGCCCGGTGAAGAAGAGGCGCGTGGTGCCGTCGGGCAGCGGATGCTTCATCCGGTACGCGAGGCGGCCATCCTCCATCCGCGACAGTCGCTCCAGCGCCAGCGGGCCACGCGCCCCATAGCGGCACAGCCGCTCCAGCCCCTGCCTGTCGTTGGCATGGAGGTGCGTATTGGCATGCAGGGAGAAGCCTTCTAGGAAGGCGCACCGGGGCTGCTTTCGGGGAGGGGGCCGCACGTCCACCTCCGTCCAGCGCAGCCGCTGCTGCAGGGAGTGCGCCTGGTACGCCTGCCGCGCGTCCTCAGGCCCTTGCGCGGGCAGGGCCCCACTTTTCTCCAGCAGGCGCAGCACTCGGTGACGCACCACCCTCAGCAACCGCTCCACCTGTGCTTGCGTGGGTGGCGGCAACGCCTCGAAGCGCACGCCGTCCTCCCCCGGCACGAAGACGCCGTCCGGCACCAGCGAGTGGAAGTGCGGCGTCACCTGCAAGGCCGAGCCGAAGAACTGGATGAAAGAGACGGCCCCGACCTGCCCATGACGGATGCCCTGCCTCCGCGCTCGCCGACGTTGTAGCGCTGGTGATGCAGTGCCCCGCGGTGAGCACCAGGTCGTCATCGATGAGCGTGCCCGAGCAGATGGCCGGCGTCGGGTCGTTCAGGAAGCGCTGTGTGGAGCAGAGGTTGTAGGCGCTCTGCAGCGTGGGTGCGGTGAAGGTGACGTTGTTGGGGTTTGTGGTGTTGATGGCGGACGGCGGCATCAGCGCCACGGTGGACTGTTCCGCGCGCGCGCGAAGTGTCGGGCGCGCCGTGTATGCGTAGACATCCGTCCGATTGGCGGTGCCGTAGACGACTTCTTGCTCCTGCGCTCCCCGCTCCGGAGGCAGCTCGTCCACGGAATCCATCTCGGAAGCCGGGCCACAGGCCGCGACGGAGAGGCTGCACAGCAACGCGCCGAAGAGGCTCCGTCGCAGGGGGATACGGGTGACTCGCATGAAACGACCACTCCTGATGAGGGCCCGCCGAAAAGGTCGGACTGTCTCACTCTAAATCCGCCCTTGACGTCACCTCATGCGATTCCATTACAATCAAAATGGCGTAACGGATGCATCAAGATGTCATTGTTTGACTTCAACGTCCATGCGCCTCTGCGACGATCGCGTTGCTGCGCGCCCCTGAGGCCTTGGCGGCAAGTACAGGACGGAGGTCTCCCATCCCGCGTATGAGGCGAACCTCTTCGTCGTTCCCTCATCCCAGCTCGCCCCGCTGGTGAGCGAGGTGCCGGGGACGCAGGTCTCAGAGCTCGTACATCGTGCCCTCGGCATCGACTGCGGCCACGCCCGTGCCCGGAGACCGCGCCAGCCCGGCGATGTCGTGGCGCAGGCCGGGGTCACGCACGCGCAATCGCACGCGCGAGGTATCTCTCGACAAGGCGAAGCCCCAGAGTCCGAAGATCCACCGGTCGTACAGGGAGTCTCCCCACCGCACCAGCACCACGAAGGAGGACACCGCGACGATGAAGGCGACAGTCCGAAGCGGGTCGGGTTGCCCCGCCGGAGACCACGGACCGGGCAGGACGTAGAGCATCGCGAGCGCCGGGAGCGTGAACGCCGCTCGGAAGAGCCACTTTCGCCGAGACCGGCAGCTCCCACAGGCCGGCGCCCGCAGCGTGCGGCTGACACCCCAGGAGACCAGGACGAAGTCCCATCCGGAGCTCGCCGAGAACTCCACGGTGGTGGTGGCCTCGCGGCCACAGCCGACACACGTTCCCGCGGGGAAGCGCAACGCGGTCACGAGCATCTCGAGCACATTCGAGCCACGGGTCGGCCCTCGGATGACCTCTGTCTCGCGCGACGCAGAGAGGAAGTCCAAGATGGTTGTTCCCTCTCCCACGGAGGGAATCCAGGTCCACGCACCATCGTCAAAGATGATGGCCACCGTCCCTGCGAACAGGGGTTTCAGCCGCGAGAAGGAAGAGAGCGGACGCTGCAAGCGCAGTCTGCCGCGCCGATAGACCCGGATGCCCGTGGGGTCCATTTCGATGCGTCGTCGGCCTACCACTGCGATTACCGCCGAACTGCCCAGAATGCAGTACGCGAACACTCCGAACACATCGAGGTCCACATCGAAAACATGCGCGACGATGAGGGCAATGAGCGCCACCAGGTCGAGCACCAGCATCGCGGCCCAGCTCTGGAGGTCATGGTAGACGACGACAGGTGCGTCGGTGGTACCGGGTTTCATTTGGCTTGGTTCAGGTCTGTTCATCTGCCTCGGACCTGTTTCTCTGCTCGAATTGGGAGAGGACGTCCTTCAGGACGCTTTCGAAGTAGCTGCCTGAGGGTGGCTGGGAATCGCGAATGGCGAGGAGCAGTGGATGGAAGCTCGGGTCGCCGAGAGCGGCGGCTGCCTCAAGGGCGTACACCATGACCTCCTCGCCACGAAGCGCCGCGCGTACGGGGTCGGCAGCGCGTGGGGCCTTGCGGTGCGCGAGGCCCACCAGGGCTTCCCCGAAGATTTCAGGGTCCTCGTCGTCGAGCCGCGCTGCGAGCGCATCACGCAGCTCGGGGGTGTCGACCTCCTCCATCAGCGAGCCCAGGCCAAAGGTCGCGTAGTCCCGAACGTCGCGGTCCTCGTCGGACGAAAGCCGGATGAGCGCATCAACAGCTTCCGGTGCAGACAGGACAGCCAGTCCATGCGCCGCGCCATAGCGCGCCTCATCAGAAGGATGCATTGCCAGGGTGATGAGTTCTGAAAGGGCACGCGGCTCCCCCAGGTGTCCCAGCGCGACGCCGATGGACATCAGGACTGCGGGCTCCTGCTCCCGCCGAAGCTGGCCCATCAGCGCGTCGCCACATTCCGCCGGGAAGGCCGGAGTCTTTCCCCCGAGCTGGCCAAGAATGGCTGCGCCGCGCCCTCGCGCCTTCGCGGAAGTTTCGCCAAGAAGATGGATGGCCGCGTCCAGCACGTCACGCGTCCCTCGGCGACGCAGCGCCCAGATTGCGTCCCAGGCGCGCTCATCCTCCTCATCACCTTCAAGTGAAGCTTGGATGAGCGCTTCGGTGCTCTTCCCTTTACCCTCTTCGTGATGACTCATCGTGCCCCTCCCTGTGTCCGCCGCGAGCGTCGGCTGCCTGTGCGCCGCGAAGGGTACACCGCTCCATCCGTTCCCAGAATCCGGCCCCTGCGGCATGGATGCTCATGGCGCGCGGCACGCTGTGCGCAAGGTGGGAGACATACAGCTGTGACCTCACGAGCATGGTGAGCGCGCTGAGGGGCCCCGTTGCGGGCAGGGAAGGCGTACGACGCTCGCGGTTGGCAGTGCGCCCTGCCTGGGGACCTCT
Source organism: Pseudomyxococcus flavus (assembly GCF_050038885.1). NCBI lineage: Bacteria > Pseudomonadati > Myxococcota > Myxococcia > Myxococcales > Myxococcaceae > Pseudomyxococcus > Pseudomyxococcus flavus. The sequence continues at coordinate 1,942,551 of NZ_CP143624.1, read as the reverse complement.
GAGCTTGCCCGTAGGGCGGCTTCCGCCGGCTTCACTCGACGCGTCCCGCTCAGCCGTGGGTCAGCCGAGCAACTCCTTCATCTTCCGCTCGATGGCGCTGGGCTGCCGGCCCAGGATCTTCGCGATGCCGTCCGAGTTGAGCTTGCGGCGCGCGAGTTCGGCAACCATCGCCTCCTCTTCGTCGGTCCACGGCTCATATGCTCGCGGATGGGTGCGCCGGGCTTCGATCATCTCCGGCTTCAAGTCCGTCTTCTTGATTCCGAAGTGTTGGATCAAGTCGGTCTGCTTGCCCCGAGAGCTTGCAGCCTGCGGGGCCTCGGGCTCTGACGCCCGTGTGCTCCCTCCCGGGAAGGAGACTGCGCTGGAATGCTCGCGGATGGCCCTTACCTGCTCGACGAACTTTTCGAAAAGGCCCGGTGAGTCGCTCTCCTTGATACGAAGCGCGCACTCCCAGCTGTTGAGCGCCGAGGTCTCCAGCAGGTTCATCGACGTCAGCACGGCCTGCTTCTCGCTCATGTAGAGCTTTGCGTGCAGCCGGTCCAGGCTCAGCACCCGCGCCCCCTCGTCGGCGAAGGGCTGAAGGTAAGGCGCAGTCTTCTGTATCTCGTCGGCCCGGATGATCAGCGTGACGGGGATTCGCGCCTTCAGCCGGGTGCGAATCGCAGTCTGCAAGTGATTCCAAGGCTTGAAGTAGGGGGTGACCAGGATGAGCTCCCGGTCCGCCTCCTTGATGAGGTCCTGAACCGCCGTCGAAATCTGGTCATGCGGAATGAACGTCGGATTCTCGCTGGAACGGCCGAAGAACATGGACACTCCATACCAGCGAAACCACGCATGGGCACGGAGTCATCAGCTACCACGGGAGGGTTGTATAGCACCCACCCCAAGGCCGCGTACGTGCAAGAGGCTCGCATGAAGGCGGTCATGCAGCCGTGGGGAGGCGCAGCCTATCGGGTGCCTGAGTTGTTACGCGGTTCGCGCGGTCTGTGGCAGAACGCGATGTAGCGCAGCCGAGGATGAGTCTCTCTCCGCGCAAATTCCACCTTGGGACTGGGGGCAGCGCCGGGCCGCAGTTTAGCGTGCCCACGTCAGTACACGCGTTCGCCCTACAACCCCTGGTGTGGACTGAATAGCAGGGGCCTACGCTATACTTTCGTGCGGGAGGTTCGCATGAAGCCTTGCCCATGCGGGGGGAGCAATGAGGCCTGTTACTTCTGCGGAGGAAAGGGGGTATTTGCCGAGCCGCCACAGCCCGCGCCGGAACCCGTTCGGAGGCCTCAAAAGACGGGAAAGGCGAAGCGACAGGGCAGTGTCGCCACCCGTTCCCAGGCTCCGACGGACGCGGGCTCGTTGGCGCGCAAGCCTTTCGAAGGTCCCAAGATTCAGTGCCCAGGTTGTCGCGCACTGATGACGAAGAAAGCCTTTACCTCTCACCTCAAGGCATGTCCGAGAACCTTTCTCTATGAAAAATGTCGCTGGTGCTCCGAACGATTGCTTCGTTCAAGGCTTGATGATCATGCGCGACGTTGTTTGAAGCGGCCTGTTTCAAATCGACCAGCCAATCCTCAGAGAACTCTTCCATCTCAAGCCCAGAAGCAGCGACCACGACGGTGTCCAAAGTGTGGCGCTCCCGTCAGCAAGAAGAGGATGAGCAAGCACTTGTTCAAAGTGCACGGGGCGCTCCCAGCCGAGACGCGTCCCGCCCGTGTAGCTCCGAGTAAAGTTCGCGCGGGGCGCCGGGTCGTGTTCGGGCGCACGCTTCCTCTGAAGAACAAAGCCGAACGTACTCCACAGAGTTCGGGCGTAAATGAGGAGCAACGCCCGAACGCCTCCGGGGCTCGCCGGGATGTGTTCGATCTGCCATCCCGGCTGCTTGTCTACGGGGGCGCGTTCGACTCGAGCAGACGGCGTCACTGACCAGTCCAATCCGGGGACTGTCCAATCCGGTAAACGTCGCGGTTGTTTCCCAACCCCTCTCACCGAGCCGCTCTGCAGCCTCCATCGCGGGCCGGATTTCGCGTCGCTTTACGGAAGGCTTCTGGCCGCACGCACCCGAAGCCGAATACAAGGCGGGCTTCTTGGCGTATGCCAGAGGCGTCGTCGGACAGTGCGGCCACCTTGACACCGCGACGGGCTGCTTTGTCGCGGACGCTTACGTCGGACAGGGGCGCTGCGAGCGCTCAACCGTCGTAGCCTAGGCTGGGCTCTCCTCCTTAATCCCAGCTCTGCCCCCGCTTGAGGGAGCAGCAGTCCCGACCAGCGACGGGCCAGTTCGGCGCTCCTGCAATCGCTCGGAGCGCCAGTCGTAGGGGCCTTTGACGCAAGGAGGAACCAATGGACCGTGTGCAGCAGAAGCCCCGTTCGAAGCGGTGGGTGGGATATGTGGTGGATCTCACCTTCCTGGCCATCATCCTGGTGGGCCGGGGCAGCTTCGCGGACCACTACCATGTGCCCTCGGGCTCCATGGAGCCGACGCTCCAGGTGGGAGACCGGCTCGCGGTGGACAAGCGCGCCTACGGTCTGCGCATCCCGCTCACACACGTCTGGCTCAGTGAGACGGCCCCGCGTCGCGGAGACGTCACCGTCTTCGAGTCACCGGTCAGCGGAGACGTCCTGGTCAAGCGACTGGTGGGCCTCCCTGGAGACCGGGTCGCGTTCGACGGAGTACACGTCATCCTCAACGGGCAGCGCGTACCGCAGGACCTCACACCCGAGGGGACACGCGTCGAATACCTCCCAGGTGCGCCACACCTGCTGCATCCCGCTTCGTTTCAGGGGCGCCCCATGCAGGAGGTCGAGGTGCCACCACGGCACTACCTGATGCTCGGAGACCACCGGGGCAACTCCTCCGACAGCCGCATGTGGGGCTTCGTGCCTCGCGAATACCTGCTCGGCCGCGCGGTGGCGGTCTCCTACAGCCCTCGCGAGGGCCTCTCCTGGGGTGAACGCTGGTGGATCCCACTCCGCGCCGATGACAACGCGGAAGGCCCCACCCCTCCTTGATGCGGAGCCAGAGCGGTCAATCCTTCCGTGGTGGCCCGGGGCCTCGCGCTCTTTCCGACGCGTTGGTTCCGCCCTGCTTGCCGGAGCCGACGCGGAGCTCAGGTCACCGGGGTTGGGCGGGGATGCGATCCTGGAGTTCGGGACGTGGGAAGGTGCGGAATTCGTCAGCCCATTTCCCCGCGGACGGCACGATGGCGAACCGCGGTAGTTCGTCGTAGTTGAAATCGAACGTGAAGTTGCCATCGGCAGTCATGGTCAGTGTGGCCGTGTACCAGGCGTGTCCGTTTTCGTGGAGCGCCGCCATTCGGGTACGGAGCTCGCGGAATGCGTCGCTGACTTCGTCAGCCACGACGAAGGAGCGTTGCTGTCCGTCAACGAGGCGATACAGGCCGGACTCCTCTTGGAAGAGGGTGATGGCCAGGAATGAATAAGTCGCCTGTACCCAGCCGCCGTCTGGCCGTTCATCGTAGACGCCATGGGCGATGGCCTGATGGAGTTGCTGTATCTCGGGCATCATGCCCGGGTTGTATCACACGAGACTGGTGCGACAGCATGCGAGACGCCAGCAGTCATCATCCTGCGGCTGCATCCGCTTTCGCCAGAACAACAGTCAATACTGGGTATTCAGGTGGGCGTGCTTTGCTCGCCCTAAGGTCCATGTCTGACTTTCGGCTCCTTGCCTTTGCTTGGAGCAGAGGGCTCTTCCTGGTTGCGTTGTCCTCAAGGTCCACGTGGACGCGCTTCAGGTCCTCTGGACGTTGAACGCCACACGAAAGCCTTTTGCGCTGTGCCGAAGGTTGCGCGGCGGCCTTCGGCGTCAGTTCGCGTGTCAGGGCTGCGTGCCTTCGGCGCCCCCGCGCAGTCGCCGCGTGAAGAACGCGAGGATTTCATCCCGGGCCGCCAGGGTGGGTTCCCCCGCGGCGTCGATGAGATGGGCTGTTACGACGCTGTGAGGGCAGCCGACAACCTCCGCGAAGAAGGGCGGCGGGGAGGGGTTCGCGGCGGAAGACGGCAGGACTCGTTGGACGAAGCGGTTGCCCAGCGCTTCCGCATAGGCCTTGAACCGCTGCGCCGTGAAGTATAGGACGTATAGGAGCCCTGTTGAGGGCGTCTGGCTGGTGAAGAGGGGCCAAGAAGGGCCGCTGGAGGGTGACGCGCGGGCTGTGCGCCGGGCCGGAGCAGAGGCCGTGCCGTGCCTCGGGGCACATGCCGGCCCAAGCGGCCCAGCCAGGCGGCAGGCCGCAGGGGCGTGGGCTTCCAGGTCACTGTGGGTGCTTGGGGCTCAACACCACGCGCTCTGGGGTGGACCCTGTGCCGGGGCCAGCTTCGCAGGCCGCGAGGGCAATACCAGGTGCTCCAGAATGGCGCGCCCCCCACCGGGGGCCGTCAGGTATGCCAGCACCCTCCTGCGGCCTCCACACCGAGAGCAGGCGAAGACATCCAGCGCGAACGTCCGGCGCAGCAGTCCCGCCCAATCCAATCGCGGCGTGCGCTCCTTCGCCGACTCCACTGTCGCAGCCAGGGCCGGGCTCTCCTCCTCCAGCCCCGGCTCCGCCCCCGCTTGAGGGAGCAGAAATGGCCGCACTTTCGCGCCTGGAGCGAAGATGCCGTGGAACCTTGTGAGGTTTGTCCGAGGCGGAGGCACCAGCGACGCCAGACGACGGAGGAGCTCCAGCCCGGTGAAGAAGAGGCGCGTGGTGCCGTCGGGCAGCGGATGCTTCATCCGGTACGCGAGGCGGCCAGCCTCCATCCGCGACAGTCGCTCCAGCGCCAGCGGGCCACGCGCCCCATAGCGGCACAGCCGCTCCAGCCCCTGCCTGTCGTTGGCATGGAGGTGCGTATTGGCATGCAGGGAGAAGCCTTCCAGGAAGGCGCACCGGGGCTGCTTTCGGGGAGGGGGCCGCACGTCCACCTCCGTCCAGCGCAGCCGCTGCTGCAGGGAGTGCGCCTGGTACGCCTGCCGCGCGTCCTCAGGCCCTTGCGCGGGCAGGGCCCCTCTTTTCTCCAGCAGGCGCAGCACTCGGTGACGCACCACCCTCAGCAACCGCTCCACCTCTGCTTGCGTGGGTGGCGGCAACGCCTCGAAGCGCACGCCGTCCTCCCCCGGCACGAAGACGCCGTCCGGCACCAGCGAGTGGAAGTGCGGCGTCACCTGCAAGGCCGAGCCGAAGAACTGGATGAAAGAGACGGCCCCGACCTGCCCATGACGGATGCCCTGCCTCCGCGCTCGCCGACGTTGTAGGGCGAACACCGCGCGCAGGAAGACGGTGAGGACGTCCGAGAGCAATCTTACGTCCTTGAGCAGCACTCACCGCACCCGATGCGGAAAGGACAGCGTCCACTGCCGGTAGGGCACGCACGGCAGCACCTGCTCCACCAGGTGCACCGCCGTCACATGCGCCCGCTTCGCGTTGCAGGAGGGGCACACCCCTCGCCCCTTGCACGAGAAGGCGACGAGAAGCTCGTCCTTGCACCTCTCGCAGCGCACCCGCGCGAAGCCGTGCGCCAGCACCCCGCACTCCAGGTACCTGGCGAAGTCTCGCTCCACATACCGGGGCAGGCCTCTCCCCACCTCGTTCGCCTCCGCTAGCAGCGTGGCGAGGTTGTCCCTCTCCGCCTCGTACAGCACCGCCCCCTCCGACTGCCTCCGCCGGTACTCCCACCCGCGCTCCTCCACCTGCTCCTTCCCTGCCACACCTCACCAGGGCTTACGCTACGGAGGGGCTCCCACGGGCTTCCGTGGAGCCCCTGGCTGCTCGGGTGGTTCGAGGCGCGACCAGGACAGCGCGTCAGGAGGGGCGAACCCTGGACCGCTTCCCCGGCCTTGGTTCGGGACCAGGTGGCGGCAGCTTCCAGTCCCTCACGCCTCGCCCATAGAGGGGCTCAGTGAGCCCCTGGCTTCGTCTCCAAAATGTCTCCAAGACTGGAGGGGACTCGGGTGACAGGTGGGACTGCCGAGGACTCACCTGTGGGCTCGAAGTGCCTGGATTCACTCACGATTCAGCAAAAGGCGTGTGCCGTCGCGGGTTTGGGGCACCCCGTGTCCACGGGTTCAAATCCTGTCTCCCCGACCATTCAAAGGGCGCGGAATCCTTGGAGAAATCCTCGGGTCCGCGCCCTTCGTTTTTCTGATGTCGAGGAGACCCGTAACAAACGAGCGGCAAGCGGCGGGGGCTCACCTCCGACGGGCGTTCGGGGCTGGCCTTCATTGTTCGTGCGGGGTGCGGGGCTTGAACTTCTGCACCCTGGCGGCCAAGGAAGACTTCCTCTCGGATGTGCTGCTGCTCCCTGCCGAGGAGCGCGCCGAGGTTGCCCACAAGCTCTTACTCAGCTTGGAGCACGGGGCTGAGGACCCGGAGGCCCAGTCCGAGTGGTCCGCGGAACTGGAGCGCCGGGCTCGTGAAGTGCTCAATGGGAGCGTGAAGACGGTACCCTGGGAGCAGGTCGAGGAGCGCATCAGTAACCGGCTCGGCCAGCGGCGATGAAGGTCCACCTCGAGTTCCACCCCGACGCTGGCCGTGAAGTTGGCAGTTGTGTGCCGCAGATCGTGGAAGCGCAGGCGGGTGAGGGAGTGCCCCCGTGGCCAGAGCTTCATGCCGCAGCGGGGGCAGGGCTCGGGCATCCCGTGACGCTTCCTCTCCTTGTAGCCGCAGCCCTTGCGCCTCATCACCGCCGTCGCCCTCGAAGTCACCGGCGTCTGGGATGATCGCCGCTACCTCGCCATGTCCCTGCCGCTGCATGACGCCGCCAAGGAGCTTCCCTCCCCCGACCCTCCTCCCGACCAACTCCACACGATTCGGGACTTGACCGGCATCGAGCCCCTGGATGCCCGGAGCTACGTGCTCACCACGGGTGGCGACAGCCTGGAGGCGATGGTCGCGCAAATCGTCCTCGCGGACGTCGGCTTCGAGCTCCTGGCGCCGGGGGCGCTGGCCCCCGGCATCCGTCGAATCGGGGCGAGGCTGGTGCGAGGGGCTCCTGAAGGGGCGCGCCGTCCCCTCACCCCACGTCGAGCACCGACAGCTCGAGCGCGCGCAGGCTCGCGGGCTCGGCCACCACGTCGATGCGGGAAATCCTCCCGTCCTTGAGCGTGAAGCGCAGTGTGTGGCTGAGCCGTCCTCCCGGCGCCACGATGAGCCCCACCTCTCCGTTGACGAGCGCTGGCCGGGCGGCGACGGCGCCGCGCGACACCTTGAGCACCAGCGGGCCGGCGGTCCGCGCACCGCGAATCTCCGCTGGTGCGCCCGGGGCGAGGGCGGCACGGTCCCCCCGCAGCACCACCTCCGGGTCCAGCACCGCGAGCAGCGCGTCCAGGTCTCCCGCGCGCAGGGCCATGAGGAACGCGTTGACGGCGCTTCGCTGGCGCGTGAGCTCGGACTCGGGAAGTGTGGCTGCGCCCTGCACGCGGCGCCGCGCGCGGCTCGCGAGCTGCCGCGCCGCGGCCGGCTCGCGCCCCACGATGGCCGCAACCTCCTCGAAGGGGACGGAGAACAAATCATGCAACACGAAGGCGATGCGCTCGGCGGGCGACAGCGTGTCGAGCACCACCAGCAGTGCGAGCCCGACCTGGTCCGCGAGCAGCGCCTCCTGCTCCGGGGTCGCCGCGCCGCCCTCGCGGTTCACCAGCGGCTCCGGCACGCCCACGCCTTGCGGCTCCTCGCGCCGGGCCTCGCGGGCGCGCAGCAGGTCCAGGCACACGCGGGCCACCACCGTGGTGAGCCAGCCGCCGAGGTTGTCGATGTCCCCGGTGTCGGCGCGGCTCAGCCGGAACCAGGCCTCCTGGACGGCGTCCTCCGCCTCGGCCAGCGAGCCGAGCATGCGGTAGGCCACCCCGCGAAGATGGGCCCGATGCGCCTCGAATCGCCCCGCCAGCCCGTCATTTTCGTGCATCGGTCACATCTCCTTTTCGGGATTCGTCATGCCTTTGAAAACCCGATGAACCCCGAAGGAGCTGGCCATGCAAGCACGAATGAAGAACCCGGCGATGGTGCACCCCGACGTCCTGCAGCCGCTGATGGCGGTGGCGAAGGCCCTGAAGCAGGGCAGTGTCCCCGAGCGCACGCTCGAGCTCGTCCACCTGCGCGCCAGTCAAATCAACGGCTGCGCCTTCTGCGTGGACATGGGGGTGCGCGAGGCCCGCAAGGGGGGCGAGACGGATGACCGCCTCCACGCGGTGGCGGTGTGGCGGGAGTCGCCGCTCTTCAACGACGCCGAGCGCGCGGCGCTGGCGTTCGCCGAGGCAGCCACCCGGCTCAGCGACCGCTCGGACCCGGTGCCCGACGACGTCTGGAACGCGGCCGCGCGGCACTACGAGGAGCCCGCGCTCGCGCAGCTCGTCCTGTTCGTCGCGATGACGAACATGTGGAACCGCATCAACGTCCCCGTCCGGCAGGTGCCCGGCGCAGGCTGGTGACGGAAGACGCTGGACTCACAGCCCCTGCCGCGGCCCGCGGGGGTGACGGAAAGTATAGGACGGAGAGGGGCCCTGTTGAGGGCGGCGGGCTGGTGAAGGGGGGCCAAGAAGGGCCGCTGGAGGGAGACACGCGGGCTCCGCATTTCAGGTACTTGGCGAAGTCCCGCTCCACGTACCGGGGCAGGCCGCGTCCCAGCTCACCTGCCTCCGCCAGCAGCGTGGCGAGGTTGTCCCTCTCCGCCTCGTACAGCACCGCCCCCTCCGACTGCCTCCGCCGGTACTCCCACCCGCGCTCCTCCACCTGCTCCTTCCCTGCCACACCTCACCAGGGCTTACGCTACGGAGGGGCTCCCACGGGCTCCCGTGGAGCCCCTGGCTGCTCGGGTGGTTCGAGGCGCGACCAGGACAGGGCGTCAGAAGGGGCGAACCCTGGACCGCTTCCCCGGCCTTGGTTCGGGACCAAGGGGTCGCAGGTTCAAATCCTGTCTCCCCGACCATAAAAGGCCCAGGAGTTTCGCGGACTTTCGCGAGGACTCCTGGGCCTTTCTCTTTTCCTCCGTCACCCTCCAGCAGCAAACCAGCAGCAAGCGGCGGGGGTGCGTCCCCAGCGGCAAGCTCCGGCGCCTCGGCGGGCGGATCCGCCTGGAAGGCGAGCTGGTTGATGCCCCGGCGCATGTCCTCCACGTCCAGGTGGCCGTAGACCTCGGTGGTGATGGCCGGGTCGGAGTGCCGGAGGAGGCGCTGCACGGTGGCCAGGGGGACAGCCACCTTGAGCAGGTGGGCGGAACAGTAGTTCCGAAGGGGGGGCCATGTCTCAATCAGGGCATTGACCCCACCGTGGGGCTTTGCCTGGGAACTGATGATTGGGGCAGAGGGTTACGGTGCGCTGTTGCCCCCCTGTGGGCGCAGCCGGCAGTCGTTGGCCACCCCCCTTTACCAGCCGCCCCGGCCGGGGCGGGTGCCTCCAATCGTGGGGGAGGATGAGGCTGCGACGCTGCCAACGCCGGCTGGGGGCCCTCATTGCCATGGGGCCGTCCTGCGGCGGCCCTCGCGTGGGTCGCCGCGCGGCCCTGCTCGCACAGCCGCTCTAGCGCACAGGCTCGGCCTCCTGAGGCGGGCAAGGGGGGCCTCTCTCGTATGTACGCGCAGGCTTGTGGACCCAGGCCGCACGTTGCCCGTGCAGCTGTGGACTTTTTTGTCTGCGCGAGCGCGTACCCATTCTGGTTTGCTTTCACTCTGGCTGCGGCAGCCGCAGTGAGTGGGGGCAACCATGCGCGATACCAAGAGCGACATCGCTCGGATGCAGAATCTTGAGCGGGGCTGCTTGAACGAGTGCCCAGAGCGGGAGTGCGACCTCATCATGAAGGGCGGTGTGACGAGCGGTGTCGTCTACCCGCCTGCGATCCTCAATTTGGCCCGCCGGTACCGCTTCCACTCGATTGGAGGGGCCTCCGCCGGAGCCATTGCTGCGGCCGCCGCAGCCGCCGCAGAGTACGGGCGGAAGGTGATGGGGCCCGACCAGGAACTCGCTTCCGGCTCCTACGGCTTCGTCCGGTTGGCGGAGATGAACGAGGAACTGGTGCGGCCGGGCTTTGTGAAGGGCCTCTTCAAGCCTTCGGACGAAGGCAGGCCTCTGTTCGAAGCCTTCGTGGCCTGGCAGGAAGAGTCGGCCTCGCTGGAGCGGGCAAGGCTCGCTACGGACGAGGAGCTAGGAGCATCGGGTGACGGTCGGATACACCGCGTCCTCCGACACATCGGAAGGATTGCACAGCGAGCGGAGCGGGTGGAAGCTCTGAAGACCGTCTGCGAGCGTTCGGTCGGGCCTCAATACCGGGCTGGCACGGTGACGGGCTTGGTGGTGGCGGGACTCCTGGCGAGCGGTCTGCTGGGCTGGAGTTGGGTCTGGCTTCAGGCGCCGGGCCTTGGGAGCAAGGTGCTGGGTGCACTGGTGCTGCTGGTGGTCCTGACGGTCTGCTGGGTGGGCGCGACGGTGGGGGGACTGGTGGCGGGTGGGCTGGCCCTCAAGGCCGTTGTCTCCGTGCTGGACAAGAAGGACCAGCACAAGTTCGGCATCTGCCCAGGGAGCGCCGGTCCCACGGCACACCTGAAGAATGGCGCGAATTTGGCTCTGACGGACTGGCTGCACGTGCAGCTCAACGCGCTGGCGGGCCGAGGGCCCGAGGCCCCTCCTATCACGGTGCGAGAACTGGAGGAGAAAGGCATCCACTTCAAGCTGGTGACGAGCAACCTCACGCTGGGGCAGCCCTACATTCTGCCCATGCGCCGCGGCAGTCGCTCCTTCTTCTTCAGGAAGCGCGACATGGTGGGGCTCTTTCCGAAGCCTGTCGTCGACGCACTAGTGAAGTGGGGCGAGGCCAACCGCCCGGAGCAGTCCGTCTGCCTGCGTGACAAGGACGCCGAGGAGTTTCTCCGCTTCCCCATGGGCAAGGACATCCCGCTGGTGGTGGCCACGAGGCTGAGTCTCAGCTTCCCGGTGTTGCTGAGCGCGGTGCGGCTCTACTCCCTCCATGACTCGGCCTACGTGCCCAGGGGGCACTTCGGCCCGCCAAGGCTGGCGGACCTGGAGAAGGACGCGGAGGAGCACTGGCTGAGTGATGGTGGCATTACCAGCAACTTCCCCATCCATATCTTCGATGCCTGGGTGCCACTGCGCCCGACGTTCGGCATCACCCTCTATGACTCACCCCTCCCCAGCGTCCTGAACCAGCGCGAGCGGGACACGGAGCGGAAGGACCCGCGTGACTCCGTGCTGTTGCCGTTCCCTCGGGACTTCGACAAGGCGCGTCCCCAGCGCACGTCCATCCAGGACATGCCCGGCTTCCTGCGCGCCATCTTCGAGATGACCCAGAGCTACCGCGACAACGCTCAGGCGGGGATGCCCAGCTACCGGGAACGCATCGTCCAGCTCTTCCTGGAGAAGAATGAGGGGGGACTCAACCTGGATATGCCACCAGATGTCATCAAGGGCATCCAGGCCAAGGGCCGGTGCGCGGCGGAGCGACTGCTGGAGCGCTACCCTGGCACGCACAGCCCGCACTTCTCCGAGCACCGCTGGGTCAGGATGCAGGTTCTCATGTCGGAGCTGGAGCGACAACTCTTCCAGATTACGAGGCTGTTCCCAGGCACTTCGAAGACTGATTGGCGGAAGCACCTGAAGGCGCGCTTCGACATTCTCTTCCAGGAGCAGCTCGATGCCCAGCGGCCGGGCTATGAGCCATGGTACCGGAGCCAGAGCAAGGCTTGGTGTGACGAGGCCCGAGGGCGTTTGGAGGCGTTGCTGGACCTTATCGAGACGTGGGACAAAGCCCAGGGGCTCTGGCAGAAGGCGAAGCTAAAGGAGGGCAACGAGCAGGCACAGAGCGAGGGGAGGCCCGGTCAGGAAGACGGGGCCTTCGCCTTCTTCTTTGCGGACTATCCGCCACGGCCCGAGGGTGTCCTGAAAGTCACGCCGGACCTGTGAATGAGCGTCGGTAGGCCCTTACACAAGGGTATGACGGGAACTCCTAGCACTGCGTCGTATCCGGGGCCTCAGTTGAACTCCATTGCAGGTAGGAGCTGCCTGCCCGCAGCGCAACCCGGGCAGTTGGGGCCCGCGTCGTATGTTTCCCACATTCCCGCCACCAACGCTTCGCCCCGAAGGCTCCTTCGAGTCTTCCATTGGTGGAAAGAATCCATCTTCCAAGCGGCAAAAACGGCGACTCCTGCGATGTCGCACCCTGCATCCTTGGCGAGCTGCACCAGCGGATCCAGAGAGGATCCCGTAGTCGAGACATCATTAATGACTAGAACGGGCCTGCCAGGGGTCAGGGTTCCGGTCCGGAGGAGCATTGTCGGTCGGCGCCTCGAATCGACGGCGCTGACGACAAGCTGCGCTGCGAGCCGCTGTGCCATGGCGTGGCCCAGGAAGAATCCCGCGGTCTCGGGGCAGAGCACCTGTGTCCTGTGTGCAAGCGAGGGCAAAAGAGCCTCGAGTTGCTCCGAGATGAGATGCATGGCAGGCAGGGAACGGCCTAACTGGGCGAAGCGAAGAAAATGCTCGCTGTGCATCCCTCCTTGCAGCAGGAAGTGCCCTTCTAGGAGCGCACCGGTTTCTGCCACGTGCTGCAAGAGCTGCTCTTGCTTGGGTTCAGAGACACGTGGATCCATCCGAATAAGGTCTCGGAGTGCCGCGAGGTCACGCACGGGCATACGAGGCTCCCCACGGGCTGACCATGAGCGGCCTGACATCTGGGATCTTTGGTTCCGCGTCCGTTACGAACACGAACGTCTCCGCTGGCTGGTTTCCAAGGCTGCTCTCCGCAAGCTGGCGGGCTCTTCCACTGGCGAGTGTTCCGCTCTCGAAGACCAGGGCACACCTTTCCTTCGATGGGAACTCAATGCCTCCTTGGAGGTCTGCCCAGGTCACCACCTTGAGGTTGGAAAGAGCATTCTCTTTAGAGAGTACGTTCTGGAACTGGACGACAAAACGGTTCCAGCTGTCTCGTCCCTTGGAGGTCACGATGATGGGAGTCGTCTGGGCTGGTAGCTCACGGCTCAGGAGTTCCAAGGCTGGAGGAAGATGGGAAGGCTCCTTGGCGAGCGCACTCTCAAGCTGTCCCTGCACGATATCAGCGGCAGTGTCGAATCGCTCGACGAGCACTTCATTGACGTTCTCAAGCAAGCCTTTGTCTTCAGCCTCCTCGATGATGGCATCGCATACTTCTCGGGTATCGAAGTCCATCCTCTCCAGTTCCTCCTCCGCAAGCTCCTGGAAGGTGGAGCGCAGCACACGTCCTTCGTGCGCAAGGAGGGAGAACAGCTCCGTGGCGAGCCGAAGCAGGATGGAGGACTCCTCGGACAAGCTGCGCTTGCGCCGCTCAAGTACCTGCCGTCCCCGCTCCGTCAGGCGATAGGGCTTGTCGCGTGCGCTGGCTGCATCCTGAGCGTAGATCTCGATGAGCCCTAGGTTCCGGAGTTCGCCCAACCAGCGTGAGACGAGGCCCATGTCGGCGTCGCCCAATTCTCTGGCGACGTCGGTCAGGCGCTGGCTCCCCTTATGAAAGATGGATAGAGCCTTTTGGAGGGTGGGGCGGAGCTTGACGATATCCGCAGCCACGCGCGCTTCTTGCGCGGGCATGATGGCGGCATCGTAAGCGGCAATCAGATCGTCCAATGCAGCGCGATAGCCCCGAGCAAATGGGTCTGTAACCTCGCTGCTCGACGAAGCGAGCCCTGAGCGAAGCTCTCTGAGGATTTCAAGCCGGCCTCGGGGCAGTTCCCTTCCCACATCGCGGGACAGCCTCCGAAGCTCCTCTCCATCCGTTCTCGCATGGTGCTGGATACGGGCGAGCACCCTCTCGAGGTTCATGCCGCCTCCTATGTATGGCCCACAATATAGAGAGCAGTCAACCTACAGTCAAGTGACGGTCAAGATCTCGGTCAACTGTGCATCCGGAGAGAGTCGGACGGTGAGCAGGCAGGGGGGCGAATGAGGCGGGAACGAGATTTTGGTGCCTCTCCTAGGAAGGGCGAGCAAAGCGTAGGGGGCACCCAAATGGGCAGTAGTTTCGATGCTTTGTGCAGTCGAGCCAGCTGCCGCCACGACTGCTGCCCCCTGATTCGACCCCTGTTGAACAGAAGAAGCTCCAGCCCCGCTAGATGGGGCCTGCGGAGGTGTCGGCGGCGGAACTTCTGGAATATTGGCGATTAGCACCATCGACTGGGCCTGGGTGGCCAGCTGATGGGCAAAGTCCTGAAACGCATCCGCCTTGGGGGTCATGGCGGAGACGAACACGAGGCTCGCACGCAGCTCCGCGAGCAGGTTGACCAGTTCCCGGGTGATGAAGTCCTTGCAGATGAGCGACACGAAGGACCATGCACCGGACATGTGCAGCGTCACCCGTTTGGGACTCGTCGAGATGTCCTCGGTGCGAAGCGGGTCGCCGAAGGCGAAGGGTCGCATCTTGTCGTGGGTGTACTCTGGACCGCCCTGAAGGAACATCACACTGCGGTTGAGGCGCCTGCCTTCCACCTCAACGTGAGCGCTTCCGGCCACAAGAAGGCAGAGCTGTCGGGTAGAGGCTCGGAACCACTTCCGAACGACTTCGATTAGCGCGTTCGTGAGGCAGAGCTCGGGGAACACCAGCAGGCGTGTTCCAGCCTTCTCGGCCTTCTCCAGCAACTCGATAAGAATGCGCGTCTGCTGCTCCTCATTCTTTGGTGTGACTTCGAAGAAGAGGATCTGCCCGTCACGCTCGAACTGAGCCCATCGGAAGTCCCTGAGCGAGGCGTTGGTCGCGGCAATGGACATGGCGGCTCCCTCCTTCAACGGTGCGAGCAGCCCATCGTCGGACCAGTCCAGGGTGATGTTGAAGGGAGCCAGCTGTTCTGGTGCAAGGCGAAGGTGTTGGACCGCGTCGAGCCCGAGCTCAAGATGCTTCGGGTTCGTATTGAGGTTCTTGCCTAGGAGTTGCTTAAGTGGGGGTTCCTGAACAGGGAAAGCGCGCCCGGGAGTGAGCTGCAGGGACCCTCGGTGCTTGAAGCTCAGGGCGAACGTGGGGCCAAAGACTGTGTCCAGCGCCAATGCCATGGCTCGTGCAACCACCAGGGCTTGTGCATCATCCGCCTCCGGAGCGACGGCTAGTAGCTTCGCTACATCGCTGGTGTTCAGGACCTCATCGCCGAACTCATCGAAGTAAGCCCTGATATCCTCTTGCACGGCATCCAGAAAGCGCATTTGCGCGGTGCTCGACAGTGCCGCATCCAGCAGAAGCATGTTCTCTGGAATTCTGATGAGCTGAAGCAGGCCTTCCACCAAGGACACCACGGTCCGGGAGTCACTCCGACGAATCAGCTCAAGAAGGGCCTCCCTGGGAGAGTTCATTTCAATCCTCCATTGGCGGGTGGAGTTCTATCGCCGGGCTCCACCGAGCCACTAGGACATAACGGAACCCAGGCTACTACCAGGCTACTAAAGGATGGATTGCGATTCCCGCACGGACTTAGGCGGCATGCTTATGTGCGGGAGAGCCGCGGGACTGGGTCAGCTTCACTCCAGGGCTTTTTGCTAGGTGACGGCCAGCAGCGCAGCAGCAAGCGGCGGGGGCGTTCCGCCGGCGGCTCTGGGAGATTACTCGGCCGGGGTCGGCTCGGGCGCCGCGAAGTCGAGCTGGTCGAGGCCCTTGCGCATGTCCTCCACGTCCAGGTGGCCGTAGACCTCGGTGGTGATGGCCGGGTCCGAGTGGCGCAGGATGCGCTGCACAGTGGCCACCGGAACGCCCGCCTTGAGCAGCAGGGTAGCCGTGGTATGCCGCAAGTCGTGGAAGCGCAGGGGGCGAGGGAGTGCCCGTGACCAGAGCTTCATGCCGCAGCGGGGGCAGGGCTCGGGCATCCCGTGACGATTCCTCACCTTGTAGCCGCAGCCCTTGCGCCGACAGACGTGGTTGTAGCGGGTGTGGCTCTGGAACTGAGCAACGAGTGAGCAGCCAGGTAGGGGGCTCACTGTGAGCCTGGTAGCCGGCAGAATGAGAGGTTTCTGGTGGGTTGTGCCACCGGAGGACATCAAACGATGCCGAAGGTCACCATCGAAGTGCCGGAAGGGTTCGAGGACAGCGTCAAGGAGTTGGAGGAGACGCTGAAGCGCGCCCACCGAGGCGTGGAGGGGGCGAGTAGAGGGGACCTGGCCGCGTTCGACGCCGCATGGCAGGAGGTGAATGCCGGAGCGGAGCGGACGGAGCGGTTGGTGAAGCGGAGGTTGCTTCGAGGGCTCGACCTCGACGCGGCACGAGTCCTCATCGACGGCCAGCCCTACGTCCGAGTCGGACGGTACGCGGCGACGTACAAAACGCGGCAAGGCCCCGTCGAAATAGAGAGAAGCCTCTACCGGCGGGTGGGTGAGCGCAATGGCCCCACAGTGGACACCATCAGCGTCCAAGCCGGGTGCGTCGCTGACGGCTGGTTGCCGGAGGCGGCGGTGCCCATGGCGTACCTGCTGGCCCGGGGCACCTCGCGGGAGGCGGAGGCGACGGCGCGCCAGGTGGGCGTGCTGCCCTATTGCCGTGCCTCCTTCGAGCGGGTGGGGCATGCGGTGGGAGCGCTGTATGGCGGCCAGCGGCCTCGGGTGGAGGCGGCGCAGGCCCGGGAGCTGCGAGTGCCCCGAGGCACCCGCGGCGTGAGCGTCAGCATGGACAGGGTGGCCGTGCCGATGGAGGAGCCGAAGAAGCGGCCAGTGGGCCGCCCTCGCAAGGGCGCCCCCACGCGCCCGGTGGACGTCGTCTGGCGCATGGCCTACGCGGCCTGCCTCTCCTTCCACGACGCCCACGGCGAAGCGCTGGGCACCCTCCGCTACGGGCGGATGCCGCGGGGCGAGGCCCGCGAGGTTGCCGAGCGCCTGGCCCGCGACGTCCAAACCCTGGTTTCCAGACGGCGCGACCTGTCCGTCGTCGTCCTCACCGATGGCGCTCCTGAGTTGCACGCCCTGCTGGACGAGGCGCTGGCCACCCACGCCCCCGGGGCCAAGAAGCTGGCGCGCCTGGTGGACTTCTGGCACCTGATGGAGAAGCTTGGGAGTGCGGCGCGCGTGGTGGCTGGGGAAGAGAAGGCCTCCGCGCTGCGTGAGAAGTGGAAGCTGTCCCTTCTCAACACGCCCGGGGCGGCGTGGACCATTGCCATCGCGTTGCACGCCAGCGGCAAACGGCATGTCGTCCTCGGCGACGGCCAACCGGTGCACGAGGCCCTCACCTACCTGGAGAACCACGGCGAGCGAATGCACTACGCGGAGGCGCGAGCGCGGGGGCTGCCCATTGGCAGCGGCAACGTGGAGGCCACCTGCAAGTCTCTCGTCACCCTGCGCATGAAGCGCCCTGGAGCCCGCTGGAAGGAGGCGTCCGGTCAGCACATCCTGGACTTGCGCGCCCTGGTGCTCTCGGAACGGTGGGACGCGGCCATGCGCCTCACGCTTGCGCCGCAGCGGGCCGAGGTGCGGCGCGCAGCATGATCAGGATGGGAGCCACACCCGTTGTAGCCCTCTACCAGCCCCGCGCGTCCCAGGGCCCGGCGCAGCACCTTGTGCAGGGCCACGTCCGGCCGGTGCTGCGTGCCATCTTCCCGAGGGAACAGAAGCTCCGAGGGTGACGTGGCGATGGCCTCGCGCAGGTAGGGCACCAGGCCCACCGCGATGGGCAGCAGGTCCTCCCGGTTGCCCTTCGTGGTGTCGCTCGCGTGGGAGCGGCCCACCCGGATGGTGCCTGCCTTGAGGTCCACGTCCGACTTGCGCAGCGCCAGCAACTCGCCCTTGCGCATCCCGGTGTGGACGGCCGTGGCGAACAGGGGCCGCCACTGGCGCTCCAGGGCCGCGAGCATCAGAGGGACCTCCTCGGCCTTCAAATACTGCGGAAGCCGCTTCGGCTGCTTGATACGCGGGACGGTCTTGGCGGGGTTGAGGCCGGTGAAGAGTCCGCGCCGGAGCGCCAGCTCGAAGACTCGGTGGACGTAGGCGCGCAGGTGGTTGACCGACTTGGGGGCCAGCTCTCCAGCCTTCGC
Organism: Pseudomyxococcus flavus; assembly: GCF_050038885.1. Taxonomy (NCBI): domain Bacteria; kingdom Pseudomonadati; phylum Myxococcota; class Myxococcia; order Myxococcales; family Myxococcaceae; genus Pseudomyxococcus; species Pseudomyxococcus flavus. The sequence goes on along the minus strand of NZ_CP143624.1, from coordinate 1,924,595 downwards.
GTTGAGCAGCACTTCCAACTGCGAGGGCGTAATGCCCTCGAGGAGGAGGGGGCCCAGCTCCGCACGCAGGTGCTTCTCGCTGAAGGCGATGATGGTGGTCGAGCGGAGCCGACTGCCCACCTCGGTCTTCCACACATCCATGGCCTCTCCGAAGGTAACTTGCTTGCGGTGATCGGGCAGGGGCTCCAGGCCGCGCCGCTGGCGGTCGGCCTGAAGCTCCAGGTCGTGCAGAAGGGACTTCGCTGCGGTCTTCGTGCTGGCCTGGGTGGCGGTGTCGCGCCACCGGCCGTGCCCGTCCTTGAAGCGGACGTACCACTTGTTGTTCTTGCGGTAGATGGAACCCATGAGGACCTCCTCAAGTGATGACCTCAGAGGTCTTATGACCTAGACCTAGCGAATCTTGGTGCCCTGGCCCCGGATGAAGTCCCGGATCGCTGCCGGCTCGAAGCGCAGCAGCCCGCCGAGCTTCACGCAGGGAAGCTGGCCCGCCTGAGCGCGCTGGTACACCCACGAGCGCGAGGCTTTGACGAAGCGAGCCACGTCATTCGCGTCCCAGAGCGCCTCCTCTTGCTGCATGTCGTCCGTGTCCATGGGGGGCTTACTCATCGGTGCCTCCTTCGCCAGATTGCACGGGGCCCACGCCAGCGCGCTTCTTGATGTCGCCGACCGTGGCTCGGGCCAGTTCCAGTTCCTTGGCCACCGCTCGCACGCTCTTGCCGCTGCGCAGAAGGGCGAGGGCCTTCTCCACCTTGTGGACCGGCACTCGTGACTTCTTCAGGCGCACACCTCTCTCTTGAACCTGCCGCTGACGCTCACCCGCCTCCAGGCGTGCGAGAGTCTGGTACGGCATGGTGTCAGTGCTCTGGGTGAAGAGGTTGCAGTCACGGTCGCGCAGCCGGCGCTTACCGTCCCACGAGAAGCCCGTGCGCACCTCCTCTTCCACCACGGAGTGGATGGGCTTGTGCTCGCGCACGGCTGCCTCTGCTGTCAGCCGGCGCTTCCTGATGCGCGTCGGGGCCACGTCCCGCCCCTCGCGCAGGCAGGCCAGGAGCGTTTGCGCGAAGTCCTTCTCCGACTCGCTCGTGCCCTGGCGGGCCACACGCACCACGGCCCAGGTGTCATCCGCGCCCAGGACCGGCTCACCTGGCCGCACGTTCTCCACCTTTTGCAGCAGGGCATAGAGGCGAGCGCGGGCGATGAAGACGGCATCCGCCCGGTGCTCCAGGCGCATCCCGCTGCCGACGCTCTCCAGCGCGTCGAGCCCTTCACAGCGCAGGTCCAGTTCCTCGGGGCAGATGATGGCGTCGGTGGAGACGAGGAGGGCGCCACGCGAGGTGATGTCGGCCATGTGGGCACGGGCTCGACCCAGAATCAACGTGGCCCACTCCGGTGCGAAGGCGCTGCCCACGTCGTGCGGCCCCTTGAGCGCGGCGCGCAGCCCCGGCGAGCTGTGGATGGCGGCTCCCAATCCCGGACCGAAGCCCCGCAGCTGCGCCTCGCGCTCGAAATCCAAGAGCCCCGAACTCCGCATGCGCTCGGCCAGCTTGCCCAGCAAGGCGTTGGCGAAGAGCTTCGCGGTGGCGTACTCCAGGCTGCCCCTCTTGGCGGCCCCCTTCTGCTGGAGGAAGTGCCGCATGTAGCGGCCCACGTCGTGGTCGCGCTCGCGCGAGCCGGGCTTGAAGCCATGTGCTTCCACCAGCGCCACCTTTGCTCCCATGCGCAGCGCCAGGCGCACCTCGGCCAGCGTGCAGGAGGTGGTGCCCTGGAACGGGAACACGAGGCGGTGCACACCTTGGCGGTGGACCGGCAGGCACGGGTAGCGCGTGTCCTCCGGGAAGACGAAGTTGAAGGTGCCGAAGCCCTCGTAGTCTTGCACCTGGGCGAGGGACTCCAGGCGCTCCCACCGCGTTCTGGCATGGGGCAGCGGCTGGAGGAGCGCCGCATGCGGGTAGAGGCTCACCGCGTCGTACTCGGCGAAGGCTCCGACGTGGAATCCGCGCCGGAACGCCTCCGACTGCGCGCCCCAGTAGGCGCGGCAGGCCAGGGTGCGCACGCGCGGGTCTCCGTCGAAGACCTGCTCCACGCGAGGCTCATCCCGGAAGGTCACGCCCTTTCTCACCTTGCGAACCACCTGCTGCTTCTTCACCGGAGCGGGGCCGCTGCGGGCGAAGTGCAGGCGGAAGATGGCGGAGGCGATGGACGGCAGGGTGCGGCTGCCGAGCACGTCGATGTTCCATTCGCGCAGCACGCTCTCCCGGAAGCCGCGCATGGCACGCAGGGGCACCTCCGCATCCCGGGCTGCATGGGCCACCAGTCGTGCCGGGTCCGTCCGCTTCAGTTCGGCGAGGTGCGGTCCGTCCACGTCCAGGCGGCGAAGGCCCACGGTCCGGGCGATTTCCTCCAGGGGAATCTTCGGGAAGTAGCTGGACACGTCCACCAAGCGCACGTCCCAGGTGCCCTCGTCGCGTTTCACGCGCTCCAGCCGCCCGTGGTGTGCCTTGCCCACCTGCTCCACGCGCGCCTCGGTCACGGCAGACGGAAAGAGGGCGAGGAGACTGCTGGCCTCATGCGTCACCACGTGCACCTGGCGGATTCCGCGCCGAGCGGGCGGCACGGCATCGGCCCGCCGGAGCACCTCCCGGATGCAGTCGATGAGCTGTCCGCCCGTGAGCCGTCCCTCGGGTAAATCATAAGCTTGAGCGTGGACGTGCTCGCCCGTGAGGGTGACGAACTGCACCAGCAGCGGGGTGCCATGCTCCTCGTCCCATTTCACGCTCACTCCCACCAGCGCGGTGTGCGGGTACGCTCGGGGCCGACGACGTAGGCGGGTGAGCGTCCGGGACAGGAGCACGCCCAGATGCGCCTGCAAATCCTCCTCGTTCACGCCCCACCCCCGAGGAATTCCAGGGACTTGGCATCGCGGGAGATTGACGCGCACCACCCGATGGCGGGCTGGAACTGTCCAGCCTTCAGGAGTCTGCAACCCCTCGGAATCACTCCTTCAGTGGGTTCAACACCCTGTCCGGAATCGTGATGAGGGGGTGAACAACATGACCGCCCCCTCATCTTGATCCCCTTGAACGGGGAAGGGGTTCTGGGGCTTCGAGTGAGTCTTGACCTCCGCATCTTGCCGCCTCGTTCATGGGGCACCTGGCCAAGGGCCCCCGGTTCTGAGCGGCAATGTCGAGACTCGCTGTCCGAAGAAAAAGCCTAGAGATGGCGGGAGGTTACAGTGGAAATTGGTCTCTCCTGGAGAGGGAAGGAGTCGTTACCTCTATCCATCTCTACCCCCTGAAGATGGGGAGATTCGGTCCCCTCCATCATCTCCACCCCCCTGGGGGTTCATGGCTGGGTTGCCCTGCTCATCGAGACCAGGGGATGCGGAGGACCGGGGCGCTTCGCTCCGCGTCCCTTCCGCCGCGTTCCTGGCCAGGGAACTCCCGCTGGCGAGCTGTCTCAGCGCAGCCAGGATCTCCTTGGAGTGCTGGCGCGCGTTGACCCACTTCTGCACCCGCCTGGTGGTCTCCTCCTTGTCAGAGGTGGGCTCCTCGTATCCGATGAGGACGGCGAGCGCGGCGATCTCTCGATGCGCCAACTCGATGCCGAGTCTCTCGGCCGTGAAGTCAGCGAAGGCGGCCATCATCTGCTTCTCCGCATTCGTTTCGAGCAAGACACGCAGAGCCGGCTTCTCTCGTGCCGCTGCGAGCAGGGGTCCGATGCGCCGCTGGAGAGCGAGAAGGACGGTGGCCACCCGTTCGAGTTGACGCAGGGACTTGAAGCCCTCGATGAGTTCGGGCGGCAGCAAGCTGCGCGTGCCCTGGATGTGGCGCCACACCCAGTGCTCGTGGCCTTCTGGAACAGGGTCTGTCTGCGCGGGCTGAGCACGTCGTTCTTCTTGCTGAGCCACTCCAGCAGGTTGCGCAGGGGGTCGGATGCAGCTGAGAGCAAGAGCGCCAGATCCATGCTCGCGGCGAGTGCATAGACGTGCTGGCGGGTGCGTTCCTGCTCTTCTTGAAGATAGGCGAAGATCGAAGCCTCAGAGGCGAGATGCGCGATGAATCGAGGACTGTTCATGGCCGAGAAGCTCGTCATGACCAGTTCCGTCGCCAAGAAGACCGTTCCCACAGTGGCGAAGGCACTTCACAATTCATGAATGAAGACCGTCAGAACCGCCATGCAGGCCGCACAAGCCGCGATTAACGGTGCCCGCTCGAAGGGCCCGAAGACTGCCGAGGGCAAGGCTGCCTCCTCGCTCAATGCCATCCGCTTCGGCTTTTCGGCCGCCCATCTCCTTCTTCCTGGTGAAGACCCGGCCGCCTACGAGGCGTTCCTCGATTCGTGGTTCGCTGCCCTGTCTCCCAGTTCCGTACCCGAAGCGACCTGCGTCGCGCAGGCCGCAGATACGGCCTGGAAGTTGGAACGATTGAGCCGCGTGGAGAACGGCAGGATGCGAGCCCGGCTGGATCCTCAGCGTCAACTACTCGTTCCCCTCGACGACAACTATTTCTCCCCATCGGGTTTGATCTTCAGAACGCGTTCACGTCGTCGTCGTTGCCGCTGGCTTCGGGTGGTTCACCTCCTCGGGCACAATCCTCGCTGCGTGAAGCGGCGCTGGTGCTCAGCCCTCTTCGCGCGGGGCCGGGGCCCTCTCCCGCTCCGCACGAGCACGGGCCTGCTCGTCGCGCACGGAGGGGCCGGTCATCTCCAGGATGAGCGCGTGGTGGACGACCCGGTCGATGGCGGCCGCCGTTGTCATCGGGTCCTTGAAGATGCGGTCCCACTGGCTGAAGACCAGATTGCTGGTCAGCAGCACGCTTCTCCTCTCGTAGCGCTCGGCCAGGAAGGTGAAGAGCACCTCCATCTCCTCCCGGTCCTGCTGGATGTAGCCGATGTCGTCGAGGATGACGGCGTCGTAGCCATCCAGCCGTTTGAGTTCCTGCTCCAGCTTCAGTTCCTTCTTGGCCGCCAGCAGCCGCTGCACCAGCAGCACCGCGGGGACGAAGAGGACCGCGTAGCCGCGCTGCACCAGCTCGTGCCCCACCGCGGCTACCAGGTGCGTCTTGCCCCGGCCGGGCAGGCCGAAGACGAGGACGTTCTCGGCCCGCTCCACGAAGCCCCCCTCGCACAGGGCCGGCAGCTGGCGGCGCACCTTCACCGGCAGCTTGTCCTGCTTCAGGGTGCCCAGCGTCTTGTCCGCCGGCAGGTGGCTGGACTTCAGCAGCCGCTCGATGCGCCGCTGTTGGCGCTGCGCTACCTCCATTTCCGCCAGCTGGCGCAGGTACTCGGTGTACCCCCAGCCGCCGGCTTCGGCCCGGCGCGCCAACTCCTCGTGGTGGGCGGCCAGGGCTGGCAGCTTCAGCCCGCGCAGCAGCACGGTGAGCGCCGGGGCTTGCGAGGCGGCACTCATGACGCCACCTCCTGGCCCTCGGTGAGCAGCGCGTCGTAGGCCCTCAGGTCCACCTCGGGCACGGCCAGGTGCGGCACCTCGCAACGCACCGGCGCCACTGCGGCCTTCACCGCCTCCGCACTCCGCAGGCCCCCGGCTGCCAGCAGCTTCTCGAGAGCGGCCTGCACGTCGGCCTCCAGCGTGGAGGCGGCCAGGTGCAGGATGCGCAGGTACTCCATGTCCGCCTTGCGCTCCTCCAACTGCTGCCTCAGCGCGTCGTACACCCGCCGGAAGGTGAGCGAGGGGAACAAGTCCTCCCGGTAGCGGTACTGCGCGAAGGCCCCGGGCTTCTGCACCAGACTCCAGATGAGGTGCCGGTAGTTGATGCGATGCCCATTACGCCCGTGCAGCCGCTGCACCGTCAGCTGCGCCTCTCCCCGGTGCAGCACCTCCAGCTTCTCGTCGTACAGCCGCACCCGCACCGTCTCGCCGATGAGCCGGCTGGGCACCGAGTACGTGTTGTGCTTCACCCGGATGGTGCTCCACCCGGTAACGAGCACGTCCACCTCGCTGTACTCGGGCAGCTTCTCCACCGCCAGCGGCCTCATGGCGGCCAACTCCTGCGCCACTTTCTCCGAGCGCAGGGCGTTGGCCTTGGTGACCACCTGCTGCACCCACGTCTCGTACGCCGCCACGCTGTCGAAGTCGGCGCTGCCGCGCACCAGCAGGTGCTGCGTGAGCCGTCGCTTGAGGGCGCCGTTGAGCGCCTCGGCTCCATGCCCAGGTGCTGCATGAGGGCCAGGTACTCCGGGTTGAAGCCCCGCTTGCCGTCGGCCAGCCGGTGCGTGGCCGCCGTCGAGTTGTCCGTCTGGTGGTAGCGCGGCACCCGCCCCAGCTGGAAGAGCGCGGCCTGCACGCCCCGCTTGATGGCCGCCAGCGACTCCGACTGGCACACCGTCACCCATTCCCAGTTGGAGTACGGCAGCACCGGGTGGCACAGCAGGTGCGCGAACGGCTCCCCGCGCACGGTGACGCCCAGCTCCGTCCCCCAGGTGAAGTCCGTCTGCATGGCTTCCCCCGGCCGGTGGGCCTGCGCGAAGAACACCTCCTTGGCCGGGCCCGCCTGAGCTCGCCACTGCCGCACCCGCCGCTGCAACGTGCGCAGCTGCCCCGGCTGGTAGCGCTCAGGCGCTTTGGCTAGCAGCTCCTCGAAGAGCGTCTTCGCCTCCAGCTCGGGCGCCTGGGCCAGCCGCTCGGCCAGCGCGGGCCAGTCCTCCTCGAAGGGGTCCTGCCGGGTCCGCCAGTCGCGCGGCGGCTTCACCTCCGACGGCAGCTGCTTCTGCTTCCGGTACTTCCTGGCCGTCTTGCGGTCCATCCCGGCCTTCGCCGCGGCGAGCCCGAGGTTTCCGTGCTTCGTCAACTCCTCCATCAGCTTCCTCACCTGGGCGTCCGTGACCGCCACCGGAACTCCTCCTCGTCCGGCGGCATGTACCGACGCCTTCACTCAAGATGGGGAGAAGTAATTGTCGCTGGTGGGGAGGAGTAATTGTCGCTGAGCAGCTGGAGGAGGAACTGGAGAAGACGGACGAATTCAAAGTCTTCGACAACACCCGCAGGACGCTGATTGTTGCTGAGCGAAGTGGTTGATGGAGATCGCGGTCGCGACGAGCGCGTTGGTTACCGGGAAGGGATGTTGCAGGCCGCGCAGAGTCCAGCAATGAGCCGGATTCTGGCGCGCCACGGTGCGTGAGGTAGTCCACGGGACTCAGAGAGGACGGGGCGCGGCGGTGTTCGCCAGCTCGCGCGCGAGAAAGGTGACCTGGAGCGTGCGCCAACACGCTCACAGGTCGAGCGCCCCGCTCGACGTGTGAGCGAGAAGCGAGGCACCCAAGGAGTCGTACGGACGCGCGTCGGCGTCAAGTCCTGGGCGGCACAGATGCCGTCCGTGTCGGCGGTACGTCCGGCGAGCTGCGCCGCTTGCGGCGCGGCGAGCCGCCCTGTGGGAGCGCCCCTGGGGCTTCATGGGCATGGCAGCCGGAGCCGCCAGGTGCGCGGGCCGCTGGACGCTGGCGCGTCGCCGGTGCTCGTGGAGCTGCGCGTGCGACGCTACCGCTGCCGTGCGTGCGGCGTGTCGCAGACGGTAGTGCCCGCGCAGGTGCTGGGCAGGAAGCTGTATTCGCTCGCGGCCATCGCCTGGGCGCTGGCCCTGTGGGGCCTCGAGTCGCTGCCGGCGGCGGCGGTACGCAAGCGCGTGAGTCCGTGGGAGGTGGTGGGGCCAGGGAGCGCTGGGCGCTGGGATGCCCTCTGCCGCTGGGCCGGGGAGGCCAGGCGCGGGACGCTCCTGGGCTGCGTGCGGCCGGCGCCCGCGGACTGGACGGCTCGCGCGGTGGCCGCACGAGCGGCGACGACAGACGCCGCCTTGGCGCTCCCGGCGACGGGACCGCCCTCGCTGTCCGCCTGTTCGTTCCGGGGAGCCGAGCGCGCTCACTGAGGGGCTTGCTCCGCGGCCATCGGCTCGCCCCGCTTTAGAAGTCCGTCCCACCCGACACGCCCCGTCCTCGAAGACCTGCCTCCGGCGGGACGGTAGGCGTCTGCGCTCCCAAGAGGCCCATGCCGGGATGAGGGGGCGGTACGGGAAGTCCGCGCAAAATGAAGAGCCTCACTCCGAAGTCCCACGCCGAGGCGGTGGCGGTGTTTCGCCACGGAGTCATCGGCGCCCTCACCCAGGCGCAGATGGACCGAGGCCAGCTCGCCTCGGCGCTCGAGTCCCTCGCCCAGCAGCGCTTCGTGCCGCCGGGCGCCAAGGTGAGCCACTGCTACTCGGCGGCCACGCTCGAGCGCTGGTACTACGCGTACAAGAAGCGCGGCCTCTCAGGCCTCGCCCCGCGCGACCGCAGCGACAAGGGCCGCGCCCAGCAGCTCTCGGCGGCCCAGCGCGAGTTGCTGCTCGACATCCGGCGGGAGTACCCGTCCGCGTCCGTGACGCTCATCCTGCGCACGCTCGTCACCGATGGCCGGCTCGAGAAGGCCGCCGTCTCGGCGACGACGGTGCGCCGCCTCTTCGCGGAAGCAGGACTCGACCGCATCGGGATGCGCGACGGCAGCGGCACGAAGACGCGCCTGCGCTGGCAGGCCGAGCGCCCCATGGCCCTGTGGCACGCGGACGTGTGTCACGGGCCTGGACTCACCGTCGGGGGCAAGTCGCTGCCCTTGCGCATCCACGCGCTGCTGGACGACGCGAGTCGGTACGTCGTGGCGTTGGAGGCCCACCACACCGAGCGCGAGGTGGACATGCTTGGCCTCATGGTGCGCGCCCTGCGCAAGCACGGTCCACCGGACGCGCTCTACCTGGACAATGGCGCCACGTACCGGGGCGAGACGCTCGCCACCGCGTGCGCTCGCATCGGCACGTCGCTCTTGCACGCGCGGCCCTACGACGCCCCCGCCCGCGGGAAGATGGAGCGCTTCTGGCGCACGCTGCGCGAGGGCTGCCTCGACTTCCTCGGGCCCGTCGCCTCGCTGCACGACGTCAATGTCCGCCTCTGCGCATTTCTCGACGCGCACTACCACGCCACGCCGCACGCTGCCCTCATGGGCGCGGCACCGAAAACCGTCTTCGAGGCCGCGCCCCGAGCGCCCGATGGCTTCGACGAAGCGAAGCTGCGCGAGGCCCTCACCACCCGTACCCGCTGACGCGTGCGGCGCGACACCACCGTCGCTGTCGATGGGGCCGACTACGAGCTCGACGCAGGCCACCTCGCCGGGCGCCTCGTGCACCTGTGCCGCTGCCCTGTCGACATGGGTGAGGCGCCCTGGGCCGAATTCGAGGGCAAGCGCTACACCCTCCACCCTGTCGACGCGGTGAAGAACGCGCGCCGCAACAGGCCGCTGCGTCGGCCTCCCGTCCACGACGAGACGTACCGGCGACACCCCGCGTTTGACCCGCCCCTCGCTTTCCTCGACCGCGCCGTCGGGCGTCCTCCTCGGCATCGCGATGCAGGTGAGTCATGACGCCCGCCTACGTCACCCATTTCGGCTTCTCCGAGGCGCCCTTCTCCAAGGAGATTGCCGACGCGGACCTCTGGCTGCCGGCCTCCAAGACGAGCCTCGTCGAGGAACTCTGCGAAGCCGTGCGCGAGCGGCAGAGCGTCATGCTGGTGGGCGAGCCCGGCGTCGGCAAGACGTGCGTCCTGCGCGCGCTCCGCCACCGGCTACCCCAGGCGGGCTTCCGCCTCACCTATTGCCACAACGCCACGCTGGGCCGTCGCGACTTCTACCGCCAGCTGTGTCTCGCCCTCGGGCTCACGCCGTCCGCCACCGCCGCCTCCGTCTTCTACGCCGTGTCCAGCCACGTGGAGGACCTCGGTCGTGAGCGCGTCCACCCCGTCTTCCTCCTCGACGAGGCGCACCTGCTCCACCAGGACGTGCTCGACCACCTCCACATCCTCCTCAACTACCAGTGGGACTCGAAGGCGCTCCTCTCCCTCATCCTCGTCGGCCTGCCCGAGCTCGACTCGCGGCTCGCGATGCGTCGTAACCGCAGCCTCGCCTCCCGCCTCGCACGCCGGCTTACCATCGACGCGCTTCAGCCCGATGACACCGCAGAGTACCTCCGCCTGCGCCTGAAGAACGCGGGCTGCGAGCGAGAGCTCTTCTCCTCTGACGCAATGGCGATGCTCCACGAGGCCGCCTCCGGCGCCCACCGCGACATCGACCGGCTCGCCACCACTGCGCTTCGCGAGGCCGCGCGTCGCAAGAAAAAGCTCGTCGAGCGCGACGTACTCGCACGCGTGCTCGACACCGACGACGCCGCTCTGTAGGCCACTCCCATCACCGAGCGCGCTCGCTGACGCTCGCGCTCGGTGATGCCCATCAACCAGGCGGATCGCTCGTCCATCAACCAGCCCGCCTCGCAACACTGATGATGGTGACGGGATTCGTTGAGGCCGTGGATGCCGTCCCCTCACCGCCGAAGGACGCGGCGCGGACGAGCGCCTTCCTCTTGGGGGTGGAGCATACCGTGAACGTGCTGAGCGAGCTTCCGGGCCTACCGATGGCCGTGGTGGAGCCCTTGGCCTGCGCGCTCAAGATGGCTCAGGAGAATGCGGAGACGGAGCGCATCCCCCCGGCCATCTACGAGAGCCTGGGCAACATGGCCCGGGTGGTGAAGAGCGCCCTCAGCATGAAGCTGGCCGAGGAAGAAGCCGTCCTCGGGCCGCTGCGTGAACGACTCGCCGCCGAAGTGCTGCTGCTGGAAGACGCGGACCTGAGGAAGCTGGAGAAGGCCCGCCGAATGTTGGAAGGCACCATGCAGCGTCAGCTCGCCATCTTTCGCCAGCTCCGCGCTGAGTTGGCGAACACGAAGATGGAAAGCCCGTCCGAGACGCAGGCGCTGCGGGTGAAGCTACGGCTCGTGAAATAGAAACACAGTTTCAACAGCGATAGTGCTGCGGCTCGGGTTCGTTTCGGCAGCCCTTTCTGGCCTGCTTCGCCTTCCTCGCTATTCGGTAGGGCTATCGATTTTGGGCAAGGCCCCCGCTTCCAGGGGACAGGGGTTCCCTTCTCACAGGTCTAATTGCGCGCGTCGGCCCATCGTGAACACTCAGATCGGAGCATCGTGATCACCGAGTTCGGCCCATCGTGGACAGGAGGTTCGGCCACGTGGACACGGAGTTCGGCTGTGTGAACAGGGGGTTCGGAGCCGAATGAGCGCTGGGCAGTCCTGGCAAGAAGGCCGCCGGAGGGAGAGCGGCCATGGCCACCGAGAGACTGCCGATGCACAGCATTCGAGAAATCATCCGTCAGAAGTGGGGCCTGAAGCGAAGCCACCGGGAGGTGGCGCGAAGCGTGGGCGTCAGCCCTGGAGTGGTGGGCAAGGTGATGAGCCGTGCGGCGCACCTGGGGTTGACGTGGGAGGCGGTGGAAGCGCTGGAGGAGGAGGAGTTGGAGCGCCAGCTGTACGGCCCGAAGTGCGCGCCGGGCACGGAGCGGCCGCTGCCGGACCCGGTGTGGATACACCAGGAGCGCAAGCGACCCGGGGTGACGCTGGAGCTCTTGCACCTGGAGTACCTGGAGCGGCACCCGGAAGGCTACCGGTACACGCAGTTCTGCGAGGTGTACCGGGAGTGGTTGGCACGCCACCGGCTGACGATGAAGCAGGCGCACAAGGCCGGTGAGAAGGTGTTCGTCGACTACTCCGGGAAGAAGCCGACGGTGGTGGACGGTGGCACCGGCGAGGTGCGGGAGGCGGAGTTGTACGTGGCGGCGCTGGGGGCCTCCAGCTACGTGTACGCGGAGGCCACGTGGAGCCAGAAGCTGACGGACTTCGTCGGCAGCACCGTGCGCGCGCTGGAGGCCTTCGGTGGGGCGCCAGCGCTCATCGTTCCGGACCAGCTGAAGTCGGCGGTGACGAGGGCGGACCGGTACGAGCCGGAGGTGAACCGCACCTTCGAGGAGTTGGGACGGCACTACGGACTGGCGGTGCTGCCGGCGCGCCCGCGCAAGCCCAAGGACAAGGCGAAGGTGGAGCGGGCGGTGCAACTGGTGCAGCGCTGGGTGCTGGCCCGGCTGCGTCACCGCGTCTTCACCTCGCTGCGGGAGTTGAATGAGGCGATTGCCGAGCAGGTGGCGGTGCTCAACGACAGGCCCATGCGACTGTACGGCAAGTCGAGAGCGCAGCTCTTCGAGGAGTTGGACAGGCCTGCCCTCAAGCCATTGCCGCCGACGCGGTACGCGGTGTCGGAGTGGAAGCGGGTGAAGGTGAACATCGACTACCACGTCGACGTCCATGGCCACTTCTACTCGGCGCCCTACAGCCTGGCGCGTCAGGTGCTGGAGGCGCGCCTCACCGCCACCAGCGTGGAGTTGCTGCAGCGGGGCCGAAGAGTGGCCGTCCACGTGCGCAGCGCGAAGGTGGGCGGCTACACGACGGTGGCCGAGCACATGCCGAAGGCCCACCGGGCCCATGCCGAGTGGAGCCCCTCGCGCTTCATTCAGTGGGCGAGCCAGGTGGGCCCCCTTACCCAGTCGCTGGTGGAGGCCATCCTCCAGGACAGGCCCCACCCGGAAGTGGGCTACCGCAGCTGCCTGGGCCTGCTGCGGCTGGCGAAGCGCTATGGCAACGCGCGGCTGGAGCTCGCATGCGGCCGGGCGCTGCGAGCGCACGCGCGCAGCAGCCGGCACGTGCGACTGCTGCTGGAGAAGGGGCTGGAAGCCACCCCGCTGCCGGCCGAAGAGCCCTCCTCGCAGCCGGCCGCCGCGCACGAGAACGTCCGCGGCGCTGACTACTACCACTGAGTGGATTGCAGGCCTCTCCACTCGGAAGGGGGCCTCGGGCACGGCCATGGCGGCCGTGCCCGAGGTCCGATGAGGCCACCAACGACAAAGGACACCCGAGATGTTGAACCAACCCACCTTGCAGAAGCTCCAGGCGCTGAGGCTGTCCGCCTTTGCCCGCGCCTGGGAGGAGCAGCAGAAGTTGGCGGACATGAGCAGCCTGGCCTTCGACGAGAGACTCGCGCTGCTCGTCGAGGCCGAGTGGCTGGCCCGGGAGAACGCCCGGATTGGCAGAAACCTCAGAGAGGCGAAGCTCCGCATCTCCGGCGCCTGCGTCGAGGACATCGACTTCACGGCGAAGCGGGAGCTCGACAAGCCCCTGGTGCGTCAGCTCGCCCAGTGCCGCTGGGTGGAGGAGAAGCAGAACATCGTCATCACCGGGATGACGGGCACCGGCAAGACGTACCTGGCGTGCGCGCTGGCGCAGGCGGCGATTCGTCGCGGCCATCGGGTGCTCTACCGTCGGGCCCCGCGTCTGCTGGAGGAATTGGCGCTCGCGCACGCGGAGGGCTCCTTCGCCGCGTTTCTCTCCCGACTGGCCCGTGTCGACGTGCTCGTCATCGACGACTGGGCCCTGGCTCCCATCAAGGACGGCGAGCGCCGGGACATGCTCGAGGTCTTCGAGGACCGCTATGGCGCGCGCAGCACCATCATCGCCAGCCAACTGCCGACCACAAAGTGGCACGACCACCTGGGCGACCCTACTGTGGCGGACGCCATTTGCGACCGGGTCCTCCACCGAGCCCACCGGCTCACCGTGAAGGGGCCCTCCCGCCGCAAGGAGGAGAATCCGTCAACTTGAGCCCAGCGTCGCTTCGCTCCGACTGATCACGATGCTCCGAGCCTGCTGATCACGATCGCCGAAACGCGCACTAATTTCAAGAGGGCCCCGGATGGTGGGGTGGCCTCGAAATTTTCTTGGGCTCATCCGGGCGGAGCTGCCTACCCCCGTTAGATCCTGATGACCGCACCCCCTCCCCTGGGTAGGCCCTCGCGCTCCTCGCGCACGAGGGGGCGGGCCCCCTGATGGACTTCCGGAGTTAAGTAGGCAGTGGCAAACCTCTCCAGGTGTTTTCGCGACCGCCTGGGGGCGTGACCGAAAGCGGCCCGGGTTCACGCCCGGAGAGCTAAAGAACAGGACGCCGGCACCAGCTCGGCTGCGCGGGGCCCTGTCCACCGCATGCCCGGCCTTCGCTGCCGGTGGATCACGTCCCAGCTCGGCGTCCCGCCAGGAGCAGGTTACTCTCCGCTGCCCTCGGGCTGCGCTGACGGCACTGGCTCCGGTGGCGGAGCTTGTCTTCGCCGCTTCCTTGGCCCGGCCCGCTCCGTCTTCTTCCGGGCTGGGGGGGCTGCGTCCTCTTCGGCCTGGTTCCACGGCCGGAGAACCACGTCCTGCTCGTCTCCTTGGCCACTGTCCGGAGTGACATCGTTGTGCGGGGCCCACAGGTGCTGAGGGTCTTCCTCCCCGCGAAGTACCCGCTCGACCTGGCGAAGCCGGAGTTCCGCGAGTACGAGGATGGCGGTGATGGAAACGGGGGCTTGCAGTTCCTGCTCTCGGCTGTCCAGCGAGTGCGAGGCCAGTGCATCCGCGAGGAATCGAGCCCCCTCGATGGCACACCGCACCTCGACCAGCTCGGCGGACAGGCTGATGCCTTTCGTCATCGTGCAGCTCTCCTGGGGTGAGTGGGCGTGACCGCACCTCGACGATGCGGTCGTCTCCGAAGGCAGGAGGAGTCCCGCCTCATCCGCAGCGAGACCTCTCCCCGAGCACTACTGCCCGTGCCTCACCCGATCCCGAAGATGCTCGGCCAACGCGAACAGGATGGCCGCCGCCATCCTCCAGGTGAGAGTCGAGGCCAATAGCTTCCTCGCGGCGCTCAGCATGGCGTTCACCCCCCTTCCGCCCGACTGATCACGCCTCGCCCGCACACCGAACAGGTGCGGGGCCGAAGCCTTCTCTCAGATCCTTATCCCACCAAGCAGGGGAGAACTTCCTGTTCAGCCGGCTCACCACCGACGCGGACCTGGACGCGATGATGAGGCGCTCGGGACGGTGGCTCGACGGTGAGCGGGCCAGGATCCCTGGGTGAAACGGAATCCGTTAGCAGCGGCGGGCCCATCCCAAACGGGGTCAGGCCTATGCTGCGGGTGTCATGTCCACGAAGAGGTGGCACAGACGGATTGTGTGCCCCGACTGCTGAACCAAACGGCCCACCTTAACGGTCAGGGCATCCTGGTGGCATGTCCTGGGAGTCAGTTTAGCGTCCTTGCCATAGTCCTTGCAGAGGCGGGTGCCAATGGTATCGATGACTTGGTCTACGGGGAGTGACAGGACGTAGCCGAGCATGAATCCCCAGGCGTGGCCGACAGCATACTGTCCATTCACGAAGCGAGCCACGCCCTCGGAGACGTAGCGTCCATTGAGCACGCTGTAAGCGCCGCCCGCTCCCACGCGCTTGCACTCGATGGCGATGTAATCATCTTCGTCACCGAATTGCCGTCGGAACTTCAGGGTGATGTCGATCCTCCCCAGCAATGAGGAATCGTTGGTGGACATGTCCTCCAACTCGTGCTCACCACGGACTTCGAGGTTCGTCAGTCCGAGCTGCTTCTTCACCTGGCGCATCGCTTTTCGCACCCTGATGGAGATAGGGACTTCAAGCATCCCCGGAGTGACGTTTGCTCGGGCCTCCCGTGCCCCCCGGCACGTAAGGGCAATGACGGTTTCGACCTCGTCCTCGGACAGGTCAAAGGAAGGGACACCCACCGGTAAATCAGGCCCGAGTTGCATTCCGCTTTCCCAACCAGTGATCGGCCAGAATGATGTCGGCGTCATTGAGGCCCGCAGTACGGCTCCAGTAGCGCGACTCGCTGGGCTTCACGATGTAGAGGTCGTGCTGGAGATAGATGCGCAGTTGGCGCCGCTCATTAAGGTAGGGTGGCAGGTCCGCAGCCAGCTTCCCACGAAGATGTTCCGCGAGCGTGTCGAGTTCTGACCCCGGGCTCAGGATGACAGCGGGCGTGCTGGTCGGAGGGCCGGCCACCATCGTGAACCGGACGGTAGTGAGGCCCGCCGAAGGGGCATCCCAGGTTGGGGCTAGGAGCGGTCGCGCGTAGATGGTTGCCTCCAGATGCCGCTCCCCCTTGGCTCGCAGATAGTCGTCCACGACTTGAACGACGGCCGCAGCGTATTTCTGCAAGGTCTCACTTTGCGGAGGTTTGACGAAGCTCTCTCTCCGGGACCGGCCCTCGAAGAGCAACATCTGAGAGCGATGGACACTCTCGACGGCGAGAACGAGTTCGTCCCGTTCCAGACCATAGAGCTCGCCGACAGCATCGTCGAGTTCGCCCAGAGCCCTCGGATTCGGAGCCTCGGCTGCGCGGGCTTCTGCTCGGATGAGCCGCATCAGTGCCTCGACATCCACCGCTCTCAAGTCAGGTACCCGGAGGGAGAGGAGGTCTTGCGGCTCTACTGTCGAGCGCTCTAGCCCCAAGGCCCCTCCGCCAAACGCAAGCTGAAACGCTGTCAGGCTCGAATTGAGAATCCCGCAAAGGGCATAGGCCCACGCAGAGTCGTGCTTCTCGAACGAGATGCCGTAGAAGTTCTCCGTGTAGAGCAGGGAGTTGGAACTGATGGCCGCGCCGTAACGACCCGGCTCCGCCGCCCGCGTGAAGCTGGCCTTGGGGCATATCAGCAAGGGGCCGTTGTAGATGGCCTCTTCCCGAGTTCTGTGCAGGGTCGGGAGGGTGAAGAGCTCCAGTTGCTCCTCGTCCAGGCGAAACGGGCTGTATTGCTTTGGTACTAGGGTCTTCAGTTCATAGAAACGCTTTGGAGGAGGGTTGGGATCCCCTTTCACCTGGAAGCCCTGGCCTCTGGACTCCGTTGCGCGGATCCCGACGCTGTTCAGCCATTCATCAAGGGTCGGGAACTCGCGCTCTAGCCGCTCGATCAACCAACTATCCCGGAGGGTGCCAAACGTTGCAGCCTTGAGGAGCGCCGGCGTCTTGAGCACGCGCGCGAGTGGAACGGAGCGCAGTTCGCCCGGGCCCACATGAAATACGCCGTTGCGCCGGAAGTCAGGCGTCCAGGGCACGGAGCCAACGAGAACCTGATCGCCGCGAGGCATGAGGGCGCATCGCGCGAAGAACAGCAGTGCCGGTCCGTCCGCGTCCGGGAATAGCTCTTCCTTCCTCAACGCGGACAGGTTGACGATGGCGGCAGGCCGTAACTTCTGGAGCAGGCTATTGCGCGCCTCGACGGCGTGTTCGTCCCTGGAAAAGAAGGGGGATGCCTTCATGACCATGCCAATGCGGCCGGCTTCACCGGCCAACGTTGCGGCGACATTCAAGAAGGCTTGGTCCGGGCTGCGCCGGGGACGGGGCGCGCTCCCCTTCGCGCCTTTCTTGCGCGGCAAGGCCTTGTTTCGGCTGTCAAAGGTCCAGGGCGGGTTGCCAACTACGGCTTCGAAAGGCTTACCTGCCACGACTGGAGGGAGCATGTCCCCGATGGCATTAGCTTCGAACAATGTAGTGCCGATGAGCCGGTCGAACTTCAGGTCGGAGGCGTCGGTGATGGGCTCTTCGTCGAGTTCCAGCGCGGCTAGGTACAAGCTGAACGCGGCAATTCCCAGGGCTGCTCGATTGATGTCGATTCCGAAAAGGCGTGTGTAGAGGATGTTGCGAACCAGAGCCCGTGAGGCCGCCTTGCCACCCGTGTTCGCCCACACCAGACGCCGGAACGCCTCGACAAGAAAGGCGCCAGAGCCGCATGTTGGATCAATGACGCGGGCCGAGGCGGGCAGACCTTCGAAGACGGGGTCAAGCGTGAGATGGACGAGTTCGACCGGTGTGTAGTGCAGTCCCTGGACGCGAGCCACCTCTTCGGCGCTCGAACGCGCGAACTGCTGATAAATGGAACTGATCAGATCGACAGGAATGGCATCGAACCGGAACCGGAACAGCCGCCCCTGCCCGCTACGGCCGGGAACCAGACTCCGGCCCTGGATGAATTCCCGCATAAGGGCGAGATGGGCCTCACTCAACCGGGTGTGTTCCGCCCCTGGATCGTCCATGGGAAAGAGGTCCCCATTGAAGGTCTCTCGCAGCCAATTGAAGAGCTGAAACGCACTGTGAGGCGTCCCAAACAGCTTGTTGAGATCGTGGGGAAGCGTTTCGGGAAGAAACGGCTGGGCAAGCCCTCGGTCAATTAGATACCAAGTGAAGATGCACCGTCCGATTAGCCGCTGGGCGAAGTCGCGCGACTTCTTAATCTCTTCGGCAGGGGTTCGGGCTCGCGAGTCGGGATGCGCGGGAGGAAGCTTGGTCAACTGCTCTTCCAGAGCGTTGATTTCACTCAGGAGCTCGCGGTCCACGCGATGCCGACGGTCAATGTGAGCCCCGAGAGGGCTCGACCAGAAAGCGCCGGTTTCTGTCGCAAGACGGCCGCACATTGCGTCGAGCGTACGGAGGCGGTCCTCGTCATCGAGCTTGAAGCGGTCGAGTGGCTTCGCCGCTCCCTGCGCGCCCTTCTTGGGAGGTGACGCATAGCAGTCGTAGAGGCGGACTTCAGTGGGCGTCACAATCCACAGGAGCGGCGCAACGCCGACGTTCCATGCGGCCTCGTGCCACTTCGTCACATCTTCATCCGTCGGGATGCTGTCTCCCGAATCCTTGAAGACGGCGGCGGGCGTACTCTGCGCCGTGAACACCGCGTCGGCCATCAGGCCAACCCTGGCGTCCTTGAGAATGACCCGTAGCCGTGCTGCCGCAGGGTCCGTTGTGCGCACCAGCCCGGGGGCGGGCTTGCCACCGGCGGTCAGATACCCGGTAGCAGTGAGGGCGCGTTTGAAGGCATGGCTGCTCACCCGCCCCCCCACAGCCAGAGACAAGGGGCGCTTTGCTCCGGGTATAGGTCGCGTCCGTCCATGTGCTCCTTCAGCTCGCGATGCGGGCCAGACCAAGAGCGGGTCTTACCTTCAGGAGTGGCCGACACGCCAGAGCATAAGGACGGGCGCCCTGTTGAGGGAGCGGGCTGGTGCATAGGGATTTAGGAGGGCCGCTGACGGGGGCCCCTGGACTATGTGCCGGGCAGTTGAGGCTTGCGCCCCTTCTTCGGCTCTTCCACCGTCATTGCCAAGGACGAGCTCTCCTCAGGTCCCGGTTCTGCATCAGCTTGCCCGCGCACCACGGCCAGCCTCTCGCACGCACCAGTACCTTTCCCGCACAACTGCACGACAGGGAGTATGGGCTTGGCCGGGTTGAGGAGCACGCATAGCAGGATGGCCATGCGCAGGTGACTGCGGACGCGGTGCCGCAATTCAGGGGAGCACCACCGTGCCCACAGCCACCGGGCCAGTTCCGCGAGGCGGTCCACTGCGCAGTCTACGAGGTAGTCGAGCACGAGGTCGGCGGGCGGGCCTCCCTCCTCGACAACCGACTCGCGCAGCGGCTCAAGGAGTTCGCCAGTGGCAGCGCCCATGAGCTGGGTGAGGACATGAAGGAGAGTGTAGGTGTGGATGCGACAAGAGACGGGGCGTTGGGGACGTTGAGGGAACATCCCCGCCCCTAGCGAGGTGTTCACCGGCGCCCGGGGCGCCTCTCCTTCTGGTTGAAGTAGTCAATTCTGCCCCCCGCAACGACATCGAGTGAACGCACCTGAACGCCGCTAGACAGAAAACCGCCCTGCTTCTGCGGACTTGGGAAGTAGGAGAGTGACCTCGACAGGAACCGAACCTGGGGCCTGGGATGGTTGGACGCCGCCGCGCTCTTTCGCAGATGCCATTTGACCAGAGGCCGAAGTATGTGGTGAGGAGATGGCCTACACGTGAGCCTGCGAAGGTCTCCTGATGACTCTCTCTAGGGCTTCAGCCTCTATTCGCACTGCGTTGGAGAGGCGAACGTGGGACAACTCGCCCCGTTCGCACATCCGGTACACGGTGGCTCGGCACACCCCCAGCCGCTCCGCGACCTCCCGGACGGTCAGCAGCCGGCCGGAACCCGAGGCCACCGGCGGTACCAACCCGGGGCCCAGCAGCAAACTAGCAGCAAAATCCTTGGTGCCCTGACCTACTGGATGCGACGGTTGGACCAGCCCAGACCCAGAAACCCGAGGGATTACAGCAGGTTGTGAACCGCTGATAACCCCTGGACGCCCCTTCGCCTTGGTTCGGGACCAAGTGGCGGCAGCTTCCAATCCACGCGTCAAAAGCCCCCCATGGAGGGTCACCGCAACCTTGTCCTGCTCAAGCCAGAAAAACCGGCGCATCCGCCCTCAGGTGCCCGGACGAGAGGAGGACGGCTGAATGTGGGGCCGCCGCGAAGTTGGAAGCGGTAGCTCATCTCCCCGGCATGCTTGTAGATCTCATCCGAGGTGGCCCGCTGGTTCCCCTTCATGCCCATGCGTCCTCCGCTGCTGGGGTAGCCTTCCGCCCGCCCCGGCGGTCCGGGGCCTCGGAGGCACGGATGGCAGCACGCAAGGTGACGGCGAAGAAGACGCCCACGAAGAAGACCCCTGCGAAGAAGAGCACCGCCAGGAAGACGCCCGCGAAGACCCCGGCGAAGAGCGCGTCCGCGAAGAAGGCGCCGGCGAAGAGCGCGGCCGCGAAGAAGGCGCCGGCGAAGAGCGCGGCCGCGAAAAAGGCCCCTGCCCGCCAGTACCTGCGCCGCGAGGACCTCGGCGCCCCGGCGGACGCCTTCTTCGCGCAGCAGCCCCCGGAGCGGCGCGAGCACCTCGAGGCCCTGCGTGCCCTGGTGAAGAAGGCCGCCCCCGGCGCTCGCGAGTCCATGAAGTGGGGCATGCCCTACTACGAGCTGAAGGGCGGCTTCTGTGCGCTCTACACCTCGACGACCTACGCCGCCCTCAGCATCATGGCGCCCCCGGAGAAGCTCGACGACCCGGAAGGAAAGCTCGAGGGCACCGGGAAGACCATGCGCCACCTCAAGGTGCGCAGCGCCGCGGACATTGACGAGGCGAGCATCCTGCGCTGGGTGAAGGCCGCGGTGGCACACCACTCCTGAAGGAGGAACGCCCCGAAGCGGCCTACCGACGCGAGCCCGGAGGCTCCACCAGTGGCTCAGTGAGCTCCTGGCTTCGTCTCCAAAATGTCTCCAAGACTGGAGGGGACTCAGGGAAACAGGTGGGACTGCCGAGGACTCACCCGTGGACTCAAATTTTGCGCCTCTGGCTTCGCTCCCTCCAGCATCCGGATGGCCACCGACCCGGCCGCCGGGCTCAGGTGCATGCAGCACCAGGTGGTGGAGAGGTTCGGGTGCCCGGCCAGCTCCTTGAGCGCCTTCACCAGTTTTCGCCAGCGCTCATCGCCGTGTGCTCCCCGGGCCTCAGGGGCGCAGCGAGGCTCAGGATGGGGTGGACTGTGCCTCGACTTCGCGAAAGGGACTGCTCTCGTCGGCCGGATAGGTCACATGTCCTCGCCTGACTCGTGCGAAGGCGGTCAGTGGGTGTGGTGTGGCACGCGTGGCCGACTCGAGGTGCAGCACTTCCGCACCGCGAGAGACCAGCACATCCGCGACGAGTGAGCGATGGCACCGCCAGCGCAACGCCTCCGCGCACATCAACGCCGGCGGACCGAACACCAGCTGGTCGTGCAGCTCGGAGAGTCCTTCCTCGAACTCCTCGCTCTGCATGTAGTCGGCGTACGCGCGGAAGCTCGCGTTGCGCCACGCGGCGTTCTCGCCACCCGCCGACTTGCTCCTCTTGCGAAGTCCTCCGAGCTTCGCCAGGTGCACGTAGCGGATGCCCACCCGAGGGAGCATCTCCTCCAGCCCATCGCTGTTGAACTGTGGGTTCGCACGCGAACGCGGAATCGTCCGGATGTCGACCACGGTCGCCACGCCGTGCGTCCACAAGAGCGTGACGAACTCCTCGATGGAGCGCGTCGAGTGCCCCACCGCGAACACCGTCGCCGAGCTCCAGCGGTGGGTGCGCATCACGAATCTCCCTGCCACAAGGTCGAGGCGATGCACCCCCGTGGCGGATGCTCCACGCGTCAGCGCCTCGATGCTCTGCGTCCTCACGAAGGTAGACACGCGCACGCCCATGAGCGTGGCGGCGGCGCAGGGTGTGCCCGCTCGCTCGGAAACCATACCGTGGCGCCGGGCTCGCCCATGGAATGGACGCGCCATTGGGGCATCCCCTGAGCGGAGGCCGCCGGTACGGAGCATCGTGTGGAGCGGAACCTCGACCAGGAAATGCGGCCCACGACGTACAGGTGGGGGCCTGAGGTGGCTCCGCCAGGCCGCTCGCTCGTTCGCTCACCCCAGATGACGCGTATGTTCCGCAACATGTTTCTGTCCCGCCTGTTGCTGGCCGACATGCCCTCTCTTCTCCTGGCGTGCTCGGACGAGCCCGAGCCGACCTCCGTCCTCATCATCGACCGGGAGTCGCTCGACTTTGGCGAGGTGGACGCCGGCTGGTCCTCCGCGGAGCACCTCTTCACCATGCGCAATGCCTCGCCGGCGGCCGTGCAGCCGGTGTCGATGGTCCTGGAGGGCTCCGGCTTCTCCATCATCGACAGCACCTGAGAGCAATTCCTCGACGCGAGGACGAGAGCGCCAGGTCCTCGTGCGCTTCACCCCGGCCCCCGCGCGGGCTCATGAGGCCCGGCTCTGCGTGCAGGGCGCTCCCGAGGTGGACGCGTCCGCCCTCAAGGGCACCGCTTTCGCCTATGTGGAGATCCGCGCGCTACCCCTCGGCGCCACCCGCCTCGTGGCCGAGGAGGGCTTGCTCTCCTCTACCGAGTCGTGCCGCGCCCCCGTCCGGACGCCTGCGCTGACCCTCCGCGCCGAGCCGGTGGGGTTCCCCACCTGGACCGGAAACTGCGACTCGATTTCGCAGGGCGGCTGTTCGCTGGGAGCTTGGGCTCAACCCCACGCGCTCTGGGGTGGACGCTGTGCCGGGGCCCGCTTCGCAGACCGTGAGGGCAATGCCAGGTGCTCCAGAATGGCGGGCCATCGCAGGCGGCCTCATCTTGCTGCTCGTGACGGGCGCCATGCGGGCCTTCAATCCGGCGCGGGCCGGACGGACCGAAGCCGGACTGCCCCTTGCGTGCCCGGGCGTTCCGGGCGCGCAAGGGGCGCATCAATCCACGTGTTGTAGCGCAGCCTGTCAAGCGCGTGAGCGCTCGGTGCCCGGCTGGCAGGAATTCTCGTGGACCTCCTTGCATGAACCGCCTTGACGGGGGAAGACAGATGAATGTCATGGAATCCTCGCGTCATGAAGTCCGAGCCCAATGGGCGGGATCCGTCAGAGGTCCTACGTGAGCTCCAGCGGCAGCTGGGGCCTGGGCTGGGGCGCCGTATCCTGTTCGCCTTGCTGGGGATGTTCCTGCTGTTGGGGCTGATGACCAGCTACGCCCAGGTCGAGCCGGACGAAGTGGGCGTCATCCTTCGGCTGGGGCGCTTCGTGGGAACAGTGGAGCCGGGCCCGCATTTCCGGATGCCCTTCTGGGTGGACCGCATCGTGAAGGTTCCGGTGCAGCGTCAGCTCAAGGCGGAGTTCGGCTTCCGCACGGAGGCGTCTCGCTC
This sequence comes from Pseudomyxococcus flavus, assembly GCF_050038885.1. NCBI lineage: Bacteria > Pseudomonadati > Myxococcota > Myxococcia > Myxococcales > Myxococcaceae > Pseudomyxococcus > Pseudomyxococcus flavus. Next base: position 1,901,332 of record NZ_CP143624.1, on the reverse strand, counting down.
GCGCATGGGCTCTACCTATGCGGCGGAGTCCTCGGACATGAAGCGCGAGTCGCTCATGCTTACCGGTGACCTCAACGTCGCGGTGGTGGAGTGGATCGTCCAGTACAAGATCAAGGACCCGTACAAGTACCTCTTCAAGGTGAAGAACGTGGAGGGCATGCTCCGGGACATCTCCGAGGCCTCGATGCGGGCCGTCGTGGGAGACCACTCGGTGAACGAGGTCCTCACCACGGGCCGTCAGGCGGTGGCGACCCAGGCCAAGCTGCTGCTCCAGGACCTGGCGGACCGCTACGAGACGGGCGTGGACATCCAGCAGGTGGTCCTCCAGGACGTGAACCCGCCCGACCCGGTGAAGCCGTCCTTCAACGAGGTGAACCAGGCCATCCAGGAGAAGGAGCGCGTCATCAACGAGGCCTATGCCGAGCTGAACCGCGTCATCCCCCGGGCGAAGGGCGAGGCCGAGGAGGCGCTGCGCAGCGCGGAGGGCTACGCCATCGAACGCGTGAACCGCGCCAAGGGTGAGGCGGACCGCTTCGCCCGCGTCTACGAGGAGTACCGCAAGGCGCCGGACGTCACCCGCCGCCGCATGTACCTGGAGACCGTGAGCCAGGTGCTTCGGAACGCCGGACAGAAGGTCGTCCTGGACGAGTCCGTCAAGGGCCTCACGCCACTGTTGAACATGCAGGCGACCGACCCCGCGGTGTCCGGGGGCGTGAGCCAGACGGAGGGCCGCCGATGAGCCGCCTTGTCATTCCTCTCGGCGTGTTGGCCGCCCTGGTCGTGGTGGTGGGCTTCTCCGCGACCTATACCCTGAGCGAGCACGAGCAGGCCGTCATCACCCGGTTCGGCGAGCCGAAGGGCTCGTCCATCGTGGACCCGGGCCTTCACTTCAAGATGCCCTTTGTCGACACGGTGAACCGCTTCGACAAGCGGTGGCTGGACTGGCGCGGCGACCCGAACCAGATCCCCACCAAGGACAAGAAATATATCTGGGTGGACACCTTCGGGCGCTGGCGCATCGTGGACCCGCTGCGCTTCTTCCAGCGCCTGCGGGACGAGCGCAACGCGCAGTCCCGGCTCGATGACATCATCGACGGTGAGACGCGCAACACCATCGCGTCGTTCAACTTGATTGAAGCGGTTCGCTCCACCAACCGGCCCTTCGAGGACGACGAGTACACCGCCGAGACGGAGCGGGCCGAGTCGCTGGAGCAGGTCTCCCAGGGCCGGGACAAGCTCACCCGCCAGATTCGTCTCCGGGCCGCGGAGATCGTCAAGGAGTTCGGCGTGGAGCTGGTCGACGTGCAGATCCGCCGCATCAACTACGTGGACGAGGTCCAGGTGAAGGTGTTCGAGCGGATGATCTCCGAGCGCAAGCGCATCGCCGAGCGCTCCCGCTCGGAAGGCATGGGCCGCGCGGCGGAGGTCCGGGGGCAGCGTGAGCGTGACCTGAAGGAGATTCGCTCGGCGGCCTATCGCAAGGCCCAGGACATCACCGGCGCGGCGGACGCCGAGGCGACGAAGATCTACGCGGAGGCGTTCGGCAGGGACCCGGAGTTCTACCAGTTCATGCGGACGCTGGAGTCCTACCCGGACGTCGTGGACGGCTCCACGTCGCTGTTCCTGGGGGCCGAGTCCGAGTTCTACCGGTACCTGCGCAGCTCCAAGCAGTAGCCGGGAAGGGCGGGGCGTCAACGGCATCCTGGCCGCTGATGCCCCGCTTTCGGGGCGCCTCCAGCGGGCCTCAATGCCCTTCAATGGAGGTGCGCACTCCCTCGGTTGCCCCGCCCCCGATTAAGCGAGCGGTGCACCTGTTGGGGGCGCGGCGAAAGGGCTCTCCGGTGCGCCTCGCCGTCCAGGTGCGCAATGCCCCGGTCCTTGGAAACGCAATGATGCGCGCTCCGCGGCGAGGGAGCCTGGCCCCCTTTGTCAATGGTTCATGGCACCTCCGTGGGCGCTGCTGTTGCTCGCGTTCCTGACGGGCTGCCCGCTCGTGGAGAACGACACCGACGAGGCCAGTCCCAGGTACAGCGGCGATTATCGAGCGCCTGATTCTGCCTCCGCTGTAGTGCCATCGTCGCTCACCGTCGTGACGTTCAACCTGGCTTTCGCGGAGCACGCCACCGGGGCCCTCACGGCCCTCTCAAGACCTCCACTCGCCGGGGCCGATGCCACGGATAGGAGCCCTGTTGAGGGCGGCGCGCTGGCGAAGGGGGCAAGAAGGGCCGCTGGAGGGTGACACGCGGGCTGTGCGCCGTACGCCGAGCCGGAGCAGAGGCTGTGCCGCCCCTCGGGGCACATGCCGGCCCAAGCGGCCCATCCCGGCGGCAGGCCGCAGGGGAGAGGGCTTCGCGGTGACTGTGGGCGCTTGGGCTCGACACCACACGCTCTGGGGTGGACCCTGTGCCGGGAGCCGCATCGCAGGCCGCGAGGGCAATGCCAGGTGCTCCAGAATGGCGCGTCTCCCTACCGGGGGCCGTCAGGTATGCCAGCACCCTCCTGCGGCCACCAACGAGAGGCCCGCGGCGCTGAGGGATGCTGCGCTCAGGAGGGGATGATGCGGCGGAGCAGGAATGCGCATTGCGCAATCCGGAGACGACATCCGCCTCCTGCTGGAAACCACGTCGCCCACGGGAACCCTGACCGGAGGGTACAAGCGGCGTCGCACCTCAGCCGTTCGCTCGTGCTCCACAGGACTGACGTAGCCGCGTCAGGAGTGACGACGCTTCCGGTAACACCTCGATGTAGTCGAAAGCACCCGTCGTGCCTCTTCGTGCGTCCGGAAGCTGCGCGTGTGGACGACCTCCGTCTTCAAGCCGCTGAAGGCGCTCTCGGCGACGGCATTGTCCCAGCATTGGTTCTGGCGGCTCATCGAGCAGGTGATTTCGTGCCAGCTCGCGGTCGTGCCTGCGGCGCTGTGACCCGGGCCGCCTCGCCCAGGCGGAATAGCCGGAGCGGGAGCAGGCCAGCTTGCGGCATGGGAAGGCCGCTGCCTCCACATCAGCGGCCACGGAAACGGACGAAGCTCAGGGCACAGGTGCTCACCTCCATGCTGGGCGGATGGGTTGACCTGTCTGACGAAGGACGCTCAGACTCCTCGTTGGAGGAGTGGATGAAGTTACTCTTGATGCTCTGTAACTACATTGTCGGAGTCGCGAGCGTAGGGCTCCTTACAATTTTCGTCCGGAAGGTCGTGAAGCACCCTTATCTGTCGATTGCGATTTCGTGGGGGGCCGCCTGCTTTTTTATCGCTGCAGGAAAGGGCACGCCTGGGAGGGCGGGAGGAAACCCTTGGCCAGACGGGCTGACACCAGCCGCCATCATCAGCCTCAGCCTTGGGGCCCTCACGGTGGTCGCCATCCAGGTCATCATCGCGAAACGTCGGAAGGCTGGAACATCTGGGGCGTTGGATGCCGAGTAGCCGAAGCCCCCTGTGTCAGGAGCGTTGTCGCCTCGGAGCACGCGCCGAGCTGACGATGCCCTCCGCGAGCCTTGCTCACTTGCATTGACGCACTGCCGCAAGTGCCCTTCCCGCGACGCATGCGTGAGCCATTCGTCGCGTGGATGGAGGCGCTGGCACTACGAATCGATGAGGGTGAGATCCGCGACGCGCAGCATGTGTTTCTCCGGGCCTGTGTAGCCGACGACGCGGAACGATACGCGGCCTTCCTCGACCCGGACCCTCACCGTGCGTCCAATGGGGAGTGATACTTCGGGTGGAGCATTCCGGAGCGCGTCTTCACCGGCGAGGACGCGGCACGCGGCCCAGACGACGCTTTCGCACAACCGATGCCGTACGTCGTCCGCCGCGGCGAGTGGGTCGTCCACTTCGATGTCCGGCAACGCCAATGCCATTCGCATTCCGAAGCTGCGAAGTCGCCGGGCGCCGTCCTCCTCGGGGCCGTAGGCCACATCGAGGAATGCCTCGACCGGGATGTTGTGGGGGTTCCAGAGGTCGTCGACGCGGCGTAGCCATTCCTCGGGTGAGAGCCACATCGCTCCGGCTCCTCCGATGACCACGCCGGTGACCTCGTCTCGGCAGCTCGCGAGCTTCGCCACGAGCTCGAGGAGAGGCCGCGCGCTCCCCTCCGGGCCGAAGCCCCAGCTATTCGCAGCACGCGGGTCAGGGGCACTCGCCAGCTCGGGCACCCCATCGTAGAACCCGACGAATCCATCGCCCAGCGGAGCACCCTGTGGCCGAAAGCGTTGGTCGAGAACCGAGTCGAACGGGCCCGCTCCGAAGAGGACCTGGAACGAGCGCTGCTTGATTTCGGCGACGGGACCGGGGACGAAGTCGAGCTTCGCGATATCGTTGAGCCCAGCCTTCTCCCAGAGCGCTCGCAGCGCAGCGCGGTCTGGGATGGGGTTCCGGGTCGCCACACATAGCTTTGCGAGCAGTGGGCCTTCTTCGTTGGACGCGTAGCTTATTGCTGGGAGGCCAGCGGCACGCTCTCGCTCGTCCAGGAGTCGCTCGTGTTCATCTGCGTCGGCACGCAGTTCAACACGCGTCGCACGAACACGCGTGTGGGGTCCGACCTCAACCGCGAGCACGCGGACGGCCAGACCGACCGCGGGCTCGAACTTACAAGTGGATCTGCCAAAACGGACTGTTTCACCCGTGGTCAGACGGATCGTCCCCACCGCATCGGCGATGTCGAACTCCTCGATGATCCCCTCCGCTGGAGTTGCCGGGAGTGGGGGAGGCGACGGCGGTCTTGGCGCTTTCTTCCGAAATAGGTCCCAGAGCGACACATTCGCGGAATAGCATATCTCCCTGTGCCCTGGGCGGGCTCTTCCGCGCTGTGCATGCCATCCACACTCGGCCTACTGCACGGCCCCGAGCGAGTGGCTGGCGGCCGCTGTCTTTCGAGAGCTCTGGCGGCGAGGGCTGCGGGCCCACGACAGCCTGGCGCGCATCCGCTTCGCCGGGCTCATGCCCACTGAAGCCTCACTCGGGGGCTGATTGGGTGGCTGCAAACATCGCCGCCGTTGTTCTCGCATGGCGCGGATGGGGGCTGGGCGGGATTGGGTGCTGCCCTCATCCGGCGCCATCGCTCACACCGTTGGCACTGTGCCGCCATCGATGACGTACTCCGTGCCGGTGATGGAGCCCGCCCTCGGGGACACGACGAACGCGATGAGGTCGGCGACCTCGCGGGGCTTGGCCGGGCGGCCGAGCGGGATTCCACCTAGCGACTCCATGATGATCTGCTTGCCACCCTCATAATCGGTCCCGGCCTGCGCGGCGAGGCGCTCGGCCAGATGCACCGAGGCTTCGGTTTCCACCCAGCCCGGCGAGACGCGGACCACCCGCACGCCCTTGGGCGCCACCTCTTTTGACAGCGACTTGCTGTAGGTCGACAGTGCTGCCTTCGCTGCGGCATACGCCGTCGTTGATTCCGGCAGGGGCAGCTCGCGCTGGATGGACGTGACGTGCACGATAACGCCCGCCCTTTGTGCCAGCATCGACGGCAAGAGCGCTCGGTCGAGCCGAACCGCGGGCATCAGGTTCAGATTGAGCTCCTTCTGCCACTCGTCCTCGCCGAGCGCCGCGAAGCCACCTCCGGGAGCACTCGAGCCGCCGAGCACATTGACCAGGATGTCGATACCGCCGAGGTGCGCGAGCGCGTCGCGCGCTACCTGCGCGCAGCCTTCGACGGTCGTGACGTCGGCTGCGATGTAGTGGACACCAGCCGTGTCGCTGGGCACGGTACGTGCGGTTGCGACAACCTTGACGCCGGCCTCGACGAGGGCCGCGACGACCGCCGCGCCGACCCCCTTCGTGCCTCCTGTGACAAGCGCGCGCCGGTTCTTCAGTTCGAGGTCGAAACTCATGGTGCAATCTCCAGTCGAGAGATGAGCCCACCTGCGAGGGTGAAGCGGAAGCGGAGCTCGATGGGGCTGCCTGGGAAGTTGCCCGCCACTTTCGCACGCACCGTGGCGCGAGGTCCGTCGGACTCCGCCGCGAGCAACTCCGTCGTGAGCTTGTACTTGCCGTTCGCGGCAGCGTTCCACGCTTCGATGGCAGCGCGCCCGCGGTGCTCGTGGCGCTCATCCACGACGAGAGCATCTTCGGTGAAACACCGTGCCACGGCCGCGGGGCTGGTCGTCTCGTGTGCGAAGTATCCAGCGACTGGGGCGGGCAGGCGAGGGGACAGGTTGGGCGTCGTTTGCATCCTCAACCATGTAATGAGTACGGTGCTGTTCCACAAGAACACACGAAAAAGTGGGGTACATACTTTTGGGTAAGCATGAGCACCATACGCCAGTGACGGCGGCCAGCGGAATCGAGGATGCCATCCAGATGCTGGAAGGCCGGTGGAAGCTGGTCATCCTCTTCCACCTGTTCGGTGAGAAGAAGCTGCGGTTCTCCGAACTGGAGCGCTCAATTCCAGCCATCTCGCAGAAGATGCTCATCCAGCAGCTTCGGCAGCTGGAGCAGGACGGCATCGTCGCGCGCATCGTTCACGCGCAGGTGCCGCCCAAAGTCGAGTACCACCTGACCGAGTGGGGGCAGTCGCTCTGTCCGGCACTCGACGAGCTCCTGACATGGGCGGAGAAGCGGCCAACGCCGAAGCGCCAGCGACGGCCGGAAAGGGCGTGACGTCTGGCTCGGTCGCAATCGTCCTGAATCCGCTCGGGGTGGGGCGCCCGTGCCGGTGCCGCACGACTTCCCGAGGAATCCCGATGAGGCAAAGTAGAGGATGGAGAGGAGCCCTGTTGAGGGCGGCGGGCTGGTGAAGCGGGGCCAAGAAGGGCCGCTGGAAGGTGACATGCGGGCCGTGCGCCGGGGCGGAGCAGCGGCTGTGCGGCCCCTCGGGGCACATGCCGGCCCAAGCGGCCCATCCCGGCGGCAGGCCGCAGGGGCGTGGGCTTCCAGGTGACTGTGGGTGCTTGGGCTCAACCCCACGCGCTCTGGGGTGGACGCTGTGCCGGGGCCAGCATCGCAGGCCGCGAGGGCAATGCCAGGTGCTCCAGAATGGCGCGTCCCCCAGCGGAGGCCGTCAGGTATGCCAGCCCCTGCTGCGGCCACCACACCGAGAGCAGGCGAAGCCATCCAGCGCGAACGTCCGGCCCAGCAGTCCCGCCCAATCCAGTCGCGGCGTGCGCTCCATCGTCGACTCCACCGTCGCAGCCTGGGCCGGGCTCTCCTCCAGCCCCGGCTCCGCCCCCGCCTGAGGGAGTGCTCGCGGCATTAGACGGCGACGTGTTGCGCACAGCCCAGGATGTCCGCGCAGAGAAACGTCGGGGCGCCACCAGCGTCCGAGCGCTGGTCACCGCTGCCAGTTATCGCAGCACCAACACAAGGAGAAAGTGATGCGCTACTACCTGGACGCCGAATTCAATGGTTTCGGCGGCGAGTTGATGTCCCTCGCTCTCGTGCCGGCCGACCCCGCTCAGGAGTCGTTCTATGTCGCGGTCGAATGGGTGGGACCGACCGACCCATGGGTGGAGCAGCACGTCGTCCCCCACCTTGGCAGCGAGGTCATGCCGCGCGAGCTTGCGTCGCTGAAGCTGGCGAGGTTCATGCGGGAGCGGGTGGTGGGGCATATGGTCGTCGTCGCGGATTGGCCGACGGACTTCGAGCACCTCCTGAAGTTGCTCGTCTCCGGCCCGGGGCGCATGCAGCCGGTGCCAGACTTCGACATGAAGTTCCAACGCCTGCCAGGCTTCAACACGGCGAGCACCAGCCGGGTGCCGCACAACGCGCTGGCGGACGCCCAGGCGCTCCGCGACTTCTGCGAGGCCAGCCGTCTGTGACACCTACCAGGACTGCTTCAACGAGGTGGCCGGCGCAAACTTGCGCGAGGCTCTGGGAGGCAAGACGGAGCTCCAGGGCGACGGGAAGGTGGTGAAGCCGGCTGGATGGGGGCCACCGAATGTAGGCCGAGTGCTGGAGATACTGTCCAGCGACCCCGACCCCGGCGGTAGGGAAGGGGGGCGGCTCGCGACGTGTGCAGTGAAGTCGCTCACCGCCGAGCAGCAGGAGCGATGCCTCCAATGGGAGGGCTAGGGCTGGCCCTGAGCTCGTGTTCGAGATTCGACTCGGCGTGCCGGTTATCTGGCACGTTGGGGCAGGGGCTCAATCGAAGTTGCTGCCTGGCACCAGGCATGCGCAACGCGGGTTGTGCGCCGACATGAACTGAGCGATGTCGAGTGGGGCCGCATCAAGCCCTTGCTGGGCTCCAGGAGCGGCCAGCGCTCAATGCGAGGGGACCATGACTTCATCAATGCAGTGGTGTGGCGCGTGAAGACCGGGGGGCAGTGGCGGAACTTGCCCGAGCGGCTCGGTCACTGGAAGACGGTCTACAATCGGTTCCATCGCTCGACGAAGACAGGACGCGGGGAAGCCATCTTCAAGGCGCTGCGGCTCGATGTGGATGAGCTTGGTGCCCTTGCTGACGCATCGGTCGTCCGGGCGCATCAGGACGCTGCGGAAAGACGGCGACCAGCTACCTCGCCGTCCTGCGCGTTGCATCCATGCTTCTTTGGCTGCGCTAATCAGAGACAGCCCCTAGCGTGTCTTTGAACTTCCGCAGAGCGCTTGAAGCCCCAGTCTGGTGATGAGGTACGGGCCGCCCTTCACCGAGGAGATGAGCTTTCGCCGCTTCAACTGCTGGAAGACCTCCAGCGTGCAGAGCGACAACTGCCAGCCCTCCGGCGTGACACACGCCACATGGGTCAACTTCCCGTTCTCATCCTTGTGCTTCAGAATACGCCCGCCCTGAGCCAGCACGTTCAGGACGCGCAGCTCCTTGCGTGAGACGTTCACGGAGGAATCCTACCAATTTGATGCGGGAGAGGGGCACACGACGCCCCCTTCGGCTGTCTCAACAGCCGATATCCGCCCAGTGTGTGGGCGGGGCCTCAGGGTGATCTAGGCCTCCTGCGCATCAACCTCGAACGTCAGCGGTTTGCCTTGTGGTAACGAGGGAACCGCGGGTTGTCAAGTGACAGGGCCCGCGTCCCTGGCGAGTACTTCAGTTGACGCACGGGAGGTTGCAAGACCTGCGGGTGAGGACCGTCCCGACACCACCGCACCGCCCGACGCCAAGGACGAATACCCTTAAACAACTCCTCGAGCAGGCTCCGCTCTCCCACTGCTTTGTCCTGGGGGGGAATGCACCGCAGTGGTGCGAACAAGGCGCACACTGGGGCGCATCAATTTCAGCCACTTGGCGAACGCGCTGCCAATGCAGGTAGAGCAGCGCCAGACCGTCCAGCTCCTTCAAAGCCTGCTCAAAATCCCCGACATATGTATCACATGCCCTCATTGCTGTCCGCCCCCGGACTTCAGATCCATCGACTTTGTGACCAACCCTGTCCTTCCCAGCGGAGGCGCCACAAGTGGGGGTCCATCGGGGGGCAATCCGTTCCAGCAGATTCAGATCAACGCCGGGCCCGCATCGCATCCCGACGACACGATTGAGCATGTAATAACCCACGAGCTTGGCCAGGTAATCGGGCTCCGCCACTCGGACGATTGCAACCGGGCCATCTCCTGCGGAGGCTCCTCGGGCAACGAAGGCCCAGCAGGAATGGACGCCAATCATATTCCTGGGATGCCAACCACGGCCACAACGGGTGGCTCGCTCATGAACTCCTGCTTCTCCGCGGGGACGACCGGCGAGTTCACTTCGAGCGACATCACGGCCCTGACCACACGAGGGGGCCTCCGGGAGTGAACCGCATGAGAAAGAAGTCGCCGTCGTAGCTGCCGTCTCCGCTGAAGGCGGTGGTGATGGTTCCACCCAGATACAAGGTCCCGTCGTCATCCACCGCCAGCCCGGGTGCCTCACTGCCTTTCACGTCAGGAAAGAGATGGCTCCAGCGGGGCGTACCATCGGCGGAAAACCGGGCGATGAAGGCCGTGTCCAGAGGCGAGGCGAGCGGGCCCTGCCTGAAATCCACGACGCCGTTGTAGCCCCCACGATGGTGATGTCGCCGGAGCAACTGGCGACAATCTGATAGGACTGGAAGAAGCCCTGGCCAGCGATGTCGACTCCACCGCCGCAGCCTGGGCCGGGCTCTCCTCCTCCAGCCCCGGCTCCGCCCCCGCTTGAGGGCGCAGAAATGGCCGCACTTTCGCGCCTGGAGCGCTTTCGGCCGCCAGGTTCTCCGCTGGGCGATGGACTCGTCGGGCTCTACGATGGGGTTCCCGAGTTGGCGCGAGCCCCTGACCCGAGCGCGCCTGAACGCTGGGGCTTCGGTCCAGAGGGGAGCGCGCGGCCTCTCCTCGAACTCGTGGCGAAGCTCGCGAACTGCCGAGACGAGGTCACCGGCGTGGTCATCGGAGGTGCCGGAGCGATGTGGCTCTCACCCGAGGACTGGCTGCACCGCGTCGGCGACATCTGGGCCCCCAACAACATCCCAGTCGAGGCCTTCCTCGATGTGGCCTACGGCCCCGAGGAGGACGGCGTCCGGCGACTTCGCAGCTTCGGAATGCGGGTGGCAAAGGAGAAACACACGCTGCGCGTTGCGGACCTCACCCTCATCGACTCGTAATGCCAGTGCCTCCATCCAAGGACCGGGATTTGGGCATGCCCCCGGACTGGCGGAGCGTCCCGGATGAGCGTGGGTGGTGTGCCATGAGGTGCGTCAAGGCCACTTGCGGCAGTGCGTCAATGCGGGTGAGCGAGGCGCGCGGAGGGCATCGTCAGCTCGGCCCGTACTTCGAGGCGACAGCTCTCCTGACACAGGAGGCTGACGCGCCCTCCCGCGACCACTTCCCATCATTTTGCCGGTCCGAAACGAAGTCGGTCCCCCTCAACCACGGTGCTCTGCAACACCTGGGCACACCCACGCCCCCCGGCGCTGGTACTCGTCGAGGAGCGCGACAGCCCGTCCGCCGTCAGTCGCCGCGGTACGCGGTGTCGATGATGCCGACGCCCGCCGTGCCCTCCACGCGCAGCTCGACCCTCGTGCCCTGGGTGGCGGCCTGGGTGGCGCGCTCGAACAGGCTCAGGCGCTCGGCCTCGCTGTACTGGTGGCCGGCGGACGAGGCGCCCGAGCCCAGGTAGTAGTATTGGCCGAGGGAACTCCCTGTGCAGTTCGCCCCGGCGTTCACCTGCACGACCACGTAACCCTGGCCGAAGAGGACGTTGGGTTGCTTGGTGTACGTCGCCTCGCAGATGTAGCCATTCACGTAGATGGGGGCCGCCAGTGCCGTGCTGGCAAACCCGACCGACATCATCACCGCCGAAACAACGATGGAAGCTCGCTTCATGGTGTTGTCCCCTGATGCTGTTGGTTGAGGTTGAAGCCTCCGCGCCCAGGATGGGCGTAGGGCTCCGGAAACCGTCTCTGCATTTCCACGCGAAGTAACGCGCGAAACGGTATTTCCCCCTCACCTCCTGTTCGCGTTCGAGGGTGGGAAGAGGTGTAGTGGGAGTAGCCCAGTTCCGTGGCGCTCCCGCACTTTGTGTGGTTCCCCTCAGGAGCGTAGGCAGACGCGCCAAGCTGCCAATCGAGCTGTTTGGGCAGGGAGATCTGGATTCAAGACCATCGTCGATAGACAGCGTATCGGTCTTCCCTCGGGAAGAGCGGCGGAGCGGTCGTCCCCGTGTCCTTTGGGGCCGCGACGCGCACCACACAAAGTGCGGGAGAGCCGGCTCCGTGGACAGCGTGGTTATGCTGCCGGTGCTACCGGTGAGGCGAGCCGCTCATACTCCGCTGGGCTCACGTAGCTCAGCGTGGACTGGCGGCGCTGACGATTGTAGGCGTCTGCCTACTCCTCCGAGGGGAACCACACGTGGTGCAGGAGCGCCACGGAACTGGGACAGGCTCATCACCCCCGCCCAGGCCAATACCTGGGGCTGGCACCTCAACTGGCAGGCCCGGTAGCCGCACGTCCAGAAGCGGTGCGCCTTTCGTTCGCGAACGAAACGTCGAACGGCTACGGGCGCACCGGCTTCAGTCAGTAGCGCGTGGTGCTCTCGTGAGAGCGCGCCATGTGCGATGGGGCGGACCTGGCCTCCGCTTTCGAGTGCCGCGTCGGGGGCGACCGGGCCCACTGCACCGCGAGGCCGCAACGCTCGAACCCGGCTTCGGGCTACGGGAGAGTGCTGCGACTGGCATGGGGTGCTGGTGGCACTCGGTATGGTGCTCGAGGGCTGCTGCCCCATGCGGACCGAGGCAGTCAGCGCGGCTGTGAGGACTCCCAGCGAGCGCCGGCAGATCGAGGCAGCCGGTGCAGCATGGGCCGCAAGGCAATTACTGGGACGACGCCGTCGTCAGGAGCTCCTTCTTCACGCTGAAGACAGAGCCGGTTCACCGGATGGACTTCCTTACGCGCGCTGCTGCGAGGCCCGCCTTGCTCGAATCGTGAGCCAGCAGGGCGACCCATGGCAGGAATTTGGAGTTGAGTGTTGGCCATTGGACTCGGATGGACCATCGCACCACTGCCAGGTCCCGGCGGTGGGGTGACGGGCTCGCTGCCTTCAGTTGATGTGTGTTAGTGGTTTGTCCGGAATTGCCTGAAAGTCATTCCTCGTCGAAACTGGAGCCTGAACATGCATTCAACGATGCGTCTTGAGTTCGCCCGGCTTCGCTGGGCCTGTCTGGCGTTTCTGTCATGTCTTTTCTGCGGCCCAGCCCTGGCGGCGGGCGGGCTTCAGGGGACGGATGCGCTATCGCTGTCCTCGACCTACAACCGGGTCGCCACGGGCTTGAGCCATTCCCTGGCCATTCGTCCGGATGGCACGGTGTGGGCGGTGGGGGGGAACAGCCAGGGTGAGCTCGGGGATGGCACCGTCTTCACCCGCGTGACTCCGGTCCAGGTGTTGGGGCTGAGCGGCATGTTGTCGGTTTCGGCGGGCCGGAGCTTTTCCCTGGCCCTACGCGCGGATGGTACGGTCTGGGCCTGGGGCAACAACAGCCACGGTCAGCTCGGGACGGGAGACACGACGTCCCGCCGGGTGCCGGTCCAGGTGCCGGGATTGGAGAGCATCGTGTCCGTCGCCGCGGGAGACAGTCATTCGCTGGCGGTGCGCTCGGACGGCACGGTGTGGACCTGGGGCTCCAATAGTCACGGCAACCTGGGCATTGGGAGCACGACGTCCCGTTCAACGCCGGTCCAGGTGCCGGGCATCACGAATGCGCTCCTGGGGGTTGTGGGCGGCCAGCACTCCATCGTGCTGCGCGCGAATGGGACGCTCCTGGCCTGGGGCAGGAATCACGTCGGCCAGCTCGGGGACAACACCCAGGTGGACCGCTTCTCCCCCGGCTCCGTCTTGGGAATGACAGGGGTCGTGTCCGTCGCCGCAGGAGACGACCATTCGCTGGCGGTGCGCTCGGATGGGCTCGTGTGGGCCTGGGGGAGCAACGGTAATGGCCGGCTGGGAATCGGCACCTGGACGCCGACCTTCAGCGCCGTGCCGGTGCAGGTGCCCGGGCTGGACAGCGCCGTGGCGGTGACAGCGGGCTCGTGGCATTCGATGGCGGTGCGCTCGGATGGAACGCTGTGGGCCTGGGGCTACAACCTGTATGGGCAGTTGGGTGATGACAGTCAGACGACCCGGTTTTCGCCAGTCGCGGTCCAGGGGCTGACAGGCGTGGTGTCGGCGGCCGCGGGGAGCGGCCGTTCGATGGCGGTGCGCTCGGACGGGTCGCTGTGGGCCTGGGGGGACGGAGGAACCGGTGCTCGGGGCGACGGCACGGAAATCACCCGCCCGGTGCCCACGCCCGCCACGCGGCTCAATGGGGTGACCCGGGTGGCCGCGGGTGACGCCCACGCGCTGGCGGTGCGCTCCGATGGCAGCGTCTGGGCCTGGGGTGACAACCGCTCCGGCCAGTTGGGGGATGGCACCCGCTCCATTCGCAGCGTGCCGGTTGCCGTGTCGGGGCTCACGGGAGTGAGGGCGGTGGCGGCAGCCAGCAGTTATTCGGTGGCGGTCCGCTCGGATGGCACGGTGTGGACGTGGGGCTCGAATACCTATGGGCAGTTGGGGGATTCCACCCCGGACGGACGGGACGTCCCGGGGCAGGTCTTCGGCCTGGGCAATGTGATGGCGGTGGCGGCGGGCAACTTCCACGCGCTCGCGCTCCGCTCGGACGGCACCGTGTGGGCCTGGGGCTACAATGCTCATGGCAGCGTCGGGGATGGGACAACCACGACGCGCTTCGCGCCGGTGCTGGTGCCGGGCGTGTCCAAGGTGGTCGCGGTGGCGGCGGGGATGTACCACTCCCTGGCCTTGCGCTCGGACGGCACGGTGTGGGCATGGGGAAGCAACTTCTCTGGAGAGCTGGGTGATGGCTCGGGCGCGAACCGGCTGACGCCGGTGCAGGTGTCGGGGCTGACGAATGTGCAGTCCATCAGCGCCCGGAGCTTCTCGTCCATGGCGGTGCGCTCGGGAGGCACGCTCTGGGGCTGGGGGGACAACGAGTATGGGCAGCTCGCGGACGGCACGCAGCTCGACCGTCGGGTCCCCACGCAGGTCCCTGGTTGGAGCGGGGGCGGCGTCGCGTCACCGGGCCGCTATCACGGGCTGGCGGCCCGCTCGGATGGAGGGGTGTTCGCGTGGGGACTCAACGGCTACGGTGAGCTGGGCACCGCCGCGCCGATGGATGCAATTTCGCTGGCCCCGGTCCCTGTCATGGCGGCTGACGGCACCTCCGTCTTCACCGCGACGTCCGTGGCCGCGAGCGAGACCTTCTCCCTGGCAGTGCGCACGGACGGAACGGTCTGGGCGTGGGGCTGGAACTCCCATGGACAGCTCGGCAGCGGTCGTCCCGTGTTCGCCACGGTCCCGCTGCGCTCGCTGCTCTACTGAGGCAGCCGATATGGGGACCTCTGCAGGGGGCCTCCACGGCCGCTCGCGGTGACGTGTCCCGGTCCAGCGCCGCCGGCCCACGACCGCATGTGCCGAGTCCCCATCGGTGAGGGCGCTCGGGGACGCACAACGGCACGTCGAAGATGGCACCAGCACGAGAAGCCATTTGCCCCGCCAGCTCTGGACGCGGCCCGGCCAACCGCTCAACGCACTGTTTCGGCAGGCGTGCAGCACGCACCAACATCTCACGGGGGCTTCCAGGGGAGGCTCATGGGGAATGACATCGAGATGGGAGCACCGCTGCTTGAGTGGTGTTCGACGAGCGGGAGCGTTTGCCCGACGGCGGTTGATGCGGTGCGGCGTGCGGATGATGCCGACGGCGCTCCGGGGCAACGCGGCCTCGACGTGGAAGCCAGACACCTTGAGCAAGCGTCCGTCCGTGCGCTCATGGAATGCCTCTCAGGCGGCTCACGGCGAAGGCGGTGGGATTCGTGGTTTTTAATATAATCATTGATTTTGTGCTTTGGGTGTCGGCGCCGTGATGACGCCATTCTCCGAATGCGATAGGTGTGATGATGAAGCGGTGGGCAGCCCTGACAGGTGCGGTTCTCGCGGTGATGGTGGCGTCCGGCGCGGCGTGGGCTCGCGTGGAGCAGCCCGCGCCGTTGCCGGCGGCGATGGCGCAGGAGCAGTTGCGTGTCGTGACGGCCAACCTTGATTTTCACCGGGCCGAGGCGGCTCGCAGGGATTGGAACACGATTGGCCCCGAGGCGGACATCGTGTTCTTGCAGGAGGTGAAGTACGTCCGGATGCGCGACATCCTTGGAGACGGATGGGCGGTTCGTCAGGACACCTCGTCGGAGGACCGGCAGGGGAGCGCGGTCATCATCCGCAAGTCCGCGGTGAAGCGAATCGGCGAGCTGCAGCTGGTGAAAGGGGTGGACGCCAGTCCCTGCCCGGATGGCGTCATCATGACCCGGTGGATAGCCAGGGTGGACGTGCAACTCCATAACAACCGTTGGGTTCGTCTCGCGTCGCTGCACATGCCACCCCCACGCTGCCAGACGGGCCCGGGCAGCCCCTACGCCCGGATGGCGGACAGTGTGGTGGCATTCGCAAACCGCAGTGACCCGCTGCTCGTTCTGGGCGGGGATTGGAACAAGGTGGTGGACAGCGACCCGAATGATATTGGCGCACGCACGGGCTTGAAGCCGCGTGGTCCGGACACCGGGCTGCGCATCGATGGCTTATACGTGTCCCAGGCCATCAGCACCCGGGGGCTCCAGTTCCTCCCGCGGACCGGTGACAACTCACATCGTCCGGTGAAGATGAACATCACCGTTCCGGCGCCGTAGTCGCATTCACAAGGCTCGCGTCAGCGCTCTACGATGTCGTCCGCCTGCACGGAGTCGGAGGCTGCGACGTTGGACTCCGCGGCCCAGCTCCGGCCGCTGACGCCACAGCCGCGGCCGGTAGGGCGCGCAGCAGGTGCCCTTGCGAGTTGAGGACACCTGCGGCCCACATGCTCGAAGTGTGAGAGGGATGCTGCCGGGACAAGCCCTGCGTCCGTGGCGCTGTGTGCGCGACAGGCTACAGTGCTTACATGTCCCGTGAAGAGAACGCGCGCTATCTCGAGTCAGTTCGTCAGAGTAGTACTGGCTTACCCTGGAAACGCTGGATGAAGCTATGGCCGTTCTTGATCGCCGCGTACGCCATCTTCTATTTCATGTTCAGTGGTAGGAAGCCGCCGGGGCCGCCCTCCTCGGAGGCGCTCGGTCGCGCCGGTTCGCAGGTGGGCTCCGTCTTGCTGTTCGGCGTCTTGCTCCTGGCGGGGCTCATGGCCTTTGCCTTCTGGAAGGCCCGGTCGGCGCGTCGTAGGTCCACCGTGGCTTTTCTGCATCCTGACCCAAGCGCGCTACTCGCTGTCTACCAACAGGTTCTCGCGCCGAGCAACCGGTTGCCGGATGGCGCCTATTACCTCGCGAACTCGCGTGCCCTGGCCTATGCCTTCTACGGTGACGCCGCCTCAGCGCGCCGGGAGCTGTCGAGCGTCGACTGGGCGGGGCGTCCCCCCATCGTCCGAGCGATGGAACGCGCGAGCGAGGGGACCATCCTGATGCTGTGCGAGAACGCGCCCGCGCAGGGGCTCGCGCTGGCGAAGGAAGCCCTCTCCATGATTGACCTTCCCAGCTCGGTCATCGGTTCGGTGCAGGGCCGCGCTTCTTTCGAGGTTTGTGTGAGCATTGGAGAGGTGCTCACCGGCACGGCGAACCCTGCCTCACTCCAGGTGCTGGAGCAGCATCACGAGAAGACCCCACTGGCCATGGTCCGTCTGCTGAGTGCCTGGGGGCTCCGCGTTGCCTATACGCGTGCAGGTGACACGGCGCGTGCCGAGGCAATGCGCGAAGTGCTCCAGCGAGAGGCGCCACACTGCGCTCCGCTTCATCGAATCCCCGGGTAATCGTAATCCCCCGGACCGTTGCCCGTACTCGCGTCCAGGGACGCACTGCCCCGCTTGGTCGCGCGCATGAAGGGTCAGCCTACCACTCCAAGGCCGGCGCGGCGATTCCCTCCTGGCGCGATGGCCTTGCGCTCAAGCAGTAGGGCAGGGAACGCAGGTGCCATCACGCTGGCTGTCATTGACAACCCGAAAGCCTTCAGGTTCCCCGGGCGCCAGGAATGAAGTCCGCGCCCGCCGGGCTCCCCGGCCGGGGCAGGTCTGCACCGGCGCTGGCGGCATGGCCCGGCCTCCACGGATGCGGAGGGCCACCCCCATCCTGCTACGTACCAGACCCTTCGTGACCTCGGGGTGACCTGGTGAACGTAATGGGCCCATTGGAAAAGTCGATACGTTGCCGGAACTCCGAGTCATATGGGGGACGTGTCTTCGGCATCGTGGGGTCCTTTTCGCACAGCGAGTGGGACTCCGCGAGAACAGGCCAACTTCAATCTTCTCATGGGCCTCAACGGGAAGCCGAAGGAGAATGCCAGGCATGCCACGCCCCGAAGACATCATGCGTCATCACGATGCCAACCCAGACGAGGACCCCTGGGTCAAAGGAAAACCCGCGCCGGAGAAGGTTGAAGTCGTTCCCTATGACGCCGGATGGCCGGCGCGCTACGCGGAGCTCGCCGTGGCCATCCGGGGGGTGATGGGCGCATCGGCCATGCAGGTCGAGCACGTCGGCTCGACCGCCGTGCCGGGTCTTCCCGCCAAGCCCGTCATCGACATCGACCTCGTCGTCGCCGACCCCACGCGCGAGGACGACTATGTGCCTGCCCTCGAAAGCCTGGGCTACGACCTCATCGTCCGCGAGCCGTCCTGGCATCAGCACCGTTGCCTGCGGCTCGCCGCGCCGCGCGTGAACCTGCATGTGTTCGGCCCGGACTGCCCCGAGGTGATTCGCCATGCCATGTTCCGCGACTGGTTGCGTGAGCACGACGACGACCGGCAGCGCTACGCAGCGGTCAAGTACATCGCCGCCGAAGGCATGGACGATGTGATGGAGTACAACCGCCGAAAGGAGCCGGTGATCCGCGACATCTACGCGCGGGTCTTTCGAGCGGCGGGCTGGATTCGCTGAGGGATGACGCGTGCCGGTCGTCGTCAGCCCACCGGCAGCGTGACTTCGAGCCTCGCGCCCATGATGGGTCTGCTCGCGAGCAGACCTGAGCACCCATCACCTGCAAGCCCACGCTCCTGCGGTCTGCATGGGCCACTTGGGCCGGCGTGTGCCCAGCGGGGGGGGGGTAGCCCCCTGAAGAGTCGGACAGGCTCGTCCGGTGAGAAAGCGAGGCTGACGATGCTGCCGGTGCCTTCCCAGACCGCTCCAGCGCGCTTCGCCTCATCATCGCGGTCGCCCTCGAAGGCGCCGGCGTCTGGGACGACCGCGGCGACCTCGACATGTCTCTCTTGAGCTCAACCCCAGGCACTGCTGCTGCTTGATGCCTCCAAGGAGCTTTCCTCCCCGCCCTCTCCGAACCAACGATACAGGATTCGGGACTGGAGCTCGCGCACGTGGCCTTGCTGCATTCGCTCATCCACGAAGCGGTCGATACGTCCCGTCAGTTCGGAGGGGCGCGAGGATGGCACCTCCCCTCAGGAGAAGGGAGATGGGGGGCCTCTCCGTGAGGAGCCCTCACCGAGGCCCATGCTCAGAAGCAGCTCTTCTGACCGTAGATGGGCGTGTTCCTCGTGAACTCGCAGGCGCAGTTGCTCTCCATGCACTTGAACGAGGCGCTCTCCTCGCACAGCGACTCCACCTTGCGCCAGGCAACGATGGGCATGTCGCTGTAGTCCAGGTTCTGCGTGAAGAGGACGCCGTCCTTGACCGCGAAGGCATGGGTCCAGGTCCAGGGGTCGTGCGAGGTTTCAGTCTCGGTGTTGGTGCAACGGCTCGTGATGGTAATGACCAGACGGCCATTCTCCACCTTCCATGTCCCCAAATCGTTCCACCATTCCTCCTCCAGCAAGAGGATGGACTTCCCCTTGACGAGCATGGCGAACGGATAGCTGGTGCCGCGCTCCCTGCGATAGAGGCCGTCGCTCAGCGTGCCTCCCGTCAGCGGGGGAGCATCCGTCACCTCCGAGCCGTCTGAAGCCCATGTGGTGCACCAGCCCACGGTGTCACACTTGAGCGCGGAGTCCGTGCCATCTCCGTCCCCGTCCCCCTCTCCGTCCACCTCCCCCTTGCTCGTGTCACCACAGCCCACCACCAGCATGGAGAGAAGCACCAGGTACCGTGTCGCCGCCTTCATTTCGTCCTCTCAGGAGTCTTCGGGGAGCAACCATTTCCCCCGCTGACTGGAAGAGACAGGCCGCGCGACACCGTTGCATTAAATCAGCGGGCATCCTGTCGACCGTGTACGGCTCGCCCGATGGCGCGCGTCCGCTTCCGCGGTGAGCGTCCCGACTCCGCCGGCGAGGAGGGAGCGCCCCTGCCCTCGAGGCAGGGAGTGTGCGCTGCCGCCCGCTTCACCCAGCGTCACACCGCCCTTCCTTTTTGGCCGGGAGTCCCAGGCCAATGCCTCCCCAATCGTCCCCCTCAGTCGTGGACGTCAATGCGTCCCGATTGAGGCCCCCATGACCTTGAGCTGTTACCGCGCGCACCTGCCGCCTTCCTCTTCCCCTGGACACGGGCTACGAGGTGCCCGCGCCAACGCTCGGAGCTGCGCTGAGCGACGACCTCGTGGAGAAGCTGCTGATGGCCTGGGGCCAGCGGCTCGTCCGGACGGACCCGACGGGTGCGCGAGCTGTCCGCCGCCATGCCGACCCCGGCCCTCTGGGGCAGTTGTCTGTTCAATCCGCCACACCGCCGGGGCGAGATGAAGACTGAAAGACATTGGCGGATTTGAAGCGTTCGACGGGGCGCGGGTGGTTTCCAAGGATGACTGTCTTTGAACCAGGAGGCAGCATGGCTCGCACCCCGATGATGCACTTCGTCCTGGGCACGCTGCGCACCGTGCGCGGCGCGCTGGCCGCGGGAATCCCTCCCGCCGAATACGCCGCGCTCCGGCGTGAGCAGGCGCGTCTCCACCGTCGCGACTTCCTTCGCCTCACTGCGGGCACAGCGGGGGCCCTGGCGCTCACGGCCTGTGGCGGCGACCCGGACCCGTCCCAGCGCGTCGTGGTGGTGGGCGGCGGCATGGCGGGGCTGCATTGCGCCTACCGGTTGAACAAGCTCGGCGTCTCGACCTTCGTCTATGACGCGGCGAAGCGCTTCGGCGGTCGCATGTTCACCGACCGCACCACCTTCCCGGAGGGCCAACACTGCGAGCTGGGCGGCGAGCTCATCGACACCGGGCACGTCACGATGCACGACCTGGCGGCGGAGCTGGGCATCGAGTTGCTCGACTACCTGCAGGACGACACGACGCTGGCGCAGCTCGTGGCCTGGTTCGGCGGACGCACGCTCACGGACGAGGAGCTCCTCCGCGGCTTCGAGCCCATCGCCCTGGCCATCGACGGTGCGCTCGGCACGATGACGGACCCGGACGCAATACCGACGTACCGCGACCCTAACGGCGCCGGGGCGCTCGACGCCCTCTCCATCCGCGCGTGGTTGGACCAGCAAGACATCCCCACGAGCAACCCGGCGCGGCAGCTCCTGGAGGTGGCCTACACGGGCGAGTTCGGCCTGGAGACGGACGTCTCCAACTCGCTCAACCTGCTCACCTTGATCTCCACGGACACGACGCGGCTGGAGCTCTTCGGCGAATCCGACGAGCGCTTCCACGCGAAGGAGGGCAATGACACCTTCACGCAGAAGCTCGCGGATGCGCTGGACGCGTCCGCCCTCCACCTGGAGCGTCGACTCACGCGGCTGGAGTCGCTGTCGGACGGGCGCTACCGGCTCTCCTTCGAGAAGGGCGGCGGCGGTACGGAGGAGGTGACGGCGGACCATGTGGTGCTCGCCTTGCCCTTCACGCTGCTTCGCGAGGTGGACCTGCGCGTGACGCTGCCGGACGTGAAGCGGCGGGCCATCGCGGAGCTGGGCTACGGCACCAACTCGAAGCTGATGGTGGGCTTCTCCTCGCGGCCGTGGCGCACACAGTACCGCTCGGACGGGAGCACGTACACGGACGTGGGCTACATGCAGACGTGGGAGACGAGCCGCCTGCAGCCCGGGCAGAGCGGCATCATCACCAACTTCGTCGGTGGCCAGAAGGGCTTCGACATCGGCAATGGCACACCCGAGCAGCAGGCCGCCGACTTCATCGAGGGCTTCAACCGCGTCTTCCCGGGCGTGAATACGGCGTCCAACGGAAGGGTGTCGCGGATGGTGTGGCCCACCTATCCGCTCACGAAGGGCAGCTACGCGGCCTACAAGGTCGGGCAGTACACGACGGTGGCGGGCTCGGAGATCGAGCGCGTGGGCAACCTGCACTTCTGCGGCGAGCACACCAGCCTGGACGCGCAGGGCTACATGGAGGGCGCTGCCCTCACCGGCGCCATGGCCGCCGCCGAGGTGGCCGCCGACCTGGGCGTGCGCACCGAGGAGCGATTGGGGCCCGGCGCGCGCATCCTGGAGCGGGCACGGCTCGCGCAACAGCATGGGCGCTGGCTGGACGCCGTCCGCCTCCAAAGGCGCCAGCGCCGCGCGGGATGAGGCGCGGGCTCAGGCCTGGAAAAGGCCCTGGTGGCCCTGGAGCCACACCATGCGAGTCCGAGACGCCGGATGAACTGGTGCAGCGCGAGGGGCCGACGGCGGAGGTGGTGCGGGGCTCGGCGGCGCTGCACGACGTCAACCGCGAGCTCCCAGCCAGCTCCAGGGTCTGCTCTGCGCGTGATACAGGATTCGAGCTTGTGGCCTTGGGCCCCGGAGGTCGATGTCTTGCGTCGGCTTCCGGAGCTTCCACGTGGATGTCATTGAAGACGCTTGGGCATCACCCGCCTCGGTGCCCAGGTTGACTCCACTGCGTGCCTCTGCGTTGTCGCCGTACGCTCGTACCCAGCGCCCTTCCATCACATCGGGGGCATGGAGCCGTGGACTTCCACGGAGTCCATGCCCCCGAGAAGGAACGGCCTCACACGGAAGTCGTCAGAGCACGCAGGCAGCGGTGCAGGCCGTATACGTGTTGACGCAGTAGGTGACGCAGTATGTATTTGCTCCGCTGTCGAGACAGGGCGGCAGGCACGACTGCAGCTCGAGCAGACATTGCGTCAAACAGGGTACCGTGGAGGCAGCGTTGACGTCGTTGACGTCGTTGACCTCGGGGATGTCGGCCTCGGTGTCCGGTTTTGGTTCCTCGCCTGCCTCCATGGGCCCGCAGGCCACGCCCGTCAGCAGCACTGCAACTCCCGCCAGCCATTTCATCCGGTTCATCATGGTGATGCCTCCGTCTGGTGTTGCTTGGACATCATCCAGTGGCATGCGAGGAGATACCGGACTCCAGTCGCGGGGAGCGTCCACCGCAAGCTAGATACCTTGTCCGCGAGGGCGAGCACTCAGTGCACATCATGCTCTGGTGCGGCTCTCGTGCCGGGGTCCGCTTCGGAGGTCGCGAGGGCAATTCCAGGTGTTCCAGAATGGCGCTCACTGCGCGGGGGGCCTACAGGTACGCCAGCGCCCTCCTGCGGCCTCCACACCGAGAGCAGGCGGAGCCATCCGGTGCGAACGTCCGGAGCAGCAGCCCCGCCAGCGGCGCGAGGCAGCGCGCGGCCTCCGGGACTACTTGGGCCAGAAGCGCGTGCTGTGGACTCCCTTGAGGGCGGCGAGGCGCTTCTTGGTCTTCGCGTCGTAGAAGCGGGCGGACCGAGCCGCGGCGACGAGCAGCAGGCGCCCGCGCAACCGCAGCGCCACGGTCGACGTGGGCGCTAGCGCGAGCTGCTCTGGCTCCACCAGCTTGCCGTTCATCTCCCAGCGCAGCGGGAGCATGAGTGAGGGGAACTCACCCACCGCCTTCCAGGCGTAGAGCGGGCCCGCTGCGCCTCCATGGACACCCACATGCCGTAGGCGGTGTGGCCGAGCTCCGGCACCACCGCGTTCACCGGGCTGCGTCCTTGTTGCCCTTTCCAGCTCGGACTCCGCGAGCCGGTCCGGGTCCGGCGTGGAGATGGAGGACGTCAGGCGGCTCGCCGTCGCGAGGGCGTTCGTCCCCGTGGCCGTGGCGCCGCCCATTTCATGGAAGCTGACTACCGTTGTCTCCAGGTGCCTCCACTGGCCCGCTTCATGGCGATACGCGTGGGCCAAGGCCGGGATGCCATCAGCGGCGGGAATGAGGTAGCGCTTGCTTGCGGCCGACGCGGACGCCTTCGGTGGCGAACTCCGCGTGGATGCGAGGTCCCCGTACGTCTCGCGACTTTTGGAATGGATGGCGAGAATTCGCTCGCTCAGCTGGGCGTCGTCGGCCATGGCTCGCTTCGAGGGCGGCCGCGTACGCCAGGCACGGTAGCCGCTCTGACGAGACACCCAGCACGCGGCAGCGGGTGGAAACGGCATGAACGGTCTGGTTCGCCCCCACGAGTCGGTACGCCGCCTGGGCGTCGCCGCGGCCTCCTGAGCGAACCAGGCCGCGGCTCTTTTGGGATGCCGCGTTCCTCCCGCAGAGTGCGTACCTTGCACTTCAGCTTCTCCAACTCGGCCTTCTCGTCCGCGCCGGAGCCGGGCTTGTGAGCGCTGCTGGGAGCACCACCCGTCTGCTTGCTCCAGTTGCGGATACTCTGCTCGGTACAGTCGAGCTCGGCCGCCAGACTCTTCGCGGACCGACCAGCCCGGTGCAGCTTAGCAATGCGTTGCCGGAACTCCGGGTCGTAGGAGGATGTGTCTTCGGCATCGTGGGGGCCTTTACGCACAGCGGATGGGACTGTTCGAAAACGAGGCAAATTCACCTGGAGCATCTGCAGCAGCGGTTGATCCGGGCCGTGGCTTGCGTGGGCGCAGCGTGTGAGCCACGGCCCGGCCTGCGAACGTGAAGCTGGCTCCGATGTTGGCGGGTTTGACTGGATTTGCTTGTCTGGATTAGTGTTGGCGCTGCTCACTGAGTCTGAGCATTCACAACCTGGATCGAGAGGGCTGCATGCAACATTCGATTCGCTCGCTGATATGCTGCGCGCTCCTGGCCGCTGTCGCCGGAGCGGGGGCGCCAGCACACGCACGTGCCTCCTCCGAAGCGGAGGCGTCTGGTGGTGTCATCCACGAAATCAGAGAGATTTTCCGCGGCCTCATTCTGGCCGACGGGGTGGTGGCCGAGAGCATTCCCGAGCTTCGCGACAACTTCAGCCTCGCGCGCCTCGACCTGAAGAGCGAGCACCTCAAGCTGATTCAAGGTGAGTACGACGTACTCATCGAGCTCATCGACGAGCGCGATCCGGAGTTCTTCGAGAAGTTCGGGGAGCTGATCTTCTCGCGCGACGAGGAGAAGATCGCGCTGGCGCTCTATCAGGGCAACCGGGTGCTCGCGGAGGCCATTCGCATGCGGGACTGGCATGGGCTCGACATCGAGTACAAAGAGGAGGCGCTCAATGCCTGGTACGCGCAGCAGCTCTCCAGCAGTATCGAGCCGGTGCTCGGGGAGGAGGTTGCGACCATCGCGTTGACGAACCTCGGGAGCGCCGTGGGAAGGCCGCAACCGGATGATCCTGGCCCGTGGCCGCCCTGGATTGGTCCCTACATCCATGGCAATCCCCTGACCAGTGTCCTCATTCCCTATCAGGTCTCCCTTGGCGTTGATTACAGCAAGGCCGGAGGCCTGTTTCATGGCCATGAGGGCGCTCTTGTCGACGTGAGCAAGGAAATCACTGCCGGGATGATCGAATCCATCATCTCTGCAGTCGAGAAGTGGTGACGCGTCGCATGTCTTGAGAAGGCGCCGGCCACTCCCGCTCGTGTCGGAGTGGCCGGTGCGAAGTGGAGCGCCAGCGCCTGCGCGCCCTCTTCGACTACCTCAAGTCCGCCCACACCCACTTCGTGGACTTGGTGGAAGCTCTGCCGCCCATCTTCCCGGAGCAGTAGGAACTCGGCCTCCGCGAGCTGGGCGAGACATCGACGCTGCACTGATGGTCGCCCCCGTGGTGCCACGGTGGGCGACGCTCTGCACAGGGTGGCCCTGTCCTCGGGAAGTGGCACCAGCTTACACTGCAGGTGCCATGACCGCACAAATCAGCGACACCCTCATCTTCCAAGGACAAGAGTTTGTCCTCGCGGCTGAGCGCGGAGAGGGCCTCTTCGAGCCTGAGCGGCACGGCCTCTCCCCTGCGATGATTTCGACGGACTGCCATCGCGGCTACTGGTGCACCTACGAGGTCATCGCCGAGTCGCTGCGCCTCCAGCAGCTCTACATTGGGTTATCCGCCCAGGAGGCGAGCGCAGCTCAGAACGGCAAGGGGCCTTCCCTGTTCGAACAGCAACCCGTCTACTCGGAGCAGTTCCACTGCTTCGCCTACAGTACGCTGTCTGCCCACGCCCCTTTCACTGGAGGACTCCTCCTCGCTGCCGACTTCATCCGGGAGCTCTATGTGCACATGGGCTTCCACCCTGCATGGAAGTTCCGCACGGTGCACGAACTGCTCTTCGAGGGCGGAACGCTGGTGCAAACCCGGGACTGCTCATCGGAGATCGCTCGCCTCCGGGAGAAGCTTGGCAACGCCGCTCTTGGCCCACGCGACTCCCGCGACAGAAAGGAGGTGGAGCGTTGGATAGCCGAGTGCTTCACTCGCCAGTACTGGCTCTGAGCCTCTGCGTGTTGGCAGTGCCTGGAAGCGTTCCTCGACCGTGGGCGCCTGTCGTGTCACCCTTCCGGCCGCTCTCAATCCACCGCCCGCCGAGGTGCTCCCCATGCCGAAAACGATGACGCTGTCCCAGGTGATGAAGCAGCTCGAAAGCCAGGGTGACGAGAAGGTGCGCCAGCGCTACGTGCGCGACGGGGCGGGCGACAATGTCTTCGGCGTGCTGCTCGGCAAGATCCGTGGCCTCGCAGCGACGCTGGGGACGAACCACGGGCTCGGACTGGAGCTGTGGGAAACCGGCAATCACGATGCGCGCATCCTCGCGTGCATGCTGCTCGACCCCGCGGCGCTCACCGAGAAGGAGGCACGCGGGCTCCTCGAGCCACTCTCGAACCAGACCTTGGTCGACGAGCTCGTCAGTCGCGTGCTCGTTCTTGCGCCCGTCGCCCCGAGGCTCCAGAAAAAGTGGATGGACGGCCGCAAGGAGCTTCCTCGCCGTGCCGGATGGAAGCTTCTTGCCGGGCGCATCGCACGAGGACTCGAGATGGAGCTCGACGTAGGCGCGACGCTGGAGCGCATCGAGCGTGAGCTCCCGGACGCACCGTACCGGGTGAAGGAGGGCATCAACTTCTGCCTGGTCTGGATTGGCCTCCACCTGCCCGCGTACACCTCGGAGGCCATCGCCATCGGCGAGCGCCTCGGTCGCTGGGACCCGCGCCCGATTCCGAAGGGGTGTACTTCGAGCTACGCACCGGAGTGGATCGCCGCGGCGCTCGCGCTGCGGAACGGTGAGAAGACCGAAGCCCGAAAGGCGATGGAGGCGGCAGCAAAGGCGAAGGCGACGCGAGGAGAAGGGAAGCCGGCGGCCGCAAAGGCGAAAACCGCCTCGGCCAGGAAGAAGAGCGCCGCGAAGAAGTCATCCGCCGGAATGCGGGTGCGCTGACGTCGGCGGATTCAGCGGCGATTCCCGAGGCGCTGTTGTACGGGGCGGAGGGTTCCGGCGGAGAAGCTGGAGCGCAGCTTCGAGCGCCTCGGCCGGGCGCATGGCCTCTCCTGTGGTGTGCTGGGCCTGGGGGGAAGGTTGCCCGCGGTATCGAGGAGCGCCACGGCGGGCGCATCCGGGCGGAATCGCAGGGGCGCGACGGCGAAAGCAGGAGCTTCCATGCCGGCTGCCCCGAACCTCGAAGTAGGGGCCCTGGCCGGAAGCCAGGGGCCGGGTCTGCTCGGAGGCTGGATGCCTACGACTTCTCCTTGAACGTATTGGGCTGGCGTGCGTCGACGCAGACCCGCGCGTCCTCGAGTTGCTTGTCCTTCGAGTCGAGGCCCGTGAGCTTGTACCGCTTGGTTACCTCGTCAAATATCCCAATCCCGCGGCGCGGGGGCGCTCGCTCCAGCCTCCCAGAACGGCGTTTTGCTCAGCGCTTCTCGCCGGAGCAGAAGCCGTCGATACGCGCGAGGATGCGCCAAGCTGGTTCGGCAGCGCTTCCTCTGCAAGACAGGTCAGCGGTACACGCGAGCGCGTCGAGGCGACCGTGCGGTGGACGCGCTATCGTCGTGGCGATGATGAGCTCTCTCGACTTCACTTCCTGGCGTGGCCTCGCGGCGACGCTGGCCAGCCTCGTGCTGGTGTCGCTGGTCGTCGTCAGCATCCGCCTGGTGGTGATGCAGACCGTGCAGCGCCGGCGCGAACGCGAGAACCGCCAGATCAACGAGCGGCTGAAGACGCTGATCGCCGCATACAAGACGCTCGGCGGCTCATTCACCGGTGAGCTCGTCGTGGACCCGACCCACCTGCGCGACATGCGCCGTCGGCTCGCGGCTGGCGAGCCACTCGAGCAGGAACCCGACCCGGGCCTCGTGCTCGCGTCGCCGCTCGACCACCCGGCGCTCGAACGCCGTCGGCGCACGCGCGACGCGGTCGAGGCGGCGCTGTCGGACGTGATGCTGCTCGGCACCGAGGAGCAGGTGCGGCTCGCCGCGGAGGCTGCCGCGGACATGGTCGCCGGGCGCAAGGTCGGCACCGCGCGGCTGGTCGTGTCGCTGCGCGATTTCATCCGCCGGGCGCTCGACCTCGAGCCCATCCCCGATGGGCTCGCGATTCCCGACCAGGGCCCATTGCGTCCCAGCGGCGGAGGAGGGGGCAAGGGCGGCGACAAGGGTGGCGGACGAGGGGGCGGTGGTGCCGGCGGCGGAGGAGGTGCCGGCGCTGGTGGTGTTGGAATGGGCGGAGCAGTCGTCCATGCGGACCCTGACGACACCGACGGCAGCCATCGCGTTTGAACCTGGGAGAGTGCCTCCCCCTGACGCTGGCGGACCAGCGGCGCTCCAGTCGAGCTGGTAACCGACACGTATCGGCGGAATGGGAGCCCTCTTGCAGTGCGGCGGGCTGGTGCCAGGAGGAGGCGGCTGGGGCGAGCACTGCCGTGCGCCGAGGCGGTGTCAGGGCCGTGCCCGCCCTTTGCGCCCACGGATGCCCTGGTCGGCCCTGCTTGAGGAGGGGGCCGAGAGTGGTGGGGAGTGGCTGCGCCGCCTGCTTCCTGCCATGCGCGGAGCTCCTGACGAAGGTCCATCGGGATGCGGCCGAGCATGTTCTCGAACTTCCTGGCCTGGAAGGAGTGCTCGCTGGTGGGCCAGGTCCTGCCCTGCGGCCGCAGTGGGGATGGAGCGAAGTTCGAGCACCCGCCGTGGTCATTGGTGCCGCTTTAGAAGCGGATGACCTCGCTCATGGCGAACACCCCTGCGAGTGCCAGAACGGAATCAGGGGCGAGGAGCGCTCGGGCGACACAGGACGAGACCCACGTCATCCGGGAGCGCGCCGCTCGCGAGTCGAGGCATCGCTGCCAGTGCGAGCACCGCGGTATTTGCGTCGGCGAGGCTCACACGCTCCTGGATGTGGCGAAGGTCTACGTACTTGAACAGCCCGTCTGTCGCGCCGAGGAGCACACCGCCTCGCCACTCGCGCTCGAAGACGACGGGCCGCGCCAGCCCGCTGCCGAGCAGGGGCTTGCGGTGTTGATGCTCCGTCAGCGCGGTCGATTCGCCCCCCTGGAACAGCCACAGCTCCGAGTCCCCCACGCTGGCCCCCACCACTTGCCGCGTGGTGACACAGGTGACCACGGCGGTGGTTTCACCACCCTGTCCCGAGGCGACCAGCTCCGCGTCGCACCGCACCAGCACGTCGCGCCAGGTCTCCGCGCATTCCACGTCGGTCCCGGCCTCCATGGCGTCCTGGACGCCACGAAGCACGGCCTCCGCGGCCTCGGCGCCACGTCGTGAGTTCCCCGCCCCATCCGCCACCACGAGCACCGTCGCGTCACCTCGCGTCAGGGCCAGCACGCGGTCCGCCCCCGTTGTGCCCGCATGTTCCACATGCCACGCCGTGTCGAAATCGCTCATGTGCCGCGCTCCTGAAGGACCTTCTCATGCCATCGACGGCGCTGTGGCGGGTCTTCCATGCCACGCTTGGGATGGCCGGGACATCGGCTGGATGAAGGCGATGGGCCGGAAGAAGCTCGTCATGGCTGCGCTGTGGACGGAAATCTGTCTGGCACGTGGGAGCAGCGACTGCTCAACATCCCGGCGCTGCGCCAGCGGCGCTGACGCGGGGAAGGGCCGCCCGGGGCAATTTCCGAAAAAGGGCCTATCGCCCTCGGGCCCTGCCTCTTAACCCCTCCAGGCGATGAGCATTCAGTCGCCTGGGGGATTCATGACGAGGATTGGTGAGCGTCTGCCTTCTGTCGCTGTGTCCAATGCTAGCGCCGTGGCGGACGTGCGCTCCGCCCGCGCGTTCGTGGACCTGCTCGGCTCGGTGATTTCGGCACAGGGGGCCGCGCCGGTCGCGGCCGCCCGCTACTACGCTACCGAGTCCCTGGGCCCTTCCACCGCCGTGCAGCAGGCGGCCCACGCGAAGGAGGTCCTTCCCTCGCTGCTGGGGGTGCTGACCGACGAACGGCTGGCGCGCTGCATCGACGAGGCCTACCGGGAAACCTTCCAGGGCGACCGGTGGCCGCGCGGGCCGGAGCGGTCCCAGTGGCTGGGCTTCGCGCGTGAGCTCCGAGCCAAGGACCCGAAAATCACCGCTGAACAGGTCCGCTCCGCCATCGCGAACGAGCTGCGGCTCCAGCGGGACGGACTGGATGTCGCGACGCCCGAGAACATCGACCTGTACATCCGCGAAGCCATCAGCTGGGTGAGCTGGTGCTACGAGGGCAACGCGCGTTCCGCCACCGAGGATGACATGCGCCAGTGGCGTGCCTTCGCCGCCGAGAAGAAGCGGGAGAATCCCGACATCCAGCCGGAGGACCTCAAGTACGCCATCATCGACGCGGTGCGGGCGAAGGTGACGAAGATGGACTCGACGTCACCGGAGAACGTCGACCGATTCATCGAGGATGCCGTCAAGTGGGTCACGCTCTGCTACCAGGGCGAGGAGCGCTGCGCCACGCCGGCGGAGATGACGTACTGGCGCGCCTTCGCGGCGGAGAAGCTGCGGGAGGACCCGGAGATGTCTCCGGAGGCGCTCAAGTACGCCATCACCGATACCCTCCGCGCGAAGATGACGGGCACGGACTCCACGTCGCCCGAGAACATCGACCGGTTCATCGACGACGCCGTCAGGTGGGTGTCGCTGTGTTACGAGGGCCGCGAGCGCCACGCCTCCCCGGCGGAGCTGGCGCACTGGCGCGCCTTCGCCAACGCGGAGCTCGCCGAGAATCCAAAGGTGGCTCCGGAGGAGCTCCGGAACGCCATCACCGACGCCATCCGGGCGCAGGCGCTGGGCGTGGAGACGTTGTCCCCCGCCCATATCGATCGCTACATCATGGAGGCCATTGGCTGGGTGTCCCTCTGTTACCTGGGGACGTCTCGCGCCCCCACGTCGGAAGAGCTGCAGCGCTGGCGCGCCTTCGCGGCGGAGAAGCTGAAGGACGACCCGGAGCTCACCCCGGAGACGCTCAAGTACGCCATCAGCGATGCGGTGCGTAACGAGCTGACGGGCATGAGCAAGCCCGCGGAGCTCAACATCGATCGCTTCATCCGAGAGGCCTACGAATTCCTGTTCCACGCCTATCGAGGCATGCCCGCGGACATGTCCCGCCAGCCGACGCCGCGTGAGATGCATGAATGGCGGCAGTTCGCCCGGGCCAGGCTCAGGGCAGAGCCGAAGCTGTCGAGCGAGGAGCTCAACTCCTATCTCCTCGACAGTCTTCGAACCGCGCTGTCCAATCAGTGACGAGGAGCATCTGACGGATAGGGGCTCTATCGAGGGGGGCCGTCCGAGCTGTGTTTCAGGCCGGTGGAGGTCCTCGTCGGAGCGGGCCAGGCGTGTGAGGGGATGGCGCACGCCTCCCCATGCGGGCTTCAAATTTCCACCAGAGGCCAGACCCCATCACAGACAGAAACGAATGTTCCAGCCCATGGATGAATTTCGCGTGTCGCGCGTCACTTCGCGTTGCTGATTCCACGCGTCTGACGGTAAAGCCCGCCGCGCTCGCCGAGCGCATCGACATCAGGGCCGGGCCTGGCTTCGGCGACAGGGAGAGCACATGCGAGTCGCGGTAGTAGGGTGGACAAGTCTGTGGTGCATCGCGCTGTTCGCCTGTGGTGGTTCCTCCGGAAGCGCGGACAGCGCGGAGCGGAGCGGGGACGCGGCTGTCCTCGCGGATTCGCGAACCTTGACGTGCGCCAGTCTCCAGGTCGCGAGTGGCTACATTGGCTCGGGACAGACCGTCCAGGGGCTGCACACGCAGACGTTGTCGGGTACGCAGGACCGCTGGGCGGAGTACGTCGAGTTCTCGCCCGGCAGCTCCGCCACGTGCACGTATGCGCTCCCCTCGGACGTGGGCGCCGCCGACGTCATCGCCGCCGAGGTGGGCATCAACTATCGAGGGCCCCACAAGTCGCAGATGCGCTGGCTGTTCGAGGCGTGGGACTACGAGGGGGGCGCCTGGGTGCTGGTGGGCGACAACACCTTCGCGCAGTCCTGGACGTGGACCGCCACGTCGCTCGCGCTGACGTCTCCCCAGCGCTTCGTCAGCGGAGGCCCGGTGAAGCTGCGCTACCGCACGACGTCCACGGCGGATGCGTCGCTGCTGGACCTGCTCGTGGTGCGCATCCAGGTCGCCGCCTCGGACGCGGGCACGCCCGGCGACGCGGGGACTCCTGGCGACGCGGGCACACCCTCCGACGCGGGAACGGGAACCGACGCCGGCACGCCCCTGGGGTGGGAGGGCGTCAACAGCTTCACCTACCAGCTCACGAACTATCCCCAGGGGAAGCTCGACACCATCGCGGCCTCGAAGTTCGACCTCGCCATCGTCGACCTGGCGCGCGACGGCTACGATGACTGGTTCACCGCTGCCGAAATCACCGCGCTCAAGGCCCAGGGCAAGCAGGTGCTCGCGTACTTCGAGATTGGCGCCATCGAGAATTACCGCCCCGAGTGGTCCCAGGTACCTGACGACCTGAAGCTCGGCCCCGTGGGCGGCTGGCCCAACGAGCAGTACGTGAAGTACTGGGACGAGCGATGGTGGCCCATCGTCCAGGGCCGCATCGACCAGGCGCTCGCCGCGGGCTTCACCGGCTGCTACCTGGACATGGTGGTGACGTACGAGGAGATTCCCGCGAACTCCGCGGGAACCAATCGCGCCGACCTCGCGCGGAAGATGGTGGCCCTCATCGAGCGCATCAGCCAGTACGCCAAGGCACGCAACCCGGCCTTCAAGGTGATGCCGCAGAACTCCCCGGAGCTGGTGGATGACCCCGCCTACCTGCCCGCCATCGACGGGCTGGGCATGGAGGACATGTACTGGTCCGACGACAACCCCTGCGACGAAGGCTGGTGCGAGGAGAACCGGACGAACGCCGCCCGGGTCCGCGCGGCCGGCAAGCTGGTGCTCTCCACCGACTACGCCACCCAGGCCGCTCACGTCGCGGACGCCTATACCCGCTCGCGCGCGGCGGGCTTCGTCCCCTACGTCACCGTGCGTGCGCTGGACCAGATGACGGTGAACGCGGGGTGGGATCCGCAGTAGCAGCTCCGGCCGTCCGGCGCTCCTCCATGGGTGGGGGGCGCCGGTGGCGGCTGCGTCCTCACCGTCCGTGTGAGCCGCCCACCCGCAAGCACCCGCGCGCCTCCCTGGGCGAGCTCCCAGAAGCAGCACGGCGGCCGGGTTGCCGGCGCGGCGTTGCGAGGTGAAGGCGTCGAACCGGAGGAGGCGAGCTTGCATGCTCCCGCGCGAGGGGGGGCGCGCTCAGCCCTCGCAAAAGTTCTAGCTGCCGTTCCGGGACATCTGCCGGCAATCAGCCGGGGGCGCGCGTTGCGTGAAGGTAATGATTGTCCCCTTCATCGGCATAGGTGGCGACGAGGCGCAGGCCGGACTGGTCGAGCAGCTCGCGATAGGCATCGAGGCCAAGCGAGTGCGAGGGCCTGTTGGTCAGCGTGTCGGTCCAGCCGCAGGCCTGGCGCGGGGCGGTGAAGAGGAAGTGGCCGCCCGGCGCGAGAGCGCGTGCCGTGCGGGCGATGACGGCACGCTGAGCCTCGGGCCTCAGCAGGAAGATGAGGCCGATCGCCACGGCCGCATCGAACCGGCGGCCGAAGAACACGCTGTCCTGCGCTGCCTCGCACGCCGCCTCCGCCGCGGGAAAGCGCCGGCGGAAGGCCGCGACGAGCGTGGGGGAGGCGTCGACGCCGAAGACGCGAAATCCCGCCGCGAGCAGCACCTCGGCGATTGGCACGCCAGAGCCGCAGCCAATGTCCAGCACCACGTCGCCCGCGCGCAGGTGGCGCCTGGCCCAGTCCTGGACGAGGTCGGCGCCGATTCGTGAGCGTGCGGCGATGAATCGATCGGCGATCTCTTCCCAGCCTTCGGAGCGATCATCGTCCATTCGCTGTCCTCGTGCCGGCCGGTTGTGTGAAGCGACGCGCGGCCCTTTCCAGAAGCATAGCGAGGCCTCGCTGCGCGTGCTCCAGGAGCGGCGCTTCACGCGCGTGGGCAGCGCATTGTGGGGAGGGGCTGCGCCAGGTTCAGCACCTCGCCTGTTGGAGGGCCGAGAGATGGAGCTGCGCATGTGTTGCTCCTGCCCCTGCCCGAGTGCTCCGACGCGGTGTAGGTTTCGCGCATGCGGGACCTGCAATCGCACGGATGGATGTGGGTGAAGGCGCTCCTCTTCGTTGGTATCGGCCTGGTAGCGTCGGCGCTCATCCTCATGCAGCTGCCTGACTGGCGCATCCTGCTCCTGCTCGGCCTCGCCATCTGGGCGTTCTGTCGCGCCTACTACTTCGCCTTCTACGTCATCGAGCGGTACATCGACCCCTCGTTCCGCTTCTCCGGCCTCATCTCGGCCCTGCGCTATCTCGTCAACAAGCGATAGCGGCGAGCATCAAGGTTGTTTTCCGAGGGCGCGTGCTCAACCGCGAGCATGCCCTCAGCGTCAGGCCTGGAGCGCTCCGTTGATGAAGGTGAGCTTCGGGCTGCGGAATCCCATCCTGAGCCACGCACCGAGCAGCTTGACGAAGAAGAACCCCGAGTGCGTCTTGTAGTTCGGGACATCGTCGGACAGCACCACGCCG
Organism: Pseudomyxococcus flavus; assembly: GCF_050038885.1. NCBI lineage: Bacteria > Pseudomonadati > Myxococcota > Myxococcia > Myxococcales > Myxococcaceae > Pseudomyxococcus > Pseudomyxococcus flavus. The sequence continues at coordinate 1,866,825 of NZ_CP143624.1, read as the reverse complement.
GCCGGAAGGTCGCCTGTCATGGTTCGCATCTCGAGCCGGGGCAGCGTCCCCGTGGGCCAGAGGCTTCCATAGAGACTGAGCCAGTGGCCACTCTCGAACTCGAGGAAGATGGGCGTGTTGCAGCAGGAGGCGACGACCCGGCGGGTCTTCGCCTCAGGCGTGAGGCGGAACTCCTTGAGCTGGCCGGTGCCCTCCAGGAAGCGGACACGGTCCTTGCGGTAGAGCACGAAGCGCGTGGTGCCATTCGTTCCCAGGACCTGTCGGGCCAAGGGGAGGGACTGCAGCCGGGTGCCTGCCGTACGGCAGCTGGTGCAGCAGCACTCAGCGCTGACGATGGGGGCGCCCTCCACCTGGAGATGGACCTGTCCGCAGGCGCAGTGAAGCTGAGAGGGCTGTGTCATGGCTGTGATTTCTCCTTGAGGGGGCAGCCGAAGAGGAGGCGGATGTACCGGTCGAGGTGATCGAGGCTTTCGCGTGCCAGGGCGGGATCGTTCCCCGCCTTGGCCAGAACGAAGGCGCCTTGAATGACCGCCTGGGTGTGACGCGCCAGGCTCTTGGCCGTCCAGCCCCCTGCGATGCGCCGCTTCTTCATGGCGGCGCCAATATCCGCCTCGAGCGTTTCGGCATGGCGGAGGATGCTCGCGCCGCAGGCATCGCGGATGTCCGGCGAGCTCGCGTAGACCTCCTGCACCATCGTGCCCACCAGGCAGGTGAACTCAGCCAGGTCTCCCGCGATCAATGACTTGCGGAAGGCCACGTAGGCCAGGACCCGCTCGAGTGGGTCGCTGGGGGCGTGGTAGGGCGCGCCCGCGAAGAGGGCGCTCGTCGTCTCGGCCCAGTGCTCCGCGGCTGCCACGCCGAGCGCTTCCTTGCTCTTGAAGTGATGGAAGAACGAGCCCTTCGTCACCTCGGCGCTTTGACAGAGCTCGTCGACCGAGGTCGCGGTGAAGCCCTTGGTGCGAATCGTCTCGCGAGCGGCCTCGAGGAGTCGGGTCCTCGCATCGCCTCGTTCAGGCGCGCGTTTCGGCGGGCGGGGCATATGGAGGCGGCATACCGTATGGTCGGTATAGGCGCAAGCCCGGTGACATTGGGGAGGCCGTCCGCAGTCCGCCGCGCAGTCACGCTCGTTTCCAGCGTGTGCATGCGCCCGAGCCCCTCGTGGAGGAGCGCGCACCCGCCCATCGTGCGCCGCCAGCCCCACCGATGCAGCGCCGCGAGCAGCGGGTCCCGTGCGCGCTTCGCGTGCGCGTACCCCGGGGCGAACATCATTCGCGAAAGCGTCAGCCTTCACGAACGGGTGGACGAGCAGAGCCACGTCGTCATTGCCATGGGCTCACGCATGGTCAGGGGGCATCCGGGGGCGTGCTTCCAAAGGACCGCGGCGGTGGCCCGCAGTGAGTGGGGTTTGTCGACTGTCTGGCGCTCCACTGCCTGGCATCCGCTCGCGGGAGCCTACGCCCCCATCAGGCCGAGTGATTCACGCGGGAAGTCCAGGCGCCTGTCCGCCTGGCCGGCACCACGCGTTTTGATTGCGGCCGGCACACCCCGCGCGTACCTTCCGCTCAAGTTACATGGGCTCCCATATAAATCAGGTCGCAGGTGCGGAGCAGGGCGAGGTGCGAGAGGTGATGGACGGCATCCGCCGTCTGGTGCGCCTCCTGCGCGTTTCGGCCCGAGCGTCCGAGCGGTTGGTGGGTATCAGCGGCGCGCAGCTCTTCGTGCTGCAGCGGCTGGCGGAGGCCGGCCCCTGCTCCATCAACACCCTGGCCGAGCAGACCCTCACGCACCAGAGCAGCGTGTCGGCGGTGGTGGCGCGCCTCATCGAACGGGGGCTCGTCACGCGCCGGCCCTCGCCGGAGGACGGCCGCCGGGTGGAGGTGTCGCTGGCGCCAGCGGGCCGGGCGTTGTTGCGCGAGGCGCCGCCCATGGCCCAGGCCCAGCTCATCGCCGGGCTGCGGAGGCTGAAGCCGGGCGTACGCGAGGGATTGGCGCGCGGACTGTCCGCGCTGGTGTCGGAGCTGGGGCTGGACGGCGACTCGCCGCCGCTCTTCTTCGAGGAAGAGACGAAGCCGCGCGGGCGGCGCAAGGAGAAGGTGGATGGAGCGGCCTGAAGTGGAGCGCGTCGAGGAGGGCCAGGGCAGCGGCCCCGAGGCGCGGGAGACGTTGCCGGTGGCCCCGTCGATGGGGCCGGCGCTCGCGGGCGTGCGCACGCCGCGCGCAATGGAGTCGGTGGACCGGCGCGTGGTGTTCATCAGCGCCATCGCCGTGGTGCTGGCGCTGGCCGCGGGGCTGGTGGCGCAGGCGCTGGGCTCGCTCATCGAGCTCATCACCAACATCGCCTTCTTCGGCCGCTTCAGCACCGCGCCGGTGTCCCCGGCGGACAACACGTTGGGCCCGTGGGTCATCGTGGTGCCGGTGGTGGGCGCCATCATCGTCGGCTTCATGGCGCGCTATGGCTCGCGCGCCATCCGCGGGCACGGCATCCCCGAGGCGATGGAGAACGTGCTCTACAATCAGAGCCGCATCCCGCCGCGCATGACGTTCCTCAAGCCGCTGTCGTCGGCGGTGGCCATCGGCACCGGCGGCCCCTTCGGCGCGGAGGGGCCCATCATCGCCACGGGCGGCGCGCTGGGCTCGCTGGTGGGGCAGTTGCTCCACGTCACCGCGGACGAGCGCAAGGCCCTGCTGGCCGCGGGCGCGGCGGCGGGCATGGCGGCGACATTCGGCGCGCCGGTGTCCGCGGTGCTGCTCGCGGTGGAGTTGCTCCTGTTCGAGTACAGGCCCCGCTCCGTCATCCCCGTGGCGCTGGCCACCGCCACCGCGACGGGCGTGCGCATGGCCTTCGTGGGGGGCGCGCCCGCGTTCGCCATGCCGGACCTCCTGCCCCCGAGCGGCGCCGCGCTCGCCTTCTACGTGGTGCTGGGCGCGGCGGTGGGCGTGGCCTCCATGCTGGTCACCCGCGCGGTGTATGCCATTGAGGACGCCTTCGAGAAGCTGCCGCTGCACTGGATGTGGTGGCCAGCGCTGGGCGCGGTGGTGGTGGGCGTGGTGGGCTATTTCTCCCCTCGCACGCTGGGCGTGGGCTACATCAACATCGAGGACATCCTCTCCGGCCGCTTCGTGGGCACGGCGATGCTGTTCTTCTGCGCGATGAAGTTCATCTCCTGGTCGGTGGCGCTGGGCAGCGGCACCTCGGGCGGCACGCTGGCGCCACTCTTCACGCTGGGCGGTGGCCTGGGCTCCGGATTGGGGCTGCTGGCCACGCACCTGGCGCCGGGGCTGGGCGTGGACGTGCGCGTGGCGGCGCTGGTGGGCATGGCGGCCATCTTCGCGGGGGCGTCCCGTGCGCTGTTGGCCTCGGTCGTGTTCGCCTTCGAGACGACGCGCCAGCCCATGGGGCTGCTGCCGCTGCTGGGCGGCTGTGCGGCGGCGTATCTCGTGTCCGCGCTGATGATGCGCCACTCCATCATGACGGAGAAGCTGGCCCGGCGCGGCGGGCGCGTCCTCACCGAGTACGGCGTGGATGCGCTGGGACAGGCGCTGGTGCGCGACGTGGGGCTCAGGCCCGTGGTGTCGCTGGAGGCGGACCGGCCGCTGGAAGAGGTGCGCGCGTGGCTCGCCTCCGGTTCGGCGGGCACCACGCACCAGGGCTTCCCGGTGGTGGCTGGCGGGGTGCTCGTCGGTGTCGTCACCCGCCGCGACCTGCTGGACGGCCGCGACGCCACGGGCCGGCGCGTGCGCGAGCTGGTGAAGCGTCCTCCGGCGGTGGCGTACGCGGACAGCTCGCTGCGCGAGGCGGCGGACCTGATGGTGGAGGAGGGCGTGGGCCGGCTGCCGGTGGTGCACCGCGACGCGCCCACGCGCGTCGTGGGCATCCTCACCCGCAGTGATTTGCTCGGCGCCAACCGGCGGAGGCTGGAGGACTCGCGGAGAATGGAGCGCGGTGTGGGAGGCCCACGGCGGACGGGCCCGCAGCCGGCATGAAGCCGACGGACGCAGAGGCCGCGTCCGAGCGCAGGCGGGGGAGATGTTGAAGCTCCAGCCCCATTGCCGTCCGGGGGGCGGTGCCCCCCGGGCGATGGCATGCCGTGCTCGTTCTGCGTGGAAGCATTGAAGTCCCCCAGCACGACCACTTCGCGGGCGGGAGGCCCTTCCTCTTTGCCCGCGGCGAGGTGGACGTTCCCACTGCCCCATGAGTGACCTGCGCGCGGGAGAAGCGCGACCCGCCAGTCATGATTCCCGAAAAAGCCAGACGGAGAGGCCATGCCACCGTGGCCGTGGATGTTTCCACTCCGGGAAGAGTGTCCAGGGGCGAGCACCGTCTGTGCATTCACCCTCGCATCCAGATGGGGGGCACGCTAAGCCTCGCAATGCCAAATGCGAAAGGAGCAGCCTCTTGAGATTCCATTCCATGCCCATGCTGGCCATGCTCGTGGGAGTCAGTGCGCTGGTCGCTGGATGCGGTGCTGAGGGGGAGATGCCAGGGGCGGAGGTGTCACCCGAGCTCGCGCCATACTCCGGGGAGGCTGTTCCGCCCCAGGCCGAGGAGGGCACCGTGACGGCGGCCGCCTGTTCCCATAACTCGACCCAATGGGTGCGGGATGGGTGTTGCACGCAGACCGCCACCCGACGCCGTCAGCAGATTTGCATCTACGGGACCTGGTACTCGACGAACGTGTCCGAGTGTTATTACCCGACATCGTACTGCCTCTGAGCGGTGCGCAAAGGAGGCCACAGCGCGTCCCGCAGCCACCGCATTTCTCCTGAGGGGGCCGGGCTTGCTTCGCGGGCGTGGGCAGCCGCTCCGCGCCTCCCGTAACCGTACTTCGCTCCACGTTCGTGCGGGAGTCCCTCCCATCCCGCAGCCACAAGGAGGTGGTGGAGCCTGTTGCCGCCCATGTCCTGAATCTCATGTCGGGGGACGACTGGTTCGGGATGTAGGCCCCCATCCCGGAGGACAGGGTGGGCTTCAGGGCGACAGCCTCACGAGGAGGGCGAATCCCCCATCTTCAGAGGGGTCCTCCGTCTGAGCCACGCGGATGACCTCCAGCTCCTCGAGGAGGCCAAGGAAGAACACCTCACCCAAGGGTTCAGGCCCAGCAGCGTCGGCGACAGTCCGTCTCCCACGGCTCGAGACCAACGGTGGCTGCCGTCGGGCCCGTAGCTGGCCACGTAGGTGCACTCCTGGCCAGCCTGGTAGGGATTCAGGGGGCTGTCGCCCGGGTCCGTCTCATGGCTGAACTTGCCCGACGTCACCATGTTGCCCTGCGCATCCACGACGAGGTCGCCACCGATGGACGCCGCCGTACATGCGTCCCCAGCGGTCCGTCTCTCGCATTCGCAGCCGCAACTCCGGGGCAAAGCCATACGTGGGGTGCCGGGTCGACGCGAGTCCGTGCCGTCTCTCCCCTCTGGCAGGAGGGCGAAGCTGTACAGGCCATTCCCCGTCACATGCCGGGTGGGGTTGGAGTGAGCAAGCGGATGAGAGACCCGCCCTCGCGTCCGAACGGGCGGATGCACCAGCGCCCGCCGGGCTGCCTGTCCGTCCCACGACGAAGGTGTTGGAGCCGGTGGCCGCCACCGTCCCGTTCGAGCCCGCAGTGGTGACGGGCGGCGGATTGACTCCAGGCATTACGGGTGCGCCGAACATCCACAGTCCCTCAATGGCTGGCAACGCGGATGATGACCTTGCCGGTGGTCGCCCTCGCCGCCAGGGCTTGATGGGCTCGTGCCACGTCCGCCAGGGGGAAGGTCTGCCCGACGACGACCTGGAGGGTGCCAACCTCGACGAGGGAGAGCGCCTCGCGCAGCGCCGCCTGACGTTCCTCCAAGGGGAGTGTGAAGGTGGCGAAGCCGACGATGGACTGGTTCTGGGCGACCAGTCCCATCATCTGCTCGCGGTTCCACTGGGAGTCGAACATGCTCTCCGCGCCGAAGAGCACCAGCCGGCCCCGGGCCGCGAGGGCTTGGAGGCCACGCGCACCAGCCTCGGCCCCTCCGGAGACGAAGACGACATCCGCTCCAAGTCCACCCGTGGCCTCCCGGACTCGCGCGGGCCAGTCCGGCTGCGTGGTGTCCACGGTCGCGTCCGCGCCGAGCCGTGTCGCGAGGGCACGCTTGGGCTCACTGCTCGCGCCGCCGATGACCCGCGCCGCCCTTCGCTTCCTGGCGAGCTGCACGAGCAATGTGCCCACCCCGCCCGCGGCGGAGGGGATGAAGACGGACTCCCCTGCCTGGAGACGAGCGCCCACGCGCAAACCGAGCAGGGCCGTGGGAGCCTGCGCGGGCAGCGCCACCGCTTGTTCGAAGGACACGGCCGCTGGGATCGGTAGCAGCGCCGACGCGGGCGCGAGTGCGTACTCCGCGAAGGCTCCCTGGTTGGGGAGGAGCGCGACGACTCGCATCCCCGGCGCGAGACCCTGGACCGAACCGCCCACCGCGTCGATGACGCCCGCTGCCTCCAGCCCCGGAATGAAGGGCAGCGGAGGCGTGCCGAGCAGCCGTCCCTCCCGCTGACCCAGGTCTGTGAAGTTGAGCCCGGCGGCATGGACCCGAATGCGGACTTCGTGGTCGCCCGGCGTCGGCACGGGCACTTCTTCGAGACGGAGTTGTTCGGGGCTGCCGAACTCGCGCAATTGGATGGCCTTCATGGCGCTGTGTCTCCCCAGTGAGGATGCGCCTGGACCTATAGTCCTCGTGGAAAGGACGAACATGCGCCAGAAGTCCGTTTCTCTCGTCCAATCGTCCGGAACCCAGCCGCCGGGGATGGACGTCCTCGCGGATGCGCTGCGTGGCGTGCGGCTGCGAAGCCGCGTGGACGCCCGCTACGAGATGACCGCGCCGTGGGGCATGCGTGTCGACGGGTGTCCGTTCCCGCTCTTCTACGCGGTGATGCGAGGCAGCTGTCTGCTGTCCACGGATGACCAGGAGCTGTCCCTGGCGGGAGGGGACTTCGTGTTCATCCCCGCGGGTGTGCGCTTCGTGCTCCGAGACAGGAAGGGCACACGGGCGCTCCCCATCTCGGAGGTGTACGCGACGCGCGGCCACATGCGCTGTGGAGGCCTTCTCCACTATGGCGGAGGGGGCGCCGCGGTGACGCTGGTGGTGGGCTCATTCACGTTCGAGGGAGAGACGCACAGCCCGCTCATCAGGCACCTGCCCACGCTGCTGCACGTGAAGGGCGACGCGGAGTCGACGCCACGCTGGCTGGAGTCCACGCTGCGATTCGTGGCATCCGAAATCGAGGCGAAGCAGCCAGGCTACGAGACGGTGGTTGGCCGGCTCGCCGACGTGCTCTTCGTGCAGGCACTCCGAGCGCACATGGCGTCGTCCTCCGGGGAGAACGGCTGGCTACGCGCGCTGGTGGACCCGCGCATCGGCGCGGTGTTGCAGCGAATGCACGAGAAGCCCGAAGCACCGTGGACGTTGGAGGGACTTGCTCGAATCGCAAGCATGTCCCGCTCCGTGTTCGCGGAACGCTTCCGCTCCCTGGTGGGAGAAGCGCCGCTGGCGTACCTCACCCGGTGGCGGATGCATCGCGCCATGGGCTTGATGCGGGAGCGGCACCGGTCGATGGCGGAGGTGGCGCGCGCCGTGGGCTACGAGACGGAGAGCTCCTTCGGCAAGGCCTTCAAGCGAAGCGTGGGCGTGACGCCCGGTGCGTTCCGACAACGAGAAGCTGCGGCGGTGAAAGACACGTGAGGTGGAGTCGGCGCATCGTGGGGCCGGACTGGCTTGGGGCGCGCCATGGCGCGATACACCATTCGACTCGGCACTGTCCCCATTTCCAAACCTGCCGTCCCGGCGCATGGCGCGTGCGTCGCCCTTCAGCGGCTCTTTTCAGCTCCATTGCACCGGCCCACTTCCTTCAAGTCTGACATGGTTGTGAATTAGCGGATTCTGAGAGCGATATTCTCAGTTGGATTTCGCTAATCTGCTGCGCAGGCCGACATCGCTGCATCTCGAACCTCCATCTCGCCAGTCGACGGCCGGGGCGCTGCTTCACCTCCATCACGTGAATCAGCGTTCACCAGGTCCCGGCGCGTCCGGGCAAAGCAACTCAGACATCGTCTGAGAGGAATCGGAGACACGACATGTCGTTCCCGCTTCATAAGGCAGCGAACGTGAAGGGAATGCAGTGGAGCGCGGTGCTGCTGGCAGGTCTGGTTGGCTGTGGCCAGGAGACACAGGAGCCGGCGCCCGAACAGGAAGCCATCAAGGCCGTGGAGGCGCAGGCGCAGAAGCTCCAACCTCCCGAGGGCTGTACCGAAATCACGATGGGGGAGCTGGCCAACGGCATCGGGCTGACGCCAGCGATGTACTCGCCGCAGCCGACGTACCGCGGCACCTTCAACAGCTTGGGTGACCCGGCGTTCGCGGACCCCGCGCGCATCCGCCTCGACGTGAACACGGCGCCCGGCCTGTATGACCTGTCCGTGGGCGGAGGCAACACCTTCGCCTGTGATCGCTGCGTCTTCGGCTATCAGGACGAGGGCTCACCCATGGAGAAGTTCTTCGTCGCCGACGCGGGAACGCTCCTGCTCGCGGTGAAGGTGTCTCCGCAGCAGACCATTGGCGCGCTGGCCAATGTGACGCTGCGCGAATCGGTGGATGCCCCGCCCCTCAACGCGCCGTACTGGGGCAGCGCGGTGGTTCCGGGGGGCGAGTGCCGGTGGATTCGCTTCGCGACGTGGAACACCGTGCGCCAGGGTGGGTGCGACCCTCGCCAGGGCTCGTTGACGGCGAACCTGCCGGACACCACCTGCGTCCCGGATGACTACGCAGCCTCCGACGGCACGCTGGAGCGCGCGCTGGGGACCAAGGTCCAGGGAGAGGCCTGCACGAAGACCGAGGCGGCGAGCGAGCACGAACTGGCCTCGACGGATTGCGAGCAGGGCTTCGCCTGCACCGACCTGCTGTCGGAGAACGCCCAGTGCCTCAAGACGTGTGACTTCATGGCACCCAACCCCGGCTGTCCCTCCGGCACCATCTGTGGCGTGTACGGCCTGTGCGTCGAGCAGCCCGTCCTCGAACAGTCCGGCTTCGCGTTCGACCCCGCGTTGATTGGCGAGACCTGCAACCTGGAGTTCGCTGAGTTCTGCGGCACCGAGGGCGCGCGCGGTGTGTGTGTCGACCTGAACCGCGACGGCAAGGGCGAGTGCTACCCCTACCACCGCGCCCGCTCCGAGTGTGGCCCGGGCGATGAGCTGGGTTACGTCGGCTACGCGCTCGCCGGTGGCGGCTTCGACCGCGGCTACGGTTTCTGCTACCACGACGGCCTCTAATCCTCCCCGCTACTGCCCGGCTTCTCACGTGAGCCGGGCGGTGGTGCATTCAGGGCGGGCCCTGAGGGAAACCTTCCTTCGGGAGCAAGGACGCGCTGCTGACGGACGTGACGCGGGAGTACGGTGCGCGGCGGAGCCGCGGCGCGCGCACGGGGAACGGCCGCTCGGTCAAATTCTCAGGCGCGAGCTTGGGGTGAAGCGCGCTCCAGCACCACGCTGAGCTGTGTGCTCAGAGCGCGGCGGGTTGGCCCGGGGTGAGGATGCGCACGCGGGCGTCATCGGGGAACGCGGCGCGCACCTCGGGCTCCTCCGCGAGCGGTTCGAAGGTTCCATAGTGCATGGGGACGATGATGGAGGGCCGGAAGTACTTGCGGATGGCGAGCGCCGCCGTGCGTGGGTCCAGCGCCCACCGTCCACCACCGACTGCGAGCAGAACGATGTCTGGGTGGAACAGCTCCTGGATGAGTGACATGTCGCCAAACATCCACGTGTCACCCGTGTGGTAGAGCGAGCGCCCGTCCGCGAACGTGAGGACGTACCCGAGCGGCCGTCCACCGGGGTCCGTCGAATGCATCGCGGGCACAGCGTCGACGCGCACGTCGCCCACATGAAAGCCCCCGCCTACGTTGACGCTGTGCTGTTGCTCCTCCGGAATCTTCATCGCGCGCAGGTGCTCGCCGGTGCTGACGATGAGCGAGCCCGTGATCTGCGCCAGCTCCGGAACGTCGCTCGCGTGGTCTCCGTGGGCGTGTGTCACGAGGATGGCGGCCGGCTTCTCCGTCGCGTAGCGAGACGGCTCCTTCCAGGCGGCGGGTGTCTTTGGATTTTCCTTCACCCAGGGGTCGATGAGCAGCCGCGTGCCGCCTGGGGAGACGACCTCGAATGCGGCATGTCCTAGCCACGTCACCCGGAGGGGCGCGGAAGGCTCATGACGGTTTGAGGGCGTGGCCTGGACTTGCTGGGCAGCGGTGGGTGTGGTGGGCATGGGCCCGAAGAGGGCGCAGGCGCCCAGCAGATGTGTCGCCAGCAGAAGCGGAGCGAAGGGGCGAAGGACGCGCGTCATCGATTCCTCGTGGAAGGGCAGGCCACCGGGGCCGCGGCCGGAGGACGAGGAATAGGGGCACGGCGGGCCCCCGGGCTTGGGCGTTATTGACGCGGACGCAGCGCGCGGACGAATTGTCCCGGTGTCAGCCCGGCGATGCGCCGGAAGTGGCGGTTGAGCTGACTCTGGTCGCACAGCCCGACCTCGGTGGCCACCTCCGCTGCGGGCATGCCCTGGGCCAGCAGCGTTCGGGCTCGCGCCACGCGCAGGTGGGTGACGTATTCATGCGGCGGCAGCCCCAGCTCCGCGCGGAACAGGCGCAGCAGGTGGAATTTGTTGAGGCCCACCGCTGTCGCGAGCGCGTCCAGTCCCACGTTCCGGGTGAAGCACGCCCTCAAGTAGTCCCGCGCACGCAGCACCGCAGGGCGGTGAGGGGGGACGTTCCGCGGGGCGGGAGGCTCCGCGTACTCGGTGAGCAGCGCGCCGAGCACCTCGGTGATGCGGCTGTCCAGTTCCAACGCGTCCGCCTCTCGTGCTGTCAGCGCGGCATGGAGCGCGAGCGCCGTGGCCTCCGTGCGGCCCTGGCCGTGGCTCAGCGCCTCGCGCAGGTGGGGCATGGCGGCGCGCCCGAGCTGACGTGCCGCGCCTTCCACCAGGGACGGGGAGAAGGCGACCGACTGGGCGGTGACGGGCGCGTGGACCCGTTCGTCACGGTGGACCTCGCCGGGCTCCTTGAGCTTGAGGCGCGGCCCCGCGACCTGGGTGCGGACCTGCCCGCGGTACCAGAAGTCGAAGGCTCCGGCGTACGTCACGGTGATGACATACGCGGTGGAGTGGCCCACCCAAAGGCGGGTGTCCTCCTCGACACGTGAGACCATGACGTCCGGGAATCCCGGGGGGCGCCAGGTGGTGATGGCGGCGGGGCGCGCGGGGGGCATGGCGTATCGTCCTCGAAGCTTTCTACCTCACATCGTGCTGGCGAGGGCAGCGTGCGCTTCGAGGCGTTGCCGCGGCCCACGCGTAGAGGTGGCGTGGTTTCCGAGGGTGGAGCGTCACCAGGTGCTGTGTCTGCTGGAGGATAGAGGGACCTTGCTCGCGCAAGGGCGTGAGGGCGCGCGGCAGGCGTAGCAGTAGCAGGCGCGCTCCCGCACCAGCAAAAGCCTGCCCACCTCGTGACCATCAGGCCATCCTCTGGAGAAGTCCACGCTGGATGCTGTCGCTCGCGTGGTGGCGGCACCCGAAGGGGTCGAGGTGGTCGCGCTTCGGGGGGGCGGAACGCCGCTCGTGGAACGTTGAACTCAGTCATCGTCTCGGCTCCGTCCAACGTGCCAGGGCAATAGGGGCGAAGCGGGAAATTCATTGCACGATGCTATCATCGCAGGGCCGTCCATCCAGGCGGCCAAATGAGGAGGCTTTGTGCAAATGCAGTCGCTCGTCAAAGGGGTATTGCTGGCTGCATCGCTGCTGTGGATGGGATGTGGTGGCGAGATGGACGCTGAGTCGCCTGCCGAGGAACCGATGCAGTCGCAGGAGCAGGGCGTCTATGCCTGCTCGGATGGCGACGTCACCGTCTACTGCAATGACCGCTTCAACTGCTGCTCGCGAATGCCCGGCCAACCGTACTGTTCTCCCGCGCCGTGTCCGTAGGCGGGGCTGACGTCCGCGCCGCGTGCTCACCCGTTGAGCCCGGAGGAGTCACCATCGATGGGGATTCATGTCCCAACGGGCGAGTGCGCAAGTGAGCCCTGAAGACGTGGTGTCGGGGCGCCGATGTCGCGGATTCAGGGTTCATGACGTGTCCAGGGGCCGGGTGCGAATCCTGGGCGTCGTCATCGCTCCATGGCTGTTTCGCGGCCGGGGGCTGAGCGCGGCCCTGGGCCCGCGCCTGGCGGGAACACAGGCGTCAGGTGCTTCGGCGTGCCCACATGTGAGCCGCAGCCGCGGCCACGAGGATCGAGGGGAGGTGGGCTGGTGTGCGAAGCCGCAGCTGGGCTACGCCTCGCCAGCGACGCCAGTCGCCAATGGACCGGCGCACTGGGGACTGCTCGTGCCCTCAGCCGGCCAGTTCCTGGGACTCCGCCGGGGTCTGTTTGGGCTCGCCGAAGGACATCAGCCGGCGATGTAGCGAGGTAAGCAGCCCGAAGAAGACCATCAGCATGCCGGTGACTTGCAGGAGCCGCTCGATGGAGACCATTTCTGCCAGGGGCCCGAAGAGGAGCATGGCCATTGGCATCAGGGCCGTGGAGAGCATGGTCATCACGCTCAAGACACGGCCCAGGTAGGTCGGCTCCACGCGCTCTTGGAGCATCACCGTGGCGGGCGTGTGGTAGAGCGGCATCGCCACGCCGAAGAGCCCCATGGCCGCCAGGTACACTCCGAAGTGGGGCACCACGCCCAGCGCCACGGTACATGCGCCCATGATGAGGTTGGATACGACCATCGTACGCATGCGGCTCTGGAAGCCGCCCCACGATGCGAGTGCTGCGCCCCCCACCATCATGCCCACTGAGAAGACCATCTCGAGGGCCGTCAACCGCCACACCTCGTCCCCGAAGCTTCGCGCCGTCTGCAGCGGCGTGAGGAACGCGGCTGGAGTGATGAGGACCATGATGAATCCCAGGTAGCCGAAGAATGGCACCAGGTGCGTGTGGCCGCGGATGTACCGGAAGCCGTCGCGGATTTCCTTCAGCTGCGAGGCTCCCTCCTGCTCCGGCGCGCGGGGACGCGCCTCGACCCGGACGAAGAAGATCACCAGGGTGATGGCCAGGGCCGCTGTCACCACATCGATGTAGAAGAGCACCTGCAGGGGGGCCACGGACATGAGGAAGCCGGCGAGTGCAGGCGCCCCCAGCATGTTGACCGAGAGGAGGGTGCCCTGGATGCCGTTGACGCGCATCAGCTGGTCCTCGGGCACCAGCTGCGGCAGCAGCGCGCCCACCGCCGGCTGTTGAACGGCCGTCCCCACGGAGCGGACCGCCGCGGCCAGGAAGAAGAGCCACAGCTCCGTGCCGCGCAGCGTGAACACCACGGCCAGCGCCAGGGTCACCAGCGCAATCATCGCATCGGAGAGGGCGATGAGCTTGCGGCGGTCGTACCGGTCGGCCCAGACGCCCGCGAAGGGCGAGAGGAGGAACGTGGGCAGGAAGCCGGCCACGATGTAGAGCGTCATCATGACACTCGAGCGTGTCTGCAAGGTCACCTGCCACAGCAGCGCGTACTGCACCAGGGAGGAGCCGAGCAGCGACAAGGCCTGACTGCCCAGGAACAGGGCCGTGTTGCGCTTCCAGGAGCCATTCATGGCGCGCACTGTACCCGCAGGGGATCAACAACTGCACCGAACCGGAGTGAATCCGCTTGCCGCGGGACGGCCACTGGCCTGGGCCGGCCCAGGCGGCCCAGCCACCAAGGGGGCAGGGCTGGGCCTCCGGGGCAGCGCGACTGCTCGTGGCGCAACACCCCGTCAGCCGCGGTGGCGGCATCGAGGGCCATTGAAGCCCTACGGACTCGGCGTGTGGCGGCGTGCCTGGAGCAGGCGCTCACCGGGAAGGCATGCGGCGGGCTTCGGCGCCGAGGGACGCTCGCGCGATTTCGCCTGAACGCGCACCTGCCATGGCCAGCGGCTGGGCGATTGTGGGGTGACGGCGGACCGCCTCAACAAGGACTCAGGCACCTTCGGGCGCATCTCGACGCTGCCTGGAGAACGCCGCGAGGGCTCGCCTCACTTCCAGAGCGACGGCGGTGTCCCCTCGTCCGGATTCTTCATCTTCACGATGCAGAAGCGGTGGCCCGTGGGCGCCTCCATGACCCACCAGCGCTTCACCCAGCCGATGCGCCGGGCCCCCAGGGCCTCCAGCCGCGCGGCCTCCGCGTCCTGGTCGTCCGCCTCGATGTCCAGGTGGACACGGGAGGGATGCGTCACCTTCTGCACCTCGACGTGCAGCCCGCCCGGCGCGTTGGCCATGCCCACGTAGGTGGCGCCGTCCTCCGTGTACGGCTCGCCCCGCGACATCCCCAGGGCCTGACTCCAGAAGGTCGCCGCGGCGTCCACATCACCGGTTTCACAATCGATGATGAAGCCAGCGAGCCGACTGCGGTGCGCCATGATGTCCTCCTCGAACGCGATTCCCCAGGAATCTGACAACGCCCGGGGCACCGGTCTACCCCTCCCACGGCGGGCGATGACGTTCGTCTCGCAAGCAGGGGCTGAATGGAGTCCTCTCGCCTGCCGCTGCTGAGGGGAGGGCGCGGTTCCCGTGGAGCTGGTGAAAGCGCCGGGCCCCAGCAGCGTCCTCCGCGTCTGACCACCGCGAAGGGCGCGTGGGTGCCCGCCCGGAATGCCAGGCCGGGACGGGCCCGTACGGGACGCCTCGAATCAGAATCGCGCGAGGAACGCGTCGTAGCCGCCGGCGCTGGTGTTGCCGCCGAGGCTCCCGAACGTGGTGCCAGCCACGTAGGCGTTGCCAGAGGCGTCCACGGCCACGCCACGCGCGACGTCAGAGAGCGGAGTGCCCAGGGTGCGGGTGCCCAGCTTGGTGCCGAGCGCGTCGTAGCGGGTGAAGAAGGCATCGAAGGAGCCGGCGGGTGGGTTGCCGTCGAGCTCGGCGGTGGTGTAGCCCACGAGCTGCACGATGTTGTTCGCGCTGACAGAGACGCCGAACGCATAGTCGGTCTGCGCGCCGCCGAGCATGCGGCTCCACTGGCGGTTGCCGGCGCTGTCGTAGCGGGCGAGCAGCACGTCGACGACGCCGTTGTTGGTGTTGCCGTCGAGGCTGCCGAACGTCTCTCCGGCGAGGTAGACGCCGCCATCGGGGCCCACGGCGACGCTCTTGGCGTCATCGAGGTCGCCCGCGTCGATCTGCCGGACCCACTGCTGAGCGCCGAGGATGTTGAGCTTGAGCAGGAAGATGTCGGTGCTCACCGGCGTGGTGGTGCCATCGAGGCTGCCGTACGTGTTGCCGACGACGTAGACCTCGTGGGCGGGCGTGACGGCGATGCCGCGCGCCATGTCGCTCGTGGCGGTGCCGTACTGCTGGAGCCAGTATGGGTTGCCCGCGGTATCGTAGAGGGCGACCACGATGTCGTAGTTGTTGGGGTTCCCGCCGCTGGTGAAGCTGCCGCCGGTGTAGCCGGCGAAGTAGAGGGTATCCTCCACGCCGATGGCGAGGCCGGTGGCGAAGTCATCCATCTGCGTGCCGTTCTGGCGCAGCCACAGGCGGTTGCCGGCGGCGTCGTACTTGGCGATGAAGTAATCGATGCCGCCTGCGTTGGTGTAGAAGTCGAGGCTCCCGAAGGTGGTGCCAGCCACGTACACGTTGCCGTCCGCATCGGTGGCCGCGGCGGTAGCGCGGTCCAACTGCGCGGTGCCGAGCTGGCGGACCCACTGGAGGTTGCCGGCGGTGTCGTACCGGGCAACGAAGGCGTCCTGGCCGCCGGCCTGCGGGTCGGCACCGAGCTGGCTGGACGTCTGCCCTACCACGTAGACGCTCGAACCCGAGACGGCCACGGCGTTGGCTTGCTCGTCAAGGCTGGCGCCCAATTGGCGTACCCAGGACGGGGAAGGGACCTGGGCCTCGGCGGCGGAAGGGGCACCCGCGGCGCAGATGAGGCCAGTGAGCCCGAACATGCTCAAGAGGGAGTGCTTCATCACGAACTCCATTTCTCAGTGGGGGAGCTGTGCCGTGGCGCCGGGAGGGCACCTGTCGCCCGCTCCGGAGGAGAAATCTGTCGCCACGGCACCCTTGCAAGACCACGAGACACGGGCGTGCGGAAGATGGGTAAGGAAAGACACGCGAGAGACAATGTCTGACCCGGGTCTGAGTTATCGCGGACCCGGATGCGGATGCTGAGCTGTTGCAGTCTCGTGGTCGATACAGTTGTGACGCATGCGCTTTGCTCGAAGAACGCGAGATGGCCAGCGCTCCCCTCGAGAATCGCTGACGCCGCAGCGTGTCGACGGCATCTCGCGGAGCCTTACCACCCGTGGAAGGCATGTAGAGGTGTTCGCATGGCGTGCCGCTCGCGCCGCGCCGGCCGCAGCTTCTTGTGCCGCTCCGTACGCCTGACGCGCTCTGTCGCAGCGCACGCGTGCGTCCTCCGCTCGCAAGCCGGTCCGCTTGAGCTCCAGTGGGAGCATCTGCTCTCCCACTGGCTCCGTGCGCCGGCTGCTGCTCAACGCGCCAGGCAGGGCCTCGGCGCTCGAGGAGGAATGGGGGCGCAGATGTCCGGCGACGGGGGGGCGCGCACGGTCCGAGGTTGACGCGTGCCCGGCGGTGACTGAAGACAAGGGGATGATTGAACTTCCCCCTGGCGCTTCGATGAAGGACTACCAGCGCTACATCCACGAGCTGGAGGCCCTGCACGGCTGGCTGAAGCTGGACCTCGTCCACAACTGCTTCCTCATGGGCGAGGAGGTCGGCGAGGTGTTCAAGGCGGTGCGCCGCCACGAGAGGCTCTACGACGAGGGCCGCGGCACACCGACCGACGCGGCGCGCGCCCAGGTTGGCGAGGAGCTGGTGGACGTCTTCAACTACCTGCTGGCCATAGCCAACCGCGTTGGCGTGGACCTGGAGGACGCCTTCCGCCAGAAGAACGCTCGCAACCAGCAGCGCACCTGGACCTGAGGTCGGCCGCCGGGTGACGAGACACTCGGGGCGTGCCCGCGCCGCGAGTGTCACCCGCTTCGGTAGACCGTTGATGATGTTGCCAGCCCCCTCTTTCGAGGAGGCCCATGCGCAGTGAACGGACAGGCGACCGGGATGACCGGTAGAGGTGCATGGGGTTTCCCTCCCATTGTCGATGCAGCCGTGCACCTTGAAACGGGGCCGCCCCGGCGCCTTCGGTGGTGCCCTGCACCATGAGGCACGCGTCAGCTCGAAGCGTCGCCGTCGAACGGGAAAATCAGCACATCCTTCTGGCGAGCCGCAGGGTCATACATCACGTCCACCACCGTCCCTGGCACGAGCAAGTGGAAGAGCTCCGGCTTGGAGAGGTTGCGCTTCTGCTCCAGCAGCCAGTCTTCGCCTTCTCCCTCTTCATGGACCAGGAAGGTCATCCGGGTGGTTGGCTTGCCGTTGACGTAAGGCCCGCCGGACCCCACCGTCTTCAACGTCGCCTTGACCCGCCTCCCCTGGGTGCGGATGCGGACCTTCCTGGCATGTTCGGCCCGGCCCGCGATGATGATGAAGGCCAGCACGCCGAAAAAGACGGCCCCTGCGATAATGAAGCCAGTAGGTGAGTTGCTTGAGACAGCCATTGGTTCCCCCTGTAAGCCCTTGGCCAGGAATGTTGCCACCTGCGGCGTTCGCCCTGCAAGGGAGCGAGGCCTCGTCGCACGTGTGGGTACGGCCGCTCCGCGACCAGGAGCGGAGCAGGGGATGGCTGGTGTGTGGCCAGCGTAGCGCTGCGGGACCTACCCGTCCCCGGCAGGCCTTGAGTACCATGCGAATCGCTCGCATGATGCGCACATGCGCCGGGTTCACGCTCCTTCCATCGACTCTCGCGGGCTCGGACGGGCGCTGGAGCAGCTCCGCGTCGTCGTTCGTGCCAAGGGCCTCAAGCGCTCCGGGGTTCGAGACGCCGTCGCGCGCGCGGCGCTCGAGTACGAGGGGCACTTCACCGCCGAGGAGCTGCTGTCGGTCGTGCGCGCGAAAGGCGAGACAGAGGCGCATGCCGCGACGGTCTACCGCGTGCTGCCGCTCCTCGTGGAGGCTGGGCTGATTCAGGAGTCCCTGCTCTCGGCCGGGCAGGGCCAGCGCTACGAGCGTGCCTTCGAGCGAGGCCACCACGACCACATCATCTGCACCTCGTGCAAGAAGGTCGTGGAGTTCGAGTTCGAGGCATTCGAAGTGCTCCAGCGCGATGTCTCGGAACGTCTTGGCTTTCGCCTCACGGGACACGTCCACGAGCTCTTCGGCATCTGCAAGAGCTGCCAACACACGTCATGATCTACTCGCTCTATCGCCCCAAGGCGCCGCTCGACACGTTCGTGGACTCCTTCTGGGTTACCGACAGCTACGTCGCGCAGGCGCCGCGAGAACGTGTGCTGCCGTCCGGCACACAGGACCTCATCGTCCATCTCGGAGAGAGTCCGGTACGTATCTATGCTGACGAGCACTCGACCGAGGCCACTGACGCTCCGGGTGTCATCGTGTCCGGTCCGCGAAGCAGCCCGCTGGTCATCGGTACCGCGCTTGGCGCGACTGTCGGGGTTCAATTCAAGCCGGGTGGTGCGTACCCCTTCTTCGGCGTGCCCGCCCACTCGCTCGCGGAGCAGACCGTCGCGCTAGAGGCGCTGTGGGGCGCGCCGGCCCGTGCACTGCGTGAACGGATGATGGAGACCTCCGCTCCGCTCGAGCGAGTCCAACTGCTCGAAGAACACCTCCTGCGGCGACTGCGGCGCTCCTCCGAGCGGGGAGCCGCGCTTCGCGTGGCGCTGGATGCGTTCGAGGAACCCGACCTCACGTCGGTCGCCGAGGTCAACCGCCGGACGGGCCTCTCCCCGAAGCGCCTCCTGGCCCTGTTTCGGGAGGAGGTCGGACTGAGCCCGAAGACGTTCTGGCGGGTCCGCCGGTTTCGAGCGGCGCTGCGGGACCTCGAACACGGCACCTTGAGGGGCGCCGCGTTGGCCGCTGAGCATGGCTACTTCGACCAGGCCCACTTCCTTCGTGAGTTCCGGTCGCTCTCCGGCTCGAACCCGAGCGAGTTCCTCGCGGCGCGCGTCACGGGAACCGACCACGTCTCCGTCTACGGGTAAAAAGATCCAATCACCGACGCCCGGTCCCGGCGTTTCCTCGGCGGTATGGAACCGAGTGAACGCGCCCCGCGGCGGGCACTGACAGGCCCGGCATGGACGGACAAGCCGCATCATGACTGCATGATGCGAGTGACTTGCATCATGAGCCAGGAGGGGAGGCCGTCATGAGCGCCGACCTTCCCACCGCAGGGGCCGAGGAACGCTCGCTCAAGGGACTCGGGGAACTCCTCGGGCTGAAGGGGTCGCTCGTCGCTGGAGCCGCGCTCTCTTCGACGTTGGCGGCAGCCCTCGCGCTGGTGCCGTTCTTCGTCGTCGCGCGCATGGCCACTGCCATCTTCGCAACGCCACCAGACCTCGAGGCGGTCCGTTCCCTCGCCCTCGTTGCCGCGGGCGCGCTCGGGTTGCGCTACGTCTCCGTTGCCGCCGCGAGCATGCTTGCGCACACGGCTGCGTACCACATCCTTCATGCACTGCGCCTGAGGCTCGCGAAGAAGCTGGGCGCCGTTCCGCTCTCGTTCTTCAGCCGTCGTGGTGCTGGGGCGCTGAAGAAGACGCTGATGGACGACGTGAACCAGATTGAGGCGTTCGTCGCCCATCACTTCCCCGATGCGGTCACCGCGCTCGTCGTTCCCCTCGCGACGGCGGTCGCCCTCCTGTGGGTCGACTGGCGCATGGCGCTCGCCAGCATCGTGATGGCGCCGCTCGCCGTCATTGCGATGGCCGTCGCCATGCGCGATGTCGGGAAGGCGCATCAGCAGTGGGACG
This sequence comes from Pseudomyxococcus flavus, assembly GCF_050038885.1. Lineage (NCBI taxonomy): Bacteria > Pseudomonadati > Myxococcota > Myxococcia > Myxococcales > Myxococcaceae > Pseudomyxococcus > Pseudomyxococcus flavus. The sequence goes on along the minus strand of NZ_CP143624.1, from coordinate 1,846,982 downwards.
AAGTCCAGAGCCGGATGAACAGCTCGCTGCTCGAGTACCTCCGAGGCATCCACGTCATCAAGACCTTCGGCCTCTCCGCGCAGCGTTTCGGCGCGCTCTCGCGCTCCATCGAAGAGGGAATCGCGTGGATGGAGGGGTTCATGCGCACCAACGGTCGTGGTTACGGCGCGTTCGGCGCGCTCATCGGCTCGAGCCTGGTCGTCCTCGTGCCCATGGGCGGCTGGCTCTATACGCGCGGCTCGCTCTCGCTGGAGGCGCTGGTGCTCTTCCTCATCCTCGGGCCACAGCTCCTCATGTCGATGATGCGGCTGATGTTTGCATGGGGCAACGTTGACCGGATCCAGGCGGGTAACGCACGCATCCAGGCCATTCTCGCGGCGCCGGACCTCGAGACTCCCGCGAGCGCCGCGCGGCCCACGCACGATGGCCTCGCGTTTCGCGGTGTCGGCTTCCAGTATGAGGACGGCGGACCTCGGGTCCTCCACGGCGTCTCCTTCGAGGCGCCACCGGGCAAGGTCACGGCGCTGGTCGGCCCGTCGGGCGCGGGCAAGACGACGCTCGTGCGGCTCGTGCCTCGGCTCTGGGAGGCGACGGATGGCGCGGTCGAACTCGGTGGCGTCGACGTGCGTACGCTCCCGCTCGACGAACTGCTCTCGCGCATCTCCATGGTCTTCCAGGATGTGTTCCTCTTTCACGGCACCATTCGCGAGAACCTTCGGCTCGCCCGGCCCGATGCCACCGATGCGCAGATTGATGCCGCCTGTCGCGCCGCACGCGCGTACGACTTCATCCAGGCGCTTCCCAGGAAGTACGACACGCTGCTCGGTGAGCGCGGCGCACGCCTCTCGGGCGGAGAGAAGCAACGCCTGTCCATTGCTCGCGCCATCCTCAAGGACGCACCGGTGCTGTTGCTCGACGAGGCGACGGCGTTCGCCGATCAAGAAAACGAGGCGCGTATCCAGGAAGCGCTCTCCGAGCTGTGTGAGGGACGGACGGTGCTCGTCGTCGCACACCGGTTGTCGACCATCGCCACCGCCGACCACATCGTCGTCCTCGACGGCGGCCGGGTGAACGACCAGGGAACCCACGAAGAGCTGCTTGCGCGCTGTGCGCTGTATCAACGTCTCTGGCGCAGCCACACCGAAGCGCTGGATTGGTCGCTGGGCGAGTCGGGCATGCCCGCTACCGCCATGGAGGTGGTGTGATGCTGCGGAAGGTCTTCATGCTCGGCGAGCGGCTCGCAGGTCGAGAGGACGCACGTCTGCGGCGCGGTCTGCTCTTCGCCTTCGCCGAGGCGCTCATGGTCGCCGCGCCCTACGCCCTGGTCCTCTTCTTCGTTCGCGAGGCGCTGGAACGTCGGTTGTCGATGCATCTGACGTGGTGGCTCACCGCGGGCATCGCGCTCTCCGTCCTGCTGCGTCTCGTGTTCTCGGGCGGAGCGATGTCCAACATCTTCATCGCCACGCACGCGCTCATGGGGCAAGCCCGCATCCGCGCCGCCGACCACCTGCGGCGCTTGCCGATGGGGTTCTTCACGCAGCGCAGGAGCGGAGAGCTGGCCGGCGTGCTCACCACCGACGTCGCGCTGGTCGAGGACGTGTGGTCACACACCCTCGGCATCTTCACGTCGAGCTTCGTACTCCCGATGCTGGTCGGCCTCGGCCTCTGCTTCCTCGACTGGCGCCTGGGGCTCATCATCCTCGCGGCGCTGCCCGTGGCGCTCATCGTCCTGGCGGCGACCACGCCCCTCTTCGTGCGAGTGTTCGAGGCCGTGCTCGAGGCCGCGGCGGATGTGAACGCACGGGTGGTCGAATACGTGCAGGGCATCGCCGTGCTTCGCGCGTTCGGCCGGCACGGCGAGGTCTATCAGCGCTTCGTGAAGGCCATGGAGCGCTTGCGTGATGCCCTCATCCGCGCGGAGGTCTTGCCCTCTCCGCTGCTCGCCGTGTTCGGCTTCGTCGTCGAGGTGAGCTTCGTGGCGGTGGCCTACGCCGGAAGCGCGCTGGCGTTGCGCGGCTCGATTCAGCCCGAGGCCCTGCTCGTCTTCCTCGTCGTGACGGTGGGCGTCGTGCGCCAGGTCGCGGACCTGGGCGTGGCACTGCTCCTGCTTCGAGCGTCACAGCGCGCGCTCGGACGCGTCGACCGGCTGCTCGCGGAGCGCCCGCTCGCGGAGTCGCTCGCGAAGGCGGCGCCGATACGGACATTCGACGTGGAAGTCGACGCCGTGTCCTTCGCGTACGAAGACGAGGCCGTGCTCGACGGTGTTTCGGTGAGATTCCCGGCGCGCTCACTCACCGCGCTCGTCGGCGCATCCGGCTCAGGCAAGTCGACGCTGGTCCACCTCGTGGCGCGTCTGTGGGACATCCCGCGTCCGGGGGCCGTCCGCATTGGCGGCGTCGACATCCGCGACATTCCGTTCGAGGAGCTCCACCAGCACATCGCCATGGTGTTCCAGGACGTCGTCCTTTTCTCCGGGACCATCCTCGAGAACCTTCGGGTCGGGCGGCCAGACGCCTCCCGTGAAGAAGTCGAGCGCGCAGCGAAGGCCGCGCGCGCCCACGATTTCATCACTGCCTTGCCGAACGGCTACGACACCGTCCTCGGAGAAGGAGGTGGAACGCTCTCCGGCGGTGAGCGTCAGCGCTTGTCCATCGCGCGCGCCATCCTCAAGGACGCGCCCATCGTGCTCCTCGACGAGGCGACTGCTTCGGTCGATGCGTCAGCGGAGGCCGAAATCCAGCGGGCGATCGACGAACTGGTCAAGCAGAAGACGGTCGTCGTGATTGCACATCGGCTGCGCACCGTGCGGCGGGCGCACCACATCGTCGTGCTCGACAAGGGCCGCGTCGCGGAGTCCGGCAAGCACGAGGAACTGCTCACGAAGCGCGGCGTTTATGCCACCCTCTGGCAGGAGCAGGAGCGCGCCAAGGGCTGGCGGCTCGCGGCGCCTGTGGGCCCCCGCGCAACCTCATGACGAAGGAACGTCCAATGGTGTCTGAGAACAAGCTCTCGTCGTTCGATTGGGCGGCCGAACGGGGCAGCAAGTGGCAAGCCCAGCTCCTGGGAATGGAGGCGATGCTCGCGCCCGTCGACGCGCCGCTGATTCAGGCGCTGCAGCTCGACGCGCCGTATTGAGGAGGCGCCGGACAGCACGCGGGCCTGCGCCACCCGCCGGGCGCACTCGAAAGCAGAGGTGGACTGGGCGCCCGGATGCTCGGTGGTGCACCAGGTGGAGCGTGGGCTCCGTACATGCCCCGCTGTCTGGCGCGCCCCGAGGTTTTTCGGGTCAGATGTCCAGCTGCCAGAGCTGGTTGTTCGCCGAGCCGTCGCGCTTCATGGGGAAGGTGATGAGCCGCCCCGAGCCATCCGTCCTGGCGCCCTCGATGTCGAGCACGAGGCCGTTGAGCTGGCTCTGGATGTAGTAGGTGCTGCGGACTCGGCCGGGCACGAGCTTCCACACCTGATTGGGCTGCCCGTGGGCCTCCCAGGTGACGACGCGGGTGCCCGAGGCCTTGTTGGCGCCCTCCACATCGAGGACGAGCCCGTTGAGGCGGCTGCGGATGAGGTAGCCGCCCCGCGTGGGCACCAGTTCCCACTTCTGATTGTCGTTGCCCTCGCGATTGGACTTGGCCCGGAAGGCGACGAGCCCAGCGCCGGGCGCGCGGTTGGCGCCCTCGATGTCGAGGACGAGCCCCGCGAGCCTGCTTCGGATGAAGGTGCCGCGCTGGGGGCTCGGCCTTCCTCCGCCAGGGCCCCAGCCCCGCTCGCCGTGGACTTGCTCCCCACGCGGGGGGAGTGGAGGCGGCGGCGTGGGGCGCGCCTCGCCCTGGCACCAGCCGGCCGGGCTGCACGTGCGGGCGCCATCGCACTGCATGCTGTCGTGGCAGCGGTTGGGCCCGGGGCGGTTGCGCGACTCGTCCCAGCGGTAGTTCGGCCCCGGCCCCGCCGCCGCCGTCAGCGGCAAGAGCAGCAGCGCGAGCGCCGCCCAGCCCTTGCCCTTCACGGACGACCGGATTTCACGCGCACGACTGCTCTCGAAGCCACTCCGAACTGCCAGCATGGGACTTCTCCTCGTTTGAAGTTCTTGCGCTCCCTGTGCACTTCATGACGGGAGCACATGGAGTTCATTCACATCGACCTCTCCGTACACGGGGTACGACATCAATGGACGGGCACGTGCTGCTGGAGGAAACGTCCCACCAGCGCCCGGGCGAGCTGACGGCCGAAGCCACCATCCCAGATGTCGAAGCCGTGCTCCGCATACGGCAGCGTGAAGAGGGCGTGGGGAACGCCCGCCCGGGCAAGCCGCGCGGCCATCGCTTGCGAGGCGCTGAGCGGCACCACGCTGTCGGCCCCGCCATGGAGCAGGAGTGTGGGCGGAGAGCGTGGCCCGACATGGTGAATGGGGGAGAGCAGCTCGTACAGCTCGCGGTGGCCTTCCAGGGGCACACCCGTGAGGCCTTCGAGCGGAGCAGGGGCGCTCGCGGCGTAGGCCACCAGGTCGCCAGGCGCATAGAAGCTGATGACGGCCGCCACCGACGTGTCCCCGGGGGCGCAGGAGGACGGAAGGCGTGAATCTCCCTCGGTGTACGCCGCCAGGGTGGCGAGGTGCCCGCCCGCGGATTCTCCGAACAGGACGAGCTGGTCCGGGTCGATACCGTAGGTGGCCGCCTGGTCCTTGACCCAGCGGATGCCGCACTTGACGTCTCCCGGGGCCTTCAAACCGGTGGCAGGAGGAAAGAGCCGGTAGTCGAGGGCGATGAGCGCATAGCCCCGCGCGGTGAGGAAGTCGGCCCAGGCGCGGGCATAGCCGCGCTCTCCGCCCCGCCAGCCGCCGCCGTGAAAATAGAGCACGGCGGGGCGGCCCCCGGATGGTGCGGCGGCCTCGGGAAGGAAGAGGTCGGCGTGCAGGTCGCGTCCCTCGACCACGGCGAAACGAACGGTCTGGCTCGGGAGAGGGCGGGCGCCGACGAGGGGTCGGAGATACTCACGAAGGCTGAGCGGAATGCCGGCCTCCCTGGCGAACCGCCACGCGGAGGCGGCGGGCCACATGGCGAGGACGCCGACAAGCAGCGCGGATGTCGCAGTCCCCCAGCGCAGCCACCTCCACGCGTCCACGTGAGCGAGCCAGACAGCCACCAGCGCCGTGAGGAGCGCCGGCACCAGCATCATCAGGCTGTATTCCCGCAGGATGCCCTTGAGCAGGTGGACGAGCGTGGGCACCGCAGCGGGAGCGAAGAAGACGGCCGCGAGCAGCACGCAGCCCACGATGTGCAGTAGCGCCAGGAGGGTCGGCATGGAGGGAAGAGGGCGGGGACGGATACGGGGTTGTCCATTGCTCTGTGGGTGTCGCCCGTCAGGGCCTTCTCGCCTGCAGCCGCTCGCCCGTGGCGAAGAACACGCCGCCCGCCAGGTGATGGATGGGACGATAGGCCTCTCCGGCGCTGAAGTCCCAACCGTTGTCCTTCCACACCACGTCCTCGACCCAGGCCGCGACGACCTCGGCGATGAACAAGTCATACTTGCGCTGGGCGTCTGGCTCGGAGAGAACGCGGCACTCCAGCCAGCCCACGCAGCCCTCCACGAGCGGCGCCTTCACGCAAGAGGCGGGAGCGGCCCGAAGCCCCGACGACGCCCACTTGTCCTCGTCGCGCCCGGAGACCGAGCCCACGGCGTACACCGCGTCCAGTTGCGCGCGCGTGGGCACGCAGAGGGTGAGCTCACCCGAGGCATCCACCAATTCGCGGGTGAAGGTGCCCTCGGCGATGACGACGGCCACCTTGGGCGGCTCGAAGTCGATGGGCATGGCCCAGGCGGCGGCCATCACGTTGGTACGGCCCTGCGCGGCGCTCGTGACGAGCGTGGTGGGGCCGTGGTTGAGCAGCTTGTAGGCGCGGCGAAGCTCGAGCGGGACTCTCATGACGCGGGCACTCTACCTCCCGCTTTCCCAGTGGCGCAGCCGCTCGCTCGCCGCCCCTGCACCCCAGCGCCGCCTCAAAAAGGCGCTCGACACAGGCTTGGGGCCTCGCAGTGCAGGAGCTGCATTCAATTTGATTCCGCTGGCGAGACTCGAAAGAAGAACCGGAAGTTCGCAGCCCGAAGGGCCGTGAATTGGGCGACGAGCGCGTCATCTCCCCCAACAAGCCCACGCAGCGCGTCCAGATCGGGACAGCAGCCTGCGTCGGAACGGACCGATTGCGAGCACTTCGGCGGACATCCCCATGGCGTGCGACCATCATATCCGCCGCTGTCGCTCGAGGGGCCACACCGGCGCCGCTCGCTCGAACTTTGGGGAGCATGATGCGGCGCTCAGCATTCACCGCTGCCGTGGCCTGGAAAGCTCGGGCAAAGCTCGCGTCGAAGCGTCTTGCAGGCGCCGGGCCCGACGCCTGTGACCGTGCTGTTGAATCAGCCTCTCAGAACGCTTACGGAGTTCAAGTGAGCGTTCGACCTCTGCCCGGACGCTCCGCTCGTGGGTCCACGCTGTTCAGGCGAGTGAGGAGCATGGAGGGCTGCTCCTCACCCGCTTCGACGCCCGTCGGTGACCGGTTCGGACTCCGGCCTCCACCACTACCGCTTGCACAACCCGTCTGGGATGTCGGTCAGGCAGTCGTTGTTCTTCCAGGTATTCGCAGTCCCCGCCGTCTCATCTCCGGTGGACGCATCGTGCGCATCAACGCCGGCGGGGTCGAGGACACCATTGTCCCTCATGCGGTTGTTCCTGACCTGATTACCGCTCGGGAGCGGGCCTCCCGGCTCGCAGAGCCCCAGGCGGATGCCATCACGTCCATTTTCATGGGCCTTGTTGTTCCTGATTCTGTTCCCGGTGGAGTTGCCGCAGAGCAAGATGCCCTCGCCCTGGCCGCTGCCCTGGTTCCCCTTGCTGACATTCTGATCGATGTCGTTGTTGCTGGAGTCCGCGAGGAAGATGCCAATGCCATTGGCACGGACCGTGTTCTTGTCGAAGTCGCTGCCGCTCGTCCCGTTGGCGAAGATGCTGAAGGTATTGTTGAAGATGGTGTTGTTCTCAACCTCCGCGTCAGTGGTGAAGAAGACGCCGATGGCGGATGCCGCGAACCCGGTGAAGTCACGGATGACGTTGTCAATCATCCGGGTGCACGGGGCGATGGTCGCAATGCCCAGGGCGCCAAAGGTATTCACACCGACAATCTCGAAGCCGCGAACCTCGACCTTGCGGGCTTGAATCAAGAAGCCAATCGTCGAGCTCGTCAGGTTCATGTCGACGGTCACTGCGCCCTTGGCCCGCAGCGTGAGCTGCTCTGTGTTCACCACCACCCCGCCGGCATAGGTGCCCTGACAGACCAGGACCTTGTCCCCCGGCATGGCAAGGTCCACGCCCCCCTGGATGGTCTGGGCATCGGGGTTCTTGCAGTCCGCTCCGTCGTCATCGACGACAATGGTCCTGCCTTGACTGTGTGCGCTGGCGGGAGATGCACCCCACGGGGTCCCGAGAGCCAGAATCAGCCCCATGGGTACGAATCGCAACTTCATGTGTTCCCCCTCTTGGCACGAAGCCATTCACCATCCGTGGCACGGATGTGTCTGTTGATGACAGCGGCCGAAGGATGGGACGGCCCTCCAGACCGTGCCATCGCCCGTCGAGCCCGACCGGTGTCGCCAGATTGGCGCGCCCCTGCTACATAGGCTCCTCTCGGTGGGCCGCCAAGGGCGCGCGTCGCGGGAGCGGAGGACCCCGCAAGTTGGGGTCCGCCATACCCTCCCCGGAGACATCCCCGTGCTCGGCAGCGGCGGCCGACGCCATGTCAGACCCTGCATCATTACTCCAGTTACTGCTGCAGCCCCGTACTCCCGTTTCTCTCAGGAAGATGCTCCTGGCGGCCTCGGACCCGCCGGCCGTTTCGGTGGCTCGAGGCGGCGAGGGGAGGGGAGCGCGGCGATGCCAGCCGCAGCAGCATTCCCATACCCTGGAGTCTTTCGTTGAGAAACACAGTCGGGACGTTCTTCACCACAGCCTGGCTCGCGTGCGCCTTGGCCGCATGTGGCGGCGAGCCCTCCACCAACACCCCGGCGCGGTCCACGCCCAGGCCCGAGAAGCAGCGGAGCGAGGCGACCCAGCCCCTGGTCCAGGTCTCCGCCGCGAGCTGTACCAACCCCATTCCGCTCGGCAACGGCACGCCCATGGGCGACGTCAGCGGGGCGGCTGATGACTGGTCGTGTACGTACACCCTGACCGTGTCAGGGCTGGCCACCCGCCTCGAGTTCGTCACCAGCGGGGGCACGGGGGACGGCGACCTGTTCGTGAAGTATGGCGAGGCCCCCACCACGAGCTCGTCTACCTGCAAGTCCACGGGCTATGACAACAACGAGCGCTGCGTCATCACCAATGTCCGGGAGGGCACCTACTACGTACGGATGCTCGGCTATTCCGACTTCTCCGGCGTCACCCTGACGGGCACGTACACCCCCGTCGGGCCGCCGAGCTGTGACAGCACCCACGCCCTCTCCAATGGCACGCCCGTGGAGGGAATCGACGCGCCAGCGGGAAGCTATTCCTGCGTCTACACCCTGGACGTGCCGGCCGGGGCCTCCGACCTCCGGTTCACCCTGTCCGGGGGTTCGGGGGATGGCACCCTGCTCATGAAGTACGGCTCCGTGCCCAATAACAGCTCATCGGACTGCAAGTCCCAGACGGCGGGCAGCAACAGCGAGAGCTGCCGCATCACGGCGCCCCAGGCCGGCACCTATTACGTGCGCGTGCTGGGGAACACCTCGGTCTCCGGAGCTCGCCTGGTGGGCTCGTATTATCAGTCCAACAGTTGCACCGACGTCATCGGGCTCACCAACGGCACGCCCGCGGTCAACGTCGGCGCGGCCATCCACAACTGGTCCTGCGTCTACACGCTAGACGTGGCGCCCGGCGCGTCCGACCTCCGGATTGTCACCAGTGGGGGCACGGGGGACGGCGACCTGTACGTGAAGTACGGCGCCGTGCCGACCGTCAACTCCCGTGACTGCGAGTCGGCGGGCAGCGGCACCCAGGAGAGCTGCACCATCGCGGAGCCGCGGGCGGGCACCTACTACGTGCGCATGCTGGGCTACACCCCGTTCTCGGGTGTCAACCTGACGGCCACGTACACGCCGGAGTGCACCACCGTCCTTCCCCTCACCCGGGACGCACCCACGGGCGGCATCGGCGCGCTGGGGAAGCGCTGGTCCTGCATCTATGCCCTGGAGGTGCCGGAGCGGGCCACGGACCTCAAGTTCATCACCAGCGGGGGCACGGGGAACGGGGACCTGTACGTGAAGTTCGGCTCGGCGCCGGACGCCAGCTCGTACGACTGCAAGTCCACGGGCACCACCTCCGCGGAGACCTGCACCCTCCCCGTGGCGCAGGCGGGCACCTACTACGCGCGGATGTATGGTCCCGCCACCACGGCCTTCTCTGGCGTCAACCTGACGAGCTCGTATGTGCTCGGCAAGCCCGTGGGCTGCACCGGTACCAACGCCCTGTCCAATGGCACACCCGAGGGCGGTGTCGGCGCGGCGGCCCATGACTGGTCCTGCCTCTACACCCTGGAGGTGCCGCCGGGCGCGACCAACGTCCGGTTCGTCACCAGTGGGGGCACGGGCAACGGCGACCTGTACGTGAAGCGCGGCACTCCCGTGAGCGACACCTCGTACGATTGCAAGTCGACCGGCGACACCAACAGCGAGACCTGTGCCATCTCGGCGGCGCAGCCGGGCACCTACTACGTGCGGATGCATGGCCCCGCGGCCTTCTCCGGCGTCAGCCTGACGGGCTCGTACAACTCCATCGCCCCGCCGGGGTGCACCAGCGTCCTCCCCCTGTCCAACGGCGCGCCCACGGGCGGCGTCGGCGCGTCCGCGGGGACCTGGTCCTGCCACTACACGCTGGACGTACCGGCCGGCGCGGCCAACCTCCAGTTCACCACCAGCGGCGGCTCGGGAGATGGCGACCTCTACGTGAGGTTCGGCGCCGCCCCGGAGGTCAGCGCGTATGACTGCAAGTCGGCGACCGGCGCCAGTGAGGCCTGCACCATCCCCCTGGCGCAGGCGGGCACCTACCACGTGCGGATGTATGGCTACACCAGCTTCTCGGGCGTCAGTCTGATGGCTTCCTACACCTCCACCGTCCTGGACAACGGCGTGCCGGTGAACGGGCTGAGTGGGACGGTGGGAGCCTGGTCCTCCGTCTACACCTTGGAGGTGCCAGCGGGGGCCACGAACCTCCAGTTCGTCACCACCGGCGGCACGGGAAACAGCGACCTCTACGTGAAGCACGGCGCTCCACCGAGCGATACGTCGTATGACTGCCGGTCGACGGGCAGCGCCACCCATGAGACGTGCGCCATCCCCGCGGTGCAGGCGGGCACCTACTACGTGCGGGTCCATGGGCCCACGCCCTTCTCGGGCGTCAGCCTGACGGGCTCGTACACGCCCCCCGCGCCACCTGCCTGTGCCGATGTCATCGACCTGGCCAATGGCTCCTCCGCGACGAACCTCGGCGCGGCGGCCGGAGACTGGTCCTGCACCTATGCCCTGGAGGTACCGGTGGGCGCGGGCAGCCTGCGGTTCGCCACGAGCGGGGGCTCGGGAAATGGTGACCTGTACGTGCGGTATGGCGCGGCGCCGGACGGCAGCGCGTATGACTGCAAGTCCACGGGGAGCACCACGGCCGAGGCGTGCACCTTCCCGGAGGCCCAGGCGGGCACCTATTACGTGCGGGTGCGTGGGGCCGGCGCCTTCTCGGGGGTTCGCCTGACCGGCGCGTACATCCCTATCGGCTGCAACGAGAACCTGACGAACGGCGTGCCGGTGAATGACCTCCATGCGGGCGCGGACGCCTGGTCCTGTCTCTATGCCCTGGAGGTCCCCGCAGGCGCCAGCAACCTCAAGTTCGTCACGAGCGGGGGCACCGGAAATGCCTCGCTGTACGTGCGGCATGGCTCGGCGCCGGACAGCAGCACGTTCGACTGCAAGTCCTCGGGCATCACCTCCAGTGAGACCTGCACCATTCCTCAGGCGCGAGCGGGCACCTACTATGTGCGGCTGTTCGGTGCCGGCACCTTCTCGGGTGTCAAGCTGATGGGCTCGTACAGCTCCAGCGACTGCACCCAGGCGCTGTCGAACGGCGTGCCAGTGGAGGGCCTCCACGGGAGCGCCGACACGTGGTCCTGCACCTACACCCTCGACGTGCCGGAGGGAGCGGCCGACCTCGTGTTCGAGTCGGAGGGGATCGCGGCGGGCGCCGCCGTGTACGTGCGGCATGGCTCCGCGCCGGACAGCAGCGCGTATGACTGCAAGTCCTCAGGGAGCTACTACCAGGGGACGTGCCATATCCCCCAGGCGCTCGCGGGGACCTATTACGTGCGGTTGTACGGTGTCAGGAACTTCACGGGCACCCGCCTGACGGGCACGTACGTCCCCTCCATCGCGCTCTCGAACGGTACGCCGGAGGAGAACATCAGCGGGGAGAGCTGGGACTGGTCGTCCGTCTACACCCTGGAGGTGCCAGCGGGGGCGACGCAGCTCAAGTTCGTCACCCGTGGCGGCTCGGGCAACAGCGACCTGTACGTGCGGTTCGGCGCCACGCCGAGCAACACCAGCGTCTATGACTGCAAGTCGGCGGGCAGCACCACCAGCGAGACCTGCACCATCACGCTGCCGCTGCCGGGAACCTACCACGCGCGGCTGCATGGCCCCTCGGCCTTCTCGGGCGTGGCGTTGACGGGCTCGTACACCGACACGAACCCCGTGCCCCCCGACAACGACACGTGTGACGCGGCGGAGACGCTCGTCTTCAACAGCGAGGGCGTGGCCCAGGCCCAGGGGGACACGACGCTGGGCGACAACAGCAACGCGAGCGGGGATGCCTCTCCCTCCTGCTCACCGTCCGCCCGGGCCTCCGGCAACGACGTCGTCTATCGGCTGACGTTGACGGAGTCGCGGAGCATCCAGGTGACCGTCACCCCCACGGACGCCCGGCTGGCGCCAGTCGTCTACCTGCGTGAGTCCGGGAACTGCTCGAGCCCCATCGCTGAGACGGAGCTGGCGTGCAGTGTCACCGAGGCCGAGGCTTCGGGGCCCGCGGAGCTCTTCTATCCAGAGCTTCCTCCGGGCGAGTACTTCCTCTGGGTGGATGGTGGCGCCTACAAGGGCCCGAGCGGGCCTGCCTCCTTCGGGCGATTCGGGCTGCAGGTGAAGCTGCGCGCGCCTGTGCTGCCGCCGTCGAACGAGACGTGTGGCACCGCGCAGCCCCTCGTCTTCGAGCACGGTGTCGCCAGGGTCACAGGCGACACGCGCAACGCGTCGAATGACCATCATTCGGTCTGCGGCTCAGGCGGCCCGCTGCGGGGCCCTGACGTCGCCTATGTGTACACCCTGGACGAGGAGCAGGACGTCTTCATCAATCTGGGGCCCATCCAGCCCGCCCCTGACTGGACGCCGGTCCTCTACACGGGTGAGCTTCGCTCCTGCACGCTGGCCCTGACCGGCGCCACGTGCGACTCCGGCCGCCCGAACTTCAGGCGTTTCCGCCGGCAGTCCCCGGGGACCTATGTCATCTGGGTCGATGGATTGACGGCGGCCGACGCCGGTTCCTACGAGCTGACAGTCACCACCAACACGCCGTCGCGCAACGACACGTGCTCCTCGGCGAAGCCGCTGGTCTTCGATGCCGCCGGAGATGCGTTCGAGCGGGGGGACACGACGTACGCCTCCGACAGCGGTCCGACGGCCGGCGAGCCGTCGTGCGGCACGTTCATGCAATCCGGGAACGACCTCGTCTACACCGTGACGGTGCCGCCCGGCCTGCCGCAGCAGTTTTCGTTCGTGGTCGAGCCGACCGTCGACAGCACCCTCATCCCGTATGTCTATCTGAGGAGCGCCTGCTCGACGACGAACCTGGCGGATCAGCTCGTCTGCGCCGCGCCCCATGCACTCGGCTACCAGCAGAGCGTCGGGACGGGAGTCGCCAGGCTCAATCCAGGGACCTACTACCTGTATGTCGACAGTCGTGGCTACGAGGGTGCCTTCAGGCTGTACGCCCACCTGGGCGCGCCCAATGACACGTGCGCGACCGCGCGTCCCGTTCCCGTCGCGTCCGATGCCATGCCAGGCGTGGCCGCTTCGAACATCGGGATGACGAACGACTACGGCCCTGGGAGTGTGAACCCCTACGGCGGCACGTGTGAGAGCACCGGGAGTCCCACGGTGGACTCCGTGTACTCCTTCACGGCGCCGGAGACCCGGACGTACTACGTGGAAGGCAGCGGCGTGAGACTCCTGGGGGAGTCCTGCGCTCCAGCCGCCTGCTCGGAGAGCCCCCTCTTCGAGGCGACCGAAGGCCAGACGTATTACTTCGTCCTGGACCAGGGGAGCGGGAGCACCACCTCGGGGGCCTCCAAGGTGAGGGTCCGCGAGTATCCGTGGTGGTGAGCGTCCCCGTGAGGAGCTGACGCCTCCGGCAACCCGCCAGGGTCCGCTTCGGCGCTGGCGGGTTGTCGGGATACAGCCAAGACGTCCAACAGGCGCGCGGACACGGTCGCTGCTCGTGTCACGGCGGCGACGGCGCGGCGGCCTCCTCAGGGAGACGCCGCGCGCGTTCCAGCCCCTCTTGGCAGTCGGGATAAGGCTCCGGGAGGCTCATGCAGCGAAGGAAGGCCGCTTCCGCCTCGCTGAAGCGGCGCTGGTGCAGCAGCACGGCACCCAGGTTGCGCCAGTTGTACGAATCCTCTGGCGCGAGCTGCGTGGCTCGCGAGACGTGCTGCCGGGCCGCCTCCAGGTTCCGCTCTTTGAACTCCAGCCTTCCGAGGGCCCGGTGGACGTCGGCATTGCCAGGGTCTGCATTCCGCACGGCAGTGAGCTCCTTGCGCGCTTCTTCCCTCCGGCCAAGCGCCATGAGGGCGCTCCCCAGGCCGTGCCGTGCGTCGAGGAGCTTCGGGTCCGCCTTCAGCGCCTGGGTGAAATGCTCGCGGGCCAGCTCATACGCTCCCTCCTCCAGGTGGGTGAAGCCCAGATACAGGAGCGCCTGTTGGTGGTCCGGGGCATACCGGAGCGCTCGGAGGAAGTGCTCCTTGGCCTTCGCGGGGTTGTCCCGGAGACGCTCGATGCGACCTTTGAGCGCCCACAAGTCCGCGAACTCGGGCGAGAACTCCAGGCCCAGGTCGCAATAGGTCTCCGCTCTCGACAGGTTTCCCGAGGCAAGCTCCTGGTCACACAGCTCCACGTGGTTGACCCGGTACTCGCAGATGTAGGGCCGGGGCCCGCAGGCGGAAAGGAGCAGCGCGACCGAGGACAGCGCAAGCGTCTTCTGAAGGCACAGCCGATGAAGCCAGGCCATGGGAGCGTGACGCGACACGAGGATGCGGTGCGCGGGCGTGTCCGGATTTGTTTCGTACGCGGAACTCGGTGGGGTCATGGCGCCGAGCCTGCCTGTGACCGTGTCCCTCGGTCGAGGTGGCCGCAGAATCGGGTGATGAACGTCGTGTTTTCCCGTAGCGCTTCCCCGAGCGCGGCATCTTCAGGCAGGAGTTGATTCTGGGCGACGAGGTCAGACTGTCGCCGCAGCCGTTCGAGGCACTCCTGCTGGGGCGCCGCCCCGCGGTTGCTCCCATGGTCGAAGATGAAGAGGGACGGGTAGGCGGCGGGGAACTTCACGGTGTATGGCTTTCCGAGCTGCGGACGAAAACCCGCGACATCGGGCCACTGGAGGAGGTTGTGGTCTGGGAACTCGATAGGATGGAGCGTCTGGCTTTCGGGCAGCTTGATGAAGCCGACGAACTTGGGGACCTCTTGCTTGTTGATGAACGTGCCCGAGGGCTCCGTGCGAGAGAGGACGAGCTCACCCTCCACTCCGTGGTGATGAATCCATTCCCGAATGCTCGAGAACCCAGTGCCGACCAGGTAGAGAAAGGGCAAAATCAGGGCGAGACAGAGCGCGCCACATGCCTTGGCCCTCATGGACTTTCTGCGCAAGAGCAGCGCCGCCGCGATGAGGCCGAAGACGGCGCCTGTCAGCAGGATCCCATAGTGGTCGACGACGAACTTGAGAGCGGCGAACAGCCATCGAAGAGCCACGGTGGGTCGTCCCCCCTGGGAAGGCCTGGGTGCCGTGGAGAGTCTATCGAAGATTGCCACGGCTCCGCGAGGCCGGCCTGCCTCCGCTCGGGCGCCCTGGGGTTCCCGGCTCCATGGGGCCCAATGGCCCGCAGCGGCGCGAACCCTCGCGCACTACCCGGGATTCGGGGCCTGACCCTTCCCTTTGCGCGCGGCTTCGACGAGCGCGAGCGTGGCATTGCGCAGCAAGGGAAGGGCTTCCTTGGCATGGAGGACCTGTGAGCTCACGAACGCCCCGTTGATGAGGACGGACAGCTGTCCGGCGAGCTCATCGGGACGCCCGGCGCCGAGGCGCTCGGCAAGGCGCTTCAACCGCCGCCGCAGTTCCTGCTTGTGCGCCGTCGCCACACGACGCGCCGGATGGTCCGCATCGGGGAACTCCGCGGCGACGTTCAGCTGCGGGCAGCCGCGGTAGTTCGGACGAGCGACACGTTCGGCGATCCACCTGAGGTGCGCTTCCAGCTCCTCCAGCGGCGCATCGGCGTTCGCCTGGGCCACGCGGTCCCAGCCGCCCCAGAAGTCCTCGTCCTCCCGCTGGAGGAACGCTGCAATCAGGTCATCCTTGGTTCCGAAGTACCGGTACAGGCTGGTCTTGGCGACGCCCGCCTTCTCCACGACGAGATCGACGCCAACGGCGCGGACGCCCTGGGTGTAGAAGAGCTCGGAGGCGGTCGCGAGGATGCGCTCTCTCACCTCCGTGGGCGCTTCTGGTTGGGGGGCTTTGTTTCGTTCGCGGGTCCTCGCCATGGCTCCTCCTCGTCTCCGCATCATCGCACAGGGACGTTGACGCGATACAGACCAGTATGTAGTGTCCGCGCAGCCTGCGTGAACAGACAGGTCTGTTTCGTCGCCGTGAGAGGAGAACCGCTTGACCGCCTCCGAGTCATCCCGAGGGAACGGGCATGCCATCGCCGTCTTCGGCGCCTATGGACATACCGGCCGCTT
The DNA here is from genome assembly GCF_050038885.1 of Pseudomyxococcus flavus. Taxonomy (NCBI): domain Bacteria; kingdom Pseudomonadati; phylum Myxococcota; class Myxococcia; order Myxococcales; family Myxococcaceae; genus Pseudomyxococcus; species Pseudomyxococcus flavus. Next base: position 1,830,917 of record NZ_CP143624.1, on the reverse strand, counting down.
CGTCGTTGATGAGCTGCTGCGGCGTGGCCATCGGGTCGTGGCCATGGGCCGCGACCCCGCCCGGCTTTCCGCCGCGTGGGGGAGCGCGGGGATAGAGCTTCGCGCCGTCAGTCTCGAGGACGCCGACGCGCTCGCGCGGGCGTTCGAGGGAGTGGAGGCGGTCGTCAACTGCGCCGGGCCGTTCCTCGACACCGCGGAGGCCATGGTGGCGGCAGCGCTGCGCGCCCGGGTTCACTATCTCGATGTGAGCGCGGAGCAGCCCAGCGCGCGGGTGTTGTTCGAGCGGTACTCGGCGGCCGCGAAGGACGCGGGGATACTCGTCCTGCCCGCGGTGGGCTTCTATGGCGGCTTCGCCGACCTGCTCGCCACCGTGGCAACCGACGGATGGACGGAGGTGGATGCGTTGCGCATCGGCATCGCGCTGGATGCCTGGTGGCCGACGTCGGGCACGCGTATCACGGGCCGCCGCAACACCGTGCCGCGAGTGGTCATCGAGGAAGGCAAGCTCGCGCCGAAGGGCGAGACGGCGCTGTCCGAGTGGGACTTTCCCGCCCCCTTTGGCAGGCAGGAGATGGCCGAGGTGCCTTTCTCCGAAATCGTCCTGCTCCACCGGCACCTGCAAGCGATGGAGGCGCGGACCTGGCTCAACACCAAGCCCCTGGCCGACTTGAGGGACCCGTCCACACCGCCTCCCGCTGCGATGGACGCGTCCGGCCGGTCCGCGCAGCGATTCCTGGTGGAGGTGCGTGCTCGCCGGGGAGATGAGGAGCGCCGCATCGCAGCCGGCGGGCGAGACATCTACGCCTTCACCGCTCCGCTGGTTGCCGAAGCCGTCGAGCGCGTCCTGGTCAATGGCCCACACGCTGGCGTCCGCTCACCCGGCGAAGTCTTCGATGCCGCGGACTACCTGCGTTCGCTGGCGTCGCATCTCGAGCTCGACGCCTCAGGCTTGCTGTCGAAGCAAGTCGGTGAGGGCGGACGCGCCCCGGTGTGAGCACGCCACGATGCGTATGACACGCCGGGATGCGTCTGCCTTCGAGGAGAACCCGGGGCGTTGTTCCAGCGGCAGCGGTGATGTGTTCCTCTCCAGCGGTGGTTCCTCATTCCTCAGGAGAAGACAGCATGCTGAAGCTCAAGTCCCCGCAGGCGCTTCTCGTCGTGGTCAGTGCCTCGCTGTCTGCGTGCGGCTCACCGGCGCTGGAGGAGGGGGCCGCTCCCGAGTTCGGCAGCAGCGAGCAGGCGCTGACGTCCGCGCTGACGTTCACCCGCAACGCCGCATCGGGCGACACCGTGTTCACGAACACCGTGAGCGCCGGCACCGCGCCCCTCACGTACTACTGGAACACCACGGAGACCCAGACCTGGAGCGGTAACGTCATCGTGAGCGGCTGGTACCAGGGCGCCAGCAGCGAGCACTTCTACTGCCCGCGCGCTCCCGTTCGCGGCGAGGAATACCTCTGGTCCCTCCGGGTGGAGGCCTATGCGGTGGATGCCACCGGTGCGGCCTCTCCCGTGGTCTACAAGACGCTCCCGTGCAGTCTTCCCTGGTAGGGAAACCCACCGCATCCTCAGAGGTCCCGAATCTTCACCTGGGCGGCTCGCGCTGGTGCTGGCACTGACCCGCGGCTCTCCATTGCTGCTGACACATGCGATGACGAGCCGGGGCGTGCCGCTGGCGCAATTGGAGGAGCGCATTCTTCTCATCGCAGACCTGAGCCTCGCCCAGTTGGCGGTCGCGGGTGGACAGTCCTCAAGACACCTCACGCACTCCTTGCAAGGTGCGAAGCCCCTCGAGCTTGGTCACCACGATACGTTCGAGCAAGGTGCTCCTCGACAGGGACGTGAGTCTCCATGATGTCCCCATCTCCATGGGCGACGTCTGCGACCGCACGCCAGGGCTTGTCCCCCGCTCGCGCCCGCCGCGTCGGCTCGACAAGGTGAAGAACCGTATCTGCAACCTATGTACAATCCTTCGGACCCACCTCCACCCCGCCATCGTGGGTGACTTCAGCTGGGTGGAACAACACAAGGCCGGGCCTGTCCCATGCGCTCCATCTACGCCGCCCCATGGCTCCTCCTCGCGCTCATCCCCCTGACGTCGAGCGCCCAGTTCGTGCCCATGCATCCGTGTCCCGATGGTACGTACCGCTGCCGCGAGGCGGAATCGGAGCAGCGCCGAAAGGCGAGCCTTGAGAAGCTCCGCGCCGAGTGCCTGCCCCAACTCGAGGAGGCGAGCCGTACCCTCCTCAAGTCGTTGCTTCCCCACATCGAGGTGACGTTGGCGCTCAGCGACTCGGGAGGCACCTCCACGCCCGAGCAGCCGTACTCCGTCTTCATGCACGCCGCGTGCAGCAACAAGGCTTTCTGCGATGCTGCGACAGTCACCCTGGAGCTCCCTCCCCAATGGGGCAAGGCCCCTCCCTGCACGCCCACCACGACCTCCCTCCTGGGCCTGGATTGGAACGGCGGGGCCATCTGGAAGGAGCTCCTGAAGACCAACGCCCAGGTCAAGCTCCATCCGTCCTCCGCCAAGCGCCTGGGCCTCAAGGCCAAGAGCCTGCGGCTCCGGGAGCTGCTCAAGCGGCTTCGTACGAACAAGGAGTACGAGCTCGTGGAGGACGCCGACTCGCCTTGTTCCATCGATCTCAAGGAGTCCAGCGCGGCCTGCTTCCCCTACTCCGTCAGCTCCAAGGAGACCGGGGACACCGACTTCCAGCTTACCTTCTTCGTCAAGCAGAAGGAGGGCACCTGGCAACTGGTGCCCGGCAGTCTGACTTTCTCGTAGTGGGTGGAGGCCTACGCGGTGGACGCCACGGGTCCGTGCAGCCTTCCCCGGTAGGGACGTCCGCCGCATCCTCAGACGTTCCGAGTCGAATCCACCACGGAGACCCAGCGCCTCGCGGTTCAGGGGCTCGGCGGAAGCTTCTTCGGTGGACCGGAGCTATTCGTCCACCGCATCGAAGCTGCCCACCAGCGCGCCATGAATCCGCTCACGCTCCTCGGTGAAGATGAGGGTGCGGAGGGAGTCCAACGTGTTGAAGCCCTCGGTGTTGGCGTCGAGCCAAGGGGGTAGACGGCAAGAATGTCCCCTGGCGTGGGCTTCACGTGCGGGTGGACCCAGCGTAGGTCATGCGCCGCATTGCTCCCTCACGGTTCGAGAGGGGGAATGCAGAGGGCCCTTCCCGCGGGCCGGCTTCAGCGTACGCGTGCGGCTTCCAACGCCCGGGCCAGTAGTCACGTCCCCTCGCGGAAGGCATCGCGGCGGCAAGCCGGGTCCTGTCCCTTGTCTCAGCGAGACGCGCCCCACAGGTCCGGCAGTGCGATGGCGGTCCGCCCGTCACCGTCGTCAGGGACCGCCATGACACTCCTGGTGTGTCGGACGAAGTGGGGAGGACGTTGGGGGTCCCACCAAGGCGGACGGTAGGAGGGACTTCGTGGCAGGAATTGACTGGACGGGTGCGAGGGTTTGATGCCGGCCACCTGCGCCCGAGTGCAGTGGCGGCATTCGTTTTGAGTTGCATGTATCTGCTCCTGTCTGCCCTGAAAGAACCCCCTTTGAAGATGATGCGAGTGTTTTCGATGCCCTCCCGGGCGTTCTCCCAATTCCGGGTGCTCTCTCTCTGCGCCTCCATGGTGCTGGCCGCCTGTACGGGCGATGAGGGCCTCCCTGGCAGTGACGGACTCCCCGGCACCCAGGGTGAGCAGGGCGAGTCCGGGCCCACGGGCCCTCAAGGTGGGGCGGGGCCCCAAGGCGAGAGGGGCGAGCTCGGTCCCCAGGGGCCGCAAGGTGAGATGGGGCCCTCAGGGCCGCAGGGTGAGCCCGGTCCTCAGGGGCCGCAGGGCGAGATGGGCCCTCAGGGGCCGCAGGGCGTTCCTGGCGCCATCGGGCCCATTGGTATTCCGGGGCCCATGGGGCCTCCCGGTCCCGTGGGTCCGACGGGCGCCGCGGGACCCCGCGGTGAGGCGGGGCCAGCGGGTCCTCGAGGTGAGGCTGGTCCCGCGGGCCCCAGAGGCGAGACGGGCCCGATGGGCCCCGCGGGAGAAGCGGGCCCCGCGGGTATCCAGGGGCCTCAAGGCGTCCAGGGTGTTGAAGGCCCGGTGGGTCCCAAGGGCGACATCGGTCCCGCGGGTCCGCCTGGTCCGGAAGGCAAGCAGGGCATCCAGGGCCCGGTGGGTCCCAAGGGTGACGTCGGTCCCGCGGGCCCCGCAGGCCCGGCCGGTCCGGAAGGCAAGCAGGGCGTCCAGGGGCCGGCGGGCCCCAAGGGTGATATCGGTCCAGCAGGCCCGGCGGGCGAAGTGGGGCCGGAAGGCAAGCAGGGCATCCAGGGGCCGGCGGGGCCCACGGGAGCCACGGGGCCCATGGGCCCTCCGGGCGCTACCGGACCCGCGGGTTCGGCGGGCCCCGCGGGCCCCACTGGCCCTCAGGGGCCAGCGGGAACCCAGGGGCTCTACGGTGACGGCTCGGCAGGCATCCTGACGGTCAACTACGGGGACACGCTGGACCTGAGCACGGCCGCGGGCGTGAATCAGCTTCCCTCCGGGCTCAACCTCCACTTCAGCAGCATCAACGTGGCGGGCTCGCTCATCGTGCCCAGTGGCACCGTCCTGCGCGCCACCGGGAACATCACGGTGAGCGGAACCATCACCGTACAGCCGGGCGTCGTGGACAGCGGCAACTCCGAGGCGCCCCAGGGGGTGGCTGTCTCCCAGGCGGCGACCTACAACGGTGGGCGAGCCCTCTCGATGCTCCAGGCCGCGCAGACCGTGCGCTCGCAGGTGGCTGGCGGTGGCGCGGGCGCGAGGCTCTATGCGGGAGCCAACGCGGAAGGTGGCGCGGGCGGCGGCAACCTGCTCATCGCCGCAAGTGGCAACGTCAGCATCCTTTCGGGGGCGACGGTCCGCGCGAACGGCCAGGACGGCGTCAACCCGCAGACCGCGGGTGCCTCCATCCTCGGCACGGGCGGCGGCGGCGGTGGTGTCATCACCATCGTGGCGCGTTCGGGCCTCACGATGGCTGGCCTCATCGAGGCCAATGGTGGCACGGGGGCCAACGGCTTCAACGGCAACGGTGGCGCCGGTGAGGGCGGTGGCGGTGGTGGCGGTGGTGGCATCGTCCACTTCATCGTTCCCACGCAGGCCTCCGTCTCAGGCACGGTCCAGGTCGCGGGCGGCGGGGGTGGCATCAACGCCCCGGCCACGACGGGAGTCTCCGTCACCACGGCCGGTGGCGGTGGGGCCTGCGGTGGCAATGGTGGCAATGCCGGTGGCTTCATCCCGGGCACCTCGACCGTGACGGAAGCGACGGCGGGCCACGAGGGCTACCTGATGCAGACCGTCGTGCCTGAGCCGGAGCTGGCGCTCGCGCGCTGAGCCCCGTGCTCCGGGCCTGGGCCGGTCTGGGTGACACCGACGCCAGGAGGACCGCCGCTGCCATCAGGTGGCGGCGGTCCGAGCCTCCCGCCCGGAAGGACCTGGAGCGCCCACGCTTCGCCCTGCTCAGGGCAGATGGAGGGCCTCCGGGTCGCGCGAGGCAACCGCTGACGCCGCAGACGGTCCACGAGGGCGTCGACCAGCGCCTCCGCGCAACGTGGGCCAGGAGGGCTCGTCAGGCCGGGGCCGGTCGAAACCCGGTGAGCTTGCTCCGAAGCCATGCGTCCACCGAGAACCTGCCGGGGCCGACGGTCATCAGGACGACAGCGATGACGAGGTAGAGGAGCGCAATCTCATAGCTGCCGGTGTGGCCGACGAAGGGGTCTCCACGAATCACCGCGTGGAAGTGCACGGCGACGGCCATCGTGAAGAAGAGCCCCAGTGAGGCCAGGGGCACGAGCGCTCCCAGAATCCACGCCAGGCCACCGCCGAACTCGGAGAGCGCCGCCAGCGCCTGGAGGATGCCCGGCGTGGAGGCCTCGGCGCCCATCCAGTGGAACGGGTTCTGGATCTTCGACCAGCCGTGCAGCATGAACGCCGCTCCGGAGACGACCCGGAGCAGCAGGAGCCCGACGCTGGCCAGCGTCGGAGGAGGAGGGGGAAACACGGATGCGAGCTTCATGGCGATCCCTTCACAGGAGCGACGGTGGCGCTCCGCTGTCTCTTCGTCGGAGACATAGCGCGTCCGCTCCAGCCCAGGGGCCGCGGCGCCCATTCATTGGAATCTGGCCATGTCATTGCACGGGAGCAGGGCACCTCGAAGTCGTCCCAGGCGCCCTCCATCCAATGGAAGTCGGGGCCCGGCCGCCTTCAACAGCAGGAAGACAGCGCTGCGCATCCGGACCGGGGCGGGTTGAAGTTTCAATCGAGGGGCTTCGTCGGGCCTGGATTCGCAGCCGTGGCCGCCTTCTCAGTCCGCTGCCTTTGAATGCGGGCCGTGGTGCTTCGAGGGCATGAACGTCAGGGTGGCGGCAGTCCCGGCGCCTCCGCTGCCAGCTGGCACGAAGATGTCGAGGAACTCCCCCGTCTTCCCGCTGAATACGCGCTTCCTCCCTTGCTGTGGGGCGCACGGTGAAGCCGCAGCAGGCGTGCGACCACTGACTGGGAGGGTTCCATGCGTCCGTGAAGAGGACGCTTCGTTGCCCGGCAAGTCGGCACCGCTCGACTTCGCTCGAAAAGCGCGGCTAGAAGAGGTGATGGCTCCATTCATTCATCGAACCGTGCTCGTGACGGGGGCTGCTTCCGGTATCGGGCTGGCGGTGGCGCGACATCTGGCCGCGGAAGGCGCCGCACGGCTGATTCTGGTCGACCTCTCGCGAGAGGCGTTGGAGGCGGTGGTGCTTCCATGCGCGGTCGACCGCGCCGTGGGCGATGTGCGAGACGAGGCATTCTGGGGCGCGCTGGCGCCCAGGCTGGTGGGGCTTGACCATGCCGTGGTGAACGCGGGCGTCGCCGGGGCATCGACCATTGTCGACCATGGCTTCGACGAATGGCGGCGCATCCTGTCCATCAATCTGGACGGCGCGTTCCTGACGCTGCGCGCCGCGATGCGCGCGATGCGGGGCCGCGGTGGCTCCATCGTCGCGACGGCGTCCGCGGCGGGCGTGAAGCCCGAGCCTGGCGTCGCGGCGTATGGCGCGTCGAAGGCGGCGCTGATTCACCTGGTGAAGGTGGCGGCGAAGGAGGGCGCGGCCGACCGGATCCGCGTCAACGCCATCGCGCCCGCAGGCGTCGAGACGCCGGTATGGGATGCCGTCCCCATGTTCACGGAGCGGGTGGCGCAGGTCGGGCGCGAGGCGGCGTTCGCCGAGCTCGCGGCCCTGGCGACCCCTCTGGGGCGCTATGCGAAGCCGGAGGAAGTCGCGCGCCAGATTGGCTTCCTGCTGTCGGATGACTGCGCGCTGGTGACAGGCACGACGTTGGTGAGCGACGGCGGCTACACGCTCTGAGCCGTTGAGCACGCCCGCGGTTCGAGCGCCACGACACGGGGAGCCCGCGGGCTGAATATTCCTTGACGGGAATATGTCCCGTTGGGAATATATGGCCCGTGATTGAGACCTTCACGGCGCTCGCCGACCCGAACCGCTTTCGCATCGTGGAGTACCTACGTGGGGGCGCGCGCTCGGTGGGCGCCATTGGAGAAGCGCTGCACCTCAACCAGCCGCAGGTGTCGAAGCACCTGCGGGTGTTGAAGGAGGCCCGGTTGGTGGACGTGGAGGCGCGCGCCCAGCAGCGTCTCTACGGCCTGAGGCCCGAGCCGCTGCGCGAGCTGAACGCGTGGCTGGAGCGCTACCGAGACATCTGGGACGAGCGGCTGGGGCAGCTCGACTCGCTCCTCGAAGAGCTCAAGACGCAGGACCTGGAAGGCACGCAGCGGCACGCTCGAAAGAAGAAGGGATGAAGGGATGAGCCTCACGTCAATGGAGCTGGAGTCGGACCGCACCATCGTCATTTCTCGCAAGTTCAATGCGCCGGCGCGCATCGTGTTCGACGCGTGGACTCGCGCGGACCTGGTGAAGCGCTGGTGGGCGCCGAAGTGCCAGGGCGTCACCATGGCGAGCTGCGAGGCGGATGTTCGCGTTGGCGGCGGTTACCGCTACGTGCTGCGCAACCCGGATGGCAGTGAGGTGGCCTTCTCCGGCCAGTACGCTGAAATCAATCCGCCCTCGCGGCTCGTGTACACGCAGGTCTTCGAGCCGATGGCGGACGCGGGGGCGGTCACCATCACCGTCACCTTCGAGGAGCACGACGGCAAGACACACATGGTCTCGCGAGAGCTGTATCCATCAAAGGAGGTGCGGGAGGCTGTCCTTGCGTCCGGCATGGAGCAGGGCATGCGCGAGACGATGGATCAGCTCGACGCGCTCGTGTCGTCACTGAGCATCAGCTAGCTCGGGCTGGCGAAATGCGCGGGCCCGGAGTCCCCTCGGCTGGGGCGCTCCGGGCCTCATCGGCGGGCCTGTGGCGGCGTGCGCGCCCGCTAGTCCTTCGTGCAGACGACGTCGTCGACCTGGAGGTGGTCCCGGTCGGCTTCGCTGCGGCTCGGGTAGAAGAACAGGCGCCAGTCGCGCACGTTGCCCGTGAAGCGGAAGAACACCGGCTGCCACTCGTCGCTGTCGACGGCGAGGAAGTCGGTCTGCGGGTTCCAGCCGGCGCTCGAATAGATGCGATGGCGGATGGAGCCGTGGCCCCGCACCCGATACGAGCAGGAGTAGTTGCCGCTCGGGACGTCGAACTTCTCCGTCGTGAAGCGCTCGGCGACCTGGATGGGAACGACGAACTGCAGCGCCGCCGAGCCGCCGTGCACCGCGTTCGTGTAGCGCGCCAGTCGCGAGGGCTTGATTTCGGTGCCCGGGTCGGAGACGCCGTTGTCGATGCCGTACCAGTAGTCAGGGATGAGATGGTCCCCGTGGTAGGGGATGGAATAGGTGTTCCAGGCCTCGAAGCCACCATTGCGGATGATGTTCGCGGGGTGCTCCGCGGAGACGCAGCGCTTGGTCTCCGGGTCGCAGGCGGGCAGGTCACCGACGCAGTCGTAGGTGGTGAAGCAGGCTCCTTCGGAGAGCTCACACACGCCGGTCGTGGGGTTGCAGCTCGTCGCGGGGTTGCTGCACGTCACGCCTTCGCAGGGGTCGCCCTCCACGCACAGATGCGTGGCGACATCGCAGACCGGCGTCTCCGGGGTGCCCGCGCAGTCCGCGTGGCGGGTGCAGCGGTTCTCCGCGACCACGCAGGTGTGGGTCGCATCGCAGGCCTGCCACTCGCTGCAGTCGGCGGCGTCGCTGCAACGGCCTGAGAGCGGCTCGCACGTCGCGGTGTCGTTCTCGCAGCGCTCCCAGGCCTCGCAGCTGACCGCGTCACACGGCTCGGGGGCGCGCAGGCAGCGCACGTCGTCGATGAGCAGGTGCTCGCCGCTGGTGCTCCGGACGCTGAAGATGAGCTCGAAGGTGTCGAAGACGTCGTTGGTGAGGTTGAAGTTGTACGACAGCTGCGTCCACTGTTCGGTGCTGACCGTGGTGTAGGCCGAGTAGCTGGAGTAGTCGTCGTCGAAGTAGGCGTTCCGGACGTCACCGGCGCCCCGCGCCTGGAACGTGCAGGCATAGCGGCCCGCGGGCATCGACTTCGCCAGGGTGGTGAAGCGCCGGTGAGTGGTCGACGTATTGACCAGCCGGAGCGCGTTCTCGCCTTCGAAGGCACGCGTCGTCTCCTTCTGCACGCTGTCGGAGGCGATGTTCGACTTGCTCCCGAACCACATGTCCGGGAGCGCGCCGGGCCACTCCTCGAAGCCCCAGTTGTCGATGACGCTCACCTCGTCCGGCGCGCCTGCGTCCGGCGTCTCGGAGCCTCCATCCGAGGGCTCCCCGCCTGCGTCGGGCGTCTCTTCGCCCGCGTCCGGCGTCTCCTCGCCTGCGTCGGGCGTCTCTTCACCCGCGTCCGGCGTCTCCTCGCCTGCGTCCGGCGTCTCTTCGCCTGCGTCGGGCGTCTCTTCGCCTGCGTCAGGCGTCCCGGTGCCAGCATCCGGCGTGGACTGCCCGGCATCCGGAGTTACCACGGGGTCGGAACCGCCGCAGGCGACAACCCCAACCAGCAGCGAAGCGAGAAACACTCGAAACAACGTCACAGCGAGCCTCCGGTGCACAGAAAGGCGTCTCTCGTACCACACTTCGCTTCGAGCGCGAGCCGAGGAGCCTGGCGGAGACGTACGGAGCGACGTGCCTTCCTCCACATCAAAGCGTCAAGCTCAGGAAGCCCGGATTAACGCCTGCCAATCATGTGGACTCACGCGGTGCCTGCTTCACCGCATCGCCACTTTCGTGACCCCAGCTCTACATGGACAGCGGATGGGCCACACGAACGGTTCGAACCACATTCACGTGTTGAATTGGCAGGGGGCGCAGTGGAATGACAGCCTGCTCGACGCGGTGCTCGGGGTGTGGACGGTGGTGGGGCTGTGGTCGGCTGGGTGCTGTCCACGGGCGTGGTGGGGCCGCCTGTATGAGGCCCTCGACGACCGCGCTCGCTCCTGCATGAGGGGTCGGTCATTCGTCCAACGGACGGATGTCCGATGCGTGGAGCGGGACGCGTCTCGTAACGTCCCCGGTCATGGATTCGCATACCCTGATGGAACGGCTCACCATCGCAACACCCTGCGACATGCGCTGGGAGGACATGCGCGGGGATTCGCGTGTCCGGCACTGCGGTGCTTGCCGGCTTTCCGTCTACAACGCGCGCGAGATGACCACGCGGGAACTGGAGGCGCTGCTCCAGTCTGGCGGGCGCGTGTGTGCCCGGCTCTACCGTCGGCCGGATGGAACCGTCGTGACGGGCGACTGTCGGCGTATCTGGGAGCAGCAGCGGGCGGAGGCCGTCTCGCTGCTCGGCACGGCCGTGACGGTGACGGCGGCGCTCTCGCTGGTTGTCTTGCTGGGTTTGCTCACGCTCACCCTCTTCGGTGACAACATCCGGCGCATGTTAGGCTACGGCACCGTGGGAGCACTGGCGCCGCCGATTCCCTCGTCCGCTGGCACGCCGCCCTCCTCGGGAGCGGGGCCGGGCCGTTACTAGCCGCCGCGGGTCACGCCGGCTTCGCCGAGCACGAAGCGCACCGGGTGTGGGAACGCGACCTGGGCGCGCACGCCGTTGGCCAGGATGCGCACGCAGCGGCGCCCGCGCTGCAGACACACGAGCGTCGAGGGTGGTGTCCATCGAACTGGCCGCGCACCTTGCTGCGTTCGTCGTGGGGCTCCACGGAGCCCTCTGCCGTCCAGCCGTCGGCGAGGTTCCGGGCGAAGTCCGGCCGCCACATCATGTGGGTCTTCCGCACGCCGAGCCGGTAGAACACGCGTCGCCATGGCTCGGTGCCAACATCCAGCCCCAGCCCGCGCTCGAGCTGCATCAGGATGATGTCATCCCCGGAGTACGCGTAGCGACTGCCGGGGGCGAAGTGGATGCGCAGCCTCTCGTCCGGCTCCAGGAAGCCGAAGTTGGCGAAGCCCGGGCTGTGGGTGAGCCGGACGCGCGGCGTGATGGCGCGCCAGCGTTCGTCGCTGGCCAGGTGCGACCAGGTCGAGTAGCGGTCCTCATCCGGATAGTCGGGGAGCAGCTTGTCCAGGTACCGCAATCATCGCGATGGCCAGCCCCTTCGTGCCAGTCGCTGCCATCGCGCGGCCGTGGCACCGCCGCCGGCGAGAAGGAAGCACTGGCTCCGGGCACGCAGTGCACTCATACGATTGTTGAGTGCGCAGATGTGCCGGGTCACACGTCTGTCTTCTGGAGCAGCACGAAGAAGAGCGCAACCTCCAGGGCGGCGATGGCGGCACAGCCGCCATGGAACATCCGGAACGTCCGAAGCGAGTACCAGTTCCAGCGGCGCTCGAGGCCGAAGGCCGCCCAGCCATCCGTCGTGGCGAAGGAAAGCACGGCGAACAGCGCGGGCCACACCGCGCCCGTGAGCAGCGCGATGCCCACCAGACCCCGGGAGCCCAGGTGGCCCGCCACCGCGATGACCCGCTCCACGAACATGGAGTTGCGGATCCACAGGGACTTCCGCGCGCCCTCCGCCCATTGCAAGGCGACCAGACCCGGGGGGCCGCTCGTCGTCAGGATCGCGCTCAACGTCAGGAACAGGCATTCGATACATCCCGCGGAGACGGCATAGACGACGTCCGAGCGGGAGGAGACGTCCGCATACCGGAACAGCACCGCTGCCATGCCGAGCTCGCACGCCGCCGACGCGAGCCCTTGCGCCATGGCCAGACGGGCGGGGCCTCGCGGGGTGAGCCTCACCGTGATTTCACCCGCCACGGGCAGCTTGAGGGCAAGGCCCAGGGCCCACGAAAGGGCCCCCATCCCGGCTGCGCGCCACGACGCACCACCCGCCAGCACCAGGACGAGCGGAAGCCCGGCGCCGAGGAGGAGCGTCGCCACCCAGGCCAGGACACCGGAAGGCATGGACGCTGTCTCCGTCTGGATGTCTGGCTTTTCATTCATGGGAAGAACGACTCCAGGCCGCGCCGCAATCGCCTCGCGGGGCGAAAGGCTGTCGCGTGCCCGCCGGGGTGATCCGGCGTGCCTTGAGCGCTTTGTTCGCCAATGACATTCTTTCAGATGCTACCCCTGCAATACCCTGAACTGGCCCACCGCTCGAGTCGTCGTCGAGCACATCAAGGAGGCCTATCCGGCGCTGCCGGTGGTCCTCGGAGGCATCCACCCCGGCGGCTATCCCGAGCATGTGTTCTCGAAGTGCCGGGCCGACTTCATCGTCGCGGGGGAAGGGGAGATTCCGCTGGTGCGGCTCGTCGAGGAACTGTCGGGCGGTCGCGACTTCGCCTCCGTGCCGGGGCTCGGCTGGCGCGATGGCGACAGAATCCGGCTGCAGCCCAACGGGGGCCTGGCCTCCGTGGACGCGGTGGAGCGCCTTCCGGACCCGGCCTATGACCTGCTGCCCTCGGGCATCTACGAGTCGCTCTCCATCGAGTCCGCCCGAGGCTGCAAGTTCAAGTGCACGTTCTGTTCGACGAAGTTCCTCGGGAGCTGGCGCGGCGTGTCCGCGGGAAACTTCGTGGACCGGCTGGAGCGGATGCAGCGCTACCTCAAGCGCACGCGCTACAAGGTGTTCAGCATCATCGATGACCTCTACACGCTGGACATCCAGCGCGTGGCGGACGTCACCCGGTAGGTGCACCGGCGTGGCATGAAAATCCAGGCGACCCTGGATGCGCGCGCCACGGACGTCATCCGCGGCGAGGTGTGTGAAGCCCTGGCGCCCATCACCAACCACATGCTGATTGGCGCCGAGTGTGGCTATGACGAGGGCCTGAAGAAGATTGCCAAGGGGTGCACCACCAAGGTGCTCGAGCGCGCCGCGAGCATGCTTCAGGCGGTGGGGCTCTCCCACAAGTGTGTCTTCTCGTTCGTCGTCGGCTTCCCGTTCGAGACGCGCGAGGACTGCCTGCGCACCATCGAGTTCGCCTCGAAGCTGCTGGTCAAGTACAACGTCCGCGTCTACCTCCAGTGGTACAACGCCATCCCCGGCTCGGCTATCTGGGAGGAGCTCGCGGCCAAGGGGCTGGTGTCCATCGACATGTATGACGACTTCGGCTTCTTCACGAACGAGCAGTTGTTCCGGGCCGGGGTCCACCTGCCCCTGGAAGAGATTCGTGAAATCAGCGACACCATTCGCAGCCTGAATACGCTGTTGCTCTTCACGCAGCCGGCGAATGACATCATCCAGTTCGCGCCGCCGGACTGGCTGTTCCACGAGGCGACGGCGAACTTCCCCTCCCACGGCGTCCTCGAGGACGGCGCGCGGCCGGAGCCGCCGCCTTCCGTCCCCGGGAGCCTGCGGCGGAGCGACGTCGCAGGGCTCGTGGGCCTGCAGCGCGGCACGTCCCACGCCGCGCCGGAGGTGCCGCTGGGACACGAGTAGGGGAGGCCGCACGTCTGGAGCCTCCCTACCGGGGGGACACGCCTGGTGTGTCCCGCGTGCTCAGTGCCCGTGGTTCGTGCTGATGACGCGGCCGTTCAGCGGCTGCAGGGGGCGGTTGTTCGGGTTGAGATAGGGCAGGCGCTGGAATGCGGCAATCTGCGCGTCCGACATCTCAATCGGGTGCTTCATCACGTACCACTGGAGCCCCTCGGTGCACGGGGGCGTGGTGAGCGAACCGGCGTACTTGAAGAACGTCTTGTTGAGCGGCAGCAGCGAGCTGGCGTTGATGACCGCGCCCGTCGGCTGGCTGTGCTCACCCGCGTGCTTCGGCAGGTGGCGGAACGCGGTGAACAGTCCCGGGTGCACGAAGCCTTCCTTGATGAGTACGCCTACGACCAGCGCGGGGGTGCCAGTGGCATCGGTGTGCACCAGGTGCACCTCGAGCGGGTACTCCACGCCGTCCTTGGTGTGCTCGCTGGGCGTGTGGAAGTGGAACTGCGCGAGCTGGTAGGTATTGCCGCCCACCTCGACATAGCTGCCGGCGTCATAGGTGAACTGAACGGTGTGGCCGTTGTTCGTCATCCGCACGCGGCTGGTGCCGTAGTGGAAGCTGGGCGCGGCCGGATGCGAGGGGTCCGCCTCGGATGTCACCAGCGCGATGGGCGACTGGTCCAGGCCCGCCGAGCACAACATATTGCCCGGGAGCTCACCCCAGCGTTGCGGACTGACGGTCTGTGAATAGCCCCAGTGCGCGTCTTCGCCACTCAGGAAGACCGGCGCGGGCGTGCCACGCAGGTCCTGGGCGAAGGCGCCGGACGCAAGGCAAACGGATGACACCAACGCGCCCCGAAGAGCGCGCACTGAAACAGCGCGGAAACGCGACATGTGTTTGATTCCTTTGAGAACAGACGACGAGCACGAGCCGGGTGTCCCCGGCGTACAGGCCAGGGGCAGCCCCCTCTCGCGGGCGCTCGCCGAGGTCAGGGATTGCGACCAGTGCCCGCGAATTACTACGTAAGTTCAAAATGACTATTTTGCCATTAATCCTGAATTTCCTGCCGGTGGACCAGACGACGTGTCGGTTGATTCGGACGGGTCGTCAGCAACCTGGATTTCTGGCAGGCGAGAACCGTCCCCCGGCGTTCCCCCTTCTGCCAGAGGGATACGTTGCTCCCTGAAAAGTCTGGTCGTTCGCCGTGGTATCTCCTGGAGGGCTGCGAGGGCAGCCCTGGCGCACTAGGGTGTGCCTGTCTCGTGGACAGGACGGAGGGGTGACATGGCTGACGAGGTGCGCACCACGCAGTGCTGCATCGTGGGAGGAGGCCCGGCGGGGATGATGCTGGGCTTGCTGCTCGCGCGCGCGGGCGTGGACGTGACGGTCCTGGAGAAGCACGCGGACTTCCTGCGTGACTTCCGGGGAGACACCCTCCACCCGTCCACGCTGGAGCTGATTCATGAGCTGGGGTGGCTGGAGGAACTGCTGACGCTGCCTCACCAGAAGGCCCCGATGCTGCGCTTCCAGAACGGCACCCACGACGTGGTCATCGCGGACTTCGCCCACCTGCCCACCCAGGCGCGCTTCATCGCGTTCATGCCGCAGTGGGACGTGCTCGACTTCCTCGCGAGGAAGGCCTCCGCCTACCCGGGATTCCACCTGCGCCAGCGCGCGGAGGTGACGGACGTGCTCCGCGAGAATGGGACCGTGGTGGGCGTCCGGGCGCGTACACCGGAAGGCGCCCTGGAGGTGAGGGCCTCGCTGGTGGTGGCGGCGGACGGCCGCAACTCCGTCGTGCGCCAGCGTGCCGGCTTCGAGGTGGAGGTCCTGGGCGCTCCCATGGACGTGCTCTGGTTCCGCATGTCACGCCAGGCGGGTGACCCTGAAGACCCGATGGGGCGGTTTGAACAGGGGCAGGTTTTCGTGCTCATCAACCGGGGCGATGCGTGGCAGTGCGGGCGGGTCATCGCCAAGGGCAGCTTCGAAGCCCTGCGGGAGGCGGGGCTGGCATCCTTCCGGGAGGACGTCGCGCGGCTGGCGCCCTTCCTCGCGGACCGGACCCATGAAATCGCGAGCTGGGACGACGTGAAGCTGCTCACCGTCCGCGTGGACCGGCTGCGCACCTGGTACCAGCCGGGGCTGCTGTGTATCGGGGATGCGGCGCACGCGATGTCGCCCGTGGGCGGCGTGGGCATCAACCTGGCCGTGCAGGACGCCGTGGCCGCCGCCAACATCCTTGCCGAGCCGCTGCTGGCCCGTCATGTGACGTCCATGCACCTGCGCCACGTGCAGGAGCGCCGGGAGTGGCCCACGCGCATCACGCAGCGGGCCCAGGTCCTCATCCAGAACCGCGTGCTCGGTCCCGCGCTGCGGAGTCCGTCATCCTCCCGCAGGCTGCCGCTCCCGCTCTGGCTGGTGCAGCATGCCCCCGTCCTGCGGCGCATCCCGGCGCGGCTCGTGGGCATGGGCATCCGGCCCGAGCACATCCACTCGCCGGCGGCGCCGCGCGTGCCTTGAGTCAGGCCCGGCCCGCCACCTTCGCGGCCCACCAGCGGAGGCCGACGAAGAGAAAGCGCCAGTCCTTGAGGAACTCGGGCGGCTTGCGCTCGAAGGCGTGGCCCACGAACTGGAAGGTCCACCCCACGACGAAGAGGGCGGTGGGGACCTTCCACAAGCGGGGGACGAACGGCGACGCGGCGGCCAGCGGCACCGAGGCCGCGATCATGGGAATGCCCACCGTGTGGCACATGCGGTTGACGGGATGGGTGTGGCTTTTCGAGTACTCCGAAATCCACTCCTCCCAGGGACGGTTGCCGAGCATGAGGCCACGGTAAACACGGCCCGGCGCCGCAGGAAGGCGCCGCGCCGATGCCTGTCCGCCTTGAAAGCAGCCAGGCATCGGAAAGGAAACGGCGGGAGGCCGCCCATCTCGGCCTCCCGCCGCGGGCCGCTACGACTGCGAAGTTGCGCTCTGCCAGGGGAAGCGGGGAGCCCCCAGTGCGGGCTCCAGGTCGAACAGCCAGGTGGCCTTCGCGTCGTACTTCGCGAAGAAAGGCTTGCCGACCAGCTCCGCGTCCCGCGCCTGGATGAAGTGGAGGACGAAGACCTTCTCGCCGCCAATCTCCGTCACCCCGTCGACACACACCTTGCCGGGCGTCGCGGACATCGACGGGCCGCGCACCGTGCGCGCCAGGCCGGACACCTTCTGGTATGCGCGGCGGAAGATGTCGTAGGCCTCGGCGAGCGGCACCGCGAAGTAGTCCTGCGGGCCCGTGTCGCGCTCGACGAACATGTAATAGGGCACCATGCCGTGGCGCAGGTGCGTGCGCCACATGCCCTCCCAGATGGCCGGGTCGTCGTTGATGGTTCGGATGAGCGGTGCCTGGGTGCGGATGACCGCGCCGGTACCGCGGATGCGGCGCACCGCCTCCTGGACGATGTCGGGGACCATCTCGTTGGGGTGCGAGAAGTGCGCCATGAAGGCCAGGCTCTTGCCCGAGGCGACGACCTTCTCGAACAGGCGCAGGGTGTCGTCGGCGTCCGCGTCGGTGACGAAGCGCTGCGGCCAGTAGGCCAGCGCCTTGGTGCCGATGCGGATGGCCTCCAGGTGCTCAATCTCCAGCAGCGGCTCGATGTACTTCGCGAGGACCGCCTCGCTCATGATCATCGGGTCGCCACCGGTGAACAGCACATTGGTGACCTCGGGGTGCGAGCGGATGTAGTCCACCAGCGGCTCGATTTCCCGCGAGGCGAACTTCAGGTCCGCGTCCCCGACGAACTGCGCCCAGCGGAAGCAGTACGTGCAGTAGGCATGGCACGTCTGTCCTTGCTTGGGGAAGATGAGCACCGTCTCCTTGTACTTGTGCTGGAGGCCTGGGACGGGCTCTTCATTGGCCAGCTTGGGGACGTTGAGCTCCATCTGCCCCGCGGGGTGCGGGTTGAGCCGCGCGCGAATCTCATTGGCGGCCGCGTTCACCTCCAGCGTCGAAGCGCCGGAGCGCAGCAGGTCGGCCATCCGCGCCACATCGTCCGCGGGCAGCATGTCCGCTTGCGGGAAGACGAGCCGGTAGATGGGGTCATCGGGAGCGGAGTCCCAGTCGATCAGCTCGTCGACGACGTAGCTGTTGGTCCGGAACGGCAGCACGTGCGCCACCGCTTGCACCGCGAGCCGCTCGTCCGCCGCCAGTCCCGCGCGCGTCGTCAGCTCCTCCAGGTGTCTGGTCGTGTAGGCACGGTAGCGACGTCCGGTGGACAGGGCCAGTGCCGCGTTTGACATGACGCTCACGCCTCTTCTCTCCTGTTTGTCAGCAGGACGGCCGCGAGGGTCCGCAACGGCCACCCTGGGCGGGTGGCCGGGCGTGGGTACACACCGTTTGACCACCAACGAAGGGAGAGTCCGGTTACCACGGGGAGGGAGCAGTGTCATCTGCCGAGGCCAGGCGGGCAGGCGCGATTCCACCCTGGGGCCAAGGCCCATGGGACACAGGGTGCGGAAGACTCACGGCGCGGAGCGTCTAAATTCAGGAATTGCAAGACATCTCCGTGCGGGGTGTGTTAGGACCCGGCGCCGTCGTGCTCCTCTCACCCGGAGGTCGTCATGCGTCAATTCCTCCTGTCCTTGTGTTGCCTTTCAGCTCTGGCCGCATGCGGTCCCCATTCCGAGCCACTCGAGGGTGACGTGGACTCCCAAGGCGCGGCGCTCGCGTCTCCGCTGCCCAAGCTGCGGGTCAGCAGCAATGGACGCTTCCTGGTGAAGGAGGACGGCACGCCGTTCTTCTGGCTGGGAGACACCGCGTGGCAGCTGCTGACCTACCTCAACCGCAGCGAGGCGGTGACGTACCTGCAGAACCGCGCGGACCGGGGCTTCAACGTCATCCAGGCCGTTGGCGTGGGGCCCCTCGCGGGGGTGGGGCCGAACGCGCACGGGGACAAGCCCTTCCTCAACGACAATTTCGCGACTCCCGCCGTCACGCTGGGCAATGACCCGAACAACGCCACCCAGTACGACTACTGGGACCACGTCGACTTCATCATCAACGAGGCCGAGTCGCGCGGCATCTACACGGCGCTGCTCCCGGCGTGGGGCACCTACGTGCCGGGCTACCTCACCGCGGCCAACGCCCAGGCCTATGGCCAGTTCCTGGGCAACCGCTATGCCAGCAAGCCCATCATCTGGGTGCTGGGGGGGGACGTGAGCCCCGTGGGCTACGAGCACATCTGGCGCGCGCTGGCCCGGGGCATCGCCATTGGCGTGTCCGGCACGGAGGACTACAGCAAGGTGCTGATGACCTTCCACCCGAAGGGCGCGCACCAGTCCACCCTGTGGTTCCACGAGGAGCCGTGGCTCGACTTCAACATGCAGCAGAACGGCCACTGCACCAACACGGCGGTGTATGACCGCATCGCCACCGACTATGCCCGCCCGCCCGCGAAGCCGGTGCTGGACGCCGAGCCGCTCTACGAGCAGTTCCCCATCTGCTTCAACACCGCCAACGGGTTCTCCAACGACTACGAGGTCCGCAAGTTCGCCTACTGGAGCGTCTTCGCCGGAGCGTTCGGCCACACCTACGGACACAATGCCGTCTGGCAGATGTACGCGCCCGGACGCCCGCCGCAGTTCAGCCCGCAGAGCGACTGGCATCAGGCCATCCTCCATCCGGGCGCCGCGCAGATGCAGTACCTGCGCCGGCTCATCGAGTCGCGCCCCGGGCTGGTGCGCACGCCGGACCAGGCGCTGCTGGCGTCCAGCGTGGGCTCGGGGACGAACCGCATCCAGGCCACGCGGGCCTCGGACGGCGGCTATGCGTTCATCTACAGCGCGTCCGGCCAGCCCTTCACGGTGAACATGAGCCGCCTCTCCGGCGGGACCGTCCGCGCCACCTGGTACAACCCGCGCAATGGCGCCACCCAGGTGGTGGGCACCTATGCCAACACGGGCACCCGCCAGTTCACGCCGCCTGGCAGCGGTGCCGGCAACGACTGGGTGCTCGCGCTGGATGACACCACCCGGAACTTCCCGCTGCCGGGCAGCACCACGACGCCTCCGCCCCCTGTCGAGGCGTACACGACGCAGGCCGGCTCGGCCTCGCCCGCGAGCGCGGTGCCGGGGCAGACGGTCAGCATCTCCGTGTCCATCCAGGCCGCCGCGGCTGCGACGGGCCGCAACGTGAAGCTGGAGGTCCGCAACGCCGCCGGCACGAAGCTGGGGGAGCAGGCCTTCACCAGCCAGTCCTTCTCCCAGGGGCAGACGCGCACCTTCTCGCTCACCTACGCGGTGCCCTTGAACCTGCCCAACGACACCTACTGCGTGACGTCGGGCGTGTCGAACGCGACCTGGACCCAGTGGCTCTACTGGGACAACTGCGCCACCTCGTTCACGGTCTCCAGCGCCCCCGCGCCCACGGTGGGCTTCACGTGGGTGTCCTCGTCCGCGACGCCGGCGACGGTGAGCCGTGGCGGCACCGTGCGACTGTCCAGCACCTTCCTGGCGAGCGCGGCCGCCACCGGGGTGAACGTGAAGCTCGACGTGCGCAACGCCGCCGGCACCACCACCATTGCCAGCAACCCGCTGGCCAACCAGGCCTTCACGCAGGGGCAGACGCGCACCTTCCAGCTCGACCACGCCGTGCCGACGACGCTGTCGCCGGGGACGTACTGCCTGGCGACCGGCGTCTCCACCTCGGACTGGAGCCGCTGGTACACCTGGAGCAACTGCGCGGCGCAGTTCACCGTGCAATAGCCCGGAGCCCGCCGCGCAAGGCGCGCGGGGGCTGGTGGGGGCGCGGGCCCGCGCCATGAGACGCCCCTGGCGCCAGCGAGGTGCCAGGGGCGTCGTTCATCGAGGCGTCGCCGCTGGCGATGTCATGTTCCGGCCCGCCAAGGCGCATCACCCTCGGGGCCGTGCGTCCACTGGCTCCGCATGGGGGGCGGCATGGCCCTGAGCGGTGCGTGCCGAGGCCAAGGGAAACCTGACATACCCCTGTCATCCAGGCGGCTTAAGTCCGTGGGCGTTGGTCCACCCCTCTCTGGGAGATTCCGTCATGGCCGAGGTTGAACAGGGTTCTTCGTCGAATCGCAGCAACATGAAGCGCTACACCGGAGGTTGCCTCTGCGGTGCCGTGCGCTTCGAGGCCGAGCTCGACCTGTCGGAGCCGGTGAGCCGCTGCAACTGCAGCATCTGCACCAAGCTCGGCAGCACGAACGCCTACACGAAGCCGAGCGGCTTCCGCGTCACGGCGGCCGAGGAGCACCTGGGCGAGCACAGGCTGGGGGCGAGCCCGAACTACCGCGCGTTCTGCAAGCGCTGCGGCATCTATTGCTTCGCGGGAGGGGACGTCGAGGAGCTGGGAGGCGAGTTCCGCTCCATCAACATCCACTGCCTGGATGACATCGACCCCGCGGAGTACCAGGTCGTGTACTGGGACGGACGTCACGACAACTGGGCCGCGGGGACTCGGGACCGGCCCTGGCCCATCAAGCGCTGAGGCTCGGAGTGAGGCGTGCGCCCCCGGCATCGCCTGGGGCGGCACCCCGTCCCGCTCATGCCCCCCATGGCTTGCGTCTGCGCGCCAGGCGCTCCGCCTGCTCGGGGTTGAGCATCCGCACATAGGCCAGCAGTCCGTCGAGGCGCGCGCGCTGCTCCGCGTCCTCGCCGCCACGGCCCTCCTGGTGCAGCATCGCCCGCAGGCGGCGCCGCTCCTGGCGTGACAGGCCCAGCGTCGCATTCACCGTGACGCCGGTGACGCGCTGGGCACCGCCCCGGCGCTGCACGCGCGTCTTGTCGCGGTTGACCTCGAAGCCCTCCTCCCGGATGTACCGCGCCGCCAGCGCGCGGACCCGCTCCACGGCCGCCACGTCGTCGCCAGAGAAGGTGAGGTCGTCCGCGTAGCGCGTGTACGTGTAGCCGTACCGCCGGGCCAGCCCCGTCAGCCGCCGGTCCAGCCGCAGCAGCACCGCGTTGCACAGGGCCGGGCTGGTGGGGGCGCCCTGGACGCAGACGCGCGGGCCCACCGGGACGTGGAAGAGGGTGCCCTCCACCTCCACGGGCTGTCGCTCGGCCTCCGTCAGCAACACCGCGAGCGTCGCCGCCACCGTGTAGCCATAGCCCAGGGCGATGAGCAGCCCCCGCACCCGCGCCGCGGTGACGGACGGGAAGAAGTCCTTCAGGTCCAGCTTCAGCACCACCCGCCGGCCCACGTGCGGCGCCGCGCCCGTCTTGATGGAGCGCCCCGCCACGAAGCCGTGCGCCTGCGGGCTCACCGGCAGCTTCGACACCAGCAGCTCCAACAGCCGGCGCTGCAAGGCCTTCAGCCGGCGCTTGGGCGCGTGCAGCTGGCGGACGCCTCCGGAGCGCTTGGGCACGGCGAACGTGACGTAGTGCCGCACCCGCTCGCGCGGGCGGTGGATGCTGTAGTGGCGGAGCACGCCCACGGACACGCCCAGGGCCGCGGCCACGTCCGCCTCGGTGCGCCAGACGGGCAGGCCATATCGCGCCAGCTGGGCCTCGTCCGGCAGCAAGTCCCGCAGGTTCCGGTTGCGGGTGCGCAGCGTGCCGGAGAAGAGGCGCCGGGCCTCGGCCGCGTCCATCCACTTCTTGCGGCCCGGGGTGTAGCGGCGCTGCTTCTTCGGCAGCAGCCGCGCGTCCCGGCGAATCTGCCGGAGGTGGCCGGGCTTCAGCGGGCCCGAGGTGGTGACTGTCTCACGCAGCACGTCCTGCATGCGGCCGTCCGCGCCCAGGGGCGCATCCAGCCCCGTGGTGTTGCGCGTCACGGGGCCGCCGAACAGCCCCTTGAGCCAGGACAGGGTGGAGTCGAGCCAGCTCATGGTGCTCCGGAAGAGGCCAGGGGATGACCTGCGAGGCCTTGGACCCGGGGCTCCCAGCGTTGCGTACGCTGGGACCCTGGCGAGGAGAAGGGAACAGAACACCCCCGCGGCGAAGCACCGCGGGACACCTGGCTCATCCGCGAGCCCTGGCCTCTCCCGTGAGCACTAGCCGTTATCGTCATCACCATCCTCCGGGTCAAGCGCCTGCTCCCGCCGGGCCCCCGCCTCCGCCCGCGCGACGAGCGTGTCGTCGTCCGAGGTGGGCACGGAGCTGGCCAGCTCGCGGCGCTGGGCCCGTGCCATGCGGTGCAGCGCGAGGAGGTGGGCACAGGGCCCCTGGTTGAGCAGGTGCTCGCGGAAGTGGTCGCAGCCGCAGCGGCCGAAGAGGAGCCGGTCCTCGTCGTTCATCACCAGCTCGAGGCCCGCCTGGGGCCCGGCCCGGCCATGGACCACCCAGTCCCGCAGGACGACCTCGCGCGTGACGGGGCCTTCGGGCGTGGGCAGCCGGCGCACCTTGCGCGTCTCCCGCGGCGCCGCGGATGTCACCTCCACCTGGCCCGCGGCCTCCAGCCGCTCCGCCTCCTCGCGGCGGGCGTCCGGCGGATACAGGCGGCCCAGGTCCACCGGCGTGGCGAACAGCTCGCGGTGGCGCCAGCGCCGTGCCTCCACGTCGAAGAGGGCGCGCCCGGCCGCGCATTGTGTCGCCAGGGCGCCAGCGGCCCGGGCGACATCCACGCCCAGGGCGGCGGCCACCTCCTCGGTCGAGGCATGGAAGCGCGCTCGCAGCACGTCGAGCACGCGCTCCGCCAGCGGGGCGTCGTGGGTCGGCTCCAGCAGCAGGTCCAGCCCCGCGGTGTGCGTCCAGTGGTTCGCCGTCCACCCGGACAGGCCCAGCAGGAAGCGCACGCCGTCGGACAGGTGCGCGACGTAGAAGTGGGGGAGCGCGCGGCCCTTCAGGTAGATGTCCACCCGCTCCGCGTAGGGCAGCAGCGGCTCCAGCAGCCGCAGCCGTCGCCGGCCCCAGGCGCGGATGGTGCGTGGCTCCGTGTAGCCGTGGGCCGCGCCTCGCAGGGGAATGGGGTGCTCCCAGGGCTCCAGCATCAGCCGCGCGTCCTCGCCCGGCTGCATCTCGTAGCGCAGCGCGCGCGGTGACACCCGGGCCTTGGTGTGGCTGAGGAAGCGCACCGCCGCGAGCAGGTCCACGGGCCGCACGGACAGGCGTGTGCCCGGCATCGCCATGGCGCCCTGGAGCTGGAGCAGGCCCCGCACCCAGGGCTCGGGGACGTCCACCTTCTGCTCGAAGCGGCCTCCCGCGCCGGTGGTGCGGACGTCGAAGCCCTCCGGGCCGATGCGCAGGTGCGTCTCCCGGCTGGAGCGCATCTCCGCCAGCGCCGCCCACAGCCAGGCGGTGAAGTCCACGTTGGTGGTGCCGCAGTGGACCTCGCCTTCGGGGACGAAGCGCTCGCGGTCCACGATGACGAGCCCGTACGCGCTCAGGTCCTGGCTGAAGGCCTCGAAGAAGAGCCGGTCGGGGTGCACGGTGATGAGCGGGTCCAGCCAGGCGCCGCTGCCCTCCCCGTTCCAGGAGTCCGAATGCCAGATGAGCCCGCCCAGGGATTGGAGCGCCAGCCGGAGCGGGAGCACGTCCCGCGCGACGCGCGCGTGGAAGCGCACCGGCCGGTGCTGGTCCGCGGTGAGGCTGAGCTGGGCGCGCTCCCGGGTGGACTCGAAGACCGAGGGGGTGGCGTAGAGGAAGCCCGTCACGCGCGGCCTCCTTCCGCCGGGGGGCCGAAGACGGTGGGGACTTCCGCGGGGGCTCGCAGCTGGGGCCAGCGCGCCAGCATCTGGGCCAGCAGCTCCACCAGGGACTCCTTGGGGTAGCGCGTGTCCGGCAGCGCGAAGGCGTCGCGCACGCGCGGCAACAGCACGCGGGCGGTCTCCACGTCGTGGGCCGCGGCGTTGGCCAGCGCGGCGAAGGCGGCGTGCCGCGTGCGCCGGTGCAGGGGGCGCAGCAGGGTGGCCTGGAGCAGGTCCACGTTCTGGGCGGCCACCGCGCGGGCGCGCGCGGAGCTCCGGCCGAGCAGCCGGAAGGCCAGGGCCTGGACGTGAATCTGCGGGGCCTCCAGCAGGTCCCTCACGGCCTGGGGCTCCGCCAGGTAGTGGTCGTCCGAGCGGAGGAAGAACAGCCGCGCCAGCCGGTTCTTCTCCAGCAGCGCATCGAAGCTCCAGATGGCATAGGCGGGCAGGGCGCCCAGCGCGTTGGCGGCGCGGCGGGCGAAGGCGCCTCCTTCCTTGGGCAGGCCCTCGTAGTGGTCGGCCAGCGCGTCGAGCACCGGTCCCCACTTCCTGGCGTCCTCCGTGGAAGGGAGGTGCATGGCGGCGCGGCTGGCGAGGTAGTCCAGCAGCTCCTCGTCGGTGGTCTCCAGGGCGCGCTGCACCAACTGGGGATAGGCGGCGCGCCAGCCGGAGGCCACGTGCATGCGGAAGGGCCCGCGCACCAGCTCCGGGAAGCGCGCGTAGAGGGCGGTGGCGGTGGCATCCGTCAGCGGCTGCACCTGGGCCGCACCCCACCCGGCGAAGTTCCACTCGCCGCCCGCGCCCGCGAGCTGCAGCAGTCGGCGTCGCGTGAGCGCCACGTCCGTGGTGGTGTCCTTCACCAGCCGCCGCACCTCGGCGTCATACGTCTCCGCCGTGGCCGACGTGCGCAGGAGCGCGCCCCAGACGTCTTCCCAGCCTCGTTCCCTCGCGAGCGTCAGCAGCTCCGGCAGGCCCTTCGCGTTCTTGCGGCCCAGCATGCCCCAGCGGGGGAACACCGCGCGCAGGTGGCCGAGCAGATAGGGCACCACGTCGCGGCCGCGCGCCTCCGCCAGTGCGACGAAGAGCTCCGCGGCGCCCGGCATGGGGCTCTCGGGGTGGTGGGCCTCCAGCTCGCGCACCAGCGTGGCCGGGTCCTGGAGGGATTGGGCCAGCGCCAGGGCATCGCGATGCCACGTGGGCTCGTCCACCAGTCGCCGGTAGACGGCCGAGGCCAGGGCCGCATCCCCTCGGGCGAGGGCGCGCTCGCGCAGCGTGGTCCACATGGGCGCGCGCTCCTGGGGCCCGCGCCAGGGGAGGTGCTCGAGGATGAAGGGTCGGGCCGCCTCCGCGTCCAGTGCATCCAGCGCCAGGGCGGTGGGCTCGTCCAGCCTGCCTCCGCCGATGTCCACCTTGGCCAGGGCGGTGTGGCGCGCCGCGCGCGTGGACGCGGCCTGGGTGCGCCGCAGCACCTCCTGTCGCCACGCGGCGTCCAGCTCCTTCGGCTTCAGGCCCGAGAGCTTCCACGCGTAGAGACGGCGGAACAGCTCCACGTCGTCGGCGCGGTCCGCGTCCTCGAGCCAGGCCTCGAGCGCCGCGGCGTTCTCCCCGCGCCAGGCATTCACCCACTTCCCCTCGGCGGTGAGGCTGCTGGGAGAGAAGCAGGAGAGGATGAGCGGCCGGAAGCGGACGCGGTCCCGCGTGTTCAGCGCCGGGCCCCACAGCCAGGTGAAGGAACGGAAGAGGGCGCGCCGTGCCAGCGCCTCGAGCGCGGCGCGGAGCTCCTCGTCGGACTGCCTCCGGGCCAGGACGCCCCGGATGGCGGCGTCCATCTCCTTCACCTCTCGGCGGAAGCGCCGTTCCCAGCTCTCGCTCACGACAGCGGTTTACACCGCCTGCCTCAGGCGACACACGGGGCATGTGCTGGCGCGCACGCGCCGGCCGGAGGTTCAGCCCATGTAGGAAGGCGGGTCGCTCGCGGGGAAGGACTCCATGGACCCTTCGGCGACGATGTCCCGCTTGCCCGTGGCGTCCCGCGTCTCCCCGGGCAGGATGTTCCAGCGCCCGAGCTCGCCCGCGCCGTATCGCGATGGGTCGGGGATTCCAGGCCGGACGTCGACCGTCAGGGGCTGGCGGGTGCGTGCGCGACACTGCGCCGCGAACAGGGCCGCCTGGAGGGCCGCGTCGACCAGGTAGAGGGCGGGCCGGCGGTGGCGCCGCGCGGCGTACATGGACATGTCCACGGCCATCAGGGTCAGCGAGCTCCAGGCACCCAGGCGCCGGAGGTCGGAGGTGACGCGGCCTCGCTGATGCGCGGTGAGCAGCGTCGCTCCCAGCGCGGAGACGAGCCCGCCCACCGTCTTCATCAGCCAGGGCTCGCGGACGGGGCCCATGAGCCGGGCGACGCTCCTGGGGTGAACCAGGGGCCAGAGGCCCTTCACCAGGAAGAACGCGCCCTGGACTTCAGCCGGATCTCTTCGGAAAAGCGCACCGGGTCGTCTGTTCATCCGCCTTCTGCCTCCCGCGCAGAAGGTGCTCCCTGGCTCGTGGAAGGGCATCCGTCCGCGGCGGCACGCGGACGGGCGCCTCCCTGGCTGGCAGCCCGGCGGAGCGCCAGGGCGCCCTTCCGACGACGCGCAGGCGTGGCCCAGTCTTCAGGCCACGGGCAGCGCGCTGGCGGCGTACTGCTTCGCGAACTCCTCGCTGGGTGGAATGGGCTTGATGACGTCGATGAGCACGCCATTGGGGTCGGCGGTGATGAAGTGGCGCTGGCCGAACGGCTCGTCCCTCAGGGGCAGGTGGATGGGGAGGCCGGCCGCCTGCACGTCCCGGTAGACGGCGTCCGGGTCCTCGACCTCGAAGTTGAGAATCGTCCCGGCGACCGTGCCCCGGGCCACCGCGGGCACCGTCTCATGACGCCCGTCGAGGATGGCCAGGGCCACGTGCGCGTCGTCGTCCGACTGGAGGTGCACGTACCAGTCGCTGGTGAAGCGCGGGGTGAGGCCGAAGTGCGCCGTGTAGAACGCCGCGGTGCCCGCGACGTCGTGCGTCATGATGACCGGGTAGTAGCTGGTGACTTTCATGGCTTCCTCTCCGTGGGGCTTGTCTTCGGTCGAAGTAACATACAGACTGCATGTATGCAATCGAGGGCACGGCGAAGCAATGACGAGCGCAGCGCGACGACACGGCAGGCGCTGGTGAGCGCGAGCAGGGCGCTGTTCGTGGAGAAGGGGTATGCGCAGACGTCGACGCCGGAGGTGGTGGCCGCCGCCGCGGTGACGCGGGGGGCGCTGTACCACCACTTCGCGGACAAGCAGGCGCTGCTGCGCGCGGTGCTCGAGCGCGAGTTCAGCGAGCTGCGCCGGGCCATTGACGAAGCGACGCCCCCCGCGCTCGGGGCGCGCGAGGCGCTCATCGCCGGGAGCCTCGCCTATCTCGATGCCATGGCGGTTCCCGGCCGCACGCGCCTGCTCCTCGTGGATGGTCCGGCGGTGTTCGGCCATACGGAGATGATGGCGCTCGATGAGGCCTCCGCCGCGGGCTCGCTGCGGGAGGGGCTTGCCGCCGTCCTGGGGGAGGGGCTGCTGATTCCCGCGCTCGCCAGCCTCTTGTCGGCCGCGTTCGACCGGGCCGCCCTGGCCATCAGCGAGGGCGCGGATGCCGCGGCCTACCGCGCCGCGATGCTCTCGCTCATCGAGCGTGTCATCGCCGGCACGGGCGGCTGATGTCTGACGTTGCCCGTCCGGAGCGCTGCGCCTGGCTGCCCCGGCTCATGGGGAAAGCAGGCCGGGCGCGGTGATGGCACGTCACGCGCCTCGGGAGGAGTCTGGGCCGCTGGAGCAGGGCGCCTCCAGCTCGGAGGAGGACGAGGGCAGGGTGGCCAGGCCGCTGCCCGTGAGGAAGGTGGCGCAGAAATAGACGACCCGGAGCACCGTGGGCGTGGGCTCGATGGGGAGGACGGGGTGCGCCTGGAGCCAGGCGAGCGTCGTGGGGGCGTTCCAGGAATGGCAGGCGACCGCCAATCCCAGCCAGAGTCCCACCCCCACGTAGCTGAAGAAGACATTGGCCGGCGAGTGGACCACGCTGGCAGCGCGGCCCAGCAGCGGCATCAGCTTCGGCACCAGGAACATGCGGCCCAGGACGCCGTACAGGATGCCAAGCCCCAGGGGGCCCACGATTTCTGCCAGGTCCATGACAAGCCCGAGCTGCTCGGAGCGGTGCATGGCGCCAGACATTGCTCCACCGGGAGGGACAAATCCAATCCCCCATCGACCGATGGGGGCGGGGCCACGCCGCCCGGGATGTCTGTTCATCCAGGCGGCGCGGGGAGACGTGCGGGCGACTCACGCCCGGTGGACCTTGCCCGGGCCCACGGCCACCCTGTCGCAAAGGCAGACGGAATGGTCGGACCGGTTGTTGTCATGGACGCCGCACGGCTCGGTGCAGCTGCCCGCGCGAAAGTCGGTGGGGGCCGAGTCCGTCGCCGTCCAGCACGGGCCGCTGGCCCATGCGGGATGCATGGGCATGCTTCAGCCGGGACGGGGCCTGGCCGACACGCGCCAGGCTCCGTCCCGGGGGGAGCGTCAAACACCGAGCTCGACGTTCTCCAGCACGCCCAGCGCGTCGGGGATGAGGAGCGCGGCGGAGAAGTAGGTGCTCACGAGGTAGTTCGTGATGGCCTTGTCGGTGATGTCCATGCGGCGCACGGAGAGGCCGGGCTCCACCTCGTCCGGCAGGCCGGTGCGGCGAAGGCCGATGACACCCTGGTCCTCCTCGCCGGTGCGC
The DNA here is from genome assembly GCF_050038885.1 of Pseudomyxococcus flavus. Taxonomy (NCBI): domain Bacteria; kingdom Pseudomonadati; phylum Myxococcota; class Myxococcia; order Myxococcales; family Myxococcaceae; genus Pseudomyxococcus; species Pseudomyxococcus flavus. The sequence goes on along the minus strand of NZ_CP143624.1, from coordinate 1,801,662 downwards.
AGCACGAGGATGGAGGTGGTGCGCTGCTCGGTGATGGGAATCTTGTCACACGGCAGCAGGGGCACGCCGCGCCAGGCCATGCACGGTGTGCCCTGGACCTCGACGGGCGTCGGGTAGATGCCCCGGCGGGTGCACTCCCGGCCGAACGCCGCGATGGTGCGCGGGTGAGCCAGGAAGAAGCGCGACTTCCGGCGCCGGCTGAGCAGCTCGTCCATGTCGTCGGGCGTGGGCGGGCCATGCCGGGTGTGGATGCGCTGCTTGAGGTCGGCGTTGTGGAGCAGGCCGAAGTCCCGGTTGTTGATGAGCTCGTGCTCCTGCCGCTCGCGCAGGGCTTCGATGGTCAGCCGCAGCTGCTGCTCCGTCTGGTCCATGGGGTCGCTGAAGACGTCGGCGACGCGCGTGTGGACCCGGAGTACCGTCTGCGCCACGCTCAGCTCGTACTCGCGGGGCGCGAGCTCGTAGTCGACGTAGCCGCCCTGGATGGCGGGCTCTCCCGAGTGGCCAGCGGCCAGGGGAATGGCGGCCTGCCCCATCTTGTCCTGGGGCTTCTTCAGCCGCTCCCGGTACTGCTCCACCTGGGCGCGCAGCGTCGCGGACCGGGCAATCAGGTCCTCGAACACCCGCTGGGGCATCGACATCACGATGCACGGGGTGGTGGCCTTGACGGTGAAGGGCCAGACGTCGTTCGACTCCGCCACCGCCTGGTCACCGAAGTGGTCACCGTCCGCGAGCACGTCCAGGATGACGGGCTCGCCATACGGCCCCGTGCCCAGCTTCCGCGCCTTGCCATGGGCGAGCAGGAACACGTGCTCGGCGGACGTGCCGGCCTCGACGATGACGTCGCCCGCCTTGTACTCCGCCTGGGTGAACCGGCTGGCCAGGGCCTGGACCACCTCGTCGTCGCCGCTCAGGCCACGCAGCAGCGGGAGCTTGAGCAGCTCCTGCGGAATGATCTGCACCTTCGCGCCGACGTTGCTGAACACGAGGCGGTCGTCGGCCACCGCGTAGCTCAGGCGCCGGTTGACGCGGTACGTGCCACCCGTCACCTCCACCCACGGCAGCATGCGCAGCAGCCACCGCGGGGTGATGCCCTGCATCAGGGGGACGGTCTTGGTCGTCGTCGCGAGCTGGCGCGCCGCGGCCGTCCCCAGGCTCAACCGCGCCGTGTCGTCAGCGCCCGTTTGAAATGGATTCGCCATGTGAAACCTCTCCACGTCGTCCGGTTAAGGAGGGCTCAGGCGCCGCGGCCGATTTCGACGCTCTCCAGGATGCCCAGCGCGTCCGGCACGAGGACGGCCGCGGAGAAGTAGGTGGTGACGAGGTAGCTGATGATGGCCTTCTCGTTGATGCCCATGAACCGGACGTTGAGGCCGGGCTCGATTTCGTCCGGAATGGTGCCCGGGTGCAGGCCGACGACGCCCTGGTTCTTCTCGCCCGCGCGCATCAGCAGGATGGAGGTGGTGCGCGCGTCGCTGACGGGAATCTTGTTGCACGGGAAGATGGGAACGCCGCGCCAGGCAGGCACCATGTTGCCGTTGAAGTCGACGCTGGTGGGGTAGATGCCCCGGCGGCTGCACTCCTGGCCGAAGGCGGCGATGGCGCGCGGGTGGGCCAGGAAGAAGGACGGCTCCTTCCACACGGTGGCCAGCAGCTCGTCCATGTCGTCGGGCGTGGGCGGGCCGTGCCGGGTGTGGATGCGCTGCTTGAGGTCGGCGTTGTGGAGCAGGCCGAACTCCCGGTTGTTGACGAGCTCGTGCTCCTTGCGCTCCTTGAGCGCCTCCACCGTCAGCCGGAGCTGCTGCTCCGTCTGGTTCATGGGCTCGTTGAAGAGGTCGGCGACGCGCGTGTGAATCTGGAGCACCGTCTGGGCCACGCTCAGCTCGTACTCGCGGGGCGACGTCTCGTAGTCCACGTAGGTGCCCGGCAGCACCGGCTCGCCGGTGTGGCCGGCGGCCAGCTCGATTTCGGCCTGGCCCGTGGTGTCCTGCTTCTTCTTCGCGCGGGCCTTGAACCGCTCGATGTGCTGCTGCAGGGACGGCGCCTGGGCCACCACGGCCTCGAAGTCGGACTGCTGCAGAATCAGCACGGTGGAGGCCGTGACGGCCTTGGCCGTGAACTTCCAGTAGTCCTGCGACTCCAGCAGCGCCTCGTAGCTGTAGTGGTCGCCGTCCGCCAGCACGCCGAGCACGGTGGCGTCACCGTACTTGCCGGCGCCAATCATGTTCACCTTGCCGTGGGCGATGAGGACGATGCAGTCCGCCTCCTTGCCCGCCTCGGTGATGACCTCGCCGGCCTTGTACGTCTTCTGCTCGAAGCGGTTGGCCAGCGCCGTCAGCACCTCGACGTCGTCGTAGCTGCGCAGCAGGGGCAGCTCGCACAGCTCCTGCGGGATGACCTGCACCTTGGCGCCGGTGGTGGTGAACGTCACCCGGCCGTCGCCCACCGCGTAGCTCAGCCGGCGGTTGACGCGGTACACGCCGCCGTTCACCTGCACCCAGGGCAGCAGCTTGAGCAGCCACCGGGACGAGATGCCCTGCATCTGCGGAACGGACTTGGTCGTCGTCGCGAGCTGGCGCGCCGCGGCCGTGCCCAGGCTCAGCTGGGACTTCTCGGTGTCTCCACCCGGCTTGATGATGTTCGACATGATTGGCCTTTCGAGTTGAATGGAAGATCAGGCGCCGGAGCGCAGGTTGGAGAACAGCGAGGTGATGCGTGCCGCGGAGGTGCCCAGGCCCGTGGGGCCGGAGGGGATGCGCAGCGCCCGCTGGCGGGAGGCGCGCAGCTCGAATTCCTTGTAGCGGTCCACCGTCTGGTGCCAGATGAGCACGCCGCTCATCCATTGCTGCAGCTTCTGGACGTACTGGCTCAGCTTGTCCCGGGCCTTGCCGTCCAGGTTGAAGTGGCGAACGAGCGGCTCCAGCTCGTTGGCGATGATGTACTGGAACTGCTGCATCCGGGCCGTCATCAGGTCATTGACGACGGTGACGGCCCGCGCCGGGTCCAGGTCGAGGAAGCGCTGGACGACCAGCACTCCGTTGTTGAGCTCACCCTCGAACTCAATCTCCTTCTGGTAGGAGAAGACGTCGTTGACGAGGCAGGCGTAGTCCGCCGCGGCGTTCTCCAGGCTGCGGATGGGCCGGGTGTGGAAGACCTCGGGCGGCAGCGCGTCGCCATGGGCCAGGCGGGACAGGCTCATGGTGAGGTCCGAGCCGAACGTCTGGCGCCGCATCTCCACGTAATCGATGGGGTCCGGGATGCGGTTCTGGATGAGGTTGGCCAGCTCCCACAGCCAGCTCTCCGTCATGTCCAGGATGGCCTTGCGGAACAGGCGCCGTGAGGCCGGGGTTACGCCCTCGGTGGTGCGGGCCCACAGGTCCGCGAGCCCGCGCTCCACCGGGTTGGTGGGCGGGGGCGGCGGCGTGGCGGGGTCCTCCGGGAGGAACAGCGCCAGCCGGGCGTTGAACACCTTCGCGCCGGCCATGTCCCGGGTGTTCCCGTAGAGGGCCGGGAAGTAGTCGTCCGCGTAGGTGCCCCAGACGAGCCAGCACGCGGACAGGTTGAGCTGCGCCGCGGTGGCGTGCTGATGAATCAACGCGCCGCAGAGCGCCACGTCCGCCACGTCGAACTTGTGGTCGTCCCAGATGGAGCCACCGGGGACGCCGGGCAGCACCTCCAGCATGCCCATGCGCCGCGCCCACGCCTTGGACTCCCGGCGCGCGGCGTCCAGGTGGGGGCTCGGCTTCGTCGAGTACGGCATGTAGAAGTTCGGCAGCTTCACCGGCCCCACCGGCTGGTACGGCACATGGGTGAAGCTCTTGAAGCGCGTGAGCCCCAGGGCCGTGGGTGACTGCGGCAGCCGCGCCGCGGAGGTCCCCAGGCCATTGGGGCCGAGGAAGAAGCCACCCGCACCGCCCGAGCCCTTGTTCATGTAGCGGCTGGAGCGCATGTGCCACTCGTGGCCGCCGGACTGCCAGTCCTGGAGTCCCCGGACGTAGGTGAGCACCTGGGCCTGCTCCACCGGGTTCAGGCCGTGCTCGGCGAAGAGCATCGGCAGCTCCGTCACGACGGTGTTCTCGAACTGCTGGAGGCGGGAGGTGAGCACCTCGTTGACGAGGTGGGCGGCGCTCTGGGGGGAGATGCCCAGGAACTTCTCCATCACCAGGACGCCGTTGGAGAGCTCCCCTTCCTCCAGAATCTCCCGCTCGTAGGAGAACAGGTCGTTGCGCAGGTGGACCGCGTCGGAGAACGTGTCCTTCAGCACCCGCATCGGGCGGCTGGCGGCGACCCGGTCGGGGACCTCGGCGAAGACGGCGTGCTCCACCAGGTTCGCGGACCAGGGGGCCCCGCCCACCTTGCGCCGCATCTCGATGTACTCGATGGGGTTGGAGACGCGGCGGTCGCTGATGTTGGACAGCTCCCAGCTCGACTCGTCCAGCAGGTGCTTGGTGCTCTCGAAGAACCTGCGCCGCCAGGCCATAGACCGGCTGGGAACGGTCCGGTTCCACAGGTCGAGCAGCCCGGCCTCGACCGGGTTGGTGGGCTGCGGCGGCGCGGCCGAGGGCTCGACCGGCATGAACAAAGGCAGACGCTCCAGGTAGGCTTTCGCGCCAGCCTGGTCCTGTGAGCGCTTGTAGAGCTCCAGGAAGTGGTCATCGAAATAGAAGACCCAGACGTACCAGTCGGTGATGAGGTCCAGCTCCGGGCCCGGTGCCTCCGGATGGGTGTAGGCACAGAGCAGGGCGTAGTCCATGGCATCGAACTTCGCCTCGCTCCAGATTTCCGGAGCGCTGCCGTCCTTCGGCTGGCCAATGATTCCCAGCTCGCGCGCCCAGGCCTTGGAGTGCACCCGGGCGCCCTCGAGGTTGGGGTTCAAGCGCGCCGGCCAGGGAACATAGAAGTCTGGCAGTTCGAATGGCTGCTTGTTTCTCGCCGTACCCATGGACGCCCCTCGTTGAATGCAGGGGGGCGTTATAGTTAAGCGCTGAACACTTATCCAAGTGTTTCGTGCATAAAAGATTCTCAGGCGAGTTCTTGAATTGCCTGTTGACGCACGGATTGAACTTCATCCGTGCGTCCTCTCACTCAGAGATAAGGCGTGTTCTCATTCACCTGTCGTGCTGGTGATGAACTCCACGCGGCGGTTGGCGCTCCGTCCCTCGAGCGTGTCGTTGGACGCAATGGGTCGGTCGGGGCCGTATCCCTTCGCGACCAGGCGCGAGCTCTCGATTCCTTGCTGAATGAGATATTGGCGCACTGCGTCCGCGCGCTCCTGGCTCAGTGTGCGATTGAGCTGCTCGGGGCCGGTGTTGTCCGTGTGCCCTTCGATGCGAAGTGACACGCCTGGGCGGGCCTTCAGGTAGTCCGCGATGGCGTCCAGGCTCCGCCGCTCCGAGTCGGAGAGCGTCGACTGACCCACCGGGAACTGGACGTGGTGCTCCGTCGGCAGCCGCGTTGGCGCTTCGGTGGTGGGCGCCTGGGGCGCGGGCGCGGGTTCGGGGCAGCCGCGGTGGGCGGCGACGCCGGCCTCGTTCGGGCACGCGTCCTCACGGTCCACGACACCGTCGCCATCCGAGTCGGTGTCCGGGCAGCCCTTGTTCTCGGCGGTGCCGGCCTCGTTCGGGCACGCGTCCTCACGGTCCACGACGCCGTCACCATCCGAGTCGGTGTCCGGGCAGCCCTTGTTCTCGGCGGTGCCGGCCTCGTTCGGGCACGCGTCCTCACGGTCCACGACGCCGTCACCATCCGAGTCGGTGTCCGGGCAGCCCTTGTTCTCGGCGGTGCCGGCCTCGTTCGGGCACGCGTCTTCGCGGTCCACGACACCGTCGCCATCCGAGTCGGAGTCCGGGCAGCCGTCGTTCTCGGGCGGACCGGCCTCGAGCGGGCAGCGGTCCTGCCCGTTGGGCACCGAGTCGCCGTCGTCATCCAGGGCCGGGCACTGCTCCGGCGTGTGGCTCCCTCCGCTGCGGCACGCGTTCTCCCGGGCGGGCGGCTCATGGGCCCAGGCGATGCCCGCGGCCGCGCGAATGGACGGCGTGCCCGGGATGTCCGTGAAGCCGTGGCCCGCGACCGCGAAGGCCTCGAAGCCACCGCCCACCGGCAGGCGCAGGCCGCCGAGCAGCTCCAGCGCGAGGTCCGGCTCCACCAGTGACTCGGCGGCTTGCAGGGCGACCTCGGCGCGCAGCCCCTTGCCGCGCGTGGCCACCACGATGCCCTGCTCCAGCTCCGTGCCGTAGTCGCGGCCGGGCTCGTTCTCCGTGGAGCGGATGCGCACGCCCGCGCTGGCGCCGAGCACGACGGGACCCAGCTCGCGGCTCACCGCCACCCGGGGCGCGACCTGGAGGCCCGCCCAGCCTTGCTGCCGGCCAAAGGCACTCGCTGTACCGCCAGGCGTGCCCACGTCCAGGCCCAGGCTGAGGAACACCGGGGCGCCGTCCTCGCGCCGGAGCAGCGCGTAGCGGGCGCCGAGCTCCGGGGTTCCCAGGCCGAAGGACCTGGGCGTGGAGACGCCGACCAGGGTGTCCGCGCCATTGCCGCCCTGGTGGATGATGACCGGCAGCCGCGCGGACAGCTCCAGGCGCTCGGTGGGAGACCAGGCGCCCGCGAGCCAGCCCGCGACGCGATAGTCGAGGATGGAGCGCTCCTGTCCGTCACTGCCCTTGAGCAGGAGGATGCCGCGCTCGTAGCCGGCCATGAGCATCAGCCGGTAGGCCCCCTCGGGGAGCACGTGTCCGGTGTCCACGAGCATGGAGTCCGTGGCCGCGGGGGTGAAGCGAAGCCGCTCCAGGTCGATGGGGACGAGAGCGCCCGTGGTGCTCTGGGCAAAGGCATTGGGCGTGAGGGACGCGATGAGCGCGGCCAGCGCCCAGCTCCGAGCCTGTGTACGCAAGGTGAAGTCCATTCGAGAAAGAGGGAGTCCGAAGGGTCAGTGCGAGGCGCGGCGCGAGCGGCGGCGCAGGCCGCTCCACGACGCCAGAACCACCAGCAGGGCCAGTGACGAGGCAGCGCCACCGCCAGAGGCCTGACAGCCGCCTCCGGCGATGGAGATGACCGTGGCCTGGACGGCGACCCGGAACGTGCAGCGGGCCTCATTGCCCGAGGCGTCCGTGGCGGTGACGGTGACGGTGTGGTTGCCGTGCCGGAAGGTGCTGCCCGGGGCCGGCGAGGACGTGACGGTGGAAGGCGAGACGGCGTCCGTGGCCTCGGGCAGCTCGAACGTCACCGTCGCGCCCGATTCGTCATCGGAGGTCACCCGGATGTCGGAAGGACACGTCAGCTCCGGCGGGGTGGTGTCCCGCACCTCGACCAGGAACGTGCACGTGGCGCGGGCACCGGAGGCGTCCTCCGCGGTGGCGGTGACGGTGGTGGTCCCCAGCGGCAGCGTGCTGCCTTCCGGCGGCGAATAGGTGAGGGTGACCGGGCCGCCCGGGCCGGGCGTCGCGGTCGCGGGGGGCCAGTTGCCGGGGGCGCCCTCGGGGCCCGTGGCTTCGAGGACGGTGTCCGCGGGGCAGGTGATGGCCAGGGGCGCGGTGGCGTCCACCGTGACGTCCACCGAGGCCTCGTTGCTGTCGAGCCCGCAGTCACTGACGCGGTAGGTGAAGCTGTCGGCGCCCACATAGCCGGGGTCGGGCGTGTACGTGAGGTCCGGCGGCGTGCCGCTCAGCGTTCCATGCTGGGGCGGGGTGACAATCGTCCACGTCAACGTCTGGTCCGCGTCCGGGTCCGTCGCGGTGAGCGTGACGTCCTGCGGGATGCCGGAAATCGTGGTGAGGCGCACGGCCTCCGCGGTGGGGGCGGTGTTGGCGCGCACCGTCACCATTCGCCCACCGGGAATGGCGTTGGCGAACACGGACAGGGCATAGGGGCCCGGGGGAACGTCCGCGGGCACTCGCACAGTGGCGCGTGTGGCGGACATGTCCGTGCCAGGGAGCGTCCACAGCGCGCTGCCCTCGGCGGCGTGCAGGCGCACCAGGGGGAAGTCCGTGGTCGAGTTCATATAGTTGCCGGAGGAGCCTTCCGAGATGCCGCGGAAGCCCTGGCCTTCGAGGACGGTGGGGCAGGTCTGGTAGAGCGACTCCGGCGCAGAGACGACGGGGCGCCAGGCTGGGGGCGCCGGGACCTCCTCGTAGCGCTGGGCCGTGGTCGCGGCCGTGCCACCGGCGAGCAGCACGTCCCCCGTGGGGAGGGCGACGGCGGCGGCGCCACCGCGCACGTCCGGCGCGCTGACCGGGGCCCAGACGCGGAGCGCCGTATCGAACGCCTCCGCCGAGTCCGCGTAGGTCCCCGGCGCGCTCAGGCCGCCCGCGATGAGGAGGGTGCCGGAGGGCATCCGCGTGGCGGTGTGACGCCAGCGCGCCTGCGTCAGCGGACTTCCCGCGGTCCAGGTGTTCGTCGCGATGCGATAGAGCTCCGTGGTGGCCAGCGCCACGCCGCCCGATGCGCCTCCGGCCGCCACGACCTCGCCGGTGGACTGAAGCACCGTCAGTGAGAGCGCCTCGCGGGCCTGGGCGAGGCTGGCGGCGGGCGTCCAGGTGTTGGTGGCCGGGTCGTACAGCTCCGCCGACGCGAGGGCGGTGCCCCCCGCGTTACGTCCTCCCGCGACGAGCACCCGTCCGTCGGGGAGCAGGGCAGCGGCATGCCCCGCGCGCGCCACGGCCGCGGGCGCCGCGGCGGTCCACGCCTGGGTGCCCGGGTCATACAGCTCCGCGGAGGCGAGCACCTCCGCGCCGTCCTGGCCTCCGACGACGAGCACGCGGCCATCCGGCAGGCGCGTCGCGGTGTGGAGGTGCCGGGGGCGCGCCAGTGACGCCGCGGGCTCCCAGGTGTTGGTGTCCGGGGCATAGCGCTCGGACGAGCCCAGGGCGCCGGCCACGTTCGTTCCGCCCGTGACGAGCACCTCACCCGACGCAAGCACCGTCGCCGTGGCATCCGCTCGCGCGACGGCGAGGCTCGCCGCCGCGGACCACGTGTTCGTCGACCGCTCATACAGCGAGGCGGCCGCCGTCGGAGCGCCGCCCGCATCGCGGCCGCCCGCCACGAGGACACGGCCCGTGGGCAGCAGCGCCATCAGCGGGTCGACGTGCGTTCCGCCCAGGCTTCCCGCCGCGGACCAGCCCTGGAGGCCGGGGTCGTAGAGCTCCGTGTCCGCGTAGAACGTGGACGCCCCCGCCAGGCTGAACCCTCCCGCGGTGAAGACCTTCCCGGACGGGAGCAGCGTCGCCGAGTGGTTCTCCCGGGCAATCACCATACTGTCCGCGACGGTCCACAGTCCGGTGGCGGGGTCGTAGAGCTCGGACTCCGGTCGCGGTGTGCGTGAACCGTCGGCGCCGCCCGTGACGAGCACGCGGCCGTCGGGCAGCAGCGTGGCGGAGTGGCCGTTGCGCGGGAAGTTCAGGGGGCCCGTGGCCGTCCAGGTGTTGGCCACCGGGTCATAGAGCTCCGCGTGGTTGGTGACACCGCTCGTGCTGTGTCCTCCGGCGAGCAGCACGCGGCCGTCGGGGAGCAGGGTGCCGGTGGCGTAGTGCCTGGGGACCAGCGGCGGCGCGGCGGCGGTCCACGTCCCCGTCGCGGGGTCGTAGAGGTCGGCGGTTGGCACCTCGCGGTCCGTGTTGAAGCCGCTCACCGCGAGCACCCGTCCATCCCTCAGCAGGGTCGAGGCGTGGCTGCGACGGACGCTCGACATGTTACCAGTGGGGAGGAACGTGTTGCTCGCTGGGTCGTACAGCTCGGCGGTCGCGACGTTGGTGCCGCCGGAGACCAGGACCTGGCCCGAGTCGAGCTGGGTGACGGTGGACAGGGCGCGAGCCGAGGCCATGAGGCCCGTGGCGGACCAGGTGTCCGTGGCGGCGTCGTAGAGACGCCCCGACGTGGAACCGTCCGTCAGCACGAGCGCCCGGCCATCGGAAAGGAGCAGGCCCTGGGTGACGTTGCCCGTAATCCCAGGCTCGGCCGCCGCGCTCCAGGTGCCGGTGTCGGGGTCGTAGAGCTCGGCGGTGCGCACGAAGCCCATGCTGTTGACGCCTCCCACGACCAGCACCTTGCCCGTGCCGAGCAGGATACCGGCGTGCTGGCCGCGGGCGGTCGCCATGCTGGCGGTGGAGGACCAGCCCGGGTCGACGACGAGCGGTGGGGTGAGTCCGGCGAGGGAGACCTCGGTGGTGATTCGGATCTGCGCGCCCTCCACGTCGAACACCTGCGTGCGCGGATTCATGCGCCCGCCCGTGAGCCGCGTGCTGCCCTCGCGGGACTGGCCGTTGGCGTCTCGTACCACCGAGGGGTGGAACCGGAGGACGGGGTGCGCACGCTCATCGAGGAACTGGAGGGAGTCGCCAGTGTCCTGGATGCGCCGGACGGACGGCGGCAGCGTGACGGTGTACTCCGCGCGGTGCGTCTGGCCTTCCGCTGGCGCGTCCAGAATCCATGCCTCCTCGACACGGGAGGTGCGCCAGCCCTCGGCCGTGGGCGTCGTGGGGCCCACCGGCCACCACAGGTGCCGCTCGCCCTGGAAGGCGGCGGAGGGCTCACGGCGGAGCGTGCCCGCGGCGGAGGTTGCCTGCCGGATCTGGAAGGTCAACCCTCGCGTGGTCAGCGTCAGGCCGCCGTCGCTCGCGAGCCGTGCCTCCAGCTGCCGGTCCGATGACGCGGCGGGTGCCGGGCGCGTTTCGAGGTCGGGGAAGTAGGCCTGCGCGAGCGCCAGTGCGGTGGCGGCGGACGGGGCCTGCTTCCATTGACTGAGGGCCTGGCCTCGTTCGGCGGCCCGTGCGTCTTCGCCTGGAGGCGCCATTCCCTCCTTCCCGCATGACAGCAGGATGACGCTCCCTACGAGGAGCAGACGTCTGCTCCAGACCGCGCGATGTGACTGCATCCAGGAACTCCGGTTCGAAAGGGGCGGTGGGACGGTGACAGCCGTGGCCCGGCCGCTGTGAGCCAATACACGCGGATTATCCGCCGTGGCCCCCCTGGGGCAACGCTGACCGCGTCATTATTGCGTGGAGGGGAGGGCGTCGCCGTGCGCGTGGCACTGGAAGCTTCCGCTCCCCCTGTCGCGAGGGATGGCGCAACCCACCTGCTTGACGGCCTTGGATGGCGTTCACTGCGTACTGACCAGTCTGTATGTTGGGCGCTACGCCGAGGCCAGGTGGCACCGGGCGTGAACCCGCTCGAGAAGCCGCGCCGGCTGCTGGACGTCATTCTACAGCGTGTGGCAGGGCTCCATGCTGGTGGGCAAGACGCGCCAGCGGCCGGAGAGGGGCATCGAGCACCTGCGAGAGTCGCGTGCGTACATCGACATCGATGGGCTCTTCGAGCCGCCGGTGAAATCAAGGTCCAAGCAGTCCAGGCGCGCCTGACCCCGGGCGCATCCTGAACAGAGGAGCAAGCACCATGCAGAAGATCACGCCCTTCCTGTGGTTCGACGGCAACGCGGAAGAAGCCGTCAATTTCTACGTTTCCGTCTTCAAGAAGAACTCGAAGGTTCTCGAGATGCGCCGGGCGGGGGACACGGACGCGGCGCCGGTCGTGTCCGCGACCTTCCAACTGCATGGCCAGCGGTTCATGGCCCTCAACGGAGGGCCTCACTACAAGTTCTCGGAGGCCATCTCCCTGTTCGTGGACTGTGAGACGCAGGAAGAGGTGGACGAGCTGTGGTCGAAGCTCCTGCAGGGGGGTGGTCAGCCTCAGCAGTGTGGCTGGCTCAAGGACCGGTTTGGCCTGTCGTGGCAGATCATCCCCTCCGTGCTGGGAAAGATGCTGGGCGACAAGGACCCGGAGAAGTCCCGGCGGGTGATGGAGGCCATGCTGGGCATGGTGAAGATTGACATCCAGGGCCTGCAGCGCGCGTACGACGGCGCGGGCAAGTAGTCCACGCAAACTGGTGAACAAAGACAGAAGCCCCTGGCTTTCTCCTGGCGCTTGTCTGGACTAAGGCGCAATCAGCCTGGATAAAGCAAGGGGACGACATGAAGCGCTTCGCGAGTTTCGTTGGAGTCGTGGTGTTGTCGTTGCTGTCGGGTTGTGGCGTGGAGCAGACCGAGGAGGCCCTGACGGACGTCGAGGCCCCTCTCGCCGAAACCTCCGCGACGGCGCTCGATGCGGAGACACGACAGGCGCTGGCGGAGTCCTGCCAGCCGACGTCGACCCATTCCTGTGTGAACGCAGGCTATGGCTCGTGTCTGGCCTGGTCGGAGTACTATGACTGCGGCAGCCTGTCCGCGTGCACCTCGGATGCGTCCTGTCGCGTCTGTGAATACGATCCGCAGATCGGCCGCCCGATTTGCTTCCGGGTGCCGGGACAGCTACAGCCCCGCAATCGCTACCGCGTGTGCTTCAATGCGGCAGGGCAGTCCTGTACGGAGTTCGAGCAACTCTTCAATAATGTTTGTGGCGCCTGCTACGAGCCCGTTCCCAGCTGAAGGTCGCGCGGGCGCGTGACCCGAGGTTGCCCGTCGACGGTCGGACCGGTGCATGTTGGCTCGCGTTCCGAGGCACCATGCACCGGCTTCCGGCATGACGTCGTGGGCTGGGTCAGCAGCTCTCCGCGAGACAGTGGCTGGGCCTTCTCAGGCGCGGCCGTTGGACGCGGCCCGGGGGCGCAGGCGGCTCACGGGCCGTGGCACCCGGGCGCGAAGATTGAAGGCCACGCCCCAGTCGTGCGCGAGCTTCCCGGCTCGCGCCAGCAGCGCCCTCCGCGTGGGCTTTCGCTCGTGGGGGAGCCCCACCAGGATGCGGTTGTCCGACTCCTGCACGTCGAACGCGAACAGCTGGGGGAAGCTGGCCTTCCAGAGCGGGTCCATCACCGAGCCAGGCCGACCCGACTTTCGCAGCACATTGCCCACCACCGCTCCGTCCGGCGTCAGCCGGGCCTGGGTGGCTCGCAGAAACGCCTGTGACGCCAGCGAGGCGGGGATGCTCCGCGCGCCGTAGGCATCCAGGATGATGAGGTCGTAGGCGGGGCCCGGCGTCTCGATGAAGCGCCGTCCGTCCGTGAGGTGGGCGTGGAGGCGCGCATCCTCGTGGAAGCCGAAGAAGCGCCGGGCCGCGTCGAGGACCTCGGGTTGGATTTCCACCGCGTCGATGTGGGCACGCGGGAGCACCGCGTGGAGGAAGGTCGGAATGGCGCCGCCGCCCAGGCCGACGACGAGCACGCGCGTGGGTTCGGGCACGAAGGCCAGCGTGGCGGCGACGGCGCGCGTGTAGTCCAGCTCCAGGCGCAAGGGGAAGCCCGGCCACACGGCGCTCTGGAAGGCACCAATCCAGCCGAACTGGAGGTAGCGGCGGCCCTCGTCGTCCTCGCTGACGATGACGGGGCCGCTCGCGGAAGGCGCGACGTGCAGAATGGTGCGGGGATACTCGAAGGCGCGGGAGACGCGCGCCAGGGCCACCACGGTCCGGTACGTCCGCCCACCGCGCGTTGGTGCTCGCGGTGTCCAGCGCCGCGGGCGGGCCTGGGCCATTCTCCAGGGGCCCGGGCCCCACCGATGTCCTCCCTGCCGCATCCACCTCACGCCGGGAGGATACGGGCTACTCGGCGCAGGGGAAGGACGTATCGAGCGTCTTGCTGGCCTTGAGTCCACCGCCCGTCAGCGTGGCCGTCACCTTGACCTTCGACGCGCACGCTGGAGCGCGGAGGCAAGCACGAGCGTGAGGCCCATGGCCAGCGGACGCACGTCAATCCGGGTTGTCATGGGCGCACACTGTATTCCGCGCGCTCCGGCTCCGGGCAAGGCGGGAGGCGTCATTCCGGAGGCGCGGATGAGTCAGGGGCGCCGCACCGGACCTTCTCGGGGCACGCGGGTGCCCGCGTGCCCCGCACTGTGACGTCAGCGCCGTGAGGTTCCGCGCCTGCGCTGGAGTCCCAGCAGGCCGAGGAGCATGAACCCAAGCGAAGCCGCGGCGCCGGGGCCCGTCGCACCGCAGCCGCCCTTGCCATCCGAATCCTCTCCGTCATCCGGCTGCTGCGGCCCCGTGCCGGAGTCCGGCGTGCCGGTGCCCGCGTCCGTACCGGCGTCGGCGGGGGTGCCGGTGCCCGCGTCCGTGCCGGCGTCCGAAGGCGTGCCCGCGTCCGGGGTCTCCGTGCCGGGCTCCGCGGCGTCGCCATACGCGCCGATGTGCGAGGGGCTCACCTGGGTGCGTGGCTCGCCCTGCGTGTGCTTCACGTACTGCCAGGCCACAGGGAAATCACCGGTCTCCGCGGCGAGCGTCACGCCCTGGCCTCTCAGCGGCGAGCCCGGGCTCAGGTGGAAGTCCTGCCCGGCGAGGCTGACGAAGCCCGGCTCGCTGCCGGTGAGGTTGCCCCCGGTATCCACCACGGAGCCGGTGAGCGTGCCGAAGGTGCTCACGTAGCCCGGCTTGTACCAGTTGCCGCCATGGCGGAGCGTCCCCGCTGCGTCCGTGAGGGACAGCGTGTTGCCGTTGGCCGCGGCCACCATCACCACGTTGTTCGTCACGTGCGCCGTCTGGCCCTGGTGGGAGAGGCGCAGCAGCGTCGTGCGGTCCGTGCGCGTGGACACCACGGTGTTGTGGAAGAAGTAGAGCGTGCCCCGGTAGTTGGCCGTGTTGCCGGAGTCTCCACCGAAGTGGACGACCTGCCGGTTGCCCGCGCCCTCCGGCTCCAGCAGCACGTTGCCGTAGACGAAGGTCCGCGCATACGTCGGAGACGCGCGCAGCGTGGCGCTCGAGGAGTCCACCAGGTCGAGCTGCCGGTTGCCGCCTTCAATCCAGTTGTAGCGGATGACACTGCCGGCGGAGCGGTCCTTCAGGTTGTTGCCGGAGCAGCCGTCGCACAGCGGTCCGAAGCGGTTGAACTGGTAGGTGATGCCCAGCGCTTCGGTGTACGCGTTGTGCTCGTAGGCGCTGCCGGGATTGCCGTTGCCCAGGATGTAGTTGTTCTCGACGGTGATGTTCGAGGCATTGTTGGCGATGAACAGCCCGTTGCCGCTGTCCTCCAGCACGCAGCCCCGGATGGTGATGTGCTCGCCCTTCTCGATGAAGATGGCGGCGGCGTTCTCCTGGTAGGTGGAGGCGCCGTTGCGGCCGGTGAAGGCGCCGCGCGCCCGGCGCAGGTGGAGGTTCTCCACCACCAGGTGCGCGGGCATCGTGTCCGCGGGGCGGTTGGAGCCGCCAATCTTCAGGATGCCGCGCTCCTCGCTCCAGAAGTTGAGCTGCGAGCGCGTGGTGGCGTTCTCGCCGACGATGACGGGCAGGTTGCCTTCCGCGTCCTTCACGCCGCGCACGGTGATGGGCGCGTCGGCGGTGCCGCGTCGGCCCAGGACCCACTTCTCCGCGTAGGGCGTGGGCCGGGCGTGGATGAGCACGGTGTCCCCGGGCTCGAGTGACTCCCAGGGGACCTCACCCAGTTGGGTGTATTGCTGGCCAGGGCCCACGCGGTATTCGGCGGCCTGGGCGGCCAGCGGCTGGAGCAGGACGAGAAGCGCGACTCGCGAGAAGTGCATGTCTCGCAGTTTGACGCCTCCTCCCACTCCAGGTCCACGGAGAGTCGCAGCGTCCGTGGCCCTGCTGAAGTGGTTCAGAAAGTTTGAAGGCGCAGCGTTCGTGGAGGCTCACGCCGCCGCGCTGAGTGCGTGCAGGCTTTCCTGCGAGGCGCTGAGGCAGTCCCCGAGGAAGCGCAGGTAGCAATCCAGGCCGCGCGAGCCATAGGCCGCCAGCCGCGGGCCCACCTCGGGGCTGGAGCGAAGCACCTCCTCCAGCATCCGCTCATTGAGGGCGGTGTGGCCCACGTCCACCTCGGCGTGCTCGGTGAGGAAGGTCAGCCGGTCCAGCGTCTCCTGGCCAAGCACCTTCTTCACGTTGTCGAGGATGCGGGGCACCAGCGCCACGGCGAGGTAACCCACTTCGTATTCGATGGCGGCCTGTCCCAGGGGGAGGTCGCCGGAGATGACCTCGTCATGGACCTGCCGGTACTGGCGCATGGCCTCGGTGGGTGGCTGGGCCACCAGGGCGTCCGCGTCCAGTTGCTCCGCGTGGCGGGTGTTCCACCGGCGCGCGAGCCCGCGCGCGTCCTCGATGGTCATCAGGTGGTGTCCCGCCTCGTGCCGTGCATGGGTGATGAGCGCCTGGCCTGCCTTCACGTGCCCCAGCGCGATGCAGCGCTCACCCGCGCCGCGAATCCACCCATCCACGGGCTCGGTCATGTATGCGCCGCGCGCGGACCACTCGATGAGGAAGCGCTCCAGCAGCGTCGGGGAGATGTCGGGCGACAGCAGCGCGCGCATGACGGCTTCGGTCTCCAGCCGCGCGCGGGTGGACTGCACATGGGGCAGGTACAGCGAGTCAATCAGGCTCATGACGGTTCCTTTTCATTGCAGGAGAGCAGCCGGTTCCCCGTCTGCTGATGGAGGTGTTGAAGAAAGTCAGCGGAGAGGGAGGCGGGGATGAGCCACAGGTAGGGCCGTGCTCCCGACGTGTCGTCCTGGAGGCCGGCGGCTTCGGCGTCACCGTCCACTTCGGCCAGGAAGACGAAGCTGTCCCGGCCCCTGGCGGCGTACCACTGCCGTGCCGCATCCATCAGTGCGGGAAAGGCAGCCCGGCCGGCGCCATCCCATGGAAACAGTCGCGTGGCGTCGAGGAGCTGGAAGGGATTCGCGCCGGGCGGTCCGACTTCCATCACAGCCATGGCGAGCAGCGTGTCTCCGCGCCGCGCCAGCAGGAGGTGTCGCTCGCGCTCCAGGCCCGCATCGAGCCAGGGACGCGCGGCCTCGCCGAAGTCCAGCGACCCGGGGCCCAGGTCCAGGGCCTCGACATAGGCGGCCAGCCGGGTGCGGCGGAGGTGCTCCGCGAACAAGGTCCGCTCCGTGGCGTTCGGCGGGCGCAGCTCCACGCCTGGGACGGAGACGTGGGTTGGCGCGTCGCAGGAGACATCCAGCATCTTCAGGGGAAGCAGCAGGCCCTGTCCCTCGTGGGCCACGCGTCGGCCGAAGGCCATGTGGGTTCGCTGGACGAAGGGCACCGTGGACTCGACATAGGACGCGAGCCACCGGAAGGCCGGGTCGCGTTGCGCGTGCTCCACGCTGTGGACGTAGATGTCTCGCAACATCTGTCCCGGAGCGGATTCGAAGCGTGAGCCGCCCTGTCGCCGAGCCAGTTGATGCACCAGCCACGTGGCGCGATAGGGCTTCATGATGGAGAGCGTTGCCTCCAGGCCGCGCTCCGAGTGCCACGTGGTTTGTTTCAGAATTTCCGGAAGGTGTGCGGTCCGGCGGCCCAGCGCGAGGAAGTGCTCCCTGCGCGACTCGAACCAGTCGGCGGACCGCCCCGCCAGATGGAAATAGCCCGAGTCGACGAGCAGCCTCCAGAGTTGCTCCGGTGTCTCGGGGGCGCTCCGGAGGCCTGTGCTCCGCGTGGCAGTCACGTCCCGCGTCCATGCAGACGCGTCGGTGAGCGAGGTGCCGCCGGACGTCGAGGACCAGGGGCGAAGCTCGGAGGTTGGATGGACATGTGCCCAAGCGGGTGACGCTCTCACGGGAGGCTCTCGAGGGGTTGTGCCGTTCATACGAAGGGCGTCGCGCACCCTGGTCGTCGCCTCATTCGCCCCCCGCGAAATGTTTCGATGCGGCAATCGCCGCGGCCGTGATGCGTACGACCAGGGGCGCGGACCCCGTCCATGGTGAATGGTCTGTTTTGTTCGCCTGGGATGAGGGGCGGACGTGGGACGAGTCGCTGCGCACGACCGTCCATTTCAAAACCGGGTCCGGCGTGAGCCCCGTGTGGACCGCGACGTCCCGCAACGACACGCCGGGACGCTACGAGCGGGCGCGCAACGGCGTCATCGTGGTGATTGAAGCCCTGGGAGACAACCGCGTGCTTCAGCGATAGCGAACGCTCCATGGGCCCTGGTAGGGCTCCTCACGGGGCGGCCCTGGGAGTGCTTCCTTCTCACTCCCGATGTAGCGCATCCGCTCTCCGCCCGGTTTTCCTCCTCCCTGGAGTCACCATGGGCTCGCCCTCGCTCGACCTCACGGGCGGCACCGCCGCGCTGTTGCTCCGGAGTACGGGGCGGGTCTTCCTCCCCACCGGACTGTCGCCGAGCGGAGAGCCACTCGCGCGGGAGCAGGCCCTGGAGGCGTTGGCGGCGGACCTCGCGGGGGGGACGTCCTCGCCAGCGACCTGCGCAAGGCGCTGCTCGCGCTGCCCACCGAAGCCCTGGCTGCGTCCAGCCGCTTCAGCTACGACACCTGTGCGGCGTTCGTGGGGAGTGACCGGCCCTTCGTTCCGTTGTTCCGGAACTTCCCCGGCAGCGTGCCTCACGACACTCACCGGTTGTACGTGCAGCGGATGCCGGGGTGGTTGTTCCAGTCGCCGGAGCAGCCCTGCATCCATTATGGCGCGCAGGACGCGGTGCTCGCGCTGTCGCCCTGCGCGCGCCTGGTCTGCTCGCGATGCTTCGGCGGGAGCGACTACGGCGCGTGTCCCATCTGCCACCGCCGCCTGTCGCCAGCGGAGCCGTTCCTTCAACCCGAGGAGCTCAAGGCCACCGGGTCCGGGTATGGCGCGCGTGCCGCGCAGGACTCCGCGCCTGTTCGTCGCTCCAGGGGGCCGGGGCCCCCGAGTCTGTCAGGGCGCGAGAAACGGCAGCAGCTCTCCGGTCTTCTGCCACATCGACGCCGGATAGGCCTGCGCCGAGCTGAAGCCCCTGTTCGTGAAGAAGTACTCGTAGGTCGACTGGTACGACGCCTTCCAGCCGTAGCCGGGGTGGTCGGGTTCGCTCCATTCCGATTTCGGAATGCCCATTGCCTGAAGCGCCGTGCCGAGCCACTGATTGTAGAGGAGGCCCGCCCACAGGAAGTTGCCCTCGCTGCCCGTGCTCGAGTCGCCACTCACCTTGCGCGTGATGTTCCGGTAGTCGCAGTAGCTGCCCGTCTTGAGGGCGCCCCCCGCGCTCCCGGCGGTCACGACGGGGACGGAGAAGGAGAAGTGGGGCGTGTTGCCGTTCTCCTGCCCCCAGGCGAGCAGCGAATCATCCAGCAGCGTTCCCCCCGCGCCGTTCGAGAACCGCTCGAAGCGGGAGACGAGGTCGAGAAACACCTGCGAGAAGAAGACCTGGTTGAACTGGACCACCAGGTCCTGGTTCGCCCCGGCCACGGTCGCTGGATGGACGACGTTGTTGTGCCAGTCTTCCCCCTGGGGCGCGCGGGTGGTGAACGTCAGGTTCTGGTTGTTCTCGTCGATGCTGAGGGTGGCGATGCGACAGGCGCCGCAGTTCATCGCCACGGCGAGCACTTCGTTGATGAGCCGGAAGTACTCGACGTTCTTCGCGGGGTCTCCCGCGAAGGAACCGGAGTTTCGCAGCGTCAGGTTGTCGGTGGTGGGACGGGGCGGCACCTGGCAGCCGGTGCTGGTGGTCTCCAGCCGACGCTGCAGTTCCGCGACCGCGTCGATGTGCTGGTCCAGCCGCATCCTGTCCTCGGACGAGAGCCGCCCGTTGCCGTTGCGCAGCCGCCGGTAGCTTTCGAGGACCTTGTCCACCACGGGGCGCCGGGTGGTGCCGGGGCTGTTGTTGCCGGCCAGCAAGGTGTCGAAGAGGGCGAGCGAGCTCTCGGTGCCGCTGATGGAACTCGAAGCGACCCCGGAGGAGCGAACCCCGGGAGTGTTGTACCCCCAGCTGCCGCTCGAGGTGCCCGATGCGGCGATGGCGACGCTCCGTTTCCGGACGGAGGCGACGCTCGGGTAGAAGGCCGGTGAGTAGGCCATCACCTGATCGATGGTCGCCCGGGGGGAGCCGGGCCGCTGCTTGTCGAAGTCGTAGTAGCCCAGCGCGGCGCCGAAGTTGTGACCCATGTACAGGGGGAAATCGAGTCCCCGCAGGATGTTCATCTTCGAGACGAGCGTGGGCGTGAGCATGGTTGACTTCGCGGTCAGCACCCGGCTGATGACCGCATCACCGCTCGCGTTGGTTGTCGCGGTCAGGTCTCCCCGTCGGACGTCGTGGTCCGCGTAGAAGAGGGACTGCGTCAGCGCCGAGTCCGCCGGCCACATGCTCGCGCCAAAGATGGCGCCGTGGGGGGTACGGAAATGCACGAAGCACTTCGGGCGCTGCGCAGCCTGGGCTTTCGCTTCGCGGGGGCTCAAGAGCGATGGGAGCAGCGGCAGCGCCAGCACGGCTCCGCCCGCGCCGCGCAGGAACATGCGGCGGTCCCATCGGAAGACAGGTGTGTTGCTCATTGGAAGTTCCTCTGCTTGAACGTGGGATGATTGGCGACGGTCTTCAGCAGGTCGGCCATCGGTGCGCCGCTGCGCGCGACCGCCTCCATCTCCGAGAGCAGGCAACCGTCGCGGGACGTGGACTCCACGCGAGCGTGCGCGAAGCGGAAGTAGTGTTGCGCGACGCACGACTCGAAGAGCTGGCTGTCATCGATCATCCGCGAGAGCTCCGCGGCGCTGGAGATGACTCGCTGCTCGGAGTCGTAGAGCCACACGTCCGCCGAGGTGTCCACGGAGGGCGCGGCGGTCTCCTGGCCCAGCGGGTTGTACAGCCGCTCCACGCTGCGCTCCCGGCCGAGCGCATCGAACCCTTCCAGCACAAAGCCCGGTGGATTGATGGTGTGGTTATGACATCCCCCGCAGCTGCCTCCGGAGGTGAGCTGGGTCACCACCTGTCGCGTCGTCATGTCCTCCGTCGGCGCGGGAGGCCTGTCGCTGGCATTGGGCGGAGGTGCCCCGACTTGCTGGCAGAGCAGTGCGTTTCGAACCAGGTATCCCTTGTGGATGGGACGCGTCGACGCGGTCCCCGTGGCCAGCAACGCCGCGCGGGTCAGCAGGCCGCTGCGGTTCTGGGACGGGATGACGGGTGCCGGACCGGCGCCATTCCAGACGGGGATACCGTAGATGGCGGCCAGGAAGGGGTCAGCCGTGTAGGACCTCCGGTCGTGAAGGAACGCGCTCACCGAGCCACCGGACAGAACGGTGTTCCAGGCGGAGAGCTGGACGTCCTCGAACATCGCGGTGCGCGAGGCGTCCGTGGGCATCTCCGCTCCGACGAAGGCCTGGTAGACCGGGTCGCTCCGGAGCGCCACCAGCGACGGCAGCTCCTCCAGCCGCAGCCACTCGCTGACGAACTCGTCCAGCGAGCTTCGCAGCTGGGGGCTCTTCACCATCCGGTCGAGCTGGGCGTTGAAGCCGCTCTCGGTCAGGAGCGAGCCATCGGTCGCCGCGGCCCAGAGCGCGTCGTCCGGAGGCGCTTGCCAGAATTGATAGGACAGCTTCGAGGCCAGCTCGAACGCGGAGAGGGGACTCACCGGCTGGCCGGCGGTGGTGCCATGCTCGACCCGGTAGAGGAACCAGGGCGAGTTCAGGAGGGTGGTGATGACGTCCGCCACCGCCGTCCTGTCCACCGGCGTGTCCCCGGCGATGTCGGCGAAGGCGGTGACCTCCGCCGTCGGCAGTGGGTAGCGCAGGACGCGGGAGCCCCATTCCCGGATGAAGGTCTCCAGGCAGGCTCGGTCATTGGTGGTCTGGCGGTCGCTCGCGCAACTGCCCAGGAGCGCGTTGCGGCGCGCGTCGGTGCTGGTGAGCTCCTGGGCCACGGCCTTGCCGAGGTCGTACATGACGTCGACCTGGGTCTGCTGGATGGATTGGTCGAGCCGGCTGAAGCCGCCCTTCAAGTCACCGGGTGCGGGAGTGCGCCGGTCCGTGGGGTACCTGGCGAGGATGGGCGTGAGCTCCGCCCAGATGGTGTCGGCTTCATTCGGCAGCGCGCGGGAAATGGCGAAGCGAAGCGAGTTCAGCAATTGCGTCCGGGACAGCCGGGGCAACGGCAGTTCCTCCGGGACGGCGTTCGCGTCGCAGGAGAACTTCGCTGGCGCTGGTGCGACGGAATCGGACGCGGTCGGCGGATCGGGCTCGTCCCCGTCGGGGGGATGACCGTACCCGGCGGAGCCATCACAGGCGACCGCGCCGGCGCAAAGAAGCAGGAGGCTCACGTAGCGAGGAAGCGTCATGACCCTGGCTACGCGCGGGGCCGAAAAAACTTTCCTGTCCGGAGGCCCGGAAGTGAAGGGGCGGTCGAAGCTGGCTGGGGGCCATGGGCGACGGTACGCTCACCTTCACAGCATGACTGCTCTGTTCTGCGCGCTCTCCATCGCCGTCCTGACCCAGGCCCCGGTGGTGTCGGTTTCCTTCGACCTTCGTTCCCTTCCAGCGCAGGACTATCGGCGGTGGGATGGAGTGGAGCTGGAGCGAAAGGTCGCCCTGAGGCTGATTCAGGAGGGCTTCGCGGTGGTCTCTCCGCAGAGCCCGGCGCAGCTTCGACTGCGCGCAAGCCTCACTCCCGAAGGCCTGTGGCTCGAGGCCACCGGGCCGCGGCAACGGGTCGAACAGGCCGTTCGAGTGGGGCGGGGTTCGCTCGCGGAGCTTCATCTGGAAGTCGCACAGAAGCTCTCCGAGATGGCGCGGGCGGTGCAGCCCGAGCCGGAGCCGCCTCTGCCCGAGCCCGTGCTGCAGCCTCCCGCGGAGGTCGCTGTCGCCCCATCGCGCCCCGAGCTGGACCTGAGCCTGGGGCTGGGAACGCTCTGGCGCGGACCCGGGGTCGATCCACTCCTCCTGCTCTCCGTCAGGCGTGACCTGGGGGCATTCGGCCTGGATGCGGAGGCGGGGCTCGGGGTGTCCCGCGAAGCGGCGCTGACCGTGTTCGAGGCGCAAGGTGGCGCCTTCTTCAGCTATCGGCTCCCTCTGGCGGAGCGACTGCAGCTCGAACCTGGCGCGGGCGTGGGACTCGTCCTCCACGCCTTCCGGCTCCAGGACGCCTGGGTGACGGACCAGACTGGTACCCAGGTGTCCCCCGCGGGCTGGGCCCGGATGAAGCTCCGGTGGCGGTTCACCGAGCGTCTCGTGGCGGAGCTGCGCGTGGCCCTGGGGCTGCTGCGGCCTGTGTCGCATGTGAGCGAGGGCGGGACGCTGTGGTCCCGGGGAGGCGCGAGGCTCGAAACCGGCGCCCTCCTTTCCTGGGGGCAGTAACCTTCGAGGAAAGTTTCTTCGGCTTCAAACGTAGGTCCTCAGGTGATGGATGTCGCGTGCTCTCCACTCCAAGGCCCCGCCCGCTCTGCCTGCCCGGCCCGTGTCATTCGACACGCTCTACGAGGAGCACGCCGAGGCCGTCTACGTCTGGGCCATGCGGTATGCGGCCGGTCGTTCGGGCTGGGCCGAAGACGTCACACATGACGTCTTCCTCAAGGCCTGGGAGCACCAGGCCTGGCTGCGCGAGGAGGATGTGAGGGGCTGGCTCTTTCGCGTCACGCAGAACGTGGCGTTCTCCGCCCTGCGGCGCGAGAAGACGTTTCGACAGCGCATCGCCGACCTCTTGTTTCCAGTGCAGCCCGCGGAGACGGAGGCCACGCCGGAGGCGGCCCTCGCGCGGCGACAGGCGGTGCGCAGCGCCACGGCGACGCTGGACCGCTTGCCGGGGCAGGAGCGGGTGGTGATGGCATTGAAGATTCTGGATGACCTGAGCCAGCGCGAGATTGCCCAGCTCCTCTCGCTGTCAGAGGGCTACGTGTCGAAGCTGATCAGCCGCGCCCAGGGCCGCCTGTTGGCCTGGGGATGGGAGGTGGACGATGGCTCCCCGTGACTTCCGCGCAGAGCTCCGGCGTGAAGACTCGCTCCGCCGCGAGCAAGGGATGCCCCCTGCTGTCCGGGCCCGGCTGTGGTCGCGAGTGCGGGATGCACGCGAGCCGAGGCCTGCATGGCACAGACGTCCTGCGTTCTGGGGAGTCGCAGCGTCGGCGGCGGCGCTGGCTCTCGTGGTGTTCTTCATGCGCGCTCCCGCCGCGCGCTCTCTTGGGGGACTCGAGGTCGCGCAGGCCAGTGCCGACCTGACGGTGCGGGAAGGCGCCGCGGGTGTGGAGATTCAAGGGGGCGAGGCCGCCCTGATGGACGCGGCCCGAGGCATCACCCTCCGGAACCAGGGGCCGCTCGTCGTACGCCGCGAGCCCTCCGGGGTGCGACTGGTCCGCGGGCGCGCGGAGTTCTCGGTGAATCACCGCCAGCCGGGTGCGCCCCCTGCCGTCGTGCTCGTGTCAGGCGGCGCCATCGAGGTCATGGGCACGCGCTTCACGGTGGAGGAGCGGGGGGAGGGAGGCGCGGTCACCCTGCACGAAGGCGCCATTGCCTTCCGTCGGCACAGTGGAGGGGTAGTTCAAGTGAGGTTGGGTCAGACGTTGGAGTGGCCAGTGGCCGAACCTGCCGAGCCAGCGCCTCCCGAGCCAGCGCCTCCCGAGCCAGAGCGGCCCCAGCCGCTGGCGTCGCCCAGTCGGAAGACGGCTTCCTCCCGCGTTTCCCCCACGCCGGTTCGTGCTCCGAGCGCTGAGGACGTCTTGCGAGAGCTGGAGGTCCTTCGCGGTCGGCACGAGTTCGAGCAAGCGGCGAGGTACCTCGAGGAGGCGATGCGCAAGCAGCCGGTGGCGACGCGGGAGCGCCTCAGCTTCGAGCTGGGCTCGTTGCTGACGTACCAGCTCAAGGACGCGCAGCGCGCCTGCGTCCACTGGGCCCGGCACGAACAACAGTTCCGGCGCGGGCACTACGCGGAGGCGGTCCAGCGTGCCCGTGGGACGCTGTCCTGTGAGGGCCGAGACCGCGAGGCAGAGCGATGAGACGGAGGCGCTGGAGCAAGCTGTTGCTGGCCGTGGCGCTGACCGCCTGCGAGCCCGCCATCATCGACCATTCCCCGACCTCCAATCTGCTCGATGCCGAGACGGCTTCCCTGGAGACGGGGCTCGGATACTGGATTGCGTGGTACTCGGCGACCGTTTCGACAGCGCCCGCCGCAGCGAGAGAGGGCGAAGCGGGCATGCGCGTGCAGGTGACCGGTCCGCACGGCTGGGGCGTCCACCTCGATAACTGGCCGGGGTTCGCTGCATCGCCAGGGGCGCACCGCGCCTCTTTCTGGGCACGCGGGACGCCGGGGCGCTCGCTGGTTGCCGAGATGCGGGTGAGCTGGCGCGACTCGGGCGGCCGGGAGCTGCAGGCGGAGACGCTCTCCAGCCCCGTGCTCTCCGAGCAGTGGGTTCGGACGGCTCGCGAGCTGACGGCTCCGGCCGGAACGGAACGGGTGTCCGTGGAGGTGACTGGCGCCGAAGGTGCTCCAGGCGATGTCATCGAGCTGGATGTCCTGGTCGTCCAGGCCTTGGGCGCACCTTGAGATGTCACGGGATGCGAGTCCGTTCTCGGCTAGAGGTTTAGAGCGCCTCCACGGCGTTCTCGAGCCGCATGCCGCCCTGGGGGACGGCGAACCGGGCTTCGTTCCGGCTGAGGCGATGCTTCTTCAAGTCCGCGAAGTCGCCCTTCACGCGAGGAAAGTCGAGGTCCATGACCACCTCGTCCCCCTTCACGAAGACGAGCAGGCATTCTGATTCGGGGACATCCCGCGCCCCGGACCACTCAATGCCAAGCCATTTCCGGACTTCGTCGGCGCCCACGTAGGGCGTGAAGATGTGCAGCGTGTCCCAGTCGAAGTCCGTGACCTCGGGCAGGTGGAAGGTGCCTCCCGCCTCCGAGGCGGTGCGGATGCGCTGTTCCAGCTTCGTGGCGAGCGCCTCGCGTGCCTTGCTCTTCCCGCAGCCGCCCAGCGCCATGCTCCAGGTGAGCAGCACCGCGGCCACCATTGCTGTCGTGCCCCTGGACGTCCCGTGTCTGTGCATACACGGCACTCTACGCGCTCAAACAGAGGATTACTCCGATACGCATGCGTATTCATCGCGCTGAACGACAGGCGCGTCAGCGATAGCTGGCGTACGAGAGGAAGGCGGGCACGGCACGGCAGGCCATGGGGAACGCCCTTCCTCGTCAGGGAGTCAGAAGCCTCGGAGCAGCGGACGGCCGTAGGACAGCATTGGCCAGGGGATGGCGAGGACGACGAGCAGCATGGTGATGAGCAAGCCCAGGGCCCAGGCGCGATGCTTCGCTACGGCGCTCGTGGCTCGACGAGACAGGCCGGAGGCCACGTGCGCGGCCGTGAGGGCCAGGAGCATCAGCAGCGGGTGCTCCAGTCCGAAGAACCGCAGCTGGCCGATGGACATGTTCATCCGGAGCGCCTCCAGGCTGCGAGGCGTGAGCGGGCTGAGCACGAAGTAGAGCGTCATCCCCAGCAGCATCTGGAGGTCGAAGGTCGCGGTGAAGGCAACCTGGAGTCCGCGGTCTCCGGACGTCCAGTCCCTGCCTCGCCTCCATCCCATCAGCGACTTCACGAGCGCGAGCACGCCCAGCACCACCACTCCCCAGCGCAGCCAGGAGTGGAGGAGGAGCACCACCGAGTAGAGCATGTTGTCTATCCACCCTTCTTTGCCGCTGGCATGGACTCAATCCAACGCTGGATGAGCGCCCGGCCTTGTTCGTCCACCACGTGCGTGCCCAGCGGCGGCATCTGAATGGCGCCGCCGCGCTGACTCATGCGGTGGAGCACCGAGCTGCGCGCCACGTCCCCAGGCGCCACGCGCAGAGCGCTGTCTCCAAACAATCCCGAGGTCTGGAAGAACGCCTTCACGCCCACCGACGTGCGCCAGGTGTCCGTGGCCTGCGCGGAGCCGAGCTCACCTGCCTCCAGGCGAAGGTGCAGCCCGGAGCTGCTCCCCAGCGCCATGCGGTTGCCGCTGTGGCAGGACACGCCGCAGTTCATGTGCAGGTAGCCCAGCGCGGCCTGCTCCACCGGCGTGCCGGGGACGCGGGGGACGTCCTGGGGCGGATGGCTCAGCAACCCCTCTTCCACCAGCTTCGCCAGCGTGAGCCCGCGCGCGCCTTCATGGGCCAGGGCAATGGCCTCGAAGCCGAGCACCTCGTCCGCGCGCCCGCGGTGGCAGGACTGGCAGTCCACCTGGCTGGGGATTTCGAAGCCCTCCGTCCCGGGCACGTTCTTCTCGCCGCTGGTCAACTCGAGTGCCGTCTTCTCGTCGTCGCTCCAGCGATACGTGGTCCGAAGCCAGCTTCCGTCCGGGCGCTTCCAGAGGAAGCGCGTCTCGATGCGCCGTCCCTTCCAACTGAATTCCTTCCAGAGCTTGGTCCCCACCGGGAAGCGCCACTCATCGGGGTTCGACGTTTCCACCTTCGTGCCGGGGGGCAGGTAGATGAAGCGCGCCTTGTCCAACCCATCGCTCCAGAGCTGGAGGCCGGGCTCGTAGGGACGAACCTCGGGAGGAATCGCCTTGGCCGCCCAGCCCTTGCCTCCCGCGCCATAGAGGCCCGTGCAGGCCAGGTGTTGGAGTTCCTGGCACTGGATGCCACCGTTCTCCTCCTTCCACCCGCCGTCGGCGGGCGTCCGGGTGCAGCCTCCGGCGAACGACAAGGTGAGGGTGAGCAGCAGGGCACTCCAGCGTGGCGCGGACATCGAGCCTCCTGACGCGAGCGACCCTAACGGCTCGTGGCCAGCGCCTCGTGCGTCTTGCTGACGCACCCCACCGCGCTCACTTGGCGACGGGGTACTTGGCCAGCTTGCGCTGCAGGCTCCGCCGCTGGATGCGCAGCAGCCGGGCCGCCTGGGAGATGTTGCCGCCACAGTCCGCCAGCACGCGCTGGATGTGCTCCCACTCCGCGCGCGCCAGGGACGGCACCTCGTGGGTGAGCGCGGCCTCCTGACCGGAGGGGAGGGTGGCGCCAGCGAAGGCGAGCAGGATGTCATCCACGTCCGCGGGCTTGGCCAGGTAGTGCGTGGCGCCGCGCCGCACGGCCTCCACCGCCGTGGCGATGCTGCCGTAGCCGGTCAGCACGACGACGGTGGTGCTCGCGTCCATCGCCTTCAGCTCGCGCACCAGCTCCAGGCCGGAGCCGTCGGGCAGCCGCAGGTCGATGACGGCATAGCCCGGGCGAAAGTCCCGCGCGGCGTCGAGCGCCTCCCGCGCGCTGGCCGCGCCCCGGGCCTCGAAGCCGTGCCGCACGAAGGCCCGCACCAGCCGCTCGCGGAAGCGCTCATCGTCGTCGATGACGAGCACTCGGGACGGCGCCTCACCCGGCGGCATGGACCGTCTCCGTCCGCAAGGGCAGCTCCAGCGTCACGCGCGTGCCGTGGCCCTCCTCGGAGCTCAATTCCAAGCGGCCTCCGCACAGCTCGGCATACGTCTGGGTGAGGAACAGCCCCAGGCCCATGCCCTGGCCCGCGGGCTTGGTGGTGAAGAAGGGCTCTCCCAGCCGGGCCATCAGCGCGCGAGGGATGCCGGTGCCCTGGTCCTCGACGACGAAGCGCAGGCGGTCCGCCTCCCGGTGCGCGGAGACGAGGACGCTCGCCTGGGTGGCCTCGCTCGCGTGCAGCCCGTTGCGCACCAGGTTCATCAAGACCTGCACCAGCCCCCGCACAGGGCACCAGAAGGGCACGTCGGGCCCGGGCTCGAGCTGGAGGCGGGCCTGCTCCGCCGCGCCGAGCTGCTCCCGGAGTCGCGCGAGGACGGCGCCCGGCGTCGTCTGCTCGGGCACCTCGCCCAGCGTCTGCCCGGCGCGGGCGCTCATGCGCTCGAGGATGTCCCGGCAGCGCTCGACCTCGTCGCGAATGAGGCGGGCGTCCTCCAGGGCTTCCTGGGGTTCTTCCAGGATGAGGGCGTCCAGCTCGTTGGCGGCGATGGCGATGGTTCCCAGCGGCGTGCCCAGCTCATGCGCCGCGCCCGCCGCGAGGGTGGACAGTGACGCGAGCTTCTCCGCGCGCGCCGCGAGCCGCTGCGTGCGCGCCAGCGCGGCCTGTCTGTCCCGCAGCGCGGCGGCCACGCGGGCGACGACGAAGGCGATGATGAGCGCGGTGAGCGTGAAGGCGACCCACATGCCCACGACATGGAGCGAGCCCAGCCCGTGGGCGCCCGGCACGTTCACCGAGGGCGGCAGCGGGACGTGGACGGCGAAGAGGCTGGCCGAGCCCACCACGGAGAGCAGCGCGATGAGCGCCGTCCAGTGTGGCCCCAGCACGATGGCCGCCAGCGTCACGTGGACGAGGTACAGCATGCCAAAGGGGTTGGACGGGCCTCCCGACAGCGCGAGCAGGCCCGTCAGCAGCACGGTGTCGAACGCGAGCACGGCGCCCAGCAGCCCCGGTCGGATGGACGGCGCGCGGCGGAGCCAGAGCGCGAGGAACACGTTGGACAGCGCCGTCGTGGCCACCAGCGCCAGCAGCGGTGCCACCGGCAGCTCCAGCTCCAGGCCCCGGACGGCGAAGGCCACCGTCACCGCCTGACCGGCGGCGGCGTGCCAGCGCAGGCGGACGAGCCAGCCCAGCGCGATGTCGCTGGAGGACAGCCGCGCCACCATGTCGCCAGCGGTGCGCCGGAACGCAGAGCGCGGCGGGCTCGGGGGCGCGGCCGGGGCGTCGCGCGGCGGCGCTCCGGTGTGGGTCGGCGCGGTGGACACCCGCACGTCATATCCCGGCGCTCCGGGTGGGGTGTGCGTCAAGTTGACGCATTGCCCTCCTGGAGCGTGCTGCGCAGCCGGGCGATGTCCCGCGCGGGCGGCGCGCCGAACAGGCGGCTGTACTCCCGGTTGAACTGCGAGGGGCTCTCGTAGCCCACCGAGTGGCCCGCCGAGGCCGCGTCCAGCGCCTGCCCCAGCATCAGCCGCCGGGCCTCCTGGAGCCGCAGGTGCTTCTGGTACTGGAGCGGGCTCATGGCGGTGATGCTCTTGAAGTGGTGGTGCAGCGCGGAGGTGCTCATGTGCGCCACGCGCGCGAGCTTCTCGATGCGCAGCGGCTCCGTGTAGTGGTGCTTGAGCCAGGTGATGGCGCGGTTGACGGAGTCGAGCCGCTCCTGGGCCAGGGCGATGTGCCGCAGGCGCGCGCCGTGCTCGCTCGACAACAGCCGGTAGAGCATCTCCCGGATGCAGAGGGGCGCCAGGAAGGGGATGTCCCGGGGCGTGTCCAGGAGCCGCACGAGCCGGGTGGCCGCATCCAGCAGCGCGGGCTCGGCAGGACTGAGCGACATGGCCGGTCCGGGGGACCTGCGCCCGGTGGGCTCCAGCGAGGCCTCCAGCATCAGCGCGCTGAGCTGTCCCGGGTCCAGGTCGACGCGGAGGCACAGGTAGGGGGCTCCAGGCGTGGCCTCCGTGACCTGTCCCGTGACGGGGAGGTCCACCGACACCACCAGGCACTGCTCCGGGCCGTAGGGGAAGAGCTGGTCCGCGAGCATCACCTGCTTGCGGCCCTGCGCGATGATGCACAGCGCAGGTTCGTGCAAGGCATGTATGGGCTCGCTGGGCCGTGAGGCGCGAATCAGGAACACGCGCGGAATGGCGCTCTCATGGACGCCGTCCGCGGGCGTGTGCCTCTCCAGCAGCCGCGCCAGCTCGGCTGGTTGCTTCGGGGTGGGGTGGGCCATCATCCTGCGGAGAAGCGTATGCGGCCCGGCCCTCGAGGCCAGCGTCATTCGCACGTTCGTGCAGGATTGGGCAAGAACCCGGGAGCATCGGAGTACTGCTTCCGCGGCGGGAGCGCGCAGATTGCGGTCGTCCAATCCGCAGTCACGAGGCGCATCCACATGTCTGGAATTGAAGGGAAGGTCATTGCCATCACCGGCGCGAGCAGCGGAATCGGGGAGGCGACGGCTCGGCTGCTCGCGCAGCGGGGCGCGCACGTCGTCCTGGGCGCGCGCCGGACGGACCGGCTCGAAGCCCTGGTGTCCGCCATCCGCGCGGGCGGGGGCTCGGCGCGCTACCGCAAGCTGGACGTCACGAAGCGGGAGGACGTCGAGTCCTTCATGGGCTTCGCCCGCGCCGAGCACGGCCGCCTCGACGTCATCATCAACAACGCGGGCGTCATGCCCCTGTCGAACCTGGAGGCGCTCAAGGTGGACGAGTGGGACCGGATGATTGACGTCAACATCCGCGGTGTCCTGCACGGCATCGCCGCGGGGCTGCCCATCATGAAGGCCCAGCGCTCCGGCCAGTTCGTCAACCTGTCCTCCATCGGCGGCCACTCCGTGGTGCCCACGGCCGCGGTGTACTGCGCGACCAAGTTCGCCGTGCTCGCCATCTCCGAGGGCCTGCGTCAGGAGGTCGGCGGTGACATCCGGGTCACCGTCATTTCACCGGGCGTGACGACGTCCGAGCTCGCCGACACCATCTCCGACCCGGGCGCACGCGAGGGCATGCGCGAGTTCCGGCGGATGGCGATTCCGGCCGAGGCCATCGCCCGGAGCATCGCCTTCGCCATCGAGCAGCCCGCCGACGTGGACGTGAGCGAAATCATCGTCCGGCCCACCGCCAGCCCCTACTGAGCGTGTCACGGCGCGGACGGAGCCTGGCGCGGCTCCGTCCCGCTGTGCGTGGAATGCCGAGCCAGCGCGCGTTCCACGTCTGAGCGCCTGTCTTGACATCATCGCGTGGCGGGGGTGATATGGCGCCCTCTCGATATTGAGAGTGATTCTCAATAGCGCTTTGCTTCGAGGAGAACATGGCGGTTTCGACCCTGCTCATCCTGCTGGGCATCGCCGTGCTCCTGTCCACGACGGCTCGTGCGCCCCAGGGCGTCTTCACCCGTCACCGTGGGTGGCTCCGCGCCGTGGGCGCTGTGGCGTGTCTGGCGGGCGTGGTCGTGGGTGTGAGGGCACAGGGGCTGGGCGTCGGGCTGACGACGGCCACGGTGGTGGCGATGCTGGCCGCACCGGTCCTCGCACTGTGTGGTCCGCTGTGGCCGCGCGTCACGCGGTGGGTGGTGCCGGTCAGCGCGCTCGGCGTGGTGCTGGCCTGGGTGGGGGCGCGCTGATGGCTGCGAAGCATGTGCATGGCGCCGCCCGCATCGGCGCCGCGGTGGCGGCGGCGCCCGCGGCCGCGGTGCTGGCGACGCTGGCGCTGGTGGCGGTGCTGCCCGCCGCCAGGGACGTCCGATACCTGCTCGCGTACCTGGTCGTGTTGCCGGCGATGGTCCTCGCGGCGTGTCTGGCATTGCTGGCCCGAAGCGGCGCGCGGGCCTGGGTGGGCTCGGCGGTGGTGGCCGCCGTGTCGTCCGCCATCCTGGTGCTCACGTGAAGCTGTCTCCCCGCTCGTACTCCATCCTCTGGGACGCGCACGCCTGGTCCGGCGTGCTGTCGTCGCTGATTCTCTTCGTGCTGTTCTTCCTGGGCTCCTTCGCGCTCTTCGCGGAGGAGCTGGCGCCGTGGCAGGAGCCCACGTTCCGCGCGCCCATCGCGGTGCCGGAGGCGCAGGCCGTCCAGCTCGCCCAGCGGCTGGCGGAGGCGGAGACCGCGGCGCGGCCCGTGTGGTTCGGCATCTCCCTGCCCACCGACGAGGAGCCGTGGCTGCGGCTGTGGCGCATGTCGCCCGACGGCGCCATCCGCTCCACCTGGATGGACCCGGTGTCGGGCCGGCAGCTCGGCGAGCGCAGCGACCTGGGCGAGTTCCTCAACGCGATGCACTTCCTGGAGCCGCTGCCCTTCGGCAAGCACCTGGCGGGAATCGCGTCGGGCGTGCTGCTGCTCCTCGTCGTCACGGGGCTGCTCATCCAGCTGGGCCGGCTGGTGCGGGAGCTGGTGCAGTTCCGCCCGGAGTCGTCCCGGCGCACGCTGTGGTCGGACGCGCACAAGGTGACAGGGGTCATCAGCGCGCCCTTCCTGTTCGTCTTCGCCGTCACCGGCGGAATCCTGTGCCTGTCGGACTGGTACACGCCGGCGGTGGTGTCCGCCGCGCTGGACGGGGACGTGAAGGCCACGGATGTGGCCGTGGACTGGCCCACGCCCACCGCGCCTTCCGGACAGCCCGGCGGCGCGCCCGACCTGGGCCAGGCCCTGGCGCTGGCGAAGGCGCGCTTCCCGCGGTCAGAGCACCACCACTTCTTCTTCGACCACCTGGGGGACGCGAACGGCACGGTCCACCTGCCGGGCGAGACGGAGGGCTCGCTGCATGCCTTCACGCACGTGCGGGTGACGCGCGAGGGGGACGTCATCTGGGCGCGCGATACGGGCGGTGGCACGCTCTACACGCAGGTGATGGACCCGCTGTACGGCCTGCATTTCGCGACCTGGGCCAGCTTCCCCGCCAAGGTGCTCTACGCGCTGCTGTCCTGGCTCGTCGCCTTCGGAATCCTGGCGGGCAACCTGCTCTGGCTGGAGCGGCGGCGCCTGCAGGGGAAGAGCCGCTTCGACACCGTGCTCGCCAGGCTGACGGCGGGCGTCTGCGCCGGGCTTACGCTGGCGGTGGCGGTGCTCTTCCTGGCCAACCAGCTGCTGCCCGCGGAGCTGGAGGACCGTCCCCGCTGGGAGCACACCGCCTTCTTCGTGGCCTGGGCGCTGGGCATCGTCAGCGCGTGGGTGGAGGGCTCGCCCGCGGCGTCCGCGCGCCGCCTCCTGGTCCTCGCCAGCGCGGGGCTCTTCGCCGTGCCCCTTGTCGACGCGGTCCGGATGCAGCGGCTGCCCCTGGCTTCCGGCTCCGCGTTCGTGCTCGCGACCGAGGTGGGAATCCTCGTGCTCGCGTTGCTGCTGGTGGGCGCCGCCCGCGCCATCCCCCGTCTTCAGAAGAAGGCTCCCGCGACGATGCCCGCCGCGGTGCCGACCTGAGTCCACGCTTCACCACACCTTGGAGAAACCCATGCGCAAGCGCAGCCGTCTGGCGACTGCATCCACGACGTCCCTCATGTTCCTCGCCGCCTCGCTGACGGCGTGTGGCTCGTCGGACTCGGAGCCGAACGTGAATCCCGACGAGACGGAGAGCGGGCCGATGTACAGCCTCGCCACGTCCATCCTGGGCGAGTCGCCGGTCACGTACGTGAGCGTGTTCGACTCGCTCGACGTGACGAGCCTCGACCTGGAGCAGGCGAGCGAGCACTCCGGCTTCGCGACGATTGGCGCGGCTGGCGGGAAGCTCTTCGTCGGCGCGGGCGAGGCGCCCGAGCTCACCCGCTACTCGGTGTTCGACAGCGGGCGCTTCCAGGCGGCGGGGAAGATCAGCTTCGCCAGCTACGGGCTGGCGACGGCGCCGCTGTACCTCAACCACTTCGCGGACGGGACGTCTGCGTACATGCAGCTGGAGGAGTCGCGGCGCATCGTCTGGAACCCGGAGGCGATGACCATCTCCGGTCCTGTCGAGTCGCCCGGACTGGCGACGGAGCGCGACGGGCTGGTGGTGCGCGCCAGCTATGACCGGGCCGTGGTGGCGCGTGGCGGCTACTCGTTCCAGCCCTTCTACTGGACGGACGGCAACTACTATCGCTTCGCCCCCAGCTCCCAGATTGCTGTCTACTCGCACGAGAATGACAGCCTGGTGGCGCTCCTGGACGCGCCGTGCCCCGGTCTGGACGTGGCCACGCAGGACGAAGACGGGAACATCTACTTCAGCAACTGGGTGTTCAGCGCGGGCGCGCCCGTGGTGGACGCCACCGCGCCGGACACCTGCGCGGTGCGCATCAAGGCGGGTGAGCTGGCCATCGACGAGGAGTGGACGCGCTCGCTGGCGTCCATGGTGGGCGGGCGTCAGACGGCTGCGTTCCGGTACATCGGCGACGGCGTGGGCGTGGTGGCGGCGTTCCACGACGACAGCCCGGGCCTGAGCGCGGAGCCGACGGCGGCCGACGTCACCAACGGCACGCATTGGAAGCTGTGGCAGGTGAACCTGGAGACCGGCGAGGGCGCGCCCATCGAGGGCCTGGACTGGATTGCCGGCGGCTACTACGCCTTCTCCATCGAAGGGCGGACCTTCCTGCTGCTGCCCACTCAGGACTACGCGTCCACCGCCGTGTGGGAGCTGAACGGTAACGGCTCCGCGGTGAAGCGCTTCGAGACGCTGGGCTGGGCCTACCAGCTCGTGAAGGTGCGCTGAAGCTGGCGCGCTATGGCGCCGCCCGCGTTGTGGAGGCGGGCGGCGGCCGGGCTTGTGTCAGTACTCCACGGTGGCCTTGAGCCACCCCGAGCGGCCAGGCCGCTGCACGCCGAAGAAGTCGAACAGCCGCGCGTCGGTGAGGTTGTCGAGCTCGGTGCTGAGGCCCAGGGAGAAGCCCTGCAGCCGGACCTTGTAGCCGACGCCCGCCGCCTGGGCGAACTGGTTGTCGATGGTGTCCTTCGTGCTCACCATGCCCGGTCCGCCCCAGTTGCGGAAGAAGCCGTGGACGTAGCGCGCGGTCCAGAAGGGGGACAGCTCGTCTTCGGCCGTGGCCACGCCGCGCAGTGACAGTCGCGCGGTGGCGTTGAAGAAGAACGACGGTCGGTTGGGCAGCCGCTCGCCCTCGAAGGCGCCGTAGGTGCCCTGGCTGGACGTGTTGCGGATGTCCTGAACGGTGGCATTGGCGTCCACGTGCAGCCAGCCTCCCGGTGAGCTCCAGCCCGTTGCGCCCTCGATGCCCAGCGCCCGCGCCCCGTAGACGTTCCGGTACGTCCAGTCGCGGCCCCTGCCCGCGAGCATGATGAGGTCCTGCGCGAACCGGGCGAAGCCATTCAGCTCGCCGCGGAACACCCCGAGCCCCGTGCGCAGCGGCGCGGTGGCGATGCCCGCGTTCACGTTGTGGCTGGTCTCCGGCGCCAGGTCGAGGTTCTCCCGGATGAGGACGCCGTTGCCGAACAGCTCGTCCATCCGCGGCAACCGCGTGGCGCGCTCGTAGCTGACCTTGAGGTAGACGGGCTCGGCCACGCGCAGCCGCAGCGCCGCGCCACCTCCCAGTTGGTGCAGGTCACGGTCCTTGCTGCGCCACTCGCCGGTGGGTAGCAGTTGCTGGGCCCGGGCCGCGTAGAGGTAGTCCTTGCCGAAGACAATCAGCTCCACCGCGTCGTCGAAGGCGTTGAGCTGGTACTCCAGCCCGGTGACGGCGGTGAGGACGCTGCGGTCCGCGGAGAGCGGGTCCACGTCGCTGGGGCTGACCAGCCGCCGCTCCTCGCCGGTGCGCCCCGTGAAGGTGGGCGCGAAGGCGAGCCGCAGCGTCTGGTTCCGGCTCAAGTCCCAGCTCGCGTTGGCGCGGCCGTAGAAGGACTGCTGCCAGATCGTCTGGTCCGTGGCGTCGCCGCCCAGCTCGCCCGCTACCCGCCGCTCGGCCACCCGGTTGCCGAACCAGTCGTAGACCCACAGGGACGTGTCCTGGAAGTCGGTGGTCTGCCGCGCGTAGCCGGCCAGCGCGTCCACGCGCACCGTGTCGGAGAAGGCCTTCTCGTAGAGCAGCTGCGTGCCGAGCGCGGTGCCGCCGTAGCGCGCTTCGCCGAAGGGACCGCCGCTCATCGACAGGTTGTGCTGCAGGTCCTTGTCGTAGCCGGAGCCGAAGGCGCGCAGGGCGATGCGGTCCGCCCACGCGAGCTGCTCGAAGCCGGCCTCGAGCCCGCCGCCCAGCGCCTGGTAGCCATCATGGAAGCGCTTCACGGTGACGGGGCGAATCTGCCCGCTGTCGTCGGTGTCCTCCACGTCCACCCGGTAGTCGTTCCGGGAGGTGTCCGCGAAGAAGTGGGCCCGGGTGTAGAAGCCACGGGCGGCGGGCCGGTAGCTGCCGCCCAGCGTCAGCCGGTACGTCCCGAAGGCGCCACCCTGCAGCGACACGGCGCCATGGGCCCCTTCCCGGAGCGGCGCCGAGGTGAGGTTGACGGCGCCGCCCAGCGCGTCCGCTCCGAAGCGTGAGGGCACCACGCCCCGGTAGATTTGAATCGAGTCGACGAGGTTCACCGGTACGTTGGCGAAGCCGAAGGGATAGCCGGAGAGGTCGAGCGGCACGCCGTCGAGGAAGAAGCGAATCTGGTCGTCGGTGAGGCCGTTCAGCGAGAAGCGGATGGTGCTGCCCAGGCCGCCGCTGCGGCGCACCTCCACGCCCTCTTGCGCCGCCAGCACCTGGCCCATGTCCACCGAGCGCGCCCGCGCGCGCGTGGTGCTGACGACGCGCACGGCCTCCGCGGACTGGCGCATCCGCTCCGCCTCCGAGCGGCCCGACACCGTGGTCTCCAGCGTCTTCTCCTCCGGCGGGGGCGGCTCCGCCGGGGCTGCCTGGGCTTCCTCCGGAAGCGGCTCGGGGGAGGGCTCGGGAGCGGGCTCGGGGGGCGCGTCCGTGCCCAGCCGGAAGGAGTGGACCAGCTCAATCTGGCACGCGACGGGTTCCCCGCCGACGCGGGCGGGCTCGAAGCGGAAGTCGCGGGCGGCGGTGCGAATCGCCTCGTCGAAGGCCTCGCCCGCCGAGCGCACCACCTCCGCCTCTGTCACCACGCCGTGCTCGTCGATGGTCAGGCGCAGCACCACGTCCGCTTCACGCCCCGCGGCCAGCTCCACCGCCGGATAGGGGACGGTGACGCTGTCGATGCGAGTGGGCGGCTGGACTTGCGCGGGCGCGGCTTCGGAAGGAGGGGGCGGCGCTGCGGATGCCGGCTCCGCGGGGGCCGCCGAGAGCAGCAGGGCGAGCGAGGTGAATGCCGAGAACATCCGCAATCCCGTTTTTGGTTTTGCGTCGCAGTCTCAACTGCGGCGCCAGCCGCTTATCGGGGATTGCGACAGGCCGGTCAAGGCAGCGGCCACGGCATCAGGAAGTGCGACTTTCACTCAGAGGCGACAGGACTCCGACGGGGAGGGGAGGGGGTCTGGATTGACAGCATGTCTCAGGTTTCGTTAATCGAGTAAAAGCCGAATCTGTGGAAATCATCGACGTCGAGGAGTGCTGTCATGAAGCTGGGAGTCCAGAAGCTGTTCTCCGCCGTCACGTCGTTGCTGGCCGTCGCGGGGGCCGTCGCGCTTCCCGCTGGGGCGCAGGCGCAGCCCATCACGGGCGTCTATCGCGGTGAGATCTACAACGCGCCCAACCTCATCAACGCGTACTCCGCCTGGCTCGGGCACGAGGTGACGATGGGGCAGGGGCACCAGCCGAAGGACAGCTGGGCCAACATCGAGAACCCGTCCTGGCAGCTGAACGCCTGGGGCGCGTGGGTGAGGGCGAAGGCCGGACGCCGGCTGAACTACTCCGTGGCCATGTTCCCGTCCGGGCAGGGCTCGCTCGCGCAGTGCGCGACGGGGGCCTATGACTTCCGGTTCCGGAACCTGGCCAACAACATGGCCAACGCGGGCCTCCAGCGCAGCATCATCCGCCTGGGCTGGGAGTTCAGCGGCAGCTGGATGCCCTGGTACTCGGGCAACGGCCAGCAGGCGAACTTCGCCGAGTGCTTCCGCCGCATCGTGACGGCCATGCGCACGGCGCAGCCCAACGCGGGCTTCGAGTTCGACTGGAATCCGAACTACGACATCTCCGCCAGCGACCTCGCGGCGACGTACCCGGGCAACGCGTACGTCGACTACATCGGCTTCGACCTCTATGACCAGGGGTGGAACGGCCGCTATCCGATTCCCTCCGGGTGCACGGGCGCGTGTCGGCTGGCCCGGTGGCAGGAGAACTGGAACGTCCAGTTCGCCCCGGCGCTCACCAGGTTCCGCAACTTCGCGCAGGCGCGCGGCAAGCGGCTGTCCGTGCCCGAATGGGGCGTGAATGACGCGGCCACCACGGGCGGCGGCGACAACACCTACTTCGTGCAGCAGATGCTGTCGTTCATCTTCGACCCGGCCAACAACGTCGGCTACCACTCCTACTTCGACTACCAGGCGCCGGACGGTCACCACCAGCTCTCCAACGTCGACAGCAACGGTGGCCACACCTTCCAGACGGAGTTCCCGAACGCGGCCGCGCTGTTCAAGAGCTTCTACGCGAACCTGCCGTCGCCGGGGGGCACGCTGTCGACGTCCAGGGCCACCGTGAGCCCGTCCACCGTGACGCGGGGGCAGAGCTTCCAGGTCACTGGCTCGGTGACGTCGCCCACGGCGCAGACGCTGGTGGTGAAGTACGAGATTCGCAGCGCCGCGTCGCCGTACACGCTGATTGACGAGCAGTTCTACAGCCAGGCGTTCACCGCGGGCCAGACGCGCGCGTTCACCTCGACGCTGGTGATTCCGACCTCGCGTCCGGCCGGGACGTACCGTGTGGACACGCTCGTCTACACGTCCAACTGGTCGCAGACCCTGCTGTACCGCAACGACACCACCTTCACCGCGAACTGAGTGAAGGCCGGCGCGGCCCTCCTTTCACGTGGGCGGGGGCCGCGCCGCTGTACCGTGGCGGGCTGCCTCATCGGACGGGGATGAGGCAGCCCGAGCCTTTTGGGGCTCAGGCCCGTTCCACGCGGATGCGCGCGGGCAGGCCGTTGAGGCTGACCTCCTCCTCCTGGCCGGTGAGGCCCTCGGGGCCCACGAGGATGCTGGAGGCCAGCGTCTCGCGCGCAATCAGCTCCCGCGCCTCGTCCGTCACACGCTTCACCCGCGCGTCGCCGTCCACCCAGAGCTGGATGCGGTCGGTGTAGCCCAGCTCCAGGTCCTTGCGCGCGCCCTGCACCCGGGCGAGCAGCTCGCGCACCAGGCCCTCGTCGACGAGCGCCTCGGTCAGCTCGGTGTGGAGCACCACCACGCCCACGCCCATGCCCGCGGCGGCGTAGCCGGGGTTGGCCTCCACCAGCGTCTCCAGCTCCTCGGGGGTGAAGACCATGTCCTCGCCCGCCACCGTCAGGGCCACGCGGCCCGTCTGGAGCAGCTCCCGGTGCAGCGCGGCGCCGTCACCGGTATCGAAGGCCTTGCGCACCGGCGCCAGCTTGGGGCCCAGCCGCCCGCCCACCGCGCGCAGGTTGGGGCGCACGCGGAAGCGCACCACGTTGGCCTCCGGGCTGCCCGGGTCCACGAAGCGCACCTCGTGGACGTTCAGCTCGTCCGCGATGAGGTCGCGGTACACCGCCACGCGCTCGGTCAGCTCCTTGCGCGCGAGGATGACGTCCGCGCGCGACAGCGGCTGGCGCACCTTGAGCCGGTTGTCCGTGCGGACCTTGAGGCCCAGGGAGACCAGGTCCCGCACCGCGCCCATCTCCGCCGCGAGCCCCTCGTCGATGAGGGCCTCGTTCACCGTGGGGAAGCGCGCCAGGTGGACGCTCTCCGGCTGCGTGGTGGGCCACGGCTTGCGCACCAGGTTGCCCCACATGTCGTCGGTGAAGAAGGGGATGAAGGGCGCGGCCAGCGAGGTGAGGGTGGTGAGCGCCTCGTAGAGCGTGAAGTACGCGTCCTGCTTGTCCTGCTCGAAGCCCGGCGCCCAGAAGCGCGAGCGGCTGCGGCGCAGGTACCAGTTGGACAGCGCGTCCACCAGCGCCACCAGGCGCTGGGCCGCGTCGTACACCTGGTAGGTGTCCAGCGCGCGGGTGACGTCGCGCAGGGCGAGGTGGACCTCGGAGAGAATCCACCGGTCCAGCACCGGCCGCGCCTTCACCTCGCGCCAGCCCTGGCTGCGGCGGATGGCCTCCCATGGCGCGTCCGCCGCGTCCGCGTTGCCCGCCGCGGGGTTGAAGCCGTCGATGTTCGCGTAGATGGTGAAGAACGAGTAGACGTTGCGCAGCTTGACCTGGAAGTCCTTCTGCAACAGCCGCACGTTGCCCAGCGAGTGGCGCGTGTTCGACCAGGTGGGGCTCGCCGCGTAGAAGAACCAGCGGAAGGCGTCCGCGCCCGGGGCCTTGGCGGACGGGTCCTTCACCACCACGCGCTCGGAGGGCGCCAGCCGGGGCACCTCCACCGGC
Organism: Pseudomyxococcus flavus; assembly: GCF_050038885.1. NCBI lineage: Bacteria > Pseudomonadati > Myxococcota > Myxococcia > Myxococcales > Myxococcaceae > Pseudomyxococcus > Pseudomyxococcus flavus. The sequence continues at coordinate 1,761,229 of NZ_CP143624.1, read as the reverse complement.
ATGACGCTGGCGCCGCGCGCGGAGGGGGCCACACCCAGCGTCTGGAGCTCGGCGGGCGCCAGCAGCACCACGCGGCGCTTGAGCTTCTTGTGCGCCTTCACCGTCGCGGTGACGGAGACGTCCGGCCGGTCCGGCCGGAAGAGCTGCACCTTGGCGCCCTCCTGGATGTCCAGGCCCTCCAGGTCCTCGCGGGCGATGAGCGCCACGCCGGGCTCGCCGGGCACGCCGGCCTCGGCGGCCGTCAGCACGGCGAAGTCCATGCGCACCTCGTCCAGGATGATTTCCGGCGGGGTGTAGTTGCCCTTGGACTTGGACTCCTTGCGGCCCTCCTTGTCGGAGACGTGGCCCAGCACGATGCAGCTCTTGTACGGGTGCGGCCAGTCGCGCTGGGGCACCAGGCCCATGCGCGCCTGCGTCTCCTCGTCGAAGACGAGCGTGCTCACCATCAGCAGCGAGTAGAACCAGCCGCGCGTCTGGTCGATGGCCTCGGAGATGAAGTCCGCGGGGAAGGCGCGGTTGAAGATCTCCCGCGAGCCGGGCGCGTGCGGGAAGCCCCACTGCGCGAAGGGCATGCAGCCGGAGTCGAACCACACGTCCACGACCTCGGGCACGCGCTGGAAGCGCCCCGGGGTGCCGGGCTTCTCGTACGTCACCTTGTCGATCCACGGCTTGTGGACGATGAGGTGCTTCGCGTTGGCCTCGTGGGGCTTGCCGGCGAGGAAGGCGTGCAGCTCCGCCTCCACCTCGGCCACGTTGTTGCCCGGCTTCTCGCGCAGGGCCTGGAGCGAGGGGAGGGCCTCCACCTCGCCCGTCTCCGAGTGCACCCACAGCGGCAGCGGCGTGCCCCAGTAGCGCTCGCGCGACAGGGCCCAGTCCACGTTGTTGGCCAGGAAGTCACCGAAGCGGCCTTCCTTGATGTGCTCGGGCACCCAGTTGACGGCGCGGTTGTTGGCGATGGCCTGGTCCTTCACCGAGGTGGTGCGGATGTACCAGGCGGGCCGCGCGAACTGGATGAGCGGGTCGTCGTCCGCGCGCCAGCAGAAGGGGTACTCGTGCTTGTACTGCTCGGTGAAGAGGACGAGGCCGCGCTCCTTCAGGTGGCGCTGGATGTCCTTGTCCGCGTCCTTCACGAAGCGGCCCGCGACGAGCGGCACGTCGTCGGAGAAGGTGCCGTCCGGCTTCACCGCGCAGAACAGCTCCAGCGCGTCCGGCTGCGCGAAGCGGGCCTTGTCCTTGCGGAAGGCCTCGTAGTCGTCCTCGCCGAAGGACGGGGCGATGTGGACGATGCCCGTGCCGCTGTCGAGCGTGACGAAGTCCGCGCCCAGCACGCGCCAGGCCTGCGCGTCGTCACCGCCGTCCTTCAGCGGCAGCCGCGTCTCCCCCGCGCGCTGGTGGTAGAGGTCGAAGGGCGGCTGGTAGCGCGTGCCCACCAGGTCGCTGCCCTTCTGGGTGGCGAGCACCGGCAGGTCCAGCTTGAGCTTCTTCGCCAGCGCCTCGCGCAGCGCCGCGGCGACGATGAGCTTGCGCTCGCCGGCGTCCACCGTGACGTAGTCCACGCCCGGGTTGACGGCCGCGTACATGTTGGACGGCAGCGTCCAGGGCGTGGTGGTCCACACGACCAGAGCGGTGTCTGGCGTGTCACGCAGCGGGAAGGCGACGTAGACGCTCGGGTCGTCCACCGTCTTGTAGCCCAGGCCCACCTCGGCGGCGCTCAGCGCGGTGCCGCCCTGCGGCCACCACCACACCACCTTGTGGCCCTGGTACAGGAGGCCCTTGCGGTGCAGCTCGGCCAGGGCCCACCACACGCTCTCCACGAACTGGCGGTGGTAGGTGACGTAGGCCTGGTTCAGGTCCACCCAGAAGCCGATGCGCTCGGTGAGGCGCTCCCACTCGGAGGTGTAGCGGAAGACGGACTCGATGCAGCGCTCGGTGAAGGGCTCCACGCCGTAGCGTTCGATCTCCGCCTTGCCGTGGATGCGCAGCTCCTTCTCGACCTCCACCTCCACGGGCAGGCCGTGGGTGTCCCAGCCCGCCTTGCGGGGGACGTAGTGGCCCGTCATCGTCTTGTACCTGGGGAACAGGTCCTTGATGACGCGCGTCAGGACGTGGCCGTTGTGAGGCAGGCCGTTGGCGGTCGGCGGGCCCTCGTAGAAGACGAAGCTGGGGGCTCCCTCACGCGCTTCGAGCGAACGCTCGAAGATGCGGCGGTCCTTCCAGAAGGCCTGGATGCGGCGCTCCTCGGAGGGAAAGTCCATCTCCGCGGGCACCGCATCGAACAGGGAAGGGGGCGTTTCAGGCATGGTGCGGTGCTTGATAGCACCGCCCGCGCCGGGGATGGATGCCCGTCCTGTGAATCAGTTCAGCGGGCAGATGATGGGCCCGCTGCCGCCACAGACGTTGCGCTCGATGTAATAGCCCCAGTCCGGGCTGTAGTAGGCGTACATGGTCGGCCGGCCGGGGCCGCAGTCCACGTACTGGGACCAGACCAGACAGTGAATGTTCGGGTCGTACTCAGGGTAGAGCGCCTGAGACGCGGACTCCGTGGCGGAAGGCTCCGCCGGGGTCTCCTCCATGGCTCCACCACAGCCAACCATCAGCAGGGCGGCGGCAAGGCTCATCAGGGCTGCGCGATTCTGGGGCATGGGACTCTCCTGGTACCGGCGTTCGTCGCCGGACCGACGACTCTAGACCGGGCTTGTTTGAATTACAGGGTGAGCCAGTTGACGCCCATGTGCGCGTCTTTCTAGCTTCTCGGGCGCTGAGAATTTCCCCCACCCCTGGAAGCGAGCGCGACATGAGGAAGCTCCTGCTGTGTGTCCTGACGATGGCGGTCGCGGTCGGCTGTTCCAACGGGCCGACGGAGCAAGCGGTGGAGGCGGAGGGCTTCAAGCTCCTCCAGCACGACGCGACGACCCTTGAGGCCACGTATGGCTCTGGCGGTGCGTCCGTGCGGCTGCTGGTGGTGGAGACGCAGGCGGACGTCGTCGAGGTGACGTACGACTTTGGCGACCCCCTCATCGGGTTCCACATCGACTACGGCCAGGGCGTGGGCCAGTTCATGCCGACGGGCAGCCCGCTCGACGCGGCCCAGGCACAGCTGCTCGGGCCGCTGCTCGAGGGGCTCGCCCAGGTCCTTCCGGACGAAGGCCGCACGCGCGTGGAGAACGCCGCCGAGCGCCAGACGAGCTTCATGCAAATCGTGCCGGTGGGGGAGGTCCTCACCTCGTACGAGTACGTGTCCGAGCGCGGCTGGACGCACATCTCCTGCGCCTGTGGCCGGCAGTACATCGGCTCCGGCTACTACCGCACGGCGGGCCGGGGCTGTGGCTGCACGGGAGGCTCGGGCAATGGCTGCAAGGGCCGCTGCGGCCAGGGCTGCGGCATCACCAGCGTGCCGCGCTGCGTGGGCACCACGGCGTACACGCAGGACTGCGCCAAGCACGACTACGGCCTGGGCAGCTTCGCGGCGGCGTCGGACGACTACACGTTCGCGAGCAACAACTGCAGCTGCAGCGGCGTGGGCACCTGCAGCTGATGCGGCGCTTCGTGACGTTGGGTGCCCTGGCGCTCGTCGCCGGGGCAGTGCTGGGGTGCAGCCGGGCCTCCGGGCCCTGTCCGGACGGCGCGCGGGTCCATGGTCGGGCGCCTCCAGACGGCGTTCTCCAGTGGTGCGCGAAGCCCGACGGCAAGAAGCACGGCCGCTGGGCGGAGTGGTACGCGCACGGGGCGCTGAAGACAGAGGGCACGTACGTCGACGGGAAGATGGAGGGCCGCTGGGTCCACTACTTCGAGGACGGCGTGAAGCAGCTGGAGGGCGAGTACCGCGGCGGGCTCAAGCAGGGCCTGTGGATCCTCTATTACGAAGAGGGGCAGAAGAATCGCGAGGAGCTCCACCCGCCCGGCTCGCGCGAGGTGAAGTGGACCGCCTGGCGCTCCGACGGTTCGAAGTGGGCGGAGGGGACGCTGGCGGGTCACCGTGCCCAGGGCACCTATTCGGAATGGCATCCCAGCGGCGCGCTGGCCGCGCAGGGCCAGTACGAGAAGGGTGAGAAGACGGGTGAGTGGAAGTACTGGGACGTCGAGGGCCAGGCCACGGACGTTCCGCAGGGTGACTTCACCAACGAGTGAAGGCGTGGTCGCCGCCGTGCTGCTCCTGCTGGCGGTGGCCTGCGGACCGTCGTCCATGCCCACCGCCGCGGCACAGGCCGCGACGGCGCGGCAGCCCGTGGTGGGAGGCCAGCCCGAGCCGGGCTTTCCCTTCGTGGCGGCCATCGTCCCTGTCTCGCCATTCTGCGGCGAGCCCGACGCGGCGGCGCCTATCGTCTGCACGGGGACGCTGGTGGCGCCCAGGGTGGTGCTGACGGCGGCGCACTGCGTGGAGAACGCCGATGCGCCGCGGGTGTTCTCGGTGGTGTTCTCCACGGAGACGGCGCGCGCGTCCGCGGCCGAGCGCGTCCGGGTGGTGGAGGGCCGGCTCCATCCCGCCTGGCGGCCCGGAGTGAACGACATCGGCGTGTTGCTGCTCGCCGAGGACGCGCCGGTGGCGCCGCTCGCGCTGGCGTTCCGGGCGATGCCCGCGGACGGCGAGGGCCGGCTGGCGCGGGTGGTGGGGTTCGGCGCGGATGGACAGGGCGGCATGGGACTCCGCCGCAGCGGCCTGGCGCGCGTCTCGGCCGTCGAGGCGGGGACGTTCTCCATCGAAGGTGCGCCGGCGATGTCGTGCGGCGGGGACAGCGGCGGGCCAGTGTTCCTCGAGGTGGATGGCGTCGAGTCTCTCGCTGGTGTCACCTCGTTCGGCGACCTCACCTGCACTGCGGGAACGAACACGCGCGTGGACGTGCACGCGGACTTCATCCTGGCGGCCATCGAGGAGGTCTCGCGGCAGCCGCCAGTCCGGGCACCGGTGGATGCCCAGGAGGATGCGTGCGCGCGAACGTGCAGTGCGCACACCGACTGTCCGCTGGGCATGGCGTGTGTCACCGGGAATGACGGCGCACGGAGCTGCGCGGTGGCGGGGCTCGATGCGGGCCGCTACGGGCCTCCCTGCACCGGCGAGCAAGGCGGGCATCCGTGTGTGAAGGCGGGGGCGGAGTGTCGGCTGTGGTTGCCCTGTGACGAGGCGGCGGTGCCTGCCCGGGAGGGGTGCTCGGTGGGGGGAGGCGGTGCGGTGGGCCTTGTCCCGCTGGTGCTGTGGCTGTTGGCTCGCGGCCAGGGCCGTCGCTGGGGCAACAGGGGTGCTGGCCGCCGGCTGCTCGTGTCCGGACATTTGCGTCGGTAGGGGCCGCGGCGGGTTTGCCGCTGGCTGCCCGCCCGCTTCCCGCGCCTCCCGAGACACGGAGCGTGGGCCAGGGCGAGCTCACTCCTGCGGCTCTGCTGGTGCCGCAAGCCTGCTGCCCCCCTTCCGAGGCGCGGGAACACACCAGGACCAGCCCATGCCAGCCAGCTCTGCTGGTGCCGCACGCCTGCTGCCCCCCTTTCCGTAGCGCGGGAACACACCAGGACCAGCCCACTCCAGCGGCTCGGCGGTGCCGCGCGCCCGTTGACGCCCTGGCGCCAGTAGGCGTGCGGCGAAATGGAAACGGCAGGCCTGCTCGTCTCCCTGGTGTCTTGTTTAACTGGATGGTTTAATGTGGGAGGAGGTCATTATGGTCACCCCCATGGTTCAGCAGCGCTCCGAGCAACTCGATGCGGTCTTCCACGCGCTCTCCGACCCGACGCGGCGGGAGATGCTTCGCAGCCTCTCGTCGGGCTCGCGGAGCATTGGCGAGCTGGCGGCGCCCTTCAGCATGTCGTTCGCGGGCGCGTCCAAGCACGTCAAGGCGCTGGAGCGCGCGGGGCTGGTGCGCAGGACGGTGGAGGGACGCACGCACCGGTGCAGTCTCGCCCCGGAGCCGCTGGCATCCGCGCTCGAATGGCTGCGCTTCTACGAACGTTTCTGGAACGACCGGCTCGATGCGTTGGAGCGCGAGCTCCTCAAGCCCGAGCGCGGCGGTTCTGGTTCCCGGAAGGGGACGCGTCATGAGTGAGCAGGCCGCCGCTCCGGGGCTGCCGCGCATGCGGCCCGCGCTCCACATCCTCACGCTGGGCGTCGACGACCTGTCGCGTGCGCTCGCCTTCTATCGTGATGGGCTGGGGCTCTCCGCGCCCGAGCTGAAGGAGGGGGATGACCACGTGGCCCTCTCGCTTCAGGGCAACCTGTCACTGGTGTTGTACCCGCGCGCGGAGCTGGCAAGGGCCACACGTCAACCCGAGTCCGTGAAGGGCCCGCCGGCCGCCATCCTGTCCCATGCGGTCGCCACCCGGGAGGAGGTGGACGCCATCCTCCAGCGGGCGCGGTCGGCGGGTGGAACGGTCCCCGTGCCGGCCAGCGAGCAGCCCTGGGGGTACTTCGGCTACTTCCAGGACCCGGACGGGCACACGTGGGAAGTCCTCTGGCATCCGGAGCTCGCGACTGGCGCCTGAGCCGGCGACGGTGCCCACCACCGCGCCCGCCAGGATGGAGGGCTCGATGAGATTCATGTCCCGCCTCTTCGGCGCGGGCAGAATGCCCTTTCACGTCGTCGTCTGGCGCGAGTCTGGGCGGGAGCACGCATGAGCAAGTCGCGGCGCAAGGTGGTCCTCATCACGGGTGCATCCTCTGGCATCGGGCTGGCCTGCGCGGAGTTGCTGGGCGCCCAGGGCCATGCCGTCCATGGTACCAGCCGGCACCCCGCGAAGGATGGGGCGCACCACCGGATGCGGGTGCTGGACGTCACCGACGACGCGGCCGTGCGGCGCGTGGTGGAGGGCGTGCTGGCGGAGGAGGGGCGCATCGACGTGGTGGTGAACAGCGCCGGGTTCGTGTTGGCCGGGGCCGTGGAGGACGTGTCCGTCGAGGAGGCCTGGCGGCAGATGGACACCAACTTCTTCGGCGTGCTGCGGATGTGCAAGGCGGTGCTGCCCGTGATGCGCGCGCAGCGCTCCGGCCTCATCATCAACATCAGCTCCATGGGCGGCGCCGCGGGGCTTCCCTTCCAGGGCCTCTACAGCGCCAGCAAGTTCGCGCTGGAGGGGCTCACCGAGAGCCTCCGGCAGGAGGTGGCCGCCTTCGGCATCGAGGCGACCCTGCTCCAACCCGGCGACGTCCGTACGCGCGTGCGCGAGTACCGGGTCCGCGCGGGCCGGTCCGGCCCAGGCTCCGCGTACCATGAGGTCTTCGAGAAGGTCCTGGCCCTGGTGGAGGCAGGGGAAGGGGAGGGTGTTCCACCCGAGCAGGTGGCGCGGAAGGTCCTGATGCTCGTGGAGGGCCAGCGCGTGGACGTGCGCTATTCCGTGGGCCATCTGTCACAGCGCGTCGCGCTGCTGTCCAAGCGGCTGCTGCCCGCGCGCACCTTCGAGCACATCGTCATGGCCGTCCATGGCCTTTCGAGGCGCTGAGGGTGTGTTCCGAAGGGGTGCTCATTCCTGACATAGGACTGTCAGGGTCGGGTCGCAGGATGGTCCGCACGAAGCCCCCTGGGTGGCTCATTCCCGAGGGGCGCAGGACTTCCACCAGGTGCCGCCCGACATGATTCCCTTCTTGATGTTGTTGCCCATCCTCACCCCGGTCAGCGCCAGGCGCTCCCGTTCCGCGAAGCGACCGCGGCCCCTGGCGCCGGTGCAGGCCGTGGCGTCGGAACCGGGGCCGGCCGCACCACGCCGGACCCAAGGGGCCCGCGTCAGCTCCCGGAGCCGACGCCTGCCCGCCCAGGTCCTCGGGACACGCGACCTCAACCGGGCCCTGCTCCAGCGCCAGTGGTTGCTGCGGCGCTCCGGGGCCAGCGTGCCGGAGGCGCTGGAGCACCTGGTGGGCCTTCAGGCCCAGGCCACGCATCCTCCCTATTACGGCCTGTGGACGCGGCTGGAGGGCTTCCAGCGGGAGACGCTGACCCGGCTCCTCACCGAGCGGCAGGTGGTTCGCACCGCGATGATGCGCGCGACGCTGCACCTCGTCACCGCGCGTGACTGCCGCTCGCTGCGCCCGGTGCTGCAACCCGCGCTGGAGCGGGTGCTGAAGCACTCCGCCCATGGCAAGAAGCTGGCGGGCGTGGAGATGCAGGCGCTGGTGGCCGAGGGCCGTGCGCTGCTGGCCGAGCGGCCCTCTCCCCGGGGCGAGCTGGGACAGCGGCTTCAGGAGAAGTGGCCCCACCATGACGCCAATGCGCTGGGCATGGGCGTCACCTGCCTGTCGCCGCTGGTCGTCGTGCCGCCCTGTGGCACCTGGGGCCGCGGCGAGCGGACCGTGTACACCACGGCCGAGTCGTGGCTTGGTGAGGCCGTCGAGCCCACCACGTCCCTGGACGCGCTGGTGCTGCGGTACCTCGCGGCTTTCGGGCCCGCGAGCGTCAAGGACCTTCAGGTCTGGTCTGGACTGCCGCGCCTGCGAGAAGTCGTGGAGCGGCTCCGGAGTGGACTACGCATCTTCCGCGACGCGGACGGTGCCGAGTTGTTCGACATCCCGGATGCACAGCGGCCCGCTGGCGACACGCCCGCGCCCGTGCGCTTCCTTCCGGAGTTCGACAACGTGCTGCTGTCGCACGCGAACCGCACGCGCATCCTCTCGGATGCCGCTCGCCAGCGTATCTTCACCGTCAACGGCCGCGTACTCGCCACCTTCCTCGTCGACGGCTTCGTGAAGGGGACCTGGACCCTCGAGCGGGAGCGCGACGTCGCGGCGCTCCACATCACCCCGTTCTCCCGCCTGTCTCGTGAGGACCGCGCCGCGCTGATGGACGAGGGGGCGCGGCTGCTCGCCTTCGCCGCCCATGAGGCCCGCCGCATCGACATCCGCTTCGCCCGAGCGGGATGACGCCGCTTGTGGCCTGCAAAAGAGCCGTGTGTCTAGAAGCTCAGATTTGCGTTTAATTCGAGATTTCCAGGTGATATCTGGCGCGTTCCTGACGCTTGCCAGCAGTTCCGGCTCGAGCAGCTTGGGTCGGGCCGGTGCGGGGAGGCGGCGCTCCAGCCGGGCCGGGCTGGAGCGCCGTCTTCTTCCCCAATAAACGGTGTGGCTCAGGCGCTGAGCGTGGACTCGTCCACGCCGGCCTCGGCCATCAGCGTGGCCAGCGCGAGCTTGAGCTTGTCCTTGGCGCGAATCTCCAGCTGACGGGCGCGCTCGCGCGAGAAGCCGAAGTGCTCGCCCAGCTCGCTGAGCGTCATCTCCGCGTCACCCATGACGCGCTGCTCGATGATGAAGCGCTCGCGCGGGTCCAGGCGCCGCAGGGCGCGCTGCACGAGCTCGCGGGTGAGGTCGGCCTGCTGGCGGTCGGCCACCTCGTCCACCGCGGACGCGGACTCGGACTCGACGAAGTCCAGGTGCGTGGCGTCGCCGTCCTCGCCCATGGGGGCGTCCAGGGACAGGTCGCGGCCGCCCATGCGCTGCTCCATCTCGCGCACCTCGGAGGCCTTCACGTTCAGCTTGCGCGCAATCTCCTCGGCGTTGACGACGTTCGCCTCGCCGGCGCCCATCTTCTCCAGCTCGCGGCGCGTGCGGGCCAGGCTGAAGAAGAGCCGGCGCTGCGCCTGCGTGGTGCCCAGCTTCACCAGGCTCCAGTTCTTGAGGATGCAGTTCTGGATGTACGCGCGAATCCACCAGACGGCGTAGGAGATGAGGCGGATGCCCTTGTCCGGGTCGAACTTCTGCACCGCCTTCATCAGGCCGATGTTCGCCTCCTGGATGAGGTCGGACATCTTCAGGCCGTAGGAGCGGTACTCGTAGGCCACCTTCACCACGAAGCGCAGGTTCGCCGTCACCAGCTGGTGGCCCGCGGCCAGGTCTCCCGCGCGGAAGCGCTTCGACAGCTCCTGCTCCTGCGCCTGGGTGAGTAGCGGGTACTGGTTGATCTCCGACAGGTAGGTGGAGAGCGAATCAGGGGAGGCGAAGGAGTTGGAAGCCTGCATGGTGTCTCTCGGGGAAAAAGAGATCTGGTTGGGGGAAACGCGATGTCGCTACGGGGGGTTGCCCTTTGCGACCGGCGTGCCAGGGGGTGGCGACTCCGTTTCCCAGTGAGTCCAGGGGTTTGCATCCATGCCGACCCATGCTTAAGGGCGGAAACCGGTCGTTTTTACAGCCAGCCCCACGGAAGTCTCTTCCGAGCGTTCACGGCTCGACAGGGCCGCAAGCTGTGCGGCGGGCAGGGGGCGAGTGGGCGGACAGGGCCCGCCCTGGAGGGCGGGTATTCCTTGCCCGCTGCGTCATCTCCACCTTGGAGGGATGGGCGACCTCTTCCAGCTCCTCGCCGTCTCCGCCGTGGTGATGGGCGTGTCCCAGACGCTGTCGCGGGAGCGCATCTTCGCGCCGCTGCGCGCGCGGCTGGGCGGCAAGGACACGTGGCTGGGCTACCTGGTGTCGTGTCCCTATTGCGTGTCGCACTACGTGGCGTTCGCGCTGGTGCCGCTCACGGGGACGCTGGTCATCCGCGTGACGGTGGGCGGCTGGCCGGGCTACGTGCTCAGCTGGGTCCTCTCCTCGTTGCTCATCACCGTCATCGCCGCTTTCTTCCGCGTGGTGTTCTGGTTCGTGGACGAGACGCAGGGCCTGGTGAAGCGACGCCAGCGGACGGAAGAGGAGGAGACGGCCACGCGCCGCCTCCAGCGCGAGCACGTGGAGCAGACGTTGAACCACGATGACGTCGAGCCACACACGCCGCACTGAGGTGGCGTTTTGATGCGTCGCGTCGCGCTCCCTCCGTGTGGATCGGCCGGTTCTGCGGAGGCAGACGCAACTTCCCTCCCTTTCGTTGAGAAGATGGGGACAACACCCGTCCCCCCGCCGGGCAGGAGGCCTTCGTGAGCACCATCGACCGCAGCCGCAGCGCCGTCTCCCCTCCGACTGTGAAGGCGCCCACGGCGGCCCCGAAGAACTCGCTGGTGGGCGGGGTGGTGGACGCCATCAAGGGCGGCGTCGCCGACGTGCCCCGCTTCATCGAGATGGGCAAGGACGTCTTCCAGGCGGCGCACGTCAACGAGCTGAAGCGCATCTTCGGTGGGGACGTGAAGCCGGACCGGATGAACGACGGCAAGTTCGTGGGGGCCAAGGGGCAGACCTTCCCGCCGGACACGCCGCTGAAGGACATCCCGGGCGTGACGCCGCTGGACAACCCGAACCCGTCGAAGACGATTCTCTACGTCAACGGCATCCTGACGCCCACGTCGGGGCAGCTCGGCGAGATGCAGGCCATCGCCAATACGGCGGACGCGAAGGTGGTGGGCATCCACAACGCGACGCAGGGGCTGGTGGCGGACCTGGCGCAGTGCGTGGCGGACAAGCTGGACAAGGGCCACAACCCCGCGGTGGATACGCTGGCGGACACGCTCTACAGCGAGCTGAAGGCGGGCCGTGAGGTGCACCTCATGGGCTACAGCCAGGGCGGCCTCATCACCGCGCGGGCGCTGGATGACGTGGCGAAGCGGCTGCGCATCGAGGACGGCATGTCCCAGGCGCAGGTCGAGCAGACGCTGGGCAAGCTCAGCGTGGAGACCTTCGGCGCGGCGTCCACGCGCTACGTGGATGGGCCGAAGTACGTGCACTACATCAACAACGCGGACCCGGTGCCCACGCTCACCGGCCTGGGCGGCAGCATCGACCCGGCGGCCTTCCTGAAGGACGCGGGCAAGGGCGCGGTGGTGCACCGCTTCACGGATGGGAACGCCAACCCCATCAGCAACCACATGCTGGACACCCTGTACATGAAGCACCGGGTGGACTTCGACCAGGCGCGGGCGGGGCAGTTCTAGCGAGCTGCGGCGGCCTGGCTTGGGCTCCAGGGCTGGCTTGCTCCCTGTCGCCATGAGCGCCTGCGCGTTGGCCATGGCCTCCAGCGCCCGAGCCCATGGCGACCGCATGGCCGCCCGGGTGACTACCGGCTGGGCCGGGGCTCCTCGCAGAGGCAGTCCTGGCAGCCCTGGGCGCAGCACGTCCCGCACAGCTCCATGAGGCGCTGGCCCATGGCCGCCCGGGCGCGGTGGAGCCGAATCCGGGCGTTCCCGGCGCTGAGCCCCGCGGTGGCGGCGTACTCCGTGATGCTCTGCCCCTGGAGGTCCACGGCCTGCACCACCGCCGCGTACTCAGGCTTGACCGCCTGGGCGAGGAGCTGGACGCAGGCGCAGACGTGCTGCTCGAACGCCTGCGACGCCTCCTCGGCGATGGCCACCTCGCGCGCGTGGACCTCGAGCGCCCGCCTCTCCGCGTCGCCGTGGCGGTAGGTGTCGACGAGGGCATTGCGCAGGACGCGAAAGAACCAGACCCTGGCGCTCTCCTCCTCTCGGAGGGACTCGCCCCTTTCGATGGCTTTGAGCAGCGCGCTCTGGAGCAGGTCCCTCGCCGCCTCGTGGCTCCCGAGCCGGGGCGTGAGAAAGCCGAGGAACCGCCTTTGCTCCGCCTGAAGGAGCGCGGCGAGTCGGGCAGCAGGGGGGGCTGAGGCGTCAGGCATGGGCGTGTGTCGGTGCGGCGGAGGCATCGGGAGTGCAGTTGGACGAGACCGCGCACCGGCCCGAAAGCTCGCCTGTCTCCACCTGGAGCGTGACGTGCTCGATGCCGAAGGCATTGTGGAGCTGATTGCGCAGATGGGCCAGGCGCTGGTCGTCGACTGTGCCGTGAGGGAGGACGAGGTGGGCGGTGAGGGCCGCCTCGGTGGTGCTCATGCCCCACACGTGCAGGTCATGCACGTCGCGCGCGCGGGTCTCCCGCTCGAGGAGCTCGCGGACCGCCAGGAGGTCCACCCCGGCAGGCACTGCGTCCAGGACGAGGGCGAGCGACTCACGCAGCAGGCCCCAGGTGGAGACGAGGATGAGGGCTGCGATGACCAGCGTCACCACCGGGTCCAGCCACGCCCAGCCGGTCCACCCGATGAGGGCGCCAGCGAGTACCACCCCGAGCGACACGCCCGCGTCCGCCGCCATGTGGAGGAAGGCGCCGCGCACGTTGAGGTCGCTCTTGCGGTCCTTCCAGAAGAGGAGGGCCGTGCCGGTATTGAGGAGGATGCCCACGCCGGCGACGGTCATCACCGTGGTGCTGCCCACCGGGGCGGGCTCTCCGAACCGCTGGATGGCCTCCCAGCCGATGCCGCCCACGGCCACCAGCAGCAGCAGGGCATTGAACAGGGCCGCGAGGATGGAGGCGCTCTTCAGCCCATAGGTGTGCCGCGAGGTCGGTCCGCGTCGTGCCAGTACGCTCGCGCCGCAGGCGAGGGCCAGGCCGAGCACGTCGCTCAGGTTGTGGCCTGCATCGGCGAGCAGGGCGAGGGAGTTGGCGAGGACGCCATAGGTGGCCTCCACGGCCACGAAGGCGAGGTTGAGCCCGATGCCCCAGGCGAAGGCGCGCCCGAGCCGCGGCTGTCCGTGTGCATGCGAGTGGCCGCCGTGGTGATGTCCTGCTCCCATGGATGTTCGTCGCTCCAGCGTGTGGTGGGAGACGGTGGCATGCCCACAGTGGGTCGCCTCCCGCCTCCCTTGCCGAGACTGACGAACGGGGGAGGCCGAACGTTACAGTCCGCGGCTTTTCCCTGAAGCGCATCTAGTGATGGGACGGGTGAGCCCCCTGGGGCGGTGCGCCCACCTGCACACGCAGCACGAAGGGGACCGTCACCACCTGGCCCTGGCGCTGCACCTGGACCCAGAGCTTGTAGAGGCCGGCGCGAGGGAACACCGCGTGGGCGGCGACGCCCTGGCCCGCCTTGGTGTCGAGCGGGTGTACGTGGAGGAAGTCCTGCCCGTCCTCGCTGAGCACCACGAAGTGGGCCATGGCCCCAAGGTAGGGCTCGAGGTCGTCCACGGGCCGGCCTGTCGCTGCGTCAGCGACCGCGATGTGCAGACGGGCGCCGGCGCCTACGCGCACGGCGTCGGCTCCATGCAGCGTGAAGGCAAGCCCGCCGCTGTGCTGCGTCCCGGACGTTTCAGCGAGCGCGGCCGTGGGACGGGGAGGGCCCTCCACCCGAAGCGCATGCCGCTCCACCGGGGCGCTGCCGCCCGGGCGCGCGTAGTCCACGAACAGGGTGTAGTCCCCACCCGTGTCGAAGGTGTGCTCCAGCACGAACTCATCGCCCCGAGGCTCCGGGTGCAGGTGCTCGAAGCGCTGCAGGTCCTTGGAGATGATGAACAGGTGCATGGGCTTGCCGTGCGAGAGGGGCAGCGTGGGCACGGGCTGGCCCTGTGCGTTCCGTACTTGCAGTGCCAGCGTGGTGGGCTTTCCGGCCTGCACTGGCGATGAGGTTGAGCGCAGCTGCGTGCTGAACATGGGTGACTCCGTCGTGGACCGAGGGGGAGCGTGGGCGTGCGCTGCCCGGCCAGGTACGGGGCCCGCGAGGGCGAGCGGCGCGGCCAGCAGCGAGAGGTAAGCGAATGCGGTGAAAAGCGCGGACTTCGGGTGTGCCACCGGGTACCTCGTGGGGAAGAAGTGGATGAAGTGACCTCTCCCCGAAGGACGCGAGCCGGCGCGGCAGCATTACTGCGCCCCCGTCACGTCAGGCCCCGCCGCTCCCGCGGGCCTCGGAGGGAGGGCGGGCGGACGGCCATGCGCCCCAGGCGCATCTGCTCCATATTGATGCCATCCCCCTCGGTATGGTGATGAGTCCGTCCATGAGCCAGGATTTGATGCAGTTGCTGCTGAGCCACCGCGAAGCATTCGTCGCCTTCGTGCAGCGGCGAGTGAAGGACGCGGCGCTCGCGGACGAGCTCGTACAGGCCGCTTTCGTGAAGGTGCTGGAGAAAGGCGCCGCCCCGCGTGAGGCCGAGGCGGCCGTCGCCTGGTTCCAGCAGGTCCTGCGCAACGTGGTGGCGGACCACTTCCGCCGTGGCGGGCAGGAGGTGCTGAGCGACGATAAGGACGCTGCCCCGGAGGAGAGCCACACCCCGGACGATGCGCCCGCGCACATATGCCAGTGCATGCACCGGGTTCTGCCCACGCTGAAGGCCGAGTACGCGGACATGCTCCGCAAGGTCGACCTCGAGGAGCGCAGCGTGAAGGACGTGGCGGCCGAGGCAGGGGTCACGGAGAACAACGCGGGGGTGCGGCTCCACCGCGCGCGCAGAGCCCTCAAGGGCGCCCTCGAGCAGGTGTGTGGCGGGTGCGCCGCGAACGGGTGCCTGGACTGCGGCTGCGCGAAGAAGGCCGCGGCGGCTGCCGACGCCAGCGCCTAGCTCAGGACGGCTGCTCGTCGCGGACCCTCTTCATGTCGCACCCGTTTCCCCTCATGTACCTCGATGCGGGCGGGGGGCCGCGCTCCACGCGCACCTGGCCCTCGCGGGGCGCAGGCGCCTCCTCGGCATGGGCGCGCATGGACAACAGCGCCCCGTGGGCATTCCACACGGGGCGCGACCCGGCTCAGGCAGGGTGGAAGCGCCGCAGGCGCAGGGAGTTGGCCAGCACCGAGACGCTCGAGAGCGACATGGCCGCGCTGGCGAGCACCGGGGAGAGCAGCCAGCCCGTCCAGGGGTAGAGCAACCCGGCGGCGATGGGGATGCCGATGACGTTGTAGACGAAGGCCCAGAAGAGGTTCTGCCGGATGGTGCGCAGCGTGGCTCGCGCCAGCCGCAGGGCCCCGGGCAGTCCCGCGACGCCGCCGCGCAGGAGCGCCACGTCCGCGGCCGCCACGGCGATGTCCGTGCCACTGCCGATGGCCACGCCCACGTGAGCTCCGGCCAAAGCCGGCGCATCGTTGATGCCGTCCCCCACCATGGCGACCGTCCTCGCCTGCTCCCGCTGCTGGGCCACCAGGCGCGCCTTGTCCTCGGGCTTCACCTCCGCGTGCACCTCGTGGATACCCAGCTCGCGGGCCACGGCGGTGGCCGTCCTGCGCCGGTCCCCCGTCACCATGGCCACATGGATGCCCATGCCCTGGAGGGCCTCCACGGCAGCGCGCGCGTTGGGGGCGGGCCGGTCCGCCACCGCCACCAGGCCCGCGAGCCTCCCGTCAACGGCCACGAAGGAGGGGGTGCGCCCGTCAGCGGAGAGGCGGTCCGCCTCCTCCTCGAGCGGCAGGGTGGACACGCCCACCTGCAGTAGCCACGCCTCGGTGCCCACCCGCACCCGCCGGCCATCCACCTCGGCCTCCACGCCGAAGCCGGCCTCGGCCCGGAAGGCCGTCGGTTGCTGGAGCGTTACGGCCCGCTCCTTCGCGCCCTCCACCAGCGCGCGGGCCACCGGGTGCTCGCTCTCGCGTTCGACGCTGGCCACCAGCGCGAGCAGCGCCTCCTCGCCCTCTCCCGAGAGGTCCACCACGTCCGTCAACGTCGGCCGGCCCTCGGTGAGGGTGCCCGTCTTGTCCAGGAGCACCGTGTCGATTCGGCTCGCCGCCTCCAGCGCCGCTCCGCCCTTCACCAGCACGCCGAGCTCCGCCCCGCGACCGGTGCCCACGGCCACCGCCGCGGGGGTGGCGAGCCCCAGCGCGCACGGGCAGGCGATGACGAGCACCGCCACGAAGCGCTCCACCGCCGTGGCCAGACCCGCGGACGTCGGGTCCAGGGCCAGCCACACCCCGAACGTCACCGTGGCAATGACCAGCACCACCGGCACGAAGATGCCGCTCACCACGTCCGCCAGACGGGCGATGGGCGCGCGCGAGCCCTGGGCCTGCTCCACCGCCTCCACGATGCGCGCGAGTGCCGTGTCCCCGCCCGTGCGCGTCACCCGGAAGGTGAGGGCGCCGCTCTGATTGAGGGTGCCGCCGAAGACGGGCGCCCCCACGCCCTTCTCCACGGGCATGCTTTCCCCCGTCAGCATGGACTCATCCACGGCGGACTGCCCGCGGACCACCTCCCCATCCATGGGCACCCGCTCCCCGGGCCGCACCAGCACGAGACTTCCCACGGTGAGCGCCTCCACGGGTACGTCCCGCTCGACGTCGCCCTCCACCACGCGCGCCATCTTCGGCTGCAGCGCGACGAGCCCTCGCACCGCATCCGCCAGGCGCTTGCGGGCCCGCGTCTCGAGCAGCTTGCCCAGCAGCACGAAGGTGAGGATGGCCGCGGCCGCCTCGAAGTAGAGGTGCGGCACGACACCGTGTTCCGCGTGGGGGAAGAGCCCCGGCGCCACGAGGGCCACCGTCGAGTAGCTCCAGGCGGCGCCCGTGCCCATGGCCACGAGGGTGTTCATGTCCGCCGCCCGGTGCCTCAGTGCCGCCCACGCCAGACGGAAGAAGCGCCACCCCGGGCCGAAGACGACAGGCGTGGCCAGGAGGAACTGCAGCCACCGGCCCCACGGCCCGTCGCTCCCGGGAATGGCTCCGTGGGACATCGCCACCACCAGCAGCGGCACGGTCAGCACAAGGGCGAGGAGGAAGTCCCTCTTCAGGACCTGTCGCTCCTTCTCCTCCGCAGCATCCGCGGCCTCCGCGCCGCGGGCGGACGCGCTGCCTTCACGGCCCTGCGCGCGCGGCACGTCGGGGACCTGGTACCCGGCCTGCTTCACCGCCTCCGCAAGCTGCGCAGGCGACGTCAGGCTCGGGTCGTACGTCACCTTCGCTCGCTTGAGGGCCAGGTTCACCGACGCGGAGGCGACGCCTCGAACCGCCCCCAGGGCCTTTTCGATGCGCCGCACGCACGCGGCGCATGTCATGCCGAGCACGTCCATTTCCACGCTTTCCGGGCGGACCGCCGGAGCAGGCGCGGGGACCTCATACCCGGCCTCCACCACGGCGCGCGCGAGGACGTCGCGACTGGTGCGCCGCGGGTCATAGAGCACCTGCGCGCGCTGGGTGGCGAAGTTCACCGAAGCTTCTTCTACCCCCTCCACCTTCTGAAGGGCCGTCTCGACGCGGCGGACGCAGCTCGCGCACGTCATTCCCAGGATGGGCAACTCGTCACGCGCACTGGGCGTAGCCCCTCCCTGCACGAGCTGGAGTTTCTGGACCGGGGTCTGCATGCCTCGCACTCCTGTGGTTGCGCAGCGGCGAAGCTGCCGCTCATGCCCCGGATGACGCGTCCCCCTTTCCGTCCATTACAGCCCGACGAGGGCCTCCCTTGAGCCCCGAAGCTGGAGGAACTGCAGCTGGAGACGGGATGCCCGCCGGGCGGGCGGACAGCCGCCTTCTTGGGACTGGCACTGACGTTGGTGGCGGGGGAGGGCTCGGCGCATGCGCCGGATAGCTCCCGAGTACATGACGATGGGCGCGACGGGCAGGCATCACGCCCAACGGCCTGCCCAGGCGGGGCGGCCACGGGCCGTTCAGCTTCATCGACATGGGCGGGATGTCCACCGTGCTCCAGGTGCGCGGCAACCCGCGACCCGAGGACCACGATGGTTGGTACCAGCACCCAACGAGCACCGTGGCTGGGCCGGCCAGTGCGGCCCGGATGCGCGCGGACGGCATCGACGTGCTCAAGGGGGCAGCACCTGTAATGCACGCGGCGATGCCGCGTCCTTTCAGTGGGGCGGGCGAGGTGCTCCGCCCCGCTCACCTGATGAAAGGACGAAGTCCATGCGCAGCTCGCAGCGAATCACCCTCGCGGTCTCTGGAATGACGTGCAACTCCTGCGTGCGCCACGTCACCGAGGCGCTCCACAACCTGGAGGGCATCGGTGACGTGGAGGTGCAATTGCAAGAGGGCAAGGTGCACGTGCAGCACGACCCGTCCTCCGCCTCGCTCACGGCCATGGTGGAGGCGCTACGCGACGCCGGCTACGAGTCCACGCCAGCGGCGTGAAGCCTCTTGAACGAGCGACAGGCGGTAGGTCTCGCGAGTCGAAGCCCCCGCCTGACGCCCAACAGGTCAGCGCAGCGCCTGCTGTGGCCTGACTGCTGGGGGCGAGTCAGACGAGCTGCCTCAGCGGGTGCATCAAGGACCCGAGTCCCCCAGCTCGCAGAAGCTCCGTGCCGCTCATGGGCGGCAGCGCTCACGATTGCCTGACAGGTGAAAGAGACAGGTGGGGGGAGCGCCGACGGGCGCGGACGTCATGCACCACGACGGCCATCGTGGCGGAGAGGAAGACAATCTGCATCAAGGTCCGGGGCAGGAGCTGGTCATAGGGCGCTGTCATGACGCCCGCGATGGCCGCGTAGACGTTGGCCGGGAACATCAGGACGAGCAGGACCGAGAGACATGCGGCGGCGAGGGGGGCCGTGCGCCGCCAGAGCAGGCCAGCGGCCCCCAGCAGTTCGAGCACGCCCGTCACCGTGACAATCAATCCTGGCGCCGGCAGCACAGGGGGGACCATCCGGATCATGTCCTCACGCATTCCGATGAAGTGGGCTCCTCCCGTCAGCAGGAACATCACGGCGAGCCCGCCGCGAAGCGGCACCACCCAGGGCCTGAGCCGTTTCACGCCCAGGGCCCCCAACGTGAGCAGCACGAGTGTGACAACGACGAGTGCGATGAGCGGCTCCATCCACAGCTCCTTGCGAGCGTTCAATCTTTCCATTGGAAAGATTCATTTCGATGGGGAACTTGTCAATGGAAAGATGCGATAGGGTGGGCAGGTGACGCGTCGCTCCTATCATCACGGTTCCTTGCGCCGAGCCCTGCTCGACACGACCATCGCGGCCATCCAGGAGGGCGGGCCTGCCGGCCTCAGCCTGCGCGACCTGGCGCGGCGAGCGGGGGTCTCACACGCTGCGCTGACCCATCATTTCGCGGACAAGGCGGGGCTGCTCACGGCGCTCGCCGAGGAGGGCTACACCCTGCTCGCGGACGAGCTGGCCGCCGAGCGCGAGCGCTCCAGGGACTTCGTCGAGCTGGGTGTGGCCTACGTGCGGTTCGCCATCCGGCACCGCGCGCACTTCGAGGTCATGAATCGCCCGGACCTGTACAACCGGGACGATTCGGCGCTCGTCGCCGCGCAGGCTCGCGCGGAAGCGGCCCTGCACCAGGGGCTCTCCAGCCTGGCCGGGGGGCGGTTCGAGAAGGATGAGCGGCTTGCCGCGCTCGCCGCGTGGTCCATCGTGCACGGCTTCGCTTCACTGTGGCTCAACGGCATGGTGCCCGCAGAGTTCGCCAACGACCCGGACGCCTCTGCTCGCGCCGTCGCCGAGTTGCTCATCCGCAGGAGGTGATGGCCAGGGTTCACCTCGGGCCCGTGCGTACGAGCCGAGCTCATGAAGTCGTGGGTGAGAAGGCGATACCTCCGTGAACTTCACCCCCGTTGCCTTCATGCGCTCCAGGGCGTCCTTGAGTTCCTCCGAGACGATGAGCGCTCCCGTCCAACCCTCGGGCCCTTCGCTTCAGTCCGCCACCCTCACCAGCGCCCCTATCCGTCTCATGCTCAGAGGAGGGGTCAGGTGGGGGCGTGTTCGATTTCCTCGAGTACAATCCCCCAGCCTTCTTCTGGACGGTTCTCCTTGAGCGCTGTCTTTATTGTTTCGTCAATGACCAGGACGCTGGGGGATTCCGCCAGTCTGAACATATGCAGCCCGCGCGCCTTGGTCGCATCCAGCACGATTTGCTTGAATGACACCAAGGGGACGTCCGGCCCTCCCGTGCCTGCCTCCATCAAGACGTCGAAGGATGATCTCTGCATATCTGCGGCCGTTGTTATTCCGAGCACATTGAACAGAAAGAACCCCGTGCGTTGTTTCTGGGTCTCTGGGTTGATGAGAAGCGCTGGGAATACCTGGAAGTTGGTGACGCCGGCCTCGCGCAGCACTTCGATGAAGCGCTGACTGACGATGACGGCCCCGCCGCTCATGAAGTGTTGGCACGGTTCGTCGTCAGGGGTGCTTATTTCGAAGATCAATTCTGGCAGTACGTCGGCCTCGACCCGCTTCCCCGCCATGATGCTTTCATCTGGTAGGGTGGGGCCGGCGGTAATGCCATGGTCAAGGAAGTAGTCTTCGGATAGCTGATAGTACTTGCTCATGCACTTCTCTTTGTGGCTCCGGCGGATTGTCTGATGCACCAGGGGGCGTGTGGAGGAGGCGAGCATGGCGCCCCAGGCCCGGGCCCCGGCGAGGCAGGCGTCGAGGAAGGAGAGGACACGAGCGTGGGCTGGGCGGTGCTGCTCCAGTCGGACACGCGCGGTGTGGGATTGGTCTCGGGCGGCGAACCGTGACTGCTCTGCGAATGGCCCAGATACGAGAAACAGCCCACCAGGCTTCACCTTTCGACACTGCCCGCCAATATGTCCCTGAAGCCACTCGTACGCCGCACCATGCTGCGCTGGCGCGTCGGTTTCACCTGAGCTGTCCTCTCGGATTGAGGCCAGAACGTATTGGGTCAATGAGTCAGGCCTGTCTTGTCGTGAATTTTGTCGTCAGGCGTGCCAAGATATCCATCCTGGCCTGCGAATTTGAATATGTATCCGCGATCCGGATCTGGGGTGTATTGGATTTTGGTCTTCCCGAGGAGTGATATTTCGTTTTCGATTTGAGGGTACTCCTCACTGAGCCTTGTCAGGGTGTCGGGGTATGCGCCATGGGTCTGGCGATACGCCTCGACGGCGTTGATGATTTTCCTGGCGGAAACGCCGGCGAGCTTGCCTTGGTCGTACAGTGGGAGTTGAGAGGGCTCTGCCGCCATTTGTTCGATCTGTGTTCGATCGAGCCTGTTGATGATTCCGCTTCTTGCGAGGAATAGCAGCCTCTTGGCTGCGAGGGAGTTGTCGTCGGTTGCAAGGGCGCGTTCAAGGAGGCCGTATTCGAACTTCTGCTGCTCAAGGCTTGCATTCCAGTAGCCTTGCAGGCCTGCGCCCAACCCTGTTCCTAGAACGCCGAACAATGCTGAGAAAATCGCTACGATAACAGGCGATGATAACGCAGCGGTCTTTCGAGTGTTCTCCTGCTCCCTTCTCTTGAACTCCAGCTCGGCCTCCCTGAGCCGCAGTTCGCCTTCGACTCTCAGCCGTTCCAAGTCAGGGTAGGACGAACTAGAAGGACCAGAGGTGGGGCCAGTCATCTCGCTCTCTCTTGTCTGGCAGGTTGTCGTTCAAACAATACCAGCTTGATTGAGATGGTGTCATCCGGGGGCGGCTAACGACCCCCGTACGGGGTTTCCCTGCCAGGGGTTGGCCGGTTCATGTGCAGGTGCTGGGGAAGGTCACCAGAACAGGTGCTGGCGCAGCAGCTCCGCCAGCGGGTGCGCTCCCAGGCCGTGTGCGTCGAAGAGCCGGCCCGCGGCCTCGTGCGTGGGGTTCCTCCACGCGATGCGCTCCGGGCCGTCCTCGCGCGTGTTGCCGCATAGCAGGAGCGACGCCCGCAGCGCCTCGGCGGAAGAAAAGAGGATGTGCTCGAACGGCAGCGGGCTCTGGCTCGCGAGGAACACCTGCCTCGCCCCCAGCTCCCGCATGGCGGCCTCCACCCAGCGCGGGTGCAGCCCATTGGCCAGCTCGTCCGCGATGGCGAAGTCCTCATTCACATCCAGGTAGTACAGCAGCGACAGCAGGCGCTTCTGGCCAAAGCCCAGCGCTTCGTGCGTCACCTCGCGGCCGTCACGGCGCCTGAACTGGAACCCGAAGCCACCGAAGCCCACGCGCCCGCCATTCTCGAACGGGCGCTTCTCCAGCACCTCCACGCGGAAGCGCCCCGCCTCGAAGTCCGCCAGCGCAACGAAGCGCGCCAGGAAGCTGCTTTCGCGCGCATCGTGCGTCAGCTCCAGTACGTCCGCCGGAGGTGCCTCTTCCACGCGCTCGCGCAGCCAACCCGGCATCCACGTGGGCAGCGCCATCAGCCCCAGTGGGAACACTTCGCCGTCCCGCACCTCCATCGCGTAGCGGATGGCGCCGATGCGCTCGAACATCCCCAGCGCCTCATCGAAGCGCTGGGGCGCCAGCAGGAAGGTGCGGCGCAGCAGGTCCTTGAGCCGGTCCTTCATGCCCGCGTCGATGTACTGCGCCGTCATGAACAGCAGCGTCCATACAGAGCGGTCCAGCAAGCTCCAGTGCATGCTCCGCGACCACACGGCCTCGCCGTCCACCTTGCAGTCGATGCCCTCCGCGTCCGCGCGCATCACCAGCCGCGCCGAGGGCGAATGAAACTGCACGTCCACCTCGATGCGAGGGTGCAGCGCGGACTCGGCCGTCACGGGCGTGCGCAGGGGCATCAGCTCGGCGCCCTTGCGGACCGGCGCGTCCGGGTCTGGCGGCGGAGCGTTCCGCTCGTTCCGGACGAAGACGTGCAGCTTCATGCCCGGAAAGGCCAGGTCGTACTCCAGCGCGAAGGGCTCGTGGATGAGGCCGGAGAAGTCCGAGCCCAGCACCGTGGAGATGAGCTCCAGCAGTGTCGTCCGCCCGGTGCCGTTCTCCCCCAGCACGAGGTTGTACGACGGGCTGAACACCAGCGAGGTGCCAGGGACGACGTTCCGGTAGTGGTGGACCTCGAGCCGCGTGAGCTTCATGGGACTCCCTGGCGCGCAGCATGGCCAGTGTGGGCGCGCGGGGGAACCACGACGTGCTCCGGAATGTCCACCGCCGTTCGTGTGTAGAGGGTGCCCGAGCCCCTCCCTGGACGGCCGCCTCATGACGCGGTGCAGGCCGAGGTCAAACGTGAGGTGGAGCCAGACCTCGTCTATACACTCCGCCGGCTCTGCGACCCCTCCGGGTCGGGAAAGGACGAAGTGAGGACGATGCGGAACGTGATTTTCAGCGGAGTGGCCTCCGCGCTGATGACCCTGACGGCGATGCCCGCGCTGGCGCAGCTCAAGCTGCCGGCCCCCAGCCCCGCCGCGAAGGTGACGCAGGAGGTGGGTGTCTCCGAGATTTCCGTCGAATATTCCAGCCCCGCCGTGAAGGGCCGGAAGATCTGGGGCGAGCTGGTCCCCAATGACAAGCCGTGGCGCAGCGGCGCCAACGCGGCGACGAAGATTACCTTCAGCCACCCCGTCACCTTCGGCGGCAAGGCCGTGCCGGCCGGCTCCTACGCCATCGTCAGCCTGCCCTCGCAGAAGGGCTGGAAGGTGATGCTCAACACGGACCTGGGCCTGTGGCGGGGCGGCGCGCCGTATGACGCCTCGAAGGACGTGGCCTCGGTGAACGCCACCACCACCGCGATTCCGTCGCGTGAGCGCCTGACGTACGTCTTCTCCGACACCACCGACACCGGCACGCGCCTGGACCTGGAGTGGGAGAAGCTGCGCATCTCCGTGCCCATCCAGGTGGACACGGCCACCTTCGCGAAGGCGAACATCGAGCAGGCGCAGAAGAGCACGGCCGGCATGCACGCGAGCGCGGCCTCCTACGTGGCGGAGACCACCAAGGACTACGCCGCCGCGCTGAAGCACGCGGACGCGGCCGTGGCCGCCAACCCCACCTGGTACAACCACTGGATTCGCGCGGACGTCCTGTCGCGCATGGGCAAGTACGCGGATGCCCGCAAGGCCGCGCAGGCCGCGTGGGACCTCGGGCAGAAGGACAAGAACTTCTTCTTCCGTGACCAGGTCTCCAAGGCGCTGGCGGACTGGAAGAACAAGAAGTAGCCCGGTGTGCTCCGGGGCTCCTGCGTCAGCGACGGAGGGGCCCCGTGAGCAGCCGGCGGTAGAGCGCCTCGTACCGGTCGATGGCGGGCTCCTTCTGGAAGTGCTCCAGGACATGGGCCCGCGCCCGGCGCGAGAAGCCCGCCCAGCGCTCCGGAGTCTCGACCAGGGTGAGCACGTGCCCGGCCATGGCCTTCACGTCACCCAGGGGTGCCAGGAAGCCCGTCTCCCCGTGCCGCACCAGCTCCGGGATTCCGCCCAGGTCGCTCGCCACCACGGGGATGCCGCAGCTCAGCGCCTCCAGGGCAGCGAGCCCGAAGCTCTCCTGCTCGCTGGGGAGGAGGAAGACGTCGGCCGCGGCGAGCAGCTCCTCGAAGCGGTCCTGCTTGCCGAGGAAGGCGACGCGGCCCTCCAGGCCCCGCTCGCGCAGCATGCGCTCGGCGGGAGAGCGCTCCGGGCCGTCCCCAATCATCACCAGCCGGCAGGGCCGCTGCGCGTGGACCTCGGTGAAGATGGCGACCACGTCGGCGATGCGCTTCACCGGCCGGAAGTTGGAGATGTGGATGAGCACCGGCTCGTGCTCGCGCAGCGCCGGGAAGAGCGCGCGCAGGCAGGCGCGGTCGCGCACCGGCGCATAGCGCGCGGTGTCCACGAAGTTGGGGATGACGTCGATGGGGACGCTCTCCGGGATGTCGAAGCCCCGCCACGTCTCGCGGCGCAGGTAGGCCGACGGCACCGTCACCGCGTCGCTGCGGATGATGGAGAAGCGCGTAATCGGCAGGTAGCTGGGGTCGATGCCCACCAGCGTGGTGTCCGTGCCGTGCAACGTGGTGACGACGCGCGGGGCCTTGTGGCCCAGCACCTCGCGCGCCATCCACGCGGCGGTGGCGTGGGGCACCGCATAGTGGACGTGCAGCACGTCCAGGCGCTCGTAGTTGGCCACCTCAATCATCTTGGAGGCCAGCGCGATGGGATAGGTGCTGGACTGCTGGAGCGCCGGGTAGTCGCTCTCCGTCACCTCGTGGAAGAAGACCTTGCGGTTGCTCCCGTGGAGCCGCACCGGCAAATCGCGCGCGATGAAGTGGACGCGGTGACCCCGGTCGGCCATGGCGAGGCCAATCTCCGTGGCGACCATGCCGCTACCGCCAAAGGTCGGAAAGCAGGTGATGGCCACGTTGAGCGGGGCATTCATGTGCGTGCCGGGAAGAACAGGGGCCTCGCGAAGCTATTCCTGCGGAAGTGCTCGAGCGGGTCTGCCAGCCCCAGCGCCTCGCGCACGACATAGGGCTCGCCGTGGGAGACGCCAATCTGCGCGCCATAGAAAGCGTCCCTCGCCTCCAACGACGACAGCGACAGCGGCGAGCCCACCAGCGTGGGTGGCGCATCCGGGCGGGGCTGCACCTGGCTGGCATAGCAATGCACCGCCGCCAGCTTGCGCTCATAGACGGCGGAGACGTCGACGACGAAGCTGGGCTCCGCCAGGTGCCGCAGCGGGTAGTAGAGCACCTGCCGCGGCGTGAAGGGCTCCGAAGCGGGCTCGGCGTCGAACTTGCGCACGCTTGCGAAGAAGAGGGCGCGTGTCACCAGCGCGCTGGTGGCCTCGTGGTCGGGGTGCCGCTCCTTCTCCCACGGGACGATGACGAGCTCCGGCCGCAGGCGCCGCAGCGCCTCCACCACGCGGGCCACGGCGGCGGTGCGCGCGCGCTCGGGTTCGGGGGTTTCGAAGCCGGACCATGGATTGACCCAGCCGTCGGGCAGCTCCAGGTTCTCACGGTGGGCCAGCCCCAGCGCGCGGGAGGCAGCCTGCGTCTCCTCGGCGCGGGATTGCGGCGTGCCGCGCGAGCTCTTCTCCCCGCGCGTCAGGTCGACGATGCCGGTGCGGTGGCCCCGGGCGGCCATGCTCGCCAGGAGCCCGCCGCAGAACAGCTCCACGTCGTCCGGATGCGGACCGAAGGCGAGGACGTCGATGCCGTAGGTCGTTCCCGCGGTGCTCATGGCGTCAGGTCCTTCTGGTCGCCGGAGAAGGGCACACACGCGTCCAGCACCATCCGCGTGAAGGCGCGTGTGCCGATGCGGCAGGCGAAGTAGGGCAGCCCCAGGACGCGCTCCTGGGGCGCATCGTCCGGAAACAGGAAGGTGCGCAGCCGGTCCACCCGCTCGGCGGCGGTGGCGTCACGGCGGGCGAGCGCGCTGCGGTAGCGGCCCGTCAGCCGGGACACCGCGACGCGCACCGTGGCCCGCGTGCGCTGGAGCGCGTCCTGGAGGTTCGCGTCCAGCGCCGTCACCGGCCCGGCGAGCTCCTCCAGCTGCGAGGCGAAGGTGCCGAACAGGCGCGCCTCCAGGGCCTCGGGCGTCTCCAGGAGCTCGGGCGCATCGCGCGTGGCCAGCTTCGTCAGCAGGGCGTCGCGAGGAACATTGACCTCGTCGGCATGGAGCCCCAGCTTGCCCAGCCACCGGCGCGTGCGGTCGTCGAGCACCCGGAAGCCGGCCCTGGGAATGGCCAGCGGCATGGGCAGGCCCGCGTGCGCATAGAGCGGCGCCAGTTGCGCGAAGTAGGCCAGCTCGCCGGGCCCGCCGACATACGCCGCCGTGGGGAGCCAGGTGTCCTGGAGCAGGGGACGCAGGAGCGCGGAGGTGGTGAAGCGGAGGGGCTCGCGCTCCAGCGCGGTGTGCAGCGCGTCCTGGCGGATGGAGGCACTGTCCGGGTGGCCCACGAGGCTCCAGGCGTCGGGGCCTGCCGGGTCCAGCCGGTAGCGTGGACCGTCGACCGCGTCCGGCGAGAAGAAGCTGAGGGGCGCGCCCGGGCGGATGTGGACCTGCACCGCGAAGCCCGCGGCGGAGAGCGCCTCCACGCGGACCGCGAGCGCGGCGGAGAGCGCCGCGGCTTCCTGGAGCGCGAAGCGGTGCACGGGGGCGGCCAGCGGTGCCAGCCGTGCGTCGCGCGGGTCGAGGAAGAGGAGCCCTTCTTCGGCGAAGAGGGACGAGAGGACGTCGGCGAAGGCTCCCGCGAGCGTGGCTTCGGGACGGTAGGCCCGCTCCAGCAGGGAGAGGTGTTCCTCCGCGTGGGGCTCGGCGCACAGCTCGGCGCGGAGGGCGGCCAGGGCGGGGAGGACGCTCGGGCCGAGGTGGCGGTGGGCGATGGGCGCTCGAGACGTTGCTGCATCCGGAAGCTCGAGCGCCAGTCGACATGGCCCGCCGCCCGGGCGTGGGATGACACAGTGGTCAATCTCCGGCAGGTCGTGGTCCTCCGTCTGGAGCCAGAAGATGGGGACGCAGGGGCGGCCGGTTTCTTCCTGGAGCGCGCGCGCCGTGACGATGGCGGAGGCGGCCTTGTAGAGCGTGTACAGCGGGCCGAGGAAGAGGCCCATCTGCTGGCCCGTCACCACCGCGACGGTGCCGGGCCGGGCGAGCAACGCGAGGTTACGCTCACGCGCGGGACTGGGCGCGAGGCGCGCGTTCTGTGCCCCCAGCACGTCGAGCAGCACGGGCGACACCGTTCGCGACGCGGCTGCGGCCACGGCCCGGGCGCGGGCTTCTCGGTGTCGGTAGTCATCGGGAAGGAAGGAGAGCGCTTTCGCATCTCCTCGAAGCCACGCGGTCGAGAACGAGGACGTCACGGCATGCCGTGATAACAGGTCGCCGCTGGCATGCCACCAGAAGTGCGGGCCCACACGTCATGTGCGGCCGTGCCGGCATGCGTCACCTCACAGCGCACGCAGCCCGCGCGCGTGCGGGAGTCATGTTGTAGGGTCCGACCGGATGCGGAACCTGTTCCTCGTTGGAATGACGCTGGCCATGAGCCTTGGATTCGGGTCGACGGCAAACGCGCAGCCTTCACGGCAGCCGCATGCAGGCGAAATCGCCGCGGGGCTGAAGCGGCTCGGCGTGACGGGCAGCGTGCTGTACGTCGCCGCGCACCCGGACGACGAGAACACGCGCCTGCTCGCATGGCTGGTGGGCGCACGGGGCCTGCGCGCGGGGTACCTGTCCGTGACGCGTGGTGACGGCGGGCAGAACCTCATCGGGAGCGAGCAGGACGCGATGCTGGGCCTCATCCGCACGCACGAGCTGCTCGCCGCGCGGCGCGTGGACGGGGCCGAGCAGCTCTTCACCCGGGCGCGGGACTTCGGCTTCTCGAAGAGCGCGGACGAGGCCCTGCGCATCTGGGGCCATGACGCGGTGCTGGCGGACGTGGTGCTCGCCATCCGGCGCTTCCAGCCGGACGTCATCATCACCCGCTTCACCACGCAGCCGCCGAACCACGGCCACCACACGGCCTCCGCGCTCCTGGCGGCCGAGGCCTTCGTCGCCGCGGCGGACCCGAAGCGCTTCCCCGAGCAGCTCACCGAGGTGAAGCCCTGGAAGGCGGACCGGCTGCTGCACAACGTCTCCCACTGGAACCGGAGGCCGGACGAGGACATGTCCCGCTACCTCCAGGTGGACGTGGGTGGCTACGACGCGCTGCTGGGACGTTCATGGGGTGAGGTGGCCGCGGAGAGCCGGAGCCAGCACAAGAGCCAGGGCTTCGGCGTGGCGGCCGAGCGCGGTCCCATCCCGGAGTACTTCACACCGCTGGCGGGGACGCTGCCGAAGCGTGACGTGTTCGAGGGGCTCGACTTCACGTGGAAGCGCTGGAAGGGCACCGAGGCCGTGGCCCGCGCGGTGAGCGCCGCGACGAAGGCTTTCGATGCGTCCGCGCCTCACCGCTCCCTGCCCGCGCTCGTCCGCGTGCACGAGGCGCTGTCCGCGCTGCCGGATTCCCACCCGTGGAAGGCCGTCAAGCTGCGTGAGACGGAGGCCCTCATCGCCGCATGCGCGGGCCTGTTCCTGGAGGTGCGCGCCGCCAGCCCCTCGGGGGTTCCGGGCGTGGCGGTGGACGTGGAAGCCGTGGCGCTGAACCGCTCACCCGCCTCGCTCAAGTGGGTGAGCATGACGCTCCCGGGTGCGAAGCCCGAGGCCGTGGGGCAGGTGCTGGGAGAGAATGCGCCCGTTCGGCTCAAGCGCTCGGTGCCGCTTCCGGTGTCAGCGCCCATCTCCACGCCGTACTGGCTCCGTCAGCCCGTGAGCGGCGGCCTCTACGCGCTGGACGAAAAGGACCGCGCGCTCACCGGGCATCCGGAAGGGCCGTCCGCGCTGGCGGTCACGTTCGAGTACGAGGTGGCGGGCCGCCGGTTCCGCGCCGTCCGGCCCGTGGTCTACGCCTGGACGGACCCGGTGCGAGGAGAGCTCTACCGGGACTTCGAAATCGTCCCGCCCGTCACCGCGACGCTGGCGCAGGACGTCATCATGTTCCCCAATGGTGAGAGCCGGTCCGTGCCGGTGGTGGTGACCGCGGGGATGGACAACGCCCCGGGAACGCTCCGGCTGGAGGCGCCGCCGGGATGGCGCGTGGAGCCCGCGTCCGTCGAGCTCAAGCTCGCGTCGCGCGGAGACGAGCGCACCCTGCGCTTCCAGGTGACGCCGCCGAAGGGCGCCACGGAGAAGGGGACGTTGAGCGTCTGGGTGGACGTCGGGGACCGCGCCTGGTCGTGGAAGGCCCGCTCGGTGTCCTACGCGCACATTCCTCCGCTGACGGTGCGTCAGCCATCCGTGGCCACGCTGGTGCCCTTCTCGTTGGCCACGAAGGGCCGGCGCATTGGCTACATCCCCGGCCCGGGGGACCGCGTGGCGGAGAGCCTGGCCGAGGTGGGCTACGAGGTGACGCTGTTGCCCGATGCGCGGCTCGCGTCGGAGCCGCTGGAGCGCTTCGACGCCATCCTCGTGGGCGTGCGCGCCTTCAACGCCAACACGCACCTCTCCGCCTACCGCGAGCGGCTGCTCCGGTACGTGGAGGGCGGTGGCCGGCTGGTGGTCCAGTACAACACCAACAGCCGCGTGGGGCCGCTCACCTCACTGGTGAGTCCCTACCCGCTGGAGATTGGCCGCGACCGCGTGACGGACGAGACGGCGGCGATGACGCCGCTGGCGGCCAACGAGCCGTTGCTGCGCGCGCCCAACGCGCTGACGCCCGCGGACTTCGAGGGCTGGGTGCAGGAGCGCGGGCTCTACTTCGCGTCGTCGTGGGATGGCCGCTACCGTCCGGTGTTCTCCATGCATGATGCTGGCGAGGCGCCGCTCCAGGGCTCGTTGCTGGTCGCCCGTCACGGCAAGGGCACCTTCGTCTACACGGGGCTTTCCTTCTTCCGTCAGCTCCCCGCCGGTGTTCCCGGCGCCTACCGCCTGTTGGCCAACATCCTCTCGCAATGAGCACCGCCCCCGACCTGACTCCCCGTGAGCCCGCCACCGAGGCCCCCGCGCCCCGGCCGGAGCTCGACGACGCCCCGCCGCTGCTCGGCTCGTGGCGCAACATCTACCTGCTGGTGATGGGCACCTTCGTGGTGTTCGTCGCCGTGTGTTGGGCCCTCACCGAGGTGTACGCATGACGGGGCTCGACTGGTTCGTCCTGGGCGGGACGATTGCGTTCATCGTGGGGTGGGGCATCTGGAAGTCCCGTGGCGCGGGCACCAGTGAGGAGTACCTGCGCGGTGGCCGCGAGCTGAAGTGGCCCACCATCGGGCTGGCGGTGATGGCCACGCAGGCGAGCGCCATCACCTTCCTGTCCGTGCCCGGGCAGGCCTACGAAGACGGCATGCGGTTCGTGCAGTTCTACTTCGGACTGCCCATCGCGATGATCATCATCAGCGCCATCTTCGTCCCCATCTACTACCGGCTGAATGTCATCACCGCGTACGAGTACCTGGAGTCGCGCTTCGACCTGAAGACGCGGCTGTTGGGCGCCTTCCTCTTCCTCATCCAGCGCGGACTGGCGGCGGGCATCACCCTCTATGCGCCGGCCATCATCCTGTCCTCCATCCTCGGGTGGCCGCTGGAGCCCACGGTCATCGCCATGGGGGCGCTGGTCATCCTCTACACGGTGACGGGCGGCGCCAAGGCGGTGAGCCAGACGCAGAAGCAGCAGATGGTGGTGATGATGGGCGGCATGGTGGTGGCGGCGCTCGTCATCATCTGGCAGCTGCCCGAGCACGTGTCGTTCGGCAAGGCCGTGGATGTCGCCGGCGCCTTCGGCCGGATGAACGTGGTGAGCTTCGACCTGGACGTGCAGGACCGTTACAACTTCTGGTCCGGCATCACCGGCGGCCTCTTCCTGTCCCTGTCGTACTTCGGCACGGACCAGTCGCAGGTGGGGCGCTACCTGTCGGGGCGCTCCGTCACCGAGAGCCGGCTGGGGCTGCTCTTCAACGGCGTGCTGAAAATCCCGATGCAGTTCCTCATCCTCTTCGTCGGGATTCTCGTCTTCGTCTTCTACCAGTTCAGCACGCCCCCGCTGCTCTTCAACGAGACGCTGCGCACGCGCGTACAGGCCACGGCGCAGGCCGGCGAGTACGCCGCGCTGGAGGCGAAGTGGGAGCACGTCCAGGCCGGCAAGCGCGCGGAGGTGGAGCGCTACCTCGCGGCAGTCGAAGCGGGAGATGCCGCGGCCGGTGAGGCCTCCCGGTCCCTGCTCCGGAGCGCGCAGCAGGAGGCGAGCGCGGTCCGGAAGGAGGCCAAGGAGATGGTGGCCCGCGCGCTGCCCGGGGCGGAGACGAAGGACTCCGACTACATCTTCATCACCTTCGTGAAGCGCTGGCTGCCGAGCGGCCTCTTCGGCCTGCTCATCGCCGTCATCCTGTCGGCGGCCATGAGCTCCATCGCCAGCGAGCTGACCGCCCTGGGCGCGACGACGACGGTGGACTTCTACCGCCGCGTGTTCCGCCGGGACGCCTCGGACCGGCACGTGCTGGTGGCCTCGAAGCTGTTCACCGTGTTCTGGGGGCTGGTCGCCGTGGGCTTCGCGACCTTCGCGTCGCTGCTCGACAACCTCATCCAGGCGGTCAACATCCTGGGGTCCATCTTCTACGGCACGGTGCTGGGCATCTTCCTGGTGGCCTTCTTCGTGAAGCACGTGCGCGGCCATGCCGTGTTCGCCGCGGCCGTCCTCTCCCAGGCGGCGGTGATTGCCCTCTTCTTCCTCTCCGATATCGGCTACCTCTGGTTCAACGTCATTGGCTGCGTGCTGGTGGTCGCGCTGGGCCTGGTGCTGCAGGCCGTCCTGCCGCGCGGCGAGGCGCCGGCGCCGGTGGCGGGGGCCTGAGCCGGACGGGCGGCGTCCATGAAGCGGCGCCGCCCCGCCCTTGAAGTATGCTCGTCCCGGAGAGGGACGACATGTCTGACGGGAACAGGCGGCCCGGTCGCCCGGGGCGTTCCGAGGAGACGCGCATCGCGCCGGAGGAGGACGAGGACGCGACGCGGGACATCCCGCTCCTGTCGCATCCCGAGGAGGACGAGGACGCGACGCGGGACATCCCGCTCCTGACGCGCCCCGAGGAGACGCGCATGGGCCCCGCGGAGTCGCGGAGGGCCTCCAGGGCGCCTCGCTTCGATGAGACGCGCATGGGGCCGGTGGAGCCTCGCTCCGATGAGACGCGCATGGGGCCGGTGGAGCCCCGCTTCGAGGACGCGCGCATGGGGCCGGTGGAGCCGCTCACCGAGGAGACCCGGATGGGCCTCCCGGAGGAGGAGCGGCTCGCGCCTCGCTCTGGACGTTCACGTGCCGGTGGGAAGCCCTCGCGGGCGGCATCACCACCGCCGCCTCCCGCCACGGAGGTGCGCACGGACGTCATTCCGCCGAAGCCGCCCCTGGCGCGCGGTGGCGGGGCCTCCGCGAAGCCCACGGGCTGGCTTGCGGCGGGAGGGGAGAAGCGCTCCAGCGCTCCGCGCGCGAGTGAGCCCCTTGCCAGCGCGGGCGTGGTGCGCCTCAGCCCCCTGGAGCCCCTGGGCGCCAAGGTGGCGGCGGCGGACGAGGCACCGGCACTGCGGACGATGTTCGCCAACCACTCGGCGCTGCTCGCGGAGCAGCTTCGCGAGGCGCTGTCGAAGAAGATGTACGGGCGAGGGCCCCACCGGGTGCTGCGCATCGATGAGCCGGAGGGGCCGAGCACCGCGGGCGGGAAGCTGGCACGGCAGGCCATCTCCCTGGTGCCGCGCAAGGGCGCCGGGCCCTCGCTGACGTGTGGCTGGGTGGACGTGTCGAAGCGTGAGGCGCAGCTGCGCAACTTCGAGGCGGTGGCGAAGCGCTACGAGCTCCACCACGGCGAGCCGCTGGAGATGCAGGCCGAGGAGTACGAGCGCTTCCTCAACGACGTCGAGGCGGTGCTCACCCAGGCCGTCATCAAGGTCCGGCTCATCGTTCCAGAGGAGGCCGGGGCGGTGCGCGTCTCGGGGGCGGCCGGTGCCTCCAAGACGAAGGGAATCCCACCGCTGTGGGCGGGACTCCTGGCCGTGCTGGCCTTCGTGCTCGGCCTGCTCGCGGGGCGGTCCGGCGCGGGCGGCTGAGCCACGCCGGCGGCGGGGCCTCACGCTCCCAGGGGGGGCTCTGCTTCCACGGGAGCGTCTCGCGTGCATCAGGGCGTCGCGGGCGCGGCCACGGCCGGAGCGGCCTCGGCGTTCTGCGCGGCGGCGGCAGCCTCGGCCTCCGCGCGGGCCTTCTCCTCGGCCTCGGCGCGCTTCTTCGCGTCGGCTTCGGCGACTGTCTTCAGGTTCGCGAGGCCCTTCTCGAAGTCCTTCCCAATCATCGCGTCCATGTCGATGAACAGGCTCATGACCTTGCTCAGGAAGTTGTGGTCGCCCGACATGGTCCAGACGACCTGGGTGCCACCCTCGGCGGGGCTGAAGGTGAAGGTGGTGGTGCTGGTGGAGGCGATGGGCTTGATGAACTCCAGCTCGAGGGTGACCTGCTCGTTGGCCTTGCTGTCGGTGATGGTCATCCGGCCCTCACCGACCTGGTCGTTGCCCACCCACGACTGGCTCGAGCCCGTGCCCGACTCCGGACCGGAGTACGTGTTCTTCTGCTGCGGGTCAAGGGCGGCCCAGGGGGACCAGTCGGACCAGCGGCGCAAGTCGTTCACCCGCGCGAAGGCGATGTCCGCGGACACGGGGAGCACCGCGCTGCGCTGAGTGGTGAACGTGTCGGGACGGGTGGCGATGAAGCCGACGAACAGCAGGATGGCGGCGGCAAGGCCACCGAGAATCTTCTTGAGCACGGGGTGTGTCCTTTGGGCGCGGCTCGATGGGGCCGCGCTCCTGCGCCGCGTCTTAGAGGGGACGCGGCTTGACGTGCAAGACACCCACAGCGTGAGCGCTACGCCCCAGGACGATTGCTGCTCAGCATTCCGGCAGGCCCACGCTCAGGTTCGCCACTTCCAGGACGTTGGCGGCCAGGCCTCCTCGCGCCGTCTCCTTGTACTTGTCCTTCATGTCGCGGCCGGTGTCGCGCATGGTCCGGATGACCTTGTCCAGGCTGACGAAGTGGCGCCCGTCGCCGGAGAGCGCCATGCGCGTGGCGTTGATGGCCTTCACGGAGGCCATGGCGTTGCGCTCGATGCAGGGCACCTGCACCAGGCCGCCAATGGGGTCGCAGGTGAGTCCCAGGTTGTGCTCCATGGCGATCTCCGCCGCGTTCTCCACCTGGAGCGGCGTGCCGCCCATGACCTCGGTGAGCGCGCCCGCGGCCATGGAGCAGGCGCTGCCGACCTCGCCCTGGCAGCCCACCTCGGCGCCGCTGATGGAGGCGTTCTCCTTGTAGAGCACGCCAATGGCGCCCGCGGTGAGCAGGAAGCGCACCACGCCGTCCTCGTTCGCGCCCGGTACGAAGCGCCAGTAGTAGTGCAGCACCGCGGGGATGATGCCCGCCGCGCCGTTGGTGGGCGCGGTGACGACGCGGCCGCCCGCCGCGTTCTCCTCGTTGACGGCCAGGGCGTAGAGGTTCACCCAGTCCAGCACGGTGAGCGGGTTGGTGAGCCCGGCCTCGGGGCGGCTGATGAGCTTCTGGTACAGCCCGGCGGCGCGGCGCTCCACCTTGAGGCCTCCGGGGAGGATGCCCCCGCTGGTGCAGCCGCGGCGCACGCAGGCCTGCATGACGTCCCAGATGCGCAGCAGCCCCGCGCGAATCTCCGCCTCGTCGCGCCACGTCTTCTCGTTCGCCAGCATGATGGAGCTGATGCTCATGCGCTCGCGCTCGCAGTGCGCGAGCAGCGCCGCGGCGGACTGGAAGGGGAAGGGGAGGGGCGTGGTGTCCTTGCTCAGCGGGTCCTTGCCCGCGGCGGCCGCCGTGTCGTCGACGACGAAGCCTCCGCCCACGGAGTAGTAGACGGTCGACACCAGCTCCACGCCGTCCGCGCCGCTGGCGGTGAAGCGCATGCCGTTGGGATGGAAGGGCAGCGAGCGCCGGCGGTGCATCACGAGGTGCTCGCCGTCTCGGAACGTCACGTCACGCTGGCCGAGCAACGCCAGGCGGCCCTCCGCGCGCCAGCGGGAAATCATCGCGGGCACGGCCTCCACGTCCACGGCCTCCGGCGTCTCTCCGAGCAGGCCCAGCACCACGGCCTTGTCGCTGCCGTGTCCCTTGCCCGTCGCGCCCAGCGAGCCGAACAGCTCTACCTTGAGCTTCGTGAGCCGCTCCAGGTGGCCCGCGTCCGCCAGCTTGCGCGCGAACATGCGCGCTGCCCGCATGGGGCCGACGGTGTGCGAGCTGGAAGGTCCAATCCCAATCTTGAAGAGGTCGAAGATGCTGACGGCCATGGCGAGCGCACCATGCCACGTTTCCAGAGCCGTCCCAGCGCCTCCGGTCGAAGCGCATGTCACCACGAGGACGGATGACGTCATTGGGATTCCAACGAGTGGGCGCGCACGCCAGGCAAGCAGCCTGCTGCCACGCAGACGTGACGCGGTAGACGCACCGCGTTGTCCGACAGGAGTCTGGCCCGCTGCGTCGTAGCCGCGGTCTCAAGCGGCGGGGCGTCGTGGCGTGGACACCCCCGTGCCTTGCTCCTCTTCGATGAGCGCGAGTGACTTGCGGTACTCGGCGGCCTCGGCGACGCGCGTGAGCTCGAAGTCGCCGTGGTGCTTGCGCACGGCCTCGGCGATTTCGTCCAGGCTCACCCGGAAGAACTCCTTGCGCTCGTTGATGCGGTTGACGCGCCGGTGGGCGAAGGTGCGGTGCAGCTCGGCCTCCAGCTTGGGGGCGTCCTGCGTGCGGATGATGGCGTGGACGTCGAACTCGAAGGGGACGGAGGCGTCGCCCAGCTCGTCGATGCGGTCCTGCGGGACGAGCCGCCGCGTCATGCCCACCTTGAAGACGTCCTCCCCGAATGAGCCGATGTTGGAGATGACGTAGACGTGCCCGGTGCGGGTGAGCTGGGCCTGGGAGATGGCGCGCTGGCGCTCCAGGTCCTCGGCCAGCCGCCGCTCCAACTCGGCGATGCGCTCCTGGAGCTTCTGCTGCTGCGCGCCGCTGCTCCGCTCGAATTCGGCGCGCGCCTTGCGGAGAGCCTCCTCGTCCCGCCTGGCTTCTCGCTCGGCCTCGAGCTTTGCGCGCTCCAGCTCGCGCTGCGCGGCCTCTTCCTCGCGCATCTGCTCGCGGATGCGCCGCTGCTCGTCCTTCTCCTGCTGGAGCTTCTCCTGGTACTCGTGCGCGAGGTGCAGTTCATCCAGCTTGAGGCCCACGTACTTGGGGGCGATGAAGCACTGCTGGATTTTCGCGAGGTCGGTGATGGCGTCGGCCGCCTTCTGGATGCGAGCCTCCATGGCCTTGACGTTCTTGTACGTCACCTTGGCCACGCATGCGTCCGCTTCGCCGTTGAAGGCGCGGAGCATCAGCTTCAGTGTGCGCTCCGTCTGCTTGCGGCCCTCGGCCTTGCTGCCGTTGACCTCCCACTCCGTCGTGCAATAGGCGGCCGTCTTGTCCTTGAGCATGGCCTTCTGCTGCTCGCGGATGTCCTCCAGGCGTTCCTCGTACTTCTCCGATGTGGAGAAGTTGTAGATGGGCTTGTAGAGCCCGTAGGAGCGCAGGACTGCCTCTTCCTCCAGGGGACGCAGCTCCGCGGCCAGCTTGGAAATGGCGTTCTCAAGATGGGCGCGCTCGCTCTGCGCCTGCTGTCGCCGAACCTCCGCCTCGCGGGCGGCTGCCTCCGCCTGCTCCTTCATTCGAGCGACTTCTGCCTGGGTCTGTTCCCGCATGCGGGTGACTTCTGCCCTCGCGTGGGCCTGTTCCTGGGCGATGGCGCGCTCGCTCTCTTCCTTCGCCCGTGCGAGGTCCGCCATCGCGCTTCGGATGGCCGCATCCGCGTCCTCCCGGGTCCGTGTCAGCTCGGCTGCAAGTCGGTTGCGCTCCAGGGCCAGCGTGTGCGCGGACTCCGCCTTCGCGCGCTCCAGCTCACCCAAGACGCGCTGGCGCTCCGCCTCCACGTCGAGCACGGGCTTGAATCGCTTCCTCACGGAGGCGAGCCGGACGGCGGTGAAGACCAGGAGCCCGGACGAGAGCAGGCTCACGAGCCCCAGGACCCAGACGGCAGGTTGCATCGGTGTCTCCCCCTTGCGTGGCCTCCCACCGGGTGGAGGCATCGGGCCGCATCTTCTGCCCATGGAGGGGGCCCATGTTGAGCCTGTGCCCGTGCGCCGCGGAATCCCCCCTCGGGAGTATGGCCCTTTCCGCGCAGGAGTGGTGGTGAGGTCGGCCTACACCCGGCGACCACGACTGGAGACGACATGCGGAGGAGCGCCGCGAGGCGTCTTCCTGAAGCCAGCCCTGCTCCGGCGGGGAGCCACGGACCCCAGACGCACGACGGGCCGGGAGGGCGTCAGGGGACGCCAGCTCCCGGCCCGCGGGCCCGTACGCGTCGGCGGACGGCTACTGGTCGTCGCAGGGCGTGCCCAGGCGGGCGCCCTCGTACACACCCAGCTCGTTGTAGATGAGCGGGAGGTTCTCCTCCACGGGCACCTGGCGCAGCTCGAGGCGGCGCTTGGAGTTCTCAATCCACTGCGCGGGCTTCGACTTGTCGAGCAGCAGCCGGAGGTCTCCGCGCTTGGTGGAGAAGATCTCGCCTTCCGAGTCGGCGATGACGTTGGTCATCTTCTGCGGCTTCAGGTTGCCGCGCGGGCCGATGAAGACGCGGAAGTTCTTCTTCTCCGCCTCGTGGAAGCCGCGGTCCACGAAGTAGTAGACGCCCTTGGTGTCACGCAGCAGCGCGTACGGCGCGAACTTCTGCGGGTTGGGCAGGAAGGTGGCCTTGCGCAGCAGCTCCGAGGCCTGCTCCCCCTCCAGCATGGTGAGGGGCAGCTGCTTCTCGCCGCAGCGCAGGGCGCAGGTGCGCTCCTTGGCATCCATCTCCACTTCCGACATCACGCGCCAGTCGATGCCACGGAAGTTGGGGTTGGCGCC
Source organism: Pseudomyxococcus flavus (assembly GCF_050038885.1). NCBI lineage: Bacteria > Pseudomonadati > Myxococcota > Myxococcia > Myxococcales > Myxococcaceae > Pseudomyxococcus > Pseudomyxococcus flavus. The sequence goes on along the minus strand of NZ_CP143624.1, from coordinate 1,722,625 downwards.
CTTGTTGAAGAAGCGCGGGTCCAGGAAGGACGTGGGCGACGTGTACGGACCGGGGTGGGCCACCTGGACGAACTGCTTCCCATCGCCGTAGTAGAGGGCGGCGTTGATGTCTTCGTCGTCGGGCGTGAGCACCACGAAGTGGCCCTTGCCGTCGGTGCACACCGACGTGGCCTCCATCATCATCTTCTCGCCGAGGTTCGATTCCTTGCCCCAGGGGGGCTGGATGGGCTCGGCCGCCAGGGCGGCGGTACACGCGAACGACATCGCCGCGAAGGCGAAACGCTGGATTCGCATCGTGAAGGCTCCGACTACAGGTTCTGCTTGAAGAACTTGGTGGCGAACTTGTCCTGGTTGCTGGCCTCGCGGGTCGTCGTCCAGATGACGTGGTCCGCTTCGATTTTCGGCGCCAGCTCCGGGCCGAAGCGGCAGCTCACCCGCTTCACCTTCTCCTGGATGGTCTGCTTCGCGATGGAGGACCTGCCGCACAGGTCCTTGAGGACGGTCAGCGGCGTGCCGCAGTAGCTGGAGATGCTCAGCTCCTTGAGCTGGTCCTCGTCGACGCTGCTCCAGTCGATGCGGGCGGCCACGGACGTGCCGCAGGCGTTGTTCATCTCGAGGACGGTGTTGGCGTACTCCTTGTCCTGGCCGGCCTCCTCACCCTTGCGGTTGAAGGCCATGACCTTCTTCAGCGTACCGTCGGCCATCTGCTTCTGGTGCTGCGCGTAGACCTCCTCGGGCTTCAGCGCGGCGGTCTTCTTCTCGTCGAAGGACACGCGGATGGCGCGCTGACGGCCGGGCACGTAGAGCTCGTACCGCGTGTCGCGCTGGTGCAGCGCCGTGTACTTCCGGCCCTGCCACTGGGTGCTGTAGTTGAACTGCTCGGTGCTGCGGGTGCTCCAGTCGTTCAGCTCGCAGGGGAGGACAAGGCCGTCGAAGTCGGAGCCCGTGCCCTTCACCCTCAGGATGAACTTCTTGTCGGAGCGCGGCGAGAGCGGCACCACCGCCACCTCTTCGCCTTCCGTGCCAGAGTACACCTTGCCCGCTTCTACCGGCGCGGCGGCCAGGGCCTGCGAGGCACCCAGCGCGATTGCCGCGACAATCACTGCGACCATGTTTCTCAAGCGAATCACCTCGTGATGCATGAGGGCCCCCCTTCGCGGATGGCCCGCTGTTTCAGAGCTCGATGTCGTGCTTCTGGCAGAACTTCCGGACCTTGGCACGCTCCGCTGACGCGACCTTCGGCCACTCGCTCACGGCACCGCCCAGGTCCTTCTGCTGGCAGTAGGCGCGGGTGAGCAGTGAGTACGCCGCCGTGGAGCGCTGCGTCCGCTGGCTGCTGCGAGCCAGCGCGATGGCGCGGGCGGCATCCCCCGAGGCCAGCGCGCTCTCGCCTTCCTTCAAGAGCTTGCGGACCTGCTCGGGCAGCTCCTCCTTCGGCTCGGGGCGCGACGGGCGGACGGTGGCTGGCTTGTGCGTCGTGGTGGCCACGGCCACCTGCGGCGTGTCGTTGCCCGCGGCGGGCTGCTGAGCCGCGGCTTGCTGCGTGTCGCCGGCTGCGGGCTGCTGCGCCGCGGCTTGCTGCGTGTCGCCGGCTGCGGGCTGCTGAGCCGCGGCTTGCTGCGAGTCACCAGCGGCGGGCTGCTGCGCCGCGGCTTGCTGCGAGTCACCAGCGGCGGGCTGCTGCGTCGCGGCCTGCTGTGTGTCTCCGGCGGCTTGCTTCGTGTCGGTGGCGGGCGGGGCGCCCTGCTGAGCAGCGCGCGTGTCCGTCACGGGCGCCTTGGGCGCACCCGAGTCCGAGGCAGTGCCCTTCAGCCACCACACGAGGCCCACGCCTGAGGCCAGCAGGACCGCCGCCGTGGCGCCGACAAAGGCGCCTCGGCCCTTGGGCGCGGCGGGCGTCACGGAGGAGGGCGTGGCGGCCAGCAGCGATGCGGCGGCCTGGGCCTCGGCGCCCGGGATGGGGACGGGGACACTCACGGCCGTGGACGGCTGCGCTGGCCGCTCGGGCGCGGGGATGGCCGGGACCTGCTTGGAGATGAGCGTGGGTTCGAGGCCCGGTGGATCCACCAAGGGCGTCGCCGACGGCTGAGCCACGCCCATGTGTCCCGTCGAGGAAGGTCCGACGCCTTGCTGCTGTGCGGTGCCGGAAGGGGCGAATCCCTGCTGCTGGGCGACGCCCATCTGCCCCGTCGCGGAGGGCTGGAAACCCTGCGCCTGGGCGACGCCCATCTGCCCGGTGGCGGAGTGCCCCGGGGCCGGCGTCAGGCCCAGCCGGCCCGTGCCGGGCGCCAGGGTGGCATCGAAGCCTTCACGTCCCGTGTCCGGCGGCACCTTGAGGCTGCCCGGAGGCGCTGTGGAGGACAGCGAGGGCGGGCCGTCCGAGGGCAGGGCGACGCCCGACATGGGGGCCTGGGGTCTCGGCGCGGCCTGGTTCCCCACGGCCGTGGACAGCGAGTGCAACGGAGTGCCCGTCAGGTCCGCGATGAAGGAGGAGACATCCGGATAGCGCTCGTCCACGCTCTTGGCGAGCGCGCGCATCACCGCCGCGATGGCTTCCGGCGAGGCCTCGGGACATAGCGGGGCCAGGGGCTCGGGCGGCTCGTAGACGACGCGGAAGATCATCTGCGCGAGGCTGCCCGCGCCGAACACGGGCTTGCCGGCCATCATCTCGTAGACGATGCACCCGAGCGCGAACACGTCCGTGCGCGCGTCAATCTCCCGGTTCTTCCCCTGCGCCTGCTCGGGCGACATGTACTGGGGCGTCCCGATGATGGTCGCCTCCTGGGTCTGCACCGTCTGGGAGCTGAGGACCTTGGAGATGCCGAAGTCGAGCAGCTTCACGCGCTCGCCCACCACGCCGCCGGAGTCGGTGGGGACCAGGAACACGTTGGCCGGCTTGAGGTCGCGGTGGATGATGCCCGCCCCGTGGGCCGCCTGGAGCGCGGAGCCGATCTGCCGGGTGAAGGAGACCACGTCCTCCATGGGCAGGCGCCCTCGCTCCAGCCGGGCCTGGAGGCTCTCTCCGCGCAGGAACTCCAGCACCAGGAACGGGTTGCCGTTCTCCAGGGTGTCGTAGTCGAGCACCTCGACGATGTTCGGGTGACCCAGACGGGAGGCAATCTCCGCCTCGCGACGGAAGCGCGCGAAGATTTCCGGCGTCAGGTGGTCTCCGCCGCGCAGCACCTTGACCGCCACCTGCTTGCCGGGAAGGCGCAGGTGCTGGGCCAGGTACACGGAACCCATTCCGCCTCGCCCCAGCAGGGACACAATCCGGTAGGTGTTCCGCAGGACCTCATCGATACGGAGGTCGCCGTCAGAGGGTCGAGTCATCGGGCTGAGGCTTTCAGGCAGGGCATTCCAGGGAAACTTCGCCCATTCCATCCTTCCACCCCCCTGGGAGGCAACCCTCCTGATGTCGCATCGCACCCAGCCGGAGCGTGGCATGCGACGAGACTGGGCGTCCCTCCAGCGGCCTGCTAAGGAGGCGGGCGTATGCCGAAGGCCAAGACTCCCAAACCCGCGGACTCTCTCGAAGTCCGAGTGCGTCGTATCCACCGGCGCGACCTGAACCGGACCTGGGAGTTCCTCAAGCTCGTCTTCCGGGACGTGAACCGCGAGACGGTGGAGTACCAGCGGCCCCGCTCCAAGCGGCGCTTCCTGGAGGTCTACACCTCGGAGTGGATCGAACAGCTCCTCTATGAGGTGGATGGCAGCATCGTCGGGTATTCGGAGTGCGCCTTCGAGGCCACTGGCGACGACAACTGGGTGAATCCCCGCTGGTTCGAGAAGCGGGGCATGCGGCCGCTCTTCGTGGAGGAGCTGGCCGTCCATCCGGACTACCAGGGCCGGGGCGTGGGCAGCTTCATGCTCGATCAGCTCCAGCACCTGGCCCGGACGCGGGGCTGCACGCACCTGGTGCTGGAGGTGGCCGAGAACAACGAGTCCGCGCTGACGTGGTACCGGACCCGGAACTTCTACAAGCTGGATGCCGCCATCTTCATGGCCCAGAAGGTGCCCGGTGAGCCGGACCTGCTGCCGCCGCGCCGCCTGAAGCGCCGGCAGAAGCCCACCTCGGAGACGGGGGCGCCCACGACGGGGCCCATGCCGGAAGCCGCGACGGCCCGAACGGCGGCGCGGAAGCGGCGGGCGCCCGCCGCGAGGAAGAAGAGCTCCTAAGGGTATTGGCGCCTGCGCCGGGCGTGCCGCTCGCGGCACCGAGCGGCGGTGCGTGCTTCGCGTCGGGAGCTGAGCCGCCGCCCAGGCTTCGAGCGGCGGTGCGTGCTTCGCGTCGGGAGCTGAGCCGCCGCCCGGGCTTCGAGCGGCGGTGCGCGATTCGCGTCGGGAGCTGAGCCGCTGCCCGGGCTTCGAGCGGCGGTGCGCGATGCCTGTCTGGGGCGGCGCTGAGCTCGGAAGCTGCACGCCGCCAACCTGCTGTCGCCCTGGTGCGAATGGCCGCTCATCGATGCCCGTCTGGGGCGGCATGGGTGTCGGAAGCCGCCAGGTGCGAACCCGTACTGAGCGCCTCACTTCTGGGGATGCGCCGTCGATGAGCCCGTGCCGCCGCTCGAGCCTCCGAGCGGCGGCATGGCGCTCAGCGCCAGCGGGCGCTCAGGCCGGCTGCGGCAACGACGGACCGCTTGGAGCCGGCTCGGTGGCGACCGCCGCCGTCGCGGTGGGCGCGGGCTGGGGCACGGGGACGATGACGGACTCGCCCACCGTCTCGCCGTGCTGGCTGAGGTCCAGACCCTCGTCCTCGTGCGCACGGCTGACGCGCAGCGGGACGAGGCGGTCCACCACCTTGTAGAGCAGGAACGAGCCGACGAAGGAGAACACCGACACCAGCACCAGCGCGAGCATGTGCATCATGAAGGTGCGCGTCTCGCCGTGGATGAGGCCCACGTCCTTGGCCAGCACGCCCGTCAGCACCATGCCCACCACGCCGCCCAGGCCGTGGCAGGGGAAGACGTCCAGCGTGTCGTCGACGGAGGTGCGGCTCTTGAAGTGCACCGCCGCGTTGCTCACGAAGCTGGCGACGAGACCCACGACGATGCTCTGGCCCACGGTGATGAAGCCCGCCGCGGGCGTCACCGCCACCAGGCCCACCACCGCGCCGATGCAGGCGCCCATGGCGCTCGGCTTGCGGCCGCGCAGCCAGTCGAAGGCAATCCACCCCAGCATCGCCGCGGCGGACGCCGTGTTGGTGGTGGCGAAGGCCAGCGTGGCCAGCGACGAGGCGGACATCGCCGAGCCCGCGTTGAAGCCGAACCAGCCGAACCACAGCATGCCCGTGCCCAGCATGACGAAGGGGATGTTGGCGGGCGTGTGCGCCGCGTTCTCCACGTGCACCTGGCGGCGGCCCAGCACCAGCGCGCCGGCCAGCGCCGCGAAGCCCGCGGACATGTGCACCACGGTGCCGCCCGCGAAGTCGAGCACGCCCCACTGCCGCAGGAAGCCTTCCGGATGCCACGTCCAGTGGGCCAGCGGCGCGTAGATGACGAGCGTGAAGAGCACCATGAAGAGCACGTACGCCTTGAAGCGCACGCGCTCGGCGAACGCGCCGGTGATGAGCGCCGGGGTGATGATGGCGAACTTGAGCTGGAACAGCGCGAACAGCATCAGGGGAATCGTGGGCGCCAGGTCGGGATGCGTGTCACCGCCCACGCCGCTGAACATGAAGAAGGTGCGCGGGTCGCCGATGAGGCCGTGGAAGCTGTCCCCGAAGCTCAGGCTGAAGCCCACCACCACCCAGAGCAGGCTGATGACCGCCATCGCGATGAAGCTCTGAAGCAGCGTGGACACCACGTTCTTCAGCCGCACCATCCCGCCGTAGAAGAAGGACAACCCCGGCGTCATCAGCAGCACCAGCGCCGTCGCCGTGAGGAGCCACGCCGTGTCCGCCGTGTTGATGGGCCCCCCTCGCTTCAACTGCTCCGCGGGCTCTACCAGCAACCCCGCCATGCCCACGCCCACCAGAAGGGCCACCGCAAACCACTTCTTCATTGCGCCTCCACCCGGAAGAGTGACGCAATGCAGTATGGGTCCGTTCTGGGCTAACTTCAATGCGATGGAGTCTTATTTGGTGCCGAAGTAGGCTAAATCCGTCGAAACTTAATATAAAGGTGAGTGCTCTGGTGGCGAGTGGGCGGCCTGGAGGTCGGCTGGCCGGTGCCTTCACTTGACCAGGATGCGGCCGTCCTTGATCTCCAGGTCCTCCCCACCCTTGAGGACCACGGTGCCCGCGTCCGTCTTCACGGAGCAGGGCCCGGAGCCCTGGATGGTGACGGAGGCCGTCTGGCTCTTTCCGAACGTCACCGACGTCTTCACGCCGCTACACACCACGGGCCACGTGTGGCCGCGCGAATCGCGGTTGTGGTAGCGCACCGTCACCGCGGCCCACGCGGTGGATGACGCGAGCAGGGTGGGAACCAGGGCCATCGCGGCGAGCGTCGTCCTCATGCCTTCCTCCTCGGAGCGGGCGTGTTGGTGCCGCGCACACTGGAGCAAGGCGTTGGTGCTTGTCCACGCCGTGCATGTGTCGGCACGTGGACGTCATACGGCGCGCCCCTGACATGGCCATACGTACTAACCACCACGCCTCGGTGGGTGGGTGCGGGGAGCAGCGCCACATCCGGGGGGACAGCGCCGCCGGCTTGCGCCTCGGGCCCTGACGTGGACGGGGAGGCGGTGACGCTCGGCCACTCCGCTCGCGATGCGCGCGGCCTGGCTGCGCCACTGCCTCCCCTGCCTGCGGCTCGACTGTTCCCGGCGTCAGTCCAGGGTGTGGGTTCCGAGGCTCGACATCACGCCCGGGCCGCCCGCGGGCAGGAAGGTCCTCACGCCCGTCGCGGAGATGCTGCCGGGCTGCGTGAGAACGCCCGACCAGGCGTCCAACAGCACATAGGGCCAGCCCGCATCAGGCCGCATCATCGCCGAGAAGGAGAGGGCGAGCGGCACCAGCTTACCGTCGGGGTTGTTGACGAAGTGGAAGGTCCCCGAGACGGGGATGCTCAAGGGGCCGACCGGGGTGAACTGGGTGAAGTAGGTCCCGCTGAAGGAGCCGTCCCAATCGTGGGATTGGGTGATCTTCAGGACGAATTCGCCGGCCTCGGAGGTGTACGTCCCATTGATGTCGAATGCGTGGGCGGAGGTGCTGAGCATCAGCATGGGGAGGACGAAGAGGAGGCCGAAGAGCTTGCTCTGCTTCATGAGTGAAACCTCTCTGGGGGTCGAGGAGCCCGGCGTGGGCTCGGGCGTCCCCATGAGCACGCGATGTGCCAGCCCGCACTGAGAGGGTGGTCGCAGTGGCCGAGGGGGCGCTGTCGCGTGCGCGCGCCGGTCCTGGACATGTCCGGACATGTCCGGACGCGGATGGCCCTGGTCACGTCACGGGGCGTCACGCGGAGCCGGGGCGGGCGCGCAGACGCGGAGCCCGACGCGGATGTCCCTCAACGAGGGCTCGTTGGGCATTCGCGAATTGGAGCGGTTGGAGATGCGGTCGTAGTACCAGGACCCGCCGCGGGCCACTGCCTCCCCGGGCTCGCGGACCGACCGCACCCACTCGATGACGTTGCCGGCCATGTCCATCACCCCGAAGGGGCTGGCGGAAGCAGGGTGGGCGCCCACCTCGTCGGGACCGAAGCCCAGCGGCTGGCGGCCATAGGTCTCATCGAAGTTCGCGTCGTCCGGCGCGAGCAGGTCGCCCATGGGAAACAGGCGGGCGTCCGCGCCACGCGCCGCGCGCTCCCACTCGTATTCGGAGCACAGCCGGGCTCCCGGGACGCGTCCGGAGCGGTCCAGCCACGCGAGGTAGGCCCGCGCATCCTCGAGCGAGATGGCCGAGATGGGAAAGCGCAACCAGTCCTGCACGGCCCTGTGGGCGCGGCCCGGGTAGCGGATGGGCTCGCCGCTGCTCGCGTGGAGGGGATGCCGCGTGGGCTGCAGCATGAGCCGCCAGCCCGTCTCCTCCCGGGTGAGCGCCAGCGCGCCGGCCGTTGAGCGCACGCCGGGCGTGTGTCGCCTCCGCTCGTCGGGGGGCAGCGCATCGAGGAACGCGAGCCACTCGGCGAACGTCACCTCATGGCGGGCGATGAGGTAACCCTCGGTCGTCACCTGCCGGAGCGGGGGCGCCTGGAGGAACTCGCGCCGCAGGGCCTCGTCGTCGCTACTGCCGAAGAGGAAGCGGCCTGGGGGGATGTAGATGAAGCCCTCGGGGAGGTCGGCCGCCCGCGGCAGGGGGATGCGCGCCTGGAGGTTCTCTCCCGACGAGAGCACCACCGGCAGGACCGCGCGCGCCAAGCCCGGTGCCTGGAAGGTGAGGACGTAGGACCCCGGGCCCGTCGCGAGCGTGCGCGACGCGAGGGGCGTCCGGCCCAGGGAGATGCCTTCGGACAGCCTGGGGCCTCCGGGCACGCCCGTGTCGTGCTGGAGCAGCACCTCCGCGCCCGGCGGCTCCGTGGCGAGGTCCAGGACGGGCGGTGCGAGGAGCCGGCGCTGGCTGGTGCCGTCGTCATCGAGGCTCGCCAGCCTGCGCAGGGCCTCGCGCCGCTGTCCGGGACGGAAGAACCACTCCGCCAGCTCCATCCGCCCGGTCAGCACCTCCGTGAGCAGTCCGCGGGCCTCCCGCCGCGAGCCGTCCAGCAGCAGGGCGGTGTCGAGCGCCTGCGTGGCGCGCTGGTAGGCCTCGTCCGCGACGCCATCGCTCCTTCGTGCCTCGGCCCAGGTCTCCTCCGGCTCGCCTCCATCTCCCGCGAGCGGAGCACCAGTGAGGGCGCGCTCCCCTCGAGCGTCCCAGCGCTGGAAGGCGTCCGCGCGCGCGGCCTTCGCCGCGGCATGGTGAGTCCGGGCTTCGGCGATGGACGCCCGGGCTTCATCCAGGTGCGCCTGCACCGTGCGCTCCAGCGCGTGGCGACCCTTCAGCCAGGCCGCGCCCCCGGCCACCATCGCGGTGAGGGGCAGGGCCAGCGCCAGCCCCAGGCGCCGCGCGAAGGTGCGCCGGAGGGCCCGCCGCGAGGCCGCGAGGAAAGCCGCCTCCTGCCGCGTCAGCGCGAGCGCGCCGGCCGCGGTCACCACGTCGAGCTCACGCCGGCTCCACAGGGCCGAGGTGGGGCGGCCCGCGCGCTCCCAGCCGGCCGCGGCGAGCCGCACCCGCTCGAGCACCTGCCGCTCCTGGCGGGCCTCTTCAAGCCAGCCGCGGAGGGTGGACCAACCCTCGAGCAGGGCTTCGTGCGCCACCTCGTGGACGTGCGCCTCGCCGTCCTGCCGGACCACGACGAGGCGGGCCCGGACCAGGGCCTCCAGCGCGGTGCGATTCGCGGCGGTCTCCGCGCCGAGCTCCCGGGTGGTCCGACGGACCCGGGCGCCTTCCGGACTGATGAGCCGCAGCAGCAGGCCGCGAGCCGCCAGCCGCGCGTCGGGGGGCAGCGCCGCCAGCGCCCCGTCCGCGTGCCGGCCCAGGGCTCCGGCCACGCCCCCGAGCGCCTCCAGCGACGCCTCCTGGATGCGCTGGGTCTCCCGGTCTCGTGCATCCCACAGCTCGGCGAGCGTGAACTGGAGGATGGGCAGTCCCCCCGGGGCGCGGGCGGAGGAGGCCACGAGCGTGTCCACCAGGGCCTCCGTTTCGAACGCGACGCCCGTCACGCGCGCCGGACCGACCACGGCCTCGCGCGTTCCTTCCGGGCCCAGGGGCCTGACGAGGAAGAGCGCGCGCGCCACTTCATCCTCCAGCCCCGGCAGCGCCGCCAGCCGCGTGAAGTAGTCCCCTCGCACCGTGGCCAGGGTGCGCACCCCCCGGGCCAGGATGGCCAGGTGCCCGAGCACCTGCGTGAAGGCGGACGCCTCGTCCGGCTCGCTCTGGGTGAACAGCTCCTCGAGCTGATCGATGAAGAGCAGGGTGCCTCGCGCGGGCCCGGCGGCCCGCAGGGCCCGCGCCAGTGCCGCGGGCTCATGCCGCGCCTGGGCCGCCAGCGTCTCCTCGGACAGGCCGAGCCGGCCCGCCACCGCGGCGACCAGCGCCGTGAATGGCCGGCGCCCGGGCATGAGCGCCAGCACGGTGTAGGCACAGCCGTCCCCGAGCCCCGCTTGCGTGACGCGCGGTGACACTCCCGCCCGGCACAGCGAGGACTTGCCCACCCCTGAGTCCCCCACGACGAGCACCAGCGCCTGGGCGCGGAGGCGCTCATGGATGGCGCGGACCTCCGCGCCACGCCCGAAGAAGAACCCCCGGTGCTCCGCGTCGAAGGCCTGGAGCCCGCGGTAGGGGTTGCCCGGAGGGGCCGGCACCGCGTCGCCGGCCCCCTCCAGCCGCGCGAGCTCCGCGAGCCGCTCGAGCTCCGCGCACAGCGCGTCGGCGGAGGCGAAGCGCCGTGCCGGGTCGTATTCGAGGCACCGGCGGATGATGGCGCGCAGCCGGGCGCCGAGCCCGCTTTCGGACGGCGCCGGCTCCGAGCCGGGAGGGCGCGCCTCGAAAGCCAGCGGTTCATCCACTGCCCCGCTCGCGGTGGGCGCGTCGAGGGGGCGATGGCCCGTCAGCAGCTCGTGGAGCACCATGCCCAGGCCATAGACATCTCCCCGCGGGCCAGGCGGCTCGCCGCGCAAGGCCTCCGGCGCCATGTAACCGCGCGTGCCGGCGATGGGGGCGGGGGGCCGGGCCGCGGGCGCGTCTTCCCCCGGACCCGCCGCCCAGGAGAGGGCGAGCCCGAAGTCGACGAGCTTCACCTCGCCATCCGGAAGCACCATGACGTTGTCCGGCTTGATGTCGCGGTGGAGCACCTGCGCGCGGTGCGCGGCGGCCAGTCCCCGTCCCAGGCCCAGGGCGATGGCCAGGACCCGCTCCGGCGGGAGCGGCATGGGCAGGCTCCTCAGGGAGACGCCCGGGAGGAACTCCTGCACCAGGTAGGGGTGGGCGCCCACCTCCGAGACCCGGTACACCATCACCACGTTCGGATGGCGGAGGCGGGCGAGCGCCCGGGCTTCGGTGAAGAGCTGGTCGCGCGGGCCCGGGCCGGACCGCTCCGCGCCGATGAACTTGATGGCGACCCTGCGCTGGAGTGCCGTGTCCTCGGCCAGGTAGACGCGGCCCATTCCCCCCTGGCCCAGCAGGCGGATGAGGCGGTACTCGTCGAACGCTGGGGGCGGCTCCCAGCTCCCCGGGGCGGAGGCGCTCACGGCAGCGGAGGGGACGCGCAGCTCCCACCCTGGCAGGTCCTGGGCCCCAGGGGGTCCCCGCCGCACGCGGGACAATGGATGCGGAGCCCACCATCCTTCCCATCGTCCGTGACGCAGTACTCGTTCTTCCAGGTCTGGGTCAGCAACAGGAAGGGCACGCCCCCATCGAAGTACTTCCTCAAGGGCGTCCCCGCGTCACCGGGCTGCTGGCAGTCGTAGCTCGCCGTCAGCTGCGTCCCTGGCGCTCCTCGGATTCTGGAGAGGGGGGAAGGGGTGTAACGCGGCCGCACGCAGCTCCCGCCATCCGGCATCACGCCGAAGGGCACGGCGCCTTGCTCGCTCCAGGCGGCCTCGAAGAGCAGCGGTGGAAGCCCTCCGCCGTCGAAGGTGTCCTGGGTCTGGATGCCATGGCCGTCGACGAAGTCGACGTAGGTGCCCTGGCACGTGAAGGACTCGCCGTCGCCGTTGTAGTCGGCGCGCGCGGCCCGCACACACGCCTCGAACAGCCGCGCGAGCGGGGGCCCTCCATCCCACTCCTGATCCGGGAGGTATCCCCAGTGCGCGCAAACGCCGACCGCGCCCGTCGTGCAGCTCGCCGTGAAGCAGGGGGCGGCGCCGCCCCCGTCGTTGAAGCCTCCGTCCGGCAGCCAGCAGCCGGGGATGATGACGGCCTTCCCTTCATAGAAGTTGCCCGCGTCCGGTGAGCATTCCTGGGGGTTCTGCGTGTGATAGCCCTTGCCCTCGCAGACGTTGTGGCGCAGGTCGACGTCGGTCACGGTGTAGAGCTTGAGCTGGGCGCCCGCGTCTTGAAGGACCGCGGGCAGGCACGGGTCCACCGGCGGACTCTCGATGATTCGGTAGCGCCGCCCATCGCTTCCCGTCCAGATGCCGCCCCCGTCGAACCGCGCCCGGAAGAAGACGCTGCCGCCGTCGACTCCGGCCCAGCCGGTAGGGCTGGGCGCCTGCGGGTTGACGTGGTTCGGTTCGAGGGGCGTGGCCTCGCGGGAGGCCTGGGCCTGCGGCCCGGATGCGCTGGGCTCAGCACAGTCCTGGCCGCTGAGCGTCGCCATCACGGACAACATCGCGAGGGGAAGGAAAGGACGCATGGGACCCTCTGGGCAGCCTCAGGCGAGGCGGGGCGGCGGAGCGCGGTAGTGGTCCAGCTCGAGTCCGAAGTCCTCGATCCACCGGTACACCTGCTGCCGCGAGCACCCGAGGTGCCGGGCGACTTCCGCGACCCTTCCCTGGTACGCGCGCAGGTGGGTCTCCAGCTCCTGGGGGGTGGATTCGACCGCGCGCGCCGGGCGCCGAGCAGGTGGCGGGGACGGCCCCTCCTCCGCTGACGCCACCGCGGGGGCCCCGGCCGTCAGCATCCGTCGCTCCGCCTCCAGCTCGTGCTCCACCTGCATCCCCAGCTTCAGGGGGCCTCCGTCCGAGGCGATGACCGCGATGGAGAGCACGTTGAGCAGGCCCCGCACGTTGAGTGGCCAGTCGTGCAGGAGCAGGGCCTCGGCGAGGCCCACGTCGATGGGCCGGGCTTCGGCCTTCATGCGGCCGAGCAGGTGGCGCGCGAGCGGCGCGATGTCCTCGCGGCGCTCGCGCAGAGGGGGCGTCAGGAGGCGCCACTGGACGAGCCTGGCATAGAGGTCCGCGCGGAAGGCGGCCTGGGTCACCTGGGAGACGAGGTCCCGGTGGGTGGCCGCGAGCACCCGCACGTCGATGGGGACCTCCTGCGCTCCTCCCAGGGCTCGGACCTGCCGCGTCTCCAGCACGCGGAGCAGCTTGACCTGGAGCATGGGGGGCATCTCCCCCAGCTCGTCCAGGAACAGCGTGCCCCCATGCGCCTCGCGCAGGAGCCCGTCCCGGGAGGCCGCCGCGCCAGTGAACGCCCCGCGCACATGCCCGAACAGCTCGCTGTCCAGCACGCTCTCCGCGACGCCTCCGCAGTTGAGCGCGATGAAGGGCCCCTTCCGGCCGCTCCGTTCATGGAGCGCGCGCGCCACGACCTCCTTGCCCGTCCCGGTTTCGCCCAGGATGAGCACGGACTGCTCATGCCGCGCCGCCCGCTCGAGGTCGCGGTGGAGCCGGGTCAGCGCCGCGCTGCTTCCCACCAGTCCGTCGATACGCTGCGCTCCCTTCGGGGCCTCGGAGGCCTCGGCGAAGACAAACAGCGTGTCCCCCATGCGAAGGACATCCCCCCACGCGAGGGCGGCGCGCCCCGTGAGCGGTCGTCCATTGAGCTGGGTGCCATTGTGGCTTCCCAGGTCCTCGACGAACCAGGTCCCCCCGACGTGTTCGATGCGCGCATGGCCACGGGAGAGCCGGGCATCGTCCAGGGCGATCCGGGAGAAGAGGGGGACGCCACGCCCCAGGAGCGTCGCGCCCCTGCCGAGCCCATGACGCTCATCCTCGATGAATGCGTTGCGCGTATAGGCAAGGACGAGCGCCGCTGCTCCGGTTCCGCTTTCAGCAGAGGGGGCGTGCTCGGCGCTGAGGGTATCGTCGGTCATCGTGGCCGCTACCGGTCATATTGCAAGGACTGTGTAAGCCGAAAGACTTGAATATGCGGTGCATCCCCACATTTGTTGATTCTTGGCGTGTGGGGCCAGGCCCCGGGACTGGGACGCCCCGGGGCCTGGAGGAGGTGTCCAGGGCAGCCGCGCTCGGATCTGCAGGTCGCGGATGGACCGGCACCGGGCGCTGGGCCCGAGCCCAGCACGACCACGAGCACCGTCAGGCGCACCATCCGCCGAGTCGCTGTATCCTCGCTGACTCCCCGGGGGACGTCATGAATCGGATGAGGGTGTTCGCGATTGTCATTGCTGTCTTGCTGGCCGGAGCGGCAGTGGCCGTTGTTGTGCTTCGCGGCACCACCCTGGACGGGTTCGGTGACGACTTTGCCTCCGAGCTGGCGCAGCGCCCGAAGTGCTGGGTGAAGGTGGCGACATCGGAGCCGGGGAGGTGCCCTGAAGGCGTTGGTCGCATCCACAAGGGCGAGTGCTACATGGCCAACTGGGCTGCCTGCGCGAAGTACTACTGAAGGCAGGGCCGTGGAGGCGTGGGCGGCGGAGGTGGAGTTGCCACCGTCCCATCGGACAGCTCAGGGGTGAGGGTTCGCGGTACGGTACTCGCGGGGCAACTTCAGGTGGCCCGTGAGGAAGTGCATTGTCGACGACAGGCCGGTGAGCTGGATGACCCAGCGAGGGTCCGCGTCGGCGCCGCGCACGTCGACCCTGTCGAGCGTCAGTCCGAGCTCCTCGGCGACGAGCGCGGCCACGGCCGTGGTGATGCCCTGCCCCATCTCCGTGCGAAGCAGGGGCATGACACCGCGCCCATCTGTCTGGACGGCGAGGTAGGGGCTCGGCGCTGCCGCCTCGGCCTCGGGCATGTCGAGCCCCAGCCGGGCGGCAGTCATCAACGTGGGAGAGGCCGTGACCCACGTCAGGAATCGACGGCGGTCTGGCCCCTCGGGAACGGTCGCGTCTGACTTGAGCGTGTCAGCCGTGGGGCAAAGCCTTTCATGCTCCCAGCGGGGGCGAATGACGCGAACCCGTGCGTTCACCCGGCTGACGCGCTTGCCGTTCGGGGAAGACTGCGCAGTCGCGTCTTCCCCCCGGCCGTCATGCTGCCCAACGAGAGCACGAGGTGCGCATGGAATGGGCCGCGACCGTTTGCTGGGCCTCAATCCTCGCAGTAGCCAGGATGCTCGATGTCCGCCAGCAACGCCGGTCCGTTGGGCTGCCATCCCAGCACCGCGCGCGTGCGTTCACTCGCGGCTGGCATGTCGGCCCCGGCGAAGTCCGCGAACCAGCCGAAGTGCTCGTGGCCTCGAGGCTCGACCGGCACGCCCAGGCGGCGGCCGATGGCTTGAGCAATGTCTCGCATGGCGATGCCCTCTTCCGCGATGGCGTGATAGGCGCGTTCGGTCACGCCGCGCTCCAGCGCCAGTCGATACAGGCGGCCGGCATCCGACACGTGCACGGCGGA
The DNA here is from genome assembly GCF_050038885.1 of Pseudomyxococcus flavus. Classification (NCBI taxonomy): domain Bacteria; kingdom Pseudomonadati; phylum Myxococcota; class Myxococcia; order Myxococcales; family Myxococcaceae; genus Pseudomyxococcus; species Pseudomyxococcus flavus. The sequence continues at coordinate 1,707,475 of NZ_CP143624.1, read as the reverse complement.
CCAGCGGTTCAGTCCCTCGCCGATGTAGGCCGAGACGCCCGTCTCGCGCGCCAGCCGGATCAGAATGGGAATGAAGCCGTGGTCACCCAGGCCATGGACAGAGGGGGCCAGCCGCACCGTGGCCGCGCGGATGCCACGCTCGGCCAGCGCGACGGTCGCGAATTCGGAGCGGCGTGGATAGCCAGGGTGGTCCGTGGGCACGTCGGCCTCGGTGGCGACGCGGCCGGAAGCCAGGTGCGCCACGCCGGAGGTCACCAGCAGAGGCTTGTCCGTTCCGGCCAGGGCTTCGCCCAGCACTTCGATGGCGCGCTGGTCCTGTCTGGCGTTGTCGGCGAACTTCGAGAAATCGTGATTGAAGGCCGTGTGGATGACGGCATCGGACCGCGTCGCCGCGTCCGCCAGGCGGTCCAGGTCATCCAGGGTGGCATGCAGCACCTGGACGCCGGTTTGGGCCAGCCGCGCCGCCTTGTCTTTCGAGCGGGCCAGTCCAAGCACCTGGTGTCCGGCCGACAGCAGTTCCTGGACCACCCGGGAGCCGACCCAGCCGGTGGCACCGGTAACGAATACGCGCATCTGCGCCTCCTGTTCGTGTGTGCAGAAGCACTCTGGGCGTGTTGGCCATCCTGTTAAAGTCGAGAGATTATCCAGGTATAACGTTCAACAGGATGGGCTCATGGTTAAGGAGTCTTCGCTCGGCGCCTATTTGCGGGAGCGGCGCGCCCGTCTCGATCCTGTCGCGCTGGGCTATCCGGCCGGCCGGCGACGCACGTCCGGACTGCGGCGCGAAGAGGTAGCCCAGCGGGCCAACATCAGCCCCACCTGGTACAGCTGGCTGGAGCAGGGGCGCGGTGGCGCGCCTTCGGCGCAGGTGCTGGACCGCATTGCGCAGGCATTGATGCTGACCGACGTCGAGCGCGAGCACTTGTTCCTGCTGGGGCTGGGCCGGCCGCCGGAGGTGCGGTATCGGCCCTTTGGAGGTGTCACGCCGCGCTTGCAGCGCGTGCTGGACGCCATGGGCGTTTGCCCGGCGATGGTGCGCACCGCGACCTGGGACATCGTGGCCTGGAATCGCGCCGCGACGGTCGTGCTGACCGACTATGGCACGCTGCCGCCGGATCGCCGCAATGTGCTGCGCCAGCTTTTCCTGAACCCGGGGGCGCGCGAGCTCAATTTCGATTGGGAAGCGGTGGCGCGTTTCGTGGTCGGCGTGTTTCGCGGCGACGCGGCACGCGCCGGGGCGGCTCAGACCGTGCAACCGCTGGTGGATGAGCTCTGCCGTGACAGCCCGGAGTTCGCGGCGATGTGGCGCGACAACGATGTGAGAAGTTTCGGCGAGGGCGTGAAGCGGCTGCGCCACCCCGTGCTTGGCTCCATCGCGCTGGAGTATTCGTCTTTCGCGGTGGATGGCCGGCCTGACCTGACCCTGCTGATCTACAACCCGGTGGAGGAGGCGGATGCGATGAAGATCCGCGGTCTGCTCGAGGCCAAGGGCGCATGAGCGGGATGGGCACCTGTTGAAGGGGCGACGCGGGCCGCCGGACGGCACCGCACACGAGCAGCCGAACGCGGGCGCATCCTCGGGCCATACTTCTCGCGCTTCCGGCGAACAGACCGCCCGATTCGTCGATTGGAGCGAGGGAGCTGACGTCGCCCTGGAGGGTGCGACATCGAAGGAGCAGGGTTGTCAGGCTCGGCTGCCCGCGGTGGTTAACAAGTTGGACACATGGGCCCTGCCGGTTGATAGCGCCCCACGTTCAGCTCCTCGGGGTGCAGGCGGAACCAGCGGGCGATGAGCATGACCTCCTGCGCCTCGTGCGCGCGGAAGCCCAGCGTCTCCGGCTCGGGCCGCTCGAAGATTTCGCGGGCCGTCGCCTCCAGCGCCCGGTGTTGCTCGGGGGTGACGGGCGCGGGCAGCTCCGCGCGCACGCTGCCCCTGCGCACCACGTAGACGCGGTCCTCGCCGCCGTGTCCGGGCACCGGGTACACGAAGGTGAGGCGCTTGAGCATCCGGCTCAGCTCCACCACCCAGCCTCGCATCTGCTCCAGGCGCTCCGCCCTGTCACGCAGCTCCGCGGCGTACTCGAACTGGAGCCTGCGGGCCGCCAGCGCCATGCGCTCTCGCAGCAGCGTCAGCGGTGTGTCGGACGTGCCTTCGAGGAAGGCGCGGGCCTGGACGACGCGCGCGCCGTACTCGGCTTGGGTGCAGCCCGCGGCGCACGGCGCCAGGCAGCGGGAGAGCTGGCCTCGCATGCACAGCGGCTCCTGCTTCAGCGGGAAGAGCTGGCCCTGGTCGGCCAGCCTCATGGGGGTGTCCGCCGCGCAGTCGCGCAGCTCGAGCAGGTCGCTCACCGCGCGCACCACGTCGGACACGGCGCTCCGGCCGTGGAAGGGCCCGTAGTAGTCGCCGCTCTCGCCGTTGACCCGGCCCACCACGCGCAGGCGTGGCACGGCCTCGCGCGTGAGGTGGATGAAGCAGTGTCCCCGGTCGCGCTTGTGCTCCACATTGTAGAGAGGCCGCTGCGCCTTGATGAGCCGGAACTCGTGAAGCAGCGCGGCGAACTCGCTGGGCGTGTACTCCCAGTCGATGCGGTGCGCATGGGCGATGATTTCCGCGGCCTTCTCATGCTCGTCCGCGCGGAAGTAGGACAGCAGCCGCGTGCGCACGCGCACCGACTTGCCTACGTAGAGCACCTCGTCGGACGGCCCCAGCATCCGGTAGACGCCTGGGCGGTTCTCGGCGTGCTCGCGGACGTGCGCGAAGAGGGCGGCGACGCGGGATTCCATGGGACAGCAGGCCCGCACCGTAACCGGTGGAGGAACCCGCTTCCACGGCTCGAGGCGATGCACCACGTCCGCGGCGTGAAGCCGCTCGGGGAGGTGCCTGCCGGGCGCCGTCGCCGCGCCTGCACGCCGACCTGTCCTTCCAGGTCGACGTGCAGGGACGACAGGCGTCAACCCACCGCGAAACTACTCCGCCTGCGCGCTGGGACAGCCGAGGCCTGGGCACTCACAGAAGGTGAACTCGCAGAGCAGCCGCGACTCCTCACACTGCTGCTCTGCCTCGGGCGTCTGCGCGCGCGACATGCAGCGCACGAAGAGCCAGCCACAGTCGCTGCACGCCATCGCCTGGACCTCGCCGTTGTCGCCGACGCCCTGGGGCTCCGCGGCCTCCTCGATTCCTCCGCAGCCCATCAGCAGTCCAACGGCCAGCACTGCTCCGACAAGTCCTCGCATGCGACCTCCTGGTTTTAGTGGATTGCCAGTATATCTGGAGCCAGCCCAGGAGCAGGGGGGCGTGCTTGGAACGCACGGCGTCAACACGCGGCGTGGGGGACGGCGGCCTTGGAGGAAGGCCGCTCGTCCCGTCCGGCGGTGGAACGGACTACGCGGGCTCGATGAAGTTCAGCCGGTAGCCGTCGGGGTCGGTGACGATGAGCTCCCGGGTGTACCAGGGCTGAATCGTGGGGCCGTCCACGGCGGCGCCCTGGGCCTGGGCCCGCAGGAGCACCTCGTCCACGGTGTGCGGTGCCTCGGCCCGGAAGCCGATGAGGACACCCGTGCCGCGTCGCCCCTCCAGCTTCAGCTGCGGCGGAGGGGTGATGAGGTACACGTCCAGCGCGTTCGCCCACCGGAGGTGGACGAAGGGCGGCTCGGCACTCACGCGCTCGAAGCCCAGCGCTTCATAGAAGGCCACCGAGCGCGTGCTGTCCGCGACGAGCAGCTTGACGAAGGCGGTCGTCACTTCGCGAGGCCTTCGGCCTTCAGCGCCTCCTGCACGGAGGGGCGGTCCGCGACGCGCGCGTGGTAGGCGCGCAGCGCCGGGAAGGGCTCGAGGTCCACCTGGGTGTGACGGGTCCAGTTGAGCACCGTGTACAGGTACGCGTCGGCCACGGTGAACTGGTCACCCAGGACGAACGCCTGCTTCGCCACCACGGCCTCCATCACGCCCAGGCGCAGCGCCAGCCTCTCACGCGTCAGGCGCTTGCCCTCGTCCGGGAACGCCGGGTTGAAGAGGGGGCTGAAGCCCTTGTGAATCTCCGTGGAGATGTAGTTGAGCGCCTCCTGGAGGCGGTAGCGCTCCAGGGTGCCGTTGGCCGGGGCCAGCTTCTTGTCGGGGACCTGGTCCGCGAGGAACTGGACGATGGCGGGGCCTTCCGTCAGGAGGCTGCCGTCATCCAGCTGGAGCGCCGGGACATAGCCCTTGGGGTTGATGGCGACGAAGTCCGCGCCCGTCTCCGTCTTCTTGGCGCGGATGTCGACCTTCTCGAGCGTGAAGGTGAAGCCACCCTCGCGAAGGATGATGTGCGGCGACAGCGAACAGGCACCGGGCGAATAGAAGAGTTTCATGGCGCGGATTCCTGCACGACTCCGGCGCCGCGTGCCACGAATTCAGCTGGCGCCAGGGTAGGTGTGGCTCCCGGGTCGTCCTTCACCGGTAGGCTGGTGGACCTCATACACGTCGCACCGGGCCGCGCTGTTCCTGTCAGGCCCCTCGCGCTGAGCTCGCTGCCTGGCGCCTTCGAGCATGTCGTCTTCGCCGTCTACGAACACCGGGGCGATGGACCCAACCTGCGTGCGTTCCAAGCGCGCTTCGGTTGAGGCGGACCCTTGTCCAAAGGGACTGGGCGGCCGGCCGGGCGAGCGCCCGTTGGGGAGCGGCATGGCCATGTGCATCGTGTCCTCTCGGTTGCGGCAGGTGGCCCTGGAGCAGGTGGCACCGGAAAGGAACGACGAGGCATGGCGACCGGGACGTTGCGTCGGCCCGACATCCAGCGGGTGACTCGGACAGGACGGGAGGCGAGCCGGAGCGGCGTGGTGTGGGCGGCCCGGGCGGGCTACACCGCGCGTGCGGCCGTCTACGCGGTGATTGGCGTGTTGGCGTTGATGCTGGCCGCGGGTGAGGGAGGCCAGACGACGGACACCCACGGCGCCGTCGAGGAAGTGGCGCGCCAGCCCTTCGGCTCGGTGTTGCTCGTGCTGCTGGGAGTGGGGCTGCTGGCCTTCGCGCTCTGGCGCTTCGCGCAGGCCGCCTGGGATTTGGAAGGCAAGGGCCGCTCCGGCAAAGGCGTGGCGGCGCGGGTGGGCATGGCGGGCAGCGGGGTGCTCCACGCCAGTCTCGCGCTCACCGCGTTCAACGTCTTCCAGGGCCGCGATGGCGGTGGCGGCGGCAACCAGAGCCTCACCGCGAAGCTGCTGTCCCAGCCCTTCGGTCAGGCCCTGGTCGTCCTCGTGGGCGTGTCGGTGATGGCGTTCGCCGGTTACCAGCTCTACCGGGCCTGGAAGGGGCGCATGCTGGAGAAGCTGTCGCTGTCCGGACTGGCCGCGCGCAGGCGGACCGAGGTCGAGCGCATCTGCAAGGCCGGTGTCGCCGCGCGGGGCGTGGTGTTCCTGCTGGTGGGCTGGTTCTTCATCCAGGCCGCGCTGCGAGCGGACCCGGGAGAAGCCGGGGGCCTGGGCGAGGCACTGGGGACGCTGGCGGCGCAGCCCTTCGGACCCTGGCTTCTGGGCGTGGTGGCGTTGGGGCTCGTCGGGTACGCCGTCTACCAGCTCTGCGCGGCGCGCTACCGGCGCATCCCCACGCCCTAGCGCGCGCTCAGACGCGGTGCTGCAGGTGCGGAAGGGTGGACGTGAGCAGCGCCTCGGGAGCCACCTGGCCCTGCGTCCCCACCAGTGGGGGGTAGGCGTCGATGGGCGCGGCGCAGCCCACCACGAAGTCCGCGGCTTCGCGCAGCCTGGCCAGCGCGAAGTCCGTGCAGTGGATGGTGATGACGGGGAGGAACCCCGGCTCGCTGAGCCACTTCACTCCGTCCGACAAGTCATGGGCGCTGACGAAGCGTTGCACCGCGTCGCGCAGCTTCCGGCTCTCGTCCATGGCGGACTGGAGGCCGCTGCGCCGGTCCCGCTGGGGCGCGGGGACGTAGGGCGCCAGGTCATCCTCGCGCGGCATGATGATGCTCTCAACCCACATGCGAGCGCCTCCAGGCGGAAGGCCGGCGCGAGCATGCATCAGGCGCATGCGGCATCCGCCGGGCATCGAACCGTGACTGCATGATGCACGAGTTTGGCAAGCCCCGGTTCATTGATGGCGCCATGTCCTTTCCGGAAGGCGTCAGGGTGTAAGAAATCGGAGGGTGAGCGGTTCGAGGCACGTGGCGCAGCCCCCGCATGTGTTCAAGCGTGGATGTCACACCCTCCCCGCGAGGCGGGAGGTCGCAAGACCTACCGCGGCAACTCCACCACGAAGGCGGCCCCGCCACCGGGCGCCTCCTCCACGTGGACGCGGCCGCCGTGTGCCTCGACGATCTGCCGGACGATGTGGAGCCCCAGGCCCAGGCCGCCGCGCCGCTGGGCGTTGTCGCCCTGGGTGAACCGCTCGAAGACGCGGTCGCGGTCCGCTGAGGGGATTCCTGGGCCACTGTCCTGCACCCTCAAGCGGATGACCTGCGGCTCACACGTCAGCGACACCTTCACGGGCTTGCCCGCGCCGTAGCGGAAGGCGTTGCTGAGCAGGTTGCTCACCACCTGCTCCATGCGCAGCCGGTCGAAGCGCGCCTGCGCCGGAGTGTCCACGTGCGCGTCCAGGCGCACCCCCGCCAGCCGTGCCTCCTCGGTGAAGCGGGAGACGACGTCCGTCACCACCCCTGACAAGTCCCCATCCGCGAACTGGAAGTCCAGCTTCCCCGTCTGGATGCGGCTGACGTCCAGCAGGTTGTCCACCAGCGCGCCCAGCCGCCGGAGCTGACGCTCCGTGTTGTCCAGCTTCCCGGCGACCTTGTCCGAGCCGAGCACTTCCGTGGGCGCGGTGGTCCCCAGCCGCCGCAGCGTCTGGACCTGGAGCCGCAGCGAGGTCAGCGGCGTGCGCAGCTCATGGCTGGCCATGGAGAGGAAGTCGTCCCGCGTGCGCACCGCTTGCTGCAGCGCGGCCTCCGTCTCCTTCAGCGCGGTGATGTCCAGGATGGCGCCGCGCACCACCGCCACGTCGCCGCTGGCGTCCCGAATCACGCGCGCGCGGCTGGTGAGCCAGTGCCAGCTGCCATCCGGCCAGCGGGTGCGGAAGGTGGAGGTATAGGCGTCCACGTGCTGGGTGAAGATGGAGGAGACCTGCGCCTCCACCTCCGCGCGGTCCTCCGGGTGGATGGAGGCGAGGAACTTCTCGTGCGTCCACTCCGCCTGGGGCTGCGCGTAGCCGTAGAGCCGGTCATGCGCCTCGGAGCGGAACACCTGGCCGGTGACGAGGTTCGTCTCCCAGACGGCCATCTGTGCCGAGTCGAGCGCCACCTGGAAGCGCTCACCCAGCTGGCGGTAGCGCTCCTCGATGCGTGCCACCTCGCTCTCGGCGAGCTGGCGCTGGGTGATGTCGGCGGCCAGCACCCACGTCTCGTCGCCCACCACGCGGACCGTCACCTCCAACCAGGTCCGCGACGGCAACTCCGCGAGGAAGCGTCCGCCCTCGCGCGCGGTGAGCGCCGTCATCAGCCGCTCATGGAGCGCCGTGCCCGCCAGCTCGGGCTGGGCGAGCCAGGGCTCGCGGCCTCGTACCTGCTCGGCCGGCAGGCCCAGCAGGGCGGCGGCGCGCGCGTTCAGCTCGCGCACGCAGCCGCGGGCGTCGAGCGTGAAGAAGGCCTCGCCCATCATCTCCTGCAGCACGCAGAGGCGGGCCTCGGCGGACAGGCCGGCTTCGTCGGCGGCGTGAGCGGGCAGCTCGGTGGAGGGGGCGTGCTCCGAGGAACGACCGGGCTCGGAAGACGGAGCAAGTCTCATGGGGGCTGGGAAGGTCTCCCGGCCATCCGGGGGCGTCAAGCCATCTGGCGCGTCGCTCGCGGCGGCATGCGACGCATCAGAGGCCTCGCGAGGCCTGTCCCGCCGTCCCCGTTTCCGGCCCCCCCCAGGCCCCGACTCACCCATGCGCGCTCAGCCTCCGTTCGCTGCCGCCGTGGGGTCCACCAGGGGTTCAGGCATGACCCAGAGCGCCGTGGGCTGAAGATAGGCCGCGTCGAATGCGAAGAGGATGCCCGTCCAGCGGTCCCAGAAGACGGCCCAGTTGTACTCAGTGGGCGGCGAGGTGAGCGGGTTGCCGTCCCGGTCCGGCTGGCTGTAGGCGAAGTCCGCATAGGTCCACGTCATCGTCCCGAAGTCCGTGGACAGCAGCGGGGTGATGGCGCGCAGCAGCTCGACGCGTGACACTTCGTCCGGGCGCTGGACGGCGGGCGAGAAGACGGGCTGGGCCATGTCGTGCTGCTCGCGCCAGGCGATGTAGTTGTTGCCCATGGCAATCAGCGCATCGCGCGCGGCCGGGGTGGGCGCCAGGCGGGCCTCCTCGTACAGCGCGAAGGCCGCCACCAGCAGGCTCTTCCAGTGCATACCCGGGAAGAGGGTGTCGAACTCGAACGGGCGGGGCGTGTCGAAGGCGTGGGCGAGCGCGTAGTCATACGCCAGCCGGGACTGGGCGGGCACCGCGTCTACCAGTGTGAACTCCGTCAGCACGCGCTCGGGCGTCACCACGCCCGCGCTGGCGCGCCAGTTCATGTAGAGGCGCCCGGAGCCGCCGATGTCATTGAAGATGGCGAGGTTGCTCTCGTTCAGCGTGCGCTCCAGCGTGTCCACCACGCGCTCCGCCTTGTCGAGCGGGTGCCAGCCGGGGGCGCTCGCGTAGAGCGCGGCGAAGCGGGCCGCGGTGGCGAGCAGCGTGCGCGGGTCCAGCAGCGCCGCGGCGTTCAGCGCCGTCGTGAGCGAGGCGAGCGAGGCCGCCGCGTCGAAGGGCAGGCCGGACAACACCAGCTGCAGGCCCAGCTGCTCCACGGACAGGTGCAGGTGGGCCGACAGGCCGACGCGGCCCAGCGCCTGCTGGAGCGACAGCGAGGGCTGACCGCGGGCGGCGCGGATGATGCTCCGGGCCAGCGACGCGCCGAGCAGCCCTTCGCCTCCGGTGCGGGAGGCGTGTGGCGCGAAGACGAACCAGTTGGGCCGCACGGCGCTGGCGCCGCCCGGGGTGAGGTTGGGGTCCAGCAGGCCACCAATGTCATAGGCCAGCTCGATGTAGCCCGCGGTGATGCGGTTGTTGTCCTCCAGTGGCGTGGTCTGGGCGTGGGAGGGGAAGGCCAGCAGCGCGCTCGCGACGAGCAGCGCGCAGGGCAGGCGCAAGAGGAGGTGGGCAGGGAGGAGGTGCATGGGAGCGAACCGCCAGGGCAAGGGGTTCCAGGGAAGTAGTCACGCCCATGCACCTTCCAATGCATTCCGCGGGCAGCGCGTGGCGAAGCGTCTACCAGCGGACGCTCGCGCCGCTCAGGGGCAGGGGCCGCAATCCAGTGCGCAGCTGTCGTACCGGCTGGACGTGCCGCATTGCTCGGTGGCCTGGCACACGCCGTCCCCACATTCCTTCACATCCGCGGGCGACAGGCGCGTGGTGATGGGGAGGTAGGTGACGCCGTCGAGCGTGCAGGACTCGTAGAAGAGGCCGCTGGCGTCCAGCGCGCAGTGCGACGCGCAGGCGCCCACGTACACCATTGGCGCGCAGGGGACTTGCGCCTCCGTGCCGTCGTGGAGCAGCCCCGCGCAGGCGCGTGAGGTGCTCTCCTGGGGGCCCAGCGGCGCGCGGTCCGCGCCAACGTGGATGCCTTCGTCCAGGAAGAGGTTGCCGAAGAAGCACGACTCCTGCCGGGAGTAGGTGGAGAGCTCGCCCGCAGTGTACGGGATGACGTTGCCCATGCCGTCGCGGCCCAGGACGGAGATGAGCAGCGACTCACCCAGCCGGTTGCCATGGGCCGCGAGGCAGGCGGAGACGACCTGCTGCTCGGCCAGCGTGGCCGCGGCGCCCGAGGCCCAACCCGGGGCCAGCCCCAGCCCGCCCTCCCAGGTGTACTGCAACCCGGTGGAGGGTGACGTGTAGCTGCGCGTCTGGCCCGCGGGCACCGCGCAGCGGACCACGTAGCGCATCGCCATGTCGGCCAGGGTGGGGTTGGCCTGGAACCACGTGGAGAAGGCCGTCGACGACAGGCCATTGAAGGACAGCCCGTTGAACGACAGCCCGTTGAACGACAGGCCGTTGAACGACAGGCCATTGAAGGACAGTCCGTTGACCGACTCCTGTGGTTGCGCCCGCACGCCCGCGGGCGGCGGTGCCTCCGAGGTCATGGGCTCGCAGCCGACCAGGCCCAGTGTCGTCACGGCGAGCATCGGCAACGTCTTCGAAAACAGTGTCTTTTTCATCGACTCCCCAAGTGGGTCCAGGTCGCCGGGAGGCTCGCGGTGCGAGTGCCCGGGCGAGGCCATTTCGAGGAGTGCGGGCATGAGGCGGGATGGCCGGCGCGCAAAATTGCGCCACCAATGCGTGCGGTCAACCGGCACCCCCGGGTGATGTTTGCAGTCACGGACAGTCGATGCCTGCCGGGAGTGGGGCGCGGGAGGACCTGGGGGACGTGCCTCGCGGGACGAGGGGGCCGTGGCGTTGTGGACGCGTCCGCGAGCTTCCGTCGGTTGATGGATGCTGCCTGTGTTGAGGCCCGGAGCATGTGCCCGTCGCGCGTGGGCGGTGTGGCTCCCGCGTGGTGTCATCTCTTCAGCGGGAACTGGCATCGCAGGAGCGGGCGATGATGGGTGATGGGTCCTCGAGAAGGATGGCAGGCTCGGCGGCGAGCATGCTGAGGGCTCTGCCCGGGCACGAGCCGCCGGCCGCCGCCGCGGTACCTCCCGAGGGCTCGGTGGCCCTGGTCTTCACCGACGTCCAGGGCTCCACGCGGCTGTGGGAGCGCTGTGGCGCCGGCATGCGCGGCGCGCTGGAGGTCCATGACCGCGTCCTGCGCTCGCTCCTGGTGGGCAGCACCGGCTACGAGGTGAAGACGCAGGGCGACTCCTTCATGATTGCGTTCCCCTCCGTGCTGGACGCGCTGGCGTGGTGCCTGGAGGCCCAGGACGCGCTGCTGCGCGCGGCGTGGCCGGCGGACATCCTCGCGCAGCCGGAGGCGGCGGAAGAGGTGGGCTCCCGCGGGCTGCTGTTCCGCGGGCTGCGGGTGCGCATGGGCGTGCACGTGGGAGAGCCCGACTGCCGGGTTGACGCACGCTCCGGCCGCACCGACTACCTGGGGCGCATGGTGAACGTGGCGGCGCGCGTGGCCGCAGCCGGCCATGGGGGGCAGGTGCTGGTGAGCGGCAGCGCGTGGGCGCAGGCGGCGCAGGCGCTGGAGGCCCTGGGCCGGCCCGCGGTGCGGCCCCTGGGCGCCTTCCGGCTGAAGGGCATCGACGATGCCGTGGCGCTGGTGGAGGTGCTCCCCGCGCACCTGTCGGAGCGTCGCTTCGGGGTGCCGCGCGCGCCGCGAGACAGGCAGGGCAATGTGCCGGTGCTCCAGGATGGGTTGGTGGGCCGGGGGCTGGAGCTGGGGGTGCTCCGCCGCTGGCTGGCGGACGGCGCGCGGCTGCTCACGCTGCTGGGCCCGGGTGGCATGGGCAAGACGCGGCTGGCGACGTACGTCGGCGCGCTGGAGCTGGAGTCGGGCGCGTGGGAAGGCGGCGTCTGGCTGTGTGAGCTGGCCGAGGCCCGGACGGTGGAGGCGCTCTGCCTCACCGTGGGCCAGGCGCTGGGCATCACCCTGCGCGGCGATGGCGACCCCACCGAGCCGGTGGAGCGGCTGGGGCGCGCGCTGAACGACTGCGGGGACGTGCTCGTCATCCTCGACAACCTGGAGCAGGCCGTGCAGCACCTGCCCGCCACGTTGGGGCGCTGGCTCCAACTGGCGCCACGCGCGCGCTTCCTCGCCACGTCGCGCGAGGCGCTGGGGCTGAGTGGCGAGCGGCTCCTGGACTTGACGCCGCTGTCGGTGCCGGAAGAGGGCGAGTCCCGGCTGGAAGAGCTGGCCCGCGCGGACGCGGTGCGCCTGTTCGCGCTGCGGGCGCGCGAGGCCCGGGGGCACTTCGAGCTGACGGCGGAGGAGGCGCCCCTGGTGGCGGACATCGTGAGGCAGCTGGATGGCATCGCCCTGGCCATCGAGCTGGCCGCGGCGCGGATGGCGCTGCTCAGCGTGGGGCAGCTTCGCGAGCGGCTGTCGCGTCGCTTCGAGCTGCTGCGCGCGGGGCGCCGGGACGGGCGCGCGCGGCAGGCGACGCTGCGCGGGGCCATCGACTGGTCCTGGAACCTGCTGGAGCCGGAGGAGCGCGCGGCGCTGGCGCGGTGCTCGGTGTTCCGCGGCGGCTTCACGCTGGAGGCGGCGGAGGCGGTGCTGGGGCTGCCTTCGGACGGGCCCGCCGTGCTGGACGTGCTCCAGTCGCTGCGCTCCAAGTCGCTCCTGCGGGTGCTGGACGCGGAGCTGCCTGGCGGGGAGGCGCGGCTGGGACAGTACGAGAGCATCCGCCAGTACGCCGCGGCCCGGCTCGCCGAGGAGGGCTCGGCGGCGGAGCTGGCCGAGCGACATGCGGACTGGTACCTGGGGCTGGCCCGGAGCCTGCGCGCGCAGGTGCGTTGCCAGGACGGCGCGGAGGCCCTGCAGCGGCTGGCACAGGAGCGGGAGAACCTGCTGGCGGCCTGTGACAACGCGCTGGCCGTGACGCCCGTCACCGCTCGCTCGGTGGAGCGCGCCCTGGAGGCGCTGGTGGCGCTGGAGCCGGAAGTGGTGGCGCGAGGCCCGGTGCGGCTGCTGCTCGAGCGGCTGGACGCGGCGCTGGCGCGGGCGGAGCGGGTGCGGGTGGCGCCCCGGCTGGTGGCCGAGGCCGTGGCGGTGCGAGGCCGGGTGTACCTGGAGGCGGGGCACCTGGACCTGGCGCGCAAGGACCTGGAGGTGGCGTGCGCCTTGCTGCGGACGCTGGGGGCGGTGGCGGGCGAGAAGCGCGTGCTGGTGGACCTGTCGATTGTCGCCCGTCACGAGGGCGAGCTGTCCCAGGCCTGGGCGCTGGTGCGCGACGCGCGGCTCTTGTCCTCCGAGGGCGACCGCTGGCTGGAGGCCTACACCGTGGGAAACCTGGGGCTGGTGGAGCAGGCGCGCTGCGGCGCGGAGGCCGCCATTCCCCACCTGCGCGCGGCGCAGGCGCTGTTCCACGGCGTGGGCGACGTGACGTTCGAGGTGGGCTTCCTCACCAACTGCGCGGTGGCGATTGGCGAGATGGGCCGCACGCGCGAGGCCATGGGCCTGCTGGAGGAGGCGATGGCGCGCTCGGCCAGCGTGGGTGACCGCGCGGGGCACGCGCTGGCGCGGCTCAACCTGGGCTGCTACCTGCTGGAGGAAGGCCGGCCCCAGGAGGCGCGCGAGCACCTGCAGGCCGCGGCCCGGATTGGCGGACAGCTGGGGCAGCGGCTCCTGGAGGGCTGCGCCCTGGGCGAGCTGGGACGCGCGGAGCTGTCGCTGGGCGCGTGGAGCGAGGCCTGGGCCCGGCTGTCGGAGGCGGTGTCAGGTCTGGGCCAGGTGTCGCGGGGGCAGGTGCTGCGCTTCGCGGTGTACCGGGCCGTGGTGGAGGCATGCGTGGGCGACGCCGCGGCGGCGGAGGCGAGCTTCGTCGTGCTGGAGGGCGCGCCGGAGCTGCGCGACGACCCGGTGCTGCGTGAGCTGGCCTGGCTGCTTCGCGCGTCGGTGGACCTGGCGGAGGCGCGGGCCGCGCGAGACGACACCGAGCGGACGCAGCGGGCGTTCGAGTCGGTGCGGCAGCGCCTCGCCCGGGCCCGGAGCGCGCCCCCGGAGGCCGCATCGTCGGACCTGCGCGGCGCGGTGCGCTTCCTCGAGGAGGCGCTCTGGCGGCTCACCGCCGAGCCCGTGGACGTGGATGCCATGGAGCTGGAGTCAAGCGGCGCTCCCGCCTGCGCGGGGGCGGCTTGACGCGCCGGAAACGGCTGTGCTTCAAGCGGCGCCTCCATGCCCGAAGCGCGCGACACCTCTGCTTCCGCTGCCTTGGGTGAGTGCCGCCCATGAGGCCCGCCCTGCCCGAGCGGCTGCGGCGCACCCTGGCGGCCGTCACCTCGTTCGCCACCGCGCAGGCGGGGCCGCTGGGCGCGGCTGGCGTGGGGCTGCTGGCCTTCCTCGCGCTGTACGGCCCGGCGGCGCTGAACCCGACCCGGCTGGCGTGGCTCTTCCGTGACGACTTCAGTCAGCACCTGCTGGGCTGGCTGTTCTTCCGCAACGAGCCCCTGCGCTTCCCGCTGGGCGCCATCAACGGGTATCTCCATCCGCTCGGGACGACGCTCGGCTACATGGACGCCATCCCCTGGGTGGGCGTGCTGCTGCGGCCGTTCTCCGCGCTGCTGCCGGTCGACTTCCAGTACATCGGCCCGTGGATGTGCGCGTGCCTGATGCTCCAGGGCGCCGCGGCTGCCTGGGTGGCGCGGCGGATGGGCGCGTCGGTGCCGCAGCAGTGGCTGGTGGGCGGTCTGCTCGTGCTGTCGCCCACGCTGCTGGCGCGCATGAGCATGTCGCACGAGGCCCTGTGCGCGCACTGGACCCTGGTCCTCCTGGTGGGGCTGCACCTGGTGCCCCAGCGGGACGCCCGCGAGGCGAAGCAGGCCCTGGGCATCGCGCTGGCGCTGTGCGTGTTCGCCGCGGGCGTGCACCCGGTGATTGCCGCCATGGTGGTGGCGCTCGCGGTGTCGCTGTGCGTGCGCACCGCGCTGGAGAGGCGGCTGCCCTGGCGGTGGCCGGTGCTGGGGGCCGTGGTGAACGTGGGCGCCGTGCTCGCGCTCTTCTACGTGTTCGGCTACCTCGGCACGGTCCGCACGCTGGGCGCGGACGCGTTCGGTGGCTTCTCCGCGGACCTGGCGACGTTCATCAATCCGCTGGGCTACCACCGCGACGCGGTGTGGTCGCGCTTCCTGAGGGCCCTGCCCCGGCAGGGGGCCCAGTACGAGGGCTTCGGCTATCTGGGGCTCGGTGTGCTCTTCGCGCTCTGGGCCTCGCTCGTCCTGGTCGCGCGCGACGCGCCGGCCGTGGCGCGGCTGTGGCGCCGGTTCGTTCCCGTGGGGCTGGTGGCGCTGGGGCTGTTCTTCTTCGCGCTGTCCTCCCGCATCACCCTGCGCGGCGAGCTGCTCGCGGACATCTCCAGCCTGTACGCACCGGTGATGCGGTGGGTGGAGCCGTTCCGTTCCTCCGGCCGCTTCGTGTGGCCGCTGTACTACCTGCTGGCGCTGGGCTCCGCGCTCGTGCTCATCCGGCTGCCGCGGCCCGCTTTGGCGCCGTCACTGCTGGCGCTGGCGGTGGTGCTGCAGGGCTTCGACCTCAACCTGGGGCAGGGCCGGCAGGCGCAGGGAGGTTCGGATTGGACCGCGCCTCCGTCGGAGGCACTGCGCGCGGCGGCCGTGGGGCGCAAGCACCTGGTGATGTACCCGCCGCAGATGCACGACGGCTCGGGGCGGGGCTGCCGCGCGGGCCCCATGAACTTCGAGCCCTGGGCCTACCGCGCGTACCGGCTGGGGCTCACCTTCAACAGCGGCTACGTGGCGCGGCTGGATGACGCGCGCGCCCAGCCGTACTGCCTGGGGTTGGATGACGATGTCCGGGCAGGCAGGCTGGATCCGGAGACCATCTACCTCTCCATTCCCCAGCGGCTTCACGAGTTCCGCGCCATTCGCGGCACGCGCTGCGTGCAGGAAGAGCGGCTGTGGCTGTGCGTGCTGGAGCCGGCCGCTGCCTCGCCCGCGCGGCAGGCCTCGCCCTGAGGCATCCCGAGGGGGGACAGCGGGCGGCGGAGGGGATATGGAAGGCCCGTGAGCGCTTCTCCTTCTCGCGGCATCCTCTTCGACCTCGACGGCACGCTGGTGGACTCGCTGCCGGACATCATCGACAGCTTCCTGCACGCCTTCTCGCGGCACGGCCTTCCGGCGCCCACCTACGAGCAGGTTCGCGCGCTCATCGGCCACCCGCTCGACTGGATGTACAGCCAGTTCGCGCCGGACCATGTGCCCGCGCTGTGCGCGGCCTACCG
The DNA here is from genome assembly GCF_050038885.1 of Pseudomyxococcus flavus. NCBI lineage: Bacteria > Pseudomonadati > Myxococcota > Myxococcia > Myxococcales > Myxococcaceae > Pseudomyxococcus > Pseudomyxococcus flavus. Next base: position 1,691,587 of record NZ_CP143624.1, on the reverse strand, counting down.
TGAGCACTATCCGCTCCACTTCCACCGGCGCTCGCGGCCCTATGCCGGCGTGCTGGAAGTGCTGCGGACGCTGCGCGAGCGGGGCTACCTGCTCGCGGTGGCCACCACCAAGCGCCCCGACATGGCCCGCCGCTTCGTGGACGCCATGGGGCTGGGCCCGCTGCTGCACCACGTGCAGGGCACGGATGGCTTTCCGCACAAGCCCGCGCCCGACGTCATCCACCACGCGCTGGCGGCGCTGGGGACGGGCGGGTTGTGGATGGTGGGGGACACCGCGTTGGACGTGCGCGCGGGCCAGGCCGCGGGGCTGAAGACCTACGCCGTGACGTGGGGCACCCATCCCGAGGACGTGCTTGCCAGCGCCGCGCCGGACGAGCTGCAGCCGGACCTGCAGCGGCTGTTGACGCACCTGCCGCCGCTGGCGTGAGGCGCGGCGGTGGGGCTCAATCCGCCGCCATGCCCGGGCACTTGCCCGTGTCCAGGTACTGGGCGTTCCGGTGGATTTCGGAGCTCAGCTTCCCCTGCCGGGCCGGGTCGACGGCGGTGTAGACGATGACGACGCCCTGCGGGGAGTCGTGCACGCTGGCGACGGACGGCACGGACGGCGCACCCGCCGAGCCAGGCTCCTCGCGTCCGCCCATCTCGTCGTAGTCCACGCCCGGGGGCTGCGCCATGCCGCTGCCGCCCGTGCCGTGCTCCTGCTGGAACTGCATCATCCGGCGGCTGCGCTGCTGGAGGTCCGCCACCTTGTCCGTCTCAGGCGTGACGATGATGAGGGCCACGCCTTCCGGGATGTCCTCCGCGCGCGCCATCGCACCGGGCACCTCCATGGGGCAGTCCCGCTTCATCTCGGCCTGGGCGTTGGGCGGCAGGCCCTCCTGGTCCTGGGGCATCTGCTGCGCCGTGGGGGGCATGCCCTCCTGTGACGTCTTGGCCTTCCTGGCGCAGCCCACCGAGAAACTCAGCACCGCCGAGGCGGCCAGCACCGCAGGGAACCTGAACTTGGACATGGAGACCCCTTCCGCTGAATGTCGTCGTGCTGGAGAAGGTGGGGAACGGTGCGCGGCGCTGGCAACACGCACTGCCGTACCAGGCCCCCCTCCCCGGGGCCGATGCGCGTATCGGCGAGGTGACGGACGCGGCGCGAGCCGTGGCTCACGTCAGCCGCGCGACATCCTCGGGCGTGTCCACGTCGTCGCCACCGCCAGGCAGCGCCACCTCCGCCACGCGCGAGGGCTCACGTGCAATCACACCGCGCGCGCCCTGCGCGGGGCTCAGCGCTTCCAGCTCCGGGAAGACGTCGCGAGCGAAGAGGGCGGGGACGCCCCGGGTGCCGTCGTAGGCGGAGGCCACCACGGGCGCGCGCGTGCGCTCGAAGGCGGTGAGCAGGGCACGCAGGTGCGCGGCGTCCACGCGAAGCTGGTCGCAGAGCATCACCAGCACGGCCTCCAGCGGCGCCGCGTCCCCGCCGGTGAGCGCACGCAGCCCCGCGCGCAGCGAGCCGCCGGGCCCCTCGGCCCAGCCCGCATGGTGCACCGTGCGCACGGACAGGCCGGTCAGCTCCGCGGCCACCGCGTCGTGCGCGGCACCGAGCACCACCACCACCGGGCCACACCGCACGGCTGCGGCGGCCTCGGCGGCGCGCCGCACCAGCGTTTGTCCCTGGTATCGGACGAGCTGCTTGGGGTGCCCCAGCCGCGAGGAGCCTCCCGCGGCGAGCAGCACCACGCCCACCCTCACGCGAGCCTCCGCACCGGCGGTGGGGCCGCGGTGTGGATGGGGGCACGGCGCTCTCGGAGCTTGCCGCCCTCGCGGCCCGCTACCACGGCTTGCAGCTCCGCGATGATGGCCAGGGCGATTTCCTCCGCGCCCTCCGCTCCCAGGTCGAGGCCCACGGGCGCGTGCAGCTTCTCCAGCTGCGCCGGGGTGGGCGCCGTGGGCAGCTCCGCCAGCAGCCGGTCCGTGCGCGAGCGGGGCCCCAGCACGCCCAGGTAGCGCAGCGGACGCGGGAGCAGCCGCGCCAGCAGCTCGCGGTCCTGCGGCAGGCTGTGGGTCATCAGCACCGCCAGCGTGCGCGGCGACAGCGGCACCGCGTTCGGGGCGTCGGGGGCCTTCGCCGGCACCACCGCGTGCGCGCGGGGGAAGCGATTTCGCAGGCTCTGCGCGGTCCGGTCCGCCACCACGGTGACATGCCAGCCCAGGCTCGCGGCCTGGTTCACCACGGGGACGACGTCGAAGCCGCTGCCGAAGAGCACCAGCGGGTGGGGCGGGTCCACCACCTCCACCAGCACGTCCGCGCCGCCGCAGGGGCCGCTCCAGGTGCGTCCCGCGTCCAGGGCCTCGCGCGCCGCTTCGCGCACGGCGTCTCGCAGCGCGCCGGAGAGGCTGCCCGCCTCGGTGCCGTCGTCGCGGAGCAGCAGGCGCGAACCCACGGTGTTCGAGGGCCCCCGGTACACCGTGGCCACCACGGCCCGGCGTCCCGCCTCGCGGGCCTGGGCGGCGAAGGTGAGCGCCTCCTCCGCGCCGGCCTCGCAGCGCTCCAGCAGCACGTCCACCACGCCGTTGCAGCCCAGCGCGAAGGAGAAGGCGCCTTCGTCCTCCGCGCTGTCGCTGGTGGAGTCGTAGCGCAGCAGGCGAGGGCCCTGCGCCGTCCAGAAGAAGGCCTTGCGGACGATGTCGGCCTCCAGGCAGCCGCCGCTGATGCCGCCCGCCAGCCACCCGTCCTCACCCATCAACATCCGCGCGCCGGGGCGCCGGTACGCCGAGCCCGCGACGGCGACCACGGTGGCGAGGACCAGGGGGCCCTGGGTGCGCGTGCGTGCGCGGAGGATGGCGTCCAGGTCCTTCATGCTCTCGTCGTCCTTGGTGGGGGTGGCCGGCGCGCGACGTGAAACTGTAGTCGGCGGGGTTTCATCCCGGCCAGTGACGTTCTCGCGCGACAGGCCCGGGGAGGGGGCTGGGCACACCGGGTGACTGGATGAAACCGCGTGGCTGGGGTGTAGTCCTCATCCGCATGCCCGTCCTGCGTTACGCCTTCACCCTGAATGCCGTGCGTGAGCTTGGCCGCCTGGCTCCGGACCTCGCCCGGGCCCGGGCGGAGGCCTCCCTGGACGCGAGTCTGCAGCAGATCCGCGAGGCCTGTACGGCCACGCTGAGCATGGAGTTCGATACGCTGGTGTGCTTCGACGCGCGCTCCGTGGTCCGCCTGTTCTCACACGCGGAGCAGGCGCGCATCCTGGCCCGGCTGGTGGACGAGCGGGCGCGCACGCTCGCGCAGGCGGGGCGTTACCAGGAGGCGCTGGAGGACACCGTCTATGCCGGGCAGTTGCTGGCGTGCTCGCGCCAGCGCTTCGGCGTCCCCAAGGACGCGCGCGCCGCGGAGACGCTGGAGCGCGAGGTGCCCGAGCTGCGCTGAAACGGGCCCTCGGGCCTCTTTCCGCGCGAGCCGTCCATTCCGGGGGACGCGTGCCCGGAGGAACCCGGGGCGGGCAAGTGCGGCGTGGCCCAGGTGTCGGGGAGGGCGCGCCCTCCCGACGAGGCTCGGACGGCGAGTTACCCGCGCCGCGTCTCAGGTCCCCGTGTGTCGCGACGGGGCTGGGCGTCCTCCGTGTCGGGTGTGTCGGCCTCGGGCTCCGGTTCCAGCCGGGCCTGCCGCTCGCTGGCTTCCCAGGAGGCGTCGGCATCCCTCGCGTGGACGCGGCGGGCGGAGTCATCGTCCTGCTGTCCGGTCCACGTGGTGTGGCCCCCCGCGTAGCCCTCCAGGGGGCGTGGTCCCCGGTGGGACTCCACCTCCAGGTCCTTCGTCTCTTCCTCGCGCAGCCGCCTGCGTTCCTCTTCCCGCTCGCGCTGGTGCTGCCGCTCCAAGGGGTCATCCGCCATGGTGCCGTCACCTCCTGCAACAAGGTGGGGCGCCTGCCGCGGCGGTGGCAGCGCCGGGCTCGGTCACACACGGCCGGCCGCATGCCCGGCGGTCAATCAGCGCACATCGAAGCTGCGTCGGGCCCCAGCTCGCACCGCCTTGCTTCAGGCGGGGCTCAGCCAGCGCTCGTGCGCGGCATCACCGCGGCCGCCGCGCGCCGAGCCAGCCCCCGGCCCTGCTCGAGTGGGGCCGCTTCAGGCGCGGCTCAGCCTGGCCTCGTGCGCAGGACCTCTGCACCCGTCGCGCGCCGAGCCAGCTGTCAGTCCATCTCGCACGGCCCAGGGCCGCGCGCGGCTCAGCCTTCGCGCATGCGCAGCACCACCTTGCCCGTCGCGCGCCTTGCCTCCAGCTCACGCAGGGCCTGCGCGCCCTGTTCCAGTGGGAACACCGGCCCCACGATGGGCGCGAGCACCCCGCGCTCCGCCATGGCCTCCAGGTCCTTGGCGATGGTGGGCGTCAGGGACGGCTCGTGGAGGAGGAACCCGCCCCACGCCACGCCCACCACGTCGATGTTGCGCAGCAGCAGGCGATTCACCTGGACCTCGGGGATGCGTCCGCTTGTGAAGCCCACCACCAGCAGCCGCCCTTCGGGCGCCAGGCACTTGAGGCTCTTGTCGAAGATGTCGCCGCCCACCGGGTCGACCACCACGTTGGCGCCCAGGCCGCCCGTCTTCTCCCGGACCTGCGCGACCCAATCCTCGGTGGACAGCAGCACCTCGTGCGCGCCGGCCTGCCTCGCGACCTCGGCCTTGCGCGCGTCGCTCACCACGGCGATGACCCGGGCCTGCGCGCCGCGCGCCACCTGCACCGCCGCCGTGCCCACGCCGCCCGCGGCGCCGTGGACCACGACAATCTCCTCCGCCTTCAGCCGGCCTCGCCGGTGCAGCGCGAAGTGGGCGGTGTGGTAGTTCATCACCACGCCCGCGGCTGCCTCGAAGCTCCAGTGGGTGGGGATGGGGAACACCATCTCCGGTGGAATGGCTGCGACCTCGGCGAAGCCGCCCAGCCCGAAGCTGAAGGCCATCACCCGCTGCCCGGGCTTCACGGCCGCGCCCGCGGGCGCCTGCCGCACCACCCCGGCCACCTCCACGCCCGGGATGAACGGAAGTGCCGGCTTCAACTGGTACTGCCCCCGGGTGAGCAGCAGGTCCGGAAAGCTCACCCCGGCTGCCACCACATCGATGAGGACCGAGTCCCCCGCCTCGGGCTCCGGCAGGTCCACCAGTTGGAGCCCCTCAGGCCCGTCCAGCCGCTGCAGTTGCAGTGCGCGCATCGTTGCCTCCCGGATGGGGAGCGTAATGGCCAGCCCCGCCGATTCCAGCCCCTCGCGTGCATGGGCACGGGCCCGGGTGAACCGCGCAGCGGTCGCGGCACCGGCGTGAAAACCGGGCGGGACGCGGACGACCTGACACGTCCTGCGAATACGGGATGGCACTTAAAGTGAACCCCGTAGGCTCACGGAACGTAGGCAATATCGGCAAATAACTCGAAATCTAAGAAGTAGGTAATAACTGAAATAATCGCACAACCTTGAAATTCAGGTCAGGCCTGTGGCATCGTGCTTCCTAATCTTTCCGCTTAGGAGGATTACATGGTGCAGAAGAGAGTGCGTGGCGCGCTCGGTATCGCAGCGCTGTCCGTTGTCGTGGGTTGCAATGAGTCCACCCCTGCTCCGGAGGCTGAAAAGTCGTCGGATGTCACGAAGTCCGCGGTTCTGGAGAATGGTGCGAAGGTCGTTCAGAAGGACCGCCAGCAGGCGGCGCAGTTCCTGACGAACCTGTCGATTCCGCTGCCTGAGATTTCCGCCGCCGGTCCCAAGGCGCTCAACGCGTCCGCGCTGGCCCCGGTCATCGACACCCTGGCGCCGATGTTCCGGCTGGACCCGAAGAACCTCGTCTTCGAGCAGGGCTACTTGGACAAGCGGGGCGACAGCCACTATCGCTACGCCGTACGTCACAACAACATCGCGGTGCTGGGCGGCGAGCTTCGCGTGCACGCCCGCAACGGCAAGGTCTTCGCGGCGAACACCAACGTTCGCAGCGACCTGAAGGCCGACCTCAAGGCGACCATCGCCGGTGCGGTGGCGGTGTCCTCCGTGGACTCCGACCGTGAGACGCAGCCGGGCTGGGTCACCGACAAGAACCCGGAGCTCGTGTACTGGCGCATCGATGACGAGCTGCGCCTGATGTACAAGGTCGTCCAGCGCGGCGAGAAGCCGGACCAGACGCCGGTGCACGACTGGGTCCTGGTCGACGCGCGCAATGGCGATGTCATGCTGCGCATCCCGCAGATCAAGGAGGCCATCAACCGCCGCCTCCACGACGGCCAGAACCTGGATGCCATTCCGGGGCCGCGCGTCCGCAGTGAGGGCGAGGCGCCCGTGGCGGACTCCGTGGTCAACACCAACTACGACCACCTGGGCACCGTTTACAACTGCTACTCGGAGCTGTTCGGCCGCGACTCCCTCGACAACGCAGGTGGCGTGCTCATCAGCACCGTGCACCACCGCGTCAACTACGCGAACGCCTTCTGGGACACCATCGCGGGCCAGATGGTGTACGGCGACGGTGACGGGGTGACCGCGGGCAACCTGGCCACCTCGCTGGACGTGACGGCGCACGAGCTGACGCACGCCGTGACGGACCACGAGTCGGACCTCATCTACTCGGGTGAGTCCGGCGGCCTGAACGAGTCGATGTCCGACATCTTCGGCGCGGTGTGCGAGTGGTACGGCGACGGCGCGAACGAGGTCCTGCCGCGGCACTGGCTGATTGGCGACACCGTGTGGACCCCGCCCACCCCGGGCGACGCCCTGCGCTACATGCATGACCCGGCGCTGGACGGCGTGTCGCTCGACCACTACCACAACTACCAGACCGGCACCGGCGTGCACTTCAGCTCCGGTATCTCCAACCTGGCGTTCTACCTCCTGTCGCAGGGCGGCGTGCACCCGCGCGGCAGGAGCACCATCGAGGTCCAGGGCATCGGCATCGAGAAGGCCGCGCAGATCTTCTACAAGGCCAACGCGGACCTCCTCCTCCCGTCGTCCAACTTCGAGGCCGCCAAGGTGGCCACGGAGCAGGCCGCGGAGCAGCTGGGCTACGACGCCGCCACCATCGAGTCGGTGTCGAACGCGTGGAAGGCCGTCGGCGTGAGCGTGCCGATTCCGCCTCCGGAGACGGACCCCATCGTCAAGGACGAGCCCATCGTCGTGTCGGGCGACCGTAACGAGAAGAAGTACTACGAGATTGCCATCCCCGAGGGCGCCTACGACCTGACCTTCACCCTGTCCGGTGGCACGGGTGACGCGGACATGTACGTCCGGTACGGCAACGCGCCGACCACCTCCACGTACGACTGCCGTCCGTACCGCTCGGGCAACAACGAGGTCTGCACCTTCCCCGCGCCGCAGCACGGCACCTGGTTCGTGATGCTGAACGGCTTCAGCGCGTACACGAACGCGTCGCTGACCGTGACCTGGAAGGGCGGCTACGTTCCCATCCAGAGCGGCATCGCGGTCGAGAACCTCTCGGGCGCGCCGGGCTCCTCGCAGGTGTTCATCCTCGACGTGCCGGAGCTCGTGCCGGGCAGCGGGAAGAACAACGTCTACATCCAGACGGGCGAGGGCAAGGGCAACCCCGACCTCTACGTCAAGCGCGACGGGGCCCCGACGCACTTCGACTACGACTGCCGCAGCGTGGAGAACCACCAGTCGGAGGTGTGCAACATCATGAACGCGCCGGCGGGCCGCTACTACATCGAGGTCTACGGCGCGAAGGGCGGCTTCCAGAACATCGTCCTCATCGGCTCCTACGACGAGCTGTAGCCTCCCAGGTCTGAAGTGACGGCGCGGGCCTGGTCCGCGCCGATGAGGCCCCGGGTGCTCCGCTTCGAGCGGCGCCCGGGGCTTCGCATGTCTACGGCGTGGGGCCGGGAAGGATGACGCGCAGGCAGCTGTCCAGGCCGCGCACGCCCCGGTACTTCCACTGCGCGGGATAGCCCAGCGACACCTCCTCGAAGCGCACGCCGTCCCGCCACAGCGTCGCGGGCATGTGCAGGTGCCCGGTGACGACGACCTCCGCCCGGTAGCGGGTGTGCCAGTCCTCGGTGTGCTTCGTCCCGCACCAGATGGAGAAGCGGGGGATGCGCGGCAGCCGCACGTGCTCGTAGCGCAGCGGGTAGTGGTTGATGAGCACCGTGGCGCAGCCCGCGGGTAGCGCGTCCAGTCGGGCCTGCGTGGACGCGACGCGCGCGGCGCACCAGGCGGCGCGGCTCGCGTGGGGCTCGGGGTGCAGGAGCACCTCGTCGGTGCACAGCAGGTCGTCCTCCCAGGCCCACTCCAGCGCCTTGTCCGCGGGCACGTGGTCCGGGCGGAACGTGTAGTCGTAGCCCAGGAACATGGGGACGATGACGCGCTCGGGGCCGGGGCCGGGCCAGCGGGGGTAGGGGTCCTCCGGCGTGAGGGCGCCGTAGCTGCGGCACAGGCTCACCAGCCGCTGGTAGCGCGCCTCGCCCTTCAGCTGGGGCTGCTCGGACGGCATCGTCCACAGCTCGTGGTTGCCGGGCACCCAGATGACCTGGCGGAAGCGCTGGGTGAGGGTGCTCAGCATGAGCTCCATCTCCGCCAGCGTCTCGCCCACGTCGCCCGCGACGATGAGCCAGTCCTCCGGGTGGGCCGCAAGCGCCTGGAGCGCCAGGCGGTTGTCGTTGTGGCGCAGGTGCAGGTCACTGATGGCGTAGAGCTTCATGGCGCGAGAGGGAGCGCACCTTAACGCGGGCGTTCCGGGGATGCTCTTCCGAGTGGTCCCGACCCAGAAGGTCCTATCGGCGTTGGCCGCTGTCCCGGGTTGGGTGGATGCCCAATCCGGCGCCCAGCGTCCGCAGCAGCGCGTGCACCTCCCTGGGCGGCGCGGCCCGGTCCATCCAGGTGATGTCCCGGGCCAGCGGCGGCATCACCGCGTGCAGCGCGCAGGCCGTCCGAGGATGCCGCGCGCGCACCTGCTGCAGCAGCCCCAGCCCGTCCCCATCCGGGAGGAGGTCGCCCGTCACCACCACCGTGGGCGGCTCCTCGCGCACGAGCATGAGCGCCTCCTCCATGCCCCGTGCGAAGCGCTTGCTGCCGGGCAGGTCTCTCACGAGCCGCCGCAGCGCCGCGAGCGAGCGCGGGTCTTCATCCACGAACAAGAAGGTCAGCATGTTCTTCGCGCCGGTCAATCAAGACCTGTGCGGTTGGCCAAACGCACGAGGTTGCCTACCTACAAGACTACTCAGGAAGTTCTTGGATGCCAACCTCTCAAGTCATATCGACATGTGCGGACCCGGTAGGTTAACGACCCATGGAAAAGACCCTCGCATCCCGCCTTGGAGGAGCGGCGCGCCTCGCACGGACCCGCCTGAACCTGACCCAGGCCGACGTGGCGGAGCGGATTGGCATCGCGAGCGAAGTCTACGGCCGGCTGGAGCGCGGCCACATGCTGCCGAGCATCCAGACGTTCCGCCGGTTGTGCACGGTGCTCTCCATCTCCGCGGACGAGGCGCTGGGCCTCAAGCCCGTGCAGGAGGTGAAGTGGGCCGCCGAGCCGCCCAGTGACTACGGCGAGTCCGCCGAGCTGCGGCGGCTGATGCGCCGGGCCAAGCAGCTCGACCGGACGTCCATCCGAATCCTCAGCGTGCTCGCGGCGCAGTTCAAGCCGCGGAGCTGACGCCCGCAGGTCCGTCGCGAGCGCGCCACTCATGGCCCCCTTCCGGGGGCCGCTGGCTCCATCCGGGCCAGGCGCTCGCGCAGCTTTCGCGCCGAGGGAAAGCCGTTGAAGAGCACCACCTGCGGGTGGGCCTCGAGCTGTTCCCGCTCCGCGGCCTCCTTCGCCAGCGCACGGTCCACACCCAGCAGCAGGCCCGCGTCCGGCCGCGAGCGGAGCTCCGTGAGCCGGCGTGCCAGGGGGGCCGCGTGCCAGGCGTGGAACAGCTCCAGCGCCACCTCGCGCCGGGACTCGCGGTGGCGGAAGGTGAGGTCCGGCACGCACAGCCCGGAGGCGCCCACGTGCCGGGGCAGGGGCGTGAGGTCCAGCTCCCACTTGTCGTCCACGAAGCCCTCGGCCAGCGCCGCCACCTCGGGAGGGATGTGACCCAGCGCGGCGGGAAGTGGCGAGCGCAGCGGGTCCTTGTGGCTCAGCATCAGCGTGGCCTGCCGCCGGGACGGCTCCACGGTGGCGGTCAGCTCCCAGCGCTCCAGCACGGGGACGACGGACAGGAAGGTCGCCAGTTGCAGGCCGTATTTCTTCTGGAGGGCCAGCATCGCGCCCGGGCCTTCCACGTCCAGCGCCCAGTTGTCGCCGTCGCGCCAGACCTCGGCCACCAGGCGGCAGAACTTCAGCCACCGGAGCACCTTGCGCACGCGCAGCAGCTCCGGGGCCTGGGCCCGCAGCCGCAGCTTGCGCGCGGACAGCAGGGGGCCCTGCGCCAGCGCCAGGTTGTAGCGGTCCACCAGCCCCTGCGCGTCGAGCGCCTCGCCATCCCAGCCCATCAACCGCCGGTGACCGGGCAGGTCGGCGTACAGGGCTTCGCGGGCCTCGGCCAGGGGGACGGGCAGGGCCTGGGACAGCCGGGCCTCGAAGTCCTCCACGGTGGCGCCGGGGGGCAGCGCGCGCAGCACCTGCCCGGCGGCCTTCAGGCGCTCCCAGCGGGCCTCGGTGACGCCGGGCGCGGGTTCATCGAAGAGGAGCCGGTCGAGCACCAGCTTCACCAGCCCGCGCGCCACCTTGGGCTTGCTGAAGGCGCCGGCCTTCAGGCCCAGGGACTCCTCGACGTCGTCGCACTGGCCGCCGCGCGAGGCCGCCACCTCGGCGAGTAGCGCCTGGGCGAAGGCCAGCAGCTCGGCGTCGTCCCGCTTCACGAAGGCGGGGCGCAGGACGCCCTGGCGCACGCGGAAGTTGAGGAGCTCGCGCGTCAGCATCGCGTGCGGCCTCCGGTGAAGGTGGAGCGAGGCGCCTGGGGACGCCGCGTCCGCACCGCGGGGGCCCTCCGGTGGGCGCCGAGCGCGGAGTCACGCTGGCGCAGCAGGCGTTCGCGCCGCTCGCGCGTCAGCATCTCAGGAGCCCTCCTGGTAGGCCCCGTGCTGGCGCCGCCGCTCGCTGATGCTGCTCTCCGCCGTCTGCGCGGAGCACACCTCGTACAGCAGGGCGCGCTTCCCCGGGCGCTTGCGCAGGATGCGTCCCAGGCGCTGGACGTGCTCGCGCACGCTGCCGCTGCCGCTGAGCACCACGCCCACGCGAGCCTCGGGTACGTCCACACCTTCGTTCAACACCCGTGACGTGAGCAGCACGGGCAGCTCGCCCGACGCGAACGCCGCCAGCAGCGCCTTGCGCTCCGGCACGGGCGTGTGGTGCGTGAGCGCGGGGAGCAGCAGCCGCCGCGCCAGCGTGTACACCGTCTCGTTGTCGTCGGTGAACACGAGCACCCGGTCCTCGCGGTGCTCCAGCAGCATGCGCCACAGCACCTCCTGCTTGGCGCTGGAGGTGAGGGCGATGCGCCGCTGCTCGCGGTAGGCCCGGTACGCGGCGCGGCCCTCGTCGCTGCGCTGGCTCTGCGCCAGGAAGCGCGCCCAGCCGTCCGGCGCGGAGAGCGGCACGCCCAGCCGCCGCACGAAGCCCAGGTACAGCGCCCGCGCCGCGTCGTAGCGCGCCTTCTCGTCGGGCGTCAGGGGGACTTCGATGCGCTTCACCTCGTAGGGCGCCAGGTACTGCCCCTGCAACTGGCGGATGTCCGTGTGGTGGACCCGCGGGCCCAGCAGCTCCTCGCACACGCGCTCGCCGCCGTCGGTGCGCTCCAGCGTCGCGGTGAGGCCCAGCCGGTAGGGCGCCAGCGAGCCCTCCGCGATGAACCGGTAGCTGGGCGCCGGCAGGTGGTGGCACTCGTCGCACACCAGCAGGCCGAAGCGGTTGCCGTGGAACTCCGTCTGCATCGCCGCCGAGTCGTACGTCGTCACCGTCAGCGGCTGCCGGTCGTTCACGCCGCCGCCCAGCAGGCCCACCGGCACGGAGAAGTGGCGCGCGAGCACGCCCTGCCACTGCGCCATCAGGTCCAGCGTGGGCACCACCACGAGCGTGGGCCGCTTCACGTGGGCGATGGCCAGCACCGCCAGCAACGTCTTGCCCGCGCCCGTGGGCAGCTCCACCAGGCCACGGCCTCCCGCGCGCGTCCAGGCGTCCAGCGCCTGCTGCTGGTGGGGAAAGGGCTCGATGGGCGAGGTGAGGGGCAGCTCCAGGGGCGCGAAGCGCTTTGCCTTGTCCTCGTAGGGGATGCCCAGCTCGCGCAGCCGCAGCACCACCTCGCGGTAGTGCCACGCCGGCGCGCGGTACACGCCGGTGCGCCCATCCTTCTGGAACAGGGCTCTCAGGCGCGCGTCCTCCGGCAGCGAGGGCGCGACGAGGGTGCCGCAGTCGAAGTGGAGCTCGGTGGGCGACGGCATCGACGCGTTGGGAACTATCCGGTCATCCTGGGTTTCGCCAGCCTCATCGCGGACCTGGGGGGGTGGCTTGCAGGTAGGCGCTGTTCACGGTACCCAGCGCGCCACATGCGCTTCATCTCGCTCGTTCCCATGCTGGCCGGCCTGGCGGTCGTGGCCCAGGCTGGTCTCAACCGTCGCTTCGCCGGCCAGTGGGGCCTGATGAGCGCGGTCCTCGTCAACATGGTGGTGGCGACGGTGGCCACCTTCGGGGTGTTCCTGGTCCTGCGCGCGGTGCCGGGACTGTGGCCGGAGGCCGCCGCGGGCCAGGGCCGCCTGAGCGGCTTCACGCCCTGGCACCTGGTGCCGGGCTTGTGTGGTGTCGTCATCGTCCTGGGCATGCCCTGGGCCATGAGCCGCCTGGGCGCCGTGCAGTGCACGCTGCTGCTGATGGCCGCGCAGCTCATCACCAGCCTCGTCTGGGATGCGATGGTGGAGGGCCGCCCGGCCACGCTTCCTCGGGTGGTGGGCTCGTGCGTCGCCTTCCTGGGGGCCGCCATCGTCGTCTGGAAGGGCTAGATTCCAGGGCAAGATGCGCCGCGTCCTCGTCGTCAGTCCCCATGTCCCCTCGCGCGAGCTGCTGCGGCGCATCCTCGAGGCGCCGGGCCTGGCGGTCTCCGCGACGGGGGACACGGATGACGCCTTCGCCGCGCTGGCGTCTAGGCCCCCCGCGCTGGTGGTGGTGGACCTGCGCCGCCCGGACGAGGACCACCCGCTCTTCCTGGGCCTGCTGCGCAAGCGCCACCCCACGCAGCCCGTCATCGCCCTGGTGCCCGGCCGGCTGCGCATCTTCGATGGGCAGCATGAGCGCGTGGTGGAGGCCCACGGGGATACCGCGGAGGCGCTCCACCAGTTGCTCGGTGCGCTGAAGCAGGCCGTGCATGACCTGCTCGCGCAGGACCTGCTCCGCGTGCTGCGTCCGCCCGTGGGTCGGGCCTGAGCGCCTGACGCGGCTCGGGCGAAGCGATTCGTTGGCGCATCGCCTGGGCTGCCTGGCCGGGCCGCTCATGAGTCCCGCGGTTGTTGCGCCGTGAACCTGGCACGCCGGAGCGGCCGTCCTCGCGCGGGTCGCGACCGGTTCGCGTCATGAGGTCCCGCCGCCTCTTCGACAGTGGGCCGGGACTCCGGGACAGGCCGTTCGGGCCGCGGACGTAGTTTTTTCCGGCCCCTGTCCGTCCTCGGACCCGGCGCTTCGCGCCCTGCGCTCTCAACATATTGAATTGACTTGGCCTTTGCCCTTCGGAGGTCCCGGCACGGCGAATGCTATGGCGTTGGGCACGGTGCGACGCGGGCCGGCGGATGGGGTCGGTTGGCGGGCGTGAGGAGCCGGAGCGTGTCGCGGGTTGCAGGGGCGGGGACGGAACCGGGGTGGTGCCTGGAGTGGGGAGGCAGGCCTCGGTGGGATGGGGGACGCAGGACGGCGCGTGCAGGACGGCGCTTCGTGGGGGCGGGGCGGCGGCGGACGTGCCGGCAGGACCCGGCTCGTGGTCAGGGCAGGGCGCAGGGTGGGGGGAGAGGGGCGGACCTGCCGCGCTTCATGGGGGTGGAGCGCGGCGGGTTCGCGCCAGCAGGGCCGGGCACGACGAGTGGCTTGGGCGCGGGACGGGGGGCGTGACGGGCGGACCTGCTGTGCTTCGTGGGGGCGGAGCGCGGCACGTTCGCGCCGGCACGGTGGAACGGGCGCGGGTTCCGGTGAGGCGGGGGGGCCTTCCGGAGCCCGTCTCGCCTTGGATGCAGGGCGCGCGGAGCCGCGGGACTCGGGTTCCCGCTCCGCGCTGACCGGGCGGGCAACCACGGCGACGCGCGGACGCGAATGCAGGGTGGCGAGTGAGCACTAGCTTCACCCGAGGGGCCATTCGGAGCGGTGGGGTGGGAGGACGGGCGGGAGCGGGCATGCGTCACGGGAGGCGGTACATGGGGGCGGTATCCGCGCTGGCGGCGGTCGGGGTGATGCTGACGGCTCAGCCGGCCCTGGCATCGGGGCTCCTCCAGCGCCGGACCCAGGACCCGGAGCGGCTGGCCCCCTTCGGGCTCATGCTGGATGCCAGCGCGCCGGAGGGCGCGGGCCTTTCGCTCTCCTTCCGTCCCACGCGCATGGTTCGGCTTCACGTCGGCGGCACGCACAATGGCGTCCGTCCCGGCGCGCGGCTGGGGCTCACGTTGCTGCCGTGGAAGGGAAGCCTGACGCCCGCGCTGACGCTGGAGGCGGGCCACGCGCGGCCCGCGAACGGCGAGGGCCTGGAGCGGCGCATCGTGGACCGCACGCAGATGCCCATCCACTCCTTCGAGCGCGTGGGCTACTCCTACGCCAGCGCCCTGCTGGGCTTCGAGTGGCAGGCGCCGCGGCGCCTGACCTTCTTCGTCCGGGGCGGTGTCAGCATCATGCGGCTCTACAGCCCGGGCATCGAGGGCGTGGACGAGCAGTTCCGCGAGGCGCTGGAGCCCGCGGACTTCCACGGCTGGAGCTTCATCGACATCCAGCCCACGGCGAAGCTCGGCATCCTCCTGTCGTTCGGCTGACGCGCGCCGCCTCAGGGCGCGCGGGCCTGGGCGCGCACGGCGTCGAAGAACGCCAGCACCTGCGCCTCGGCCCAGAAGTGGGGCCGGTGCACCTGGCCACCGACGAAGCCCACGTGGCCGCCGCGCTCGGTCAGCACGATGCTCAGGAAGGGGTTGTCGGCGGCGGCGGGCGGAATGACGGGCGCTTCCAGCATCGGGTCGTCGGCCGCGCTCAGCAGCAGCGTGGGCCGGCGGATGGCCTGCAGCCAGGGGCCCGCGGAGGACTCTGCATAGTAGTGGGCGGCGTCGCGGAAGCCATGCAGCACGGCGGTGACGGCGTCGTCGAAGGCGCGGATGGTGCGCGCCGCCTCCAGGGCCTTGCCGTCGAAGGCGCCAGGGAAGTGGCGCAGCTTGTGGCGGGCCTTCTGCTTCAGCGTGCGCAGGAAGCGCTCGCGGTACAGCAGGTGGAAGGGGCCTCCCGCGTCGAGCTTGCGGCAGCAGGCATCCAAGTCATACGGCGCGCTGACGGATGCGGCGGCATCCACCGGTGCGTCGTCGCCCAGCGCCTCCAGCAGCCGGCACAGCACGTTGGCGCCCAGCGAGAAGCCCACGGCGAAGAGCGGGCCCGTCACGCGGGCGCGCGTCTCGTTCAGCACCCGGAGCGCGTCGTCGATGTCGCCCGAGTGGTACGAGCGCGCCAGCCGGTTGGGCTCACCGCTGCACGAGCGGAAGTTGAGCGCGGTGGCGCCCCAGCCGCGGGTCTGCGCGCCCCGGAGGATGGCGGTGACGTAGCCGGCGCGGGACGAGCCCTCCAGCCCGTGCAGCGCCACCACGTGCGGCGCTCCTGGTGGACCGTCGAAGGTGTCCAGGTCCACGAAGTCGCCGTCCGGCAGCTCCAGGCGCTCCCGCCGCAGCGCGGGCGTGCGGGTGGGGCGCACCAGCGAGGCGTAGATGGTCTGTGCGTGCTCGTTCGTCAGGCCGGGCGCGGGCACGAAGGGCTGGGTGGGCTGGAATCGCACGGCCGGGGGATAACGCCCGTGCGCGGTGACGACAAGCGCCGTTGTCCGCGGGCCCGGTGCCTAGCCCTGGCTCCTGCCGGGACGCGGCAGGGCGGCCAGGCGGCGGGCCATGCGCATGGAGGCGCAGCCCTGCTCGCGCAGGGCCCGGGCCTCGGACTGGAGCCCGAAGAGGCCCAGGTACTTCTCCACGCGCTCCTCCAGCGTGGGCGCCTCGATGAGGGCGCACACTTCGTCCGGCTGGTAGTCGCGGCAGATGGCGGGCCGCTGCTCGTACACGCCGCAGAGGTTGTCCGCCTGGAGGTGCGGGCAGCGCAGGCCCAGGGGCTTGTCCAGCGCGGCGATGTCGGGCGCCACGCAGCAGGCGCCGCAGCGGGTGCACTCCACGGGCTTGGGCGCGGGTCCGCTCATGCCCACAGCGCGCGAGGGAAGTGGATGTCGGCGGCGGCGGGCAGGCCCGCTCGCAGGGGACGCAACATGGGCAGCGAGCCGTCCCGGGCCTCGCGGCTGGCATCGGGGAGCCGCGCCACCCACGGCATGGTGCCCGGCTCCTCCCACAGCACCACCTTCGCCAGCCCGGCCTTGTGGGCCTGGGCCCGGGCGGCCTCCAGCAGCGCGGCGGCGTCGTCCTCGGAGCGCGCGTCCAGCATCAGCACCACCAGCTCGCCAAGCCGGGCCACCATGGCCCAGAGCGCCGTGGACGCGCCCACCACCGCGCCGCAGGCCCGTGGCCGGGGACGGCGCAGCAGCTCCGCGTAGATGCGCTCCCGCTCCAGGTGCCAGTCCACCTGCGGGGCGTCGGGCCACAGGAAGAAGGGCACCTCGGGCCGCCGCATCCGCTCGAGCGCGGCGGGCACGTCCGCGTCCTCGAGCAGCGAGTCCACCTGCCGCGTCGCCAGGCTGCTGAGCACGGGCAGGTGCCAGTCCCAGGCGGGGGCCTCCTGGTAGCCGGAGCGGCCATAGAGGCGCGCGCCCACATCGGAGTAGAGGACGGCCGCGTGGGCCTGGGGCTCGGTGCGCTCCAGCTCGGCCGCCACCAGGTCCATCAGCCGCGTGGCATACCCATGGCCGCGCAGCGCGGGCTCGGTGAAGACGCTGGCGATGATGAAGCTGTCGCCTGGGCTCTCCTGGCCATCGGCGCCGCGCAGGACGCTGCCGGTGCGGAACGTCTCGCACGACGTGAGCACCCGGCCCGAGTCGTCGCACAGGAGCCAGGTGCGCATGTGCGCCTGGCTCCACGGGTGGGCGCGCAGCCGGAGCTCGCGCTGGAGGAACTGCTCGACGGTGAGGGGCGAGCCCCAGGCGGCATAGGTGTGGCGGTCCCGTTCGACCTTCTGTGCCTCGTTGGCGACGACCAGATGCATGGCGGCGGAGGGTAACCGCGCCGGCGTCCCTTCGCAGCAGCCCCGCGGTGGCCGCTCGTCCGCTCTTCCGTCCTTCTCACAATGATGAGCGTGTCGGGGATGCGCAGGGACGGGGAGAGGCGGGCCTCAATCCAGCGCGGATTTTCTCGCAAGATGGGTGAAGGTGGTGGTGCGAATGGACCCACCAGGGCAGGCCTCCGTTCAAAATCGACCAAGAAGCCATTGAAGCGGGGCACGCCTTTGGAGCAGGAAGGGGGCTGCGTCGGCATCGGGGGGGAACGACAGGTTTTCCGAACCCGGACATGAGTTTTCGCCGGCGCCGCTGACCTGGAGACCCGATGCTTTCCGCTGCATTCCTGATTGCCACGTCCCTGCAGGCCCAGGCGCCTGTGCCTGCTTCTTCCACGCCCGCGGCTCCCACGACGGCCGCCGCGGCCGCCGCACCCGAGTCCGCCCCCGCCACCGCGGAGGAGCGCGCCGCCGCCGCGGCCGAGCGCGCTGCCGTTGCCGCCGAGCGCGCCGCCGAGGCCAGTGCCCGCGCCGCCGAGGCCGCCGAGCGCGTCGCGGCCGTCGCCACGCAGCCCGCCGCCCCGGCTCCCGCCGCCGGTCCCGCCACGGACAAGAAGCAGGGGGAGTGGGACGTCACCATCGGCCTGGGCCTCATCTCGCTGACGGGCAACGCCTCCACCCTGACGGTGAGCGGCCTCGCCAGCGCCCAGCGCACGACGGAGAACTGGATCTACGCCATCAAGTCCTACGGCTCCTATGGCCGCAGCCGTCCGCCCGAGGTGGAAGGCGCGGAGACCGAGTCGCAGGTGGTGGCGTTCAACGCGGGCCTGGAGCTGCGCGGTGACCGGCGCTTCACCGAGGTCATCAGCGGCTACCTGCTGGCGGGCGCGGAGACGGACCACGTGAAGAGCGTGGAGTCGCGCACCTACGGCGAAGGCGGTCTGGGCGTGCTCTGGTGGGACGAGAAGAAGGAGAAGGGCCGCGAGTCCTACCTCCGCACGGATGCGGCCTTCCGCTACGCCAACGAAACGCGCTTCCAGTACTACCCCACGCGGCTGGACCTGCCGGACGTCGACCTGGGCGGCCCCCGCTTCGGCGCGGTGTTCCGCTACGGCCTGGCGCAGAACGTCACCTTCAAGGAGGACGTGGAGGTGCTGGTGAGCGTCATCGGCGAGTCGCGCATGCTGTTCAACAGCCAGACGCAGCTGTCCGTGGGGCTCACCAAGCAGCTCTCGCTGGGCACCAGCTTCCTGGTGAAGCACGACAGCGCGCCGCCCCCGGGCAAGGTGTCCACGGACACCGCGCTGGCTCTGAACTTCGAAGTGATGCTGTAGCCCGCAAAAGCAACGCGGCGCCGGGGAAGTCCCTCGGCGCCGCGTGGCGTGGAGTGGGGCGGTGGACGCCCCCGCAGCCCTTACTGCTTGGTCGCGCCGGACTCCTCGCCCATCTTCCCTTCCTTGCGGAGCCCGCCGCCGTAGCGGCCCTGCTCGGCGCCCGCGCCGATGTCGATGGCCTGCATGTCGCTGTACGTCGAGCCCGGCGGGGTGGCGCCGCGGAAGCGGGTTCCGAGGTCCACCAGCGGGACGGCGAGCATCAGCACCACGAAGAAGATGGAGACGGCGAACACCAGGCGGTTGGCGCCCCGGTGGTCAGCCAGGTGCATGAAGTAGAGCGCCACCAGCGCGCCCTTGGTGGTGGCGATGACGAGCGCCAGCACCAGGCCCCACGTCGGGATGTGGATGCGGCCCGTGACGACCGTCACCACCGTCAGCACCAGCAGCAGGCCCCAGATGAGCCAGTAGCGGCCCGCTCCGTGGTGCTCCTCGCGCATGTTCTGTTCTTCTTGCCGGGATTCGTTGGCAATGCCCATGGTGGAGGAACCCTTCAGACGAGGTACAGCATCGGGAAGAGGAAGATCCACACCAGGTCGACGAGGTGCCAGTACATGCTGCCCAGCTCGACCATCGTGTAGTTGTTCGGCCCGAAGTCCGCCTTCTTCAGCGCACGGACCATGGAGAAGGCCAGCACCACCATGCCGATGACGACGTGGAGGCCGTGCAGGGCCGTCGCGCAGAAGTACACCGTGAAGTACATGGGCACGCCAGGAAGCTGGATGCCCTCGTACGAGTAGAAGCGGCCCGGCAGCGTGCCAATCGCGAACTTGTGGTGGTACTCGAAGTACTTGATGACGAGGAAGCCCACCGCCATCAGCAGGGTGAGGGCAATCTGCACCGCCACCGCCTTGTTCTTCCCCTCCTTCGCGTAGTGCACCGCGAGCGCCGCGGTGAGCGAGGAGGTGATGAGCACCACCGTGTTCACGGTGCCCAGCGTCAGGTCCAGGCTGCGGCTGGCGGCGGCCCACGCCTCCGGGAAGAGGAAGCGGTAGACGCCGTAGCAGATGAAGAGGCCGGCGAAGAGCAGGATTTCCGTCGCCAGGAACAGCCACATGCCCAGGCGCGCGGCGTGGTTCTGCACCTCGAGCGAGGCGAAGTGGCCGGCGAGCCGGGGGACGGGCAGGACGCCCCCGGCGGCGTGAGAACTAGACTGCATCGGGCACCTCGGCCTTCTTGGGATCCACGTAGAAGTGGGGCTCCTCCGGGAACACCGGCTGCGGCCCCACGAAGTTGTGGGTCGGCGGCGGAGACTCGGACATCCACTCGTAGCCCTTGCTGCGCCACGGGTTCTTGCCCGACGCCTTGCCGTACACCAGGGAGTAGGTCAGGTACATGGCGATGATGACGAACCCGAACGCCAGCAGGGACGCGCCCGCGGTGGAGGCCACGTTCAGCGCCTGGAAGCGCTCCGGGTACTCGTAGTAGCGGCGGGGCATGCCGTTGTTGCCCAGCAGGAACTGGGGAATGAACGTGGCGTTGAAGCCCAGGATGATGAGCGCCGCGGACACCAGGCCCCAGCCCTCGTGGTACGTGCGCCCGAACATCTTCGGGAACCAGTAGTGGAGGGCGGCCAGGAAGGCCATGATGGTCGCGCCCACCATGATGAAGTGGAAGTGCGCCACCACGAAGTAGGTGTCGTGCCAGGGGACGTCCAGCGACACCGTGCCCAGCGCGATGCCCGTCATGCCACCGAACACGGTGAAGAACAGGAAGCCGCAGAAGTAGGCGAAGGGCGTCTTGAAGTCGACCGCGCCCTTGTAGACGGTGCCCACCCAGTTGAAGACCTTGATGGCGGTGAACACGCCCACCAGCATGGTCAGCACGCCGAACAGACCGCCCGCGAAGGTGGACTGGCCGGACACGAACATGTGGTGGCCCCAGGCGAAGAAGCCGACGAAGGCGATGCCCAGGCTGGAGTAGGCCACGGCGCGGTAGCCGAAGATGTTCTTGCGGCTGAAGGTCGAGACAATCTCGCTCATCACGCCGAAGGCCGGCAGCACCATGATGTACACGGCCGGGTGGCTGTAGAACCAGAACAGGTGCTGGAAGAGCACCGGGTCACCGCCGCGGGCCGGGTCGAACATGCCGAACCCGAACAGGTTCTCCACCGTCACCAGGCACAGCAGCAGACCAATCACGGGCGTGGCCAGCACCTGGATGCAGCTGGTGGCGTAGATGGCCCACACGAACAGCGGCATCTTGAACCAGGTGATGCCCGGCGCGCGCATGGTGTGCACCGTCACGATGAAGTTGATGCCCGTGACGATGGAGCTGAACCCGATGATGAACGCGCCGAACAGCACCGGCGCCACCGTGGTCGTCGTGTGCGCGCTGTACGGGGTGTAGAACGTCCAGCCCGTGTCCAGGCCGCCGTTGAGCATGCCCCACAGCGCGATGAACCCGCCGCCCAGGTAGATGTAGAGCGACAGCAGGTTCAGCCGCGGGAAGGCCACGTCCTTGGCGCCCAGCATCAGCGGCAGCATGAAGTTGCCGAAGACGGCCGGGATGGCCGGAATCATGAACAGGAAGATCATGACCAGGCCATGGAGCGTGAACGTACGGTTGTACGTCATCGCGTCCATGATGGTCGGGCCCGGCGTCAGCAGCTCCACCCGGATGAGCAGCGCGAAGATGCCGCCCACGAGGAAGAAGAGCAGGACCCAGAACAGGAACATGATCCCGATGCGCTTGTGGTCGACCGTCAGCAGCCACGACTTGATGGTGGTGCCGTCGACCAGGTAGCTCGGGTGGTGGTCGTGATGCTCCTCGGGCGCGGGGGTGGCGCCCGGGGCTGCGATGCTACTGGATGGCGTCATAGGCGGGTCCCTCGGAGGCGCCCTCACGGACGTTCGGAGTGCGAAGCGACTTGATGTACTCGACGATGGCGGCCGTCTCCGGGCCCTGCAGCTTGCCCTGGTAGGTCGGCATCACGTTCTGGTAGCCCGCCACCAGGTGGGCTCCCGGGTCCATCATCGACTGGGTGATGTAGGCCTCGTCCACGCGGATGGTCTCGCCGTTCTCGAGCTGCTCCACGCGGTCATACATGCCCAGGAAGGTGGGGCCGATGTGCTGCGAGCCGTCCACGGAGTGGCACTTGAGGCAGCCCTGGGTGCCCGCGAGCACCTGGCCCTGCTCCACCATGCGCGCCACCGGCGGCACCAGCGAGTTGTCCGCCAGCGCGTCCTGGCGGTCCTGCAGGCGGCCGCGGCGCTGCTCCTGGATCCAGTTCTCGTACTCCTCCTCGGGGAGCACGACGACCTCGGCCAGCATCTTCGAGTGCGACAGGCCGCAGTACTCGGTGCACAGCACCTGGTACGTGCCCGGCTTGGTCGCCTCGAACCAGATCTGCGTGTAGCGGCCCGGGAGCGCATCCATCTTGATGCGGAAGGCCGGCACGTAGAACGAGTGGAGCACGTCACGCGAGGTGATGAGCAGGCGCACCGGGCGGTTGGCCGGCACGTGCAGCACGTTCACCCCGTTGGGGCCCTCCGGGTAGGAGAACTTCCACATCCACTGCTTGCCCATGACGTAGACGTCCATCGCGTCCTTGGGCGGCGTGGTGACCCACGTGAAGTCCCGGAACCCGATACCGAACCAGGCCAGGAAGAACACGAGAGGGACGGAGACGAACAGGAACTCCGTCTTCAGCGTGGGGACCACGTACTCCGTCGCCTGCGCCGGGAGGCGGCGGCGGTAACGGAAGAAGAAGAACAGGGCCGCCAGACCGACGCCCGTGGACATCACCATCGTCGTACCGACGACGAAGTGATGCAGGAAGTCGATCCGCTCCGCGAACGTCGACGCGGCCTCCGGGAGGAACAGGATATCGTTGAGAAGCTCGCTCATGCCGCCGCGCCTTTCTTCAGCTCGCGCCTCCAGAAATAGATCAGCATCGTCGCCAGGGCGCAGAACACGGCAATGCCGCCCAGGCGGATGAACCCGAAGATGTAGAAGCCATACCGCCGAGTGGCGGTGTCATACTTGAAGCAGGACAGGATGATCTGATCGAAGCTGGTACCCACGCGGCCGTTGGCCGCCTCCAGCAACGCCAGCTTCATGTCCGAGGGGGGAAACGTCGTCCCGTAGAGATACCGGGAGATGCTGCCTTCTGGCGTGAGCACGTGCACCACGGCTGCGTGGGCGTACTGCTTGGTGCTCTCGTCGTACACGTACTTGAAGCCCAGCGCGTCCGCGAGCCGGCGGATCTCCGCGTCCGTGCCGGTGAGGAAGTGCCAGGGGGCCGTCTCCGGCTTGCCCATGGACTGCAGGTGCCGCCGCCGCCGGTCCAGGCTCTGGGCGGGGGTGTCCTCGGGGTCGATGCTGACGGTGACGGCCTCGTAGTCCTTGCCGAGCTCGAGCCCCAGCTCCTTCATGGCCTGCACCTGGGCGTTGAGCACCAGGTTACAGAGCATGGGGCAGTTGTAATAGACGAGCGTCAGCAGGGTGGGCTTCGACTTCGGCAGCACATCGCCCAGCCGCACCTCGCGCCCGGAGGCGTCGAGGAAGCGGGTGTCCATGGGCACCAGCTCCCCGAGGTGTTCCTGCACGTCCACGCCCTTCACCTGCGGCGGCAGGTCCTGCTGAGCCTCCAGGATGGCCCGGGGCGTCTTCCCGGCGCCCGGCATGGCCGAGGCCGGAATCGCGACGGCCAGCACCAGCGCCGCCGCGGCGAGGAGACCCGCGCGGCGGGCGCGCGGGAAGATGTGGGAGCGGGTGGACATCATTGCAGGACGGCTCTTACGACAGGGAAACGGCGAAGGCTACTGCTGCGGTGCGGGGGGCGTCTGCCCGGGAGCGGTCTCCGGGGCAGGGGTCGGCTCGGGCGCCGGAGCAGGGGGCGGGTTGCGCTTCTGCTCGATGACCGTCTTCATCGCCGCGTCGAGGGTGGGGTGCTGCTTCACCCCCGGCTGGTCACCCCAGCCGGCGCGCAGCGCCTGGTCCTGCCCGCCAATCTTGTCCTCGGCGTGCCAGTCCTGCTGGAACTGGCGCTGGTTGACGATGCCAATCTCGTACTGACCCATGGCCGCGGGGCGCGGCGGCGGGCCGTCCGGCTGGATGTCCGCCATGGTCCGGACCTGGATCCACCAGGCCCAGACGATGCCCACCGCGAAGATGGCGAGCGAACCCACGCCGATGCCCACCACCTTGCCCATGACGAGGTGGTCTTCCTCGGCCGCCACGCCGTGCGGGCCCACGATGACTCGCGACTCGAGCTCAGACTGGGTCTTCTTCATGGCTGCACGTACCTCAGGGACTCGGCGATGTAGGGGTCCTTCACCGTGAACGTGTACTGGCCACGCGCCAGGAAGAGGGCGAAGCCCACCGCGATGCCGCCCACGCCGAAGAACGCCGTCACCAGCGACCAGTGGAACGTCGGGCCCGCGTTACCCGTCAGCGCCGGCCACACCAGCCAGTACAGGTCCACCGCGTGCATGATGAGCAGGTACACCGCCACCACCGCCAGCTTCCGGGGCTGCAGCTTCAGGTTGCGGGACAGCAGCACGAAGAAGGGCAGCAGGAAGTGGAGGAAGAACAGGGCGATGGAGAGCGGCCGCCACGCGCCGAAGATGCGGATGCCGTACCAGGGCGCCTCTTCCGGGATGTTCGCGATCCAGATCAGCAGGAACTGGGAGAACGCGATGTAGGCCCAGAAGGCGGTGAAGGCGAGCATCAGCTTGCCGAGGTTGTGGAAGTGGTCCAGCTTCACGAGACTGCCGTAGAGGTCCTTGCCCTGAGCGTTCACCGTGACGATGGTCAGGATGCAGAAGGCCGCCAGGAAGCTTCCGGCGAAGTAATAGACGCCGAAGATGGTCGACTGCCAGAGCGGCGTGAGGCTCATCAGCCAGTCGAAAGAAGCGAAGGTGATGGTGAGGGCAAGGAAAGGCAGCACACCCGGAGAGAACTTGCGCTGCTTCACGGTGAGGTCGAGCCCGCCCTCGGTGTCCTGCTTCAGGCTCCAGGCCCGCAGCCGCCAGGCGGCGAAGGACCAGAGGCCGAAGTAGATGATGTTCCGGACGCCAACGCCGAAGATGCCGTTGTTCAGGTAGCCGTGCTGCTTGTGGCTCAGGTGCTCCAGCTCCAGGCTGGAGAAGCCCTTGGTCAGCTCGGAGCCGGGCCACCACGGGTACAGGTAGACGGCCATGGCCAGCAGCGGCAGGGCCAGCACGAAGAAGACGGGCATCACCGCGGAGGCCGTCTCCATGGTGCGGCGCAGGACGATGAGCCACTTGGCCTTCGCCGTGTGGAAGATGGCCTGCATGATGAGGAAGGCGACGCTGATGCCCACCCAGTAGGTGAAGCCAATCAGGTAGGCGTGCGCCGTCTCGGACTTGGCGCCGGTGGCGAAGAAGCCGCCCAGCGTGGCCAGCAGGCCGAGCACGCCCACGGCGAACGCGGGCACCATCAGCTTCGGGGTGCCAGTGTAGGGCCCGAGCTCCGTGTGCGAGGTGGTGACGGGGGGACTCATCGGTTCTCCTGCGGAACGGGCTGCTGGCCGTCCGTGCGGGTATTGCGGGCCGTCTGGAGCGCGCGGACGTAGGCGACCACGGCCCAGCGCTCGCGCAGGTCGAGCTCACCGGAGAAGGACGGCATCACGCCGTAGCCCTCGTTGATGGCCACGTAGAAGTGGCCGTCCGGCTTGTTCTCCAGGTCCAGCAGCGAGGGCGGCAGGCGCAGCGCCATGTTCTCCGCGACGACGCTGTTTCCGTCGCCCAGCACGCCGTGACACTGCGAGCAGACGATGTTGTACTTCTTCTCACCCAGGGTCAGCAGGTTCTGGTCCACCGTGATGGGCAGGTGGGCCACCGGCTGGCCGGCGCTGCGGCCGGTGAGGGCCACCTGGCGCTGCGCCGGGTCCTTCAGCTCGGGCAGCTTGGCGAAGCGCTCACGCGGCACGGTGCCCATGGGGGGCGTGCGCATGGCGCGGCCATCCGCCCAGAAGTCGGACGCCTCGTAGTACTCGTACTTCGCCTGGTGCTCCATGCGCTGGAGGAACTCCGAGCTGACGTTGCAGCCCGTGAGCGCGGCGAGTCCGGCGGCGGGGATGAGCCACCTCATTCCTTCTCTCCCGTGACGAGGGTCACCTGGGTCGCGCCCAGGGCCTTGAGCTGATCCATGACCGGCGTCGCGTCCGTGCCCGTCGCCTGGGGCACGCTCAGCCAGTAGCCGTGCGTGGAGGCGCTGCGGAAGTCCTCGGACTCGAAGACGGGGTGGTACGGCTGGGGCAGGCGGCTGAGCCCCAGCAGACCGAAGAAGATGCCGAACGCGGCGAACAGCACGCCCAGCTCGAAGGTGATGGGCACCCAGGCCGGCAGGGACAGCAACGGACGACCACCGATGTTGAGCGGGTAGTCGATGGTGTTCATCCACGTCTGCATGGCCAGCGCGGTGACGACGCCCGTCAGGCCGCCGCACAGGGCGATGAAGGGCACGCGCGAGGGCGGCAGGCCCAGGGCCTCCGAGCCGCCGTGCAGCGGGTACGGAGAGTAGGTGTCCATTCCCTCGAAGCCCTTCTCCCGCATCTGACGGGTGGCGGAGACGAGGGAGTCCGGCGTCGGGAACTCGGCCAGGACCCAGGAATTCAGAACGGTGGCTTCCATGGCTCTAGTGCGCTCCGTGGGTGAGGGTGCCAGCGCCGGCACTCGCACCGTCAGTGCCGTGGTGGTGGGCGGCGTGCTTGAGCTCGAGCTGGAGCTCCTTCACCTCGCTGATGGCGACCGCGGGCACGAACTTGAGGAACAGCAGGAACAGGGTGCCGAACAGGCCCAGGGTGCCGATGTAGATGGACCAGTCCACCCAGGTCGGGGTGTAGAGGCCCCACGACGAGGGCAGGAAGTCCTGGCTCAGCGAGGTGACGATGATGATGAACCGCTCGCACCACATGCCGATGTTCACCGCGATGGACGCGACCCACATGATGGCGATGTTGGTGCGGGCCTTCTTGAACCAGAAGATGTTCGGGGTGATGACGTTGCACGCAATCATCAGCCAGTACACGCCGGCGTAGGGGCCCGTGGCGCGGTTCACGTAGAAGGTCCAGATCTCGTACTGGTTCTGCGAGTACCAGGCGACGAAGTGCTCCATCAGGTACCCGTAGGACACGATGAGGCCCGTCGCGAGGATGACCTTGTTCATGTTCTCCAGGTGCCGGTCCGTAATCACGTCCCGCAGGCCCAGGTACTTGCGCGCGGGGATGATGAGGGTGATCACCATCGCGAAGCCGCTGAACACGGCGCCGGCCACGAAGTAGGGCGGGAAGACGGTGGTGTGCCAGCCGGGCAGCAGGGAGACGGCGAAGTCGAACGAAACGATGGTGTGCACCGACACCACGAGCGGCGTGGAGAGGCCGGCCAGCAGCAGGTAGGCAATCTTGTAGTTGTGCCAGTGCCGACCGGAGCCGCGCCAGCCGAGCGCGAACAGGCCGTAGATGGCGCGCTGCACCTTGCTCTTGGACGCGTCACGCAGGGCCGCCAGGTCCGGGATGAGGCCCACGAACCAGAAGAGCGCGGACACCGTGAGGTACGTGGAGATGGCGAACACGTCCCACACCAGCGGCGAGCGGAACTGCGGCCACGCGCCCAGGGTGCTGGGGTAGGGGAACAGCCAGAAGGCGAACCAGGGACGGCCGGTGTGCAGCAGCGGGAAGAGGCCCGCGCACATGACGGCGAACAGCGTCATGGCCTCGGCGAACCTGTTGATGCTCGTGCGCCACTTCTGCTGGAAGAGCAGGAGGATGGCGGAGATGAGCGTACCGGCGTGGCCGATACCGACCCACCAGACGAAGTTGATGATGTCGAACGCCCAGCCGACGGGCTGGTTGTTGCCCCACACGCCGATACCGCGGGCCAGCGTGTAGGTGACACCGATGACGAGCAGGCCCAGGGCGCTGAGCGTCAGGCCGAAGAGCATGAACCAGCCCTTGCCCGGCTTGCGCCAGACATGGTCCAGCAGTGTCTCGGTCAGGGACGCGTCGTCGTGGTGTGGCGCGACGAGGGGCCGCGGCTCGAGCGGATCGAGGGCAGCGGTGGCAGTCGTTTCAGCCATGGCTTAGTGGCTCCCTTGGTTCGCAGCGGCGGGCGCGGCGGGCTCGAGGGCGGGGTTGGGATTGCGGACGCGGATGAGGTGCGCGGTACGCGGACGGGTACCGAGCTCGTGCAGCAGCTTGTACGCGCGCTCGTCCTCGTGGAGCTGCGTGACGCGCTGCTGCGGGTCGTTGAGGGAGCCGAACGTGATGGCCTGCGTGGGGCAGGTCTGCTGGCAGGCCGTCTGCAGCTCCTTCTCGTTGATGAGCCGCTTCTCGACGCGGGCGTCGATGCGCACCCGCTCGATGCGCTGCACGCAGTACGTGCACTTCTCCATCACGCCGCGGTTGCGGACGGTGACGTCCGGGTTCATCAGCATCTTCTCGGTGGCCGTCTTGTCCGCCGTGTAGTGCAGGTAGTTGAACCGGCGCACCTTGTACGGGCAGTTGTTCGAGCAGTACCGGGTGCCGACGCAGCGGTTGTACACCATGTCGTTGAGGCCCTCGTCCGAGTGCACGGTGGCGTTCACCGGGCACACGTACTCGCAGGGGGCCTTCTCGCAGTGCACGCACATCACGGGCTGCATGACCATCCGCGGGTCGCTCTCGCTGCCCTCGAAGTACCGGTCGATGCGCAGCCACTGCATCTCGCGGCTGACCGAGACCTGCTGCTTGCCCACGACGGGGATGTTGTTCTCCGCCTGGCAGGCAATCACGCACGCGCTGCAGCCGGTGCAGCGGGACAGGTCGATGGCCATGCCCCACTTGTAGCCCTGCGGATTGCTGGGGCCCTTGTTGTAGTCGAAGTCGGGCAGGTTGTTCTGGAAGCCGAGCTTCAGCTCGCCCTTGACGCGGTGGAGCGTGTGCTCCGTGGCGGTGGACGGGTTCTTCAGCTCGGACAGCGGCATGTCCAGCGCCAGCGGGCGGTTCTCCATCCGCCAGTGCGTCTGGGTCAGGCTGAACTTGTAGCTGCCGCGCACCTTGGTGAGCGTGGCGCCGCCGTCGAACCAGGGGGCCTTCATGGTGCGCAGGGCGTTGGCGTTGAAGCCCACCGCCTTGGCCACCTGCTCGTGCAGGCCGTCGCGGCCGTAGCCCAGCGACATCGTCACCGTGTCGTCCTCGTGGCCCGGCGTCACCCAGACGGGCACGTTCAGCTTGCGGCCGCCGTAGGTCAGCTCCGCCATGTCACCGGGCTGCAGGCCCAGGCGCTCGGCGGTCTTCGGGCTGAGCAGCGCGGCGTTGTCCCAGGTCATCTTGGTGATGGGGTCCGGGAGCTCCTGCAGCCACGCGTTGTTGGCGAAGCGGCCGTCGAAGACCTTGTAGTCGTGGACGAAGTTGATCTCGAGCTCGCCCGAGGCGGGGGCCGTGTAGCCCGACACCAGCGCCGCGGCGGCGCCGAAGTCCGGAGCGGCCTGCACCGCGGCGGACTGCGTGCCGGGGATGGTGCCGTCCGACACCCAGCTCTCCCAGCGGGCCTCGAAGTCACCCTGGCCCGCGGCCTGGCCCTGCCAGTAGTCGCGCAGCATCTGGTACGCGGGGCGGTAGGGCTCGTCGAGGAACATCGCCAGCAGCTCGGTCTCCGGCACGCCGTTGAAGAGCGGCTGGATGAGCGGCTGGGCAATGGCCACGGTGCCGTCGATGGCGCGGCCGTCGCTCCACGTCTCCAGCGGGTGCGCCGCGGGGACGAACCAGTCGGCGTACTGGCTGGTCTCGTCCTCGTAGAGGCCCGTGTAGATGACGGTGAGGTTGCCGCGGTTGGGGTTGGTGGCCGGGTCCAGCAGCTCCTTCAGGCCCGTGTCCACCGGCACCGAGAACACCGGGTTCCAGGTGGTGATGACCAGCGTGTCCACGCGGCCGGCCGTGATGTCCTCCACCAGGGCGCGGACCTCGCTCAGGCCGCTCGTCTCGGGGACGGACGCCTGCACGTAGCGCACGGTGGTGCCGGTGTTGCCCAGGGCGGCGTTGATGGCGTGGGCCAGGGCGTGGACGGCGGCCGGCTGACGCTCACCCGCGACGACCAGGCTGCGGCCCGGGCGGGCACCGCGCAGGTCGGCGACGACGGCCTGCACCCAGTCGTTCAGCTCGGCGCGGAGGTTCGCCTTGCCCGAGGCGGCGCCGGCCAGCGAGGCGGCGGGGCCACCCACGGCCTGGGCCACGGCGGCGGCGACGGCGAGCACCTCCTGCGACTTCACGCGCAGGCGGTGGTCGGCCATGCCGCCGGTGATGGAGAAGCGGGCCTCGGCCACGTAGAGCCGGTTGAGCGGACCGGTGTTCGGGTCGCGCCGGTTGGCG
This sequence comes from Pseudomyxococcus flavus, assembly GCF_050038885.1. NCBI lineage: Bacteria > Pseudomonadati > Myxococcota > Myxococcia > Myxococcales > Myxococcaceae > Pseudomyxococcus > Pseudomyxococcus flavus. The sequence continues at coordinate 1,661,572 of NZ_CP143624.1, read as the reverse complement.
AACTGGCGCGCGTAGGCCAGGTTCTCCGGGCGGCTCTCCAGGAAGTCCGCGTCCAGCGACAGGATGATGTCCGCCTGGGCGAAGTCATAGAGGGCGGCCACGGGCTGGCCGCCGAAGAGCGCGCGGATCGCCTGGGACTGCGCGTCCTGCGTCTGGGCGGTGTAGCTGTGGAAGCGCGCGTTCGGCAGCTTCTTCAGGATGCGGCTGCGCAGGTCGCCCCCCAGCGGCGAGTTGCCGGGCTCGGACAGGAAGCGCACGCGGCTGCCGCCGTCGGCGGCGCCCGCCTTGTTGGCGCGGTTGGCCAGCTCCTCGCGCAGGGCGCGGAGGGCGCGCGGGCTCTTGCCCTGACGGAGCACGCGGGCGCGGCTCGGGTCGTACAGGGACAGGAGGAACGCCTGCTCCCAGGGACCGGCGGCGCCCTGGTTGATGGGGTGGTCCGGGTTGCCCTCGATCTTCACGGGGCGACCCTCGCGGGCGGTGATGAGCAGGCCGGAGGTGTTGCCGGCCAGCGTCATGCCGGACGCGTAGTGGAGCGGGTTGCCCGGGACGAGCTCGGGAGGCGTCTTGGTGTAGGGCAGGAGGCGCTCATCCACCGGGCGCGTGCTGCACGCGGTGGCGCCGGCCAGCGCCAGCGAGGCACCCAGCAGGTGCATGAACTCGCGACGGGCGAAGCCGGTGGGCGCCAGGTCCGCGCCGACGGGGAACTCGGGCCGCGTCTCCTCGAGGAACTCGGGCGTGCCGAGCTTCTCCTCCAGGCTGCGCCAGTACGTCTGGCCATAGCCGGGCTCGGAGGGGGAGGCCTTGGCGGCGGCGTGCTCGAGCGCCTCGCCGATGACGTCCGGCGTGGCAGCGGGCCGGTCCGAGACGACCGGGAGCGCGAAGGAGGAGGGGGTGTCCTGCGACGGGGCGCCGTCGCGCTTCGTGTTCATCGGTGGCATGTGGAGCAGCTCTCGCGCGAGTGGACGTCGTAGGCTTCTGCCAGCTGGCGGCCAAGCTCAGCGGCCTTGGCCTTGTCTTCGGGCGGGGTCCAGGTCATCGAGGTGATGAACTCCGCCGGACGCAGGTGGGGCTCCGGATTGCGGTGGCAATCCAGGCACCAGGCCATGGTGAGCGGGGCGACCTGCTCCACGGCGCCCATCTGGTCGACGCGGCCGTGGCAGGTGGCGCAGCCAACGCCCTTGGCCACGTGGATGGAGTGGTTGAAGTAGACGAAGTCCGGCAGGTTGTGCACGCGGACCCAGGGGATGGGCATGTCGGAGAAGAAGGCCTTGCGCACCTCGGTGAGGTACGGGCTCTTGTTCCAGACCTGTGCGTGGCAGGACATGCACACCGTGGTGGAGGGGATACCCGCGGACGGGGACTCCTCGACCGACCAGTGGCAGTACCGGCAGTCAATCTGCTCATCACCCGCGTGGTGGCGGTGATCGAACTCGATCGGCTGTTCGATGGGCCGCTGCTGGCCAGTGACGTACGGCGAGCGCACATAGGCCATGAGGCCGCCGATGCCGATGGCGGGCACGGCAAGGAGCGCCGCGGCGGACAGCCGCGACACCGTGTTCGTCCAACGTGGGAAGAGAGGGCCGCTCATACCAGGACCATGGGCAAGGGGGCTTCGACAACAGCAGTGACGGGAACGGAAAGCGAGGCGTGGACGTTACCGGGCACGGGGAGCGGAGGGGCGTTCCCGGCCCCACAGGGGCGGGTGGGCGGTGGCTCCTGGCGCACTGAAGGCGAAGCGGACACGTCCAACGAAACCTCTATTAGTAATGCCGTGGGCGGGGCCCTCCTCCTCTCCCTGCCCTAATGCGGCGCGGGACCATCGGGCATCGACACGGCAGTGTCAACCATTCTGATTTGGTGGCAGGGGGATACCACTTCCTCGTGCGAGGGCGGAAAGTCGCGGTCGCGCGGTGATGAATCTCTCTTCTGGCGGGAGGTAGGGACGATTGAGCGAAGCACCCGCCGGTGCGGATCAATCCGGGTGATTCACGCCTCGTCGTCGGACTCGGGGTGCCGCCAGCGCTCGCGGCGGCGCGCCAGGAGCCGTTCCACCAGCTCCCGCGCGCGAGCGTCCCGGTGATAGCGGGGGTCGTGACGGCTTCCCTTGCCCTGGTTGCAGCGGGCGCAGGCGAGGGCCAGGTTGGTCAGCGCGTCCGTCCCTCCGGCCGTCTTCGGGAGGATGTGCTCGATGGTGGCGCGGCTGATCGGCTCTCCATCCAGGCCGACCCATAAGTGGGCGTTGCAGTGCAAGCACTTGCCGAGCCACGCCTCGCGGCCCCGATGCTCGGTCCGCTCGAAGGTATTATCTGTTTCGATGATACCCAGTATCTTGCGACGCTTGGCGTGACTCACCCTACACCTCGACGACGGCGGGGCCGGCGACGGCGAAGAGCCGATCGCCCGCGCGGCGGGAGACGTTGAGGCCGCCCGTGAAGGCGCTGAAGGCCGGAAGCACGCCCACGCCGCGTCCCACATGGAAGCAGGGAAGGCGCAGCGTGTCGCTTCTGCCACCCAAGCGCACCATGGGGTGCACGTGACCTGCCCACACGTAGCGGTCTGACACGGGGGCGGGGTGGTGGGCGAAGCGGAAGGGGCCCTCGTCGGCGTGGGACTCACGGACGTCCAGGCGCCAACACTCGGGCAGTGTCTTCACGTGGCGGTCATGGTTGCCCCGCACCAGGACGCACTCGACGGACGCGTGGGCCTCCCGCCAGCGGGCGAGCCGGTCCACCAGCGTGGGCGTGAGGCCCTGGCGGGAGTGGATGAGGTCTCCCAGCAGCAGCAGTCTGCGGGCCCCGGTGGTGGTGAGGGCGGCGGACAGCCGGGCCAGGTCGTCCTCCAGCACGCCGGTGGGCAGGGGGATGCCGTGCTGCTGGAAGCTCTCCGTCTTGCCCCAGTGCAGGTCCGCGACGGCCAGGGTGCTGGCGTCGGGCCAGTACAGGGCCCGCTCTGGAAGCAGCTCCAGCAGGGTGTCCGCTACGCGGACCTGGCATCTTCTCGAGTCCATCGCTCCTTCAGGCGCTCCACCCGCTCCAGCAGGGACTCGCTGGACAGGCTCGCGCTGATGCGCTCGACGACGAGCGGGAAGCCCAGCGGGGTGGGCCTGCGGACGTGGGCGAGCTCCAGGGGCGAGGAGGCCAGGCGCTCCAGCGTCCGCTCCAGGCGCCCCTCCTCGAACTGCTGCTCCAGCACCTCGCGGCGGGCCTGCACGAGCAGCAGGTTGTCCGGGTCGTACTTGAGGAAGACATCGTGGAGCAGTGACGCGCTGGCCTGGACCTGCCGCGAGGACTTGCGCGCCCCGGGGAGGCCCGGCAGCACCAGCCCCGCGATGCGGGCGATGTCGCGGAACTGACGCTTCGACAGCTCGCCGACGTTGACGCTCTCCAGCACGTCCGCCTCCAGCCGCTCGCGGGTGAAGAGGGCGGGGTGCAGCGCTTCCTCGAAAGGAAAGGGCGTGGGCGTGAGCAGCTCCAGGCCATAGTCGTTCACCGACAGGGTGAAGGTGGCCTTGCGCAGGCGCGTCAGCCGCAGCGCCAGCAGCGCCGCCAGCCCTTCGTGCACGAGCCTCCCCTCGAAGGGGTAGAGGAAGAGGTGGTGCCCGTCTCGCGTCTGGCAGGTCTCCGCCAGCAGGCGGTCCGCCGCGGGGATGCGGGAGAGGCGGGCCTGCGCATCCAGCACGGGCCAGGCCGCGGCCAGCTCGTCCGAAGTGATGTCGCCGTGGCGCGCGGCGTCCAGTGTGCGGCGCACGGCGGCGGCCAGCGAGCTGGACAGGGGCAGGCGACTGCCGCCCCAGCGCGGCGTCTGGGTGGCCTTCGTCTTCGCGGGCCGCACGTAGGCGGTCATGTCCTGGATGCGGCTGAACTCCAGCTTCTTCCCCGCGAAGAGGAAGGTGTCGCCCGGCTTGAGGCGGCTGACGTAGGACTCCTCCACGCTGCCCAGGCGCCCTCCGCTCCAGTAGCGCAGCTGCACCACGGCGTCGGACGTGATGGTGCCGATGTTGAGGCGGTGCATGCGCGCGACGCGCGCGTCCGCGACGACGCAGCGGCCCTCGTGCTCCGCCACGCGGCGGAACTCCGGGTAGGCTCGCAGCGTCGGGCTGCCTTCGCGGACCAGGGACAGGGTCCACGCGAACTCCTCGTCGGTGAGGTGGGCATAGGCCGCCGCCGTGCGCACCTCGTCGCGCAGGGCCTCGGCCGTGAAGCCGCCTCCCAGCGCGCACGTCACCAGGTGCTGGGCCAGCACATCGAGCGGCTTGCTCGGGGCCGTGCGGGCCTCCACCTCGCGGCGGCGCAGGGCGTCCCGGGCGGCGGCCATCTCCACCAGCTCCAGGGCATGCGTGGGGACGAAGAGGATGTGGCAGGTGGCGCCAGGCCGGTGAGCGCTGCGGCCCGCGCGCTGCGTCGTCCGGCCAATGCCCTTGGGGCTGCCCACCTGCACCACGCGCTCCACCGGGCCGAAGTCCACGCCCAGGTCCAGCGAGGACGTGCACACCACGATGCGCAGCGAGCCTTCCTTGAGGCCACCTTCCACGCGCTCGCGCTCCTCGCGGTCGATGGAGCCATGGTGGAGCGCGATGAGGTGCTCCCACTCCGGACGGGCGAAGCGCAGGCCCTCGAACCAGCGCTCGGCCTGGGAGCGCGTGTTGGTGAAGATGAGCGTGGAGCGCTCCGCGTCCAGCCACGTGGCCACGCGGGCCAGCATGGAGAAGCCCAGGTGCCCCGCCCAGGGGAAGCTGTCCACGGACTCGGGCAGCAGCGTCTCCACGGCCACGGGGCGCTCCAGCGCCGCGCTCACCATCGTGGGCGTATGCTCGGTGCCCACGGCGTGGCGCGCGGCCTCGGCCAGGTTGGCCAGCGTGGCGGAGAGCGCCCAGGTGCGAACGCCCGGCGCGAAGTGGCGCAGGCGGGCCAGGGCGAGCTCGAGCTGCGAGCCCCGCTTGGAGCCGAGCAGCTCATGCCATTCGTCCACGATGATGGAGCGCAGCGACGCGAACAGCTCCGAGGCCCGCTCGTGCGTGAGCAGGACGCACAGCGACTCCGGCGTGGTGATGAGCACCTCGGGCAGCCGCTCCCGCTGGCGCTGGCGCACCGACGACGAGGTGTCCCCGGTGCGGCTCTCCACGGAGATGTCCGCGTCCAGGACGCGCAGCGGCTCGCGCAGGGCCTGCTCCACGTCGCGCGACACCGCTCGCAAGGGCGTCACGTAGAGCACCTGGAGCCCGCGCTGCCCGTGCGTCGCCACGTCCGCGAGCGGGCCCAGGTAGGCCGCGTAGGTCTTCCCCGCGCCGGTGGGAACGTGGATGAGGCCGCTCTCTCCGCGGGCATGGGCGGCCCACGCTTCTTCCTGGAAGGGATAGGGGGTCCACCCCTTCTCGCGGAACCAGCCTCGCAGGCGCTCCATCGCTGAGGCTTCCATTCCATCCACGGCCCGAGGCGGCACGGTGCGGCGGGGGCGGCGCGGCTTGCGCGAGGGCTTCGGCGCTGGGGGCGCGGCGTCGGCGCGCAGGGCCTTCCGCCCGGCCGCGATCTGCGCCCGCAGCGACGGAGGCCTACCCGCTGGCATGGAGCAGCTCCTTCAGCGTGTCGAGCGTGTCCGCGTCCTGCGGCTTCTTGTCGGTGCGCCAGCGCGCGATGCGGGGGAAGCGCAGCGCGACCCCGGACTTGTGACGCGGCGAGGGCTGGATGCCCTCGAAGTGCAGCTCGAAGACCTGCTCGGGCTCCACCGAGCGCACCGGGCCATACTTCTCCCGGGTGTGCGCGCGAATCCACCGGTCCAGCCGGCCAATCTCCGCGTCCGTCAGGCCCGAGTACGCCTTCGTCACCGGCTGGAGCTCCGGTCCGTTCCACACGGCGAAGGTGTAGTCGGTGTAGAGCGACGAGCGTCGGCCGTGCCCCGGGTGCGCGTAGAGCAGCACCGCGTCCACGGTGAACGGGTCAATCTTCCACTTCCACCAGTCGCCGCGCTTGCGGCCGGTGAGGTAGGGCGAGTCGAGGCGCTTGAGCATGAAGCCCTCGACGTTGCGCTCCCGGGCCTCGCCGCGTGCCGTGGCCAGGGACTCCCACGTCGCCGCGCCCACGATGGGCGAGAGGGGCAGCCGCGGCGTGTCCATCAGCAGCGCCTCCAGCTTCGCGCGCCGCTCGCGCAGCGGCAGGCCGCGCACGTCCTCGCCGCCCAGCTCCAGCACGTCGTAGGCGATGAAGGCCGCGGGGGCCTCCGCCAGCACCTTGGGCGTCAGCTTCTGCCGACCGATGCGGCGCTGGAGCTTCGCGAAGGGCAGGGGTCTGCCGTCCTCGTACGCCAGCACCTCGCCGTCCAGCACCGTGCCTTCGGGCAGCGCGGTGGCCGCGTCCGCGATTTCGGGGAAGCGCTCGGTGATGAGCTCCTCGCCCCGGCTCCAGAGGTGGACGCCGCCCTTGCGGCGGATGAGCTGGCCGCGGATGCCATCCCACTTCCATTCCACCTGCCAGTCCGCGCGCTCGCCCAGCGCCGCTGGTGGCTGCTCCAGCGGTGAGGCCAGGTAGAAGGGATAGGGCCGAGAGCTGTCTCCGTCCGAAACGTCCTGCGACACGAGCTGCCGGAAGAAGGCGGGCGACGGCGTCCACGTTCCCATCAGCCGGTGCGCCACGCTGGGCGCTGGCAGCCCCGCCACCTGCGCCACCGCGCGGACCACCAGCGTGGAGGACACGCCCACGCGCAGCTCGCCGGTGAGCATCTTGTTCAGCAGGAACAGCTCGCGCCGGGGCATGCTGTGCCACCAGGACACCACCTGCTCGCGTTGCCCGGCGGCATCGAGCTGCCGCAGCGGCAGCAGGCGCTGCTCCAGCCAGACGGACAGGGGCAGCTCCTCGGTGCGCGCTGGCCGCTCCCGCGCGTCCAGCAGCAGGGCAATCACCTCCGCGAGGTCGCCCACGGAGGCGTAGACCTCCTCGAAGAGCCAGCCCGGGATGCCCGTCAGCTCCTGCGTCCATCCCACCAGCAGCTTCGTGGGAATCAACCGCTTCAGCTTCTGGCCGGTGAGGAAGTAGAGCGCCCACGCCGCGTCTTCCGGGGGCGCCTCGTGGAAGTAGCGCGCGAGCGCGTCCACCTTCGCGTTGGTGGAGGTGGTCTGGTCCAGGGCGTCGTAGAGGTCGGCCAGGCGGCGCACGCGTCAGTCCTCCGCCTCGCCTTCGAAGGGGGTGGCCAGGGGCGCGGCGTCCACGCCCTGCTCGCGCAGGTAGCGCGCAAGGGGCTCCGCGTAGCCGTGGGTCACCAGCACCCGCTCCGCGCGCGTGTCCGCCACCGTGCGCAGCAGGTCCGGCCAGTCCGCGTGGTCCGACAGCACGAAGCCGCGGTCGAAGCCCCGGCGGCGGCGGTTTCCGCGCACGCGCATCCAGCCAGACGCGAAGCCCGTCTCGTACTCGCCGAAGCGGCGCATCCACGTGGAGCCGCTCGCGCTCGGCGGAGCCAGCACCAGCGCGCCCGCGAAGGACGTGCCCTTCTCCAGCTCGGACACGGGCTGCGTGGGCAGCATGTGGACGCCCGCCTCGCGATACGCCTCCACCAGCGCGTGGAGCGCGCCGTGGACGAACACGGTGCGGTCCGTCAGCCGCGCCAGCTCCGCGAGCAGCCGCTGCGCCTTGCCCAGCGCGTAGCAGAACAGCACCGACGCGCGTCCCAGCGCGCGGTTGGCGTCCCACCAGCGCAGGATGTCCTCGGCCACCTGCTCCGGCGCGTCCCAACGGAAGATGGGCAGCCCGAAGGTGGCCTCGGTGATGAAGGTGTCGCAGCGGACGGGCTCGAAGGGCGCGCACGTCGGGTCCGGCGCGCGCTTGTAGTCGCCGGAGACGACCCACGTCTCACCGCCATGCTCGACCCGGAGCTGGGCGCTGCCCAGCACGTGGCCGGCGGGGTGGAAGCTGACGGTGACGCCGTTGATGTTCAGCCGCTCGCCGTAGTCGAGCGTGTCGATGGTGGCGTCTTCACCCAGACGCCGGTGCAGCAGCCCCCTGCCTGCCCGGGCTCCCAGATAGCGGCGGCTGCCGCTTCGCGCATGGTCGCCGTGCGCGTGGGTGATGAGCGCCCGGTCCACCGGACGCCATGGGTCGACGTAGAAGTCGCCCGGAGCGCAGTAGAGCCCCTGTGGCGTCACCGTCATCAGTGGTGCGGAAGGAGAGGCGCTCAAAGCTCCATTCAGATAGCGAGGCGCTCGGGGACGGGCCACCCGGGGTACGACTCCGCCTCACCGGCCGATGCTCTCCGGGCTGCTCTCCGGCCACCCGCTGGCCCGGGGGCTTGCGCCTGGCGTGGAGGGGAATATCGGACTGCTTGGAGGACTCCGCTGGACGGGGGATAACCCCTCCGCTGGCGCCCGTCATGCTGCTGTCGTGAATCCACAACGCCGCCAGCGGAGTGTGCTGTTGGGAGACGGGCCACCCATTCCCCCTGCCGTGTCGCGCGGTGGGAAGCGAGTCAGTGACAATGGATGCACAGGAGCGGAAGTCAGCCTACCGGCAGCGCGCGGAGCAGGGCGAGGCGGTGCCCGTGTCGGTGGAGCTGCCGGCGGACCTCGACACGCCGCTGTCGGCCTACCTGAAGCTGGGCGGCGGCTCGCGCGGCTTCATCCTCGAGTCGTGCTACGGCGGCGAGCGTTTCGGCCGCTACAGCCACATCGGCGCGGAGCCCGCGGGCCGCGTGCGGCTGGACCGTCATGGCGCCACCGTGTGGCGTGGCGCGAGCGAGGAGCGCCGCGAGGGCAAGCCCCTGGACGTGCTGCGCCAGCTCTGGCGCGAGCTGGCCGTGGCCCGGCTCCCGGGCGAGGCGCCCTTCCTCGGCGGGCTCGTGGGGTACATGGGCTACAACTGCTTCTCGTGGCTGGAGCCCTCGGTGCCGGACCGGCACCCCAGCGACATCTCCTTCCCCGATTCGGAGTGGCTGGTGTGCGAGGACTTCGTCACGCACGACACCCGCACCGGGACGCTCAAGGCCACCGCCATTGCCCGGCCGTCCCTGCACGGCAGCGTCGCCGCCGCGCTGAAGGACGCGGAGGCGCGCGCGCAGGCCATGGCGGACAAGCTGCTGAAGCCGCTGCCTCCGGAGGCGTACGCGCCCGCGCCGCGCATGCGCGGAGACGTGGCGCCCACCGCGTGCTGGGACCGGGCGGGCTACGAGGCCGCGGTGGCGCGGGCCCAGGAGTACATCCGTGCCGGTGACATCTTCCAGGTCGTGCTCGCGCGCCGCTTCGAGGCCCGGGGCGCGCCGCCGCCGCTGTCGCTCTACCGCGCGCTGCGGCGGGTGAACCCCTCGCCGTACCTCTTCCTGGTGGAGCTGGGCGAGGCCCGTGCGCTGGTGGGCGCCTCGCCCGAGCTGCTGGTGCAGGTGCGCGACGGCGACGTGGTGGTGCGACCCATCGCGGGGACGCGGCGCCGCGGCGCGTCCGAGGCCGAGGACCTGGCCCTGGAGAAGGAGCTGCTCGCGGACGAGAAGGAGCGCGCCGAGCACATCATGCTGGTGGACCTGGGGCGCAACGACGTGGGCCGCGTGGCGGCGCCGGGCTCGGTGCGGCTCGAGGACATGATGGTCATCGAGCGCTACAGCCACGTGATGCACATCGTGTCGCAGGTGCGCGGCAGGCTCGACGCGAAGTACGACGCGCTGGACGCGCTGGCCAGCACCTTCCCCGCGGGCACGGTGTCGGGGGCGCCCAAGATTCGTGCGATGCAGATCATCGACGAGCTGGAGGTCCAGCGGCGCGGGCCCTACTCGGGCGCGGTGGGCTACCTGTCCTTTTGCGGCACACTGGACGTGGCCATCGCGCTGCGGACCTTCTTCGTGGACGGAGACCGGACGATGTGGACCGCGGGCGCCGGGCTCGTCGCCGACTCGGTGCCGTCCAAGGAGGCGGACGAGACGGAGGCCAAGGCGGGCGCCATGGCCGCCGCGCTGCGGATGGCGCGCGAGGGAGGTGGCCGGTGATTCTCGTCATCGACAACTACGACTCCTTCACCTTCAACCTGGTGCAGCTCCTGTACACGCTGGGCGCCGAGGTGAAGGTGGTGCGCAACGACGCGCTGGACGCTCAGGGCGTGGCGGCCTCCGGGGCCTCCCACCTGGTGATTTCTCCCGGGCCCTGCACGCCACATGAGGCGGGCGTCAGCGTGGAGGCCATTGCCCAATCACGCGTGCCGGTGCTGGGCGTGTGCCTGGGGCACCAGTCCATTGGCGCGGCGTTCGGCGGCAAGGTGGTGCGCGCGCCCGAGCCGGTGCACGGCAAGGCCGCGCGCATCCAGCACGGTGGCGCGGGCCTATTCACCGGATTGAGCGCGGGCTTCGCGGCGGCGCGCTACCACTCGCTCATCGTGGAGGCGCCGTCGCTGCCCGCCGAGCTGGAAGCCACCGCGTGGAGCGAGGACGGCCTCATCATGGCGCTGCGCCATCGCGAGCGGCCCGTGGTGGGCGTGCAGTTCCATCCGGAGAGCGTCCTCACCCCCGAGGGCCCGTCCCTGGTGCGCAACTTCCTGGAAGGGCGGCTGTAGCTACGCGCGCAGGTGCGTGGTGTCGTTCCACGAGACGATGGCGGGACGGCGCCTGTCCCCGTCATCGCCGAGCACGCTGATGGACGCGGTGCTCAGCAGGAAGAGGCGGCCTTCCCACGGGGGCAGGCCCAGCCACCGCGCGGCCAGCACGCGCAGCAGGTGCCCGTGGGCGAAGATGAGCACGTCTCCGTCCGTCCTGAGGACGTCGGAGATGACGCCATCCACGCGCGCGGCCACCTGCGCCGCGGACTCTCCGTTGGGGACACCGTTCTTCCAAATCGTCCAGTCCGGCCGCTCCGCGCGAATCTCCGCGCCCGTGCGGCCCTCGTAGTCGCCGTAGTCCCACTCCATGAGGTCCTCGCGCGCCTGAGCGAGGTCTCCGTAGCCGGCCAGGGCACACGTCTCCGCCGCGCGGCTCAGCGGGCTGGTGTAGACGGTGTCGAAGCGCCAGGCCTTGAGCGGGGAACCGAGGAGGCGGCCCATCTCCCGCCCGGAGTCGAGGAGCGGAATGTCCGTGCGGCCCGTGTGCCGACCATTGCGGCTCCATTCCGTCTCCCCGTGCCGGACGAGTACCACCTGCTTCCCGCGTGTCTTCATGGCGTCCATTCTGACAGGACCCTGGCCCCCGCGCAGGGGCTTGTCAGTGGGCGATGTAGGTCGCCGGAAGGAGCGTCTTGCCGCCCAGTCCATCGAAGAGGCTGTCTTCCAGGTGCAGGTGGATGACGACGCGCGAGCGTTGCTCCAGGGCGCTGCGCGTGGTCATGAACTGGATGGTTCCGGCCTGGGCGTTGACGAGCCCCGCCGTGCCCGCTTCCTGGAACGCCCCCACGTCGTCGAGGCGCACGGTGATGTCCACCTGCTTCACGTACCGGGGCAGGAAGAAGCGTCCCAGCAGATGGGCGTGGTCCGTGACCGCCAGGTCCATGGTGCGTGCGTTCGATGAGGGCTCGAAGCGGATGGGCTCGCCGAAGGACGTGACCTCGACCTGCCCCATGCCCAGCAGGAGCTTCTCGTACTGTGCCGCGTCCTGGCCCCGCAGGCGGATTTCGAAGGCGTCCAGGATGGGGTCGCCCAGCGCCCGCCTCAAATCGTCTTCGCTCCTATCGCAGGAACTTGTCCCCAGGGCGGCGAGCAGCACCAGAACCTGCATCCACCTGGATTGGGATGGAATCGTCATCACCGCTCTCCCGCTCAGAATCGGGGTTCCTCGGCGCGTTCGATCGCCCGCAGCGGGTCCACCGCGAAGATTCGCTTTCGCAGGGGGATGGCCGTCCGCTTGCCGGAATGGTTGTGCCGCTCCAGTAGCTGACGCAGCCCTTCCAACCGCTCGGGGGCGAGCGAGTCGGGATTCGCCAGCGTGGACAGGTCGGGCCCGGGGGTCTGGAAGAAGCGCTCGTTGCAGACCGCCGTCAGCGCTTCGCGCGCCGTCCGGACCTTCAAGGACTCCATGGGCGTGCGGCGACGGTTGTTCGAAGCGATGGCGGGGTTGGCCCAGAGGATGCCCAGGGCGCCCGGGAGGGTGGAGACCTCGCCGAGGGCGCCGAGGGAGATGGGGCCGTATTCCAGGCACTCCAGCAGGGCGCTCTCGCTGGCGCCGAAGAATCCGCGGTCGCGGGTCGTCGGCTGTGGGCTGGGCACGCCCCAGAAATAGTAGGAACACATCGCGCCATTCGCGAGCTGGGGCACTGGCTTCTTGATGAGCGTGGTCAGGTCGCCCGTCGCCACGTCCACGGCATGGAAGCCGCTGACCCGGTTGCTGTCGGGGCCGTGGGCCCCGTAGAGGAAGAGCTCGCCGTCACGGGTGACGACGGCGGCACTCATGACAGGGTTCACCAAAGGCATGCCGTCAATGCGCGCGGGCACGGGGGAGTCCGTCGCCACGCCCGTGAGCGGGTCGATGATGCTCAGCCGCTGGGTGGCGTTGTTGAAGGCATGGAGCTGGCTGTCCCGGGGATTCATCGCGAAGTCCGCCACCTGGAAAGGGAACGGCGCGGACACGACGTGCTCGGAGAGGGTCTCTCCAGTCCTGGGGTTGATGCGGATGAGGCGTTGGGTGCTGTGCTCGAAGCCGACGTAGGTGCCATCCTTGAGGACGGCGCCCGCGGTCCAGATGGCCGAGCGAGGCGCCGTGGTGTCCAGCGGGGCGATGACGCTCGCGGCGCCTTTCGCGTCCACGCGGATGAAGCTGGGAGCGCTGACGCCGTCCGAGGAGATGGCATACAGGGCGTTGTCGAAGTGATTGAACGCCAGCGCGTTGTAGGGAAGCGCGGCTTCCCCCTGAAGCGTCAGCGTGCCGGTGGCGGCGTCGAAGATGTAGAGCCGCGAGGGCGCCGTGGGCCGCCCTTCCGGAGAGGACGAGGCCGTGGAGAGGTAGACGGTGTCGTCGCAGAACAGGTCGGGCTGGGGGAGGCAGAGCACGTTGGTTCCCGCCTGGCTGGCGCCCGCGTCCCAGGTGATGCCGAAGGTGCTGGTGAAGGTGACCTCGTTGTTGGGCGTCGCGGGATTCGTGTCCTGCGTACCCAGTGAGAGGCAGGCTCCGTGGCTCTCCACCTGGATTTCGCACTGGTACGTGGCTTGACCTCCCGCGGGGAGCACGAGCGGCGGCGTGGGTGAGAGCGTGCAGGACTTCACCAGCGGATTGACCGCGGAGAGCAGCTCGGAGGGGAGTGCCGGGTCGATGTTGGTGGCGGTGAGCGTGAATCGCAGCGTCGCCGGGTAGGTGTCGACCGTGTATTGCTTGAGCCCGTTCACGCGCATCTCGGCACGGAAGTCATTGGCCCAGGCGTTCGGGGCCCAGACGGCGCCGACGAACAGGAGCCCGAGCCACTTCCTATCCATCATGGATGTCTCCACGTCCGTGATTGCTGGGGGACAGGGGACGGGCTGCAGTCGATGTGCCAGTTGTTCTCCTATTAATTGTTATTCTCAGGGGTTGATACGTGTGCCCCCAAGGGCTCCCGGGTGTCGAATGATGTTGTCTGGGAATGTCTTGGAAGCGGCGTGACGCTGAACCGGAGGTCTTCCACGTGTGCGGAATCGCCAGCCGGTTGAGCACGCAAGGGCAGGCGGCGCTGACGCCGTGGGCGGAGCGCTCCAGCGGGGACGTGTAAGAATTGCAGGAAGGAGGCTGGCGTTCTTTCAGGGCGTGCGTGCCGGGCCCGAGACAAAGCCCGGCCGAACGTCGGTGCGTTCGGCCGGGCCGGTCCTCAGAGAACGGCGACTACGGCGTCACCATGATGAGCCGGTCCGCGAGGATGTTGTTGTCCTCGCGCAGCTCCATCAGGTTCATCCAGGGGTCAGCGATGGCGCCCAGGTAGAAGAACCCCGTGGGGCCCGATTCCGGGGGCGTATGGGCGAACACCGAGGTGTTGCGTGTGATGCACTGCCCCGCGTCCAGGTTCTGGACCGTCACGATGCCAATGGGGTGCTGACTTTCGGAGGGGCCCCCGGGGCCGCCCTGATACGGGAACTCGAGCGCGCTGTTGCTCGACAGGTACAGCTCCACGTCGGTGTAGCCATTGGTGGAGGCGGTGCCCTGGTTGCAGACCTGCACCGTGGCGGTGAAGGAGCTGCCCGTTCTCACGGAGATGGGGCCGGAGACAGAGGTGACGACCAGGTCCGGCTGGTTGCCCACGCCCATGAGCCCACTGACGAAGGTGTTGTTGTCTTCGCGCAGCTCGAACTGGCTCTGGTCCGTATCGACGGCGGCACCCAGATACAGGGGCTGGTCCGGCTGGGCCTCGGAGGGCCGATTCACCCAGGCGGGGATGGGCTCCGTGAGGCATTGCCCGGGGTTCAGGGACTGCACGCTCCAATAGCCAATGGGCTCCTGCGTGCTCGGGTAGGGGGCACCGGGGCCATTCCACTGCGGCATCACGACCCGGGGCTGCGTGGAGAAGTACAGCTCCACCTGCGTGTGGTTCGACGTCTGCGTGCCCTGGTTGCAGACCGTCACGGTGGCGGTGAAGTCGCCGTTGCCCTCCACACTGGTGGGCGCTTGCACCGCGGTGATGACCAGGTCAGGACCGTTGCCCACGCCGATGAGTCCGCCGAGGAAGGTGTTGTTGTCCTCACGCAACTCAGGGAGCTGGTGATGGGTGTCGATGGCCGCGCCCAGATACAGTGCCTGGCTGGGCTGTGCCTCAATCGGCGGAGACACCCAGGCGGGAACGGCCAGGGTCATGCATTCGTCCACGTCGAGCGACGGGACACTGTACTCGCCGACGAGTGACTGGCTGTCCGGCAACGGGGCGCCTGTGCCGAGCACCTGTGGCATGACCATGTGCGGCTCGGTGGAGAAGTGCACTTCCAGGTGCGCAGGAGGCGCTTCCTCCGTGCCCTGATTGCAAACCGAGACGGTGACGGTGAAGGGGGCAGGACCCCCCACGCTCGCGGGGCTGGAGATGGCCGTGACGATGAGGTCGGGTCCATTGCCAACGCTGAGGCGCCCGCTCGCGAAGAGGTTGTTGTCCTCGCGCAGCTCCTGCTGGGACTGGTCCGCATCGACGATGGCGCCCAGGTAGAGCGGCTCGTCAGGGGCCGATTCGGGAGGCCGCGTCGCTGTCGCATGGGCGCTGCCGGTAAAGCACTTTCCGACGTTCAGCGGGGGGACGCTCATGCTGCCAACGGGGTGTTGCGTCGCGGGCAGCGCCGCTCCCGGGCCGTTCCAGTTGGGCATGCGCAGTTGCTCCTCCGACGAGAGGTGGATCTCCACGGTGGTGCTGTTCGAGGGCTGCGTGCCCTGATTGCACACCGTGACAGTCGGGTGGAGGTCTCCGTTGGGCACGACGTTGGGGGGCGCCTGCACCGAGGTGACGAGGAGGTCGGGACCGCTGCCAACGCCGATGAGCTCGCCCACGAAGGTGTTGTTGTCCTCGCGCAGCTCCACGACATTGTCCCAGCCATCGACGATGGTGCCCAGATAGAGTGGCTGGTCAGGCGTCGCCGCCGGAGGCCGAATCGCGGGGCCCTGGACGGACTGGGTGATGCACTGCCCCGCCTCCAGATATTGCACGTACATGAACCCGACATGGATCTGCGTGTCCGGATACGGCGCTCCGGGGCCATTCCACCTGGGCATGGCCACGGTGGGCACGGTGGAGAGGTGCAACTCCACGTCCGCGGAGCTCGCGTACATTGTGCCCTGGTTGCAGACCGTGACCTGGGCGGTGAAGGTGTCCGAGGGCTCCGCGCTCGCCGGACCCGTGATGGCGGTGACGACGAGGTCGGGCCCGTCTCCCACGCCGATGCGGCCATTCACGAAGGCATTGTTGTCCTCGCGAAGCTCGTCAACGGAAGCCGGCATGTCGGCGATGACACCCAGGTAGAGGGCCTCGGTGTCATCGTATTCGGGCACGTAGACCGTGCCCGTCGCGCGTCCCGTGAAGCACCGGCCGACGTGCAGGGTGGGAACCGACAGCTCTCCGACGAGCGATTGACTCCAGGGGAGCGGGTGTCCCGAGCCATTGAAGTCCGGTATCACCAGGCTGGGCTCGGTAGACAGGTACACCTGCGCCACGGTGGGCGCTGAGACATGGGTGCCCTGATTGCAGACGGTGATGGAGGGCGAGAACGGGTCGTGCCTGCGTACACTGGCCGGGCTGTCGACCGCGGTGACGACCAGGTCGGGACGAATGCCGAGGCCCATGGGGTCGCCAATGAAGTTGTTGTTGTCCTCGCGCAGTTCCTGGATCGAACCCCACGCGTCGATGCTGGCCGCGAGGTAGTAGGCTCGGTCAATGTGCTCCGCGGAGAGCCCTGGCATCTCGGTCGGCGTCGAGAGGGTCCTGCACTCGCCCGTGTCCAGGCCAGGGACGTTGATCAGCCCGATGGGGATGGCGGTGCGCAGGTCGATGGGCGCTCCCCATGGCGCCGTTGGGTTCAGAAATGCATTCGCGGCGAGGGAAAGGTCCAGGCGGGAAGGCGGGGCGGGAATGGTGCCCTGATTGCAGACGCGCGCCGTGACGGCGAACTCTTCGCCCGGCAGGGCGGAGGGCGGGCCCTTCACGAAGGCAATGTGCAGGTCCGGGCGTTCGCCCATTCCCACGCGCTCGCCGACGAAGGTGTTGTTGTCCTCGCGCAACTCCTGGACGTTCGACATCGTGTCGACTTCGGCGCCCACGTAGAACGCCTCGAACGAGGGCGGTGCATCTTCCGGCCGGATGGCCGGGAGTGGCGTGTCGCGTGTGACGCATTGGCCCGCTTCCAGGTCGGGGATGCTCAGCCAGCCAGCGGGGACCTGGGTCCCGGTGAGGAACGCTCCCCCCATGAGGGGGTCCACCGACGGGAGCATGGAGATGTAGAGCCCGACATCGGTCGACGGAGCCCAGCTGGTCCCTTCGTTACAAACGGTGACGCTCACGGTGGGGGCGGGGTTCCAGGGCGCAATGCTGGCCGGGGCGCGAATGCCCGTGACGACGAGGTCCGGCAAATCCCCCACGCCCATGGGACCACCGACGAAGAGGTTGTTGTCTTCGCTCAGTTCCTGGGTGTTTTGCGTCGTGTCGGCGATGGCCGCGACGAAGACGGTGCTGTCCGGTGGCACGCCAGGAGGAAGGCTCGCGAACCCCTCCACGCCGCGGGTGACGCAGTGGCCGGGGCTCAGCGGCGGCACATTCGTTTGGCCCACCATGACCTGGTCTGGAGGCGGTGCGCCCGGGCCGGGCATGACGAAGCTGCCGTCCGCGGAGAGGTGCAGCTCGACGACGCTGGAAGGCGCGGGTTCCGTGCCCTGATTGCAGACCCTCACGGAGGCGTGGAAAGGACTGCTCCCCCGGACGTTGGTGGGCACTTGCATCGACGTGACGACGAGGTCCGAGGCCAGACCCAGGACCACGGCGTGACTCACGAAGGTGTTGTTGCCCTCGTTCAGCTCCTGGGAGAACTGGTACGCGTCGGCGATGGCGCCCAGGTAGAGCGGCTGCGAGGGGGTTGCGTCCGGCGGTATCTCCACGGGGAGGGTGGACTGGCGGATGGCACAGTGCCCCGGCGTCAGCTCGGGCACTTCGACCCAACCGAGCAGGGCCCGGTCCGTGGGTGGGGGGGCGCTGGGGTCGGGGAGGGAGAGTGTGTCGTTCGTGGACAGATAGAGCTCCACGTATCCAAGGGTCGACGGGGCGGTGCCCTGGTTGCAGACCTTGAAGGTGGACGTGAGCGTGCCGCTGTACGTGGCGCTCGCGGGGCCCTGCAGCTCCGTGATGACGAGGTCGGGCTGATCACCGATGCCCAGGGCCGTCACCGCGGTGTTGTTGGCCTCGTCCAGCTCGACGAGGTGCTGCTGCACGTCGATGATGGCCCCCAGGTAGTAGGTACCGTCCGTGGACCCACCGGGCATCGTGGCCTGCCCGGTGAAAGCTCGCGTCACGCACTGACCCGCTTCCAGCGGCCCTGGGTCGAAGATGGTGAGGAGCACCTGGTCCGTGGGGGGTGGCAGGCTCGGGTCGGGCCAAGAGAGCAGGTCATCCGTGGACAGGTACAAGTCCAGGAGGACAGGACCGATGGGACTGATTGCGGGCGCCGTGCCTTCGTTGCAGACCTGGATGGTGGCGGTGAATGGCTCACCCGACCGGACGCTGGGGGGCCCTTGAAGCGATTTGATGACGAGGTCGGGGCCAAAGCCTCGGCTTTGCGGCTGACTCCTGAGTTGCTCGGGCTGGGTGGGGTCCGCGTTGCTCCCACAGCCCGTTCCTGCCAGCAGTCCTGCTGTCAGCAGGAACGTACCGCTCCAAGACGGCCTTCGCCGTTGCAGCATTGTTTCCTCCGGATGGACGACTCCGCGGACACACCGCCCGATGCGGGCGTCCGCGGAGGTCCGGAGGCTATACGGAGTGGGCAGATTTCTCTGAATTCCTGCTGATGCGAAAGACCGAGGCTGCGCTTGATATTGGGGCAGAAAGTCTTCGCCGCCGCGTGGCATCATGTGTGTGCTGCACTGCCAATGCACAGCACGCCACACCTGTGGGCGTGCTGTGCATCGCGTGCCGCGCCCATCATGGAGCGCCGCGACCCTGGCGCCAGCGCAGGTATTCCGCCGGTGCAGGACGTCCCGGCCGGGCGTCGAACCTCCCGGCCGGGCACCGCTGTCAGGTAATTATGGCGTCACCATGATGAGCCGGTCCGCAAGGACGTTGTTGTCCTCGCGCAGCTCCTCCATGGCTTCTCCCGGGTCAGCGATGGCTCCCAGGTAGAAGAACCCCGTGGGGCCCGAGTCCGGAGGCGTGGTCGCGCTCACAGAACCGCTGCGTGTGAGGCATTGCCCCGCTGCCAGACTGTAGAACGGAACGGTTCCAATGAGTACTTGGCTCTCGGAGGGACTTTCTGGCCCGTATTGATGCGGGAAGTCATGTTCGTCATTGCTCGACAGATAGAGCGCCACATCGAAGCTTCCAGACGAGGTGGTGCCATGGTTGCACGCCATCACCGTGGCGGTGAATGCACTGCCCGTTCTTGCGGAGCTGGGACTGGAGATGGACGTGACGACCACGTCTGGTCGGCTACCCACGCCCATGAGATCTCCGACGAAGGTGTTGTTGTCCTCTCTCAGTTCGGCCTCGTCCTGGTAGACGTCAATGGCAGCACCCAGATAGAGTGGCTGGTTGGGTAGGGCCTCGTATGGCGGTGCTGCCTGAACATAAACGAGAGCCGTTTTGCATTCGCCGGGCTCTAGCGGCTCGATGCCGCGGTTGCCAACGTAGCTTTGGGAGTCAGGGAAGGGGCTTCCTGTCCCACCCCAGGTGGGCATGGCGAGTTGGGACGTGGTGGAGAGGTACATGTCCAGCCTCGTGTCGTTTGAAGGCATCGTTCCCTGATTGCACACGGTGACGTTGGCCTGGAAATTGGCGTTGGCATGGATGCTTGTGGGGCCGGTGATTGCGGTGATGACCAGGTCGGCCCTGCTTCCAACGCCGACAAGTCCGCCAACATAGGTGTTGTTGTCTGTGCGCAGTTCCGCGTTCTGTTGATGAACGTCCACGATAGCTCCCAGATAGAGTGCGCTGCCTTCCGGCGCGGCAGGAGGTGGATTCGCGTAGGCCGGAACGTCCAGCGTCAGGCAGTCATCTGCCTCTAGTGCCGGGAGTGTTGCGATGTTAATGAGGGCTTGGTTTGCGGGCAGCGAACCGTGAGTGCTGTACTCAGGAGGGATGACGAGGCGAGGCTCCGTGGAGAAATGGAGTTCCACCTGGGTGTTGTTTGCTGAGGCCTGCGTGCCCTGATTGCAGACGGAGACCGTGGCGATGAAGTCGCTATTAGGCCACACGCTGGCGGGACCGGTGACGGAAGTAATGACGAGATCGGGACCCAGGCCGATGCCAATGCGCCCGCTCACGAAGGAGTTGTTGTCCTCGCGTAGTTCCTCTTCGTGTTGCACCCCATCGACGATGGCACCCACAAAGAGTGGTTGGTCGGGCAACGCCGCCGAGGGCAGAGTGGAAGTTCCGATGACAGTACCTTCGAAGCATCTTCCAACGTTCAGTGAGGGGACGCTCATGCCCCCCGCATGCGATTGCGTGGCGGGGAGTGACTGCTCCTGTCCACTCAGCCGAGGCATCGCGAGCTCGGGCGTTGATGAGACGTAGACGTCGACGAACGAGGAACTCGAGGGTTGCGTCCCCTGATTGCACACCGTGAGCGTGGTGGAGAAAGAGGCATTGGCCGCCACGTTGGCGGGCGCCTGTATGCCGGTAACGACGAGATCCGGTCTGTTGCCCACGCCTATGAGGCCGCTGATGAACGTGTTGTTGTCCTCTCGCAGTTCTTCATTGGTGCTCATCGGGTCGACGATCGCGCCTAGGTAGAGCGGTGAGTGCGGCGTGGCACCGAACGGCGGCATCGCGATGGCCGTAATGCTGGTGGTGACACAACTACCTGCATTCAGGAACGGAACGCTTGTGCCTCCGACAGGGATTTGGGTGTCTGGGAATGGCGAGCCGGTGCCATACCAATCCGGCATCGCAAGGTGCGGACGCGTGGAGAGATTCAGATCAATGAGCACGAGGCCCGCGGTTTCGGTGCCCTGATTGCAGACTCTGACCGTGGCGGTGAAGGTTTCATTCGGCGCCACACTGGGAGGTCCTGTCAGCGTGCTGATGACGAGGTCGGAGGCGTCCCCCACTCCGATGTGGTTGCCTACGAAGGCGTTGTTGTCCCGGCGCAGTTCCCAGATGTTGCTATTCGGGTCGACGATGGCTCCCAGGTAGAAGGCGGTGCTCGTTGCGTCGACAGAGACGGCCGCGGAACTGGGCGCTTTACCAGTGAAGCACTGACCGGCGTGCAGGGCGGGGATGTCCAGTTCACCGGCAAGTGCTTGATCGGGTGGAGGTGGAGCGTTCGGGGCATTCGGCCATGGCGTGAGCAGGCGGGGGGCCATGGAGAGGAACACCTGTGCCTGGCTAGGGGAGGACATGTCGGTGCCCTGATTGCATACCGTGACTTCCGCGGTGAATGCGCCATTTCTCCTCGTGCTGGCAGGACCGGCGACGTCGGTGACGACGAGGTCGGGGCCGACGTCTACTCCAATACGGCCGCTCACAAGGGTATTGTTATCCCTTCGGAACTCCTGGAGGGATGCCCACGGATCGATGGTGCCGCCGAGGTAGTAGACGAAGTCCCCGATGCTCCACGGCAGGTTCAACGCCTGCGCATTCGTGGAAAGTGCCCTGCATTCTCCTGTACCCAGTTGAGGTACGTCGATCATCCCAATGGAAGCCTGTAGGGCCTGGTCTACGAATGGCCCGTCTGACACGGGCACGTTCAAGAACGCGTGCGTCGACAGGGTGAGTTCCAGCGAAGTGGGGGCCGAGACCGTCGTGCCCTGGTTACAGACATTGGCTGTAACGCTGAACATGTTGTTGCTGTTGACGTTGGTAGGCGCCTGCAGTGATGTGATGACAAGGTCTGGTTTATCGCCAGTCCCTAGGAGCCCACTCACGAAGAGGTTGTTGTCCTCGCGCAACTCTTCATGGCTCCCCTCGGTATGAATGATTGCGCCGAGGTGGAGGATGTCGAGCGTCAAAGGCGCGTCCTGGGGCGGCAGGGCGTATATTTCGACATCTTGCGTGACGCATTGACCAACCTCCAGCGAGGGAATGCCTACCCCGCCAACGGTCGATTGCGCGCTCGAGTCGTATGGATATGGATCGCGCATGTCCAGTGCTGGTGACATGGAGAGAATGAGTTCAAGGAACGCGTAGTCGCCACTCGGTCTTGTGCCTTCATTGCAGATGGTGACCGCGACCTGCGCGTATGTCCAACCCTGCAGGTAGTTTGGAGCGCTAAGCTCGGTGACGGTGAGGTCGGGGCGCTCTCCAATGCCAAGGAGTCCGCTGATGAAGATGTTGTTGTCTTCACGCAGTTCCGGGATGTGTTGATACGGATCAACCAGTGCGGCCAGGTGGAAGACGCTGTTGTATGGGGAACCCACCGGCTGTGCTGCATAGGCCGTCGTGTCTCGGGTGACGCAGTGGCCAGGGCTCAGCGGAGGGATGTTCACCGTCCCCACGAATTCCTGGTTGGCAGGCAGCGGGCTTGGCCAAGCGGGCATGGAAAAGCTGCCGTCCGTCGACACATGCAGTTCGACATGAGTGGCCGCCGCAGGCTGCGTGCCTTGGTTACAGACCGTCACGGCGGATGCGAATTGCGCTGAGATCGATACGTTTCGGGGCGCGACCAACGAGGTGACGACGAGGTCCGGTCCTTCTCCCTCGCCCATGGGACCGCTGACGAAGGCGTTGTTGTCTTCGCGTAGTTCCACGGAGGCCTGTTGGGCGTCTGCGATGGCGCCCAGGTAGAGCGGTTGGTTTGGGACCGTGTCAGCCGGAACCGTCGCGATGGATTCTACGTGGCGAAGGGTGCAGTGGCCGGGGTTGAGGCCGGGCACTTCGATGGAGTCAAGGAGAACCTGGCTTGTGGACGGAGGAGTCCCAGGTGCAGTTGGAGAGACGCTATCGTCCACAGATAGATAGATGTCTACGATGCCCGGTGAAGACACCTGGGTGCCCTGGTTGCATACCTTGACGGAGTGGTCGAAGACGTCGCCACTTCGTATGTTGTCAGGGCCACGAATTTCGGTGATGACGACGTCGGGCAGGTGGCCAACTCCCATCGGCTGTAAACCCATGTTGTTGTCCTCCTGCAGTTCGATGAGTGCCTCCTGCGCATCGACGATGGCGCCCAGATAGTAGAGGCCGTCAAGAGGAACACTGGGCGCCGTCGCGGTGGCAGTGAATCCTCGCGTCGCGCATTGGCCGGCTTCCAGCGTTGGGATGTCGAGCGCGCCAAGCTGTATCTGGTCCGTAGGCGGAGGTTGGCTGGGGTCGGGCCAGGACAGCGTGTCATCAGCTGACAGGTACAAGTCCAGAAGGATGGTGCCGAAGGCACCTTGTGTAGAGGCGGTGCCTTCGTTGCAGACCCTCACGGTGGTGGTGAAGGATTCACCGAACCGAATGCTGACGGGGCCGCGCAGCTCTCGAATCACGAGGTCGGGGCCGAACCCATTGCTCTGGGACTGACTCCTGGGGTGTTCGTTGACCGTGGGTGCGGTGTTACCCCCACAGCCCAGTCCTAGCAGCAGCCCCGCAGTCAGCAGGGCCGTACTGCACCATGATGGCGTTCGCCGTTGTTGCATACGCTCTCCGGAAGAATGGCCTTACGGACATGCCCGCTCGATGCGGGCGTCCGCAGAGTTCCGGAGTGCTTATACGGGGTGAGGCGAAATCCCTGAATATTGCGCTACGGGAATTCCCACGCGGCGCTTAGCGCCGCAGCCCGCGCTTGATGTCGGCGCAGAGTATCTTCGCTGCGGTGGGACTCTCCGTGTGTGCCGCACGCACCAACGCGCTGCCCACCACGACGCCATCCGCATGCGCAGAGAGCGTGCGCGCCTGTTCCGCCGTGGAGATGCCAAAGCCTGCCACCACGGGCACGGGGGCGGCCTTGCGCACCAAGTCCAACCGCTGCGAAAGGTCTGGCGGCAGCTCCGCGCGCATGCCCGTCACGCCCGACACGGACACGCAATAGACGAAGCCGCGTCCTTCCTTCGCGATGGCCTGCGCACGCGCCGGAGGCGTTGTGGGCGCACACAGCGGAATCAGGTCGATGCCCTCGGCGTCGAAGGTGGCGCGCAGCCCCGCGCTCTCCTCGGGCGGCAGGTCGGGGAGGATGGTCCCGGACACGCCTCGCTCGCGGGCGAGCTTCGCGAAGCGCGCCTCGCCCATGGCCATGATGACGTTGACGTAGGTCATGATGACCAGCGGCGTCTGGGGGCAGCGCTGGCGCACCGCGGGCACCACCTCGTCCAGCACGCGCTTGAGCGTGGAGCCGGCCTTGAGCGCCCGCTCCGCCGCGCCCTGGATGACGGGACCGTCCGCGATGGGGTCGCTGAAGGCCACACCCAGCTCCAGGATGTCCGCGCCGCCTTCCACCAGCGCGGCGAACACGTCCACCGAACGGGGCAGGTCCGGGTCTCCCGCCATGGCGTAGGCCACCAGCACGCCTTCGCCCCGCGCCTTCGCCTGGGCGAACGCCCGCGCAATCTCGCCGCTCACGCCTTCACCCCCACCGGCGGAGGCACGCCCCGCGCGGAAATCGTCGCCACGTCCTTGTCTCCGCGGCCCGAGCAGTTGATGACCAGGTGCTTGCCCGCGCCCAATTCGCGCGCCAGCTCCCGGCCGCGCGCGAAGGCATGGGATGTCTCCAGCGCGGGGAGGATGCCCTCCAGGCGCGCCACCTCGTAGAAGGCCGCCAGCGCCTCGTCGTCGGTGGCGGTGCGCACCTCCATGCGCCCCGTCTTCGCCAGGTGCGCCAGCTCCGGCCCCACGCCCGGGTAGTCCAGGCCCGCGGAGATGCTGTGCGCCTCCTGAATCTGGCCGTCCTCGTCCTGGAGCACCAGCGAGCGCGAGCCGTGCAGCACGCCCTCCGTCCCCAGCGTGAGCGAAGCGCCGTGCTGCTTCGAGTCCAGCCCGTGACCTCCGGCCTCCACGCCCACCAGCCGCACGCTCGCGTCACCGATGAACGGGTGCAGCACGCCAATGGCATTCGAGCCGCCGCCCACGCACGCGATGATGGCATCCGGCAGGCCTCCGAAGGCCGCCTGGGCCTGCGTGCGCAGCTCGCGGCCGATGACGGACTGGAAGTCACGGACCACCGTCGGGTAGGGGTGCGGACCCGCCGCGCTGCCGATGACGTAGTGCGTGTCCGCCACCTGCGACACCCAGGTGCGCATGGCCTCGTTCATCGCGTCCTTCAGCGTGCGTGAGCCGGACTCCACCGGCCGCACCACCGCGCCCAGGGCGCGCATGCGGAAGACGTTGAGCGCCTGCCGCTCCACGTCCAGAGCGCCCATGTACACCTCGCAGGGCAGGCCGAAGAGGGCACACGCGGTGGCCGTCGCGACGCCGTGCTGGCCCGCGCCCGTCTCCGCGATGACGCGCTGCTTGCCCATGCGCTTCGCGAGGAGCACCTGCCCCACGGTGTTGTTGATTTTGTGCGCGCCGGTGTGCGCCAGGTCCTCGCGCTTGAGCCACACATTCGCGCCGCCCCAGGCCTCCGTGAGGCGCCGCGCGGGCGTCAGCGTGGTGGGGCGGCCCACGAACTCGCGCAGCACGCGGGTGACTTCCTCGCCAAACGCCGGGTCCGCGCTCGCGGCGGCATAGGCCTCTTCCAGCTCCAGCAGCGCCGGCACCAGCGTCTCCGGCACGTAGCGCCCGCCGTAGCGCCCGAAGCGGCCGGCGGCAGTCTCCGTACTCATGACAGTCACTCCCAGAGGTTGATGGACTTCGCGGCGCGCACGAAGGCGCGCACGGCGTCCACGTCCTTGATGCCGGGGGCGGACTCCACCCCGCTGGCCACATCCACGCCGTACGGCCGTGTCGCACGCACCGCCTCGGCCACGTTGGAGGGCTTCAAACCGCCGGCCACCAGCACGGGCACGCCGCTTCCGGCGAGCCCCGCAACCAGCGACCAGTCGAAGCCCACGCCTCCACCGCCGTACCCGGGAGCCGCGCCGTCCAGCAGCAGCCCCGCCACATCCCCCACGCCCACATACGTCCGGGCCCGGGCCACGTCTTCCGGCCCGGTGACACGAAGCGCCTTGATGACCGGCACGCCGTACCCCGAGCACGCTTCCGGGGGCTCGTCCCCATGGAGCTGCACGGCCGTGAGGCCACAGGCGCGCACGTGCTCCCGGATGTCCTCCGGCGAGGCGTTGACGAACACCCCCAGCACCGCCCCCAGCGGAGGCCGCGTGCGCGACAGGGCCGCCGCCGTGGAGAGGTCCAGGTAGCGAGGGGACTTCGGGTAGAAGTTGAGGCCCAGCGCATCCACGCCCGCCTCCCACGCGGCCACCGCGTCGGACAGGCGCGTGACGCCGCACACCTTCACGCGAACGCTCATGGGGCCGCGTCCTTCGCTCCGAGCAGCCGTCGCAGCGCGTGCCCGGGGTCAGACTCGCGCAGCAGGGACTCGCCCACCAGGACGGCGTCGGCGCCCGCCTCCTGCGCCGCCACCAGGTCCGCGAGGGACTTGAGGCCGCTCTCCGCCACCAGCACCCGGGCCCGGGAGCGGAGCCTGGGAATGACTCGCAGCGCCGTGCCCGTGTCCGTCTTCAGCGTGGCGAGGTTGCGGTTGTTGATGCCCACCAGCTTCGCACCCGCGCCCAGCGCCCGCTCCGCGTGCGCCTCCGTGTGCGCCTCCACCAGCGCGGCCACGCCCACTGCTTTCGCCGTGGCGACCATCTCCCGCAGCTCACCATCCTCCAGCGCGTCGGCGATGAGCAGCACCGCGTCCGCTCCCCACTGCGCGCTCTCCTCCACCTCCCGTGCCGCCACCAGGAAGTCCTTGCGCAGCACGGGCAGCGACACCGCCGCCCGCACGGCCACGAGGTCCTCCAGGCTCCCGCCGAAGTCCGGCCCGTCCGTCAGCACGCTGATGGCGCTGGCGCCCGCGGCCTCGTAGGCCCGGGCCACCGCCACCACGTCGGCATGAGGGAACGCGCCACCAGACGGGCTCTTGCGCTTCACTTCGGCGATGACGCTCAGGGGCCGTCCTGAACGGTGCGTCACCAGCGCCTGCGCGAAGTCACGGGGCGCGGGCCGCGTCCGAGGCGCCATGGGAGGGCGTGCGGCCAGTTCCTGGCGTTTGCGCGCCATGATGCGGTCCAGCGTTCCTGGCGCCGCGCCGCCGTTCGATGTCGTGCTCACGAAACGACTCCCTCGGTGGGGGATTCCCACCCGTGCGGCTCCGCCGCGCTGTCCCACGCTGCCGCCCTGATGCCGTGGCGGCAGCACCTGGCGCTGCGCGCTGGCACGTCGAGCGGTGCCGCCGCCGCGCAATCATGCGACGCCGTCCTCATGACAAGGTCCCATCAATGAGGGCCGACAGCTTGCCTCGCGCCGCGCCGGAGTCGATGGCGTGCTCCGCCTTGCGCACGCCGTCGGGCAGGTCCGTGGCCAACCCCACGACGACCAGCGCCGCCGCCGCGTTGAGCAGCACCGCCGTGCGCAGCCCGGAGCGCTCGCCGTCCAGCAGCGCGCGCAGCCGCTGCGCGTTCTCCTCCGCGTCGCCACCCGCGATGGCCTCGCGAGGCACCACCTCCAGTCCGGCGTCCGCGGGAGACACCGTGAAGGTGTGGACGGTGCCGTCCTCGCGCAGCTCCGCGACCTCGGTGGCGCCGCACGGGGAGATTTCGTCCAGCCCGTCGTGGCCGTGCACCACCCACGCGCGGCGGCTGCCGAGCCGGCCCAGCACGCGCGCCGTCTGCTCCACGCGCCTGCCGTCGAAGGTCCCCAGGAGCTGGTAGCGCGCCCCGGCGGGGTTCGTCAGCGGCCCCAGCAGGTTGAACACGCTGTGGAACCCCATGTCCCGCCGCGCCTGCGCCACGTGCCGCAGGGCCCCGTGGTGCGAGGGCGCGAAGAGGAAGCCCACGCCGTGTTCGTCGATGTCCCGCGCCACGCGCTCGTGCGGACGCTCCATGGAGACGCCCAGCGCCGCCAGCACGTCCGCGCTGCCACAGCGACTGGAGACCGCGCGGTTGCCATGCTTGGCCACCGTCACCCCAGCCCCGGCGGCCACGAAGGCCACCGCGGTGGAGATGTTGAAGGTGTGCGCGCCATCTCCGCCCGTGCCGCAGGTGTCCAGCACCACCTCCGCGCGGGGGAACAGCTTCGCCGCGCAGGCCCGCATGGCCTCCGCCGCGCCGAGGATTTCATCCTCCGTCTCACCCTTCATCTTCAGCGCCGTCGCCAGCGCGCCCACCTGGGCAGGCGAAGCCTCTCCCGCGAGCATCAGACCCATGACGTGGGTCATCTCCTCACGGGTGAGGTCGCGCCGGCCCACCACCTTGCCCAGCGCTTCCTTGAGTGTCATGGCCTATCCCAGCCTGACCACTTCGCGACCCATTGCCTGGGCAATGGCGCGGACCTCGTTCATGGCCTTCTCGAACTCGGAGAAGTCCAGCGACTGGGCGCCGTCCGACTTCGCGCGCGGCGGGTCGGGGTGCACCTCGACGATGATGCCGTCCGCGCCCACCGCCGTCGCCGCGCGCATCATCGCCGGCACCGCCTTGCGCACGCCGATGCCGTGCGACGGGTCCACGAAGACGGGCAGGTGCGAGAGCGCCTTCAGCATGGGCACCGCGTTCAGGTCCAGCGTGTTGCGCGTCATCGTCTCGAAGGTGCGGATGCCGCGCTCGCAGAGGATGACCTGGGTGTTGCCGCGGGCGACGATGTACTCGGCCGCCATCAGCAGCTCCTTGAGGGTGGCGCTCATGCCCCGCTTGAGCAGCACGGGCTTGCGCAGCTCGCCCACGGCCTCCAGCAGGCTGAAGTTCTGCATGTTGCGCGCGCCAATCTGGAGGATGTCCGTGGCGTCCGCCACGGCCTGGAGCGTCGCGGTGTCCTTCACCTCGGTGGTGACGAGCAGGCCCGTCTCCTGGCGCGCCTCGGCCAGCAGCGCGAGGCCGTCACCCTTGAGGCCCTGGAACTCATAGGGGCTGGTGCGCGGCTTGAACGCGCCACCGCGCAGCATGGTGGCGCCCGCCTTCTTCACCGCGTGGGCCGTGGAGAGAATCTGCTCGCGCGACTCGACGGAGCAGGGGCCGGCAATCACGTGGAAGGCCGCGCCGCCAATCGTCAGGTCACCCACGCGCAGCTGCGTGTCGTCCGGCTTCACCTCGCGGCTGACGAGCTTGAACGGCTGCGAGATGGCCACGGCGTCGGCGACGCCAGGGAGCACGCGGAAAGGCTCGGGCTCGACCGCGCCCGGGTTCCCGGTGATGCCAACGGCCGTGCGAGTGCCCCCTGGAATCGCGTGCGGTTGCCAGCCACGACGGCGGATCTCGTCGTTCACACGCTCGATGTCCTGGGCCGTCGCGTCCGGTCGCATCACGATCAACATGGGGGTACCTGCTTTCTCTTTCTCCGAGGGAAGTCGTGGGCCGGGAACATTCCGGCGCCGGGTTGCGCGCGTCTGACGGGCAACCGTGGTTGGTTCTGCATCAAGTGTCGGTTGCCCGCAACCGCATCCAAGTCTCCCTTGCGACTCCCACGCTTATCAAGCGAGCGTGGGCGCTTTTCTTGAGTGGAATGTGGGAGGCGCGTGCGTGGCGAATCCGGAGGTCATCGTCGTCGGTGCGGGACTCGCGGGGCTGGCGTGCGCGCGGGCGCTCGTCGCGTCACGGGTGAAGGTGCTGCTGCTAGAGGGAAGCGATGCACCGGGGGGCAGGGTTCGCACGGATGTCCATGAGGGCTTCCTGCTAGACAGAGGCTTCCAGGTGTACCTGTCCGCATATCCGGAAGGACAACGCATCCTGGACCTGGGGGCGCTGTCGCTGCGCCGGTTCATCCCCGGTGCCAGGGTGTGGCGGGGTGGCAAGCTGCACACGGTGGCGGACCCGTTGCGCAGGCCGGTGGATGCGCTGGCACACCTGTTCGCCCCGGTGGGCAGTTTCGGGGACAAGCTGCGTGTCCTGGAGCTGCGCCAGCTGGCCATCTCCGGCGAGGTGGAGGACGTGTGGCAGCGCCCCTCGCGTACGTCTCGGCGCTACCTGCAGGAGCTGGGCTTCACGGAGGCCATGCGCGAGTCGTTCCTGCGGCCCTTCTTCGCGGGCATCTTCCTGGAGCGGGAGCTGTCCACGTCCAGCCGCTTCCTGGAGTTCGTCTTCCGCATGTTCTCCACCGGGTACGCGGCGGTGCCGGAGTCGGGGATGGGCGCCATTCCAGCGCAGCTGTCGGCGAAGCTTCCGCCGGGCATGTTGCGGATGTGCGCGCCCGTGGCCGACGTGTGGGGCCACCGCGTGCGTCTGGCGGATGGGGAGATGATTGGCGCGAAGGCCGTGGTCGTGGCCACGGACCCGGCGAGCGCGGTGGGGCTGCTCCCAGGCATGGTGCCGCCGGTGATGAACCGGGTGACGTGCCTCTACTTCGCCGCGCCCGAGCCGCCCGTGGAGGGCCCCTGGCTGCTGCTCAACGGCGAGGGGCGGGGCCGGGTGAACAACGTGGCGGTGATGAGCGAGGTGGCTCCGTCGTATGCGCCGCGGGGACAGGCGCTCGTGTCCGTGTCCGTCGTCGGCGCCACGCCGGACCTGGACACGCTGCAAGCGGAGGTGCGCGCGGAGCTGACGGGCTGGTTCGGCTCGGCCGTGTCCGCGTGGCGGCACCTGCGGACCTATGCGCTTCCGCTCGCGCTGCCCGCGCAGCCTCCTGAGGTGCTGGAGCCACCCCGCCGGCCGGTGCGGCTGTCGCCAGGGCTTTTCGTTTGTGGAGACCACCGCGACAATGCCTCCATCGACGGTGCGCTGACCTCGGGACGGCGCGCCGCGGAGGCCGTCCTGAGAGAGCTGGAGCGCGAATGAGACACCCTGGGCTCGTCATCCTGGTGGGCGCTGTCGTTGCGGGACTGGGCTGCAAGTCCACCAAGAGCGCTCCGGAGGTCTCGGAGTCGCAGGCGGCGCAGGACGCGGGCACGTCGCTCCGGCCCGTGTCCGCGTTCGATTCCATCGTGGACACGCAGCAGCGCTCGGTCGCGCTCTTCGTCGAAGCGGGGCGTGTGATAACGCACCCACGGTGCGTCAACTGCCATCCCGCCGATGGCGTGCCCCGGCAGGGCATGGACCAGCGCCCGCACGTCCCCGCGGTGTCGGGCGGGCCATCGGGGCATGGAACGCCAGCGCTGCCATGCACCGCGTGTCACCAGGCGCGGAACACCCCGCTGGTGGGCACGTCGCTGCGGAGCGTCCCGGGAAACCCGAAGTGGGCGCTGGCGCCCGCGGAGATGGCCTGGGTCGGCGTGCCGCTGGGAGCGATCTGCGAGCAGCTCAAGGACCCCGCGCGCAATGGAGGCAAGTCCCTGGAGGCGCTGCATCACCACATGGCGGAGGACGTCCTGGTGGGCTGGGGCTGGGACCCCGGCCCTGGCCTGGAGCCCGTGCCAGGGACGCAGCGTGCGTTGGGTGAGCTCATCCGCGCGTGGATTGACACGGGCGCGGCCTGCCCGAGTCCCTGACACGACCTGGCGGGGCTGATAGACATCCCGCGATGAAGGACCTTCCGGATTCGAGGAATCGGGTGTTCGGCTTCGAGGAGCATCGCACGGCGCTCGTCGGCCATTGCTACCGCATGCTGGGGTCCATCTCGGAGGCGGACGACGCGGTCCAGGAGACGATGGTCCGCGCCTGGCGCGCGATGGACCGGTTCGAGGGGCGCTCGTCGGTACGGACCTGGCTGTACACCATCGCCACCCGCGTTTGCATGGACGCCTTGTCGGCGAGCGGGCGCCGCGCGCGGCCCATGGAGCTGGGCCCCGCGTACTCCATCGACGGGCCGCTGACGCCGCTGCCCGCGAACAGCTGGATTGAGCCCATTCCGGACGCGCTGGCCGTGCCGTCGGACGTGGACCCTTCCGAGCAGGTGTCGCTGCGACAGAGCATCCGGCTCGCGTTCCTCGCGGCGCTCCAGCACCTGCCGCCGAAGCAGCGCGCGGTGCTCCTGCTGGCCGAGGTCCTGGGCTGGCCGGCCACCGAAGTCGCCGAGACGCTGGAGACGTCGGTGGCCTCGGTCAACAGCGCGCTTCAGCGTGCCCGGGCGACCTTGTCGGACCTGGGGCTGGATGACTCCGACTTCCAGGCACCCCAGTCCGACGCCCAGGCGGCGTTGCTGGACCGTTACGTGGACGCGTTCGAGCGCTACGACATGGACGCCTTCACCGCGCTGCTCCACGAGGAGGTCACCCTGTCCATGCCTCCCTACACGCTGTGGCTCCAGGGGCACGAATCCATTCGTGGCTGGTTCCTGGGGAGAGGGGCGGTCTGCAGGGGCTCCCGGCTGGTGCGGACCGAGGCCTGTGGCTCACCCGCCTATGGCCAGTACCACGCGAGCAGTGACGACGGGCCCTTCACGCCGTGGTCGCTCATCGTCCTGGAGTTGTCCGGTGGACGCATCGCGGCAATGACCCACTTCCTCGACACGAAGGTGTTGTTCCCGCGCTTCGGCCTTCCCCTGGAGCTCCCCCGGTAGGCGGGGCGGGAAAATCTTTCTGAAAAAGGACCGATGATTTCGGGCCGGCCGGGCAGTCTAAGCCTTCGAAACCCACCTGCCCTGGAGGCGCACATGAAGGTCAGCCGTCCCCGCAAGCTCTTCCTCAACCTGCCTGTGGCCGACCTGAAGCGTTCGGTCGACTTCTTCACCAAGCTCGGCTTCGAGTTCAACAAGGACTTCACCGACGACAAGGCCACCTGCATGGTGGTGGGTGAGGACGCGTTCGTGATGCTCCTCACGGACGACCGCTTCAAGGAGTTCATCAAGAAGCCGCTGCATGATGCCACCCAGAGCACGGCCGGCACCTACGCGCTGTCGGCCAACAGCCGCGAAGAGGTCGACGAGATGGTGAAGACCGCGCTGGCCAACGGCGGCTCTCCCGCGGCCGACGCCATGGACCTCGGCTTCATGTACGGCGGCAGCTTCTACGACCCGGACGGTCACCACTGGGAGGTGGCCTGGATGGACCCGAACCAGATGCCGCCGCAGCACTAGCGAACGGAGAGCGCGTGCCGCGTGGAGCCCCAGGGCGTCCGCGCGGCACGTGGCGGTCCCCCTCGTTCACTGCGCGGCGCCGGCGGCTGCAACGGGAGGCAGCCACTTGCGCAGCACGCTGGGCGAGCTCATCCGGTAGATGTTGTCGTGGCGCAGGTCGGGCCGGGGCTCGACCTCCCACTTCAGACCGGCGGGCGCGTGCTCGCGGAGCACGTCCTTCAACCGCGCCACGGCGGGAATGATGTTCTCCTCATCGGCGGAGGATACGTAGAGCCCGGCGCGCAGGTCCGGCCGGGCCGCGAGCCTTTCGCCCGCCTCCTGCACCAGGGACTCCGCGTTCCACCAGAGGCTGGGGCTCAGCGCGAGGTACGTGTCGAACAGCTCGGGCTGGAGGAAGAAGGTCTCGACAATGAAGAGCCCCGCGAGCGACTCGCCGATGATGGCCCGCTCTTCCGTGACGCGATACCGGCGTTGGACCTCCGGTATCAGCTCGTCCTGAATGAAGGCGCGGAATGCCGCCGAGCCTCCGATGACGGGCGCCACCTCCAGGTCCGAAGGCACCGACGTCGGGCCCGTCAGGTCCCGGCGCCGCACGGTGTTCTCGATTCCCACCACCACGAGTGGCCGAAGCTCACCGGCGCGGATGGCCGAGTCGACGGTGGTGGCCACGTGCGGGAAGTCCTCCTGCAGCCCGCCATCGGGCATGTAGAGCACCGGGAAGCGTGTCTCCGCCGACGCCTCATAGCCCGGTGGCAGGTAGACGGTGATGCGGCGCGTCTCCTTCAGCTTCGCGGACTCGAGCGTGAAGGTCTGGTTCGGAGGCACGGCCTCCTGGACGACGGAGCGGGTGCTTGCGCACGCGCATCCCAGAACGAGCCACAGCAGGCTCACGCACTTCATCGCCGTTCGCATCGCAGCGTCCTCCCTTGTCCACACCGGATGTGCCCGGAATCCTGCCCGAGCTCCGCGTGCGTCGCTACCTGGGAGCATGTCCGCGGGTCAGCCGGTTCACGCCGGGAAGGCATGGCCACGGACACATGCGTCATGCCTGCGCCGGCGCGGTTCAGCGCACCTCGACGTGATGCGCGCCGTGGGGGACGGGCAGGCGCCCGAGGTGCCGCAGTGCTGGCGCTTCGTCGTCCCCCGAGGTGACGCGGAAGATCTCGATGCCACCGCCGGGCGGCTGTCCCTCCTGCTGCTGGAAGACACTGACCAGGAAGTGTCGGCCGCTCTTGTCGAAGGTGCCGCCTTCGGGGAGCACGCCTTCGAACGGGTAGTCGCCCAGCTTGCGCAGGCGTCCATCGCCCGGGCTGAACGCGAGCAGGGTGACGCTGGCGTCGCGATGAAATCGAGGGGAGTTCCGTGGGAACGCCGTGCCACGCATGTTGACGGTCGCGACCCGCAGGCCATCCGGACTGATGGCGAGTCCCTCCGCCGACAGTCCCGTGAGGACGTCTTCACCGATGCGCTGGTGACGCGCGGCCTTTCCCGCCGTGCCGACGGGCGCCAGCCGAATCACGGAGAGGCTCGACGGCGTCGTGGGGATGCGGCCCTCCAGCGTCGTCGCGGAGAAGTCCCGCCCCCAGTTGGAGGTGAGGTAGTGGCGTCCGTCGGGCGTGAAGCGGCCGACGAACGGGTCCTTGCCCACGCGCACGGGCTCGCCCCATGGGCGTACCTGGGGGACAGCGTTGGTGCCAGCCGTGAGCTCCAGGAAGACCACCCGGTCCAGGGTGTTCACATTGACCGCCAGATATCGGCCGGAGGGGTGCCATTGCACGTTGGTCGCGGTGATGCCGTGACGCGCCTTGGCCTTCTCGCCGCGAACGCCCAGCGTGTGGAGCGGCCAGCGGGAGACGGCGCCGAAGCCCTTCGGGCCGTATGCCACGAGCTGCAGCCACGCGGCTTCTTCGTCGTTCGACAGCACCGCCACCCAGCGCCCCTCGGGGTGGACCGCCAGGGCCTCGGGGAACGCGCGCATCTGCGTCGTCGCCGCGACACGCGGGGCGCCGCGCAGGTCCACGGCGGAGAGCCGGGCGCCGGGCGGCAGCTCACGCACCTGCTGCGCACCGTGGGGACGCTGGCCCAGGCGCTCAATCACGAAGGCCGTCCCTCCGTCAGGCGTGAGGGCCAGGGCTTCCGGCGCGGAGGTGACGGAGTTGGAGACCTCGACGTGTGAACGGCTCGCGCCGCCCTCCCCGAGCCGGACGAGCGTGAGCAGGTCGCGGTGCCCGTCGGCCGAGTCGGCCAGTCTCCCGGAGGCGTAGGAGTGACCGACGAAGTCGCCATCGGAGATGACGGCCAGGGTCGCCGCATCGAGGTCACGGAGAAAGTCCGGCTCCCCGGGGCCCGCTGCCGCGGGCGCGGACTGCGCTTCGTCGATGGGGGCGGCGTTGAACAGCGGGTCGTCTGGCAGGAGCAGCGACAAGGTCCGGCTGCTGTCGAGCTGGGCGGTGAGCGGGCTGGCGCGCACGTCCAGGACATGACCTCCCAGCTTCCGGTCCGCGTCCACGAAGTGGAAGTGCCAACCCGGCATGATGACCCCGGCCACATAGGTGGGAAAGCGGAAGCCCACCAGGGTGCCAGTGACGTCGTTGGCGTCGAAGACGTGCTGCTGCGCGAGGAGCGCCTGCATGGAGGGGTAGGGCGGTCGCTGGCGCGGCACGCTGCGCAGCTTCAGGTGCTGGAACCGGCCGTCGATGCGCACGGCGTGGAAGTGATTCCGCGAGCCGAGCCGCGCGTCCAGCTCCCGCGCGAAGGCGCCGAAGTCACTGACGGCGGGAAGCGTGAGCTGCCGGTCCGGAACGAAGCGCTTGAGGGTGGTGAATGGCGTGCGCGCGTCTTCCGGCAGGCGCCGCAACCGGCCCTTGACGTCGGCATGCCAGACGACGCCGTCGAGGATGATGACCTCTCCGTCCGTGGGGCTGAGCGCGCCGGTGCCGAAGTCTCCGAGCCGCAGCAGCTCGCCGAAGCGCGTGGGGCCCTCATGCACGCCCGCCATGAAGCCCGCCGCGACAGCGAGTTGGTGGACGGCGTCCTCGTTCGCGGCGCGCGCGGCCGGCCTGGCTCCGTCCCGCGCCATGCTCGCGAGCGGTGAGAGCAGCAGCAGGGCCAGCCCGGATGCGCACAGGTGGCGCCGGGCATTCCACGACGGAGGGCCGCCATGGACACGTCCGTTGGCGGCGTCACGGGAGGAGGGGGATGTATCGGGCATGGTGCGGAGCTCCTCGTTGGAACTGGCGCTGAAGCTGGCCCGCCGCGGCTCCGGGGACAATCGGGATGAAACGCATCAGAATGTTGCGTACGGTGCAGCAATGCCGTTGCTCGACACCGACCGCCTCGGCGGCATGCGCGCCTTCGTTTCCGTCGCGACCCGGCACAGCTTCGTCGCCGCCGCGGACGAGCTGGGGCTCAGCGCTTCCGCGCTCAGCCGCCGTATCGCGCAGCTGGAGCGGGCGCTCGGCTGCCGGCTGTTGCAGCGGACCACCCGGTGTGTCGCGCTCACCGAGGTGGGCGCGCTGTACCTGGAGCGCTGCCTCGACGTGCTGGCGCGCGCGGACGAGGCGGACGCGGCGGTGTCCGCGTTCTCCTCGCAGCCGCGTGGCCTGCTGCGGGTCGCCCTGCCCAACCTTTATGGCCAGCTTCGGGTCGCGCCGCTGCTGCCGGAGTTCATGCGCCGCTATCCGCTGCTCCGGCTGGAAGTGACGATGGAGGACCGCTACACCGACCTGGTCGAGCAGCGCATCGACGTGGGCGTGCGGATTGGCGACCTCCGCAGCGGCGACTACGTGGCACGCCGCCTGGCGTTGAACCGCCGCCGGCTGTGCGCGTCCCCCGACTACCTGCAGCGCAAGGGGACCCCGCGCACGCCGGCCGACCTCCGCGGGCATGCCTGCCTGCAGTTCGCACCGCAGATGAAGGAAGTCCCCTGGGTCCTGCTGAGAGGCGGACGGCGGACCCAGGTGCCCGTGGAGCCGTGGCTCCGCGTCGACAATGCCGAGGCGCTCCGGCAGGCCGCGCTCGGCGGTTGTGGCATCACGCTGCTCGCGGACTTCGTGATGGGCGCGGACCTGGAGGCGGGCCGCCTGGTCGAGGTGCTGCCCGCGTGGCGCGCGGCGGATAGCTGGGTCTGGGCGGTGTACCCGCACGCGCGCTTCCTGCCGATGAAGACGCGCGTGTTCGTCGACTTCCTGAGCGAAAGGCTGGGCGACGTCACATCGCCGTCGAGCTCTCCGCCTCGTCCGCGGACTTCGCGGCGCCGGGCCGCGGCGACTCGGTGAGCAACCACCGGCCCAGGACGAGGCCCAGTACGGCCGTGGCTCCGCTCGCGGCCAGAACGCCCAGCTTCGCGGCGGCAAGCAGCCTCGCGTCCGTGAAGGCGAGCTGCGCGATGAACAGGGCCATGGTGAAGCCGATGCCGGCGACCACGCCCAGCACCATCAGCTCCCGCATGCCCAGGCCCTGGGGCAGCGTCCCGAGCTTCAGGCGCAGCGTCAGCCAGCACGCCGCGAGCACACCCAGGGGCTTGCCCAGCATGAGCCCCGCCGCCACGGCCGTCACCACCGTCCAGGACGCGCTGTCCAGCGGCCCGCTCGAAATCGACACGCCCGCGTTGGCGAGCGCGAACACCGGCATGATGACGAACGCCACCCAGGGGTGGAGCGTGGCAATCAGGCTCTCCGAGGGAGACATGGCCTCCCGGCGCGCGAGGTTGACCCGCCGCAGCGTCTCCGCGAGGTGGTGTGACGTGAGGGACTCCGGTGGCGAGTGGGCGAGGTGCTCGAGCTCCTTGCGTGTGTCCGCGATGAAGCCGTCCGTGCCCAGCCAGGCGCGCACCGGCGTGGCGAGGCCGACGATGACGCCGGCAATCGTGGGATGAATCCCCGCGGTATAGATGCCCGCCCAGGCCACGAGCGACGGGACGACATAGGCCAGCCTCGAGCGGACCCCGAAGCGCTGCATCGCGAAGACGCCGAGGAACCCGAGCGCGGCGACGAGCAGCCCGGTGACGGACACGCCCGACGAGTAGAACAGGGCGATGACGATGATGGCGCCCAGGTCGTCGATGACGGCGAGCGCTAGCAGCAGCACGCGCAGGGCCGGAGGCACCCGGCTGCCGAGCAGGGTGAGGATGCCCACCGCGAACGCGATGTCCGTCGCCATGGGGACGCCCCAGCCGGAGCGCGTGTCGGCCTCGTTCGCGAAGAAGAGGTAGATGGCGGCTGGCGCGAGCATTCCGCCCAGGGCCGCCGCGGCGGGGAGCGCGGCGCGGCGCCACTCGGACAGCTCGCCATGGTGAATCTCCCGGCGAATCTCCATCCCCACGACGAAGAAGAAGATGACCATCAACCCGTCGTTGACGACCCACTCCAGGCTGCGCTCGAAGGTGAAGTCGCCCACGCGGATGCCCAGCGGCGTGTGCCAGAAGTGCGCGTAGCTCTCCGCCCAGGGCGAGTTCGCCCAGATGAGCGCGATGGCCGCCGCGACGAGCAGCAGGATGCCGCTGGCGGCTTCGATGCGGAGGAAGCGCTCGAGCGGCCGGCTCGCGAGCCGGGACAGGCGAAGCAGCGGCTCCCAGGCCTCGGGAGGGGCGGGCGGAAGGGGGGCATTCCCCGGAGCAGAGGCGGTCGACATGCGCAATCCCCACCGGTGGTGTCACCGGCTGGGATGGCGGCCCGACCATCCGTGTTCCTGCGGCGGGCATCGCCGCACCCTTCGTCTGCGGGCGCACCCTCCCATGGAACGGCGCGCACGTCGACCAGATGTGTCATCGGAGCCAGGGACGCGCGGGGCGGCGTGGCCTCCCGCCCGGCGGACGGGCTCAGCGCGCCGCGCGGGCCCTGGCCAGCCGCTCCGGCGTCAGGGGCAGCTCTCGCAGCCGGACGCCTGTCGCGTCGAAGACGGCGTTGCCCAGCGCGGCCGCCGAGGGGCCCTGCGAGGCCTCACCCACACCGAGGAAGGGCTCGCCGGGGCGTTCGATGAGCACGACCTCGACCGGCGGGACTTCCGAGAAGGTGAGGATGGGGTAGGTGCTCCAGTCCCGGGAGGTGATGCGCCGGGCGTCGTAGCGGACGGCTTCCTTCAGGGTCCAGCTCAGGGACTGGATGAGCCCGCCTTCGAGCTGGTTGGCGATGCCGTCCGGGTTCACCACCTCGCCCGCGTCGGCCGCCAGCACCGCGCGCAGCACCCGGATGGCCTGCGTCCGGGCGTCCACCTCCACCTCCATGCAGACGGCGCAGTAGCTCGCGAGATTCTTGTAGCGCGCGAAGCCGATACCCTGGCCGCGATTGGGCGCGCGAGGGGCCTTGCTCCAGCCGAATCGTTCCGCGGCCTTCTCGATGACGGCCCTGGCCCGCGCGTCCTGGAGCTGCCGGAGCCGGAAGGCCACCGGGTCCACCTTCGCCGCGTGGGCCAGCTCGTCCAGGAAGGACTCGATGGCGAACACGTTGGCGTAGGCGCCCAGGCCGCGGAGCGACGAGACGCGCACGGGCATCTTCGCGACGAAGTGGGTGGTCACCCGCCGGCCCGGGAAGTCATAGAGCGGAATGGCGTTCCGGTCGGCGGAGTAGTTGGGCGGTCCACCGCTCCCCGGCACGGGCATGGAGAAGGGCTCCTTCAGGGAGCGTCCCGCCAGCAGGTTTCCCGGGTGTCCCCCCGGCCGGGTGCCGTGCGGTGTGGACCAGAGCGCGTAGTCCCAGTCGAGCACGTCGCCGTTCGCGTCCACGCCCGCGCGCACCTTCATCACCATCGCGGAGCCATAGG
Source organism: Pseudomyxococcus flavus (assembly GCF_050038885.1). NCBI lineage: Bacteria > Pseudomonadati > Myxococcota > Myxococcia > Myxococcales > Myxococcaceae > Pseudomyxococcus > Pseudomyxococcus flavus. Next base: position 1,622,283 of record NZ_CP143624.1, on the reverse strand, counting down.
GCTCACACGCGTGTTCGTCCTCGCGCGACCACTGCACGCGCACCGCGTGGCGGGGCAGGGCCCGGGCCAGGAGCGCGGCGTCCGCGGCGGCGTCATCCGCGCCGTTGTGGCCGTAGCAGCCCGAGCCGGGCAGGTGCTTGCCATGGACGCGCTCCACGGGAAGCTGGAGCATCCGGGCGATGGCCGCGCTGGTCTCGAAGACGCTCTGGCTATGGGTGTGCAGGGTCAGCCGCTCTCCATCCCACTCCGCCACCGCGCACGACGGGCCAATGGCCGCATGCATCTGGTAGGGCCGGTGGTAGCGCGCCTCATGCGTGTGCACGGGCGCGACGTCCGTCGCCCGCACGACGTCCTCGATGACGATGTCGCGGGACGGTTGCTCCAGGAGCCAGGTGTACGGGTCCACGGGGAGGGCTGCTCGCTCCCGCCAGCGGGCGCTCTGCGCCAGGCTCGCGGCGGCCTTGATGGCCTGCCACTCCTTTGCAGCGATGACGCCCAGGAAGTCGCCGTCGCGCACCACCTTGTGCACGCCCGGCATGCGCTCCACCTTCGCGACGTCGACCGACACGAGCGACGCGCCGTAGGAGGGCGCGCGGACGACGCGGCCGTGGACGAGGTTGGCGGGCCGGTAGTCCTGCACGAAGCTCGCCTCACCGGCAATCTTCCCCGGCAGGTCCAGGCGGGGCACGGAGCGGCCTGCCTGCCGCCGCTCGGAAGGGGCCTTGGGCCGCACGCTGCCCGTGGCCACCTGGTTCAGCGACTTGCCGCCCACCAGGCTCCAGTACGTGACGGAGGCGCCGCCGGGCGTGGCGGTGATGGTGCCGTCCTGGACGCGCAGGCGCTCCACGGGGACGCGCAGGCGTTGGCTGGCCATGCGCAGCAGGAGCGCGCGGGCCTCCGCGGCGGCATGCCGCACCGCGCTGCCACTTCCAGAGACGGAGTTGCTGCCGGCCGTGGTCCCCTCGTGGGGCGAAACGGCGGTGTCGCCGGAGATGAGGGTCAGCCGCTGAATCTCGATGTCGAGCTCGTCCGCGCAGAGCTGCGCGAGCGCCGTCAGGATGCCCTGGCCCAGCTCCACCTTGCCCGTCTTCAGCGTGACGACGCCGTTGGCGCCGATGCGCAGCCAGGCATCGAGCTGCCGGTGGCGCCGCAGGCTTCCTGGCAGTCCGGCGTCACCCGCTGGCGCTCCCAGGGCGCGTGGCCCCATGAGTGCGAAGGCCAGGACGAGCGAGCCCTGGAGCACCGAGCGGCGGCTGAGGTCTCCACTCATCGCGCCAGCTCCTCCGCCGCGCGCTGGATGGCGCGCACGATGCGGTTGTGCGAGCCGCACCGGCACAGGTTCGCGTCCAGGGCCGCGTGAATCTGGGCTTCGGTGGGGCGCGGCGTGTGCTTCAGCAGGGCCGCCGCGGTCATGACCATGCCGGGGATGCAGTAGGCGCACTGTCCGGCCTGCTCGGCCACGAAGGCGCGCAGGAGCGCGTGCGGCTTCCCGTCCTCCGCGCGGAGGCCCTCCACCGTGGTGAGCGTCCGCTCGCTCAGGGAAGCCGCCGGGACGACGCAGGAGCGCAGCGGCGTGCCGTTGCTCAGCACGGTGCAGGCGCCACACTGCCCCACGCCGCAGCCATAGCGGGCACCGTGGAGGCCCAGTTCGTCGCGCAGGACGTAGAGGAGCGGCGTGTCGTCCTCGGCGTCGATGGCGTGCTGGGTGCCGTTGACGTTCAGCGTGAAGGCCATGGCGCGCGTTCCTCCCGGCGCCCGTGTGGGCCGCGCCGGGCGATGGTGGGCTTCGAAGCCTAGCGCAAGGACGCGAAGGGGGCCGGTGGATGTGTCCCGTGGCCGCGATAGCCGGGGCCCGAGGCACCACGCCGTGCAGCAGTGCACATCCCACGGACGTGCGAGCAGTCTGGGTAATGGATGCGTCTCGACGATGTGCCGGGGAATGTGGCGCGGGAGTGTCCGTTGGTGTCACGCATCGGGTAGGGTTCTGCTTCCCTTGGAGGGGTGCGATGCGGTTGCGGACCTTCCTCACCCTTGGAGCAGTCCTCCTCGCGGTTCTGGGACTGGGGTCGGCGGGTGGTCTCTTCTGGATGACGACCCTGCTTCAGCGTCAGACCACCAGCCTCATCGACGCGGCGGAACGGGTGCGCGCGGCGGCGGAGCTGGAAATCACGCTGCTGCTGCTGCAGTACGCCCACGAAGTGGAGCGCATCGGGACCTACAACCGGCTGGGCCCCGACATGAGCGTGGAGGAGCTGCTGGGCGAGGTGCCCGAGCGGCTCGCGCACGTCGAGCTGTACACGGAGACGGAGGCGGAGCGAGGGCTGGTGGCGGCTTCGCGCGCCAACGTCGAGGCGTACCTGAGCGCTCCAGAGGGCGAGCGGCGTGCGCGCCTGGCGCAGGCCATCGACTCGACGCGCGCGGTGATGGATTCGAGCATCGCCCGGGCCCGGACGGCGCGCGATGACGCGCAGGCGGTGCGGAGAACCGGGCGGCTCATCGGCACGCTGCTCGCCGTCTCGGTCCTGACGGGGGTGGTGCTCTTCCTGGCCATTGCCCAGACGCGCATCTACCGGCCGCTGGTCTCCATCCGCCGCGCGCTGAGCGCCTTCAAGGCGGGCCGGCGCGAATCGCGCGTGAGCCGGGAGGGGCCTCCGGAGCTGCAGGAGATTGGCGCGGAGTTCAACGACATGGCGGAGACCGTCACGAGCCAGGATGCGCGGCAGCTCCAGTTCCTGGCGGGGGTGGCGCACGACCTGCGCACGCCGTTGAACGCGCTGAAGCTGTCCGCGCAGATGTTGCTGCGGGCGAAGACGTTGCCTCCGCCGGAGAAGGTCCGCGACTCGCTGGTGCGCATCTCCAACCAGGTCGACCGGCTGGAGCGCATGGTGGGGGACCTGCTGGACCGGACGCGCATCGAGGCGGGGAACCTGGAGCTGCGGCTGGAGGACTGCGACTTGCGCGCGCTGGTGGAGGAGGTCGTCGAGCTGCACCGGCCGTCGAGCGAGCTGCACCGGCTCGAGTATTCGGTGCCGGAGGCGCCCGTGCGGTGGCGCTGTGACTCGACGCGGCTGGCGCAGGTGCTCACGAACCTGGTGAGCAACGCCATCAAGTACTCGCCCAAGGGTGGGGTGGTGACGCTGCGGCTCGAGTCGACGGAGGGAGAGGTGGTGGTCGCCGTGACGGACGAGGGCGTGGGCATCGCGCCGGAGGACATCGGCAGTCTCTTCGAGCCCTTCAAGCGGAGCCGAGCGGCGGCGAAGGACATTCCGGGCGTGGGGCTGGGGCTCTCCGTCTCGCGCCGCATCGCGCGGGCGCACGGTGGGGACATCGAGGTGGAGAGCCGCGCCGGCGTCGGCTCCACGTTCCGGCTGCGCCTGCCACGCCCCGGGTAGGGCCGGGGCGTGGGCGCGGGCCGTCAGGTCACTTGATGGGCGTGGCCGTGTGGACCGGCTGCCCCCCGGGCACCCCCGGCCGGGTCGGCACGGTCAACACGCGCGTCATGCCGGCGTAGGGGCCTGGCTGGCGGCCGTTCCCCACGCTGGTGAGCAGCCGCAGCGACAGGACCGAGTGCCCCTCCAGGGACACGTCCCGGCGCTCCACCAGCTCGCGCATGGGCACGTCCACCGAGCCCACGAGCTCGCTGCCCTGCGGGCCATCCATGTACACGTGGAAGCTCACGCGCCGCTCGTCGAAGGCGTTCGCGACGGCGACGAACTCGGCGTCATAGGCCGTGTAGATGCCGTTGCGCCCCTGCGTCGTCAGGTGGAGGCCGTCCGGGTGGTGGACCTCCACGCGGAGCTGCGGGCGGTTCTCCTGGGGGATGCTCAGGGCCAGGTCCACCATCAGGTCATAATTCTGACGCCGCTGGGCCATCTGGCTCACCCGGTTGGCCAGCCGCGTGAAGACGGCATTGCTGGAGCCCACCCAGGCCCGGCCGTTCGGACGCCCCGGCGTGACCATCAGCGAGCGCAGGACGATGCGGTAGGGCCGCAGCTGCACGCGCTCCAGTTGGTGCGTGGCATAGCCATCGTCCTGTCCCGTGCGCAGCGCGACGTGGTACGCGTCCGCCGCGCCGTTCCAGTCCTGGCTCGCGATCCGCTGCTCGGCCAGGCCCATGTGGCGCACGTACTCCTCCAGCGGCGCGGCCCGGCCACCCTGGCGCAGGCTCAGCGCGGCGGCATAACTCTGCTGCGCGCGCCCCCAGTCGTGCTGCGCCCGCGCGGCGTCCCCCTCGCGCGACAGCCGCTCCACCTCCTCGGTGACGAAGTGCTCGTACTCGGCGGCGATGTTCTGCGCCCACGCCGACGCGGAGGCGTCCAGCCGCAGCACCAGCTGCGCCAGCTCGTGCGCCGCGATGAAGTTGCCGTCGTGCAGGGACTGGTCCGCCTGGACACGCCCCTGCGTGATGACGATGCGCCGCACGTCCTCCGCGCGCGTCGTCACCTCCGGCGCCTGGGACAGCTGCAGCGCCCGGTCCATCAACGAGACGGCATCCACGTACTGTCCCTGCTGCGCCTGGGTGACGGCCGTGTCCAGCTGCCCCAGCGCCACCTGCAGCGCCGCGTGCGCGCGGAACGTCGCAATCTCCGCGTTGCCTGGCTCCACGGAGAGGGCGAAGTCGGACTCCGCGAGCGCGCAGCCCCAGTCATTCACCTGGGCGCACGTCTGGGCGCGCTGCTGCGCGTCCTGGAGCGCCTTGGAGCGGGCCGCGTCGAACTTGACCTTGAGCTCTGGGTTGTCCGGCTCGCTCGTCAAGGCCTGCCGGTAGGACGTGTACGCGGCCTTCCAGTCACCCACGGCCGCGGCGCGGTCTCCTGTCTTCTCGTGCGCGGCGCACGCACCCAGGACCACGGCGGCGATCAACCCCAGAACCACTCGCTTCATGTCGACGGACTCCCCTCGGTATGCCGGGGACGATAGCCGACGGACACCCGGGAAGCCGATCCCCCTCCCGGGTCGGAAATGCCCCGCGTGGGCCGGGTGCCTGGTGTGGGCTGCCAGGCACCCCGAGGCCGCTCGCTCGGCCGGGGCGCTCTCTCGTAGTCAGAGGGAGCGCCAGGGCCGGCGCCTCAGCTCGCCGTGGACGCCGCTGCCGCAGGGGCCGGCGCCGCCGCCAGGGCCGCCACCTGCGTCAGCAGCCCCGTCATGCGGCGGGCGAAGCGGTTGGGGTCGGCGATGGTGCTGCCCTCGGTGAGCAGCGCCTGGTCGTGCAGCAGCTCGATCCACTCCGACACCTGGGCCGCGGACGGGTCGCGGTCGTGAACGGCCTTGAGGTGCTCGATGACGGGGTGCTTCGGGTTCACCTCCAGGATGCGCTTCACGCGCGGCACGCCCAGGCCCCGGCCGCGCTGCTGGAGCAGGCGCTCCAGGTAGGCCGGCGAGCCGCCCTCGGGGACGACGAGGCACACGGGCGAGTCCGTGAGGCGGTCCGACACGCGCACCTCGCGCACCGACTCCTGGAGCACGTCCTTCATCTTCTCCGTGAGCGTCTTCAGCCCCTCGGCGTGCTGCTCCTGCGCCTTCTTCTCCTCGTCCGTGGACTGGAGCTTCAGGTCCGCCTGGAGCGCGGAGACCAGCGGCTTGCCCTGGAACTCGCGCAGGCCCTGTGCGGCCCACTCGTCCACCGGGTCCGTCATGTAGAGGACCTCGAAGCCGCGCTGCTTCAGCGCCTCCAGGTGGGGGCTGTCCGCCACCGCCTTCCGGGACTCGCCGTAGACGTAATAGATGGCCTCCTGGCCCTCCTTCATGCGGCCCACGTAGTCGGCGAGCGAGGTGAGGCCCTCCTCGCGCGAGCTCTCGTAGCGCAGCAGCCCGCCCAGCTTGTCCTTGTGCTCCGCCTCCGTGGCGAGGCCCTCCTTCAGCACCGTGCCGAAGGCCTTCCAGAAGGTGAGGTAGTCGTCCGCCTTGTCCTTGGCCAGCTTCTCCAGCAGGTCCAGCGACTTCTTCACCACGTGCTTGCGGATGGCGCGCACCACCTGCGAGTCCTGGAGCAGCTCGCGCGACACGTTGAGCGGCAGGTCATCCGAGTCGATGACGCCGCGCACGAAGCGCAGCCACTGCGGCACCAGCTCCTCGCAGCGGTCCATGATGAACACGCGCTTGACGAACAGCCGCACCCCGCGCTGCTGCTGCGCGTCCAAATCGAATGGCGGGTGCTTGGGCACGAAGAGCAGGCCGGTGAACTGGGTGTTGCCGTCGGCCTTGAAGTGCGTCCACGCCAGCGGCGCTTCCCAGTCGTGCGTCAGGTGCTTGTAGAACTCCTGGTACTGCTCGTCGGTGATGTCGGACTTCGCGCGCTGCCACAGGGCGCTGGCCTTGTTGACCACCTCGAGCGAGGTCTCCGTCTTCGCGTCGTCGCCCGTCCCCGTCGTCTTGCTCACCTGGAGCTTGATGGGGTGGCCCACGTAGTCGGAGTACTGCGTAATCAGCGAGCGCAGGCGCCACTCACCCAGGAACTCCTTCTGGTCCTCCTTCAGGTGCAGGGTGATGGCGGTACCGCGTGCGGTGCGCTCGGCGGGCTCCACCGTGAAGGAGCCCTTCGCCTCGGACGTCCACCGCCAGGCGGACTGGCCCTGACCGGCGGCGCGGCTGACCACCTCCACCCGGTCCGCGACCAGGTAGGCGCTGTAGAAGCCCACGCCGAACTGGCCGATGAGCTGCACGTCCTTCTGGCCCTTCTGGGCCAGGGCCTCGAGGAACTCCCGCGAGCCGGAGTGGGCGATGGTGCCCAGGTTCTTCACCAGCTCGTCATGCGTCATGCCGATGCCGGTGTCCTCGATGGTGAGGGTGCCCTTGGCCTCGTCGGGGATGAGGCGCAGCTCCAGGGACGGCTCGTCCGCCAGCAGCTCCGGCTCCGTAATCGCGCGGAACCGGAGCTTGTCGAGCGCGTCGGATGCGTTCGACACCAGCTCGCGGAGAAAAATCTCCTTGTGGCTGTAGAGCGAGTTGATGACCAGGCTGAGGAGCTGGTTGATTTCCGCCTGGAAGGCGTGGGTCTCCCGCTGGGGGGCGTTCTCGACGGTCATGTGAAAAGGGCCTCCGGGGCGCCCGGTGGGGCGCCAGCGTCGCTCTCCCTTAACCATGGAAAAGGGCTTGTCGAGCCCGGCCCGGTCGCCCGGCCGCTCAGGGGCGGGTGTGCTGGTAGTTCACGCCGTGGTTGTTGTCCCAGTACGTCAGGCCGGAGACCTCGTAGCGCACGGCGTAGAGCACCACGTTGCCCGTGAGGCCGGGGATGTGGGCCTGCCAGCGCTCCACGTTCTGGACGTTGGGGCTGGAGATGTAGGCGTAGCCGGACGTGTAACCGGGGACGTAGGACGCGGGCGCCTCGTGCACGGTGGCCCAGCCGTCCGTGGAGTACACCACCGTCACGTTCTTGGTGTAGTCCAGGTTCTTCACGTCGATGGCGATGTCCAGGTCGCCGTTGTCCCGCCAGAAGCTGGAGGCCACCAGGACCTGCGTCTGGCGCAGATAGGGCCCGTCGTTGCGGCCCAGGTGGTGGTTGTTGCCCAGGTTGTTGTCCCAGTACGTCTGGCCATTCACGGTGTACTTCGCCGCGAACACCAGGTCGCGCGTGGGCTGCGGGTCCACGCCCCAGCTCGCGTACATCCGCGTCACCTTCCAATACTCACGGCCGGTGGACCCGCTGCCCGCGGGGCCCGCGTAGGATGCCTCCAGCTCCGTCCAGGTGCCGTCCGGCTGCTGCATGACGACGCCGACCTGCTTCTCGTAGCCCAGGTTCTTCACCAGCAGGGTGATGGAGACGTCCTGCCACGTCTGGCCATAGCGGGAGCTCACGGTGCTGACCGCCTTCTGGACCAGGACTTCCTCATCCGCGTGGGCCGGGGTGGCGGTGAAGCCCAGGGCCAGCATGGCGAGCGCGCCGAGCAGGGCCTGCCAGCGGAAGGGGGACGCTGTGGGGATTCGGGAGGAGGGCGTCATCAGGGGCCTCGAAGGTGGAAGGCGTGCGGGGATGCTGCCGCCAGGGCCTGGGACATCCAGGCGCGCGCATGCTGGCATACGCCCCTGACTTCCGGTTGTGCTCGAATAGCCGTGAAATGTTGGAAGGTTGTTTTTCAGATGTGAGGAAGGCTGGGAGGTCGCGGCTGGGTTGGAGTAGGGAAGGGGACATGAACCGTACCCTCCTGTCCCTGCTCGGCGCGGCGCTGCTGTCCGGTGCCGCCTCCGCCGCGGAGAAGACGCCGCCCGCCCGTTTCCCGGATGCCGCGGAGCTCCAGCGCCAGACAGCGCGCTTCGCCCCGGTGGAGCTCCGGGTCGACCTCTCGGCGCTGCCCGAGTCCGAGCGCCGCGCCCTGGCCCGCATCGTCCAGGCCTCGAAGCTGATGGACGCGCTCTTCCTGCGCCAGCGCTGGGCGGGCAACGAGACGCTGCTCCTGGACCTGGTGCGGGACACCACCCCGCTGGGCCGCGCGCGGCTGCAGGCGTTCCTCCTGGACAAGGGGCCCTGGAGCAGCCTCGACGAGGCGCGGCCCTTCATCCCGGGCGTGCCGGCCAAGCCCGCGTCCGCGAACTTCTACCCCGCTGGCGCCACCAAGGCGGAGGTGGAGGCGTGGGTGAAGTCGCTGCCCGAGGCGCAGCAGAAGGAGGCCACCGGCTTCTACACCACCATCCGCCGCGGTCCGGACGGCCGCTTCATCGCCGTGCCCTACAGCGTGGAGTACCAGGGCGAGCTGGCCCAGGCCGCCGCGCTGCTGCGCGAGGCCGCGGCGCTCACCCAGCAGCCCACGCTGAAGAAGTTCCTCACCTCGCGCGCGGACGCGTTCCTCTCCAACGACTACTACGCCAGCGAGGTGGCGTGGATGGAGCTGGACGCCAGCGTCGAGCCCACCATCGGGCCCTACGAGGTCTACGAGGACGAGTGGTTCAACTACAAGGCCGCCTTCGAGGCCTTCGTGGGCCTGCGCGACGACGCGGAGACGCAGAAGCTGGCGAAGTTCAGCAGCCAGCTCCAGGGGCTGGAGGACAACCTCCCCATCGACCCGAAGATGCGCAACCCGAAGCTGGGCGCCATGGCGCCCATCCGCGTCATCAACAGCCTGTTCTCCTCGGGAGATGGCAACCGCGGCGTGCAGACGGCCGCCTTCAACCTGCCCAACGACGAGCGGGTGACGGAGAAGATGGGCTCCAAGCGCGTGATGCTGAAGAACGTGCAGGAGGCCAAGTTCGAGCGCGTGCTGCTGCCCATCGCCAAGGTGGCGCTCACCCCGCGGGACCAGAAGGACGTCTCCTTCGATGCCTTCTTCACCCACATCCTGATGCACGAGCTGATGCACGGCCTGGGCCCCAGCAACATCACCGTGGGCGGCAAGGCCACCACGGTGCGCAAGGAGCTCCAGGCGGCCTCCAGCGCCATCGAGGAGGCGAAGGCGGACATCTCCGGCCTGTGGGCGCTCCAGCGCCTGGTGGACACCGGCGTCATCGACAAGTCGCTGGAGCGCACCATGTACACCACGTTCCTGGCGTCCGCGTTCCGCTCCATCCGCTTCGGCATCGACGAGGCGCACGGCAAGGGCATTGCCCTCCAGCTCAACCACTTCCTCGACACCGGCGCGGTGAAGGTGAACGCGGACGGCACCTTCTCCGTGGTGCCGGCGAAGATGAAGCAGTCCGTCACCTCGCTGACGAAGCAGCTCATGGAGATTCAGGGCCGGGGCGACAGGAAGGCCGCCGAGGCGCTGCTGGCGAAGCAGGGCGTGGTGCGTCCTCCCGTCCAGCGCGTGCTGGACCGGCTCCAGGGCGTACCGGTGGACATCGAGCCCCGCTACGTCACCGCCGAGGAGCTGGTCCGCGACGTGAAGAAGTAGCCACCCGCGCCTCGTCCCGGTCCGCCGCCCGGTTTTTCCCGTGCGCGGCGGGCCGACGATGCCCAGAAAGCAGGAGAGATGGAGACTCCAGCCCGCCAGCTCCGTCCAGCCCCTCCCGGTCCCTGGGGCATCGTCATCGCGCTCGTCGTCATGAGCGCCTGGGGCGGACACCTCGCCTGGACGCTGACGCGGGCGGAGCTGCCCTGGGTGGAGCCGCTCACCTGGCTGCACGTCGCCCTCCAGGCGTGGCTGTGCACGGGGCTCTTCATCACCGGACATGACGCCATGCACGGCACCGTGTCCGGCCGGCGCTGGGTGAACGAGGCCGTGGGCACGGTCGCCTGCTTCCTCTTCGCGGGCCTGTCCTACCGGCGGCTGGTGGTGAACCACCGCGCCCACCATGCGCGGCCCACCAGCGAGGACGACCCGGACTTCTCCACCCACAGCCAGTCCTTCTGGCCCTGGCTGGGCACCTTCATGGCCCGCTACACCACGCTGCCGCAAATCGGGGTGATGGCGGCCAAGTTCAACGTGCTGCTCTTCCTGGGCGTGTCCCAGCCGCGCATCCTCGTCTTCTGGGTGCTGCCCTCGGTGCTGGGCACGCTGCAGCTCTTCTACTTCGGCACCTACCTGCCGCACCGGCGACCGGAGACGCCGGACATGGCGCCGCACCACGCGCGCACGTTGCCGCGCAACCACCTGTGGGCCCTGCTGTCCTGCTTCTTCTTCGGCTACCACTGGGAGCACCACGCGTCGCCCGGCACGCCCTGGTGGCGGCTGTGGCGCCTGAAGGACGCCCGCGCCCACGAGGCCGCCCTGACGCAGGCCGCCGCGCCGGGCGCCGGAGCGCTCCCGGGACAGGAAGGCGCCGCACGGTAACGCCTCGCGGGCCTGGGCCGTTATACAGGGGCCATGAGTGACAAGCCGCCCGCCGAGCCCCCCAGCTCCGAAGTCACGCCCGAGAAGACCTACCTGCGCCGGCGCGAGCTGCTCAAGAACGCGGGCCTCTTCGCCGGGACGGCCGTCGCCGTGGCGGGGGGGCTGCACCTGCTGGGGCGCAAGCGGACGCGGCCCATGGACCGCTTCGTCCCGGACGCGGGGTTGGCGGCGTTGCCGGTGGCGAAGGTGGGCGGCCCCTACGACACGGACGAGCCGCGCACGCCCTACGAGGACGTCACCACCTACAACAACTTCTACGAGTTCGGCTTCGACAAGAGCGACCCGGCGCGCTTCGCGCACACGCTGAAGCCCCGGCCGTGGAGCGTCGTCATCGACGGCGAGGTGCACAGGCCGCAGACGGTGGACGTGGCGCAGCTCACGTCCTGGTTCCCGCTGGAGGAGCGCGTCTACCGCATGCGCTGCGTGGAGGCCTGGTCCATGGTGATTCCGTGGCTGGGCTTCCCGCTGGCGTCACTGCTCCAACGCGTGGAGCCCACCAGCCACGCGAAGTACGTCGCGTTCACCACGCTGCTGGACCCGGAGCAGATGCCCGGCCAGCGCCGCGCCCTGCTGGACTGGCCCTACACCGAAGGGCTGCGCCTGGACGAGGCCCTGCATCCGCTCACGCTGCTGGCGACGGGGCTCTACGGGCGGCAGCTGCCCAACCAGAACGGCGCGCCGCTGCGGCTGGTGGTGCCGTGGAAGTACGGCTTCAAGGGCATCAAGTCCATCGTCCGAATCTCGCTCACCCGCGAGGAGCCGATGACGACCTGGCGCCTGGCCGCGCCGCGCGAGTACGGCTTCTACGCCAACGTGAATCCCGCCGTGCCCCACCCGCGCTGGAGCCAGGCCACCGAGCGCCGCATCGGTGACTTCGAGCGCCGGCCCACGCTGCCCTTCAACGGCTACGCGGAGCAGGTGGCGCACCTCTACACCGGCATGGACCTGCGCCGGTTCTACTGAGTCCTCGCGCCATGGCCTCGTCCCCGTACCCCTGGCTCAACCCCGCGCTCGTCGTGGGCGGCCTGTCACCGCTGCTGTTGCTCGCCGTCCAAGGCCCCCGGGGCGAGCTGGGCCCCAATGCCATCGAAGCCGCGCTGCACCAGACGGGGCTGCTCGCGCTGGTGCTGCTGCTGGCGTCGCTGGCGTGTACGCCGCTGCGGCTGGTGGCGGGGTGGACGTGGCCCGCGCGCGTGCGCCGCACGCTGGGCCTGCTGGCCTTCACCTACGCGGTGGGCCACTTCCTCGTGTACGCGTTGCTGGATCAGGGGCTGGCCTGGGGCACGCTGTGGGCGGACGTCACCGAGCGGCCCTTCATCACCGTGGGCTTCGCCGCGCTGGTGCTCCTGGTGCCCCTGGCCGTCACGTCCACGAACACGTGGGTTCGGCGGCTCGGCTTTCCGCGCTGGCAGCGGCTGCACCGGCTGGCCTACGTGGCCGCGGCGCTGGGCGTGGTGCACTTCGTGTGGCGGGTGAAGAAGGACGCCACCGAGCCACTCGTCTACGGCGCCGTGCTGGCGCTGCTGCTCGCCATCCGCGTGGGAGAGGCGATACGCAAACGCCGGGCCCGCGCCGCCGCGGCGGCCCGGAACCCGGCGTGAGAAGCCGCGTCCGCGCGGTGGGCTACTTGCGCGGCAGCGGGAGGATGGTGTCCACCAGCGTCATCAGCTGCGCGCAGCTCACCGGCTTGCGCACGAAGGCGCTGATGCCGGCCTTCTGACCCAGGGCGCGCACCTCCGCCACGTTCGGGTCACCCGTCATCATCAGGATGGGGACCTTGGCCAGCCTGGGGTTGCTGCTGGCGCGAATCTGCGCGGCGAAGTCCGCGCCGTTCATCCCGTCCATGTGGAAGTCGGTGAGGACCAGGTCCACCGGCTCCGCTTCCGACACCTTCAGGCCTTCCTCGGCGGACTCCGCCTCGAGGAACTCGAAGTTGCGGGCCATGAGGTAGATCTTCAGCAGCGTGCGGATGGAGCGGCTGTCGTCCACCAGCAGCACGCGCTGCGGCGTGGTGCCCGCGGCGGGGCGCGCCCCCAGGGGACGGGTCGTCTCCGTCGTGGAGCGGATGGGGAGGGGCTCGGGGAGGGTTCCGGCCTTCATCGGATCATCAACCTCAAGTGGGGCAGTTCCCCTGCGAACACCGGTCATGTTGGCGGATGGAGAGACCGAAGTCAAAGCGCCAACACTCAGGGAACCTCCAGGTAGAAGGCCTGACTCTCCACCGCGGGAAGCCCCAGTCCCTGCGCCAGAGCGGGCGCCAGTTCGTTGGGCACACGCCATGTCTGACCACTGGGTTGGATCAGCACCACCGCGTAGCGGCCTCGGGGCAAGGCTTGCAGTGGCACTGGGTTCTCGGGCACCCGGGCATCGAGCGCCTGGGGATGCACGACCACCTGCAGCTCCGGAACGATGGCGCCCTCCATGCGCGGGTTGCCGTTCTCATCGGTGAGCGCAGCGATGGGGCCGTCCGGCACCAGCTCCGCGGCGAGCACCACGACGTCCGGCAGGGCGTCCACGGCGCCGGTGTCCGCGCGGACGTAGTCCACGCCCACCGCGTCCGGCACGCCGTCGCGGTCCAGGTCGTTCTCGTCCACGAGGTTCGAGCCGTCGTCCGCCAGCTTGCGCACCACCACGCGCGGCCAGAGCTCCGGAACGCCGTCGCCGTTGGCGTCGTCGGGCACGCCGTCGCGGTTGGCGTCCACGTAGCTCACGGCGAAGCCGTCCGGGCGCTGGTCCATCGCGCCGTCGTGGATGACCAGGGGCTGCAGGCGCAGCTCCTTCCGCGTGCTGCCCATCAGCGCGTCGCCCTGCACCACCTGGAAGGTGGGCCGGTCGCGCGGCACCCGGGCCGTGTCGGAGAAGCTCACCGTGACGCCGGTGAGGGGCTGCGGCTGTCCGTTGGCGTCCGCGACGACCTCCAGCGTGAGCGGCATGCCCGTGGTGGGGTCCACCGCGGCGCCGCCCACGTCGCCCGCGTTGGGCTCGCCGGTGACGCCGTACCAGGGGTTGAAGTCAGGGCGACGGCAGGGCGCGCCGGCCTCCGGGCCGCAGGACTCCGCGTCGATGAAGCCGCGCAGCGTGTAGCGCCCCGGCGGCACCAGGCTGAAGCTGATGGGCGCGACGAAGGGGCCCGCCGCGTCCCCCGCCAGCGCGGGGCCGAAGAGCTGCTCGGCGGGGACGACGCTGAAGGCGATGGGCCGGCCGGTGCCCTGCGGCGGGGGCGGCCGCTCCGCGTCGTAGAGGAACACCACCGCGTTGCCGCGGGCGCGCGACTGCACCACCAGGTTGCCGTCGATGCGCGCCGTGCGCGTGTTCTGCCGCACGTCGGCGGTGGGCACCACGGGTGGGGCCTCGCAGCCGAGCCCGAGGACGGACGCGAGGACGAGGCCGCTGGCGGCCTGCTTCCAGGACAGGGTGGGGCGGCTCATGGAGTCACCGTCAGGGTCGCGAAGACGCGCCGCTCGATGCGATTGCCGAAGGGGTGCTGCTGGTGGGCGCCGCCCAGGTGGGTGCCCACCAGCGCGACGGTGACGGCGTCCTTGACGGCCGTGTAGCCCACGCGCGCGTTCACCACGGTGTAGGCCCGCAGCGGGTTGGAGACCAGCTCGATGCGCGTCGGGTCCGCGGCGGAGGGCTCGCGCTCGATCCACGTCGACGCGGAGGTGTAGGCCGCGTCCACGGCGAACTCCAGGTCCGCGCGCGAGCGGTAGGTGATGCCGCCATACAGGCGGAACTGCGGCGCCTGGTTGCAGGGGCCGCACTCGGCCTCGGATTCACGGTCCGAGGTGATGTCCTGGAACGACGCGCTCAGCTTCAGGCCCAGGCCGTCCACCGGGGCCAGGGTGATGCCCGCCTCGGCGCCGCGCGCGGTGTAGACGGCGTCCTCGTTCTGGAAGGACGAGGTGCCCAGCAGGTACGAGCCGGTGCCCGGGTCATACGACTGGCCCGGCGGCAGCCGCGTCACCCCGGACAGGCCGATGAGGTCCCGCACCGTGTTCTGGTACACGGCCACGTCCAGGTCCATGCCCAGCTCCGGCGCCTCGCCGCGCCAGCCGAGCTCGAAGGCGGTGAGCCGCTCGGGGCGCAGCTGCGGGTTGCCGGTGGTCAGCGAGCTGGCGCCGTTGACGCCGGGCACGGGCACCGTCAGCTGCGTGTAGCTCTCCAGGAACGTGGGCTCGCGGAAGGCCGACGCGGCGCTGGCGCGGAAGGCGTGGTTCTCGAAGGGCTTGAACAGCGCGGAGATGCGCGGCGAGTGCGCCAGGCCCGGGCGGCCCTGGTCGAGCAGCGGGTGCCGGTCCACGCGGTAGCTGGCCACCAGCGACAGCGGCTCCACGATGCGCCACGCGTCCTGCACGAAGAAGGCCGCGTGCACCTGCTCGCGCAGCGGGCCCAGGTAGTCACCCCAGTCCACGCGCTTGAGGCGGCCCTCCACGCCCACGTTGAGCTGGTGCACGCCGCCCAGCTCGAAGTCGCGCGCGAAGAGCAGCTCGGCGTTGAGCAGGTTGGAGCTGAGCGCCGTCACCAGCGAGCGCTGGCCGGTGGGCTCGTACTGCGGGCCCGCGTCGCTGGAGATGTGGTTCCAGAACGTCTTCAGCTTCAGCGGCCCCAGCTCCACGTCGCCCTTGGCGAAGGCGTTGAGGCCGTCGATGAAGTAGTTGCGCAGCAGGCCCGGCGGATAGATTTCCGTGGTGAAGCGATTCACGCCGCCGGACAGGCCCACCTGGCGCCCTTCCGCGAAGGTGTACACGGCGGACAGCGAGGCGCGCGCGCCGCGAGCGCCCAGGTCCGGGTCGGGGCCTCGCAGCGTCACGTCCGGCAGGTCGCTGGCGTAGTCGCGGCTCCACTTGTCCGTCTGCGAGTAGCCCGCCGCCGCGCGGTAGCGCAGCGCGCCCGAGCCGCCGTGGCTGACGAACGAGCCCGCGGCGGTGTTGCCGGTGCCGCCCGTGGTGCTGAACTGGGCGCGCGGGCCGGTGCCGGGGGCCCGGGTGATGATGTTGACCACGCCCAGCATGGCGTTGGCGCCGTAGAGCGCGCTGCCCGGGCCGCGGATGACCTCGATGCGCTCGATTTCCTCCAGGCCGATGGGAATGGAGGACCAGATGGTGAGGCCGAGGAAGTCCTGGTACTCGGTGCGGCCGTCCACCAGCACCAGCACCTTGTTGGCGATGCGCTGGTTGAAGCCACGCAGCGACACGTTGGCGCTGCCCACGCCCAGGGCCATGACGTCCGCGCCCGGCACGCGCCGCAGCAGCTCCGGCAGCGAGGTGGCGCCCGACAGGCGGATGTCCTCGGCGGTGATGACGGTGGTGGCGTTGGGCGCGTCCAGCGAGGACTGCGCGCGGCGGCTTGCCGTCACCACGCGCTCCTCATAGGGCACCGCGCCCAGGTCCGTGCCGCTGGCCGCGTCGTCACCGCTGGCGGGGGCGACGCCCATGGGCGTCAGGCCTGGAATCGGCGCCTTCCCCACCGGCATGGCCTCCGCGCGCTCGATGGCCTTCTCCAGCCGCTCCAGCAGCGCGGATAGCTGCTGCTGCGACTGCATGCCCGCGGGAGGCGGCGGCATGGGCAGGGACGACGGGTCCTTCTCGGCGGCCTGCGCCTCTGCCTCCTGCAGCTTCTGCTCGAGGGCCGCCACGATGGGCCGCACCGTCGCCGCGTCCGGCGGATTGCTGGCGAGGTAGCGCTGGTAGGTCTCCAGCGCTTCTCTCGGCTTGCCCGCGTCCTGGTACGCGCGGGCGATGTTGAAGAGCACGTTGGGGTGCGGCTTGATGGCGTACGCGGCCTCGAGCTCGGCGATGCCTGCTTCGTACTGCTTCTGGGCGATGAGGCTCATGCCACTGCGGAAGTGGCGGCGGGCCTCAAGGCGGGCGTCCGCCAGGGCCTCCCCCGCGCACAGACACATCGCGAGGAGGCCCGCTCGTTTGAGGGCTGTCAGGGTTTTCACAAGTACGGGTCGTCCTTATAGGGCGACGAGTCGGGGGCCTTGTCGGGCCGCGCGCTCGCCTTCTTCTTGGGCACGAGCTTCTGGGTGAAGCGCTCCTCGGGGCCCGTGCCACGGGCGACGGCTCGGGCGCGCTGGTAGCCGTCCAGGGTGAAGGTCAGCGCCGCTTGCGCCACGCCGCTCTCATCCGGTGCCACCTCGAGGTTCAGGGGCGTCTCGCCCAGGTCCTTGCCCTGGTACGTCACGCGGGCCCCGATGGGCTCGCTGACGATGAGGAAGCGCACCGGCACGGCCTCGGCCCGCTCCAGCGGCGCCAGGGCCAGCTCCTCGTCCGCGGCGTCCGTCTCCGGCTGCGCCGGCGGCGTCGCGGTTTGCGCGGGAGGCCGGGCGGGCTCGGGCTGGGCGAGCGTGGGGGCCAGGGGCGAAATGGGGGGCGCGGGCGGCGCCGCGGGTCGCATCGCCAGGGCGATGGCCGCGCCGATGCCCACCAGCACCGAGCCACCGCCGAGCACCAGGGCCAGTGTCCTGGGGCCGCGCTTCGCCGGGGCCTCCTCCACGGAGATGTCGAGCGCCACGGTGGCGGGGCCGGAGCCGGGCGAGCCGTGCGGCCCGCTGATGGGGCCGCTGCCGCTGGTCGTGCCGGCGCCGAAGCGCGCGCCGCTGAAGGCGCCGCTGACGCCCACCGTGGACATGGTGCGCCGCATGGCGTCCAGCACCTCGTCCATGGACTGGTAGCGGTCCCCGGGCGTCTTGGCGAGGCACTTCATCACCAGGGCCTCCACCTCCGCGGGGATGCCGTGGCCGGGGTAGAGCGAGCCGAAGGCGGGCGGCGGCTCGTTGATGTGCTTGACGATGACGTCGATGCTCTGCGCGGCCAGGAAGGGCGGCCGGCCGATCAGCATCTGATAGAGCACCACGCCCATGCTGTACACGTCGCTGCGCGGGTCGGCGAAGTTGCGCGCCTGCTCCGGCGCCATGTACTGCGGCGAGCCCAGGATGATGCCCGCCTGCGTGAGCGAGGTGTCCTGCGGCACCGGGGCGCTGTCGCCGATGAAGGACTTCACCAGGCCGAAGTCGAGCACCTTCACCACGTCATGGTCCGTCTCCTGGTTGAGGACCATGACGTTGGCGGGCTTGAGGTCGCGGTGGATGAGGCCGACCCTGTGCGCCTCGCGCAGCGAGCGGGCGATCTGCTGGGTGATGTTGAGCGCGCGCGGCCAGGGCAGGGGGCCCAGCTGCGTGAGGAGCTGCCCCAGCGTCAGCCCCTCCAGGTACTCCATGGCGATGTAGTAGATGCCGTCTTCCGTCTTGCCATAGTCGATGACGGTGACGGTGTTCGGGTGGCGCAGCTTCGCGGTGACGCTGGCCTCCAGGAAGAAGCGCTTCTGGAAGCCGGGGTCCTTGCCCTCGCCGTACTGCGGGTTGAGCACCTTCAGCGCCACCAGCCGGTCGAGCGGTGACTGCACGGCCTTGTAGACGCGGCCCATGCCTCCGGCGCCGAGCGTCTCCAGGATGCGGAAGCGCTCGTTGAGGACCCGGCCCAGCATGGGGTCCGCGACGTCGGGTGGGGCGCCATTCGTCGGGGCGTTGCTCTCCATCATGACTGCCCCCACCGACCGGTAAGGCACACGACACGCCGGTCGAACATGGGAGCAGATGCTAACACTGCAATCCTCCACCTCCCAAGCGACCTGCCGGGTTGGCGCAGTGCGCCACCGGCCGAGAATCCGGCTCGGGCGCTACAACGTTTCACAGCCGACACACACGCGCGCGGACGTGACTCGGAGTGTGGTGCAGGCCCATCCACAGCGCGCGGACGCGTGCGACAGGCACGTTGCGCGAGGACGGGCGCGTTAGGTTGCGGCTCCGCATGAATGCCCGACTTTCCGAGCTGCTGTCCGGGGCGCCGCCCTATCCCCGCCGCGTCGTGTGTCTCACGGAGGAGACGACGGAGGTGCTCTACCGCATTGGCGCGGAGGACCTGGTGGTGGGCGTGTCCGGCTTCACCGTGCGGCCCCCGGAGGCGCGCAAGAAGCCGCGGGTCAGCTCGTTCCTGGACGCGAACTTCGAGCGGATTCTCGAGCTGAAGCCGGACCTGGTGCTGGGCTTCTCGGATTTGCAGGCGGACATCGGCCGCGAGCTGGCGAAGCGGGGCGTGCCCGTCTACCTGTTCAACCAGCGCTCCATCGCGGAGATTCTCCAGTCGGTGCGGCTGACGGGCGCGCTGGTGGGCCGGCCCGAGGCCGCCGAGGCGCTGGCCGCCGAGCTCACCGCCAACCTGACGCGGCACGCGGACGCGGCGGAGTCGCTGCCGCGCCGGCCGCGCATCTTCTTCGAGGAGTGGCACGAGCCGCTCATCTCTGGCATCCGCTGGTGCTCGGAGCTGGTGGAGCTGGTGGGCGGCGTGGACGTGTGCCGGGAGTCGCGCGCCTCGCAGGGCGCGCAGGGCCGCATCTTCGCGCCGGAGGACGTCGCGCGCCGCGAGCCCGAGGGCGTCATCGCGAGCTGGTGCGGACGCAAGGCGAAGCGGGAGAAAATCGTGGCCCGCCCGGGCTGGGCCCGGGTGCCGGCGGTGGTGGACGACCAGCTCTACGAGGTGAAGAGCTCGCTCATCCTCCAGCCGGGGCCGGCCGCCCTGTCGGACGGCGTGGACCGGCTGGCGCGCATCGTCGCGGCGGTGGCGCGGGGCGAGAAGCTTCCGCCCCTGCGCACCGGCGAGCTGCGCTCGGCGGGGGCCTAGAAGTCCTTCACCCGGTCGGCGAGCCCCGCGTCCTCGATGAAGGCGTTGGAGTTGCCCTGGATGTTGGCGACGCGCCGGTTGCGCTCGATTTCGGCGCTGTCCACCCCGTCGAGCTTGTTCCACGCCTTGAGCACCGCCTCCTCGTCGTTGGAGATGGACTTGTTGTAGGTGGCGGAGAAGTAGAACATCGCCCGCGCCACGTTGCCCTTGTGCGAGTCGGGCGGCTCGAACACCAGGTTGCCCCTGGCGTCGGTGCCGAACTTGGCGCCGTTCTGGCTCCAGCGCGCCTCCACCACCTCGCCGAAGGGGAAGTTGCCGCGCCGGGAGTTGGCCTTGCTGTCGGTGGGGAAGAGGTGGTGCAGGTCGCTCTTCGCCGCGCCCGTGGCGCCCTTCGACTGGGGCCAGGTGTGCTCGGTGTTCATCACCGAGTTGTTGGGAATCTTCCCGCCCTTGACCTCGGCGCCCGTGTAGACGCAGACGACGTTGCCGTGCTCGTTCACGTCCAGGCTGGAGAACATCAGCCGGCGGGCCTCGTTGTAGCTGACCACCTTCTTGCCGGACGAATAGTCCTGGAGCGCGTCCAGCAGCGCCTCGTCGCGCAGACCCTCGAAGAGGCCGCCTTCGGGCGCCTCCGGCTCCTCGGGCTCCGTCACCGGCGTCTCGGGGACGATGTCCAGGCCCCACTCGTGGAGCGTGCCGGAGTCGCCGCGCGCCGCGTCCTGCACCGAGAGCGTCCAGGTGCCCTGGGCCGGCTCCCCCTTGAAGGCGGACAGGTCGAAGCGGCCCTTCAGGTCATCCGCTGAACCTCCCTTGCGGTCGGACACCACCGCGCTCTTGCCGGAAGGCGACGTCAGCGTCACCTTCAGGTCCCCGCGGTAGGTGTGCTCGATGTCGAGGTTCAGCGCGAGCGACTCCACCGTGGCGTCTTCGGGGACGTCGATGGTGCTCTGGATGGTGGTGTTGTCCTTGATGTCCGCGTCGGGGCGGGTGCTGTGGACCAGCGGGGTGGCCCGCGCGCTGGTCGACGCCTTCGCGCCGGCGACCGCCGTCGGAGTCTGGGGAACGAAGACGGCGCCGAGCTTCGTCAGCATCGAGGGCGTCGCGCCCTCGAGTCCCGGCCGCGAGGGCTGGAACGAGCTGGTGGCCAGGGAGTTCGTCCGGGGGGCGGACGGCGTCTCACGGGCGGCTTCGGTGGTCGGGCGGGCGAGGAAGGGCGAGCGGCGGGGGCCGACGACGCTGGTCATGCCGTCATTATCCGCCCGGGGGGCTTCGCGGTTGCTTCCCCGGTGGATATTTTCGACGCAACCGCGAATACCGAAAATCCGGTGAGGTAACAGAGTGCGGCATTGCCCAGGGGGCCGTGGCGCGCTCATGACAGGATGCCCGTGTGCCGCTCCCGCTGCCTGCCCTGCTCGTCGCCACCTTCCTTGCGGCCGCGCCTTCCTCGTCGGAGGCCTCGTCCGATGCACCTCGGGGCGTGGCGGCGGCCATCGAGAATTATGAGGAAGCCCTCATCGAGGAGGCGCTGAAGCGGCACGGCCGGGAGCTGGAGCCTTCGCCCGAGGGCAAGGTGCTGGAAGAGGTGCTGGTGGCCACCGAGGACGTGGTGGCGGAAATCGACCCGTTCCCGGACTTCCTCAACATCTTCCATGCGCGGACACGGGATGACGTCGTCCGGCGCGAGGTGCTGCTCGAGGTGGGGAAGCCCTACTCGGAGCAGCTGGCCCAGGAGACGGCGCGCAACCTGCGCGGGCTGCGCCTGTTCTCCATGGTGCGGCTGGTGCCGGTGAAGGGGCGCACGCCGGACACGGTGGCGCTGATGGCCGTCACCAAGGACATCTGGTCGCTGCGGCTCAACAGTGACTTCGCGGCGGTGGGCTCGCTGCTGCAGTACCTGAAGCTGCAGGGCACGGAGCAGAACTTCCTCGGGCGCGGCAAGCGCATCGCCGTGGACTTCATCCTCCGCCAGGACACCCTCAGCGTGGGACAGAGCTACACCGACCCGCGCGTGCTGGGCAGCCGCTGGTCGCTGAGCGAGTCCATCGCCGTCATCCAGGGGCGGGAGAGCGGCAAGACGGAGGGCTCGCGCGGCAACCTCTCCGTGAGCCGGCCCCTGTTCTCGCTGTCCACGCCCTGGAGCGCCAGCGCCGCCGTGTCCTGGAACGTGGAGACCAACCGCGTCTACCGGGGCGCCTCCATCTGGCAGCTCCCGTTCCCCGGTGGACCGGCGGTGCCTTACATCTACCGGACGGAGGAGGTGGCGGGCGCCTTCGCGTACACGCGCTCGCTGGGCACGCGCTACAAGTGGAACGTGGGCGGCATGGTGGGTGCCTACCACTACCAATACGGCGCGCCGCTGGAGTCCGGGCTCACCCCGGAGCAGTCGGAGTGGTTCAACCGCAACTACCTGCCGCGCGGCGAGGACGCGGGCTACGTCGGGCTGAGCCTGCGCGCCTTCGACGCGCGCTACGAGGTGCTGCGCGACGTGGACTCCTACGTCCTGGCCGAGGACTTCCAGATGGGGCACTGGATTGCCGCGACCCTGCGCTACGCGCCGCCCGTGTTCGGCGAGCGCAGCCACTTCGCGGAAGGCGGGCTGGCGCTGCGCTACCGCCTGCGGCTGGGAGACACGCTCACCACCGCCTCCCTGTCGGGCGCCATCCGCCGGCAGCTGGGGCAGGGCGGTGCGTGGACCAACCGGCGCTGGGCGGCGGAGCTCATCGAGGTGTCGCCCAAGGTGCTGGGCGGGCGCTTCGTGGCGCGCGGGCTGCTGGACGTGAACATCGATGACCTGTTCGACCGCATCCACCTGCTGGGCGGCGCCAACGGCCTGCGCGGCGCGGGCGCGGACGCGTACTCCGGCCGGCGGCTCCTGCTCTTCAACCTGGAGTACCGCAGCCGGCCCATCGTCGTGAAGACGGTGCACCTGGGCGGCGTGCTCTTCTGGGACTCGGGCAGCGCCTTCAACGACAAGCCCGCCATGGTGCACACGGTGGGCGTGGGCCTGCGGCTGCTCTTCCCGCAGTTCAACGTCCTGCCCTTCCGCGTGGACTTCGGCTACGTGCTCAACGACGCCCGGCCGCCGGTGGGCAGCCGCTTCTCGTTCGCGGGCGGGCAGATGACGGACGTGCGGCCCACCTTCATGGAGACGCCGCTGTAGCGGCGGCGCGGCTCACGGCGGCTCGGTGCGCAAGAGCTCCCGGAACAGCACCTGGGCCGCGTCGCGGAACAAGTCGCCGGACGCGAGCAGCCCGCCGCAGTGGTGGGGCTCGCGCGCCAGCGTCAGCGCCACCGTCCGGGCCAGCACCGCGTCCCAGAAGGGCCCGGAGTCCTCCGGAAGCAGGAACTCGCGAATCACCTGCTGGGGCCAGGGCAGCACCGTCGTCGGGTCCGCGTCGCTCAGGGAGGTGAAGCAGTCCAGGTCCACGTCCAGCAGCACCCGCTCGGCGGCGTCCAGGACGTCGCGCACGGCGTCGCCAGGGGCAGGGCGGCTGAAGGCCTCGGCGGCCCGGTCCACGGTGGGCACCGCCACCAGCCGGTGGGGCCGGCCCCGGGTGTCCACGTAGGTGTCGCCCGCGAAGGCGCCCCGGGGCCGGGCGCGGGCAATCAGCAGCGCGTCTCCCACCAGCCCCGCCTCCATGGCCGCGAGGATGTGGTCGTAGTTGCGCACGTCCAGGGCCCAGCGGGCGTGCTCGTCCAGGGCGCGCAGCCCGGCGGTCCGGTCCGGCACGGCCGCGGGCTGCCGCGGCACCACGGTGTCCAGGTGCCGGTCCAGCGTCACCAGCAGTGCGGGGCCGCCCGCCTCGCCCAGGGCGCAGGCCCAGGCGGGCAGGGCGAGCCGGTGCGGGTCGAACACGTACGCGTCCGAGGGGCCCCGTCCACCGCCCAGGCCCAGCCGGATGATGCCGGCCAGCCGCAGGTGCCGCAGGGCGTCGTCTTCCGTGTCCATGACGTCGGGAATCCTCCAGCGTGCGGGGCGTTTGCTCCGGCCGCGTGGCCGCCGAGTGTAGGCTGCCTCACGCACCTTTCCACGAAAGGAGCCCCGCCCCTTCCGGCGGGGATTCGACGACGCATGCGCCACGTCCTCACCGCCGCGCTCCTGCTTGCGAGCGCTTCGCCCTCCGCCCAGGAGATGAAGCCCCTGACCATGTCCAAGACGCAGCGGTCGCAAGACCCCTTCCTGCGCCAGTTCTCGGAGACGCGCCGCTTCATGAGCGGCCGGCCCGGCGGCGTGCGCATCACCCCCGACGAGAAGAGCATCCTCTTCCTGCGCACGCAGCCCACGTCCAACGTGCAGATGCTCTATGCGTTCGACGTGGAGAGCGGGCAGACGCGCGAGCTGCTCACGCCCGAGGCCATCCTCAAGGGCGCAGAGGAGACGCTCACCCCCGAGGAGAAGGCCCGCCGTGAGCGCATGCGCGTCAGCGCCCGGGGCTTCACCAGCTACCAGGTGTCCGAGGATGGCAACCGGCTGCTGGTGCCCCTGTCCGGCCGCCTCTACGTGGTGGACCGCGCCAGCGCGAAGGTGACGGAGCTGAAGACGGGCCCCGGCACGCTGGACCCGCGCTTCTCGCCGGACGGCAAGCAGGTGGCCTACGTGCGGGACCACGACGTGTACCGCATCGACGTGGCCGCCAACCGCGAGCAGCGCGTCACCAGGGGTGGCACCGAGGCGAAGTCCCACGGCGTGGCCGAGTTCGTCGCCCAGGAGGAGATGGGGCGCTTCACCGGCTACTGGTGGAGCCCGGACGCGAAGTCCATCGCCTACACGGAGTCGGACACGACGGAGGTGGAGAAGCTCACCATCGTCGACGTCATGCACCCCGAGCGCGGCGGCGAGGACTTCGCGTACCCGCGCCCCGGCAAGGCCAACGCCAAGGTGCGCCTGGGGATTACCCCCGTCACGGGCGGCCGCACCGTCTGGGCGCAGTGGGATGCGGCGAAGTACCCGTACCTGGCCACCGTGACGTGGCCCAAGGGCGGCCCGCTCACCGTGCTGGTGCAGAACCGGGAGCAGACCGAGCAGAAGCTGCTCGCGGTGGACCCGCGCACCGGCAAGTCGCGGGAGCTGCTCACGGAGAAGGATGACGCCTGGCTCAACCTGGAGCAGGCCTTCCCGCTGTGGCTGGAGGATGGCAGCGGCTTCCTCTGGTACACCGAGCGCAACGGCGGCCCGGAGGTGGAGCTGCGCAAGGCGGACGGCTCGCTGGCGCGCAGCGTGGTGAAGCCGGACGCGGGCTTCCGCTCGCTGGCGCGCTACATCCAGAAGGACGACACGCTCTACTTCAACGGCGGCCCCAACCCCACGCAGAGCCACCTGTGGCGCGTGAAGGCCGGCGGCGCGCCGGAGAAGGTGACGGCGGGGCTCGACATCGAGGCGGGCACGGTGTCCAAGAGCGGCGGGCTGGTGGTGATGCACGGGCAGGGCCTCAAGTCCATGCCCAAGGTGCTGGTGGTGCGCGGGGACGGCACCCGCGTGGGCGAGCTGCCCTCGGTGGCGCAGGAGCCGCCCTACACGCCCAACGTGGAGCTGCGGCAGGTGGGGGCCGAGCGCTTCTGGACGTCGCTGGTGCGTCCGCGCAACTTCAAGCCGGGCCAGAAGCTGCCCGTCATCGTCGAGGTGTACGCCGGCCCCACCACCACCGTCGTCCACCAGAGCATGGCCGCGCACCTGATGTCCCAGTGGGTGGCGGACCAGGGCTTCCTGGTGGTGAAGATTGACGGCCGCGGCACCCCGCTGCGCGGCGCGAAGTGGGAGCGCGAGGTGAAGGGCGACTTCTCCGGCGTCACGCTGGACGACCAGATCGCCGCCCTCAAGGCGCTGGCCAGGGAAGTCCCGGAGATTGACTTGTCCCGCGTGGGCATCTCCGGCTGGAGCTTCGGCGGGTACATGTCCGCCCTGGCCGTGCTCAAGCGCCCGGACTTCTTCAAGGCCGGCGTGGCCGGCGCCCCGGTGGTGGACTGGCTGGACTACGACACCCACTACACCGAGCGCTACCTGGGCGTGCCCCAGCAGAACCCCGAGGCCTACGAGAAGAGCTCGCTCCTGACGTATGCGAAGCAGGAGGACAAGCCCATCGGCAAGCTGCTGCTCATCCACGGCACCGCGGATGACAACGTGTACTTCTTCCACACGCTGAAGCTGAGCGACGCGCTCTTCCGCGCTGGCAAGCCGCACGACCTGCTGCCGCTCAGCGGCCTGACGCACATGGTGCCCGACCCGAAGGTCACCGAGCGCCAGTGGGAGCGCGTCATGGACCACTTCAAGCGCCACCTGTAGCCCGGGCGCCTGACGCCCTGAAAGCGAGAGGCCCGGTCCCCCGTCGTGTGGGGCCGGGCCTCTTCTTCATCGGCCAGTCCGTGTGGAGTGGCGGACGCGGTCAGCCCATGGCGCGGACGTTCTGCGCCTGCAGGCCCTTGGGGCCGCGGGTGACCTCGAACTCCACCTTCTGGCCCTCGGCCAGGGTGCGGAAGCCGTCCATGTTGATGGCGGTGTGGTGGCAGAACACGTCCTCACCACCGCCGTCCTGGGTGATGAAGCCAAAGCCCTTCGCGTCGTTGAACCACTTCACGGTACCGGTTGCCATTGCACTTCCTTCAGTCTTGCGGGGCGGCGCGAGGAGAGCCGCCCGTTCTTCCCGCCCCCCGACTACCGGGAGACACTCCCAGTTGTAGTGAAACGGCCGGCTGGAAGTCCAGCCGGCCGCCCGGAATGCAAGTCTTGCCCGGATGCCGGACCTGACGTCAGACGTCGAGGAGCAGGCGCTCCGGGGCCTCGATGCACTCCTTCACGCGCACCAGGAACTGCACGGCCTCGCGGCCATCCACCAGCCGGTGGTCGTAGGTGAGCGCGATGTACATCATGGGCCGGATGACGACCTGGCCGTCGCGGGCCACGGGGCGGTCGACGATGTTGTGCATGCCCAGGATGCCCGTCTGCGGCGGGTTCAGGATGGGCGTGGACATCATGGAGCCGAAGATGCCGCCGTTGGTGATGGTGAAGGTGCCGCCCTGGAGGTCGGACAGGGCCAGCTTGTCATTGCGCGCCTTGGTGCCCAGCTCGCCCACGGACTTCTCCAGCTCCGCCAGGCCCTGCTTGTCCGCGTTGCGCACCACCGGCACCACCAGGCCGCGGCTGCCGCTCACGGCCACGCCGATGTCGTAGTAGTGCTTGAAGATGACGTCCTCACCGTCGATCTCCGCGTTGATCTGCGGGAAGGCCTTGAGGGCCTCGACGGAGGCGCGGATGAAGAAGCTCATGAAGCCGAGCTTCACGCCGTGCTTCTGCTGGAACTTGTCGTTGTACTTCTTGCGCAGGGCCATCACCTCGCCCATGTCCACCTCGTTGAAGGTGGTGAGCATGGCGGCGGTGGACTGGGCCTGGACGAGGCGCTCGGCCACGCGCTTGCGCAGCGGCGTCATCCGCACGCGCTCCTCGCGGGCGGCGTTGGGGCGGGGACCGGCGGGCTGCGCCGGGGCGGCGGGGGCGGCCGGGCGGTTGAGCTGACCCAGCACGTCGTCCTTGTGCACGCGGCCACCGGCGCCGCTGCCCTTCACCTGGGAGATGTCCACCCGGTTCTCCTCGGCCACCTTGCGCGCGGTGGGCGTGGAGCGGGCCTCGGCCGGGGCGGGCGCCTCGGCGGCGGGAGCGGGCGCGGCGGCCGGAGCCGGAGCGGCGGCGGGCTTGGCGGCGGGAGCGCCGGCGCCGGCCTCGATGAGGCCCAGCACCTCGCCCACGCGGACCTTGTCGCCCTCCTTGAAGGCGATGCTGGACAGCGAGCCGGCGGACGGGGCCGGCACGTCGATGGTGACCTTGTCGGTCTCCAGGACGACGAGCGGCTCGTCGGCGCTGACGGCGTCACCCGGCTTCTTGTTCCACTTGCCGACGACGGCTTCGGTGATGGATTCGCCCAGGGGGGGCACTTTGATTTCAACGGCCATTCTTGGTCCCTCGGAGGATGGCTTCCTCGATGATGAGCTGCTGCTCGTACTCGTGGGTCTTGGGGAAGCCCGTGGCGGGGCTGGCGGCTTCGGCCCGACCGATGTAGCCGATCTTCACCTGCCGCTGCGACTGCGTGGACGCCAGGTCGTGCAGGCGCGGGAACATGAAGTGCCACGCGCCGGCGTTGCGCGGCTCCTCCTGCACCCAGAGCAGCTCGCTGAGCTTCGGCATCTTCGCGATGAGCCCGGCGAGCACGTCGGCGGGGAACGGGTAGAGCTGCTCCAGCCGGACGATGGCGATGCTCTCGTCCTTGCGCTCGTCCCGGGCCTTCGCCAGGTCGTAGTACACCTTGCCGCTGCACAGCAGCAGCCGCGTCACGCCCGCGGGGTTCACCCGGTCCAGGATGACTTCCTGGAAGGTGCCCGTGGCCAGCTCGTCCACCTTGCTGGTGGCCTCCGGCCGGCGCAGCAGGCTCTTGGGCGACATGATGACCAGCGGCTTGCGCACCGGGCGCAGCACCTGGCGGCGCAGCAGGTGGAAGATCTGCGCTGGCGTCGTCGGGTAGCAGACCTGGATGTTGTCCTCGGCGCACAGGTCCAGGAAGCGCTCCAGGCGCGCGCTGGAGTGCTCCGGGCCCTGGCCCTCGTAGCCGTGGGGGAGCAGCAGGGTGAGGCCGCTCAGGCGGCGCCACTTGCTCTCACCGGCGGCGATGAACTGGTCGATGATGATCTGCGCGCCGTTGGCGAAGTCACCGAACTGCGCTTCCCAGGCCGTCAGGCCGTCCGGCACGTCCAGGCTGTAGCCGTACTCGAAGCCGAGCACGCCCATCTCCGACAGCGGGCTGTTGAAGATGTGAAAGCCGTTCTTCCCGTTGCCGCTGACGAACTGGCGCAGCGGGACGAACTTCTCGCCCGTCTTCACGTCGTGCAGCACCGCGTGGCGGTGGCTGAAGGTGCCGCGCTCGCAGTCCTGGCCGGTGATGCGGACGTTGTAGCCCTCGGAGAGCAGCGTGGCGTACGCCAGCGACTCGCCCTCGCTCCATTGCAGCTCGCCGCTGTCCAGCATGCCCAGGCGCTTCTTGATGACGGTGCGCTCCACGTCGCGGTGGACGTTGAAGCCCTCCGGCAGCGTGGACAGCTTGCGCAGCGCCTCGCAGAGCACCTGCTTGTCCACCGCGGTGGACACGTTGGGCGCGCTCTTGAGCGCCCCGCCCTGGTAGGGCTTCCACAGGCCCTCCAGCGCGCTGGGCTCCTTGAACTGGCTCTCCTGGCGCGCGCGGGTGAGCGCCGCGTCGAAGTCCTGCTGGCACTTCTGCTTGATGGCCTCGGACTCCTCGGCCGGAATCTTGCCCTGCGCGGCCAGCTTCGCCGCGTAGAGCGTGCGCACCGTCGGGTGCTTGCGGATGATGTCGTACATCGCCGGCTGCGTGAACGAGGGCTCGTCACCCTCGTTGTGGCCGTAGCGGCGGTAGCAGACCAGGTCGACGACGACGTCCGTCTTGAACGTCTGGCGGTACTCGGCCACCAGCTTGGCCACGTGGACGCAGGCCTCCGGGTCGTCCCCGTTCACGTGGAAGATGGGGATGTCCAGCATCTGCGCGATGGCGGTGGAGTAGATGGACGAGCGCGAGTCGTGCGGGTCGGTGGTGAAGCCGACCTGGTTGTTGATGACGACGTGGACCGTGCCGCCGGTGGTGTAGCCCTTGAGGCCGGACAGGTTGAGCGTCTCGGGCACCACGCCCTGGCCGATGAAGGCCGCGTCGCCGTGGATGAGCAGCGGCATCACGCTGCCGCGCTCGGTGTCGCCGCCGCGGTCCTGCTTGGCGCGCACGCGGCCCTCCACCACCGGGTCCACCGCCTCCAGGTGGCTGGGGTTGAAGGCCAGCGACAGGTGCAGCTTGCGGCCCTGGCGCGTGGTGTGGTCCGACGAGAAGCCCATGTGGTACTTCACGTCGCCGCGGCCCAGGTAGGCCTGCGGGTTCCGGGGCCCGTCGAACTCGCTGAAGATCTGATCCGGCTGCTTGCCCAGGATGTTCGTCAGCACGTTGAGGCGGCCGCGGTGGGCCATGCCGATGACGATCTCCTTCAGGCCCATGCCCGTGGCCACTTCCGCCAGGGCGTCCAGCATGGGGATGAGCGCCTCGCCGCCGTCGAGGCTGAAGCGCTTGGCGCCCACGTACTTGGTGTGGAGGAAGTGCTCGAAGCCCTCCGCGTAGGACAGCTTGGTGAGGATGTGCCGGCACTCCTCCACGGAGAAGTCCGTGCGGTTCTCGCTGGACTCCATCCGGTGCATCAGCCAGCGGCGGCGCTGGCTGTCGAGCATGTGCATGTACTCGATGCCGATGGTGTCCGTGTACGTGCGGCGCAGGCGCGCCAGCAGGTCGCGCAGGCGCACGCGCTGCTCGCCGAACACGCCGTTGGTCTCCACCAGCTGCTCGGCCTCGGCGTCGGTGAAGTGGCTGTCATCCACCAGCCCCACGTCCGCCACGTGCTCCAGCGCCGGACGCGCACGGCCGAGCGGATCCAGCTTCGCGCGCAGGTGGCCGCGCAGGCGGAAGGCGAAGATGGTGTGGTCCACGCGCGCCTGCAGCGCGATGTCCTGCGCGGGCGCCGTGGCTGCGGCGAGGGCCGCCGTGGGGGCGGGCGCCTGGGCCTTGGCCGCCTTCCCGTTGGCCTTGCCCGCGGCGGGAGCCGGTGCCGGCTCCAGCAGCTGGGTGCTGAAGATGGGTCGGCCGGCGCCGCTGCTGCGGTCGAAGACCTCGCGCCAGCTCGCATCCACGCTGGCGGGGTCCTCCAGGTATCGGGCGTAGAGGCCCTCGATGAAGTCGATGTTGGCGCCGGAAAGGAACGTGTCCTGGAAATTCGCCATGGCGGTGTCGTCTTTTACTGGATGGGCGCCCCGTTGGGGGGTTTTCGCAGCAACTTTTGTAGCGGCCGCCCGGCGGGCGATAAGCGGCACCACCGGCACGGGAGCAGGTGGATTCATGCGCGGCGTGAGCGCAACTTCAACCGTTCCCTGGGGAAGGAGTGCTAGAGAGCGCGTTTCCTGTCTTCCCCCTTCTCGCAAGAGGCCGTCTCCATGCTGCTCCAAGGCAAGAAGCTGCTCATCACCGGGGTGCTCACCCCCCAGTCCCTCGCCTATGGCATCGCCGAGCACGCGCTGGCGCAGGGCGCCGAGGTCCTCCTCACCGGCTTCGGCCGCGCGAAGTCCCTCACTGAACGGAGCGCCAAGCGCCTCAAGCCCGGGCTCGAGGTGCTGGAGCTGGATGTGACCAACCCGGAACACTTCACCGCGCTCACCGAGTCGCTGCGCCAGCGGTGGGATCGGGTGGATGGCGTGCTGCACTCCATCGCCTATGCGCCGGAAGATGCTTTGGGTGGCAACTTTCTCAACACGCCGTGGGAAAGCGCACAGACGGCGTTCCGCATCTCCACGTTCTCCCTGAAGGAGCTGGCGGTGGCGTGCCTGCCGCTGATGACGCAGGGGGGCTCCATCGTCACGCTGGACTTCGACAACCGCGTCGCCTGGCCCATCTACGACTGGATGGGCGTGTGCAAGGCGGCCCTGGAAGCCACGGTGCGCTACCTGGCGCGCGACCTGGGGCCCAGGGGCATCCGGGTGAACGCGCTGGCCGCCGGGCCGCTGTCCACCATCGCCGCCAAGGGAATCCCGGGCTTCAAGGCGCTGGAGCAGGGCTGGGCCACGCAGGCCCCCCTGGGCTGGAGCGCCAGGAACAGCCATGACCTGGTGGCCCGCACGGCCTGCGCCCTCCTGTCCGACTGGCTGCCCTCCACCACGGGCGAAATGATCCACGTGGACGGTGGCTACCACGCGGTGGGCGCTCCGCCGGCGGCGCCCGAGGCCGATGAGGCCGCGCCCAAGCCCGCCGCCGAGTAGGCACGCCCCGCGTCCCCCTGGGAGCATTTGGACCCGGGGGGATACGCGCCGGGGTCATCCGACACCTGCCTGCCCGGAGTGATGCCGGGCCGGGCCGCCCCCCAGTTCTCACGTGAGAGCCCTCACGGTAGAGTCGTGAACGTTTCGCAGGACGTTCCGCACGTCGCGGGCCTGCGCAGGAGCCGCCGCACAGTGAGCACCCACAGCACCAACGTCTTGCTGGTGGACGACAGCCCGACCGTTCGCAACATCGTCAAAATCTACCTGATGAACCTCAAGGTCTCGACGGTCGAGGCCGACGACGCGGCGCGGGGGCTACAGATTCTCCGGCTGGTGCCGGTCAGCCTCGTCATCGCGGACATCAACATGCCGGGAATGGACGGCATCACCTTCGTGAAGGAGGTCCGGGCCAGCTCGATGCCGCAGGTCCGGTCGGTCCCCATCCTGCTGCTGACGGCCGAGAAGAACGTGGACCTGCGTCAGCGCGGCACCGAGGCCGGCGCCAATGCCTTCATCCAGAAGCCGGTGTCCCACCACGAGCTGACGGAAACGGTCCGTCAGTTCCTCACCAAGGCCTGACCGCCGTGAGCCTGCCGTCCCTGCTGCTCGTCGACGACAGCGACGCGATTCTCGCGCTGGAGCGGGCCATCCTCTCCGGCCACTACACCATCCACACCGCCAGCAACGGCCGCGAGGCCCTGGAGAAGGTGGGGCGCCTGCAGCCGGCGGCGGTGCTGCTGGACCTGTCCATGCCGGAGATGGACGGTGACGAGGTCCTCCAGCGGATGAAGGCGGACCCGGCCACGGCCCACATCCCCGTCATCATCATCTCCTCGGAGAAGTCGCGCGCCGAGGCCTGCCTGGGCCTGGGCGCGGAGACGTTCCTGGCCAAGCCCTTCCGCGCGGACGAGCTGCTGCAGACGGTGGGCGAGGCCATGGCGAGCGCGCGGCAGCGGGCGCGCACCGGCTCGCTGCTGGCGCTGCGCGTGACGGTGGGCGAGCTGGAGTTCGCGATTCCCCTGGACGCGGTGCGCGAGGTGCTGCTGCATCCGGCGACCCGGCCGCTGCCCACCGGGCCCTCCTACCTGCGTGAATACGTGGAGGTGCGCGGGTCGGCGCTGTGCGTGCTGGACGTGGCGCGGCGCCTGGGCGTGGAGCACAAGCTGACGCGCGTGGAGCGCATGCTCGTCGTCATCGAGGCGGAGGGCGTGTCGCTGGCGCTGTCGGTGGACACGGTGAAGGACCCGGAGGAATACGCGGCGGCGGACATCGACCGGCGCGAGCGCGTGGGCGGCGCGGACCATGGGCCGCTGCGCGAGGGGCTCATCGGCATGCTGCGGCTGGGAGGGCGCTCGCTGCCCATCCTGGACCCGCGGGTATTCATCGCGCGGGGGCTGCTGCGGGAGCTGCCCGCGATGCTCGAGGCCGCGGAGGCCAGGCGGAGCGCATGAGCGGAGAGCTCGACCCGCGCCTCCTCACCCGCGCGCGGGAGGTGGTCGCCGGCATCACCGGCTTTCGCGACGACGCCATCGCCGCCGAGGCGGTGGAGCGCGTCGTGCGCACGGAGCTGGCCCGGGGGCGCACCCCGGTGGACCTGATGGGAGAGCTGCTCTACCCGAGCTCCAGCTTCTCGTCCGCGCTGGTGAAGGCCTCCCTGGTGGGGGAGACGTATTTCTTCCGCCACCCCGAGCACTTCCGCTTCATCTCCCACGAGGCCGTGCCCGCGGCGCTCCAGCGGGGCAGCCTGGCGCTGCGCGGCTGGAGCGCGGGCTGTGCCTCCGGCGAGGAGACGTACTCGCTGGCCGCGTGCCTGCAAGCGTCGGTGCCCCACGGCTTCCCGGTGGAGGTGCTGGGCACGGACATCCACGAGGCCAGCCTGGAGGCCGCCCGGCGCGCCACCTACGGCACCTGGTCGCGCCGCGAGTCGGCGCCCCGCCTCTTCCCGCTCTACTCGGAGACGGGGGAGCGCGAGGTCACCATCCTTCCCGCGGTCCGCCGCATCACCACCTTCGCCCAGGCGAACCTGCTGGCGCCGCTGCCCGAGCGCTTCGGCCGCTTCGACTTCATCCTCTGCCGCAACGTGCTCACCTACTTCACCCCCGCCGCGCGTGACGCGGCCATCTCCCTGTTGTCGCGCTCGCTCAACCCCGGCGGCTGGCTCTTCCTGGGCGCCGTCGAGGTGGACCGCGTCCCCGCGGGCATGGTCCGAGAGGGGCCTCCGGAGCTGCAGGCCTTCCGGTTGCTCACGGCCGAGGAGCTCAACGCCCGCGCCGCCGCCGCGTCTCGCGCAGCCGCCGCGTCCCGCTCCCCGGTGACGCCCGCGCGCCGCCCGCCCGCGCCGCCGGCGCCCGCCCCGGCGCGCGAGGTGCCCGCCGCGCCACCGCCTCCGCCCACGCGCCTGCACCTCACCGCGCTGGAGCGCATCGAGGAGGGCGACGAGGTGGGGGCGTCCAGCGTGCTGGAGGCCCTGGTGCGCCAGGCCCCGGACTACCTGCCCGGGCTCCTGGAGCTGGCGCTGCTGCGGGAGCGCTCCGGGGCCCGGGAGGGCGCCGTGCCCCTGATGCGGGCCCTTCGTTCGCGCGCCGAGCGCCTGCCGCCCGACCAGCTCGTGGAGGGACCGGAGTCGCTGCCCGCGCGTTTCTACCAGGCGTCCGCTGACGCCTACCTCAACCAGGGGGCGCTCGAATGAAGGTCACCCCGCGGACGTTGGAAGAAGCCCAGGAGGCCGATGCGCGCGAGCTCTTGGAGCGGCGCGCGGCCCGCCTGCGAGAGCAGGGGGAGAGCTCCGTCGAGGAGGCGGTCCACTGGATTGCGGAGTTCCCGCTGGGCGAGGAGCGCTACGCGCTCTCGCTGGAGTCCCTGCGGGCCGCGCTGCCCTTGAAGATGGTGTCGCCGGTGCCGCTGTCGGCGCCGCACGTCGTGGGCGTGCTGCGCTTCCAGGGGCAGGTGCTGGCCGCGCTCAGCCTGGCGTCGCTCCTGGGCGGCCACGGCTGGCGGCAGGACCCGGCGGTGCTGCTGGTGGTGGACCGCGGCGACGGCGAGCTGTGCGCGCTGGACTGCGAGGCCATTCCCCGGCCCACCACGCTGCCCATGAGCGCGGTGGAGGCGGCGCGCGTGCGCGCCGAGGGCGCGGTGATGGAGGTCTTCACGGAGGACCGCCAGCTCATCCACCTCATCGACCTGAAGCGCCTGTTCTCCGCCGCGCGCGGCATGGGAGCCCGTCATGCCCGTTGATCCGATGCTGCAGGGGCTCGTCGCGGGCTTCGCCGTCGAGGCCCAGGAGGTGGTCCAGAAGGTCACCATGGACCTGCTGGAGCTGGAGCGCGAGGGCCTGGAGACGGACGCCCTCACCAAGCTCTACGTCCGGCTGGGACGCCACCTGCACACGCTGAAGGGCAGCGCCGCGTCGCTCGGCATGCAGGACCTGAGCGACATCGCCCACAAGCTGGAGGACGCGCTCGCCCCGCTGAAGGCGAATCCGCAGAAGATGCCCCGGCCGGTGGTGGACGTGCTGCTCCACGGCCTGGACCTCTTCCTGCTGCGCGCGCAGGCGCACGCGGACGGCCGCGGAGACGCGCTGCCGGACCCGGCCGCGGCGCTGGCGCAGCTGGTGGCGGACGCGCCGCCGCCCGAGGAGGCCGCCGCGATGGGCTCCGCCGCGGCGACGCAGCCGGTGTCCGTGGAGTCCTCGCCGGCACCGGTGTCCGTGCAGGCCGAGCCCGCTTCGCTGCCGGAGGCCCTGCCCGAGTCGGCGGACGCGGGCTGGCGGGTGTCGTCATGGCAGGTGACGGCGCTGATGCGCGAGGTGGAGCGCCTGCGCGAGGTGCGCCTGCGAATCGAGGAGCGGGGCCGCGAGCTGGAGCGGGCGGCGCAGCTCCTCGCGAAGCAGGGGCTGCTGGCGGAGACGGCCGAGGCGCGCACGGCGCTGTCCGGCACCGCGCGCTCGCTGCGCACCGACGGCGAGGAGACGAGCGACATCGTGGACGCGCTGGAGGATGGCCTCAAGGCCATCACCACGCGCCCGGTGCGCACCATCCTGGACCCGCTGCAGCGCATGGTGCGGGACCTGTCGCGCCAGCTGGGCAAGGAGGCGCGGCTGTCGGTGGTGGGCGCCGAGGTGTCGCTGGACCGGCGGCTGCTGGAGAAGCTGCAGGGCGCGCTGGTGCACCTGCTCCGCAACGCCGTGGACCACGGGCTGGAGCTGCCGGCGGACCGCGAGCGCGCGGGCAAGCACCACGAGGGCGCGCTCACGCTGCGCGTGGAGCAGCAGGGCAACCTGCTGTACCTGGAGGCATCGGACGACGGCGCCGGCATCGACGTGGAGGCGGTGCGCCGGGTGGCCGAGCAGCGCGGCGTCGCCACCGCGGAGGAGACGGCGCGCTTCAACGACAACCAGCTGAGGGACCTCATCTTCCGGCCCGGCTTCAGCACCCGCACGGACGTGACGGACACCTCCGGCCGCGGCGTGGGGCTGGACGCGGTGCGCGCGTCGGTGGAGTCGATGCAGGGCCGCATCGAGGTGGCCAGCACGCCGGGGCAGGGCACGCGGTTCATGCTCACGCTGCCCACGGACCTGGGCAGCTCGCCGGTGCTGGTGGTGCGCGTGCTGGAGCAGCTGGTGGGCCTGCCGATGCTGGCGGTGGAGGCCACGCAGCTGGCGCGCGCGGAGTCGCTGCGCCTGGGCAAGCGCCGGGCGCACCTGGAGTACCAGGGGCAGCTGGTGTCGGTGGTGGACTTGGGCGCGCGGCTTGGCCTGCGGGCCCTGGCGCCGCCGGCGGAGGGCCAGCCGCTGCTCATCGTGCAGAGCGGTGGCAAGCGCGTGGCGCTGGTGGTGGACGCGGTGGTGGGGGACCGGGACCTGGTCATCCGCCCGCTGCCATCCGAGGTGCGCGACGTGCCGGCCTGGCAGGGCGCGGCCACGCTCAGCCGCGGCGAGCTGCTGCTCATCTGCCGCCCGGACTGGCTGGTGACGGAGACGGTGCAGGTGCAGGTGACGGCGCAGCGGCGGGCGCTGGTGGTGGACGACTCGCTCACCGCGCGGGCGCTGCACCGGGCCATGCTGGAGGCGGGCGGCTTCACGGTGCACCTGGCGGCCAGCGGGGCGCGGGCCCTGGACCGGCTCGCCACGGACACCTACGACGTCGTCATCTGCGACCTGGACATGGAGGAGATGGACGGCACGCAGCTCATCGCGAAGCTGCGCGAGCGGCCCGAGACGGCGTCGCTGCCCGTCATCCTCGTCTCCGCGCATGACAGCGCGGTGGCGCGCGAGCGGGGCCTGCGGGCGGGTGCGGACGGCTACCTCAGCAAGCGCGAGTGCGCCGCGGGCCGCCTCCTGGCCGAGGTGCTTGACGTCATGAGCCGCCGGGGGAGTCGCGCGTGAGCGTCAAGCGGCCCATCCGGGTCCTCGTGGTGGACGACTCGCCCACCATGGCGAACATGCTGACGGCCCTCCTCACGGAGGAGCCGCGCATCGAAGTGGTTGGGCGTGCGGGGGACGGCAACCGCGCCGTGCAGCTGGCGCGCCTGCTGCGCCCCGATGTCATCACCATGGATTTGCTGCTGCCGGGCCTGGACGGGCCGGGCGCCATCGCCGCCATCATGTCCCAGGCGCCCGCGCGCATCCTCGTGGTGAGCGCGGTGGCGGAGCAGCGTGGCGTGGACCTGGGCTTCCAGGCGATGAGCGCCGGCGCGCTGGAGCTCATCGGCAAGCCCAACGTGACGAACGCGGAGGAGCTGCGCCGCTGGGGCAAGGAGCTGGCGCACTCGGTGTGCCTGATGGCGGAGGTGCCCGTCATCTCCCGCCGCG
Organism: Pseudomyxococcus flavus; assembly: GCF_050038885.1. Lineage (NCBI taxonomy): Bacteria > Pseudomonadati > Myxococcota > Myxococcia > Myxococcales > Myxococcaceae > Pseudomyxococcus > Pseudomyxococcus flavus. The sequence continues at coordinate 1,585,194 of NZ_CP143624.1, read as the reverse complement.
CGCGCCCGGCCGTGGCGCCGCCGCTGCCCACCGGCGCCCGGGTGGACATCTTCGGCGTGGTGGCCTCCACGGGCGGCCCGCCGGCGCTGGCGGAGGTGCTGTCCAAGCTGCCGCGCTCCCTGCCCGTCCCGCTGCTCATCGCCCAGCACATCACCGTGGGCTTCACCCAGGGCATGGTGCGCTGGCTGTCGCAGGTGACGCAGCTGCCGGTGGCCATCGCCCGGGACGGCGAGCGGCTGGAGCCGGGCCATGTGTACTTCCCGCTGGACGGGCACGACCTGGTGGTGGACGGCGCGGGCCTGGCGCGGCTGCAGCCCAGCCGGGGCGGGCCGTGTCCCAGCGGCGACCTGATGCTGCTGTCGCTGGCCTCCGCCTTCGGCCGCCGCAGCGGCGGGGTGGTGCTCACCGGCATGGGGGAGGACGGCGCGCGGGGCCTGCTGGCCATCCGCAAGGCGGGCGGCGTCACCTTCTCGCAGGACGAGGCCTCCTCCGTCGTCTTTGGCATGCCACGCGTCGCGCTCGAGCTGAAGGCCACCGACCAGGGCGTGCCCCTTGCGTCGCTGCCGGAGCTCATCCTGCAGAGCTGTACGTTCGTCCCCTTCCGGGGCGGACGCACCGAGGGGGGAGGTTCCCTCCGGTGAGCCCCTGTTCGTGCTTCAGGTGATTCCGTGAGCCAACCGCAACAGTCCTTCGCCACCCAGTTGTCGCAGCAGTTCCGCCAGTCGCTGGGGCTGGCGCCCAAGTTCGTCCTCGTCACGGCGCTCATCAGCGCGACGGCGGCCGCCCTGCTCACCGGCATCGCCACGCGGCGGCTGGAGAGCGACCTGGTGGACAGCTACCTGGGCGCGGGGCGGCACGTGGCCCGGGGGCTCGCCGTGGCGGCGGAGCAGGGCGTGGTGGCCGGGGCCAGCGCGCTCCAGCCCATGCTGGACTCCAGCATCGGCCACTCGGACCTGGCCTACGCCTTCATCCAGGATGCGACCGGCAACGTGGTGGCCCACACCTTCACCGACGGCTTCCCGGACGCGCTGAAGGAGGCGGTCGCGACGTCGGGCGCGGGCACGGTGCTGGAAGTGGACGCGGGCGGCCAGCGCCTGCGCGCCCTGGACGTGGTGGCGCCGGTGGCCGGGGGGCGGCTGGGCGCGGTGCACGTGGGCGTGTCCCGGGACCACATCGACGGGTTGGTGTCCGCGCTGCGCGTGCGCATGGTGGGCTTCGCGGTGCTGCTGGTGGCCCTCGGCGTGGCGGTGGCCGCGCTCTTCGGCCGCAGCATCGTCGGTCCGCTCAAGAGCCTGACGGAGGTGGCCGGCCACATCGTGGAGTCCGGCGACCTCACCCGGCCCATCCAGGTGACGAGCGGCGACGAGGTGGGGCGGCTGGCCAGCTCCTTCTCGCAGATGGTGACGCGGCTGCGCGAGGTGACGGTCAACCTCCAGCAGGCCGCGGTGGCCCTCACCCAGTCCACCGAGCACCTCAACACGTCCTCCACGGAGCAGGCGCAGACCATCTCCCGGCAGGCCGCCGCGCTGCAGGAGACGCAGGTGACGGCGCAGGAAATCAAGCAGACGTCCATGCTGGCCGCGCAGAAGGCGGAGAGCGTCCTGTCGGTGGCCGAGCGCGCCGACACGCTGGCCAAGTCGGGCGAGGCCTCCATCGAGCTCACCATGGCGGGGCTCAATGACATCCGTGTCCAGGTGGGGGAGATTGCGCAGAAAATCGTCGAGCTGGGCGAGCGAACGCAGCAGATTGGCGGCATTACCCAGACGGTGAAGGACCTGGCGGACCAGTCCAACATGCTGGCGCTCAACGCCGCCATCGAGTCCGTCCGCTCCGGTGAGCACGGCAAGGGCTTTGGCGTGGTGGCGCGCGAAATCCGCGCCCTGGCGGACCAGTCCATCGAAGCCACCACGCGCGTGCGCGAGCTGCTGGACGACATCGCCAACCAGGTGACGGCCGCGGTGCGAATCACCGAGCGCGGCGCCGAGCGCATGGAGGCGGGCCTGGCCCAGGTGCGCACCAGTGGGCAGAACCTGCGCGAGCTGTCCTCCATCGTCCAGGACAACGCCGCCGCCGTCCGCCAGATTGCCGCGGCGGTGAGCCAGCAGAACGTGGGCATCAACCAGATCACCCTGGCGGTGAACGATTTGTCCAAGATGATGGACGAGACGGTGGCCCGCATCGGCTCCACCGGCGAGGCCGCCACCACGCTGCAAATCATCTCCGAGCAGCTCTCCAGCGCGGTGAAGAGCTACCGCGTCGAGTAGCGCGCCGCCGCTGCTCCGGACAGACGAAGGCCCCGGCTCCCAATGTGGGGACCGGGGCCTTGTCGTGTCCGCGGCCAGCGCGGGCAGGGGACTACGCCACCTCGGCGGTGGCGGGCTCCGTGCGCAGCTTGAGGCCGTCGCCCTCCACGTCGTAGTGGGCGGTGCCGCCATGCTTGAGGTCGCCGAAGAGGAGCGCCTCGGCGAGCGGCTTCTTCAGCGAGTTGTCCACCAGCCGGGCCATGGGCCGCGCGCCGAAGGCAGGGTCGTAGCCGTGCTCGGCCAGCCACGCGCGGGCGGCGGGCGTCAGCTGCAGCTTCACCTTCTTCTCGTCCAGCATCTTCTGGAGGAGGCGGACCTCCTTGTCCACCACCTTGAGGATGACCTCGGGCGGCAGGCCGGAGAAGAGAATCCACCCGTCCAGGCGGTTGCGGAACTCCGGCGTGAAGGTGCGCTCAATCGCCTTCTTCGCGCGGGTGGCGTCCGCCGGCTTCGCGAGGTCGCCGAAGCCAATGGCCTTGGTGCTCATCTCCTGGGCGCCCGCGTTGGTGGTGAGGATGAGGACGATGTTGCGGAAGTCGGCCTTGCGGCCGTTGTTGTCCGTCAGCGTCGCATGGTCCATCACCTGGAGCAGGATGTTGAAGAGGTCCGGGTGGGCCTTCTCGATTTCATCCAGCACCAGCACCGCGTAGGGGTGCTTGCGCACGGCGTCCGTGAGCAGGCCGCCCTGGTCGAAGCCGACGTAGCCCGGCGGCGCGCCGATGAGCCGGCTCACCGTGTGCTTCTCCGAGTACTCGCTCATGTCGTAGCGCAGGAACTCCACGCCCAGCGCCTGCGCCAGCTGCTTGGCCAGCTCCGTCTTGCCCACGCCCGTGGGGCCGGAGAAGAGGAACGAGCCAATGGGCTTCTCCGGCGCGCGCAGGCCGGAGCGGGCCAGCTTGATGGCGCTGACCAGGTCCTTGATGGCGGTGTCCTGCCCGAAGATGACGCCCTGGAGCTCCTTCTCCAGGTTCTGCAGTTGCACGCCCTCGCTGGCGGACACGCTCTTGGCGGGGATGCGCGCCATCTTCGCGACCACGGCCTCCACGTCCGCGCCGCTGACGGTGCCCGAGCGCTGACCTTCCGGCTTGAGGCGCTCGGCCGAGCCCGTCTCGTCGATGACGTCAATGGCCTTGTCCGGCAGGAAGCGGTCGTTGATGTGCTTGGCGGACAGCTCCGCCGCCGCGCGGATGGCCTCGGGCTGGTACTTCACCCCGTGGTGCTCCTCGTAGCGGCTCTTCAGCCCCTCCAGGATGAGGATGGTGTCCTCGACGGAGGGCTCACCGACCTCGATTTTCTGGAAGCGCCGCGACAGGGCCCGATCCCGCTCGAAGGCGGACTTGTACTCCTGGTACGTCGTCGAGCCGATGCAGCGCAGCCGGCCGCTGGCCAGCGCGGGCTTGAGCAGGTTGGACGCGTCCATGGAGCCGCCGCTGGTGGCGCCGGCGCCGACGATGGTGTGGATTTCGTCGATGAAGAGGATGGCGTTCGGCTGCTCCTTCAGCGCCTTGAGCACGCCCTTGAGCCGCTCCTCGAACTGGCCGCGGAACTTGGTGCCCGCCAGCAGCGCGCCCATGTCCAGCGAGTAGACGACGGCGTCCTTCAGCACCTCGGGCACGCGGCCCTCGTGGATGTGCAGGGCCAGGCCCTCGGCGATGGCCGTCTTGCCCACGCCCGCCTCGCCCACGTAGAGCGGGTTGTTCTTCCGGCGGCGGCAGAGCACCTGGATGGTGCGCTCCAGCTCCTTCTCGCGGCCGATGAGCGGGTCGATGCGCCCCTCCCTGGCCTCGATGTTGAGCTGCACGGTGTAGGCCTCGAGCGGGCTCTTCTTCGGGGACTCGCCCTCGTCGTCGTCGCCCGCGGGGGCGGCGTGTCCGGTGCCCTCCTCGCCCTCACCCTCGCCGTCCTTGGTGACGCCGTGGGAGATGTAGTTGAGCAAATCCAACCGGGTGACGCCCTCCTGCTGGAGCAGGTAGAGCGCGTGGCTCTCGTCCTCGCGGAACAGGGCCACCAGCACGTCCCCGCCGTCGATGAGCTTCTGCTCGGCGGACAGCGCGTGCATGGCGGCGCGGTGGAGCACGCGCTCCACGCCGATGGTCTGCTGGGGCTCGGCGTCCACGCCCTCGGGCAGGCGTTCGACCGTCTCCTCCAGGAAGGAGACCAGGCGCTCCTGGAGTTGCTTCACGTTGGCCCCGCACCCCTTGAGGACCTCACGCGTGCGCGCGTCCTTCGTGAGCGCCAGGAGCAGGTGCTCCAGCGTCAGGTACTCGTGGCGCATCTTCCGCGCCTCGTCCAGGGCGGTGCGGAAGCTGGCCTGCAGCTCTTTGGCAATCAGCGGTCCTGCCACGTTTCAACCTTCCTCGGGTTCCATGGAGAGCCGTAGCGGCATGTCGTGCTCCTTTGCCGCGGCCTCCACCGTCTGAATCTTCGTTTCGGCGACCTCGTACGTATAAACGCCGGCCACCCCGATTCCGTTGTAATGAACGTGCAGCATGATCTGCACGGCATCCGTCTCCGACTTGTGGAAGACCTCCTTCAACACGGCCACGACGAACTCCCGGGTCGTGTAGTTGTCGTTGTGCAGGAGCACCTTGTAGAGCGGCGGTTTCTTGAGCTTCTGCTTGGGGACGGTCTCCGTGATGACGGAGGTATCGTGCTCATGCTTCTGCGCCATAAGTCGTTCGGACTCCCTTTGCTGAACAGGGGGAGGACGCTCAGTCCCCCTCCTTGAAACCTGTCTCGGCCCGCCACTGGGGCAGGCCCCCTTCGACGGCTGCTCGCTCGTGGGCCAGGAAGGCGCGCACGGCCTTGTCCATGCCTGGGTGGAGCAGCAGGTGTGCACTGTACGTGAGGCGCGGCTCGAAGCCCCGGGTGAGCTTGTGCTCTCCGCCCGCGCCCGGCTCGAAGCGCTCCAACCCGCGGGCGATGCCCTCCGCCACCGGGTGGTACAGGCAGACGTTGAAGTGAAGGAAGGGGTGCTCCTCGAAGCAGCCCCAATAACGGCCATACAGAACGTTGGCACCGGTGAAGTTGAACGCACCAGCCACCAGCCGGCCTTCCTGGCGCGCCTCCACCCACTCGCAGCGGTGCGGGAAGCGGGCGAGCAGGCGGGCGAAGAAGTCCGGCGTGAGGAAGCGCTGGCCCCACGGATACTTGTCCACCGTGCTGGCGTACAGGCGGTAGACGGTGCCGGGGTCCACCGCCGCCAGCGCGTCGCCTCGCAGCGTCTGGACCTGCAGGCCCCGCTCGCCCAGGACGCGCATCTCCCGGCGGAGCTGGTGCCGGCGCCGGGCGTGGAAGCGGGCGAGGAAGTCCTCCATCGTCCGGTAGCCGCGGTTGTGCCAGTGGTACTGCACGCCCAGGCGCACCGCGAAGCCCTGCTCCTCCAGGACGGGCAGCTCCTCCTCGGTGGGGAAGAGGACGTGGACGCCGGACAGGCGCTCGGCGCGGGCGTACTCCTGGGCGGCGGCGTACAGCTCGGCCTCGCGCGCCGGCCGGTCCTCGCCCGGGGCCACCAGCACGCGCCGCCCGGTGGCGGGGGTGAAGGGGACGGCGAGGACGAGCTTCGGGTAGTAGCGCAGGCCGGCGCGCTCGGCGGCGGTGGCCCAGGGGCTGTCGAAGACGAACTCGCCGTCGCTGTCGTCCTTGAGGTAGGCGGGCGCGGCGGCCACCAGGCGCGAGCCGCGCCAGAGCGTCAGGTGGCGGGGATGCCAGCCCCGCTCCGGCACCGCGCAGCCGCTCTCCTCAAGCGCGGCGAGGAACGTCCACTCCAGGAAGGGCACGGCCCGGCTGTCCACCAGCGCATCCCACGCGGCGCGGGGGAGCTCGGTGATGGAGCGCAGGATGCGCAGCGTCGTGGGGAGCGGGGTGGACATCGTCGGAGCCTGGGCCAGGGCGAGCCTATAACGATGCGCACCCGCTGCTGCCACGACTGACCGGGGCTACTTCCCGCGCGTCAGCTCCGTGGCGAGGAAGCGTCCGGCTTCCGCCAATCCTTCTGCCCCGCGGCGGCGACCCTCGTCCGATTCCATCACCCGCCGCGCGGCGTCACCCGCGGTGCCCACCTCCAGGTCCACCAGGATGAGGAAGGCGCTGAGCGCCGGGCCCACCGGGGCGACGCGGCCCGGCCGCAGGGGGCGCTCCCGCAGGGTGGTGGCCACCTTCTCCACCAGCCCGTCATCGGTGAGCCGCTTCGACTTGCCGCGCATGGCCGTCCACGTCGCCTCCAGCAGCGACGGCAACAGCCTTCCGGAGAGCGCGCTGGACAGCCGTTGCGCGGCCTCCTCCTCGTCGATGTGGTGGGCCCGCGCGTAGGTGGGAGCGAGCTTCGCCACCACCACGGCGCGGGTGGCGAGGTGGGCCAGTCTGGGAGGATAGGACACGCGGTGCTCCGGACGGCGCCGGTGGGCTACCAGCGCACGGACAGACGGTAGCCGCTGGCGCTGCGCTCCTCCACGGTGATTCGGGGGCGGGCGTTGGCCAGCATCAGCAGGCCCTCCAGTCCCCCCGCCATCAGGTCCGGGCGGTTGTAGCGGTCCGACAGCGACACCCTCCGCGCGCGCTCACCCTCGGTGGCCAGCGTGACGTCGATGTCCGAGCGGCCCATCATCGCCAGGTAGCGGGGGACCCGCTCCAGCGCCTGCGCCGGGCCAATCATGGGCAGGGCCACCGCGGCCACGCGGCCCACCAGCGTCTGGGCGAAGCCGTCGACCGCCAGACGGCCGAGCTGCCGGTAGGCGTCCTCGTCGCCCAGCTCCGGGTAGCGCTCCTGCCGGGCCAGGGCCACCGCGCGCTGCCAGAGCTCGATGGGGTAGTCCAGCTCGGGCCGCCGGCTGTCGTAGCCCAGTGCCTCCAGGCCGCGTGCCAGCCGCCCCTCGGCCTGGAGCCCCCGGACGAAGAGCCCCTCCATCACGCTGGCGGGCACCCGGGGTGGGGGCGCCGTCGCGGGCATGGGCGGTCGCGAGTGCGTCAGCAGCATCGACGGGGCTCCCCTGGGGGCGTGCATGCGCCGACCCTAGGCGAAAACCGGGATGAGTTCCTGTTTTGCTCGGATTGATGCAGGGTGTCAGCCGGACGAGGGCGGGCGGGCCTGGTGATTGCCAGCCTGCGAGCCGTGTTGCTATGGGGCCGCGAGCGCCTTAGAGGTGACGTCCAAGGAGATTTGAATGTCGGTGAACATCCAGCTCGAGTGGACCCCGAACCCCAGCACGCTGAAGTACGTGGTGGACCGGCGGCTGTTGGCGGGCGGGGCGGTGAACTTCACGAACCGTGAGGACGCCCAGGCGAAGTCGCCGCTGGCGCACAAGCTGATGGACGTGCGTGGCGTCACGGCGGTGATGATTGGCACCAACTTCGTGACGGTGACGAAGGGTGAAGAAGGTGAGTGGGACGAGCTCAATGACGAGGTGATGGCCACGCTCGACACCCACCTGACGGCCAACGAGCCGGTGGTGGACGAGGCGGCGGTGGCGGCGGCGCGCGAGGCGGCGGGGCAGGGCGCGGGGGGCTCCGTGGAGGGCCGCATCCAGGACATCCTGGACAACGAAATCCGCCCGGCGGTGGCCATGGACGGTGGCGACATCACCTTGGACCGCTTCGAGGACGGCATCGTCTACCTGCACATGAAGGGCTCGTGCGCGGGCTGCCCGTCGTCCACGGCGACGCTGAAGATGGGCATCGAGGGGCGCCTGCGGGAGATGATTCCCGAGGTCCTCGAGGTGGTGTCCGTCTGAGGCGCAACGTCAAAGCCTCGCAGGTCCGGCGGGAGCTGCTGCCGGACCAGTCCCCCGCGCTGCTGCGCGAGCTGCACCTGCTCACGCGCGAGGGACACCTCAACGCGGACGCGCTGCGCAAGCTCAAGCAGGTGAACCACCTGATGGGCTTGCTGCGCCCCGCGGTTGAAGACGTGCAGGCCCGCCACCCGAACGCGGTGATGGTGGACGCGGGCAGCGGCAACGCGTACCTGGGCTTCGTCCTCTACGAGCTGTACCTCAAGAACGCGGCCAGCGGCACGCTGCTGTCCATCGAGGGACGACCGGACCTGACGGAGCGGGCCCAGGGCCGGGCCCAGCGGCTGGGCTTCACGCGGATGCAGTTCCAGACGGCCCACATCGACACGGCGCGGTATCCGGAGCGCATCCACCTGCTGATGGCGCTGCACGCGTGTGACACCGCCACGGATGACGCGCTCGTCGCGGCCATCCGCCACGGGGCGGACCACGTGGCGGTGGTGCCGTGCTGCCAGGCGGAGGTGGCCGCGCAGCTCAAGGAGAAGCGCCCCGTCGTGGCCGGAAGCGGCACGCTGTCGCTCCTGTACGCGCATGCGTGGCACCGGCGCGAGTTCGGCTCGCACCTGACGAACGTCATCCGCGCGCTGACGCTGGAGGCCTTCGGCTACCAGGTGACGGTGACGGAGCTGACGGGGTGGGAGCACTCGCTGAAGAACGAGCTGATTCTGGGCCGCCGGGTCCACCGGGAGAACCGGCGGGCGCGCGTGCAGCTGGAGCGGCTGCTGGCGGAGACGGGCGTGAATCCCAAGCTGACGCGCGAGCTGGGCGTGAAGCCCGCGCTTCCCGCCGGGGGCGACGTCGACGCGTCGGAGTCCGATACCGCGGAGGCGGTGCCGCCAGCGTCCAACGCCGACGCGTGAGTCGCACGGCGTCGCTGGTGGCCGCCGGGCCGGTGCCGCCAGCGTTCACGTCCGAAGCGTCAGAAGGGGGCGGGGCGTTCCAAGGTGATGCGCTGCCCCGTGACGGGGTGCTGGAACTCCAGCGCTTCCGCATGCAGGTGCAGCCGCGTGCCTGGATGGCCGTAGAGCGGGTCTCCCACGATGGGGGCCCCCAGGCCGAGCGGATGTGCAGCATGGACGCGCAGCTGGTGCGTCCTTCCCGTGAGTGGGAAGAGCGCCACCTTCGTGCGGCCGTCGCGCCGCTCGAGCACGTGCCACTCCGTCACCGCGGGCTTTCCGTGCACGGGGTCATGAATCTGGCGGGGCCGATCGTCGAGGTCCACGCGCATGGGAAAGTCGATGGTGCCGCGCTCACCTCGGACATCGCCTTCCACCCAGGCCACGTAGCGCTTGTGCACCTGGCGCCCGGCGAACAGCCGTTGCAGGGCCGTGTACGTGCGGGGGTCCCTGGCCGCGACGAGCAGTCCCGACGTGTCCAGGTCGAGCCGGTGCGCGAGCATCGGCCCTGGCTCACCGGGGTACCGCGCGCGCAGCCTCGCCAGCACGGAGTCCTCGACGGAGGCGTCCCTCGCGGGCACGGAGAGCAGCCCCTCGGGCTTGTCCACCACCACGAGCCATTCGTCCTCGAAGACGAGGTCCAACTCCCGTGAAGCCAGCGCCGGAGGCACGAAGGGACGGGGCGCCGAGACGCGGAGTCCGTCCAGCATGTACGGCAGCAGGGGACCGCACTTGTCCTTGCACGCGGGATAGTACGCGCCGGAAGCGCGGCCTCCCGAGGGAGGAGGCGCGCCCCACCAGAACTCGGCGAGCGCCAGTGGACGGAGCCCGAGGGTGAGCGCATGCGCCAGGAGCTTGGGGCCGGCGCAGTCCGCCGCGCCCGAGGGGGGCTCGCCTCCCGGGTACAGGCTTCGCAGCGGCCGGCGCTCGCCTCGGGCATTGGGCACCCCATAGGTGTCGTGCAGGCGCTTCATCAGCGCCCGGCAGACGATGCGCCGCAGCCGCTCCATGGCGCGCAGCCGCCGCTCCAGTCGTACTCGCCTGGGCGTGAGCGCCCGTTGTTCCTCGGCATGCGCGGCCTCCAGCCTGCGCAGCTCCGCCTTGTCCCCACGGCTCTCCTGGTCGAGCGCATGCAGCGCCGCGCGCTTCTCCTCCTCTCCCAGCAAGGCGGAGGCCGAGATGTCCGCGCGCCGGGCATGACGCTGCTTTCGCCGGGCATCGTGCGTTGTCCGCAGGGCCGCGCGAGCCGCCGCGTGGCTCGTGGTCAGCGCATCATGCTGGGCGACCACGGAGGTGAGCTCGGTCGACGTCCGAAAGGCCTCTTCGCGGGCAAGCAGGCGCTTCACCTGGGCCTCGCCCGCGGGTTCCAGCTGCTCGCGCTCATGACGCGCGAAGAGCGGAGGCACGAAGCCTGGGAGGTCCCACCGTCCGGCCAGCATTCCGGAGAAGGCCCGCAGGAAGCCGACGCGTCCGTCGGGGGCCTGGACCACGAGGACGCCGAACATCTTTCCGCCCTCGGAAGTGTCGAGGCACGAGGCCGCAATCCCTGACGCGATGTGCCCCGCGCGCAGCTCCCCCTGGAGCAGCTCCGCGGCGCGGCGCGCCAGCGCATGCGGTGGCCCCTCGTCGAAGGGGCTGGGAAAGGTCCCAGGCAGGTCCTCGGCGAGAGGTTGCGGCTCGAAAGGCGTGAACCCCGTTTCCACGATGTTGCGTTACCACGGCTTGGCGGCGAGGCCCATGCCGCCTGGTGATGCGCGGCGCCGCTTCCAGCGAGCGGGCGGCCTCGCCGTGACGGGCGAAGCGCGTCGCAGGCGTGGGCATGTGACGTGCCGCGCCTCCCTCACTCGGGGCGCGCATGGCCCGTGGGGGACGGCTCGCCTCCGGCCCGGGCCGGCTCCAGGAGCTTCGTCTCCCGTGCGAATTGAGCGCGCAGGGGCGCGTCCAGGTCGCGGCCATAGAGGAAGACCTCGAACCCACCGCAGTGGAAGACCTCGCGCGGCGCGCCGTACTTCGCGGTGAAGGCGTCCGTGGACAGCCCCTGGGTGATGACGAAGGTGTAGTCCGAGTCGTCGCCGCGCCGCCCCAGATACCAGTCCAGGTTGTTGATCCAATGGTAGAGGCGGCCGTCGGGCAGGACTTGATGCACCCGCAGCCCGGTGCGGGAGAACGTCGTCACCAGCTTCGCGACCCAGTAGTCAGCCACGCCCCAGCCCAGGCCGTGCCGAGCGCGGCGCGCGTCCAGGCATTCGACGAGTGGGGGATGGAAGCCGGAGGTGAGGGGGCCCTCGGCACGCCAGGGGTGGCGCAGCATCGAGCCGGCCAGGGCCGCCGCCACCAGCCCGAGCGCGCCCACGGAGAGCGCCCGCCGCAGGGGCTCGTGTTGGAGCAGCGCGGGGAGGAATGCCAGCAACAGGAACGGTAGGAGGGCAGGGACCAGCAGATAGCGGAAGTTCCCCTTGTTCTCGAACTGTCCCGTCAACACCACCGCGCCCAGGGTGGTGCCCAGCACCAGCACGATGAAGAGGCACAGCGCGTACAACGCCCAGCGCTCCGAGCCAGGGGCCGCCCACGCCCGACGCGACACCACGCAGCCGGCCGCGAGCAGCACCAGGAGCACCCACGTCATCCCCACGGCGGGAGACGCCTGGAACTGCTCTCCCATCGCTTCAACGAGGCGCCCCAGGGCTTCCGGAGCCTCCGTCAGGCGCGCCCGCGTGAAGCCCCCGGTCCGCCAGGGGGAGAGCCAGCGGGGCACGCGGCTGCCCACGACCGTGGCCAGGAGGACCAGGCCCGCGACGCTTCCGACCCACCGAGGGGACAGGCCCGGGCGTCCCAGCCAGGCCATTCCTCCCAGGCACAGCAGCGCGGGCGCGGTGAAGGTGACGACGAAGAGGCTGTCGGAGGCCGACGCCAGAACGCACAGGAGCGCGAGCGCCCCCGGGGCCAGCCGGGAGCGGTCGCGAACGGCGCGCAGCAGGAGCGCCAGCGCCACGGCCACCAGGGGCACGAGGCTGAAGTGCGTGGCGTTGAGCGCCGCGTACTGCATCAACTCCAGGCGGCCTTCCGCGCACGCGAGCAGCAGGGCGGCCACCACACCCACCGCCAGCGCCTGGGCCTGCGCCGCCGTGTCGTGAGGCGCCACGGTGCGCGCGAGCCACTGCGCCGCCAGCCCCAGCAACACACACTGGGCGAGGGCATAGCCGACGAGGGCATGGACGACGGGCCCGGTCAGCGCATCGAGCGCGAAGTAGAGGCCCATGTCCGGGAAGAAGTAGGGCGCGGGCGTGAGCTTCCATCCTGCCCACCGGCCGCCTTCCTCGAAGAGGTCACGGTAGAGGGACGGAAGATAGAGGTTGTCCGCGGAGAAGAGCGTGGAGACGTCCAGCGCCTGCGCGTTGAAGCGCGCGAGGAGGTGGATTGCCGCCAGGACCACCAGCGCCCAGGCGCTCGCGAACGGGAGCCAGCCCTGGAGGACACGCGAGGCGCGGGTGGGGGAACGGGAGGCCGCGGGTGGAGACATGGGCGGGGGGACGATAGGCGAGCGCCCCGGTCAGTGACATAGGGGCGTGGAAGGCCCGCGGGCGGTTCTCGGCCACGAGTGGGCCCCTCACGTCATCCCAGACCCCGTCAGCAGCAGGCGGCACCGGAGCCCGCCATTGCGCACCGGCAGGCTCCGCGCGCCGGGCAGGTCCAGGGCCTTCACCAGCGTCGCATCGTCGGGAAGGATGATCGCCGCGCGCCACCCGGTGAAGCCGCTCCTCAGCGTATTTCCCAGGGCCCGGTACAGCGCGGGCAGGTCCTCGGCTTCGCCCACGCGCTTGCCGTAGGGCGGATTGGCCACCACCAGCCCGGGGCCTTCCACGGGCGCCTGCAACGTCCGCACGTCCCGGCGTTCCAGCGCGAGCGTCACCCCCGCGCGCCGCGCATTGCGCCGCGCCGTGCCCAGTGAGCCCGCATTGATGTCGTAGCCGTGAAGCGCCGCACCGGGAGAGGGCAGGGCCTCCGCCTCCGCGCGCGCCTTTCGCCCGGCCCAGGCCGCGGCGTCGAAGGCGGGGAAGGTCTCGAAGGCGAAGGCGCGCAGCAGGCCCGGTGCCCGGCGCATGGCCATCCACGCGCCCTCCACCAGGAAGGTGCCCGAGCCGCACATCGGGTCCACCAGCGGCTCCGCGCCGGTGTAGCCCACCAACCGCAGGATGCCGGCGGCGAGCGTCTCACGCAGCGGCGCGCGGCTCACCTCCTGGCGGTAGCCCCGGCGGTGCAGCGGCTCGCCGCTGGTGTCGGCGCTCACGGTGAACGCGTCGCCCTCCACGCGCACCAGCAGCGTCAGGCCCGGGCCTCCGCCCTCATCGTCGAGCGGCCCCGCGCGCTCCACCGCGGGCAGCCCCCAGGCGTAGGCCGCGGCGTCGAACACCACGTCCGGTCCCGGCACCGGTGAGCGGTGCAGGCTCACCGACAGCTTCGGGGGCGCCCGGCCATCCCAGACGCGCGACAGGTCCAGCGCGGCCAGCTGGTCCGTCAGGGTGTCGGAGTCCCCGGCGCGGAAGCGCCCCACGCGCAGCAGGACGCGGCTGGCGGTGCGCAGGCGCAGGTTGGCGTCCTGGTGCAGGCCCGCGGGGCCCTCCAGCTCCACGCCGCCGTCCACGCGGCGTGGGCTCCAGCCCTGGGCGGCGGCTTCCGCTTCCAGGGCGGGCTCCAGGCCGGGGAGGGTGGAGACAAAGAGCTGTTCGTCGTGGGGGGCGTGCGTCACGGGAGGCGCCATTGTCCGCGTCCCGGCGCGCGCCGCAATGCCTCATTCAGGGGGCGGGCGCGGAGGGCCGCTCCCAGCTCGTCGGCGCGGACGCGGGAGGCGGGTCGTCGGCGTAGACGCCGCGGTACTGGGGCGGCAGCAGCTCGGCGACCTTGCGCATCATCGCGTCCACCAGCGCCTGCCGCGAGTCCTCCGCGTTGGCCACTTCCGCCTCCAGCTCCTCCACGCGGAAGGGCGGCCCGAAGCGGACGGTGACGTCGGCCTTGAACAGCCGCTCGCCGCCCATGTCGGAGTCGTTGATGGGCATCAGCTTCTCCGTGCCCTGCAGCGCCACCGGCACCACCGGCACGCCCGCGCGCTTGGCAATCAACGACAGGCCCTTCTTGGCCTGGGTGAGCGCGCCGGTGCGGCTGCGCGCGCCCTCCGGGAAGATGAGCACGGACTTGCCGGCCTTGAGCGTCTCCAGCGCCCGCCGCATGGCCTCGATGTCGGGCGAGTTGGGTCGGATGGCGATGGTCTCCATCGTTTCCGACGCCAGGCGCGTCATCACCGTGCTCTGCAGCTTCACCCCGGCCAGGAAGACGACCTTGCGTGGCCGGAAGGCCCGGTCCAGCGTGAAGCCGTCCGCGTTGGACAGGTGGTTGCAGAGGAAGAGGCAGGGCTGGTCGGGGATGTACTCCCGCCCGAGGACCTTCTCGGTCGCCAGGGCATTCCAGACGCCATCCATCAACGCACGGACCGCCTGCTGGCGGGCTCCGTCCGGCAGCTTCGACAACAGGAAGAAGAGAATGCGCAGCACGTGTCAATCGCCTCTGGCCCGGGGATGGTAGCCCCACGCCCTCAACGTTCCTCGTCAAGATGTAGTTCCGATGAGGGTCGCTCGTCAGCACCCACACCGCCCGGCGCCCCGCCCGCTGGGCGTCCCGTCGTGCAGCCAACGCTCACGTCGGACCCGCGGACGGGACGGTTTTTCCCACTGCTTTCCACACCCTCCTGCCGGGTACCGGGAATGAGGAGACCTCGCCCGCGCGGGTCGCCGTGCATTGTCATCGGCGAGCGGGCACGGGTTGGGCTATGGGAGTCACATGAGTATGGCCGAAGCCCGCGCGTCACGCGCCAAAAAGCCCGTGGAGTACGAGGTCACCGTCGACCATGTGCGGATGGACACGCACGATACGGCCACCCTCTTCCTCGATTTTGGCGGGGTGTCGCTGGACTACAAGGCCGGGCAGTTCCTCAACATCGACCCGCACCAGTTCCCCGCGCTGGGACGCCTGTCGGCCTATCTCCAGGAGCAGAAGGGGCGCAAGGAGCCGCAGCGCTCCTACTCCCTCGCCTCCGCGCCGCACGAACCCCTGGTGGCCATCACCGTGAAGGACGAGGAGTTCATCCCCGGCCTCACCCGCTACCCACCCCTGTTGTCGCCCTTCCTCGTGCACGGCCGGCTCACCGGCGCGCGGATGAAGGTGATGGCCTTCATGGGGCCCTACGTACTGCCCGACGACGTGGAGGAGCGCACCAACCACATCGTCCACCTGGTGGCGGGCTCCGGCGCGGTGCCCAACTTCGCCATCCTCAAGGACGCGCTCCACCGGGGGCTCAAGCTGCGCCACACCTTCCTCTTCTCCAACAAGACGTGGGGAGACGTCCTGTATGGCGACGAGCTGGCCGCGCTGGAGCGCCAGCACCCCGACCGCGTGCGCGTGGTGCACACGCTGACCCGGGAGACGGACGAGTCGCGCTTCGGCCCCAGCGTGCGCAAGGGGCGCGTGGGACAGGCCCTGCTGGAGGAGCTGATTCAAGACCGTGACACGTGCCTGGTGTACGCCTGTGGTCCGGCAATCACGCCGTGGGACCGGCGCAAGGCGCTGGAGACGCGCACGCCCGCCACGCCGCGCTTCATGGAGACGGTGCTGGGCCACCTCCATGCGCTCGGCATCGAGGACAAGCGCATCAAGCGGGAGACATACGGCTAGGCACCAGCGGCAGCCACAGCTCGAAGCGGGCGCCGCCGCGGGGCCGGCTGCTGGCGCGCACGCTGCCTTCGTGCGCCAGCACCACGCGCCGGACGATGGCCAGCCCCAGGCCCCGCCCGTTGGCGCGCGTCAGGAAGAAGGGCTGGAAGACGCGCTGCGGGTCCACGTCCGGGATGCCGGGGCCCTCGTCCTCCACCACCAGCCGCACACCACCGTCCGCCGGCTCCACCGTCATGCGCACCTTGCCGCCCGCGGGCGAGGCCTGCACCGCGTTGCGCACCAGGTGCGTCACGGCGAGCTGCAGCAGCGTCTCGTCGCCTTCGAGCGGCGGTGTGTCCGCGGCCTCGTCCACGCTGAAGCGCAGGGTGGGCGCGTCCGGCGGGCCATGCATCTGCCCCAGCGCGCGGCGCACCAGCTCGCCCAGCTGCAGCGGCCGGGGGCGCGGCTCCAGCGGGCGCACCACGTCCAGCAAGTCCCGGACGATGTCCTCCAGCCGGATGGCCTCCTCCTCCAGCATGCCCACCGCGGCCTGCCCCGTGGGGCCCAGGTGCGCCTCGCGGCGGAGCACCGCCACCGCGTTGAGGATGGCGCCCAGCGGGTTGCGGACCTCGTGGGCCACGACGCCCGCGGCCTCCCCCAGCACCTCCAGCCGCTCGCGCGCCACCAGCTCGTCCTGGAGCCGTGAGACCTCCTCCAGTCGCACCGCGGACGTCTGGTGATGGCGCACGTTCTCCAGCGCGCCGCCCACCAGCTGCGCGAACAGCTCCAGGGTGCTCGCGCCCGCGGGGGTGAGCGCGGGGCCCTGCACGGAGAGCACGCCGTAGGGGTGTCCGTTCACGAGGATGGGAGCGTCCAGGCCGCGCGTGTCCGGGGGCTGGAGCCGGCGGAAGGTGCCCGCCACGTCGGAGGCCTGGGCATGGCGGGACACGCCCATCATGTCGTGGTGGAAGGCGGCCTTGCGCCGCTCGAGGACCTCGAGGAGGTGCGGCATGGCGGCGCCCGGAATCCGCACCTCGCTCAGGGGCATGCCGTACAGCTTCTCGGCCTCGGCCTCGCTGAAGGGATTCTGGCGCAGGGGGCCGTGCCGGAACGCGTCCCCGTCCAGGTGCAGGACAGAGACGGCGAAGCCCTGCCGGTACACGGCGTCCACCGCCGTCTCCAGCACCGAGCGCTCGTCGCGGCAGCGCAGCATCGTCGCCGCGGCGGCCACCAATGCCTCCGTGAGGCGCCGCACGGAGTCCTCCGCGTCCGCCTCCATCAACACCACCACCACGTCTTCCGGGTGGGCGCCGGGCGCATGCCGCATCGCCAGCGTCCGCGGTGTCCCATCCGCGCGGCGGAGGCGCAGCCACACGGGCCCCTCCGGCAGCGGCCCACCCCGGAAGACGGCTTCGTACATCGGCTCCACCCAGCCGCGCTCCTCGGGAACGAAGCGGCGGATGTTCTCGGTGACCGACGCGCCCTCCAGCTCCGAGGCCGGGGCACCCAGCAGGGCAGCGAGCGCCGCGTTGACCCGTAGCACCTGCTCGCCGCGGAGGACGGCGGTGGGAATGGGCAGGGTTTCGAGCAGCCGATATTCGGCGGAGGCGGTGGACACGGCGGTCATCCTCTGAGGCCGTCTCGCCATCCGCAAGCGGGGTCAGCGGTGCCGGGAGCGGCGGACGCAATGGGTTTTCCCGCACCCCGTATGGAGGGGCGAGGGGCAACACTCGGAGGGCACGACAATGAACTTCATGAACCTGATGGGCCGCGATGACCTCGAGCTGAAGGCTGTCATGGCGGTGATGGCAGCCTTCGTGATGACGGGGGCGGTGTTCCTGGGGCAGATGCTCTGAGCGGTCCTCAGGGCTTCTTCTTCAGTTCCTTCGCGCGAGCCAGGTACTTCTGCACGAACTCCTTCTCCTCGGGGCGGAGGTGGCTCAGACGCAACCCGTAGCCGCGCGGGTTTTTTCCATCATCCAGTGAGTTTTCCCAGATGACGGAGCTGCGGAGCGTGAGCACCCGGGGGGGCTCGTCGAAGCGCAGGGTCAGCTCGACCTGGGTGCCCAGCCGCAGCGGCTTGTCCGTGGCGATGAAGAGTCCGCCAGAGGACAGGTTGATGATGCGGTGGTCGGTGAAGATGCCCGCGTTCTGCAGCGTCACCTTCACGTCCGCGTGGATGCGGTCGTCCGAGCGGCGCTCCAGCCCGACGAACTCGGCGCTGGAGTAGGTGGGCGCGGCCGCGGCCCGGCGGATGGAAGGTGCCGGCGGAGGGGGCGCTGGCGGAGGCGGCGCCGGTGGAGGCGCGATGGGGGCCCGCGCCACCGCTGGCGCCGCCTGCACGGGGCGCGGCGCGGGCGCGGGCGCCGGCGCCATGACGGGCGCGCGCGCCACGGCGGCGGGAGCGGCGTGCACCACCGGAGGCGGCCGGGGCACTGCCGGCGCCGCGGGGGGCGGCGCGGAAGGCACCGCGCGCATGACGGGCGGTGGAGGCCGCGGCGCCTGCGTCGCCTGGGCCCAGGTGGCTTCCGCCTCGCGCATGCGGCGCGAGAGGAAGTCGAAGATCTCCGCCGACACCTTCTTCAGCTCCGGATGGGTGTCCGGCGCGATGTGGTCCGGCGTGAAGCGCTTGGCCATGCGGAAGTAGGCCAGGCGCATTTCGTCCAGGTTGGCGGTGGGCTTGAGGCCGAAGACCTCGTTCACCGGCAGGTGTTGCATGGCGCGCATCTGCGCGCGCAGGCGCTCGGCTTGTTGCTGCTCCAGGGACGGCGTGGGACGCGCGCTGGCGAACAGGTCGCTCAGCTCGGGCAGCTCCGGCAGGGCCACCCAGTTCGTTCCGTCTCGCGAGGCGCGCACCGCGGCCTTCAAGCGTCCGGAGGCAATCAGCTCCCGGAGGGCCTGGAGCGCCAGGGGCCCCAGGACACGTCCGAGATTGTCCGCTACCCAGTAACCGACAACAGGAGACGACACGCAGACACCCCGGGAGTCAGTGAGCCAACGCCTGGCGCACGGCCGAGGCGATTTCGAGCGGATGGAAGGGCTTGCCCACGAAGCCCACGGCGCCTGCCGCCATGGCCTGCTCCACCACGGGCTCCGCATCCATGCTGCTGATGACCAGCACACGCGTGGTGGGCGACACCGACTTGATGGCGCCCAGCACCTCCAGGCCGCTCTTCTTCGGCATGAACAGGTCCAGGAACATCACCGCGGGCTTCTCTCGCGCGGCGACGGCCAGTCCTTCCTCACCGTCCGCGGCCTCGAGCAGCCGCAGCTCGAGGCCCGTGTCGGCGATGACGTCTTTGAGGATGCGGCGCACGAAACTGTCGTCATCGACGAGCAGCAGGGTCGGGGTGTCGGACATGGCGTTGGATGATACTTGGACCGCGCAACATCCGCGCGGGGACATGGCACGCCCGCCCGCCTTTTTGGGTTAAGGGGTGAGCATGTCCACCAACAACGCCCTCTCACACTTCGAGTCGCGGAAGCAGACGTACCTCGAGGACCTCAAGTCGCTCGTGCGGATTCCCAGTGTCTCATTTCCTGGCTTCGATGCGACGCAGGTACGACGCAGCGCGGAAGCCACTGCACGCCTGTTGGAAGACCGTGGATTTGAAAACGTTCAGCTACTCGAAATCGAGGGCACGCATCCCTATGTCTATGGCGAGGTGCTCAAGGCGCCGGGCAAGCCCACGCTGCTGCTGTACGCGCACCATGACGTGCAGCCGGCGGGGGACGCGGCCGCGTGGAAGAGCCCTCCCTTCGAACCGGTGGAGCGGGACGGGCGGCTGTACGGCCGCGGCTCGGCGGACGACAAGGCGGGCATCGTCGTGCACACGTCCGCGGTGGAGGCGTGGCTGAAGGGCGCGGGCCAGCTGCCGCTCAACGTGAAGGTCATCATCGAGGGCGAGGAGGAGATTGGCAGCAACTTCCTGGGGGCCTTCCTGCAGAAGCACGCCGCGCTGCTGAAGGCGGATGCCATCGTCCTCACGGACACGTCCAACTTCGACACCGGGCTGCCCTCCATCACCACGGCGCTGCGCGGGCTGGTGACGGTGGACGTGGAGGTGCGGGCGCTGCGGCAGGCGGTGCACTCGGGCATGTGGGGCGGTCCGGTGCCGGACCCCGTCATGGCGCTGTGTCGCATGCTGGCCACGCTGACGGACGCGGACGGCGCCATCGCCATCGAGGGCATCCGCGAGCACGTGAAGCCGCTGACGCCGGCGGAGCGCCAGAGCATCCAGTCGCTGCCCGGAGACGAGGCGCACTTCCGCGCGCAGTCGGGCCTGCTGCCGGGCGTGCAGGTGCTGGGCAAGGGCACGCACCCGTGGGAGATGAACTGGCGTCAGCCGAGCATCGCCATCAACGCCATCCAGGCCAGCAGTCGGAAGGACGCACGCAACATCATCTGTGACTCGGCCTGGGCGCGGGTGGGCATCCGCATCGTCCCGGACCTGGACGCGCGCGAGGTGGAGCAGCGGCTGAAGGACCACCTGCGCAAGGTGTGCCCCTGGGGGCTGGAGCTGCACTTCGAGACGGAGGGCGCGTCCGGCTGGTGGTACACGGACCCGTCGCACCCGGCGTTCCAGGCGGCCTTCCGCGCGCTGGAGAAGGGCTACGGGACGAAGGCGGTGGCCATTGGCTGCGGCGCGTCCATCCCCTTCGTGGAGCCCTTCGCGAAGGAGCTGGGCGGCGTGCCCGCGCTGCTCATCGGCGTGGAGGACCCATATACATATGCCCATTCGGAGAACGAGAGCCTGCACCTGGGCGACTGGGAGAAGTCCATCCGCAGCGCCATCCACCTCTACGCGGAGCTGGCCGAGGCGTTGAGCCCGAAGGCGCCATAGCGAGACGCGTCCGGGCCGGTCGTTTCCCCTGGATTCGGCGGGCGCTTCGCTGGTGTCCTCGAGCGTGGGAGCCGGGCGGCGCGTGTCGCCCGGGGGAGAGGCTCGGTGGACTCAGGCGTGGATACGAGGCTGGTGGCCAGTTATGGGGTCGCCATTGCCTTCGACGTGTTGATGCCGGTGGCCGTGGTGCTGTGGGTGCGCCGGCGGCTGGGCGTGCCCTGGAAGGTGGTGGGCTGGGGCGCGGCGGCCTTCGCGCTGTCGCAGCTCTTCACCCGGCTGCCCGCGGTGCAGGTGGCGCAGTACTTCATGCGCGACGCGCTGAAGGACTCCTCGGTCCTCATGTGGAGCTGGGTCGCGGTGCTCTCGCTCACGGCCGGCCTCTTCGAGGAGACGGCGCGGCTGTGGGTCTTCCGCAAGCCGCTGAAGGACTTCCGGCGCTGGCGCGACGCGGTGGGCTTCGGCGCGGGGCACGGCGGGCTGGAGTCCGCGCTGCTGGTGGGCGGGCTGTCGGCGCTGGGGCTCGTCAACGTCATCGCGTTGTCGGCGCTGGACCCGTCCACGCTTCCGCTGAAGCCGGAGCAGGTGGCCCAGGTCGTCGAGGCGAAGGCGGCCATCGCGGCGCTGGACTGGTGGATGCCGCTGCTGGGCGCCTACGAGCGGCTCGGCAGCATGGTGGTGCACATCGCGCTGTCGGTGGTGGTGCTCCAGCGCTTCGTCCGCGGTGAGGTGAAGTGGTACTGGCTCGCGATGGGCGCCCACGCGCTCTTCAACGCCATGACCGTGGTGGCGGGGAAGCAGGTCGGCGCGGCGCTGGGAAAGCAGGCGGGGGCGCTGGCGGGGGAGGGCATGGTGACGGTGGGCGCGCTGGTGGGCCTGTGGGTCATCCTCTATTTCCGCCGGGACGAGGCACGGCGCGACGCCGCCGCAGCGGCGCCCGCCTGACCTTGGGCGGGCTCAGTGCCCGCGGAACCGGTCCGTGGCCTCCACCAGCGCGGACGTGTTGCCCGGCTCGTTGGCGGAGTGCCCCGCGTCCGGCACCAGGATGAACTCCGCCTCCGGCCACGCCTTGTGCAGCGCCCAGGCGCTCTCCGGTGGGCACACCACGTCGTAGCGTCCCTGGACGATGACGGCGGGGATGTGGCGGATGCGGTGCACGTCGTCGAGCAGCTGGGTGTCGCAGCGCAGGAAACCCCGATTGACGAAGTAGTGGCATTCGATGCGGGCGAAGGCGAGCGCGAAGGCATCCCCGCTGTTGCGCGCCACCAGCTCCGCGTTGGGGTAGAGGCAGCTGGTGCGGCCCTCCCATGCACTCCAGGCGCGCGCGGCTTCCTGCTGCGCCTTCACGTCCGCGCCCATCAGCCGGCGGTGATACGCGGCCAGCAGGTCTCCCCGCTCCTCGATGGGGATGGGCTCCAGGTAGTACTCCCACGCGTCGGGGAAGAGCGCGCTGGCGCCGCATTGATAGAACCAGTCAATCTCCTGCTTGCGCAGCAGGAAGATGCCGCGCAGCACCAGCTCCGTGACGCGCTCCGGATGGGTCTGGGCATACGCCAGGGAGAGCGTGCTGCCCCACGAGCCACCGAAGAGCTGCCACTTGGCGATGCCCAGGTGCTCGCGCAGCCGCTCCATGTCGGCCACCAGGTGCCACGTGGTGTTCTCCTCCAGGCTCGCGTGGGGCGTGCTCCGCCCACAGCCGCGCTGGTCGAAGAGGATGATGCGATACGCCGACGGGTCGAAGAAGCGCCGCTGGCGCGGGTCCGTCCCGCCGCCGGGGCCGCCGTGGACGAAGAGCACCGGCTTGCCCCGCGGGTTGCCGCTCTCCTCGAAGTACAGCTCGTGCCCGCCAGAGACAGGCAGGCGGCCCGCGCGGAAGGGTTCCAGGGGCGGGTACAGCGAACGCAGGGGCCGGTGAGGAACGGACACGAGGCGGGCCTCCCGAAGCGAAGAGTGCTGTGGACCCTAGCAGGCGCCCCACCATGGGCCCTCCGTCCGGAGTGGCAGGCGGTCCAGAATGTGCGGCCGCCTTCCTACCGGGTGTGCAGTCTGTCAGGCAGGCCACGGACGATGTGACGGCGAGTTCACCGCGCCGCGACGTGGGCTTCGCGCGCGGGGTGGACACTCACGTCGTCTCCCACACCCCAAGGAGCGCGTCATGAACATCGCTTCGCTCATCCGTCCCCCGGCAGCACGTCCCCTGGCCCCCGCGCCGCGCCGGCTGCAGCTCGTGCGCGTGCAGGCCACCGTCTTCGTCCAGGGCACCATGGGCGCGATGAAGGACGGGGTGAAGGCCTTCCGCCACATGTGCGACGTCCTGACGGGAAGCTACGCCCACCTCCGGAACTGACCTGGCGGTGGGCGTCCCGGCCCCGCGGCGTCAGGGGCCAGGCGCTGCTCTCAGGAGGGCGCGCCCGGGCGCGGGCCGGTTCCCGGGCCCGCGGGCGCGTCCTCCTTCGGCGGTGGGGGCACGCCCTTGCCCGCGGGCGCCACCACCCGCACCTCGGTGCGCTCGTCGAGCGCGAGCCCGTCGCCCTTGGGCTCGGTCTCCGTCACGGAGATGACGTCGCCCCGGTTCAGCTTGAGGAAGCGCTCGTTGCGCTCGTTGCGGTGGCGCTCCTGCATCGCCAGCCCCACGCGCCCCTCCGGGCCGCAGCCGATGTAGCGCTGCCGCCCCTTGCCCTCCAGGGGCTCGGAGACGATGCGGAACAGCCGCCCGGGCGGCAGGGCGGGCCAGTCCTCGCCCTGGGGCGCCAGCACCAGGTAGCTCATCTTGAGCGACTCCTTGTGCAGGCTCGCCGCGCGCGCCAGCTCCTCCACCACGCGCGGCATGGGCCAGGCGCGCTCGGCGTGGCACCAGTCCGTCTCCTTCACCAGGGCGGGGCAGGGGCCCCGGTACATGCACGGCGCGCGGATGGCGAAGCCCTTGGCCACCATGGCATCGCGCACGTGCAGCAGGCCGCGGCTCGTCTCGCGCAGCGCGGGCTCCATGACGAGCAGGCTGCCGCCGCGCTTCACCTTCGTCAGAATCGTCTCCAGCAGCGCCGCGCGGGGCGCCGTGGCCGCGTCGCCCGTGCCGTACAGCTCGTTGACGACGTGGCCCATCGTAATCAGGTCGAACTGGCCCTCGGGCAGGGCGGCGCCCTTCTTCGTCGGGTCCCAGTCGCGGGTGGCCAGGGCCTCGCCAGCCTCGGCGGCCAGGTTGCGCGCCAGGGTGAGGGCGGCCTTGCTGCGGTCAGCGGCGGTGACTTCCCCCGCGCCCGCGTCCAGGGCGGCGAAGGCCACCGGGCCCGGTCCGCTGCCCAGGTCCAGCACCTGCCGGGGGCGGCTCGGCAGCTCGCCCAGCACCTGCCGGGCCTGCGCGTAGGACACCGGCCAGTAGAAGAGGAGATAGGCGCCCAGGAGCTTCGGGTCGTCCATGTAGCGCGCGCCGGCGAGCTGCCGCTCCCGCGTGAGGCCCAGGGAGAGCTGGCGGACGCCGGCGGCCACTTCCTTCACCTCCTGGGGCGTGAGGCGTGTCTCCGGTCCACCACCGCCACCCCGGCCGCGGGACGCGCGCCAGACGGCGATGAGCCGCGGCATCCACCGCTCCAGGTCCTTGCTGTATGCGTTGCTCATCCGCCCTTGCCTTCAACTGTGGGGCCGCGCTGTGTCGCGGCCGTGTCCAACCGATTGTCGTCGCGCCAAGGCGTCAACGGATAGGTCGCCATGGATGGGAAGACCGCGTTAAACCCTTGTCGCACATGATTTCCGTTCGCGGCCTTCGCAAGCACTACAAAGTCCACAAGCGACCGCCAGGGTTGAAGGCGGCCCTCCGCTCGCTCGTCCACCGTAGCTACACCACGGTGAAGGCCGTGGACGGGATTTCCTTCGACATCCGCCCCGGGGAGCGGGTGGGCTTCCTGGGCCCCAATGGCGCCGGGAAGACGACGACCCTCAAGACCCTCGCCGGCCTGCTGCACCCCTCCGAGGGCGAGGTGTTGGTGGACGGCCACGTCCCCCAGAAGCGCGAGGAGGCCTTCCTCAAGAAAATCATGCTCGTCATGGGGCAGAAACAGCAGCTCCTGTGGGACCTGCCTCCGGCGGAGACGTTCGAGCTCAACCGCGCCATCTACGACGTGCCCCAGGTTCAGTACAAGAAGACGATGGCGGACCTGGTGGAGCTCCTGGAAATCGGGGACCTCATCGGCAAGCCCACCCGGCAGCTGTCGCTGGGCGAGCGGATGAAGTGCGAGCTGGCCGCGGCCCTCATCCACCAGCCCCGGGTGCTCTTCCTGGACGAGCCCACCATCGGCCTGGACGTGGCCATGCAGGCCACCATGCGGACGTTCATCAAGGAGTACAACGAGAAGTACGGCGCCACGCTCATCCTCACCAGCCACTACATGGACGACGTGGCGGCGCTGTGCCCCCGCGTCATCGTCATCGACAAGGGCCTCCTGTCGTATGACGGCGGGCTGGACGCGCTGGTGCAGCGGGTGCGGCCGGAGAAGCGCGTGGTGCTGCGGCTGTCCGAGCAGGTGGACGCGGCCCGGCTGAACCCGCTGGGCAAGGTGGTGACGCACGAGCCCGGCACCGCGGTGCTCCAGGTGCGGCAGGAGGCGGTCAACGCCACCATCACCCGCGCGCTGTCCACGCTGCCGGTGATGGACCTCACGGTGGAGAACGCGCCGCTGGAAGAGGTGATGAGCGAGCTGTTCGCGGAGTCGAAGTCGCGCCGCGTGGCGGCGACGGAGCCGGTGCCCGCATGAGCGCCCGGACGACCCTGCGCGCCTTCCCCACGCTGCTGCGGGTGGGCTTCGCGGAGGCGGTGGCCTACCGCGCGGAGATGCTCATCTGGGTGCTGTCCACCACCATGCCGCTGGTCAACATGGTGCTGTGGATGGCGGTGTCGCGCGAGGCGCCGGTGGGCCGCTTCGGCGAGGCGGACTTCGTCAGCTACTTCCTGGCCACCTTCGCGGTGCGGCAGCTCGCCAGCTCGTGGGCGGCGTGGCTCATCAACTGGGAGGTGAAGCAGGGGACGCTGGCCATGCGCCTCCTGCGCCCCATCTCCCCGCTGTGGGCCTACGCGGTGGAGAGCATCGCCGCCTTCCCCATGCGGCTGGTGGTCGCGGTGCCGGTGGTGCTGTTGAGCGTGGCGCTGGTGGGCGCCAGGGCGGTGCCGCAGCACGCGTGGCAGTGGGGCTTCTTCGTCCTGTCGGTGCTGGGGGGATGGGCCATTGCCTTCCTGGCCAACGTGGCCATTGGCGCGCTGTGCTTCTTCCTGGAGAGCAGCGAGCGCGTCCTGGAGGTGTGGCTGGTGCTCTTCTTCGTGTGCTCCGGGTACATGTACCCGGTGGAGCTGCTGCCGCCCACCCTGCGCACGCTCATCGACTGGCTGCCCTTCCGCTACCAGATTGGCCTGCCGGTGGAGCTGCTGACGGGGGCCTACGGCTGGCAGGAGTCGGTGCGGCTGCTGGCCGCGCAGTGGGCCTGGGTGGCCGGCCTGGGCGCCCTGGCGGCGGTGGTGTGGAAGCAGGGCGTGAAGCGCTTCGCGGCGTTCGGGGGGTGAGGTGATGTTGAAGCGCTATCTGCGGCTGCTGGGCGTTCAGCTCAAGGCGTCGGGGCTGCTGTCGCTCCAGTACCGCGCGGACTTCTTCACGGACGGGCTGACGTCGCTCTTCTGGACCTTCACGGCGCTGGCGCCGCTGTTCGTCGTCTACGGCGAGCGAGCCAGCATCGAAGGGTGGAGCTTCGGCGAGGCGCTGCTGGTGGTGGGCTGGTTCACGCTGCTCCAGGGCATCCTGGAGGGGGCCATCAACCCGAGCCTCACGGGCGTGGTGGAGCACATCCGCAAGGGCACGCTGGACTTCGTGCTGCTCAAGCCCGCGGACGCGCAGTTCCTGGTGTCCACGCAGCGCTTCCAGCCGTGGCGGGCCTTCAACGTGCTGACGGGCATCGGCCTGTTCGTCTACGCCTTCGCGTCGATGGGGCGGTGGCCCTCGGTGCCAGGGCTGCTGGCGTCCGTGGTGCTGCTGGGGACGAGCACGCTGCTGCTCTACTCGCTGTGGATCCTGACGGTGAGCGCGGCGTTCTTCGTCGTGCGGGTGGACAACCTGACGTACCTGTTCACGTCCATCTTCGACTTCGCGCGCTGGCCGTCCTCCGTGTTCCAGGGCGTGGGGCGCGGCGTGCTCACGCTGGTCTTCACGTACATCATCCCGCTGGCGCTGATGACGACCTTCCCTGCCGAGGCCATGCTGGGACGGCTCCCGCTCCAGTCGCTGCTGGGCGCGGTGGGGGGCGCCGCGCTCTTCGCCTGGGGCTCGCGCCAGGTGTGGCTGCGGTCCATTCGCCGCTACACGTCGGCGAGCAGCTAGCGCTGGGCGTCCCGGTCCTCGCGTGGAGCGGCACCGGGCCCGAGGGGCTCGCACCTGCGCGGGTGTATCGCCGCGAAAACATGCATTTGTTTCAAGTCGAGTATTTTTAGCAATGCGTGTTTATTCTGTGCGGTTGGGCGCTCCAACAGACGGGGTCGCGCCTGACTGCTGTTGGCATGGCGCGCTTCGTCAGACATTCACGCAGGGCGGCATGACTGCCTTCACCTTCGCTCGGTGGTGAGCGCCATGGGAGCGTCGAGGTGCAGTTGGTGGGTGCCTACGGCCCCATGTGTTTTATGTGTTCACTTTTGAGTGGTGAGATGGTCCGTCCGTACAGGGCTGGGATAAAGGCGCCGGGCGCGGTCCTGCCGCGCATCCCCCCCGTAACAAAAAGGACCCCCACGTATGTTTGAACCTGCCGGGCTCGGCCGAATGGCCGCGCTCTTGATGACGCTCGTGTTGGCGGGATGCTCACACGAGGATTTTGCAGACGCGCTGAATGAGCCATGGACCGGAGAGGGCGCGCTCTCCACCAGCACCTGGACGAGCACCCCCAGCATGTCCACCCAGCGCCTGGACCATACGGCCACGGTGCTCCCCAGCGGCCGTGTGCTGGTCGCCGGTGGCCAGTCCTCCACGAGCGCCGAGCAGTACGACGTGGCGACCGCGCAGTGGCTCGGCGCGGGGCAGATGGTGGCCATGCGCCGCCGTCACACCGCGACATTGCTGCCCAACGGCAAGGTGCTCGTGGCGGGAGGTGACGTCACCTCCGCGACCACCGGCACCGCCGAGCTGTTCGACGTGGCCACTGGAACCTGGTCCGCCACCGGGAGCCTGGACAGCCGGCGCTCGGGCCATACCGCCACGCTGCTCCTCGGTGGCCACGTGCTGGTGATGGGCGGCGAGGACGGCACGGGCACCGCGCTGAGGACGGCGCGCCTTTATGACGTGAGCACGGGCACCTGGAGCGCTACCCACAGCATGGCCACGCCGCGCATGGGGCATGCGGCGACGCTGCTCCCGTCCGGCAAGGTGCTGGTGACTGGCGGTCGCTCCAGCGCCTGGGGCTCCGTCCTCCGGACCGCGGAGCTGTATGACCCCGCCACGGGGACCTGGTCGTCCACGGCCGCCATGGGCACGCCGCGCGTGGGGCACACGTCGACGGCGCTGCTGAACGGCAAGGTGCTGGTCGCGGGCGGGCTGGTGGATGACATCACCGCGACGCGCAGCTCGGAGCTGTACGACCCGGCGTCGGGCACCTGGAGCTCCGCCGGGAACCTGATGCCCGGCGACCGCGCGCACCACACCGCGACGGTGCTCCACTCCGGAGAGGTGCTCGTCACCGGGGGCTCGGATGGGAGCGAGCCCTATCTCCAGAGCGCGGCGCTGTATGACCCCGTCAACGCACACTGGTCCTCCACCTTGTCGATGGGCCTCAGCCGGCTGGGCCACGCCGCCGCGCTGCTGGGCACGGGCGAGGTGCTGGTCACGGGAGGCAGTCCGGACGGCGTCCTGCGCACCGCTTCCGCCGAGCGCTACGTCCCGACCACGCCCCCCTGGCGCACGACGAGTGCGATGCTGTCCGCGCGCTACCAGCACACGGTGACGGTGCTGTCCGCGGGCGAGGTGCTCGCGGCGGGTGGCAGCGCGAATGGCAGCACCGCCGTCTCGGGAGCCGAGCTCTACTCGGAGGCCACGGGTACCTGGCGGCAGACGGGCGCGCTGCGCACCGGACGCTACCTTCACACCGCGACGCTGCTGCATGACGGCAAGGTGCTGGCCGCGGGAGGCCAGAGCACCTCGTCCAACTATCTCGCCTCGGCTGAAATCTATGATGCGGCCACGGGCGTGTGGACGGCCACGGGCGCGCTGGCGGCTCCCCGCTCGCGCCACACCGCGACGTTGCTGCCCGACGGCCGGGTGCTGGTGGCGGGGGGCCGGATGAGCTCCAGCTTCTTCGGCATGCTGGCCACGGCGGAGCTGTATGACCCCGGCTCGGGGACGTGGACGTCCACGGGCGCCATGGGCCGCCGGCGCCAGTACCACTCGGCGACGTCGCTGCCGTCCGGCAAGGTGCTGGTGGTGGGCGGGAACACGCCGGAGGGTGACACGGCCACGGCGGAGGTCTACGACCTGGCCACGGGGCAATGGATACAGACGGGCTCCCTGTCCGGGCCTCGCTACGGACACACGGCGGTGGCGCTGCCGACCGACAAGGTGCTGGTGTTCGGAGGCTGGGGGGCGGGTGGGGCGCTCGCCACCGCCGAGCTCTACGACCCGGGGACGGGCACCTGGACGTCGCTGGCCTCCATGCAGCACGCCCGCTATGGGCCGATGTCCGCGCTGCTGCCTTCCGGCCGCGTGCTGGTGCTGGGCGGTGACGGCGGTGGCCTCGTGGGCCTGCTGGCTTCGGCCGAGGTGTATGACCCGGCCAGCGGCCGGTGGCACAGCGCTGGGACGTTGCACTCGCCCATCACGAACGCGGGCGTGGTGACGCTGCTTGGCACCGGCCGCGTGCTCGTGTCGGGAGGCCTGGGGCCCAGCGGCTCGCTGGCCACCTCCGGGCTGTACTCGCCCGCGCCCTGAGCGCACTTCCCGCCCCGGGGATGTGTCACCGGGGCGGGCTTTCGGGTGCGGCCTGGAGGACAGCCCGGCGTCGAGGGTGTCGTCTACGCGATGGCGCCTTGCTTTCTCGCGACGGCCTCGCGCGGCCTCTGCACCAATTCCTCCTCGGGTGCATTCGAGGGGGGACGCATGAAGCGGTTTCAGGCAATCGTCATGACGGGTGTGTTCGTGGGCGTACTGGGGCTGGCCCCAGCATCCTGGGCCGGCGCGGCGAAGACGCGACATCCCGTGGTGTTCGCGCACGGCATGGGCGGGTTCGACGACCTGCTCGGCTATGACTACTGGGGGAATGACTTCGGGACCTTCGTGGGCGAGGCCTGCGAGTCGCCCTTCGACACCGGCTGCAACAGCGACCTCGCTCCGGGACAGCGCGCCTTCGTGGCGCAGGTGGCGGCGTTCCAGTCCTCGGAGGTGCGTGGGCTGGACCTGGCCGACGACATCGAGGGCTTCATGGCGACGACCGGCGCGTCGAAGGTGAGCATCATCGGCCACTCCCAGGGCGGCATCGACGCGCGCAAGGCGGCGCGGGTGCTGCGTGAGCGGCGGGGCGCCACGTCGGTGGCGGTGCTGGCGAGTGTCTCCTCGCCGCACCGGGGCTCGCCGGTGGCGAAGTACATCCTGGACCAGCGCCCGGGCGTCACCAGCGTCATCGCCGCGCTGGCGCGGTACTACGGAAACTCCGTCTACGCGCCCGGGAACGATGCCTACGCGGCGGCGAAGCAGCTCGTCTACAACGACTACGCCGCGGCGGACGGCGTCGTCACCGGCATGAAGGTCTTCAACGAGAAGTACCCGGTGAGCAGCAGCTACGCGGAGCGCTACGTGTCGCTCATCACCGCCCAGCACGGGGTGAACGTGAATCCGGCGCTGTACCTGTTGAAGGAGTTCCTCTTCGACATCGACGGCAACGGCTACTGCGTGGGGGATGGGGACAATGACGGCGCGGGCGGCTGTGGCGACGGCGTGCGCAGCGAGGCGGACGACGATGGCATGGTCGGTATCAACTCCCAGCAGATGGGGCGCCGGCTGCGCTACCACGACAGCTTCTTCGGCTTCGACTCGGTGCAGGACGACACGTCCATCCCGCCGCTCACGGACCTCAACGCGCCGTCACGCCTGCAGAGCACGTCCTCGTCCAGCGTGGTGCCCCAGGACCATGTGGACGTGGTGGGCGTGGGGCCGGATGCCTTCGACGAGCCCGAGTTCTACGCCGCCCTCATCCACTACATCGCGACGCATGACTGAGGTGTGGGTGCGTCAGGCTCCGGGCTGCGGGGCCTCGACCTCCTCGGACTCCACGCCGTAGTACGCGAGGCAGTCCACCTCACGTCCGCGGACCACGCGCCGCCCGTCGAGCGGACCGCCATGCGCGGTGACGACGGTGCACTGGCCCTCGTCGCCGTCCTTGTCGAAGTAGAGGACCACCCAGTCATGGGTGGCGTTCTGCTGGTGCGCCAGCGCGGTGTTGGAGAAGAGGGCGCGGAAGTCCCACCCGTCCAGCTTCCGGCGAAGCACGGGCAGCCAGGCCTCGCCGGATGGATTGAACCGGCGCGGCGCAATCCGGCGCAGCTCGCCCGCGGCCGCGCGCCGACGGTATTCCTCGTCCATCTGGAGCAGCAGCCCCACGTCGGGCTGCGGGCCCTCGTCGCGCCCCCCGCTCCGTCGCGCCGCGCTGCGCCGCTCCCTGCCGAGCCGAGCGCCGAGCAGCTCCCGCACCTGCTCGCTGCGCCGGGGGCCGAAGCCCTCCACGTGCTCCAGCCGTCCGTCGTGCGCCGCCTGTTCGAGCTCCTCGAGCGAACGGATGCCCAGCTCGTCGTGGATGCGGCGCGCCAGCTCCGCGCCGATGCCCGGCACGCTGGCCAGGAGCTGCTCCGGCGAGTGCTCCATCTCCAGCCGTTGGAGCAGCGAGAGCTGGCCCGTGCGAATCAGCTCGGCCATCGCCGCCGCGATGCTCTTCCCCACGCCCGGCAGCTTGCGCAGCCCTGCTTCGCCTTCCTCGGCCAGCAGCTCCGCCACGGGCTTGGGCCACTTCGCGATGGTGTCCGCTGCCTTCCGGTACGCGCCGACACGGAAGGGCATCGCGTCCTGCTCCTCCAGCAGGTCCGCGACCCGCTCCAGCGTGTCGGCGACATCGATGTTGTCCTTCCAGGCAACGCCCATGGTTGCCTTGAAGGTGGGGCGGCCACATGGCGGTGGCCACCCCTGTCGTGAATCGCCAGGCATGGCACTGGGAGCGCATGGCGAGCAGCTCGGCGCTTGTCTTGCCGGCTGCCCTCAGCAGGCATCCGCTTCTCCGCCTGCTCCAGGCTCCGGGCTGCTCACCGTCACTCGTTCGGGGTGGCGCGAGGCCCCTCGATGACGACCCTCAGGCCCCTGGGCTCGTTGGGCATGAACGCGAGTGAGAAGCCGACGCGGTGGCACAGCTCGCGGACGATGGAGAGGCCCAGCCCGCTGCCCCGGTGCGCCCGTCGCCGGGTGGCGTGCGCGCGAAACCCACGCTCCCCCAAGCGCCCGAGCTCGTCGGGCGAAAGTCCGGGCCCGTCGTCGAGCACGGTGAGCCGGAAGCACCCGGGCGCTCCATCCTCCAGGACGGCCACGACGTGCCCCCCCTCCTCGCCGTGCGTGACGGCATTGTGGAGCAGGTTGCCCAGGGCCTGCTCCAGCATCGTGGGGTTGCAGCGCACCCAGAGCGGCTCGTCGGGCCGGGAGCACTCCACGGTGAGCCCGAGCAAGCGCGCGAGCCGCTGGAGCCTGCGCACCACGCGCTCCATCGTCTGGCCCAGCTCCACGCGCGGCTCGCCCGCGGTCGGGTCGACGCCCTCTCCCAGCTGGCACGCGAGATGGAGGTTGTCCACCAGGGCGGTGAGGTAGACGGTGTCCTCGATGCCCTGCCGCAAGAGCGTGGCGGTCGGCTCATTGGGGGACGCCGAGGCCAGCTCCAGGGAGAGTTGGAGCGAGGCGATGGGCGTCTTCAGGTCGTGCGCGACGTCCGCCAGGTGCCGCTCCAGCGCGTGCTTCTGGGCCTCGATGCGGGTGGCGTCCGCCTGGACACGCTCATGGGTCTCGTCGAGCACCCGTGACAGCTCGCCCAGCTCATCGTCCAGGCCATCCGCGGCGGAGCGATATCGTGCGGCCCCGAGCATTCCCGCCGCGCGGTGCAGGCGGCGGAGGCGTTGGAGGAGGGGATGGACGACGACGAAGGTGGACAGTGTCGCCGCGAGTGTCGTGAAGACGATGGCGGACATGAAGGCCCACCACCCCACCGTGGCGCGCTCGTGCATGAGCGGCCAGCGGAACTCCAGGAGACTGCAAGGACCGGACTCCGCGAGCTTCAGCAGCGAGGCCCCTCCCCACTTCGCGTCCGGCTGAAAGAGCGGGAGGTAGAGGACCGTCGGCTCGCGCTCGCCCTGCGCGAGCCGTGCGAGCAGCTCGGGGTCTGGCCGTCCACCGGGAGACCCAGCTCCCACGCGAGACAGGTCGAAGGCTTCCACCTCCACGCCGTCGGGGCTCCGGAAGCGCCATCCTGGCGTCGTCTGGCACGCCGAGGCTTGGGGGGCGTGCACGAGCGAGGCGGACAGCCGCATGCCATGCACCAGCGCGGCGTTCACGCTCACGACGATCGCGAGGAAGGAGGCGCCCAGCGTTCCCATCAGCCCCAGGAGCGCCGAGGCCAGGAGGATGCGCTGGGTCAGCCGGTTGCGCAGCCTCACCGTGGCTCCTCGTCGGGGGCGAACCGGTAGCCAATCCCCCACGAGGTCTGGATGCGCGCGCCCGCGGGGCCCAGCTTCTTGCGGATGCGCGCGATGTGGGAGTCCACCGTCCGGTCATCGCGCTCCTCGCTGGGGGGTAATGCGTGCTGGGCAATCTGGGCGCGTGTGAGGGCGCGCCCCGGGCGCTCCGCGAGGTAGGCGAGGACGTCGAACTCGTGACGCGTGAGTGGCACGGGGTCGGAGTCTCCACGACGCGCCTCGCGGGCGTCGAGGTCCAGGCTCACGTCGTCCCAGTGCAGCATGCGTCGCGGGCGCTCCTCCTGGAGGAGGAGCCTCGCCCGGATGCGGGCGACCAGCTCCTCCATCCAGAAGGGCTTGGGGAGGTAGTCCGCCGCGCCCAGTCCGAAGGAGCGCAGCCGGGCCTCCAGCTCCTGTCTCGCGGTGAGGACGATGACGGGGACGCGGAGCCGGAAGCGCCAGGCCTCCAGCAGCTCGAAGCCGTCCATTCCCGGCAGGTTGAGGTCCAGCACCACCAGGGCGGGACGCTCCCGCTCGGCCACCTCGAGCGCGAGCGCTCCGTCCGTGGCGAGCGTCACCTGGAAGCCCGCGAGCTTGAGGCCCCGAACGATGCCCGCGGCGATGGGCGCATCGTCCTCCACGACCAGGATGTGCGCCGATGGGTTCATGGATGCTCTACCCGGACGGGCCCCGTCACCAGGTTCACGGTTTCGCCTGCTCAGTACACCCCGGTGTCGCCATCGCCCACCGTGGCGCTCACCGGGTTCGTCACCGTGCCCGCCGTATCCGCGGCGGTGCCGGCCACCGTGTTGCCCTCCTTCACGGGCTTCTTGAACGGCCTGCTGAGGCTCGGCATGTGGGCCCCCCTGGCTGTTTCGAGGGCCCCACCCTGCGGGAGAAGTGTTGAGGGACTGTGGAGGACGGCGCACGCCCGGAGGGCCGCTTTACCGTCCGCTTTCAGCGTTCGAGTCGCTGGCGGTCGTCCCGGACACGGAGACGAAAGCCCCCACACGCACGGCACGCGAGGAGCCCACGCGGGGCTCCCAGGGGGTACCGGTGGAATGTTGGGTGCGCTTCATGAAGTCTCCAGGGGTAGGTGGGGGTCGGCAGCCTTGCACGGGCCCCCGGCCGGGCGGCAAGCGCTGCTTGCAAGCTGCAAGGAAACACCGCCCGTGATAGTTGGCCCCGGGTCATGACGAACGAGCTCCACAGGGAGGTCGCCCGGCGGCGCACCTTCGCGATCATCTCCCACCCCGACGCGGGCAAGACGACCCTCACCGAGAAGCTGCTGCTCTACGGCGGCGCCATCCACCTGGCCGGCAGCGTGAAGGCCAAGCGGGCGCGGCGGCATGCCACCTCCGACTGGATGGAGCTGGAGAAGGAGCGCGGCATCTCCGTCACCTCGTCCGTCCTCCAGTTCGTCTACCGCGACCACGCGGTGAACCTGCTCGACACCCCGGGCCACCAGGACTTCTCCGAGGACACCTACCGCACCCTGGCCGCGGCGGACGCGGCGGTGATGCTCATCGACGCCGCCAAGGGCGTGGAGCCGCAGACCAAGAAGCTCTTCAAGGTCTGCCGCATGCGGGGCATCCCCATCTTCACCTTCGTCAACAAGCTGGACCGCTACGGCCGCGAGCCGCTGGAGCTGATGAACGAGCTGGAGCAGGTGCTCGGCATCCGCTCCTACCCGATGAACTGGCCCATCGGCATGGGGCCCGAGTTCCGCGGCGTCTACGACCGGCAGGCGCGCGTCGTCCACGTCTTCTCCGCCGAGGGCTCGCACGGCGAGTCGGAAGTGACGGAGCGCTCGGTCTCCATCGACTCGGACGAAATCAAGCGCGTCCTCACCGACGTGGAGCTGGCGAAGCTGCACGAGGACATCGAGCTGCTCGACATCGGCGGTGATGAGTTCACCCGCGAGAAGAGCGACGCGGGCCAGCTGACGCCCATGTTCTTCGGCAGCGCGATGACCAACTTCGGCGTGCGTCCGTTCCTGGATGCCTTCCTGGAGCTGGCCCCCGCGCCCACCCCGCGGCCGACGACGCAGGGGCCGCGTGAGCCCACGAACCCGAAGTTCGCCGGCTTCGTCTTCAAGATTCAGGCGAACATGGACCCGGCGCACCGCGACCGCATCGCCTTCATGCGCGTGGTGAGCGGCCGCTACGTGAAGGGCATGAGCGCCTTCCACTCGCGGCTGGGCAAGGAGGTCCGCCTGGCCAAGCCGAGCCAGTTCATGGCCGCCGAGCGCACCTCCATCGAGGATGCGTGGCCCGGAGACGTCATCGGCCTGTTCGACCCGGGGCAGTACCGCATTGGCGACACGCTGGCGGAGGGCGCCGGCGTGGAGTTCGAGGGCGTGCCGCGCTTCAGCCCGGAGTTCTTCGCCGTCGTCCGCAGCAAGGACCCGCTCCGCCGCAAGCAGATGGAGAAGGGCCTGGAGCAGCTCTCCGAGGAGGGCACGGTGCAGATCTTCCAGCAGCTGCAGATGGGGATGAAGGACCCCATCGTCGGCGTGGTCGGCGCGCTCCAGTTCGAGGTCCTCCAGTACCGGCTGGAGCACGAGTACGGCGCGAAGATTGCGCTGGACCGGCTGCCCTTCAGCCACGCGCGCTGGGTGGTGGGCCCCAACTTCGACCCGAAGGCATTCGACTGGGAAGGCAACCGCCAGACGGTGCAGGACCGGGACGGCCTGCCGCTGGTGCTCTTCCGGGATGACTGGGCGCTCCAGCACGCCGAGGACAAGCACCCGGAGCTGAAGTTCCTCTCCGAGGCGCCGCAGCTCCGGCAGGCCACCGCCGTGGCGACGGGCTCCTGAGCCCCGCGGGCATCCCGCCTGGACCCAGGCCCCCACGAGTGGACTTTCGTGGGGGCCTTCGTTAATCGAAGGGGGCCTTCTCCGTCGCGCCACAGCCCGGCCCACTGCATGTCCGAGCGGAACCTCTCACCGCACGAGGTGGTGCGCGCCTGGCGCGAGGGCTGGCCCGTATTGGCATCCTCCCAGGCGCTGCTGGACCTGTTCGAGCGGGCGTTTCGAGGACTCTGGCGCCGTGGCCACTCGACCCTGGGCAGGGTCACCCTGATGGCCGTCACGGAGCGCGTGCTCCAGCAGGGGGCCAAGGTCCATCCCCACCTGTCGGCACTCATCGTCCGGCCAGAGGGGGTGCGTTTCGGGGAGCTGCGCCCCGTCGCCGAGCAACTCGACGCGGGGCGGCTGGAGGAGTCGCTGGTGTTCCTGGTCGAACAGTGGCTGTGCGTCCTCGGGGCGCTCACTGGAGAGGTCCTGTCCTCCTCGCTCCATCGAGCGTTGCTCGACGTGCGGAGTGTCAGGGGGGCGTCTCGGACGGGTGCGCAGGAGCGCTCGCGATGAAGGAGCCCCTGCATCCAGAGGGGGACGTTCCCGCCAACGCGGACGGGCCTGCTTCCCGGAGGAGGCCTCGCAGGGGGCCGCCGCGCGAGCGCGAGCTGGCCCGTCGCTACCTGGCGCACGTCCACGAGGCCAGCCAGCTGCTCAGCTCCGCCGACAGCGTCGCGGGGCGCTTCCCCGTGCTGATGGAGCGGGTGGCGCGCTGGCTACCCGTGCGCAGCGCCCTCCTGCTGGAGGGGGTGGATGCCGTGGGAGACGCCGTCCCCGCGCGCCCGCTCGTGACGGCGTGGCAGCCGTCGGTGCCTGCCATGGCGCATGCCGCCGCCACGTATGCATACCTGGTGGGGGTGGAGCGCGTGGAGCTCCAGGGGCAGGACGTCCCGCCGGGCCCCTTCGGCGCAGGGCCCGCCACGGTGCCAGGCGCGGTGACTCTCCCGCTGGTGTCGAAGGGCGGCATCTTCGGCGCGCTTCACGTGGAAGCGGAGGCGCTGCGGGAGGAGGGACTGGCGTTCCTCGACGCGGTGGCGAACCTGCTCGCGGTGGCCCTGACGAAGGAGCACGTGCTGCGCCGCGAGGTCCGCCTGCGCGAGCGAGCCGAGGCGCTCTTCCTCCAGGCGCAGGAGGCCGTCCGCTGGCGCGACGAGCTGCTCACCGTCGTCTCCCACGACATCAAGACGCCGCTGCTGGCGGTGCGGATGAACGCGGAGATGATTCTGAACGCGGGCACCGCGCCCGAGAAGGAGCACCGCCGGCGGCGCTACCTGGAGAACATCGTCCTGGCCGAGCAGCAGATGAGCAGCCTCATCGGCAACCTGCTGGACCGGGCGCGCCTGCGAGGCATGCCGACGCCGCTCACGCTCCAGCTCCAGCTGGTGGAGTCGCTACTCCATCAATCGATGGAGGTGCTCCGGCCGCTCGCCCTGGAGAAGGGGCAGGCGCTGACGGTGGAGGTGGCGCCCGGGACGCCTCCGGTGCTGGCGGACCGCGAGCGCATCCTCCAGGTGCTCGCCAACCTGGTGAGCAACGCCATCAAGTTCACCCCCCATGGGGGCGCCATCTCGGTGGCGGCTCGTCCGGCGGGGGTGGGGTGGGTGCGCTTCTCCGTGAAGGACTCCGGACCGGGCATTCCCGCCGAGGACGCGCCGCACCTCTTCGAGCCCTTCTGGCGGGCCGGTCACTCCTCGGGACGCGGCACGGGGCTGGGCTTGAGCATCGCCTGGAGCCTGGTGACCGCGCATGGCGGTACGCTCGACGTGGAGAGCCAGGAGGGGCAGGGGAGTACGTTCTCCTTTACCCTGCCCGTGGCCTCGCCCTGAGGCTACTTATAGGGCGTGACGGTGCCGCCGCGGAAGGCGGAGTCCCGCAGCACCAGGCCTTCCTTGCAGAGGCGCGCCGTCTTCGGGCCCACGTAGAAGCCCTTGGGCTCGCCCTTGCGGTACGTCTTCTTGATGTACTCCTCGACCTCGAGGAACAGGCGCCGGAACTTGTCGGGCGCCGCGTTCTTCCGGCCCGTCTGCGCGGTGACGTCCAGCTCGGCCCACATCTTCCCGCTGAGCAGCTCGCCTTCCTCGTTGGGGCGGCAGCGCTCCATGAAGATGACGGGCGAGCGCACCTCGTCGATGCGCCAGAAGCCCTTGTCCGGGCCTCGCTTCACCTTGTCGACGATGGCGCCGCCGATTTCGGAGGCCACCATGTAGAGCTCCTCCGGGGGCAGCCGGTCCATGTTCTCCGCGTTCGCACGGAAGGTCTCCCAGTCCTGGGGAACGCGCCGGGGGTACACCTCCAGGACGAAGCGCTCCAGGAAGCGGAAGAAGGCGACTTCGTCGTCGGGGGACATGAAGAACTGAATGACGTTGGCCATCGCGCAGCCCTCATACTCCCGAGTGCGTCTTTCGCGATAGTGCGCCGCGAAGCGGGCTATGACTTCG
This sequence comes from Pseudomyxococcus flavus, assembly GCF_050038885.1. Classification (NCBI taxonomy): domain Bacteria; kingdom Pseudomonadati; phylum Myxococcota; class Myxococcia; order Myxococcales; family Myxococcaceae; genus Pseudomyxococcus; species Pseudomyxococcus flavus. The sequence goes on along the minus strand of NZ_CP143624.1, from coordinate 1,546,662 downwards.
GGTATGGATACCTGGCTGCTTTCCCGGATGCAGGAGCTTCGCGACCTTCAGGGCCTCATTGGCCTGGCCACGTGGGACATGGAGACGTACCTGCCTTCCAAGGCGGGGCCCGCGCGCTCCCACCAGCTCGCCACCCTGCAGGGACTTCACCACGAGCGCCTCGTGGACCCCCGGCTGGGGGACGCCCTGGCCCAGGCCGCCTCGCAGGAGGACCTGTCCGACGATGCCCGGGCCATGGTGGCGGTGCTGACGCGGGAGCGGGAGCGGGAGGTGCGCGTCCCCGCCTCCCTGGTGCGGGCGCTCGCCGGGGCCGTCAGCGACGCCATCCAGGCCTGGCGGGAAGCCCGGCAGGCAAGGCGCTTCGCCGTATTCCAGCCCGCGCTCCAGCGCCTGCTGACACTGCGCCGGGAGCAGGCGGACGCCTACGGCCATGACGGGGAGCGGTATGACGCGCTGCTGGAGGGGCATGAGCCTGGCATGCGCGTGGCGCGGCTCACGCCGGTGCTGTCCGCGCTGCGCGAGCACCTCATCCCCATGGTGGGCAAGCTCACGGCGGTGAGCCGGCCGGTGGCGCCCTTCCTGGTGGGGCGTCATTACGACAAGGACGCCCAGTGGGCCTTCACCCTGCGGCTGCTGAAGGACATCGGCTTCGACCTGGAGGCGGGCCGGCAGGACCTGAGCATCCATCCCTTCACGGGGGGAACCCACCCGCTGGACGTGCGGCTCACCACGCACGTGGACACGTCTTCGCCGCTGCCCGCCATCTTCAGCACCATCCACGAGGCCGGCCACGGACTGTACGAACAGGGCTTCGCGCCCGAGCACCACCGGACCCCGCTGGCCGCCGCGCCCTCCATGGGGCTGCACGAGTCCCAGTCCCGGCTGTGGGAGAACATCGTCGGACGCAGCCTGCCGTTCTGGCGGCACTACTTCCCCGTGCTGCGCGCGGCCTTCCCGGCGGCGCTGTCCGGAACGGACGTGGAGACGTTCCACGCCGCGGTGAATGCCGTGGGCCCGTCGCTCATCCGCATCGAGTCGGACGAGGTGACGTACAACCTCCACATCGCGCTGCGCTACGAGCTGGAGCTGCTGCTGGTGCGCGACGAGCTGCCGGTGGAGGACCTGCCCGCCGCGTGGAACGCGCGCATGGAGAAGTACCTGGGCATCACCCCGCCGGATGACACCCAGGGCGTGCTCCAGGACATCCACTGGGCCTGGGGCGAGCTGGGCTATTTCCCGACGTACTCCCTGGGCAACCTGTACGCGGCGTCCCTCTATCGCGCCGCGAAGCGCGACCTGCCGGCGCTGGAGGAACACCTCGGGCGCGGCGAGCTGCTGCCCCTGCGCGACTGGCTGCGCACGCATGTGCACCAGCACGGCTTCCGCCTCTCCGCGGAGGAGCGGGTGAAGCAGGTGACGGGGCAGGGACTCACGGACACCGACTTCCTGGCGTACCTGAAGGAGAAGTACGGCGCGCTCTACGGTGTCTCGCTTTAGAGGCCTTGCTTCGGTCGAGCCGCCGCTCAGGCCGTGGGCTTCAGGAGCCAGTGTGAGCCAACGGCCCAGCCGAGGAAGACCCGGCCGGGCTGTGGCGCATCCTGCCCTTGAATCACCGCCAGAAGCCGGATGAGCGCCGGGGCGAACCGGGACGCCAGTTGGCGCGGTTGCGCATCCAGGTGCTGCTGGGCCCAGCTCCCGAAGGACTCCTGCTCGGGCTGCGAGAGCAGGGAGAGGAAGAACACCATCTGTCGCCATGCGTAGGCGGCGTTCTTCATGTTGCGGAGCCGGTGCTGGTAGCGAGGGACTTCGAGCAGCAGCAACTGACACACGCTCACGAAGCATCGGCGAGCCAGCTCGGGCAGTTGTGGCCGCAGCGCTCGCGTGAGGTCCAGGGCCTCGAACAGGATGGCCAGGTTGTGCGTGGTCAGGATTTGAGCCTGCTCGATAACCATCCCATTGCTGCTGACCCCACCGGGTTGGTGCCCCTCCGCCTGGGCGCGTTGCAGGCAGCGCTGGGCGAAACCCGCAGGGTTTGTCTGGAGCAATGACTCCATGGGGAGGTCGTAATAGCGCGCGTAGAGGCTACCTTGAACAAAGGCCGCGGCCCGTCGTGCCGCCTCGTCGAACTTCGGCGAGAACGCGTTCATGAAGATGTCCGCCGCCAGTTCCTCCACCAACGGGAGTTTCAACCCCGCCGCCTGAGCCAACGCCCTCAACTCCTGCAGCAGCTTGTTGGGGATGAGGACGTCGGGGAACGCAGAGAGGGCCAGCGAGGTGAGGCGCTGGAGCGTCTAGGCCGCCACCTCCTGCTGGCCCAGGTTCGGCGTGCGGTGGGCATCGATGGCGCGAACCCAGGGCAGCTCCTGGAGCTTGACCTGGGATTGGAGGTCGAGCAGCAGCAGCGAGCGTCGCCGGCGGAACGCAGCGTAGATGTGCCCGTACAACCGCCGGAGCTCGGGGTCCGTCACGCCCTGCGCCGCCACATGTGCGGAGACCTGAGGGAGGACCTTGGCCAGGACCTCGCTGGAGGTGATGACCTTTCGCGAAACGAGGTCCTCGAGCGCGGTGTTCTCACAGCGTGCCACTTTCCGAATCAGGGATGGCGGGAACGTCGCGCCTTCGGCCACGCCCTGGCGGGATGCCTCCGTCGCGGTGACCGGACCCGTCACCTGGTCCAGGGAGTCGAGTCCCTCGTCGCCGGGGTAGGCGAAGAGTCGAACCAGGAGCACCTTTGCGAGGTCCCGGTGCGTGGGCAGCGCCGCGACGCGTTGCTGCTCCTCGCGAAGCGAGCGCAATCGGTCACTGCCGGGCAGCCCGCGCACACGGGCGATGTCGTCGAGGACATGCTGCACTCGCCGCTGCTGTCCCGGGGGTAACGCGGCTGGTTCCCGCACAGCCTGGGCGAGTACGTTGCGCAGCTTCGCGAAGTGGCTCTTCGGATGATGGGGCCACTTGCAATGCGGGTGCTTCGTCCGGGCCTGCTCCACCGCGTCGAGCAGCTTCCTGCCGCGTGCGCTCCAATCGTGAGGGAAGTGCTGGCAGACCCCCTCCGAGGTCCGCGTTTCGAGGAACAGTTGGACGAGCCGGTCATACAGCGGCGTCCAGACCTCGGCGGACTCGCGTTGCCGCTCGATTTCCACGGGCACGTGGACCCGCTGGAGTTGCTTCGTGGTTTCCGCCACGGTTTGGAGGTGGACGTGGAGCCCGTCCTCTGTGGAGGGCGCGTGGGGCGCCGGGTAGAAGCGCAGCCGGGAGAAGAAGGGCACGAGCTCCTCGAGCAGGGCCCGCGCCTGCTCTGCGTCGCCATGGCGCAGCAGCCATGCCGCGGTCAGGAGAGCCCCTTCCTCGGGGACGTCGATGCGGTAGGCCCCCGTGGCCAGCATGTCCCCGAGGAGCGCCAGCCCCTCGTCACTGAGGAAGTATGCGTTCAGGGCCGCGCGCGGGTTGTGACTGGCACCGGGGCCGAGCTGCTCCAGCCACGCCTCCTCGTGGGCGGCGAGCGGTCCCTCGGCGAGGAGCCCACCGGTGGCGAAGCCACCTTTCATCACCTTCAGGGTGGCCCACGCGGGGATGCCCACCACCGGAGTGCGGGAGCCGACGTCGAGCGCGCCAGAGATGAGGCCTTCGACCACCTTCAGCCAGTGCGCCACCTTCGCAACGCTGCCTGCGCGAGTCTCGGGGGCGGGGCGCTCCACGGACGTCGTCAGCGCGCGAGAGAGCTGGCCAAGAACGAAATTCGGGTTGATGCGGAGGGCAGGCAGGGGACGGGAGGCGTCTGAAGGATGGCTCAATCGAAAGTCTCACGACAGCGAGGCATGCAGGACGGCGGTGCTGGTCACTTCGCGGGCCACGACGGACATCCAGACATGCCCTGACACCCTAGCAACCCCGGGTTCGGTGGGACAGGGCGCGCACATGCAATACATGCCCGAGACATCCTTCGAGCGACGAGAGGTCCAGGTGCATCGGCCAGCGCGAGGATTCGTGGGTGTTCTGTTCCAATGTCATACAGCTGCGTCATGTAGGGGCGCACCGCCGAGCGCCTGACGTGTGAGGCTGCCCGCGGGGGCAGGTCATCGGGTGGCTGTGGTGACTGTGATACGATTGGGAGATGCGAATGGCCACTTCGGAGAGAAGTCTGGGTGGCATCAAGTGGCCGTGCCTCTTGACGGTGCTGGCGTGCTCGGGAGGTGAGCTTTCGGCCGTCAACGGAGGCCGGACGCCGGGAGCCCGGGCGTTGGTCCCACTCCCAGCCGTGAAGCTGAAGTCCTTCGACCCGGGCGCGAGCGCCATCCAGATGCTGGCCTTCGATGACCTGCTCCTGGCGGGAGTCGACCCCGGCTCGACGAATCTGGAGCTGTGGCGCTCGGATGGTACCGCGGAGGGGACGCAGCGCATCCATCTGGGCGTTCATGCCGAGGAGGGACGCCTCTCCATGGCGAAGGTCGGGGCGCGGGTGCTCTTCACGTCGGGAAACTCGCTCTGGTCCACGGACGGGCTCGACGCGGGAACCACGCAGGTCGCTTCGCTGCCGTTCTACGGGTTCAGGGTCGAAAGCACCGGGCCGTACGCGTTCCTGGTCGGTGATACGCCCAACAAGGTGCTCTGGCGCACGGATGGCACCGCGCTGGGCACGCATGAGGTCCCGAATCAGCCCTCCAGCATCGAGGGGTTCGCCGTGGTCCATGGGCGTGGCTGGTTCAATGCGCCCTACTTCGCTGGTGAGCCGGAGTTGTGGCTCGCGGACGCAACGCCGGGCGGGCAGGCCCGCTTCCTCAAGGACATCATCCCAGGCCCGTTGGGTTCCATCCCCAACGGGTTCGTTCCCCTGGGGAGCCTGACGTTCTTCAGGGCCACGGAACGCACCATTGGTGGCGAGCTGTGGAAGTCGGATGGGACGCCCGATGGCACCGTTCGCGTGACGGAAGCCCCAGGCCCTGCCGAGACGGTCCCCGTCCAGCTCTTTCCATGGAAGGGCCACGTGTACTACTGGGCGTTGGGCCTGGGGGGCACGCTGTACAGGTCGGATGGGACGATGGCCGGCACGCACCAGGTGAGCGCGCAGGTGAGCTCGGGTGAAGGCGGCTTCCTTGGCTGGGGAGACTTCCTGTTCGTCTCCGCGGTGGATGACACGGGGGACCACGAGCTCTGGCGTACGGACGGCACGCCCGAGGGCACGGTGCGTGTCGCGGACCTGAACCCGGGCACCGCGTCGTCCGCTCCGGCGTCGCTCGTGCTGATGTCGGAAGACGGGCCGCTGGTCTTCGTGGCCACGACACCGGATGCCGGGCGGGAGCTGTGGCGACTGGACTCGCCATCGGGGACGCCCACGCTTGCCGCGGACGTGGCTGCGGGGGCAGCGTCCTCGTCACCTGCGAACCTGACCATCGTGGGGACGGACCTGTACTTCACCGCGCATGATGGAACGAGCAGCGGGCTCTTCGTGCTGTCGGGGCTCATCCCCGGTCCAGAGGTGGACGGCGGAACGGACGCGGGCTCGGAGTGCGATGCGGGCGCTGAGCCAGATGCCGGTTCCGAGATGGATGCCGGGACCGAGCCCGACGCGGGGACTGGAGTCGATGCGGGCTCGGAAGCCGACGGGGGCGCGGAGCCGGATGCGGGCACCGGGCACGATGCAGGCGCGGAGCCGGATGCGGGGAGCACGCAGGACGCGGGCGCGACGGATGGTGGAACCGGAGAGCCGCCTCCGGGAGGGGGATGCGGCTGTCAGTCCACTCCGGCATCGGTGCCGTGGAGCCTGGCCTTGCTGGGGCTCATCGTCACGGCACGTCGTCGGTCGAGGGCTTCTTGAAAGAGGGTGGCTGGAGCGAGCGCGGGCTCTGCCCTGCTCCTTGTCGGCCCCGGAGCGTGCCTTTACCGTAGGCGCATGAGGACCGTGGATGAATGGAAGGCGACTCTGCGTGTCGCGTTGAAGGAAGCACTGCGCACCCGAAACGCGTCTGCGTCGGCCGTGCTTCGTGAAACGCTGGCCGCCATCGACAACGCCGAGGCGCCCGACCTGAGCGTGGCGCCGGCCGCCGTCGACAACGTGTTCGCCGGAAGCGCGGGTGGACTCGGGAGCGGTGAAGTGTCCCGATTGGTCCTGTCACCGGACGCGGTGAATGCCCTGGTCCAGCGTGAAATCCAGGAGCGGCAGGAAGCGGTGGCGCTCTATGTCAAGCTTGGGCGGCATGAGGAAGCCAGCGCATTGAAGGCCCAAGTGGATGTGCTGCTGGCGCTTTGAGTCGCTGTGAGCCTTCTGGCTGCGCGGGACCCACCGGTTCGGCCCGGCCGCCGACCTGCACACGGCCTCTTGTCAGGACGAGAACAGCAGCGGCCTGCAAGCGCGCGCCAGTTGCAGCGCATCTCTCGCGAGCGTGTACGAGTCCCGGTCCTCCGCGTCCAGCCACGCGGCCCGGGCCACCAGGTTGGCCAGCTCGAAGCACAGGCTCGCGGTGCGCCGGGCCAACCGGCTCTCTTTCTGGAGCGCCCGGGCATTCAGCTCGCACAGTTCGGCACACTGACGGAGCAGACGTACCACCTCGCCGGATAGCGGTTCCCCGCGCGCCACCAGTCGGGCCATGCCCTCCTCGCAGGAAACCTGACACTGGAGGCTCGCGGCGATGCACCGGGAGACGTCCGCGCGCGCACCGCCGATTCTCGCTGCCAGCATCGAGGCCTCCTTCATCCAGAGCGACGACAAAGTTATGCACGAGGCGTCTGACGGCAACCCGAAGTAAGGAGCCCTTCGGTACGTGCTAAGCGATGGGACATGCCCAAGCTCACCCTCGTTCCCCCTGAAATCGAGGCGTACGCGGAAGCGCACACCACGGCACCCGCGCCACTCTTCGAGGCGCTGCGTGATGTCACGTACTCGCGAATGTCCTCTCCCCACATGCAGGTGGGGGCCGTCGAAGGCGCCTTCTTGCGGATGCTGGTCGCGCTCACCGGCGCGCGGCGCGTGTTGGAAATCGGCACCTTCACCGGCTATTCGGCGCTGATGATGGCGGAGGCGCTCCCGGACGATGGGGCGCTCATCACCTGCGACCTCAACCCTGAGGCCGCGGACGTGGCGCGTTCCTTCTTCGAGCGCAGCCCGCATGGGCGGAAGATCGACCTGCGCCTGGGACCGGCCCTGGAGACGCTGAGGACGCTCCAGGGCCCCTTCGACCTGGCGTTCATCGACGCGGACAAGCCGAGCTACAGCGCGTACTGGGACGCGGTGCTGCCGTTGTTGCGGCCGGGCGGGCTCGTCGTCGCGGACAACGTGCTGTGGTCCGGGCGGGTGCTCCAGCCGGAGGCGCCCCATGACCATGCCATCGTCGACTTCAACGCGAAGGTGACCGCGGACCCTCGCGTGGAGCACGTGCTGCTGACGGTGCGCGACGGGATGATGCTCGCGCGCAAGCGTTGACTCAGTAGCGGCGCAGGAAGCGCTCCAGCCCGGGGCGCAGGGCCTCTCGCTGGGCGATGCACAGGTCCACGCGCTCCAAGGTCTGCGCCAGGATTCGCTCTCCGCCCTCGAACGCGGAGGCATGGGGCTCGAAGAAGGACGCGAACTGCTTCCGGTGTTCGGCGTCGCAGAAGAAGCCGCCCGTGCTGAGCAGCCAGGGGGCGATGTCTCGCGGCAGGCGCTCCCGGAGCGCCTCGAAGTGCTCCCGCAGGAAGTCGAAGGCGACCGCGCGGGTGGGCAGCGCCTCGAGTTGCCGGAAGAGAATGGGCAGCGCCTCGCGCGCGTCCACTTCCGGGACCAGCAGCAAGGCCAGGCTGGCGCGTGCGAGCGCGGCGTCATGGAAGCCGCCCAGCGCAGTGAGGAGCAGGTCCCTTTCGCGGCGCTCGGTGGTGGTGCGCAGGGCTTCGAGCAGGCGCAGGTGCAGCGCCGCGTCGCCGCCGGCCGCCGCGGCGCCGAGCACCGCGTGGGCCGAGTCCATGGGCAGCGAGCGCCGGTCCTCCAGCCATCGCAGGGCGAGCTTCCGGGCCTCTGCGCGCAGGTGCGCGTCCTCGCCGGCCTGCGTCACCATCCACACCAGCCGGGGGCGCAGCATGCGGAGGTCATCCCCCTCGTCAGGACGCGGCAGGAGCCCCAGCCGGCGCGCCTGGGCACCGAAGAGGCTCTGGACGAAGCGCGCGTGGTTCGCCATCGAGGTCCGGGGGACGAAGTCGTCCCGCACGCTGGCGACCAGCGCCGCGGCGCCCATGACGAGGTCCGGGTCTTCCGGGCGCATCAAACGCGAGGCGAGCGCGAGGGCCCGCGCCACAGCCAGGTCCCCGCTGGCCACCAGGGCCTGGGCGTCATCCAGCAGGACGCGGCGCTCGGCCACGCTCAGTCCCTTGCCGCCATGGCGCGTGAGCCGCTCCAGGGCATCACCGCGGAGCACCGCGTGGTAGTAGCCGCGTCCCTCCACGTTGGGGTGGACCCAGTCAGGGCACGCCGTGGCTCCCTCGAGCTCGAGCGTGCCCGTGGGCTCCGAAAGCAGGGTGCAGGCCCGGCCCTCGCGCCCCTTCACGGCGTAGCGGACGCACACGGGGACCTGCCAACGCATGGGCACGTCGTGAGCGCCCGGTGAGCCCAGGGGGAGGTAGCGCCGCTGCTCCAGCGCGAGCCGGGGAGGGGCGTCCTTCGGGCACTCCAGCGCCATGGCGACGCGGGGCACGCCGGGCTGGTCCAGGAAGCTGGAGAAGGCGGAGGCCACGTCCTTGCCGGTGGCGGACGAGAGCGCGTCGAAGAAGTCCGCGGTGGTGGCGGTGCCCCTGGCATGGGCGTCGAGATAGCGACGCACGCCCTCCTGGAACGCGTCGGGGCCCACCCAGGACTCGAACATGGCCAGCACCGCGGCGCCCTTGTTGTAGGTGATGCCATCGAACGCGGCGTGGATGTCCCCCGGCGCTTCGATGGGCTGCCGGATGCTGCGAGCGCTGACGAGGCGGTCCTCCACCAGGGCATCGCCTCGCGCCTCCACGCGCCGCACGTCGCCCCGCCACTCCGGCTTCCACTGCGTCATCGCCTTGTAGGCGAGCCAGTCCGCGAAGGACTCGTTGAGCCAGAGGTCGTCCCACCACGCCGGGGTGACGAGGTTGCCGAACCACTGATGGGCCAGCTCATGCGCCTGCGTCTGCGCGAAGTAGCGCTGGCGCCACAGGGAGTCTCCCTCCACCGGCCCCAGCATCAGGGGCGCGCCGAAGGTGATGAGCCCCGGGTGCTCCATGGCGCCACCCTGCGTGCCAGGGAGGGCCAGCACGTCCAGCTTCGCGTAGGGGTAGGGCGTGCCGAACCACGCTTCCAGCCGCTCCAGCAACCGGGGCGTGGACTGCGCGGCCCAGGCGGCCTCGGCGGTGCGCCCATGCGGCACCAGCATCCGGACCGGTACGCGGTGGTGTCCCGCCACGCCAGCGTCCACGCTCTGGAAGGGGCCCACCGCGAAGGCGACCAGGTACGACGGCAGCGGAGGCGTCGTCTGGAAGCGCACCGTCTTCCAGCCATCCGGCCCGTGGGTCTCCGCCTCCACCGGCGCATTGGCGTAGGCGCCGTCCTCCTCGCGCACGCGCAGGGTGAGGCGCCAGGGAATCTTGAAGGAGGGCTCGTCGAAGCAGGGGAAGGCGCGACGCGCGGCCAGCGGCTGGAACTGCGTCATCGTGTACCAGCGCCCCGCGTCCTCCTCTCGGTAGATGCCCGAGCCCTCCCGGGCGAGCGCGCGGCCCGTGAAGGCCACGCGCAGGGTGACGGTGCCGGGCCCCACCGGCTCGCGGGGGAGGAAGACGAGCAGATCACCAATGGGCAGCGTGGACGTCCTCACGCGCGAGCCCGCGACGATGAAGGCCGCGTCTCTCACGGAGAGCGCTTCGCCGTGGAGCCATACCTCGCTCGTTGCCTGGGGCAGGGCGATTTCGATGTCCGTCGTGCCGCTGAAGGATTCCCGTCGTGGGTCCAGCTCCAGCGTCACCGTCTGGCGGACGGGGCGGACGCTCGGGGGCAGCCGGAGGCCCGGCGGGGTGAGGACGGGCGCGGCTTCCTCCACCGGCACGGCGGCCGTCGGCGGGCGGACGGGCGTCTCCGGGCTGGAGGACGTGGACGCCGGTCGCGACGCAGCGCAGGCCCAGGCGCAGAGCGCGAGCAGGGGAAGAACGATGTGTCCGAGCCGCACGAGGAAGGCCTCCAGCCGCGGCACGAAGCGGCGCGCGGGCTCGGCATTCTCCACGACCCGTGTCTGGGGCGCGAGCGGCTCCGGCCGCGGCGTGGTGCGGCGCGCGGGCTCGCATCTCCGACGACCCGCGTCTGCGGCGCGAGGGGCTCCCAGTACAGCGGCACATGGGAGGCAGGCGCCACGCCTTCCGTCTGGGGTGCGAGGCGCTGCGAGTACAGCGGCACATGGGCGGCGGGCACCACGCCTCCCGCCAGGGGCGCGCGCGGCTCGCGCCCCGGCGCCTCAGCCGTTGAGGACGGGGTAGGGCGCCAGCAGCTCCACGAGCGCGGCGCCATACAGCCGCACCCGCTTCTCGCCGAGGTAGGGCACCTGCGCGAGCTCCTCCAGGTTCTTCGGAGGCTTCGCCGCCAGCGCTTCCATCAGCGGGTTGGTGAGCACCACGCTGGGCGTCACCTTGCGCTCGGTGGCCTTCTCCACCCGGAAGGCCTTGAGCGCCTCCTCCCGCTTGCGCTTGTTGGAATCCTTGGGCCCCTTGGACTCGCGCTCCGGCGCCAGCTCGCCGCGGCGGGACTTCTCCAACTGCTCGCGGACCAGCGCCAGCAGCTCGTCACCGTACGTGCGGACGAAGGAGCCCCGCACGCCGGCCATGCGCGCCAGCTCCTTGGGGGTGGTGGGCAGCTTCACCGCGATATCCCCCAGCGCCATGTTGGAGAGCATCCGCCCCATGGGGACGTTCTCCTTCTCCGCCCACTCCAGCCGCTTGCGGTGGAGCACCTGGGCCACGGCGTTGGCCAGCGTGAGCTGCGTGGGGCTCAGCCCGGCGCGGGGCAGCTTGGGCTTGTAGTCCGCGCCCACGTCGGGCCGGGCCGCCGCCTCGTCGCACAGGCGCGCGCAGTCCAGGAGGACCTCTTCCAGGATGTCGGCCTCGTGGCAGGCGTCCCGGACCTGGCGGCCCAGCTCGCACAGGTAGCGCACGTCATTGGCGATGTACTCCCGCATCCCCGGCGGCAGGGGGCGGATGGAGAAGTCGGACTGCTGGTGCTCCTTCGGCAGCTCCACCCCCAGGCGCTCCCGGGCGAGGTCGGCCAGGCCCACCTTGGGCCAGCCCAGCAGGGTGGCGGCGCGGTGGGTGTCGAACAGCCCCTGCACCCGTACGCCGACTTCGGCCAGGAACTGCAAGTCCCCCTGCGCGGCATGGAAGAACTTCGTGCGCGCCGGGTCGGCCATCAACGGGGCGAGCATGCCCGGCTCCACCCCGGGCTGGAGCGTGTCGAGCAGGAAGATTTCGTCATCGGTGGCGAGCTGGAGGAAGCACAGCCGGGCACGGAAGGCGTGCATCGAGTCCGCCTCCAGGTCCACCGCTATCTCACGCGCCTGTTCCAGCTGGCGGGTGGCGCGTTCCTCGCCTGCGGCATCCACTACGTCAACGGCACCTTGCGGGTAGGTCGGCATCGAGGTGGGCAGGCTAGCGGACCGAGCCTTTGGATTGAGGTGTTTTTTCCCGGGCCGCCGCTAGGATGGCCACGCCGATGAACGACGTCCAGCGCCTGGAAAAGACTCTGCTTGGCCACATGGGCCGGGCCATCGCGGACCACCGCCTCATCGAGGACGGGGACCGCATCATGGTGGGCGTGTCCGGAGGCAAGGACTCCTACACGATGCTGCACCTCCTGCGGGAGCTGCAGCGCCGCGCGCCCGTGAAGTTCGAGTTGCTCGCGGTGAACCTGGACCAGGGCCACCCGGGCTTCCCCGCCGACAAGCTGGAGGCGTACTTCCAGCGCGAGGGCTACGCGTACAAGATGCTGAAGGAGGACACCTACAGCATCGTCCTGGAGAAGACGCCTCCGGGAAAGACGCAGTGCTCGGTGTGCTCGCGCATGCGGCGCGGCATCCTCTACACGGCCGCCGTGGAGCTGGGGTGCACCAAGATTGCCCTGGGCCACCACCGCGACGACCTCATCCACACGCTCCTGCTCAACCTCTTCTTCGCGGGCTCCATCAAGGCGATGCCGCCGCTGCTTCGCAGCGACGACGGGCGCAACGTGGTCATCCGCCCGCTGTGCTACGCGGCGGAGAAGGACATCGCGAAGTTCGCGGAGCTGATGGACTTCCCCATCATCCCCTGTGACTTGTGCGGCACGCAGGAGAACCTCCAGCGCAAGCGCATGCAGCGGCTGATGGAGGAGCTGGGCAAGGAGATTCCCAACGTCCGCCAGAGCGTCCTCAACGCCATGGCGAACGTGCGGCCGACGCACCTGCTGGACAAGACGCTCAACCCCGACCCGCTGCACGCCAGCGAGGCGGGGGCCACGACGACCGAACCGAAGGACACCCAAGGGAGCGCCAGCCCATGGCTCGAGAGCAGGCAGTGAAGGCGCGGAACGACCGCAACGGCGCGCTGGTGGAGGCGATGTTGCTGGCCGCGATGGCGGACGGGCGTGTCTCGCAGCGGGAGATGCAGACGCTGCTCAGCCGCGTGCTGGAGCGCCCGGAGTTCGAGGGCACCCGGCCCGACGAGCTCAACGCCCTGGTGGAGACCAGCGCCGCGCGGCTGTCGGAGGCGAAGAACCTGGAGGACGTGCTCGCGTCGCTGCGGCGCCGGCTGCCGGACCACAAGAACCGGATGCTGGCCTTCGGGCTGGCGGCGGCGGTGGCGCTGGCGGACCAGCGCGCCACGCGGGACGAGCTGGGCCTGCTCAAGACGTTCCAGGCCGCGCTCGGCATCTCCGAGGACGAGGTGGCGCAGATCATCGACGTCATCGAGAACGGCGGCAGCCTGGCGGAGGCCCTGGGCGAGCCGCTGGAGCGGCTGTTCGCGGAGGTGATGGTGCTGGTGAGCGCCGCGGACGGGAAGCTCCAGGAGGCGGAGGCCCGGGCGCTGGTGGAGAGCTTCGCGGCCGACCCCCTCTTCGAGAACGTCAGCCCGGAGCGCGCCCAGAGCTTCGTCAGTGAGTCCGTGGCGGCGCTGGCCGCCGAAGGCCTGCCCCAGCGGCTCCACGTCCTGGCCCACGGCCTGACGACCCACGCCCAGCGGCTGAAGGCCTTCCGGCTGGCCACCAAGATTGCCCATGCGGGGGGGACGCCGAGCCATCCCGAGCAGCGAATCCTGGATATGCTCCAGGCCACCTTCGGCCTGGCCGACGATGAAGTGGCGCGCCTGGGCAGGGAGGGGTAGTTAGGGGGGCGTATGACCCTGCAAGCCCCCTCGACGCCCCGGCATTCCTTCCGGTTCGGGCTGCCCCCCTCCCTGGGCAGCGAGACGGCGCGAGAGCGCGCAGACCGCCTGGCTTCATTCCTCCAGCGCGCGCTGGGCAAGCTGGTGGAGGTGAACGTCGCCTCCAGCTACGAGACGCTCGCCAAGGACCTGCTGTCGGGCCGCGCGGACGCGGCCTGGGCCCCGCCCTTCGTCTGCGCGCGGATGGAGGCCATGGGCGTGCGGGTGGTGGTGCGCGGCGTCCGCCGGGGCATGTCGTCCTACCGGGCCGCCCTGGTGTGCCGGGCGGGCGCGGGCCTGACGGTGGAGCGGCTGAAGGGCGCCACCGCGACCTGGGTGGACCGGGATTCGGTGGCGGGCTACCTGCTGCCCACCGCCTACCTCAAGACGCAGGGCCTGGAGCCGTCGCGGGCCTTCTTCGCGCAGCACTTCGCGGGCTCGTACCAGGGCGCGCTGGAGGCGGTGCTCGACGGCAAGGCGGATGTCACGAGCGTGTTCTGCCCCCCGTCGTCCACGGGCCTGTCCTTCGCCACCGGCGTGGAGGACGTGCTGGGCGCCGGCGCCGGGCGGCGCTTCGAGCTGATTGCGTACACCGACGAGGCCCCCAATGACGGCGTGCCGGTGGCCATGGGCCTGCAGCCGCAGCTGGTGAGCTCGCTCGAGTCGACGCTGCTGAGCCTCCAGTCGTCACCGGACGGGCAGGCGCTGCTCAAGGACATCTTCAACGCGGAGCGCTTCGAGGCCGCGCCGCGCATGGGCTACCGGGCGCTGTACCGCGTCGCGTTGGCGAGCCTGTAGCCGTCCCGGTGGCGTCAGCGTTTCGTGACCCGCAGCGCCTCGTGCTGGGGCAGGATGCGCGCATGTCCGAGACCAAGCGTTACGAGGGCGGTTGCCACTGTGGTCGGGTTCGTTACGACGTGAGCCTGGACCTGACCCAGCCCCTGGTGTCCTGCAACTGTTCCATCTGTATCAAGACAGGCATGCTGCTGGGCTTCGTGCCCGTGGAGCAGTTCAACCTCCAGAAGGGGGCCGAGCACCTCACCGACTACCAGTTCGGCAAGAAGGTCATCCACCACCTGTTCTGCTCGGAGTGCGGCGTGCGCCCCTTCGGCAAGGGGACCATGCCGGACGGCAAGGAGATGCGCTCCATCAACGTCCGCTGCCTGGATGGCATCGAGCTCGACGGGCTGCCGGTGATGAAGGTGGACGGCAAGAACTTCTAGCCCGCGAGGGCTACTTGCCGCCCTCGCCCTGACCTCCGCCCGGGCCCCTGGGTGGGGGCCGCTTCGCGGCGGCCGCCTCCTGCGTCATCGTCCGGGCGGGCTTCGCCGGAGCGGGCTTCACGCCGGGCGCCGCGGAGGGAGGGCGGGGCGCCGCGGCGGGCCGGGCCTGCGCGGCGGGCACGGGAGACGCCGCGGAGGAGGAGCCCCCGCTGGTGCGCGCCGGGGGCCTGGCACCCTGGGCCCGCGCGGCCTGACGCGGGTCGAAGATGACGGTGGGCTCGGCGGCGAAGCGCTCCTCCTCCAGCTCCTCCGCGTACATGTCCCGCATGAACGCCGCCAGGTGCGCCGTCGTGGCGTGCAGCTTCTCGGTGAGGAGGAACTCCTCCAGGGCGAGCTGCAGCTCTCCCGCCGTGGAGAAGCGCTCGTCGCGCTTGCGCGCCAGGGCCTTGAAGACGATGGCGTCCAGCGCCTTGGGAATCTCCGGCACCACCTCCGACGGCGGGACAATCTTCGTCCCCACCACCGCCTTGAGCGTGGCCAGCTCCGTCTCGCGCTTGAACAGGCGCTGCTGCGTCAGCAGCTCGTAGAACACCGTCCCCAGGCCGAACACGTCCGAGCGCGAGTCCAGGGGCTCGCCCCGGGCCTGCTCCGGGGACATGTACGCGTGCTTGCCCTTGATGGTGCCGACAATCGTCTGGGAGAGCTTCCCGGACGCCTTGGCCACGCCGAAGTCGATGAGCTTCACGCCGCCGTTGAAGCCCACCAGCACGTTCTGCGGAGACACGTCCCGGTGAATCAACGCCAGCCTCCGGCCGGACGGGCTGCGCGCGTTGTGGGCCGCATCCAGGCCGGCGGCGGCGTCCGCGATGATGCGGCACTTGAGCCCCAGCGGAATGGCGATGCCGCGCTGCTGGGCCCGGGCGCCCAGCGGCCCCACCGCCTCGCCGTGCACGTACTCCATGGCGATGTAGTACTGCCCGTCCACGTCGCCCAGGTCGTATATCTGCGCGATGTTGGGGTGGTTGAGGTGCGCGGCGATGCGCCCCTCGTCCAGGAACATGTCGATGAACTCGTCGTCCTCGGACAGGTGCGGCAGCAGCCGCTTCACCACCAGCAGCTTCTGGAACCCCACCGGCCCCTTCTGCCGGGCGAGGTAGACAACGCCCATGCCGCCGACGGCGAGTTTCCGGAGCAGCTCGTAGCGGCCGAACGTTTCCACGACACCCGGCACGATAGCCGCGCCGGGTGGGGACACGGAAGTCCGCGGTGCATCATTTCCCCTGACGCCGGGACTTCCATGCCTTACCCGGGGTTGGCGGGACCTCCAACCGGCGCCACCGGGTTCGCGCAGACGCTGCGGTAGCGGACCTCCACGGCCTGGCCGGGCAGGGGAATGGCCCCCGGCTGGAAGACGATGGCGTTCTGGTCCGGGTCGTAGACCCACTGCGTCGCGGGCACCGGCTGCCCCTGGACGCGCACGGCCATCTCCCCCAGGCCCGTGGGGGCCGCGGTGAGGGGGAAGTCGGCCTGGGGCTCTCCGGCGCGCTGGATGACCTGCTCCAGCAGCGGCTGGTAGTTCTGGTCGCAGACGTTGGCCACCTGGCCGCCGGTGCCGTGGGCCACGGCGGTGAAGCGGGCCGAGCCACTGCCCGCGGTGGCGCAGGCGGCATCGGTGGGCACCAGCCCGTAGAGCTGGCTGCGGTGGGACATGCCCGTGCCCTTCAGCGTCTGGAGGAACTGGATGTAGCTCTCCGGGCCGAAGCCGGAGTTGTCGTCCTCGTCGGCGAGCACCACCACCGCCATGCGGGCCGCCGCGCGGACGAAGCCCGCGTTGCCGTCGTTGGGCTGCGGGGTGCGCAGGTCATCCATCTGCTCGGACAGCGGCGCGGACAGCGCCTGCCGCATCGTCTCCAGGCCCTGCACCAGGTTGTGGCACATGCCCACGCTCAGGTTGGCCTGGATGTCCGCGGCGGCGGTGGGGCTGGTGCTGGACACCACGCGGGGCCGGCTGCCATCCACCGGGAAGAGCCGCCCGGCCTCGCCGCCGTTGGCGCCTCCACCGCACTGCGGACCCCGGGCCACCAGGCCCGTGCTGGTGACGCCCACGCGCATGTCCACGCCGTTGGTCTGCGCCGTCTGCAGCCACTCCGGAATCGCCGCCTGGAGGCGCTCCTGGTACTGCTGCATGGTGGTGGTGTTGGACACCACGAAGAGGACGTCGAGCTGGCTGTCGGTGCCCTGCGTGTAGCGGTCCACCTGGATGCCCTCGTGGTTCGTCTCGGCCAGCAGGGGGACGAGGAAGGGCGTCGGCTCGTTCGGCGTGCGCAGGTACAGCGGGCTGAAGTGCTGGCCGTGCACGTTGCGCGCGTAGCCCACCTCCAGCTCGAAGCCCTGACCCGGCGCCAGGGTGACGGGCGCCGTCAGGGGCGTCAGCAGCGAGAACTGGTTGCTGGTGCCGTGGCCGATGTCCGCGCCCGTCACGGTGACGGGGCTGCTGCACCGGTTGGCCACGTACGTCTTCCGGGGCATGGCGGCGCAGTCGTAGCGGATGGGCCCGAAGTCCACGAAGGACGGCGTCGCCACCAGGCAGCTGGCGCGCGACACGCCCTTGAGCGGCAGCCGGACCAGGGGCGCGGCCGGGTTGCTCACCGTCAGCTGCAGCTCGCCGGTGAAGTCGCCCTCCGCCTGGGGCCGGAAGGCCACCATGGCGCTGAAGCCGGTGTCGTACGGCACGACGCCGCCGGTGAGCCGGCCGCCCGGCATGAAGAAGGCACCGCCGCCGTCATTGCTGATGTGGATGTTCTTCACCGCGCACTCAGCGCTGCCCGGGTTGCGGAAATGGAAGCCCAACACCGCGCCGTGGCCGGGCGTGACGTTGCCGAAGTCCATGATGGGCTGCGGCAGCAGCTCGTAGACGCAGGGCGCGGTGGCGCGCGAGCGGCCGGTGAGGATGATTTCGCGCTCCGGGTTGAACAGGTCATCCGAGCGCACGCGCAGCGAGGCCGTCCAGGTCCCCACGGCGGTGGGCTCGAAGTACACCTTCAGCTCCAGCGCGTCCGCGCCGGGGGCAATGGGCTGACCGGGCGTCATCTCCAGCACGGGCCACGCGCCGCCGCTCCACGGATAGGCCTGGGTGCCGCGCGTGGGCACGTCCACGCTGAACTGGGGGCTGTCCCCGCCCGCCGCCACGCCGATGAACTGCAGGTTGCCGTTGGTGCCGGCGTTGGAGATGCGGATGACGCGCTCCACCTTGCCGCCCACCGGCACCTCGCCGAAGTCGAGCGACACCGGCGTCACCGCCAGCGTGGGCCGGCCGCCGCGCGCGTCCAGAATCACCTGGGACTGGCGCGCCTTGTCGGACGTGTAGTGCACCGTGAGGTCGCCCACGTTGGGGCCGGAGTAGCGCGCCGCGAACTCCATCTGCATCTCCACCACCTCGCCGGGGCCGACGGTGGAGCCCTCCGGGCGCGAGAGGGGCACGAACGCGTAGTCGCTGGTGACCAGCCGCTCCACGGTGACGGGGCGCCAGGTGATGTTCCGGGCGCGGGTGTACGACTGCGTGCGCTCGTGCACCGGAATCAGGTCGAACGGCACGGGCGCCGGGTCGAACACGAAGGCGGAGGGCACCGAGTTGCCCTTCAGCTCCACGACGGAGGGCGTGCAGCCCTCACACGAGAGCACCTCCAGGCGCGCGCCCATGGCTCCGAGCGAGCGGGGGAGGTACTTGGTGCTTACCTTGCGCGACGACAGCGGCGGAATGGTGACGGTGTCCGCCGTGAAGGGCTCCGCGTGCGTGCCGCCCACCGACAGCGTCAGCGGCAGGTCCACCGGGTTGGTGATGGTCACCTCCAGCGTCCGCTCGCTGTCGACCTCCAGCGTCTCGTAGTCCAGCAGGGGCGGCTCGATGCCGATGGGCGTGGGGGTGCCCATGCCCATCACCTGCACCTGGGCCTCAGCCCCCTGATTGGCGTCCGTGGCGACGTGCACCGTCTCCGTGGACAGGCCCTCGGTGAGCGGGTGGAAGCGCACCGTCACCACGTGGGACTTCCCCGGCATCACCCGGGCGCCACCCTCGCCCAGGTCCACCTCGAAGGAGGGGTTGTTGGCCAGCCCCAACGCTTCTATCGCGGAGAACGGCACGTAGCCGACGTTGCGGATGCGGATCTGTCGTTCTCGCCACTCGCCCACCGGCACGTCGCCAAAATCGAGGACGTCCGAGTCCACCACCGCTGTAGCTTGTACCGAACGGGTCTCCGCTCCCTCATGGCACGCCGTTCCGAGGCTTAGAAGCAACGCCAGTGTGAGTCCACGCCCTGTCAGCCCCATCCGCATCTCCCGCTCCCCACCCTTCTCCCCACACCCACCGGCCCGTGCCCGGTGCGTGATCCACCGGGGCCTCCTTAATCAATTCGCGTACCAACCCAGGAGGCGAGGGGCGGTGCCCCTGATTTCAGGAGGTTGGCGCGAGAGGAGTGTCACCGAGTCTGCAAAGTGGAAGGGCGCTACCCTGGAGGGTGAAAGACTTTCCCGTCCTTCTGTCGGTGAGGTGAGGTGGGTAGGTGTCAGCGGATGAAGCGAATGAGCGCTTCTGCAACCACCGCGGGCTGCTCCATATGCACGTGGTGCCCACCGGGGATACGCAGCGGTGGATGGGCGAGCGTGGCGAGGCCCTGCTCCCGGCTGCGCATGAGCGCCTCGTCATGGCGCAGGCCCTCTGTCGCGAGGATGAGCTGCAAGGGGCAGGTGACGCTGGCCTGGAGCGCCATCCACTGGGCCTCGTCGTAGCCCATGCCGAAGCGGCGGCGGTGGCGCGGGTCGAAGGTGAAGGCCAGCCCGCCGTCGACGGGTTCGGTGCCGTGGCGGGCGAGGTACAGCGCGGCTTCCCGCGTCAGCGTGGGGCTGTTCTCGAGCAGCCGCGCCGCGGCGGCCTCCACGGACGGGTAGCGCTTGCGGTTGGGGGGACGCCGGGCGTCGTTCAAGGCGCTGCGCAGGCGGCCCACGGCGCCTTCCGCAGGGCCGCCCGCGGGCCCCAGGCTTTCGATGAGCGTCACGCTCTTCACCCGCTCGGGGCGCGCGGCGGCGTAGGCCTGAGAGACGATGCCGCCCAGCGAGTGCCCCACCAGGTGCACCGCGTCCAGGCCCAGCCCGTCGAGTGTGGCGTCCACGTCCAGCGCGTAGTCGCTGAACTGGTAGGTGGCGCCAGGGCCGATGTGGGCGCTGCGGCCCATGCCCCGGAAATCCAGCAGCACCAGCCGCCACGTCTCTGGCAGGTGCGCGATGAGGGCGTCGAAGCTGTGGGTGTGGTCCAACCAGCCGTGCAGGAACAGGACGGCCGGCGCGTTCGCCGATGGGCGCTGGCGGACGTGCAGGGCCAGGCCTTCGGCGTCGATGGTGAGGGATTCAAGCGCTGTGGGCACGGGGAGCCTCCTGCCCGTGCCTTACCCGGTTCACGTGCCCGGGAGAACCGTCATCCGCGTCCCAACGGGGGCACGCGCTCAGCGCTGCCCGGCGGGCTGACGCGGCGGCCCACCCGTGTCGGGCCGGGAGAGAATCATCGCGAGCTGCCTCGCCTGGTTCTCCGTGGCGCAGCGGTACTCCTGCTGCTTGCCGTTGTCCTTCTCGATACGCAGAACCCAGACATCGTTTTCCTTCGTAACGTTCGCCTGCTGGGACATGTGGCGGTTCCTCCCCGCCGGTCGGAACAGCATGTTTCATGCCGCACAGGGAGGACGTCTCAAGGGCCCGGATTTCCGGCGCTGGCCTGCACCGCGCGACGAGCGGGGTGACAAAATTTGTGCACACTTGCGACAAATTTGGCCGGAAAGCCTCGCACTTCTTGCATAGCGCCCCAGGGCGGGTCTGGCTTTACCCTGTTACAACCCGAGGTGTCAGACTTCCTGGGCGTCGGGCCACTCCCAGACGGAGCGGTAGCCGCCGTGCTCCTGCGTGCCCTCGACGAAGCGGGCATAGAAGGGGTGGCTGCTGAGCGTGGCGGAGTCGCCCACGACGAAGAGATGGCGGCGGGCACGGGTGAGCGCCACGTTCATGCGCCGCAGGTCGTTGAGGAAGCCCAGCTGGCCCTCGCCGTTGGAGCGGGTGAGGGAGACGATGACGGCGTCCTTCTCCCGGCCCTGGAACGCGTCGACGGTGTCCACTTCCACTTCGGGGCTGAGCGCCTCGATGCGCTCACGCAGCCGGTGGGCCTGCGCGCTGTAGGGCGTAATCACCGCCAGCTCCCGTGGGGCCAGGCCGGCGGCGAGCAGCGCGCGCACGCGGGCTTCCACCAGGCCGGCCTCGCCGGCGTTGAAGAGGCTTTGCGTGGTGGGTTCGACCTCCTCCTCGAAGCCCTTGCCCGCGGTGTCGAGGAAGAGGACGGGCGGCGCATCCAGGTCCGCGCCGGGCGCGAGGACGCCCACGAGCGTGCGGTCCGCCACGGAGGCGTGGGCGCGCAGCTCGCCGGCATACATCTCCCGTGACGGGAACTCCATGATGCGCGCGTTCATCCGGTACTGCTCGCGCAGCATGCGCTTGACGCCCTCGCCGTGGTCCTTGAGCAGTCGCTCGAAGAGGCTCACGCCCAGGCCGGCCTTCGCGGCCTCCTGGGACAGGACGGTGGGCGGAAGCTGCTGGGGGTCTCCGGCGAGGATGACGCGGGGCGCGCGCAGGAAGCCGAGCAGCGCGAGCGGCTCGGTGGCCTGGGTCGCCTCGTCGAGCAGCGCGAGGTCGAACTGTTCACCGGAGAGCACGCCGGAGTCGAGGCTGGCGAGCGTGACGCAGATGACGTCCGCGTTGGCGAGCACGGACTTCACGGCCTTGCGCTCCAGGGCGCGGGCCTCGTCGAGCAGGCCCTTGGCCTCGGTGGTGGAGGCGCGGGCGTTGGCGAAGCGCTCGCGGCTGCGGCCCTGGGTCCGCTGGCGGCGCGCGTAGCCCAGCAGGGAGAAGGCCTCGTCGAAGAGGTCGCGGGAGACGGCGCGGTCCGGGTGGGACTCCACGACGATGTCCAGGGTGTGCTCCTGGAGCCGAGGGGCCACGCGTGCGGGGTGTCCCACGCGGACGGCGCGCAGGCCCTTGTCCAGGCACAGGTCCAGCAGGTGGTCCACGGCGGCGTTGCTGGCGGCCGTGCACAACAGGCGCTTGCCGTCCGCCACGGCCTGGGCGGCAATCTCGGCCAGCACGGTGGACTTGCCGGTGCCCGGGGGGCCGTGGACCAGGAAGAAGTCCTCGGCGGCGAGCGCGCGGGCGGTGGCGTCCTGCTGTTCGGGATTGAGGGGGCGGGTGGGCTCGAAGTCGCGGGGCTTGTCGAAGCGGGGCGGCTCGTTGCCCAGGACGACCTCGCGCTTGTGCCGCTCGGCGCCCTTGTCCAGGGCCTTGATGCGCTGGAGCCCGGCGCGCAGCCGGTCATAGGTGACGTCGTTGGGGACGACGTCCAGGCGCAGGAGGCCTTCGTGGACGTAGGGCGGCGGGGAGCGGTCGAAGGCGAGCTGGATGC
The DNA here is from genome assembly GCF_050038885.1 of Pseudomyxococcus flavus. NCBI lineage: Bacteria > Pseudomonadati > Myxococcota > Myxococcia > Myxococcales > Myxococcaceae > Pseudomyxococcus > Pseudomyxococcus flavus. Next base: position 1,524,594 of record NZ_CP143624.1, on the reverse strand, counting down.
GCGTGGCGGTGGCGCGGGAGACGAGCGCGCGGGCGGGCTCCTTCACCTCCGCGCGGCGGGGGAGCACGGCCACGAGGTCGCCGTTGTGGAGACGGGTGGGCAGCGGACGGCGGTCCGCGCGGCCGAGCGTGACGAGGAAGCGGCCTCCCAGGCCGACCTCCTCCTCGATGGACTCCAGGTCCAGGACGGACAGGCCGTGCTCCTCGCGCTCGTGCAGGGTGAGGCTCTGGGCGAGCGAGGCCAGGCGGGCTTTCTCGGCCTCGCGCTCCTGGGCGAGGAGCGAGCCGAGCTGGTCGAAGAACGAGACGTCACGTGCCATGGGCACGTCATGCCACCGGGCCGGGGCCGGGGCCAGTGCGACGGAGACGCAGGTGTCCAGGGGCCAGGGATAGAGTGTCGGGATGGTGCTTCCCACGGACCTCGTCGAGGCCGTCCGCAGGCGCCCTGCGATGTACTGCGGGGATGTTGGCGAGTACGGGCTCCACCACCTCGTCTACTTCCTCCTGGACGCTGTCTATGAAGAGGCGCGCTGCGGGGAGTGCGGTGACGTGGTGTTGGAGCTGGGCGGAGATGGTTCCGTCGCGCTCTTTTCCGCCAGTCGCACTGTGCCTGCCGAAGGCCTGGTCGAGGTGGCGAAAGGCGCGGGCTTCTTCGGGCGGTCGCCGAAGTATGGCTGGGGTTGGGACAGCATGCTCGTTGTGTCCCTGGGCCTGTCCTCGCGCTACCAGTTGGACATGTGGGCGGACGGGCGGCAGTGGCGCCTGCTCGGAGAACACGGCCGCCCCCTGGGGGATGTGTCCGAGGTGACGCCGACGGAGCCCATGCCTGTCTCCGCCGGGCGCGGGGTGCGCGTCCACTTCGTTCCGGATGCCACCATCTTCGAGGTGCTCGCCTTCGACAGGGCGCGCCTCGCCCGACGCTGCAACGAACTGGCGGCGCTCGCCCCGGGGTTGCGCGTCTGTTTCGTCGACCTCCAGCGCGGTGAGCGCACGCTGTGGCACCTGCCTGGCGGCGTGGCGCAGTGGGCCCAGGTCCTCACGGAGGCGCGGCACCGCCTCCACACCGAGCCCGTCGCCTTCGACCTCGCGTGGGACGGGCTGCGCGTTCAATGCGCATTCCAATGGTGTGAAGACAAGGACAGCACGTTGCTGTCATTCGCCAACACCGTGCGGACGGTGCGCCATGGAGCCCACGTGAACGGCGTCATCCAGGCACTGAGGGGCGCGCTGGCGAAGCTCTCGGGGACGCTCCGGAGGGAGTTCCCCTGGTCGCGGGTATCTCAGGGGCTGATGGCCATCGTCGCCGTGAGTGGCCCCGAGCGCCAGATGGCCTTCGCCGGGCCCACGAAGACATTGCTGGCCATCGCGGGGCTGGAGGAGGCCATCCGCAAACAGCTCAAGGCCCACCTCGTCGAAACACTTCGCGGGCACCCCGTGACGCCGCGACTCCTGGCGCGGCGCCTGAAATGAGTGACGCCATATCGACAGGACTCAACACCATCGAGGCCGCGGGAAAGCGCCCGCGCATGTACCTCGGCGCCCGTGAGGACGGCGGTGAGCGGGGTCCTTCGCGCGCGGCGTCCCGGAAACAGCCCGGGCCGGTATTCCCAGAGGGGAACACCGGCCCGGCACCTGATTCAGCTCAGCGTAGGTCTACTGGATGCGCCCGCCGCTCACGACCAGGGCGTAGGCCGCGTCCACCACGCGCGTGTCCGGGTTGCCGTCCTGGACGATTTCGTCGCCAATCACCTCCACGGTCCACGTGCCGGCAGTGGGGTTGGTGAGGAACACGTTCTCCACCGTATCCACCGTGTTCGACACGCCGCCCGGCGTGGAGACGTTGCTCGCCGTCAGGCCGTTGTTGCCCCAGTAGATGACGCCAGAAGGCGACGTCACCCGCAGCGACAGGTCGTTGATGCGCGCGTGCGCCGCGCCCACAGTGCCGGCGGGGTCGGTGTAGACCATGGTGACGTTGAGATTCGTCTCCCCGGGGGCCACGGTGACGCTGTACGTGTTCGTGCCGAGCGGGAGCAGCGGGTCCGTCTCGTTGATGATGCTCGTCACGGCGGCACGCTCATACAAGCGCTTGACGTCCGCGGTGCCCCAGCCCTGCCGCACGCGGGTCAGGTCGCCATTGCTGCCGCCCGCGGTCCAGTCGTAGCGATGCGCCATGTTGATCATCAGCGCCTTCGCGGTGGACATCTTCGGGCGGCTGTCGAAGACATCCGTTCCACCGCCGAAGCCCGCCCAGACACCCTCGTGCCACATCTGGAACAGCAGGCCGAAGTGCCCCGCCGTCTGCGGCGTGGCCGCGCTGGTGCCACTGAAGTTGGTGTAGGACGTGTTGCTGGTGTTCGACGCGGCGCGGATGGAGTCGTAGTAGTACGCGAGGTCCGGCTTGATGCGTCCGTCCGCCGCCGGGCCGATGCTGGCGCCGCCGTTCCACCGGTCATCCCCGCGGTTGGCGTTGTCGTAGTGGTACATGCCGCCCACCGACACGATGTTCTTCGCCCAGGCCTGTGGCCGCGAGAGCTGGCTGCCCGCGTTGCTCTGCGACTGCGTGCTGAGGATGGGGTACTGGAAGAGGTAGTCATCCACATCCGCGGAGATGGTGGTGTAGGTCGTCACCAGCGAGCTGCCGACGCTGGAGGTCTGGAACACCGCGCGGTACGGGCCCGACGGGTCGATGAGCTCGCGGTTGATGTCGTAGCGTGACTTGGTGCCACCGAACTGCGTGGACTCGTTGTAGCGGAAGAAGATGCCCTGCCCCGACGGAAGCAGGCCACGAGCGTTCCCGTCCACGCCCCGGGCGAAGTTGATGCTGTAGCAGGCGCTGCCGTGGAAGCCGCCCGTGGTGGACGTGCTGTGGATGATGGGCGGGGTTGCCCACTCCTGGTGCGTGGTGCGCAGCTCGGTGTCGAAGATTTCGCCGCGGACGCCCTGACCGGTGAAGCCAGCCACGAGCTCGAGGTGGGTCGCACCGCCCACCTCGCGGACGTTGTTGTTGTCGAGCTCACCCGGGCCGCCCCACCGGTCGATGTACTGCACGGCGTTGGAGCGCAGCACCCGCTCCAGCTGAGCCTGCGTGAGCGTGGCCTCCACACGCATCCCACCCGGCTCGATGAGCTCCACCGTGCCGCCCAGGCTGCGGACCAGCGCGGCGACCTCGCCCTGCCGCGCCGGGCCGCGCTCGCCCACCATGATGGAGTAGCGCTGCGGCTCCAGCCGCAACGCGCGGCCCTGGAGGGAATCACGCAGCACGCCTTCCACCCGGTACTCCGGATGGTACGGTCCGACCCAGCGGACGTAAGGCAACGCGGCGACGCGCTTGTGCGTGTGGGCGTTCATCTCCACGAGGAAGGTGTGGTCCGTGAGGAAGCGCAGCACCTTGCCGCCCGCGGCCGTGATGGCGTCGCGGAACTCCGGCAGGGGGGTGGCGTGGAACTGCACCAGATGCAGGGTGTTGTTCGCGTCCGCGGAGAGCAGGCCCGCGACCAGGGGCTGCGCGCCCCGGAGTGGGTCGAAGCGCGCGTGCTCCAGCCGCACCAGGTACTCGGTCGTCTGCACGCGGCCCAGCAGCGCCACGCCGCCCTGGCTGTAGGCGAAGTAGTCCTGGCGCCTGCCGTCGGCCGTCTCTTCCTGCCAGGTGTGGAGCTGGACGGAAGCGCGCGGCATGTTGAGCGTCTTCAAGGCATGGATGGGCTGGGCCGTCCGGTGGAAGACGTGCCCGGCGCTCGTGGCGAGGGCATACGTGCCGCTCGCCGCGCGGTCGAGACCCGTGGCGAGGCGGGCCTTCTCCGCCTCGGCTCCGGTGATGAGGCGGGCGGGGCCCAGCGCCGCGGTGCTCCGGATGACGCCGGGGCGTTGGTCGGGCGTGTTCGCGGCGAGCGCCGTCACCGGCGCGGACAAGCCCCAACCGAGGGCCAGGAGGGACAGCGGGGACAACGAGGACGGCATACGCATGGCGGTGTCTCCTTGAGAGGGCACTTCCGTGCTGCACGACGCTTGAATCCTCGAAAAGCAAGATGGGCTTGTTAGTCTGCTTAAGCTGAATGTGTCAATGCACGCCCAAGTCTGGGAATTCATTGGAATGAGAGGCATTCGTGACGTCTGGTCGACACTGCTGACGCGGCGTATGTGTCGGGTTGACTGTCTTTTTTGCGTGGCAGCGTTACGGCTGGAGGAGGCAGACGTCAGGCCGTCTCAGGCGGAGGCGTCCGGAATCGCCCGTCATGGACCTCGTCCTCTTCATCGGCCTGCAGGGCTCGGGCAAGAGCAGCCTCTACCGGCAGCGTTTCGCGGCGACGCACGCGCACGTCAGCAAGGACCTGTGGCCGAACGCGGTCCGCAAGGAGGCACGCCAGCAGCGGTACCTTCGCGAGGCACTGGCGGCGGGCCGCTCGGTGGTGGTGGACAACACCAATCCCTCGGCGGACGTGCGCGCGCCCCTCATTGCCCTGGGGCGTGAGTATCGGGCCCGCATCATCGGCTACTACTTCGCGTCGAACCTGGAGGACTGCCTGGCGCGCAATGCCTCGCGCGCGGGACGCGCCCGGGTGCCCGAGGTGGCGTTGCGCGCCACCGTGAAGCAACTTCAGCGGCCCTCCTGGGAAGAGGGCTTCGACGCGCTGTTCTATGTGACGCTTGCCGCCGACGGCGGCTTCCGCGTCGAACCCTGGAAGGAGGAGCCCCGTGGACCCTGAGGAACTGGCCGTACGTGCCCGGCAAGGTGAGGTGTTCCACGGCCAGCGCATGTTGCCGGGCGCCTGGGTGGTGCTGCGCGTGGATGGCCGGGGCTTCTCGCGCTTCACCGAGGCGCGCTACGAGAAGCCCTTCGACCCGGCGTTCCACCAGTTCATGGTGCGCACCGCCAGCGCGATGCTGGAGGAGCTCCAGGGCGTCTACGCCTATACCCAGAGCGACGAAATCTCCGTGCTCTTCCGGCCGGACTGGACGCTGTTCGACCGCTCCGTGGAGAAGGTCGTGTCGCTGGCGGCGGGCCTCGCCAGCGCCACCTTCACGCATGCGGCGGGTGTTCCCGCCGTGTTCGACGGCCGGGTGTGGCTGGGGGCCTCGGAGCGCGCGGTGCTGGATTACTTCCTCTGGCGCCAGGCGGACGGCAGCCGTTGCTCGCTGCATGGCTGGTGTTACTGGACGCTGCGCAAGGAAGGGCGGAGCGCCGCGCAGGCCACCCGCGAGCTGGATGGCAAGCCCGTGAGCTTCAAGAACGAGCTGCTCTTCCAGCGCGGCATCAACTTCAACGACGTGCCACTCTGGCAGCGGCGCGGGAGCGCGGTGTGGTGGGAGCGCTACCTGAAAGAGGGCGTGGACCCCCGGAATGGCCGGCGGACGGAGGCGCTCCGGCGGCGGCTCAAGGTCGATTCCGAGCTGCCGATGAAGGAAGCCTACGAACGCCTGCTGCGGGCGCTGCTCTCCGGGTGGGAGCCTGCGCCTACCTGACACGGCGGGACATCAGCCCGCCGTGTCCGCGCCCCCTGCCAGCGGCAGCACCTTCCACAGCCGGGGCTTGTCGTACTGGGGCGGAATCATGCCCAGCGGCCAGCCTTCGGCGGTGACCTCCGCGTACTGATAGCTGCGCCCACCGTAGCGCAGCGCAGTGCCCTTGCCGGGCAGCCCCACGCCCACCGCCGCGTGGGCGAGCGGGTCCGAGTACAGCAACACCGCGTCGATGCCCGCCTGCCTCAGCAGCATCACCGCCAGCACGGCCTTGGAGTCGCAGTCACCGCGGTCCTCCGCGGGGACCAGGGCCGGCGGGACGATGCCGAAGGCCTCGTGTTCGGGCAGCTCGTAGGTGATGCGCTGGACGAAGTTGACGATGAGCTGCGTGGCCTGGGCGGCATCCAGGCCGCGCTCGCGGATGGAGGCGACGAACGTGTCGCCCAGCGCGCGCACGGGCTCGGCGTTGGTGCGCATCAGCTCCTCGTAGATGCAGTGCATGTCCGCGCCGCAGCCGGGCGGGGCGCTGAACGTGAAGCGTTCCCTGCCCAGGGCGCGGTAGCGCAGCCGGCGGCCCAGCGCCTCGTGTTCATCCATCAGTTCCCGGGTCAGCACGGTCCCCAGCCCGTATGAGACGCGGTGCTCAGGGGGGCGGATGCTGTCCGCCCGCCACGCGTAGTCCTGGGCCCGCTGCGGCGAGGTGCCCGGCGGGAGGAGAACCAGCCCCAGGTCCACCGCGCGTGTGCTGCTCGGCCGTCCGGGTTCCGGAGGTGCGATGTCCATGCCGGTCAGATGGCTCAGTGTGCCCAGGCCGCAGCAGCAGAAGCAGCTCGCCAGCCCCACGACACCGAGCATCCACTTGAAGAAGGTCTTCACGCCGGCGCGCGCAGCGTCCCTTCGGGAAGCTGGGGGAAGGGAATGAGGCCGTTGAGGGCCGCCTGGAGCCCTGGCGCGGTCAGCAGGGCGAGCACCAGCAGGATGGCGGCCAGGATGAGCGCCGCGGCGACGTTGCCCTTGCGCACCTCCGCCAGCTCGTCGATGCCGGGCGTCATCCGGTCGAACAGCAGCACGCCCATGCCGAGCACCGTGACGCCCACTCCCAGGGACAACCCCACGTGCAGGACGGCCACCGCGAGCAGCCGCCCCACCACCGCGAGGTGGATGGGTGGGTTCTGCACCGTGAGGTCCACCGCGTCCGAGGTGGCCTGCACCGCGTGCTGCACCAGCAGGCCCAGCGCCACGAGGCTGGCCGCGTGGACGATACAGGCGGCGACATTGCCCTGGCGCAGCTCCTCCGCCGGGTTGGCGCCGAGGAGGCGGCCCAGGCCGCGCAGCGCGAACCAGATGCCCAGCGCGGCGACGAGGCCGCCGAACACCACCTTGATGAGGCCGACGAGAAGGAGGACCAGGTCCATGGAGAGCGAGGCGCACCGGGCGCTCCGCATGAGCGCCCGGTGACGCACTCTAGCCCGTCGTCACTGCCGGCCGAAGGCCTGTGTCCAGTAGTGCCGGTAGGAGCTGGACGGCGCGTTGTAGTAGCCAATGCCGATGTGGACGAGCACCGGGTTCATGATGTTGTTGCAGTGGCCGGTGCTGGCCATCCAGCCATTCACGACGGCCAGCGCCGTGGAGTAGCCGGCCGCGACGTTCTCCGCGGCGTTCCGGTACGAGTAGCCCGCCCAGGTCATCCGCTGCCAGGGCGTGGAGCCATCCGAGCCGGTGTGGCTCATGAAGTTGTTGATGCCCATGTCCTTGGAGTGCTTGCGGGCGGCGCAGCGCAGGCTCGGATGATTCGTGAGCGCGGGCGCTGGCGGCATGGCCACGCCGCCACAGACGGCTCCGGCGGCGCGGCGCTCGTTGACGAGCGTGAGGACCTGGTCCTCCAGCGAGGTCCAGGCCGCGTTCCACGTTGCCACGTCGTCGCAGTACGCGGCGGCGGTGACGGTGCCGGACGCCTCCTGGGTCTCCACCGGAGGGATGACGACGCCCTCGCCAGCAGGGGTCGTCGGAGGACCTTCGGGCTCACCGCAGCCGGCGGACAGCGCGGCACCCAGGAAGACGACAGCGAGAGAACGGGAGTTCATGACGGCTCCTTTTCACGGGGGAAGGCCATCCTGCCGCTTCCCCCGCGTATGTCTAAAGGCGCCATCCGCGCTCAGTCAGGCAGACGTCTAATTGCTTGCTTGGAGCAGCTCGATAGCCTTTAGCAGCTCTGAATCTCTGCCCAATGCGAGGTCTTCTGTCGTGGGCACAATCTCTTCATCCGGGACAATTCCCACGCCATGGAATGTGGAGCGATCGGGATAGAGAACTTCCATGCCGGTGAACGTGAACCGGAAGCCGCCGGGGAGCATCAGGTTGGTGATGTTGCCGTTGGTGCCCGCGCTGCGCTGCCCCACCACCCGGACGCGGTTCGCCGCGACCAGCATGGTGGAGAAGTTCTCCGCCGCGGACACCGAGCGCGGTCCCACGAGCAGCACGATGGGGCCGGTGAAGGCCAGGGTGGTGCTGCCGGTGAAGGAGTACTGCTCCTCCTGGATGTCGTGCTGGTCCGGCCCTGTCCACCGGCCAGTCCGGAAGAGCGGGCTGACATAGGGGCCCTGGATGAGGTGCCGGATGAAATCGTAGTGGCTGAATCCGGGGTAGCCGCGCATGTCCACGATGAGCCCCTGGGCAGTCGACGCGGTTTCGACGTGTCGGATGGCGGCGTCCAGGTTCGTGGTCACGTCGCTGTTCATGGTGATGTAGTAGAGCGACGGCGCGCCCAGGTCGCTGAGCCAGCCGCTGTCACGTCGTGAGGGGGAGGTGCCGAGCGCCTCGACGATGTTGCCGCCCGTCCAGGGCTGGGCCTCCACCGTGCGCTCGGTGCCGTCCGTGGAGCGCATCACGAGCGAGAGCGGCCCGGTCAGCTCCCGCAGCCGGCGCGTGGCCAGCTCGTGCCGGTAGCCATGGGTGGCGGCGGAGGTGCGGGCGAGCTCTTCGGCGTACCAGTCCGCCGTGGTTCGGTCGCCCACGCGCACCAGGGTGTCCCCCGGGCGGAACTCCGGCACGAGCGAGCGGCGGACCACCACGTCGCCACCTGCGACCTCCTCCAGCAATGCCGGGAGGATGCCAATGACAGGGGAGGGCGAGGTGAAGACGAAGCCGTGGCCGTCCTGGAGGACTTCGGAGAAGCGGCGCAGGAGGTCCCGGGTGCGGAGCTGGCTCACGGGCGCCGCATCCACGGCGGCCAGCGTCTCCTCCAGCCGCGCGTCGATGCCATCTCCCACCACCGGGAAGTAGGGGAAGAAGCGCCGCATGGCGCCGTGGGTGATGATGAGCGCCGCGCGTGCGACGCCCGCCGTCTGCTCCACCCGGGGAGACGCGCTCGTCTGGGGCCCGCGCCGTGCGACGCCCGCGCGAGCGACCGCCGCGCTCCGCTCCAGCGCGGGAGGTGTTCCCAGCTCGGGCAGCTCGCGCAGGCTGTCGGCCAGGGCGTCCGTCAGCGCCCGGTCCGCGGGGAGCAGGTCCGGGAGCGGGCCGGAAGCGTCTTCGAGCCGGGATACCCGAATCGAGACGCCCTGCGCGCCCAGGGCGACCCAGCGAGACTCGGCGACCGCGGTCGCCACGGGTTCACCCCACAGCCAGGCTCGCTGTGCCGCGCGCAGGTCGACCGCGAAGCGCGCCGCCGCGGGCGGCAATCTGGGCCCGGTGAGCAGCACCACGGGCAGCTCCGCCGTCCCGGTGGCGGGGTAGGCCGGCGAGTCCAGGAGCCGCGTGGTGTTCTTGTAGACGCTCGCGGCGTTCTGCTCGTCCGTCATGCCGGAGTGGACGCGCACGCGGGCCGCTGCGCGTGGCACGGGCTGGGCGCTGGCGACGGCGATGGCGCGAGCCAGCGCGTCTTCCAGCCCCGCTGCGGCGGGCAGGCCGCGCAGGTCGATGGCGACGGCCCGGGTGCCCGCTGGGAGCACCGGCTCACCCGTGCCGGGATGGATGACCGCGACTGCGTCGTGCTGCTCGACCCGCACCTCGGAGAGGGCCGTGGGGGCGGTGGACGCCCCGGCACAGACGTCCTCGAGTGCCTCCGCGTAGGCCCGCGCCACGCCATCCCAGTCGATGGTGGGTCCCTCCAGCGCGGCGGTGAGCGCCGCGTCAATCTCCCTGTAGTAGCTGCCGGGGCTGAAGAAGCGGACCAGGGCGTGGGCCTCGGACATCGCCAGGGGCGCCGGGGTGGTGCTGGTGGGGCCGGAGGTGACGTGGGGGCACCAGTCGACGGCCTGTGGCGGAGGGGGCTCGGCTGGCGGCGCGGGAGGGTCGTCGCCGCAGGCCGTCTGGACGGCACAGGCCGCCGCGAGCAGCCATCTGGTGAGCGTTGACGTGGCAGGGCCTCCGGTCTTCGTCGTTCCGCGCAGGAGCGTCATGTCGTTGCTCTCTTCCGAGGGATGCGGATGAATGTTCCGCCTGCGTACGAACGGTGAGACCGCCTCGTTATATCGATGGGACGTGCGCTTGACGGGCCATCGCGGGGTCGGCGTAGCGTAGCGGGTGCCGGACGCACAGAGAGGACCCGGATGTCGCGCAGGCCGATACCGCCGCGTTGGGTGGTCGCGTTTTTCACGATCGGTTGTTTCATCGTCGCCGATGCACTGCTCCCGCTGCTCCCGCTGTGGCGGATGCTGCCCGATGGCCCGCGGACATGGGGGTGGCAGGGGGCGCAGGTGCTGCTCTGTGTCCTCGGGCTTGGGCTGCTGTACCGGCTGCGGCCCGCGGCTGCCTTCCGCGAGCTGGGGACAGGGGCGTCACCGCTCCACGCAGCGGCCTTCTCGCTGCTGGCGACCTCGCCCATGCTGCTCGTCTACGGCTGGGCCGCGGGTTTTGGAACGGCACTGAGCCTGCGGGGCGCCATCACCACGGCGGTGATGGCGCCTCTGGCGGAGGAGGTGCTGTACCGCGGATTCCTCTTCGGCCAGCTGCGGCGTCGGGCCGGATGGTCATTCTGGGGCGCGGCGATGGTGGGGTTGGTGCCCTTCGCGCTCGGTCACCTCTATCAAGCGGTTCAGGCGGAATACTCCCCTGTGGATACGGCGGGCGTGCTGGCGGTGACGGGGGCTGGCCACGTCTTCTTCGCGTGGCTGCTGGAGCGCTGGGGGAGCCTGTGGGTGCCCATGGGCATGCACGCGCTGATGAACCTGTGGTGGGGCCTGTTCGCGGTGGACACGACGGCGCTGGGCGGCGCGCAGGCCAACCTGGCGCGAGGGCTCACCCTCGCGCTGGCGATTGGCTTCACGGTGCTGCTGCGCCGGGGACGTCCCGGGTGGGCAGAAGCACCGCCTCCTCCGGGAGCGGCGCCCGCCCTGTCCGCCGCGGGAGGGAGCTGAGACGTGCCACGGAGCCCCTCTCCCGTGTCGCCCTTGAAATCTGGAGCGAGGGGACACCCGGCGCATGCCCGCACCCGGAACTGAGACAGGCTCGGACGGACGCGGCACGGGGGCGCTCCAGTTATTGCGCGGCCACCCGGCGTTCAGGGCCCTCTGGGCCGCGCGCGTCATCTCCTTCACGGGAGATTCGCTCAGCCTGGTGGCGCTCATGCTCTATGTGGCGGAGCGCACGGGGCAGGCGCTGGCCGTGTCGTTGCTGCTCCTCGTGGGGGACTTCGCGCCGGCGTTGCTGGGGCCCATCACCGGTGCCCTCAGTGACCGGTTCGACCTCAAGCGGGTGATGGTGGCCTGCGAGCTCGTCCAGGGAGCGCTCCTGGCGCTCATCGCGCTCACGATGCCGCCATTGCCCATCCTGCTGGCCCTGGTCGCCGCGCGCTCGATTGCCGGTCAGGTGTTCCAGCCCGCCTCGCGCGCCGCTGTGCCCGCGCTGGTTCGCGGTGAGGACTTGGAGGCCGCCAACTCCAGCGTGGGTTTTGGGACGCAGGCCGCTGAAGCGCTGGGGCCGCTGCTCGCGGCGGCGATGTTCCCGCTCGTGGGCCTCCGTGGCGTGCTGCTGGTGGACGCGGCGTCCTTCCTCCTGTCCGCGGCATTGCTGATGGCGTTGCCGTCCGTTCCGCCCGTGCAGGGCGGTGACGCGCCGCCCGTGTCGCTGCTCCGGCAGGCGCGGGATGGGCTCGTCTACGTCTGGCGGGCCCCCGTGGCCCGCGTTGTCGCGCTGGGCTTCTGCGCGGTGGTGGCCTTCAACGGCGTGGATGACGTGGCGCTGGTGCTGCTCGCGAAGGAGACCTTCCAGGCGGGGGACTCCGCCGTGGGGCTGCTCCTGGGCGCGGTGGGGCTGGGGCTGGTCGCGGGCTACGCGCTGATGGCGCGGCTGGGCGCACGCGCGGCGATGCCGGTGATGCTGGTGCTGGGGTTCGCGGTGAGCAGCGTGGGCAACCTGTTGACCGGACTGGCCTGGGCCGTCTGGGCGGCGTTCGCGATGCAGGCGGTGCGCGGGGTGGGCATCGCGGCCATGGACGTCGCCAGCCACACGCTCATCCAGCGGTGGGTGCCCGCGGGCATGCGGGGCCGGGTGTTTGGCAATTTCTATGGCGCCATCGGCGTGGCCGCGGGGCTGTCCTACGTCGCCGGGGGCCTGCTGCTCGATGCGACGTCCGCGCCGGTGACGCTGATGGTGGCGGGTGCTGGCGGAGCGCTCGCCACCCTCCTGGTCGCCTGGCGGCTTCCGGGCGCATTGCGGCGGAGCGCCACAACGCGCGAACCGACGTGAGCCCTCAGACGAGCCGCTTGCCCTTCACGAAGTCCAGGCCCATCGGGTTGCCCCGGAAGTGGATGGGGTCGAGCATGACGCGACGGATGCGCCAGCCCTCGGACGTCTTCTCCACGTCATGGGTGTAGCGGATGACGACGGTCCATTCCTGCTGAGCGCCGCCGGCGGTGAAGAAGTGGGCGACGTCCGCGTAGGCCATGACCTGCGCCTCGGTGTCGCTCTTGAAGTGGGTGCGCACGGTGTTCGCCGTGGCGTGCTGGACGCGGCTGAAAGCCGCCAGGGCGTCACCTCCCAGCTTGCCCATCTCCTCGCGGGCCAGGGTGATGGGCTCGCCGCCGAAGAGCCGGCTGTAGTCCGCGGTGAGCTGGGGCGTGAAGACATTCACCCAGCGGCTCCAATCCCCGGTGTCGCGTCCGAAGTCGATGGCCTGCCCGTACTCCGCCACCAGCTCCTGGATGGCAATCCAATCCAGGATGTACTGCGTGTCCTTCTCTCTCATGTCGTGTCACCCCCTGAAGTCAGACGTCAGGCTGACACGGCTGGTCGGGGCGCGCCAGCGGGCATCCCAGGCATCGCGGAGGCGGGGAAAGCTCGCGCTGAAGGCGCCGAACCACACGAAGGCCGCGAGCAGGTCCACGGCATAGTGGTAACGCAGCATCAGGGTGGAGGCGATGATGGCCACCGCAACGGGCACCATCACGCGGAGCCGCCGTGGATGATGGACCCGGTCATGGCTCAACAGGACGAGGGTGATGTACGTGTGCAGGCTCGGGAAGACGTCATAGGCGGACGAGCCCTGGGCCACCACTGCCGCGTTCAGACGGGTGAAGGGGCCTCCTGTGATGGGCGCGGTGAACAGCTCCGGAGAGGCCACGGCGGGGCCCAGCGCGGGCACCAGGAAGTAACCGGCGATTCCTAGCGCATAGGCGGAGAAGACGCGGACGAAGAAGTCCTCCGCTCGCTTGCGTGGCCCGAGCAGGGCCTGGGCCATCGCGAGGTGCAGGTAGGCGTGGAAGGCGAGATAGCTGGCGCTGAACAACTCATTGGCCCAGGCGCTGCTCCAGCGCTGGAGCCATGCCGCGGGCGTGACGCCAAACAGACGCGTGTCGGCCGCCAGCAGCAGGGTGTCCCGTGGCTCCAGCCCGAGCGCGGGGACGGCCTGCTTCACGAAGGCGTAGAGGAAGAACGTGACGCCGTAGGCGAAGAGCAGCCGCAGACGGAAGGCGTGGGCCGCGTCATCGTGGCGCGCCGCCACGCCCACGGCGACCAGGAAGAGCACGGTGAGGGCCAGGGCCGTCCAGCCCTCGGGCGCTGACGGCCCCGCGACCACCAGCAGCGCGAGTGCGAGAATCCCTCCGAAGAGCCCCAGCAAGACTTCGTGCAGATAGGGCCACCTACGCATCCGGCGCGGCCTGCCTGCTTTCGCGAATGAGCGCGCCCGTGACGACGCCGCGCACGAAGGAGAAGTAGGAGGGGATGAAGGGCGCCTGCTGCGCGACGAGCGCCGGGCGCAGCGTCTGGTGCAGCTCGGGCAGGTTGTACCAGGGCACCCGGGGGTACAGGTGGTGCTCCAGGTGGTAGTTCTCGTTGCACATGAAGAAGCGCGTCACCGGGTTGGACAGGATGGTGCGCGTGCCCCGGACGGGGTGGGTGCTCTCCGGCAGGAACGTGTGCTGGCTCATGCCTCGCACGTTCACCAGGGTGTTGAGGATGAGCATGGGGATTCCCCAGGCATGCAGCAGGACCTGTCCGGGGAGGAAGGCCACGGCGAGCGCAAGCCCGGCCAGGACCAGCGCGACCTCGAGCGCAATCCACCGGCGCTCGGCGGCGGTGCCCTTGCGCCACCCGAGGATGGGAATCATGGTGATGTAGGCCGGGTAGCCCAGCAGCAGCCGGCCGATGTGCATGAGCAGCTCCAGCCAGCGCCGCCCGGTGTAGTTGGCATAGTGGTCCGGGTCCTTCCCTCCGCCCAGGTCGGCGTGGTGTCTCAGATGCAGGACCTTGTAGGCCGCGTAGTTCTGGAGCACCGGCAGCGCGCAGGCCATGCCTCCCAGCCGGTTCAGCCAGGGGCGGCGCGCCAGTCCCCCGTGGACGGCTTCATGGGTGAAGAGGCTGATGCCATGGAGCGAGGCGGCGGCAAGGAGGTAGAGCAGCGCGAGCAGCAGCGCGCCAGCGAACGAGACGTCGCGTCTGGCGAGCACGACGGCCAGCGTCCCCGCGCCGAGGTAGAGTGCCAGGAAGCTCAGGAGCCGCGGGACGTGCCGGGCATCGACCTGTTCGAGTTCGCGCAGCCGAGAGGGCGTCAGGGTGTTGGTTTCGAGGGGCATTGTCGCCTGGTTTTGAGCTAGGAGCATGGCATGGAATCCCTGTTGGTTTCGACGCCACCAGCGCGTCTGAAGTTCGCCGTGGTCCGGGAGGACCCCGAACTGGAGCTGGCGCTCGTCGAGCGCACGCGGGCGAAGGCCGTGCTCACGGTGGCCTCGGGTGGCTGCACGCTGTTGACATTGGCGCTGCGCCATCCCGGCGTCGAGCGGGTGGGCTTCGACTTCAATCCGCGTCAATTGGCGCATGTGAGGGAGAAGGCGGCGGGGTTGGGCCAGCTCCCCCTGTCAGGCTTCAACGTGGAAGCGGAGGACCCGGCCGCGCTGAATCAGCGGGGTGAATTCGAGGGGCTCTTCCGCACGCTGCGCCGTTTCATCGAGGAGTTCGTCGCACCCGCGCACGAGCTGGCAACCTTCTTCGCCCCTGACACCGACGCCTCGCGGCGGCAGGCGCTGCGCACCCGCTGGTTCGGCTCGCCCTACTGGCCCGTGGCCTTCGAGCTGGCGCTGGCGGCGCCGCTGCTGCACGCGATGTTCGGCCCGGCGGCCACGCAGCATGCCGAGCCCGGCTCGTACCCGGGCTACTTCCAGCGCGTCTTCGAGCGGGGCCTCCAGCGGGAGGATGCGCCCCGCAACCCGTTCCTCCAGCACGTGCTGCTGGGCCGCTATCTGGCCGCGGACGCGCCCGAGTACCTGCGGGCGCCGGGCCCGGTGCCCCTGACGCTCGTCGAGGGCTCGTTGCCCGATGTCCCGGACCTGGGGCGCTTCGACGTCATCTCCCTGTCCAACATCTTCGACTGGTCGGAGGACGCGCTCGTGGCGCAGTGGGCGGCGCTGCTCGCGCGGGAGGCGCGGCCCGGGTGTGCCATCCTCCTCCGGCAGCTCAACAACCGCCGGGACCTTCGCCGCTTCTTCACCCCGGCCTTCGCGTTCGACGACGCGCTCGGCGAGGCGCTGCTTGCCCGCGACCGGAGCCTGTTCTACGAGCGCATCGAGGTCGGCTTCCGCCAGCCCATCCACCCATGAATGACGTGCGCTTCGTCGTTGCCCGGCCCGACACGCTCGGGCCTTACGTCGAACGGCTGCGCCTGCTGGAGCAGGGCATCCTCTATCCGCTCGGGGACGGGGCCGACCATTTCTTCATCGACCACGGCCCAGCGTACCACCCGTTCTTCTCCTCCATGGGGGAGGCGTACTTCCTGCTGGCCCTGCGTGGTGACGAGCTCCTGGGCTCGGTGACGGGGGTGGCCCGGCCCGTGGCGCATGGGACGCGCACGGTGGACGCGCTCTACATCTGCGACCTCAAGCTGGCGCGGCACGTGCGGGGCACCGGCCTGTCGACGCGGCTGCTGCTGGAGGGGCTCAAGCAGCTCTTCCTGATTCCCCCCCTGCGGCGGACGCGGTTCCTCTATGGCGCGGCGATGCGCGGGTCCCGGGGGGATGTGATGCACACGGCCCGGGGCTGGAATCCCTTGCGGATGGGGCGCCCGGCGAGCCGGCTCGCGCTCTACTTCGTCCCTCCCTCCCGGTTGGCGACGCTGGAGATGCGTGGGGCTCCTCCCAGGCCCCAGGGCCATGGGCTGTGTCTGGGCCCCGCGCCGGGCCGCCCTCTGGAGGGGGCCGGGTGGTGCACCACCGCCGGGAGCAAGGACCTTCAGCTGCGCTCGACGGGGTGTCCCTGGCCGCTGGTCCACCTCGCGGCGCCGCCCGAGCACTGGACGCACGGCTGGGGTGCGTACCTGCGCACCTGTGGTGAGGCGCTGACGGCGCGAGGCGAGGCGGCGCTGGCCTGCTTCAGCATCGACGAGCGGCTGGAGGACCATGTCCGCTGGCTGCGCGAAGCAGGCGTTGCGCCCGACTCCGTGTGCACCGTCTATTCACTGGACCTGTCCTTTCCAGTACATAGGCCCGCATGGGTGCACCTTCCCTCGTCCGAAATCTGAAGCTGCGTCACCACATTGCCGGGCTGAAGGCGGAGTGGAATGTGCTGGAGGCGCCCTACTTTCGCGCACTGCGGGAGGGCACCTTCGCGCGCGAGGACTTCGTCGAGACGCAGCGCCAGTTCTACGCCGCCGTCGCGCACTTCTCCCGCCCCATGGCGGTGCTCGCCAGCCGGCTCCCCCACGCGGAACAGCGGCTGCCCCTGGTCGAGAACATCTTCGACGAGCACGGGCGTGGCACCCTGGCGCACGGCCACGAAGCCACCTTCCGGCTGCTCCTGGAGCGCCTCGGGGTCCCCTCCGCGCGCGCGGACCTGCTGGTGCCATGGCCGGAGGTGCGCGCCTTCAACGCCGCGCTGACGGGCGTCGCCGCGTTCGAGGATCCGCTCGTCGGGCTGGCCGTCTTCGGCATCATGGAGGACCTGTTCAGCGGAGTCTCCCTGGCGCTGGGGCGCGGCATCGTCTCGCGCGGCTGGCTGGAAGCGGCGCAGGTGGTGCATTACCCCACGCACGCGGACCTCGACGAGCAGCACGCCGAGGGCTTCTATCAGCAGCTCGATGCGCCTCATGCGGCGGAGGCCGCGGCGGCGCAGGTGATTGAGCAGGGGCTCGCGCTGGGAGGGCACCTCCTCACGAGCCTGTATGACGACCTCTTCCGCGCGCGTGGTCGGCGCACGGCGTGAGGCGGGCTCAGCGTGGGCGCCGGGCCTTCCCGGGCCACGCCGCTGGCTGTGTAGTGCCGCGGCGTGCCGCGCGGGGAGGTGCCGAGCGCTGACGCTCACCGCGTCGCGTGCCAGTCCCCACGCCGCGGCCACCGTGCCCACGCCACACAGCAGCGCCGTGCCCTCGATGCCCAGCAGGGCGATGCGCCACGCCACCAGCGGCGGATGGTCGAAGTAGCCCCAGTCCAACCGCTGGGCCCAATGCCAATCGTAGGTGGGGGCGAAGACACGACGCCGAACCAGGCCCGCCAGCCCTCTGTTGGCCACCGTCCCTCCGGTGCTTTCGGCTTGCCCGGCTCGGAGCGGGTTCGTATCTCGACAGCATGTCCACGCTCCCTCCGTCACCCGACACTCCCAACCGGCTGGCCCGGGAACCGTCACCGTACCTGCGCCAACACGCGCACAACCCCGTGGAGTGGTTCCCGTGGGGCGAGGAGGCGCTCGCGCGGGCGAAGGCGGAGAACAAGCCCATCCTCCTGTCCGTGGGCTACTCCGCCTGTCACTGGTGCCACGTCATGGCGCACGAGTCGTTCGAGTCGCCCGACACGGCCCGGCTGATGAACGAGGGCTTCATCAACATCAAGGTGGACCGCGAGGAGCGGCCGGACCTGGACCAGATTTATCAAGGCGTGGTGCAGCTCATGGGGCAGGGCGGCGGCTGGCCCCTCACGGTGTTCCTCACGCCCGACCTCAAGCCCTTCTACGGCGGCACCTACTTCCCGCCGCAGGACCGCTATGGACGACCGGGCTTCCCCCGGCTGCTCATGGCGCTGCGGGACGCGTGGGAGAACAAGCAGGAGGAGGTGCAGCGGCAGGCGGCGCAGTTCGAGGAGGGACTGGGCGAGCTGGCCACCTACGGGCTGGAGGCCGCGCCCTCGGCGCTGACGGCCGCGGACGTGGTGACCATGGGCCAGCGCATGGCGAAGCAGGTGGACCGGGTGCACGGCGGCTTCGGCGGCGCGCCCAAGTTCCCCAACCCGATGAACTTCGCGTTGATGCTGCGCGCGTGGCGGCGGGGCGGGGGCGCGGCGCTGAAGGACGCGGTGTTCCTCACGCTGGAGCGCATGGCCCTGGGCGGCATCTACGACCAGCTCGGGGGCGGCTTCCACCGGTACTCGGTGGACGAGCGCTGGCTCGTGCCCCACTTCGAGAAGATGCTCTACGACAACGCGCAGCTCCTGCACCTCTACGCGCAGGCGCAGCAGGTGGAGCCCCGGCCGCTGTGGCGCAAGGTGGTGGAGGAGACGGTGGAGTACGTGCGCCGCGAGATGACCGACGCGGGCGGCGGCTTCTACGCGGCGCAGGACGCGGACAGCGAGGGCGAGGAGGGGAAGTTCTTCGTCTGGAAGCCGGAGGAGGTGCGCGCGGCGCTGCCGGAGTCACAAGCGGAGCTGGTGCTGCGCCACTTCGGCATCCAGCCCGGCGGCAACTTCGAGCATGGCGCCACCGTGCTGGAGGTGGTCGTCCCGGTGGAGGCGCTGGCGAAGGAGCGCGGGGTGCCGGAGGACGTGGTGGCGCGCGAGCTGGCCGCCGCCCGAAGGACGCTCTTCGCGGTGCGCGAGCAGCGGGTGAAGCCGGGGCGGGACGACAAGCTGCTCGCGGGCTGGAACGGGCTCATGATTCGAGGTCTCGCGCTCGCCTCGCGCGTCTTCGACAGGCCGGAGTGGGCCCGGTGGGCCGCGGCCGCCGCGGACTTCGTGCTGGAGAAGGCGTGGGACGGGACGCGGCTGGCGCGCTCGTACCAGGAGGGGCAGGCGCGCATCGACGGCTTCCTGGAGGACTACGGGGACCTGGCCTCGGGCCTCACCGCGCTCTATCAAGCCACCTTCGACGCGAAGTACCTGGAGGCGGCGGACGCGCTGGTGCGCCGCGCGGTGGCGCTCTTCTGGGACGCGGAGAAGGCGGCGTATCTCACCGCGCCCCGGGGACAGAAGGACCTCGTGGTGGCGACGTATGGCCTCTTCGACAACGCCTTCCCGTCCGGCGCCTCCACGCTGACGGAGGCGCAGGTGGAGCTGGCGGCGCTCACCGGTGACAAGCGGCACCTGGAGCTGCCGGAGCGCTATGTGTCGCGCATGCACGACGCGCTGGTGAGCAATGCCATGGGGTACGGCTACCTGGGGCTGGCGGCGGATGCGCTGCTGGAGGGAGCAGCGGCCGTCACGCTCGCGGGCTCGCGCGAGGAGGTGGCGCTGCTGCGGGCCGCCATGGATCGCGCCTTCACGCCCACCGTCTCCGTGGGCTGGAAGGCGGCGGGGCAGCCGGTGCCGCCGCTCTTGAAGGACATCTTCGAGGGGCGTGAGCCGGTGAAGGGCCGGGGCGCGGCCTACCTGTGCCGGGGCTTCGTCTGCGAGCTGCCCGTCACCGAGCCGGACGTCCTGTCCCAGCGGCTGGCGGCGCTCACCGGCCCCTGAGCGGGGCCGGCGCGGCGTGCCTCACTTGACGGCCGTCACCTTCAGCGCGCCGATGAGCGGCGTGATTTCGGCGTTGCCTTCCTTGCCGAAGGCGAAGTGCGTGGCGTCCGCCACCACCTGGTTGAAGGTGGGGTCCAGCTGCGTCCACTCGCCCACGAAGGCCTCCACCCATTCGTGCCAGTAGAACGCGGGCACGCCGTCCTGGTTCACCATGTAGATGACGCCGTCCACGCGCCGGGCGGGCACGCCGGCCGCGCGCAGCAGCGCCACCGACAGCAGCGAGTGCTCCGTGCAGTCGCCCTTCTTCTGGCTGAGCACGTCCGTGGCCCGGTCCGCGCTGGCGCCGTAGTCCTTCTCCAGGTTGGAGTACACCCAGGTGTTCACCTTCTGGGCGATGCGGTACGCGTCCTTCTCGTTGCCGACAAGCTTCTTCGCCAGCTCGCGGATGGCCGGCGCGTCGCTCTCCACGACGAGCGTGGACTTGAGGTTCTCCCCACCCTCCGGGTCCTTCAGCGGCAGGGGCTTGCGCGTGGTGGGCGCGGCGGCGGACAGGGTGACCTCCACGCTGCCGTCCGGCTGCTTCTTGAAGTGCTGACGGTACGTCTGCTCCTGGAACTTCTCCGGCAGCCCCTGCACCACCAGCTTGACGCTGCCGGGCACCGTGCGCGCGGAGTCGGGCAGCGGCTTGGGCAGCACCACGCGCGTGAGGCCGAAGACCTCCACCAGGTCCAGCCGCTTCGCGACGGCCTCGGTCTCCTTCCGGGCCTGCATCGTCGTGCCGTAGTCCACCAGCACCATCTCTCCGCGCTGGGTGACGTAGGAGACGACGGGGACCTTCTCCTTCTCCGACACGGTGACGGCCTTGCCCAGCTTCACCTTCACGCCGTTGATGACCCGCTGCTCCTCGGGCTCCACGGTGGTGGTGAGGCCGTAGGACTCCAGGTCCATGCCGTCCAGCGAGAAGCCCGTCACCTTCGCCTTGCGCAGCAGCGCCACGCGCGGCGGGTCGGCGTCCTCCACGTGCTCCTTCGCGGGGGGCAGCCTGGGGAGCTTCTCGTCGGCGCGGCCCGGGCGCTTGCGCACCACCTGGACGCCGTCCGGCGTCGCCATGCCCTCCAGCGTCTGCGTGCCGCCGTCACCGGTCTGCTTCACCACGAAGGACAGCAGGCGCCCACCGGGCCTGGCCTCGTAGATGCGCTCCTCGTGGTGCATGCGCTCGGACACGCGCGAGCCCACCATGGCCTTGAAGACGAGCTGGTTCGTCGTCTTCACCCGGGCGGGGGTCCCCGGCAGCACCTCCAGGTCGGTGAAGAGCCAGCCGACCTTCTTGTCCATGAGGTACAGGCCGAAGTACTCGCCGCCCCTGGGCCGGACGGCCTTCACCACGTCCGAGACGGGGGCTTGCGCCGCGGCGGCCTTCGCCGTCGACGCGGGCGCCTTCGCGAGCGCGGACGGTGCGCCCGACAGCAGGGCGCACAGGGACACGAGGGCCAGGGAGGTCAGTCTGTGCGTGCGAGTCATCGTGCCCCTTCTAACGAGGGAAGGGGCCGTTGTCTTCACCCGCCCGCCCGCCCGGCGCGCGGACTACAGCCGCTTGGTGAGGATGATGAGGTCGTCCCCGACCTTGTAGAAGTCGCGGATGCGGGCCTCCTCGCCGTACTTCATGGAGGCATAGAAGCCACGCGTGGGGCCATAGGCCTCGGTGGCGCTCGTCTCCACGCGGATGAGGCGCCCGTTGCGGCGGCGCAGGTCGCCCTCCATGGCGGATACCAGCGCGGCGCCTACGCCCTGGCCGCGAACTTCCGGTGCGGACGCAATCCAATACAGGTCGTAGGTGTCCTCCGTCATCGGCGTGGGGCCGTAGCAGATGTAGCCCACGAGCTGGCCGTCCCGGTCCGCGACGATGATGGCGTAGTCCGTGTTGCCCTTCTGGAGCGCGGTGTGCGCCAGCTCGATGGCGACCTCAACCTCCTGCGGCGAGAAGGTTTCGATCCTTCGAATCAGCGCGGCGATTGGCTCCCGGTCCTTTTCTTCGATGGGACGGATGTCCATGTGCTCTCTCGAGGGCGACCTCCACGAGCCGGGACGCCAGGGCCGGGTAGTCCATGCCGGCGGCCCGGGCGGCCTTGGCGAATCCCGCGTCCGGATGGAGGTCACAGTTGGGGTTGATGTCGATGACGTAGGGCACGCCCTCCGGGGACACCCGGAGGTCGACCCGTCCATAGTCCTGACAGTCCAGCGCTGCAAAGGCTTCCAGTGCAACCTGCACGCAACGGGACTCCAGCGCCGCGTCCGCCTGGCACAGGCCGCTGGTCGTGTCCCGGTACTCCTCCGACGCCGCCTCCCACTTCGCGTTGTAGGAGACGATGTTGGGCCTGTCCTCGAACGTACGGCCGAAGACGATTTCCGTCAGGGGCAGCGGCTGGCGCGGCTGGTTGCCGAGCAGCGGCACATAGATTTCGCGCCCGGGGATGAACTGCTCGACCAGGGCTGGCTGATGGAACTCGCGGAGCACCGCGTCACAGGCACGCACCAGCGCGGCGCGCTCGTGCACCACGGACTCGGACGTCACGCCCATGCTGGCGTCCTCGCGCGCGGGCTTGACGATGAGGGGCCAGGGCAGGTCCACCGCCAGCGCATCCTCCAGCCGCTCCACCACGCGGAAGGGCGGGGTGGACACGCCGCGCGCGGTGAGAACCTCCTTCGCCTTGGGCTTGTGCAGCGCCAGGCCCAGGGACAGCGCGGAGGAGCCCGTATAGGCCAGCCCGAGCGCGTCCAGCAGGCAGGGGACCGCCATCTCTCCGCGGCTGTCGGCCGCCAGGGACTCGCAGAGGTTGATGACCAGGTCGGGCTGGCGCCGGCGCAGGGTCTCCACGAAGTCGAGCCGGTCCCCTTCGATGGCGAGGGGCTCGGCCAGCGTGTCGCCCCGGTTGAGGGCATCGGACAGCGCGGAGACCACGCGGACCACATCCTCCCGGGCCTCCCGCCCAGGGTCGTCCTCGATGAGGTCGTGGTCGCGGTTGTGCAGCAGGATGATGTGCATTCGGTGGTGGCGGAGGGTTACCACGTCCCCTGCCTTCATCACAGTCCGCACGTGAGGACGTCTACCCCCTGGGCTGCCCCTCGGGGAGGTTCGCGGTACGTTTGGAGACCTCCGGAAGGGGTATCCAGGAGTATGGAAAGGGAATCATGCGCATCCGTGACCCCATCCACGGCACCATCCCGGTCAGCGACCCCGAGAAGGCCGTCATCGACAGCCGGCACTACCAGCGGCTGCGCTACGTGCGGCAGCTCGGCTTCGGGGACCTGGCCTTTCCCGGGGCCACGCACACGCGGCACATCCACTCCCTGGGCGCCATGCACGTGGCCTCGCGCGTCTTCGGGGCGGTGGCCGCGCGCTCGTCGCTGCCGGAGGACGTGCGGGAGCGCTTCTGCGCGGCGGTGCGGCTGGCGGTGCTGTGCCATGACCTGGGGCACATGCCGCTGTCGCACGCATCGGAGCGCATCGCCCCGAAGCGCTCGCTCCTGCGCCTGCCGTCCTGGCTGGACGGCACCGCGGAGGGCGAGCTGGCCACGCACGAGGACTACACGGCGAAAATCCTCCTCGACAGCTCGCTGACGCCCATCATCGAGCGGCACTTCAGCGACCTGGGCATTACCCCCATGGCCGCGGTGGCGCTGGTGACGGGCGCGAAGCCTCCGAAGGACCCGGGCTTCACGCACCAGGGCGTGGACTGGATGCCCCTCTTGCGCGCCATCGTGTCCGGCGAGCTGGACGCGGACCGCATGGACTACCTGCTGCGTGACTCCTTCTACACGGGCGTCAACTATGGCCGGTACGACATGGATTGGATTGTCAGCAACCTCAACCCGGCGGTGAAGGACGGGCGGGCGTACCTCGCGCTCAGCCGGGCGGCGGCCTTCGCCTTCGAGGATTTCCTCCTCAGCCGCTACCACATGTTCGTGTCGGTGTACCTGCACCACACCTCGGTGAACTTCGACTACATGCTGCGGCGCTACTACGAGGAGGCGCCCGGCGAGTTCGAGATTCCTTCGGACCCGGAGGAGTTCCTCCTCTGTGACGACTCGGCGCTCTGGTACACGCTGCGCCGCTCGAAGAACCCCTGGGCCCAGCGCATCAGCCGGCGGCAGGGCTACAAGCTGCTGGCGCAATTCACCGAGCGGGACACGGGCTACGACCTGGATGTGCTGCGCAGCGCGCTGGTGTCCCACAAGTTCGACCACTACGTCGTCGAGTCCCAGAACGTGCTCAGCAAGTACACCTCGGGTCCGTCCTCCAGCGGGCCGAGCTTGTTCATCATCGATGCCTCCACCGGCCGGCTGACGGAGGTGGCGCGCTACACGCCGCTGTATCAACGCTACAGTGGCGCGGTGCGGCTCGTCCGGCTGTACGTCCGGCCGGAGCAGGCGGACAAGGCACATGCGTTGATGGGCCGGCTTCTCGGCCAGGCGGTGGAACCATGAGCGAGCGTCTTCCCGGCCTGGGCCTTGGCCTGGACCTGACCCACACCCCCGCGGAGCCGCGGCCTTCCTCCGTGGCGCTGCTCTACCGGCGGACGGACGTGGGCGTGGAGGTGTTCTGGGTGAAGCGCGGGAAGGCGCTTCGCTTCGCGGGCGGCTTCTATGCCTTCCCCGGCGGGAAGCTGGACGCGGCGGACGCGGACGTCGAGGTGCGCGGGGCCAGCGGCGAGGAGGCCGCCCTGCGCTCGGCGGCGGCGCGCGAGCTGTTCGAGGAGACCGGCGTGCTGGTGGCGGACGGCGCGCAGGCGCTGACCGCGCCGAAGCTGGAGGCGCTGCGCAAGGCGCTGCTGGGCGGGACGTTGGGGTGGGGCGCGCTGCTGAAGTCGGAGGGCCTGACGCTGGACGCGGACGACTTCCGCGCCGCGGGCCGCTGGGTGACGCCGCCATCCCTGCCCGTGCGCTTCGACACGCGCTTCTACCTGGTGGAGATGCCGGAGTCCGCCCGGGCGGAGTGGTGGCCCGGGGAGCTGGCCGAGGGCGCCTGGGTGCGGCCCGCGGACGCGCTGGCGCGCTGGGGAGACGGCACCGCGCTGCTGCACCCGCCCGCGGTGCATGCCTTCCAGGTGCTGGCGTCCTTCACGGACGAGTCGGAGGCACGGGCGCGGCTGTCGACGCCGCCGTTCTGCCCCGGCTACATCTCCCAGCGCATCGAGTTCCAGCAGGGCGTGCGGGTGGTGGCGCTGGAGACGCCCACGCTGCCTCCGGCCGCGCATACCAACGCGTACGTGCTGGGCAACGGCGAGCTGCTCATCGTGGACCCGGGCGCCTCGGACGTGAAGCAGTACGCGAAGCTGCTGTCGCTGGTGTCGGGGCTGAAGGCAGAGGGCATGAAGCCGGTGGCGGTGGTGCTCACCCACCACCACGGCGACCACGTGGGCGGGGCGCGCGCGGTGAAGGAGCGGCTGGGCATTCCGCTGTGGTGCCATGCGCGCACGGCGGACCGGCTGGACTTCCCGGTGGAGCGGTTGCTGGAGGATGGCGACGTGCTGACGCTGGCGGGCGCCGTGCCGCAGCGCTGGCGCGTGCTGCACACGCCGGGACATGCCCGGGGCCACGTGTGCCTCGTGGACGAGCGCAGCCGCGCGGCGGTGGTGGGCGACATGGTGGCGGGCGTGGGCACCATCGTCATCGACCCGCCGGAGGGGCACATGCGGGACTACCTGACGCAGCTCGCGCGGCTGCGGGACCTGCCGGTGAGCACCCTGTACCCGGCGCACGGCTCGCCGATTCCGGACGGGCCCGCGAAGCTCCAGGAGTACCTGGACCACCGGGCGGCGCGCGAGGCGCTCATCCTCCAGGCCGTGCCGCCCGACGGCGCCACGCTGGCGCAGGTGGTGTCCCTGGCCTACGCGGATACGCCGCCGCTGATGCACCCCATCGCGGAGCGCAGCGCGCTGGCCACCCTGGAGAAGCTGGTGGAGGAGGGGCGCGTGCGCGAGGAGTCGCTCCAGTACTTCCGCGTCTAGAAGCGGCCGGCGAACCCGAGCGCTCCGCCACCGGGGGCCCATGACACGCTGGGCACCAGCGTCAGTCCGCTCTCCGGTGACTGACGGCGTCGCTGCCGGGCGCCGTGCGACAGCTCGTACGCGACAATGGAGGTCACCACCGGCGCGGCGTAGGCCGCGGTCAGCGCGGGCCACGGCAGCTCGCCGTCGGTCAGCGCCACGACGGTGATGGGCACGGCCGTTCCCGCCATTCCGCCCAGCAGCGTGGGGAGGAAGCCGCCGTGGGCGTCCATCAGAGAGCCCGCGAGGTGCGTGCCCGCCGCGGCGCCGAGCCCCATGCCCAGCGAGGCGCTGATGAGGGTGGCGTTCCGGGAGCGCCTGCACTCACTGTAGCCGCATGACACGCGATCCGTGACGAGCACGCCGCCGAGGAACGCCACCGCGAAGCCGGAGGCGCCAATCAGCGCGCCACCCACCGTCTCTCCCACGAGGCGGGCGCCCAGTGGGAACAGCTCCTCGTTCGGCTCGTACATCCGCATGGGCGGGCGCGTCCGGACGGCGGGCGCTGGCCCCTCCGCGGAACGCCGGGGCTCCGGCATGCGGGATGGCCTGTCGTCGATGGGGTTGCCCGCCGAGCCCCGGGGCTCCGGCACGCGGGAGGGCTTCTCGTCGATAGGGCTACCCACCGAGCCCCGGGGCTCCGGCACGCGGGAGGACGACTCGGCGCGCGGGGCATCCACCGTGGGCCGGGCGACGACCAGGGCCGGCAGGAGGAGGACGAGCGCGACGAGGTGGAGGCGATGGGAACGCATGGGAACCGAGCCTCGCAGTGTGAGCACGGCCCGGGCGCGGATGCCATCACCTCGGTGGCCCGTTCCTCGGTGAACAGGGCGCGCGGGCACCGAGCTCCCTCCGCTCAGGGCGTCGCGGGCCTCGCGTTGCCTTCGGTGCCGCGTGCGCGGTGCCGCCCCGGCGCGAGGCCATTGCGCCTCCTACCTCGCGGTTCGGGCGCCAGCCCCATCCCGCGCTGACCGCGAAATGTCCCGACACTCCCGGACAGCGAGTCCGCGGGAGCCTTCGTGGTGTTGGCGTCAGAACCGGCCCATCAAGCCCAGGCGCGCTCCGTGCTCGGTCATCCCCGCGACGGGGACCACCTGGACCTGGCGCGAGGCTTCGCGCTTGCTCACCGGGGTGGACGCCCTCGACTGCGATGACAGCTCGTAGCCCGTCACCGCGCCCACGACGGGGAGCAGCAGCAGGGCCGCGGTGACGCCCGCGTTGTCTTCGTCGGCGCCAATCACGGCGGAGCCAATCGCCATCGCGCCCCAGCCCACGAGGCTGCCACCGGCGGTCCCGAGGAAGGTGCCCTTGCCTCCCATGAGGCGGCCTCCCAGCCACGTGCCAGCGGGAATGCCCACCAGCACGCCGCTGAGACCGCCGACGCCCGCGACGATGCCGCACTCGTCACACCCCACGGTGGAGGCGCCCACGAGGTAGCCCGCGAGCAGTCCCAGGGTGCCAGCGACGATACCGCCCCCCGTGCCCGCCACGAACTCCACGGCGATGCGCGGCACGGGGTCCGAGGCGCGAGCATGGGCCTGGTTGGGGAGGGCCTGCTCATCGAGCGAGCCGGTGCCGTCCGCCTCCTGCAACGAAAAGGCGTCGTCGCCGGATGCACCCGGGCGCGTCGGGACGTCGGTGCTGGCTGGCGCGGAAATCAGGGGCGGCGGCGTCAGCTCGGTGGCGGGCGCCTGGGCGGGCTCGCTCGGCACGGGCTCCTGTGCCCATGCAGCACCCTGGCCCCAGAGGACCAGGGCCGTCAACCCGGCGGAGAGCGCGCGCGATGGCTTCACTTGCAACACGTTACCGCAACAGGCGCCGCGCGTCGCCTGAACCTAGCCGGCGGAGGGCTCGGACACCGGCTGTGCGCGCGCCTTGCGGCGCAGCAACACCAGGGCGAGCGGGATGCCGCCCAGCAGGAGCTGGGGAACGAGCGAGAGGGCGTCTGGATAGATGCCCAGCATGTCCACGGTGATGAAGGGGAAGGGCAGGGGGGCCAGCGGCAGGGCGCCGACTTCCTGCAGCGAGTGCAGGCCCTTGCCCAGCAGCATCACCGCGGTGAGCACCAGGATGACGGTGGACGCGTTGAAGAGCGTCTTCATGGGCAGCCGGTAGCCCAGCCGGTTGATGAAGAGGACCATGCCCACCAGGGCCACGGCGCCGACCAGCGAGCCCCAGGCCACGCCCTCCGGCGAGTCCAGCGCGAGGCCCTGGAGGAAGATGGCCGTCTCGAAGCTCTCGCGCAGCACCGCGGTGAAGGCGATGAAGAACAGGCCCGTCATGCTGCCCCGGCCCAGGGCGCCCTGCATCTTCTCGCGCAGCTCACCCATGAACTGGCTGATGTTGGCGCGCGCGTTGAGCCACAGCGCGGCGTACAGCAGCATGCCCACCGCCACGAGCGCGGCGATGCCCTCCATCCACTCGCGGTGGGCGCCGGCCAGCAGGTGGCGGCCGAGGATGTAGGCCAGCGCGCCCACCACCAGCGCGGACATCCAGCCGGCGTGCACCACGCGCGCGTGCTCGGTGGCCTTCATCTTCCGCAGCGCGGCCAGCAGCGCCGCGACGATGATGGCCGCCTCGAAGCCCTCGCGCAGGAGGATGAGCAGCGTCAGCCACATCGTGGAGAGCAGGCTCGAGGTGGTGCCCGAGTCGCGGCGCGCCTGGTCCAGCAGCGCCAGCAGCTCGCGGCCCTCGTCCTGGAGGTGGGGGCTGCCGCGCTCCGCCGCCATGCGGGCCTTGAGGAAGCCCTGCTCGATTTTCAGCGTCAGCGCCGCGTCGCGCGAGCTGAGCTTGGGCTCCACCGGCTCCACGCCGTTGAGGTAGCCGTCCAGCAGGGCCGCCTTCGCGCCCGCGATGTCACCGGCGGCGCCCAGCTTCATGGCCTGCTGCACATTCTCGCGGGCGGCGAGCAGCGAGCGCTCCTCGTCCGCGTCCAGCATCTTCCGGCGCAGGCAGGCCAGGTTCTCCTCGCCGAACTCCTTCACCAGCTCCGCGTCGGTGGCGTTGGCCAGCCGCTCCAGCGAGACGCGCGGCGGGGTGCCCTCGCACTCGGGCAGGCGCATCGTGAAGACGTAGAAGCCCAGCGCCCAGCGCTCGTCCTCGGACAGGGTGGGGTAGGACGGCATCGCGGTGCCGGGCACGCCGAAGCTGGTGGTGTTGAAGGCCTTGTACGGCGTGAGGCCGCTCATCAGCTCCGCGTCCTGGAAGTTGGCGGGCGCCGGCTCCATGTTGGCGGCGATGGCCACATTGGCGCTGCCGTCGGCGCCATGGCAGGCGGCGCAGTTGGTGGCGAAGAGCGTCTTGCCCAGCTCGAGGTCCGGTGGGCGGCGCGGGCTGCGGGCGAGGCCGCCCGCCAGCACGAGGTTCTCCACCAGCTCACCGCAGTCGCGGCTGACGCCCTCGGCGTCCTCGCCCTTGTCCACGCGGGCCTGGATGCTCTGCACGCGCGGCAGGAAGGCCTCCGCCGCGGGGCCCAGCCCACGCGCCGCGTCCACCGCCTCCGCGGCGAAGCTCTTCTGCTCCGCCAGCTCGAACGCGGACTGCGACTCGATGGCGAGCGGATAGTCCGCCTCCAGGTACTGGAGGATGCCGATGAGCCGGTGCCACGTGCGCTCCTCCGAGGCGCCTTCGTCCGCCCGGGACGAGAAAGGCAGGGCGAGCAGCAGGCACATCAGGAAGGAGGCAGCGCGGTTCATGCTCCCCCCTCTACCAGCGGGGGGGAGGCCTTTCAATCTTGCGAGGCAATTTCAAAGTCAGGCGATGTCATGCCCCCACGGGCGGGGAGATGTCCGGCCCGATGGTCTCTACGACCTGGAGCGAACCCACCCGGAGGGAGTCCACCTGCCAGTCGTCGCCGCGCAGCTTGCCAATGGTCAGCACGCGGATGGCCAGGGTGCCGATGCTGAGCGCACCCACCGCCAGTGCGCCCAGTGCGGTGGCACCCAGGGCCAGGGCGGGCAGGGCACGGGAGCGGGGCCTCATCCTGTGACGGAGCAGGGGAACGAGCCGCAGGCTGGCCACGAGCGCGGCCACGTTCGAAGCGGTGAGGACCGCGGCGCTGGAGAGGGCCGCGGTCCGCCAGGGGATGTCGACAGAGCGTGAGAGAGCGGTGGTTTGCATCCCGTGGAGGTGCACATGGCATCAGGGCGTGCCACGTGCCAGGACGGGAGGCCCCCGGCCGGATGGATGGCCGGGCGCCTCGGGCTTCACCTTCACGGTTCGATGATGATGTCGCAGTACTGGGGGTAGCGGCTGCAGGGGTAGCAGACGCCACCGGGGCCGCCCACGCAGACCTCGTTGACGCCGCAACGGCCCTGCAGGTCGCACTGCCGCAGCTCCTGCTCGGCGTCGCCCACTTCGCCGACGGGGGCCTCTTCCACCGGACCGCCACAGGCCATCATCACCACCGCCGCAACCAATCCAAGTCCTTGCATCCACGTCTGGCGCATCGCGAACTCCTTGGGACTGACGGGTGAAGCCGGGATTGTGCGCTTAACGCCGGAGGGACGGAATGTGGGCGCGTTCCCTCGCCCAGGCCTCCATGTGGACGCGGAGCGGGGCGCGTCAGCGTTCGTAGGTGAGGAACGCGAACGGAGGCTCGGCGTCGAGGTGCTGCTCCTCCTCGACACACCTCCAGCCCGACAGGTCTACATGGGGAAACCACGTATCGCCGGGGAAGTCGCGGTCGATGCGCGTGAGGTAGAGGCGCTGCACGCGGTCCATCGTCTGGGCATAGAGGTCCGCGCCACCGGCGATGAAGACCTCGGGGTCGCCGCTCGCCTCGGCCTGGACGAGCGCGTCGTCCACGGAGTGCGCCACCTGGACTCCCGCGGGCGCGAAGTCCCGCTGGCGGGTGACGACGATGAAGGTGCGTCCCGGGAGCGGCCGGCCAATGGACTCGTACGTCTTGCGGCCCATCACCAGGGTGTGGCCCATGGTGAGGCGCTTGAAGCGCGCCAGGTCCGCGGGCAGGCGCCACGGGAGCTGGTTTCCCGCGCCGATGACGCGGTTGGCCGCCATGGCGACGATGGCGGACAGCTTCATACGGCCACGGGCGCCTTGATGGCGGGGTGCGGGTCGTAGCCTTCGAGCGTGAAGTCCTCGTACTTGAAGGCGAAGAGGTCCGTCACCTCGGGGTTGAGGTGCATGCGGGGCAGGGGACGCGGCTCGCGCGCCAGCTGCGTCTTCGCCTGCTCGACGTGGTTGAGGTACAGGTGCGCGTCACCGATGGTGTGGATGAACTCGTGCGCCTTCAGGCCCGTCACCTGCGCCACCATCATCGTCAGCAGCGAGTACGAGGCGATGTTGAACGGCAGCCCGAGGAAGAGGTCCGCGCTGCGCTGGTAGAGCTGGCAGGACAGGCGCCCGTCGGCCACGTAGAACTGGAAGAGCACGTGGCAGGGCGGCAGCTTCATGGACGGCAGGTCCGCCACGTTCCACGCGCTGACGATGTGCCGGCGCGAGTCGGGGTTCTTCTTCAGCCCCTCCACCAGGGCCCTCATCTGGTCGAGGTGCTCACCGTTGGGGGCCGTCCACGAGCGCCACTGGTGGCCGTACACGGGGCCCAGGCTGCCATCGGCGTTGGCCCACTCGTCCCAGATGGTGACGCCCTGGGCCTGGAGCGTGCGCACGTTGGTGTCGCCCGCGAGCATCCACAGCAGCTCGTGGATGATGGACCTGGTGTGCAGCTTCTTCGTGGTGAGGAGCGGGAAGCCCTGCGTGAGGTCGAAGCGGAGCTGGGGCCCGAAGACGCTGAGCGTCCCCGTGCCGGTACGGTCGCCCTTCTTCACTCCATGGCGCAGGACGTGGTCGAGCAGGGACAGATAGGGCTGCATGCGGCTCATGTAGCCGAGCCCGTGCGCGGCACCAATTCAAAGATGCGTGCCGTGTCGCCGAGTGAAGAAATGGGTAGGTACAGCGGTGCACACACCTGTTGCGCGGCGTGCGGCTTCTCGTGGACGGCGGTTACCGCGCACCGTTAGAAGCCGGGACATGAAACTCTACACCAAGACGGGCGACGCGGGAGAGACCGGGCTGTTCGGCGGTGGCCGCGTCGCGAAGGACGACGTGCGTGTGGATGCCTACGGGGAAGTCGACGAGCTGAACGCGACGCTCGGCCTCGTGCGCAGCTTCGAGGGCCCTACGGACGTGGACGCGCTGCTGCACCGGCTGCAGGACCAGCTCTTCACGGTGGGCGCGGTGCTCGCGACGCCGGAGGGCACCAAGGCGTCGGCGCACATTCCCGAGCTGAAGGCCGAGTGGGCGGAGGACATGGAGCGCGCCATCGACGGCTTCGAGGCCGAGCTGCCGCCGATGACCCACTTCATCCTCCCCGGAGGCACGCAGGCCGCCAGCGCGCTGCACCTGGCGCGCACCGTCTGCCGCCGCGCGGAGCGGCGCACCGTGCCGCTCTTGCGTGAGGGGAAGATTCCGAAGGCGGTGGTCGTCTACCTCAACAGGCTCTCCGACCTGCTGTTCGTCCTCGCCCGCGTGGTCAATCACCGTGCGGGCGTGGAGGACGTGAAGTGGATTCCGGCGAAGCCCTCCAAGTAGTCGGACGTGCCTCGTGAACGTGCTGCCCACCGCCCATCTGCGTGACCTCGCCCGCTCGGTGGGCTTCGACCTCGTGGGCTTCGCGCGCGCGGAGCCCATTCCTCCCGACTTCCTCATGTCGTGGGTGGAGGCGGGCTACGCCGCGGACATGGACTGGATGGGCGAGCGGGCCGCCGAGCGGCTGGACGTCTCGCTGCTGCTGCCCGGGGCGAAAACGGTCATCGCCTTCGCGAACAACTACTGGCGGGACGACGTGGAGTCGGCGGACTCGCCCATTGCCCGCTACGCGCGCGGGCGCGACTACCACTCCACGCTGCGCGACCGGATGAAGGCGTTCCGCAAGGCCCTCACCGTGATGTACCCCGGGCTGGGGACCTACGGCAGCGTGGACAGCGGCCCGCTGATGGAGAAGGTGTGGGCGGCGCGCGCGGGGCTCGGCTACGTGGGGAAGAATGGCTGCTTCATCACCGAGCCCTACGGCTCGTGGGTGCTGCTGGCC
Organism: Pseudomyxococcus flavus; assembly: GCF_050038885.1. Taxonomy (NCBI): domain Bacteria; kingdom Pseudomonadati; phylum Myxococcota; class Myxococcia; order Myxococcales; family Myxococcaceae; genus Pseudomyxococcus; species Pseudomyxococcus flavus. The sequence goes on along the minus strand of NZ_CP143624.1, from coordinate 1,491,956 downwards.
ACGCTCGTCCTGGACGCGGAGGTCGACGACTACGGCAACGGCCCCGCGGCGGACCGGTGCGGCGCGTGCCGCCGCTGCCTCATGTCCTGCCCCACGGGTGCGCTGGTCGGCAACGGCCGTGTGGATGCGCGCGCGTGCCTGTCCTACCAGACCATCGAGAACCGCGAGCAGCAGGTGCCGGAGGCGTTCCGGCTCAAGTTCGACAACCTGATTTTCGGCTGTGACATCTGCCAGCAGGTGTGTCCGCTGAACCGTCGGCCGGTGTTCGCGGAGCACCCGCGCTTCGCGCCCCGGGCCGTCGCGACGCTGGGCGTGCGCGAGCTCGCGGGACTCACGGTGGAACAGTATGAGCACCTAATACCTGGCACGGCGCTGGCGCGCGCACGCTACGACGGCTTGCGCCGCAACGCCGTGTACGCGCTGGGCGTGGCCAGGCAGGCCGACGCGAAACCGTTGCTGGAAAAGCTCTGCGGCGATTCGAGCGAATTGGTACGTACCGCCGCGCAATGGGCGCTCCTTCAGCTCGACCCCTGACGTCCAACTCCACGCAGTCGCTGGGCCCGGTCTACGCCGCGCTCCTCCTCCAGGTCCTCATCAGCGCTGGCACGTATCTGGTGGGCAAGCGCGCCATGACGGAGCTGCCACCGCTCACGGTGGTGCTGTGGCGCTTCGTCTTGAGCGGCTCCGTGTTCATGCTGCTGTTGTGCTGCCTGCCAGGGCCCCGGCTGCCGCCGCGCAACGAGTGGGGACGCGTGTTGCTGCTGGGGCTGCTCGCGGGCCCGGTGAACCAGGTGTTCTTCTTCTATGGCCTGTCACAGTCCACGGCCGCGCACGCGGCGCTGCTGTATGCGCTGACGCCGCTGGGCGTGTATCTGCTGAGCCTGGGACGGGGCCATGAGAAGGCGTCGTTCCGGGCGATGGGCGGCATCGTCACGGCGTTCCTGGGGGTGGTGGTGTTGCTGCTGGGGCGGGGGCTGGCGGACGCGAGCGGTTCGCTGCTGGGCGACCTGCTCATCCTGGGCGCGGTGATGTCGTGGGTGGTGTACACGACGGAGGGCAAGCCCTTCGTCGCCATTCATGGCCCGCTCCGCGCCACGGCGTGGAGCATGGGCGCCTCCACGTTGATGATGCTGGTGCTGGCGCCCTTCTTCGCGAAGCCGGAGGCGGTGCTCGCGGCCAGCGCCGCGGCCCGGTACAGCATCGCCTACCTGGGCCTGCTGACCTCGGTGGTGGCGTATCTGCTCTGGTACTACGCGCTGTCGAAGGTACCTGCGTCGAAGGTGGCCGTGTTCTCCAACCTCCAGCCCGCGGCGACCGCGCTGGCGGCATGGGCCATCCTGGATGAAGCGCTGCACTGGGAGATTGCCGTAGGCGGCGCGCTCGTGCTCCTGGGCGTGCGGCTGACGCAGACCGCGCACGTCCGCCCGCCCGCCGTGGCGCCTGCCATCTCCGAGCAGCCTCCGACGTCGCCGCGCATCGGGTAGCAAGACTCGGAGTGCCGTGCCTGCCCGCGCCCATTAGCTTCTGGTCGTGACCGCGAGGTTCCCTGGAAGGAGGCAGACACCGTGTCCACGCAGAAGGTGACGGCGCGACAGCCGCGTCCGCCCAGCGCCGCCCGTTCCGTGAAGTGTGTCTTCGAGCGGGTGGCCGATGCCGACTGGGCGCGCGTCTCGGAGGCGCTGGATGCGCGAGGCTGCGCGACGGTGGAGCGGCTCCTCATGCCCGCGGAGTGCGAAGCCCTGGCGGCGCTGTATGCGGAGGACGCGGTGTTCCGCAGCCGGGTGGTGATGGCGCGGCATGGCTTTGGACGAGGGGAGTACAAGTACTTCGAGTACCCGTTGCCTGAAGTCATCGCAGAGCTGCGCGCGGCGCTGTATCCCCGGCTCGCGCCCATCGCGAACCGCTGGAACACGGCCATGGGCATCGAGGTCCAGTACCCGGAGGACCACGCGGAGTACCTCGAGCGCTGCCATGCGGCGGGGCAGGTGCGCCCGACGCCGTTGCTGCTGCGGTACGGCGCGGACGACTACAACTGCCTGCACCAGGACCTCTATGGGGAGCACGTCTTCCCGCTCCAGGTGGCGATTCTGCTGTCGGAGCCCGGCCGTGACTTCACGGGCGGCGAGTTCGTGCTCACCGAGCAGCGGCCGCGCATGCAGTCGCGGGCGGAGGTGGTTCCGCTGCGTCAGGGAGACGCGGTGGTGTTCGCTGTCCACCACCGCCCGGTGCAGGGCACGCGCGGCGTGTACCGCGTCAACCTGCGGCACGGCGTGAGCCGCATCCGGTCGGGGCACCGCCACACGGTGGGCGTCATCTTCCATGACGCGGCCTGAGGGACATGGATGACGCTGGACCTGTTCGACAGCCTGGGAGGCATGGAGCCTCGCGAGGAGACGCTGGGCCCCGGAGCCAGGGTGCTGCGAGGCTTCGCCCGGGCCCAGGAAGAGGCGGTGTTGAGCGCGCTCCACGACATCACGAGCGCCTCGCCCTTCCGGCACATGGAGACACCGGGCGGATTCCGCATGTCGGTGGCGATGACGAGTTGTGGCGCGTGGGGATGGGTGACGGACCGGACGGGGTACCGCTACGCCGCGGAAGACCCGGTGCAGGGGCGGCCCTGGCCTCAGATGCCGGAGGTTCTCAGGGAGCTCGCGCGGACAGCCGCCGCGAGCGCCGGCTTCGCGGCGTTCTGCCCCGATTCCTGCCTGATGAACCGCTACGTCCCCGGCGCGAAGATGTCGCTGCACCAGGACAAGGACGAGCGCGACTTCTCCGCGCCCATCGTCTCCGTCTCGCTGGGGCTCCCGGCGGTCTTTCTCTTCGGGGGGACGGAGCGGAAGGACCGGCCGGCGCGCGTGCGCCTGAGTCATGGCGATGTGGTCGTCTGGGGCGGACCGGCCCGCTTGCGCTATCACGGCGTCATGCCGCTGAAGCCAGGGCACCATCCGCGGCTGGGTGCCCAGCGCATCAACCTGACGTTCCGGAAGGCGTGTTGATGCCTGGACGGCGTAGGCTGGGCCCATGCTTCGTCCGGGTGAGGACCTGCTCCAGGTGGAAGCGCGGCTGTGGCTCCTGACCGCGCCGACCGGCCAGGGCATCTACGACTTTGCGTTCGACCGGTTCTTCGCGTGCCGTCGCCCGTATGTGCTGCCTGAGTCCCTGGAGGTGGTGGCCCGGGTCGGCGTCTGGAATGACTACGCCGAGCGCTACCGCGAGCTGGCCGAGGCAGGACTCCGTTTGGTTCACACTCCCGAGCAGCACCTGCTGGCCACGGAGCTGCCCTATTGGTACCCCAAGCTCACCGACCTGACACCGCGCAGCGTCTGGTTCGACGAGCGTCCCGACGCGGAGACAGTGGAGCGCGTGCTGGGGTGGCCCGTGTTCGTGAAGGGCGAGCGCCAGACGAGCCGCCATCGCAAGTCGCTCTCCATCATCGAAGGGCCGGAGCAGTTCCGCCGGGCGATGGACGCTTACGCGAAGGACCCCATCCTGCACTGGCAGCGGGTGGTGTGCCGGGAGTTGAGGTCCTTGCGCCGGGTCGAGGAGGGTGCGCCGGACCGCATCCCCAGCTCCTTCGAGTTCCGCACCTTCTGGTGGAAGGGCGAGCTCGTCGGCTGGGGGCCCTACTGGTGGCAGGGCACGCCGTACACCCTGACGCCTGAGGAGCAACGCGAGGCGCTCGGGCTGGGCCGTGAGGTCTCGAGGCGACTGGACGTGCCCTTCCTGGTGGTGGACGTGGCCCAGGAAGTGTCGGGCCGGTGGATTGTCATCGAGTGCAACGACGGCCAGGAGAGTGGCTACGCCGGCATCTCTCCCTTCGCGCTCTGGCAGGCGGTCCTGGACACAGAGCGCGGCGCCGTCCCACCGTAGCTCCAGGGGCGCTCAGTCTCCGTCCGGGTCCCAATCGGAGATGTCGTACTCCGGCTCGGGAGGCAGCGCCGGCCGGCTGGACTTGCTGGGGGCGGGCTTCGCGGCCGGGGCCTGCGGCTCGGGCAGGTCGTCATCGAGCAGCGGGTCCTTCTTCGCCGGGCTCGTGGAGACCGCGGGAGGAGGGGCCTTCACCGGCTCGGGTGCGGCTGGCGCGGGTGCGGGCCTGGCGGGCTCCGGCGCCGCCACCGCCGCGGGCGCTGGTGTGGGCGTCTCATCCGGCGAGTCCAGGTCCCCCAGGGAGGTCGGGTCCGCGGGAGCCGAGGCCGGCGTCGGGGACGGCGGGGGATCCGATTCGCTCGCCCGGTACACACCGGTCCGCGTGGCCTCCACCGCGACCCCGGAGGACGGAGGTGGGGGGACGGGCTCGGTCGCCACACGGCGCGAGGGCTCCTCCGCCACGGACGACTCCGAGGCGCGGTAGCCATCCCGACGGCCTGCGCTGCTCGACGAGCGCTCATCACCGAACGGGTCCTCCTCGCGGTTGCGCCTGCGTGTGGGCTGCGCATCGCCGTCGCCGAACGGGTCCTCCTCCCGGCTCAGCTTCTTCCCCCGCCGACGCTTCGGGGGATCCGCCACCACCCCGGCGGGCAGGCCCTTCAGCGACGAGTGGCGGTCCGCACACAGGCTCAGGTTCTCCTGGCAGTCCGCCAGGCAGTGGGTGAGCTTCTCGACCGTCCGCCCGCTGCCTCCGTATTCGATGGAGCAGTCCTCCTTGCACGTCGCGAAGTCCTCCTTGCAGCCGGAGGGGACGGCGGCCGCGGCGGTGCCGGCGGCGAGGGTCAGGCCAAGAATCAGGAGGGCTCGCATGGCGATTACGAAAACTACCAGTCTTCAGGGGTTCCTGGGCCAGAGGGGCGCGTTATGGTCGCCTGGCGCGAGGGTCGCGCCACGAGGAGGAACATGGCTGTCAGGGTGGGCATCATCGGGAGCCCCGGGCTGGCTCAGGCACTGGGCCTCCTCGGCAAGGGCGAGTCCCACATCATCGAGACACCCTTCGGCCCTCACGCGGGCCCCATCGTCACCACCGAGCTCGGCGGCGTCCCCGTCGCCTTCGTCGCCCGCCACGGCGCCGGACACGTCTACAACGCCACCCGCGCGCCCTACCGCGCCAACGTCTACGCCCTGAAGGTCCTGGGCGTCACCCACGTCCTCTCCACGGGCACCGTCGGCAGCCTGCGCGAGCATATCCAGCCTCTTCAGCTCGTCGTCCCGGACCAGGTCATCGACCGCACCTACCGCCGGCCCTGCACCTTCTACGACGACGTCGCCGTGCACGTGGACCTGGGCAACCCCTTCTGCGGCACGCTGCGGCAGGTGCTCTCCGAGGCCAGGGACCCGCTGGGGCCTCCCGTCCACCCCGAGGCCACCTACGTCTGCATCGAGGGCCCCTCGCTCAGCACGCGCGCGGAGAGCCTGCTCTACCGAACCTGGGGCGGGGACCTGGTGGGGATGACGGCCATGCCCGAGGCCCGGCTCGCCCGCGAGGCGGAGCTGCACTACGCCATGGTGGCGCTGCCCACCGACTTCGACTCGTGGCAGCCTCAGGCGCCGGGGCAGGAGCACGACGACCTCCTGGCGCAGATTTCCCACCACCGGAAGGCCGTCACCGCCAGCGGCGCCGCGCTCCTCCGCCGTGCGCTGCCGCGCATCGCCGAGGCCCGCGCCACCTGCCGCTGTGACACCGCGCTGGCGCTGGCCATTGGCACCGAGCGCAGCCGCATCCCCGACGAGGTGCGCGGTCGCCTCCGTCCACTGCTGGGCAGATACCTCCCGCCCAACGTCGCCTGACGCACCTCGCCCGGCCGCGCACCGTCACCTGCCCGAAGCGCATGCCGGGCGCTCGTTCGGACGCCTGCTGCCAATCCGCTCCGCCGACGCCACCTTCCGGTCCCCGGAACTACTTCGAGCGAGGAGGCGAGCATGCGTTGGCCCAGACTCAAGCACCTGACGTGGCGCGAGTTCGGCCGTCGCCTGGTGAAGGAGTTCCAGGAGGACAACGTCACCGACATCGCGGCGCAGCTGTCGTACTACCTCCTGTTCTCCCTGTTCCCGTTCCTCTTCTTCCTCGTGACGCTGGTGGCGTACCTGCCCTTCGCCCCGGGCGCGGTGGACGCGATGCTGGACCGCATCCGGCCGCTGGTGCCAGGGGATGCGTTTCAGGTCGTCACCGGCCACCTGCAATCCCTGGTCAACCAGCCCCAGCCCAAGCTGCTGACGGCCGGTCTGATCGTCACGCTGTGGTCGGCCTCGCGCGGGGTGAACGCGCTGCGCACCGCGCTCAACCTGGCCTACGACGTCTCCGAGTCGCGGCCCCTCTGGAAGACGCAGGGGCTGGCGATGCTGGTGACGCTGATGGGCTCGCTGCTCATCCCGCTGTCCTTCGCCGTGTTCCTGCTCGGCGGCCGGCTGGGGCTGTGGCTGGCGGGCAAGCTGCATCTGGTGGGCGCGTTCCACCTGGTGTGGTCGTGGCTGCGCTGGCCCTTCACCGCGGCGCTGGTGATGCTGGTGCTGGCGCTCTGCTACTACCTGCTCCCCGACGTGAAGCAGCGCTTCAAGTACATCACCCCCGGCTCCGTGCTGGGCACGGGCCTGTGGCTGCTGAGCACGTGGGGCTTCACGCAGTACGTGGAGCACTTCGGCCAGTACAACGTCACCTATGGCTCCATCGGCGGCGTGGTGGTGCTGCTGCTGTGGCTCTACATCTCCGGGCTCATCTTCATCCTCGGCGGCGAGGTTAACGCCATCCTCGAGCACGCCTCGGCGGAGGGGAAGTCCAAGGGGGCGCGCGGCTTCGAGGAGCCCGCGCCGCTGGAGCCGCCGCTCAAGACGGCGGGGGCGGCCAAGAGCGCCAAGAGCGCCATGCGCACGAAGCTGGCGCGCTTCCGGTGGCGGCGGCGCGTGGCCCGGGGGCTGGAGCCCGAGCCCACCGTGGAGGAGCAGGACCCTCGCTCCTCCACGCTGCACTGAGCGGGCGCGCGGGGGACTACTTGCCGCCCAGCTTCTGCTTGATGGCGGGCAGGCCGCCCGGGGCGTTGTTGCTGCCCCGCAGGTTCTTCTGCGAGATGATCTTCTGGATGTTCGCGATGCGGTCCCGGTTGGTGGGGTGCGTGCTCAGCCACTTCATCAGGGCGGGCGTGTCGCCCTGCTCCTTCTGGAGCTTCTCGAAGAAGGTGATGAGCCCGCGCGGGTCATAGCCCGCGCCGGACGCGTAGCGCGCGCCGTACTCGTCGGCCTCAATCTCCTCGCTGCGGCCGTGGGCCAGCAGGGTTCCACCGCTCACGAGCTGCGCGGCAATCTGGGCCACGGTGCCCGGGTTCTTGCCCAGCGCCGCCTGGGTGATGGCCTGCAGCCCCATCTGGTTGACCATGGCGCGCGCGGAGTGGCGGCCCACCACGTGGCCCGCCTCGTGCGCCATGACACCCGCGAGCTCCGCCTCGGTGTCGGAGGCCAGGATGAGGCCCGTGTACACGTACAGGTAGCCGCCCGGCGTGGCGAAGGCGTTGACCGTCTTCGGGTCGTCGATGACGTGAATCTTCCACTTCACGCCCGGCCGGTCCTTGGACGCCTGGGTCAGGATCTGGGAGGAGATGTCGCGCACGTACTCGACGACGGACGCGTCCTCCACGTACTTGATCTTCTCCTTCGTCTCCAGCTCCTGCTTGACCTGCTTGCCGAGCTCCTCTTCCTGCTCGTCGGAGATGAGGGTCCTGGCCACGGCCTTCTCCGCCGTGATGCGCTGCTTGGTGCAGCCCGTCGACATTCCCGTTGCCAGGGTGAAACCCAGTACCGCCACGAGGGTGCGCTGCATGACGAATGGTGCCTTTCTTTCCAAGGGGATGCGGGACGCTGGCCCACATCGGCACCTGCCTTCAAGGGCCGCGTGATGCAAGCGTCCGGACGAGCACGTAGGCGGTGCGTGAGGTCGGCTCCCGGTGTATGTGCCCCGGAGGATGCCTGAGCTACCCGAAGTGGAGATCGCGCGGCGCAACCTGGTGCGCTGGTTCAGCGACCGGCGCCTCGTGCGCGCGGAATCCGAGAACACCCGCATCTTCCGAGGCGCCGAGCGCCAGCGGTTCGACGCGCTCAGCGGCCGGCTGGAGTCCCTGGTCCGCCGGGGCAAGTACCTGCTCTTCGCCTTCGAGGGGGGAAAGGGGCTGATGGGGCACCTGGGGATGACGGGCAAGTTCGTCCGTCGCACCGAAGGTCAGGTGGAGCCCTACAGCCGCGCCCGGTTCCACCTGGACGACGGCCACGTCATCCACTTTTCCGATCCGCGCATGTTCGGCCGCCTGGAGCCGGCGCCGGCCGCGCGCCTGCGCGAGCTGGACGCGGTGCGGCTTCTCGGGAGGGACCCCCTGGCGGACGGCCTCACCGCGGGGCAGCTCCAGGCGGCGCTGGGGACCTGCCGGAAGGACCTGAAGGTGGCCCTGATGGACCAGGAGCGCATCTCCGGCCTGGGCAACATCCACGCCGCCGAGGCCCTCTTCCGCGCCGGGCTCCACCCCGCGCGCCAGCCCGGCTCCCTGACGCCGGAGGAGTGGAAGCGGCTGGTTCAGGCCATCCGCGCCTCCATCGACTTCGGCCTCAAGGAGCAGGAGGGGGAGGAGCCGGTGTACCTGGAGGAGGGGCGGTCGGAGAATCCCTTCCTGGTCTACGGACGCGCCGGGAGCCCATGCTCCCAGTGTGGCACCCAGGTCGAGTCCTTCACCCAGGGCGGTCGTACCACCCACTTCTGCCCCCGGTGCCAGCCGCTGGGGCGGAAGCCGAAGTGACACCGGGGGGCCCGCCGTTGACGGCGCGAAGCCGCGCCCTGGTAAGCGTTGACACCCCTCCGTCCCATGGCTTGAATCGCCCGCCTTTCAGACCCGGCCGCCCCTGGCGGCCCTGGAGATCGTTGCCCATGTCTCACGCCCTGCTGGCGGCGCTGCTCGTCGCTTCTTCCACGGCCACCGCCCAGACGCCGGTGCCGGAGGGTAGCCCGCCCGCGCCAGCGGAAGCCGCGCCCGCTGCTCCCACCCCTCCCGAGGAGTCCACTCCCGCCGCTCCCGCGGAGGCCGCCCCCGTCGCTCCGGCGGAGGCAGCGCCGGTGATGCCCCTCCGCGAGGCCGTCAGCCGCGAGGACCTGGAGGCGCTGAAGGAGGAGCTGCGCGAGGAGATTCGCGCCGAGGCCGCGAAGCAGTCCATTGGCGCCACGGACGAGTGGGCCGAGGAGTTCCCGGAGGAGAAGCGCAAGCTCGAGGTCTTCACGCTCGACGGCTACTTCCGCGTTCGCCCCACGCTCTTCTACAAGTTCGACCTGGGCAAGGCGCCCGGCCGGGAGCTCTTCCCGCGCTCGCCGCGCAGCCCGCAGGAGAACACCCAGTCCTTCGCCACCATGCGCGTGCGCCTGGAGCCCACCTTCAACATCTCCGAGCAGGTGGCGTTGAAGATGGAGGTGCTCGGCCTGGACAACTTCGTGATGGGCGCCATGCCCGACACGCTGCTGCCCGGCAACACGCGCAACATCTTCGGCATCTTCTCCGAGAGCCAGGACCCGCTGTCCGACGCGCTCCAGGACTCCATCAAGCTGCGCCGCGCCTACGGTGAGGTGAAGACGCCGGTGGGCATCCTGCGCTTCGGTCGCATGGGCAGCCAGTGGGGCCTGGGCATGCTGCGCAACGACGGCACCTGCTTCGACTGCGACTTCGGCGACACCGTCGACCGCATCCAGTTCGTCACCAACCCCTTCGAGGGCTGGTACGTGACGCCGATGCTGGACTTCAACTCGGAGGGGGTCATCGACACCCGCGGCACCGTGGGTGAGCCCATCGACCTGACCCAGGCCGACGACGCGCACAGCTACGTGATTGCGATTGCCCGCCGCGACACCGACCAGGTCATCCGCTCCAAGCTGGAGAACAACCAGGGCGTGCTCCAGTACGGCCTGCACTTCACCTTGCGCCAGCAGAAGTGGGAGTACGACGGCTCCACGACCAACGGGCAGAACACCGGCTTCATCCCGCGTGACGCCTCGTTGTACGTGCCGGACTTCTGGCTCCGGTACGAGGAGAAGAACTGGCGGCTGGAGTTCGAGTTCGCCGCGATGCTGGGCCGCATCGGCAACCGCGCGCTGGACGTGGGCGGCATCAACGACCCCACGCTCAACCAGAGCCTCACCGTCGCCCAGTTCGGCGGCGTGGCGCAGGGCGAGCTGAAGCTCCTGGACCAGAAGCTCTCGCTGAACATGGAGCTGGGCTTCGCCTCCGGTGACAAGGCGTATGGCTTCGGCAACCAGCCGGGCCGCCCGGGCTCGGGCACCAACGGCCAGACGGCGGAGGGGGACTTCGAAGGCCCGCAGTACGCCTGTGGCACGGGCGGCTGTACGGACAACGCCATCCGCAACTTCCGCTTCAACCGCGACTACCGCATTGACCTCATCCTCTGGCGCGAGCTGCTGGTCGGCGTGACGGACGCGTTCTACATCCGCCCGTCCGCGAAGTACTCCATCACCGAGGGCTTCGACATCTACGGCCGCCTCATCTACTCGCAGGCCATCTACGCGGAGTCGACCCCGTCGGCCACGAGCAAGGCCCTGGGCCTGGAAGTGAACGTGGGCGTGGACTACAAGACGGAGGACGGGTTCATCGCTGGCCTCGCCTACGGCATCCTGTTCCCGATGAGCGGCTTGCAGGAGGCCCAGGTGGCCAATCGCATCGACCTGGACACGCCGCAGACCATCCGCGCCTGGCTGGGCGTCCAGTTCTAGCCATGCGCGCCGCCCTCGCCCCGCTCCTCGTGGCCACCAGCCTGTCGCTGACGCTGGTGGCGTGTGGCATCAAGGGGCCGCCCCGGCCGCCCGCGCCCGCGCCCGCCACGGAGACGCAGCCGCCTCCCTCGGCGACGGAGCGGGGGCCCGTGGAGCCGTCGGGGCCGACCCTGACGCCCACGCCGGAGAGCGGGGTGGAGACGCCCCTCACGCCGTCGGAGTCCCCCGCGTCCGAGGACGCTGGAGCCCCGTGAACCACTTCATCTACCGCAAGGGCGTGCTCCACGCGGAGGATGTGCCGCTGGCGGCCATCGCCGAGTCCGTGGGCACGCCGACCTACGTCTACTCCACCGCCACGCTCACCCGGCACGTCCGGGTGGTGACGGAGGCCTTCGGGGACCGGCCGCACCTCATCTGCTACTCGGTGAAGGCCAACTCGAACCTCGCCATCCTCCGGCTCATCGCCGAGCGGGGCGGTGGGTTCGACATCGTCTCCGGCGGGGAGCTGGCCCGCGTCCGGCACGTCGGTGGCGATGCCGGGAAGACGGTGTTCGCGGGCGTGGGCAAGACGCAGGAGGAGATGGAGGCGGCGCTGGCCGCGGGCATCCTCCTCTTCAACGTGGAGAGCGCCGAGGAGCTGGAGGCGCTGGACGCCGTGGGCCGCCGGCTGGGGCGACGGGCGCCGTTCGCGCTGCGCGTGAATCCGGACGTGGACGCGCGCACGCACCGCTACATCTCCACGGGCCTGAAGACGTCCAAGTTCGGGGTGCCGTTCGAGGAGGCGGTCGCCCTGTACGCCCGGGCGAAGAAGATGAAGGGCCTGCTGGCCACCGGGCTGGACTGCCACATCGGCTCGCAGCTCACCCAGACGGCGCCCATGCGCGCGGCGCTGTCCAAGGTCGCCGGGCTCTACACCGCGCTGAAGGCGCAGGGGCACCCGCTGGCGTACCTGGACGTGGGCGGCGGCCTGGGCATCACCTATTCGGACGAGACGCCGCCCTCTCCGGACGAGTATGCCCGCACGGTGCTGGCCGCCGCGGGGGCCACGGGCGCCACGCTCATCCTGGAGCCGGGCCGGGCGCTGGTGGGCAACGCGGGCGTGCTGCTCACGCGCGTGCTGTACCGGAAGAAGACGCCCGCCAGACACTTCGTGGTGGTGGACGCGGGCATGAACGACTTGCTGCGTCCCGCGCTCTACGAAGCGCACCATGGCCTCCAGCCGCTGGTGAAGCGGCGGGGCAAGGCCATGGAGGTGGACGTCGTGGGGCCGGTGTGTGAATCCACCGACGTGCTGGCGAAGGCCCGGCCCCTCGTCCTGCCGCAAGCAGGCGAGCTGTTCGCCTTCATGAGCGCCGGGGCGTACGGAATGAGTATGTCGTCCACTTATAATTCCCGCCCACGCCCGGCCGAGGTGCTCGTGGACGGAGCGGCGTGGCGTGTCGTCCGCGAGCGGGAGCGCGTCGAGGATCTCTGGCGCGGCGAGCGGGCCTGAACGTATAAGCCCCGTCATGAAGACCTTCGAAGGCTCCATGACGGCCCTGGCCACTCCGTTCCGGAACGGAGCGCTCGACGAGCCCGCCTACCGGGCCCTGGTCCGGCAGCAGATTGAAGGTGGCACCAGCGTGCTGGTGCCCATGGGCACCACCGGCGAGGCCGTCACCATGACGGCCGACGAGCGGGCCCTCGCGGTGAAGGTGGTGGTGGAGGAGGCGAAGGGTCGCGTGATGGTGGTGGGCGGTGCCGGCTCCAACAGCACCGCGGAGACCATCGAAGGCGTGCGCCGCGTGCGCGAGGCGGGCGCGGATGGCACGCTCATCGTCACGCCCTACTACAACAAGCCCACGCAGGCGGGCCTGGTGGAGCACTACCGCGCGGTGGCCAAGGCGCACCCGGGCTTCCCCATCATCGCCTACAACGTGCCGAGCCGGACGGGCGTGGACCTGCTGCCCGACACGGTGTTGCGGCTGTGTGACATCCCCGAGGTGGTGGCCCTCAAGGAGGCCACGGGCAACATGCCCCGGGTCATCGACATCCTGGAGCGCTGTGGCGACCGGATGACGCTGCTGTCCGGGGACGACTTCACCGTGCTGCCCTTCATTGCCTGCGGTGGCAAGGGCGTCATCTCCGTGTCCGCCAACGTGGCGCCGCGGATGATGGCGGACCTGGTGGCGGCGGCGCGCAAGGGCGACATGGCGGTGGCTCGCGAGCTTCAGGTGCGGATGAACGAGCTGCACCGGCTGCTGTTCATCGAGTCCAGCCCCGCGCCCGTGAAGTGGGGTCTGCACGTCATGGGATTGTTCGGGCCCGAAGTGCGGTTGCCCCTGGTGCAGATGACCGAGCCCAACGCCGCGAAGCTGCGCGACTGCATGCGCCAGTTGGGACTGCTCAAGGGCTGAGCCTTCCGCATCACGCCGCCACCGGGAGCACGGCACACATGATTCGCATCGTCATCACCGGCATCACCGGCCGCATGGGCAGCACGTTGCTCCGCCTGGGGCACGACGCGGAGGGTCTGCGGGTGGTGGGCGGCACGGCGCGTCCGGGCAGCGCTTCGGTGGGGCAGGACGCCGGGGTGGCCACGCGGCTGGGCCCCGTGGGCGTGACGGTGACGGACAGCCTGGAGCGGGCGCTGGACGCGGCGTCCGCGGACGTCGTCATCGACTTCACCAGCGCCGAGCTGAGCGTGGCCCACGCGAAGGTGTGCGCCGCGCGTGGCGTGGCCCTGGTGGTGGGCTCCACCGGCTTCACGCCGGAGGCGTCCGCGGCGCTGGCGGAGAGCGCGAAGGTGGTGCCCATCGTCGCCGCGCCGAACATGTCGGTGGGTGTGAACCTGGTCATCCGCATGGCCGCGGAGCTGGCGCGGGTGCTGGGGCCGGGCTTCGACGTGGAGGTGCTGGAGGCGCACCACCGCATGAAGAAGGACGCGCCCAGCGGCACCGCGCTGCGGCTGGCGGACGTGCTGGCGGAGGCGCTGGGGCGCACGCGGGACGACCTCACCTTCGCCCGGCACGGGCAGATTGGCGCGCGGCCGGCGCGCGAGATTGGTGTGCAGACGCTTCGGGGCGGCGACGTGGTGGGCGAGCACACCGTGTACTTCTTCGGCGAGGGTGAGCGCATCGAGCTCACGCACCGCGCCACCAACCGAGACCAGTTCGCTGCCGGCGCGTTGCGGGCCGCGCGCTGGGTGGCGGGGCGCGCGCCTGGGCTCCATGACATGGCCGACGTGCTCGGCTTCCAGAGGACCGTATGACGACCGCGCGCTACTGCCGCTTCCTGCACGAGGGTCGTGCGCACCATGGCCGGGTGGAGGGCTCCGAGGTGGTGGTGCTCACCGCGGCGCCCTGGGCCGGTGCGAAGGAGACGGGCATCCACCGGTCGCTGTCCTCGCTGACGCTGCTGGTGCCCTCGGACGCGTCGAAGGTGGTCTGCATTGGCCAGAACTACCGCAAGCACGCGGAGGAGATGGGCAAGCCGGTGCCGCCCGAGCCGCTCATCTTCACCAAGCCCTCCACGGCGCTCAACGGCACGGGCTCGCCCATCCGCATCCCCAAGGCGAGCCAGGAGGTGCACTACGAGGCGGAGCTGGCGCTCGTCATCGGCGAGAAGCTGAAGAACGCCGACGAGTCCACCGCCGCGCGCGCCATCTGGGGCCTCACCTGCTTCAATGACGTGACGGCGCGCGACATCCAGCGGCGTGAGGTGCAGCACACGCGCGCCAAGGGCTACGACACCTTCGCGTGCGCGGGCCCGTGGGCAGTGACGGGGCTGTCCCCCGACGACCTCCAGATTCAGTGCCGGGTGAACGGGCAGGTGCGGCAGGACAGCCGGACGTCCGACATGATTTTCAGTCCCGCTCGCCTGGTGTCCTTCATCTCCCACATCATGACGCTGCTGCCCGGGGACATGGTGAGCACCGGGACGCCGTCGGGGGTGGGGAAGCTGTCGCCTGGCGACACGGTGGAAGTGGAGCTGGAGGGAATCGGAACCCTGGTGAACCCTGTTGAGATGGAGCCGTGAGCGACACCGTCTACGTCGGATTGGGTTCCAACGAGGGAGACCGCGAGAACCACCTCGTTGCCGCCCTGTCCGCGCTGTCCCGCATCGATGCGGTGGCGGTGCTCCACTGCTCCTCGCTCTTCGACAGCGCCCCCGTGGGGCCGCCGCAGCCTCGCTACCTCAACGCGGTGGTGGCCCTGGAGTGCGGACTGTCGCCGCAGCGCCTGCTCTGCATCCTCCAGCAGATTGAGAAGGACCTGGGCCGCCGCCGCGACGTGCGCTGGGGCCCGCGCACCATCGACCTGGACATCCTCTTCTGGGAGGGACAGGTGGTGGCTGACCCCACGCTCCAGGTACCTCACCTGGAGCTGCACAAGCGCCGCTTCGCCCTGGAGCCGCTCGTAGAGCTGGCGCCCCACCTGCGTCATCCGGTACTGGGAATGTCGGTGAAGGAGCTCCTCGGGAAACTCGCCCCGCAGGACGTCCGCAGGAGCGAGGCCACGTGGTGGCCCGAAGCGAGCTACTCGAGCAACGACACATGAACCTGTCCCTTGCCCTGGCCACCGCGGCGCTGCTGACCGCCCAGACCCCCTCGACGCTGCCCGCCGGCCACCCGCCCATTCCCCCGGGGACCGAGGCCTCGCCCGCCACCTCGACGATGAAGCCCGCGGGCTCGGCCATGCCGGAGGGCCATCCGCCGACGGAGGGCGTGGCCCCCAGCATCAACCCGGAGCAGCTGCCGCCGGGGCACCCGCCCATGTCGGGCACGGGCCGGGCGCCGCCGTCCGCGGAGGAGCTGCTGCGGCAGCTCGACTCGACGGAGGGGCTGGCGGACCGGGAGAAGACCTTCGAAATCGCCGCGTCGCTGGGGCGCCTGTACTACGTGAATGGCCGCAACGCGGAGGCCATCACCTACCTCCAGCAGGCGCTGGCGCGCGCGAAGCCCACGCGGGAGCTGTTCCTGGCGCAGCGCAAGAAGCTGGGCAAGGCCGCCGTGCCCACCGCGGAGGCCGCGGGCTGTGGCTTCACGGTGAACATGCCGGTGGAGGAGATGCACACCGCCGCGGAGGCGCGCGCGAAGAAGGGTGACACGGCGGGCGCGGCGGCCTGCGCGCGCGCGGCGCTTGCGCCGGTGCTGGACGTGGCGGTGATGGAGGCCAACGCGCACTACCTCTCCAACGACAGCGCCAAGGCGCTGACCGCCTACAACGCCGTGCTGGAGGTGGAGCCCCGGCACGAGGACGCGCTCTACGCGCGCGCGGCGCTGCTCTTCGAGACGAAGGGCGACGACGTCGCGGCGCTGAAGCAGGCCGGCGAGGGCTTCGAGGCGGTGGCGGCCGCACACCCGGATTCGTACCGCGCGCCCATGGCGAAGCGGATGGCCACGCTGGTGGAGGAGACGGTGAAGGCGGGAGGCCGGAAGAAGCTGCTGGCCTCGCGCGCGGAGGACCGCCGCATCCGCCTGTCGCAGGCGCCCGCCGCCGCTGAAGCGGACGCGCCCCGGCCGCTGTCGCAGGAGATGGTGGACGCGGTGAAGAACACCGAGCGCACGCCGGAGCTGGAGCAGGGCCTGGCGAAGCTGGTGGAGGAGGGCGAGGAGCACCTCGCCCAGGGCCGCTACCAGGAGGCGCTCGCCAACTACACGCGCGTGGTGCCCTTCCAGCCGGAGAACGGCCGCGCGAAGGCGGGCATGGCGTGGGCCCTGGTGGGCCTGGATCGCCCCATGGCTGCGCGCGTGTGGGGCGTGGCCGTGCAGTCCGACCCGCTCTCCGTGGAGAAGCTGGGTGACACCCTCAAGGCCAAGGGCGACGAGAAGGGCGCCCGGGCCCTGTGGGAGAAGCTCGCCGCGGACGCGCCGGAATACCCCAACAAGGCCAGCCTCCAGGAGAAGCTGGGGCAGTGACGTCACGGCGGGGCTCCGGCGTGTCAGGCCCGGGCCCCGCTGCGCAGGTGCGTCAGGGCAGGGCCGGTGGCTCGCAGGGCCACCAGGCCGGAGGCGTGGCCCGGTCATCCCAGGTATCGTCCCAGTAGTCGAGCAGCGTGTAGATTTCGCTGTTCGCGACGCTGCAGAAGCGCTCCGGGTGCTTGTTCACCACGAGCACTTCGTCCTGGTTGTGGACGCTCTTATTGCGTCGGCACTCCTGGGTGCTTCCGGCCGGAGGTGGGCTCGCGGTGGCCGCACGCACATTCGGTGCGTACAGGAAGTTGCTGGGGTGCTCGCAGGCCATCTCCTTGAATCGGCCATCTGCCGCGATGGAGATGTTCACCTTCACGCGTCGTTCCGTCAGGAAGCAGCCGTCGAAGTACTGGTGGCCGTCGGGCAGGCTCGGGTCATTCCTGTAGCGGTACGTCACCAGGGAGTAGCCTTGAGGTGGCTCGGGGCAGTCGCTGAACAGCTTTTCGTAGAGCGGGTGAAGCGTGCCCTCCCGATACACAATCCAGTGATACTCCGTCTCTCCTCGCTCGTTTCCCTCCTGGTGCCCAATGACAAGGTCCGGGCTGGACGTCGCCGTGAGGCTGACACGGTCGAGCTGGGAATTGTCGTTGCCATCTACATAGGCCAGCACGTAGGCGACGCCGAGCTTCGAGCCTTCCTCCCCATGCAAGACGCCGGGCTCAGGAAGTCGATGCACGGGCATGTTGAAGGTGTTGGGGAAGCGCCCGTTCACCTTGACGTCCACGGTGCGCCGCTCGAACGTTTGCCTGGGGCTTATCCGCTGGCATTTGCCCATCGCGATATGGAAGGGATTCTCCAGCATGCACTGGAGCGTGGCCTCCGGCCAGTGCTCCCAGTAGAGGGCCGCCCGCAGTTTCTTGGAGCGTGCCTCGTCGAGTGACTCGGCGCCGAGCAGAGTGCCCTCCACTGTGAATAGTGCTTCGTCCTCGGCTTCGTCTCCCATGAGCCCGCCGCAGCCGGCGAGGACCAGCGTGAAAATCGCGGCTCCGAGGGTTGCGTGTGCCTTCCGTTGCGCCATGTCACCTCTCCACATGTGTCGAGGGCTCGCGGAGGTCTTTTTGTCCGCGAGGGCCTCTTGGGTTGCAGGGAGTGAGACGCGGGGCGGGAACTTCGTGGGACATTCCTCAAGAGCTCCAGGTGCTTCCAATCAAGAGGCTGGGCGCTGCCTGCACGCGCAATTGCTGGTCTTCCTTCATCAAGGCCACCCACATGCCCAATCGCAGGAAGAGCCCGGCGCTTGCACCGATGGGGACTTCCGTGGAGACCGCGGCGAAGGTGGCTGCGCCCGCGCCGACGCGCATTCTTTCTGCGGGAAGGTCCAGGCGTCGTCGCTGCGCCGCCTCGAGGCTGGTGGCGCGCTGGAGCACCCCGATGGCACCGCCGCCAACATGCACACTGGTCCAGAGGGAGCCCACGGCACGCGCCAGGCCGACCCCACCCCACAGCCCCAACTCGGCGTGGGCCATCCGCAGTGAGTGTGTGGCCCCTCGATGTCCTCCGAGCGTCAAACCACCTGTGAGAGAGAGCCCTGGCTTCGTGCCCGCGGTTGACTCTCTCGTGAACAGCAGGCCCGCTTGAGGCCCCCAACCGCCCACGTGTGTGGAAGACCTGCCCAAACCCAGTCCGGCTTGAAGCCGCCAGCCCCCCTCCTCCAGGAGCGCACCTTTTCGCTGGTGCAGCGCGAGCGTACGCACCTCAAGCGATGCCGGGTTCAATCGGTGGTGGCTGCCCCAGGGAAGGTAGACCTTGCCGAAGAGCACCTGTGCGCCTCGCCTGACCTGGATGCGATACCGGCCAGAGGACAGCGCAAGCCGTATCGGGGCTTGCGGACGGGGTTCCACTTCCGCCATCACCTGGAGCGTGCGCTCGTCGACCAGCACCACGCTGTCTCCCAGCGCGGCGGGGAGCTCCAGCTGCGCCTGGGCTCGTGCCAGGGTGGTGATGAACAGGTCGCCTTCTCCCGCCAGCTGGCTGGCCAGCTCGGGGTGCTGCACCGCCGCGCTGGAGCCATGAGAGGCCGCGAGGGTGCGGTGGTAGACGTGGCCATAGGCCTCGGTGAGGCTCACTCGCCCGTCGCCGTTCGCGTCCGCGGCGCCACGCAAGCCTGATATCAGGTGATGCGAGAAGTAGGAGCCCTGGAGGCTGTCGGACTCCTGTGCGACTTCGTGCGCGCCTGCGGACGTGATGAGCACCTTCCCCGA
The DNA here is from genome assembly GCF_050038885.1 of Pseudomyxococcus flavus. Lineage (NCBI taxonomy): Bacteria > Pseudomonadati > Myxococcota > Myxococcia > Myxococcales > Myxococcaceae > Pseudomyxococcus > Pseudomyxococcus flavus. Next base: position 1,473,127 of record NZ_CP143624.1, on the reverse strand, counting down.
AGGGCCCACCTGCCGCACGAAGGAAATGTCGAAGGCAGGCGCGGACGTGAGCCCCTTGGTGCGCCCGCGCACCATGGCGCCGCTGTGGCAGGCGTCCAGTATGGCCACGGTCACCGTGGAGGGAACCTCGGCGAGCAGTCGTTGCAGTTCGGCGAGCGCCAATGCCTCTCCCCCCATGCGGAGCGCGGCGCCGTCTCCATGCCCCGAGTAGTAGAAGAACAGCAACGTGCGTTCTCCCGCACGGCGTGCTTCCTCGATGCGTCCCCGCATCCTCGCCAGGGCGAGCCGTACACTGGCGGGTGCTTCACCTCGCAGGAGAATGCGTCGGTCCTCGGGCACGCCGCCAAGCTGGCCCAGGAGCGCGTCCAGGCGTTCTGCGTCCCGCTCCGCCCAGCGGAGGGGCTCGTCGGTGTCCCGGCCCAGGTTGTGTCCGACGCTGAGCGCGAAGCGACTCTCCGCGGCCGCGGGCCAGGTCGCCAATATCATTCCTACGAGGGCAAGGCAGGTGAGCACTTGCAGGGCCGCCGAGTGCGAGGTGCCGTGGACGCCCTCGCGCGAGTGGCGCGTCACGCCTGGAGCATTCGGAGCGCTTGTCGCACCCGACGTCCAGCCGTGCGCTCGCGCCAACGTGCTGGCCGGGGGGACACGTGCCTCAACCCGCGGCGCGCTCATGGCTGCTCCTTGTGAAGCTCGCGCACGATGTACCGCATCGAGGGAAGCGGTTCGGGCCGAGGGGGAAAGTCCGTCCCCTCCGTTGCCCGCTCCATCCAGTGCAGGACCGTTTCCGACGAGGGCGCGTCGGCCGCATCGGGCGTGAGCACCATCACCAGGGCCTCTCGCTCAGGAGCGGCGTCCAGTTCCAGGCTGCCGGGGAGCACCAGTCGCCCCGGCTTCATCTTCACCGCGCCGCCAGTCTGGGGAAATCCATGCAGCGGCGTCAGGCTGCCGTGGTCGCTCAGGGCCAGCACGTACAGCAAGCCGCCTTCCACATCTTCCACTTCAACTCTCACCCGGTCGCCGGGCCGCAGAACCACGCCAGCGGCTTGTTCGAAGACGGCCTCGCCCCGTTTGACGAGGAGCCGCGCGGTGAGGCCTCCTCGCACGCGCACCCGCTCGCCCTCGTTCGTCTGGGACCGCCATGGAATCACCAACAAGGCGATGAGCGCGCAGAGCGCGAGCGCGGGCTGGACCCACCGGATGAGGGACCGCCAACGGCCCTCGCCCTCCCTTCGCGGCGCCATTCGTGCTCGGAGCGGACCGAAGGGGCGCGTGGCGGTGAAGGCGGCCTGCTCGGCGCGGCGGGTGCGCAGGTGCGCCGCCAGCGCGGGGGATTCGCGCGCCGCGTCCTCCACGCGTCGTGCCTCCTCCGGGGACAGCTCTCCACAGAGGTAGCGCTCAATCATCAGGTCCGGCACGCCCGGAAAGCGTGGGAGGGCAGGGGGGCTCATATGGATACGGTTCCTTTTCCCGGCACGGGATTGGGAGCGACCTCCAGCAGGCGCCGCGCGGTATCGAAGAAGGCCTGGAGCTTTCGCTGCACCGTCTTGCGCGACACGTCGAGCAACGCGGCAATCTGCTCCTGCTCGAGCTCGTCGATGAATCGGTGCGCCACGATGCGCTGGACGTCTTCCGGGCAGTGGGCGAGCACGTGCCGCACCAGGTCCGCCTCCACCAGGAGTCGCTCCAGGGCGGCATCCGGTGAGGTGTGGGCGCCCACCGCGGGCGCGCGGAGGGTGATGGCACTGGCGGCCTCGGTGCGGCGGCGGCGCAGCACAGAGAAGCACTGCCGGTCCGCCACCGTCAGCAGCCAGGACAGGGGGGAGCTGGCGTCACGTACCTGCTTCAGGTGCGCGTGGGCGCGGAGGAACACCTCTTGGGTCATGTCCCACGCCAACGCGTCGTCGCCGAGCAGGCGCCGGCAGCGCCGGTACACGGCTTCACCGTAGCGGCGGTAGTAGCCCTCGGTCTCTTCGACGGTGTTCTCCGGCTCGCGCACGGACGGCCCTCGCCCGGGGCCGCTGGACAGCCCCCCTCGGCCAGTGTCACCCGGTCTGGGTGTCCGAGGGGGCAGGCTCCCGCGAGGCGAGACGCATGACCTTCAGCGCGTGGGACATTTTTCCGGAGGTGGCTTCACCCCTTGACGGGATGTCGCATCCCTGTTCCCTGAGGCAGGCGCTCAGACGAACTTCGCGGCCAGCAGGTCCTGCACGTCCAGCAGGCCCACGGCGCGGCCCTCCACGTCCACCACGGGGAGCTGGTCCACGCGCAGCTCGCGCATCTGCGTGGCTGCGGTGAGCACCAGTGTCTCCGGCGTCACGCAGCGGGGATTCTTCCCCATCAGCTCGCGCACGGGCACGGTGAAGTCCGTGAGGCCCGCCTCCACGCGGCGGCGCAGGTCGCCGTCGGTGAAGATGCCCACCAGCTTGCCCGCCTTGTCCACCACGCAGGCGGCGCCCGGGCGGCCCGGTGTCTTCGTCATCACTCCCACCACCGCGGACAGCGGCGAGGTGTCGCGCACCAGCGGGTTGGCGGGGCCGGTGCGCATCAGCTCGAAGACGCGCTGCACGGAGCGCCCCAGCTTTCCGCCCGGATGCAGCAGCGCGTAGTCCTCCGTGCCGAAGGGCCGCGAGCGCAGCACCGTCATGGCCAGCGCGTCACCCACCGCGTGCAGCGCGGCGGTGGAGGCCGTGGGGACCAGGCCCATGGGGCACGCCTCGGGGATTGCGCCGATGTCCAGCACCACGTCCGCGGCGCGCCCCAGCGGGCTCTTCGCGTCGCCGGTGAGGGCGATGACGGGCGTCTCCATCCGCTTGAAGGAGGGGAGGATGCGGATGAGCTCCTCCGTGGAGCCGCTGTTGGACAGCGCGAGGATGACATCGCCGCGCCCCACGCGGCCCAGGTCGCCGTGCACCGCCTCCGCCGGGTGCAGGTACACCGAGCGGATGCCGGTGGACGCCAGCGTGGCGGACAGCTTCTGGCCGATGTGGCCCGCCTTGCCCATGCCGGTGACGACGACCTGTCCCCGGCACTCGCGCACCAGCTGCACGGCGCGGAGGAAGTCGTCGCCCAGGCGCTCCGTCACGCCGAGGATGGCGCGGGCCTCGGCCTCCAGCACGCCGCGCGCGTAGGCGAGCGTCGCCTCCGCGTCAGAGGGAGCGTCAGGTGCCTGGGCAGGGCGGCTGGGGAGGGCGCGCAGGCGGGGCTTCTTGGCGGCGGAGCGAGAGGAGCGGGCCATGTTCTGTGCCCGGCCTTCTACCCTTCACCCCCCCGTGGTGGCCACCCTTGACGCGTGGGGGGGCATCGGTTACGCGCCTGCTCGCCCGGCCTCCAACGGCCGGGGCACATCACCTTCAGGAGAGGGACGAGATGAAGTTCTTCATCGACAGCGCCGACGTGGAGGAGATTCGCAAGGCCCACGCCATGGGCTGCGTGGACGGAGTGACGACCAACCCGTCCCTGCTCGCCAAGGTGGGCCGGGGGCTGGAGGAGACCATCCGCGAAATCTGCTCCATCGTGGACGGCCCCATCAGCGCCGAATGTGTGTCCATGGAAGCGGACGAGCTCATCAAGGAGGGCCGCTCCCTGGCGAAGATTCACGACAACGTCGTGGTGAAGATTCCCATGGGCGTGGAGGGCATGAAGGCCACCAAGGCGCTCACCGCCGAGGGCATCCGCACCAACGTCACGCTCGTCTTCTCCGCCAACCAGGCCCTGCTGTGCGCCAAGGCCGGCGCCACCTACGTGTCGCCCTTCGTGGGGCGCCTGGACGACATCTCCCAGGACGGCATGGAGCTCATCTCCAACATCCTGGAAATCTACCGGAACTACGAGCACTTCAACACGCAGGTGCTGGTGGCCAGCGTGCGCAACCCGGTGCACGTGCTCCAGGCCGCCCGCATGGGCGCGGACGTGGCCACGCTGCCCTACAACGTCATCACCCAGCTGGCCAACCACCCGCTCACCGACGCGGGCATCAAGAAGTTCCTGGCCGACTGGGAGAAGGTCCCCAAGGCGGCCAAGCCCCCCGCGGCCAAGTAACCCACCGGAAAATCAAGTTTCATGGCCCTTTTTCCAGGCTCCACCCCCCAGGCGGGGGTGGGGCTTTTCTTTTCGAGAAGATGGGGCCCTGCCCACCTCCGGCACCAAGCGGGTTGCGCTGGCGATTTCGCGCCGTGGCATGTATTCGTTGACTCCCGAGTCAATACGCCAACGGAGGCACGAGGGCCCCATGGAATTCCAGCTCACCGACGCCCAGCGCGCGCTGCAGGAGGCAGCTCGCAAGTTCGCACGTGAAGTGATTCGTCCCAAGGCCGCGCACTACGACGAGACGGCCACCTTCCCTCGGGATTTGTTGACGGCGGCATGGGAGCTGGGCCTGCTCAACATGGCCATCCCCGCCGAGTACGGCGGCGTGGGTTTGTCCCACCTGGAGCAGGTCATCGTCGCCGAGGAGCTGAGCTGGGGCTGTGCGGGCGTGGCGACGTCCATCATCGCCAACGACCTGGCCAACCTGCCCATCATCCTCCACGCGACGGACGAGCAGAAGAAGCGCCTGCTGTCGCACTTCGGGGAGAAGGTGAAGTTCTCCTCGTTCTGCCTCACGGAGCCGGAGGCGGGCAGCGACGTGGCCAACATGCAGACCACGGCGCGGCGCGAGGGTGACCACTACGTCATCAACGGCGCCAAGTGCTTCATCACCAACGGCGGCCACGCCGAGCAGTACACGGTGTTCGCCACCGTCGACAAATCCAAGAAGCACAAGGGCATCACCTGCTTCGTGGTGGAGGGCCGGCCCCCCGGTCTCACCGTCAGCAAGCACGAGAACAAGATGGGCCAGCGCGCCAGCGACACCGTGTCGCTGACGTTCGAGGACGTGCGCGTGCCGGTGGAGAACCGCATCGGCGAAGAGGGGCAGGGCTTCGCCATCGCCATGGCCACGCTGGACAACAGCCGTCCGCTGACGGCCATGTTCTCCGTGGGCATCGCCCGGGCCGCGCTCGAGTACTCCATGGAGTACTCTTCGCAGCGCCGCACCTTCGGCAAGCCCATCATCGAGCACCAGGCCATCCAGTTCATGATTGCCGAGATGGCCATGAACACCCACGCGGCGCGCATGCTCACCTACGAGAGCGCGTGGCTGCTGGACGAGGGCAAGCGCAACACCCTCCAGTCCAGCTACGCGAAGTGCTTCGCCGCGGACATGGCGATGAAGGTCGCCACCGACGCCGTCCAGGTGTACGGCGGCTACGGCTACATCAAGGAGTACCCCGTGGAGAAGCTGATGCGCGACGCCAAGCTCATCCAGGTCTACGAGGGCACCAGCCAGGTCCAGCGGCTCGTCATCGCGCGGGAACTGTTCAAGTAGCGCCGCAGCACCGCGTCCGGCGGCCGTTTCCCATTGCCGCCGCGACGCGCCAATGCCTATTAACCCAGGCCGTTCGCGCGCCGAGTCAACCTGGCCCGCCCGGACTGTTTTCCAGATTCCAAACTCCTCCCCGTAAGGAGAAGCACCGCCGTGAAGATTCTCGTCACCGCCAAGCGCGTGGAAGACCCCGAGTCGAAGATCAAGGTCAAGCCGGATGGCTCGGGCATCGTTCAGGAGGGGCTCAAGTACAAGATCAACCCCTTCGATGAAATCGGCGTCGAAGAGGGCCTGCGCCTCGTCGCCAAGCACCAGGGCGAGGTCGTCGTGGTGTCCATCGGTGGCAAGGAGGTGCAGGAGCAGCTGCGCCACGCGCTGGCCATGGGCGCGAACCGCGCGGTGTGGGTGAACCACACGGGCGCGCTGGACCAACTGGGCATCGCCAGCCTGCTCCAGAAGGTGGTGGAGAAGGAGCAGCCGGACCTCGTCATCCTCGGCAAGCAGTCCATCGACGATGACCAGAACCAGGTGGGCCAGTACCTGGCCGAGTTCCTGGGCTGGGGCCAGGCCACGTTCGCCTCCAAGGTGGAGTCCATGGAGAGCGAGCAGGAGAAGAACAAGGTTCCCGCCATCGTCCTCTCCGCCGACAAGAAGAGCGTGCAGGTCATCCGCGAGGTCGACAACGGGCTGGCCACGGTGGAGTGCCAGCTGCCGGCCATCGTCACCACGGACCTGCGCCTCAACCAGCCGCGCTACGCCAGCCTCCCGGGCATCATGAAGGCGAAGAGCAAGCCCATCGAGGAGCTGACGCCGGCCAAGCTGGGCGTGGACGTCACCCCGGCCATCCAGGTGCTGAAGATGTCCTCGCCGCCGCCGCGCAAGGCCGGCATCAAGGTCGAGGACGTTCCGGCCCTGGTGGAGAAGCTGCACAACGAGGCGAAGGTCGTCTGAGCGGCCCTCCCGTTACCTCTTTTCGGAGTCATCCAAATGCCTATCGTTCTCATTGTCGCCGAGCAGCAGCCGGACGGGAACCTCCGCAAGGCCACCCTCAACGCCATCGCCGCCGGCCAGCAGCTGGCCGAGAAGGCCGGTGCTGAGCTGCACATCGCCCTGGTGGGCAAGGACCCCGCGAAGGTCGCCGACGAGCTCAAGGGCTCCGGCGCCAAGGCGGTCCACGTGGGCGCCGCGCCCGAGCTGGAGCACTACCTGGCGGAGACCTACGCGCCCGCCATCGCCGCCCTGGCCCAGGAGCTGAAGGCGGACTTCGTCGGCATGGCGTCCACCGCGCAGGGCAAGGACCTGATGCCGCGCGTGGCCGGCCGCCTGCGTGCCGCCATGGCCACCGACGTCATGGCCTTCAACGGCAGCGGCGCGGACATCACCTTCACCCGCCCCATGTGGGCCGGCAACGTCTTCGCCGAGGTGAAGCTCACCACGCCGGTGAAGGTGTTCACCGTGCGCGCCACCGAGTTCTCCCCGGCCGCGGGTGGCCAGGGCGCCGCCGAGGTGAAGGCCTTCAGCCCGAAGGTCGAGGCCTCCAAGACGAAGTTCGTCGACTTCAAGGAAGTGAAGAGCGCGCGTCCGGAGCTGACCGAGGCGCGCGTGGTCATCTCCGGTGGTCGCGGCACCAAGGGCGACTTCAAGGAGATCGAGGCCCTGGCCGACGACCTGGGCGCCGCGGTGGGCGCGTCCCGCGCGGTGTGCGACGCGGGCTGGGTTCCCAATGACCTGCAGGTCGGCCAGACGGGCAAGGTCGTCGCTCCGGCGCTCTACATCGCGGCGGGCATCAGCGGCGCCATCCAGCACCTGGCGGGCATGAAGAGCTCGAAGACCATCGTCGCCATCAACAAGGACCCCGAGGCCCCCATCTTCCAGGTGGCGGACTACGGCATGGTGGCGGACCTCTTCAAGGTGCTGCCCGAGCTGCGCGCGGAGCTGGCGAAGCTGAAGTAGTCACCCGGGACACGCGCGTGTCCTCGCAAGGGGCGACGTGGGGACTTCCCCGCGCCGCCCCTTCGCATTTCTGGCGGCGAGCGTGCCCTACAGCTCGATTTCGCGCCCCGCGTCGCGAGGCGCCTCCTCCTCGGGCTCCGGGGCTTCGTCCGCGTAGGGCGGCTCGGCGGGCAGTGGCAGCTCGGGCGGCGGCGTCGCGTCGTCGCGGAGCAGGTCGATGACGGTGCCGTCGCGCAGGTGGACGGTGAGGGCGTTGAAGCGCCACGGGCCGTCGCCTCGCTGCTCACCCTGCGCGTGCAGCGTGGCCTCGCCCCGAGGCCCCTCGAGCGGCAGGGAGAACTGCGCGCGCGAGGTCCCGTTGCGCCGGAGCGTCGACGTGCGCCGGGGCAGGCCGCTCTCGATGGGCGTCCCCAGGGCGCGTTGCACTTCCGGGTCCTCGCTGGCGATGGCCACCGCCTCCTGATGGGCCTCGGACCGTCCCAGCGAGGTGAAGCCCAGGTACACGACGAGCATGCCCAGGCAGGCGCACGAGGCCACCAGCCCCAGGCAGCCCAGCGGCGCGGCCCAGCGCCAGTTGCGGCTCCACCAGCCGGGCCGGGGCGCCATCGAACCTTCCTGCACCGTGTCCATGGACGCCTCCGTCGTGCTGCGCGTGCGGCCTCCTCATATTCGCTCCCGCGCCACGCGGAAGGCACCTGCCGCCGCCAACGGTTGGTCTGTGTACCGGGCAACAGGTAGATTTCGCGCGTGCTCGAGAGGGCCGGTGGGCACGTGGGGTTGGGAGCATGCCGTCGCGCAGAGCCTCCTCCGCAGAGGTGCTGTTGGGGGTGCTGGAGGCGTTGCCTCCGGGGCACCGGCTGTGGGTGCGGGGCGCGGGGCGAAGCCTGGCTCCCTTGCTGCGCCCAGGGGACTCGGTGCGGGTGATGCGGTGCGGCCCGGGCCTGCTGGCGCCCGGCGACATCGCGCTGATGCGCCAGGACCGCGAGCTGGTGGCCCAGGTGGTGGTGTCCACCCAGCCGTGGCGGACGGCCTCGCTCCTGGGACTGGCGGACGCGCCCGGGGGCGTGACGCTGGGACGGGTGGTGGCCATCCGGAGGGGCCGCTGGGTGGTGCCGCTGCCCAGGCCCTTCCGCCCGGCGCTGTGGATGGCACAGCGGGCCGCGTCCACGGCGTGGGCTCGGCCCTGGACCCGGCTAATGTCTCAGGGTGTGTGGGACTTTCTCTCTGGGTGGTCACGGCCGCTGCGTCGCCGGCTGGTGGGGCCGCTGGAGATACGGCTGCTCACGGAGGACGACCTGGACGCGCTGCTGGCCTTCGCGCAGGAGCGGCTGGTCGTGTCGCCGGGCTTCCTGCGCCGCCAGCTTCGCGAGCGGTGGGGGGTGTCCGATGCGGGACGCCAGGGCGCGGCGGCGGGGGCCTTTGACGCCCAGGGGCGGCTGTTCGGCTTCGCGTGGATGGACTCCTACCGCCAGGAGGGATTGCAGCTCGAAGGCCCCTGGGTGCGCTCGTTGGTGGTGTCGCCCCGGGTGCGGCGCATGGGCGTGGCCACCGGCCTGCTGCGGACCCTGATGGCGGAGGCGCTGCGGCAGGGCGAGGCATGGCTCTTCGCGGACGTGGATGACGACAACACGGCATCCCTGCGCACGTTCGAGCGGCTGGGCTTCCAGCGGGCGGACGCCGCGCTGACCCAGCAGGCCAACGAGGCCTGGGACGCCTCGGGCCAGTCCAAGCGGCTGGTGGTGATGGAGCGCCGGCTGGGGGCGTGAGCCGCCCGAGGGTTGCGCGGCCGCCCTGGCTGAGCCAAAACGCCTGCGGCCATGGCCGCCACGTTGTCACCGGGCGGCCCCGGCGTCCTCCTCTGCGCTGGAACGCCCGCACCATGAGCACCTCGACGTCCGACATGCTGGGGGGCACCTCGGAGCCTCCATCGCGGTCGCAGCGCCTCCGTGCGGATGGGGCGCTGGCGCTCATCACCTCGTTCTGGGGCATCACCTTCGTGGTGGTGAAGGACGCGCTCGGGCATGGCGACCCGTTCAGCTTCCTCACGCTGCGCTTCCTCGTGGGCGCGACGGTGCTGAGCCTGCTCGCGGGACGGCAGCTGCTGACGCCGCGCAACCTGCGCAGCGGCGCGATGCTGGGCACGTGCCTCTTTCTGGCCTACACGCTGCAAACGGTGGGGCTGGCCACCACCACGCCCTCCCGCTCGGCGTTCATCACCGGGCTGTGCGTGCTGCTCGTGCCGCTGCTGTCCGTGGTGCTCTACCGGAAGTCGCCGAAGCCGACCTCGCTGCTGGGCGTGGGCCTGGCGGCGGTGGGGCTCTATCTCTTCACGCAGCCCGACGCGGGGATGGGCGGTGGCGGCCTGTCGACGGGGGATGTGCTGTCGCTGGGCTGCGCGGTGGCCTATGCGTGTCACATCCTCCTGACGGAGCGGCATGCGCCGAAGCAGGGCGTCATGGGGATGGTGGCGGTGCAGCTCTGGACGGTGGCGCTGCTGTCCGCGCTGTGCCTGCCCTTCGTGGAGCGGCGCGTGGCGTGGCATCCCTCCTTCGTGGGCGCGGTGCTCATCTGTGGCGTGTTCGCCAGCGCGCTGGCCATCAGCATCCAGACGTGGGGACAGGCTCGCACCACGGCGGTGCGCGCGGCGGTCATCTACTCGCTCGAGTCGGTGTTCGCCGCTGTGTACTCGGTGCTGCTGGGCTACGAGACGCTCGGGCCTCGCGAGTGGCTCGGCGGCGCGCTCATCCTGTCGGGCGTGCTGATGTCGGAGGTGGGCGCGGCGGCGTGGCTGTGGTGGCGGGCGCGGGTTGCAGTGCGGTAGCGGCGCTTCCTCGTGCTGCGTCCTGGCGTGGCGGGCCTGGCCACCGGCCGGGCGAGCGGGGCCGCGAAGCGACGCGGGCCATGGGCGCGGGGACGCGCTATACCCGGGGCCCTTCCCATGAGTGTGGAGCTGCGGCGAAACGGGATGCACCTGACGGGCACCCCCCTGTCCCTGGATGCGAAGCGCAAGTCGCCGCTGTGCTTCGTGAGTCACGGGCACTCGGACCACATCGCCCGGCATGAGAGCACCATCGCCACGGCGGCCACGCTGCGCTTCATGGCGCACCGGCTGGGGCCCGTCCGTGAGCCGCGCGCCGTGCCTTTCCGCGAGCCCTTCGAGCTGGGGCCGCTGGTGCTGGAGCTGCTGCCCGCGGGGCACATCCTGGGCAGCGCGCAGCTGCGCGTGACGCGTCCGGATGGGCGCCGCATCGTCTACACCGGGGACCTGAACGTGGCGCCGTCGCTCACCGCGGAGGCGACGGAGGTGGCCGAGTGCGACACGCTCGTCATCGAGTCCACCTTCGGTCATCCGCGCTACCGCTTCCCGCCGCGCGCGGAGGTGCTGGGGCAGGTGGAGGCGTGGCTGCGGGTGCAGCTGGAGCGTGGCGCGGTGCCGGTGCTGCTGGGGTATCCGCTGGGCAAGAGCCAGGAGGCGATGAAGCACCTGGCGGGACGCGGCTTTCCGCTGGTGGCGCACGCCTCCATCTACGAGGTGGCGCAGCTCTACGCGGAGCTGGGCGTGCCGATTGAAAACCTGCGCTGCTACGACGGCCGGGTGGAGCCCGGCGAGGTGCTCTTCTTCCCGCCACACCACGCACGGGGTGGGGCGCTGGCGCCGCTGTGGCCCCGGGCGACGGCGGTGCTGACGGGGTGGGCGGTGGACCGGGGCGCGACGCGGCGCTACGGCGCGGACGTGGCCTTCGCGCTATCGGACCACGCGGACTTCCCGGGGCTGGTGTCCTACGCGAAGTCCACGGGCGCGCGGGAGGTGCTGACGTGTCACGGCTTCGCGGAGGAGCTGGCGCAGGCGCTGCGCGACGCGGGCATGGACGCGCGGCCGCTGGGCGGCAAGCCGCAGCAGCTCGGCTTGTTCTGACAGGCGGTGGCTGAATGCGCTAGTAGCACGGCCATGGCCCGCCAGAAGCCGCAGCTGGAAGGACGCGTCGTGCGCGTCCTCGTGTGTACCGAACGCAAGAGCTTCGTCACGAAGGAGCTGCCCGAGGCGCGGGTGACCTTCGAGGGGCTGGAGGGCGACCGGCACGCGGGCCTGACGCGGGCGGCGGATGTGCGCACGCCGTGGTTCCCCAAGGGGACGCCCATCCGCAACACGCGGCAGCTCTCGCTGGTGTCGACAGAGGAGCTGGCCGAAGTCGCGCAGGCGCTGGGCGTTCCGCGCGTGCTGGCGTCGTGGCTGGGGGCGAACCTGGAAATGGCGGAGGTGCCGCGGCTGACGCACCTGCCGCCGGGCACGCGGCTGTTCTTCCCGGAGGACACGACGCTGGTCGTGGAAGGGGAGAACGAGCCGTGCATCGGCCCCGGGCGCGTCATCGAGGCGCATCATCCGGACGTGCCGAAGCTGGCGAGCCGCTTCGTGAAGGCGGCGTGGCAGCGCCGGGGACTGGTGGCCTGGGTGGAGCGCCCCGGCGTCATCCGCGCGGGAGACACCGTGAAGGTGGTGTTGCCCAGGCCGGTGACGTACGTGCTGCCGGAGCAATGAGGGCCGCGCGGCCCAGGGGGGCCTGACGCCAGAAACACCACGGGGCCGCCAGGCCCGGGAGCGTGTCCCGGACCCCGCGGCCCCGCGGGCCTCGTCCTTCACCGGGCGACTACTCCTCCGGCGACTGGACGATGAGCTTCTCCTTGCCACACACGTCGCAGCGCAGGTGCACGAAGAGGTCGCCGTCGCTCTCCTCGGGCACCTCGCCCTCGGGAACACCCAGCTCCTCCTTCGCCAGCGCCGCCACCTTGCTCGGGATGTCCTCCGCCTTCAGCGACTGGACGTACGTCATCTCCCGGTCGTGGCACTCGCGCGTCTCGGGGCCGGTCAGCCACGACGGCTCCATGCCCTCCGGCAGCCGGCTCACCAGCTCCAGGTTGCTGACGGACTCGGCCAGGTAGGCCAGGCGCCGCAGCCGGGCCTCGTCCGGCAGCGCCGCGAAGACCTGGAAGCCCTCCAGCAGGGCGTTGCGGTCCTCACCCGTGGCCAGCTGCGCCAGCTCCAGCGACGCGTCGCTCGAGTCCAGCGCCTCGTCCCAGTTGTTCTCCGGGGTGAAGCCCGCCTCCAGCAGCGACGTGTAGAGCTGCGTGGCCGCCAGCCGGCGCCGCGCCTCCTGCAGGTGCTCCACGACTTCGTGCGTCAGCCGCAGCTCCAGCAGCGCGCCGGTGGTGCGCGGGTCGATGGAGCCCGTCAGGTCATCCACCTCCACTTCTTCCCGCAGCGCGGCCTTCAGCGTCTGCGCGGCGGAGAAGCGGAACAGGGGCAGCACGCCCACCTCGCGCAGGTACATGGCCGCCACGGGGGCGTCCTTGGCGCCCATCCGCAGCGCCTTCTGCGCGCGGTCCACCACGGCGGGGTCCGCCGCGGGCTTCTTGTTCTCCAGCCGCGTCTTCACCGCCTCGCGGTAGAGCGTCTCCAGCGAGCTGCCCGGCGGCAGCCGCTGCGGCAGGAGCGGCCGCAGGCCCGGCACGTCCAGCACCCACAGCGGCGGTACGCCCAGCCGCTTCAGCCCGCGGAAGAAGAGCGAGCCCGGCGGGTCCTGGGGCCGGAAGGGCGGCAGCTCGTCGCTCGGGGCCTCGCCCTGGAGCGGCGCCGAGGCCTGCACGCCCAGCGCCTTCTCACGCTGCTCACGGGTGAAGGCGGTGATGCCCTGGGCGGGCGGCGGCGGAGGCGGCGGGGCCTCCTCGCCATCCAGACCGACGACGCGGTCCATGTCCACGTCGTCCATCTCGACGTCGTCGAGGCCCTTGGCGCCCGTGAAGTCGCAGCGCAGCAACTTCAGCTTTTCGAACGTCGCGCCTTCCAGGTTCGCGCCCCGGAAGTCGCAGTCCTGGAGTCGGCCGCCGTGGAAGTAGGCGTTGGAGAGGTCCGCGTCCCGGAAGTTGACCTTGGACAGGTCGCACCGGTCCCACTCGGAGCCGATGAGGCCGAGCCCCGACAGGTCCGTGTTGGCGGAGAACAGTTGAGTGAAGGTGGCGCCGGTATGGTCGGTGGCGACCTGGCCGGACTTGCGCATCCGGTTCCATTCCGCCGAGCCACTCTGGAGGAGCTTCTCGATACTGGGGGCTTTCGCCATGGACCGGGGATTATTCGTATGGTCTGGTCCATGCGCCAGCACAAATGATCGAGTACCGAATCGAAGCCGACACCGCCGGGATGCGGCTGGACAAGCATCTGCGCAAGCGGCTCCCCAATGTCCCGGTGAGCCACCTCTTCAAGATGATCCGCACCAAGAAAGTGCGGGTGAACGGGAAGCGTGCGCAACCCGAGCAGTTGCTGTCCGAAGGAGACGTGCTCACCATCCGCGGCGACGAGCAGCAGCTCGTGGGGGCGGAACGTCCGAAAGTGGACCCCCCTCCACCGCCGGTGGACCCCAACCGGTTGGTCATCCTGCGCGAGGACGACTGGCTCATGGCCGTGGACAAGCCCAGTGGAATGGCCGTCCATACCGGAAGCGGCATCACCGGCGGCACGCTGGTGGACTATGTGCGTGCCTACCTGGGGCCCAGGGCCGTGCGCAACGACTTCGCGGCCTCGCCCGCACACCGGCTGGACCGGGAGACGTCCGGCGTCATCCTGGTGGCCAAGCGCCGCCCGGCCATGGTGCACTTCACCGAGGTCTTCACCCACGGCCTGTCCCGCAAGCGCTACCTCACCCTGGTGAAGGGAAAGATGCCCCGCGACTCCGGGGTCATCGACCTGCCCCTGTCGGAGCACCAGCAGACGGCCGAGTCCAAGGCCCGTCGTGGGGTGAACATGCAGGCGGCCGTCACCCGCTGGAAGGTCGTGAAGCAGTCGGGCGAGGCGGCGCTCCTGTCCTGCGCCATCGAGACGGGGCGCACGCATCAGATAAGAAGGCATCTGGCCGCCATCGGACATCCGGTGGCCGGGGACAAGAAGTACGGAGACTTCGCCTTCAACCGCGACGTGCGGGCGCGCTGGGGGCTCAAGAGGCTGTTCCTGCACGCCGAGCGCATCGAATTTCCGCATCCCGAAGGCGGCGCGAAGGTGGCCGTCGAAGCCCCCCTCGCCGTCGAGCTCCGAGATGTGCTCAAGCGGGCCGCCCTGGTGCCCTGACGCCCGCAAGGCTCAAAAGAAACGCGTATGTCCGACCCTAAATCCGCTGACCGCAGCCGCTCGAAGCTGGTGCTGGAGGGTGTCCCGTCCAAGCGCTGGTGGAAGTTCCTCCTGAAGACCGCGGGGTGGCTGGCGCTGACCGGGGCCACGGCTGCCGTGATTGCCGTGACGGCCGTGTACTACGTGTACGCGGATGGACTGCCCGCCATCCCCAAGGTGGACGAGTACTGGCCGCCCATCGTCACCGAGGTCTACACCGATGACGCGGTGCTCGCCGGCGAGTTCTACCAGGAGCGCCGCAAGGTGGTGCCCTACGAGCGGATTCCGAAGCGCCTGGTGCAGGCCTTCATCGCCTCGGAGGACTCCAGCTTCTTCGACCACTTCGGCGTGGACGTGCTGGGCACCGCGCGCGCCGGCTTCAAGACGATTGCCTCCAAGCTGGGCCTGCGCTCCGGCGGCATCCAGGGCGGCTCCACGCTGACGCAGCAGACCGCGAAGGCGGTGCTCATCTCCGCGGAGGGCTACAAGTCCGCCACCGCGAAGACCATCACCCGCAAGATTCGCGAGGCCATCCTCGCCTTCCGGCTGGAGCAATCGCTGACGAAGGAGGAGATTCTCTACCTCTACCTCAACAACGTCTTCCTCGGGCACCACAGCTACGGCGTGCAGAGCGCGGCGGAGAACTACTACCGCAAGGACGTGCGCGACCTGACGCTGGGCGAGATGACGCTCATCGCCGGTCTGCCGCAGGCTCCCAGCCGCTACTCGCCCTTCCTGCGCCCGGACGCGGCCCGCAAGCGCCGCTCCTACGTGCTGCGCCGCATGCTGGCGGAAGGCATGATTTCGCAGGCCGAGCACGACACCGCCAACGCCGAAGAGGTGAAGGTGTACCCCGTGGAGGACGTCTTCCACGAGTTCGCGCCGTACTTCGTGGAGCAGGTGCGCAAGGACGTGGTGGACCGGTACGGCAACCCCGTGCTGCTCAAGGACGGCCTCAAGATCTTCACCACCATGGACAGCGAGCGCCAGCGCGCCGCGCAGGACGCGGTGCTCCATGGCCTGCTGGCGGTGGACAAGCGCCAGGGCTGGCGCGGCCCGGTGGAGCAGCTCACGTCGAAGGAGGCCATCCAGTCCTTCATCGACCGCTCGAAGAAGGTCATGGGCTCGCAGGAGCTGGTGGAGAACCGGCTCTACGTGGGCGTCGTCACCGCCATCGACTCGGACGGCAAGGGCGCCGACGTGCAGGTGGGCCCGCACAAGGGCCGGCTGCCGCTGCTGGGCATGCGCTGGGCGCGCAAGGTGAACCCGGAGGGCTACTACCCGGCGATGATGATCTCCTCGGTGAAGCGGGCCATCTCCGAGGGCGACGTCATCGTGCTGCGCCACGTGACGAAGAAGGACCTGACGGACGACAAGGAGCAGTGGGACAAGAAGCTCGCGGACGAAATCCCCAATGAGGGCGTGAAGCTCTTCCGCCTGGAGCAGACGCCCGAGGCGCAGAGCGCGCTCGTCTCCATCGATCCCCACCGCCAGTACCTCACCGCGATGGTGGGCGGGTACGACTTCGATGACAACGAGTTCAACCGCGCGTTCCAGGCGTGCCGCCAGCCGGGCAGCTCGTTCAAGCCCTTCGTGTACTCGGCGGCGCTGGAGCAGCTCAACTGGACCGAGGCCACCATCATCGTCGACTCGCCCATCGTCGAGCACGACCCGGACAACAAGGTGTCCTGGAAGCCGGCCAACTACAGCGAGGAGTTCGTGGGTGACGTGCTGCTGCGCACGGCGATGATCAACTCGATGAACATCCCCGCCGTGAAGACGTTCGGCGCGGTGGGCGTGCACAACATGGCGGCGTGGAGCCAGAAGCTGGGCATCACCACGCCCATGAACATGGACTTCTCCGCCGCGCTGGGTTCGTCGTGCGTGTACCCGGTGGACCTGGCCAACGCCTACGCCACCTTCAACCGCTACGGCCGCAAGAAGCCCACGTACTTCATCCGCAAAATCGAGGACCGCTGGGGGCGCACGCTGGAGGACCACACCGCCTTCGACGATGCGTGGGCGCCCCTGCAGGACCGCGTGGCCGCTGGCTACGCGCGGCTCTTCGAGCCGGGTGAGCAGGTGATGAGCCCGGAGTCCGGCTTCATCCTCACGCACCTCCTGCGCGGCGTGGTGCTCCAGGGCACCGGTGGCCCGGCGCAGCGCCTGGGCAAGCCGGCCGCGGGCAAGACGGGCACCACCAACGACTCCTTCGACGCGTGGTTCGCCGGCTACACCCGCGACCTGGTCACGGTGGCGTGGGTGGGCTACGACCTGAACCCGCACCCGCTGGGCCGCTACGAGACGGGCGGCCGCGCCGCGCTCCCCATCTGGCTCAACTACATGAAGCGCGCGCTGGAGGGCCGGCCGCAGTCCGAGTTCTACCCCTGGCAGTCCATGGACCTGGTGCGGCTCCACATCGACAAGAAGACGGGCAAGATCGCGCCGGCCGGCGCCACGGGCTCGGAGTTGATGTTCTTCAAGAAGGGCACCGAGCCGAAGGACGCGGTGCCCGACAAGAACACGGTCGACGTGGACCAGTTCATGATGGGCGCGCAGTAGCGCGGAAGTCCCGGGCCGGCGCCAGGTGCCGCTCCAGCGCCTGGCGCAGGGAGGCGGCGTCCGGCCCCGCCTCCAGCACCGAGCGCGTGGCGGTGGGGATGACCTGCGCCTCGCGCCCGGCGAACAGGCGCTTCAGGTCGTCGAAGCCCGCGCCCTGCGCGCCGATGCCGGGGGTGAGCAGCAGCGCGCCGCCGAGCCGCTCGACGACGCCGCGGTCCGAGTCCGGCAGGGTGGCGCCCATGACGGCGCCCGCCACCGGGGGCGCGTCCGTGCCGGGCTTCTCGTTGAACGCGCGGATGCCGTCGGCCAGGGCCTCGGCCACGGTGCGGCCGTCCTCGCCGCGGGAGTTCTGGAGCGACGTGCCCTCCGGGTTGGAGGAGCGCACCACCAGGAAGGCCGCCGCGCCGGATGCGCGCGCCCGCTCCAGCGTCTTCAGCAGGGCGCCCAGGCCCAGGTACGCGGAGAAGGTGGCCGCGTCCGCTTCATAGGCACTGCCCTCGCCGAACACCGTCTCCGCGTAGGCGTCCATGGTGGAGCCGATGTCGCCGCGCTTCACGTCCAGCAGGGTGAGGGTGCCCACCGACTTGAAGCGCCGCATCAGGTCCTGGAGCACCTGGAGGCCGGCGGGGCCGTGGCGCTCGAAGAAGGCGCTCTGCGGCTTCACCACCGCCAGGGAGTCCCCCGCCGCGTCGGCCACGCGCTCGCAGAAGTCGCGCAGGCCCTGGGCGTTGTCGGGCAGGCCCCAGCGGGAGAGCAGGTCCTTCGAGGGGTCGATGCCGAGGCAGAACGGCGAGCGCTGCTCGGCCAGCTGGCGGAAGCGGTGGGCGAAGGGCAGGGGCGTCGTCACGGGGCGTCTCCGGACAAGGGGAAGGTCAGCGCAGCCGCCGCGCGGCCGCGTCGAAGAGGGGGTTGGGCAGCACCTTCGCCAGGCGCGTGGGCACCGCGAGCTGCCAGGGGAAGGACACCTCCGCGTCGCCCCGGATGATGCCCTTGCCCATCAGCTCCACCGCGTCATGCGTCTCCATCAGGAAGGGCATGGGGAAGTTGTTGGTGGCCGTCAGCTCGCTCTTCACGAAGCCCGGGTAGATGCAGGTGACGCGCACGCCGGTGCCGCGCAGGTCCACGCGCAGGCTCTCCATGAAGGTGGCCAGGAAGGCCTTGGACGCGGAGTAGGCCGCATGGCCCGCCAGGCCCCGGAAGCCAGCGAGGCTGGAGACGCCCACCAGGTGCCCGCGCTTGCGTTCCACCATGTTGGGCAGCACCGCGCACAGCGTGGCGGCGGCGCCGGTGACGTTGGTGTCGATGATGCCGCGCACGCGCTCCCACGGGAGGCGCTTCGCGTTCGTGGTGCCACCGACGCCGGCGTTGGCCACCACCAGGTCCAGGCCGCCGCACTCCGCGTCGAGCGCGCGGATGCGCTCCATCGTAGCGTCCGTCTTCGTGACGTCCATCTCCACCGGTTCAATGGTGACGCCCGCGGCCTGGGCCTCGGCCGTCAGGGCCTGGAGCTGTGGCAGGCGGCGTCCCGTGGCGAACACGCGCACGCCGCGCTTCGCGAGCCACAATGCCAGTCCGCGCCCCAGGCCGCTCGAGGCACCCGTCACCAGGGCTGTCCGGTAGCTCATCTCCGCCATGCAGTCCTCCCGTGTGCTGGTGGGGCTTCTCGCATGGTTGCCGGTGGATGAACAGCGGCGTGCGGCGCGAGGCGCCGTCCACCGCGCAGCTACACGCGGGGCCAGTAAGGCCGCAGCACCTCGCGGCTGGCCCTGAGCGCGTCCCGCGCGTCCGCGTGCGTGTCCCCGGTGGGGAAGCTGTCCTTGCGTCCGGCGAGCACCTCCACGCAGGCATGCACGGACTGCGACAGGCCCTCCAGCGAGTAGCCGCCCTCCAGCAGCAGCACCAGCCGGCCCTGGCAGACGCTGTCGGCCAGGGACCTCATCGCCGAGCACATGGCCGCGAAGCCGCGCTCGCTGACGTCCATGCCGCCAATCGGGTCATGCTGGTGCGAGTCGAAGCCCGCGGACACCAGGATGAGCTGGGGCTGGAACGCGTCCGCCACGGGGAGCAGCAGCTCGTTGAAAATCATCCCGTAGTCCGCGTCCGAGTTGCCGCCCGGCAGGCCCACGTTGACGGTGTAGCCCTCGCCCTCGCCCTGGCCCACCTCGGGGGCCGCGCCCGTGCCGGGGTAGTAGGGGAACTGGTGCACCGACTGGTACATGACGTCCCGGCGGCCCCAGAAGGCCGCCTGCGTGCCGTTGCCATGGTGCACGTCCCAGTCGAGCACCAGCACGCGCTCGGCGCCCAGCCGCCGGCCGGCCTCGGCGGCGATGGCCGCGTTGTTGAGCAGGCAGAAGCCCATGGCCCTGTCGGGCTCGGCGTGGTGGCCGGGCGGACGCACCAGCGCGAAGGCGTTGCGGACCTCCCCCCTCATCACCGCCTCCACCGCCTGGACGGAGGCGCCCGCGGCGAGCCGCGCCGCGTCGATGCTGTCGGGTGACACCTGGGTGTCCGGGTCGATCTGCGCCCGGTGCCCGCTCAGGCGCTTCAGGTACGCGAGCAGCTCCGGCGTGTGGACCGCCGCCAGCTCCGCGTCCGTGGCCGAGCGCGGCGCGGTCATCACCGTGCCCTTCACCGGCGTGCTCGCCAGCACCCCGAGGATGCGCCGCAGCCGCGAGGGTGACTCGGGGTGGCCCTGCCCGGGGTCATGCTGGAAGAAGAGGGGGTCCGTCAGTAGCAGGGTGGAGGACATCGGGAAGACCTTACGCATCCGCGAGGCGGGAAGTCAGCGCCCCTGGAGGGCGGGCCGCGCCGGCGCCCTGTTCTTGCCCTGCCGGTGTTTCCCTCCCTACAGTGCCTCGTCTTGGCTCCCCGGTTCAAGAAGCCCGGCCTGCGCCGGCTGCTGCTCGGCTCCTTCACCCTCGTCCTCGCCCTCATCCTGGGGACGCTCTACTTCGTCGTCCCATCGCGCGTGGAGGCGCACCTGGAGCAGCGCCTCCAGACGCGCGGCGAGGCCCTGGCCACCCAGGCCGTCAGCATGCTCACGGCCCAGCCCGCCGCCGCCCTGCCCGACAGCCTGGAGCGGCTGCGCGACGGCGACGACGACTTCAAGGTGCTGGCCGTCCTCTCCGGCGAGGGGCAGGTGCTGGCCACCCATCCGTCGAAACCGCCGGAGTGGTTGCTGACGGAGCTGAAGGCCCGGCAGGGCGCGCCGCTGGACGGCCTGCGCTTCGCCAACGGGGACCGGACCGTGGCGCGACCGGTGACGCTGTCGGGCGGCGTGGCGGGGCACGTGCTGGTGGTGCTCGACAACGCCGAGCTGGACGCGGTCGTCACCGAGCTGCGCCACCTGGTGCTGCTCGCGTTCGGCATCGGCCTGGCGCTGTTCCTGCTGGTGGCCTTCTTCATCTCCCGCGCGTTCATCCTGGTGCCGCTGGACGCGATGATGGGCATGGCGCGCCGGCTGGCGGAGGCGGACCTCACCGGGCGCGTGGACGTGGGCACCCAGGACGAGCTGGGGCAGCTCGCCGAGGCGCTCAACCGGATTGCCCAGAGCTGGCGCGACACGCTGGGCCGGGTGCGCGGCGTGTCGGACGTGGTGGCGGGGGTGGTGGAGCAGATTCACCGCACCGGCACCACCGTGTCGTCCGGCGCGGGCACGGTGCAGGCGCGCGTGGAGGAGACGTCGTCCTCCATGGTGGAGATGATGGCCTCGCTGCGCGGCATCGCGGAGAACGTGGAGGTCCTCTACCAGAGCGCCGAGGAGAGCAGCTCCTCCATCATGGAGATGGCCGCCACCAACGACGAGGTGGCGGAGAACGTCCAGGCCATGGCCGCCAGCGTGGAGGAGACCACCAGCGCCATCGAGGAGATGACGTTCTCCATCAAGGAGGTGGCCACCAACATCCAGGAGCTCTCCGCCTCCACGGAGGAGACGTCCTCGGCCATCAGCCAGATGGACGCCGCCATCGGCCAGGTGGAGGCCAACGCGAAGGAGACGGCGCGGCTGTCCGAGCAGGTCTTCGAGGATGCCCAGACGGGCGTGGAGTCCCTGCGCAAGACGCTCAGCGGCATCGACCGCATCAAGGAGACGAGCCGCACCGCGGCCAACGTCATCGAGAGCCTGGGCCGGCGCATCTCCGAGATTGGCAACATCCTCAACGTCATCGACGACGTGGCGGAGCAGACCAACCTGCTGGCGCTCAACGCGGCCATCATCGCCGCGCAGGCGGGCGAGCACGGCAAGGGCTTCGCGGTGGTGGCCGAGGAAATCAAGGACCTGGCCGAGCGCACCGGCGCGTCCACCAAGGAGATTGCCGAGCTCATCCGCAGCATCCAGGAGGAGAGCCGCCACGCGGTGGTGGTGATGAACCAGGGCGTGCGCAGCGTGGAGGAGGGCGTGCAGCTGGGCCGCGAGGCGGAAGGGGCGCTGCGGAAAATCAACGACAGCACCCAGAAGTCCACGCAGATGGTGAAGGCCATTGCCCGCGCCACGGTGGAGCAGGCGCGCGGCAGCAAGCAGGTGACGGCCTCCATCCACCGCATCAGCGAGTCGGTGCAGCAGATCTCCAAGGCCTCCAACGAGCAGGCCCGCGGCGGCGAGCAGATCATGAAGAGCGCGGAGCGGATGAAGGCGCTCACCGCGCACGTGCAGCGCAGCAGCCAGGAGCAGGCGCACGGCAGCAGGCAGATCACGCGCTCCATCGAGAGCATCAACGAGATGGTCACCCACCTGAACCGCGCCCAGAAGGAGCAGACGAAGGGCAGCGAGCAGGTGCTCAAGGCGGTGGAGACCATCAAGGGCGTGTCCGAGCACCAGACGCGCTCGGTGAAGCAGCTGGAGGAGGCCATCGACAACCTCCAGCGGCAGGCGGAAATCCTCCGTGCGGAGGTCCGCCGCTTCCGGGTGTAGACACGTCTCCATGCCGACACAACGACAGGTCTCCGAGCGCGCCGTGGTGGCCCTCATCGGCGCGGTCCAGTTCGTCAACATCCTGGACTTCGTGATGGTGATGCCGCTGGGCCCGGACTTCGCGAAGGGGCTGGGCATCGCGTCGTCGCATATCGGCACCATTGGTGGCGCGTACACGGCCGCCGCCAGCGTGGCGGGGCTCGTGGGCGGCTACTTCCTGGACCGCTTCGACCGGCGCCAGGCGCTGGCGGTGGCCATGCTGGGGCTGGTGGTGGCCACCGCGGCGGGTGGGCTCGCCACGGGGCTGCCCACGCTGCTGCTGGCGCGCGTGGTGGCGGGCATCTTCGGCGGGCCGGCCACGTCGCTGGCGCTGTCCATCGTCGCGGAGCTGGTGCCCGTGGCGCGGCGCGGGCGTGCGCTGGGGACGGTGATGATTGCCTTCTCCGTGGCCTCGGTGGCGGGGGTGCCCATGGCGCTGAAGCTGGCCGAGTTCGGCGGCTGGCGCGTGCCCTTCTTCGCCGTGGCCGCCCTGGGGCTGGTGGTGGTGCTGGGCGCCATCTTCTACCTGCCGCCCGTGCGAGGGCACCTGGAGGCGGACGCCGGAACCCGGCGTCAGGTGGGCATGTTGGAGCTGCTGAGTCAGCGGGACATCCAGTGGTCCTACCTGATGACGGCGGTGGTGATGATGGCCGGCTTCATCCTCATCCCCAACCTCTCCGCCTACCTGCAGCAGAACGTGGGCTACCCGCGCGACCTGCTCTGGCTGCCGTACTTCGTCGGCGGCATCGCCAGCTTCGTCACGCTGCGGGTCGCCGGTCCCATGGTGGACCGCTTCGGGCCCTTCGTGGTGGGCACGGTGGGCTCGGTGCTGGTGCTGCTGTCCACCTACGTGGGCTTCATGGCCTTGCCGGCGTGGATGCCGGTGCCCGTCATCTTCTCGGCCTTCATGGTCGCCATGGGGATGCGCAACGTCGCGTACCACACGCTGACGTCACGGGTGCCGGACAACGCGGTGCGCGCGCGCTTCATGTCGCTCCAGTCCGCCGTCCAGCACCTGGCCACCGCCCTGGGCGCCTTCCTCAGCGCCCGGCTGCTGACGGACCTGCCAGACGGCACCCTGGGTGGCATCGCCGAGGCGGCCGGAGTGTCCATGGCGCTGACGCTGTTGCTCCCCGCCATGTTGTGGGTCGTGGAGCGGCGCGTGCGCCGCCGCGAGCAGGCGCAGGCGCTGGCGCTGGCTCCCTCGGAAGGAGGGGCGGTTCCGCTCTCGCCCGGGGCGGATCCTCACGCGTAGTATGAAAGGGCGCCCAGGGGTTGCCTGCCGCCCATTCCGGGCGGCGGACAAGCGCTTTGGCGCGACGAACGGTTGCGCCCGTATCCCCGGGGCGCGATAAACCGGCTGCCCCGGGGAGCGCGTCAGGAAAAATGTTCAACATCGGCGCAGGCGAAATGGTGTTCATCCTGGTGGCCGCGCTGCTCATTCTCGGGCCGCAGCGGCTGCCCGAGCTTGCGCGCGGCATCGGCAAGTTCGTGCGCGAGTTCCGCCGCCAGACGGACGAGGTCCGCAACGTGGTGGAGCGCGAGTTCTACGCCATGGACCAGGACATCGCCGAGCCGCCCGCCGCGCCCGTGCGGCCGGGGACGCGGCTGCCCGTCCAGCCGCCTGCGTCCATCGCCGGCCCCGAGACGCCCGTGCCGCCCGCCGCGGAGGGCGCGGCGCCGCAGGGGGATGCGGCGTCCGCTCCGCAGCCGTCCACGCAGGTGCTGGAGATGGATGCGAGCGGGCCTCGCGAGGTGGACGCCTCCAACGTCCCGCCGGGGGAAGGGCCCGCCCAGGCGGCGGCTCCGGAGCCGGCCGTGGACCCCGTCGAGGCGCCGCAGGAGCCGGCCACTTCTTCTGCCACCACGCCCACGCTGTCGCCCATTCCAGGCACGGTGGCGCGCAACGCCCCGAAACGGAGCTGAGCCCTGAGCCCCCCGCCCATCCAGTCAGACCCCGAGCTGCGCATGAGCCTGGCGGAGCACCTGACGGAGCTCCGCACCCGTCTCCTGCGGTGCACCATCGCGGTGGCCGTCCTGGGGACGATTTCGCTCGTCTTCGCCAAGCCCATCTTCGGCCTGCTCATGCAGCCGGTGCTGGACGCGCTGCCGCCCGAGAATCGCGCGCTCATCTACACGTCCGGCATCGAGGAGCTGAACGTCCTCATGAAGGTGGGCGTGTACTGCGGCATCTTCCTCACCACGCCCGTCATCCTGATGCAGATCTGGGGCTTCGTCTCGCCCGGCTTGTATCCGGAGGAGCGCCGCTTCGCCGCGCCCTTCGTGGCGTTCGGCTCCATCGCCTTCCTGCTCGGCGCCGCCTTCTGCTACTTCGCGGTGCTGCCCTCCATGTTCACCTTCCTCCTCAACGAGGAGGAGACGCTCGCCCTGGAGCAGCGCCTCGACTCGGCCCGTCTGCGCGCGGATGACGCCTTGCGCTTCCTGCGCCTGGGCGAGGCGGAGGAAGCCGGCCGCATCGCGAAGGCGACGAGCACCGCGCTGCGCGCCGACGGCGAGGGGCAGTCGCCCGAGCCCGAGGCCGCGCCCGCCGCCAGCGTGGAGATGACGGCGCGGCTGGAGGGCCTGGGGCGGCTGCTGGACGCGGCGTCGGTGGGCTACGGCGCCCAGGCGCGCGGCGTGCTGCGGCAGGCGCTGGAGAAGCGCATGGAGGCCGTGGCGGCCTTCGACAAGAAGGACTTCGCGGCGGCGGCGGTGGCCATGGACGGCTCGGCGAGCGTGCTGGCCGGCATCGCGCCCACGCGCTCGGAGGAGCTGGCGGGGCTGTGGCGGCTGGAGAAGGAGCTGGCCACCGCGCACGCGACGCACGAGGCGGCGCGGTGGACGCGGCCCATGCTGTCCATGCACGAGCAGCTCTCGCTGGTGCTGCTGCTCATCCTCGCCTTCGGCGTCATCTTCGAGCTGCCGCTCGTCATGGCCCTGCTGGGCGTGGTGGGCGTGGTGAAGTCCACGTGGCTCTTCAAGTACCAGCGTCACGCCTTCGTGGTGTGCCTCATCGCGGCGGCCATCATCACCCCCACGGGGGACGTGGTGAACCTGTCGCTGATGGCCGGCCCCATGCTGCTCTGCTACGAGCTGGGCGTGCTGCTGGTGTGGATGGTGGAGCGGCGTCGCGCGCGAAACGAGGCGGAAACAGGCATCACCCCGGCGTCGTAGTCGAGGAGCCTCCATGAAGCCGTCCCGCCGGCACTTCCGGGCCAACCTGCGCTACCTGCGAGCGCTCACGCGGCGCTTCCGGACCACGCTGGTGCTGTCCGTCCTGCTGTTCGTGGGCGGACCGGCGCTCTTCCACTGGCGCTTCCGGGGGCCGGAGGGCGAGCGCATCGACTTCGGCGAGGCGCTGCACCACACCTACTTCCTGCTCTACGGCCAGCCCTCACTGCCCTACGTGAATGACTGGCTGGTGGAGTTGCTCAACCTGGTGATTCCGCCCACGGGGATTGCCCTGGTGGCTGACGGAGTGGTGCGCTTCGCCTACCTTTTCTTCGCCCGGCACAAGAACGACAAGGAGTGGATTGAAGTGGTCTCCGAGACGATGAAGGGCCACGTCGTGGTGTGTGGCGCGGGGCGGGTGGGCTACCGCGTGGTGACGCAGCTGCGGGAGATGGGCAAGGAAGTGGTGGTGGTGGAGAAGCGCGAGGACGCGGCCTTCGTGTCCGCTTTGCGTGACGAGCTGGTGCCGTTGCTCATCGACGACACCCGCAGCCCGCTGTGCTTGCCGCGCACCAACGTGAAGGACGCCTCCGCCATCGTCTGCGCCACGGATGATGACCTGGCCAACCTCAACATCGCCCTGGACGCGCGCAAGCTCAACCCGAACATCCGCGTGGTCATCCGCCTGTTCGACGATGACCTGAGCGGCAAGGTGCGCGAGACGTTCAAGGCGGAGGCGCTCTCCAGCTCGTCCCTGGCGGCGCCGGCCATGGCGCTGGCGGCCATGGACCCGCGCATCGTCCACTCCTTCCACCTGGCGAAGCACCTGATGGTCGTCTCGCTCTTCGAGGCGCGCGAGGGCCTGCCGGGCCTCACCATCTCCGAGGTGCGGGACCGGTTCGGCTGCCTCGCGCTGTCGCTGCAGCGCGATGGGGAGGAGCGGCTCCATCCGGTCGGAGACGAGGTCATCCGGCCCGGCGACGTGCTGTCGCTCCAGGCCTCCTACCCGGAGTACCGGCGGCTGCGCGCCTTCACCCACGAGGCCGAGCCGCCGCTCTGGTCCCACCACGACCCGGTGCCGGCGCCTACGCCTTCGGCGCGCAAGGCGAGCTGAGGGCCGGGGCCCGCGCGGGCGCCTCCGTCCACCGCTGGGCCTCCTTCGCCGTGGGCAGCGACAGGGCCCGGGAAAGCAGGGTGGCCATCGCGTCCCACTCCAGGAGGAAGCCGTCGTGGCCGTGGAGGCTGGTCAGCGTGGCGTGCTCGGCGTGGACGCCCCGCTCCCGCAGCCGCCGGGCCAGCGCGGCCATATGACTGGGGAAGAAGAGCTGATCGGTGTCGATGCCCACGCACAGCGCGCTCGCGCGGATGCGCGCCAGGCCGCCGCCGGGGAAGCGCGACAGGTCATGGTGGTCCATCGCTCCCAGCTGCGCCAGGTACGCGCGCGCGTCGAAGCGGGCCTCCAGCTTCTGCCCCTGGTACTCCAGGTAGCTGTGCATGGGGTGCAGCGCGCGTGAGGACCACTCCGCCGGACGGCCCTGGAGCGCCTCCAGGCCGGGCTCCGCGCGGTAGGTGAGCATCGCGAGCTGCCGCGCCAGCTCCAGGCCCCGGCGGGGCGACTCGGGGAAGCCCGGGTCCATCAGCAGGGCCTGCCGCGCCACGTGGTTGAGGCCCACCACCCACGCGCTGGCGGACTCCGTGGTGGCCATGGGCGCCATGCGGATGAAGCGCTCCGGCGCGAGGGCCGCGAGGCAGAGGACCACCATGCCACCCAGGGAGCCGCCGGTGACGAGCGCCACCTCGTCCACGTCCAGCGCGTCCAGGGCCAGCAGGATGCTGCGCGCCTGGTCCCACGGGGTGAGGGTGGCCGGCAGGCGGTGCTCGTCCTGGCGCAGGTCGCCCTTGGCCACCGGAAGCGGTGGGCCGAAGCGCGCATCGTCCGTCCGGCGGGGGAAGCCTTCGTCGGCCGGGCCCGTGGTGCCGTAACAGGAGCCCAGGTTGTTGAAGCACAGCAGCCGCATGCGGGACGGGTCCAGCACGCGGCGCGGGCCGATGAGCGGCTCCCACCAGCCGCCCTTGCCGCCCGCGCGCATGTCGCCGGTGAGCGCGTGCACCAGCAGCACCGTGGGCACGGACGCGCGGGCCGGGCCCCGGCGCCGGACCTCCGTCGCGCGGGAATGTTGCGCGGCCTGCTCGGCCACGGTGCGGCGGACCGCGCGCAGTGCGCTGGCCTGGGCTTCGTCGTCCGAGAGGACACGCGCGCGCGCGTGGAGCCAGGGCAGGTCGTCCTCGGGGCCCCACCACCAGCCTCGCACGAGGTGCTGGGTGACGCGGGCGCCTGCCTCCAGCGTCAGGTCGGGCAGGGACACGTCGAAGAGGCGCGGAGTGGGTGTGAGAGAGGCGGTGGGCACGGGAACGCTCCAGGAGAGGTGACGGCGTGCCGTCAGAGGATGGCGAGCGCCTCCGCGGCCTGTCCGGAGGCCACCGCGCGTGCGCCGGCGGTGGGGGCGGGCGTGTAGCCTGCGTGCAGGGCCAGCGTGTCGAAGTGCAAGGGACGTTCGTTGGACGTACTCATGGGGCGCTGCTCCTCGGTGGGGGATGTGCGAGGGCAGCGCGCGTCCAGAAACGACGAAGCCCACCAACCCTCGCGGGCGGATGGGCTCGATGGCTCGCCAGGGTCGGACGGACGTCAGCCGAACCTGGCGGGCATGAGCCCACCCGGCATCGACATTCGACACATGGCGCGAAGAGACGTCATCGCGACAACGGATAAGCGGTCGTCTTCCAGGAGTCAAGCCGACCCGCCGGACATGCCAGCGCGTGCGTGTGTGCTGGCACCGTGCGGGAAGACGTCACACCAGCGCCGTGCACTGCGCCGCGACCACCTGGGGCGCGTCTTCCACGAGTTGCCAGACGCGCGTGTAGCGAAAGTCTCCTTCGAAGCGGGCTCCCTGGAACTCTCCGGATAGCGCGGCACGAACGACGACCACGGCACCCGCGGAGAGGTAGCGCACCTGCTGCTCGCGGATGTCCAACCGCGTGAGGCGGAGCGCCCCCGAGCGGTGTGGCGCCAGGTCCGCTTCCTTGTCGAAGAGCTGCCCGGTGTGGCTGACGAAGAGGAGGTCGTCGCAGAGCAGGGCGTCGAGCGCGGCGACGTCGCTCGACAGCATCGCTTGTCTCAGCGCCTCCTCCGCGGCCAGGATGTCTTCCTCCGTGAGCATGGAACTCCTTTCCTGGGGTTGTTTCAGCCCGACGTGCGGGGATGGCGCAAGAACCGGGTTGCCGCTGCGTGCGCCCGCGGACATACCGAGGCCTGGAAGCACCTCACCGGGAGCATCGGCATGGCGTCCAGCGACTACGCTCGAATCGAACAGGCCATCCTCTACCTCGACGCGCACGCCCACGAGCAGCCGTCCCTGGAAGACGCCGCCGCGCACGTGGGCTTGAGCGCCTTCCACTTCCAGCGGCTGTTCTCCCAGTGGGCGGGCATCAGTCCCAAGCGCTTCGTGCAGGTCCACACGCTGTGCTCGGCCCAGCGCCTGCTGGCCGAGCGCCGCAGCGTGCTGGAGACGTCGCTGGAGGTGGGGCTCTCCGGCAGCGGTCGGCTGCATGAGCTCTTCGTCACGCTCACGGCGATGACGCCCGGAGAGTACAAGCTGGGTGGTGAGGGACTCACGGTGCGTTACGGCGCCCACCTGTCGCCGTTCGGCGACTGCCTCCTCGCCGTCTGCGAGCGCGGCATCTGCGGGCTCCACTTCCTCACGGGGACGTCGAAGGTGGACGCGGTGGCCTCACTGCGGAGCGAGTGGCCGCGCGCCACGTTCGTGGAGTCCGCCGAGGACACGGCGCCGTGGATGGAGCGCATCTTCCAGGTGCGGCGCCCCGGCGCGGCGGGCCGGCCCTTGTCGGTGCTGGTGCGGGGTACGCCCTTCCAGGTGCAGGTGTGGCAGGCGCTGCTGCGCGTGCCGCCCGGAGAGGTGACCACCTACGAGGACCTGGCACGGGCCATCGGCAAGCCGAAGGCGCTGCGCGCGGTGGGCTCGGCGGTGGGCGACAACCCCGTGGGGCTCCTGATTCCCTGCCACCGCGTGCTGCGCAAGACGGGCATCTTCGGTGAGTACCGCTGGGGGGCCGCGCGCAAGCGGGCGATGCTGGCGTGGGAGGACCTGCGGTACGCCGGCGCTGAGCCCCACCTCGAGCGCGAGGCCCGGCCCACGCTCGAACAGCACAGCGCGGCTCAGCGATAGGTGAGCAGGGCGCGCTGTGCGCCCTCGAAGTGCCCGTGCTCGTTGAGCGTGGACAGGTACCGGCCGCGCGCGCTGTAGATGACCTTGGTGAGGCCGCAGTTCGCCAGCGTCAGGTTGAGGCGGAAGGCATGTTCGTCCGGGATGCGGAGCAGGTCCTGGCAGACGGCGGTGATGGGGCCTCCGGATGTGAAGACGAGCGCGTTCTTCGATGGGCCCAGTTGCTCGATGAGCGCATCCAGCGCGCCGACGCAGCGCTTCCGGAACACGGACCAGGGCTCCGGGTATTCGGCGTCATGTTGGCCCGAGACCCAGCGGGCCACGGCCTCCATGTAGAGCGCCTGGTAGGCCTGCCGGGGCGACTCCATCCGCGACAGCTCCTCCCGCAGCACGGCCTGGTCCGCGTAGCGCGGCGTGTGGCGGGCGACGATGTCCTCGTGGTCGAACTCGTCGAAGCCGGCGGTCTGCACGGAGGCGGTTTCGCACCCGAGCGCCGCGAGGCATGTCTCCGCGGTCTGCCGGTGCCTCGCGAGGGTTCCCGTGACGACGGCATCCACACGCGGCAGCCGCTCGCGGAGGGCCGTTCCCAGCACCCGGGCCTGCTCGAAGCCGGCTTCGGAGAGCTGGTCGTAGTTCGCCGCGCCGAACGAGGCCTGTCCATGCCGGACGAGGTACACCACACCCATCAGCGAGCCCCCTTCCGGATGAGCCGGTGGCAGCGCCAGCCGAGGTAGTTGACCAGCACCCAGAAGTTCTTGAACGCCGGGTTGCGCGTCTGCTTGTGGTGGTAGCGGTAGTAGATCTGCTGCGCGATGACGGCGAGGCGGAAGAGGCCGAACACCTCGTAGAAGGTCCAGTTGGCGGGCTTCAGCCTGGTGCGGTCCAGGTAGTACTCCACGACCTCCTCACGCCGGAGCATGCCGGGCAGATGCGTGGGCTGGCGCCGCGTCGAGCGCATCAGGACATCGTCATCCGCCTGGACCCAGTACGCCAGCGCGCTGCCCAGGTCCATCAGCGGGTCGCCCAGGGTCGCCATCTCCCAGTCGAGCACGCCGATGACACGTGTGGGCTCGCCCGGGTCGAGCACCACGTTGTCGAAGCGCCAGTCGTTGTGGATGACGCACGTCGCGAGGTCCGACGGCGTGTTGGCCTTGAGCCAGTCGCGTACGTAGCGGAAGCTGGCGACGTTCCACGTCTTCGCCTTCTCGTAGCGGGCGGACCAGCCCTCCACCTGCCGCGTGGGATAGCCCGGCCCCTTGCCGAGCGACGTCAGCCCCGCCGCCGCCGGGTCCACCGCGTGGAGCTCCACCAGCTTGGCGATGACGTTGAGGCACAGCTCGCGCGTCTGCTTCGCGTCCAGCGACAGGCCGCGGGGCAGGTGCTTGCGAGGGATGAGTCCCTCGATGCGCTCCATGACGTAGAAGTCGCTGCCCAGCACCGCTGGGTCCTGACACAGGCCGACCATGGTGGGCACGACGGGGTAGGCCGGCTTGAGGGCCTGCTGCACCGTGTACTCGCGGGCCATGTCGTGCGCCGACTTCGCCTTCGTCCCCGCGGGAGGCCGGCGCAGGATGAGGTCCCGGTTGGCGTACTTCAGGCGGTACGTCCAGTTGGAGGCGCCGCCCGCGTACTGCGTGACTTCCGGCGTGCCCTCCAGCGAGGGGACCTGGGCCTTGAGCCAGGCATCCACGGCCGGGACGTTCAGCTCCTCGCCCGGACGCACGGCACCGGAAGGGTCGATGGTGGCGGTCGGTGGCATGACAGGGCTTTCCCTTCTTCAGCTGGCCTTCGAACGCGAGCCGGGGCGCATGCCCCGCGTGTTCCGGCGCATGACCCACGCATAGACCTCGCGCGGCAGCAGGCGCTTCATCGCCCACGCCCTGCGGCCGTCCGCGTGGGGCAGGACGTAGAAGCCGCGCTGGGCCACGGCGGTGAAGACGTCGTTGGCGATGTCGTCCGCGGTGATGGCCGACCGCTCGAGCAGCCGCGCCATGGTGGCCCCCAGCCGCGGGTCCGTGGTGCGCAGCGAGTCGCCCAGGTTCGTCTTGAAGAAGGACGGGCACACGACGCTGACGCCGATGCCGTGCTCCGCCAGCTCGTTGTGCAGCGTCTCCGACAGCGACACCACCGCGGCCTTGGTCGCGTTGTAGCTGCTCATCAGCGGCACATCGAGCAGCCCCGCCATGGAGGCCACGTTGACGATGTGGCCATGGCCCTGCTGCTTGAAGGTGGGGGTGAACACCTTGCACCCGCGCACCACGCCCAGCAGGTTGATGTCGATGATCCACTGCCAGTCCTCGAGCGACACATCCTCGATGGCGCCCGCCTGCGCGACGCCGGCGTTGTTGACCACCACGTCCACGCCGCCCCACTGGGACATGAGCCAGTCCCTCGCGGCCAGGAGGTCCTCCTCGCGCCGCACGTCACAGCGCTGGTAGTGGGCCTGGGGCGCCAGGGCGGAGAGCTCCCGGAGGGCCTCGTCGCCGCGCGCGTCGTTGACGTCGGCGATGCAGACCTTCCAGCCCGCGCGAGCGAAGCGCAAGGCAATGGCCTTCCCAAGACCGCTGGCACCACCGGTGATGAAGATGCGTTGATTGGCCATGGCAATCAGCTCCGGGAGAAGCCCCGCTTCGACAGCTCGATGCGGGCGATGAGTCCCTTGTGCACTTCGTCCGGCCCATCCGCGAGGCGCAGGCTGCGCGCCTGGGCGAAGAAGCCAGCCAGCGGCGTATCCTGGGACACCCCGGCGCCGCCGTGAAGCTGGATGGCGTCATCGACTACCTTCTGGAGGACATTCGGCGCGACGACCTTGATGGCGGAAATTTCGCTCATCGCGCCGAGCGCTCCCACCTGGTCCATCTTCCAGGCCGCGTAGAGCGTCAGCAGGCGCGCCTGGTCGATGGCGATGCGCGCCTCGGCCACCTTCTCGCGGTTGCCGCCCAGGTTGAGTAGTGGTTTCCCGAAGGCGGTGCGCTTCATGCCCCGGTCAATCATCAGCTCCAGCGCCCGCTCCGCCGCGCCGATGCAGCGCATGCAGTGGTGGATGCGCCCTGGACCGAGCCGGCCCTGGGCAATCTCGAAGCCCATCCCCGGTCCGGCGATGACGTTGTCGCGCGGCACGCGCACGTTGTCGAAGTGCACCTCGCCGTGACCGTGCGGGGCGTCGTAGTCGCCGTAGACGGGCAGCATGCGGCGGATGCTCACCCCTGGCGCGTCCAGCGGTACCAGCACCATGGAGTGCTGATGGTGCCGGTCGCCACCGGTGTCGGGCGTGCGCGCCATGAAGATGGCGACCTTGGCGTTCGGGTGCCCCAGCCCGCTGGACCACCACTTGCTGCCGTTGAGGATGACGTCGTCGCCATCGACGATGGCCGTGGCCGCCATGTTGGTGGCGTCCGACGAGGCCACGTCCGGCTCCGTCATGCAGAACACCGAGCGGATGTCGCCGGCGAGCAGTGGCTTCAGCCAGCGCTCCTGCTGCGCCTCGGAGCCGTACTTCCAGAGCACCTCCATGTTGCCGGTGTCCGGGGCGCTGCAATTGAAGACCTCGGGGGCGATGAAGCTGCGGCCCGTCTCCTCGGCGATGGGGGCGTACTCCAGCGTGCTGAGCCCGGCGCCGAGCCTCTCGTCGGGGAGGAACAGGTTCCACAGGCCCTGGGCCTTCGCCCTGGCCTTGAGCTCCTCCATGGCGGGTGGCACACGCCACGTCTTCCAGTCGCCGCCCTGGGCGGTGGCGCGGAGCTCCTCGTGGTAGCGGGCTTCCGCGGGGAGGATGTGCTCGTCCATGAAGCGCTTCACGCGCTCCAGGTAGTCCTTGCCTCGCTCACTCGGCTCGAAGTCCATCGCATGTCCTCCTGTCGGTGACCCTTCATCCTGCGGATGTGGCCTTGATGCATCCAGTGAATGTTGGTCATGTGTCCGCATGAGCCCAGTTCATGAGTCCGCGCGGCTGGCCCGGCTGGACCTCAACCTCTTCCGGGTGTTCGACGTGGTGCTGCGGGAGCGGAACCTGACCCGGGCGGCGGAGGTCCTCTTCCTCAGCCAGTCCGCCGTGAGCCATGCGCTGGCCCGCCTGCGTGAGCAGTTGGGGGAGCCCTTGTTCGTCCGGGAGGGCAGGGGCGTGGCGCCCACTGCGTTCGCGGAGCGGCTGGCGCCGGAGATTCGCGAGGCGCTCGCCCTGTTCGAGCAGGCCGTTCATCGGAGCCGTGACTTCGACCCCCGCCGCGACGTGGGCCACTTCACGGTGGCGATGAACGACGTGCTGGAGCCGTCGATTCTCCCGTTGCTCGTCGCGCGCCTGCGAGAGCATGCGCCAGCGCTTCGAATCTCCAGCGTCCGCCTCGACAGGGCCCGGCTGGAGCGGGACCTCGCCTCGGGGCGGCTCGACCTCTCCATCGACGTGGAGCAGCAGACGGGCGCGGACCTGAAGCGGGCTTCGTTGCTGAAGGACACCTTCTGCGTGGTGAGCCGGCGCAGGCGCAAGCTGGACGTGGGCAAGTACATGGTGGCCCGGCACGTCACGGTGTCCTCGCGTCGCACCGGGCTGGCCGTGGAGGACCTGGTGCTCAGCCGCCTGGGTTACCAGCGCGATGTCGTCATCCGCTGCCAGCATTACGAAGCGGCGTTCAAGCTCGTCGCGGACTCGGACCTGCTGCTGACGATGCCTCGGCGGCGCGCGATGGAGCTGCACTCGCTGCTGGGCAACCACCTCCTGCCGATGCCGTTGTCACTGCCCCCGCTGGAGCTCCATGTCTACTGGCACCGGCAGGCGGACGGCGACCCTCGCAGCCGATGGTTGCGAAACGAGTTGCTCGCGTTGACGACGTAGGAGGATGGCTTTCGTTGGCGGCACCGCGCGACGCTTGCTCGGGCGAGAGGCGGAGCGATGGGGGCAGCTCGCGTTGGGCGTGAGATGCCCGCTGCGACTCTCACGCCACGCATTGGACGTACTCCAGCGCGAAGCCCGCTTCCATCGCAGGCGCGTGGACGCGCTGCACCCTGGAGCCTACACCGGCCAAGGACCTCGGTAGCCTCCCCGTAGGGACACCACAGGAGACGTGATGCCTGAGCCTCAGCCCTGGATACCGAACCGGAGCGATGTCCGTGCCCCGGCGGGCACATGCATCAGCCCTTCACCCGTGGCCAGCGCGCCCGCGGGGGCGGTCCAGGGCTCCACGCAGACGAAGTCCTTCCCGCGCAACGTCCACACGACGAGCACGCGGTACTCCGGACTCCAGGACAGGCGGATGGGCCCGAGTCCTGGCCCTCGCGCCAGTGTCGTTCCTGCCGCAGAGTGGTCCCTCAGATGGAGGTCCACCTCGTCGTCGGTGAGCGCCAGCCCCGTGAAGGCCACGTCCTGCTTGCGCCGGTTGTCCCACGCGCGCGTGGCATCCGTCTCCACGCCCGCCTGCGCCTTCGCCGCATCCGGCACGTGGAAGTACGGGTGGAAGCCCAGGTGCAGTGGCATGGGCCGCGAGTCCTGGTTCTCCACCTCGAACTCCAGCGTCAGTCGCTTGCCCGTCAGCGAGAAGGTCAGCCGCGCATCGAACCGCCACGGGAAGTGACGCAGCGTCTCCTCGCTGGAGGTCAGCCCCACGGCCAGCCTCGCGGCTTCCGCCTGAAGCACCCGCCACGGCAGCTTCCTCGCGAAGCCGTGCTGCGCCAGGGCGTACGGCTGGCCCTGCACGGAATAGGTGTCCCCCGGCAGCGGCCCGGCGTTGGGAAAGAGCACGGGGATGCCCCCGCGCACGTTCTTCGCCGGGTCCGCGACCGTGGCCTCGTCGAGGTACAGCACCTCGTCGCCGTCCACGCACATCCGGGTGACGAGGGCCCCGCGTGAAGGGATGACCTCCACGCGGCACCCGCCGTCCACCAGCGCGTACGTGTCCAGCCCTGCGATGCCGGGGAACGGACCGCTCATGGACGCCTCAGATGGCGCCTTCGTTCGGATCGTTGTCCATGAAGGGGTAGGGCACCTTCACGGGCGGAACGAAGGTCTCCTTGATGGTGCGGGGGCTGGTCCACCGCACCAGGTTGAGGGCCGAGCCCGCCTTGTCGTTGGTGCCGGACGCGCGGCCACCGCCGAAGGGCTGCTGGCCCACCACGGCCCCCGTGGGCTTGTCGTTGACGTAGAAGTTGCCCGCCGCGTGGCGCAGCTCGCGCAGCGCCGTGTCGATGGCCTTCCGGTCGCGCGCGAAGACGGCGCCGGTGAGGGCGTAGGAGGCGGCCTGGTCGACCTCGCGCAGCGTCTCCTCGTACTTCGCATCCGGGTAGACATTCAGGCCCACCAGCGGCGCGAAAATCTCCTCGCGGAGGATGCGGTGCGTGGGGCTGTCGAGCTGCACCAGCGTGGGCTTCACGAACCAGCCCTGCTTCTTGTCCGTGTCGCCGCCAGCGACGATGCTGGCCCCGCTGTCGTTCTTCGCGAGCTCGATGTACGAGGAGACCTTGTTGAAGGACTTCTCGTCGATGACGGCGCCCATGAAGTTGCGGAAGTCCGCCACATCGCCCATGCGAATCTCGCTGACGAGCGCCTGGAGGCGGGGCTTCAGCTTGGGCCACAGCGACTCGGGGATGAAGACGCGGCTGGCGGCGGAGCACTTCTGCCCCTGGTACTCGAAGCCGCCGCGCACGATGGCCACCGCGAGCGCCTCCAGGTCGTCGGCCGCCGACGGGTGGGCGACGATGAAGTCCTTGCCGCCCGTCTCACCGACGATGCGGGGGTACTGCTTGTAGCGGGAGATGTTCTCACCCACCGTGCGCCACATGGTGTTGAACGTCGGCGTGGAGCCGGTGAAGTGGATGCCGCCCAGGTGCGGGCTGGCCATCACCGGGTTGCCCACCGTGGGGCCGTCACCCGGCAGCATGTTGATGACGCCGTCGGGCAGGCCGGCCTCGCGCAGCAGCTCCATGATGTACCAGGCGCTCAGGGCCGCCGTGGACGAAGGCTTGAAGAGCACCACGTTGCCCATGATCGCCGGCGCGGTGGCCAGGTTGAGGGCAATGGCCGTGAAGTTGAACGGCGCCACCGCGAAGACGAACCCGTCCAGCGGACGGTAGTCCGTCATGTTCCACGTCTGGGGGGCGGGCTCGGGCTGCCAGCCGAGAATCTGCTCGGCGAAGTGGACGTTGTAGCGGAGGAAGTCCGCCGCCTCACACGCCGCGTCGATCTCCGCCTGGTGGGCCGTCTTGGACTGGCCCAGCATGGTGGCGGCGTTGAGGATGGGGCGGTAGCGCGAGGCCAGCAGCTCCGCGGCGCGCAGGAAGATGGCGGCGCGCGACTGGAAGGGCATGCGCGCCCACTCTTCCTTGACGGACAGGGCGGCCTGGATGGCCTGCTCCACGTGGCTGGCATCGGCCTCGTGCAGCGTGGCCAGCACGTGCGCGTGGTTGTGCGGCATGCGCACCGTGTCCGTCTTGCCGGTGCGGATGTGCTTGCCGCCGATGATGACGGGAATGTCGAGTTGCTCACCGGCCATGCGCTTCAGCGTGGCCTGCAGCTCGCGGCGCTCGGGCGTGCCGGGCGCGTAGGAGAGGACGGGCTCGTTCTTCGGAGCCGGGACGCGGGTATGGGCGTTGATCACGCGGGTTCACCTCGGGCTGAAACGAAGGGCGCGCAGCATAGCGAAGCGGCCCTGTGGGGAAAGCGTTGAAGGTGACGTAACCCCCAGTGAACCCTTGGGGTTTCGGACAATTCCCCTTCCTCCCGGGGCCTGTTGGCTCACTGACGCGGTGCGCGAGTACCATATGGGCCATGCGCGTTCCCTCGAGCCCAGTGGAGCTGCCGTCCGTCCCTGCACTCACCGCGCTGGAGGCTCGAATCCGGAAGGACCTGGAGCAGCTCGAATACCCGCGCCGTCCGTGGGTGCTGCCGCGCCGGACGCGGGATGGACAGTCCGTGCTGGACGTGCTCGTCATCGGCGGAGGGCAGAGCGGGCTCACGGCCGCGTTCGGGCTGATGCGCGAGCGCGTCATGAACCTGCTCGTGGTGGACGACTGTGCGCAGGACCTCGCCGGGCCGTGGAAGACCTTCGCCCGCATGCACACGCTGCGGACGCCCAAGCACCTGACCGGCCCCGACCACAACCTGCCCAACCTCTGCTTCCAGTCCTGGTACGAGGCGCTGCACGGCGAGGGCTCCTGGGAGCAGGTGGTCCGCATTCCCAAGGAGCTGTGGGCGGACTACCTCAACTGGTATCGCCGCACGCTCGACATTCCCGTCCGCTGCGGCACGCGCGCGGGGGCCATTGCCTGGAGCGCGGAGGATGATTGCTTCCGCGTGCCGCTCACGGACACGCGGGAGGGCACCACCGAGGTGGTGCATGCGCGCAAGGTGGTGCTGGCCACGGGCATCGACGGGTCGGGTCGCTGGGAGGTGCCGTCCGTCGTGGCCGGGCTGCCCCGCGAGCTTTACGCGCACACGCGTGACGCCATCGACTTCGAGGCCCTGCGAGGCAAGCGCGTGGGCGTGCTCGGCGCCGGGGCCTCCGCCTTCGACAACGCCTCCGTGGCGCTGGAGCACGGCGCGGGCGAGGTGCACCTCTTCTACCGCCGCAACACCTTGCCCAACGTGAATCCGTACCGCTGGGCGGAGTTCGTGGGGTTCCTCAAGCACCACGCGGACCTGCCGGACGCGGACCGCTGGCGCTTCATCCACCGCATCATCGAGATGGGGCAGCTTCCGCCCGCGGACACCTTCAGCCGCGCGAAGGCCTTTCCCCAGTTCCACCTCCATGGCGGCAGCCCCTGGCTCGCGGCGGAGGCCGTGGACGGCCAGGCGCGCGTCACCACGCCCCACGGGCAATTCACCTTCGACAAGCTCATCATCGGCAGCGGCACGGTGACGGACTTGTCGTTGCGCCCGGAGCTGGCCGGCCTGCACGGCGACATCGCGCTGTGGGAGGACCGCTTCACGCCGCCCGAGGGCCAGGCGCACGCGGACCTGCTGCGCCACCCGTACCTGGGCGCGCACTTCGAGCTCCAGGAGAAGCACCCGGGGCAGGCGCCCTGGCTCCAGGGCATCTTCAACTTCACCTTTGGCTGCCTGCTGTCGCTGGGCTTCGGCGGCGCGAGCATCTCCGGCATGAAGTACGGCCTGCCCAGGCTGGTGGCCGGCGTGACGCGGCAGCTCTATCTGGATGACCGGGACGCCTTCTTCGAGTCCCTGTCGAGTTTCGACGAGAAGGAATTCGATTCATGAGTGGAGAGCAGTTCGTGGTGCGCGGCCGACGCGTGGTCACGGGCGAAGGCGTGCGCGAGGCGGCGGTCGTGGTGCGCGAGGGCAAGGTGGCCGCGGTGGTGTCCCACGCGGAGGTCCCCTCGGGCCTGCCCGTGCTGGACGTGGGCGAGAAGGTGGTGATGCCCGGGGTCGTGGACAGCCACGCGCACATCAATGAGCCCGGCCGCACCGAGTGGGAGGGCTTCGAGACGGCCACACGCGCGGCGGCGGCGGGTGGCATCACCACGGTGGTGGACATGCCGCTCAACTCGCTGCCGCCCACCACCACGCTCCAGGCACTCCACCTCAAGGCGGACGCCGCGAGCCAGCGCTGCCACGTGGACCACGCCTTCTGGGGCGGCGTCATCCCTGGCAACGCGGGCGAGCTGGAGGCGCTCATCGACGCGGGCATCGCCGGCTTCAAGTGCTTCCTGTGCCCCTCCGGCGTGGACGAGTTCCCCCACGCGACGCGCGAGGTGCTCGACGTGGCGATGCCCATCCTCGCGCGGCGGGGCGTGCCGCTCATCGTCCACGCGGAGCTGGAGTCGCCGGTGGAGGGGCTCACGCCCGGCGGCGATGTGCGCACGTACCGCGGCTACCTGGAGTCCCGCCCGAAGCGCTGGGAGAACGACGCCATCCGGATGATGGTGGAGCTGGCGCGCGCGCACCGCTGTCGCGTGCACATCGTCCACCTGTCCTCCGCGGAGGCGCTGCCCATGCTGCGCGAGGCGAGGCGCGAGGGCCTGGACGTGTCGGTGGAGACGTGTCCGCACTACCTCAGCTTCACGGCGGAGGAAATCGAGGACGGCGCCACCCACTTCAAGTGCGCGCCGCCCATCCGCGAGGCGGAGAACCGCGAGCGGCTGTGGCAGGGGCTGGCGGAGGGGAACATCGAGCTGGTGGTGTCGGACCACTCGCCGTGCACGCCCGCGCTGAAGCACCTGGAGCGTGGGGACTTCGGCGCGGCGTGGGGGGGCATCGCATCGTTGCAGCTCAGCCTGCCGGCGGTGTGGACCGAGGCGAAGCGGCGCGGGATGGGGTTGGAGTCCCTGGTGCGCTGGATGTGCGAGGCCCCCGCGCGGCTGGTGGGCTTGGCCGGCGTGAAGGGGACGCTGGCGCCCGGCGCGGACGCGGACCTCGTGGTGTTCGACCCGGACGCTTCGTTCACCGTGGAGCCCCAGCGCCTGCTACATCGTCATCCGATAACACCCTACGCGGGCCGGACGTTGACGGGCGTGGTGGAGATGACGTTCCTGCGAGGGGCGAAGGTTTTCGAGCGCGGCCAGCCGCTGCCGCGCCCGGTGGGACGCTGGGTGCGCCGCCCCGTGGCGACGCGCGCCGCTGCTTGAAGCATTTTGGAGACAAAACATCATGCACGCACCCGACGAGGGAAAGCTGCGCATTGCCTTCACGGAGCTCATCGACCTGGCCGCGGAGAACGTGGGAGGTCGGGCGCTGCTGGCCAGCGATGAGTTCTTCGCGGTCAAGGAGAACCTGCTGAAGCCGGGCCGGGGCGTCTTCATCCCCGGCAAGTTCACGGAGAATGGCAAGTGGATGGACGGCTGGGAGACGCGTCGCAAGCGCGTGCCAGGCCATGACTGGTGCATCCTCCAGCTCGGCCTGCCCGGCATCGTGCGCGGCGTGGACATCGACACCAACCACTTCCTCGGCAACTTCCCCGAGTACGCCTCGGTGGATGCGCTGGAGATGGCGGACTCGCCCACGCCCGAGGCGCTGGCCGCGGCGACGTGGACGCCCATCCTGCCGCAGTTGAAGCTCCAGGGCGACACGCGCAACCTGTTCCCCATCGGCAGCGACAAGCGCTGGACACACCTGCGCCTCAACATCTTCCCGGATGGCGGCGTGGCCCGCTTCCGCGTCCATGGTGAGGTGCGGCCGGATTTCGAGCGCCTGTCGCGTGTGGATGGCACGGTGGACCTGGCGGCGGCGGAGAACGGCGGCACGGTGGTGGCGTGCAACGACGCCTTCTTCGCTCCCAAGGACAACCTCATCCTCCCGGGGCGCGCGGCCAACATGGGCGAGGGCTGGGAGACGCGGCGCAAGCGCGTGCTGCCGGGCTTCGACTGGATTGTGGTGAAGCTGGCCATCCCCGGCACCGTGCAGCGCGTGGAGGTGGACACGGCCTTCTTCAAGGGCAACTACCCGGACACGTGCTCCATCGAGGGCTGCTACCTGCGCGAGCCGGTGGTGGACTTCGCCAACGCGCATGACATCGCATGGACGGAGCTGCTGCCGCGCACGAAGCTGCAGGCGGACCACCGTCACTTCTACGAGTCCGAGCTGGCGGCGAAGGGGCCCTTCACCCACGTGCGTCTGAAAATCTATCCCGACGGCGGCGTCAGCCGGCTGCGGGTCCACGGGCGGCCGACATGAGCAGCGGACTGACGCGACTCAACTCGCTGTTGCCGTCGGAAGCCCGCGCGGAGCTGCTGCGCTGCTGTGGCGCGTCGCGCTGGGCGGACGGCATGGTGCGCGCGCGGCCCTTCCGCGACGCCGAGCACCTCTTCTCCGAATCGGCGTGGCTCTGGAAGCAGACGGGGCCGGATGACTGGCGCGAGGCCATTACCCACCACCCGCGCATTGGCGACGTGTCCCAGCTGCGCGCGAAGTTCGCTTCCACCGCCGCGTGGTCCTCGCAGGAGCAGGGCGGGGTGCAGGGCGCGGACGAGGCCGTGCTCCAGGGACTGGCGGACGGCAACGCGGAGTACGAGCGCCGCTTCGGCTTCATCTTCCTGGTGTGCGCCACGGGCAAGAGCGCGGCGGAGATGCTGGAGCTCCTGCGCGAGCGGCTGGACAACGCACCGGACGAGGAGCTGCGCATCGCGGCCGGTGAGCAGGCGAAAATCACCCGCATCCGACTGGAGAAGCTGCTGTCGTCATGAGCACCCTGTCCACCCATGTCCTCGACACGCACCGCGGCCGTCCGGCGGCCGGCGTCCCCATCACCCTGGAGCTGCAAGGCGGCTCGGGGGAGTGGAAGGCGCTGGCGCGCGGTGTCACCAACGACGACGGTCGCGTGCGCGACTTCCTGCCCCAGGGCTCGCGCGTGGAGCCCGGCGTCTACCGGATGACCTTCGACACCGGGGCGTATTTCCGCGCGCTCGGCGTGCGTGGCTTCTACCCGACGGTGACGGTGGTCTTCGAGCTCACGGCGCCGGACGAGCACTACCACGTCCCGCTGCTGCTGAGCCCCTTTGGCTATTCCACGTACCGGGGGAGCTGAG
The DNA here is from genome assembly GCF_050038885.1 of Pseudomyxococcus flavus. NCBI lineage: Bacteria > Pseudomonadati > Myxococcota > Myxococcia > Myxococcales > Myxococcaceae > Pseudomyxococcus > Pseudomyxococcus flavus. The sequence goes on along the minus strand of NZ_CP143624.1, from coordinate 1,431,275 downwards.
CCGCGTCAGTGCGGCGGTGGACGTTGCCGGCCCCGCCGCGAGGCTCGCGTCGGCTTCGCCGGGGCGGCCCTCGCTTCGCTTTCGAGGAATTGCTGCAGGGCGGCCGCGTTATTGTGCTCGGTGTCGTGGGCGCTGTAGACGAGCGTCACCGTGCCATGCCTGGCGGCTTCGAGAATGGGCTGCCAGGCCGAAGGATGGGCCGCGAGCTCGGCGGCATACCTGCGGCGGAACTCGGACCACCGCGCCGGGTCGTGGCCAAACCACTTGCGCAGCTCCGGGCTGGGCGCGGCGTCCTTCAGCCACCCATCCAGGGGAAGCGCCGTCTTGCGGACTCCCCTGGGCCATAGTCGCTCCACGAGGAAGCGCCTGCCGTCCTTGCTGCTCGCGGCTTCATACGCCCGCTTGAGTTGAATCATGTCGCACCGCCTCTCGCGCGTGGCTGCTTCTCGCTTCTCGAGTGACAACGGCTGGAGACCACCGGCCCGTTCCGCACCCAAGGGGGCCCGGCACGCGGCCGACCGTCCTTCCGCCGCGAATGGCGGCACGGCGTCGGACGAACTGGCGTGGAGCGAGGCGGGGGCTCACCTCTCGCTCACGGACTGCGTGGCACGCGGCCGACTGTCCTTCCGCTGCGAATGGCGGCACGGCATCGGACGAGCTGGCCCGTGGGAGGAGGCGGGGCTCAGCCCTTCCTCACGAACCGCGTGGCACGTGGCCGTCCGTTCTTCCGCCGCGAACGGAGGCGCGGCCTCGGGCGAGGTGAGGTGGTCCGCGGGAAGAGACGGAGCTCAGCTCTTCCACACGGACTGCGTGGCGGGCGGCGCCGGCGCGGCGGCCCTCTCTTTTCGCAGCAGCGCGTGAATCTGGGCGATGAGCACAGGCGGCTTCACGGGCTTGACGAGGTACGCATCCGGGACGGGCTGGTCGGGCGGCCCGTCCGTCCGAGGCGCATAGCCGCTGACGAAGACGACGGGGATGTGCTTGAGCGTGGGCTCGGCGCGGAACCGGCCGCACAGCGCGTATCCGTCCATGCCATCCATGTTCACATCGGAGATGAGCACGTCCGGCGGGTGGGCCAGGGCCAGCTGGAGCCCCGACTCGCCGTCAGCCGCCGTGGTGCAATCGAACTCGCCGGAGAGCAGGAGACGGAGCGTCTCCCGCATCGTCCATGAATTCTCGACGATGAGGACCTTCGGCTTCACGAAACCCCGACTCTCAGGGAGGCAGCCGCCCGGCGGTGCCCGGTGCACCCTCTCTCCCCCGGAAAGGCTCCAGCATCACCTCAGGCGCCACCTGGAGCAAGAGGGGGCGGCCTCCACCCATGGGTTGGGGCCCTCGCGGCACGGGGCTACTCCTCGGGAGGTGGGCTGACGAGGCCCTGACGCGAGACGGCGGAGTCGGGCTCCTCGTCGCCGCGCGCCTCACGCTCTGGAACCTCCTGCGACGTCCACTCCTCGCCGCGCTCCACGCGCGCTTCCCAGGGCGTGTCGGCATTGGGCACGGCGTCGGCCTCGTGCGTCAGCCGCCGCGCGACGTCCGCCGCGCCGCGGTCCTGCGCATCCTCCACCTGGCCCCGGTTTCGCGGCTGGAAGTTCTCCCCGGCGTGGAAGCCTGCCTGCTGGTCATCGCCAATGTCCCTGGGGCGCTCGTCCCGGGGGCCCGTGTCCTTCTTGCCGGCCATGGTGCCGTCTCCGTGGGTTGGGAGGGCGTCCGCTGCGCCCTGTCCGTCACAAGTTCGGAGCCTGCTTCGCCGCGGGCAACCGGCGCGGGCTCCTCCGAGGGGAGGGGGAGCTAGCGGGGCGGGGGCGGCGACTGCCGCGCCAGGGCCGGCCCGCCGCGCGCGAGCGTTGTCACGGCCTCGGCCATCCCCACCGTGGGCGTGGCGATGCGGCACGCCGCGCCGCCGTGGACCAGCCCCACCACCTGCATCCGGGAGTCCACCAGCGGCGCGCCGGAGTCCCCCGGCCGGCCCCGGACGGTGGTGAAGAGCGCCGCGGGCACTTCGGGCAGCGAGGGGCATGGGCCCAGGCGCTCCAGCAGGGCCTCCTGCGGGTCACCGGGACGGTCATTGCGGCCAGCGAACACCAGGGGCGCTCCGGCCGTGGGCAGCTCCCGGGCGACCTCCAGCGGACGTACCGGCGCCAGCGACTCCAGGCGGATGACGGCCAGGTCCCGGCCGCGATCCACGTGCACATAGCGGCCCGCCAGCCTGCGCCCGTCGAGGAAAGACAGCGTCACCCGGGTGTCCCCGGGCCCGACGCAGTGCGCGGCGGTCAGCGCGTGCCGGCCGTCCTCCACCACCACGCCCGCGCAGTGCCCTGGCTCCAGCGTCACCGTGGCCGCCGCGACGTCCTCCAGCTCAGGCGGCGCCTCCTCCGAGGTCTGGCAGGCCGTCAGCACCGCCACGCCCACCCCGGCCACCCACCACGTCCTCCACCCGCCCGCGTGCTTCATCCGTCACCCTCGCGGCCGACCGGCCCGGCCGGCGTTTCCGAGGGAGGATGTGCACCCACGCGGCCCAGGGGCCGGGCAGGGCTGCCCGGCAGACGTCCGACCGGGGCTCCCGCTGCCTGACGCTTGCCAACGTCGCGCCCGGCTGCGGTGCTCCACTCAACGTCGGACTGGCACCGATGATGTGTCCCTGTCGCAAGGAAACGTGATATCCCATTAACTTCCGCATTTCGTTGAACCCGCCGGTTCCCCTTCGTGAGCGACGAGGAGAAGACAGCTGTCCTGGACGAGCGCAGCCGGCCTCCGAGCTCCTGGGGGGACCGTCTCCGCACGCCCATCACCCTGCCGGGAGCGCGCGCCGGAGAGCGCCGCTCGCTGGCCATCGGCATGGTGGTGACGGGCCGCTACCGGGTGGAAGGGCTGCTGGGCGAGGGCGGCATGGGCCGCATCTGGCTGGCGTCGGACCTGCACGAACACCGCCGCGTGGCGCTCAAGGAGATGCAGGTCCCCGCGGGCCTGACGGCCGGGAAGACGGAGGAGCTGGTGCTGATGTTCCGGCACGAGTTCTTCGCGATGAAGAAGCTCCAGCACCCCGGCACGCTCAAGGTTTTTGACTGGGGCATGACGGAGGCCGGCAACCGCTTCATCACCATGGAGGTGGTGGACGGGCAGGACCTGAGCTCGCTGGGGCGCGAGTCGCCGCTGGACACGCCCACGCTGTACCGGGTGCTCATCCAGATGTCCCAGGTGCTGGCCTTCCTGCACTCGCGCTTGTACGTGCACTGCGACATCAAGGCCAGCAACGTCCGCATCACCCGCTCCGGCGCGGTGAAGCTGATGGACTTCGGGGTGATGCACCAGCTGGGCACGCCCAGCCCGGGCAGGCTCAAGGGCACGCTGGAGTACTTGGCGCCGGAGTGGCAGCGCGGCGCGAGCATCGACGGGCGCGCGGACCTCTACTCGCTGGGCGTGATGGCCTACTACCTGGCCACGCGCCGGCTGCCCTTCAAGCGCAACACCCCGGCGGCGCTGCTGGCGGACCACCTGACGCGTCCGCCGCCGCGGCCGTCCACGATTTGTCCGGTGGACCCTCAGCTGGAGGAAATCATCCTGCTGCTGCTGGCCAAGGACCCGCGCGAGCGCTTCCAGGACGCCAGCGAGCTGATGGAGGCGCTCTGCCACGCCAGCGGCGAGCCGATGCCGGAGGAGCCGCTGTCCGCGCGCTCCAGCTACCTGCACGTACCGGAGGTGGTAGGACGGGCCGCGGAGCTGGAAGCGCTGATGAACGGCCTGGCCGAGGCGGACTGGGGCCAGTCCCGCGCGGTGCTCATCGGCGCGCCGGCGGGCGTGGGCAAGACGCGGCTGCTGCAGGAGTTCGAGCTGCAGGCGAAGCTGGCGGAGCTGCCCTTCGGCCGCGGTCAGTGCCGCGCGGAAGGGCAGGCGCCGCTGACGCCCATCGTCCAGGCGGTGCGCTGCCTGGTGCCGCTGACGCCGACGGAGATGATGGACCGTCTGGCGCCCAAGCTGAACCAGCTGCTCCCGGGCCTGACGCCGGACGCGTGTGAGTCCCACCCCGTGGCGGGCGAGGAGAAGCTGGCCTTCTTCGGCGCGCTGGCCGAGTGGGTGCAGGCCCTGGGCCGGCGGATGACGCTGGTGCTGTGCTTCGAGGACCTCCAGTGGGCGGACAGCGCCACGCTGGAGGTGCTCAACGTCCTCATCCGCGCGCTCTACGGCACGCGCGGCATGGTGGTGGGCACGTTCCGCTCCGGTGAGCTGAGCCGGCTGAGCCTGGCCTTCCAGACGGTGGACGAGAAAATCACCACCCGCCTCGACCTGGAGCCGCTGGCCGTCGAGCACGTGCGCACGCTGGTGGAGCTGGCGCTGCCGGGCCTGGCCGTGCCCGAGGCCTTCGTCACGCGGCTGCACGAGACGACGGGCGGCAACGCGTTCTTCGCCACCGAGTGCCTGCGCGCGCTGGTGGAGGAGGGCGCGTTGACGCGCGTGGGCGGCCGGTGGAGCGCCGTCGAGGGGTTGGACACGCGGCCGCTGCCCGCCAGCATCCATGACGCGGTGCTCGCGCGCCTGGGCAGCGCCCCGGCCGAGCAGGTGTCGCTCCTGCGCCGTCTGGCGCCCGCGGGGCGCAGCCTGGAGCTGCCCATGCTCCGGGCGCTGGCGGGACTGCCCGAGGGCGAGCTGTTCGCGGTGCTGGACGGCATCGTGGAGCGGCAGTTCCTCCAGGAGGTGGAGGGCCGCTACGTCTTCACGCACGACACCGTGCACCAGGCTGTCTACGACAGCACACCGGAGGAGGAGCGGCGCGAGGCGCATGGTCGCGTGGCGCTGGCGCTCCAGACGCTGCACTCGTCGCGGCCGGAGCTGTCGCGCACGGTGGGGTGGCACTACCTGCGCTCGTCGGAGCCGGAGCTGGCCATCGGCCCGTTGCTGGACGCGGGCCGGGCCGCCATCGAGGCGCAGGCGCTGCTGGAGGCGACGCTGCTGCTGAAGGAAGCGGCGGCGCTGCTGGAGGCCGCGCCGGACTTCCCGGGCAGGGACCGGCTGCTCCTGCGCATCTGGGTGACGATGGTGGAGGTGGGCTACTCGAGCGACCCGCCCAGCTCGCTCACCTTCGCGCAGCGGCTGAGCGACCACTGGGCCGCCACGGTGAACCTGGACGAGGGCCGCGCGCAGGCGTTGGCGGCGCTGGAGGCCGCGTGCGCCGCGCCGGAGCCGGAGCGCCCCGCGTCGCTGAAGGCGCTCTTCCGCGAGCGTGAGGCGGACGCGTTCTCGACGCCAGCAGACGTGTTCTGGAAGCAGGCGGAGCTGCGCATCCTCCAGGCCATGGCGCTGGCCAGCGTCGGGCGCACGGAGTGCCTGGCGGGGCTGCTGTCGCGTGTGAGGGCCGAGCAGCCGGAGGTGTCGCCGTACCGCGCCGCGACGCTGCTGGCGCCCGCGCAGCTGTGCGCCTACACGGGCCGCTTCGCGGGCGTGCTGGAGCCGCACTACGAGCAACTGGAGCGGCTGCGCGGGCTGCGCGAGGTGATGGGCCGGCTGCCCCGGCGGCTGGCCTGGGCGCTGGGCATGGGCGGCTACATGATGAACCTGAACCTGGCGCTGCGCGGCGAGCCGCTGGACGCGCAGGCGCTGCGCGACGGGTACGCCGCGGCGGAGGCGCACGGGTTCACGGACGTGCGGGGCTTCCATCTGTTCTCGGTGGTGACGCGCGCGGCCTTCACGGGCGATGGCGCGGCCTTCGTCCCGGCCTTCACGGAGAAGACGGAGCTGGTGCGGCGGCTGGGCAACCCCCGGCTGATGGAGCGCAACCTGGCCCTCTTCACGCCGCCGTACTACCTGGAGCGCGGCGAGCACGAGCACGTGGCCGCGGTGGTGGCCCGCGCCGAGGCGCTGTCGCGGGTGCTGCCCGAGGACCGGTGGCTCCAGTGCCACCTGCGCGTGTACCAGGCCTGCCGGGATGTGCTCTTCGAGGACGCGGCGGCGGCTCGCCAGTCGCTGCCGGCGGCCCTGGCGGCGGCGCGCGAGGCGGGCATCCGCATGGAGACGCTGCTGCGCGTCTACCAGTCCCGCTTCGAGCGGGAGCAGGGCAACCTCGTCGCGGCCCAGGACGCCGCCGAGGCGGCGCTGGTGCGGGCCACGGACCCGGTGCTCGCCAACCCCTGGGACGAAATCCTCTCCCGCAGGGCGCTGGCCGCGCTGCTGCCCGGAGAGGAGGGCCTGCAGCACCTGCGCCGCGCGCTCGCGCTGGCGGAGCTGACGGGCAATGTGCTCCAGGTGGGACTGGTGCGGCTGGCGCTCGCGGAGCGCGCGCGGGACGCGGAGTCCACCGTGGCCGCGCTGGAGGCGGCGGAGGCGGCCTTCACCGACGCCCGGGCCTCCAGCCTGCTGGCGCAGGCCAGCTCGCTGCGCGGCGCGCTCCAGCGCCGGGCCGCGGATATCCGCCAGAGCGCTTGAGTCGAAAGCCCACTGTTGCGCGGGGCACTCCAGCGCCGGGCCGCGGATATCCGCCAGAGCGCTTGAGTCGAAAGCCCACCGCTGCGCGGGGCGGGCCCCTTGCGGCGCGCTCCAGCCCTGGCCCGAAGCGCCCTGCCAGGGCGGCCGAGGCGCGCTCACGCCGCTGTGTCAGACGTGGCGGAAGGTGGGCACGAGGACCTCGCGGCGCACCCCAATCCTGGTCCGAGGCGCTCCGTCAGGCCGTTCGAGGCGTGCCCGCGACGCTGCGCGGTTGCGGGGTGCCGGGGGCTTCCCGGCGCACGCCAGCGCCCAGCGGAGACGCTTCGACAGGGCGCCTGATTCCGCGCCACTGTGCTCCTCGTGACGCACTGTCACTGTGCCCTGACGGCGCGTGGGGGATGGGTAGACTGGGGCCATGTCCCACGCCCCCCTTCGCTTCTTCCTGGACTACATCTCGCCGTATGCCTACCTGGCCTGGACGCGCCTGCCGGCCCTCGCCGCGCGCCATGGCCGCACCCTGGAGCCGGTGCCCGTGCTGCTCGCGGGCCTGCTCAATGCCACGGGCAACATCGGCCCCGCGGAAGTGGCGCCCAAGCGCGTCTACCTCTTCAAGCAGACCTTCCGCATCGCCCATGACTTCGGCGTGCCCTTCGGGCCGCCGCCAGCGCACCCGTTCAATCCGCTGCTCGCGCTGCGGGTGACGGCCGCGGTCGACGACCTGGAGGCTCGGAACCGGCTGGTGAGCGCGCTGTACGCCTCCGCCTGGGGCGGCGGTCCGGGGCTGGAGACGCCCGAGACGGTCGGCGCCGCCATCCAGGCCGCGGGGCTGGACGCCCAGGCGCTGCTCGCCGCGGCGCAGACGCAGGAGGTGAAGGACCGGGTCCGCCACAACACCGAGGCGGCCCTGGCCGCGGGGGCCTTCGGCGTGCCCTCCTACCTCGCGGGCGAGGAGCTGTTCTTCGGTGTCGACTCGCTGGGGCACCTGGAGCAGTTCCTGCGGGGCGAGGACCCCCTCACCCCGGAGGCCGTCGAGCGCTGGCGCACCCTGCCGGCCAGCGCGTCCCGGCGCTGACGCGCGGAAGCCAGCGCACGCGGGCGCCGCTTTCCGCTAGGGTCCCGGAGCCATGGTCTCCGGTCGGCCCGCCTTGTTGACCTCCTTCTCGCGACGCCTCGCGCAGCGGGAGGTCCACCCCGAATGAATGTCCTCGTCGAGCTGGGCATCGCCGTCGCCGGTCTGGTGCTGGCGCTCGTGCTGCTGTCCATGAACCTGTGGCGCAGCATCCTCTTCCTCTTCCCGTCCAGCGTCCGGGTGGAGCCCGAGGCCCCCGCCGACCAGATGGACCTGCCGCTGGAGCTGACCGGCCGCGCCAACCAGCTCCAGGCGCTGGGCTTCGTGCCGCTGGGCAGCCACGAGGAGAAGCCGCGCCTCCAGCGCGCCACCCGCTCGTACGACTGGGCGCACCCTGGCGAGCGCGTCTTCGCCACGCTCTACGCAGGGCAGGGGGGCGTGCCCCGGCTGTACCTCCTCACCCCGCTGGCCTCGGGGGGCTTCGTCATCACCGCCGACTACCGCCGCCCCGCGCTGGAGGTCCCCGGCGTCTACCTGTCCGGTTCACTGGAGGACGCTCCGCCCGAGCGCCTGCTGCGCGCGCACCTGCGCCGGCTCGACGGGCTGGCGCCCACCGGTGACTTCACCTGGGAAGGCCGGGTGGCGGCCGGGCGTTCCTGGTACCAGGGGCTCGGTCGCAAGGAAATCCGCAAACAGAACCTCCAGGGTTTGTTGTGGACGGTCATCGCGCTTGCCATCGTCGCCAGCGCCTTTTTCGGACGGCGCGGGCCCTGACGCCGCCGTCCCACACCTCACGACGTCACGGCGCGCGTGCACCGCGCGTCCCATGAGAGTAGGTAGACGACCACCATGAAGAGCGTGTCCAAGAACGAGGAAATCTACTTCCTGTCCGGCAAGCGCACCCCGTTCGGTACCTATGGGGGCAGCCTGAAGGACCTCAGCGCCACCGACCTCGCCGTGGAGTCCGCGAAGGCGGCCCTCGCCCAGGCGAAGGTGTCTCCGGAGGACGTGCAGCACGTCGTCTACGGCAACGTGGTGCAGACCAGCGCTGACGCCATCTACCTGCCGCGCCACGTGGGCCTGCGCACCGGCGTGCCCGTCCCCGTGCCCGCGCTGGGCGTCAACCGGCTGTGCGGCTCCGGGTTCCAGGCCTTCGTCACGGCGGCCGAGCTGATGCTCACCGAGCAGGCCTCCGTCGTGCTGGCGGGCGGCACCGAGTCCATGAGCCAGGCCCCCCACGTCATCCGCGGCGCCCGCTGGGGCCTGCCGCTGGGCAAGGGCAGCCTGGAGGACATGCTCTGGACGGCCCTCACCGACAGCTACACCGGTCAGGCCATGGCGCTCACCGCCGAGCAGCTCGCGGTGGACTACGCGCTCACGCAGGACCAGGTGGACGAGTACGCCGTCCTCACCCAGAAGCGCTTCGCCGCCGCGCAGGAGGCGGGCCGCTTCCAGGACGAAATCGCGCCCATCACGCTGAAGACGAAGAAGGGCGAGACGGTGGTGTCCCGCGACGAGCACAACCGCCCGGAGACGACGGTGGAGGGCCTGCGCAAGCTGCCCAAGGTCTTCAAGAAGGACGGCGTGGTGCACGCGGGCGCGGCCAGCGGCATCTGCGACGGCGCGGGCTCCATGGTGATGGCCACCGGCAGCTACGTGAAGCAGCACGGCCTGAAGCCCATTGCCCGGCTCGTCAACTGGGGCATCTCCGGGTGCGACCCGAAAATCATGGGCATCGGCCCTGCGCCGGCCATCCGGAACCTGCTGGCGCGCGCGGAGTGTCAGCTGTCGGACATCGACCTCTTCGAGGTCAACGAGGCCTTCGCGCCGCAGTACCTCGCGGTGGAGAAGGAACTGGGCCTGCCGCGTGAGCGCACCAACGTCAACGGCGGCGCCATCGCCGTGGGCCACCCGCTGGGTGCCTCCGGTGCGCGCATCACCACCACCCTGGTGTACGAGCTGAAGCGGCGCGGCGCCCGCTATGGTATCGGGTCCGCCTGCATCGGTGGCGGCCAGGGCATCGCGGTGCTCGTCGAGGCGCTCTGATGGCACAGGACCTCCAAACAGGACGTGAGATGAGCAACGAGGTGGACGCGAAGACCGCGCGTGAGCGGGCCAAGGCCATCGCGGAGCAGCGCCGCGCGGAGCGTCGCAACCGCAAGCGCAAGTGCGTGGTGTGTGGCGTCGAGGAGAGCGACAAGACGCCCCTGACAGCGCACCCCGAAGGCATCGGCCCGGCCTGCAAGGACGAGGTCACCTGCCTGGCGCGCAAGGCCGCCAGCGGCCGCTGAGGTCCCGGGGCCCCGGCCTCGCCTTCGGTGCGAGGCCCGGGGGCCCACCCCACGGGTGGGGCGTTCAGGACGCGCAAGGGCCGGATTGTCGGGCCCGATTCTTGATGGCGGAATCGTCTCGGGGTAAACGTCCAGAATCTCTGGTTTAGACGAGGGTCGGAATGGGCGTTACAAGCTTCACGGGCGTCAAGGTGTTCTCCACCACGCTCGCGCGTGACCGCGAGAACATGGGTGAGAACATCACCAAGTGGCTCAAGGAGAACCCGAACATCGAAGTGGTCGACAGGGTCGTGACGCAGTCCTCCGACAAGGAGTTCCACTGTCTGACCATCACGCTCTTCTACAAGGCGAAGGCCTGAGCCGCCGCTGAAGAAGCGTGGGTGTTCGAGGGCGCTCTCCCCGGTGTCGGGGAGCGGCGCCCTTCGTCGTTTGGGGTTGCGAAGCGAGCGGTGTTCCACCACCTTTGGACGGCTCTTGAGCAACGAGAGGAAGGTGTACTGAATGCGACCGATGCGGAGCTTCGGCGGCGGGGGCGGCGGTATGGGGCTGCCCGGCCTGGAGACCATGGCGTCCAAGCTGGCGGTGGCGCTGGTGGCTGGCTCCGTGCTGTTCCACCTGACGAAGGCGCAGTCCGGCGGCCTGCTGCTGCTGTTCCCGGACCTCGTCTTCCGGGGGCTCTACCTCTGGCAGCCGGTGACGTACGCCTTCATCGAGGCCAGCCCCATTGGCATCATCTTCGGCGCCATCATCACCTGGTCCATTGGCGGCTATCTGGAGTCCATCTGGGGCGGTAAGCGCCTGCTGATGGTGGCGCTGGGCATCGCCGTGAGCGCGGGCCTGGTGACTTCGCTGCTGGCCATGTTCGTGCCGGGCGCGACGGTGCAGGCCTACACGGGCGGCAACGTCATGACGTCGGTGCTGTGGGTGGCGTACGGGCTCACCATCGGCCGCGGCCAGACGAACTTCTGGGGCCTGCCGCTGTCGGGCAACGCGCTGGCCGGCATTGGCGCGGGCTTCGTCGTCCTCTCCGCCGTTACCCAGGGCTGGCAGTCGCAGGTACCGGACCTGCTGGGCCTGTGCATGGTGTTCGCCTACGTGCGTGGCGCCAACCCGCGCCGGCTGTGGCTGCACCTGCAGCACTGGCGGCTGCAGCGTCAGTTGAAGGGCCGCTCCAAGCACCTGCAGGTGGTGCGGCACGACCGGCCCGACCGCGACCAGTACCTCAACTGACGCCGGGCCGTTGACGTCTCAGTGGGCCGCCTCCGGGTGGCCATACTGCTTGAGCTTCCGGTAGAGCGTCGCCACGCCGATGTCGAGCTGCTCGGCGGTGCGCGCGCGGTTGCCGCCATTCTGGGCCAGCACCGCGAGGATGTAGTGCTTCTCCACGTCCTCCAGCCGCTGCGGGTTGCCGGTGGGCACCGGGCTGGGCGGCGCGGCGCGCACCTCCTCGGGCAGATCCTCCCGCTCCACGCGAGCGCCCTCACAGAGGGCGACCGCGCGCTCCACGGCGTTGCCCAGCTCGCGCACGTTGCCGGGCCACGCGTAGCGCAGGAGCTGGTCCGCCGCGTCGGGGGAGAGCCCCGACACCCTGCGGCCCAGGCGCTCCGCGGCCTCGGCGAGCAGCAGCCGCGCCAGGGGGAGCACGTCGTCGCGGCGGTCGCGCAGCGGCGGAATCTTCAGCTCGATGACGCGCAGCCGGTAGTAGAGGTCCTGCCGGAAGCGGCCCAGGCGGACCTCCTCCGCGAGGTCCCGGTTGGTGGCCGCCACCAGCCGCACGTCCACCTTGCGGCTGGTGTTCTCTCCCACGCGGCGCACCTCGCGCTCCTGCAGCACGCGCAGCAGCTTGGCCTGCATGGACGGAGGCACCTCGCCCACCTCGTCCAGGAAGAGGGTGCCGCCGTGGGCCGCCTCGAAGAGGCCCGCCCTGTCGCTGGTGGCGCCGGTGAAGGCGCCTCGCACGTGGCCGAACAGCTCGCTCTCCAGCAGGCTCTCGGTGACGGCGGCGCAGTTGACGGCGACGAAGGCCTTGTGCGCGCGGCCGGACTCGTCGTGGATGAGGCGGGCGATGCGCTCCTTGCCCACGCCGCTCTCGCCGGTGACGAGCACCGTGGAGTCCACCTTCGCGGCGCGCCGCGACAGGTTGATGACCCGCTGCATCGCCTCCGAGCGCGCCACCATGCCCGCCGGGTCCTCCGTCACGCCCACGCGCGCCAGTGACTGCCGCTTCGCGCGCAGCTTGCGCTCCGTCTGCCGCAGCGCCTCTGTCACCTGCGCCAGCGCGCCCTCCATGCACTGCGTCTCATAGAAGCGCAGCACCTCGGAGCACTCGGTGCTCCACTCCTCGGCGGGCCGGCCCACGTAATGGCAGGCCGCGTCGCCCTTGCCCACGCAGCGCAGCTCCGTGCCGTAGATGGGCTTGCCGTTGACGTAGCTCATGTAGCCGGACGCGAAGCCGGTGAGGCTCCAGCACACCGGCTGGTCGGCCTGGCCCAGGTGCAGCAGGTGCTGCTCGGCCTCGTAGGAGTCGCGCCATTGGGCCTCGGCGAAGGGCTCCGGGCCTTCGTCCGCCCGGCGCTCCACCGGCTCCACCCGGACCTGCCCCTGGAGCGTGTGCAGCCGCCCGCCCGCCCGGCGCCACAGCGACGCGTCCTTCCAGGGGATGGCCCCCTTCATCGCCTCGGCCGTGCGCCAGCCGTGCGCGTAGCCCAGGCGCAAGAAGGTGCCGCGCGCCGCCGTCATCCCCATCAGCCCGACGAGCTCCTTGCGCAGCAGCCCCAGCGCGACCGGGTCCATCAGCAGCACCCGCTGCCCCCCGAAGTGGATGAGCCCGCCCCCAGGCTCGAAGGACAGCAGCTCACTCAAGTCCAGCTCGAAACGGCCAGCCACGCTGTACGGCTCCTTCCAGAATGAGCTGAGTCTCTATCGTTTTGAGAGTGCCGTTGCACGGGAAGATGAGGGTCCGAAGCAAATCCAATAGGTTGGAGTTTTAGGTGTCCTGGTCTTGCGGTTGCATTAGAAGGCGGCCGTCATGGCGGACGAGCTCGACAGACGCGTGGTGCTGCAGGGCGCGGCGGCAGCCGGGGTGGCGGGTGTGCTGGGCAGCGGAGGCGGTCCAACGCTGGCGCCAGCGGTGTTCATCTCCCATGGCTCGCCGATGGTGGCGCTGGACTCGGACGCGTATCCGCAGGCGCTCCGGCGCTTCGGTGGTGAGGCCCAGGCGCGGGCGCTGGTGGTGGTGTCCGCCCACTGGGAGACGCCCGGTGAGGTGCGCGTCACCACGAGCGCGCAGCCGTCACTCATCCATGACTTCTACGGCTTCCCGGAGGCGCTCTATCGCCTCCGTTATGGCGCGCCCGGTGCGCCGTCCCTGGCGGAGGATGTGGTCGCCCGGCTGAAGGCGGGCGGCCTGCCCACGGTGGCGGATGCCGAGCGGGGCTGGGACCACGGCGCGTGGGTGCCGCTGCTGCATGCCTTCCCGGAGGCGAAGCTCCCCGTGGTGCAGGTCTCCATGCCGCTGGGGGCGAGCCCCGCGGACGTGGCGCGCATGGGCGAGCTCTTGCGCCCCCTGCGTGCGCAGGGCGTCCTGCTGATGGGCAGCGGCGGCATCGTCCACAACCTGCGCCGCCTGAATTTCCACGAGAAGGCCGCGTCCGTCGAGCCATGGGCCGAGGCCTTCGACGCGTGGGTCGCGCGGAAGCTGGAAGCGCGAGACTTCACCGGCCTTCAAGCGTGGCTGGATGCACCGAACGCGCGGCTCGCGCATCCAAGGGCCGAACATTTGATGCCGCTCTACTTCGTCCTCGGAGCTGCCCTCCCCGAGGACCGTCTCACCCCCGTATTCGAGGGCTTCCATCACGGAACCTTGTCCATGCGCAGCTTCGCGCTGCGCGCCTGACTTCGCTGTATCTCGAAGGAGCACACTCCCCATGAAGACGTCCCTGAAGAGCACCGTTGCCCTGATGTTCGCCCTCCCGTCCCTGGCGCTGGCCTCCTCCTGGAAGGTGGATGAGTCGCACTCCAACGCGGGCTTCTCCGTCCGTCACATGATGGTCTCCAACGTCAACGGCTCCATCAACGTGAAGAGCGGCACCGTCAACCTGGACGACAAGGACATCACCAAGTCCACCGTCGAGGCGGTGCTGGACGCCAACAGCATCAACACGGGCAACGCGAAGCGCGACGAGCACCTGCGGGCGCCTGACTTCTTCGACACCGCCAAGTTCCCGGAGATCACCTTCAAGTCCACCAAGGTCCAGAAGGCGGGCCAGGGCAAGCTGAAGGTCACCGGCAACCTGACCATGCACGGCGTCACCAAGCCCGTCGTCCTGGACGTGACGGGCCCGTCGAAGGAGTCCAAGGACCCCTGGGGCAACACCCGCACGGGCGTGACGGCGACCACCAAGCTGAACCGCAAGGACTTCGGCCTGACCTACAACCAGGCGCTGGAGACCGGCGGCGTGGCGGTGGGTGAGGAGGTCACCGTGAACCTGGACCTGTCGTTGGTGAAGCAGGCCGACGCCGCCGCGGCGGACAAGAAGTAGTCAGCGCTTGCCGGCACCTGCCGGGCTGAAATGACAAAGGGGCTCCCACGGTGGTGGGGGCCCCTCTTTCGTTCGCGGGGCCTGGCTTCTGGCCCCGCGCTGCCTTCCGTCGTGTGCCTGCTCAGCCCTCGGCCACCGCCTGCACGCTGGAGCGGTAGATGAAGATGCGCGCGGTGTTGGTGCGCTGGTCGGCGGGGATGACGAAGAAGCCCGGCGTGCTGCCCTGGAAGTCCTGGGAGAAGCCGGCCACCTGACGGCCGTCGTTGAAGGTGACGCGAATCTTCTGTCCCTCGGCCTGTGGCTGACGCGCGCCTGCCGGGAGCATGAAGAAGATGGCCTTCACGCGCTTGCCGGGAATCTGCTCGGCGGCGAAGCCGCTCTGCTGCTCCAGGGAGATGACGTCGTCGAGCAGGTCCGCGTCGCGGATGGTGCCGCGCTTCACCTGGCCTTCCACCGTGTGGATGATGACGCGGTGCTCGCCTTCCACGAAGGAGGTGAGCGCCGTGCCACCGACGATGGCGGTGTCGTCGAAGAGGGGCTCGCGCTCGGCGGCGAGGTGGTTGAGCGGCTGCGCCGGCATGACGGCGGCGGGGAGGTGGGCCTGCGCCGCGGAGCTCAGCGCCGCCGCCTGCGCGAAGGGCGCGGCGGGGACGGGGATGGCCGCCACGGGCGCGGGCGGCGGCACCACGACCTCTTCCTCGACGTCGATGTCCGAGACCTCTTCGGCTTCGATGGGCGCGCCGAACGGGCTGTTCGACGCGGCGGACCACTGCGCCGCCGGAGCGGCCGCGCTGTCCTCGATGGGCTCGGCTTCCCAGGTGGCTGCCTCCTCGACGGGCTCGGCCTCCATCACCGGCTCCACGTCCACGGAGGCCTCGTCCCACTCAGCGGCGGCGGGCGTGGCCTGCGGGTTCCAGGGCGAGGACTGCTCAGCGGACCACTCGGGGGTGGCTTCGGCCTGCGGCGTGGCCCACTCCGGTTCGAGCTCCACCGGTGCGGCTTCGGCGCCCGTGGCCGAAGTCGCATCCCAGCCAGCGGACGCATGGTGGGGCGCGGACCATTCGGAGGCCTCCGGCGTGGCGGAGGCCCATGCGTTGGCCTGGGCGTCGCCCGCGGAGGCGCTCCAGTCGGTGGAGGCGTTGGCCGTGCTCGACGAGGCCCACTCCGTTGCGGGCGTGGCCGCGGGCTCCGCCCACTCGGCCTGGACTTCCTCGGCTTCGGGCGTGGCCCACTCAGCCTGCGTGCCTTCGGTGTGGGCGGCCCACTCCGGCTGCGCGGATTCAGGGGACGCCGACCACTCGGACTGCGTGGCGGCGGGCTCGGAGGCAGCCCATTCCGGCTGGGCCTCTTCGATGGGGGCCGCCCACTCTTCCTGGACGGCCTCGGGCGCAACCTCCTCGATGGGGGGCTCCCAGGCCTGTGCGCCGTTCGCCGCAGTCGTGGCCCACTCCGGCTGGTCAGTTGCCGCGCCCGGCTCCGCCCAGGCCGCCTGCGCGCCTTCCACCGCGGGCGTGGCCCAGGCGGAGGTCGAGGCGGCTTCCACCGTCGGCTCGGCGCCGTCGGACTGCGCAGGGGCAGTCCACTCCGCCTGCACCTCCACGGGGGCTTCTTCGATAGGGGCGTCCGCCCACTCGGTGTGGACCTCCTCGGGAGCGGCCTCCGCGGAGGGCGCCCACTGGGTGGGGACTTCCGCGGGCGCAGCGCTGGACGCTTCCGTCGTGGCCCATTCCGGCTGCGCCTCGATGGTCTCCGCCGGCTCGGCCCACTCGGTCTGCACCTCGATGGCCTCGGCTTCCGTGGAGGAAGCGTCCCACTCGGACGGCGTCACGCCAGACGTGGCGTCAGCGGGGGAGGGGGCCCACTCGGCAGAGCTGGCTTCGGGCGCCGGCGCCGCGGGAGCAGACCACTCGCCGTGGCCTTGCACAGGTGCCGCTTCGGCAGGAGCTGCGCTCCACTCGGGCTGCTGGGCCTCGGTCGAGTCCTGCACCGAGGTGTCGACCCATTCCGCCTGTGCCTCCGCTGACGCAGTGGCCTCGGGCGCAGCCCACTCGGGCTGTGCCGCGTGGGTGGCGTTCTCGGTCGCGGTCCATTCCGTCTGTGCGTCAGCGGGGGTGGGCTCAACAGATGCCCACTCGGGCTGCGCGTCTGCGGAGGTGGCCTCATCGGGCGTAGCCCACTCGGCCTGGAGCTCGGTCGTCGCTGTTCCTTCGGGGGCGCCCCACTCGGACGCGGCGCCGTCGTCGGGCTGGGCCTCAATCGTCGGTGTCGCGTCGGACGCACCCCACTCGGGTTGAACCGCTGCCGCGGCGTCAGCGCCGGCCGACCACTCGGGCTGGGCCTCAATCGTCGGTGTCGCGTCGGACGTAGCCCACTCGGGCTGGACCTCGGCCGTGGCGTGCGAGTCCGTGGACCACGCAGGCTGCGCCTCAATCGCCGCGGTGGCTTCGGACGTAGCCCACTCGGGCTGAACCGCGGCCGTGGCGTCAGCGCCAGCGGCCCACTCGGGCTGGGGCTCGGCGGGAGTGGCCTCGATGGGCGTCACCCACTCCGGCTGCGCGGCATCGGTCGTGTCTGTCGCCCACTCCGGTTGTACCTCTCCCTCAGCCGAATCCGCGGGCGTCGCCCATTCGGGCTGAGCGGCGCCGGCGGCATCGGAGCCCGCAGCCCACTCGGCTTGAGCGTCGCCGGACGTGGTGGCTTCGGGCGCAGCCCACTCAGGCTGGGGCTCGGCGGTTGGCGCCCATCCAGACTGAGCCTCGGCGGGGGCCGCTTCCGAGGAGGCAGACCACTCGGCCTGGAACTCAGTGGGCGCAGCCTCCGTGGACCATTCAGCCTGCACTTCCGTGGAAGCCGCGTCCGTGCTGGCCCATTCAGGCTGCGCATCAGCGGAGACACCTTCCGTGGAGGAGGACCACTCGGGCTGGGCTTCAGCGGAAGCGCCATCCGTCGTTGCAGCCCACTCCGGCTGGGCTTCAGCGGAGACGCCTTCCGTGGTGGCAGCCCACTCGGGCTGAGCTTCGGTCGAGGCGCCGTCAGCAGTGGCTACCCACTCGGGCTGAGCTTCGGCCGAGGAGCCGTCAGCCGTAGCCGACCACGCGGGCTGAGTCTCTACCGAGGCACCTTCAGCGGTGGCTGCCCACTCGGGCTGAGTTTCAGTCGAGGCACCTTCAGCGGTGGCTGCCCACTCGGGCTGAGTTTCAGTCGAGGCGCCATCGGCAGCGGCTGCCCACTCGGGCTGAGCTTCGCCGGAGGCGCCGTCGGCAGCGGCTGCCCACTCGGGCTGAGCTTCGGCCGAGGAACCGTCGGCGGTGGCAGCCCACTCGGGCTGAGCTTCGGCTGAGGAGCCGTCAGCAGTGGCTGCCCACTCGGGCTGAGCTTCGGCCGAGACGTCATCAGTGGTCGCGGCCCACGGGGCCTGGGCTTCGGCGGAAACGCCATCCGTCGTGGTGGCCCACTCGGGCTGAGCTTCGGCCGAGACGTCTTCAGCGGTCGCGGCCCACTCCGGCTGGGCGTCTGCGGAAACGCCATTCGTTGTGGTGGCCCACTCGGGTTGGGGCTCCGCCGGTGTGGCCTCCGCGGGCATCACCCATTCAGGCTGTGCTTCCGTTGGAGCGGCTTCTTCGGTCGTCGCCCACGGAGCCTGGGCGCCGTCGGACGCATGGTCCGCAGTGGAGGCTGCCCACTCCTGCTGCGTGCCCTCCACGGGAACGTCGGTCGACGCGGTCGCCCATTCCGGCTGGGCCTCCGAGGCGTGGGTGTCCGCGTTCCACGCCGCCTGCGTCTCGGGAGCAGCCGCGTCCGTGGAGGTCGGAGCCCACTCGGCCTGGACATCCCCGGACGTGGCATCCGCCGACGTTGCGGCCCAGTCGGACTGGGTGGCCGTGACAGTCTCGCCAGGCGCCACCCATGCGGCTTGGGCCTCGTTCGAGGGCTCTGCCCAGTCGGCCTGCAGTTCGATGGCGTCCGAGTCGCTTTCCGGCAGCTCAACGCTCCGCGCATCCGCCGAAGCGAAATGCCCCTGGCCCACGAAGTCGCTTGCCGCGGCGAGAGGCACGGCCTCTTCGGGGCTCCCGCTCAGGTCGAACATCTCCTCGGCGGAAGGCGCGGTCGCGATGTGGCGCGCAGACGGATGCGGTGGATCTCCCGCGACCGTGAGCGTGTCGGCTTGAAGGTCCGGGCCCACCTGCACAGGACGGAGTTCGAGCGAGGACACGTCCGAGGTCGGGAACGGCGCGGCTCCCTGCGAGAACGCCACTTCAGGAGCGGCGTCGGCGCTGACGTCAACCACGTCCAGCGTGGGGGGCTCGCTGAGTGCGTCATGGCCCTCGGGCTGCGTCGTGGACACCGCGTGCTCGAGGGCCGACTCGACGTCCATGACCTCGAGCGCAGGCGTTTCGCTGGCGACCTCGGCCGCGTCCAGCTCCAGGGTGGGGACGCTTGCGCCCTGCGCGGGGGACTCCTCGCTCACGTCGGAGGCGTCGAGCGCGATCTCATGGGACGCGCTCTCGGCATCGGCGAAGTCGGCGGTGTCGAGGGCAATCTCCGCGGCGGGCTCGCTCGTCGTGGCCTCCGAGGCGCCAGCGGCGGCGAGCGCGACTTCCGTCGGCTGCGGGATGGCCGCCACTTCGGACGCATCGAGTGCGATCTCCGGCGGTTCCTCGGGCGCGCTCACGTCGGACGCATCGAGCGCGATTTCCTCGGGCTGCGAGTCCGCGGCAGCACCGGCACCCGCAGCCTCGAACGTCAGCTCGGTGGCGTGCGCATCGGAGGCTTCAACCATCGCCTCGGTGCTCGCCGCTGCGCTGAAGCCCGAGACATCGTACGTGGACGTCTCCGAAGGCGAAGCCTCAGGGCTGGGCTCGGCGTCAGGCGCTGCGCTGCTCGCATCGAAGGTCGTCGTCGGAGCGGCCTCGACAGCGGAGAGGTCGCCGCCTTCAATCGCGAGATCGGCGTGCGTCTCCAGAGAGGCCTCGCCCGTCGTCTCAGCCGTGCCGTGCGCAGCAGCACTCACGACGTCCGAAGCGCTGACAGCCGCGTCGGCGGCATCGACCCCCGTGGCGAAGTCAGGCGAAGCGTCGAACGCAGGCTGGGAGGCGTCATGCCCCACATCGGACGCGTGGAGCGCTGCATCATCGGACGGCTCGGCAGAAAGCACCGTGTCGCCCGAGTCGGGGGCCATGAAGGCTGCTTCGGCAACCGGCTCGCTCGCAGCCTCGCTCATATCGGAGGCGTCGAGCGCAATCTCGGTGGGCTCGGCCGAGGCCACGTCGGACACGTCCAGGGCAATCTCGGAGGACTGCACCTCCTGCTCGGCGGAGGCGGCGTCGGACGCCTCGAGCGGAAGCTCGGCGGCATCGGTCGCATGCGACGCCTCCGTGTGGAGCGCATCGGGTTCCGCCGGCGCCGCGCTCACAACGTCGGACGCCTCGAGCGCAACCTCGGCGGCATCGGCCGCGTGCGCATTCTCCGTGTGCGGCGCGCCGAGTCCCGACGGCACCGCCGTGCTCGCAACGTCGGACGCCTCGGTGGCCGTGGCGCCTGCATCCCACGCATCCGGCGCCGCCTCGGTCTCCGAAGCCGAGGCGTCGACCATGTCGGTGGCGTCGAGCGCGATCTCCGCGTCCGGGGCCTCGGAGGCCGAAACAGGCTCCGCCATGGCGGCGACGTCGATGAGGTCTCCTGCGTCCGCGACTTCCGTCGGCTCGGCCTCAACGGCGAGGGGGGCGGAGGCCCAGGCATCATCGATGGGCGCGGGAGCCAGCTCCTGGGCCAGCACCGGCTCGCTCTCGGCAGAGGCGTCGAGGAGCTCGACCTCGGAGGAGGGCACCTCCACTTCGACAGAACCCGGGGGCTCCTCTCCGGCCGTGACGGGGGTGTCCGGCGCGGACTCGACCTCCATCGACAGGTCGGCGAACGAGGCTTCCAACGAGGTCTCGGGCTCGGCGGCGGCAGGCACCTCCGGCTCGGGGCGCACATCCGAGAAGTCATCTTCCGCGACAGGGACCGCTTCCGCCTGCGGGGCCTGCTGCAGGTCCGCGGTGACGTCCGCGAACGACGCGGAGGGGTCCTCCATCGCATCGTCAGCGGACAGCTCCGTGACCGCTTCTTCGGCGGGCTGGGTGCTCTCGGGCGCCGACTCCGGCCGAGCCCGCAGCGCGTCCTGCGCCGAGGTCTGGCCGCTGCCGCCCGGCGTCATCCACGGCGCCGGCTCACTCAGCGCGGGGATGTCGATGTCGTCCGACAGGCTGAGGTTGTCCGGCTCCACCGCTGGCTGAGGGGCCGGCTCGGCGGGGTAGGCCTGCTGCACCTGCGGATCAGCCTGCCAGCCGCCGGCGTAGCCCTGTGCATTCGGCTCGGTGCCCTGCTGCGCATAGGCCTGCGCGTTCGGGTCATAGCCCTGCTGGGCATAGCCCTGGGCGTTCGGGTCGTAGCCCTGCTGCGCATAGGCCTGAGCGTTCGGGTCATAGCCGTAGGCCTGAGCGTTCGGGTCGTAACCCTGCTGCGCGTAGGCCTGGGCATTCGGGTCGTAGCCGGCGGGGTAGGGGTACCACTGGCCATCGGCGGCGTAGTAGCCCTGGGGCTGCTGCTCGTAGCCAGCGGGGTAGGGATACCACTGGCCATCAGCGGCGTAGTAGCCCTGGGGCTGCTGCTCGTAGCCGGCGGGGTAGGGATACCACTGGCCATCGGCGGCGTAGTAGCCCTGGGGCTGCTGCTCGTAGCCAGCGGGGTAGGGATACCACTGGCCATCAGCGGCGTAGTAGCCCTGGGGAGCTGCCTGTTGCTGCCAGGTGGAGGCGTCTGCGACTGGAGCGCCGTCCACGCCCAGGTGCGTGCGCAGCTCGTTCCAGCGCGCCTCCTCCACGGGAGACAGGCTTCCCAGCTTCCGCTTCTCGTCGAGGAAGCGGAATTCTCTCATCGCCGCGCGCGTGTCCGACATCCGTCACCTTGCTGCGGACAGCGAACAACCGGGCTTCTGCCGCAGCGTAAATAGAGGGGGCTGCGAGTCTAGGGGACTCCCGGGAACGGGTAAACCAAATGGCCTGTGCCCGGCCGGCAGCCTCCCCTACTGGAGAGCGTCCCGGACATCCTGGTCGAGGGTCGCCCGCGTCCGGCCGTAGTGCTCCGTCAGCGCCTCGTCGATGGGTCTTCCCTGTCCCACCTCGCGGACAAGGGTGAGGAACCGGCCCGTGCCGCCCCGCTTCACCAGCTCGCGAACGGCGACGGCGGAGGTGGCGTAGGCCACGGCGGGGTTGCGCTGCATGATGAGTGACTGGCCTTCCAGTTGCGCCAGCCTGGGCAGTTTGTCCGCTTTGGCGGCCTGGGCCAGGTAGTTGCGGACCGTCCGGTCGGGGTCCTCGCTCCCCAGGTAGCGCCACTCGACGTACTCGGCCAGGCCCTCGTTCAGCCAGACGGGGAGGTTGCCACCATAGCCGCCGCAGAAGTCGTCCAGCGCGGCGTGCACGTACTCGTGGACCAGGGTGGCCCGGGTCTGCTGCGAGAGCTCCGCGGCGTCGTTGATGCGGATGGCGTTGTCGGAATAGAGCCCGGCGACGGCGCGCGCCCGGGCCGCGCCGAAGTGCGTCTGGAACTCCGCGAGTGTGTACAGGACGACATCCACCGGCGCCTGGCGCACCTCGCCCAGCAGGCTGCGGGTGAAGTCATAGGCCTCGTCCAGCGCGGCGACGACGCGGCCCTCGTACTCCGCGCGCTGGCCGAAGTCGCGCTGGTTGTTGAAGTACTTGATGACGAAGCGGCTGTTCGACCGCGTCCGCATGCCGTCCGGCCCGGTGCCCGATTCGTAGTTGAGGCTGGCCGAGCGCGTGGAGCCCCGGCCTTCACCGGCCACCGCGGGCTGGACGTCCACCATGGCGGGCCGCCCGGTCGCGGTGCCGTTCATCCGTTGCTCCAGGCGCTCCGCCTCCCGCCGCGCGGCGCCCTCTTCGCTCGCCTTGGCGCGGGCCTGCCGGAGCAGCCGCTTCGCCTCGGCGGCCTCCTTCGAGCGGGCCGGCACCTTCTCCAGCACCGCCACCGCACCCACCGCGTCCTGCTCCTCCATCAACAGCCGTCCCAGCTCCAGGCCGAAGGCGCCGTCCCTGGGGTGCTTCTCCAGGCCCTTGCGCAGCGCGGCCTCCGCGGCGGCCCGCTGGTCCGTCTTCCGCGCGGTCCAGGCCAGGCACCGCAGCGCACCGGCGGACGCCTCGTAGACTGCGGCGCGCTCGCCCAGCGAGTACGCCATCACCGGGTCCTCGTTCTTCAGGGCCTCGCAGCCCTTGTGCAGCGCGGCGGAGACGGCGCCGCGCTGCGAGGCGGGCACGTCCTTCGCGTCTCCAGCCGAGAAGGCCAGGTAGAGCTCCTCCCAGGAGCGGCTGGCGGCGAGCGACTTCGCCTTCTGCGCGGGCGAAGGAGGAGCGGCGGTCAGCAGCAGGGCGGAGAGCAGGGCAGCAGGGCTCATGCCCCGAGTATCGCCGGACTCGGGCGCGCGGGCGCAAGGCCCTGCCGCCGGACGGCGTTACTTGCGCGCCACCTGCCAACCGAGCCGCTGGAGCGTGCGCTCCAGCTCCTCGATTTGCGCCGGGCCGGTGGTCTCCAGCGTCACCTCCACCATGGCCTCCCCCAGGCCCGCCTTGGAGAAGGCGCGCTCGTGATGGATTTCCACCACGTTGGCGCGCAGGTCGGCCACCTGCGTGGTGAGCTTCGCGAGCATGCCGGGCCGGTCCGGCAGCCGTACCTCCAGCTGCACCAGGCGCCCGGCCTTCACCAGGCCGCGCTCGATGATGCGGCTGATGACGTTCATGTCGATGTTGCCGCCGCTGAGGAGGATGGCGGTGCGCCGGCCCTTCGCGGCGGGCACCTCGCCGCTGAGCAGCGCCGCCAGTCCCACCGCGCCGGCGCCCTCCACCACGCTCTTCTCCTGCTCCAGGAGCGTGAGGATGGCGGCGGCAATCTCCTCCTCGTCCACCGCCACCACGTCGTCCACGTACTTGCGCACCATGGGGAAGGTGAGGTCCCCCACGCGCTTCACGGCGATGCCGTCCGCGATGGTGGTGCCCGCGTTGGCCAGGACGACGCGCTCGTCCGCCTCCAGCGAGGCCTTCATGCTGGCGATGGTCTCCGCCTGCACGCCCACCACGCGGATGTTCGGCCGCGTCTCCTTGAGCGCGCACGCGACGCCGGAGATGAGCCCGCCGCCACCAATGGGGACGAGCACCACCTCCAGGTCGGGGCACTGCTCCAAGAGCTCCAGGCCGATGGTGCCCTGGCCGGCGATGACGTGCGCGTCATTGAAGGGGTGGATGAAGACGCGGTCCTCCGTCTTCTGGATGCGCAGCGCCTCGGCGTAGGCCTCGTCGTAGTTGGTGCCCTTGAGCACCACGCGCGCGCCGTAGTCGTCCTTCGTGCGCGACACCTTGATGAGCGGGGTGCGCTCCGGCATGACGATGGTGGCATCCACGCCCAACCGCCGCGCGTGGTACGCCACGCCCTGCGCGTGGTTGCCGGCCGACGCGGCGATGACGCCCCGGCGCCTCTCGTCCTCCGTCAGCGTCAGCAGCTTGTTGAGGGCGCCGCGCTCCTTGAAGGCCCCCGTGCGCTGCAGGTTCTCCAGCTTGAAGAACACCGCGGCGCACTCCGTCCGCTCCGTGAAGTAGTCCGACTGCGGGCACGGCGTGGGGCGGATGGCCGAGCGGAGGCGCTCGCGCGCGGCCTGGATGTCCTGGAGGGTGACCATGGGCGCGCCTCTATCGGAAGCGCGCCCCGGGCGGAAGAGACAGGCGGGATGGGCCTGTCTCGTTGCGTGCTTTCTGCGGCGCGTCAGATGCCGCGCAGCACGGTGGCCTTGCCCACGCGGCCAATGGCGAGGATGTAAGCGGCCGTGCGCATGGACACCTTCCGGGAGCGGGCCACCTGGGCCACGCGCTCGTAGGCCTCCTTCATGGACTTCTCCAGCTCGGCGTTGACGCGGTCCTCTTCCCAGGACAGGTGCTGGAGGTTCTGCACCCACTCGAAGTAGCTCACCGTCACGCCGCCGGCGCTGGCGAGCACGTCCGGCACCACGAAGATGCCACGCTTCTCGAAGACCTCGTCCGCCTCCGGCTGGGTGGGGCCGTTGGCGCCTTCAATGATGAGCTTCGCGCGCACCGCGTGGGCATTCTCGCGGGTGAGCACGTGGCCCAGCGCCGCGGGGATGAGGACCTCGCAGTCCGCGCCCAGCACGTCGTCGTTGCTGCACGAAGCACCGCCGCTGAAGCCCGTCACCGTGCCGGTGCGCTTCACGTGCTCGAAGAGGGAGGGGATGTCCAGGCCCTGCGGGTTGCGCACGCCGCCCAGCGCGTCCGCCACGGCCACCACCACGCCGCCGTCCTCCCAGAGGAGCTGCGCGGTGTGGCTGCCCACGTTGCCGAAGCCCTGGAGCGCGAAGCGCGTGCCCTTCACCGGCAGGCCCAGGTCCCTCAGGATTTCACGCGCCACGTAGAGCAGCCCGCGGCCGGTGGCCGCCTCGCGGCCCTTGGAGCCGTACAGCTCCAGCGGCTTGCCCGTCACCACCGCCGGCGAGTGGCCGTGGTAGCGCGAGTACTGGTCCATGATCCACGCCATCACCTGGGGGTTGGTGTTGACGTCGGGCGCGGGGATGTCGCGCGTGGGGCCGATGACGTCCTGCACCTGGTCCACGAACTTCCGGGTGAGGCGCTCCAGCTCCTTGATGCTCAGCTGGGACGGGTCGCAGGCGATGCCGCCCTTGGCGCCGCCGTAGGGGACATTCACCACGGCCGTCTTCCACGTCATCAGCGACGCGAGCGACGCGCACTCGTCCTGGTCCAGCAAGGGGTGGTAGCGCAGCCCGCCCTTCATGGGCCCGCGGCTGTTGTCGTGCTGGATGCGGTAGCCGAGGAAGGTGCGAATCTCCCCGGAGTCCATCTCGATGGAGACCTGGACCTTCACCTCGCGCAGCGGCGTGGCGAGCAGCGTTTCGATGGGGGTTCCCACGTCCATGATCCGCGCGGCTTTGCGGAAGTAGTAGTTGGTACCCTCGACGGCGCTCATGTGTCGGCAAACTCCTGGATGGCGGCGCGCGAGACCTTAACAGAAGGGGTGCGCTACCATAGGAAATGGCCATGCCTCCCGAACCGCCGGATGCTTCCACCGTGAGCGGGCACCTCCAGGGCCTGGCCCGGCGCATCCGTGCCTTGAGGGAGCGGCGGGGCCTCACCCAGGAGGACTTCGCCGCCCGCTGCGGCATCTCCGTGTCCTTCGCGTCCCTCCTGGAGCGGGGGGAGCGCAGCCCCAGCTACGAGACGCTGCTCCAGGTGGCCGCCGCGCTCCAGCTCCCGCTACACGAGCTGCTGCGCCTGGAGGACACCCAGGACGCGGGCGTCCACCGGCTGGAGGACTTCGTCCGGGCCCAAGGCCTGTCGCGCGCGGACGTGGACCGGCTGCTGACGGTGGCCGAGGTGATGTTCAGCGAGCCACGCCCGGCGGGTGCCGGGGACGCAGGGCCCGCCCGGCCGGAGCCAGCCCGCTGCGGCGAGCCCGGCTGCGACAAGCCGGTGCTCGCCCGGGGCCTGTGCGCCGCCCACTACCACCGCGAGCGGCGCAGGAAGGCCGCCGGTCCGGGGACCGGCGGCGCCTGAGGCACTACTTCCGCTTGGCCTGCTCCACCTTGAGCGTCCGCTCGCCGTGGGGCTTGCCATGCGTCGCCTCGAAGGCCGCCACGTCCTCGTCGGCGACGAAGACATAGGCGTAGGTGGGGCGCAGGTCGGTGCGCAGCACCTTGCCGGCCGGCGCGCCCGCGGCCTCCAGCGCGGCGGTGACGCCCGCCTCGTCCAGCCCGTCCTGCTTGCCCAGGCCCACCCACAGGCGCGTCTGCCCGGGAATCTCCGGCAGCGGCTCCTGACGGGGACGGCGCTCCGGGCGCGCGCCGCGCGGGCGGTGACGCTCCACCTTCAGCGCCTTCTCGCCGTGGGGCTTGCCGTTGACGGCCTCGAAGCCGGGGGCATCCTCCTCGGCCACGTAGGCGTAGCCGTAGGTGGGGCGCAGCAGGGCGCGCAGCACCTTGCCGGCCGGCGCGCCCGCGGCCTCCAGCGCGGCGGGCAGCTTCGCCTCGTCCATGCCGTCGTCCGAGCCCAGGTTCACCCACAGCTTCACCTCGCCGGGGCCCGCGTCCGGGGACGGCGGCGGGCGGGGCGTGGCCTCGCGCTCCGAGCGCGGCTTGCTCTTCTCCACGCGCAGCGTCTTGGCGCCGTGCTGCTTGCCGTTGAGCGCCTCGAAGGCGGCCGCGTCCTCCTCCGCCACGAAGACATAGGCGAAGGTGGGGCGCAGCTCGGCGCGGACCAGCTTGCCCACCGGGGCGCCCGCGTCCTCCAGGGCGGTGGCGATGCTGCCCGGCCCCAGGCCGTCCGCCGTGCCCAGGTTCACCCACAGCTTCGACTCACCGGGGCCCGCCTCCAGCGCCGCCGCCGAGGCACGGCCACCCTCGACGCCGCGCTCGCGCCGGGCCTCCTCACGGCGGGGACGGCGCTCGCGCTCCGCGGACTCACCGCGCTTCTCGCGCCGGTCCTCGCGCTCCCGCCGCTCGCGCTTCTCGCCGCGCTCGCGCCGGCCGCCACCCTCGCGGCCCTCGCTCTTGCGCTCCTGCGCCGGCTCGCGCCCTTCCGCCGCCAGGGCGGCCGCGGCCTTCTCCATGCGCAGGTGGCTGAAGAAGTACTTCAGCAGGAAGGCGATGAGGTCGTCGGCGTCCGCGCGCGGCTTGAGCTGCGCGGCCAGGGGCAGGAAGCCCTCGAAGACGGAGCCGCCCGCGGCCTCCTGGATTTCGCGCACGTGGCGCTCGGTCCACAGGCGCATGGCCTCTTCCGGGGCCGGCATCTCGCGCTTGTCGAACTTGATGCCGTACTTCTTCTCCAGCGCGGTGTACGTCGCCAGCTCGCGCCCGGAGAAGAGGTTGATGGCGGTGCCCTTGTTGCCGATGCGGCCGGTGCGGCCCACGCGGTGCAGGTACACCGCCGGGTCCTCCGGCAGCGAGTAGTTGATGACGTACTCGAGCCCGGAGATGTCGATGCCGCGCGCCGCGATGTCCGTGGCGACCATGAAGGCCACCTCGCCGCGCTTCACCTTGCCCATGACGCGCTCGCGCTCCTTCTGCGGCAGGTCGCCATTGAGCAGCTCCGCGTCGAAGCCGTTGCGGTTGAGCACCGCCGTCACCAGCGCGGTGTCGTCGCGCGTGTTGCAGAAGATGATGGCGTTCTGCGGCTCTTCCTTCTCCAGCACGTAGATGAGGTTGCGCGGCTTGGGGAAGGCGTCCGACACGTCGTAGCGGATGTGGTGGATGTGCTCCACCGTGAAGACGTCGCCGGACAGCAGCAGCGTCTCCGCGTTCGTCGTGTAGCGCGCGATGAGGTTCTGGATGTCCGTGGGGACGGTGGCGCTGAAGAGCAGCACCTGGCGCGTCTTGGGCAAGCGGTCGAGGATGCGGGTGACCTCCTCGTAGAAGCCCTGGTTGAGCATCTCGTCCGCTTCGTCCAGGACGGCGTGGTCACACGCGTCGAGCTTCAGGTTGCCGCGGTTGATGTGGTCGAACACGCGGCCCGGCGTGCCGACGATGATGGGCGTGCCTTCCTCCAGCGCGTCCTCCTGCTGCTTCATGGAGGCACCGCCGTAGATGGCCGCGATTTTCAGGCCCTTGTGCTTGGCGAGCATCTTCAGCTCGTCCGCCACCTGGAGGGCCAGCTCGCGGGTGGGGCAGAGGATGAGCGCTCGCACGCGGCGCTCGTCGGCGGGAATCTTCTCCAGCAGGGGCAGGCCGAACGCGGCCGTCTTCCCGGTGCCCGTCTTGCTGCGGACGATGAGGTCCTTTCCCTCCATGGCGGGCCGGAAGGCGCGGGCCTGGACGGGCGTGGGGTTGGTATAACCGCGCTCCGCCAGTGCGTGGCGGATGGGCTCTGACAGGTTCATGTCGTCGAAGCCGATGTCCGCGATGTACTCGGCGGGACGCGTCGGGGCTTCGTCAGGCGCCGGACTCTCCGGCACGTTGGGCTCTTGGATGTCGCTCATCAAGCATGGGCATAGCCCCTGCATTACCCTGTGGCAACAATCGCGGCACTTTGCTGTATGGAGCCCCCATGGCGAATGGGAGGAAAAGAACCAAAGGTACGTCCCCCCGACCCCGCGTGAAACGGCCGGCCGCGCCAGGGGCTGGCGACGTCGTGGACGCCGAGGTGGAAGGGGCGGAAGCCGAGGCCCAGGCGGACCCGGATTCCCTGGAGCCGGATGCCTCCGAGCTGGCGGAGGTCGAGCCGGAGGCCGACCTGAGCGCGCCCCTGGTGCCCGCCCGGGCGCTCGTTCGCGCCGGTGACGCGGGCCTCTCGCCCAGGGATCCGCTCCAGGCCTACATGGCCGAGGTTCAGCGCCACCCCCTGCTGACGCGGGAGGAGGAGCTCCAGCTCGCCCGGCACTACCGGGAGTCGGGCGACGTGAATGCCGCCTACCGCCTGGTGGCGTCCAACCTGCGCCTGGTCGTCAAGCTGGCCCACGAGTACCACCGCAACCCCCTGTCCCTGCTGGACCTGGTGCAGGAGGGCAACATCGGGCTCATGCAGGCGGTGAAGAAGTACGACCCCGAGCGCGGCGTGAAGCTGAGCAGCTACGCCGCCTGGTGGATTCGCGCGTACATCCTCCGCTACATCATGGACAACTGGAAGATGGTGAAGCTGGGCACCACCGAGGCCCAGCGAAAGCTCTTCTTCAAGCTGCGCCAGGAGCAGGAGAAGCTCATCGCCCAGGGCTTCGAGCCCAGCCCGAAGCTGCTCGCCGAGCGGCTGAACGTCACCGAGCAGGACGTGGTGGAGATGGACCAGCGGCTGGGGCACGACGAGATGTCCATCGACGCCCCGCTGGGCAACGACGAGGACTCGCGCGCCACCCGGGCGGACCGCTACCTGCCGTCCACCTCCATGCCGGCCGACGAGCGGCTGGGCGCCGAGCAGCTCAAGGCCCTCTTCCGCGAGAAGCTGTCCGAGTTCGCCCGGACGCTGGAGGGCAAGGAGCGCTTCATCTTCGAGAACCGGCTCATCTCCGACGAGCCCCTCACGCTCCAGGACATCGGCGACAAGTACGGCGTCAGCCGCGAGCGGGCCCGGCAAATCGAGGCGGCCCTCGTCAACCGGATGCGGGAGTTCATGCGCGAACACATCCCGGACTTCGACCTGGTGGCCAGCCCCAAGGCCTGACGGCGGGGGGGAGGGTGTTCGGCCGGTGACTGGCGATATGATGCGCCAGCCCGGCCGTTCTCCTCGAACCTGGAAGGGGGCCCTCATGCACCGCACGCATCGCCTCGCGGGAGTGTGTCTCGCCGTCGCCACGCTGGTGGCGCTCTCTGGCTGCTCCAACTCGCTGCGCAAGAACTACCTGCGCGACAAGGCGGCCAACCACGTCTACCGCCAGGAGCTGGCGGAGCTGTGGCCCCACGTCCAGGAGGTGCTGCGCAGCCACGGCTACTCCTGGAAGGAGATGCCGGGCCGCTACGTGCTGGAGACGGAGTGGCTGGACTCGGGCGGTGGCAGCCTGGGGCCGGGCACCGCGTCCCGCTTCCTCGTGCAGGGCATCGTCCTCGCTAGCGGCGGGACGGCGCTGCGGGTGATGCGCGGCGACCGCCTCAGCCAGTACGTGGGCGTGGGCTACGTGGACAAGGAAATCAACTCGGACGCGGACTATGTCCAGGCCGTGGCCAACAACCAGGCCAGCGGCACGCTGCCGACGCAGCAGAACTACTTCCGCGACCTGGAAATCGAGCTGGAAATCCTCCGCCGCAGCGACCCGGAGGCGGCCGCGCGCTTCGACGCGGAAGCGCTGGCCGCCCACCCGTAACCTCGCGGCGCGCCGCCCCTACTTCGGCCAGGGGCGGGAGATGACGCAGGCGTTGATGCCGCCCACGCCCATGGACAGCTTGCCCGCGCAGCCCGCGGGCGCCGCGACGGCCTCGTCGAAGACGAAGCGGCCGTGGACGCGGGAAATCTGCTTGTTGAGCTCCGCTTCCTTCAGCGGCGTGGGGAACACCTTGCCCTGGCCGTAGCCCAGGTACTGGGCCGTCAGCTCCCAGCCGCCGCCCGCGGACATGCCGTGGCCGAAGGTGCCCTTGCGCGCGGTAATCAGCACCTGGTCGGGCAGCACGTCGCGCAGGTTCTGCACCTCCAGGAAGTCGCCCGGCGTGGCGGTGGCGTGCAAATCCCAGCTGCCCACGTCCTCGGGGGCGCAGCCAGACGCGGCCAGCGCCTCGCGGATGGCCAGCGTGGGCCCTTCCTTGGACGGGGTGATGATGTGGTCCGCGTCCGCGGTGACGCCCACCGCGATGGGCTCCATGCCCAGCGGCTTGAAGCCCTTGGCCGTGAAGTGCTCCAGGTCACCGAGCACCCACACCACCGAGCCTCCCGCGATGTGCGTGCCGCGCAGCGCGGTGAGGGGCTTGGAGATGGCGGCGTCCGCGGAGATGACGCGGGCGTTGTAGAAGCCGCCCACCGTGAGGGGCATGGGCGGCGGGTCCGTCATGCCCAGCACGACGGCCTTGGCCTGCTCCAACTGGATGGCGTTGATGGCCAGCCGCAGCCCGTAGCCGAAGGACGAGCAGGCGGCCACCGGGGCGAACGTCATGCCGGTGATGCGCCCCATCATCGAAATCTGCGAGGCGGGCGTGTTGTGGATGTTCCACAGCACGTTGGAGGACACCGCGTTCCACGGTGGCTCCGGCGCCATCCACTTCTTCTGGAGCCTGGCGTTGCGGGTGCGCTTCTCCTTGATGACGGCCAGCTTGGCGGACTCCACGTCGCCGTCGTCCGGCACGCCAATGGCCTCGATTTCGCGCAGCTCCGCCAGGTACTCGCGCAGCTCCGGCGAGCGCGCCGCCCAGAACTGCCACCACGCGTCCTCGGCCTCGTCGCGCGTGGCCTCGTCCACCGTGGACGGCTCGGGCGGCAGCCCGGGGAGCGGCTCCTGCGTCTCGCGCCACTGCCGCAGGGCGCTGTTGCGCTCGGGCGCGGACCAGAAGCGGTCCCAGCGGCGCTGGGCGCGGTACAGGTCCAGGGAGATGGAGCGGATGGTGGGCAGGTCCCCCAGGCCGGTGCCCACGTAGGCGTGGGCGCGGGGCCCCAGGGCCTGCAGCTCCTGCTCCAGCCCCGGGTTCTGCGAGAGCGACTGGATGAAGGCGCCGATGGCGTACTGCGTCGGCATGCCCATCTTCCGCTCGAGCTGCGAGAAGCGGCTGCCCGGGAAGCGGGCATCAATCCAGGGCTTGTAGTCGGCCAGGTCGAACTCCGGCATGCCGACGAGGAAGTTGTCGGGGCCGAACCCGTTGAAGGGCGACAGCCAGCTTTCGGCGGACGAGAGGTTGCGCTCGAACGCCTCGATGTTCCTGGACCGGGGGGCGACGACGCCCCAGCCGAAGATGCCTACTCTGCGCACGTGTGACTTTCCTTCGCCGCTAGGGGGCGAGCGGCTGAATCTTCAAGTTGTCGAAGTGGACCCGGGTCTTCCAGCCAGAGAAGCCGAAGTACTGATTGCGCGGCCCCTCCAGCGGGGCGGGGTCCTTGAGCGTGAGGAAGGGCTGTCCGTCCAGCTCCCACGCCAGGGTGCCGCCACTGCGGGTAATCTTGATGTGGTGGCGCTTGCCGGGCACCACCGCGGCGCCGTCGCGCACCGCCCGGTCGTTCGTGTGCTCGTTCTGCCGGGCGATGGCGGACTGGCTGTTGCGCCAGCCACCGAAGATGAAGACGTAGCCGGTGGCGGTGTACTGCAGCCGCAGGTCGCCCGCGTAGAAGGAGCGGCCGTCACCCCACGCCTCCACCTTGATGTCGCCCTCCGGGCTGTCCGTCCAGGCGTCGAACTCGATGACGGCGTTGGTGGGAATGGGCTGCTTCAGCCACACCGGCCGGTTGTGCATCAGCTCCACCACCAGCGCGCCGTCCACCAGCTTCACCGCGGAGGGGTTGGTGACGTTCCACGCGTCGCCCAGCGTGTCGCGGTTGAAGTCGTCCGCGAAGGGGCCCGGAGGTGGCGTGGGGGCGCGCTGCGCCGGCGTGAAGGGCAGCCGGTCCGGGGTGTCCACCCTCAGGTTGTCGAAGAAGATCTGCGACTCGAAGCCGGACAGGCCCAGCCGGTCCTGGCCCGGCCCCTTGAGCGGGTACGGGTCATCCAGCTCCAGCATCAGCTCACCGTCCACGAACCAGCGCAGCAGTGAGCCCCGGCGCTCGACGCGCCAGTGGTACGTACGGCCCGCCTGCACCGGCATGCCCCGCGCTTCCACCCGCACCTTCGTGTCCTTCTTGAAGATGCCGCTGGACTTCAGGTCCACGTTCTCCTGGCCCTTGCGCGCGGCCCGGCGCCGGAGCACGTCCAGCGAGGGCGCGCCCATGTCCCGCCGGGCGATGACGGACATGGAGTTGTTCCACCCGCCCTGCACCAGGATGTAGCCGGAGGACGGGTCCACGCCGTTGCCGAAGAGCTCCAGCCGGATGTCCCCGGCGGGGAGCTCGGAGCGCACGTCGAACTCGACGGCCACGTCATCCGGCAGGGGCGCCTGCAGCCAGAGTGGGTTGTTCTTCACGCCCGGTGCCAGCAGCTCGCCCTGCACCACGCGCCAGTAGCCTCCGGTGGAGAAGAAGTCGCGCCGCACCACGCCGGGGTCGGAGAAGTCCTGGGCGTAGGGCAGCTTCGCCGACACCTTCGCCTCGCCCCGCATCAGGGCGTAGTGGATGAGCGGGAACTGGATGACGAGGATGAGGCCGACGAGCCCGGCCCACCCCTTGCGCGTCAGTCCGCTCGGCTTCACCCACGCGGTGCCCGTGGGAGGCTCCTGCCGGGGAGCGGGCTCCGTGGGGGACTGGTCCTGCTTCTCCTTGCGCCTGGCCTGACCCATCAATCCTTCCGGGGGGAAAGGCGGCGGAATCTACGCCCCGGGCAGGTGGACGTAAAGCGCGGCCAGAGGGGAACGGGGGTTACTTGACCCCCCACCGCTTTTCGAGCGCATGTTGCTCCGCCTGGCGCTGTTTTACCCGTTCCTTCTCGGCTCGCAGCTTGTCCGCTTCCTCGGGGGAAGGCCGGACGGCCAGCTGGTACACCGCGCCGGCCACGGCGAAGAGGGCCGCGGCGATGATGACGCCCCAGGGCTTGCTGGCCACCGCCTCCACCACGCTGCCGAACTGGTGCAACGCGGAGAGCGCCCCGATGACGAGCAGCCACCCGCCCACCGCGGACGCCACCACCGCGGCCACGGCGCGTTGCAGCAGCGCGCCCACCAGGCCGCCGATGATGAAGCCGGGGACGAAGCCCAGGAGGAAGTCCTGCTGTCCGGCAATCTGCCCGGCCAGCAGGCCCAGGGGCACGCCCACGCCCAGGAAGGTGATGGCCGTGGGCAGCAGGAAGCCCAGCGCCATCAGCACGGCGGCGACGATGGTGGCCATCCGGGCCACGTCCGGCAGGCCCAGCTTGAGGACGATGATGGGCGTCCACAGCAGGCCCAGCAGCGCGCCGATGGGGCCCGCCAGCACGCGGAACAGCCTGCCGCCGCCGGCCACGAGCAACGTCACGCCCACGACACAACACACGATGCCGGCCCACATGGGCAGCAGCCGGT
Source organism: Pseudomyxococcus flavus (assembly GCF_050038885.1). NCBI lineage: Bacteria > Pseudomonadati > Myxococcota > Myxococcia > Myxococcales > Myxococcaceae > Pseudomyxococcus > Pseudomyxococcus flavus. The sequence goes on along the minus strand of NZ_CP143624.1, from coordinate 1,397,345 downwards.
AGATGGCCACCCAGCCGGGAGGGTTGAACGTCTGGTACGCCCCGAGGGCCTGGAGGAGGCCTTCCATCGCTGATTCTCCTTGATGCGGTCCGCCGGAGCTTACGCGTATCGGACGATTGCGAGTACCAGCAGCAGCACGAACACGGCGGCGCCGAGGAGCGCGAAGCCGTACAGGGCGCGCGGCGTGGCGGTGCGCCGCAGCAGCGCCTCCGCCTCCGCGCGGTCCTCGGGGGAGGGGGTGCCCGCGAGGATTCGCTCGGCGTCGCGCCGCGCGCCGGCCACGTCGCCGGCCTCCTTGCGGGCCCAGGCGGCCTGCACCTCCGCCGAGCCGGGCGCCGGGGGCGTTTGTCCGCCTTTCGCCATGATGCGGTTCTATACCGGGGAATGCGTATCTGCGTCGACGGTATATAGATACGCCCTATGTCCGCGCGGCGTCTGACCCGTCGAAACCTCCTGCTCGGCACCGCCGCGCTCGCCCCGTTGCTGGCCCGGCGGGCGCATGCCTTCGGTGAGAAGAACCGCTTCATCCCCGCGGTGGCCCGGCACAAGGGCCGCTGGGACACGCGGCTGTCCGGTCTGCGCCGCATCGCCTGGGAGCTGCAGCGCCGCACCTCCGTGGAAGTCGTGCCGGACGCGCGCCCCTTTCCCCTCAGCTCGCCGGACCTCTTCGAGTACCCGTTCCTCTACTTCGGCGGCGAGGGGGAGTTCCCCCCGCTGGAGGACGCGGAGGTGGCCAACCTGCGGCGCTACCTGACCTACGGCGGCTTCATGCTGGCGGACGCCAACGACGCCAGCGACGGCGCCGGCTTCGACGCGTCCTTCCGCCGGGAGATGGCGCGGGTGCTGCCGCAGAGCCCGCTGGCGGAGGTCCCCTCGAAGCACGTGGTGTTCAAGTCCTTCTTCCTGCTGGACGCGGCGCCCGGGCGGCTGCTCAACAAGCCCCAGCTGATGGGCTGCAACCTGGGCAAGCGCGCCGCGGTGCTGTACTCGCAGAACGACCTGGCCGGGGCGTGGAGCCGCAACGAGTCGGGCGACTACGAGTTCGACGTCTCCCCGGGCGGCGAGCCCCAGCGCGAGCTGGCGGTGCGGCTGGGCATCAACGTCTGCATGTATGCCCTCTGCCTGGACTACAAGGACGATGCCGTCCACCTGCCGCTCATCCTCAACAAGCGGCGCTGAAGCACAGGCCCTCCGCCGAAAGCCTGGATGAACTCCCCCACGTTCAACGCCTGGAAGCTCGTCACCCTCTCGCCATTGCCGCCGTGGGCGCTGGTCCTGCTCGCCCTGGGCCTGGTGCTGGGCGTGGCGCTGGCCGCCTGGGGCGTTCGCCGCGAGCCCTCGCGCGGGCGCCGCGTCCTCCTCTGGGCCCTGAGGGCCGGGGCGGGCGTGGCCGCGCTCTTCTTCCTGCTGGAGCCCGGCATCCGCCACCTGCAGGTGGCGCGGATGAAGAACCGCGTGGCGGTGCTGGTGGACCGCTCCGCGTCCATGAGCTTCCCCGCCGAGGTGGGCGGACGCACGCGCTCCGAGGAGGTGGCCGCCTTCCTGGAGCGCGCTGCGCCGCGGCTGGCGGAGCTGCAGGACCGCTTCACGGTGGAGGTGTACGGCTTCGACCCGGAGCTGGCTCCGGCGACGGTCGACTCGCTGAAGACGCCCGCGCGCGCGGGCACCACGGACCTGCTCGCCGCGGTGCGCGCCGCCGCGGGCGCGGGGCAGGGCTCGCGCAAGCTGTCCGGCGTGCTGCTGTTCAGCGACGGCGCGGACAACACCGAGCTCAAGGCGGGCGTGGTGGGCCGGGCGCGCGCGGCGCTGGCGGACCTGAACGTCCCCGTCTCCACCTTCACCGTGGGGCAGGAGACGCTCAAGGACGTCGCCGTGGAGGGGCTGAAGGTGGATGACTTCGCCTTCGTGCGCAACTCGCTCACCGTCGAGGTGGAGATTCACGGCCGCGGCTTCGCCGGGCAGGACATCCCGGTGGTGCTCAGCCAGGAAGGCAAGACGGTCGCGAACAAGGTGGTGCGGATGGAGTCCGCGGACGACGTCAAGCCCGTGGCCTTCACCTTCACGCCGGACCAGACGGGGCGCTTCGTCTACACGGTGACGGTGCCCACCTTCCCGGGCGAAGCGGTGGCGGACAACAACACCCGCTCCTTCACGCTCAAGGTGATTCGGGACCGCGTGCGCGTGCTGCTGGTGGTGGGCCGGCCTTCCTGGGACGAGCGCTACCTGCGCGGCCTCCTGCGCCAGGACGCCAACGTGGACCTGGTGTCCTTCTACATCCTCCGGACGCTGTCGGACGACCCGGGCGTGGTGAACGACCAGCGCGAGCTGTCCCTCATCCCGTTCCCCATGGAGGAGATTTTCGACACGAAGCTGGACACCTTCGACGTCGTCATCTTCCAGAACTTCGGGCACTCGGACCCGTCGCTTTCCATCGCCGAGTACGAGCGCAACCTGGAGCGCTACGTCCACAACGGCGGCGCCTTCGTGATGATTGGCGGCGACAGCGTGCTGGGCGAGGGCCGCGCCACCATGCCCACGTTGATGGAGGCGCTGCCCGTGGCGGCCGCGGGCCCGGCCAACCCGGAGCCCTTCAAGCCGCGCCTGACGCCCGAGGGCCTGCGTCACCCGGTGACGGCCATTGGCATGGGCGCGGCCAGCACGGAGGCGGCGTGGGCCGAGCTGCCGCCCATTCCCGGCGCCAACCTCACGCAGGCGCGCCCGGGCGCCACGGTGCTGATGGACCATCCGCACCTGACGGTGGGCGGGAAGAACGCGCCGCTGGTGGCGGTGTGGGACTACGGCCGGGGCCGCTCGCTGGTGATGGCCACGGATGCGTCCTGGTACTGGGCCTTCGCGGCGCACAAGGATGGCTCGCCCAGCCGCGCGTATGACCGCTTCTGGGGCAACGCGCTGCGGTGGCTGGTGAGGGACCCGGACCTGACGACGCTGAAGGTGACGGCGGACCCGCCGTCGGTGGAGCCGGGCCGGCCCGTGGGCGTCGTCGTCCAGGCGCGGATGGCGGACTACCAGCCGGCCCAGGACGCGCAGGTGCGGGTGGAGCTCTTCTCCGTCGCGACGCAGCGGCCGGTGGCGGTGCAGACGGGGACCACGGGCACGGACGGCGTGGTGCGGCTGGAGTTCGAGCCCCCCGAGCCCGGGCCGTACAAGCTGCTGGCCAGCGCGAAGAAGGGCGAGACGGACCTGGGCAAGGGCGAGGACGCGGTGGCCGTGCGCGCGGTGGGGCCCGAGCTGTCGGACGCCTCGGTGCGGCCGGAGTTGATGGCGCAGATCGCGAAGGTGACGGGCGGCAAGTCGTACTCGCTGCCGCAGGATGGCCTGCCGGAGGTGCCGCTGTTGGATCCGCCGGTGGTGGAGGTGGGGCGCGCCCGGGACCAGCCGCTGTGGGACCGCTGGTACTACCTGGTGGCGCTCATCGCGCTGCTCGGCGCGGAGTGGTTCGCGCGCCGCCGCTTCGGCTACGTGTGAGGCGGTGCCTCTCCCGGATGAGGGAGAGGCACCTGCCGCTTCCGGCGCGCTGCCGGACTACGACTTCTCCACCACGCCGCAGGCGATGCGGCCGCCCGCGTCGCCGGTCGGGTCGGAGTGGTAGTCATCCTCCTTGGCGTGCACCATCACCGAGGAGCCGTCCTTGTCGAACATGGACTTCACGGTGAGGCCGTTCTGGGAGAAGATGTCGAACTGCACCGTGCCGTCCTGGCTCACGTAGAGGTTGGGCAGGTCGCCGTGGTGCTTCCCCTTCGGCGCCAGCAGTCCATGGGCCTTCTTGGTCGGGTTGAAGTGGCCGCCGGCCGTGGTGAAGCCGGGCGCCTCGCACTTGCCCACCTCATGGACGTGGAACGCGTGCTGGCCCGGCGGCAGGTTGCTCAGCTTGCCCTTGATGAGCACGCCGTTCTTGGTCTGCTCGAAGGTGACCTCGCCCACGTCCTTGCCCTGGGCATCCTTCAGCAGGGCCTTGGCCGTCTGGCCCTTGGGAGGCGTCTTCTTCTCCGCCGGGGGCGGCGTCCCTGCGGCATCCTGGGCCAGGGCGGGCAGGGTGGCGGTCAGCGCGGCGGCGGTGAGCAGGGCTCGAATCTTCATGGGTGTGCCTTCCTCCTTGGGTAATGCGCTACGGAGCGAAGGTGGACACTAGCGGTTGCTCGTGCTCGCCGCTGAAGAAAGCAAGCGGGCATGCGAGCCAAGTGCCTTGCAGCGCTCAGTCCTCCGTGAGGGGGACGGGCACCACCCGGGAGGCACCGAAGGCCGGGGCCCAGATGCCCTGGACCTCCGGCCCATTGAGGAAGCGCACCAGGGCCTGGAAGGCCGGCAGGGGGCCGCCCAGGCGCTCGGCCCAGGCCAGTCCGCGCGGCGACAGATTGGGGACCAGCGGGCCCAGCTCGTCCAGCGTCTTCACCGAGCGCGTGAGGCCCAGGCCCTCGTCCCGCAGGCGCTGGGGCACGTAGAGCGGGGCGAAGCGCGCGTGACGGTGGTCGTGGACGCAGCCCTCGTCCTCCAGCAGCGCGGCGGACAGGGGCAGCTCGCGCACGTTGAAGAGCAGCTTCACCGCGCCCAGGTGCGGGTCATAGGCGCCGCGCAGCCGGTGGTCGCCTCGGGGCACGAGGCGCCGGTCCAGGTAGCAGTACGCGCGGGCCTCGGGCGGTACGGTGCCGCGGTGGCGGGCGCCGCCGTAGCGGTAGAAGGGCCGCACGTTCTTCGGGTCCACCTCCAGCGGCGGCCCGGCCTTCAGGGCACGCAGCTTGGGCATCAAGGCTTCGGGGAGGTTGTGGGCCTTCGCGAACTCCGCCAGGGACGCTTCGGGCGTGGCGGCGAAGTCCCTCACGCGCGCGAGCAGCCGCTCCGGGTCCGCGTCCACGAGCAGCTCGTCGAAGCGCGTCTTCACGCCGGGCAGGCTCACCGGGACGAGCCGCGTCAGGGGCTCGCCATTCTGTCGCCAGCGGGCGTCCAGGGCGGAGGCCTCGGGCGCGGTGGGGGCGAGCCGCCACTCGGGGGCCTCGGGGACGAAGCTCTGTCCGTTGCCGCGCCGCTCGAAGCGAGGCGGCGTGTGGGGGCCCGGGAGCGAGCTCCACACGGTGATGCACGTCCTGACCTGCGTGCCCGCGAAGGCGCCGGGGCCCAGGTCCACCACCTCGCGCAGGGAGAGCGTCTCCAGCAGCGACTGGCGTAGCGGCGCGTACATGAAGGCGTCGAGGAAGCTCGCCGGGGTGATGAAGGCGAGCGCGCCGGGACGCGTGGCCAGCCGGTGCGCGGCCACGAGGAGGAAGAAGGCGAAGTCGTCTCGCAGGCTGGTGCCGGGCATCAGGGCCAGCGGGAGCAGCGCGCGCAGCCGGGCATAGGTGGCGGGGTCCTTCAGCACGGACGAGGTGCCGTTGTAGGGCGGGTTGCCCACCCACAGCTCCATGTGGTCCGGCGGCGTGGTGGCGAGCAGCGGCTCCAGGCCTTCGCGAAGTGCGTCCCCCGCGTGCACGGTGGCGGTGGGCACGCGGGCCTGGCACAGCCGGGCGACCTCGGGGTCCAGCTCCAGGCCGCAGAGCCGGACGCCGGGCCGCAGCCGCGCGGCGGCGGTGAGGAACGCTCCTGCGCCGCAGGAGGGGTCCACCACCGTGAGCGGCCCTTCGCCCACGTGCTGGAGCGCGAGGGCGAGTGTGCGTTCCGCCAGCGGTGCTGGTGTGAAGAACGCGCCCACGGCCTTGCGATCCAGGCTGGGGAACTGAAGGACGAGCTTCTCCTCATCCACTTCCAGCGGCCTGTGCGCAGTGCGAGGCATGGCCCCGCATCCTACCCAGCGTGGTTCGGAGTGAACGTCCGGACCCCGCATTCAGGCTCGATGTTTCAGCGAGTTGTGCGCTTGGCATCAACGTACATGCCCTGCAGTCGCAGATGCATGGCTGTGACAGGCTGATCGTGGATGCCTGCGCAAGGAGCCTCCTCCGGCTGGATGTCGCCGGAGGAGGCCTGCTCTTACGTGGGAGCGCCTATCTGGGCGTGATGGCGAAGTCCTCGCAGTCACCGCCCATCATCGTCCATTGAGCATCGACGGGGCCCTCCTTCACGTGGACCACGCCGGCATTCGAGAGAACCGCAATGCCGTAGCCTTGTAGATGAAGCACTTCGGCTCCTCCGCTGAGCCAGTTCCAAGGCGCGTCCAAATCACCTTCCTTGATGAAGGCTTCCCCATCCGTCTTCACGATGCCGATGCGGCGTCGCCCGAGGTCCATGGACTGGACGTCGCTGGTTAGCAGGGTCAAGGGGGCGTCAAGCTCTCCTTCCTGAACGAAGAAGTCCCCATTGGTTTTCAGAAGGCCGATGCGCCGCGTGAAGTCCATGTTCAGCGAGATAGATTTGACGTTGGACCCAAGCCACGTCCAGGCCTCGTTCCAGGCGCCTGCCTTCACGTAGGCTTCGCCGTCCATCTTGACGATGGCGATGCGATCGACTGCGAATTCGAAGGATGCGACGTCGCCGGTTACCCGATTCCAGTTCTCACTGAGTCGCCCCTCTTTGATGAAGAGTTCGCCGTTGGTCTTCAGCATGCCAATGCGGCTGGCGTAGTAACCTGTGAGTGAGATGGCCTTGACGTTGGAGCCCAGCCATGTCCATGGGGCGTCCCATGCTCCTGCTTTGATATATGCCTCTCCATTGGTTTTGACGATTGCGATGCGGTCGCCACTAAAGGCGAAGGAAGAGACGGCCTCGGCCACGAGGTTCCAGTTCGCATGCAGCGGACCTTCCTTGACGTAGAGCAAACCGCCTTGTTTCAGGATACCGATGCGTGGGGTGACCCAGTGTCGGTACCCTCCCATCAGCAGGAAATCGGAAGCCCAGATTTCATGAGAATTGGGGGCGTACCATAAGACACCTCCCGCGGAGTTACCAAGCGCGACCTCGGCGCCAGCTGAGTCTGGGTGGTACAGGAGCAAATCGGTCTTTCCGTCTCCATTGTAGTCACCTGGAATCAACTCGAGCCCACCGGGCCATGAGGCCTGAGTTGCTGGGGACCGCGCCGGAGCCGCAGAGACACTGCCGTATAGAATCTCGGCGCTGCCGCTGTTCATGTCGTAGGCGAAGACATCTGCTTCCCCGTCGCCGTTGAAGTCGCCAGGGACGAGTGTCATTCCAAGAGGGAGCGTGCCTTGATAGGCAGTCGACATGATGAAATCACCGAAAGCCGCTCCAAATAAAAGGTTCGTCGCCCCAGTGCTTGACTGGTAGACGAAAATGTCGGATCTGCCGTCGCCGTTGTAGTCGCCGGGAATGAGCTTGAGGCCTGGGGGCGCCGTGCGTGGTGCGGACGACCCATGCGAGAGGATTCCGCCGGTCGCATTGCCGTAACGAATGTGGATGGTGCCAGCACTAGAGTAGATGAGAATGTCAGTTCTTCCGTCGCCGTTATAGTCGCCAGGAATGAGGGTGTGTCCTGCAATCCATGGGTCCTGCGTGGCAAGCGACGGGACCGGCAAGTCGGCGACCGCGCTGCCAAATCGAATCTCGGTGGCGCCTGTGGTCGTGTGATAGATAAAGATGTCGGTTCTTCGGTCTCCGTTGAAATCGCCGGGGATTAACTCCAGATCGGTGGAGAGTGTTGTGTGTGTAAAGACTGGAGAAAGGGCGCTGCCGCTAGAATTGCCGCGTCTTGCTCCAAGAGTGCCTGTTTTTGTGTTGTAGTTGAGTACGTCAGTCTTTCCGTCGCCGTTGAAGTCGCCAGGAATGAACTTGGCGCCGTGGTCGAAGCTCTCGAAAGAGTCGGCCGCATAGGTCAGCGGGCCGAGGTTGGTATTTCCATAGCGAAGATGGGCGGTGCCGTGTCGCGGCGCATAAACGAGGAGGTCGGTAAGATCGTCCCCATTGAAATCTGGATACTCAGGTATCCCGACTCCTGGAGTGCCGCCATCGCTCCCTGTGCCGCCGTCGTTCCCGGTTCCACCATCACCACCGGTCCCCCCATCTCCTCCCGTGGAGGGCACGCTCCAGGCGATGACGAGACTCATGTTGACTCGCATGTCTGGCGTTGCCGCCGCGTATGTGAGCAGGGCTGTCCACTGTCCGCTATGGACGAGCCTGCCAGCCCAGGGGGAGGTCAGCGGGGTCGCTGCAGTGGGATACCAGTAAGTTCCATTCAAGGTCCTCACAACAAGCTCGTCGACCCATCCCAGGTGAGAGAGGTCAATCCTGTTGATGAGTACGGAGTGGCCCGATGGCGGACCTGCGAGATAGATCGTGTCAACGACCGCGTTTGTGGGGGCGTATCCAGTGTAAGTGATGCTGCTTGTTTCGCTCGTGTATCCCCATGAGTAGTGAATGGTTAATGAGCCAGAATTCGAACTCAGGCAGTTGTTGCATGTGGGAATCTCTGCCGCCAGTTCTCGGGTGAATTCTCCGCCGAGTGCCTGCGAGGAGAGGGCCATGCTTGCCACTGTCGCCAGTGAGGCAATGAATCTGAGCAATGCTGAAGGGAGCCCTAGTGGTCTGAGGCAGTGGGCGGAAGGGGCGGGATGGAATGTCAATGTGCGCTCCTCGGTGGATGAAGGAATTGCGTTTGTGTTGCGGTGAGGCAGTGAGCGGATTTCTTGGTTCTGCGCCTGCTTGAGGCGGTGGTGCGAATCGCGTGAAGGGATTGGCATCTATTAGGGGGATGTCGCCGGCGTTCTGATGATGTGGTGAACTTCTAACGGTCCGAGGACGGAGTCGTATCTGTCATTTTGCGCGGGCTCTTCGTGCTTCCTCCGTGGATTTGTAGGTGGATTCCGGGGAGCGCATTATTTTGCAAGAACCGTGCTTGGGGCGTACTGCGAGATGATGAAGTGATTGGCGCAACACGCACATGGCTCGCTTTAGAGCCAGAAGAATGCGCGTGTGTTCGTGCGTCTTCTTGGCGGAATGCGCCTCACTTGCGCAGCGGCGGGACCTCAGCCGAGCGGAAGCGTCCGGGGGCGAGGACCTGCGTCCAGCGAGATGGACGGGCCTCGACTAGGGTGGGGGGATCGCGCGCGGCTCTCCGCTGGCATGCCCCCTCCATAGGCTTCCTTATTGACGTGGAAAGTGAATCTTTCGGTGCGGCCGATTGACAGGGCACGCGGCTAGAACCTTCGCGGGTAACTGGAAGGAGTTGATGGTGCGAAGGCTCCGTGCAGGCATCGCCCCTTCGCTGTCACGGAGCGGCGTTGCAGTACGCTCAATGGATGGGCCACGAGGGCTCGTTGGCTCTCTAGTGGGTGGTTGAGATCGACTCACTGGGATCCGTGAGTCCGCAAGCGCGGTTGGCGGGAACGGCCACGTCGATGAGCTTCGGCTTGGGCAGTTCCAGGTTGTTCATGAGCTGGATGAAGTCCTCGCGGCTCCGTCCGGCGACGCGCGGGTTGTGGCGCTTCTCCTCGCCGATGGTCGTCAGCGTCATCCCCTTGTAGTCATGCGCGGGGTACACGAGCGTCTCGTCCGGCAGCGCGAACAGCACCTGGGTGATGGAGTCATACAGTGTGCCGGGGTTCCCGTTCTGGAAGTCCGTCCGACCATTGCCTCGAATGAGTAGGGCATCCCCGGTGAAGACGCGGTTTCCGAGCAGGTAGCTCACGCTGTCATCCGTGTGGCCCGGTGTCGCGAGCACCTGGAAGGAGAAGGCCCCGGCGCGCAGCGTGTCGCCATGCCTTACATGGATGTCGGCGCACGGTGCCCCGGCCGCGCCGCCCACCACCTTGGCGCCCGTGTGAGCCCGGAGCAGCCCGGACGCGGTGACATGGTCCGCGTGCACATGCGTGTCGAGCACATGGGTCAGCGAGAGGCCAAGCTCCCGCAGCAGCGTGAGATCGCGCTCTTGCTTTTCCGCGACCGGATCAATCAACAGCGCTGTGCCGCTGGTCGTATCCCCGAGCAGATAGGTGTACGTCGACGAAGTCGTATCGAAGAGCTGTCGGAAGAGCATTCGTCCCTCCAGGGCGTCAGAGCCAGGGCGCCGCTGAAAAGATTCGCCCTTCCCGGTGAAACGACCGCCAGGGAGCGCTGGTTCCGTCTCCGGTCAGCCACGGAGAGGCCTGCCCGCCTTGCCGTGGCACTGACCAGGATCCCCAGAATATCTCCCAGCTTAATCCCCTTCAGGGAAGTCCCCGAGGGGTAAAGGAGGTTACGCCATGAGGAGGCAGGAGGCTTCTCATGGCGTGGCAGCCGAGGAGGCTGACGGCAGAGCAGTTGGAGGAGCGCCGGTTGGAGGCCGCCCGGCTGCTCAGGAGCGGCGGCTACACGCAGGCGGAGGTTGCACGCCAGTTGGGCGTCAGCCCGAGCACGGTGTGCGAATGGGCCCGGAGCCTGAAGGAAAAGGGCCTCAAGGCCCTGAAGACACGGCCGCGGCCAGGGCGCCCCTCGAAGTTGACGGACCAGCAATGGCAGGAGGTGAAGCGGTTGCTGGAGGCAGGGGCCAAGGCAGCAGGCTTTGCCACTGAGCGGTGGACGCTGAAGAGAGTCGCCCAACTCATCCATCGCCGCTTCGCGGTGCATTACCACCCCAACTACCTAGCCGAGCCGCTGCACCGGCTGGGCTTGTCGGTCCAGCGGCCCAAGCCCAAGGCGCGTGAGCGAGACGACGCACTGGTGGAGGCCTGGCTGAGACGAGACTGGCCACGCATCGAAAGGGGGCTGCTCGCCGAGGGGCAGCCGTTGCCTGCGTGGACGAGACGAGTAGTACGTTTCGGGCCCGCCTGAGTACCACCTGGGCCCCGGTAGGCCATCCACCTCAACTCCGGCGCGTCTCGAAGAGGCGTGAGGTATCCAGCGTCGTTGCGCTGGTAGCCCCGTCCAAGCGGCGGCGGGCTCGGCTTTACGCGCGGCACTTCGAGGGGAGCGTGCATGGCGCCGAGGTGGTGACTGCGCTGCGCTACTTCCACCGGAAGGTGGGCCGTCCGCTGGTGGTGGTGTGGGACAGGCTCGGCGTCCACCGCTCGCATGAGGTGAAGAACTTCGTCGAGTCCCACTCCGAGGACATCGTCCTGGAGGAGCTCCCCGCCTACTCCCCAGAGCTCAATCCCGAGGAGGGTTGCAACAGCCAGGTGAAGCTCTCCATGCTCAACGCCACGCCCGAGTCGGTGACGGACCTGCATCGGCAGGTGCGCGCGGCGTTTGTCCGCCTCGGTCGCCGTCATGCGGCCCTGCGTGGCTTCTTCGACCACGCAGGGCTATCCCTTCGCGGACTTACCTGAAGGGGATTAAAGCCCATGCCCGCAGTGCTTGCAGAATTGGGCGTCCAAATCATGCCCCTGCTGGCCACAGGCGGGGCACGCCCGGTTGTCTACGGCATGGCGCGTGGCGGCGGCCAGCTCCACGGAGACGATGCCCGTGGGCACCGCGATGATGCCGTAGCCCATCACCATCAGGATGGACGCGATGAACTGTCCCGGCACCGTCTTTGGCGTGATGTCGCCAAAGCCCACCGTCGTCACCGTGACGATGGCCCAGTACATGGCGCGAGGGATGCTGTCGAAGCCGTTCTCCTGGCCCTCCACCACGTACATCAGCGCGCCCATGATGACGACGATGGTCAGCACCGTGCCCAGGAAGACGGTGATCTTCGGGCGGCTGGCGCGCAGCGCGGTGAGCAGCACCTCCGCCTGTCCGAGCAGGTGCGTCAGCTTGAGCACGCGGAAGACGCGCAGCAGCCGCAGCACGCGAATCACCAGCAGGGACTGCGCCCCGGGAATCAGCACGCTCAGGAAGGTGGGCAGGATCGCCAGCAGGTCCACCAGCCCGAAGAAGCTGCGGGCGTAGCGCAGCGGCTTGCTGACGGAGAAGAGCCGGAGCAGGTACTCCAGGGTGAACAGGCCCGTGAAGAACCACTCGATGCCGAGCAACACGCTCGCGAAGCGGGCGCGCACCGAGGCAACGCTCTCCAGCATCACCGCGATGATGCTGAAGAGGATGGCCCACAGCAGGGCCACGTCGAACGCCTTGCCGGCGGGCGTCTCGGCCTCGAAGATGATTTCGTGCAGTCGGCCGCGGAGGCCTTCGGTGGGACCCTGCTCTGAGACTTTGGACACGGGCCCAGTGTAGGCGACCCGTGTCCCTTGGAAACGAAACGCTCGCTGTCAGGCCTCCGCTTCGCTGCCAGTGGGCCGGGGCCGCTCCGTGGCCGGCTTCGCGGGCACCGGGACGACAGCCGGGGCCTGCTGAGGCGCGCCCACGTGCATCCGGTGCTTCACCTCGGCGAAGCGGGCGGCGGACTCCTGCTCGGGGAAGAGCAGCGACACCACTGCGCCCACCAGGAAGGCCAGGGGGATGGTGACGACGCCAGGGTTGCGCAGCGGGAACAGCGCGGAGCTGTTGCCCAGCAGGTCCACCTGCACCGTCGGGGACAGGAAGATGAAGACCACCGAGGTGAGCGCGCCCGTCAGCATGCTGGCCACCGCGCCCTGGGTGGTGAACTTCTTCCACGCCATGGACAGCAGCAACGCCGGGAAGTTGGCGCTCGCCGCAATGGCGAAGGCCAGCCCCACCATGAACGCCACGTTCTGCCCCTTGAAGGCCACGCCCAGGACGATGGCCAGGATGCCCAGAAAGAGGCTGGCCAGCCGGGCCACCTTGAGCTGCTCCTGCTCGGGCGCCTGACCCTTGCGCACCACGCTGGACCACAAGTCATGCGACAGCGCCGCCGCACCAGACAGCGTCAGACCGGCCACCACCGCCAGAATCGTGGCGAAGGCGACGGCGGAGATGAAGCCCAGGAAGCCCGTGCCGCCCACGACCTCCGCCAGCATGGGCGCCGCCATGTTGCCGCCCTTGTCCACTCCGGTAATCGCCTGCCGGCCCACCAGCACCGACGCGCCGAAGCCCAGGATGAAGGTCACCAGGTAGAAGTAGCCGATGAGGCCCGTGGCGTAGAACACGCTGCTGCGCGCCGCCTTCGCGTCCGGCACCGTGTAGAAGCGCATCAGGATGTGCGGCAGGCCCGCGGTGCCGAACATCAGCGCCACGCCCAGGGAGATGGCCTCCAGCGGGTTGTTCACCAGCTTGCCGGGGGCCAGCACCTCCGGGCCGTACTGGGTGGCGGCCTCGTTGAAGAGGCGCAGGGGGCTGAAGCCGAACTTGTACAGCACCGCGCCCGCGAGGCCGGTCGCGCCCGCCAGCAGCAGCACCGCCTTGACGATCTGCACCCACGTGGTGGCAATCATCCCGCCGAAGAGCACGTAGAGAATCATCACCGCGCCCACGATGACGACCGCCGTCTCGTAGGACAGGCCGAACAGCAGGTGGATGAGGTTGCCGGCGCCCACCATCTGCGCAATCAGGTAGAAGCTGACCACCGTGAGCGTGCCCACGGCGGCGGAGAGCCGCACCGGCGTCTGCTTCAGCCGGTAGGCCACCACGTCCGCGAAGGTGTACTTGCCCAGATTGCGCAGGGGCTCGGCGATGAGGAACGTCACCACCGGCCAGCCCACCAGCCAGCCCACGGAGTAGATGAGGCCGTCGAAGCCGGACGTGGCCACCAGGCCCGCGATGCCCAGGAAGCTGGCGGCGCTCATGTAGTCGCCCGCGAGCGCGAAGCCGTTCTGCGCCGCGCTCACGCCGCCGCCCGCGGCGAAGAACTCCGAGGTCGTCTTCGTCTTGCGCGCCGCCCAGTAGGTAATCGCCAGGGTGATGCCCACGAAGACGAGGAAGAAGAAGATGGCCGTCGCGTTGGGCTGACCGAGCTGCGTCGTCGTTTCTGCCGGGTTCATGCCTGCCTCACTTCCCACCGCGGAGTTGGTGCAGGGCGCGGTCGTACTTCCCGTTCGCCCACAGCATGTAGATGCCCGTCAGCGCCCAGGCCGCGACGATGACCAGCGCGCCCAGCAGGATGCCGATGGACAGGCCGGGGGCGAGCTGCTGCCCCATGAGCGGCTTGTCGAAGGCCACCAGCAGGATGAAGCCCAGGTACGCGGCCAGGGTGGCCACGGTGAGCACGCCGGCCACGCGCCAGCGCGCCGCCGCGAGTGCCTCCAGCGCTTCCTCGTTCGGATTCGGGGACATGCGGGTTCTCCTCCTGTCAGCGCTTCGCCTGTGAGGGGGTCGCCTTGGCGAGCAGCTCGTCGAGCACCGCGGGGTCCGCCAGCGTGCTGGCGTCACCCAGGTTCTCCACCTCGCCCGAGGCAATCTTGCGGAGCATGCGGCGCAGAATCTTCCCGGAGCGCGTCTTCGGCAGGCCGTTGACCAGCACCACCCGGTCCGGCGTGGCAATGGGCCCGATGACATGCCGGACCTGCTCCTTGAGCGCGCCCACCATCTGCTCGGAGCCGGACTCCTGCCAGTCCGGCTTCACCGTGACGAAGGCGCACACGCCCGTGCCCTTGAGGTCGTGCGGGAAGCCCACCACGGCGGCCTCCGCGACGGCTTCGTGGGCGACCAGCGCGCTCTCCACCTCCGCGGTGCCCAGGCGATGTCCGGAGACGTTGAGCACATCGTCCACGCGGCCGGTAATCCAGTAGTACCCGTCCTCGTCACGGCGGCAGCCGTCGCCGGTGAAGTAGAGGTTGGGGAAGCGCGCGTAGTACGTCTCCTTGAAGCGCTGGTGGTGGCCGTACAGCGTGCGCGCCTGCCCCGGCCACGAGCGCGCCATGCACAGGTTGCCGCTGACGCCGTTGCCTTCGATGACGCGGCCCTCGTCGTCCACCAACACCGGCTCCACGCCGAAGAAGGGCAGGGTGGCCGAGCCCGGCTTGGTGGGCGTGGCGCCCGGCAGCGGCGCAATCAGGATGCCGCCCGTCTCCGTCTGCCACCAGGTGTCCACCACCGGGCAGCGGCCTTCGCCGACGACGTCGTGGTACCAGCGCCAGACCTCCGGGTTGATGGGCTCGCCCACGCTGCCCAGCAGGCGCAGCGACTGGCGCGAAGACTTCTTCACCCACACATCGCCCTCCTTGATGAGCGAGCGCAGCGCGGTGGGCGCGGTGTAGAGGATGGTGGCCTGGAGGTCGTCCACCACGCGCCAGAGGCGGCCCGCGTCCGGGAAGGTGGGCGTGGACTCGAACATCACCGTGGTGGTGCCGTTCGCCAGTGGCCCGTAGAGGATGTAGCTGTGGCCGGTGACCCAGCCCAGGTCCGCCGCGCAGAAGTAGACGTCCTCCGGCTGGATGTCGAAGACGTAGCGGAACGTGGTGGCCGCATAGACGAGGTAGCCGCCCGTGGTGTGCAGCACGCCCTTGGGCTTTCCCGTGGAGCCGGAAGTGTAGAGGATGAACAGCGGGTCCTCGGAGTCCATCCACTCCGCCGGGCAGACGCCGCGGTGCTTCGCCATCTCCGCGTCCAGCCAGTAGTCGCGGCCGTCGAGCATCGGCACTTCCTTGCCCGTGCGGCGCACGACGAGGATGGACTCCACCAGCGACAGGCCCTCCACGGCCTCGTCCGCGATGGCCTTGGTGGCCACGAACTTGGGCCCACGTGGCCCTTCGTTGGCGGTGACGAGCACCTTGGCGCCCGAGTCGAGGATGCGCTCGCGCAGGGCCTCCGAGGAGAAGCCGGCGAACACCACCGAGTGCACCGCGCCGATGCGCGCGCAGGCAAGCATGGTGTAGGCCAGCTCCGGCACCATGGGCAGGTAGATGCAGACACGGTCGCCCTTGCGGACGCCGTGCGCCTTGAGCACGTTGGCCACGCGGCCCACGTGGTGCTGGAGGTCGCGGTAGGTGATGGATTCGTATTCGCCCGGCTCGTTCTTCGCCCAGACGATGGCGACCTTGCCGGGGCGCTCCCGGGCGTGCCGGTCGATGCAGTTGTAGGCCGCGTTGAGCTTGCCGCCGCCGAACCAGGAGAAGTCCACCCGCTCGGCGTCCACGTTCATGATGGACTCGGGCTTGTGGAACCAGGTGAGCTGCTCGGCCATCTCGCCCCAGAAGGCCTCGGGTTGCTCGAGGCTGCGCCGGTAGAGCCGCTGGTAGTCCTCCAGGCTCTTCACGTGGGCTTTGCGGCTGAAGGCGTCCTTCGTGGGAATGAGCGAGTCCTGCGTCTGGGCCATCGTCAGCATCCTTGGAGTGGAGGAGGGTTAGTAGAAGAGCTGCAGCTGGCTCGTGCCCGTCACGGAGGCGCGCGCCTGGGAGAGGTCGCCCGTCCACGCGACGGCGACCTCGGTCCGGAGGTTGAACGTGTGCTTCTGGAACCAGATGTTGAAGCCGGGCCTGAGCGCGAGCTGGTCCTGGCCCGCCACGCGCGCGTTGAAGTACTCACCGGAAATCACCGGCTGGAACTTGCCGAAGCGCCAGCCCGTCTCCGCGTAGAAGCCGGTGCCGCTCTGCGGGTTGTCCAGGCCCTGGCGGTAGTGGAAGAGGGTGGCGTTGAAGACGAGCTCCTGGTCGTTCGCCAGCGGCACGTCGAGGAACACGTCCGCGGCCGTGCCCAGCGAGTCATGGAGCCCGGAGGCCGTGGCCACCGCGTCCGGCTGGTAGTCGGCGCCGATGCCCACCGACAGGCGCGGCTCCGAGGCGAAGTAGATGCCCTGGAAGAAGAGGTCCTCCTCCCGCGTGAAGAAGTTCCAGCGCGCCATCGCGGTGACGCGGGGAAGGTCGTCCGGATTGAGCACCGTGCCCTCCGGGGTCGTCTTGCCGTTGACGCCGTTGAAGATGGCGGCGCGGAAGCCCAGCGGCCCCGCGAAGCCGCGCACCTGCACGCCCATGTCCCGCCACACCTTGCCCACGCCAGGGGCCCAGCGGACCAGGTTGGAGTGGTAGTCCACCGCCTGCAACGCGATGGCCCCCTGGAGGACATGGCGCGTCAGCGGCGGCAGCAGCATGCCCGCGTCAATCCAGATTTTGTCCGCCACCTCGTAGGAGATGAACGCGTCCTGGATGAAGAAGGCGACGTTCCAGTCGCCGTTCTTGCCGAAGTTGGGCTGGTCCGTCTCGGCGAAGAACGACAGGCGCTTGGTGATGTTGCCGAAGAAGAGCAGGCGCGTGCGGCGCAGGAACATGTCGGTGCCAAGCCCGCCGGACGGCGCGCCTTCGTCGACAAGCTGGAGCTGCGGCTGCAGGAGGATGGCGACGTTGAGATAGGACTCCTCGCTGAAGGGAATCTTGAATGCGCTCGACGGAGCGGCTGACAGCAGGACCGCGAGCGCGGCCATGAGCGACAGCATGCGTGCGGGGGCAGTGCGCATGCCCCGCCCCAGAGCAACGCGTCTGCCAACGCGCCGCACTCGAAGATTCAAGAGCTTGCAGGTTGGCCCGGCGCGTCAGGGCGTTACCGAAGGTGACGTGCGCGTTACCGCGGTAACGATTTGTGCACCGCGCCGTAACGATTCGCGCGCGGCGTCACGTGGGCTTGGAGTTCGAGTGGTCGCCCGCCTTGCCTAGCAGGTATCCACCATGGCTGATGGCCAGCAGGGCGAGCATGCCTTCTGACACCTCGGGCATCTTGTCGGTGGCGCCGCCCAGCACCGCCTTAGCCACCTCCATGAAGTAGCCCATCGCGGCGATGAGCGTGAAATAGAACATCTGCACCTTGGCCAGGTCGATGTGCGCGGTGTTGCCCACCTCGTCCCCCTGGAACATGTCCGCCACGCGCGCGTCGGTCATGTCGGGGTTGGCGTAGAGCACGCCCTGGCGGTGCGCATCGATGTCCGTGGTCGGCTCGGCGAGCTGGACAGAGGTGTTCTGCACCAGCTTCTCGTCTGGGCTGCGCGCGCGCTTGCCGCCCAGCACCAGGGGGGTACCCAGCAGCGAAGTGGTGGAGATGCCCATGGCAATCCAGAGCTCCTGGGGGATGGTGACGCCCACGGCGCTCTGCCCGCCGGTCTTCACGCGCGTGAGCGTCATCGTCAGGTAGCCGCCCATCACGACCACGGTCCACACGAGCGCCTGGAACCGGGAGAGGCTCATCAGGTTGCGCTCGCTGATGAGCAATGCGAGCGGCACGCCCGAGATGGCCTTGCCCAGGACCAGCAGAAACCCGGTGAGCACGGCCATCGTTCCCACCAGGTTCCAACCCGGCGGCAGGTACCAGTTGGTGGCGAGGACAGCCAAGGGCATGGCCGTGGTGAGCACCGCCAGCCTCCCGTACTCCGCGCGAGGAATGGCCCCAACGACGTCCCCCGCGTGCTTGCCTGCGCCGTCGACAGTGCCAGGTACACTCTTGGTCATGCGCCCCCCTGCGATGTGAGGGAGGGAATGCTAGCCACTGCGGGCTACGCACGTTCCGCCGTGCCGGTGCGCTGCCCCTGGCGGACGCGCGCATGGGACTGGAGGCCACTGGACGGCCGCCCAGGAAGCGTGCCTCAAGCGCGCGTGCGGGGGATGCCCAGCTTCTGGCGCTTCTCCCACAGCGCCTTGCGGCTGATGCCCAGCCGCTTCGCCAGCTCCGTCTCGCCCATGTGCTCCTGGTGCTCGATGACGAAGCGGCGGAAGTACTCCTCCATGGAGTCTGGCGAGCCGGTGGTCTCCTCCGGAGCGCCAACACCAGTGCTCGTGTCGGCGGCCTCGGAGGGAGGCCCGAAGCCGTCCGAGGTGTCCGGCAGCTCCAGCGCGAGCAGCCCCGCCGTGACGACGGGCCCGTCCGCGAGGATGACGGCGCGCTCCAGCGCGTTCTCCAGCTCCCGCACGTTGCCTGGCCACGGGTGCGAGGTCAGCGCCGCCAGGGCCTCGGGAGCGAGGCTCGGCGTCGGACGTCCGACCTTGCGGCTCGCCTTCTCCAGCAGGTGCTTCGCCAGCGCGGGGACGTCCTCGGTGCGCTCGCGCAGCGGGGGCAGGCGAATCTCCACCACGCGCAGGCGGAAGTAGAGGTCCTGACGGAAGGCGCCCTCCTGCACCCGGCGTGGCAGGTCCCGGTGGGTCGCCGCGACGATGCGCACGTCCACCTTGCGCGGCCGCGTCGCGCCCACCCGCCGCACCTCGCCGTCCTGGAGCATCCGCAGCAGGCGCGCCTGCGCTGGCGCGGGCAGCTCGCCAATCTCGTCCAGGAAGAGGGTGCCGCCGTGCGCGGCCTCCACCAAACCCGGGTGCGCGGCCTGCGCGCCAGTGAAGGCCCCCTTCTCGTGGCCGAACAGCTCGCTCTCCAGCAGGCCCTCGGGAATCGCCGCGCAGTTCACCGCGACCAGGGGGCCCTCCGCGCGGGGGCTCTGGGCGTGAAGCGCCCGGGCCACCAGCTCCTTGCCGGTGCCGGACTCGCCCAGCACCAGCACGGTGGCCGGGGAGGGCGCCACCTTGCGGACGCGCTCGAATACCTCTCGCATCGCGGGGCTGCTCCCCACCATGCCGCTGACAGGGTGGGCTTGCTCCACCTCGCGCTTCAGCGCCGCGTTCTGCCGCGTCAGCAGGCCTTCGCGCAGCACCCGCTCCACCTGCATCAGCAGCTCGTCGTGGTCAAAGGGCTTGGCGATGTAGTCCACCGCCCCCAGCTTCATCGCGTCCACCGCCGACTTCACCGTGGCGTAGCTGGTCATGATGAGCACGGGCACGCCCGGACACATGGCGATGATGTCCGTCCCCGGGGCGCCCGGCAGGCGCAGGTCCGACAGCACCAGGTCGAACGAGTCCAGCGCGTAGTCGCTCGCCGCCTCGTGCACGGAGCCCGCCTCCGACACGTCGTGCCCCGCGCGCACGAGCAGCCGGCGCAGCTCGGTGCGGATGATGGGCTCGTCTTCGATGACCAGGATGCGGCTCATGTCGGGGCCCTCCGCTCGGGTTTCACGCTCGATTCCGTCCGGCGTGGCTCCGGAAGGCTCACCACGACGCTAGTTCCGCCCCCCTGCCGTCTGTCCACCTGCATCGTTCCTCCGTGCTCCCGGACGATGCCCGCGGCGAGCGCCAGGCCCAGGCCCGTTCCCTCGCCGGGGCCCTTCGTCGTGAAGAAGGGCTCGAAGACCCGCTGCGCCAGCTCGGCGGGAATCCCAGGCCCGCGGTCCATGACGCGCAGCCGCACCGCGCCGTCATGGAGGTCGGCCTCCAACTCCACCACACCGCGCTCCGGGGACGCGTCCATGGCGTTCGTCAGCAGATTCACCAGCACCTGCTCCAGCCGCTGGGCATCGCCCTGGACCTCCAGGCCCTCCGGGCAGCGGTGCTCGAAGCTCACGCCGCGCTGCTTGCGCGCGAGCCGCGCCAGCTCCATGGCCTCGCCGAGCAGCGGCGCCACGGCGACCCGCGTGAAGGGACGCGCCTGTCCTCCCACCGTGCCGTCGTGGCTGAAGCCCACCAGCGTCCGGACGATGGCGTCGATGCGCCGGCACTGTTGGAGGATGAGGCCGGCGCGCTCCTGCACCGCCTCCGGGTCTTCCAGCTCGTACTTGAGGTTCTGCGTCAGGCTGGCGATGGCCGTCAGCGGGTTGCCAATCTCATGGGCCACGCCCGCCGCCACGCGGCCCAGCGAGGCCAGCCGGTCCTGGTGGGCCATGCGCGCGTCCACGGCCTTGCGCACCGTCAGGTCCTCCACCAGCAGCGCCATGCCCTCGGACGTGCCGCCGCCTTCCTCGGCGGGCGACAGGCGGGAGCGGTGCAGGCGGAGGATGCGCTCCGCGCCCGCCACGGTGACGTGCGCCTCGGTGTCGCCGTCCGCGCCGGCGGCGAAGCCGGACAGCAGCGGTCCCCAGGGGGCGGGCAGCGCCTCCAGCAGGTGCCCTCGCACGCCATCCACCGGCACGCCGGACAGCTGCTCCATCGCCGCGTTCCAGATGACGACCTCGCCGTCCGGCCCCACGGCGCAGACGCCCACGGGGAGGTCCTCCAGGATGCGGCGCAGGTAGCGGCGCACGGCCTCCAGGGCGGGCACGGGGCCCCGCATGCTGCGTGCGTCGCGCAGGCGCTCCTCCACGAAGCGGAGCTGCTCCGCCAGGGCGGTGCGCGCGCCGGGCTCCAGCCGCAGGGCCTCCTCCACCGTCAGCCGGGCGAGCACCGGCCCCAGCAGGCCCGACAAGTTGCGCTCCACGCCGTCGCGCAGGCGGCGCAGCTCGGACGGTCGGCGCTCGTCCGGCGGCAGGGCCAGCGCGGTCAGCGCCCGGTCCACCTCCGCCCTCGCGGCCTCCTCGCCCAGCAGCGGGGCCAGCTTGCGCCGGAACTCCTCGGGCGAGCCGGCCACGACGCCTCCAGACGCGGGCGCGGCTTCCTCGCGCGTGCAGGTCCGCGCGGCCTCGGCTTCCTCGGGCGATTGGCGCGTGGCCAGCGACACGCCGATGAAGGCCAGGCCGTTGAGCGTGAGGGACGCGAAGGTGGCGAACCCCCAGGGCTCATCGGTGGGGAAGCCCAGCAGCGCCGCCGTGCGATGCGTCCAGGCGACGACGCTGGGCGAGGCCCACAGGGGCACCACCAGCGTCAGGAACCACAGGGCGGCGCCCGCGCCCATGCCCGCCAGCAGCCCGGCCCGCGTGCCGCGTTTCCAGAAGAGCAGCCCCAGCACGCCGGGGATGAACTGGGCCACCGCGACGAAGGACACCAGCCCCAGGTCCACCAGCCCGGTGCCGCGGATGTTCAGCAGCCAGTGGAAGCCGTAGCCGGCCAGGATGATGATGCCGATGAGCAGCCGGCGCGCCCACAGCAGCCAGCCATACAGGTGCGGCTGGCCGCGCGCGTACCCCAGCGGAAGCACCAGGTGCGTGAGGCACATGGGCGCCAGGGCCAGCGTGGTGACGATGACCATGGCGCTGGACGCGGAGACGCCGCCGAGGAAGGCGCCCAGCGCCAGCCACGTGGCGCCGCCCGACGCGGGCACCGACAGCACGTGGAAGTCCGCCGGCCAGGGCAGGCCCAGCGCCTCGCCGCCCCAGAGCACCAGCGGCACCATGAGGTTCATCACCAGGAGCAGCAGCGGGAAGGCCCAGGCGGCGGTGGCCAGCCCCTCGCGCTCCGGGGCCTCGGTGAAGGCCACGTGGTAGCTGCGCGGCGTGAGGAAGGCGGCGGCGCAGGAGAGCACCAGCAGCGGCGCCCAGGAGGCGTCGCGCGCGGGGCGCTGCAGCCCGTCGATGGCTTCCGGGTGCGCGTCCAGCCAGGCGCGCAGCCCGTCCACCCCGCCGAACACGTGGAACACCGCCCAGAGGCCCACGGCCACCAGGGCCACCAGCTTCACCGCGGACTCGAAGGCGATGGCCAGCATCAGGCCTTCGTGCCGCTCGCGGGGCGTGAGGTGCCGCGCGCCGAAGAGGACGGAGAAGCCGGTGAGCACCGCGCAGAAGCCCAGTCCCACCAGGGTGGGGGACGCGGACGGGCTGAGCACGCGCGCGGACTCGACCACGGCGCGCACCTGGAGCGCGAGGTAGGGCAGGCTGCCAGCCAGCAGGAACAGCGTCACCGCGGTGCCGGTGGACTGCCCCGGGTAACGGAAGGCCAGCACATCCGCCAGGGAGGTGAGCTGGAGCTCGCGGGACAGGCGCAGCAGCGGGCGCCACAGCACGGGGACGAGCAGGCACGCTAGCGTGACCCCCAGGTAGATGCCCAGGTAGCGGAAGCCGTGCCGCGCCGCGTAGCCCACGCTGCCGAAGTAGGACCAGGACGTGGCGTAGACGCCCAGTGCCAGCGCATAGACGAACGGATGCTGGGTGATGCGCGCGGGGATGGCGCCTCGCTCCGCCGCGTACGCCACCAGGAACAGCACCAGCAGGTAGGCGACGGACGCGGCGACGAGCGAGCCCAGCTCAAGCGTCATGGCCGCCACTCCGGTGGGCCGCCCAGCCGCCCAGGACGATGACGCCCAGCCACACCACGAAGGGCAGGTACCCCGGTGCCCCCTCCGCCAGCCACAGCCGGCGCAGCGGGGAGCCGAAGAGGAGCACCGCGACGGCGAAGACGAGCAGCGACGGCATCACCGGTGCGTCGGGCTCGGAGGGGCGCTTCATGGCGGCGAGGATACCAGCGGGCTGGCCCCGCGGTGGCGAAGCCGTCACGCACCTTCATGGAAGCGGAGGGCCGGTCCCCCGGGCGCGGACGGAGCGTCCTCCCGCTTTCTATGTCATCGGGGCCGACGGCCCGGGCCTGGCTTGTCGCTCGACATGCCGCCAGGGCTGTCGTGAGAATGCGGTCCGCCGGGACGCGCCGTCATCGTCCTCGGGAAAGGGAGAGGCACGTGGAGACGCAGCCAGGAGGGTTCGGGCCGCCGCGCGACGAACGCGAGCTGGCCGCAGTCGCGGACATCGTGATGCACTCGTACGCCATGTCGCCGGCGGACAGCGCCGCATGGTTGCAGCGGACGAAGCCCGCCGCGGACCTGCGGGTGTTGCGCGAGGGCGCCGAGGTGGCGGGCTCGCTGGTGCTCATCCGCATGGGACAGTGGTTCGGCGGGCGCAGCGTGCCCGTCATCGGCGTGGGCAGCGTGGGCGTGTCGCCCGTCCACCGGGGACGCGGCACCGCCACGCGGCTCATGCAGCACCTGCTGCGCGAGGCGCGCGCGTCGGGGGCGCCGCTGTCCGTGCTCTACCCCGCGACGCAGCCGCTCTACCGGCGCGTGGGCTACGAGCACGCGGGCACGCGCCACGAAATCCGCGTCCAGGTTCCGTCGCTCGATTTCGGCGAGCGGACCCTGGCGCTGCGGCCCATCGAGGCGGCGGACCTGCCCGCCATCGTCCTGAGCTACCAGCGGCACGCGCGCCACCGCACGGGCTGGCTGGACCGCGGGGACTTCGCGTGGGCCCGCGTCCAGAACATGCGCGGCGAGGTGGCGCACGGCTACCTCGTGGAAGGCAAGGACGGCGTCGAGGGCTACCTCTACGTCATCCGCAGGGCGCTCAAGGACCTCAAGCAGGAGCTGTTCCTCACCGATGTCGTGGCGCACACGCCCGCCGCGGCCCGGCGCATCCTCCGCTTCCTGGGCGACCACCGCTCCCTGGCCACGGAGGTCTTCTGGTACGGCGGCGTGGACGACCCGCTGCTGCTCCTGCTGCGCGAGCAGACCTACTCGGTGAAGCTGCACATGCACTGGATGGTGCGCGTGCTGGACGTGGCCGCCGCCCTGGAGGCGCGGGGCTGGCCGGAGGGGCTCTCCGGCGCGCTGCACCTGGAGGTGGAGGACGACCTCTTCCCGGAGAACCAGGGGCGCTACGTGCTGGAGGTGTCCGACGGCCAGGCAGAGGTTCGCCGGGGCGGTGACGGGCGCCTGCGGCTGCACGTGCGCGAGCTGGCGCCGCTGTACACGGGCCTCCTGCGCGCCGATGCCTTGCGCGCCATGGGCGCGCTGGAGGCGGATGATGCGTCGGTGCGCGCGGCGGGCGCGCTCTTCGCCGGGCCGCCACCGTCCCTGCGTGACATGTTCTGAGCCGGGCCAGGAGTGGTAGGAGCGCGAGCGGTCCTTCACGAAGGAGTCGAGGCAATGCGGGCTTTTGTCACCGGGGGTTCAGGCTTCGTGGGCAGGCACCTCCTCACCGCGCTGAAGGTGCGGGGGACGCCTGCTCGGGCACTCGCGCGCTCCGCCGCAGCCATCTCCGCCGTGGCGGAGGCGGGCGCGGAGCCCTTCGAGGGCGACCTGTCCGACGTGGAGGTGCTGAAGGCGGGCATGGCGGGCTGTGACACCGTCTTCCATGCCGCCGCGGTGGTGAAGGGCTGGGGCGCGCGCAGCGAGTTCTACGAGACGAACGTGCGCGGCACCGAGCGCGTGCTGGAGGCCGCGCGCGCCGTGGGGGTGAAGCGGCTGGTCCACGTCAGCACGGAGGCCGTGTTGGTGGATGGCTCGCCGCTGGTGGGGGTCGACGAGACGATGCCCCTGCCCGAGCGCCCCATCGGGGACTACCCGTCCACCAAGAGCGAGGCGGAGCGGCGCGTGCTCAGCGTGAGCGCCCCGGACTTCGTCACCGTGGCCGTGCGGCCCCGCTTCGTGTGGGGCGCGGGGGACACGTCGCTGTTTCCCCAGTTCGCGGAGGCGGTGCGAGCGGGGCGCTTCCGGTGGTTCAGCGGCGGGCGCTACCTGACGTCCACCTGCCACGTGGCCAACTGCGTGGAGGGCATGCTGCTGGCGGCGGAGAAGGGGCGCGGCGGCCAGGCCTACTTCCTCACCGACGGGGCGCCCGTGGAGTTCCGCGGGTTCATCACCGCGATGCTCGCGGCCCGGGGCGTGGACGCGGGCACGCGCACGTTGCCATTCGGCGTGGCCGCGACGGTCGCCACGGTGGGAGACCTGCTCTGGGGCACCTTGGGCCTGCCGGGCCGGCCTCCGCTCACCCGCGCCGAGCTGCTGCTCATGGGGCGGGAGGTGACGGTGCGGGACGACAAGGCGCGCAGCGAGCTGGGCTACGAGGGGCGCCGCTCCCGCGAGGAAGGGCTCCGGGAGATGAAGGCGGAGCACGCGAGCGCGGCGTCACGTATGCTCTGAGGTATGCGCAGGTTCGAGTTCGTGGAAGGCACCAGCTCCAAGTTCTGGGAGCCGGAGCTCAAGGGCAACACCTTCATCGTCACGTTCGGACGCATCGGCACCGCGGGGCAGCGCCGCGAGAAGGCCTTCGCGGACGAGGCCGGCGCCCGGAAGGAGTACGAGAAGAAGGTGGCGGAGAAGCTGCGCGAGGGCTACCGCGAGGTGACGGACGGTGGCGCCGCGGAGGCCGCGCCCCCGCCACCGCCCGCCGCACCGAAGAAGCCCGAGCTGCCACGCCGCGTGCCCGCGGCGACGGCCACGTCCGAGTCGCTGAAGGCCGCCGCCGAGGCCCTGGCCGCGCTGCGTGCCCGGCTGGGCTGGCGGAGCTGGGAGGTGACGTCCCGGGCGCGGCGCGCGCGCCGTGCCCTGCGGGCCCTGGGCGGCGTGGACCCCGCGGCCCACGCGGAGCTGGCGGGGCCCTTCACGGCCTTGATGGAGCGCGTGGTCGCGCCACGGCGGGAAGGCCGGCTGCCGCTGCGCCACGCGCTGGCGTTGCTGGGGGAGCTGGACGTGGCGGCCTTCGTCCGCGCCACCGAGGTGTGGCTGGGCGCGCCCGAGGCGGTTCCCGCCGCCACCGCCGTGGCCCGTCAGGCATCGGCGCTGGGCCAGCCCGAGCTGGCCTTGCGCCTGGGCCTGCTACTGGCGGACCGGCCGGGACAGGCCGGAGCCCCCTCGGAGGAGGGGTGGAGCAAGCGGTGGACGCTCCTGCGGCCTCACGTGGAGGACCACCTGGCGGAGAAGGGCGGCTCGCTGGCCGCGTGGGCCCAGTCGGTGGATGCCGCGGGAGACACGCACCTCGCCACGCGGTTGTCCCGGCTGGGCGCCTGAGCGGAGCGCGTGCGGCGAAGTGCACGCGCTCCCCTGGCACGCTCGCCTATCCGGGGCCGCCGCTGTTCGTGGACGTCTTCTTGGCAGCGCCCTGGCCGGGAGTGGGAACGCTGTCCGGCTGCCGGTCCATCTCCGCTGGCGGGTAGTCGCGCGCCGCGTCCAGGTATGCCTGCGGCTTGATGCGGCGGCGCATGCGCCACGTGAGGCCGTCCGGCTGGATGAGCACGGGCTCGCCGTCCGGGCGCTGCTCCACGAGGTGTCCGTCGCAGAAGCGCCACAGCTTGCGGCCATCCACCTCCTGGCGCGCGTAGTAGAGGTCCGTCTGGCCCACCTCGGGCTTGGGCGGGCACCACGTCCGGCGGGCGGACTCCTCGCGCTCGGGCATCTCCTCCCGCCACTGCTTGCGCGCTTCCTTCAGCGCCACCGCCGCCATCACCTTCGGCCCTTCTTCCAGCCGGGCCTCCGTCTCCCGCAGCAGCTCATGGCCACGCCGGACAATCTCCGGGAAGGCCCCCGTGTTGCTGAAGCTGCAGTCCTTCAGCCGGTTCAGGGTGTAGCGGTGCACGTCCATGATGGGCGGAAGCGACCCGATGGCCTCCCGCATCATCGCCAGCTGCCGAGGCTGGTCCGGAGCGTCGAGCTTGGAGACGTTCTCCGTCTCCCGCAGGAAGCGCGCCATCGTCCCGTTGACCGTCGTCAACTCGTCCGCCAGCCACCGGGGCTCCGAGGATGCGCAGGGGTCCGCCTTGGCCTTCTTGTAATCTCGATACTCCGCCCGGGACATGCCCAGCGAATACTGCTCCACGGGGGGAGCGGGCGTGGTCGCGCAGGCGCTCAGCGCCGTGCCCACGCCCGCAAGCACGAGCCGCCGAATGTTTGCCGTCATCCCCCCATTCTGGCATGCCTTTTGTGTTCAAACAAACGTGTGGCGCTCAACGGTCGGGCATGGAGGCCCGGATTCCGGGGGGCCGCCCCCTCTGTACGGCGCCGCGAAGGTTGCCTACAAGACTGCCCTGGAGCCGAGCAGGCGTTGGCGGAAGTGTGAGCCCGTACATGAAGCCCGCGGTCCTCATCATCATCGGGGTGCTCACGGCGGTGGGGGGCGCTCTCTTCCTGTCCTCACGGCGTGCGCACGTGGGGCCCGAAGAGGGGCGCTCCGCGGCGCCCGCGCCGGTGTCCACCGCGCGCGGTGTGCGGACCGAAATCACCTTCCTCTACAGCACGGAGAAGCGGGCGTGGGTGGAGGAGGCCGCGGCGGACTTCCAGAAGGCGCACCCGCTCATCCGGGTGAACCTGGTGGGGCGGGGCTCGCTGGACGCGGCGCAGGCCATCCTCGAGGGCCGCGAGCGGCCCACCGTGTGGAGCCCCGCCGACAGCGCCGTGCTGCGGATGCTGGCGTCGGACTGGGCCACGGACCCCACGCGCGAGCCGCTGTTCGCCGCGGACGGTGAAGCGGCGCCCCGGCCGCTCGTCGTCACCCCGCTGGTCTTCGTGGCGTGGGCGGACCGGGCGGAGGCCCTGAAGCGCGCCAGCGGCGGACGCGCGGTGTCGTGGTCGCTCATCCATGACGCCGTGTCGAGCGACCGGGGCTGGCCCGCCGTGGGCGGCCAGCCGGAGTGGGGCTTCGTGAAGCTGGGCCACACCGACCCGACCCGCTCCAACTCCGGACTCCAGGCGCTGCTGCTCGCGTCGATGGCGTACTACGGCAAGCAGCGTGACCTGACGGTGGCGGACCTGCTGGAGCCTCGGTTCCAGACGTGGCTGAGCGAGCTGGAGCGCGGCGTGGGGCGCTTCCAGGAGACCACCGGCGCGCTGATGACGGACATGGTCCGCTTCGGCCCGTCCCGCTACGACGTCGCGGTGGTGTACGAGAACCTGGCCATTGCCCAGCTCTCCGCCCCGGAGGGGCCGTGGGGGCCGCTGAAGGTCCTCTATCCGCCGCTCACCTTCTGGAGCGACCACCCGGCGGCGGTGCTGCAAGGGGAGTGGGTGCTGCCCCGGCAGCGGGAGGCCGCGCTGGAGTGGCTGCGCTACCTGCGCAGCCGGCCCGTGCAGCAGCGGGCGCTGGCGTATGGCTTCCGGCCCGCGGACCCGACCGTGCCCATGACGGCCGAGGGCGCCGAGAGCCCCTTCCTGCGGATGGAGGCACAAGGCATCCAGGTGGACGTGCCGCCCAGCGCGGAGGTGCCGGACGGCGCGGTGGTCCGCAACCTGCTCACGCTGTGGTCCCGCCGGGTGGGCAACGCGCGCGCGCCCTAGTCCCCCGCGTCAGCCGCGCGCGGCCAGGTCGATGAAGCCGCGAATCCAGATGAGGTTCACCGCATGGCACACGTCCAGCGGCGTGGGCGTCGTCGTCTCCAGCGCGGCGGTGTAGGGCACGCCCTGGCGGGCGTACCAGTCGGTGACGCTGCCGTCGTGGTACTCGATGAGGCCGTCCGCGTCGGTGAAGCTGTGGTCGTCCACCTTCTGGCCGCGCACCACCGCGACGTGTTTCGCGCTGGCCTCCACCAGCGGACGGTACGCGGCCTTGTCCCCGAAGGTGTACGCGTACGTCGCCGCCCCGCCCAGGTAGTTGTCCTGGTGGATGTCGAGCGCGGCGGCCGGGGCGGGGTAGCGCGCCAGCTCGCTGCGCACCGCGCGCGTCTCCTTGGGGCCGCCGTCGTAGAGCGCCCAGCGCAGGATGGGGCGCGCGACGTTCAGCTCGCCCACCCACTCACCCGGCGCGACCTCGTAGCGGAGGAAGTCGTTGTTGGGCTTCTCACCGCTGCGGTTGTAGCGGGTGCCCGCTTCGAAGCCGGACGGGTTGATGCAGGGATACACGCGCAGGCCCACGCCGCGCTCCACGGCATAGGCCGCCACCTCGGGGAAGTGCTCGGCCAGCGTCAGGGGCCCGGCGGGCTCCTCGCCATGGAAGCCGGAGGTGATGACCAGCCAACGCTCGCCCGGGACGACGAGCCGGAAGAGGGGGTAGTCCTGGTCGCCCTCCGTCACCCGGCCGTACTCGGAGATGTCCGCGAGGTGGTCGTGGGCGCGGATCCGCTTTGCATAGTCGGTGTAATTCACGCACCTAAGCTAGCCGCGCGGCGCTGTATCGCCCACCCTTTCGCGCACGCTCACACCCCACCTGCCCCGGGCACCACGACGCCCTACGGCGCCATGCGCTCGCGGAACTGGTCGGCCAGTTCCTTCCGCTGCTGCGGCGTCAACGTGCCGTGGACCTCCAGGGCCGCGTCCGTCGCCTTGTGGGCGAAGGCGCGCATGGCCTCGATGCGGGCGTCCACCAGGGCATGCAGCTTCTGGCGGTCCGGCGTGTCCGACGCGAGCTGCTCGAAGGCCTCGTCGCGCGCGGACCGGTGCTCCTGCATCAGCGCCACGCCGTCGGAGAACAGCCGGTCCTTCACGGCGTGGATGGACTGGCGCTGCGCCTCGGTGGCGTCCAGGGTGTCCAGCTTGTCATCCAGCTTCCACGTCACCACCTGCTTCACGCGCTCGGGGTCCTTGCCCCAGCGTGGGCCCGCGCGGAATGCGAAGCCGCTGAGCAGGGCGACGGCGAGCAGCGCGGAGCCGGCAATGGCCAACCTCTTCATCATGGTGCTTCCTCCCAGGTGGAGCCCCGAGGGCTCCTGGTGACGCCGCCACCTGTGGCGACGGTGGCCAATCTGCCGGCCCGCCATTGCTGGGGCTTGTACGGGGCGTGAAGAAGTATGAAGCGCGCCGCCTCCACGGTGCCTCGTGACGACGGCTCGCGAGGAGGCCGCCTGGCCGCCGGGGAAGGAGGCTGGAGGACGCGCCCGCTGCCACGGACGGGACGCATCGTGACTTCCACGGAGACGGGCGGTGGGAAGGGCGGGCCGTTAACCTTGCTGATTGCGTCGCAAAAGGCCGATTTTCCGGCTCCGCGCACGCTGGCCAGGAAGCCGCAACACTGGACTGGCGAGCAGGGGAGCCCGGGCCTAGTGTTCGGCAGCACCCCGGCCTCCAGGAGCGGAACGCGCTTATGTCCTTTACCCACCTCCACCTGCACACCCTCTACTCGCTCCTCGATGGGGCGATCCGGATGAAGGACCTCATCAAGACGGTGAAGGAGAAGGGGATGACCAGCGTTGCCGTGACGGACCACGGCAACATGTTCGGCGCCATCGACTTCTACAAGAAGGCGAAGGACGCCGGCATCAAGCCGATCCTCGGCATGGAGGCCTACGTCGCCGGCCCCAAGGGGCGTGAGGACCGCTCCGAGAAGGTCTCCCACCACCTCATCCTGGTGGCGAAGAACGAGGAGGGCTACGCCAACCTGCGCTACCTGTCCTCCACGGCGTACATGCACGGGTTCTACTATCACCCGCGCATCGACAAGAAGGTGCTCGCCGAGCACAGCAAGGGCCTGTTCGCGCTCACCGCGTGCCTGGGCGGTGAAATCACCAGCGCGTGCTTCCGCGGCGACATGGACCACGCCCGCCGCGCCGCGCAGGAGTACAAGGACATCTTCGAGCCCGGGCACTTCTTCCTCGAGGTGCAGTCCAACGGGATGCCCGAGCAGGACAAGGCGAACGAGAACCTCAAGCAGCTCTCGCGCGACCTGGACATCCCGCTGTGCGCCACCGCGGACGCGCACTACATCAAGCGCGAGGACGCGCGCGCCCACGAGCTGCTCATGTGCATCGCCAGCGGCAAGACGCTGGCGGACGGCAAGCGCATGAAGCACTCCACGGACAAGCTCTACGTCACCAGCCCCACGGAGATGCTGGAGTTCTTCAAGGACACGCCCGAGGCGGTCCACAACACCCAGCGCATCGCCGAGCAGTGCAACCTGGAGCTCAAGCTGGGCAAGCCCATGCTGCCCACCTTCAAGGTGCCCGGCGGCCACACGCCGGACAGCTACATGGCGGAGCTGGCCTACGAGGGCCTGCGCGAGCGCTTCAAGGAGCTGGCCGCCACCGTCACCTATCCCATCGACCGAGAGCAGTACCAGGCGCGCCTGGCGCTGGAGATTGGCGTCATCCAGAAGATGGGGTTCAGCGGCTACTTCCTCATCGTCCAGGACTTCATCAACTGGGCGAAGAAGATGAACATCCCCGTGGGCCCCGGCCGTGGCTCCGGCGCCGGAAGCCTGGTGGCCTACGCGCTGCGCATCACCGACCTGGACCCCATCCCGTACAACCTCCTGTTCGAGCGCTTCCTGAATCCGGAGCGCGTGTCGATGCCCGACTTCGATATCGACTTCTGCCAGGACCGCCGGGACGAGGTCATCCAGTACGTCGGCCGCAAGTACGGCGAGATGAACG
This sequence comes from Pseudomyxococcus flavus, assembly GCF_050038885.1. NCBI lineage: Bacteria > Pseudomonadati > Myxococcota > Myxococcia > Myxococcales > Myxococcaceae > Pseudomyxococcus > Pseudomyxococcus flavus. Next base: position 1,365,957 of record NZ_CP143624.1, on the reverse strand, counting down.
TGGGGCAGATCATCACCTTCGGCTCGCTCAAGGCAAAGAGCGTGCTGCGCGACGTGTGCCGCGTGTTCGCGCTGCCCTTCAGCGAGGGTGACCGCATCGCGAAGCTGGTCCCCGAGGTGCTCAACATCACCTTGAAGGAAGCCATCGAGATGGAGCCCCGCCTCAAGGAGATGATGGAGTCGCCCTCCAACATCGGCGAGGTGGAGGGCAAGCCCGTCACCACCAAGGACGTGCTCGAAATCGCGCTCGCGCTGGAGGGCCTGCACCGGCAGCCCGGCATGCACGCCGCCGGCGTGGTGATTGCCGACAAGCCCCTGTGGGAGTTCGTGCCCGTCTACCAGCCGCCGGGTGAAAAGACGCTCATCACCCAGTTCGCCAAGGACGAGGTGGAGGCGGCGGGCCTGGTGAAGTTCGACTTCCTCGGCCTGAAGACGCTCACGGTGATTCAGCACGCGCTGGACCTGGTGAAGCGCAACCACGGCAAGGACATCCCCCGGCACGAGATTCCGCTCGACGACCAGAAGACCTGGGAGCTGATGGCCAAGGGCGACACGGCCGGCGTCTTCCAGATGGAGTCCAGCGGCTTCACGGAAATGGTCGTGAAGCTCAAGCCGTCCTGCTTCGAAGACGTCATCGCCGCCGGCGCGCTCTACCGCCCGGGTCCGCTGGACTCCGGCATGGTGGACGTCTTCATCAACCGCAAGCACGGCCGCGAGAAGGTGACGTACCCGCACCCCGCGCTGGAGCCGGTGCTCAAGGACACGTACGGCGTCATCGTGTACCAGGAGCAGGTGATGCAGATTTCGCAGGTCCTGGGTGGCTACACCCTGGGCCGCGCGGACCTGCTTCGCCGCGCCATGGGCAAGAAGAAGGCCGAGGTCATGCAGGCCGAGCGGGCCGGCTTCCTCGAGGGCTGCGCGAAGAACAACGTCGACCTCAAGGTCGCCGGTGAAATCTTCGACCTGATGGAGAAGTTCGCCGAGTACGGCTTCAACAAGAGCCACTCGGCGGCCTACGGCCTGGTCACCATCCACACGGCGTGGCTGAAGGCGCACTACCCCTGCGAGTTCATGGCGGCCCTTCTCTCCAGCGAGAAGGACAACACGGACAAGGTGGTGAAGCACATCGGCGAGGCGCGCGAGTCGGGCCTCGAGGTGCTGCCGCCGGACGTGAACCAGTCCGACATGGAGTTCGGCGCGGTGAACGGGAAGATTCGCTTCGGCCTGGGCGCCATCAAGGGCGTGGGCGAGGGCGCCATCGAATCCATCCTGGAGGCGCGCAAGGACGGTCCCTTCAAGAGCCTGTTCGACTTCTGCGAGCGCGTGGACAGCCGCAAGGTGAACCGGAAGGTGCTGGAAGCGCTGGTGAAGGCGGGCGCCTTCGACTTCGAGAAGCGCCCACGCCGGCAGATTTTCGACACCATCGAGAAGGCGATGAACCGCGGCTCGGCCAGCCAGAAGGACAAGGCCGCGGGGCAGAGCTCGCTGTTCGGCATGCTCGCCGGTCCCTCCTCGAGCGGCGGTAGCGGTCTTCAGGACGACTACGTCAACGTGGAGGAATGGTCGGAGAAGGAGCGGCTGGCGCTGGAGAAGGAGGCCATTGGCTTCTACGTGTCCGGCCATCCGCTCCACCAGTACGACAAGGAGCTGAAGCGCTACGCGCGGCCCATTACGGCGGTGCAGCGCGCGCGCAAGGACGACAAGCTCACGGTGGCGGGCATCGTCACGATTCTGCGCGAGCGGCCCACGAAGACGGGCAAGCGCATGGCGTGGGTGACCATCGAAGACCTGTCGGGCTCCATCGAGCTGGTGTGCTTCCCGGGCAAGGAAGGCACGCGCAACGTCATGGGCAAGGACGGCAAGTGGACGAAGCAGGGACCCAAGCCGGGCTTCGAGCACTGGGAGCACCTGCTCAAGTCGGACGACCCCATCCTGGTGTCCGGCACGGTGCAGATCAGCCAGCGCGACGAGGACAGCCCCACGCCGGAGCTCATCGTCGACGACATCCAGAGCCTCAAGGCCGTGCGCGAGAAGCGCACCAAGCGGCTGGAGCTGCGCGTGCCGGCGGACCTGCTCACGGAGGAGCGGGTGGCGAAGCTGCACGAGCTGGCGCAGAAGTACGCGGGCGCCACGCCCGTGGCCGTGAGCGTGCTCTTCAAGGGCGAGGGCGAGGCGCTCATCGGCAATACCTCCATCAAGGTGCAGGTGAATGACGACCTGCTCCTCGCGGTGGACCGTCTGTTCGGCATGCGCGTGGTGGAGTTCGGCTGAGCCCTAACAAATCTGACGATAGAGCCTGCTGTTGGGGCTGACGACGAGGAAGCCGAATTGGAAGTCGGCTTCTCAGCGGATGCGGAGGAACTGATCCATCGAAAGTCGCGTGTGTTCCTTCTCCCTGGGATAGGTGCCCTGTATTGCTTCTGGCTCCACTCCAGGCCGCGGCGCTCGCCGAACACGGCCCTTATCTGTCATCAACAACTTATGCTACGTCACTAGGAGCCTGTCGCGGTAATCGCGAGGGGCTTGCCCGGCGGAGTCTGAAGGGGCTCAATGCCCCGCATGAGCAAGAAGTACCGCCCCTGGAATGTGCAGCAGGACTTCCTGCTGCCGCCGTCGCTGCTGGACTGGCTGCCGGAGCACCACCTCGCGCGCTTCGTGCTGGAGGTGGTGGAGGAGCTGGACTTGGGGCCCATCTACGAGTCGTACGAGAAGGAGCTGCGAGGCTACCCGCCGTACGAGCCGAAGATGATGGTGGCGCTGCTGCTGTACGCGTACTGCACTGGGGTGACGTCCTCTCGGAAGATTGAGAGGAAGACGCAGGAGGACGTGGCCTTCCGCGTGCTGGCGGCGAACCAGTCCCCAGACCACTCGCGGATTTCGGAGTTTCGACGTCGGCACGGGGCGCACTTCGAGAGTCTCTTCGTGCAGATGCTGAAGCTGTGCGCGAGGGCGGGGCTGGTGAAGCTGGGGCACGTGGCGCTGGACGGCACGAAGCTGAAGGCGAACGCCAGCAAGCACAAGGCGATGAGCTACGAGCGGATGAAGCAGGAGGAAGGGAAGCTGCGCGAGCAGGTGCGGCACCTGCTGGCCCAGGCGGAGGCCGTCGACGCGGAAGAGGACGCCCGCCACGGCAAGGGCAAGCGAGGCGACGAGCTTCCCGAGGAGTTGCGGCGCACGCGGGAGCGGCTGCAGCGCATTCGAGAGGCCCGGCAGGCGCTGGAGGCCGAAGCCAAGGCGGCCGCCGAAGCAGACAAGGGCAAGGATGATGACGACGACGCGCCCCCGCCCGCCCAGGACTTGCCCGGCCACACCGTGCCCCACACGGCCGAGGGCAAGCCGACGCCGAAGGCGCAGCGCAACTTCACGGACGCCGACAGCCGAATCATGAAGAAGGGCGCAAGCTTCGAGCAGGCCTACAACGCGCAGGCGGCGGTGGACGCGGCGCACCAGGTGATTGTCGCCCAGGCCCTCACCAACCAGCCTCCGGACGCCGAGCACCTGCCGGCACTGGTGGACCGGGTGGCCGCCCACCTCGAAGAAGTGCCAGGCAAGCTGAGCGCGGACGCGGGCTACTTCTCGGCGAAGAATGTCCGCTGGCTGGAGTCAGTGGGCGTCGAGCCGTACCTCGCCACCGGCCGCCAGAAGCATGGAGAAGCGCCACCGAAAGTCAGGGGCCGTCCGCCCGCGGGGCTCACCCCCAAGGAGCGGATGGTCCGGAAGCTGGCGACGAAGCGAGGCAAGGAGGTGTACCGGATGCGCAAGGCGATTGTGGAACCCGTCTTCGGCCAAATCAAAGAGGCACGCGGCATCCGCGCCCTGCTGCGCCGAGGCCTGAAGGCCGCCCGGGAGGAGTGGGCCCTCATCTGCGCCACCCACAACCTCCTCAAGCTCTTCCGAGCGACGGCAGCAGCGTAACGGCCTGCCGCACCCTGCGGCCCACCGGCGTCTCTCGCCCCGCCTCGCTCCCAACCCCATTACCGCTACACACTCCTAGCCGGACGGTTACGGTCCAAATTCTTTTGGGGGCGTGGCGGGGACTGCAAGGGCGCCACGCGCTATCAAAATGTGTCGGGTACGACTTCGCGAGCCATAAGCTCGCAACGGTGGGAGCCCTCGCCGTTGGCCCGTCCAACCCTGACAATCGTTAGGTGCTGTTATCCCTAACCATCACTATAGGGGCTAGCCTGCGAAGAATTCATCGACTGCTGCATCGACGGCAAATCGTACCTCGGCGAGCCTTCGCTCGCCAATGTATGGAATATTGTCAATTTGCTCGTCGGTCGCTTCGAAAACCTTCCTGACGGTGTCATAGCCGTAGTTGCGAAGTCGCTGTTTGATGAATTCCGAGAGCTCCAGTACTTTTATGTCTTTGTCTAGAAGGATTGCAGCAGGTCCACGTGGAGTCGCACGGCCCCCGCAATGATCACAGGTGCCAGTTGGTTCCATCATTGGGTGATTGTTTATGCATCTTGCGCTAGGCTCTTGACTGGCTTCCGCGCGAACCTCCTCCCAGATTGGGGCGGACTTGATGATTTCCGTATGGCCTCTTGTTGTCATGTTGTCGAAGTGTTGAAGCCACTTGTCTGCGGTTACTGCTCCCCCGAGGACGTTATCGCGAAACATGAATCCAGGATGTAGAAGGTACAATGTTCCATTTTCGCGAGATCGGGCTCCTAGCTTGGCTGGGCCGTAGTGTGTCAGCACGTGAGCGGCAACATGTAGGCGAATTGCGGCCGAACATAGATACGGGATCTGCATCGAGTTCGTGATGGCCAAAAACATTCTGGGCAGTGAGTCGGGTTTGGTCTGTGGCGATGCCTTGATCCGATTCCGAAAGTCTTCCAGCAAAAGTTCGGCTGCTGTGAGCAGTCTTGGATCTAGGTCCTTGACGACGCCAGGGACCATATTGTCGAGATGCCTATCCATCACGAAGTTGATTGCGCTTCGGACATGCTCGTACCGGACTTGGTTGGCGCTTTTTCCTCCTAGTTCTGTTAGAAGTTGGCTGATGAGTTTGAGGAGGCCGCGGGGGTTCCCGTTAGCGCAGTAAACCAGCAGTCGGATCCATTCGGGATGGGCGTCTAGTACGTGCTCTATTAGTGCTTGGGCGTCTCCACCTTCGTTGTTTGTCTGAATTCGTCTGCGAAGCATGTCGAAATAGCTGTCCATTGTGTCGACCTTTGGGATTTCTCCAAGGCTGACAACAATCGCATCGTGCCCGTAACTAAAGTCGAGTCCATATCTGGTTACTGCTGGATACACTGCGATTTTGAAGGAAAGTCCTTCGCCGTAGAGTGACTTGACCAGAGTGAAAAACTCTCCTTGAGCCCGCGTGTCTAGGGCGTGTGCTGCATCATCAAGAAGCAACACTAGTAGTTCGAGATTGAATGATTTTCTTGTTTCCTGGAGTATTTCGGAGGTGAATGTGTATCCCTGGAGGCTCTTGAAGTCTGCCTCGGACAGGCCGGCGCTGTTGATGGTCGCGAGGTCAGTTGGTCTCTGGTTTCCCTGATACGTCGTCTCAAGTAGGCTGATGATCTTGGACCAGTCGACCTTTCTCACTATGCTGTTGATGAATCTGGGGTCATCTGAAAAGGCTAGCCGCAATTGATCTTTGAGCGCGCTCAGGATGCGGGCATTGACCCATGCTTTGAAATTGCCAAGCTCGGAAATGTTTGTTGATCCTGGCGGAGGAATGGTGGCGAGGTAGCGTTTGAAGGTGGTGTGAACCCCTAGGACTTTTCCGCCATTTTTAACAGAATGCGCAAGCCGTGAGGCGGCCGTGCGCATCAGCATCGTTTTCCCGACGCCTCTGCATCCCTCCAGTAGGATGTTCTCTCCTGTAGCCAAGCGTTTCAGGATTGGTGCCCATGGCCCCTCGACCAATAGTTCGTTGAGTGACTCTCCTGGGAGGTTGTCTGCTTGTAATTGAAGGGAAAAGTCTGCCATGTGTCACCGTCGGATGGCTTCAAGCCACTCCCAAAGTGGGGGGAGTAGGGGGGTAATTAGTGTTTCGTTGGTGTTGGCGGGCTCGAAGCTTCGCTCTCTCATTCGGATTAGTTGGGGGTCATCGAACTCCATGTGTGAGTATATGCATGTGAATGCAAATAGTCCGATGATTCGAGCCGTCATTTGTAGCGCGGGGATTGCGTGCTTCGCGATTGCGGACTCAAGTTGCTCCATGGAGTCTGGCGGATCAGGCCTATAGGTGCCGTGGACTCCTTGGCTTAGGTCTGTGAGACGGTGCGTTGCGCTTTCGATTAGTCGCTGTTCGGATTTTATATTTATCTTGAGTGCGCTTGTGATGTTCTTGAAGCGATCTGCGTAGACCACTGCGAACGGATGTGCTTTTTCGCCTTTCTCGGTTAGTAGTTGGTGGAGCATTAGTTTGTGTGGTGGTTCTTTGCCAAATTCGATTTCCCTGAAGCAGCGCCATGCTCTGCGGTGCATAGGGGCCTCGATGAAGTAAATGGCAAAAATTGCTTGCTCGTACCAAGTGCGCCAGAGTGTGTATGCTTGTTTGAAGTAGCCGCTGCGTGCTAATTCGCATCCTGAGATTAAGTCTGCATTGGCGGACTTAATGAGAGGGGCGATTGCTTCTACGTTTTCTTCGTAGTGTACATGAAGGGCGGCCGCATAAGCCTTCTCTAGGTTTTCGATGGCGGCCGCTTCAATCGCTAGTAGTTGCCTCGCCTGTGGCCCACTCGCAGCCAGCGCTGGCTCTGTTTGTTGAGACCATATTGGACGAATGGAGATCATGCCTTCTAGTACCATGGTTTATTCGAAGTGTAGTGTTGGAATTGATGTGCGCCAGGGTGTTCTAATGTGTGCATTGCTCGCTCTTGCATGCAGACCGCCATGCTGTTTGTGTTGTACGTTCAAGCAATTGAGAGCGTGGATGATTTGATTTGTTTGAGCCACCATGTTGGCGCTATTGGCCTCCGACCTTCAGCGCACAGGCTTGATGAAGAGGTATTCAAGGGGGCTTCGGAGTCGGGAGGGCTGAATGGACGGCACCTACAAGTCGCTGCGCATCGAGAAGAACGAGGGCATCGCTGAGCTCGTGCTCACAGGCCCGGGCAAGGGCAACGCCATGGGGCCCGACTTCTGGCGGGAGATGCCCGAGGCCATCCGCGCCCTGGACGCGGATGACGCCGTCCGCGTCGTACTGGTGCGCGGTGAGGGGAAGCACTTCACCTACGGCCTCGACCTGATGGGGATGATGGAGTCCCTGGGGCCGCTGCTCACCGGCGACGGCAACCTGGCCCTGGAGCGCCTGAAGCTATTGTCTCTGATTGGGGAGATGCAGCAGGCCACTGAGGGCCTGGCCCGCTGCCGCAAGCCCGTCATCGCCGCCGTGCATGGCTGGTGCATTGGCGGTGGCATGGACCTCATCGCCGCGTGTGACTTCCGGTACTGCTCGGAGGACGCGAAGTTCTCCCTGCGCGAGGTGAAGGTGGGCATCGTCGCCGACCTGGGCGCGCTCCAGCGCCTGCCCCGCATCATCGGCGAGGGCCACACGCGCGAGCTGGCCTACACCGGCGGTGATGTGGATGCCGCTCGCGCGCTGCGCATGGGGCTCGTCAACGAGGTGTACCCCACGCCGGAGGCCCTGCTGGCCGAGGCCCGGGCGACCGCGAAGCGGATTGCCGAGAACCCGCCGCTCGTCGTCCAGGGCGCCAAGCAGGTCATGGAGTACTGCGCCGACAAGTCCACCGCCGACGGCCTTCGTTATGTCGCGGTATGGAACTCCGCGTTCCTCCAGTCACATGACCTGGCTGAAGCGTTCTCCGCCTTCGCGGAGCGCAGAGCGCCTCGGTTCCAGGGTCGCTGACGCCCCGGCCCGAGGGGCTTCCGACCCGCATGCCGGTGATGCGAGAATTCCAGGAACAACTTGGATTCGGAGCCCGGCGACATGACGGAGCGCATCGCGTTGCTGGGGTACGGCCGCTTTGGCCGTGCCCTGTCGGAGCTACTGGTGGAGGCCGGTCTCCGGCCGAGGGTGTTCGACCCACGGCAGGAGGCGGTGCCCGCCGAGCTGGCCGTCCCGACGCTGGCGGATGCCGTCCTGGGCGCGGAGGTGGTGGTGCTGGCCATGCCCGTGTCCGCGATGCGGACCGTGCTGGAGGAGCTGCACCCGCACCTCACGCCCGCGCAGACGGTGCTCGACGTCGGCAGCGTCAAGGTGCGGCCCGTGCAGGTGCTGGCCTCGGTGCTGGGGCGCGACATCCCCTGGGTGGGCACCCATCCGCTGTTCGGGCCGGCCAGCCTTGCCAGAGGAGACCTGCCGCGCCGCACGGTGGTGTGTCCGAACGAGCTGCATCCGGACGCGGTGCGCAGGGCCCGGGCATTGTTCGAGCGCATCGGCTGTGAAGTCACCGAGCTGTCCCCGGACGCCCACGACGCGCTGATGGCGCGCACCCACGTCCTCACCTTCTTCCTGGCGCATGGCCTGCTGAAGGCGGAGGCCGGGAAGGACCTGCCCTTCGCGCCTCCCAGCTTCCAGCCCGTGGCCCGCCTGGAGGAGTACGCGCGCCTGGAAGTCCCGCACCTCTTCGGGGTCGTGCAGTCGGAGAACCCCTACGCGCGGGATGCCCGCGTGCGGCTGCTGGACGCCCTCACGCAGCTCCACCTGGGCTGTGAGACGGTGGACTCGGGCGCGCCGGCCACGGTGCCCGCTCCGCCCGGGTTGACAGAGGTCCGGGAGCACGTCGACGCGCTGGACCGCGAGCTGGTCCAGTTGCTGGGCCGGCGTGCCCGGCTCATCCAGCAGGCGGCGCGCCTGAAGGCCGAGCATGGCCTTCCATTGCCAGACCCGGAGCGCGAGGCGAGCCTGCTGGAGGCCCGGCGTCAGTGGGCCTCGGAGCTGAAGCTCGACACGGACGCGACGGAAGACGTGTTCCGCGCCGTGCTCCGCTTCTCACGCCGGGCCGTGCCCGAGTCCCCCTGAGCGCCGCTCAGCGCTGCACGGTGAAGGTGGGGTTGAGCACCTTCATGGTGCCCTTCGTCACGCCGAACTGCTCGTGGACCGCCGCGCGCCGCACGGCCTCCGCCGGAGAGATTCGGCCCGCGAGCAGCTCCTGGTAGGCGGAGAGCACCCGCGCGGCCTCGTCGCGGGACTCGCGTACGAACTCCACCCGGAAGCGCCGCACGCCGCGCGCGAGCAGCGACGGAGCGAGCGACGCCGCGCTCTGCGCCTGCGCGTTGAACACCGTGTTCCGGCACCCCACGTCCACCACCACCGGGTGCTCCAGCCCCTTGTGGTCTCGCAGCGACACCCGATGCTTCTCGCAGGGGCGCCCGCAGCTCCGGTAGTCGCGCCCGTGGGACAGCGTGTGGGAATACACGCAGTGCTCGGTGTGGAACGTGGAGATGTGGTGGTGCAGCGTCACCGTGAAGCGCTCCGCCGGCAGGTGCTCCAGCATGGCCCCCAGCTGCACCGCGTCCAGGTCATGGGCGAAGGTCAGCGTGTCCAGCCCGAGCCCGAGCAGGTGCAGCGCCGTCACCGAGTTGGTGACGTTCAACGAGAAGTCCGCGTGCAGGGCAGGGCGCGTCTCACCGGGCGCGGGAGGGCGCTCCAGGAAGTGCATCATCGCGCCCCAGTGCCGCACCAGTACCGCGTCCGGCTTCAGCTTCGCGATGCGCGCGTCGTAGCCTTCCTCGCCCGGCTTCTGCACGCGCACGGTGGCAATCGTCACGCGCAGCCCCGCCGCGCGCGCCCGCTCCACCGCGCGTTGCAGGCCCACCAGCTCCATCCAGTCCAGCTCCACCTCGGGCAGGCCCGCTGCAATCACCGCCTCGAGCTGCTCGTCCGTGCGGCACAGCGGCAGCAGGCGCGCATTTTCCTCCGCACGCGGCGCGGGCGTCACCCGCTCCCGCAGCGACGCGCGCAGGGACTCCAGCGTGGAGTCCTGCTTCACCGTCCGCACGGGCCCTCGCGCCACGGCCTCGGCCAGCTCCGCCACCAGCTTGCGGCGCAGCGCCTTCATCTCCGACACGGGAAGATGCAGCCCCGCCGCGAGCCCGGAGGCATCCAGGCCCGCAAGGTGGAAGGGCGTCCCGCCCAGCGCCGCGAGCTTGTCGCGCAGCAGCGCTTCATCGATACCGCCGCCGCGCGCCTCGGCCAGCGGCACCTCGCTGGCCACCGTGGACACGTGCCCACCCCGCGCCCGGCCCACCACCGTCAGCGGCGCGCCCGCCGCGCCCGTCACGGTCAGCTCCAGCGGCACGCGGCCTTCTGGCTCGCCGCGCTCCAGCAGCTCCTCGGTGCGCTTCGCCAGGGAGGGATCGCTCGTCACCCACACCCGCTGGCCCGGCTTCACCCGCGCCAGATCCGGCCCCGGGTTGCCGAAGCCCAGCACCCAGCCGGCGCCCTTGCGCTCCACGCGGAACAGGGGGCCGCCCGGCTCGTGCTTGTCCTCGGGGTGCCCGTCGTCGAACACCACGCCCATGCCGGGCCGTGGCGACACGTCCGCCGCCACCGGGGCCGCCGTCTCCAGCGGTGAGGACACCTTGCCCACGGGCGCGTCGGGGCGCTCGGAGGTGCCGTCCTGGCCCAGGCCGCCCGTCCAGGGGCGCCCCTCCGCGTCGTCCACCACGCGCACGTCGCGGCCGTGCACGGACTCCACGCGGCCCAGGAAGGCACCCCGGTGCTTGGGGAAGCGTCCCTCCACCAGCGTCTGGTGGTCCGAGCCCGCGAAGAAGCCGTGCGAGAAGCCCCGGCTGTACGACAGCGTCATGTCCGCCAGGTCCTTGCGCAGCGCGCCCGTGTCCGGCTTGCCCGCGGCCACGCCGTCCACCCAGCGCCGGTAGCCCTGCACCGCCGTGGCGACGTACTGCGGCCCCTTCTGCCTGCCTTCAATCTTCAGCGAGTGGACGCCAAGCTCCACGAGCTGCGGCACCGCCATGACCCCCGCGAGGTCCTTGGGGCTGAGCAGGTATTGCACGTCGCCCAGCGCTCGCGTCTGGCCGTCCACGACCAGGTCGTAGGGCAGGCGGCACGACTGCGCGCACTGGCCCCGGTTGGCGGAGCGTCCACCCCACGCCTCGCTGGTGAGGCACTGGCCGCTCCACGACATGCAGAGCGCGCCGTGGATGAAGACCTCCAGCTCCACGTCCGTCTCCGACGCCAGCCGGCGAATCTCCGCCACCGACAGCTCGCGCGGCACCACCACGCGGGTGGCGCCCAGCCCCTTGGCGAAGCGCGCGCCCTCGGCGCTCGAAATCGTCATCTGCGTGGAGGCGTGGACCTCCATCTGCGGACACACCGCGCGCGCCACCAGGGCGACGGCGGGGTCCTGGACGATGAGCGCGTCCACGCCGGCCTCGGCCACACGGCGGAGGATGTCCTCCACCACGGGCAGCTCGGGCTCGAATACCAGGGTGTTCAGCGTCAGATAGGCCCGGGCCCCGGCCCGGTGCACGAGCGCCAGCGTCCCGGGCAGGGTGGCGAGCGAGAAGTTCTCCGCGCGGGCGCGCGCGTTGAAGCCCTCGTCCAGCCCGAAATAGATGGCATCCGCGCCACTGGCGAGCGCGGCTTTCATCGAGTCGAGGTCCCCGGCGGGGGCGAGGATTTCAGGGCGGCGGCGGGTCATGGCGCGACCTCTAACACACGGGCCCCGCTTCCGCCGTTGGCCCGGCGAACGTCATGGACGCAGTGCGGCAGGTTTGTTCAAGTCCCCGCCTGGTTGCTTCCACAGGAGACGGGTCCAAATGGCTGATGGCGTGTTCCGGGACGGGCTGCTCGCGGGCAAGGTGGCGTTCATTTCCGGCGGCAGCAGTGGCATCAACCTCGGCATCGCCGAGGCCTTCGTGAAGGCGGGCGCCAAGGTGGCCATCAACGGCCGCAACGTGGAGAAGCTCGAGGGCGCGGTGAAGAGCCTCCAGGCGCACGGCACCGCCATGGGCGTGGCCGCCGACGTCCGGGACTACGCGGCCGTGGAGAAGGCCCTCCAGACGGTGCGCGAGGCCTACGGCGAGCTGGACATCCTCGTCTGTGGCGCCGCCGGCAACTTCCCGGCGCCCGCCCTGGGCATGTCCTCCAACGGATTCAAGGCGGTGATGGACATCGACGTGCTGGGCACCTTCAACATTGCCCGGGCCGCCTTCGAGCACCTGCGCAAGCCGGGGGCGTCCATCATCAACATCTCCGCGCCCCAGGCCTATCTCCCCATGGCCATGCAGGCCCACGTCTGCGCGGCCAAGGCGGGCGTCGACCAGCTCACCCGCGTGCTGGCCATCGAGTGGGGCGGCTCCGGCGTGCGCGTCAACGCCATCACCCCCGGCCCCATCGACGACACCGAGGGCATGCGGCGGCTCGCCCCCAGCGATGAGGGCCGCGACAAGCTCGCCCAGGCCCTGCCGCTCCAGCGTTTCGGCAAGAAGCAGGACATCGCGCAGCTCGCGCTCTTCCTGGCCTCCGAGGGCTCGGCGTACATCACCGGCTCCATCATGGTCTGCGACGGCGGGCAGTCCCTGCTGGGCGGCGGCGCGCTCATGGCCGCGCTCGGCATGTAGTCGGCGGTATCTGCTCCGGGAGCCCATGGGTCAGCATTACCCCGTGGGTTCCACTGGGAATGCAAAGGTCTGCCTGGGACCTACGTGGTGAAGGGAGTTGTCTGGTAGAAGGCACTGGGACCTCGCGAGTGCGTGCTGCCGTGCGGGGTTCGTTTGCTCCCGGAGCCAGTCATGTCCCGTTGTGTTCTCGCGCTCTCCCGGTGGCTGGGGCTGAGTGTGCTGTGCCTCGGCGTCGCCATGGGGTGTGGTGGCAGCGACAAGCCGCCCCGGCCGCCGCCCGTGATTCCGCTGCCCGACGCCTCGTTGTCCACGGTGGTGGTGGACCGCGCGTCCCAGGTGCTGGCGGACGGGAGTGATCGCGTCACCATCACCGTGACGGTGCGCCAGAAGGACGGCTCTCCGATGGAGGGCCGCACCGTGCGGGTGGACGTGTCCGGTGATGGAAACACCGTGACGCAGCCCGCGGAGCGGACGAATGCCCAGGGCGTCGCCACCGCGTTCGTGGTCTCCACGCGGGGTGGCTCCAAGCGGGTGACGGCCTCGGTGGACGCGGAGGGCGGCGCGGTGGTGCTGGGCTCGCGTCCCGTCGTTGCCTTCTCGGCGTTGCTCGCGTCGCGGTTGGCGTTCTCGGCCTCCTCCCTGTCGGCCCGGGCCGGTGCGCCGGTGGGCGGGCTGGAGGTCACGTTCCAGGATTCGGCGGGCCGCGTGGTGCCGTCCGCCACGGGCGAGGTGACGCTGTCGCTGGCCGCGGGCCCGGGCGGCGCGTCACTGGGGGGCACGCTCCGGGCGCAGCCGGTGGACGGGGTGGCTCGCTTTCCCGAGGTGGTGCTGACGCGAGCGGGCGCCGGCTACCAGCTCCGCGCGGAGTCGGCCGGGGTGGAGGGCGCGAACAGCCCGGCCTTCGACGTGACGCCGGCCGCGGCGGCCACCGTCGAGCTGAGCGGTCTGCCGGCGACGGCGACGGCGGGCTCCTCCCACGAGGCGGAGGTGACGCTGCGTGACGCGTTCGGCAACGTGGCCAGCGGCTACCGCGGCACGTTGGCCCTCCGGTCCTCGGACAGCGCGGCCACGCTGCCCGGCGCGCACAGCTTCACGGAAGCGGACGCGGGCCGGTTCCGCTTCACGGGCATCGTCCTGCGGCGGGCCGGCCTTCAGCGGGTCGACGTGCAGGACACCTCGCAGACGGGGCTGACAGGGCGCCAGGACGTGCGCATCGCGGCGGACCGGACCGCGGCGCTGGTCTTCAGCAGCGTGCCCTCGGGAGCCTCCGTGCGCGCCGCGCTGCCCAACGTGCGGGTGTCGCTCCAGGACGCGTACGGAAACCAGACGCCCGTGGGCGCCCCCACCGTGACGTTGTCGCTGGTGCCGGGCGGCGGCGCACCCCTGCGCGGCATCACCGAGGTGGCTCCCGTGGAGGGCGTGGCCGCCTTCACCAGCATCCACGTGGACGAGGAGGGGAGCTTCCAGCTCCAGGCCAGCGCGGAGGGGCTGACGCCCGCCACGAGCGCCGCCATCAACATCGTGGACGATGTGGAGCCCGCGACGCCCGTGCTCACCGCGACGGAGGCCACGTCGGACAGCGTCACGGTGGCGTGGATTGCCGTGGGGGATGACGGCGAACTGGGCCGGGCGGCGTCCCAGTCCTTGCGCTACTCGCTGAATCCCATCCTGACCGCGGCTGACTTCAACCAGGCGACGCCGGTGAGCACGGGCGAGCCCCTGGAGCCGGGCACGCAGGAGTCCGCCGTCCTCACGGGCCTTCAGCCCAACACGAACTACCATGTGGCGTTGCAGGTGGTTGACAACGCGGGCAATGCGGCGCGTTCCACCAGCTTGATGGTGCAGACGCTGGTGCCGGGCGTCTCCCAGCTTGCCTTCACGCTGCAGCCCCAGGGCGGGGAGGCGGGGACCGTCCTGCCAGACGTGCACGTGTCGCTGCTGGATTCGAGCGGGCAGGTCGTCACCACGGCGACGTCTCCCGTCACGCTCGCGATTGAGGGCGAGGACCGCTTCGAGCCCGTCCAGGTGGCCGCCGCCAACGGCGTGGCCATCTTCTCCGGGCTGGAGGTGGAGAAGGCGGGGACGCACCGGTTCACCGCGACCGTGACGAGCCTTCCACCGGTGCAGAGCGACCCGTTCACCATCGACCCGGGCGAGCCCTCCCGTCTGGAGCTCACCGGCCTCGTCAGCCCCGTCGCCGCTGGCGCGCAGGGAAGCCTGGAGGTGGTGGTCTACGACTCCTTCGACAATGTGGTCGCGGACTACACGGGCACGGTGGGCTTCACGTCGACCGACGCCGCGGCGACGCTGCCGGAGGACTACACGTTCACCGCCGGGGATGCGGGCCGCCGAGACTTCAACGGCGTGACGCTCCGGACCGCGGGAGTCCAGCGCATCACCGTGACGGACCTGGCCGTGCCGGAGCTGACTGGCGCGCTCGAGGTGGAGGTGCGCACCGGGGCCGCCGCGTCGCTGGAGCTGAGCGCGCTGCCCACCGAGGTGGAGGCCGGGGCCGCGCAGAGCCTCACCGTCACCGCGCGTGACGGTTACGGCAACATCGTCACGGGCTACACGGGAACGGTGCACTTCACGTCGAATGACGACGCGTCCACGCTTCCCGCGGACTACACCTTCGTCCCCGCGCAGGACGCGGGACAGCATACGTTCTCCGTGACGCTGTCGACTGCTGGCGCGCGCTCGGTGTCCGTGCGGGATACGGCCAACGCGGCGCTGACGGCGACGGTGAGCACGGAGGTGGTCCATGGGCCGGTGACCCTGCTGCGCCTGGACCTGTCCTCCGCGACGGCCGCCGCGGGCAACCCCGTGGGAGTGACTGTTTCCCTGGTGGATGCGCACGGGAACCTCGCCACGGGCTACCGGGGCACCGTGCACTTCGAGGCGCCAGGCGATGCCCAGGCCACCGTGCCGGAGGACTACACCTTCCGCGAGGAGGATGCCGGTCAGCGCCTGTTCAACGTGACCTTCGCCGCCGCGGGAGAGCGGCAGCTCGTCGTCACGGATACCTCGAGCGCGACGCTGACGGCGACGGGCACGGTGACGGTGCGGCCCGGAACGCTGGATGCCTTGCACGTGGAGGCTCCGACGGAGCCCATCGTCGCGGGCGAGCTTCAGACCTTCACCGTCTCCGCGCGGGACCGCTTCGGCAACGTGCTGACGGACTACCCGGGCACGGTGACGCCTTCGTCCTCCGACCCGGAAGCGGAGCCTTTGTCGGCGTACACGTACACCGAGGCGGACCTGGGCGTTCATGCGTTCAGCATCACCTTCCAGACGGCGGGCGCCCAGTCGGTGACGTTCGAGGACGCCGCCGCCATGGAGTCCGCCACGCACGACTTCACCGTGGACGCGGGCGAGCCCACTCGGCTCGCGTTCCTCTCCGCGCCGGAGACGGGCACCGTCCTGCAGCCGCTGACGGAGGTGCGCGTGGCGCTGCAGGACGCGTTCGGCAACACCGCGAACGTCACGTCGCCCGCCGTGACGCTCCACCTGGAGGGCGCGGCCGGGGTGACCCTGGGCGGCACGCTGACGGTGGCGCCCGTGGACGGCGTGGCCGTCTTCTCCGACCTCACCATCAACCAGGAAGGGGACTTCATGCTGGTGGCGACCACGGCGAGCCCATCGCTGACGCAGGCGGAGGTTCTGGTCTCCATCTCCGACAGCGTGGCGCCCGCTCCGGCCGTGCTGAGCGCGAGCCTGGTGGACAACTCGACGGTGCGGCTGAGCTGGGTGGCGACTGGGGATAACGGCATGGACGGCAACGCCGCCCGCTACGAGCTTCGCTACAGCAGTGCGCCGCTCGACGAACAGAACTTCGCGCTCGCGAGCGAGGCTCCCACGCCCATGCCACGTGCCCCCGGCCAGCCGGAAGAGGTCACCGTGGCCCTGCCGCCGGCGCAGGCGACGACCTGGTACTTCGGGCTGCGTGTCTTCGACGCGGCGAACAACGGCAGCACGCTCTCCTTCACCTCCATCGAGGTGCCGGGACCGTGCGCGGAGGTCGTCTGCGCGCCTCGCGCGGCGGAGTGCTCCGAGGACGGCCTGGAACGCGTGACGTACACGGCGGCCTGCGTGGTGACGGGGAGCGTGGCGGAGTGCGAGTACACGCCCGCGTCCGAGGTCTGCCCCGGACAGGACGCTGTCTGCTTCGAGGCCGCTTGCACGACGGCGCCCGCCCCCGCGGAGGGGGAGTTGGTCATCAGCGAGGTGATGCGCCGCCCCGATGCCAACACCACGGAGTACCTGGAGCTCACCAGCACCGTCGACGGCCCGCGGGACATCTCGAACCTGCGGATTCGCTTCGACAATGGCGCGGGCGCGGTGTCGGACTTCAGCGTGCTGCCGCCGGGCGACCGGCCGTTCATCATTCGGGGCCGCGGCACCTTCGTCGCCGCGAACAACGCGGACACCGCTACCAACGGCGGCGTGGAGGCGCAGTACGCCTACGGCGATACGCTCTTCGCCTTGGGGCCTTCGGGGCACCTCTCCGTCGAGATGGGCGCCACCGTGGTGGACTCGCTGGAGTACACGGCGTCCTTCCCCCAGACGACGGGGCGCTCCATGAACCTGTCGTCCGTGGTCATCGGCTCTCGGGCCAGCCAGTATTCCTGGTACTGGTGTGACTCGGACGCGTCGCTTCCGGGCGGCGGCCGGGGAACGCCGGGCGGGGCCAACGCGTCTTGCGGCGTGGAAATCACCAGCCCGGTGGACTACTGCGCCATTCAGCACCCGGCGTCCTTCACCGAGCCCATTCGCGCCGGGACCTCGCACTCCGTCTACAGCCAGTTCTACGAGCCGCAGGTGAGCACCCGGAACCAGAACGGCAATGACGGCTTCCCGCACGTCGTCGCCGAGCTGGGCTACGGAACGGACGCCGCCTCACCGGCGTCGTGGACGTGGGTGACGGCGCAGCCCAACGCGGGGTACGCCACGCCGGGCAACAACGATGAGATGGTGGCGTCCCTGAACATCGCGGAGCCGGGAGCCTACGTTTACGGCTTCCGATACCGCTTTACCCAGGGGCCCGCGGCGGCCCAGGAGTGGGTGTACTGCGACCAGGGCGGCGTCGTTGCCGAGGGAAGCACGGGCAACTACGGCACGGTGACGGTGGTGTCGCCGGCGCCCGTGGCCAACCACGTCGTCATCAGCGAGGTGAGCGGCGGCAACGGAACCGGGACCGCTGCGACCAATGAGTTCATCGAGCTCTACAACCCGACGGGCGCCGACGTGGACATCAGCGGCTGGCAGGTGCAGTACAAGTCCCCGACAGGGACCTCGTACTCCGGTACCGTCACCATTCCCAATGGGACTGTCATCCGCGCCCACGGGTACTTCCTCCTGGGGGGGGCCAACTACAGCGGTCCCGTGACGAGGGACCTGGGCTATGCGTTCGACATGTCGGCGTCCACGACGGGGGGCGGGCATGTCCGTATCGGCCCGGGGCTGACAGGTAGCCAGAATGACGTGGCGGTGGACAAGGTGGGGTGGGGCACCGCGAACTCGCCCGAAGGCACCCGGGCGCCCTTTCACCCCGCGGTGGGGGGCAGCCTCGAGCGGAAGGCGTTGTCCACCTCCACGCCCGCGACCATGGCCGACGGTGGCGCTGACGCGGCCTTCGGCAATGGCTGGGAGTCGGACGACAACGGCGCGGATTTCGTGACGCGCGCTGTCCGTCAGCCACAGAACTCGCAGAGCCCGACTGAACAGCCGTAGTCCAGGTACCGGGCCTTCCATGGAGGCCGCCCTGGCGTGCATGCGCCGGGCGGCCTCTGTTTTTCCTCCGCCAATCCCTGCTGCTCCCGGGCGGACGGCGCATTACCTTTGCGGCCGGAATCCCGCCGTCATCACGTCCAGGAGCTGACTGTGTCAGAGAGCCAAGTCCCCGACGCCGCCCGCCTCGTCACCTGCCCTCCGGCCGAATTCACGCGCGCCGCCGAGGAGGCCATGGCCGCCGCCCGCGAGGGAATCACCCGCCTCAAGGCCCTCCGTCCTCCCTTCGTCACGCGCGAGGTGCTGGAGCTCTATGATGAGGCCATGGCCGCGCTCGATGACGCGGGCGCCCGGGCCAGCGTGGCCCGCCACGCGCACCCGGACGCCGCCATGCGCGAAGCCGCCGAGTCCGCCGAGCAGGCCCTGGAGACGCTCAGCAATGACATCCGCATGGACCGGGGTGTCTATGACGTGCTCGCGGCGCTGGACCTGTCCGGCGAGGACGCCGCCACGCGCAAGTGGATGGAGAAGGTGCTGCGCGAGTTCCGCCGCGCCGGCGTGGACCGGGATGATGCCACGCGCGCCCGCGTGAAGGCGCTGCAGGAGGAGTTGGTCCGCATCGGCCAGGAGTTCAGCCGCAACATCCGCCAGGACACGCGCACGGAGGCGCTGCCGCCCTCTGCGCTGGAGGGCCTGCCGGACGACTACGTGCGGGCCCACCCGCCGGGGGCGGACGGGAAGGTGCGCATCACCACGGACTACCCGGACATCGTCCCGTTCATGACGTACTCGCGGGATGCCAAGGCGCGCGAGCAGATGTGGCGCACCTTCCGCCAACGCGGCCACCCCGCCAACGCGGACGTGCTCCAGCGCATGGTGTCCCGTCGCAACGAGCTGGCGGTGCTGCTGGGCTACCGCAACTGGGCGGCCTACGCGACCGAGGACAAGATGATTCGCGACGAGCGGGCCGCCGCGGACTTCATCGAGAAGATTGCCGCCGCGTCCGGCGCGCGCATGGAGCGCGACTACGCCGTGCTGCTGGAGCGCAAGCGCCGCGACGAGCCCGGCGCCGAGCGCGTCAATCCCTGGGACCAGGCGTACCTGGAGGACCGCGTGAAGGCGGAGCAGTACGCCTTCGACTCGCAGGCGGTGCGGCCCTACTACGAGTACACGCGCGTGAAGCAGGGCGTGCTCGACCTGACGGCGCGCCTGTTCGGCGTCACCTACCGCCGCGTCGTGGACGCACCGGTGTGGCACCCGGACGTGGAGGCCTACGACGTCTTCGAGGGCACCGCGCTGCGCGGCCGCTTCTACCTGGACATGCACCCGCGCGAGGACAAGTACAAGCACGCGGCCCAGTTCACGCTCACCAGCGGGAAGTCGGGCCGGCGGCTGCCGGAGGGGGTGCTCGTCTGCAACTTCCCCCGTCCGGGCAAGGAGCCGGCGCTGCTCCAGCACAGTGACGTGGAGACCTTCTTCCACGAGTTCGGCCACCTTTTGCACCACATCTTCGGCGGCCACACGCGCTGGGCGGGCGTGTCGGGTGTTCGCACGGAGTGGGACTTCGTGGAGGCCCCGTCGCAGATGCTGGAGGAGTGGGCGCGCGACACCGCCAGCCTCCAGACGTTCGCCCGGCACTACCAGACGAACGAGCCCATCCCCGCGGAGATGGTGGAGCGCATGCGGCGCGCGGAGGAGTTCGGCAAGGGCGTGTGGGTGCGCCAGCAGATGTTCTACGCGGCCCTCAGCCTGGAGCTCTATCGCCGCAAGCCGGACAGCGTGGACGCCGTGTCGCTCGTGCGCGAGCTGCAGGGGAAGTTCACGCCCTTCCCCTACGTGGAGGGCACCTACTTCCACCTCTCCTTCGGACACCTCGACGGGTACTCGTCCAACTACTACACGTACATGTGGTCGTTGGTCATCGCGAAGGACCTGTTCACCGTGTTCCAGCAGAAGGGGCTGCTGTCCCCGGAGCCCGCCCAGGCGTACCGGCGCGCGGTGCTGGAGCCGGGCGGCTCGGACGATGCGGCACGGCTGGTGAACGCCTTCCTCGGGCGGGACTACGACTTCCGCGCCTACGAGGAGTGGCTCAACCAGGCGGCGTGACTTTCGGCCCGCGCTTCAGTTGCGCCCCCACTGCCGGGGGCGCGTGAAGCGGAACAGGCCGCTGGCCTCCTCCT
Organism: Pseudomyxococcus flavus; assembly: GCF_050038885.1. Taxonomy (NCBI): domain Bacteria; kingdom Pseudomonadati; phylum Myxococcota; class Myxococcia; order Myxococcales; family Myxococcaceae; genus Pseudomyxococcus; species Pseudomyxococcus flavus. Next base: position 1,345,535 of record NZ_CP143624.1, on the reverse strand, counting down.
GGGCGATGACGTCCGCCTCGGCGCCGAAGTAGCGGGCGCGCACCTCCCGCAGCCGGGCTTCCAGCGCGTCGCCGGAAAGCGTCCGTGCCAGCGTCGCGCGCTCCGCCATGTACTGGAGGCCCGCCTCCCAGCGGGCATCCCGCGTCTGGTCGAGCGCGTCCCAGCGCCGTAGCGCTTCGTCGTCGAGTCCCATCTCCCGGCGCACGGCCCACAGGCTGCGGGCCCTCTCGGCCGGCGTCATGTCTGTCAGCTCTCGCTGGACGGAGGGAAGTGCCAGGAAGCGGTTCATCGTCTCCTGTGGATGCCGGGCGAGGTATGCGGGTGCCTCGTCCCCGTAGACCTCACGCAGGCGCGCCTTGTAGGCCGACAGCTTCTCCGAGAGAGGCAGGTCCTGCCTCGAATCAATCACCTGGAGCGCATCCACCAGGGCCTGGTGTTTCAGCTCGGAGGCCCAGAGGCGCTGCGCCGTCTCCTTTCCGAAGAGGCGGTTGCGCGCATCCCAGACAGCGGCACGGCGCTGCTTCGGGTCCAGCGCTCGCAGGTACGCGTCGTTGTCCTTCACCCACTTTTCGTAATCCAGGCGGTCGCGCAGCAGGGCGGCCAGCGCTTCATACTGACTGGGAAAGGCCTGACGGAGGAATGTCTGGAGTTCCTCTCGCCACCGGTCCGGCGAGCGCGTCTGGAAGTACCGCATGAGCTGCTCCAGCATCCGGAGCTGGACGGAGGGCTCGTGCAGACGCGAGCCGAAGCGCTCGAGCAGGGCGAGGCGCAACACCTCCAGCTCCACGTCCAGGGGCTCCGGCACGGGTGCGGCGGAGGGGGCGGCGGCTCCGGCCCCGGGTGGCGGGTGCGCTTGTGGGGCCCTCAGCGGGCGACCGGTACCAGCGCGCGGGGGCGCGGGAGCCGCGTCGGACGTCTGTCCCAGGGGAATGAGGCGCCATCCCACGGACAGGGCCAGCACGGCGGCGCTCGTCCCCAGCAGCACCTGCTTCGCTTGTCGTCGCATGTCGCCGGGTCCTCGGACGTGGCGCGCCCCGTGCCAAGAGGCCCCCAGGTCTCTGACCGGCGCTGGATGCCACGGATGTCTCCCGGACAACGCAGACGGAAGGCAAATCTGTAAGGCATTTGGCTTTTGAGGTTAATCCTGACTATTCAATTTTAAGTCAGGGTATAGCCCTTCGGGCCAGGCCTGATGTCTGGCATTCAAAAAGGGGACTCACTCATGAAGAAGGCGATGACCTTGGTTGCCAGCATTTCGCTCGGGTTCCTTGTCAGCGCGTGCGGAGGGCCGGAGCTGGAGGAGGTCGATGCCGACGGCTCGACGCTGACCACGGCGGAGCAGGCCATCTGTGAGGGCTATGAGCCGGGCGCCGTGTGTACCTTCAAGTGTACCAGCACGTCCGACTGGACCTACCTCTACAACGTTGCCTACGGCCAGTGCCAGAGCGAGGCCAACCGCGTCTGCGGGCGCACGGCCTACGGCGCCTGCTGGAGCCACTGAGCCCGGCTGCGCCCGAAGTCACCGCGAAACCGCGCCGCGTAGGCCTGACGCACCTGCGGCGAGGCCCCGGCGCAGCTTCCCGTCGTACGTCTCGTACAGCGCGCCCGGCGTGAAGTTCGTCATCACCGCGTCGGTGAAGGCCCGCACCCTCTCATCCAATGCCTTCCGGCCGGCCGCGTCACCGGCCGGGAGGGGAGGGGTTGCGGGCCCGGTGCTCACAGCTCCACGGGCGTCTGCTGGATGCGCCAGATTTCCTCGGCGTACTGCTTGATGGTCCGGTCCGAGGAGAAGATGCCGCCGCGCGCCACGTTGATGATGCACTTGCGCGACCAGGCGTCCGCGTCCTTGTAGGCGTGCGCGACGTCCTCCTGCTTCGCCATGTACGACGGGAAGTCTGCCAGCATGAGGTAGCGGTCTTCCTCCAGGAGGCTGTCCACCAGCGGCTTGAAGAGGTGCTTGTCCTCGGGCGAGAAGAAGCCGGTGGAGATGAGGTCCAGCGCCTCGCGCAGCTCCTGGTTCTGGTTGTACACGTCGCGCGGCCGGTAGCCCTCGCGCTTGCGGGCAATCACCTCGTCCGCCGTGAGGCCGAAGAGGAAGAAGTTCTCATCACCCACCGCGTCGCGAATCTCCACGTTGGCGCCGTCCAGCGTGCCCAGCGTCAGCGCGCCGTTGAGCATCAGCTTCATGTTGCCGGTGCCGGACGCCTCCATGCCCGCGGTGGAAATCTGCTCGGACACGTCGGCGGCGGGGATGATGCGCTCGGCCAGGCTCACCCGGTAGTTGGGCGCGAAGACCACCTGCAGGCCCGTGGTGCCCGCGTCGCTGTTCACCACCTCGGCGATGCCGTTGATGAGCCGGATGGTCAGCTTCGCCAGGTGGTAGCCCGGCGCTGCCTTGGCGCCGAAGATGAACGCCCGCGGGTGGATGATGGTGGACGGGTCCCGGCGCGCCTTCATCCACAGCGCGACGATGTGCAGCGCGTTGAGGAGCTGGCGCTTGTACTCGTGCAGGCGCTTGATCTGCACGTCGAAGATGGCGTCCGGATTGAGCTGCACCCAGCGCAGGTCGCGGATGTGCCGCGCCAGGTCCTCCTTGTTGGCGCGCTTCACCTCGCGGAAGGCCTTGCGGAACTCCGGGTCGTCCGCGTGCGGCTCCAGCCGGGTGAGCTGGTCCAGGTCGGTGACCCAGCCGTCGCCGATGCGGGATGTAATCAGCTTGGACAGGCGGGGGTTGCACCACGCCAGCCAGCGGCGCGGCGTCACGCCGTTCGTCTTGTTGTTGAACCGCTCCGGGTTCATGGACGCGAAGTCCGTCAGCACGTCCCGGCGCAGCAGGTCCGTGTGCAGCGCGGCCACGCCGTTGACGCTGTGGCTGCCCACGACGGCGAGGTGGGCCATGCGAATCTTCTTCTCGGCCCCTTCCTCCACCAGGCTCATCCGCCGCATCTTCTCCTGGTCGTAGGGGTAGCGAATCTGCACCTGCCGCAGGAAGCGCGAGTTGATTTCGTAGATGATCTCCAGGTGGCGGGGCAGCAGGCGCTCGAAGAGCGTCGCCGGCCACTTCTCCATCGCCTCGGCCAGCAGCGTGTGGTTGGTGTAGCCGAACGTCTCCTGGGTAATCGTCCACGCCTCGTCCCAGAGCAGGCGCTTCTCGTCCACCAGCACGCGCATCAGCTCCGCCACGCCAATGGCGGGGTGCGTGTCGTTGAGCTGGATGGCCGCCTTGCGCGAGAAGTCCCGGAAGTCCGTGTGGTTCTTCAGGTAGCGCCGGACGATGTCCGCGATGGAGCAGGCGACGAAGAAGTACTGCTGCTTGAGCCGCAGCTCCTTGCCGGCCTGGAAGGCGTCGTTGGGGTAGAGGACCTTGGAGATGACCTCCGAGTCGTTCTTCTCCACCACCGAGCGCTCGTAGTCGCCCGCGTTGAACAGCAGCAGGTCGAACTCCTCGGAGGCGCGCGCCTGCCACAGCCGCAGCGTGTTGACGGTGTTGTTGTGGTAGCCGGCGATGGGCGTGTCGTACGGCACGCCAATCACCGTCTTGCCGCCCACCCAGCGCGCCACCGGCCGGCCATCCGGCCCCTGGTGGTGCTCCACGCGCCCGAAGAAGCGCACCGGCACCGCCTTCTCCGGCCGGACGATTTCCCACGGGTTGCCGAACTTCAGCCACTCGTCGGCGCGCTCCACCTGGTACCCGTCGACGATGTCCTGCGTGAAGATGCCGAACTCGTAGCGGATGCCGTAGCCCATGCCGGGGTAGGCCAGCGTGGCCAGCGACTCCATGAAACACGCGGCCAGGCGGCCCAGGCCGCCGTTGCCCAGGCCCGCGTCCGGCTCCATCTCCAGCAGGTTGGTGAGGTCCACCCCCACCTCCTGCATGGACTCCGCGGCCGCTTCGTACATCCCCAGGTTCAGCAGGTTGTTGCCCAGGGCCCGGCCCAGCAGGTACTCAGCCGACAGGTAGTAGGCGCGCTTGACGTCTTTCTCGTAGTACGTGCGCGACGTCTTCACCCACCGGTCCGCCAGCCTGTCCCTCACCGCGAGCGACAGCGCCATGAAGCGGTCATGTGGGGTGGAGGACTCGTAGTTCTTCCCGCGCGAATAGCGGACGTGGTCGAGGAAGGAACGGCGCAGGCTGGCCGCGTCGTGCCCGGCGCGGCCGCTGTCGTCGGTCGTGGCGGCCGGCTGGGCGGGGCGGGGCTGCTGGGAGGCGGAGGCAGGAGGGGCCATGTCGCTGGGTATCTCGGGACGTAGGTGCTGCGGGTTCATGGTTTCGCGGGCACCGGGGTTTCCCGGGTACGCGAAGGTGCGTCAGGCTAGCGCAGCCGTGTCTCACGCCGCACCGGGAAAGCGCGCTCCCGACCTCCGGGACAGCTCACCTGAAAGGGCTGCGGACTGCCATCCGATGGATGCCGCGCCAACCCGAAGTCGGATTGATGTAGAAGTCAATCCGCCATGGGTTTTGCGCAGAGCGACCTCGAACAACGATTGGCCGTCATCCGGCCTGAAGACACGGTGCGCGGGCTCGTCTTCAACGCGGTGTTCAACCTGACGGAGAAGAAGCTCGGCGCGGAGGCGGCCACGCGGTTGCGCGAGCCCTTCTTCAAGCGCTCCCCGGTGGACTTCTTCTCGTACCCGGCCGTGGATGCGCTGCGCCTGCTGTACGCCACGTCCGAGGCGCTCACGCCCGTCTATGGCTCCATGGAGGACGCGGTGCGCGCCTGCGGCGCCGCGGCCGTCACGCACTTCTTCCAGTCCACGGTGGGGCAGACGCTCAACCGGCTCATCGGCAAGGGAGACCCCAAGCGCCTCCTCACCCATGCGCCCACCGCCTACTCGACGCTGGTGAGCTACGGCCGGCGCGAATACGCCGTGCTGGGAGACAAGCAGGTGCGCCTGGCCTTCCACGGCGACATGCAGCCGGTGCAGTACCACGAGGGCGTCCTGCAGGAGGCCCTGAGCGTCATCGGCTGCAAGAGCCGGGTGGTGGGCACCCCTCGCGGCGTGACGGGCGCCGACTACGTCATCACCTGGGACTAGGACGGCGTCACGGCCTGGCCGTGGCCTGGCCGGCGACGGCGGCCACGGACACGGCCTCCATCTGCCCCGTCAGCTCCTGCGCCTTGGCGAGGAAGTCCGGCAGCAGCTCCTTGGGCAGCGGGTCCGCGCGGGGGAACTGCTGGTTGAGCGGGTTGGTGTACCGGCCGTGGCGCTTGAGGCCGTAGTGCAGGTGCGGCCCGGTGGAGCGGCCGGTGTTGCCGGAGTAGGCGATGACCTGCTTCTGCCGCACGCGCACGCCCGCGCGGATGCCCTCGCCGAAGCGCGACAGGTGCATGTACTGCGTCTCGAAGCCGTTGGCGTGGCGGATGACCACCATGTTGCCCGCGGCGCCCGCGTAGCCCGCCTGCGTCACCGTGCCGTCCGCCACCGCCCACACGGGCGTGCCAATGGGGGTGCCGTAGTCCACGCCGTTGTGGGCCTTGAGGTACTTGAGCACGGGGTGGAAGCGCGAGCCGAAGCGGCTGGTGACGTGGGCGTACTTCAGCGGGGACTTGAGGAAGGTCTTCTTCGCGCTGGCGCCCTCCTCGTTGAAGTAGTTGGGCTGCCCGTCGGGGAGCACGTAGCGGAACACCTTCTTGTCGCCCACGAGGCCGCCCGCGTACGTCGCCGCCAGCACGTCGCCGTAGCGCAGGAGGCGGCCCTTGGAGACGAACTTCTCCACCAGCGCGCGCGCCGTGTCGCCCTTGCGCACGTCCCGGTAGAAGTCGATGTCCCAGGCGAACACGTCCGCCAGCACCATGCCGATGGCCGGGTCCTCACCCGCCGCCACCGCGGCCTCGTACAGCGACGACTCGATTTCCAGCGACACGACGGCGACCTGCTTCTCCACCTCGATGGCGCGCTTGCTGCCCACGTACTTCTCGCCGTCGCGGCGCACCTGCCACTCGTCCACCATGCTCTGGCGGTAGTCGAAGAAGTCCAGCTCCCCGTCGCGCATGACGAGCCGCAGCTGGTCGCCCACGCGCGACTTGCGGAAGTCGAACACGCCCTCCAGCGCGGAGATGACCGCGGCCACCTGCGCGTCCGGGAGCTGCGCGTCGTGCAGCGCCTGCGCCAGAGTCTGGCGCGGCTCGATGCGGCGGTTCTTGATGACGTAGCGGACGGCGGCCTCGGACGTCGAGGCCAGCAGCGCGGTGGCCAGGCAGAGCAGGGGGGCGATTCGCATGGGGAGGCCGCCGAGTCTAGTGGACACCCCGGCGCTCGCCCAGCGGACGGCTCGGAAAATTCCAGGCTCGCCTGCCTGGCTGCTCAAGGCCGCCACCGAGCGCCCGGGCCCGTCACGCTGCGACCGGGGTGGGCGCTGTCCACCTTGCGGGATGGCCGGGCCTCACCGGGGCCCGCCATGCACGCGAGGAGGAGCACATGGAGAAGCGCAAGCTGGGCACGCAGGGGCTCGAAGTGCCGGCGATGGGCCTGGGCTGCATGGGCATGAGCGAGTTCTATGGCCAGGCGAACGAGCAGGAAGCGCTCGCCACCCTGAAGCGGGCCCTGGAGCTGGGCATCTGCCTCCTGGACACCGCGGACATGTATGGCCCCTTCACCAACGAGCTGCTCCTGGCCAAGGTGCTGGCCGGGCGGCGCGAGGACGTGATTCTGGCCACCAAGTTCGGCAACGAGCGGCGCCCCGACGGAAGCTGGGTGGGCATCAACGGGCGGCCGGAGTACGTGCGCGCCGCGTGTGAGGGCTCGCTCCAGCGGCTGGGCACGGACTACATCGACCTGTACTACCAGCACCGGGTGGACCCGAAGGTCCCCATCGAGGAGACGGTGGGGGCCATGGCCGAGCTGGTGCGGGAGGGCAAGGTCCGCTACCTCGGGCTCTCCGAGGCCGCGCCGGCCACCATCCGCCGCGCGCACAAGGTCCACCCCATCAGCGCGCTCCAGACGGAGTACTCGCTGTGGAGCAGGGACCCGGAGGACACGCTGCTCCCCACCTTGCGCGAGCTGGGCATCGGCTTCGTGGCATACAGCCCGCTGGGGCGCGGCTTCCTCACCGGGCGCTTCCGCCGCTTCGAGGACCTGCCGGAGGGCGACTTCCGGCGCGACTCCCCCCGCTTCCAGGGAGAGAACTTCCAGCGCAACCTCCAGCTGGTGGAGCGCATCCAGGAGCTGGCGCGCGCCAAGGGCGTGACGGCCTCGCAGCTGGCGCTGGCCTGGGTGCTCCACCAGGGGAAGGACATCGTGCCCATTCCGGGCACGAAGCACGTGCGCTACCTGGAGGAGAACTTCGGCGCGCTGAAGGTGACGCTGACGCCGGAGGACCTCCGGCGCATCGATGAGGCCTCACCCGTGGGCGTGGCCGCGGGCCTGCGCTACCCCGAGCAGTCGATGCAGACGTTGAACCTCTGACGCACCGGCCCAGGCAGGGCGGAGCCGCTCAGAGCTCCACCTTCCGCTCCGAGTGGCTCTGCCCGTCGAAGCGCAGCATGGTGCCCTTGTTGTCGTACCGGGTGAGGATGTTGACGGGGCGCCGCCAGAGCGACTGGAGGTTGCGCAGCGTCTCGCGCGCGTAGTCGCCCTTGAGGTCCTGGCCGTCGTGCCGGTGCGCCAGGAGCAGCTCGCTGCGGTTCTCGAAGTTGCCGTCCACCACCTCGATGATGGGCTGGCCGAAGTTGGTGAGCCCCTGGAGGAGCTTGTTCTTCACCTTCTTGAACTCGCGGTCGAGGATCTCCCACGAGTTGCGCTTGTCGTTGAAGCCGTACACGAAGAGCTTCTGCTCCATCGCGAACTCGGGCGTCAGGAACGTGTCGATGAAGGTGATGTCGTTGTAGTGCTTGCGGACCTCGAAGATCTTCTCGCGGCCGGCGCCCAGCTTCTTGTCCCACGAGCGGCGCGCGCGCAGATCGTCGCACTCGTCCCACTCCTTGCCGAAGCGGCCCTTGTTCCAGCGCTCCTCGATGTCCCGCCACAGCTCGATGCCCAGCTTGTACGGGTTGATGGCGCCAGGGCGCGTCCCCATGGTGCCGGAGTGGTGGTCCGCGTAGTCGATGATCTCGTCGTCCTTGAGGGCCCGCCGCGTCATGATGGTGGAGTGCCAGTAGCTGGCCCACCCCTCGTTCATGATCTTCGTCTGGCCCTGGGGCGCGAAGTAGTAGGCCTCGTCGCGGAGGATGGCGAGGATGTCCGCCTCCCACGGCTCCAGCGGCGCCTCCTCCAGCAGGAAGAGCAGCACGTCGCGCTGCGGGCGCTCGGGGAACTTCTTGGCGCGCTGCTTCTCGTCCTCCACCTTCTTGCGCTGGGAGTCGAGGAACTCGGACGGGTTGATGTAGCCGCGCATGTACTCGCGGTCCACCTTGAAGCCCTCCACGCGCTCGTTGGCCTTGAGCTCGTCCTCGGCCTTCTTCGGGTCCGGGTTGCGCCGGATGTGCGGCGCGTGCTGGTCGATGAGGTTCTCCAGGCTCAGCGTCCGGTCGATGAAGTCCTCGACCTTCTCCACGCCAATCTTGTCCACCCAGCGCCGCACCCGCGTGGCGTGGTTGGCCATCTCGTCAATCATCCGGCGGTTGGTGTGCCGGAAGGAGAAGTTGTTCTTGAAGAAGTCGCAGTGTCCGTAGACGTGGGCCATGACCAGCTTCTGGTCCACCTCCGGGTTGCTCTCCATCAAGTAGGCGTAGCAGGGGTCGTTGTTGATGACGAGCTCGTAGATCTTGCTCAGCCCGTACTCGTAGCCCTTGGCGAGCTGCTCGTACTCCATGCCCCAGCGCCAGTGGGGATAGCGGGTGGGGAAGCCGCCGTAGGCGGCCACCATGTTCATCTCGTCGTAGGACACCATCTCGAAGATGGTGTCGAAGAAGTCCAGGCCGAACTCCTTGGCGTAACCATGGATTTCGTCCCTGAGCGCGGCGAGGCGAGGGGTGAGGCTCTTGGGCATCGGGCAGTCGCTCCGGTGGGACAGGGACGCTGAGGTTCAGCGGCCCTTGCCGAGGAAGTCCTTGATGGACGCGTAGATGGCGTCCTTGTCCGCGATTTCGCTCAGCGCGACGTTGGGCGTGTCCCCCACCGCCTCGCGCAAATCCTTGATGAACTGGCCGCTGCCGTAGGGCGACTCCACCTGGCCATAGGCGAACTGGTTGACGTTGGGCAGCACGTCGTTGCGCAGCATCTCGATGCACTGCCGCGTGTCGTCCGCGCTCCAGTTGTCCCCGTCGCTGAAGTGGAACGGGTAGATGTTCCAGGCGCTCTTCGGGTAGTCCGACAGGATGATGTCCCGGCAGAGCTTGTAGGCGCTGGAGATCATCGTCCCGCCGGACTCGCGGGTGTGGAAGAAGGTGTCGCGGTCCACCTCGCGCGCCACCGCGTCGTGGATGATGTAGCGCGCCTCCAGGCCCTTGTACTGGTGGCGCAGCCACGTATCGAGCCAGAAGCTCTCGATGCGGACGATCTCCTTCTGCTCGTCCCCCATGGAGCCGGACACGTCCATCATGTAGATGATGACCGCGTTCGTCTCCGGCAGGTCCTGGAGCTTGTAGCTGCGGTAGCGGCGGTCCTCGCGCGTGGGCACGATGACGGGCCGCGCCGGGTCATACGTGCCAGACGCAATCTGCCGCCGCAGGGCCTGCTTGAAGGTCCGCTTGAAGTGCCGCAGCGACTCCGGGCCGGTGGTGTTGATGCCGGTGTAGCGAATCTTCTGGGTGATGATGCGCTCGTTCTGCCGCCGCTCGATGTTGGGCAGCTGCAGCTCCTCACCCAGAATCTGGGCGAGCTCGTCGAGCGTGACGTCCACCTCGAGAGCGTGCTCGCCCTCGCCCTGGCCCGCCTGCTTGCCCTCCCCGGGCTCCACCGCCCCGGGGCCGAGCTGCTGGCCGACCTCGCCGTCACCCTGGCCGACGCCGCCCTGCTCCTTGTGGCCGTACTTGAAGCGGGGGATGTCGATGAAGGGAATGGGGATGGAGATGGCGTCCTTCCCCTTCTTCCCGATCATCTCGCCCTTCTGCACGTACTTGCGCAGGTTGGCTTTGATCTTCCCCCGGACAATCTGTTTGAAGCGGGAGTGGTCTTGGTGAATCTTCAAGGTCACGGCGCACGCCTCTCTCTGGGGGTTACTCCTTCGCGTCGCCCCGGGCGAAGATGCTGGCCACGAAGTTCAGCACGTCCGTGGAGCAGATCTCGCAGTAGCCGTAGTTCTTCATCATCCGGTCCTTCACCAGGTCGATCTTCTCCTGCGTCTCCTTGTCGACGACGGAGGACACCAGGTTCTTGAGCTTGATGCTGTCCTTCTGGTCCTCGAACAGCTTCAGCTCCAGCGACTTGTGGAGCCGCTCGTTGGTCCGGTAGTTGAAGGTCTTCCCCTCCACCGCGAGCGCGCCGATGTAGTTCATGATTTCGCGGCGGAAGTCGTCCTTGCGCGTCTCGGGGATGTCGATCTTCTCCTCGATGGACCGCATCAGCCGCTCATCGGGCTCCTCGTAGAGGCCGGTGTACTTGTTCTTGACCTTCTCCTTCTGGGTGTAGGCCTTGATGTTGTCGATGTAGTTGCCGCACAGCTTGGCGATGGCGTCCTCGTCCGCGGAGATGGCGCGCTGGACCTCGTTCTTGACGATGTCCTCGTACTCCTGCTTCACCGTGGTGAGCAGCTCCTTCATCCCCTTGCGGGTGTCCTCGTTGTTGATGAGGGAGTGCGTCTTGAGGCCGGCCTCCAGCTCGTTGAGGACCATGAAGGGGTTGATGCAGCCCTCGCCCTTGTCGCTCACCAGCGCGTTGGAGATCTTGTCCTGGATGTAGCGGGGAGAGATGCCCTCCAGGCCCTCGCGGTTGCTCTCCTTGCGCAGCTCCTTGATGTTGTCCTCGGTGAAGTTCGGGAGCGTCTTGCCGTTGTAGAGCTTGAGCTTCTGGAGCAGCGACAGGTTGTGCTTCTTGGGCTCCTCCAGGCGCGTGAGGACGGCCCACATGGCGGCCATCTCCAGCGTATGCGGGGCGATGTGCTTGCCCTTGATGGCGCGGGAGTTGAAGTCCTTCTCGTAGATCTTCACCTCCTCGGACAGCTTGGTGATGTACGGCACGTCGATCTTCACCGTGCGGTCCCGGAGCGCCTCCATGAACTCGTTGTTCTCGAGCTTCTTGTACTCGGGCTCGTTGGTGTGGCCGAGGATGACCTCGTCGATGTCCGTCTGGGGGAACTTCTTCGGCTTGATCTTGTGCTCCTGCGACGCGCCGAGCAGGTCGTAGAGGAACGCGACGTCCAGCTTGAGCACCTCGACGAACTCGATGATGCCGCGGTTGGCGATGTTGAACTCGCCGTCGAAGTTGAAGGCGCGCGGGTCGGAGTCGGAGCCGTACTCGGCGATCTTCCGGTAGTTGATGTCACCGGTGAGCTCGGTGGAGTCCTGGTTCTTCTCGTCCTTGGGCTGGAAGGTGCCGATGCCCACGCGGTCCTTCTCGCTGAACACGAGCCGGTTGACGCGCACGTGGTCCATGACCTTGGCGAAGTCGCCCTGGTACTGCGTCATCAGGTCCTTGAAGACGAAGCGGCAGGCGGGGCACAGCTCGGAGCCGTCGGGGATGGTGTAGCCGCTGTCGGGCGGGCACAGCTCGGCGTAGACCTTGGCGCGCCACTCACGCGGGACGAGGTTGAGCGGCTCCTCGTTCATGGGGCACTTCATCTTCTCCTTGATGGTGTTCCCGTCGGAGCCCTTCTTGTCGATGAGCCAGGAGAAGGTGTACGCGGCGCCCTCGGGCGTCTTCGAGTACTCCTCGGTGCCCTTCTTGAGCAGGCGGGCGATGGTGGACTTGGACGAGCCCACCGGGCCGTGGAGGAGGATGACGCGCTTCTCGGTGCCGTAGCCCTGGGCGGCGGACTTGAAGACGTTGACCAGCTTCATCAGCGGGACGTCGAGCCCGAAGATGGCGTCACGGCCGCCGAACTTCTCGTCGCTGAAGAAGTGGTAGCGGATGAGCTTCTTCTTGTTGTCGATGTACTCCGTCTTCCCGTGGCTGAGGATCATGTCGTAGATCCTCTGGAAGGCGGTGCGGGTGACCTTGGGGTTCTGCCGGACGATTTCGAGGTAGTCCTCGAACGAGCCTTCCCAGTTGAGCTCCGCGTAGGTCTTCGCGTCCTGCAACGCGGCGATTTTGGAGACCCACGAACCCTTCTCAGCGTCCTTCATGTCTCTCCCTCGGAGCCACCCGGGGCGCGGAAGAGCCGCGCCGACAGGGGGCCAAAATGGTCAACCTGGAGGGCAGGACTGCCATTCCACACCCACCCCGACGAGGTCCCAGGCACAACAGCCCTGCTGCCCCTTCGGGACCCCGCCGCGGAGTGGGACCGCGCGTTACGCTCGTGTCAGGGATGGAACGCCCGAAGGCGCACCCCCTCCACGGGGTGAAAAGGCACTTTGATTATAAGGGCCCTCGCCCACGGGGGTAGGCGCACACCGGCTGCGCGGGGGGTAGTGAACGCCTGAACGGTCATATCCCGGGCGCCCGGCGGCCACTGTGCTCGGAGGGCTGTGGGGTGGCGTGTCCTTTCACTCCACATGTCGGCGAAGCGCCTTCACACAGCAGGCGAGCGGGCCCTGGGCGTGCGCGGCCGAGGCGACCGCCAGGGCACGGTGGGGAGCGTGCATTGGAGAACAGCCAGCCGCATTGCCGCACGCCGCCGCGATGTCTTTATCGGCCGTGTCTCATGATTCACCGGGAGGTCGTGGCAGAGCAGGTGCTCCGGTGGTCCGGCGTCGGGCACCTGACGGGGCGCGGGTTGCCATGTTGGCAATTCGTGGTGACAGGGGGCCCCGTGTCTGGACGCATGCGCACGTAGCCGTCCGTTTCGAGCTGCACGCCGCCGCCGACGCGCAATGGGGCGTGTTTCATACCCGGCGTCTCCCATTCTGGACGGCGCCTGGTCGTGCCTCCGAGGTGGGATGCTGTGCACGGCATGTGCAGTGGACCGAGCGACTGTCCGACTCTGGAGTGTCCTGGTGCCCGTTCTGCTCATCGCCGTCTGTCTTCTCGGCTCGCTTGCTCATGCCTCACCACCCGAGGAGACCGGCGTGGTGGCCACCGCGCTGCTGGATGCTGGGGAGTCGCCGCGAAGGGTGCTTCGGCTGGCGCAGCGCCCGGAGTGGGGAGAGGACCGGACCTTGGTGGTGTCGCCCGAGGTGGAGACCGCATTGGGGACGGGGGCGAGCGAGGAATCGCGGACGGAGTATGGCCCCGAGATATCGGTGCCGTTGCGCGTCGCCTGGCTGGCGAATGCGGGCAGGGGGCAGACGCGATACCGCGTGGGCGTGGGGCGCCCGGAGGTGCGTGCCGTCGATGAGGAGGATGCGGAGCCGGCCTGGCGCCTGGCGGAAGAGCTGGGCGCGGTCAGCGGCCGGACGGGGGAGGTCGTGCTCTCCGAAACCGGGCAGCTGGTCGACGCCTGGGTGAGACTGCGGCCAGGAGCCTCGGCGGCCTTGGAGACGCTGGTTCGGGCCGTGTTGTCCTCGGACTGGTTCGTGACGCCACAGTTCCCCGAGGCGCCCATAGGGCGGGGGGCACGCTGGGCGGTGGCTCGCGCCCACGGCCCTGGAGGGTTGGTGGTCGTGGCGTATGAGCTGGTGGCGCTGCACGGTCACCGCGGCCGCGTTCGGTTCCAGCTCCACTCCCGGGCCCTGGAAGGCCTTCCGGCCCCGCGCGTGGAGGGGGAGCTGAGCTTCGACCTGCGATGGCCCTTCCCGGAGCGGCTGGAGGCCACCTACTCCTCCCGTACCGAGCTGGGGTCGGACGGCCCCCGGCGCCTGGAGGTCATCCGGCGCACCCGGGTGACGCTGGCGGGCGGCGGCTCCCTGGCGCCGCGTCACGGGGAGAGGGTTGCGGCTCCTTGGACGGGAACTGAGGGCCAGGTTCGCGCCCGGTGAAGTCGGGAGCGCTCTCCAGGCAAGGGAACCGAGGGCGTTGGCTTGGCTTTGCGCCGTGCCTGCGTATCCTGCCGCGCGTCATGGCCACCGCCCCCGCCCCCCTCTCCGTATCGCCCCCCATTACCTCTGGCCTGTCGGCGGTGCCTGCGCCTCAGAACGAGCCGAGCACCCGGCTGCTCGTCGGGTTGCTGCTGGTGGCGACGCTGGTGCCCCGGCTGGCGGTGTTCTTCGTCAACGAGAACCTCTTCGGTGACGCGGTGGTGCGCACGGAGCTGGCGGAGCGCTGGTTCCGGGCGCCGCACCTCATCACCGCTTACGGAGACGGAGCGTACCAGTTCGGGCCGCTGCACATGTACCTGGTGGGCGCGGCGCTGTCGGTCTTCGACCGGGAGGTCGCGGGCCGTGTGGTGAGCCTGCTGTTCGGGGTGCTGTCGGTGGTGCCGCTGTTCGTGCTGACCCGCAGGCTCTTCGGCTGGCGCGCCGGTGTCGTGGCGGGACTGAGCTTCGCCGCGTGGGGCATGCACATGCAGTTCTCCACCACGGCGTGCAGCGAGGCGGTGTCCCTGTTCTTCATGCTGGCGACCTTCGCGTTCTACGCGGAGGGCGTGGACGAGAACCGCTTCTCGCCGTTGTTCCTCGCGGCGCTGATGCTCAACCTGGCGTGCGCGCTCCGCTACGACGCGTGGATGTACATCCCGCTGCTCACGCTGGCGCTGTGCTTCAGCAGCCCGGACAAGGTCGCGGCGCTCACCCGGGCCGTGGGGTTCGGGCTGGTATGCCTGCCGTTCCCCTTGTTGTGGATGCAAGGCAACGAGCTGCTTCACGGCAACCCGTTCTTCCCGGTGATGGCGGTGGAGGACTTCCATCGGAACTGGGTGCAGTCGTCCCTGGGGTCGGGCTCGAACATTGGCTGGCGGCTGCAGCAGCTCGTGTTCTGGCCGGGCATCGCCGTGATCACGCTGTCACCATTGGTGGCGATTCTGGGCATCGCGGGCATGGTGCGCGCCTGGAAGGCGCGTCCTGACACGCGCTGGCTGGTGGCCGCGGCGGTGGTCCCCGCCGCCTACTTCACGTTCCGGGCGGCGGTGCTGCTGACCTTCGTGCCCCTGGGCCGCTTCACGGTGACGCAGGTCGCCTTGGTCCCGGTCTTCGTCGCCTTCGGCTTCGCCTGGCTGGTGGGCTCGCGCGGAGGGCCCGCGGTGCGCAAGGCCCTGGTGGGCGTGACGGCCGTGGTCGCCGTGGCCGTACCGGTGGCGATGGGGCTCTACACCTTCCGCTCCGAAGGCCCGCTGCAGAACACGATGCGGCCGGTGAGCCCCACCTCCACGAACCCGGTCGCGTTGATGCAGGTGGCGAAGTTCCTGAAGTCGGAGGTCGCCGCCAAGGGAGGCGCCGCGGCGCTCGACATCGACCCGAACTACATGGACCTGCAGCTGGCCTTCTTCTCCGGGCTGCCCGAGGAGCGGCTGGCGCGCGTGCGCTGGGACACCTTCCGCCAGCGCATGCGTGAGGCTCAGCCCGAGGTGCTGGTCCGCTTCGATGGTGGCGCCCTGGCGAAGGACGCGGGCGTGAAGCTGGAGGGGCGCTCGCTGGTCCTGGACGGCGTCGCCTACCAGGAACTGGAGGGCTTCTCCGCGCCGCTGCACGTGTACCGGCGTCAGCCGTAGTCGCGGACTGGCATCCGCCGGACGTGTCGGCTTGTGGGGAGGGGGCTGCGCCGAGTGCCTGGGAGCACGGCCCCGTTCTCGCCCTGTTGGTGCAGGCGCCTGGGGTCCCGCGTGCCTCTCCTGCGGCGCGCGGGGCTTCGCTCAAGGCTCCGGGTCGTAGTCGTCGGGGTGGTAGTCGGACTCCGGCGGGCGGCGGGCGTCCAGCCATCCCTGAAGGATGAACTGCGCGGCGACCTGGTCGATGACCTCGCGGCGGCGGGCCCGGCTGACGTCCGCCTCGAGCAGGGTCCGCGTGGCGGCCACGGTCGACAGCCGTTCGTCCCATAGCTCCACCGTCACTCCGAGCGACTGGGCGAGCGTGTCCGCGAACTTCCGGGAGGCCTCCGCGCGAGGGCCCTCGCTGCCGTCCATGTTGAGCGGCAGGCCCAGGACGACGTGGCTCACCTCATGCTCGCTGGCGACCGCGGCCAGCGCGGCGAGGTCCGCCTTGAGTGACGTCCGGCGGACGGTGGTGACGCCCTGGGCGGTGAGGCCCAGGCCGTCCGATACGGCCACGCCGATGGTTTTGGTGCCCAGGTCCAGGCCCATGGTGCGCATGCGGTGCAACTTAACCGCAATCCTTCGCGGTGGACCGCTCCGTCCGCGCCCGGGGACGCGCCCTGGCTGCCCGGCGGGCTAACTGCCGGAATTCGCTGGATGCGCTCCGGGCCCGGGGCCGGCATCGCCGCTGCACTTCCATCGCCCTGTCCGAAGGACGAGCGCGGCGTCCACATCAACCCCGTCGCGCGAGAGGGCTCATGCTCGACTTCCTCAAAGGTGCCGTCAACATGCTGGCCGGCCCCATGTCGGCCGCGGTGGATTTCGCGGGCAACGCGCTGGGATTGCCGCCGCTCATCACCAACTCCATCAAGGCCGCGACGGGGGTCGCAACGGGCAACGTCATGCTGGCGGCCAGCGGCGCCATGGGCGTGACGCAGGAGCTGTCGAAGAACCCGCCCGCGAAGACCGAGTACCGGCCGTCATCGAGCAGCTCGAAGAGCGACAACGGCTACGCGCCTTCCGGGGCCACGTCGCCCATCCTCAATCCGGGCAGCAGTCCGCTGGACCCGAAGATGCTCGACTACGCGGACGCGCTGAGGGTGTTGGAGGCGAACTTCCAGCAACTGGACCTGCTGGACGGCAAGAAGAGCGGCTCGCTGTCGAAGAAGGATTTGCAGCGCATCGCCTCGGACGCCAGCGTGTCGCCCCAGCTCCGCGACGCGGCCCGGTTCATGGTGGAGAACACGGCCCTCTTCGAGCGGCTCGACCGGCAGGGCTCGCTGGCGAGAATCGGCGTCTTCTCCCACCTGTACAACCTCGACACCTTCTCCGTGAAGGACCTGCGGCGCGAGCTGTCGGCCGTGGAAGCGGAGTTCGCGAAGTACGGCCGGCCCTCGCGCCCCAGCAGCGGAGGCACGTCGACGCCGGGGACGGGCGGCACGTCTGGCGGCGGTGGCTCCACGCCTGTGGCGGAGTGCCCGCCGACGTCGGCTTCGAACCCGCTGGACCCGGACTTCCGCGAGTACCACGAGGCGCTGCGCGTGCTGAACGCGAACTGGGACACCTTCGATACGGCGGTGGGGGCCAAGGACAACCGGTTCACCCGGGACAGCCTCGACGCCATCCTGAGCAGCCCCAGCGCGTCGTCGACGCTGAAGCGCGCGGCGCAGTTCCTC
Source organism: Pseudomyxococcus flavus (assembly GCF_050038885.1). Taxonomy (NCBI): domain Bacteria; kingdom Pseudomonadati; phylum Myxococcota; class Myxococcia; order Myxococcales; family Myxococcaceae; genus Pseudomyxococcus; species Pseudomyxococcus flavus. The sequence goes on along the minus strand of NZ_CP143624.1, from coordinate 1,328,261 downwards.
AAGGACCACCCCATCTACTTCGACCGGCTGGAGGTCGCGGCGGGAATTGGCTCCCGGGATGGCATCGTGGGCAGGCAAGACGTCACGGCCGCGCTCCGCCAGGCGGACGCCACGCAGGGGGCGTATGGGGGACCGTCGACGAGCGGCTCGGGAGGAGGCCGCGGGACGTCCAGCGGTTCGACGAGCGTGCGCAGCATTGTCGACAACCCCAACATGAGCATCGAGGACAAGATTCAAGCCATCCTGATGTCCATCTCCAGTGACACGGACGAGGAGATCCTCGACGTCATGGAGCAGATGGCGAACGTGCGTGACCAGCGGGCGACCCTGGGGACCAGCGAGGCGGACCGGAAGACGGGCGCGAAGCTGGAGAGCAGCATGCAGGAGCTGGAGCTGCGCCTTCAGCGGCTGGTGGAGAAGCGCAAGGCGATGTTCGACCTGATGAGCAACATGTCCTCGAAGTTCCACGAGATGGCGAAGACGGCCATCTCCAACCTGCGGAGCGCCTGAGCCGTCATGGGACGCATCATCAAACACGAGGGAGCAGTGGCCATGCGGATGCAGCGCGGTGCGGTGCAGGGACTGAAGGCGTTCGCCCGTGGAGACGCGACGTGGGCGGAGGTGGAGGGGATGACCTTCGAGGAGGCCAAGGCCATTGCCCAGGTGGGGTGTGACCTGGCGGCGGCGGGCCGGCTGGAAGAGGCGCGCATCCTCTTCGAGGGGTTGGTGGAGGGGAATCCGAAGGACGCGGCGGCGCGCGCCGCCCTGGGCACGGTGTACCAGAAGCTCGGCAAGCTGGACGACGCCATCGCCGAGTACAGCGCCGCACTCGAGCGCGAGCCCGACAACGTGGTGGCGCTGGCGAACCGTGGCGAGCTGTACCTGCGCAAGAGCGAGCGGCAGGGCTTCACCGACCTGGCGAACGCCGTGGAGGCGGATCCGCATGGCGAGACGGCGGGAGGCCGCCGGGCGCGGGCGCTGGTGAAGGCCATCACGCTGATGGCCGTGGAGAAGCTGAAGGAGAGCTCGCAGCCATAGCGAGGACGTGGGGGGCCACCGGGTCGTCGGGGAGCGGCCCGGTGGAGGCAGTCGGCGGGTGGGCTCGGGGAAGAGGCGTGGACGGAAGAGGAGGGGGGAGCCCACCTGTCGACCGCTGTTTCAGGGAGGAGGGAGCGAGGCAATCCGCTCGCCAATGGGGGGATGGCTCATGCCCTTGAGGACGACCCAGCGGGGGGGCTCGGGGTCCATCTTGTTGACGCGCGCGGCCTTCACCAGCATGCGGCGGAAGGCGTCGACGTCACCGGTGAGCTGCAGGGCATATCGGTCTGCCTCGCGTTCCCGTTCCCGGGAGAAGGCGCCCGCGACGGGTTTGCCCACCACCATGACGGTGAAGAAGAGCAGGGAGAGCAGGGGCAGGTTGCGGATGTCCGCGAAGCGGGTGGTGCCGAACCAGCCCCGGGAGGCGGACAGTCGCAGCAGCCGGTCGAGCGCGTAGAGCAGGGCGACGAGCGCCAGCGACGAGGCAATGCGCGCGGGCCACTTCGTCTCCAGCACGTGCCCGGCCTCGTGGGCCACCGCGGCCAGGACTTCGTCCTCTTTCAGTTCCCGGAGGATGACGTCATTGAGGACGATGGTGCGCGTGGGGCCCTGCCCGGCGAAGTAGGCCTGGAGCCTGCGGGAGGCCACGGACGTCTCCTCCACCATGACGTCGGCGAAGGCGATGTCCGCCCGCTCCATCAGCTCCGTGATTCGGGTGCGCAGGGGTCCGTCGGGCAGCGGCTTCTGGTCGAAGAAGAGGCGGCCCCGGTAGGGGTCCAGCGCGGCGGAGACCAGCAGCAGCAGGGCCACGGGCACGCCCAGCACCAGCCACCAGCGCTTCAGTCTGCGCGCCAGTCCGAAGAGCCCGATGACGAGCGTGGCGATGGCGAAGGCCGCCACCAGGTGGGCCTTGAGCAAATCCCAGGCGAAGGTGCCGGGCGTCTGCGTGGACATGCCGTGCCGGTGCTCGAGCGTGTAGCTGAACCAGACGTCCACCGGGAGGTAGACGAGCGTCACGAAGAGGTCCGTGAAGAGCGCGAAGAGCACCGCCGCGCCCCAGCCGGGCTCCCCCCACAGCCGGTCCATGGCGCGGAAGAAGGCGCGGCTGACGGGCGCGGTCCGGAGGAAGCCGAGCCGCCGCTCGAGCCCGGCGGCGGCGGCCGTGGCCAGCCGGTAGAAGGGCTGGACGAGCACGCCCAGCAGCAACAGGAGCAGGCCCAGGCGGAAGAAGGGCTCCACCGCGGCCCGGATGTAATAGGGCTGGTGGAAGGCGTGAATCTCCGCCAGTTGCTCGGGCGTGAACAGGGGCTCCATGCGGGCCCAGGCTACGCCGTGGACCCCGCGCCTGCCCAGCCGGGCGGGAGCGCCGCGCTCAGGTGTGGGGCTCGCCCACGGGCGCGGGCGGCGCCGAGGACGCGGGCTCGCTCTCCGCGTCCGCCAGCAGCAGGGCCTTCACCTTGGCGAGGCTCTCGCGCGTGCGGTCCACGAAGGTGCTCTGCGAGCCGATGCGCTCGGCCGTCTCCAGGGTGCGCTCGTAGATGTTGATGGACTTGGTGAGCAGGACGCGGACCTTCTTCCGCAGCTCCTGCCGGTAGACCTCGGCCTCGCTGGCGTCCAGCTCCGCGGGGGCGGGGGAGTTCACCATGTGCTCGTAGAGGTTCTCGTACAGCGAGCCAATCTGCGCGCCCGCCGCCGTGGCCCAGTAGCCGTTGCCCACCCGGATGGAGCGCAGGTAGTGCCCCTGCGCGGACAGGAGCAGCTCGGCCTTGTAGTTGAGGTCCTCGGAGAGCTTGTCCACGCCCTTCGCCGGGTCCAGCTTCACGTTGTCGTAGTGGAGCCGGTACAGCTCGCCGATGAAGAAGTGGGCCTGCGCCGGGAAGTAGTCGTCCACCTCGCCCTTGTCCTCCAGGGCGTCATAGGTGGAGAGCGCCTTGCGCAGGGTGGCCTCGGCCGTCTCTGGCGCGCCGCTCTCCAGCTGGCAGATGCCCTGCTGCACCTGCGCTTCGAGGCGGCGGTTGACGGGCAGGTCCTCACGCGCGGCGATGATGCCCAGCAGCTTCGCGGCCTGCTCGTAGCGCTCCAGGTGGTAGTCCACCTCCGCCATGCGGAAGGCGGCGTCGAGCGCGTCGCCCTGGCCCTGGGCCGGGTCCGACAGCTCGGAGAAGCGGTGTCCGGCCTCCTCCCATTCCTTGAGGCGCTGGTGGGCGAGGCCCGCGTTGTAGAGCGCCGCGCGGCGGTGGCGGCTGTTCGGGAAGAAGTCCGCGAGCCTGCCGAAGTAGCGCGCCGCCTGCTGGAAGTCGTTCGCCGCGAAGGCCGAGGTGCCGCCAGCAAAGAGCTCCTCGTCGTTGAGCTTGTCCAGCTCCAGGTCCGCCGTCACCGTCACGGCGTCGAAGTGGAGCTCCTGCCTCGGCGCTGTTGCTTGTGGCGCCTCCCGCGCTGCGGAGCCCGTCGTCCGGCACCCGGACACCGCGACGCCCAGCGCCGCCACCCACCACCACCGGCTGACAAGCCTCTGCTTCAGCGCTCTCCCGTTCACCGCATCATCCTCCTGGACCGACCACCCACCCGGACAGCACCGGGCACCATGGAGTTCCCACCACCGCCACCGCGCACGCCAGCTTAATGCGTGGGCCCCGGACGCGCTTCCCCGGCCGCCTGCTTCCCGCGGACGGCGGTATTGAAGAAGTGCGCCTGATGCGCACGGGCTCCGGGGGAAACGCGAAATCGCAGCGGGGACCCGGGAGCCGCGTGGCTCGGCCGGGTCAGCCGAGCGTCTCGTCGCCCACCAGATAGCGTCCGGTACGCCACAGGGCGGAGATATCGTGCACATCCATCGCGAAGCGCGGCACCTGGACGATGGGGACGCCCGGGCAGGCAGCGGCGAGTTGCGCGATGCCGGCGCGGTCCTGCTCGGCCATGATTTGCTGCTCGCGAAGCGTCTCCTCCACCTTGGCCCGGCGGCTGGGCGCCAGCGTGGCCGCGTCCTGCCAGTAGGTCTCGGTGGGCATGGCGTGCACGCGGTTGACCACCAGCGACACCACCTCCATGCGGTGCTGCTTGAGCATCTTGTGGAAGTGGATGGCCTCGTCCATGCGCTCGGGGTGGGGGCTCGTCACCAGCACGAAGCCGGTGTTCGGGTCCTCCAGAAGCTGGCGCACGCCCCGGGCCCGCTCGCGGAAGCCCTCGTTGAGGGAGGAGATGGCGAGCATGAAGTTGGAGAGCTCCTGGAGCATCTCCGTGCCGGTGAACTTCGCCAGCCCGCGCATCACGTAGCCGCTGCGGTTGAACAGCGACATCCCCAGCTTGCCGGCCTTGAGCGCCGGGGTGAGGAGCCACTTCGCCGCGTCGTTGTCCAGGAAGTCCAGCACCCGGTTGGGGGCGTCCAGGAAGTCCAGCGCGTGCGCGGTGGGTGGGGTGTCCAGGACGATGAGCTCGTAGTTGCTGCTGCGCCGCAGCTCCCACAGCTTCTCCATGGAGATGTACTCCTGGCTGCCAGCCAGGGCCGTGGAGAGGGACTGGTAGAAGCGATTGGACAGGATGCGCTCGCGCTGCTCGGGCGAGGCGACGCGGGCGATGAGGTCGTCCCACGTCTGCTTCATGTCCAGCATCATCGCGTAGAGCGCCGCCCGGGGCTGGACGCCCAGCGGCTCCAGCGCGGTGGCTGGCACGCGCATCTCCGCGTTGCCCAGCGCCGTGAGGCCCAGCGAGTTGGCCAGCCGCTTCGCCGGGTCGATGGTGCACACCATGCTGGAGCGCCCGTCCACCGAGGCCCGCAGGGCCAGGGCCGCCGCCGCCGTCGTCTTGCCCACACCGCCGGAGCCCACGCAGATGAGGACGCGCTTGCCCGCGAGCGCGGGCGCCAGGGCCGTGCTCACGCGGCCCCCGTCACGAGAGGTTCGAGGTGCGCCATGACCTGTTCAATTGCCTTGCGCCCGAATTCGGGAGTGAAGAGCCGGGGCACCGGGTAGACGGGGGCGTGCAGATTGCGCTCCAGCTTGGTCCCCGCGAGCACCGCCTGCGCCGCCCGGTCGTGGTGCGCCTGGGCCACGGCGAACAGCTCCGGGTGTCCCTGGAGCGCTTCCAGGTCTGCCTCGGTGAAGCGCTCGGGGAAGGCCTGGTTGAGGACCGCGGCATGCGTGCGCAGGTTCACCTTGTCCTGCAGCGCCGCGTGCAGCTCCACCGCCTCGTTCACCGGCATCTCCTCCGGCAGGGCCACCAGCACCGCGGCCGTCACCGAGGGGTCCACGAGGAGGTCGCGCATCTTCTGGGCCTCGCGGGCCATGGGGCCCGGCGGCACCGTCTGAATCAGCACCTGGGGAACGCTGAGGAAGGAGATGGCGTGGCCGGTGGCGGGCGCGTCCATGATGACGGTGTCGTAGCGCCAGCTTCCGTCCGGGAGCTTCTCCTGCAGGTGGAACATGATTTTTCCCAGCAGCACCAGCTCCTGCAGGGACGGGATGAAGCGGAGGAACTGGCGCACCAGCCGGTTCTCGAAGACCGTCTTGTAGAGGGTCTCGAAGCGGAGGACCATCAAGCCGTACTCGCGCATGGCCTCCTGGGGCCGCACGTTCACGGCCCAGAGGTTCTCCTCCAGCAAGGCGACCTCGGGGCCCGCCTCTGGGCGCCCCAGGAAGCGGCTGACGCGCTCCTGGGTGTTCACCTCGCACACCAGCGTGCGCTTGCCGGCGCGCGCCGAGCGCAGGGCCAGGGCCGCCGAGACGGTGCTCTTGCCGACTCCGCCCTTACCGGAGACGATCCACAGGCGCTTGTCGAGTAGTCCGGCCATAGAAAGAGAGCGGCGAACCGTAGGAATCGTGTTCACGGGAGTCAACGCGTTTGGCCTCGGGTTGTTGCCCTGCTTGACACGTCGCGTTGCCCCCTCGCAGAGTGCGGCGTTTTCTTCAAGACTTCCCGATGGCCCGTGAGGGCCTTGTTCGTAAGGACGCGCGGTTCCCCATGCTCAAGAACAATCCGGTGATGAAGAAGCTCGTGGAGACGGGCGAGGAGCGCATCGGCAAGCTGGCCCAGCAGCTGCTGTCGAACGAGAAGTTCGTGGCGGCGGTGCAGACGCTGGTGTCGCGCTCCCTGGCGGCGAAGGGCACCCTGGACAGCGCGCTGCGCACGGCCCTGTCCGCCATGAACCTGCCGTCCACCGCGGACCTGGAGCAGCTTCGTTCGAAGGTGGACGACCTGGAGCGTCTGCTCTCGTCTGTCGAGGGCAAGGTGGACACGCTGCTGGCGGCGAAGGCCCCGCAGAAGAAGTAGTCCGCACGTCGGATGTCCGTTGTCGCCACCTTCTCGGTGGATGAGGAGTGCCCGGCCATGAGGCGCATCGCGTTCATCAATGAGAAGGGTGGGACCTGCAAGACGACCCTGGCGGTGAACACGGCCGCCTGGCTGGCCAAGGAGCGTGGCCAGCGGGTGCTGCTGGTGGACCTGGACACGCAGGGCCATGCGGGCAAGGCCCTGGGCGTGGATGTGCGCACGCTGCCGCGCAACGTGTTCCACCTGCTGACGGACGCGTCGGTGGCCTTCGAGGACGTCGTCCAGCGCTCCGCCGTCGGCGGCCTGGACGTGCTGCCCGCCTACAAGGAGATGGCGGACTTCCCCGTGGTGGTGGCCGCCGATACGCGCCGGGCGCACCGGCTGGCGGACCGCCTTCGCGCGGCGGAGGCCGCGGGCTACGACACCATCGTCTTCGACGCGCCGCCGTCCATGGGGACCACCACGCGCAACATCCTGGTGGCCGCCACGGAGGTGGTGGTGCCGGTGGCGCTGACGTACCTGGCGCTGGATGGCTGCGCGGAGGTCGCGGACACCGTCCGCCAGGTGGGCGAGGCGGAAGGCCGGCCGGACCTGCGCGTCACCAAGGTGGTGCCCACGCTGTACCGGAAGACGGCGCTGGCCACGGCGATTCTCGAGCGCTTGAAGGCCTACTTCCCGGACGCGCTCGCGGCCACGCCGCTGGGCTACGACGTGAAGGTCGACGAAGCCCAGAGCCACGGGCAGACCATCTGGGAGTACGCGCCGCGCAGCCGGGGCGCACAGATGCTGGCCGCCATCGCGGCGGAGCTGCACGGCGAGCCCGCCCCCAGGCGGAGGCGGGCGGCGCGCAAGGCGTGAAGCGGCGCGACTACTCCTGCGCCGGCTTCTTCTGCTGCTCGACCTGCTCCAGCTTCTTCTCCAGCTCCTCGAGGCGCTGCGTGAGCGACGCCATGTCGCGGCCGAGCGCGGGGAGGTTGCCGGTCAGGTTCTCGACGACGTGCTTCACGCGCTCGTCGACGCGCCGCTGCCATTCCTCGAAGGCGCGCTGGCTGGCCTTGAGCAGGTCCGCGGGGCTGAGCCCGGCGTTGGCCGCCGAGGCGTCGGTGGGCGCGGGGGCGGCCTCTGCCGGCTCCTCGCCTTCACCCTCGGCGCGGGGCGCGTGCTCGTCCCGGCGCAGGAGCTTGTCGAGCCGGGACTCGGCCTCCTCGCGAATGGAGGCGACTCGCGGAGAGACCTCCTTCTGGATGAAGCCGGAGATGGACTCGCCGGGGTGGCGGATGATTTCCCGCAGCACCGACAGCGGCATCTGGTTCTTCTTCTTCTCTTCCTCGAAGATGATCTGAGCGAGGGTGACGGAGGTCAGGTCCTCCTTGGTACGATTGTCGACAATCCGTACCTCGGTGCCCTCCTTGATCATCGCTGCGATCTCATCAAGGGTGACGTATCGGCTCTCCACGGTGTCGTAGAGCTTCCGGTTCGTGTACCGCTTGATGATCTTCGGCTCCTTGCTCGGAGCGCCTGCTTGCTCAGCCTCGCTCATGTGTCTCTCCGCCCCTTTTGGGCTCGACATCAAGCCACGTGCCCCGCCTGAGTCTCGCAGGGGCGATTCTCGTAGCAGAGGGGTTGGAGGCGAGCAAGCAACGTGAACCCGGTTCGCCGTGTTCGTCCCGCCGTCCTATACTCGTGGTTCCTGCCGGGCCTGCTGAATGATCGTCAAGTGTGAGCGGTGCCAGACGCGGTTCAAGATCCCTGACGAGAAGGTGACCGAGAAGGGGGTCAAAGTCCGCTGCACCAAATGCCAGAACACCTTCCGGGTCGCCCGCGACGCCGCTGCGGCCGCCCCTGGCGGGCCGCCAGGTCCCTCCACGGACGGGCAGGTGGACCCCTTTGCCCGCTTCGGGGTGGCTCCGGACCCCCGGTCGGTGGAAGTCACCAAGCCGGGCTACTTCGAGCTGGGCGTCGAGGCGAGCAAGCCCCTGTCGTCCCCGGCCAGTCCCCCCGCCGCGCGCTGGAACAGCGTGGATGGGGACCTGGGCTCGGGAGACAGTGTTTTCCAGGAACCGACGCGCATCACGCCGTTGCCGGTACCCGAGGCCGCCCGTCCGCCCTCGGCGCAGGGAGGGGGCGCGCCGCCGGGCGCCTTCGTCGTGCCGGTTCCTGAGAATCCAGGACGTCCGCCACCTGCGAGGCCTGGTGGCCCGGCTGCGAGCCGCTCGCCGGGCGCGGGGCTCCAGGGCTCGGCCCCACCGTCGATGCCGGAGGACCGGTCCGCGCCTCCGGTGCCTGATTTCCCGGGGCAGGCTGTGTCTCCGGCCAGCGCCCGCCGGAATCCCGTGCCGCCTGGCGCCGTGCGTGCGGCGGACCCGTTTTCGGACCTTCTGGGCGAGCCGGCCGCGGCGGGGTCCCTGGCTCCAACGGCGGACGCCCTCCGCCGGGGCGCGGTGGCGCCGCCTCAGGGAGCCGCGCCCGCGGGGGCGGTGGCGCTCGGCGTGATGCGCCCGAGCGCCGCGCAGCCGCCGGCGGCTCCGCCCGCGTTCGGGGGGGATGACCCGTTCGAATCCATCGACATCGACGTGGCGGCGGAGCCCCCTGCGCCCGCTGGGGCGTCGCCTGCCGCGGCGAACGACCCATTCGCGGCCATCGATATCGATGATGCGACGGTGCCCTCCGCGTCGCCGGGGCGTCCTCCTGCTCGGGGCGCGGGTCCATTGGCGTCCGTCGACCTCCATGGGGCCTCGGCGGAGAGCGGCGCACCAGCGCCCACGGGTGCTGACCCGTTCGCGTCCATCGACATCCACGGGGCGCCGCAGGCTCGTGCGGCCAAGGGGGGCCCGGCGCCGACCGGCGCTGACCCGTTCGCGTCCATCGACATTCACGGGGCGCCTCCTTCAAGGCCTGCGCCGTCGCCGGTCGCGAGCACGGCTGCCCGCGCTGCGTCGCCCAGCCTGGCGGACCCGGGGCTCCCGTCGCCGATGGGCCACGACCCCTTCGCCTCCATCGACCTCCATGGGACTCCGGCCAAGGGGCCTCCGGCGGCGACCGGCGCTGACCCGTTCGCGTCCATCGACCCTCATGGGCCCCTGGCGAAGGGGGGCCCAGCGCCGACCGGCGCCGACCCGTTCGCCTCCATCGACATTCACGGGACCAGGGGCGCCCCGGCGGCGACCGGCGCCGACCCATTCGCCTCCATCGACATCGGCCCGTCGGAGAAGCCGGGCGCAGCCCGAGGTTCCGGCGCGGCCTCGGGCGCCGAACCATTCGGAGCAATAGAGGCACCCGGCGCTCTCGGGCCCGCTGCTTCGACGTCCCGAACCGGTCCCGCGGGGATGCCCCCGGCAGCGGCGCTCCCCGCTGCACCGAGTGCCAGTGACCTGTTCGACCTCGGTTCGGACGTCGGGGCTCACGCAGAGGACTCGGGCCTGCTTCCGACTGACACCGGTCGTGCGGCGCTGTTCGGGACGACGGCGCCCGCTGGGGAGGGGCTCTCGGCTCCAGAGGATGTGTCAGGCGCCTCGTTGCTCGCGGACGTTCCCCCCATGGACGACGCACAGGCGCTGGGCGTCACCCTGGGCCGCGTTGGCACACCTGGCGGCGTCCAGCGCGAGGTCCTGGACATGGACGGGCTTCCGGCGAAGCCCGTGGTCACCGTGGCCAAGCCCACCGCCCGTCCCGAGGACGTGGGCATCCCCCAGAGCCGGCCGATGGGGCGTGCTCGCAAGGCGATGGCGTTCGTCGCCAACCTCGTGCTGGCCGCGCTGCTGGTGGCGGTGCTGGGCACGGTCGGCCGCGTGTACCTGCGCGAGGGGAGGGTGGACCTGTCCGCGCTGTCGCTGGAGTCCCTCCGCTCCCTGCTCATCCCCACGCCGAAGCCGCTGGTGGCCGTCGACGTGACGAATGGCCTCTACGAGACGCGTGATGGCCGCGCGCTCTACTACGTCCGGGGCGAGGCGGTGAACCACTCGAGCACGGCCTCTCGCATCCGGGTGCGCGCCGCGCTGTACGACGGTCGGCAGCGCGTGGCGTCCTCCGAGGCGCTCGTGGGAGGGCTCCCGACGCCGGAAGAGCTCTACAACGTGTCCACGCCCGAGTCGGCCTCGGCCCTTCGCCAGCGTATCGACGCCGCCGCCGTCTCCGTGGCCCCAGGCGCGAAGGCGCCCTTTGTCGTCCTGTTCCACGAGCACCCGGCGGACCTGGGCGGCTTCCGCCTGGAGCTGACGCTCGAGCCCGAGCTGTCGAAGACCGCGGAGGCGGGCCGCCGGACGGAGTGAGTCACCATGCCCACACAGGAGGAAGCCCGGACGGTTGCCCGCTTCATCCACGCCCTGAGCGGTGGCGCCGACGTGCGGCGCAAGGCCGCGGCGCGGGAGCTGGCGCGGAGGGATCCGCTCGATTCCAACGAGCTGATTGGTGAGCTCATCGCCCTCTCCCGCGCGGGATGGGGGCCCGCCGCCTGTGCCTTGTCCGACTTCATGGCCGCGCTGGAGCAGGAGGCCGAGCACATCCCTCACGTGGAGTCACTGCGGCGGCTCGCGCACGTGCAGTCGCTCGACACCGTGGCGGACCTGTTCGCCCAGGGCCCCGCGAAGCTGGAGATGGACGCGGACGCCGCCGCCCGCGCGGACGCCAATGCCTTCTCCCAGTCGCTGGGGCACCTGAAGCAGCAGGCCCGCCTCACCCGGGACCCGGACACGCTGTCCCGCCTGGCCACGGTCAGCAACCCCTCCGTCCTGCGCAACGTGCTCATCAACCCGCGCCTCACCGAGGAGCTGGTGGTGCGCATCGCCGCGCGTCGCCCGGCCCGGCCCGAGCCGCTCATCGAAATCTGGAAGTCGCCGCGCTGGTCCGTGCGTCACGCGGTCCGGCGCGCGCTCGTCTTCAACCCGTACCTGCCACCCGAGACGGGCGCGAAAATCGTCCCGCTGCTCAACACGGCGGACCTGCGGGAGCTCGTGGCGAATACCTCACTGCACCCGGCCCTGCGCGCGCAGGCCACGCGGCTGCTTGCTGACGGCACGAGGACGGGGACCGCCTCGGAGGACCTCGACGCGTTGACTGCCCGGCCAGGGCCGCGCGGGCACGGCTGAGGCGGGCCTACCCGCGCGTCGCACGTCGAAGCCCGGCGCGCCGGGGAGGGGCCTAGCGCCGGCGCGGCTGCTCGGGCTCGGTGAACTCGGCGTCCGTGGTGCTCCGGCGGGCCGGGGGCAGCGGCTTGGCGTCGACCAGGTCCTCGCCGCGCGATGCCTTGCGGAACGAGTACACGAACTTGCCCACGGCATTGCCAAGCTGACCCATGCGGGCGGCCGAGAAGACCACCAGCAGGATGAAGCCGAGGACGATGATTTCTCCGAGGCCGAGGCCCAGCATGATGGGGCACAGTGCAGCAAAGGGCGGGGGGAGGCAAGCCGTGCGTCCACCGCTGCACGCCCGGCTGGACTTCTGCTGCACGGCGCCGAGCACCGGCGCAGACTGGAGGGCATGCTCCTGCTTGCCCACCGTGGCGCCAGCGCCGATGCCCCCGAGAACACCCTGGAAGCCTTCGCCGAGGCCGCCCGCCAGGGCGCCGACGGCGTGGAGCTGGACGCCATGCTCTGTGGTTCCGGGGAGGTCGTCGTCTGTCACGACGAGCGGCTGGAGCGGCTCGCAGGCCTTCCCTGGGAGGTCCGCCTCACGCCGTGGTGGAAGCTCCAGCGCGCGGATGTCGGCTCGCCGCTGGGCTTCGCGCCGGCACGCATCCCCTTGCTGGAGGAGGTGCTGGACGCCCTGCCACCGCAGTTCCTCGTCAACATCGAGCTCAAGTGCGAGCGCGCGGGCGACGGCGGCCTCGCGGAGCAGGTCGCGCGGCTGGTGCGCCGGCGCGGGCTGGCGGGCCGGGTCGTCATCTCCAGCTTCAACCCGCTGTGCCTCTTCCGGCTCGCGGCCGCGGCACCGGAGCTGCGCCGGGGCCTGCTCATCGACCCGGACAAGTCCTGGGCCGTCCAGGCCTACGCGGTGAGCCCGCTCGTGTCGTCACACTCGGTCCACCCATTCCACGAGGCCTGCACGCCGGAGCGGGTGGCCGCGTGGCGCGGGGCGGGCCTGAGTGTGGCGGCGTGGACGGTGGATGACCCCCAGCGCGCCCAGGTCCTGGCGCGCATGGGCATCAGCTACCTCATCACCAACCGGCCGGGGGTGGTCCGTCAGGCCCTGCACCCGGCCGGGTAGCGCTCAGAAGTCCAGGCCGAGCGTGGTGTTGAAGGCGAAGACGGCCGGCAGGCCCCGGTCCACGGTGCTGCCGTTCTCCTCGTAGGAGACGCTACCCGTGCGCGTCAGCGACAGCTCCGCGCCCAGCTGCAGCACGCCGCCGATGAACCGCACGCCGCCGTAGATGCGCTGGTTGATGTTGCTGCCGAAGGACACCTTCTTGTACGCGGCGGTGTCGGTCAGCGCCTCGCGCGAGTCGTTCCCCGTCGAGTCCTCGAAGCTCCGGTCCGGGTTGAAGTCGATGCGGCTGGAGGTCGCCCCGACGAAGCCCAGGTCCAGGCCGCCGTAGGGCGTCAGCGTCACCATGCCGCCCAGGGGGAACTGCTTGCCCACGCCGAAGTCCAGGCCCATCACCGTGAGGCCCAGGTCCCGCGCGCCGAAGAGCTTCGTCACGTGACCGCGCACGCCAAAGTCGGGCAGGTAGGTGAAGCCCTCGTTGGCGGCCCACTTCAGCTCGCCGGTGGCCACCACCTGGCTGCTCTTCTCCACCCAGCCCACGCGCCCGCCGAACTCCAGCGAGAAGGGCAGGCCCTTGCGCGCGTGGAACGAGGGAATGAGCACCGTGCCTGGCTGCTCGTTCTGCGTGGGGATGTTCACGCTGTCCGGCAGAGACACCACGGAGAGCTCGGCGTTGATGGCCCAGGCCGAGTGCCCCGTCGTCTCCGGCGGCATCAGGTTCGCCGAGGTGATGGCGGCGCCCATGATGCGGGCGAAGGCCTGGAAGTCCGCGTCGGCGGACGCCACGCGGGCATCGCCCGTGGGGTTGCCGAACCGTGCGATCTGCAGGTCATTGGGCGCCGCGACCGCGGACGCTCCTGACGCCCAGGCCGCAAGGGCCAGCCACCGACTGAACGTCCGCATTCGAGTCACCGCCTCCCGGGCGCGCGACCGGCCGGTGATGCGCCCACCGCGCCGGACGCTAACGCCTGCTCGCGATGAGCGTCAACAAAACGGGCGGCCCCTCCCGCGGTCTCCTCCCGGAGTCCCGCTGGAAAGGCCGCCCGGATGCGGCGGCGAGCCCCTGGGGGCGCCTACTGCGGCTGCGGCTTGCCGGCGGGGTTGCCCGCCTGGGCGGCCAGCTTCTGGGCCACCTCCGCCGGGCGGCGGCGGATGACGAGCGTCCGGCGGCTGGCGAAGTCACTGTCCTCGCGCGCCACCACCAGCACGTTGTTGTTGCCCTCCTTCAGGGCGAACTCGGTGGAGAACTTCAGCGTGTTCGGCTCGCTGCCCTTGGGGTCCACGCCCTTGAAGTAGACCTTCTGGTCGTTCACCAGCACGTAGACGTCCAGCAGCCCGTGGGGGTCCGTCACCACGCCGGAGAGCGTGAACTTGTCCCCGTTGGCCACCAGGCCGCCGGAGGCGGGGTCCACGTCCAGGCGGATGTCGGGCGGCCGGTGGTTGGTGGCCAGCGTCGCCTTCGGCGAGGTGGCGCGGCCCGACTTCACCTCACGCGCGTCCTGGCTGCGCACGAAGGCGAAGCGGTCCTTCTCCAGCTCCACGCGGTAGAAGCCCTTGGTGACGGCCTCGGCGGGCAGCACCGTCGTCCCGCTCAGCTTCGCCACCGGCCGGGCGCCCTGCGTGGGCGCGCCGTAGAGCTCCACCTTGTCGCCCAGGCGGACCAGGCCCTTCTTCGGCTCCATCGTGGCGACGGCGCTGTCGGTGACGGGGAGCTCCAGCTTCTCCATCACGAACTCCTCGAGCGGCTCGTCGATGATGGCCAGCTTCAGCGGGAAGGTCTCGCCCTTGAAGCCCTTCTTCACCTCGAGCTGGAACTTCGCCGTCTTCGTCTCACCGGGCTTCAGCTCGCCCAGTTTGAAGCGGCCCTTCTCGATGAAGATGTTGGCGTCGCCGCCATTCTTGATCTGCGTGAAGGAGTCGAGCGCCGGGCCCGTGCCCGCGTTCGTCACGTCGAGCAGCACGGAGACCGACTCCCCGCGCTGCACGGTGCCGTCGCCGTTGCAGGAGGCGCAGTCGTCGATGACCTGCCAGTTGAAGGCGAAGGCGGGGCGGGGCAGCTCCACGAAGTTGAGCTCGGCCACCCGCGTCTCCGGCAGCGCGCCGTGGTCGTCGAAGAAGCGCACCGTCACGTCGTCACGGCGGCTGGTGAGGTCCTTGGGCAGGCGCACCTTCACCTTCCACGTCTTCTTCTCACCCGGGTTCAGCGCGCCGAAGAGGAACTCGCGGCGGTCCAGGAAGGCGTTGTCGCTCTCCGTCCAGGCGCGCACGCGCTTGAGCGGCTCGGTGCCGCGGTTCTCCGCCGTCAGCGCCATCTCCATCACCTCGCCGGCGGCAATCTTCGCGTCCGGGCCCGGCGTCAGCGACACGGCCATCTGCACGTTCTTCGGCGTCGGGCCGGGCGTCCAATCCACCCCCAGCGCGGAGATGGCGGCGTTGATGCGGGCCTCCTCCTCGGCGCGCTTCTGGTCGATGAACGCCTTGCCCTGCTTGAGCTGCTCCTTGCGCGTGGTGGCCGGCGCGCGCAGCACGAAGTCGCGGGCGAAGAGGACCTCGAAGTCCTCCTTGATTTCATCCTGCGCCTCGGCGTCGAGCTGGTCGTCCAGGTCCTCGCCCATGCCGGCCACGTCGACGTCCAGCAGCGGGTCCTTGTCCCCGTGCTTCTTGTCGTTGGCGGCCGACTTCGGCGCCGCCTTGCCCTCTTCCTTCTTGGCGGTGGCCTGGGCCTGCTTCTCGTCCACCTTCAGGTACTTGAGGCTCTCCAGCGGCTTCTCGCGGTCGAGCACGTCCTCGCGCTTCTTCGCCACGGTGGTGGAGTCCGGGTTGCCGAAGTGCTGGTCCAGGTCCGCCTCGCCCATGGAGCGGCGCGGCGCGAACACGTCCACGCGCTCGTCGGTGGCGCGGGTGGGGACGAGCTGGATGTCCGGGACGATGCCGACCTCCTGGATGGAGACGTCACCCGGGGTGAGGTACTTGGCGATGGTCAGCTTCAGCGCGCTGTCGTCGGGGAAGTCGTACAGCACCTGCACGCTGCCCTTGCCGAACGTCTGACGGCCGATGATGGTCGCGCGGTCGAGGTTCTTCAGCGCGCCGGCGACGATTTCGGACGCCGAGGCGCTGCCGGCGTTGACCAGCACCGCGATGGGGTAGCTGTCCTCGCCGTCCGTCGCGCGCGCGCGCTTCTCCTCGCGCAGCTTGTCGGACAGGCCCACCGTCGCGACGATGGTGCCGTTGGAGAGGAACGTGTCGGACACCTGGATGGCCTGCTCCAGCAGACCGCCCGGGTTGCCGCGCAGGTCGAGCACCAGGCCCTTGAAGCCGCCCTTCGCGTCGGCCTGCTTGCGCAGCTGCGTCAGCGCGGACTCGAGGTCGCGGGTGGTGTTGCCCTGGAAGTTCTTCAGGCGGATGTAGCCCACGTTGTTGGCGAGCAGCTTGTGCTGCACGCTCTCGATCGAAATCATGGCGCGGGCGAGCGTCATGACGCGGGGCTTCTCCCAGCCGTCGCGCTCCACCGTGATCGTGATGCGGCTGTCCACCGGGCCGCGCAGCTTCGACACGGCCTCGTTGAGGTCCATGTTGACGGTGGACTCCTCGCCAATCTTCTTGATGCGGTCGTCCTTCAGGATGCCGGCGCGGTGCGCGGGCGTCTTCGGAATCACCTTCACGACGGTGAGGTTGCCCTCGCGCATCTGGATGACGAAGCCCAGGCCGCCGAACTCACCCTTGGTGGACAGCTTCATCTCCCGGTACAGCTCCGGGCGCAGCAGCACCGAGTGCGGATCCAACGTGGACAGCATGCCGTTGACGGCCGCGTACTCCACGTCGCGCGTGTCCTCGATGGGCCGCATGTTCTTCGACAGGAAGTCGAAGACGTCCTTGAGCGCGAAGGACATCTTCCACAGCGAGTCCACGTGGGCGATGTCGAACTCGCGCTGCTTGCCGTTCACGTTGACGTTGAGCTTGCCCGTCTCCGGGTTGCCGTCGACGAGCACGTCGGGGACGCTCTTCTCGACGTACTCCAGCGAGGCGATCATCATCTCCTTCGGCTTCACCCGCTTCGGGTCGACGTAGTTCTCCTTCACGTAGAGGATGACCTTCGTCAGGACGCGGAGACTGTTGAGGTCGTGCGGGGCCTTCTCGCCTTTGGCGGCAGGAAGACTGCCATCCCACGAGCCTTGCCCGGCCTCGGCTGCTCCCATGGTCAGCGGCAGGGGAGCCCGGTCATTGCCCACCAGGGCCCAGGCGCCGAGGAGCACGGCAACGGCTGTGATGCGGCGGAGGAAACGCGGCATTTGGTTCATCCAAGCTGGGGCGCTGTCGTCCGGCGCCCCGGGTGTGGCGAGAAGCCTTGAGATTTCGACCGTTTAAGCGAGTAGGCGAACACTGTAAGCGGCCGGGCAAGCCTAATCACGGGCCCCAGGTGCTTCAAGGCGTCGCCTCTTCGCTGGTGAAGCAGAACGTCCCTGGTGGGCATTGCGTTCCCGTTCCTCCGCGTTCGACACCCGGCCCAGGCGTTTATTTCAACGCAGCGGTAGAGGCTCCGTCAGGAGGGGGAGGCAGCAGCCCGGCCTCGCGCAGCCCGCCGTAGAGCAGGGTACCGGCGACGATGGCCACCGGCAGGAAGAAGGCGTTGAGGATGGGTACCCAGAGCAGGACGTAGATGCCCGCGCCCAGGCCCAGGCAGAGCGCGCGGCGCGCGCGCATCATCCGGCGCACCTCGGCGAAGGGGTAGAGGTGCCGCGTCATCGGGGCGGCCAGGAACTCGCCCGCCATCCACATCATGGTCCACAGGCTGCCGAGCACGGTCCACAGGATGCTGCCCACGCCGGGGAGCAGGTGGAGCGGCAGGAGCACAGCCAGGCCCACGAGGAGGAAGAACAGCCGCGCGAGCGTATGGGCGATGCCCGTGACGAGCCCGCGCACGAAGCCCGCCATCGTGAAGGGGGCGCTCGGGCCTCCGCCGCAGGCCTCCTCGGTCTGCTCGGACAGGGGGTCCTGGAGCGGGGCGAGCAGCAAAGGGGGCACCACGTTGGCGCCCACCACCCAGAGCACCACCGAGGACAGGATGAGCACCGTGGTCCACGCGGCCCGACCGTACCAGGTGTCGGGACGGGCCCAGACGGACTCCAGCGCGCCGGGGGCGAAGTTCCACAGCAGCCAGACGAGCCCTAACAGTGCGGCGGCGGTGACAGCAGCACAGATGGCCGACAGGAGGAACAGGCGGCGGTCACGGAGGATGAGGGAGAAGGCCCGGCCGAGCAGCCCCAACCCCTGGAAGAAATCGGACAAGCGGGGCTTGGGGGCGATGCGGGGGAGGAGGGCGGAATGTGGGCTCATAAAGGGCCGATGCGCAAATCAGAGCGGGTCCGAAGGGCTACGTTATATAGGGCGCGCCAATGTCACTCGACCTCAAGCGCGCGGCCTCAGAGCCCATCTCCTCCGTTGACATGCTGGTGGCCGGTTTCCGGGCCGCCGAAAAGCCCCGCGGAGCGCATCGGTTGGGCCTCGAGCACGAGAAATTCCTCTACCCCGTGGGCGGCGCCGAGCCCCCGACCTATGACGGCGCGCAGGGGGTGGGCGCGCTGCTGAACCGGGTGTCCGCCGCGGGCTACACCCCGTTCCGGGAGACGCCGGAGTCGCCCGTCATCGCGCTGCAGCGCGGCGGAGCCACCATCTCCCTGGAGCCCGGCGGCCAGCTGGAGCTGTCCGGCAGCCCCTTCGTCACCGCGCGCGAGGCACATGCGGAGAACCTGACCCACCTGTCCGAGGTGTCGGCGGCCGCGGAGGCGCTGGGCCTGCGCCTCGTCTTCCTGGGGTACCGGCCTTTCGGCACGACGGCGCAGATGCCGTGGATGCCCAAGACGCGCTACCTCATCATGCGCCGCACGCTGCCGGAGCGCGGCAGGCTGGCGCTCAACATGATGTTGATGACGGCCACCGGCCAGGTGTCACTGGACTGGGCGGACGAGGCGGACTGTGTCCGCAAGACGGTGGTGGTGGCGCGGCTGGCGCCGCTGATGAACGCGCTCTACGCGAACAGCCCCATCGTGGAGGGCAAGCCCTCCGGCTACATGTCCTTCCGCAACCGCGTCTGGGACGAGGTGGACCCCACGCGCTGCGGGTACCTGCCCGCGTTCTTCGACGGCTCGTTCTCGTACCGGGCCTACGTGGAGTGGGCGCTGGACGCCCCGCTGCTCTTCCTGCGGCGCAACAATGAGTACCTGTACCCGAAGCTGACCTTCCGCCAGCTGCTGAAGGAGGGCTTCGAGGGCAAGCCCCCCGACCTGAACGACTGGACGGACCACCTCTCCACGCTCTTCCCGGAGGTGCGGCTGAAGACGGTGGTGGAGGTGCGTGGGGCGGACTGCGTGAACCCGGCGATGACGGGCGCGCTCGCGGCGCTGTGGCGCGGCATCCTGTACGACGCCACCGCGCTGGACGAAGCCGAGCGCCTGCTGCCGAAGCTCGGCTACACCGAGCACCTGGCGTTCCACGACACGGCCCGGCGCGAGGGCCTCGCGGGACGCCTGGGCGCGCAGGAGCTGCACCGGCTGGCGGCGGAGATGGTGGAGATTTCTCGGCGGGGCCTGCAGCGGCTGGATCCGCTGGATGCGCCGCTGCTGGACCCATTGGCCGAGGTGGCCGCCTCGGGGCGCTCGCCCGCGCAGGCCGTGCTCGAGGCGTGGGAGAAGAACCCCCGCCCCGAGGCGCTGCTCGACGGCTTCGGACGCTGACTTCGGAGGCGGCTAGAACTGGCCGCCAATCATCACGTTGCCGTTGAAGAGGCTGCCCTTCTCGTCGGCGTTGGTGACGGGGTTGCGGACGAGTCCCTCACCGCCGACGAACCGGTAGGTGGCGCGTGCACCGGCCACGAAGTTGCCGAAGCGGTAGTCCAGGCCCGCGGCCAGCGGGAGCTCCGTCTGCCAGTCGTTGTTGTAGTACCGGTCCGCGCCATCAGACGGGTTGAGGTAGCTCAGGCCCACGCCCGCGCCAACGAAGGGCCGCCACTTCTCGTCGATGAGCGGGCCTGCCTTGGCGAGCAGCGTGGCGTTGTGCCGCCAGACGCCCTCGCCATCGCCGTTGTCGGGCAGCCGCGTGTCATCGAGGGGGAAGCGCTGACCTTCGTAGCCCACCTCGACGCCGCCGTACTGCCACGGGAAGGCGCTGGCGCTAATGCCCAGCAGCATGCCCACGTTCGTGGTGTCCGCCAGGCCTCCTGTGAAGCCGCCGAGGCCAACGCGGACGTCCGCCCCCACCAGCGGCCGCTCGTCGAAACGAAGCCGCTCGCCCACCTGCTGTGCCTCCATGGCCAGGGCCGGTCCCGCCAGGCCCAGCGCCGTCGTGGCCACTCCGCCCGCAATCGAACGTCGCATCGCATCCCTCCCCGGGAAAACAGTCACCGGAAAACTGGGCATCTGTCGCCACGGTTACAGAGAGAGCCGCAGGGGCGCACGGTGGCCTGGAGGGCCGCGGCCGCATCGGCCCCTGGGGCGGGAGCCGCCGGGGCTTCCACCCGGTCGGGCGGGCAGGGGCTCAGCGACGGCCGAAGAGCTTCTTGAGCCCGGAGAGCAGGCCCCCCGGACGGGGCTCCGGGTCGGGGGCCCACGGTGAGCGGGCAATGAGCGCGTCGAAGGCAGCGTCATCCAGGTGCTCGGTGCTCAGGGACACCGCGTGCCGCTTCACGCCGGGCAGCGTGGCCTCCAGGGACAGGGCTCCGTCCGCGGAGAGCGCGAAGTGCAGCTCCACCTCGCCCGCGCGCTCCACGTTGAGGGCGAGGCGGCCGAGGTACTCGGCGTCCGTGGCCTGGGGGGAGATGCCCTGGAAGACGGCGACCTCGAGCGGACCGGGGGCGCAGGGCACCACGAGCGTCTTGGTCGCGGGCAGACGGGTGTTGCGCTCGAGGACGCGGCGCAGGGTTCCTCCGCGCTCGGCGACGGCCAGAGGCGAGGAGAGGACTTCGGAGACGGTCGCCGCGGGCTTGCCGGCCTCGGCGAGCAGCAGGCCCTGCCCGAGCAGCGCGGCGCCCAAGGCCACGCTGTTCTTCGTGTCCACGTCGTCGCGCACGCTGACGCCGAGGCTCTCCTCGAGCCGGCGGCGGACCATGGGCGTGGCGCTCTGCCCGCCGACGAGGAGCACCGCATCCAGCCCCTGGGGCGAGAGCGCGTTGGAGTCGAGGACGTCGCGGACCACCGTGGTGACGCGCTGGGCGAGGTCCGCGGTGAGGGCTTCCACGCGCTCGCGGTTGAAGGGCGGCACGGCGCCCGACGCGAGCGAGACGTCCACCTGGTCCTGGGTGGAGAGGGCCACCTTCGCGGACTCGGCCGCGGTGCGCAGGGACATCCAGTCGAGCGGGTGGTCCGGCTTGGGGACACCCTGCTCGGAGAGGTCGCTGGCGAGCGCCTCGGCGATGCGGGTGTCGAAGTCCATGCCGCCCAGGGTGGCGTCCCCGCCGGTGGTGATGACCTCGAGGTCGTCGCCGGTGACTTGCACCACGCAGACCTGGAGCCCGCCGCCGCCCAGGTCCACGACGAGGACGCGCTTTCGGGCGAGTCCTCGGCCATGCGCGTACGCCAGCGCCGCCGCCGCGGGGGCGATGAGGATGCGCTGGGCGTCGAGCCCCGCGAGCGTGGCGGCTTCACGTAGGGCCGCGCACTGGCGGTCGGTGAAGTGCGTCGGCGCACAGATGACGGCGCGAGTCGGCTTGCGGCCGAGGTGCGTCGCGGCGGCTTGCTTCAGCTCTCGAAGCAGCATGGCCGTGAACAGGGTGGGGGAGATGACGCGGCCTCGGACTTCGACGGCGGCATCTCCGTTCGTATCCGTGGTGACGGGATAGGGGAGCAGCGGGGCCAGCCAGCGGAGCTGCGGAGAGCGGGGCCGCAGGCCCAGCAGCCGCTTGAGGCCGGAAACGGCACGGCGAGGGGCGCGGGCTCCCTCGGTCTGTGCGGCGGTTCCGACAACGAGGTCTCCACTGCCGTTCACGGCGATGAGGGCGGGGAGGTCCGTGGCGCTGCTACCGGGGACTGGAATGAGCGTCGGCGTACCGTCCTGGACGACCGCGACGCGGGCATGGGTCGTGCCCAGGTCGATGCCGAGCACCACCTCGGGCGACGCAGGCGTCGCGGCCGTCGCCGGTGGAGGCACTTCGAACAGGGCGCGGCGGCGGTTCCGGGGCGCGTCCGCGTCGACGGAGTTGGCCGGCGTGGACTCGGACTCGGGGCGGCCTGGCTCGGCCTTCGCTGGCTCGGAGGGAGCGCGGGCCGCGGCTTCGTCGCGGGTGGGCTTCTGCGCCGCGGTGTCGGCGTTGGACAGGGGCAGTGCGTCGGCGGGTGCTTGCTCGTTTCTTGGGAGTGGCTGCCGTGCCGACTCCGAAGCGTCGTTGACCAGCGCCGGACCTGGAGCCTGGCTCTCGATGGAGGCTGTCTGGCCGGTGGCTACGGTTGCCGACTCCGCTGCGACGGCGGGCGTGTTCCCGTCAGGCGTCGGGGGAACAGGGCCCTGGGCGGCGGACGGTGTGGAGTTCGACTTGCCCGACGCATCGTCAAGGACGGTGGTTCCCGAGGATGCAGAGGTCCCCACGGACTCGATGTCCGTCGTGGCGGTCGTTGCGGAATCAGAGGCGGCTTCATTCGCAACGGTGGTCGAGGGGGACGTCTCGACCGCGCCGCTCGATACTGCACGTCCGCTGGCGGCATCCAGCGGCGGGCGAGTGCCCATCTCCGCATCAGAAACGATACGTTCGCTGGAATCAGCCGGCGGCGGGCGAGTGCCCATCTCCGCAGCAGAAACGATACGTTCGCTGGCGGCAGCCGGCGGCGGGCGAGTGCCCGTCTCCGCATCAGAAGCGACGCGTTCGCTGGCGGGCTCTTCGGAAGGAGCGGTGTTATTCGCGCCACTGCGCTCGGTGTTCTCGGTAGCAGCCCCCGAAAGCGGTGTCGTGCCCGTAGCACCTACGGGCGCAGCACTCTTGCTTGAGGCCTCCAAGCCAGGACGCGTGATTGTCTCGTCATCTGGCTTGGAGCCTGGCTCTTTGAGCGTGTTGTCTGCAGCGGGGGAAGGACTCGTGCCTGTCCCGGCTTCATGCTCGGCGCTTGGCGTCTCGGTGAGGTCCGCAGCCGAAGGAGAACGCGAGCCTGTCTCGGCTTCTTGGGCCGGGCCTGCCGCGTGCCGACCCGTGTGTGCCTCGGCCTCTGGCGCCTTGCGTGGAGTGTCCGCCACCGGAGGAACGAGCGTGTCTGTCGCGTCGGAGGTAACGGCGGATGGCTCTGAACGCGGGCCCACGGCTGCTGCTGTAGAGGTCGCGGCTGTTACAGCATCTGCCTCGGTAACCGCAGTTCCGCGGGCGTCGGCTGCTCCGCTCGTTCCGACGACCGGCGGAGTCCCTGCTGCAGGCCCAAGCTCATCAGACGGCGTTGGACGGCGGGAGGCCGCGTCGGCTACGGCGGTTGGCGTGGATACTTCCGGCGCAGCCAGCTTGTGTGACGCGGTGACGTGAGCGGTGGCAGGTGCTTCGCTGTCAGGCCTTTCGTAGGGCTCTGTTACGGGAGTGGGGGCCTTATCCGAGCGGGCATCAGGCTCGCCACTGTCCAACAACGCGCTAGGGGGCGCTGGCTTCGCACCCGTTTCATCACGGTGCAGCGCTTCGGCCGCCGAGTCATCACCATCTTCAAGCCTACGTGCCGATTCGGCGGGATCAGCGCCTTGAGAACCTCCCGCACCATTAATCGTGGCAGGTGGAGCCGCGAGCGGAGCGGCCACCTCGCTGGGGGGCTCGGTCTCCCGAATGGCCACCCGGCGCTCAGCAGGGGCGGAGCTCGCGTCATTCGTCTCGGTCGCCGCAAGCCTCGCGGCGATGGCGAAGCCGAGTCCTTCGTTCGAATCGGACTCGAACTGAGGGGTGGCGTGCCTGGGGGGCTCGGGTTCAGCCAGCGCATCTGAAGCGGGCGGGGACTCAGGTTCCGTGTCACTGCTCGTCGAACCATGTCCGGCCGTGCTGTCGCTCGGTACATCCGCGGACGCTTGGGGCTTTGCATCCACGCCCGTTTCAGAGGCTGCATCCGGCTTGGATGGAGCCGCCACTGGGCTGGCGCTCGTCGCATCCGGCAGAGATCTGGCCGCTGTCTGACGTCCCTTCGTTACGGTCTCCGCGTTGGGTAGCGCGGCGGGGAGGGGCGGCTTGTCTGCAACCGCAGGAGCCGCTTGGACGGCCTTGGCAATTGCGGCGTCGGCTGTCGCCACCTCAGCGCGGGTCGCGTCTTGCGAGGACACCGTCGTGGCGCGCACAGGGTTCGACGTCCGCGCCCCCGGCGCACGGCGAACGAGCCCAGGCGGCGGCGTTGGCGTGTGCGCTGCTGGCGCGGGGGCGGGCTGCGCGGGAGGCTGTGGAGGCTCTGATGCGCCCGTGCGCCGGGCCACGACCCGGTCGACGAGCGACTTGCTGGCGGCATCCAGCTTCACGAAGCGCACCGTCATGCCGGTACGCCCGCCCATGGAGTCCACCTGGGCCTTCACGACAACGCCTTCGCCGCGAAGCAGCCGGGTTCCATCCGCGAGGACGAACTCGAACGCGAGCCCGGTGCCTTCGGGCTTCATGGCGCGCGTGGCGACGAACACGCCGCCGCGCGCCACGTTCGAGCCGTACTTGTCGATGAACTCCTCCTCCGTCGTGTACGGGAGGCGGATACGAAGCGGGAGGAGGTTGGATGCGGTCCCGCTCATTTCAAGGGAATCCGCGCATCCCCCCCGGAGCCCTGAAGAAGCAGGTGCAGCCCGTCATCCCGGAGGGCCTCCGGAGGAAGCTCGAACAGGAGGACCACGTCGGTGCGCTCGTCCGGAGCCCAGGTGCGTCGCAGCGGCCGGGTGCCCGCGACCGCCTGGGCGTCACGGGCCACGACATGCGACTGGCCCTCGGCTCCCACGAGCTTCGCGCCATCCAGGTCCAGCGTCAGCGGCGTGCTGCCTGCGTTGTGCGTCGCGAGCTGCACGCGGAAGAACAGGTCCTCGGACGTCACGCTCACCTTCCCCGAGCCCTTCACCGAGTGCGAGGACTCCAGCCCGGTGAGCTTCACGGACAGGGCGTCCACGCGCACGGCCTCGTTGGGAGAGGGGAGCTCCCAGGTGCGTTCGGTGGGAGCGTTGATGCCCGCGGCCAGTCCAGCGAGGTTCGCGTTCGGGTCTCCGCGAGTGGCTTCGGGGCCCTGGGAGGGGCGCCCTCCCTGGTTGACCCGGTCCACCTCCTGGCGGAGCTTCTGGAGCGTCCGGTCGTCACCCGCACCCGGGTACTCGGGCACGGACTCCTCCTTGCAGCCGCCCAGGAAGAGGACGGCCGCCAGGAGTGCCACGGAAGCGGAGGCCCGGTGGTTGTTCACGCCGCGCCCACGCCCTTCACCAGCTCGTACAGCTTCTCGAGCGCCGCGGGGAGCTTCGAGGCATCGGGGCCACCGGCCTGGGCCATCTCCGCCTTGCCGCCGCCCTTGCCACCGACCTCCTTGGCCATCTCACGCACCAGCGCGCCGGCGTTGATGCCCTTGGCCACGACGTCCTTGGTGGCCGCGACCAGGATGATGGCGCGGCCGTCTTTCTCGCCGCCGATGGCGACCACGCCCGAACGGATGCGGTCCCGGAGCTGGTCCGCCATGCCGCGCAGGACGTTGTCGTCCGCCGCGTCCACCTTGGTGGCGAGGACCTTCATGCCGTTCACGTCGCGGGCCTGCTCCATCAGGTCCTTGCTGCTGGCCGTCTGCGCCTTGACCGCGACCTCCTCGACCTTGCGCTCCAGCTCCTTGACGCGCTTCTGGGTCGCCTCGACGCGCTTGGAGACCTCCTTGGGGTTCGACTTCAGCAGCTCGGCCACCTTGCGCAGCTCGTGCTCCTGCTCGCGGACGTACTGGAGCGCGCCGATGCCGGTCAGCGCGACGATACGGCGTACGCCGGACGCCACGCCGCTCTCGCTGGCAATCTTGAACAGGCCGATGTCACCGCTGCGCCGCACGTGCGTGCCGCCGCACAGCTCGGTGGACTCGGGGTGCACGGTGACGACGCGAACCGTCTCGCCGTACTTCTCGCCGAACATGGCGACGGCGCCGGACTTCTTCGCGTCCTCCAGGTTCATGATGCGCGTCTCGGCCGCCGCGTTGTCGCGAATCCAGCCGTTGACCAGGTCCTCGACCTTCTCGAGCTGCTCGGACGTGGCCGGAGAGAAGTGCGCGAAGTCGAAGCGCAGGTAGTCCGGCGCGACGACAGAGCCCGCCTGCTTCACGTGCTCACCGAGAACGAGCTTGAGCGCCTTGTGCAGCAGGTGCGTCGCGGAGTGATTCGCGCGGATGGCCTTGCGCCGCTCCGCGTCCACGCCCGCCTGGACCATGTCACCGACCTTGAAGGTACCCTCGGTGATGTGGACGACGTGGGCGACGAGGCCAGGGACAGGACGCTGCGCGTCTGTGACCTGCGCCACGGCCTTGCCACCGTGACCGACGATGCGGCCCGTGTCGCCAATCTGACCGCCAGACTCGCCGTAGAAGGGAGTGCGGTCGAGGACAAGTTCCACTGTGTCGCCTGGGTTCGCCTGGGTGACCTCAACACCATCCTTGACGATGGCGCGGATGCTGCCTTCGCCCTCGTGGCCCTCACCGTCGTAGCCGAGGAACTCGGTGGGGCCGAGCTGCTCCGAGAGCTTCATGTAGAGGTCGGTGAACGTCTTGACGTCGATGACGAACTTATTCTTGTCCGCCTCCGCCCTAAGCACTTCCTCGAAGCGGGCCAAGTCCACGTCGAAGCCACGCTCGCGCGCGATGATCTGCGTCAGGTCCCACGGGAAGCCGTAGGTGCCGTGGAGCAGGAAGACGACCTCGCCGGAGAGCTGCTTGCCGCCGGCCTTCTGGAGCTTGGACAGCTCCTCCTCGATGAGCTTGAGGCCGCGGCTGAGCGTCTGGCGGAAGCTCGTCTCTTCGTGCCGGCAGACCTCGAGCACGAAGGTGCGGCTCTCCTTGAGCTCGGGGAAGGCGTCGCCCATGAGCTCAATGACGCGGTCGACGACCTTGAAGAAGAAGACGTCGTCCAGGCCGAGCTGGGTGCCATGCCGGATGGCGCGGCGCATGATGCGGCGCAGGACGTAGCCGCGGCCCTCGTTGGAGGGCTGGACGCCGTCGGAGATGAGGAAGGCCGCCGCGCGGCTGTGGTCCGCGACCACGCGGTGGGACGCGCCGGTCTCCTGCGAGTAGGGCTTGCCGCTCACCTCGCTGACGGTGGCGATGATGTTCTGGAAGAGGTCGGTCTCGTAGTTGGACCGCTTGCCCTGGACGACGGAGGCGATGCGCTCCAGGCCCGCGCCGGTGTCGATGGACGGCTTCGGCAGGGGGATGAGGGGCGCGTCCTTCTCCTTGCGCTCGAACTGCATGAACACGAGGTTCCAGATTTCGAGCCAGCGGTCGCAGTCGCACGCGACGCCCAGGCACTTCTGGCCCGCGGCCTCTTCGGCACAGGGGATGTCGTCGCCCTGGTGGTAGTGGATTTCGGAGCAGGGGCCGCAGGGGCCGGTGTCGCCCATGGCCCAGAAGTTGTCCTTGAGGCCGAGCTTGTAGATGCGCTCGGCGGGGACGCCCTGCTTCTTCCAGAGCTCGTAGGCCTCTTCGTCCCAGGGAACGCCGCCTTCGCCGTTGAACACGGTGACGGCGAGCCGGTCGGTGGCCAGGCCGAGCGTCCGGGTGACGAACTCCCAGCCGTACGCGATGGCGTCGGCCTTGAAGTAGTCGCCGAAGGAGAAGTTCCCGAGCATCTCGAAGAACGTGTGGTGCCGGGCGGTGAAGCCCACGTTGTCGAGGTCGTTGTGCTTGCCGCCGGCGCGCACGCACTTCTGCGACGTGGTCGCGCGGCGGTAGTCGCGCTTCTCACGGCCGGTGAAGACGTCCTTGAACTGGACCATGCCCGCGTTGGTGAACATCAGCGTCGGGTCGTTCGCGGGCACGAGGGAGGAGGACGCCACACGGCGGTGGCCGCGCTCCTCGAAGAACTTGAGGAACGCCTCGCGGATCTCGGAGGCGGTCAGGGCGGAAGGCATGGTGTGGGTATATGCCACAAGAGGCGGCTTCGCAGGAGTTCTTGGCGGTTGCATGAGGTGCCGGACGACCCCCGGAGCCCCGGGCTGACCCGCTCGGTCGCCTGGGTGGAGGGCGGGCAGAGGGCGGGCGATGTAGGAGGCATCTAAAGCCGGATGCGTGGGCTCCGATTCATCGGCCAGCTTGTTGGGGCTCCAGCGGGTTCCAACGCGTGGGCGAAGTGCCGCGTACTCTGGATGCGGGTGAGCCGGGACCTGCGCTGCGCGCACAGCGCCAATAGGGTGTACGCGGTGTTGAATGCAGTGAACTGCAGATGTGTCGCCACTCGCCCGCAGGAGGTTGCATGAGGCTTGTTGCTCAGTTGTCGCGCGTGCGGGAGGTCTCGTCGCTGGATGCAGGGGCGCGCGGAGGGGCCCTGCCATCCCAAAGTTCACAGGTGGCAAGGCTCGAGATATCCGAGGAGAACGGAGCCTTTATGCTGTTTGCCTTTGATGGCGCCGGTAGCTGCTTGGGCGATACATGGCACCAGCGCGCCAAGGACGCGAAGCACCAGGCTTGCGCCCGGTATGGAGTTCACCCTGGCGCCTGGGCGCCTGTTGGCGAGCCGGGGGCATTCCGCGTTGAGCGGGTTCAACCCAAGGGAGTTCGAGCGACGGAGCAGCACGCGCCCGGTCGCCCTTGGTCTCAGCAGCTCGCTCAGGTACCTGTTGCTGCGTTACCGAAGCGATTCAGCATCTCTTCCACATACTGGACGCCCCGGGCCGTGATGGCTTTGCCCTTCTGGGTGTCCTGCGCATAACCACCGTGTAGTCGGAGCGCCTTGGCCGCGTTCGGCGCCGCGTAGGTGACGCCCAGTTCCCCCCAGAACCGGGACGTCGTTCCAGACGTCACCTCGAAGTCCGCATCGAGCGAACGCGCGAGATAGAGAGGGATGAGCGACCGCACGAGCTGGTCCTTCTGCTTGCCCGCCGAGATGAGCTCCTGTTGGCGTGGGTGGCTGCGCAGAGCGGCCAGCAGTTGTTCCACGGCCGAGCCGCCGTTCCCGTTCGAGGAGGAAGCGAGCTCCTTCGCCGCGCGCGCTCGCTTCTTGGACTTCGCGGCCGGGCGGGTCGTTCGCTTCTCTGCCTTCGTGCTCGACGCCGCCGCCTGGGCCTGCCGCGTCGCCGGCTTCTTCTTCGCACCGGAGCGAGGCGTCTTCGCCGACACCTTTCGGCGGGGCTCGGCCGGCGAGGTCGGCGTGGCCGAAGGGGCATCCGCGTCGGTGGTCACCGCACCGCGGGGTGGGGTGCGCTCGGCCACGGTCGGCTCGGGCGCTGGCGCGACGGCCGGCGGTGGGGCGACAGGCCTGGGACGTGGGGTGCGCTCGACCACGGTCTGCTGGGGGGCAGCACGGGAGGCCGGGGAGGGGAAGTCTGCGCCACGAGGCGCGGATGTATCCCGAGGCCCTTTGAGCCCGAGCCGCGCACGCACCTCACCCACGATACCGCCCAGCCCTACGTTCTGGAGCAGACCTTCCAACCGGGAAGTGAAAGACACCTGGTGAGCCCTCCTGGAGATGCGTACATTACCCCATCACCGCCACATCCCCGAGCCGATGGCTCGATTCCTGCCGGCCCTGCGGCCTTGGAGAAGGCGGAGGAACACCGGCCAGGGCGCCCAGGAGGCCCATTTCCTGGCGGGACCAAGGCTTCCGGCTCCGTCGGGGGCCACTCCACGTCGGCGCGGGGCCGCATTGAATGGAAGCGGGCCAGGACTCAAGGCCGCCCATGCCCCACCCGATGTCCCGTGGACACGCTGCCCCGGTGCCAACCAGCCAGCGGGCAGCCCTTCGGTTGGCCTGGAATAGGGTGCGCGACTCAAGTGTGCCCGAGCTCAGCGCCCAGGTGGTGTGTCCGCCAGCGACATTCCGAGGTCTGAACAGACACCTCGACCGGAGTGAACGCGGAAGGCCCTCCGGCGCGGGAGTGGGGATGACCCACTGTCTTCCACGTGCAAGGCCATGCAACTGTTCGCCAATCGGCAGACGGCGTTAGACTCTCCGGATTCCCTTCCTGCACATGCAGCTGCTTTCCTCCGCCCTCGTCCTGTTGCTCCTCGCGCCATGCGCGGCCCTGGCCCAGGGTGATTCCCGCATTGCCTTCCTGGGCAAGCAGCTCCAGAAGAGCAAGGACCCGCGTTCGCGTTCGCAGGCGGCGCTGGTGCTCGGCGCCACGGAGGACCCCGAGGCCGTTCCTCTGCTGTGCAACGGATTGAAGGACGAAAGTGAGCTGGTGCGCGCGGCTGCCGCCAAGGGCCTGGCGAAGCTGCTGGAGCTCGACGCGCTCGACTGCCTCCAGGCCCACAAGGGCGAAGCGGACGCGACAGTCCAGGCCGCGGTGCGGGAGGCCGTGGACGCGCTGAAGGAGTACAAGTCCCGGCCGCCGCGCTTCTACGTGCAGCTCGAGGCAGTGAAGGACCGCACGGGCAAGCTGCCCGCCGAGCTGATGAAGGTGACGGAAGCCCGGCTGCGCTCGCGGCTGGTGCGCAGTGGGGCCCAGCTTGCGCCCGCGAAGGAGACGAAGGCGGCCGCGAAGGGCACACTGAAGAAGCTTCGGGTCCGGGGCTACCGCATCACCCCGGAGCTTCATGAAACCGAGGGGGGCGGGCTGCGTGTGGCGCTCGTCTGCCTCACCTACCCGGACATGTCGCTGATGGGGCAGGTGGAAGTGAATGCCGCGGGCGCTCAGCCGGGGGAGCTCATCAAGGCGCTGGTGCCTCGCGCGGTGGAGGAAGCGGCGGAGACCTTCGAGTGGAGCAGCGAGACATGACGACGACCACGGCGCCCCTGACGCCCGCCAAGCGGCGCTGGCGCAACTTCCTCCTCGACACGAGCTTCCAGCTCAAGCTGACGGCGTACATCGTCGCGGTGACGCTGGTGCTGTCGGCGCTGCTGGGCGTGTTCCTCGTCCGGGGCGCGCGGGCGCTGATGCGTGAGACGGCGGCGGCGGTGGAGGCCCGCTCCCGCGCGGCGGAGGTCAGCCGGGAGCTGTCCGGTGCCACCCTCTCCAATGAGCTCCTGGCCCGGATGGACGACCCGGTCTTCGAGGCGAGCTTCCGCGAGAAGGCGCAGGCCATCGACTCGGCCTACGAGGCCGAGCGTGCCGCCATCATCGCCCAGCGCTCCGAGCTGGAGCGACAGCAGAAGCTCACCTGGTGGGCCCTGGGCGGCTTCCTGGTGGCCTTCATCGCCGTGGTGGCGCTGGGGACCATCGTGGTGACGCACAGGGTGGCGGGTCCGCTGTTCCGCATCCGCCGCATGGTGCAGGAGGTCCATGACGGCCGGCTGCGCCCGCCGCAGCACGGGCTCCGCGAGGGCGATGAGCTCCAGGACCTCTTCGAGGCCACGCGGAAGATGGTGCAGCGGCTCCGCGAGCAGAACGAAGAAGACGCGAGGACGCTGTCCAACGTCCTCCTGGCCGCGGAGCACTCGGGCGCTTCAGCCGAGCTCATCCACGAGCTGCGCGCGCTGGATGCGCGCTACAAGTCGCGGCTGGAGGAGTGAGCCCGAGCAGGCTCACCCCCAGGAGCGTTCCGGCCCCGTCTCCACGGTGAGCCCTGTCTCCTTCAGCATCGCGTGGATGCGGAGGCGGGCCTGGGCCCACGGGAGGGCCTCGACGCGGTAACCATCCAGGGCTCCCATCAGGTGGGCTCGGTAGCTGGGGTGTCCCGGGTCCGCGATGATGACCACGCCCCGGTCGGTGGTGGAGCGGATGAGCCGGCCCACCCCCTGCCGCAGCTGCAGGAGCGCGCGAGGCAGCCGGTAGTGGAGGAACCCGAGGTACTCGCCGCCGTTCCGGGACAGGGGCTCCTCGCGCGCCGCGACCAGGGGGCGCAGTGCGGGCTCCAGCGGTAGCTTGTCGATGAACACGCAGCCCACGCCACGGCCCGGGATGTCCACGCCCTGCCAGAAGCTCTTGGTGCCCAGGAGCACCGTGCCCGTGTCGCGCTCCTGCCGTGCCGCCAGTGAGCGGCTGTGCCCGCGCGACTGCCGCAGCACCTCGATGCCCAGTGGGTCCAGCCTGGCGCGCACGCTCGCGCCCACGCGATCCATTCGCCGTGTGGAGGCGAACAGCCCCAGCACCCGGCCTCCCATCGTCTGTGCCAGGCCTGAAATCCGGAGCGAGGCCCACTCGATGAAGGGCTCTTCGTGAGCACGCGGCGCGTCGGTGACGAGCACCACCAGCGCCTGCTCCCGAAGCTTGAACGGCGTTGCCGCCCGCACGAGCCTTGGTGCGGGACGTCCTCCGCGGCCATCCATCCCGAGGCGCCGGAGGACGAAGGGGACACCGTCCCCCGTGCCCAGCGTCGCGGAGGCGAGCACCAGCGTGCGCTTGCTCTCGGCGAAGTCCTGCGAGACGTAGGTGGACACATCCACAGGTTGCGCGCTCAGGCTCCAGCGCTGGCGTTTCGGCTCCGCGGTGGCGGCGTAGCACCGGCCCGGCGCGGCCTCTCCGGCCAGCTCGCCCGCGAGCATGGCCAGCTCGCCCAGCTCCGTGTTGGCGCCGGACAGCTCTCGCTCCAACGCGGGTTGGCGTGCCGCCAGCTCGGGAAGCGCCGCGGGGACGCGCACGGACAGCAGGACATGCAGCGCCTGGAGCGCGCCACGCACGGACTCCAGTCCTTCGCGGACAGGCTCCCAGGCGGGGAGGGCGCGAACGGCCGCGGTGATTCGCAGCTCCGGGGAGTACGCCCCCTCGTCCGGGTCCTCCCCCACGGCGGTCGCAGCGGGCTCGCACAGCTCCGTCACCCGGGCACCCAGGTCGCGCGCGTCGTCGAGCAGCCGGCGGAGGCCATCCTCCACCTCGCCCATGAGCGAACGCGTCTCCATCCGTCGTGAAGCGCTCAGCGCCTTCCTCAGCTCGGCGAAGAGCCCGCGCCGACCGTCCCGACCGTGCAGCCGTTCCGTGAGGCGGAGGAAGGCCAGGTCCGATAGCTCCAGCGCCAGCGCGGTGGTCGCGACGTCCTCGACCTCGTGCGCCTCATCGAAGACCAGGTGGTCCAGCTTCGGGTAGCGCGCGGGCCACGCGAAGGCGAGGGACTGGTTGATGACCAGCACGTCCGCCTCACGCGCCTGGGCCACGGCCGAGTGATAGAAGCACCGGTGGTAGTGCGGGCACTTCTCGCCCAGCGTCGTCGACGCCTCGGAGCGCACGGCGGGCACCAGCGCCATCAGCACCGGGAAGCGCTCGCGGAACCAGTGGCTCAGCCGGTCCAGGTCGCCCTCGCCGCTGCGACGCAGGTACGCGCGCAGATAGGCCCGGGGCGCTCGCGCGGCGTGCCCCATGCCGGGCTCCACGCGCGTGGCCTCCAGCGCGCGGCGGCGGCACAGGTAGTTCGTCTGGCCCTTCAGCAGTGCGTAGCCGAAGGCGCCCTGGGTCGCCCGGTGCAGCCGGGGCAGGTCCTTCTCCAGGAGCTGGTCCTGCAGCGTCTTCGTGTGCGGCGCGACGCCCACCTTGCGACCGTTGCGTGCCGCGAAGAGGGCCGCGGGGGCCAGGTACGCCAGCGACTTGCCCGTACCCGTCCCGGCTTCCACCGCGAGCTGCCCGCCGTCCGACAGCGCACGTGCCACGGCGTGCGCCACGTCGAGCTGTGCGGCGCGGCTCACGAAGCCCTCGCCGGACTGCTCCAGCGCGCCGCCCGCGCCCAGCAGCGCGTCGACCTCGTCCGGCCGCACCGGCAACACGGGGGCATCGGCCTCGGGCTCCGGCGGTGCGCTCGCGCCGCCCGCGCGCCGTCGCTCGGGGCGTCCGCGCAGGAAACCTTGTGCCTCCAGCGCCAGGGGCGCGGCCTCCGCACGACATGCGGCGGCCAGCCGAGACAGTAGGTCGACCAGCGGCCATTCCTCGTAGTCGAAGGCGCCGCTCGCGCCGTTCGTCAGGCCCACGCCCTCCATGGCGAGTCGCAGCTCCGCGCCCTTGCGCGGATCCAGCGCGGCGAGCAGGTCCACGACGTCATCACCGCGGCCCTCGCGGATGCAGCGGTCCATGGCGTGCACCAGCACTGAGTACACCGACTCGCAGTCGGACACAGCGCGGTGCGGCTGCCGCAGTGCGAGCCCGGCCCAGCGCAGCAGCGACTCCAGCGAGTGGCTGGTCAGCTCCGGGTGCAGGTAGTGCATCAGCTCGCACGAATCGAGCACCGGGGCGCGGATGGGGCCCAGCAGGTCCGGCAGGAAGCCCTTTTCGAAGGGGGCGTTGTGCGCCACCACCGTCCAGCCGGTGAGCCGCTCTCGCAGCTCCGCCATGTCGGTGCCGAAGCGGGGCCTGCCCGCGAGGTCGGCGTCCGTCAGGCCCGTCAGCCGCCGGATGGTGAGGGGGAGGGGCCGCGACGCCGAGTACAGGCGCGCGAAGCGGTCCACCTCGCGCCCGTTCTCGAAGAAGATGCAGCCCAGCTCGATG
Organism: Pseudomyxococcus flavus; assembly: GCF_050038885.1. NCBI lineage: Bacteria > Pseudomonadati > Myxococcota > Myxococcia > Myxococcales > Myxococcaceae > Pseudomyxococcus > Pseudomyxococcus flavus. The sequence continues at coordinate 1,294,276 of NZ_CP143624.1, read as the reverse complement.
ATCTCGTCCACACGAGGGTCCAGCCCCGTGGTCTCGAGGTCGAGGAAGACATGCCGGGTGAAGAGCTCCGCCGCGCCGCCCATTCAGGGCGCCGAGACTACTCCTCCCGGTGGCGCTGCCCAGAAATCGGCCAGCCGGTCGTCAGTCGACCATGAAAACGCCGGAAATCATCTTGTTCATGGCGCAGCCGTACACCAGCTTGCCGGACTCCTTCGGCGTGAAGGAAATCTCCACCGGCTGGTTGAGCGGCAGCGGCGTGTTGATGTCGTAGCCGTCCATGACGACCTCGGTGGCGCAGGTGTGGTCCGTCTTGCGGGTCACCACCAACTTCACCGGCTCGCCCTTCTTCAGATTCACGGGGCTGGGCTCGTAGCCCTTCTCCGTCACGGACAGCTCGACGATGCGCACGCCGTTCTCCCGCTTCTCGGGGACGGGGGGCGCCTTCGCCGCGTCGGCGTCCTTGGTGCACCCTTGCTGGGTGATGCCCACCATGGCGGCCGTTGCGACCAGGGCGAGCCAGGGCTTGATGATGCGGGAGATGAACGGGCGCATGTGAGTCTCAGCGGTGAAGTCGAGGAGGGGCCGCGCGCCCCGCGGTGACGGGCCTCAGGCCTCGTCCGCGGGGGCGCTCTCATCGGAGGTGGAAGGAGCGGGCTCGAAGCGGAGCAGGGCGTGCAGTGGGACGAACACCTCGTGCCCCTCTTCACCGAGCAGCAGGTCGAACCGGCCCACGCGTAGCAGCGGGAGCTGCAGGGTGATGCCGTTGCGCAGCACCAGCCGTGGCGAGGTGCCGATGTGGTCCAGGAAGGCGCGCGGGTCCGAATGCGGACGCTTGTCCGGCTGACGCGCCACCGCGGCCGGCTTCTGCGTCAGCTTCGCGTCGCGCTCCAGGCCGGGCAGCAGCCGCTCCCAATCCGCGCGCCGGGACAGCAGCACTACCTGCAGCTTCTCCAGGCGGCCCGTGCGCTCCAGCGTGAAGGCGATGGGCTCCTCGACCTGCAGCGTGTCGAGCAGGGAGCGCTCCGCGAGGACCACGGAGACCTCGGCTTTGTCGCGGATGAGGCTGGCGAGGAACTCCGCCACCACGGCGTTCTCGACCTCGCCACGGGCCTGCTTGATGGCCGCCTTGCGCTGCGTGCGCTCCTTGCGAGCCATGAACTCCGCCACCGTCATGCCGCTCTGGAGCACGCCGAAGGCGTCACCCAGCGACAGGCCCGGCGTCTGGCCCATGAGCTCGTACACCTGGTCGAAGCGCTTCGCCTCCTCGGCGTGCAGCTTGCGCCAGATGCGGCACTTCATCTTCCCTTCCAGCTCGCCCTTGGCGATGCGGGCGGGGACGCGCTCACGCACCGCCAGTGCCTGAATCTGCTCGGGCGTCGGGGGCGGCCGGGGCGTGGAGGGACGGAACCCGCCGGGCCGTGCGCCAAAACCACCCGGGGCACGTCCAGGCGCCGGGGCATTGCCCCCCATTCCCGAGGGTCGGGGAGCGAGCGGCCGGGGGCTGGGCGCCGTGCCCGTGGGGCGAGGCGTGGGAGCCACGCCCGTCGGCGCGGGACGCGGCGCCGGTGGCGTGCCGGTGGGCGTGGGACGGGGTGTAGGCAGGGGAGCCGCACCCGCGGGCCGCGGCGTGGGGGCCACGCCGGTGGGGCGTGGGGTGGGCGTGGGGCGCGGCGTGGGCGCCGGTGTCGGGGTCGAAGCGGACGTGCCGGGCGTCGCTGCCGGGCGCCGGATGACTTCGACCGCGGGCATGACCCGCCGTGTCTTCCTGTCGTTCACAGTCGTACGTTACCTGATGCGAGTTTACCGGGCATACCCGGCTTCACGGCTGGAGGGATGCTGAAAGGTCGACCTTCCACCCGGAGGGCTCTCGGACCATCCGGACCTCGTGGGAACTTCCTGCCGTGCGCACGAGCACTGTCGCTTCGTCTCCCTCCTCCCGGACCAGCGAGACCTCCGTAACATCCGGAGGCGGAGGGACATTCGCGAAGAAGAGAGCCATGGGCTCGGGTTTTTCTTCCCCGCCAGAGGCCTGGCCCACCACCTTCGCACGCTCGGCCAGCACGTCCTGGGTGGGCTTGGACAGCGCGCCCCACGCCTGCTGCAGCTCCCCTCGCTTCACCAGCCGATGGAAGGACGTGTAGGCATCCTGCGGAGTGCCGAAACGGGGCCGGTTGCAGCCAGCCAGGCCCAGCAGGACCAGGGCCACCAGCCAGGGCATCGTCGCGGAGAGGCGCATGGGGACAGGGGTTTAGGTCAAAGCGCCGCCGGGGAAAAGCCCGAGGTGCGGACATGTCACGCGGCGTGCTGATGGACGCGATTGCGTCCCGCTTCCTTGGCCGCATAGAGGCTGATGTCGGCCGCCCGTAGCAGTGCCTCCGCGCTCGGCAGGTCTCCTGACGGGACGGTGGCCACACCCAATGACGCAGTCAGCCGCACGTCCTGGGGCCTTCCATTCCCACCCACATGCACCAGCTCCAGCGCCGCGATGGCGTCTCGCACGCGCTCGCAGACCCGGAGCGCGTCCTCGGGCGCCGTCTCCGGCAGCAGGGCGATGAACTCCTCGCCGCCATAGCGCGCCAGCAGGTCCACCTCCCTCAGCCGCGCGCGCGCCGTCTGTGCCACCGCCTTCAGCACCTGGTCGCCGAAGGGGTGCCCGAAGCTGTCGTTGATGCGCTTGAAGTGGTCGATGTCGAGCATCACCAGCGAGAGGGGGGCGCCGTAGCGGCGCGAGCGGGCGAACTCGTCGTGCAGCCGTTCCTCGAACGCGCGCCGGTTGGCCAGGCCGGTGAGCGCATCGGTGCGGGTGAGGGCCAGCAGCTCCTCGCGCTTCGCCGCCAGCTCCTTGTTGGCGCGGTCCAGCTCGCGGTTCTTCTCCACCAACGCGTCCTGGAGCGCCTTCAGCCGCAGCATGGACTTCACGCGGGCGGACAGCTCGAGCATGTCGAAGGGCTTCACCAGGTAGTCGTCAGCGCCCAGCTCCAGCCCCTCCACCTTCCCCGCGGCCTGCCGCGCCGTCATGAGAATCACCGGGATGAAACCGAAGCCGTCCTCGCTCGCGTTCGCCTTGACGATGCGGCACACCTCCACGCCGCCCAGCCCCGGCATCTCCACGTCCATGAGGATGAGGTCTGGGCGCGACTCCCGGATGGCGGACAGCGCCTGGGCGCCGTCATGGGCTTCGGTGAAGAGGTAGCCGTGCGGCGCCAGGCCGTCGCGGACGTGCCGGACGTGCGCCGGGTCATCGTCCACGATGAGCACCGTGCGGCCCTCCAGCGCTCCTCCAGGTGAGGCACGGCGGGCGACCTCCAGCGTCCTCTTCCGTTCGCCATCCGCCATGCTGTCTCGCCCCCGGAGCAATCATCCCGCGGTGCGGGCATGGCCGCCATTCTCACTGCCCGTACTCTGGATGCAAGACCCTGGGCATGTGCGCGGAGGCCGACGTCAGGCAGGCTTCACTAGCCGCGCCCGGTACACCGGCTCGCCGCTGGCGAGATACCGGCGCTCACGCGTGGACGGCACTTCTTCCGGGTCATAGGGGTGGAAAACACCTGAACCCAGGGGGTTCTTGAAACCAGCGGATTCCAGGATGGCGAGCATGGTCACCCCGCGGTCCTGGACGTCGGTGCGCATGTCGAAGCGGCCGCCCGGTGCGAGCTTGCCGTACAGGAGCTCGGCGAAGGCGGGCTGAATCACGGCGCGCTTGGCGTGGGAGCGCTTCCACCAGGGGTCGGGGAACTGGAGGTGGATGGCGGCGAGCGAGCCGGGCGCGAAGATGCGAGGCACGACGAAGCGGGCATCGGCCTCGATGACGCGCAGGTTGCGCAGGCCGGCCTTGTTGGCGCGGTCCTGGGTGTCGCGCGCGTACTTCTTGCGCCACTCGAAGGCGACGTAGCGCACCTCGGGGTGGCGGCGGCAGTACTCCAGGGCGTGGCCGCCGGCGCCGGAGCCGATTTCCAGCTCGAGCGGGCCCCCGAAGCCGAACTCCGCATCCCAGTCGGGAGGGGTCTCCTGGGTGACGAACTTGAGTCCGACGGGCTCGGGAAGCAGGCGGGGACGGGACATGGGCGGGCGCCACCAACCATGGAGGTGGCGGGTTTGGCCAGGGAAAAACGCGGGGCCTGGAGTATACGGGAGCCCATGAAGGTCTTCCCTGCGGTGTCGGAAGCGGGCCGGGCGCTGGCTGGACAGGCGCTCGCGTTGGGCAACTTCGACGGTGTGCACGTGGGCCACCAGGCCCTCTTCGCGGAGGCGCGCAGGCACGGTCGGGCCGCGGCCTTCACCTTCCATCCCCACCCGGGCAAGGTGCTCCAGCCAGAGCTGGCGCCGAAGCTCATCACCCTGCTGCCGCGCAAGCTGGAGCTGTTCGAGCAGTTCGGCCTGGACGCCGCGGTGGTGCAGCCCTTCACCCGCGAGTACGCGCGCACGCCGCCGGCCGACTTCGAGGCCGCGTTGTTCGACACGCTCGGCGTGGCGCATGTCGTGGTGGGCAGTGACTTCACGTACGGCGCGGCCCGCAAGGGCACCGTGGACACCCTGCGCGAGGCCGCGGCCCGGCGCGGCGCCTCCGTGCACGTCGTGCCGCCCGTCACGGTGGATGGCGTGGTGGCGTCGTCGTCCCGGGTGCGCGAGTACATTCTAGAGGGGCGCGTGTCCGCCGCGAGGCGGCTGCTGGGGCGCCCCTTCGACCTGGACGGCACGGTGGTGTCCGGTGCGGGGCGGGGGCGGGGCATCGGCTTCCCCACCGCGAACGTGGACACACAGAACGAGCTCCGGCCCGCACCGGGTGTCTACGCGATCCGCGTCCACCTGCCGGGCGAGTCAAAAGGCACCTGGCATGGCGGGGCCGCGAACATCGGTGTGAAGCCCACCTTTGGCGGCACGGAGGTCACCATCGAGGCGCACCTGCTCGACTTCGCCGGAGACCTGTACGGCAAGGAGCTGCGCGTGCAGTTCCTCGAGCGCCTGCGCCCCGAGCAGCGCTTCGGCTCGGTCGCCGAGCTGACGGGGCAGATCAAACGCGATGTGGAGTCCGCTCGCGCCGTGATTGCGCGCGCGGATGATTGAGCAATTTTCCCGTGTCCGTTCAACGGGTTGTGACAGCAGGGGAGCAGGCGAGGGCGCCTTGACGCGCGCGAGCGGCTCCCCTCTAATTCGCAATCAGGAACCGTGCCATGGGTGTGGATCACCCCCGGCACTGCTCTCACGTCTCTGAGCTCGGAGGCGGGCCCCCGCCCGCTTCTTTCTTCTTCAAGGAAGAGGCATCAACGAATGTCCGGTCGACTCGGTGAACTGCTGGTTCGCGAGAACCTCATCTCCGTTCAGCAGCTGCGCAAGGCCCAGGAAGAACAGCAGAAGAACGGCACGCGCATCGGCACCGCCCTCGTCAAGACGGGCGCCATCGAGGAGTCGAAGCTGACCGACTTCCTCTCCAAGCAGTACGGCGTGCCGGCCATCAACCTGAAGGACTTCGACGTCGAGCCGGACATCATCAAGCTGGTGCCGAAGGAAGTGGCGGAGAAGCACCTGGTGGTGCCCGTCAACCGCGCGGGCCCGTCACTCATCGTGGCCATGTGCGACCCGTCGAACATCTTCGCGGTCGACGACCTGAAGTTCCTCACCGGCTACAACATCGAGACGGTGGTCGCCTCCGAGGTTTCCATCCGCGAGGCCATCGAGCGCTACTACGCGGAGAAGGGCCCGTCGCTCGAGGACATCGTCGGCGACGTCGGTGACGACATCGAGGTCACCAAGGAAGAGGCGGAGAACATCGATGAGATGGCCAAGGCCGCGGACGACGCGCCCGTGGTCAAGCTGGTGAACCTCATCCTCATGGACGCCATCAAGAAGCGCGCGTCCGATATCCACGTCGAGCCGTACGAGAAGGACTTCCGCGTCCGCTTCCGCATCGACGGCGTGATGTACGAGGTGATGCGCCCGCCGATGAAGCTGCGCAACGCGATTACGTCGCGCTTGAAGATCATGGCCTCGCTGGACATCTCCGAGCGGCGCCTGCCGCAGGACGGCCGCATCAAGATCAAGATGGGCGGCGGCAAGGAGATGGACTTCCGCGTGAGCGTGTGCCCCACGCTCTTCGGCGAGAAGGTCGTGATGCGTCTGCTCGACAAGAGCAACCTCCAGCTGGACATGACGAAGCTGGGCTTCGATCCGCAGCCGCTGGCCTGGTTCAAGGAAGCCATCGACCGGCCCTACGGCATGGTGCTGGTGACGGGCCCCACGGGCTCGGGCAAGACGACGACGCTGTACTCGGCGCTCTCCAGCCTCAACGGCGTGGACACCAACATCTCCACCGCGGAGGACCCGGTCGAGTTCAACTTCGCCGGCATCAACCAGGTGCAGATGCACGACGACATCGGCCTGAACTTCGCCGCGGCGCTGCGCTCGTTCCTCCGCCAGGACCCGGACATCATCATGATTGGTGAGATCCGCGACTTCGAGACGGCGGAAATCGGCGTCAAGGCGGCGCTCACGGGCCACCTGGTGCTCTCCACGCTGCACACCAACGACGCCCCGGGCACGGTGAGCCGTCTGCTCAACATGGGCATCGAGCCCTTCCTCGTGACGGCGTCGCTCAACCTCATCCTGGCCCAGCGTCTGGCGCGCCGCCTGTGCCCGGCCTGCAAGAAGCCGGCGGAGAACGTGGACGAGCAGGCGCTCATCGACGCCGGCGTGCCGCCGGACAAGATTGGCACCTTCACGATGTACGAGAAGGTCGGGTGCCGCGACTGCAACGACCGTGGCTACCGGGGCCGCGTGGCCATCTACGAGGTCATGCCGTTCTGGGACGGCCTCAAGGAGCTGGTCATCAACGGCGCCTCCGCCGCGGAGCTGAAGCAGGAGGCCATCCGCCTGGGCATGAGCAGCCTTCGCATGAGCGGTCTCAAGAAGATGATGGACGGCGCCACCACGCTGGAAGAGGTGGTGGGTAACACCGCTCCGGACCGCTTCTAGTCAACCTCACCCCTACCGCATCCCCCCGAAGGCGAAGGACATCCCCCCGTGGCCAACCTGCACCAGCTCCTCAAGGCGATGGTCGAGAAGGGCGCTTCCGACCTCCACGTCACCACCGGCTCTCCGCCGCAGCTCCGCGTCGACGGCGAGCTCGTTCCCTTGAAGACGGCGCCGCTGACCCCGGTGGAGACAAAGCAGCTCTGCTACTCCATCCTCACGGACGCCCAGAAGCACAAGTTCGAGGAGGACAACGAGCTGGACCTGTCCTTCGGCGTGAAGGGCCTGTCGCGCTTCCGCGCCAACATCTTCATGCAGCGTGGCGCGGTCGCCGCGGCGTTCCGGACCATTCCGTTCAAGATCCTGACCTTCCAGGAGCTGGGCCTGCCGCCGGTGGTGGCGGAGCTGGTGAAGAAGCCGCGCGGCCTCATCCTGGTGACGGGCCCCACGGGCTCGGGCAAGTCGACCACGCTGGCCTCGATGATCGACAAGATCAACACCGAGCGTCATGAGCACATCATGACCATCGAGGACCCCATCGAGTACCTGCACCCGCACAAGAACTGCCTCGTGAACCAGCGCGAGGTCGGTGCGGACACGCGGAACTTCAAGACGGCCCTCAAGTACATCCTCCGCCAGGACCCGGACGTGGTGCTCGTCGGTGAGCTCCGCGATCTGGAGACCATCGAGGCGGCGCTCACCATCGCCGAGACGGGTCACATCTGCTACGCGACGCTGCACACCAACAGCGCCGTGCAGACCATCAACCGCGTGCTGGACGTGTTCCCGCCGTACCAGCAGCCGCAGGTCCGCGCGCAGCTGTCCTTCGTGCTGGAGGGCGTGATGAGCCAGGCGCTGGTGGCGAAGGCGGGCGGTCCTGGCCGCGTGCTGGCGCTGGAGGTGATGGTTCCGAACCCCGCAATCCGGAACCTCATCCGCGAGGACAAGGTCCACCAGATCTACTCGTCCATGCAGGTCGGCCAGGCGAAGTTCGGCATGCAGACCTTCAATCAGGCCCTGGCGGCGCTGCTGCTGCGGCGGCTCATCACCCAGGACGAGGCCTTCGGGCGCTCTAGCGACCCTGAGGAACTTCGCAACATTTTGGCCACGGGTGGCGGTGGGGCCCTGCCCGGAATGCAGCGGCCAGGCGGGGGAGCGGGTGGTCGTTAGTTCCGGGATTCGGAGATCAGCGGTTAGAGTGGCGCGGCACCCGCGGAGGTCCAGCTCATGGCAGCCCCAGCAGTGAAGTCGGCAGCAACTCCCAAGAAGGCCACCGCCCAGTTCCTCTGGGAGGCGAAGACCAAGAGCGGGGAGACCAAAAAGGGTGAGATGGAGGCGATGGACATCGAGGCCGTCAACGCGCGCCTCAAGTCCCTGGGCCTCAATCCGGTCAAGGTCCGCAAGAAGAGCCTGCTGGACGGGGATATCGCCATCCCCGGCCTCGGCGGCGTCCAGGGCAAGGACATCCTCGTCTTCACCCGGCAGTTCGCCACGATGATCGACGCCGGCCTCCCGCTGGTGCAGTGCCTCGACATCCTGGCCAGCCAGATGGACAACCCAGCCTTCAAGAAGGTGCTGGTCGCCATCAAGGGCAAGGTGGAGCAGGGCAGCACCTTCGCGGACGCGCTGAAGGAGCACCCCAAGGTCTTCGACGAGCTCTACGTCCAGCTCTGCGCCGCTGGTGAAGTCGGCGGTATCCTCGATGCCATCCTCAACCGGCTCGCGGCGTACCGTGAGAAGAACGAGAAGCTCAAGGCCAAGGTGAAGAGCGCGATGACCTACCCGGCCATCGTCATCCTGGTGGCCCTCGGCGTGACGGCGGTGCTGCTGCTGAAGGTGACGCCGGTGTTCGAGAAGATGTTCGCGGACTTCGGCTCGGAGTTGCCGGGGCCCACCCAGGTCATCATCGACTTCTCGCACACCGCGCAGAAGTATTTCTTCCATGCGGCTGGCACGATCGCCGCTCTAGTCACGGGATTCTCTTGGAGCTACCGCCAGCCCCGCGGTCGGAAGTTCTGGGACAAGGTGTTCATCTCCATGCCCATCTTCGGTCCCGTGCTCCGGAAGGTGGCCGTGGCCCGATTCACCCGCACGCTGGGCACCATGATTTCGTCAGGTGTGCCCATCCTGGACGCGCTGGATGTGACCGCGAAGACGGCGGGTAATCGGACGGTGGAAGAGGCGATCTTTTATGTCCGTGGGAAGATTGCCGAAGGCAAGAACATCGCCGGCCCGCTATCCGAGACGAAGGTCTTTCCTTCCATGGTCGTGCAGATGATTGGCGTGGGCGAGGCGACAGGCGCCATGGACACCATGCTCAACAAGATCGCCGACTTCTACGACGACGAGGTGGACGCGGCCATCAACAGCCTGACGGCGATGATCGAGCCGGTGCTCATGGTGTTCCTCGGCGGCGTGGTCGGTGGCTTCCTCATCGGCATGTACTTGCCGATCTTCTCGCTTGCCGGCGCAATCCAGTAGGTTCGTTGTGGTGGGAACTCGCCCTGCGGATGGGGGCGCTTTTCGCTCGCGGCTCGTATGGCTTGTGCTGTTCCGTACGGTGGCCGCGAGCCTGTCGCTTGTCATCACCCTTGCGCGGCTCCTCCTCCATCCATCTCAGGAGTTGAGCCGCGCGGATACCCTGTCGCTCGCGGTCATCATCATCGCGTACGTCTCGACGGTGGTGGTGGGCCTGCGCCTGCGAAAAGGCCAGGGGGGCTTCGGGGACGCTTGGGTCCAGGTCGTGGGCGATGTCGCCATCGCCACGGGACTGGTGTTTCTCAGCGGTGGTGCCGATTCCCCGCTGACGTTTCTCTATAGCCTGGCCGTCATCGGTGCTTCCGTTGTCCTGGACCGACGCGGCGCGCTTTGGGCCGCGGCCGCGTCTGCCCTGTGCTTCGGGGCATTGGTCATGGGGCCTCGGCTGTTGGGTACCGTGCCCGGTGGGCTGATGCCTTCGTCGCGGGTGCTGTTCGTCCTCGGCAGCAACTCGCTTGCTTTAGGGCTCATTGCCGCTCTTGCCGGCTACCTTTCACGTCAGCTCTCCGCGACAGGTGGGGCGTTGTCTGCGCGGGAGGCCGATCTCCGGCGATTGGGGCGGCTGCAACAGCAGATCCTCTCTTCCATGCCATCGGGGCTTGTGACGTGTGATGCCGAGCGACGCATCACGTACGTGAACCCCGCGGGCTGCGCCATCCTTCAGGTCGAAGCAGCTCACGTCGTTGGGACGGAGGTCGAAGCGCTCCTGCCGAGTGTGTCAGGGCTGGCCCCGCGGTCTCCGCGCAGTGAGCTGGTCGTGGGGAAGGGGCCGAAGCGACGCATCTTGGGGCTGTCGGTGACGCCGCTGGAAGGCGAGCCAGGGGCCTTGCTCATGGTCTTCCAGGACCTCACCCAGCTTCGCAGGATGGAGGATGACTTGAAGCGGGCGGACCGGCTGGCGAGCCTGGGGGCGCTCTCCGCTCAACTGGCGCATGAGCTGCGCAACCCGTTGGCGTCCATGCGCGGCTCGGCGCAGTTGCTGGCGCAGGATGCGCGGGATGGCGTCTCCCAGAAGCTCACCAACATCCTGATGCGAGAGGCGGATCGCTTGGCGCGGCTCGTCGAGGACTTCCTCCGCTTTGCCCGGCCTCCGGTGCCCGTATTGCAGACGGTGCAGCTAGCGTCGCTCGTGACGGAGACCGTGGACATGCTGCGTGTGGATCCGCTGGCACGGGACGTCCGGGTCGAAGTCACCACACCCGTGGCAGTGTCGGTCTCGGTTGACCCGGATCAGCTCCGGCAGGTGCTCATCAATCTGGTGCGAAACGGCTTCCAGGCGGCAGGACCTCAAGGCCATGTGAAGGTCACGCTGACGCGAGGCGAGAATGAGGCAAAAATCCACATCTGGGACTCGGGGGGAGGGATAACGGAGGAGATGATGGGGCACTTGTTCGAGCCGTTCTTCACCACACGCGATGGCGGTACGGGACTGGGACTGTCCACCGCGCACTCCATCATCCGGGCTCATGGTGGCTCCATCCAGGTTCGCTCGAATCGCGACGAGGGCACCGAGTTCATGGTGGGGTTGCCGCTGTGACGTCGGCTCAGGGAGGGGAGTTGGGGACGCGTGGCCACATTCTCGTGGTCGATGACGAGCTGTCCATGCGCGAGTACCTTGAGCTGTTGCTCCAGCGAGAGGGCTACACGGTCACGAGCGTCGCGGGCGTGAAGAGCGCGTGCGATGTGCTGGCCCAGGACGGGGTGGACCTGGTCATCTCCGACTTGAAGCTGGGGACCGGTAGTGGCCTCGATGTGCTGCGCGCAGCCAGGGCCCGGCCCGCCTCTCCGGAAGTGGTGCTCATCACCGCGTACGGCACTCCCGCCGCCGCCGTGGAGGCGATGCGCGAAGGCGCGTACGACTACATCTGCAAGCCCTTCGACAACGAGGAGATGCGGCTGCTGGTCCAGAAGGCCTTGGAGAAGCGCTCGCTTCGACAGGAGAACAGTGGCCTCAGGGCGCGCCTGTTTCCTGGCCTGGATGGGGCCGTGGGGCAGAGCGCTCGGATGCAGGCGGTCTGGGAGCTGGTGGAGAAGGTGGCCTCCGGGCGGAGCACCGTGCTGGTGACGGGCGAGAGCGGGACGGGAAAGGAACTGGTGGGGCGCGCCATCCACATGCGCGGCAGCCGGGCCGCGCGACCGTTCCTGCCCTTCAACTGCGCCGCGCTGAATGAAGGAACGCTGGAGAGCGAGCTCTTCGGGCATGTGAAGGGCGCCTTCACCGGGGCAACCACGGACCGTTCGGGGCTCCTCGTGGCGGCGGGTGACGGCACCGTCATGCTGGATGAGGTGGGGGAGATGCCGCTCGCCACGCAGGTGAAGCTGCTCCGTGTGCTCCAGGAGCGCAGGGTGAAGCCGGTGGGCAGCGCCGCGGAGATTCCGTTTCAGGCACGCGTCATCGCGGCGACCAATCGGCGGCTTGAAGCCGAGGTGAAGGCCGGTCGCTTCCGTGAGGACCTCTTTTACCGACTCAACGTGATTACCATCGAGCTGCCGCCTCTGCGGGAGCGCGCCGGTGACATCTCGTTGCTGGCGAACTACTTCCTGTCACGGATGGCGGAGGAGTTGGGGCGGCCCGGCCTGCGCTTCGCGCCCGAGACTCTGGCGCTGCTGGAGCGCTATCCGTTCCCGGGCAACGTGCGACAGCTGCAGAACATGGTGGAGCGGGCCGCGACCCTGTCCGATTCGGACCTCCTGGGACCGTCCACGCTCCCTCCAGCCGTGAGGGGTGATTCAGACCCCGCTGCGCGGACCCCTGAAGGAAGCGAACCGGGATTGGGCGCGGGCTTCAACCTGGAGCGGCATCTCGATGAGAGCGAGCGCCGTTATCTGGTGGCGGCGATGAAGCAGGCGGGGGGCGTGAAGACCCGTGCTGCGGAGCTCCTGGGCCTTTCATTCCGGTCCTTCCGCTATCGGCTGGCCAAGCACGGGCTCACCGATGACCTAGAGCCAGGAGGCACGCTGGATGCGTAAGCTGATCGACAGTTCTCGTCAGCGTCACTGCCGAATTTTGTCAGCCCTAGACCCCGCACTCAGGGGGGCCTTTCTCCAAGCTTTGAAAATCTGGGGCTTTGGCGGCTTGGAGCCCGCTGGCATGCTCGGTGCTAATGCTCACCGCGGGCGCAGTGCCCCCCGTTGCAACCTTCCTTAAGGATCCCCCATGCGCGTCTCGCGTTTTACCCCCCGCAACCGTGGCTTCACGCTCATCGAGCTCATGATCGTGGTGGCCATCATCGGCATCCTGGCGGCCATCGCCATCCCGAACTTCATCAAGTTCCAGGCCCGCTCGAAGCAGTCCGAGGCGAAGACGAACCTCAAGGCGCTGTACACCGCGCAGAAGTCGTTCTTCTCCGAGAAGGACCGTTACTCGCACTACGCCAACGAAATTGGCTTTGCCCCTGAGCGTGGCAACCGGTACGCCTACCGGGTCTCCGCCGCAGCGGGCACCTGCGAGGACCGTACTGGCGCCGACATTGTGGTGCCCAACGCGGGTGTGCCCTGCATCGGCAGTGACGCGAACCGTTTCGGTCCGAACAGCGCCATTGCCACCCCGACCCCGATTGTCTCGACGTTCACGGTCGCCAGCTCTGGTGGCTGGACGACGACCTTCGGCGTGCAGCCAGACGTCGAAACGTGCCCTAACTGCAACTTCTTCGCCGGCGCGCAGGGCAACGCGGACAACGAGGCTTCCTTCGATGACTGGGTGATTGCCGGCTTCGAGGGTACGGGTGCTCCCGGTCCCTGCTCGGAGTCGGGCAACGTTGCTTCGGGTACCCCGTACAACACCCGTAACGACGTCGCCTGCGACGGAGCTACAGGTAACAACTGACGTTGTCTGACGTGGAATGAGCGGTGGCTTGACCACTGTTCTCGGGGCCGCCCTCCTTCAGGATGGTGGCCCTTCGTCATTTAGGAGCTTGTAGGTGCATATTCGGATTATGGTCTTGGCGCTGGCCGTGTGCTCGGTAGGGCTGCTGGCTGAGAAGCCGGCGAAGCCTTTGCGGACGAAGGACGGCCCTGTTCTCCCCCGCCGAGAACTCCTTCAGATGCTAGGAGCCGCTCAGCGGCCGCTTTTGGCGGACTTCTACTGGATTCAGGCAATTCAGCAGGTAGGGCGCGCCAACTCCGACACCGAATATCGGGATGTATTCTTCTATTCGGACTTGGCGACAGATCTCGATCCCAAGTTTCGCTATGTCTACGAATGGGGGGCAATTGCGACCCCATTCAACCTTGGGCGTGAGCAGTGGGTGAACACGGACCTGTCATCTCGGTTGCTGACCAAGGGGCTGGCTCAATTCCCGGATGATCGCCGTTTCTTGTTCCAGCTTGCCTACAATAAGATGACGTACGAGCGCGACTATCAAGGGGCTGCCGACCTTCTCTTGCGGCTGTCACGCTTCCCCGATACCCCACGCTACCTGGTCCAGCTTGCTACTCGTTTGTACGCGCAGGCAGGGAGCTTTGACGCCGGGTTGCAGATGGCGGAAATGCTCCGTGACAGCGCGGGAGATGATGAGTCGCGGGCTTTCTACGAACATCGCATCAAGGAGATTTTGCGTGAGCGCGTGCTCACGCAGATCGATGATGCCATCAGTGCTTTCCAGCGCGACCGAGGCGAGTTGCCCAAGACGGTCCCTGCGTTGGTTCGCTCAGGCTACCTGAGGGCGATGCCCGAGGACCCATTGGAAGGTCAGTTTTTCATCGACCGGCGGGGGCGTGCGCGCTCAACATCGGGACTGTACAGGTTGGAGATGTACGACGACGTCAAGAAAAAAGAGTTGCAGGAAGATCTCGCAGCAGGCGGCATCCAGTTCGATGAGGCGGAGGATGCACCATGACGGCTGCTTCGTCCGAGTCGAACCTGCCCGTTTTGATCCGCGGATTGTCGAAGACATACCGGGTGGGGTTCTTCCTCAACAAGCAGGTGAAGGCCCTCCAAGGGCTGGACCTGGAAATTGCTCCAGGGCAGGTCTACGGCTTGCTGGGGCCCAACGGCGCGGGCAAATCCACGACCATCAAGATCCTCATGGGACTGGTGCGAGCATCCCAGGGGCAGGCGCTACTTTTTGGCGAACCTCCCGACCGGCCGCATGTGCGTCGTCAAGTGGGCTTCTTGCCTGAGAATCCCTCGCTTTATGAGTACCTCACCGGGCGGGAGTTCGTAACGCTTGCTGGGCGCATTTTTGGGCTGAGCGGCCATGACTTGGACCGGCGCGTAGAGCGAGTGCTCGGCGAGGTAGGGATGGGGCGAGCGTCCGACCTGCAGATCCGTCGTTACTCCAAGGGGATGGTGCAGCGCACTGCGCTGGCTCAGGCGCTCATCAGCGGGCCTCGCCTGTTGGTTCTGGATGAGCCCACCTCCGGTCTGGATCCCCTCGGACGTAGGCAAATGCGCGACCTCATTCTTGCCGAACGCGAGAAGGGTACGACCATCCTCTTCTGTACACACATCATCGCCGACGTCGAGTCGCTCTGCGACCGCGTGGTGGTGTTGGTTGGCGGGCGGCGTGTTCAAGAAGGGAGTGTGCAGGAGCTGGTGTCTGCGAAGGCTCCCTTGGTGGAGATGGTGGTGCATGGGCTCCCGCTGGAGCAGTTGCAGTCGCTGGGGTTCTCGTATGAGCAAGCGCAGCAACTGGACAGCCGAGTGCTGCTCCGCATAGCGGATGCCGACTCACACGGCCTGCTCCAAGCCGTCATTAGCAAGGGGGGGCGCGTCAGCCGGGTTCAGCCCGCGCGCTTCTCGTTGGAGGACCTCTTCCTGGATGCGATGAAGAAGGCGGGTGGGCAGATGGTGGGAGGGGAGATTCAGTGATGGGTGCCTTTGCCGCCATGGCGTGGAACGGGTTCCGCGAGGCGCGTCGCAACCGTGTGACGGTGCTGGTTGCGGCGTTCGCGCTCCTGTTGCTTTTTGCCACGACGCTCGTCACCGAGGTCACCGTCAGCACCTTCGACAGGGTGGTGACTGACTTCGGCCTCGGGGTGATGAGCCTGTTGCTCGTCTTCCTCTCCATCTATCTGTCGTCCGGGCTCATCAGCCGTGAAATCGAGCGGCGGACCATCTTCCTGATGGTGTCCAAGCCGATGTCCCGAAGCCGGTTCCTGCTGGCTCGACTCGCGGGCAACATGCTCACCCTCGGGGTGTTGCTGGTAGCCATGACGCTGCTGTTCTGGGTGGAGTTGGTTCTCCACCGCTCGCCCATCACTCAGCCACAGATGGCCGCGCTTTGGGGGCTCTACCTGGAGTTGTTCGTCCTCACCAGTGCCGGGTTCCTGATGTCCACCTTCGCAAGCCAGCTCGTCTCCGCCCTGGTGACGACGGGACTCTACTTCGCGGGTCACCTCTGCTCGGACATCTACAATCTTGGGGTGAAGTCCAAGGTCGAGTTCGTGCAGTGGATCAGCAAGGCCACGTACTACGCGCTGCCCAACCTCGAGCGGCTGAACTTCCGTCCGCGTGCCACCTACGCCATCGAGGTGACGGCCGCTGAGCTGGGCTCCGCCACGCTCTACGCACTGGGCTGGGGCGCGCTCTTCTGCGTGCTGGCCGCAATCGTGTTCGAGCGGCGCGACTTCCGCTGAAGCTCGGGTAGGATGCGTCCCCTGTGACGCATTCCTCCCTGCCGGGATACTTCGGGCCCCTGTTCGCCGTGTTCCTGTTCGTGCTCGGCCTGTGCGTGGGCAGCTTCCTCAACGTCGTCATCGCACGGGTGCCGTTGGACCAGAGCATCGTGCGCCCGCGCTCGAGGTGTCCCAAGTGCGGGCACGTCCTGGCCTGGTACGAGAACATCCCGCTGGTGTCCTGGCTGGCGTTGCGGGCCCGCTGCCGGGGCTGCGGCGCGCCCATCTCCGTACGCTATCCGCTGGTGGAGCTTCTGACGGGGCTCCTGTACTTCGCGTGCCTGCGTCGCTTCGGTTGGACGTACGAGTTGGTGCCCGCACTGGTGCTCGTGTCCATCTTGGTGCCGCTCGCCTTCATCGACCTGGACCACTGGATTCTGCCGCTGTCGATGACGGTGTCGGGCATGCTGGCGGGGCTCGTCCTGGCGATTCCCCAGGGGATGGAGGCCTTCCGCGACGCGCTGATCGGCGCGGCGGTGGGTTTTCTGTCCTTCCGGATGATGGAGTACATCGGATGGAAGGTGTTCCAGCGTGAGGCGCTGGGCGCAGGCGACAAGTACCTCGTTGCCATGCTCGGGGCGTTCCTCACGTGGCGTTCGCTGCTAGGCATCCTGTTGTTCGCGTCCATGCAGGGCGCGGTGGTGGGCATCGTGATGCTGCTGGTGACGGGCCGAGCCGGTCCTCGCGCGGAGAGTGTCCCCGAGGAGCCCGAGGGTGACGTGGCGCCGCTCACGATGACCTGGGAGTTCATGCAGCCCGGCCTTCCACTCTGGAAGCGGCTGCTGCTGGTGCCGGTGTGCCTGCTGGTCCAGCCCATTCCCGATGCTCCCCTGGACGAAGAGGGGGAAGAGGAAGAGTGGGTGCCTGAGCGCACGAGCATTCCTTTCGGGCCCTGGCTGGCGCTCGCGGGGCTGGAGCTCCTGCTGCTGGGGCCCTGGCTCTCACGGGTGTTGCCCGGGGATATCGCCATGATGCTGGGCGGCGTGCCATGAGCGGTGCGGGGAGGCGATGAAGTGGCGGATTGCCAGCGTCGCGTTCCTGCTGGGCTCCGTGTCGTCGGGGCTCACCTGGTTGTCCGTGCAGCCGGTGCTCTTCCGGCTGCTGGATGCCCTCCGCCGGTGGGTGCCTGAAGGGAGCGCGGAGGAAGAAGCACTGGCTCGCGTGCGCGGTGTCCTTCCCTGGGTCCTGGGATTGGACCTCGTTGCGTTGACGGTGCTCACCTACGTGGTCCTGGACCTGATGGTGGGCCGTCCGCTGCGCCGGACAGAGGCAGTGGTCGAGCAGTTCGGCCGGCTGGAGTGGGAGCCGCACCTGGTTCCGACCGAGGGCGGAACGCTGGTGTCGCGAATCCAGCGCTCCCTGCAGCGCATGGCGGAGGCGCTTCGCGAGGAGCAGGCGCTCACACGCGCGCAGATGGCATCCCTGCGCGAGTCCAACGCCCAGCTGGCGCGCACGCAGACGGAGTTGGTCGCCTCGGAGCGGCTGGCCACGGTGGGGCGGCTGGCCGCGGGCGTCGCGCACGAGGTGGGCAATCCGCTGGCGGGAATCCTCGGCTACGTGGCACTGGCGCGAGCCAAGGCGGACACGCCCGAGCTGAAGGACTTCCTGGAGCGCATCGACCAAGAGGTGCAGCGCATCGACCGCATCATCCGGGGACTTCTCGACCTGGGGCGTCCTGGCACCACCTCGCTCGGCCCGGTGGAAGTGGGCGCGGTGGTGGAGACCTGTGTGCGCCTGGTTCGTGCCGCGCCCGAACTATCCGGGGTAACGGTGGCGCTGGACCTGGAGCCGGGGTTGCTCGCACGTGCTGACCCGGGTCCGCTCTCGCAGATTGTCATCAACCTGTTGCTGAACGCCGCCCAGGCGATGGGAGGGCAGGGGAGCGTGAGGGTCGCCACGCGGCAAGTCGCGGATGAGGTCCGCCTGGCCGTGGAGGATGGCGGGACGGGCATCCCCGAGGACGTCATGCCTCGCCTGTTCGAGCCCTTCTTCACGACCAAGGGGCGCGAGGGGACAGGACTGGGCCTGGCGGTTTCGCAGCGTCTGGCGCAGGTCATGGGGGGCCGGCTCGAGGCGGAGAATGCTCCGGGGGGCGGTGCCCGCTTCACCGTGTGCCTGCCCGCACCCTGAGGAAAACTCGCGCGACTGCGGGGCGGAAGCTACCGGCTCCCCCTCGGGTGGGCGATGATGCGCCGAGACGGCCATGCCCCTGTTCCGCACGATTCTCGTTGCCGATGATGAGCCCTCCATCCGGCACATCCTCACGTTGGTGCTCACCGGCCACGGTTATGAAGTGCGCGCAGTGGCCGACGGCGAGGACGCGCTGAAGGAACTCGCCGCGCGTGACTACGACGTGCTGCTCTGTGACGTGCGCATGCCGAAGAAGGATGGGCTCTCCGTCCTGCGCGAGGCCCTGGCGGCGCACCCCTCGCTGACGGCGGTGGTGATGAGCGCCTACGGCTCACAGGAGCAGGCGCTCCAGGCCGTTGCT
The DNA here is from genome assembly GCF_050038885.1 of Pseudomyxococcus flavus. NCBI lineage: Bacteria > Pseudomonadati > Myxococcota > Myxococcia > Myxococcales > Myxococcaceae > Pseudomyxococcus > Pseudomyxococcus flavus. The sequence goes on along the minus strand of NZ_CP143624.1, from coordinate 1,275,663 downwards.
TCCGGCGCGTTCGACTACGTCCAGAAGCCCTTCAAGCCGGACGAAATCGTCTTCGTCCTCCGCAAGGCGGAGGAGCGTGAGCGGCTCGTTCGCGAGAACCGGCGCCTGAAGCAGGCCACCCTGCCTTCCACGCCCGAGGGGCACATCCTCGGCGAGAGCCCCGCGCTGCACGCACTGCTGCGCCAGGTGACCCGGCTCGCGCCGGTGGACACCACCGTGCTCATCAGCGGCGAGAGCGGTACGGGCAAGGAGCTCATCGCGCGGGAGCTGCACGTGCGGAGTCCTCGCGCGCCCATGGCGTTCGTGGCGGTCAATTGCGGCGCCATTCCCGCTGGGCTGATTGAGAGCGAGCTGTTCGGCCACGCGAAGGGCGCCTTCACGGACGCTCGCACCGCGAAGCGGGGCCTCTTCGCGGAGGCGGATGGCGGCACGCTCTTTCTGGACGAAGTGGGGGAGCTTCCGCTGTCCGCCCAGGTGAAGCTGCTGCGCGTCCTCCAGGAGGGGGAAATCCGCCCGGTGGGGGAGAACCGCGTCGAGAAGGTGAACGTGCGAGTGGTGGCCGCCACGCTGCGCGACCTGTCTCGGCTGGTAGCGAAGGGGGAGTTCCGCGAGGACCTCTACTACCGCCTGAACGTGGTGAATCTCCGTGTTCCGCCACTGCGGGAGCGGCGCGAGGATGTGCCGCTGCTTGCGCGGGCCTTCATCTCCCGCTTCAACCGCGAGCTGAACCGGGAGCCACCCGTCGCAGGGCTCTCGGCGGAAGCCGAGTCACTCCTGCTGTCCTACGCCTGGCCAGGAAACGTCCGCGAGCTCGAGAACGCCATGGAGCGTGCCGTGCTGCTGGCGGACGAGTCGCTCATCCTCCCGGCGAACCTGCCCGAAAGGCTGTGGGCCGCCTCCCCACCTGGGCCCCAGGGTGCAACGCCGCATGTGGGCCCGGTGCTACAGGATGGTGGCGACCTGTCACTCAAGCGCGCCATTCGGGGGCTGGAGGAGTCCTACATCCGAGCCGCCCTGCGGAAAACGAAAGGGAACCGCACCCGGGCCGCGGAGTTGCTGGACATCAGCCATCGGGCGCTCCTCTACAAAATCAAGGAGTACGGTATCGACCCGGACGCCGAGGCGGAGCGGGGCTGAGGTGCGGGGTCGGTCCAGATGCTGGACGGGCCGACGGGCATTTGACGGAACGCGCCGGAGGCCGGAAAATCGGGCCTCCGCGACGGTGTTGAGGGGCCCGGCGCAGTGGTGGTGCAGGGCTCCCGTCCGTCCGGAGGGCAGGCGGGCTCCAGGCACTTTTTAGGAGGGGTTGACGGCCAGTGCTACGCTGGCTGCCTCTCGACGGAGTCAAGCATGGCGAAGGGCAAACTGGTACTCGGCCTGGATATCGGATCGACGTCCATCAAGATGATTCTCCTCAAGGAGCATCGCAAGCGCGGTGAGGTCGTGTACGCGCTGCAGAGCTTCGGCATGAAGCCGCTGCCTCCAGAGGCCATCGTCGACGGCGCGCTGATGAACTCCACGGCCATCGTCCAGGCCGTGCAGGACCTGATGGCCGAGCTGAAGGTGAAGGGCAAGGACGTCGCCATCGGCGTGTCGGGCCACTCGGTCATCATCAAGAAGATTCAGATGCCCCGCATGTCCCAGGATGAGCTCGAGGAGAGCATCCAGTGGGAGGCGGAGCAGTACATCCCGTTCGATGTGAAGGACGTGAACATCGACACGCAGATCCTCGATGGCGGCGGCAACGACGCCACCGGACAGATGGACGTGCTGCTGGTCGCGGCCAAGAAGGACATGATCAACGACTACACCACGGTGGTCTCCGAGGCGGGGCTGGCGCCGGTGGTGGTGGACGTGGACGCGTTCGCCGTCCAGAACATGTTCTCCGTCAACTACGACGTGCCGGAGCGCGAGACGGTGGTGCTCATCAACGCGGGCGCCTCGGTGGTGAACATCAACATCATCTCCAACGGCGCGACGGTGTTCACCCGCGACGTCACCATCGGCGGGAACCAGTTCACCGAGGAGATTCAGAAGCAGCTCAACGTCTCCTACGAGGAGGCCGAGGCGCTGAAGATTGGCGGCAATGGCGCGGACGCCGACGCCGTGGTGCCGCAGGACGTGGAGCGCGTGCTCTCCAGCGTGGCGGAGCAGGTGGCGGGAGAAATCCAGCGCTCGCTCGACTTCTACGCGGGCACCGCCGCCGACTCGAACTTCAGCAAGGTCTACCTGTCGGGCGGCACGGCGAAGATTCCCGCGCTGTTCAAGACCATCGAGGCGCGCACGGGCGTGCCGGTGGAGATTCTCAATCCCTTCCGCAAGATCGAAGTGGACAACCGGAAGTTCGACCCCGCGTTCATCATGGACGTGGCGCCCATGGCCGCGGTGGCCGTGGGACTGGCGCTGCGGCGCCCGGGCGACAAGCTGGGCTGACCGGACCACCCTCTGGAGACGACGCACATGATGATTCGCATCAACCTGCTGCCCGTCCGGGCGGTGAAGAAGCGCGAGATGGGCCGGCAGGTGCTGGTCCTCTTCGCCGTGGTCCTGATTGGCGCCGGCGTGGCCAACTACCTCTGGTACTCCGACCGCCAGACTGAGCTCGAGGCGCATCAGGCGGGCGTTGCTTCGACGAAGGCGAGGATCGCCGAGTTGGAGAAGATCATCGGCGAGGTCAAGAACATCAACACCCGCAAGACCGAGGTGGAGAAGAAGCTCGCCGTGCTGGATGCGCTGCGCAAGGGGCGCAGTGGCCCCGTTCGCATGATGGATGCGCTCGCCTCGGCCACTCCCAAGAAGGTCTGGGTCAAGACCTTCGCTGAAAACAACAACACTGTCTCCATCGACGGCTCTGCCGTCAGCCACGACGAGGTCGCAGAGTTCATGCGCGGCCTCAATGGGGTGGTATGGACGCCCAAGGGGATGGGCCGCCTTGTGGACCGCCGCCGAGACAGCAAGACGGCGCGTGTAGAGATGCTCACCGCGGACGCCACCATCGAGGAGTTCCCTGATGCGCAGGTGACTCCGTTCTTCAAGAACATCAACCTGCAGACCGCCAAGCAGATTGACGCCGCTCAGGCTGGCGGGCACGCAGTGGTCGAGTTCAAGCTCACGCTGACGTCCAACTACGCCATCTGACAAGGCCGCTCGTCATGGACAAGTACCTGGATCAATTCGTCAAGGCGCCTCCCGCCATCAAGTTTGGTGGCCTGGCGTTTGTTGTCGTGGCTCTGACGGTCGCAAACTTCTTCATATTCATTCAGCCCACGGAGGATGCCATCGGATGGGCGATGGAGGAGCGCCGGAAGCTGGACTTGGAACTGGCGGACAAGAGTGAGATCGCCCAGAACCTGAACGAGCGCCGGCGCGAGATGGACGTGCTTGAGCAGAAGCTCTCGGAGGCGCTCACGGAGTTGCCCGAGCAGCGTGACATCGAGGAGTTGCTCGCGCAGATCAACGACATCGGGAAGAAAAGCGGCTTGGAACTGGCCAGCGTGACCCCTGGCAAGGAGTCAGTCGGGGGGGGGGAGTTCTTCGCGCGCATCCCCATCAAAATGACGGTGAACGGCAACTACCATGAGATTGCCCTCTTCCTTCAGGAGATGGCGAACATGCGCCGCATCGTCAACGTCAACAACATCAAGTTCGGTTCGGCCTCACTCAAGAACGAGAAGGTCGTTCTTCAGAGCGAGTTCATGGCCACGACGTTCCGGTTCGTCGAGGAGAAGGGCGCCGCCGCGACGAAGGCGGGCACCTCGAACGCGAACTCAAAGAAATAGAAACTTGATCCGCCCAGGAAGTAGGGCGACAAGGGGATTGAGGATGAAGACGTTCAAGGCCACCATGACCACCGCGATGCTCGCCTTGGCACTCGTCGCGTGCGAGGAGGCGCCGATGCCGGCTCCTTCGCCCGCGAAGCCCAAGGCCGCGGCGGCAGCGCCCAAGCAGGCAGCCCCCGCCGCCGCAGCCGAGGCGCAGACGGCTCCGACCTATGCCTATACGTATAATCCGGTGGGCAAGCGCGACCCATTTCGCAGTCCGATCGACGAGCTTGGTCCGGTCGCCACCAACCCGGTCACCACTTGCAACGAGCCACTCTGTGCCTTCGACCTGGACCAGCTGAAGCTCGTTGCCGTCGTGACGGGAGACGCCAGCCCCATGGCAATGGTCGAGGACCCGGCGGGCCGCGGGCACATCGTACGCCGGAATACCCGTATGGGGCGCCAGGGCGGCAAGGTGACGCAGATCCTCCGTGATTCCGTGACGGTGACGGAGGTGTTCTCGGGCAACGGCGAGATCATCAAGAATCCGGTGACGCTGCAGCTGAAGCCTGATGCGAAGCAGGATCCCGCCTACAACATGATGACGGGCAGGAACTTCGGAGAGTAGCGCCCTCTAGGCGCTCCCGCGGGCGGTGGCCCGCTTCCAACTTGTTGAGGGGACGCATGCTCGAGGAGAGCGCTGTGACGAGGGGCAAGTGGATGTTAGCGACCGCGTGGGCGGTCGTGCTGATGGGCGCCAGGGTGCAGGGCGCCGAGCTGAATACGCTGCGGGGATTGGAAGTGTCCCGCACGGGCTCGGGTGCCCAGGTGGTGGTGACCGGCACCCGGCCGCCGACCTTTACCGTGTTCCGCCTGAGCGGGCCGGAGCGCTTGGTGGTTGACCTCTCGTCGGCGGATGCGACGGGAATCAAGGGACACCACGATGGCTCGGGACCGGTCTCCGGCGTCGTGGCATCACAGTTCTCGGACGAGCGCGCGAGCGTTGGCCGGGTGTTGCTGGCGCTCGACAAGGCGTCCCAGTACGATGTGCGCGCGGACGGCAACCGGGTGGTCATCTCGGTGGACGGCGCCACGCAGCCGGTTCCTGCCCCTGTCGCGGAACAGCGCACCGAGGCTTCGGCCAAGGCGGTTGTGAGCAGCGCGCCGGTTGCTGCAAAGCCGAGCGAGCCTGCGGTGGCTTCCGTGGCCCCGGTTGAGACGATGCAGGCCGATGCTGCGGCTGCCAAGGCTGCGCTGCCCGAGAATGTTGTCGCCGCCGAGGCGGATGAGCGCGAGGTGGCGAACCCGGCTCAGCGAATCACGGCGATGTCGTTCTCCAATGACACCCTGCGCATCCGGGCGGATGGTGACATTGCCCGGTACGAGGTTCTGGAGCTTGCCGACCCTCCGCGGCTCGCTGTGGACGTGTTTGGCGTGGGGTTGGCGGCTCGCGCTCCGCGGGTGAACTCCGGCACGCTGCGTGACGTTCGTGTTGGAGCGCACTCGGACAAGGTGCGGCTCGTCCTCGATGTGCGCGGGAGCATGCCCGCCTATCGCGTAGACCGTGCCAGCCGTGGGCTCGAGGTGGTGCTTGGTGGCGCGGTGGCCCGCAAGGCTGCACCGGCACGCGACGCGGAAGAGGCTGTTGCATCCGTCGCGGAGGTCGAGCCGCTTCGCCCGGTTCCGATGAAGGCCGAGTCTCCCGCCATGGTGGAAGTGAAGGACCTTCGATTCGAGGAGAGCAGCGCGGGCGGTCGTATCGTCATGAAGCTGTCGGGGACTGCGGCCTGGAAGGTCGACCGTCCGGATCCGCGCAGTGCTGTGCTGACGCTGGACAGCGCGCGTCTGCCCAAGAAGCTGGAGCGGAGCCTCGACACCAGCGCGCTGGAGACCCCGGTGAAGATGATCAGCGCCTTCAGCGTGCCCGGTGAGGGGAGTAAGGTGCGCCTGGTGGTGGCCGCCGACGGTGCAATCCAGGAGAAGGTCTCGCAGAGCGGGAATACCCTGACCTGGCGCCTCGATGTGAAGGGCGTGAAGACGGAAGAGGTCGCGGTGGCTCAGCGGACGGCTGGCTTCACGACGGAAGCTCCCGCCTACGCCGCGGAAGGTGCGCCGCAGCAGGCTCGTTATCGCGGTAAGCGTGTGTCCTTCGAGTTCAAGGACATCGACATCCAGAATCTACTGCGCGTCATCGCCGAGATTTCGAAGAAGAACATCGTGGTGGCGGATGATGTGAGCGGCCGTGTGACCATCCGGCTGCGAAACGTTCCCTGGGACCAGGCGCTAGACCTCGTGCTGCGCACCAAGGCACTTGGCAAGGAGGAGTTCGGGAACATCATCCGGATCGCGCCGCTGAAGACCCTGGAGGAAGAGGCCCGGCTGCGTCAGGAGCGGAAGAAGTCGCTGCAGCAGCAGGAGGACCTCATGGTCAACCTCATCCCGGTCAACTACGCCGTGGCCAGTGAGATGGCGGCGCGGGTCAAGGATGTGCTGAGTGAGCGCGGGTCGGTGACGGTGGATCAGCGCACCAACGTTCTCATCGTCAAGGATGTGCGCTCCAACACGGAACGGGCCCGTTCGTTGGTCCGAAGCCTGGATACGCAGACCCCGCAAGTGCTTATCGAGAGCCGCATCGTGGAGGCGAACACCACCTTCAGCCGTTCGCTGGGCGTTCAGTGGGGTGGTCAGGCGCGCGCGGGGCAGGCCACGGGCAATGCGACGGGCCTCATCTTCCCCAATAACGTGGCGGTGACGGGTGGCGTGGCCGGCACCGCGACTGGGTTGCCGAGCAACCCCAACTTCGCGGTGAACCTGCCGGCTGGCGTCGGGCAGGGTGTGGGCGGCGCCATGGGCTTCACGTTCGGGTCGGCGGGGGGCGCGCTTCAGCTCAATCTGCGCCTGTCCGCGGCGGAGAACGAGGGTACGATCAAGACCATCTCCGCGCCCAAGGTGACGACGCTCGATAACAACACCGCGCGCATCAGCCAGGGTGTGTCCATTCCGTTCAGCCAGACGTCGGCGCAAGGCGTGAACACCACGTTTGTGGAGGCGCGCTTGTCGCTGGAGGTGACGCCACACATCACGCAGGATGGCAGCGTCCTGATGTCGATCAACGCATCCAATAACCAGCCTGACCCGTCGAGTACGGGTGCCAATGGTCAGCCTTCCATTCAGCGTAAGGAGGCCAACACCCAGGTACTGGTGAAGGATGGAGACACGACGGTCATCGGTGGCATCTACGTCCGTCGCGGTACCACTCAGGTCAACTCGGTACCATTCTTGTCGCGGATTCCGGTACTGGGGCTCTTGTTCAAGAACAAATCTGAGAGTGATGCGCGGCAGGAACTCCTGATCTTCATCACGCCGCGCATCCTCAACCGGCAGACCATCGCGCAGACCCTGTAAGGGTCCGTTGCTGTCCTCGTGCAGGAGAACGTTCGCATATGAAGAACTTCTATCTCGCGGTGCCGCTGGCACTGGCCATGTCCGGCTGCGTCGACAACCCACCAGCCATCCAGATCTTCAACGCGTACATTCCGGATGACACATGCGTCGTGAATCTGTCGGGTGCCGCCAGTGGAGGTGGCTCCCTGGATCTTTCGACTTCAAATCGCTACCTGGCCGGGTTCGCTGTCCGCAGTGGGCTCTCGACGACGGAAATCGTTGTGAACGACGGGCCCCTGACAGGCACAGGCGATGACACGGCGGTCTACGTCACGCACGTCGAGTTGACCTACGAAACCGAGGGCGATGGCCCTGATTTGGAGAGCGAACTTTATCCCACCCATTTCGCGCTCCCTTCGAATGCTGCCGGCAACAGCACGATGGTCATCGACCTGCTTGGCGGCAACGCGCTCGAGACGCTTTCGAGTCAACTGGCGGTTGGTTCGTCTGCGACGTTCAATGTGCGGGTAAAGTTGATCGGGAAGACTGTCACGGGCTCGAAGGCAGAATCGAACGAGATTGCCTACCCCATCACCTTCTACGCCTCGGGCTTTACGTGCCCGCCGGAGACTTTCCTTCTGCAAACGGGGCCCTGCGGCGGCACCGGCGGCCAGGACAGCTTCCGGCCTGAGTGCTCGGAACCTCCTGAGGAAGAAGTCGAGTAGTCCCCAAGCCCGCCGGGGCCCTTGACCGGGCCCCGGCTGCCTCCTAAGAGCATCACCCCATGTCCTTCCGCACGCACCTCGAGTCGGTGGTCAACCAGGTGGATGGAGCCCTCGCGTGCAGCGTGATGGGCTTCGATGGCATCTCCGTCGACACATTCCAGAAGGACGAGGGCGCCGACCTGGACCTCAACGGCGCCTGGGTCGAGTACGCGAACCTCCTCACGCAGCTCCGGAACGCCGCGGAGACCCTCAAGACGGGGACCGTGAGCGAGGTCAGCGTCAACAGCGAGAAGGTGCTGACCGTGATGCGGCTGGTGTCACCGGAGTACTTCCTGGTGCTCGCCATGCACGCGGACGGCAACTTCGGGAAGGGCCGGTACGTCCTGCGCGTCACGGCCCCCAAGGTGCGCGCCGAGCTCTAGCCGCGCGCCCTGCTCAGCAGTCATCCAGACGACGCTTCCGACGCTGCTTTCCCCTTCCCATCGAAGGGGCGCATGGGCTAGACACCCCGGACTTTTCAAGCTTTCGCTGCTGCGAGTCTGTAAGGAGTCGGTCCCCATGGCCGGTGTCATCGATACGTCCGAGTTCCGCAAGGGTCTGAAGATCGAAATCGACGGTGAGCCGTACGAAATCGTCGACTTCCAGCACGTCAAGCCCGGCAAGGGGTCCGCGTTCGTGCGCACCACGATTCGCAGCCTCCTCTCTGGCCGCGTGCTCCAGCCCACCCTGAAGTCCGGTGAGAAGGTGGGCAAGCCCGACATCGAGGAGAAGGACATGCAGTACCTCTATGTCCAGGGCGAAGAGTTCTACTTCATGGATACCCGCAACTACGAGCAGACCTTCCTCGACGAGAAGGTGCTCGGTGATGCGAAGAACTTCCTGAAGGAGAACATCAACGTCGCGGTGCTCTTCTACAACGGCAAGGCCATTGGCGTGACGTTGCCGAACTCCGTGGACCTCAAGGTCACCCAGTGCGACCCGGGCATCCGCGGTGACACCGTCTCCGGCGCCCTGAAGCCCGCGACCCTTGAGACGGGCTACACCGTCAACGTCCCGCTCTTCATCGAAGAGGGCGACGTGCTGAAGATCGACACGCGTGACGGCAAGTACCTGACGCGCGTGGCCACCAGGGGCTAGTTCGCAAGGTCGTAGCGATACTGGAGGGAAGGGGACGCGAGTCATGGCAACGAAGCGCAAGTCGACCCGGGCGCAGACGCCCGCGCGAACGGAAGCCGCCCCGAGCGGCCCTTCCGACACGAGTGGCACGTCGCTGGACGTGGATGCCCTGCGGCAGATCGTGGAGATTCTCGAGTCCTCGGACGTCACGAGGCTGGTGTGGAAGCGCGGCGAGGAGAAGCTCTTCATCCGCCGCGGCCACGGACCCGAGACGACCATCGTCCACCACGCCGCTCCGACCCCTGTCGCCGCGGGTGCCGGGGTGGAGTACACCGCCCCGGTTGTCGCTCCGCGCGCCGCCGCTCCGGCGCCGGCCGCTGCTCCGGCGGCACCCGCGCCGGCCGCGGAGAAGCCAGCCGAGAAGCCCGGCCACCAGGTGACGAGCCCCTTTGTGGGCACGTTCTACCGGACCCCGGCGCCGGACCAGCCGCCCTTCGTCGATGTGGGCACCGTGGTGAAGAAGGGCCAGGTGCTCTGCATCATCGAAGCGATGAAGCTGATGAACGAGATTGAGTCCGAGGTCTCCGGCCGCGTGGCGGAAATCCTCGTGGAGAACGGCCGGCCGGTGGAGTTCGGGCAGGCGCTGTTCCGCATCGAAGTGGCCTGACGAAGGGGACCGCGCGCCGCCCGTGTTCCGCGGGCGTGCCGCTCCTCGAGACGGCCCTGACGGAGACACCCACGTGTTCAAGAAGGTGCTGATCGCCAACCGCGGGGAGATTGCCCTGCGGGTCATCCGCGCCTGCCGGGAGTTGGGCATCGCCACGGTCGCGGTGCACTCCACGGCGGACGCCAACGCGCTCCATGTCCGCTTTGCAGACGAGGCGGTGTGCATCGGCCCGCCGGCGTCGAAGGACAGCTACCTCAACGTCCCGCAGCTGCTGTCCGCCGCCGAAATCACCCGCGCGGACGCCATCCACCCGGGCTACGGCTTCCTGTCGGAGAACGCCGAGTTCGCGGAGGTCTGCGAGAACTGCAAGATTCGCTTCATCGGTCCGCGACCGGAGATGCTCCGGTTGATGGGCAACAAGGTGCGCGCCCGCCAGGCCGCGCGCGAGGCCGGGCTTCCGCTGCTGCCCGGCAGCCCCGGCACCGTGAAGGACCCGCGCGAGGCGGAGGCCTTCGCCAAGGAGATTGGCTTCCCCGTCATCCTCAAGGCGGCCGCGGGCGGCGGCGGCAAGGGGATGAAGATCGTCCGCGAGCCGGGTGCGCTGGCGCAGGCCTTCTCCACCGCGCAGGCGGAGGCGGTGGCGTCGTTCTCCAACGGCGACCTCTACATCGAGCGCTACGTGGAGAAGCCGCGCCACATCGAAATCCAGATTGTGGCGGACGAGCACGGCAACATCATCCACCTCAACGAGCGTGAGTGCTCGGTGCAGCGCCGGCACCAGAAGCTCATCGAGGAGAGCCCGTCCCCGGCGCTCACGCCGGAGCTGCGCAAGCGCATGGGCGAGGTGTCCGTCAACGCCATGCGCAAGCTCGCGTACAACAACGTGGGCACCATCGAGTACCTGCTCGACGAGCGCGGCGAGTTCTACTTCATGGAGATGAACACGCGCATCCAGGTGGAACACCCGGTGACGGAGCTCGTCACCGGCGTGGACCTGGTGAGCGAGCAGATTCGCCTGGCCTATGGAGAGCCCCTGCGCTTCAAGCAGGAGGACATCCAGATTCGCGGCCACGCCATCGAGTGCCGCGTGAATGCCGAGGACCCGATTACCTTCGCCCCCTGGCCGGGGAAGATTACCGGCTACAGCGTGCCGGGCGGGTACGGGGTGCGCGTGGACTCGGGGGCCTACGAGAACTACACGGTGCTGCCGTACTACGACAGCCTCCTGTCGAAGCTCGTCGTCCATGCCGAGGACCGCGCCACGGCCATCCGCCGCATGCAGCGCGCGCTGGGCGAATACGTCGTAGAAGGCATCCGCACGAACATCCCCTTCCACCGGGCCGCACTGGCGGAAGAGTCCTTCCAGGAGGGTAATTACGACACCCGGTTCGTGGAACGGCTGCTGGCGAGCGAGACGGGCTCGCGCCGTCTGAAGAAGGCCGTCGAGGAGACGCCGTAGCACCCATACACCTGGTGTGGATTCCCGCCTGACGGGCCGCCACGCGAGCAGGTGATCCGGCCCCGGGGGGAGCCGGGTCGTTTCTTGACCCGCGTCGGAGCTTTCCGTTAGCCTCCGACACTCCCCCTTGCTGAGGATGGAAACCCGCGAAGTTCAAGGGGTTTCGGCCTGCTGGAAGCCCACCGCTCGATGGACAAGAACAAGATCATCGAAGCCGCCGCGAAGCTCGTCGCGAAGGGCGCCTACGACAAAGCCATCAAGGAGTACCAGAAGGTCCTGGAGGTCGACCCGAAGGACATCCGGGTGCTCCAGAAGATGGGGGAGCTGTACCAGAAGAAGAACGACAACCCTCAGGCCGCCCACTTCTTCACCAAGGTCGCGGAGAGCTACTCCTCCGACGGCTTCTTCCTGAAGGCCGTCGCGCTCTACAAGCAGGTCCTCAAGCTTAATCCGAACCTGCTGGAGGTGAACCTCAAGCTGGCGGAGCTCCACCAGCAGCTCGGGCTGATGTCCGAGGCGATGGCGTACTTCCAGATTGTCGCCAACCACTACGACAAGGCGGGTGACACCAAGTCGTCGCTCGATACCTTGAAGAAGATGGTGGATCTCGACCCCGAGAACGTGGCGTCGAAGATCAAGCTGGCGGAGCTGTACGCGCGCGAGAACATGACGCGCGAGGCGGCCCAGGAGTTCAAGCGCGCCGCCGAGTACCTCAAGCGCAACAGCCGCGCGGATGACTGGCTCCGCGTCGCCGAGCGCCTCTCCGCGCTGGAGCCGGACAACCTCCCGCTCGCGAAGGAGCTGGCGACGTCGTACCTGCAGCGCGGTGACCAGAAGCGCGCGCTGGCGAAGCTGCAGGTGTGCTTCAAGGCGGATGGCCGCGACGTGGAGACGCTCACGCTGCTGGCGCAGGCGTTCCAGGGGCTGGGCCAGACGTCGAAGACCATCTCCGTCTACAAGGAGCTGGCCAAGATTCATCAGGAGCGCGGCCGGCTCACCGAGGCCGAGGCCGTCTGGACGCAGATTGAGGTGCTGGACCCGGCGGACCCCGACCTGCTCGCGCGCCGCGCGCCCGAGCCCGCGCCCGCCGCGCCCCAGCCCATGGCGGCACCGCAGCCCGCGCCGCGTCCCGCCGCGCCCCAGCCCGCAGCGGCGGCGCCCGCGCCCGCACCGGCCCCAATGGCGCCGCCTCCGCCCGCGGGGATGGGGCGCGAGCAGCTCTCCAAGCTGCTCACGGAGACGGACGTCTACGTCAAGTACGGGCTCCACGACAAAGCGCTGGACCACCTGCGCAAGGTGTTCTCTGTCGACCCGGAGAACCTCGACGCTCACGAGAAGGCGTATCAAATCTACGTCGCGTCCGGGAACCAGGCCCAGGCGTCCGAGCAGCTCCTGAACGTGCTGCGGCTTTGCACGCGTGCGGCGGAGGTCCAGCGCGCGCAGCCGTATCTGGCCACCATCCTCCAGGAGAACCCGGCCCATCCCGAGGTCCCCGCGTTCCTGTCCGTGCTGCGCACGAGCGGGCCCGTGATGGCCGCGCCGCCGGTGTCCATGGTGGAGTCGGTGGGTGAGGACGCCATCCTGGTGGACTCGAGCGACGACGAGATTCTCGTCGCGCCGCCGCCGGAGGACGCGCTCCTCCATCCGCCAGGGGACGAGCTGGCGCTGGCCACGCTGCCATCGAGCGATTCGGACGAGGTCATCGAGGAGGACGGGGACACCACCGTCATCAGCGAGGAGGCGCTCGTCGGCGAGGCCATCACCTCGGGCGAGTTCGAGGTGTACGGCTCGGCCGAGCCGGAGGACCTGGCCGCCGCGTCGGTGGACGAGACGCTGGTGACGGACGACGTCGGGCTGGCCCTGTCGGACGAGCCCGGCCTTGGCGTGTCCGATGACGAGCCGCTCGTGGCCTCCAGCGACGATGACCTGGCCGCGGCAGCGGCGTACTCGCTCGAGGACGAGTCGCTGGTGGACGATGGCACGGCCACGTCCATGGAGGCGCTGTCGCTCGGTGACGACGACGAGCCGCCGCCGACCCAGATGCATGCGCCCACGCAGGCGCTGCTCGACGAGGCCTCTCCGGACACGCTCCAGGTCCCCACGCTGGACGACGAGGCGCCTCCTCCGCTGGACCTGGAGGATGCCCCCACGCGCGTGGGCGCCGCGCCGCTGACCGCGGCGGACCTGGACGAGGACCCCTTCGGCGCGCCCGCGCTGGGCGACCCGACGGAGTTCGAGGAACCCACGGCCTCGCACGCCATCGTGGCGGTCGAGGACGAGTCCATCGTCGAGGACGCGACCGACCTGGATGCGGCCGAGGAGCCCGAGGCGGTTGCCTTCGAGGTGCCTGAGCCCGAGTCAGAACCGGAGGTCGAGGCCGAGCCTGTCGCCGAAGCCGAGAGTGCTTCCGAGGAAGAGGAGCCCGCGGCCGAGGAGTGTGACGAGGCCTCGTTCTTCCTCGACCAGGGCCTGTTCGAGGAGGCGCGCGAAATCCTCGAGACGGTGATGATTGCCTTCCCGGGCCACGCGCGCGCCGCCGAGCTGATGGAGCGGCTGGAGGCGGCGGAGGCGGGAGGTTCCGCGGAGGAGGCCGCGCCCGCGGGGCCGGCGCAGATTCCGTCCGTGCAGCCCGTCACGGAGTCCTTCGACAGCGAGCCCGCGGAAGAAACCACGGGCGAGCGCGACGCGTTCGACCTGGCGGCGGAGCTCGCCGGGGAGATCGACAACCTCGGTGATGACTCCGGGGCCTCGGCGCTGCCGGCGGAAGAGGACTTCCAGTACTCGGTGGAGGAGGTCTTCTCCGAGTTCAAGAAGAGCCTGGCCAAGGTGGTGAAGCCCGAGGACGTGGACACGCACTACGACCTGGGCATCGCGTACAAGGAGATGGGCCTGCTCGACGACGCGCTCCACGAGTTCGACGTGGCCCGCCAGGGCAGCGTGGGCACGAAGCGCGAGCTCGACTGCATCACCATGATGGGCATGCTCCAGCTGCAGCGCGGTGACGCGACCGCGGCCGTGGAGGCCTTCCGCGAGGGCCTGGGCAACCCGCATGCGACGGGCGAGGCGGCCAAGGCCCTGGGGTTCGAGCTGGCGGCGGCGTACGAGGCGCAGGGCGACGCGGGCAAGGCGCTCTTCCACTACCAGCGCGTGGCCGCGATGGACGCGAAGTACCGGGACGTCGCCGGGCACGTGTCCCGGCTTGCCGCTTCCGTGGAGCCGGTGGAGGATCCGGTTCCGACGCCTTCTGCCAACGGGGCCAAGGCCAGCAGCACGCCCGCACCCGCGGGGGCCGCGGCGCCCACCACCACGACTCCCATTCCAGCGGCTGGCGCGTCCAAGGCGCGCAAGGTCGGCTACCTGTAGTTGCACCCCGCGAGGTCCGGCGAGCCCATGACTACGTACCTGGACTTCTTCGAGCTGACCCAGGAGCCCTTCTCCAACGCTCCCGTCAGCCGCTTCTATTACAACTCCGCCCAGCACTCGCAGGCGCTCACCCGGCTGATGCACGCGGTGAGCTACATGAAGGGCCTGTCCATCCTCGTCGGCGACATCGGCGCGGGGAAGACGACGCTGGCCCGGCGGATGCTCGACTCGCTGCCCGAGTCCGAGTACGAGGCGGCGCTGCTCGTCATCATCCACTCGGGCATCACCGCCAACTGGCTGCTGCGCCGCATCGCGCTGCAGCTGGGCGTGGAGAACCCGGCGCAGGAGAAGCTGGCGCTGCTGTCGCAACTGTACCAGCGGCTGCTGCAAATCTACGAGTCCGGCAAGAAGGCCGTCGTCCTCATCGACGAGGCGCAGATGCTGGAGACGCGCGAGCTCATGGAGGAGTTCCGGGGGCTGCTCAACCTGGAAGTGCCGGAGCGCAAGCTCATCTCCTTCGTCTTCTTCGGTCTGCCGGAAATCGAAAAGAACCTGAAGCTGGACCCGCCGCTCGCGCAGCGCGTGGCCATGCGCTACCGGCTGGAGCCCTTCACCGCCGAGTCCACCGAGGCCTACGTCAAGCACCGCCTCCGGCTCGCCGGCTGCCCGCGCATGCCCTTCAGCCCGGAGGCGCTGCTGGCCGTGCATCAGCACTCATCCGGCTCACCCCGCGTCATCAACACGCTGTGCGACAACGCGCTCTTCGAGGCCTTCCTCGCGCGCGAGGAGATGGTGTCCGCGGAGCTGGTGCATCGCATCGGGAAGAACCTGGGCCTGCTCGGCGTGAACTCGCCCGCCAGTCAAGCAGGCGAGCGGTCGAGCGCCCCGGCGCCGCTGCCCAGGACGACGAGCAGCAAGGTGGACCTCGCGGAGATCGACCGCTACCTCGAAGGGCTGGGTAAACTGTAGCGGCTTTGTTCTCTCAGGGCCGCCACGGTGCGCGCAGGGCGCTGCTGCTGGTGCTCCTCGTCTTGTCGGGGAGCGTGCTGCTGTTGCGCATGCCAGCGACCTGGGAAGTGGCCTGCACCCTGGGGCGCCGGCACCTGCCGGACGTGCTGGGGCTGGATGTCGGGCTTGGGCGCTGTGAGCTGGACCCGCTGGGCTCGCGGGTGGTGGTGCACGGCTTCTCGCTCTTCCTGCCGGGCACGGACACGCCGCTGGTGGCCGTGGACAGGGCGGAGGTGCAGCTCGGCTTCCTCCAGCCCCTGCGAGGCCGCCTGACGCTGGCGCAAGTGAAGGCATCGCGTCCACGCGTGGTGCTCGACCTGACGCAGCCGAGCACGCCTTCGGCGGAGAAGCCGGCGTTCTGCTTCCTGGAGCCGCTGGAGCACCTGCGCGTGGCGAACCTCGACATCGCCGGCGCGGAGCTGCGGCTGGCGTTGCCAGGGGGACGCCGCGTGGAGGTGGACGAGCTCGACGTCCGCTGGGACGAGCAGTGGGGCGTCATCGAGCTGGACGTGGAGGCCCGGCGCGGGCACGTCCGCCTGGGGCCGGGTGGACGGGAGCTGGCGCTGGGGCAGCTGGTGGTCGCGGGCGCGCTGGACCCGGACGAAGCGCTGCTGGAGCTGGAGCGCGCGGAGGTGTCGCTGGACGACATCACGACCACGGTGTCCGGCCGCGTGGACTCGCTGTGCGCGCCGCGGCTGGCCCTGGACGCGCAGGTGTTCCTCCCGCTGCGCGCGCTCTATCAGGCCCGGCTGATTCCCAGCCCCGCCACGGGGCACCTGTGGACGCGCGTGTCCATCGCGGGGAAGGCGGAGTCCCCCGCGGTGTCACTGGAGCTGTCGGGCAACAGCCTGGGCTACGCGCGGTTCGGGCCGACGAACCTCCAGGCCCGCGTGTCGTACTCGGGGGAGGAGGTCCGGCTGGAGGAGCTCACCGTCCCCGTGGGCGCGGGCAAGGTGCGCGCGACGGGGCGGCTGGGTCTCACGCCGAACCTCCCGCTGGAGGTCTCCCTGTCGACGGAGGACGCGTCGCTGGGCCGCATCCTGGACCGGGCGGGGGTGAAGGGCTCGTGGGTGGACTTCCCGGCCACGCTGGACGCGCAGCTCACTGGCAACCTGCTGCCGCGCTTCTCGCTGTCCGGGCCGCTGGATCTACGCACCGGCCGCTTCGTGCTGGCCACGCATGCGTTCGACACGCAGCCTCGCGACGGGCTCACCATCTTGACCTTCGAGAAGGGCCACGCGACGGCGCAGGTGAAGCTCCAGGCGGACCGGGTGTCCTTCAACCACATCAAGGCGGAGTCGGGCGGCTCGCGCGTGACGGGAGACGTGGCGCTGCTGATTGGGAGCGAGCTGGGAGTGGACATCCACGGACAGGGCGACCTGGACCTGGGGGACTTCGGCCACATCGCGGGCCTGCCCTGGGCGGGGCGCGGGAGCGCCACCTACGCGATTACGGGGCCCGCGTCGGACGTGAAGGTGGACGCGGGGCTGTCACTGCGCGACTTCGAGTTCTGGAACCTCTCGCTGGGCGTGCTGCAGGGGAAGCTCGGCTACAAGGACCAGCAGCTGACGTTCCCGGCCTTCACCGGCCAGAAGGGGCGCACGCAGTACTACGGCAAGGCGGGGGTGGGCTTCGGGCGGCTGCTCAACCTCCGGCTGGAGGTGAACGTCCCGCAGGGGCGCACCGAGGACCTCGTGGATGTGGTGGCGGGCCTGAGTCCCTCGCTCGCGCTGATGCAGGGCACGCTGGGCGGCACGGCTACCGGCCGGGTGGAGGTGGACAGCCCCGTGGAGAAGCTGGAGGGGCTGGTGGCGTTCGACATGAAGGACACCACCTACTACGGGCGGCGCATGGGGGACGGCGCGGCGCGGCTGCGCTTCGTGGATGGGAAGGCCATGGTGCTGGAGCGCACCACCCTCACGGGCCCCCTGGGCCGCACCTGGGCGGAGGGGACGTTCACCTTCGAGGGCGGCCTGGACTACCGCTTCGGGGGAGATGGCCTGTCGCTGGCGGAGGCCGTTGACCCCGAGCTCGCCGGGCGCATGGGCATCCAGGGCACCATGGTGATGGACGGCGTCGTGTCGGGCACCGCCGACGTGCCGGTGGTGGACGTCACGTTGCGCGCGCCGCGCGTCACCTTCGCGGAGCGGAACCTGGGCTTCATGGACCTCACCGGGAGGCTGGTGGGGAAGCGCTTCGAGGTGTGGGGCAACCCCTTCAAGGACGCCACGGGCCGCATCGTCATGAAGGTGCAGGATGGGTGGCCCTACGAAGCGCAGGGCTCGTTCGCGCTGCCGGAGATTCGCCCGCTGCTGCCGGACGCGCCCATGTGGGCGGGCGTGAGCGGCTCGCTCGCGGGCACCTTGAGCGCCAAGGGGCTGCTGCTGGAGCCCGCGGGCTCGCAGGTGAACGCCACCGTGGAGCGGCTGGTCCTCACACGCGATGACCTGCGGGGGGAGAACGCGGGCCCCATCGTCCTCGCGTATGCGGGCGGCCGGACGGACGTGCAGCCCTTCCGCTTCACCGGGCAGTACGTGGACCTGTCGCTGGGCGGGTGGATGAGCCCGCGCGGCCTGGACGTCACCCTCCGGGGCGGACTGGATGTGCGCATGCTGGAGTCGCTGATGCCGTCCATGGTGGAGCGCGCCTCCGGGCGCGTCACCGTGGACGCCGAGGCCTCCGGCACGCTGGAAAAACCCTCCGTGGTGGGGACCGCGGAGCTGTTCGACATGCGGCTGGCGCTGCGTGACTGGCCCGTCCAGGTGCGCAACATGGCCGGGCGCGTGGAGATGACGGGGCAGCGGGTGCTGGTGGAGCACCTGCAGGGCCAGGTCAACGAGGGACGCGTGTCCGCGCGTGGCGACGTGCGGCTGGAGCGCTTCCTGCCGCAGCGGCTGGGGCTCACCGTGCAGCTGGACGAAGTGCCCTACCGCCTCACGGAGGACCTGCCCGCGACCTTCTCCGGCTTGCTCCAGGTCGTGGGGCCCCCCAAGGGCTTCACCGTCACCGGCGGCATGGACATCGTGAAGATGCGCTACCAGAAGGCGCTGGACGTGGAGGCGCTGCTGAAGACGCTGCAGAAGCGCACCGCGCATCCGGTGGCGGCGTCCGCGTCCGCGTCCGGCGAGCCGCCGAAGCCCTGGGTCATCTGGGATGTGAACGTGCACTTCGGCGACGTCCGGGTGGACAACAACCTGGCGAAGGCCCGCCTGCTCGGCGATGTGCGGCTGACGGGGACGGACCTGCGGCCGGGCCTGCTTGGCCGGGTGGAGCTGGCGGAGGGCAGCCAGGCGTTCTTCCGCAACAACCCCTTCACCATCAATCAGGGGCAGCTGGAGTTCCAGGACGCGACGCAGATCGACCCTGTCTTCGAGGTCCAGGCCCAGACGCAGGTGCGCGAGTACGTGGTGCGGCTGCACGCCTTCGGCAAGGTGGCGGACCCGCAGATTCTGCTCTCCTCCGAGCCAGCGCTGGTGGAAGGGGACATCATCTCCCTGCTCACCCTGGGTTTCACCTCGTCCGACCAGGACACGGCCGTCTCCGCGAGCGCCGGCCTGGCCGCCGAGGCCCTCTTCAACGTGTCGGGCCTGGACCGCCAGCTCCAGCGGCTCCTTCCCAGCAATCCGGTGTTGAGGGATTTGTCCCTGCAGATTTCGACCACCTACAACGACGCCACCCGGCAGGCGGAGCCCACCGCGCAACTGGAGTCGAAGTTCCTGAGCGAGCAGCTTAAAATCGGCATGACGCAACCCGTGAGCGGGCGCGGCACGCGGGCGCGGGCCGAGTACCGTTTCGATGACCGACTTTCCGCGCAGGCCCAGTGGGACAACGAGAACAACGAAGCCTCGTTTGGAAACCTCGGGCTCGAGCTGAAGCTGAGCTGGGAGGTCGAGTAGCCCGCGCCATCGCGCTGCTGGCGCTGGGGCTCTGCGTCCTCTTCTCGGGCGCCGCGCACGCCCAGGGCGACGACGGAAGCGGATTCGGTGCCGAAGTCATCGCCGTGGAGCTGCACCTCCCCGGGGGCGCCGACGCGCAGGGGCTGAGCGACCTGGTCGCGGTGCGCAAGGGGCAGACGCTGTCGCCAGGCGCGGTGCGGCGCTCCGTGGAGCGGCTGTGGGCCACGGGCCGCTTCACCGACGTGGTGGCGCGCACGGAGCCGGTGAAGGGCGGCGTGCGGCTGATGTTCCAGCTCACGCCCGTTGCCCGCCTGGCGCGGCTGCGCTTCGAGGGCAATGCCGTGCTGTCGGACGGAGAGCTCCTGGAGGCCAGCGGCTTGCTGGAGGGCGGGCCCCTGGACGGGGAGGAGCTGGATGGCGCGGTGGCGTCCGTGCTCCAGGCCTACCAGCGCAAGGGCTACGACGCGGCGAAGGTCACCGTGACGCAGGAGCCGGTGACGGACGGCGTCGCGGTGGTGCTCACCGTTGCCGAGGGCCTGCCCACGCGCGTCCGCCAGGTGACCTTCTCCGGCAGCCCGGGCCTGACGCTGTCCCGGCTGCTGGAGGTGCTGGAGCTGCGGCCGGGGCAGGTGTTCGACCGGTCGCGCCTGTCCAGCTCGCTGGACCACCTGCGCACGCTGCTGCGCGAGGAAGGCTACTGGCGCGCGCAGGTGGGCGCTCCGGCGGTGCTGGTGGAGGGCAGCCTCGCGTCGGTGGCGGTGCCGCTGTCCGCGGGGCCCCGCTACGTGCTGCGCTTCCATGGCAACCGCCACTTCCCGCAGGCTGTCCTGCTGCGCGTGCTGGCCCACGACACCTCGGAGCCCATGGACGAGGTGCTCGCGGGCCGCCTGGCTCGGCGCGTGGAGGCGTTCTACCGCTACCGCGGCTTCCTCGACGTGCGCGTGCGCGCCCGCGAGGTGCTCCGCCCCGATGGCGAGGCCGCGGCGCTGGTGTTCGACGTGGAGGAGGGGCATGTGACGCGCGTCGTGGACGTGCGCTTCCACGGCAACGCCGGGCTGCCCGCCGAGACGTTGCGCGCCCTGCTCTCGGAGCGGGTGCTGGCGGGCATGACGCGGCCGGAGCTGGACCTGCGGATGCTCGATGACCCCCTGAATACAGAGGGACGCCACGGCCCGGAGCTCCCGGGCGTCGCGCCGCCTCCGCCGCCTTCCACGGTGTACGTGGAGGAGGCATGGCAGGAGGCCGTGGAGGTCATGAACGAGGCCTACCGCGAGCAGGGCTATCTCTCCGCGGTGGTGTCGTTCCGAGGGCTGACGGTGGACGTCGTGGGGCGCACGGCCGTCGCCGATTTCGACGTGGAGGAAGGGCCCCAGGCGCGGCTGGTGAAGGTGGACTTCGATGGCGTGCCACCGGGCCTGTCGTCCTGGGGCCTGGGGCCGCGCATCCGCAAGGGCGAGCCGCTGAGCTTCGACGCGGTGGAGTCCTCGCGTCAGGCGCTGGAGCAGGAGCTGGGGCGGCAGGGCTACCTCTTCGCGCGCGTCACCACGGAGACGGGCGTCGGCGAGGACGGGACGCAGGCGACCGTCGTCTTCCGCGCGGACGCAGGGCCGCAGGTGAAGGTGGGGCGGATTCTGGTGCAGGGCCTGACGCGCACCGACCCGGAGCTGGTCCTGGCCAATCTGGCGGTGGAGGAGGGCAAGCCCGTCTCGCTGGACGAGCTGACGGAGGGGCAGCGCCGCCTGTCCCGGCTGGGCGTGTTCCGACAGGTGGACGTGGCGCTGGCCGACCCCACGCGGCGAGAAGAGGCCAAGGACGTGCTGGTGACGGTCCAGGAGCGGCCCCGGCTGGATGGCCAGGTGTCCGCCGGCTACTTCCTGGTGGACGGCCCCCGCATCACGCTCGACACGGCCTACCGCAACCTGGATGGGATGGGGCTCAGCCTGCTGGCGCGCGGGAAGATCAACTACGCGGGCTTCAGCGCGGATGCGCTGTCCCAGGACCGGCGCATCGCCTGCCGGCAGGTGGTGCCCGGTGGAGGGCCGGCCCCGGGCTGTGATTTGGAGCTGCGGGGCATCAACGGCTTCGGCGGGCGGGGCAACCTCGCGCTGTCGCAGCCGCGGCTGTTCTTCCTCCTGCCGCTACAGGTGGGGGCCCGCCTGGACCTGATTGGCGAGCGCGTGCACCGGCCCTCCTACGTGTCCACGCGGTTCGCGGCGGCCGCCGCCACGGACTGGGCGGTGGCGTCGTGGCTCACCGTGTCGCTGTCCTACGAAGTGGAGAACAACCGGCTCCGCTCGCGCGCGGGTGTGCTCGAGCTGCTCAACCGCGCCGACCGGGAGCGGCTGCGCTACCCGTTCGGCGACTTCGCGCTGCACTCGCTGCGGCCCTCCGCCACGCTCGACTTCCGGGACGACCCGGCCAATCCGCGGCGCGGCGTGGTGTTCGTCTCCAGCGCGGAGTTCACGCGCGGGTTGAGCGTGAAGCCCACGGACGTCGCCGGCAACCGCGTGGACGCGTATCCCATCGACGGCGTGAAGCTGTCCGGCAGCCTGAGTGGCTACATCCCGCTGGGGCGCAGGGCGAGCGTGGCGCTGTCCGCGCGCGCGGGCACCATCCTCCCGCTGGAGCCGGAGGCGCAGGCCATTGGCTCGAAGCTGTTCTACCTGGGCGGCTCGTCGAGCCTGCGAGGCTTCCGCGAGGACGGCGTGTTGCCCGAGGACGTGCGCGTGGCCCTGCACCAGCGGCTGCGCGACTGCCGGGCGCTGATTTCGCCGTCGGGGTGCTCCGCCGAGCTGAAGGCGGTGCTGGCGGGGCAGGTGCCCGCGAGCCAGGGCGGCGAGCTCTTCACGCTGGGGAAGGCGGAGCTGCGCCTGCCGGCCCTGTCCTCCGTGGACCTGGGGCTCTTCTTCGAGGCGGGCAATCTGTGGCTGGACCGGACGCAGTTCGACCCGGGGCGGCTGCGCTACGCGGCCGGCGCGGGCCTGCGCTACGTGACGCCCGTGGGCCCGCTGGCCTTCGACGTGGGTTTCAACCTGGACCCCGACGATGCGATCAACGAGGCGACCACGCAGTTCCACTTCAGCATCGGCACGTTCTGAGGAAGGGGAGGGTGCATGCGCTGGCGGAGTTGGGCGGTGGGACTGGGGCTGCTGGGCGCCGTCGCCGGCTGCGGGCATACGAAGGCGTCCGACGCAGGGCCCGCGCGGCCGAAGTGGATGCCGCCGGAGGGGACGTGTCCGCGGGGCGCGTTGCTCCAGATGGAGCGCCTGGGCCTGAAGCCCGGGGACAAGGTCCCCGTCATCGTGGATGCCATCCAGGACCACCCGGGGCCGGCGCGCTACAACTACAGCTTCGTGATTGCCCTGCCGCGTGGCGAGGGGGAGCAGAAGCTCCCGGGGGCGCGCATCGGCGGGCGCCTGTACGTGACGAAGCACCGCGTCTTCGGCCGGTATGACCGCATCTTCCTGCCGGAGTCCGGGGCGATGTCGGTGCCCTTCTGCGGCATCCTCCTGGACTCGCGCTGGGACAAGGACGGCGAGGGCCTGATTGCGTACCCGAGCCCGATGAAGGGCTTCTCCGTGGTGCAGGACAACACGGGTGTCATCCAGGTGGTGGACCGGTATCCCTGAGACGTGGAGTACAGTCCCCAGCGTGTTCTACGCGTGCGTGCGTGCGGTGGTGGCCCTGTGCCTGCGGCTCTTCTACCGGGTGAAGG
This sequence comes from Pseudomyxococcus flavus, assembly GCF_050038885.1. Lineage (NCBI taxonomy): Bacteria > Pseudomonadati > Myxococcota > Myxococcia > Myxococcales > Myxococcaceae > Pseudomyxococcus > Pseudomyxococcus flavus. The sequence continues at coordinate 1,252,569 of NZ_CP143624.1, read as the reverse complement.
TGAATGCCCCGGCGCTGGAGCCGGACGGCCCGGTGCTCTTTGTCGGCAACCACCCGAACGGGCTCATCGACCCGGCGCTGGTGTTCATCCTCACGCGGCGCAAGGTGACCTTCCTGGCGAAGGCGCCGCTGTTCCGGATGCCCGTCATCGGCTGGCTGCTGAAGGGGCTGGACGCGCTGCCCGTGTACCGCAAGCAGGATGACCCGTCGAAGATGGCGGGCAACGAGGGCACGCTGGAGGCGGCGAAGGGCGCGCTGGTGCAGGGCCGCGCCATCACCATCTTCCCCGAGGGGAAGAGCCACTCGGAGCCCGGGCTCGCCGAGCTGAAGACGGGCGCGGCGCGCATCGCCCTGAGCGCGGCGAAGGCGGGAGCGCCCGTGCGCATCATCCCCGTGGGGCTCACCTACGCGGAGAAGCATGTGTTCCGCAGCGAGGTGCTCATCGACGTGGGCCCCGCAATCGACGTGGCGGCCTTCCTGCCCGCGGACGCCGCCGCGGAGCCCGACGCCGTCCGGGCCCTCACCGAGCGCATCGCCGAAGGGCTGCGCGCGGTGACGCTGAACCTGGAGCAGTGGGCGGACCTGCCGCTGGTGCAGCTCGCCGAGCAGCTCTTCGCCTTCAAGCAGGGGGGGGCGCTCGACGCGGAGCGGCTCCGGCTGTGGGCGCGCGGCGTCCAGCTCTTCCGTGCCCGGGAGCCGGAGCGCTTCGAGGGGCTCCGCGCGCACCTGGCCGCCTTCCAGCATCGGCTGGCGCTGGTCCAGGCGACCGGGCCGGAGGACCTGGCGCTCGTCTACCGCCCCGGAAACGTGGTGCCCTTCGTCGTGAAGAACCTGCTGGCGCTGGTGCTGGGACTGCCGCTGTTCGCGCTCGGCCTGGGCCTGTTCTGGCTGCCGTACCAGGTGCCGCGGCTCGCCAGCCGCAGCGCCGAGCTGGACGTGCAGGCGACGGTGAAGTTCCTCACCGCCTTCGTGGTGGCGCTGGTGTGGTGGGGGGCGCTGACGGCCGCCGCGGCGGTTTGGGGCGGCGCCGCGCTGGCGGTGGCCGTCTTCGTGGCGGTGCCGCCGCTGGCGCTCTTCACCCTCTACTTCTCGGAGCGCTGGGAGGCGCTCCAGCGCGACATCCGCGTGTTCTTCACGCTGGGCAACCGCGCGCGGCTCAAGGCGCTGCTGCTCGCGGATGGCGAGCGGCTGGCCTCGGAAGTGGAGCGCCTGGCCGATGAGTACCGGCCGCGGCTGGATGCCACCGCCCGAAGCTAGCGCGCCCGGGGCACCGCTTCCCGGAAGAGCTTCGCACCCAGCAGCAGCGCGAAGCCGCCCAGGAGGACCGGCAGCGCATTCACGGCGATGGCGGTGTGCAGGCTGGACGCGTCCGCGATGTTGCCGATGAGCGTGGGCGAAATCGCGTCACCGAGCAGGTGGATGCACAGCACGTTCAGCCCCATGGCGAACGCGCGGAACGCGGGCGGCACGCAGTTGACGATGGCCGCGTTGATGGGGCCGCTGTTGAGGAAGATGAGGAACTGCGCCACGGCAATCGCGGCGAAGGTCGGGCCGACGGCGTCCAGGTTGACCGCCAGGTACATGCACGGCGCCGCGAGCAGCAGGCCGATGCCCGACATCCAGAGCCCGCCGCCCTCGCGTCTGCGGTCCAGCTTGTCGCCGAGCCAGCCGCCCGCCACCGTCCCCAGCAGCCCCGCCACCGCCGTAATCGCGCCGAAGATGAAGCCCGAGCTGTCCTGCGCGAGGCCCCGTTCACGCACCAGGTACGTGGGCATCCAGAAGCCCAGTCCGCCGATGGAGAACGTCATCAACGTGTAGCCGGCGGTCACCGCCCAGAAGGCCGCGTTGCGCCCCAGCCCCTTCAGGCCCACGAGGAAGGGCAGCTTTGCCTCCGCGTCCGGCCCGTCCATGGCGCCCCGCTGGGGCTCCGGCATGAAGAAGGCCATGGCGCCCAGAATCAGGCCCGGGACGCCGCCCGCGAAGAAGGCGACGTGCCACGAGTAGGCCTGCGTCAGCCACCCGCCGAGGCCGTAGCCCGCCGCCGCGCCCACGGGAATGGCGATGTAGAAGAACGCCAGCATCCGCGTGCGCTGCTCCCGGGGGTACAGGTCCGAGATGATGCTCGGCGCCACCGCGCCGTAGCCGGCCTCACCGATGCCAATCACCGCGCGAGCCAGGAGCAGCGCGCCGAACGACGTGGCCAGCCCGCTGGCCCCGGTGGCGAGGCTCCAGAGAATCACGCCGCCGGCCACGAGCAGCCGCCGCGGGAAGCGGTCCCCGAGGAACCCTCCCACCGGCGAGGCCAGCATGAACACCACGATGAACATGGTGCCCAGCAGGCCGGACTGCGTGTCGTTGATGCCGAATTCCTTCTGGATGCCCGGCAGCGCCACCGCGACGATGTAGCGGTCGAGGTAGTTGACCAAGTTGATGAGGGTGAGGATGAGCAGCGCATAGCCCGCGTTGCTGGCGGGCGCGGCGGGCGCGGCCGGTGAGGCCGCGGGTTGGGCGTTCATGGAGAGGTGGCTCCGGCTCCGAAGCGGTGCGCGAGCAGGCCCCAGCGCAGCCCCCTGTCACTCACCCGGCACGCGTCCAGGCCCAGGGCCTTCACCGCTTCGAGCAGGATGAGTGCACCGGCGGGGATGACATCCGCGCGCTTGGGCTGCATGCCGGGCAGGGGGCGTCGCTGCTCCAGCGGGAGGCCGCACAGCCGGTCCGTCAGGGCGGACAGCTCGCCCACGGACAGCGTGCCGCCGTGGACCTGCTCCGCGACATACGGGGCGATGCCGTGCTGGACGGCGTACAGGGTCGTCACGGTGCCCGCCACGCCCACCAGCGCGGCACCTGGAGGCGGAGCAGGGAGGGCCCGGAACGTCTCCCGGAGGTGCGCCTCGACGCGTGCGCGGTCCTCGGCCGTCATCGGGTCCGAGCGGACGAAGCGCTCCGTGAGCCGCACCGCGCCCACGTCGAAGCTGTGGCGGAAGTCCACGTGGCCGCCGCGGTTGCCGTAGATGAACTCGGTGGAGCCGCCGCCGATGTCGAGCACCAGCAGCGGGCCCGCGGCGTCCGCCGCGAAGTCCGCGTGCACCGCGGCGAAGGACAGCTCCGCCTCCATGGCGCCGGAGATGATTTCCACCGTCACGCCCGCGCGGGCCTTCGCCGCCGCCAGGAACTCCGCGCCATTCTCCGCGTCGCGCGCGGCGCTGGTGGCGGAGACGGCGATGGCTTGCGCGCCCAGCGCGTGCGCCTCGCTGGCGAAGGACTCCAGCACCTGGAGCGTCGCCTCCATGCCCTCGGGAGAGAGCCGGCGCGTCGCGTCCACGCCCCGGCCCAGGCGGGTGATTTCCGCGCGCTCCTTCACCGCTTCGAAACGGCCGTCCGGCATGCGCTCGGCGACGAGCAGCAGCACCGAGTTGCTTCCCACATCGATGGTGGCGAAACGCGACATGCGCGGCAGCCTACTCAACGCAGCAGCGCTTCCAAAGCGCTGCCCAGGGCCTCGTAGTCGGCCGGGGTGTTGTAGAGCTGCGCGGAGATGCGCACATGCCGGTGCGGCGGACGCGGCCAGGGGGTGATTTGCGCCTCGATGCGGTAGTCGTCGAAGAGGCGCAGGTGGAGCGGGTCCACGAAGAGCGGGGGCTCGGGCGCTTCCGGGAAGCCGTCCGGCAGGGCCACCGTGGCCATGCTGCCCACCATGTCCTCGGGGCAGGGGGGCTGGGTGCCCAACCGGGCGCACAGCATGTTTTGCGCCGCAAGCGCCTTGGCGCGGTTGGAGGTCATCACCTCGGGCCAGCCGCCGGGGAGCAGGCCTCCCACGACGCGAATCACCTCGGGCACGCAGAGCACGGCGGAGGGGTCGTGCGTCCCCGTCCAGTCGAAGTCGAGCCGGAAGCGCGAGCGGTCCGTCCGCCGGGAGTTGTGCCCGTGGCTGATGGCCAGCGGCTTGATTGCGGGCTGGAGCTCCCTGCGGACGTGGAGGAACGCGGCGCCCTTGGGCGCGCACATCCACTTGTGGCAGTTGCCGGTGTAGTAGCCCGCGCCCAGCGTGCGAAGCGACAGCGGCAGCATGCCCGGCCCGTGCGCGCCATCCACCAGCGTCTCCACACCGCGCTCGCGCAGCGCGGTGACGAGCTGCGCCAGCGGCATCACCAGGGCCGTCTGACTGGAGACATGGTCCACCAGGAACAGGCGCGTGCGCGGCGTCACGTGGGGCAGCACCGCGTCCACGACCGACTGCGCGGAGGGCACCGGCCAGGGCAGCTTCGCCACCACCACCTTCGCGCCCCACTGGGAGGCGACGAAGTCCAGGGCGTTGCGGCTGGCGTTGTATTCGTGGTCGGTGGTGAGCAGCTCGTCGCCGGGGGCGAAGCGCAGCGAGCGCAGCACCGTGTTGACGCCCGCGGTGGCATTGGGGACGAAGCCCAGGTCGTCCGCGTCCGCGTCGAGGAACTCGGCCAGCGCCGTGCGGGCGTCGTCGAGGAGGGGCTCGATTTCGCGGTGGAGGAAGCGCACCGGTTCCGCCTCCAGGCGGGCCCGCAGCTCGGACTGGCGCTGGAGGACGGCCGTGGGGCAGGCCCCGAACGAGCCGTGGTTCAGGAAGATGACCTCGGGGTCCAGGCTCCAGTGGCTTCGGAAGGACGCGCTCATGCGCAAGGACTCGACCCGAGCGGGCTGTTCCTGTCAACGCACCGCAGGAGCATCCGGCATGGGCCGACGGGGCACTGTCCGGAGGCACTCAGATATCGATGCGGTGCTTGCCCGATGCCGGCTTCCACCGAGGGGGCGCCACGGGCCTGGACGAGGCGCGTCGCCTCTTCCCGCGAAAGGGCTGGGGCTCGAGCGCCCCAGCCGTGCGAGTCGCAACTACTGCGCCTGCGGCAGCGGCGCCCAGTCCGGCGTCTGGTAGACGCCCTTCTCGGCGCGCAGAGGCAGCTGGTTGTTGCCGTCCGCCGTCATGACGTAGAGCTGCGAGCCGCCGTTGCGCGTGGACGTGAAGACGATGAGGCGGCCGTTGGGAGAGAAGGCGGGCTCCTCGTTGCTGCCCTGGTCCTGCGTGAGGCGCGTCACCTTGCCCGTCTCCACGTTGATGGTGAAGAGGTCGAAGGCGTTGCGCTCGTCGCGAGCGGTGAAGACGATGAGGTCCCCGCGCGGCGACCAATCCGGCGTCTGGTTGTAGTTGCCCTGGAAGGTGAGCCGGCGCACGCCCGTGCCATCCGCGTTCATCACATAGACCTGCGGGCTGCCGCCCCGGTTGGACACGAAGGCGATGCGCTTGCCATCCGGAGACCAGGTGGGGCTGGTGTTGAGGCCGTAGGGCGTGTCGGTGAGCGCGCGGTTGCCGCTGCCGTCGACGTTGGCCACGTAGATTTGCGCGCTCTCGCCCTCCGCCAGGGAGTAGGCGATGCGCTTGCCGTCCGGAGAGAAGGCCGCGCCCGTCGCCATCTGCCCACCGGAGATGACCGCGCGCGCCTCGCCGCCGGGCGCCTGCACGTAGATGTCCGGGCGGTTCTTCCGGTACGTGGTGAAGGCGACCTGCGCGCCGTCCGGGCTCAGCGCGGGCAGGATGTTGATGCCGCCCTTGGTGAGCGCGCGGGCGTTGCCGCCATCCCAGTCCGCCACGACGACGTCGCGGTTGTTGCCCGCCTTGCGCACGTAGGCGATGCGCGACAGGAAGGGGCTGGGCTCGCGGGTGAAGTGCCGGTAGAGCGCGTCCGCCAGCCGGTGCGCGAGCAGGGAGGCGTTGTCGGCCGGCGCGTCCTTGGACACCTTCAGGTCCTCGCGGCCGGTGCCCACGTTGAACAGGCGCATCTCACCGCGCAGCACGCCGCCGTCCTGCGCCAGCGACACCTTCACGAGCGCCTCGGCGCCCACGTCCGACCAGCGGCTGAAGTTGATGCTGGCCGCCGCCATGCCTTCCTTCGGGTCCGCGGTGAAGCCCTTGCGGTCCAGCACCTGGAGGATGCCAGAGGCGGACAGGTCGAAGCTGAAGGCCGCGTCGAACGGGGCCGCCAACGCCTTCGCGCCGTCGTTCTGCGTCAGGGGGGCGGGCACCGCCACCGGCAGCGGACGGAAGTTGGCGCCGGAGATTTCGATGGTGGGCGCCTGCGCGAGCGCGACGACGGGGAGCAACAGGAGGGAGAGGAGCAGGGCTTTCATAGGGCGTTGAACACCAGGTTGACGCCACTCTTCTGCAGGGCGTCCCGGAGATGGTCCGGGGGAGGAGAAAAGGGCGCGGCCTTGCGCACGGCCGTGATGACGGCCGCGTCGAAGAGGTCGTTCCCACTGGCCTTGGTGAGATTCACGTCCAGCACTTCACCCGTGCGGCCCAGGCGCACCGCCACCATGGCCTTGAGGTGCAGCCGCTCGGATTCGGGGATGGTGTCCGCCACGCTGTAGTGACGGCGCACCTGAGACTGCAGCAGGCCGAAGTAGCGCTCGCCCTCCGCGGTGGCCGAGTCGCCGTCCGGGTCTCCGTCCTCGGCGCCCTCCGCTTCCTCGGGCTCGGCGGCCTTGGCCGTCTTGTCGAAGGCGCCGAAGAGGCGCTTGCGCCGGTCCTCACCCGTGTCCTCGCCCTTCTGCGGCGTGGGCTTGGACGGAGACGGCTCCGGCTGGACACCCGGAACGGGCACCGCCACCTTGGCGGGCGTGGGCGGCGGAGGCGGCGCTTCGGGAGCGGGCTTGGGCGCTTCCACCTTCTTGGGCGGCGGCGGCAGCTGCTCCTTGCGCGGCAGCAGCTTGGAGTCGCGGGGCTTGCCCAGGCGCACCAGCGTGGCGCGGATGGGCTTGGCGTCCAGGTCCACCTTGGGGCCGGAGGAGAAGCGTGCGTACGCAATCGCCGCCACGAGCACCAGGACGTGCCCCACCACCGACACCACCACGAAGCGCGACATCCGAGTGGAGCGCGTGACGAGCAGGCTGTGGCTGACCGCGGAGTGCGTCATGGGCTAGCGCTTCGCTTCCTTCGACTTGCCTTTGCCGGTGTTGGACGTCCGGCCCCCGGCCGACGGGTCCGTAATCATGCCCACGTTGCCGATGCCGGCGCGCTGGGCCGCGGCCATCACCTCCACCACCACACCGTACGGCACGTCCCGGTCCGCGTGGAGATAGACCTCCTTGTCGGCCTGCGCCTTGGCGTTGGCGGCCAGCTTCTGCTCCAGCTCCTCCAGCGCCACCTCGGCATCGCCGATGTAGACCTTGCGACCCGCGTCGATGGAGAGCACGAGCTTCTTCTCCGTGGCCTCCACCGGCGCGGCCCGCGTCTCCGGCAGGTTCACCTTCACGCCCTGCTGGATGAGCGGGGCCGTCACCATGAAGATGATGAGCAGCACCAGCATCACGTCCACCATGGGCGTGACGTTGATCTCGCTCATGGTGGTGCGGCCACCGCCGCGGTTTCCTCCGCCCATTCCCATGGTCGCGCCCGCCTACCGGAAGAAGTGACGCTTGATGATGTTGAGGAAGTCCGCGGAGAAGTTCGACATCTCCGTGTCGAACACCTTGATGCGGCTGACGAACGAGTTGTAGGCGACCACCGCCGGAATCGCCGCGAACAGGCCGGCGGCGGTGGCGAAGAGCGCGTTGCCCACGGGCGCGGCCACGGTGGCCAGCGTCGCGTTGCCCTGCTCGGCAATCTGGTTGAACGCGCTCAGGATGCCGATGACGGTGCCGAACAGGCCCACGAAGGGCGCGGCCGCGCCCACCGTGCCCAGGAAGGACACCCGGTTCTCCAGCTCCGTGATTTGCGCGGTGGCGGCGCGGTGGAGCGCGCGCTCCACGTTCTCGATGCCGCCCAGCCGCTCGGCCAGGGCGCCGCCCTCGCCGCCGCCTTCCTTGGCCTGCGCCAGCTTGGTCAGCTCCTCGTAACCGGCGCAGAAGACCTTGGACAGCGGCGAGCCGTCCAGCTTCTGGGCCGACTGGTAGATGGCCTCCAGCCGGGAGGCCTTCCAGAAGGTGTCAAGGAAGGTGAGAGACTGTGCGCGGGCCTTGGCGAGCTGGGACGCCTTCATGGCGATGAGGGCCCAGGAGGCGACGGATACGCCCATCAGGAGCAGGAGGACGGCCAGCTCGATGAAGGAGGCGTCGCGGATGATCTCCACGTAGTTCATGGCGCCAAGCGCCAGGGGCAGGTGGGGCGTCATGGGGAGCAGCGCGTAACACTCCGATTAGACAGGGTCAAACAATGGGGGGACGGTTGGTTGCTTGAGCCGGATTGCCCATGAGGGTGAATAATTCCCGGCGTTGCCCGTCGGATGGAGCAGAAACGGGCCGAACACCTCACCGCCCCACCGATAGGTGCCCCATGAACTCCCGGTTGTTGGTCGCATTCCTCTGCATGTTTGCGATCCTCCCTGGCTGCATCGTCAACGAGTCGCCCCGCTACGAGGGGGACGTGACCTTCCGTTGGAGCTTCGGCGGACTCCGCTGCTCCGAGGACCGCGCCGTGATGGGCGTCAATGTCATCATCCCGGGCGAGTCGCTGGCCAACGGCGGCCGCTACAATTGCGAGACGAACGGCTTCGACGGCATCGTCCTCCACGACTTCTTGCCGGGGACGTACGAGTTCCACCTGGAGGGCGTCAGCTACACCAACGAGCTGCTGTACGAGGCCCACGGCACCTTCACCGTGGACGGTGATGTGTCGGTGAACGTGGACATGACGCCGGTGGGAAGCCCGCCGTCCTTCGCCTACCTGAGCTGGCTCTTCCCGGCGAACACGTACAGCCCCAGCCCCAACTGCAACCAGGCGGGAATCACCCACATCGAGTTCCGCATCGATGATGGAGAGTGGGAGCGCGCCGAGTGCTGGGAGGGCCACGGCGGCAACCAGATCCAGACACGGTACCTGGCGCCGGGCTATCACGACGTGGAGTTCGTCGCCGTCGATGCGCAGGGGCGGCCCTGGTACTACTTCATCGGCGGAATCGACACCCAGGCGAGCCGGCCGACCTCGCACACGGTCTCGCTGTGGGCTGTCGGTGGGGCTTCCGTCCGGTGGGTGCTGCGCTCGTGGTACGGCACGCCGCTGAGCTGCTACGAGGCCGGGGTGACCCGCGTGGGCATCAACTTCCGGGACTACTACACGGGCGAGCTCGTGTACGGCGACGTCGGCGACTGGCATGACTGCATCGACTCTCCGACGCCGACCCCGGTGGTGTACGAGTTCCTGCGGCCCGGCCGCTACGTGGTCGAGATGTACGCCCAGGCATACGATGGCCGCGAGTACTTCTCTCCCATCGACTCGCCTGTCATCGACGTGGTGGCCCACGAGTTCCCGGGCCCCAACGCCGCGCTGCCGGTGTACCTCACCCAGGAGTAGGCGCGGGCGGCAGGCGGGGAAGTGAGCGGAGGGCCGGGGCGGATGCTCCGGCCCTTCGTGCTTGCGGGGACCGCCGCTGGCGCTGGCATCAAACGTGATAGGGACACGCCCCATGCGGCAAGGCAGCCACAGTCCCATTGGCGTGTTCGATTCAGGCGTCGGAGGGCTCACCGTCCTCAAGGCGCTCATGTCCCGGCTTCCCCACGAGAGCACGGTGTACCTGGGGGACACCGCGCGGGTGCCCTACGGCACCAAGTCTGGCGAGGTGGTGACGCGTTACTCGCTGAAGAACGCGGAGTTCCTGCTGGAGCGCGGCATCAAGCTGCTGGTGGTGGCCTGCAACACCGCCTCGGCGGTGGCGCTGCCCGCGCTGGAGGCGGCGCTCCCGGTGCCCGTGGTGGGCGTCATCCTCCCGGGGGCGCAGGCGGCGCTGGCGCGCACGCGAGGAGGTGGGGTGGGTATCATCGGCACACCCGGCACCATCCGCTCCGGGGCCTACCAGCGCGCGCTCGAGGCCGCGGACCCGCGGGTGCGGGCCAAGGCCCGCGCCTGCCCGCTCTTCGTGCCCCTGGCGGAGGAGGGCTGGACCACGGGCGACGTCCCGCTGCTGGTGGCGCGAGACTACCTGGCCGAGTTCACCCGGGACGGCGTGGACACGCTGGTGCTGGGCTGCACGCACTATCCGCTGCTCAAGGGCGTCATCGCGGAGGTGGTGGGGCCGCGGGTGGCGCTGGTGGACTCCGCGGAGGCCACCGCCGAGGCTGTGGCCACGCTGCTCGCGGAGCGGGGCGGCCTGGCCTCTGGGGAGCACGGCTCGCCGTCACACGCGTACTACGTGACGGACGTGCCCGAGCGCTTCATGGAGGTGGGGGCCCGCTTCCTGGGGCGGCCCATCACCGCCGCCGAGCAGGTGGACCTGACCTTCTGACGTGACGCCTGACACGCCGCAGTGGAGGGCGGCGCCTGTCCCTAGGGGGCTTCGTCAGGTGGCGCCAGCAGCCGCGCGGGCGGTGGCACGGAGCGGCCGCTTCAGACCGACGGCCGGGAGGAGGCGGGCTTCTCCGGGGCGGTGGCCTTGGTGAGCAGCTCCTTGGCGGCCTGGACCACCGGGGCCTCGCTGGTGCTCTCCGCGGCGACCAGCGCGAGGGCCGCCTCGGCGCCGATGTCGTCCTGGCGCGGCAGTTGGCCGGTGGCCCAGGTGATGAGGCGCTCGGCGGCGGGGAAGAAGTGGATCATCGTCAGCGGCTTGTTCAGCCAGCCCACGGTGATGCAGTAGTACTTGTTGTACGGCTTGGTGTGATGGATGCGGTGGTGGTCGGGCGGGAGGATGAGGTGCACGCGCTGGAGGAAGCCGACGAGCGCGGGCGGCGTGTCCATGTGCGACCACTTGTGGAACTGATTGGTCGCCATCACCCAGAAAATCATCGCGCCCAGGAAGGACGCGCAGAACACCCAGCCGGGGCTGCTCATGGGCATGCACAGGGCCATGATGGCCACGGGCAGGGAGATGAGGCAGTTGTTGCCGTTCGTCTCCACGAAGTCGTGGCGGGTGATGGCCTTCTCGTCCACGTGGTGCTCGCGGAAGGGGCGGATGAGCGCCTTGCCGAGGATGGGCATCTCCGTGGAGCCCCACGTGTCGCCCAGCCAGTGCACGAAGCCCGAGACGAAGTCCGCGGCGAGGTAGCCCAGCAGCACCGCGCTCAGCAGCAGCCAGGTGCCCGTGTGCGGATTGCCCCACAGCCGGTACACCAGGGCCGCCTCCAGGGAGATGAAGGAGACGATGGCGCCAATCTCCATCGCGCGGATGGCGGGTGAGTACCCCTGGGCCAGCACCTGCGCATCCTGCTGGCGCACTTTCTTCTCAATCTCTTGGGTCTTCATCCGGGCGTCCTGGCCGTTCGTGGGGTCGTTGAGAACCACGTCCGTCCGCTTGTACGTATCCCAGCCGCTTTCGGCTTTTCAACGGACGCGCCGGGCGAATGCGTGGGCCTGCACGGTTGGTGGGGCTGGGAGCCGCTCGCGCGCAAGGGACACAGGGCAGGTCACGCTTACCTTGTGTCGTGAGGATGCGGCTGGTACGGTCCGCGACCTCGGCGATGACGAAAACCTTCGAAAAAGCCGTCACCGGCTTCAACCACAACATCAAGCACAAGGGGAAGGTCTACCACGTCCAGACCGAGGACTCGGGCATCAACAACCCCCACATCATCACCCACCTGTTCGTGGGCGGGAACATCCTCGCGTCGAAGAAGACGTCCTACGCGGACATCCTCAACGCGGAGAACCTCGCGGAGGTCGTGCGTGAGTTGATGGAGGAGCAGCACAAGGAGATGCTGCGCAACCTCATCAACGGGGTGTACGACAGCTACGAGTCCACCGCGCGCAGCTACCAGCCCGGTCAGCTCGCGGCGGATGGGGACGCCGCGCAGGTGAAGCTGCAGCCAGGGCAGTCCATGGCGCAGCGGCCCGCGCCGCCCCCGCAGCCCGTGGCCCCGCCCGCTCCCGCCGTGGTTCCTCCGGAGGTCGCCGCCGCGCGCGCCCTCAAGGAGAAGCCGAAGATCAACGAGATTGGCGTGGAGACGCTCTTCGGCGAGGACCTCATCTCCGAGAAGAGCCTCGACGAGGTCATCCTCAGCTACCTGGCGGGTGAGGGCGAGCAGTAGCCCTCCCGCGAAGGTCCTACGTCCGCGCTGGATGGGGCACCTGCGTGCCACTCCGGTGCTGCGTGTGTGTGTGTGCCGCGCCAGGCCTTTCTGACGCGCGCCCGCGGCCTCGGGGTGGGGCGCGTCAGCCGGGGCCGGCACGTCGTGCGCGTGCATCCAGCCCGGCTGCCTGGGCCTCGGGGGCCATCGAGGCTCCCTCTCGCGGGGCGTGCGTGGGGGCGGCTCGCCGGGCGTGCTAGGTTGGCGGCCTTCCGCGCGCCGCCATGATTCAGTTCTTCCACGTATACAAGGCGTACCCCGGTGACCCACCGGTGCTGTCGGACATCAACCTCAACGTGGAGAAGGGTGAGTTCGTGTTCCTCACGGGCCCTTCGGGCGCGGGGAAGACGACGCTGTTGAAGCTCATCTTCTGCGCGGAGAAGGCCACCAAGGGGCAGATTCTGGTGGGCGGCCGCAACATCGCCCGCATCCGCGAGTCCGCGGTGCCGTACCTGCGGCGCAACATCGGCGTCGTCTTCCAGGACTTCAAGCTGCTGCCGCACCGGACGGTGGAGGACAACGTGTCCTTCACCCTGGACGTGCTGGGCGTGCCCCGCGCGGAGGCGCGCGAGAAGGTCCGGCGGATGCTCAAGCTGGTGGGCCTGGAGCACAAGGCGGACTCGTTTCCGCTGCGCCTGTCGGGTGGAGAGCAGCAGCGCGTCGTCATCGCGCGGGCGCTCGTCAACGACCCCACCATCCTGCTGGCGGACGAGCCCACGGGGAACCTCGACCCGGCACTCACGGTGGAAATCATGGACCTGCTCACCCAGGTCAACGTGCGCGGCACCACGGTGATGGTGGCCACGCACGATGCGACGCTGCTGTCGCGCTACCAGAAGCGCACGGTGCGCCTGGAGCGGGGACAGATTGTGTCCGACGAGGACGGCGTCAAGGCGGCGCGCCGGATGGTGGTATGAGCGCGCTGTCGAAGGTGACGTACTTCTGCCGCTCGGCGGCGGTGGGGCTGAAGCAGTCGCCCTTCGTGCACTTCATCGCGGTGACGACCATTGCCATCGCGTTGTTCTCCGCGGGCATGGCCCGGGGCGCGGCGCGGGTGCTGGACAACCTGCTGGCCTCGCTGGGCGGCGAGGTCGAGGTGACGGTGTACCTGTCGCCCGAGCTGGACGCGGACGAGGTTCACGGTGTGCGCTCCTACGTGGAGACGCTCAGCGGCGGCGTGGTGACGCTGGTGTCGCCGGACGTGGCACTGTCGCGGCTGCGCACGGAGCTGGGCGACCTGGGCGAGGCGCTGGCCGAGCTGCCCGAGAATCCGCTGCCGGTGTCGCTGGAGCTGCGCGTGCCCCCGGAGCGGCGCAATCCGGACGCGCTCCAGTCCCTGGCCCGGGCGCTGCGGGACGCGCCTGGCGTGGCGGGCGTGGACTACGGCGAGGCCGCGGTGCAGCGCTTGTCGGCCATCGCCCGGGCGCTGCGCTTCGGCACGCTGGTGGCCTTCGCGGTGGTGCTGGGCGCCACCGTGGTCATCGTGGCGGCGACGCTGCAGCTGGCCATCTACTCGCGGCGCGGCGAGATTGAAATCCAGAAGCTGGTGGGCGCCACCGACCGCTTCGTCAAGGCGCCCTTCCTCCTGGAGGGCCTGCTTCAAGGCGTGCTGGGCGCGGCGGTGGCGCTGTTCGGCCTGTGGGCCTTCGGCCGGGTGCTGGGGCCGACGCTGGGCGCGCTCTTCGCCTTCCTGCTGGGGCCCGGCGTCGCGGCGCCGTGGGTGGAGCCCCGGCTGGCGCTGGAGCTGCTGTGTGCTGGCTGCGGCCTGGGGCTGGGCGGCAGCTTCGTCGCCGTGGGGCGCTTCCTCCGCGTATGAGCCGGTGCCTCCTCGTGCTGGCGCTGGGGCTCTGGGCCTCGGTCGCCTCGGCCGCCGCGCCGGAGCCGGTGCCCGAGGAGGCCGAGCAGGCCGCGCTGCGTGAGCGGCTGGCCGCGCAGCGCGCGACGCTGGCGCTCGTGGAGGCGAAGAAGCTCTCCGTGCTGGAGGGCGTGGAGCTGATGCAGGAGATGGCCGCCTTCTCCCGCCGGCGCGTGCGCTCGCTGGAGGGCGAGCTGGCCGTGTTCCGCCGCCGGGTGCTGCTGGCCGAGCGCGAACAGGCCGTGCTGGCCGAGGCGCTGAAGCTGCAACTGCGGCGGCTGTCCCCGCGCCTGCGCACGCTCTACCGCCTCATGCGGCGCCGCCCGCTGGAGGTGCTGCTGTCGGCCGAGGACTTCGCGGCGCTGGTGTGGCGCGCGCGGGCGCTGGAGGCCAGCATGTCCGGCGACCTGGAGCTGCTGCGCACCGTGCAGCGCGTGGCGCGCCTCCAGCGTCAGGCGACGCGCGAGCTGGAGCGGCTCCAGGCCTCTCTCGCCGCGCGCATGGCCTTCCTCCAGGAGCAGGAGCGGCTGGCCCGCATGCAGCAGGAAGGGCTGGAAGAGGTGGTGGGGACGCTCGCGGGCGAGGCGGAGCTGGCCCGGCGCGCGGTGCGCGAGCTGGAGCAGGCCGACGCGGAGCTGACGCGCGTGGTGCAGGACTTGAAGGAGCTGCCCGCCACGAGCGGCTTCGGCGCGCTGCGCGGCAAGCTTCCCCGGCCCGTGGAGGGCGTGGTGGAGGTGGGCTTCGGCAAGGTCGTCAATCCGCGCTTCAACACCGTCACCGTCCAGAAGGGCCTGGACATCCGCGCCAAGGCGGGCACGCCGGTGCGGGCGGTGGCCGAAGGCACCGTTGCCTACGCGGGCTCGCTGCGCGGCTACGGCAACCTGCTCATCCTGGACCACGGGGACGGCTACCACACCCTCATGGCCCACCTGTCCTCCATCCTTCCCGAGCTGGGCGCCATGGTGTTCCCGGGAGACGTCGTGGGGGAGGTGGGGGATACCGGCTCCCTCAAGGGCGCCTACCTCTACTTCGAGGTTCGCAAGGGCGGCCAGGCAGTCGACCCCGCCCTCTGGCTGAGCCCGGCACCCTGACGCAATGCGGCAAGGCCGAGGGCCCGTTGTTATTGTCCAGGGACACTTCTGCGAGGAGCAGTCGAGCGCATGGACCTGATGGGCGGAATGCAAAAGGCGCTGCGGCACATGCTGGTGGCGCGTGGTGTCGAGTCCTCGACGGTGCGTGTCGGTGGTCAGGACGTGCACCACTATGCGTTGACGGGGCAAGGCAAGGGGCCGCCGGTGGTGCTGGTGCACGGACTGGGCGGCTCCGCCAACGGCTTCGGGCGCACCCTCTTCGGGATGGCGAAGCGGTTCTCCCGCGTGTTCGCCCCGGACCTGCCGGGCCATGGCTTCTCCGTCGAGTACTGCGGCGGTGAGGTGTGCGTGCGCAACCAGTTCGAGGTGCTGCGCGCCTACGTGGAGGAGGTGGTGAAGGCGCCGGCCTTCGTCGTGGGCAACTCGCTGGGGGGCGCCATGGCGGTGAACCTGGCGGCGGAGCACCCGCAGTGGGTGCGCGCGCTGGCGCTGGTGGCCCCCGCGGGCGCGGAGTTGCCGGAGGCGGAGAACACCGCGCTGCTCAACTCGTTCGCCGTGAAGTCGCCCGCGGAGGCGCGCGCCTTCACGCGGCGGCTGTTCCACCGCCCGCCGCTGCCCGCGCTGCTCTTCGCGTACGAGCTGCGCCACTTCTACGACACGCCCACCGTGCGGGCGTTGACCGCGGAGGCGCTGGCCACGCGCGCCTGCCTGGCCCCCGAGCAGGTGCGCAACCTGGCCATGCCGGTGCTGTTCCTGTGGGGCGGCAGCGAGCGGCTGCTGCCCTCGGAGACGCTGAACTGGTACCGCGCCCACCTGCCTGCCCATGCCCAGGTGCGGGTGGTGGATGGCTTCGGGCATGTGCCGCAGCTGGAGCGCCCGGACGAGCTGGTCTCGCACCTGGTGCGTTTCGCCGACTCGGCGGAGCTGTGACGGCCGGGTAGACTGGTACGGAGCCTTCCGGGGCCTTCCCGGGAAAGGACGTACCGACGTGACGGGTTCCTCCCAGCCGTGGCGCGCGGCGCTGGCCGCCTTCGCTCTCCTGTGTGTCTCCTCGGCGGATGCCGCCGAGCCGCCCCGGAAGAGCGGAGGCGCCGCGACGAGCGCGGAGAAGGCCGAGCGCGACGACGCCACGTACCGCCAGCTCGAGGTGTTCGCGCGGGTGCTCTCCTACGTGGAGAACAACTACGTGGAGCCGCCGGACCGCCAGCGGCTCATGTACGGCGCCATCCAGGGCATGCTGGAGACGCTGGATCCGCACACCGTGTTCCTCCCCCCGGAGGTCTTCCGGGAGATGAAAATCGATACCTCGGGCGAGTGGGGGGGCCTGGGCATGGAGATCGCGCGCAAGGGCGAGCGCATCGTGGTGGTGGCCCCCATCGACGACACGCCCGCGGCGCGCGCGGGCATCAAGGCCGGCGACGAGCTGGTGGCCATCGACGGCGAGCGGACCGAGGGCATGGACGTGGCGCGCGCGATGCAGAAGATGCGCGGCCCGGCCGGCGGCCGCGTGCTGCTGACCGTCATGCGCCAGGGCTTCACCGCCCCGCGGGAGATCGCCATCATCCGCGACCACATCCGCATCGTCTCCGTGGAGGGGGCCCTTCACGGCGGTATCGGCCACGTGAAGGTGAAGAACTTCCAGGACCGCACGGACCTGTACCTGCGCAAGGAGCTGGAGCGGCTGCGCGGGCTCAACGGCGGCAAGGAGCTGCGCGGCCTGGTGCTGGACCTGCGCAACAACCCGGGCGGGCTCCTGGACCAAGCGGTGGCGGTGAGCGACCGGTTCCTGCCGGGCAACCTGCCCATCGTCTCCACCCGGGGGCGTGACGGTCGTGGCGGCACGATGGAGCGCAGCAAGGACCGCGACACGGAGAAGGACTACCCCGTGGTGGTGCTGGTCAACGCGGGCAGCGCCTCCGCGTCCGAAATCGTGGCGGGTGCGCTCCAGGACCACGGCCGCGCCACCATCATGGGCACGCCCACCTTCGGCAAGGGCAGCGTCCAGACGGTCATCGAGCTGGAGGATGGCTCGGGCCTGAAGCTGACCATCGCGCGCTACTACACGCCCAAGGGGCGCAGCATCCAGGAGCGCGGCATCACCCCGGACTTCCTCGTCCCCGACGAGCCCGGTGGCAAGGTGCCGCGTAACGTGGTGCGCGAGAAGGACCTCCAGCGTCACTTCCGCGCAGAGCCCTCGGTCACGAGCGAGCCCGCGGCGCCCGAGCCGCGAGGACTGCCCGAGGGCCTCAAGCCCTGGGACGTCACCGCGAAGCTCGAGGACTATCCCTTGCGGGTCGCCTTGGACTATCTCCATGGCGTGGCCTCCGCTCCCTCGCGCGTGCCAGCCCGGGCCGCGGGTCGCTGAGGACTCCTTCTCTCTTGCTTTTCGCCGTGCAGTCCGTTTGATGCACGACGAGCCAAAGGTGAACGAGTGATGCGACCATCGAAAGTGCGAGCGGCTCACGCCGCGTTGAGTGGATGGCTGGTGGGGCTGCTGGCCGTGGGACCCGCGGCGGCGCAGACGCCCGTGTCCACGCGGCTGGTGCCTGGGGCCCTGAGCGCGGCCACGGCCGAGGCTCCGGCGGATGCGCCAGCGGTCACCGTGGTGGCCATTGCGCTGGACGCGACCGCCCGGGCGGACGCGGCCCGGCTGGCGCGCGAGGCGGAGCAGGCGGTGGCGCGCTCCGGACGGCTGAAGCTGGTGCGCCTGTCGGATGCCCTGGACGCGGAGGGGCTGCGCGAGCGCCAGGCCCGCGAGGCCGAGGGCGCCGAGGCGATGAAGGCGGGGCAGCGCGCCTATGACGAGCTCGACACCGAGAAGGCGCTGGTGCTCTTCGACAAGGCGGTGCGCGCCTACGAGGGGGCGGACCTCTCCCTGCGCTTCACCGAGCTGAGCCGCGCGCGGGTGATGAAGGCCGCGTCCCAGGTGGCGAACGGCGAGAACACCGCCGCGCAGCTGGAGATTCGCACCGCGCTGGCGCTGAACCCCGAGGCGCGCTTCTCGCCCAACTACTTCCCGCCGGAGGAGATGACCTTCGTCGAGAAGGAACGGAAGGCGGTGCTGACGGGCACGAAGAGCACCCTGCGCGTGAGCACCGAGCCGGTGCCCGCCCAGGTGTTCGTGGACGGCCAGTTCCGTGGCATCTCGCCGGTGGACATCACCGGCCTCACGCCGGCGGACCACTACGTGACGGTGGTGGCGCCGGGCTTCGCGACCAACCAGCGCCGGGAGCGCGAGGGCGAGGCCAACCTCACCCTGGCGCCGCTGCCTTCGGCGACCGGCCTGCAGCTTCTCTCGGAGCAGGTGGCGCGCAAGCCGGAGGGCCCCGAGCGGGACCAGGCGCTGCGCGAGCTGGGCACGCTCGCGGGCGTGCCTCAGGTGCTGGCGCTGCTGGTGCGTGGTGGCGCTGGCGCCGGGCCGCTGGCGGTGACGGGCGTCCGGCTGGACGTGTCGGATGGCCACAACCAGGCGTACGCGCTGGGGACGGTGCCGCGCGGCGAGGCGCTGGCGGAGGGTTCGCAGGCGCTGCTCGCTCAGCTCGTGAGCGCTGATGCGCCGCGGCAGGGTGGCAAGCCGGTGACGCACTTCTCCACCGGGGTCAGCAGCACGCGCCGCACGGTGGGCTACGTGCTGATGGCCACCGGTGTGGCGCTGCTGGCTGGCGGCGTCTACTTCGGCATGGAGGCCTCCGCGAAGTCGGATGACTTCAAGCGCGCGGTCCAGAACAGCAGCCGCGCCGAGGACCTCAAGAGCACCGGCAAGTCGTACGCGCTGGTGGCCGACCTCGGCATCCTCCTGGGGCTCGCGTCCGCGGGCGTGGGCGGCTACTTCGCCTTCGCGAACGGCGGCGGTGGCAGCAGCTCCAAGGCCTCGTCCCGTTCGAGCCGTCCCGCGCCGACGCCGGTGCCCGCCGCGCAGGAGGACTCTTCCACGATGAAGGAGGCGCTGCCCATGCCACCGCCTCCGGCCCAGACGACGCCTGCTTCGACCCAGAAGGAGGCGGGCAAGAACGCGCAGGAGGAAGAAGCGCGTCAGCGTGAGGAAGAGCTCCGCAAGCGCCGCGAAGAGGTGGAGCGCCAGCGCAAGGAGCTGGAGGAGCGGCGCAAGCAGGAGGAGGCCGCGGCGCAGCGCGAGCAGGAAGAGCGGCGGCGGGAAGAGGAGCGGCGGCGTCAGGAAGAGAAGAAGCGGCCTGCTCTCGACGAAGACGATCTCCGGAACTACTAGCCATGCGCCGTCCTTTGAGAAACCTCCTTGTCTCCGTGGCCCTGGGTAGCGGGCTGTCCGCGTGCAGCCTCCTCGTCGACTTCGACGAGGAGGGGCAGCCTTGCGATGAGTTCAACCGCTGCCTCGAGGGCTACACCTGTGTCGACAACGCGTGCACGTCCGATGGCACGACTCCGCCCGACGGCGGTGCGGATGCCGGCACGGACGGGGGGCTCGACCCCGACGCGGGGCTCGACCCTGACGCGGGCGCCGGTGATGCCGGTGAGACGGACCCGGATGCAGGGCCTGGTGAGACGGACCCGGATGCAGGGCCCGTGGAGACCCTGCCGGACCATCCGACGAGCTGAGCGCCTCTCGTGTGAAGTTCGGGGGCGGCTCCTCTGCGCGAGCCGCGCCCGTCACGGCATGGCCCGCGTCGCGCCTCGGCGAGGTGGGGTGTCGCGCTGACGCTGGTGGGGCTACCGGGCCGTGTCGAGCCGCGCCTCTGAGTTGCGGCGGCACGCTGTCGCTGGTGTAGCGACCGGGCCTGGTTGGGCCTCGCCTCTGAGTTGCGGCAGCACGTTGGCCGTGTGGCGACGGGGCCATGTCGGGCCTTTGAGTTGCGGCGGCACGCTGGCCGTATGGCGACGGGGCGGTGGCGAGCCTCGCGGTTTGCGGCGGTACGCTGACGCTGGTGTGGCTACCTGGGCCGCGTCGAGCCGCGTTGCGAGCTGACGTCCCATGAGAGGTGTCCGGCATGGGCCTCGCCTCGGGGCGCAGCGCTTGAACGGGCTGCTCTCGTGGTCGCTGAGTGCGCACCGCGCCTGCCTGGGAACGGCCCCCGCATCGTGACGCTTCTGGAGTCGAGGACGCGCGACTCGGTTCCCGTGACGTGACTGTAGTCACCAAGCCCGAACCCTGGCTGCGCCTTCGGGGGCTGCCACACGCGGGTACCTCGATCCGGGGGCGTCGGGGCGCCGTGGCTCCTCATCTGGCCACGTCCGTGGTCACCGGGCCGCGGCGTGGCCGGGAGGACACGCCCGCTCGTCCGTCGCCCACCCGCGCCAGCCCCACTTCCAGAGGGAGACCGCACGCGCTGTTGCTTCCCACGAGACGCGCCGTGCTTGGCATCCTCCGTGCTCTGCACCCCGCCCAGGAGGCATCATCGACATGGGCAAGCGCGTGGGAGTGCTGATGGGCGGGTGGGGCGAGGAGCGGGAGATTTCGCTCAAGACGGGAGAGGCCGTGGTGGCGGCGCTCGAGTCCCGAGGGCACCAGGTGACCCGCATCTTCGCGGGCCCTGGCCTGGACCGGGCACTGCGCGCGGCCGAGCTGGACGTGGCCTTCGTCGCCCTGCACGGGCGCATGGGCGAGGACGGGCGCGTGCAGGGCCTGCTGGAGCTGTTGGAGCTGCCGTACACGGGCTCCGGCGTGCTCGCGTCAGCGCTGGCCATGAACAAGCCCTTCGCCAAGCGGCTCTTCCGTCTGCACAACCTCAGCACGCCCCAGGGCTACACCGTGGCGCGCGAGGACGCCGGGCGTGCCCTGACCCTCCACGGCGACCTGGGCTTCCCATGCGTGGTGAAGCCCGCGCATGGCGGCTCGTCGGTGGGCCTGGCCGTGGTCCGTGAGCCGGAGGCGCTGGCGCCCGCGGTGGCTCAGGCGTGCCGTTTCGGCGGCGAGGCCCTGGTGGAGCGCTTCGTGGCGGGGCGCGAGGTGACGGTGGGCATCCTGGGGGGCCAGGTGCTCGGCAGCTGCGAGGTGGCCACGCCGCGCGAGGGCTTCGACTTCGATGCCAAGTACAAGGGCGGCGCCATGTACTTCTGCCCACCCCGGCTGTCCCCGACGCGTGTGGCCAACGTGGAGGCGCTGGCGCTGGCGGCGTACCGCGCGCTGGGCTGCCGCGGGCAGGCGCGGGTGGACCTGCTGTGCTCCGACACGGAGAACGACGTCATCCTGGAGGTGAACACCTTGCCGGGCTTCACCCCCACCAGCCTGCTGCCGAAAATCGCCGCAAGGGCCGGGCTGGACTTCGCGTCGCTGACCGAGCGCATCCTGGAGCTCGCCACCCGTGACGAGGCGGGCGTGCTGGACGCACCCGCAGTGGAGGAGGTCCTTCCGGCCCTGGCCGAACCGCGCCGTGCCGTGAGCTGACCCCTCAGGTCGGTCAACCCCTGGCGTTGTTTCAACCCCGGCGCCAGGGGCACAAGCCGGGTGTGTCAGGAGTGACGCAGGGTGTCAGAACCCCGTGAACGGAACGTTCAAATCCGGGGAATAGTTTGACACGGCCTCGAACGCATTCCTATTGTCCGGCGCCGATCACTCCCCGAAGGTCAAAACCTTGTCTTTTCGGGTACATACGATGTGGGGGTTCAGAGGACCCATCTGGCGGCGGTTCGCGCGAGGTGGAATCGGCTGAGCCACCCCCGCACGGAAGGACCGCAGGCCCTCTGGGCTGTGGCAGGGGTTGAGCGTCACCGATGACCACCGTCGAGATCATCTTCCTGGGCGTCTATTTCAGCCTCTTGTGCGTGCTGGGAGTCTACGGCTCGCACAGGTACCGGATGGCGTTCCTGTACTACCGGCACAAGTTCAAGCTGCCGACGCCAAAGGGTGCGCTCGCGACGCTGCCCAAGGTCACCATCCAGCTCCCCATCTTCAACGAGATGTACGTGGTGGAGCGCCTGGTTGATTCGGTGTGCCGCATCGACTACCCGCGCGACCTGCTCGAAATCCAGGTCCTCGACGACTCGACGGACGAGACGTGCGCCATCGCCCGGGCCTGCGTGGAGCGTCAGCGCCAGAAGGGCCACGACATCGTCTACATCCACCGCACCAACCGCCAGGGCTTCAAGGCCGGCGCGCTGGAGAACGGCCTGAAGCTGGCCAAGGGCCAGTTCGTGGCGGTGTTCGACGCGGACTTCGTGCCCAGCCCTGACTTCCTGATGCGCACCGTGCCGTTCTTCTCGGACGACAAGGTGGGGATGGTGCAGGTGCGCTGGGGGCACCTCAACCGCGAGTTCTCGCTGCTGACGCAGGCGCAGAGCATCTTCCTGGACGGCCACTTCATCATCGAGCACACCGCTCGCAACCGCTCCGGCTGCTTCTTCAACTTCAACGGCACCGCGGGCATCTGGCGCCGCGAGACGATTTCCGACGCGGGTGGCTGGCAGCACGACACGCTCACCGAGGACCTGGACCTGAGCTACCGGGCCCAGCTGAAGGGCTGGCAGTTCGTGTTCCTCCCGGAGGTCATCTCCCCGGCCGAGGTGCCGGTGGACATGAACGCCTTCAAGAGCCAGCAGCACCGCTGGGCCAAGGGCTCCATCCAGACGGCGAAGAAGCTGCTGCCCACCATCCTCAAGAGCGACCTGCCGCTGGCGGTGAAGCGCGAGGCCTTCTTCCACCTCACCAACAACATGGCCTACCTGTTGATGGTGCTGCTGTCGGTGCTGATGCCCATCAGCATGGTGGTGCGCTTCCAGCACGGCCTGTACGGGACGCTCTTCCTGGACCTGCCCTTCTTCCTCACGGCCACCGCCAGCGTCTGTTTCTTCTACGTGGCGGCGCAGCGCGAGCGCGGCGCGACGGGCTGGGAGCGGGTGAAGTACCTGCCCTTCCTCATGAGCCTGGGCATCGGGATGGCCATCAGCAACGCCAAGGCGGTGGCGGAGGCGCTGCTGAACCAGCAGTCGGGCTTCGCGCGCACGCCGAAGACGGGCGCCGAGGGCAAGAAGGCTGTCACCGTCAAGAAGACGTATCGGGGCAGCAAGTCGCTGCTGCCGCTGGTGGAGCTGCTCTTCGCGGCCTACTTCACCGGCGCGCTGTGGTTCGCCATCGACGCGCGCATCTACACGTCGGTGCCCTTCATCGTGCTGTTCCTGGCGGGCTTCCTGTACGTGGGCAGCTCCAGCCTGCTCCAGGGCCTGTCCGGCAGGATGAAGCTGGTGGAGTCGAGCCCCACAGTGGAGTCGTCCGGCGAGCAGCCCCGCCGCGCGGCCTGAGCAGCATCCTTCTCTTGGGAAGGTCCGGGGTGAGGCTGGCATCGCGCCGCCTCACCCCTTCGTCGTTCTAGGTGCCGGCGTCGGGCGTGCTGCCGGCATCCGGCGCGCCGCGCAGCAGCACCTGCTCCAGGCGCACGCTGGGGGCGCCTGTGGGGGCGGGGCGGCAGTTCTCGTCGATGGAGGTGCTGGTCGCCGAGCGCAGCGTCAGGCCCGCGTCGTCGCACCGCATCACTTCTGTCGGAAAGACGACGGGGCAGGGCGTCCCGGTGCTGGAGAAGCCGATGGCGTGCGTCTCGCCCACGAAGCCCGCGGGCGTGCGCCGCAGGACGATGGACGGCGAGCCTGCGTCCGGGGTGTCCAAGTCCACGGAATCATGTGCGCGCACCACGGCGAGTGAGAGTGTTCCGCCGTCGTCCTCGCCGTAGTACCGGAAGGCTGGGTTCTCGGCGTGGTGGTACTCGCCGGCCTGGTTCTGCTCGCAGCCAGGGGGAATCTTCACTGCGGGCGCGGCGGGTGGCGCGGGCTCCGTCCTGGGCGGCGCCTTGGCGGGGCACGCGGTGAGGGAGAGGACACTGATGCCGAGGGCCAGTGGAGGCAGGACGCGGTGCATGGGGCGCGGATATTCTCCCAATCCGCAAGGCACAGGGACTCTGTTTGATTCCCATGGGATGACTCTCTAACCTTCGGTCCGTCATGAGCTTCCACCGCATCGTCGTCTTCGCCCTGGTGACTGTCCTGGCGGCCCCGGCCTCCGCGCTCGCGCAGGACGATGACTTCCTGGCGCCGCTCACCACGCCGTCGGAGTCCCCGAAGCCGAAGCCGAAGCCCAAGGTGAGGGTGAAGAAGAAGCCCTCGCGCGTCACCAAGAAGCCGGCGCGCTCGAAGAGCAAGAAGCCGGCGACGCCCGCCGAGGACGACCTGCTGCTGGCGCCGTTGACGCCGGCGAAGACGGAGGTGCTGGTCCGCCTCACCGGCAACGTGCGCGGCGCGAGGCTGTTCGTGGACGGGAAGGAGTTCGGCGTGCTGTCCGCGGCCGTCGTCCCCGTCGAGGTGAAGCCGGGAGAGCACCAGTTGCTGGTGCGTCGCCCGGGCTACGCGGACTTCACCCGTCGCATCGACGTGAAGGCGGGCTCGCAGGCGGAGGTGCTGGTGTCGCTGGATGCCACCATGGGCTTCGCCACGCTGACGGCGGACGTGGCGGACGCGGTGGTGCTGGTGGATGGGCAGAAAGTGGGCACCGTGCCGCAGGCGAACGTGCTGCTGCGCCCGGGCTCGCGGGAAATCGAGTTCCGCGCGGAGGGCTTCAAGCCTGACGTGCACAACGTCACCGTGTTCGCGGGCAGGACGTACGAGGTGACCGGCAACCTGCGGCCGCTGCTGGAGCCTGCCGTCGCCAGCGCGGACGCGCCGAAGAGCCCCGTGCTGGAGCCGTCCGCCAAGCTCGGCAACGACGAGGAGCCGCCGCCGGGCCTGTCGTTCGCGGATGCGCCGGAGGAGCCGGAGGTGGAGAGCTCCAGGCCGTGGTACGGCCGCTGGTACGTGTGGGCCGGCATCGGCGCCGTGGTGGCCGCCGGAACGGTGGGCGCGGTGATGGCCACGCAGGGCGGCGGTGCCAGTCCGCTGAGCCCCACGGACGTGTGCGGCGGCGACTGCGACGCCGTGCTGGGCGGCGTCCGCTCGGTGCGCGGCGGTGGCGGAGGGCTCCAGGCGCCCGCGCCCGCCGGGGCCATCCGCTTCTGATTCAGGCCCTGCGGCATCCGCCCCCGATGGAGGGGCGGAGTACCGCGGGCGGCGGTGGGGGACTCCAGGAGCGCACGCCCGCTGGGACCATCTACCTCTGAGTCAATGGTCGTGTGGCTTGCGCCCCGCTGAGAGGCGCATCGCCGCGGGTTGTGCCCTGGCGCCTCACTGACGGCTGCTACGCGGCGGATTGTGGTCTGGCACCGCGTTGAGAGGCGGAGCGCCACGGATTGGCCTGGCGCCTCGCTGAGAGGCGCATCGCCGCGGATTGGCCTGGCGCCTCGCTGAGAGGCGCATCACCGCGGATTGGCCTGGCGCCTACTGAGGGGGGCAACGCCACAGGGCGTGCCCTGGTGCTTCGCGGTCGCGGGCGAGGCGCGCGCCGGAAGCCTACGGGGGCTCGACTCACTGCCCGCGCAGGTCGTCCTCGTCGTCGCGGCTGTCTGGCGCGAGCACCAGGTACACGTCGCTCACCCGTCCCACGCCCCACGTGTCCAGCGCGGTGGCGCGAACCTGGAAGGGCGCCGATTCGGGCAGCAGGGCGGTGATGTCCACCTCGCCGGGCTCGAAGTTGAAGGCCCGCCGTCCCACGCTGTCGACCTGGTCCCTTTCCATATGCACGGCCTCGGTGAAGCCCACCGTGGCGCGCCGGGTCACCTTGCCATTGGCATCCAGCACCTCCAGCAGGAGGAAGTTGTCCACGGCGAAGCCGAGCGTGCCCTGCGCGTCTCCGTAGAGGCGTGCGCGGTTCCCGTCGAGGCTCAGGGTGGGCGTCTGTCCGGTGGCGACGACGCGCGGGGTGCGCTCGCCCTCGGTCGAGTCCACCTCCACGTCCTCGCGCAGCTTCGTGAGGGTGTGGGTCTCCTGGGCGGGGGTGTCCAGCAGAAGCCGAACGGCGCGAGGCGCGGTCGAAGTGGAGGCGGGCCTGGTCGAGGCGGGTACCTGCCGCGCACAAGCCATCAGTCCCAGGGTGGCGGCCAGCACGAGCGTTCGAGAGTGCATGAGGAGTCCAGGGTAGATGAGCAGGGGTGTCCAGGCTCAATTAGCATGGCCGCATGCGGACCTTCCTGTACGGGTGCCTGCTGTGGTGTGCGTTCACCGGGACACCGGCCTGGGGCAATGCGCCCGCGGCGCCCGAAGTCTCCCCCGAGGTGCAGCTGTGCCTGCAGCACCTGAAGCCCTCCGAGCGGGAGCGGGCCGCGAAGGCGCTGGGGCCCCTGGAGGAACTGCCGCGCTACCGGGTGCAGCTGGAGGTGGACCCGGAGATGCGCGTGGTGAAGGGCCGGGTGCAGGTGGAGGTGCTGGCCCGAAAGCGTCCGCTCACGGAGCTCTACCTGCGGCTGACGCCCAACGCGCAGGGACGCCGGGTGACGCTGTCCGACGCCAAGCTGAGCGGACAGCCCGTCCGGCTGGAGCGGCCGGAGCCCACGTTGTACCGGCTGCCGCTGGAGGCAGAGCCCATTCCGCCCGGCGCGGCCGCGGTGCTGGACGTCGCGGTGGAGGGCCTGGTGCCCCGGGCCGCCGCGCCCTCGACGGGGGCGTCCGGTGGTGTGCTGGGCCTGCTCTCGGGGCGCGGGGGCGGTCGGTCCTCCGGAGGAGACCATGGGGCCTTCTCCGCCTCGCCGGACTTCATCAGCCTGGTGGGCGTGGTGCCCCAGGTGCCACCCGTGGACGCGGCGGGGCGGCCCTGGGACGGGCCTCAGGGCATTGGCGACCTGGGGCTCTACGAGCCCGCCCACGTGCTGGCCACCATCACGGTGCCTTCGGGCTGGGCGGTGCACGCCACGGGCGTCCCCATGGGGGAAGTGCCGGAGCGGGACGGGCGGGTGCGCTTCGCCTTCGCGGCCGCCGCGGTGCGGGACTTCCCCATCCTCGTGTCGCGGGGCTACGCGAGCTCCACCGCCACCGTGAATGGCGTCACGGTGGAGAGTCACTACGTGGCGGCGGACCAGGCCGCGGGTGAGCGCGTGCTGAAGTACGCCACGTCGATGCTGACCGAGTTCGAGCGCCGCCTGGGGCCGCTGCCCTACACGCACTTCCGCGTCGTGCAGGCACCGCTGACCGACGGCGCGGGAGGCATGGAGTTCCCGGGGCTGGTCACCATCGCCACGTCGCTGTACCGGGGCGCGGCGGGGGCTTCGGAGCTGATGGGCAGCATGCCGGGCGCGGAGGACCTGGAGGCCCTGATGGGCATGCTGGGGCAAGGTGCCGGTGGAGGGGGCGTGCTGGCGCAGATGAACGGGGCCATGGAGCGCACGCTGGAGTTCACGGTGGCGCACGAGGTGGCGCACCAGTACTTCGCGAGCCTCGTGGGCTCGGACCCCATCCTGGAGCCCGTGGTGGACGAGTCGCTGGCCCAGTACGCCGCGCTCCTCTACCTCGAGTGGAAGCACGGCAAGAAGGTGGCGGAGACGATGCGTCAGGAGACGCTGGTGGGGCAGTACCACTTGTACCGGATGACGGGCGGGAAGGACGGCCGGGCGGACCGGCCCACCGGCCACTTCGCGGACGAGTTCGAGTACGGCGCGCTCGTCTACGGCAAGGCGCCGCTGCTACACCACGCCTCGCGCAAGCTCGTGGGCGACGCGGCCTTCTTCAAGGCCCTGCGTGCCTACGTCGACACCTACCGCTTCAAGTGGACGTGCAAGGAGTGCTTCACGAAGGAGCTGGCGAAGGCGAGCCCCGCCAACGCGAGCGCGCTGGAGCGGCTGCGCACGCGCTGGTGGCGCGAGGCCAAGGGGGACGAGGACCTGGGCAAGCCCCGGCTGGAGTCGCTGCTGCAAGGCTTCGAGGGACTCGAAGGGCTGGAGTCCCTGGAGGCGCTCCAGGGCATGGACATGGAGGCGCTCCAAGGCATGCCGGGGTTCGAGGCCTTCCAGGAGCTCGACGCCCAGACGAAGGAGCTGATGGAGCAGCTCATCCCCGGGCTGATGGGGCAGTGAGCCGGGCCCTCAGTCGAAGAGGGCCTGCACGAACTCGCGCGGCTCGAAGCGGCGCAGGTCGGCCGCCTTCTCGCCCACGCCCACCCAGACGACGGGAAGCTTCAGCTCGTCGCAGATGCCAATGACGACGCCACCCTTGGCGGTGCCGTCCAGCTTCGTCAGGGCGATGGCGGTGACACCCACCGCCTCGTGGAACTGCTTGGCCTGCTGAATCGCGTTCTGGCCGTTGGTGGAGTCCAGCACCAGCAGCACCTCATGGGGCGCGCCGGGCAGGGCCTTGTCCATGACGCGCTTGACCTTCTTCAGCTCCTCCATGAGCGGGGCCTTGGTGTGGAGCCGGCCGGCGGTGTCCGCGATGAGGACGTCGGCGCCTTCTTCCTTCGCCTTCTTGGCGGCCTCGAAGACGACGGCGCTCGGGTCTCCGCCCTCGACGCCCTTCACCAGCTCCGCGTTGGCGCGCCGGGCCCACTCGTCGAGCTGCTCGGTGGCGGCGGCGCGGAAGGTGTCGCCCGCGGCGAGCACCACCTTCTTGCCCGAGCCGGTGAGCTTCGAGGCCAGCTTGCCGATGGTGGTCGTCTTCCCGGCGCCGTTGACGCCCACCACCATGACGACGTGCGGGGGGCCGCCGCCTTCCAGCGAGCGCGGCACGGGGAGGTCGCAGATGCGGGCGACCTCGTCGCGGATGAGGCTCTTGATGCGCTCGGGGTCCTTCAGCTCATTCCGCTTGAGCTTCTCGCGCGCCACCTCCACCAGGTGGTTGGCGGTGCGCACGCCGATGTCTGCGGTGAAGAGGATTTCCTCCAGCTCCGCCAGCACGGACTCGTCCACCTGGCGCTGCTGGCCGAAGAGGCCGTTGAGCCGGGCCATGAAGCCCTGGTTCTTCGTTTTGTCCAGGCCCTGGGCCAGGGTGCGGCCGGCCTCGGCCTCCACTTTGGCGCGCGCGGCGGCCTCCTCGGCGCGGCGGGCCTCCTCGGCGGCGGCGGCCTCGCGGGCGCGCTCCTCTTCCGCCAGCCGCTGGGCCTCGGCCTGCTCGCGCTTGCGCCGCTCGCGGGCCTCGTCGTCGGCGGCCTTCTTGGCGCGGTACTCGGCGCGCTTCTCCTCCTCCTCGCGCTCCTTGAGGGCACGGGCCTCGGCTTCCAGCCGCGCGCGCTCGGCGGCGTCGGTGGCGGCGCGGGCGGCCTGGGCGGCCTCGGCGCGCTGACGGGCCAGGGCCTCGGCGCGCGCATGGGCTTCCTCGGCCTCGCGCAGGCGGGCGGCCTCGGCCTCGGAGGGGGGCAGCTCCACGCGCAGCTGGGGCTTCTCGGCCGGGAGGGCGGGCTTCTCCGCCGGGGGCGGGACGGTGGGCTTCTTCTCCTCGGGGCGCTTGCGGAAGAACAGCTTCCGGGCGGCCAGCACCATCAGCAGGACGAAGAGGGCGGCGGCGCCAATGCCGACGACATCGCCCACGGGAGAGCCGTCCGTGGGAGGGGTGCCGGTGCCCGGCTGCGTGGTCTCCCCACCCGGGGTGGGGGCGGGAGGGGGCGCGGGCGGCACCTGCGCGGTCAGGACGTCGAGGGCGTTGGGCGTCTTCATGTGCGCGGCCTCGCATACACCAACGCGCCGGTGGATGCAGCGCCCGTGGCCGGGTAGAACCCGGTCGTCATGCGTCTCAAGCCCTCCTGTGTCCTGCTTCCGTCGGTCCTTCTGCTCGGCAGCGCCTGCATCGTCGAGGCGCCCGGCGGCGCCAGCGAGAAGGAGCGCCGCGCGGCCACCGTCACCCAGGTCCCGCCCCTGTCCGTGAAGAACGGCGCCAACCTGGGGGGCAAGGTGGAGCTGGTGGGGGCCACGGTGGAGCCGGGCCGGCTGACGCCCGGAGACCAGGCGAAGGTGGCGCTCTACTTCAAGGTGCTCCAGCCCATCGACGACGACTACATCGTCTTCGTCCACGTGGAGGACGCGGACGGCCGCGCCGAGCGCATCAACGTGGACCACAAGCCCGCGGGCGGCATGCTCCCCACGTCGCAGTGGAAGCCCGGTGAGACGGTGAAGGACGAGTTCTCCGTCTACGTGCCGCCCGGCACGCCGGCCCGGGCGCTGAACATCTGGCTGGGCTTGTGGGAGCCGCGCACGGACTCGCGGCTGCGCATCCTCAATCCGAAGGCCGTGCGCAACGACGGCAAGGACCGCGTGCTGCTGGGGCAGGTGCCCGTGGCGCGCTGAG
Organism: Pseudomyxococcus flavus; assembly: GCF_050038885.1. NCBI lineage: Bacteria > Pseudomonadati > Myxococcota > Myxococcia > Myxococcales > Myxococcaceae > Pseudomyxococcus > Pseudomyxococcus flavus. The sequence goes on along the minus strand of NZ_CP143624.1, from coordinate 1,222,516 downwards.
CGGCGGGCGGAAGAAAAAGACCGGAGCGGCCGTGTAAGCCGAGTTCTGTTCCCACCCCTTTCGGGATGGGCGGTGAACATTCGTCTAGGGCCCTGGTTGCCCAGGGGCCTCATCAGCGAGCAACCCGAACGCATGGGACGGGCCATCCCTGTCCTCCCGTACGGCGGAGGACGCGCTCCTATTGGCTCTTGCTCCAGGTGGGGTTTACCGTGCCGTCCGAGTCACCCCGGACGCGGTGCGCTCTTACCGCACCGTTTCACCCTTACCCGCCCCTTTCGGAACGGGCGGTTTGTTTTCTGTGGCACTTTCCTGCGAGTCGCCTCGACTGGCCGTTAGCCAGCACCCTGCCCTCTGGAGCTCGGACTTTCCTCCCGCCACCCATGACTGCGGTGACCGGCGTTCACCCGGGCCGCTCCGGCACCTTGCGCTTACAACAGCCGGGCGGGGGTGGTCCACTCCGAGGCGCCCATCCCGTGGGGCCAGGGGCCGCGCGGTCGGCGGAGGAGGGCAGTCCGCTATGACGGCGCGACGCCCCGGGCGCAGGCGGCGGCCCGTTCCAGGAGCAAGGCGCGCTCACGGTTGTTCTGGGTGAGGGCGGCGGCGCGCTCGAACTCCGCTCGCGCCTCGTCGAGCCGATCGAGCTTCGCGAGCAGGTCTCCCCGGACGCTCGGCAGGAGGTGGTAGGCCCGGAGCGATGGCTCCGAGGCGAGGTCCTCGACGAGGGGCAGGCCCGCCGCTGGGCCGAAGGCCATGGCGTGGGCGACGGCGCGGTTCAGCTCCACGACGGGGGAGGGGATGACCTGGACCAGGGTGTCGTAGAGCGCGGCGATGCGCGCCCAGTCCGTGGCCTCGGGCGTGCGCGCCCGGGCGTGGCAGGCGGCGATGGCGGCCTGGAGCGCGTAGGGGCCCTGGGTGCCTCCCAGCGCCTCGGCCCGGTCGAGCGCCGCGAGGCCCCGGCGGATGAGCAGCTGGTCCCACAGGGCCCGGTTCTGCTCCAGGAGCAGCACGGGCTCGCCCTTCGGCCCGATGCGCGCCCGCGAGCGCGATGATTGAAGCTCCATCAGCGCGACGAGCCCATGGACCTCCGGCTCCTGAGGTGCCAGCCCCACCAGGATTCGGCCGAGCCGGAGCGCTTCCTCGCAGAGCGCGGGCCGCATCCAGTCGTCACCGGCCGTCGCGGAGTATCCCTCGTTGAAGACGAGGTAGATGACCTCCAGCACGGACGACAGACGAGCGGCCAGTGCTTCGCCCTGGGGCACCTCGAAGGGGACGCGCTCCTCCGCGAGCGTCCGCTTGGCCCGAACGATGCGCTGGGCCACCGTGGGACCGGGGACGAGGAACGCGCGCGCGATCTCCTCGGTCGTCAGGCCTCCGAGCAGGCGAAGCGTGAGCGCCACCCGCGCCTCCATGGAGAGCACGGGGTGACAGGCGACGAACATCAAGCGCAGCAGGTCATCACCGACGGTGTCGTCGAGCGCGGCATCGAGGTCGGGCGCGGTCGAGCCCTGGAGCGCCTCCAGCTCGAACCCGAGCTCCTCGTGCTTGCGATCGAGGAGCTTGCCCCGGCGCAGCTCGTCGATGGCCCGGCGCTTGGCGGTGGCCATGAGCCACGCGCCCGGGTTGTCCGGAACGCCCGACTCCGGCCACCGCTCCAGCGCGGCGACGAGCGCGTCCTGCGCGAGCTCTTCCGCGCGGCCCACGTCGCGCACCATCCGCGCGAGACCGGCGATGAGCCGGGCGGACTCGATTCTCCAGACAGCTTGGATGGCGCGCTGCGTATCGGAAGAGGACGTCACGGGTTGCAACTCAATCACCGTCTGCTCCCGACACAAGCGGCCTGCGCACCCGGCATTTTCTTTTTGAAAGTGCGGCGTGTACCGTCGGCGGGCCATGCGGCGGCTTGGACACCCAGCGGGTAGATGGTCCGTGAAGATGCGGTCCACTGCCTCTCCGGGGTACCCCCGGGGACAACTCATCAGGAGCATACCGTCACGCGAGGCAGACACTGCGGCAAGCCGCAGGCGCTGCCACGCCAGACACGACAGGTGGGGCCATGCCGCCGCATGGTGTGAGTCCGGACGATGAGTGAGCGGCGCGCCGTGGCACAGGGGCTCGCGTCCGCGTTCCTGGCGGGGCCTTGGACGTTGAAGGGCCTCGTTGCACGGGGCTCGGAGGCTGTCGGAGGACGGGCTCCCTGGGTGTTGTCGCTGGCCCGGAGCGCGATGCTCTTCTTCCCGCGCCCGCCGCATGCGCGGCTGGAGTTGCTCGCGGAGGTGCTGGCTTCGCGGCCCGTGTTTTCGAAGGGCTTCGTGGACCCTCCGGCACGGGCTCGCATCGTGCGCTGGATGACCTCCGAGCCACGAATGGACCGGCAGCCATGGCCCGTGCCTTCGCTGCCGACCCAGGCGGACCTCGCGGACTGGCTGGGCGTGACGGGGGCGCAGTTGGATTGGCTGGCGGATGGGCCGGGCATCGAGCGCACGTCCAAGCCGGGGCGGTGGCGGCGCTACCGGTACACCTGGATTCCGAAGCGCAGCGGCGGTGAGCGACTCCTGGAGCAGCCGGGGTTGGACCTGGCGCTGGCCCAGCGGAAGGTGCTCCACGGCATCCTGGACCCCATCCCACCGCACGACGCGGCGCATGGCTTCGTCGCGGGGCGGAGCGTCCGCAGCTTCGCGGAGCCCCACACAGGGCAGGCGGTGGTGGTGCGCGTGGACCTGGAGGACTTCTTCTTCTCCGTGCGGCCTGCGCGCATCTGGGCGGTGTTCCGCACGGCGGGATATCCGGACGGCGTGGCGAGCGCGCTCGCGGGGCTCTGCACGAACCGAACGCCCCAGGCGGTGTTGGCACAGGTACGTCAGCCCAAGTCCATCTCCGAGGCGGATGCGCGCTGGCGTCTGGCACGGCGGCTCGAATCGCGTCACCTGCCTCAAGGGGCCCCCACGTCGCCCGCGCTGGCGAACCTCGCGGCGTACCGGCTCGACGTGCGGTTGTCCGCGCTCGCGACGGCGATGGGCGCGCGTTACACGCGTTACGCGGATGACCTGGCGTTCTCGGGAGGGGACGCGCTGGCTCGGCGCACGCACAAGTTGCTGCGCTACGTGAGCCAGATTCTCCGCGAGGAGGGCTTCACGCTGCGCGCTGGGAAGACGCGGGTGATGTCTCAAGGGACCCAGCAGCGGCTCGCGGGCGTCGTGGTGAATACGCGGCCTTCTGTCCCCCGCGCGGACTACGACCGGCTGAAGGCCATCCTCCATCTGTGCCGCACGCGAGGACCCGCGAGCCAGAACTCCGAGGGCCATCCCGATTTTCGCGCGCACCTGCTGGGCCGCATCGCTTGGGTCGCACACCTGCATCCAGCCCGAGGCGCAAGGCTGCGCGCCACCTTCGACCAGATTGCGTGGGATTGAGGCACGACAATCATTGAGAGTAATAGGGTTGGAGAGGACCATGGGCTACGGCGGCTCCCGCAAGGACGCTGGACTTGCCGTCGGGCAGAGCGGCGACGAAGGCTTCGACGGCATCATCAAGGAAGACCGCCTTGGGCTCGATGTCGTCTACATCCAGGCGAAGCGGTGGACCAACACGGTCGGCCGGCCCGTGGTCCAAGCCTTCGCCGGCAGCCTCGAGGGACAGCGGGCCCGGAAGGGTGTGCTCATCACGACCTCGGACTTCGCCCGCGAAGTGCGCGACTACGTGAAGCAGATCGAGAAGAAGATCGTCCTCCTCAATGGCGTCGAGCTCGCCAGGCTGATGATTGACCACGGCGTCGGAGTCACGGAGGTCGCGACGTACACGGTGAAGAAGCTGGACCTCGACTACTTCGGTGACGAGGACTGACGCCCGCCCTCGCGGTTACATCCGCTCGTCGATGGCGCGGTTGCTCATCGCGTCCGCCTCGGCGTTCTGCGCGCGGGGGACGTGGTGCAGCTTCACCTTGGTGAAGCCCTTGAGCAACTTCTGCGCCTCTTCGTACAGGGGACGCAGCGTGGGGCTCTTCACCTGATAGCGTCCGCCGAGCTGGCGGATGAGCAGCTCGCTGTCGGCGTAGACGTCCACCTCGCGCGCGCCCAGGGACTGCGCGTGCTTCAGGCCCAGCAGCAGGCCCATGTACTCGGCGCAGTTGTTCGTCTGCGTCCCGAGGAAGCGCCCGAGCCGGGCCACCACGTTTCCCGTGGGGTCCACCAGCACGGCGCCCGCACCCGCAGGACCTGGGTTGCCCCGCGCCGCACCGTCCGAGTAGACGCGCAGGCGGGGATGCGACTCGGCGGCCGGCGCTGTCTCGGCCCGTGGGGCCGCAGGCTCTGGCGCGCTCACTCCGGGAGGGGGTGCCGCGGGAGGCGCTCCAGCGAGCCGCTGCGCGGCCTCCTCGATGAGCTGACCGAGGTGCTCACGGGTGAGGCCTCGGAACTCGCGCACCGTCCCCTGCAGCGGCTCCTCGCGTGCGATGTGGCGGAGGATGTCGATGATGGACGGCGCGGGCATGGCCACGAAGTCGCGCGGGCTACTTCTCCGCCGGCGTTTCCTGCAGCGCTTCCACGGCGTAGATGATGCGGTTGCACGACGGGCAGATGTCAGTGCCCAGCGTGGTGCGGAGCTGGTTGTAGAGCTGCGGGGGCACGTTCATGTTGCAGCCCTGGCAGGTGCCAGCCACCACGCCGACCATCGCGGGCAGCTTCTTCTTGCGCACCACCTCGTAGCGGCGCAGCAGGGTGGCATCCACGCCCGCGGCCACTTCCGCGCGCTTGCCCTCGAGCCCCTTCACCTGCGACTCGGCCTCGCTCAGCTTGCCGCGAAGCTCCGTCATGCGGCCGGCCAGTCCCTGCTGCTTGGTGGCGAAATCGGCCTCCTTGCCCTTGATGGCCTCGCGGGCGGCGCCGAGCTGCTTCGTCAGCTCCGTCAGCTCCTCCGCCATCGTCAGATTGGCCTTCTTGGCGATGTCGATTTCACGGGCCAGGGCGGAGTACTCGCGGGTGGAGCGCTGCTCGCTCAGGCGCGCCTCCCACTTCTTCACCTTGTCTTTCTCGTCCGTGATGTTCTGCTCGAGCTGGGCCTTCTGCTTCTCCATGTCGGAGACACGTGCCCGTTCCGCTTCGATGGCGCTCCGGGCGAAACCCAGTTCGCGCTCCAGCTCGGCAATCTGACGGGGGTGAACTTCCGCGGCCTTCCGGAGCGAGGCGACCTCGAGGTCCACGTTCTGCAGCTCCGCCAGCGCTTTCAATTTCTCCCGCAAAGTTGCTGCCTCCCACAGGGCCGCACCGTGTACGGCAACGGCCAAGCTCTTGTACCAACAAGGATGATGAGGGTCCAACGTCCAAATGGGCCATGAGTCATCCCTCGTGGCCCTTGTCGCCATGCCGCATTTGAAACAGCTTCACGCACCCGTTAGACCGGAGCGCGTGCTTCGTCCATCCTTCATCCTCGTTCTCTGCGCGCTCGCTCCTGCCTGCAAGGAGGCCGCGTCTCCGCCGCCCGCCGCCACAACGGCCCCCTCCGCCGCGCCCGCGGCCCCCGCGAACACGAAGCGAGGTGTCATCGAGGGGCGCGTCCGCCTCTCCGGCACGCCGCCCGCGCCCGCCCGGCAGCCCACCATCGGCACGGTCGTCTCCGTGTGTGGTGAGGAGACGGAGGAGCGCTCGCTCGTCGTGGGCGACCAGGGCGCGCTGGCCCACGTCGTGGTGTCCCTGAAAGAGGGCAAGGCCCTTCCCGAGCCAGCCCAGCCCGCACCGGAGCCCGTGCTGGACCAGAAGCAGTGCGTCTATGACCCGCCCGTGCTCGCCGCGCGGACGGGCGGCACGCTGGTCATCCGCAACTCGGACCCGCTGGTCCACAACGTCCGCGCCGCCTCCGGGACGAACCGCGCCTTCTTCAACGTGGCCATGCCCCTGGAGGGGATGACGGTGCGCCGTCAACTCCCCGCCGAGCCCGGCGACATGCCCATCCACTGCGACATCCACCCCTGGATGCGCGCCCGGGTACGTACCTTCGACCACGGGTACTTCGCCACCAGCGGCAAGGACGGCCGCTTCCGCCTGGAGGTCCCCGAGGGCACCCACACCCTGGTCCTCTGGCACGAGCGGCTCCCGGAGCAATCGCGCACCGTGACGGTTCGTGCGGGGGAGACCGTCCAGGTGGACTCGGAGTGGGCCGCTACCGACCTGAAGTGACAGGGCACCGGGACAACCCGTCCAAGGTTTCGGGCGCTCGGCGTCTAATAGGGTGAGAAGCCGCGAATGGATCGGGGTTCCGTTCTGGTGGAAATATTGTTATAAAGGTGGCAGTCGCCACGTCGAAGAGGGGGGCAGCGTCATGCAGCAGCCAAAGAAGCGGGTAACCCTGACCACTGAGCTGCGCGGCCTGGAGTCGCCCCGGAAGGCGGTCCGGCCCATCGGCATGCAGGAAATGGGGCCGACCCTGTACGAGCAGCTCCGCCGTGCGCTCGTGGAACTGACGCCCGTCTCATCCAACTGAAGCCAGGCCGGTCCGGCGCGCCCGCCGCGGCCTGAAAAGCGAAGGGGCTCCCGGCTTGTGCCGTGGAGCCCCTTGCTGTTGATGCACCTAGATGTCGTCTTCGTCGGTGTCCGCTCCCGCGGTGTCCTCGTCATCGAACGAGTCCAGTTCCTCCTCGTCCTCGTCCCCGCGACCGGTGGGCTCCTCGGGTTCAAGGGGCTCGATGACCTTCGGGGTGGCTGCCAGACGGCCGCGCCTTCCCTCGGGCTGAGGCTTCAGCGCCGGGCTTTCCCGCTGATCCGCGCCGCACTTCGGGCAGATCGGGTCCGGCTTCTTCATGTCGTAGAACTTCGTCTGGCACTTGAAGCAGACGTGTTTGGTTCCGAGGTCCTTCGCCGGCATTCGCCACCTTTGTAAAAGGCGAGTGAAGACAGGGGGGGAGGGCGGCTCAATAGTTGGGCCGCAAGACGGAGTCAACCTGTGGTTTGCGTCGAAGATTTCTAGCGGTAGCATCCAGCTCGCGTTTTCCCCCGGAAGCTGGACGCCCCTCTTGAACTTTACCTGCGACAATTGCCAGAAGCGGTATTCCATTGCGGACGAAAAGGTCCGCGGCAAGACGGTCAAGGTCCGCTGTAAGAACTGCCAGAACGTCATCACCGTCGAAGGACCCGCGGAGGAAGAGAGCACCCGCGTCGTCTCCCTCGCGGACGTCGAGCGGATCCGCGCCCAGGAGCGCTCGCTGGCGGAGCCGGAGCCGAGTGCGGCGCCCGCGGCCGTCATCAGCGCGCCCATCGCGCCCGCCCCGGCGCCCAAGACGGCGGCGGCCCAGGCCGCGCTGCAGACGCCCTGGGATGATGAGCCCACGCGCGCCGCGCCCATGAAGGCCACGGGTTCACCCTGGTTCGTCATGGTGCGCAACAAGCAAGAGGGCCCGCTGGACGAGGGCGCCTTGCGCGAGCTGGTGGCCACCGGCTCGGTGAATGGCCGCAGCTTCTTCTGGCAGCAGGGCATGGCGGACTGGAAGCGGGGCTCGGACATCCCCGAGCTGGCGGGCCTCTTCGAGCCGCCGCCCGTCGCCGAGCCGCCGCCTCCGCCGCCTCCCGTGGCCGCGGCCCCCGAGCCGGCCCGTCCCGCGCGTGGCGCGCCGGCCCGTCGTGAGCCGGAGCCGCAGCCGCAGCCCTTCGTGCCGGAGCCCGAGCCACAGCCGGCGCCCCGCCAGGCCGCGGCCGAGCAGCCCTGGCCGGACGAGGAAGAGGACGCACCGGACAACACCTACTTCGGCGAGCCGTTGCCGCGCGCCCAGCCGGAGCCCATGCCTCAGGCGCAGCCGAGCCGGCGCCCCCAGCCGCGGCCCACCGCCACCGCGGCGCCGCTCGATGACGCGCTGTTCTCCGACCTGGACCTGCCGAACCAGCGCAACGACGGCGAGGACGAGGCGCCCCAGGACGACGACGGCGTGCCCTATCCCGAGGACCCGCGCGCCGCGCTGGGCGGCGGCGAGGACGACGACGAAGGCAAGGCGGTGGAGGACACGCGCCACTTCGCCAAGAAGTCGGGCGTGACGCGCCGCAACCCGGTCTGGAAGTACGCCGTCTTCATCCTGCTGCTCCTCATCGTCCCGCTGGGGCTCGCCTACGTGCTGTCCGAGACGCTGGGCGTGATGCCGCTGCGCGTGCAGACGGTGGACGCCAACGGCAACGCCGTGGAGCAGCCCGTCTTCTCGTCGGAGGGCGTGGGCGCCCTGCGCGACAAGCTGCTGGGCAACACCCCGCCGCCCGCGCCTCCCAAGGCGCCCGCGAACGGCAAGCGTCCCGCCGAGGGCAAGCGTCCCGCGGCGCCGCCCGCGGACACCGGCGCCGTGCCGCCCGCGGGGGCGGAGGGCGCTCAGACGGGGGCCGCGGCGCAGCCCTCCGAGGCGGAGCTGCAGGCCGTCTACGCGGATCCGGACAAGAAGGACGTGGACCCCGCGGTGCGCGGCGGCGCCGAAGTGGCCGCGGCGGACACCGAAGAGGTCGGCGGCCCGCCGGACGAGGAGGTGGAGCGCGTGCTGGAGAAGACGCAGCCCGCCTTCCGCGACTGCGTGGAGGCCGAGCTGCGGAAGAACCCGTCCTTCAAGGGCGGCAAGGTGACGCTCACCGCCACCGTGAGCGGCTCGGGCACGGTGAAGGAGGCCGTGTTCGACCGCAAGGACCTGAACCGCAACAGCACCGTGGGTACCTGCATCCGCGAGCGCGCCAAGGGGATGGTCTTCTCCGCCTTCGCCGGCGAGGACGTGGACCTGGAGATTCCGCTGGTCCTCTCCAAGTCGATGTAGCGCCTAGAGGTCGAAGTTCCCCGCGGGAGGCGGCTTCTTGCCGCGCGTCGCCTTCTCGCGGGCCCTGCGTACCTCGTCGCGCAGGGCCTCGGTGGCCTGCCGGTCCACCCGCAGCGTGTCGAGGTCCAGCACGTCGCCCTCGCGAACGCCGGCCGGCAGCTCGCTCAAGGGGCGCGTCACCTGGCGGCCCTCCACCACGAGCACGGCGATGTCGTCTTCGATGCGGTCCAGCGTGGCCCGGGTCGTCATGGGCGGTGGCTCCTTGCTGCTCACGGGTTGCAGTCCCTGGCCGGCTTCCGCTGGCGGGCGGCCTCCTGCCGGGTGGCGAAGGTCACCAGGTTGGCTGTCTTGATGTTCATGACGCTGCGGCAGGTGGGCTTGTGGAACTTGTCGCTGTGGATGCTGCCCACGTAGGTCCCCACCGTCACCCGTGAGCTGGCGCTCCCCATCCGGGCGCGCGAGCCACCTCGCGAAGGCCTCGTCTGCTCGCCCGCCGGGTCCTCGAGGTCGAGGGTGTAGCCCCGCCCAGAGGACGCCGTGCCGCGGCCGGGCGACGGCTTCGAGCCGTCCGCGCGGAAGGGCACCGGCATGGGCGTGCCCAGCCCGGGATAGCTGTAGCGCGTGTCCTCCGGCACGCCCTCGGACAGCCGCTGCGGGGTGACGACGAGCGTCTTCCCGTCGCTCACCACCTGCACCTCGCCGTGCTCGTCGGTGCGGAACACCTGGGTGCCGGCGGCCTTCAGGCGCTCGAGCGTGGCCGGGGATGGGGCGCCAATCAGGTTGCCCTCGCCGGCGGAGATGACGGCGGCCCGGGGAGCCACGGCCGACAGGAAGGCCTCGGAGGTGGGGCCGTCGATGCCGTGCGAGGCCACCTTGAGCAGCGTGGCCTGCATGGGGGCGTTGCGCGTCAGCAGGTGCTCCACCGTCCGCGCGTGCGCGTCCGCCATGAAGAGCACCGCCGTGTCGCCGTACGTGAGCCGCAGGATGACGGAGTTGGCCTCCAGCGCGGCCTCGGGCACGTCGAGCAACGGCTCGGTGGGCGCGCGGGGCCAGAGCACCGTGAGGGCCACGCCCGCGCCCAGGGGCAGTCGCTGGAGGGCGTTGGGCGTCGCGGGGGACGGGGAGGGGGAGATGAACTCCACGCCCTGGCGGGCCACGGTGGCGAGCAGGGCGTCATACGCCTTGGGCGTGGCGCCGAGCTGCGGCTCCATCAGCTGCCTGGCGCCCACGCGCTTCAGCACCGCCTCCAGCGCGCCGTGGTGGTCGGCGTGGGGGTGGGTGAGGATGACCAGGTCCAGCCGCTGCGTGAGCAGCTCCGGCAGCCGGTTCACCAGGTGCTCCGTCGCATTGGGCGGGCCCGCGTCCACCAGCGCGGTGTACCCGTCCGGCGACACGATGAGCGCGGCGTCCCCCTGGCCCACGTCGAAGAAGTAGACGTGGAGCTTCCCGTCCGGGGTGCCGCCGAAGTAGCGGCGCTGGGGCTCGGCGGGGCGCGGGGCCGGCGTGGGGGGCGGCGGCGGTGGCTCCTTGCAGGCCGCCAGGGCCAGCAGCACGGCGAGGACGATGCTCGGACGGAAGCTCATGGGTGGCAGTCCTCGGCGGGGCGGCGTTCGCGCATGGCTTCGGCGCGGCTCGCATACTCGGTGCGGTTCGACTTGGAGCGCTTGAGCGTCTTGCAGGACTCTTTGTGGAACACCTTGCTGCCCTTGAGGCTGAAGTATCGGGGCTCGCCCGTAGCGCGTTGCGGGGTGTCACTCTCCGAGTCGGTGGACGATGCGCTCCGGCCGCGGGGGGCGCTCGTCTTGCGTGTGCCCCGGGTGATGGGGCCCTGGGCCACGGGGCCGGGCTTCACCTCGCCGGCCACCAGCAGGGAGGGGCCGCCACGCTTCTCCGCGCGCACGGCCACGGCGGTTCCGTCACTGGTGGCCACCACCTCGCCGTCCAGGTCGGTCCGGAAGACCTCCGCCTTCTCCGCGCGCAGGCGCCCCAGCACCTCCGAGGTGGGGTGCCCGTAGTCGTTCTTCGCGCCCACGGAGATGACGGCGGCCTGGGGCTTCACCGCGGCGAGGAAGGCCGCCGTGGACGAGTGCCGCCCGCCGTGATGGGCCACCTTCAGCACGGTGGAAGTGAAGTCGATGTCCTTGCGCAGCAGCGTGGCCTCGGTGTCCGGCTCGGCGTCGCCGGTGAAGAGGAACGCCGTCTTCCCGTACGTCAGCTTGGCGACGATGGAGTTGGAGTTCGGGTCCGAGCGCGTGCCCGTGAGGAACGGGTCCTCCGGCACACGCGGCCAGAGCACGGTGAGCGCGGCGCCGTCTCCCAGGCCGATGGACAGCAGCGTGCGCGGCTCCTGCGGGTTGGGCACGGGCGTCATCACCTGGCCCACCTCGTCACCCACGACGTTCAGCAGGTCCCGGTACGCCTCGCTCGGGTGGTCGAAGCCCGGGTCCATGAAGCGCCGCGCGCCCACCGTGCGCAGGACGTTGGAGAGCCCGCCCAGGTGGTCCAGGTGCGGGTGGGTGAGGATGACGAGGTCCAGCGGCCCCTGCACCAGCTCCCGCAGCCGCTTCTCCAGGTGCGCCCGCGCCTCGGGCGGGCCTCCGTCGATGAGCACCGTCTTGCCGGTGGGAGAGATGACGAGGGCGGCGTCTCCCTGGCCCACGTCGAAGAAGTGCACCGTCAGCGGCTGGCTGGCCGACTGGGCCAGGGCCCAGCCCGGAAGCGCGGCGAGACAGAGGACGAGGAGTGCGAGCCACCGGGCAAAGGACGTCACGGGCGAAGTCTACCGCTCCGTGGCGGCCCTGGGCACCCACGGGGCGCGGGCACACCACTCCTCCCGCGAGCGCTTCCCGAGGGCCGGGAAGTGGGCTAAGGGGCCGGGCATGTCCGACTCCGAAGACCTCTTCCATTTCGTCGAGGACATTGCCGACCAGGCCCGCCGCCGGCTGCAGGCGTGGAAGGAGGGGAAGACGCCCGGGGCCGCGGCTCCGGCGACGGGCCCCGCCACGGCCCGGGTGAACATGGACACGGTGCGCTCTCCGGCGGACCTGGCGCCCTACATCGACCACACCCTGCTCAAGCCCGAGGCCCGCGCCGAGGACGTGGTGAAGGTGGCCGAGGAGGCCCGGCAACACGGCTTCGCCACCGTCTGCGTCAACAGCGCGCACGTGGCCACCGCGGCGCGGGTGCTGGCGGGGACGTCGACGGTGCCCATCGCCGTGGTGGGCTTCCCGCTGGGCGCGTCGCTGCCGTCCGCCAAGGCCTTCGAGGCCCGCGAGGCCATCCGCGCCGGGGCGCGGGAAATCGACATGGTGGTGAACATCGGCGCGCTCAAGGCGCACGATTACGCCCTGGTGCACCAGGACATCGCCGCGGTGGTGGACGCCTGCGGCGCGGTGCCGGTGAAGGTCATCCTGGAGACGGCCCTGCTCACGGACGAGGAGAAGGTCATCGCCTGCTCGCTCTCCAAGGCCGCGGGCGCCGCCTTCGTGAAGACGTCCACCGGCTTCGGCCCGGGCGGCGCCACCGAGGCGGACGTGGCGCTGATGCGCCGTGTGGTGGGCGACACCGTGGGCGTGAAGGCGTCCGGCGGCATCCGCTCCGCGGACGACGCGATGAAGATGCTGCGCGCGGGGGCCAACCGCCTGGGCGCGTCCGCGTCCGTGGCCATCGTCAGCGGGCAGGCCTCCACCGCGAAGTACTGACCGGGGCGGACACCGTGAACGCGAAACAGCGAGAGGAATTCAAGGCGTTGCTGCTCGCGCTCCACACGGAGCTGACGGAGAAGGCGCCGGCGAAGATCGAGCCCAACCGCACCGATGACGCGCGCATCGGCGGCGACGAGGACGAGCAGCCGCTCAACGAGATGATGCAGGCCATCGCGTCCAACCGGAACCGGAACATGGACGGCGTGCTGGCCCGGGTCATCAAGGCGCTGGGCAAGCTGCGCGAGGACCCGGATTCCTTCGGCGAGTGCGAGGAGTGCGGCGACGAGATTCCGCTCGGCCGGCTCCGCGCCATGCCCTACGCGGAGCTGTGCGTGACGTGCCAGGGGGGCAAGGACGGCCCCAAGGGGCGCGCCACCCGCCGCAAGCTGACCGATTACACCTGAACAACCGGCGCGCGAGCCGCTGGGCTTCGCGCGCCCTCACCGGCTACACGAGGCTTCGAGGGCTCATGGACACCACCGGACTGAAGGAGCGGGCGGAGGCGTGGCGTCAGGCGGACCCGGACCCGTCCACCGCGGCGGAGCTGGCGGCGCTGCTGGCGAAGCAGGACTGGGCCGAGCTGGAGGACCGCTTCTCGCAGGACCTGGAGTTCGGCACCGCCGGCCTGCGCGGCGTGCTGGGCGCGGGGCCCAACCGGATGAACCGCGCCGTCATCCGGCGCACCACCGCCGGTCTGGCCCGCTACCTCAAGGCCCAGGTGCCGGACGTCGCTGCGCGCGGCGTGGTGGTGGGGCGGGACGCGCGCAACCTGAGCGCCGAGCTGGCCGAGGACACCGCGGCGGTGCTTGCCGCCGAGGGCATCCCCGCGCACGTCTTCCCGGAGCCCGTGCCCACGCCGCTGGTGGCCTTCGCCGCGCTCCAGCTCAACGCCGCCGCGGCCGTCATGGTGACGGCCAGCCACAATCCACCCGAGTACAACGGCTACAAGGTCTACTGGGGCAACGGCGCGCAGATCATCCCGCCGCACGACACGGGCATCGCCGCCGCCATCGCGAAGGTGGAGCCCGCCAACCGCGTGCCGCTGCTGGCGCTCGCGGACGCCCGCGCGAAGGGGCTGTGGCGGGACGTGCCCGCCTCGCTCGGGGACGCCTACGTGCGCGCCATCCTCGGGCTGCGCGTGTACGGGAAGGGCTCCGAGTCGCTGTCCATCGTCTACACCGCCATGCACGGCGTGGGCGGCGCGTGGGCCGAGCGCGCCCTGCGCGAGGCGGGCTTCCCGCGCTTCACCGCCGTGGCCGAGCAGCAGCAGCCGGACGGCCGCTTCCCCACGGTGCGCTTCCCCAACCCGGAGGAGCCCGGGGCCATGGACCTGGCGACCGCCACCGCCGAGCGCGTGAAGGCGGACGTGGTGCTGGCCAACGACCCCGACGCGGACCGGCTGGCCGTCATGGCGCGCGACGCGGACGGGACGCCGCGGCTGCTGACGGGCAACGAGGTGGGCGTGCTGCTGGGCCACTACCTGCTCACGCAAGGGCCCAGGCAGGGGACGCCCCACGTCGTCACCACCATCGTCTCGTCGGCGCAGCTGGGCGCCATCGCGGGCTCGCTGGGCGCCGCGTATGACGAGGTGCTCACCGGCTTCAAGTGGATTGCCAACCGCGCGCTGGAGCGCGAGCGCGCGGAGGGCACGCGCTTCGTCTTCGGCTACGAGGAGGCGCTCGGCTACACCGTGGGGACGGTGACGCGGGACAAGGACGGCGTGGGCTCGGCGCTCGTCATGGCGGACCTCGCCGCCTGGTGCCAGTCGCGCGGCACCACGGTGCTGGGCTACCTGGAGGAAATCCAGCGCGCCCATGGCCTGTACGTCGGCGCGCAGCGCAACTTCACCTTCCCTGGCGCGGCGGGGGCCCAGGTCATCCGTGGCATCATGGACGCCTTCCGCGCCTCGCCTCCGGCGAGCGTCGGCGGTGACGCTGTCCGCGCCGTGCGCGACTACAAGAAGGGCGAGCGGGGCCTGCCACCCTCCAACGTGCTCGCGCTGGAGCTGGAGAGCGGCGGCCGCGTCACCCTGCGGCCCTCGGGCACCGAGCCGAAAATCAAATACTACTTCGAGCTGAAGGAGACGCTCGCGGACGGCGAGCCCCTGGCCCAGGCGCGTCAGCGCGCCGAGTCCAGCCTGGCCCGCTTCATCGACGCCTTCATCGCGCTCGCACGTGAGCGCGGACAGCCCACGTGAGTCTAGAGACGCAGCACCACACCCACCGTCCGCCCACCGTGGCGGCGTTCGTAGAAAGGTATCGTGTGAAGCGACTGCTCCCCGGAGTCCTCCTCGCTTGCTTCCTGGCCCTCCCCGCCACCGCGCTGGCGCAGCGGGGACAGGGCTGGTCCGTCCTGGCCGGTGAAACGCTGGGCCGGGGCAACACGGCCTTCCATGGCCAGATTGGCTGGCCCGGCATCTCCCTGGGCGTGCTCCACGGCGGCTCGGAGCGCTTCGACATCGGCGGCAAGTTCAACTTCAACTGGGGCCGCGAGGGCTGGGTCCGCTACACGGACCCGGGCATCAAGCTCCAGGCGTGGATGCGGCTGCAGCTCATCCAGGAGCGCAACTTCTCGCTCGCGCTCACCTTCCAGCCGGGCCCCTTCTTCTACTTCGACGAGTACGACACCGACGTGGGCCTGGCGCTGCCCCTGGGACTGGTGGTCGGTATCCCCGCCGGCAGCGCCGTCATGGTGAACCTGGGCCTGGACGTTCCCTTCCACGTCTACTTCGGCGAGGGAATCGGCCCGGTGTTCCCCATCCTCGTGGGCGGCGGCCTGGAGTACTTCGTCAACCGCCAGCTCGGCGTCACCTTCAACGTCCGGCTGGGGCCCGCCGTCATCCCGGACTTCGACGACACCGAGTTCACGCTGGAAGCGCTCTTCGGCGTCGCCTACCGCTTCTAGCTACCAGGACGACGTCTGCTCGGGCAGCTCCACCGTGAAGGTGCTGCCCTGGTTGACGCGGCTGCGCACCGTCAGCGTGCCGCCCATGGCCTCCACCAGGGTGCGCGCCACGGTGAGGCCCAGGCCGGCGCCCTTCTCGGGCGCCTTCGTCGTGTAGTAGGGCTCGAAGACGGCCTGCTGCTCGTCCTCGAAGATGCCGATGCCGGTGTCCTCGACGAAGAGGAGCGGGCCGAAGTCCCCGAAGATGTCGGGCAGCTCCACGCCGGTGATGATGCGGCGCGGGCGGTCCATCACGTCCTCCACCGCGTCCACCGCGTTGGCCAGCAGCTCCGTCAGCACCTGCTCCAGCTGGCGGCGGTTGAAGACGACGGCGATGGGCTCGTTGGGCAGCAGCACCGTCATCTCGGCGGTGCCCAGGCGGCCGGCGGCGCGCATCCGCTCCACCACCGCGGGCACCAGCTCGCGCAGGTCGAAGCGCTGGATGTCCTTGGGATTGGTGGGCCCCAGCGACAGCAGGTGCTGGCCATGCAGGCGCATCTGCTCGCCCGCCACGCCCAGCTTCTTCAGCGCGTCCGCGTCCGGCGGCAGCCCTTGCAGGGCCTGGGTGCGCACGTGCTCCAGGGCGCGCTGGAGGCCTTCGCCCACGCGGCCCAGGTTCTCCGCCACGTCCGCGGCCAGCGTGCCCACACGGGCCAGCCGCTCCATCTCCACCCAACGCGTCCGCGGGTCCTGCAGCGCCTCGGTGCGCTGGCCGCCGCGCTCGCGGTGCGCCTTCAGCTCCAGCAGCGTGTGCACGCGGACCTTCAGCTCCAGCGGGTCCAGCGGCTCGGTGATGAGCAGGTCGTCCACGCCCGCATCGAGCACCTCGCGGCGCGTCTCGCGGTCCGCGCTGGGCGTGAGCATGAGCACCGGGAGCGACGATTCGCCGAGCGCGTCCTGGAGGCGCCGGTACGTGGCGAGGCCGTCCGTGCCGGGGCGCTCGACGTCGAGCAGCACCAGGTCCGCGGCCTGCTTCATCGCCGCGGCCGCCAACGCCGTTCCGCTGGCGGGCAGCACGTCGTAGCCCGCTGGCGACAGGATGGAGCACAGCCGCTCCATGCCACCTGACTCCACGTCCACGGCCAACAC
Organism: Pseudomyxococcus flavus; assembly: GCF_050038885.1. NCBI lineage: Bacteria > Pseudomonadati > Myxococcota > Myxococcia > Myxococcales > Myxococcaceae > Pseudomyxococcus > Pseudomyxococcus flavus. Next base: position 1,206,016 of record NZ_CP143624.1, on the reverse strand, counting down.
CCGGGGCCGATACGCCTCGGTCTCCGTCGTCTCCAGCATCACGCCACCCCTACTTGGTGACCAGGTGACCTTCACCCGGGTGTTCCAGGCAGTTCCCACGGACCCTTCGGGGCCTGGATGGAGCTCCCCCCGGGCGCATGCCTCCAGGCCGGTACGTGATCCGACACCACGTGGTGTCCATGCGAGGCCCGTGCCGGAATTCGTTCAGTGGTATCGAATCCAGCAGCCGGGCAGTCCACCCGCCCAGCCCTGTAACGGCGGGGGGTTGAATCGTTGCGACGCTGGAGAAAGTCGCCTCCTGGCTGCGCGCAGCGCCGGATGACGGGTCAGCTCTGACCAAAAATCAGCCCAGACCCGGGTCTTTTATGACCTCATCTGTGCAGAAATCGTCAGCGTGACTCCTGCTCATACGGGGTGCCGAGCGCGGCGGGAGCGCTGCTGCGCTGTCCCTGGAGCGTCAGCACGAGCAGCGTGAGCAGGTAGGGCAGGGCCAGGAGCACGCCCTGGGGGATCAGCTCGACGAGCCCGGGGGCGCTGGACACCAGGCCGATGCGCAGCGCGTTGCCGAACGCGAAGAAGGTCGCGGCGAGGAAGGCACCCACGGGCGTCCACCGGCCGAACACCATGGCGGCCAGGGCCATGAACCCCAGGCCAGCGGGGGTGTGCTGCTCGAAGCGGTCCAGCACCGCGGTGGACAGCACCGCGCCGCCCAGGCCCGCCAGCAGCCCGCTGCCGAGCACCGCGCCCCAGCGCAGGCCCGGCACGGACAGGCCCAGGGTGGCCACGGCCTGGGGCTTGTCGCCCACGGCGCGCAGCCGCAGCCCCAGCGGCGTGCGCGTCAGCAGGCCCTGGAAGAGGAAGGGCAGCACCAGCGCCAGGTACGTCGGCGCGGAGTGGCCGGAGAGGGCGCCCAGCACTGGCACCGCGCCCAGGCCGGGAATGTTCCAGCGCGTCAGCTGCTGGATGGGCGGGGTGCCGTTGGGGCCGTACAGGGACTCGAGCAGGAAGGTGCCGCCAGCCAGGGCCACCAGGTTGAGGGCGATGCCGGACACCACCTGGTCCGAGCGCCAGCGGATGCTGAGGAAGCCGTGCACGCCGGCCAGCGCTGCGCCCGCGAGCATGCCCATGACGACGGCCAGCGGCGTGGGCATCGCCAGCGCCGCCACGGCCGCGCAGAAGGCGCCCACGCGCATCATCCCCTCGGTGCCCACGGCAATCACGCCCGCGCGCTCGGAGAGCACCGCACCCAGGGCGGCGAAGACGAGCGCGGGCGCGGCGTCCAGCGTGGAGAACAGCAGCGAGTGGAGGACTTCAAGCACGGGGCACCTCCGCCGATGCCGCGGGCGCCGTGCTCCGCCGGCGCAGCAGCGCGAGCCACACCATGCGGCCCGCGACGAACAGCAGCGCCAGACCCTGGATGAGCTCGGGGAAGCTCTTGTGCACGCCGAGCAGCTGCATGCGCGTGCCGCCCGCGCGGAGCACGCCGAAGAAGAGCGCGGATACGGTGGCGCCCAGCGGGTGGTTGTTGCCGATGAGCGCGATGGCGATGCCGTCGAAGCCGTAGGGCGCGCCCAGCGTGCCGGGGTAGCGCCCCTCGGTGCCCAGCACGAGCACCGCGCCCGCCAGGCCCGCCATGGCCCCCGCCAGCGCCATGGCCCAGCCCATGCGCCGGGCCACGGGGATGCCCGCCGTGCGAGCGGCTTCTGCGCCCAGGCCCACCGCGCGCGTCTCGAAGCCGGAGCGCGTGCGCGTCAGCCACACCCACACCGCCAGCGCCGCCGCGAGCGCGAGCGGGAAGCCCAGGTTGAGCCGGGAGCCATCGCCCAGCAGGCGCGGCAGCACGGCGGTGGCCTGGATTTCGGCGGTGCCGGTGATGGACTGGCCGCCCTCGGCCGCGCCGCGCAGCGGCCCCACCACCAGCCAGTTGTCCACCAGGCTCAGCGCCACCCAGTTGAGCATGATGGTGGAGATGACCTCGTGCACGCCCCGGTAGATGCGGAGCAGCCCGGCGATGCCCGCCCACGCCGCACCCGCGAGCGCCGCGCCCAGCAGGGCCGCGGGAACGTGCAGCACGCCGGGCAGCGTCACCTGGGCGCCCACCACGGCCGCGGCCAGCGCGCCCAGCAGCATCTGCCCCTGCGCGCCGATGTTGAACAGGCCCACCTTGAACGCCACCGCCACCGACAGGCCGGTGAGGGTGAGCAGGGCCGCCTTCATCGCCGCCTCGCCCAGCGGGCGGGTGATGACGGTGGGGGCAGCGCCGTCCAGGTAGGCCGGCCAGTTGCCGATGCCGCCCCACAGCATCTGGAGGTAGGCGTCCGTGGCCGTGCCCGGCTCCATCGTCACCGCGATGAGCACCCAGCACACGCCGAGCGCCAGCAGCACGGAGAGCACCGACGGCAGCAACTGCCTCACGCGCTCAGGCATGGCCCGGCTCCGTGGTGCCCAGCATGCGCCGTCCCAGCTCGCGCTCGTCCAGCTCGTGGCGGAGGAAGTGGCCCGTGACGCGGCCCTCGAAGAAGACATAGACGCGGTCCGACAGGGCCAGCACCTCCTCCAGGTCCAGGGAGACCAGCAGCACGCCCGTGCCCTGCCCGCGCGCCTCGCGCAGCTTCGCGTGCACCTGCGCCACCGCGCCCACGTCCAGGCCTCGCGTGGGCTGCACCACCACCAGCAGCCGGGGCCGCGCATCCAGCTCGCGCGCCACCACCACCTTCTGCTGGTTGCCGCCGGACAGGGCCCGCAGGGCCACCTCCGCGTCGGGCGGCCGCACGTCATAGGCCGCGGTCAGCTCGCGCGTGCGCGCACGGCGGCCGGCGAAGTCAATCCAGGGCCCCTTCGCGAAGGGCGGCCGCGTGTGCCGGCCCAGGGCCACGTTCTCCTCCACGCTGAGGGCCTTCACCACCGCGCGGTGGAGCCGGTCCTCGGGGATGTGTCCCACGCCGCGCGAGCGCGCCTGGGCCGGGGTGAGCCCGCTCAACGGACCGCCCAGCATCGTCCCGCTTCCGGACGTCATGGGCCGCAGGCCCGTGAGGACCTCCGCCAGCTCGCGCTGTCCGTTGCCGTCCACGCCCGCGATGCCGACGACTTCGCCCGCGCGCACCTCCAGGTCCACGCCGCGCAGGGCAGGGCGCCCGTTGTCTCCGGTGGCCTGCAGGCCCCGCGCCTCCAGCAGCAGCTCCCCTGGCGACTGGGACGCGGATGCGACGGGCGCGGGGGCGGACTGCGGACGGTGGCTCTCGCCCACCATGAGCGCGGCGAGCTGCTCGGCGGTGGTGTCGGCGGCGCGGACCTCGGCGACGCAGCGACCCCGGCGCATGACGGCGATGCGGTCCGCCACGCCCAGCACCTCCTTCAGCTTGTGGCTGATGAGCACCACGGTGTGCCCCTGCGCGACGAGCCCGCGCATGACCCGGGCCAGCTCGTCGGACTCCTGGGGCGTGAGGACGGCGGTGGGCTCGTCGAGGATGAGCACCTGGGCGCCCCGGTGCAGCGCCTTGACGATCTCCACCTTCTGCTGCGAGCCGACGCTGAGCGTGTCCACGCGCGCGCGGGGCTCGAGCTGGAAGCCGAAGCGGGCGCAGGTGGCGGCCACTTCCTGCACGGCGCGCTCCAGGTCCAGCAGCCCGTTGCGCGTGGGCTCGCGGCCGAGCACCACGTTCTCCGCCACCGACAGCGTGGGCACGAGCATGAAGTGCTGGTGCACCATGCCAATGCCCCGCGCAATCGCGTCCCGCGGGCTCTTGAAGCGCACGGGCTGCCCGTCCAGCGTCAGCACGCCCGCGTCCGGCTGGTACAGTCCGTAGAGGACGTTCATCAGGCTGGACTTGCCCGCGCCGTTCTCGCCCACCACGGCGAGCAGCTCGCCACGGTGCACGTCGAGCGATGCGTCCGCCAGCGAGACGCAGGTGCCGAAGGCCTTGTGGATGTTCCGGAGGGAAATCAGGGCGCGACAGCCTGGAAGGAGGCGAGGTCCGCCGGTACGGCGGGGACCTGGATGCTCCCCGCGATGATGCGCTGGCGCAGGGCCTCCACCTTCTGGAGCGCCTCGGCCTTGCCGGGGAAGTCCACCCGCACCTCCGCCATGCCCACGCCGTTCTCCTTGAGGCCGAGCACCTGCTCACCGGCGGAGAACGTGCCGTCCACCAGGTCCTTCGCCGCCTGGTACACGGCCAGGTCGGTGTGCTTCATCATCGAGGTGAGGATGGCGTCCGGCGCCACGTGCGCCTGGTCCGAGTCCACGCCGATGGCGTACACGTTCTTGCCCGCGGCGCGCGCCTCCTTCACCGCCTGGATGACGCCGATGCCGTCCGCGCCCGCGGCGTGGAAGAGGACGTCCGCGCCCTTGGAGATGAGGTCCTGCGCCACCTGCTTGCCGGCGGCCATGTTGTTGAAGCTGCCCGTGTAGACGGACATCAGGGCCTGCGCGGCCTGCGCGTTGGTCGTCTTCACGCCCGCGCGGTAGCCCACCTCGAAGCGCTGGATGAGGGGCACCTCGATGCCGCCCACGAAGCCCACCTTGTTCGTCTTCGTCACCAGCCCGGCGAGCGCGCCCACGAGGAAGCTGCCCTCCTGCTCCTTGAAGAGCACCGTGCGCACGTTGGGCAGCTTCATCGCCTTGCCCTGCGCGTCCAGCACCTGGCTGTCGATGAGCAGGAACTGGGCCTTGGGGTTCTCCTGGGCGGAGGTGCGCACCGCGTTGGCCAGCATGTAGCCGTTGCCGATGGTGAGCCGGGCCCCCTGGTCCACGAGCAGCTGGAGGTTGGGGACATAGTCCTCCTGGGCCTTGCTCTGCAGGACGATGGGCTGGATGGGCAGCGCCTTGAAGCTGGCGGCGGTGGCGGCCAGGTGGGGCGGGAGGGACTGGCGGACCTCGTCGGGCGTCGCGTCCACGTACTTGCCACCCTCGTAGCGCTTGCCCGCGGCCCACAGCTCCAGGCCACGAAGCGCCGCGTCATTGAAGGAGTGGTCTCCGCGCCCGCCCACGTCGATGACGAGCCCCACGGGGAGGGCCTTCTTTTCCGTCTTCGCGGCGGCGGGGGCCTGGGCGCCGGAGGAGGGCGCTTCTTCCTTCTGCTTGGAACAGGCGCACAGGAGCGCGGTGAGGGCAAGGACGTGGAGGCGGAGCATCATGGGGGCCTATCTACCAGATGCTCGCCCTTTCCCGGAGTGCATGAAGGGGTGGGTTCCTGCTATGGGCTCGCCTCGTGCAACCCTACGAGCTCATCAAGGCCAAGCGGGATGGCGGCCGGCTGGACCCGGCGGACATCCGCGCGTTCATCGAGGCGTATACGGCGGGGACGGTGGCGGACTACCAGATGGCGGCCATGTGCATGGCCATCTTCTTCCGGGGCATGGACTCCCGGGAGTTGGGCGCCTGGGCCCGCGCCATGCTGGAGTCCGGCGAGGTCCTGGACCTGTCCGACACCCCGGGCGTGAAGGTGGACAAGCACTCCACCGGCGGGGTGGGGGACAAGGTCTCCCTCAGCCTGGCGCCGCTGGCGGCGGCCTGTGGGGTGCCGGTGCCCATGATTTCCGGCCGGGGGCTGGGCCACACGGGCGGGACGCTGGACAAGCTGGAGTCCATTCCGGGCTTCAACGTCAACCTTCCGACGTCCGAGTACCGGCGGCTGGTGCGCGAGGTGAACTGCTGCCTGATTGGCCAGACGGCGCAGGTGGCCCCGGCGGACAAGAAGCTCTACGCGCTGCGCGACGTGACGGCGACGGTGGACTGCATCCCGCTGATTGCGTCCTCCATCATGAGCAAGAAGCTGGCGGAGGGCATCGACGCGCTGGTGCTGGACGTGAAGGTGGGCAGCGGCGCCTTCATGAAGCGCGACGAGGACGCCCGCACGCTGGCGAAGACGATGATTGGCCTGGGCGCGGAGATGGGGAAGAAGGTCGTGGCCCTGCTCACCGACATGGACCAGCCGCTGGGCCGCAAGGTGGGCAACGCGCTGGAGGTCATCGAGGCGGTGGACATGCTCCGCGGCAACGCGCCGGAGGACTACACCGAGATTACCTATGCCCTGACGGCGGAGATGCTGGTGCTGGGCCAGCAGGCCGCCACCGTGGAGGAGGCGCGCGAGAAGCTGCGCAAGGTGGTGGAGGATGGCAGCGCGGTGCGCAAGCTGAAGGAAATCGTCCAGGTGCAGGGCGGAGACCCGCGCGCCATCGATGATTACTCCTTGCTGCCGCAGGCGAAGTCCACCGCGGACGTGGTGGCGCCCCGGGACGGCTTCGTCACCGGCATCGACACGGAGGGCGTGGGCCTGGCGGCGGTGGCGCTGGGCGCGGGTCGCCAGCGGACGGACAGCAAGATCGACCCGGCCGTGGGCTTCACGCTGCTGAAGAAGACGGGCGAGGCCGTGAAGCAGGGCGAGCCCGTGGTGCGCGTGCACTACAACGACGCGGCTCCGCTGGCGGATGTGAAGGCGCGCCTGCTGGCCGCGTACCGCTTCGGCGACGCGGCCCCCGCGCCCCGGCCGCTCATCCGGGAGCGGGTGGAGTAGGGCGGCGAACCACGGTCGCGGCACCGGGAGCCCCTGCGGCCCGACCCCTGAACCAGGAGCGGGTGGAGCAGGGCGGTGCTTCGTCGTCGTGGCGCTGGGAGCCCCGCAGGTGCTCGTGCATGGCATGGCGGGGGCTTGCCGCGCGTGGGGTCGGCGTCATGCCGTGCCCGGCTCAGGCATGCGTAGCGCTGTCGGTCCTCGCGATGAGGGCCGACAGGTCCGCCCTGCGGCCCGCGAGCATCGACTCGATGTCCGCGATGACACGGATACACAGCACCGCGGCCAGGACGCTGAGGAGCTCCGCCGCGAGTCCGCCGATGAGCGCCATGGGCAGAAGCGACGGCGTGGTCGCGACCTTGCTGAGCATCGAACCACTGACGTTCGACACGCCATTGCTGATGAGCCACGCGGCCCACCACCCCTTGAGCAGGGACTTCTGTGCCGGAGCACCCCCCAGGTTCAGCCAGAGGTCGCGTACGATTTCGTAGGGCCTGACGAGGTTGTAGAAGGGAATGAACCAGGCCCACATGGCCGAGCCTGGCGTCTCGCTGAACACGCCAAGCGCTCGCGCCGTCTTCACACTCAGGTGCAGCCACCGCAAATAGCTGACGACGGTCGTCACCATCACCAGCAAGGTGAGGGTGGCGAGCAAGGCATTCGTGCTGTCAAAGGTCTGCGCGTCCTCCATCGACGGCGTGGTGCCGCCCTCCAGGTTCAGGAGGAGCCAGGCGTTCAGGAGGCCCGTCAGAGCGGCCAGCCCTGCGCTGGCGTAGAGCACGCCACGCGTCCACTTCGCCCGGCCCGAGGTGTGCGGCATCGCCTGGACCTGCCTCGCGTTGCAGGGCAAGCAGACGCGCATCTCGGGTTGGGCGCACCGTGCACAGAGAAAGCGACCGCAGCGCTCACACGTCCCTATGGACGGTTCGCTGGCATGGTCGGGACAGACGGGGGCGGTTTCTGGAACGGCAGGTTGGGTCAGCATGGGCTCGTGAGGACAAGAAGGCGCCGCCGCGCACGCAACGCGCGTAGGAACGGGTGGGGGGCGGGCGGGGAAGGACTGCGGCGCAAATCCTAGCGTGCCACCTGTGCGCTGCACAGAGGCGGCCCGGACCCAGCTGGAGCCGGGGCGTGTGGTCTCACGTGGTGCTGTCAGCCCTGTCCGGCCGGAGGGATTCCGCGGACTGCGCCCTCCTCGCGCTGAGCATCGACTCGATGTCCCAGATGACGCGAGCGCAGAGGAACGCGGCCACGGCCATGAGTCCCTCCGCCACGAACCGGCCGAGCGCTGTCACGGACAACATCGTCGGCGTGGGCGAGCCGCCGCTCAACGCCACCGAGATGACGTTGGTGATGACGATGCTCATGAGCCAGGTGGCCCACCAGGCCGTCAGCCGGGACGCGTGCCGGGGCTGTCCCCCCACCGCGCGCCAGAGGCCGCGGACGACCTCGAGCGGCACGAAGAGGTTGGCGAGCGGGATGAACCAGCAGAACATGGCCCAGGCCGTGCTTTCCTTGCTCAGGCCCATCGCAATGGCTGTCTTCAAGCTCCGGTGCAGCCACCCCAGGTAGAGGGCGATGGCGGTCAGCGTGAACAGCAATTGCGGACCGGCGACGACCCTGGTGACCAGTCCGAAGAAGGTGGCGGTCCCGTTGTCGAGCTGGCCGTCCTCATTGAGGCTCGCGAAGAGGAAGAGGTTGAGCAGCGCGGCAACACCCGACAGCGCCGCGCCGAGGTAGAAGATTCCTCGTGCCCATTGCGCCAGCCCCCGCGTGGCGGGCATCGCCAGGACCTGCCGCGCGTTGCAGGGGACACAGACGTTCGCCACGGGCTGGGTGCACTGCGCGCAGAGGAAGCGGCCGCAGCGCTCACACGTCCCCGTGGACGGCTCGCCGGCATGGTCGGGACAGGCGGGGGCGGCTTCTGGAACGGCGGGTTGAGTCAGCATGGGCTCATGAGGACAACAAGGCGCCGCGGCGCACGCACCGCGTGTTGGATTGCATGGGCGGCGGTCGGGGAAGGACTGCAGCGCCAGAACCTAGCGGTCCCCATATGCGCTGCACAGAGGCGGCCCGGACCCAGCCTCGCCGATGCACTGATATGAGCGCGGCGCGGGGATTCTGTACTCCTGGCTTCACCCCGCTCGGGAAGCCGCCATCCCGTGCGAGTGGGGACGTCAGGGGCCAGGGCTGGCGGGTCGCGCCAACAAAGCCGCCGCTTCTCGACGTGCCTCGATCGCTGAATCAATGTCTCTGACGATGCGCACACAGAGGAGTGCGCAAATGGCGGTGACCCCCTCTGCCACGAACTTGAAGCCCACGGCCATGCTCAGCAGTATCGGCAAGAGCTCGCCATAGTGTTCGTGAGCGCTGAACCCGGCATTGCTGAGCTTCGCGGCGACTTTGCCGCCAATCCATGCTGCCCACCAACCTGGGAGGAGCAGCTTTCGCATGAGGGAGCCACCCAGGCCCCACCAGAGCCCTCTCACGACTCGATAAGGTTTGACGAGGTTGAAGAGTGGGATGAACCAGCTGAGCACCGCCCACGAAGGGGACTCCCGGTACACGCCGAGGACTCGGGTGGTCCGGATGCTCAGGTGCAGCCACCGGAGGTAGGCGACGCCGGTGATGAAGAACGCAACCAGCCCGAGCAGGTCGAGCGTCGCCGTTGCCGAGTTGTAGGACTCGGTCTCCCAGTCGCCAGCGACGCTGTTCTCCATGCTCGCGATGAACCACACCTGCAGCACGCCGCTGAGCACGCAGAGTGCGACCTGGAAGAACAGGAGCCGGCATACCCACGTCGCCCAGTGGCGCGGGGAGGGGAGCTCCAGCAGTTGACGCGCATCGCATGCACGGCACAGGTGCGCCTGGGGCTGGAGGCACTGCGCGCAGAGGAATCGGCCGCAACGCTCGCACGTCCCGACGGAGGGCTCCCCGAGGTGCTCAGGGCAGACAGGATGGGCTTCAGGAGTAACGGCTTGAGACTGCATGGCCTCGTGATGTCGGACGTGAGCGCCCGCGCACGCAGTGCGTGTTGGAACGAGTGGGGGGCGAGCGGGGAGGAACTGCGCGAGCGCACTCTAGCGGGCTGACCCGTCGCCGCACAGCGGTAGAGGTGGCCCGGACCCACCCACCCTGCCGCGGGGGATGGCGACCGCCTTGCCACTTCACCCCGCACAGGGAAGGCGCCATCCTGCGCCGGGAGCCATGCGGGGCGGGAGAGCATGAACCAGGGCTCAGCGCTGTACATCCATCCGGGCGTGAAGGTCCGGCCCTGCGAGTGGGGCTACGGCGTCTTCACCGATGCCTTCATCAAGGCCGGCGAGCTCATCGAGGAGTGCCACTACCTCAAGCTGCCGCGCGCCCACTCGCAGAACCCGCAGCTCCAGGACTACGTGTTCCAGCTCCAGTGGGCCGAGCACGAGGCGCCCCGGCCGGGCGAGTGGGTGGCCCTCGTGCTGGGCTACGGGATGATCTACAACCACGCCCGCGAGCCGAACACGGCCTACCACCGCGAGGTGGCGCGGGACGTCTTCTGCTACCACGCGCTGCGGGACATCCACCCGGGCGAGCAGCTCTGCATCAGCTACGGCGACGACTGGTGGGTGTCCCGGGACAAGGGCGTCCCCGTCTGAGAGCCCGGCCTGGAAATCCCGGCGCGCCCCCCGCTCAATCCCCATCCGAACGATGGGAGCCCCAATTTCCGGGCCTCGCGCGCCCCTGTTCCCCCGTATGATGCGGGGAGGATGGGGCGTTACAAAAGGGTGGGAAGCGGGGGGAGGCCCTCTGGGAGGGGGCTGTCGGCGGGGTGGACGTCGCCTCGGACGAGACGCCAGCGGGCGTCTACGGTATTGGCTCGCGGCGCTGGCGGGTGGCGGGCTTCACGCCGCAGGCGGTGGCGCGGGCATGAGCGGTAGGAGGTAACGGCGATGGCCGAGAGGAACGACTCGATGAGCGACAAGGCCGAGGACCGGCGGGATTCGCCCCGGATTCCCATGCGCCTGAAGGTGCGCCGGGAGGGCAGCTCGGGGGACTTCGAGCAGCATGATGGAGACCTGTCCCTGGGCGGCTGTGCCTGGCAGGGCGACGGGTGGGAGCAGGGCGCGCGGGTGGAGGTGCGCTTCCGTCTGCCCATCCTCCCCGACGAGGTGGAGGCGAAGGGCGAGGTGCTCCACGTCGCGCAGGGGGCCAACGGCCCGGCGGCGCGGGTCCGCTTCGTGGACCTGCCGGTGGAGTCCGAGCTGGCGATCGCGCGCCACCTGGATGAAGTACAGCGCAGCGCGGGCCGCTCGTAACGGCACGGCGCGGCTTCGTATAGGAGGGCGTCATGGCGGATGAGATTCCCTGGGAGCGCCTGTTCGAGGAAGCCGCGCGCGTGCGAGCGCGGGCCCATGTGCCGTACTCGCGCTTCCCCGTGGGCGCCGCGGTGCTTTACGCGGACGGCGCCATCGTGGCGGGCTGCAACGTGGAGAACGCCACCTACGGGCTCACCGTCTGCGCGGAGCGCAACGCCTTCGCGGCGGGGGTGGCCCAGGGGCACACGCAGCCGGTGGCGGTGGCCATCGTCGTGGACACCCCCGAGCCCTGTCCGCCGTGCGGCATGTGCCGGCAGGTCATGGCCGAGTTTGGCGGGCAGGACCTGCCCGTGCGCAGCCGGACGCCCCAGGGCGGCGAGGCGCGCTACACCCTGGGAGGGCTGCTGCCGCACGCCTTCACCAAAGCCTTTTTCTAGCAAGAGAGCCTGAGCACACCGTGGATCTGCTCCTGACTGGTGGCACGGTTGTAACGATGAACCGCGAGCGCGAGGTGCTCGTGGAGGCGGACGTCCTCGTCCAGGACGGCCGCATCGCCAAGGTGGGCCGGGGCCTCAAGCCCCGCGGCACCCGGCGGGTGGTGGACGTGGCGGGAAAGGTGGTGTTGCCGGGCCTCATCCACGGCCATCTCCACGCCTGTCAGACGCTGTTCCGCGGTCGCGCGGACGGGCTGGAGCTGCTGGACTGGCTCCGCGAGCGCATCTGGCCCTTCGAGGCCTCGCACGACGCCGCGTCCATGCGCGCCTCGGCGGACCTGACCTTCGCGGAGCTCATCCGCTCGGGAGCCACGGCCGCGCTCGACATGGGCAGCGTGTATCACTACGACGCTGTCTTCGAGTCCGCCCGGGACGCCGGCTTCCGGCTGGTGGGCGGCAAGGCGATGATGGACGCGGGGGCGGGCGTGCCCGCGGGCCTGCGCGAGAGCACCGAGGACTCGCTGCGGGAGAGCCTGGCGCTGAAGGAGCGCTGGCACGGCACGCATGACGGACGGCTGCGCTACGCCTTCGCCCCGCGCTTCGTGCTGTCCTGCACCCCGGAGCTGCTGCGCGAGGTGGCGCGGCTGGCCCGGGAGCTCGGCATCCGCATCCACACCCACGCCAGCGAGAACGCGAAGGAGACGGACGCGGTCCGCCAGTACACGGGCGGCGAGGACAACGTGGCCTTCTTCCACACGGTGGGGATGTCCGGCCCGCACGTGACGATGGCCCACTGCGTGTGGCTGTCCCAGGAGGAGCAGGACCTCCTCCGCGACACGCGCACGGTGGTGTGCCACTGCCCAGGCTCCAACCTCAAGCTGGCCTCGGGCATCGCCAAGGTGCCAGAGCTGCTGGACGCGGGCGTGGCGGTGGCGCTGGGCGCGGACGGCGCGCCCTGCAACAACACCCTGGACATCTTCCACGAGATGCGGCTGGCGGCGGTGATGCACAACCCGCGCGTGGGGCCGTGCGCGATGACGCCCATGCGCGTGCTGGAGATGGCCACGCTGCACGGCGCCCGGGCGCTGGGCCTGGAGGACGAGGTGGGTTCGCTCGAGCCCGGCAAGCGCGCGGACATCACCGTGGTGGACATCAGCGGCCTGCACGCGGGCCCGGAGCCCGAGGACGTGCTGGTGCCGCTGGTGCACTCCGCCCGGGGCAGCGACGTGACGCACGTCTTCATCGACGGCCAGCCGGTGCTGCGCGACGGCGTGCTCACCACGCTGGACGCGCCGGCGGTGCTGGCGAACGCGAAGGCGCAGGTGGCGCGCATCCTCTCGCGCCGCCAGAAGAAGGCGCGCAGCGGCTGACGCTCAGGCCGGCAGCCGCATCACGAAGGACGTGGACCAGCCAGGGGCGTCCTCCACCGCGAGGCGCCCGCCGTGGGCCTCCGCGGCGAGGCGGGAGAAGTACAGGCCCAGGCCATAGCCGCGGCGGCTGTCGCGCTCCGCGTCGGCCTGCCCGTACTTGTCGAAGATGCGCAGGCGCGCCTCCTCGGCGATGGGCGGGCCGTCGTTGCGCACCGCGAGCCAGCGGCCCTCGGTGTTCGCGCCCGCCTCCAGCCGCACCCGTCCGCCCGGAGGCGTGTAGCGCAGGGCGTTGGTGGTGAGGTTCTCCACCACGCGGACCAGCAGGTCGGCGTCGCCCAGCAGCACCAGGTCCGTGGGGGCGTCCACGTCCAGCGTCAGCTTGCGCGAGCGGGCCACGCCCTCCAGCGAGCGGCGCACGTCCTCCAGCACGCGCGCGGCGGGGACGGGCGCCTTGAGGGGCTCCAGCCGTCCTTCCTCCAGGCGGGGCACGTCCATGAGGTCGGAAATCATCCGGTCCAGCCGCGCGGTGACGGCCAGCCCGGTGCGGACGGACTCGCCGAGGATGCCCTCGCGGGGCACCTCCTGCTCCATCCAGGACAGGGACAGCGTCAGCGCCGACAGCGGCGAGCGCAGGTCATGCACCAGGAACTGGGTGAGCTGCTCCATGTCCCGCTGCAGCGACTGGAGCTTCGCGTTCTTCGCCTGGGCTTCCTCCAGCATGCGCTCGATGGTGCGCCGCGCTTCCTCCACTTCCTGGAAGCGCCGCGCCTCCAGCGCCCGGTCCACCTCCATGCGGGTGAGCGTCACGGCGAGGTGCCGCAGCCGCCCCGTGCCGTAGTGGCTCGCCACCGCCACCAGCACCAGCTCCACCACGGCGGTGGCCACCGCGCCCCAGCCCACGCCCGCCTGTCGCATGAGCGAGGTCTGGGCGAGGGCGGACAGCAGGGCCGTGCCGTAGACGACGCTGCCGCGCAGGCTCAGGCCGCTGAGGACGACGACCAGCGCGAACAGGCCCAGGCTGAAGCCCGCCACGCCCGCCGGGAAGCGCGAGACGGGCAGCGCCGCGGACTGGAGCCAGTACACCAGCCCCACGTCCACCAGCGACTGCACGGCGCCCAGGCCGCGCGCCACCCGGCGCTGGCGGAGCATGAACAGCGTCGCGGCGACCGCGGCGTAGAGCCCCAGGGCGGGAGGGTACATGGCCCAGCCCTGGCCTCCGGACAGCCACAGCGTGGTGCTGATGGTCAGGAACAGGGCGGCGCCCACCAGCCGCACCGCCGCGCCGACGCCCACGACGCTCCGCCGCTGGGCGTCCATGGCCCGGGACATCGTCTCGTCGAGCGGGCCGGCCACGGGAGGCAAGGACGTCACAATCCAGGGGTTTTCCCCGCTTCCTTCCCTGCTTGCAAGCACGGCCGCCGATCGTGCGGAAGCGGACGGACGGGAGGGCGAGGTGGGGGCGGGCGCGTTTTCAGGCCGAGGAATCGTCGCGCCGCGCTTTTGAATCCGCCGCAATCGCCTTAGGTAGAGGCACGTAGACACCAGGTAGACATTGGGACTGTGGATGCTTGCTCGCCCCGGGGATCGTGTAAGGTGGCTGCAAGTAGGTCTGGATGGAGGTAGACCGCCGATATGTGGCAACGATTCAAGAGAGCAATGCGCAGCTTCGCCGGCTTCTTCGTCTCCTCCATCGAGGACCCGGAGCTGATTCTCGAGCAGAACGTCCGTGACCTGAACGACCAGGTCCCGAAGATGAACGAGTCCATCGCCATGGTTCGGGCGAACGTGACGCTGCTGGAGAAGGAGAACGCCAAGTACCAGGAGGACGTGCGCTCGCTGACGTCCAAGGTCAAGGCCGCCATCCAGGCGGGCCGCGACGACCTGGCCGCGCAGTACGCCTCCAAGCTCCAGATCGAGAAGGACGCGCTCGCCCGCAACGACCAGCAGCTGGCCACCGCGCGCCAGGCCTACGAGAAGGCCCTGTCGGTGAAGAAGGCGTTCATGCGCGAGAAGGAGCGCAAGACGCAGGAGGCCATGAACGCCATCCGCGAGGCGCGCCGCGCCAAGTGGCAGGCCAAGGTCGCCGACACGATGGAGTCCTTCACCGTGGCGGGCATCGACTCGACGCACGACGAGATGCTGCGCAAGGTGCAGGAGAAGTCCGCCATCAACGAGGCCCGCATGCAGATGGCCCTCGAGTCGGTGGACCACACCGCGGCGTCCATCGAGGAAGAGGCCGAGAAGATCCAGGCCAACGAGCTGGTGAAGCAATTCAAGATGGAGATGGGCCTCATGAGCAGCCCGGCCCCGGTGTCCGAGGTCGGCAGCGGCCCGGAGAAGACCATCGGCAAGAAGGTGGGAGTCGAGTAAGCCCGTCTTGAATGAAGCTCCACCGCGGTCCAGGTCTCTTCCTCTTCCTGTTCCTCTGCGTGCTCGGCGCGAGCTATGCGCTCGCGTCGCGCCTGGGGTATCTGGACCGCCTCCAGGAGCGGTACTTCCCGTCCACGCGTGAGGCCGTCCGCCTGTCGCCCGGGGATTTCCCGGCCGGCGTGGCGGCCCCGGTGGCGGACGTGGCCTCCGTCCCCCTCCGGCCGGTGCTCATCGGCTTCAGCGCGCGCGGCTCGTCCGCGGGCCTGCTGGTGGCCACGGGCGGGGCGACGACGCTGGACAACCCGGTGCCTCCGGCGGGCGCGGCGCAGGGCCTGTTGAAGACGGCCTATGCGCTGGACGCCCGGGCGGTGCTCTTCGCCCGGGAAGAGGACCTGCGGCACGCGCTGGCCATTGGCGCGGAGAACGGCGGCGTGGACATGGCCATGCTCTCCGTGGACCGGCTGGCCGCCTGGGCCCCGGCGCTGCGGGACGCGGCGCCCCGCACGTTGATGCTGGTGGGGCGCAGCCGGGGGCAGGAGGCCCTGGCGGCCGTGGGCGTGCCGGACCTCGCCTCCCTGCGTGGCAAGCGCCTGGGCGTCTATCCCTACGGCTCCTCGCACTACTTCGCGCTGTGGCTGCTGGCGCGCGCCGGGCTGCGCATCACGGACGTGCGCTGGGTGGACCTCCCCACCACCTTGGATGCGGGGCGGGCGCTCCGCGAGGGCCGCGCGGACGCCGTGGTGGGGCTGTGGGGGGACGTGGAGCTGGCGGCCCGGGACCGGGAGGGTGCGGTGCTGGCGACGACGGCGGATGCCCCCCACCTGGTGGCCACGGTGCTGGTGGCGCGCGGGGACTTCGCGGCGCGCTACCCGGACGCGGTCCGCCGGGTGCTGCGCGGGCTGCTCGACGCGGGGCAGAGCGTGCTGAAGGACCCGACGGCGGGGGCAAGGATGCTGGGAGAGATGGCGCCGTACCTGGGCGACCCGACGGAAGCCATCCGGAGCGCGCCGCCCGCCACGCTGGCGGACAATCGGGCCTTCTTCGGGCTTTCCGGCGAGGCGCCTGTCACCTATGACGAGCTCTTCCAGAGCGCCGCGGCACTCTTCCAGAAGCTGAAGCAGGGCCCTCCGGTGCCTCCCGCGGAGGACACGAAGGACCTGGGGGCCTTGAAGTACGTCTCGGAGGCGCGCGGCCCCTGAGGAGGACGGACGTGGCGAAGTCGCCGAACTACATCAAGGCCGCCTTCTTGATGCCCGCCAACCTGGTGGGCCTGGGCACGGCGGCTGCCTCGGCGGCCATGACGGGCGAGCCGCTGCCGATGCTGGTGGCGCTGGGCCTGGAAGGCATCTACCTGGGCGTCATCTCGTCCATGAAACGCTTCCAGCGGGCGGTGCGGGCGAGCTCGCTCCACGACCCGGAGGCGGCGGCCAAGGCCCTGGACGCGCTCCAGGCGGACCTGGCGCCCTCGCAGCGCGAGCACTACCAGCAGCTGGTGGGGCTGAAGGAGAAGATCCTCGCCAACTACCGCAAGCTGCCGGGCGGCAAGGTGCTGGAGGCGGACAGCGAGCCCCGGCTGGACGCGCTGCTGACGTCCTTCCTGCGGCTCATCTCCACGCTGAACCAGTACCGCACGTACCTGAACAGCTCGGACCGCGAGCACCTCCAGCGCGAGGTGGCGGAGCTGGAGGCGGACCTCGCGCGGGAGACGAACCCGCGGCTGAAGGACGTGAAGCAGAACCGCGTGGACATCCTCCGCAAGCGCCTGGCGCGCTTCGAGCAGGCCGGGGAGAGCCGCGAGGTGGTGAGCCACCAGCTCGCGGGCATCGAGGACCTGATGCGGCTGACGCACGAGCAGTCGGTGGCCATCCGCGACCCGGAGGTCGTCAACCGCCAGCTCACCATGCTGAGCGCGGAGGCCGAGGCCACCGAGGAGTCCGTGCGGCAGATGGAGCAGTTCCTCGAGTTCTCCGAGGAGACGCGCGGCCCGCTCCCGCATGGCAGCCGGGTGCGGTGAGGGGCTCCGCGCCAGGGCCCGCTGCCACCGGTGGGTCGCCTGCCCGCGCCGTGACGCGCCGCGCGCGGAAGGGGCGCCCGCCTTTCGCCGCCTGCCCATCAATCGGGCTCCCGGATGGGGGCAGGGGCACCCACGAATCGGTTGACTCTCCGCCCCAGGCATCCTGAGGTGCCCGCATGCTCCGCCGAGTCTGGCTTCCGTCCCTCCTCCTCGTGCTCGCCGTCGCGGGCTGCTCCCGTTGTGGCAAGGACGCGGACACCGCCGCCCCGGCCGCGACGGTGGGTGTGGCCCGCTATCTGCCGCGTGACGCGCAGGCCGCCGTGGTCATCAATGACCTGGGGGCGCTGGGAGAGAAGCTCGCCCGCTTCCAGAAGCTGAAGGCCGCCTCGTTCGCCGCGCAGCTCCAGAACTTCTCCACCGCCGAGGGGTACGTCTCCGCGGTGATGCGTCAGATTGGCGTGGACCTGCGCAGCCGTCAGGCGCTGGAGGCCGCCGGCATCGCACCGGAGCTCGGCGCTGGCGCGGCGTTCCTGGGCGCAAACCGCGCCATCTCCGTGGTGGGCGTGAAGGACGCCGGCAAGCTCGAGGAGACGTTCGGCAACTTCGCGCGCACCCGCCTGGGCGCCTCCGACACGAAGAAGTCCTCCGTGGACGGCGGCGACCTCGTCACCTTCAGCCGGACGGGCGCCACCACGCCCTCGCTCGGCATCCTCTTCTTGAAGGGCTCCCGCTTCGCGCTGCTCGGCGCGGGCCCCTCTGTCGCCACCCTGGGCACCCTGGCCACGCAGCCCGAGGAGCGCTCGCTCGCGAAGGAGCCGGTGATGGCCGCCTCGCTGCAGCGGCTCCCCGCCGAGCGGGACTTCCACGTGTGGCTCCCGGGGGGCGCGGGCCTGGTGCCGCCGGGCACCGTCCAGGGCGTCACGCTCACGGGCCGCATCGATGACCGCGCGGTGACGCTGCGCGCGGACGCGCCGTGGCCGGACACCCAGGCGTCCCTGACCGCGCTGGACGCGGTGGCGCCGGAGAACGACCTCGCGGCGGCCCTGCCCGCCGACAGCTTCCTGGTGGCCCGCTTTCGCGGCGACCCGTCGCACCTCGACGGCGTGTGGCCCTACCTGGCGGGCGGCTACCTCACCCGGGCGGTGCAGAACAGCGGCCTCGACGTGAAGGCCGAGGTGCTCGACAACCTCAAGCCGGGCGCGGTGCTGGGCCTGTCCCTGTCGCCCACCGTGAACCTGGGCGCGGGCATGCCCGTGCTGGACCTGCGCCGCACCAACCCCTTCCGCTTCGTGCACCTGGCCGCGCTCGCGGACGCCGAGGACGCCGCGAAGATGCAGACCACGCTGGAGCAGCTGCCGCGAATCGCCGGGGACTTCGGCGCCAAGGTGGAGGCCTCGGAGGTGGGCACGCAGCGCGTGTACCTCACGTCCTACCGCGCGGGGGAGGGCGCGCACTTCGCGCTCGCGCCCAATGGCCGGCTGGTGGTGGCGTCGCCCAAGGCGCGGCTGGAGTCCACGCTGGCCTCGGTCGCGAAGCCCACGGGGGACGGGCCGGTGGCCGCGGACCTGAAGGACGCGGGGAAGGATGCGGCCTTCAGCGCGGTGCTGGATTTGCGGCGACTGGCGGACGCGGTGCGGAGCCTCCCCTCGGAGGCCTGGGGCATCGGCGGCTTCGCCATCAAGGCCACCACCGTGCGCTGGCTCGAAGCCGTCGACGACCTGCGCGCGGTGACGCTGGCCGTGTCCCGCAAGGACAAGGCGCTCCAGGCGGAGCTGTCCCTGCGCCTGGCGCCCGCCGCCACCCCCAGCCCGTCGGCCGCGCCGTGATTCAGGCCCGAGACGTCACGAAGGAGTACGTGGACGGAGACGGCACCCGGGTGCGCGTCCTCGACGGCATGTCGCTGGACGTGGCGGACGGGGAGTTCGTCGCGGTGGTGGGCTCGTCCGGCAGCGGCAAGTCCACGCTGCTGCACCTCCTGGGCGGCCTGGACGTGGACTACCGCGGCGAGGTGGCGGTGGGCGGCGTGTCGCTGCGGGGAATGCGCGACAAGGCGCTGGCGCAGTTCCGCAACACCCACGTGGGCTTCGTCTTCCAGTCCTTCCACCTCATCCCCAACCTCTCCGCGGTGGAGAACGTGCTGCTGCCCTCGCACTTCGGCGCGGCGCCGGTGGACGCCCGCAAGCGCGCGGAGGCGCTGCTGGAGCGCGTGGGGCTGGGCGCGAAGAAGGACCGGGCGCCGGTGCGCCTGTCCGGCGGCGAGCGGCAGCGCGTGGCCATCGCCCGCGCCCTCTTCAACAAGCCCCGGCTGCTCTTGTGCGACGAGCCCACCGGCAACCTCGACGCGGCGACGGGCACGGGCGTCATCACGTTGTTCCAGGAGCTGCACCGGGAAGGGCTCACCGTGCTGTGCGTCACCCATGAGGAGCGGATGAGCGCCGCGGCCGGACGCGTGCTGCGGCTCACGGAGGGGCGGCTGGTGGAGGAGCGCTCCGGCCTGCAGGTGGCCACGGGAGGTGCCCCGTGAGGCTGGACGCGCTGTCCCGGCTCGTCAGGCTGAGCCTCGCCCGCGAGCGCAAGGGGGCCTTCTTCTCCGCGTTCGGCGTGGCCATGGGCGTGGGCGCGCTGGTGTTCTTCCTGGGCCTGGGCCTGGGCGTCGGCGACGTCATCCGCGAGAAGATCTTCCCCACGGACGCGCGGCTGGTGGACGTGGTGCCTCCGGCGGTGTCGCTGGGCTCGCTGCTGGGCGGCGGCAAGCTGGACGCGCCCACCGTGGAGCGTCTGCGCGCGCTGCCCGGCGTGGAGGCCGCCTACCGGAAGATGAACGTGCGCGTGCCCGCGGTGACGCGCTACGACGGCGTCTTCTTCGGCAGCCGGCTGCGCATGGGCATGGAGGTGCTGGCGCTGGGCGTGGAGCCCGCGCTGGTGCAGGGCGACGTGCAGCTCGGCGAGTTCAAGGACGCGGGGGAGGGGCAGCCGATTCCGTCGCTCGTGTCCACGCGGCTGCTGGAGCTGTACAACAAGACGTTCGCCCCGGCGCGCAAGCTGCCGCAGCTGTCCGCGAACATGCTCGTCGGCTTCGGCTTCCCGGTGGAGTTCAATCGCTCCTACGTGGCCGCGGCGTCCGCGTCCGGGGCCACGCAGGCCGCGCAGGCGCAGGTGGTGGGCGCGTCCGACCGGGCGTTGCTCGCGGGCATCACCATTCCGCTGGAGGCGGCCATCCGCCTCAACCGCACCTTCGGCATGGACGCGGAGAACTTCTCCGGCGTCACGCTGGTGGCCACGGACCCGTCGCAGGTGCCCGCCATCGTGGACGCGGTGAAGGCCATGGGGCTGGAAATCGATGACCAGGAGCGCCGCATGGCGGAGAACTCGGGCGCGGCGGTGGCCCTCACCACCTCCGCGCTGGCGCTGCTGTCCATCCTCATCTGCATCCTCGCGGCGGTGAACATCGCCCACGCGCTGTCCGCGTCCGTCCGGGCCCGCGCCAAGGAGATTGGCGTCATGCAGGCGGTGGGCGCCTCGCGCGCGGACATCCGCGCCATCGTCCTGGCCGAGGCCGCCGTCGTCGGGCTGGCGGGCGGCGCCTCGGGGACGGCCGCCGCGCTGCTGCTGGCCCAGGGCGTCGACAGGCTGGCGGCGGGCTACCTGCCCAACTTCCCCTTCAAACCCGACAGCTTCTTCTCCTTCCCCTGGCCGGTGGTCGTCGGCGGTGTCCTGCTGGGCCTCGTCGCCGCGCTCGCGGGCGCGTACTTCCCCAGCCGCCGCGCCGCCGCCACCGACCCCGCACGCACGCTCGCCGGATGAAACTCCCCTCACGCAAGACGCTGCTTGGCAACGCGCTGAGCCTCATCGCCATCGCCTGGATTTACGGAGGCGATTTGTACGACGCCGTGCGCGCCCGCAGCGCCGACGTGTCCGCCTTCATCGCCCTGCCTTCCCTGGAGCGTCCCGCCCTGGTGCTCGTCGTGGCCGCGCTGGCCGCGCTGGTGGGCGTGGTGGGCCTGTTCCAGGGCAAGGAAGAGGGCTTCAAGGGCTACCGGCTGCTGCCCATCGTCCTGGTGGGCGCGCTCTTCGTGGACCTGGTGCTGTCGGAGAGCCGCACGCCGCTGACGTCCACGGACATGGCGTCCATGGCGCTCCAGCGCTTCCACCAGCTCGCGCAGGAGCGCACCTCCGCGCTGGAGGTGCCGGATGACCCGCGTCTCCTCCAACCCATGCTGGAGGAGCTGGGCCGGCCGCCGTATCTCGTGCGAGGGGAGCCGCTCCAGGCGTACGCCCTCCAGGTCCGAAAGGACTGCGACGGCCCCGTGCGCGAGGCGCCCGGCGTGCGGCCGGGGACGTTGATCTACTGCGTCGCCCCCGAGCGGCTGGGCGCGTGGATCACCGTGGTGGGGCTCCCCGCGGAGGAGCGCTTCGGCGCGCCCGCAATCGTGTCCGTGGCGGGTGAGGCGCGCTTCCTGCTGGTACGACCCATTCCTCCCGAGGAGAGCGAGCCAGGAACTGCTTTCCGCGACAACCTCGGTCCCTCGCCGTCACCTGCCGTTGACGTGGACGCGGGCTCCCCTCGGGCCGGGCCCTGATCCGCCGCCTGCCCGCCTGGTCAGCTTGGACGGGGCTTTCACGAGGTTGACCCCTTGGAGCCCCGATCGATAGGCTCGCGGAGAACGGACCCTCCCACACGTGACGACCACTCAACCGAAGCGGCAGCCTATCCCGTTTGGGAAGTACCTCCTTCTGGACCGCATCAACATTGGCGGCATGGCGGAGGTGTGGCGCGGGAAGCAGTTCGGCGCGAGCGGCTTCGAGCGGCTCGTGGCCATCAAGCGCATCCTTCCTAACATCGCGGAGGATGACGAGTTCATCTCGATGTTCATCGATGAGGCGAAGATCAGCGTCCAGCTGACCCACGCCAACATCGCGTCCATCTACGAGCTGGGCAACATCCTCGGCAGCTACTTCATCTCGATGGAGTACATCCCCGGCAAGGACATGCGGGCCATCTTCGACCGGTGCCGGAAGAAGGGCGAGCCCGCCCCGGTGCCGCTGGTGGCCTTCTGCGTGTCCAAGATGTGCGAGGGCCTGGACTACGCCCACCGGAAGAAGGACGGGATGGGGCGGGACATGAACATCGTCCACCGCGACATCTCGCCGCAGAACGTCCTCATCTCCTATGAGGGCGAGGTCAAGGTCATCGACTTCGGCATCGCCAAGGCGGCCGGCAAGGCGACCAAGACGCAGGCCGGCATCCTCAAGGGCAAGTTCGGCTACATGAGCCCGGAGCAGATTCGCGGCCTGCCGCTGGACCGGCGCTCGGACGTGTTCGCCATTGGCGTGTGCCTCTACGAGATGCTGACCGGTGAGCGCCTCTTCGTGGGCGACAGCGACTTCAGCGTGCTGGAGAAGGTGCGCAAGGCGGAGGTGCCTTCGCCCTCCACGTACAACCGCCGCATCCCCGAGGCGCTGGAGCGCATCGTCCTCAAGGCCCTGGCCAAGGACGTGGACGAGCGCTACCAGTACGCCAGCGAGCTGGGCGACGACCTGCAGCGCTTCCTCATCACCAGCGACACCATCTTCAGCCGCAAGGACCTGGCGCAGTACATGAAGTCCACGTTCGCCGAGGACGTGGAGCGCGAGAAGCAGCGCCTGCTGGACTACGCGGACATCAAGCCGCCCGAGGGCATGCAGGCGGCGCTGGAGGCGGCGGCCTTCAACAGCCCCATCCAGACGTCCGCGCCGCCCGCGCCGGTGCCGGTGGTGCAGCCCGTGGCGCCGCAGCCGCGGATGACGGGCTCCATTCCAGCGGTGGCACCGCAGCCGCGGATGACGGGCTCCATGCCGGCGGTGGCGCCGGGCGGCGTGCGCCGCTCGCCCACGCTGGCCGCGCTGCCGAAGCTGACGGCCGCCACCGCCGCGCCCGCGGCCGATGATGACGGGGGAGGCGCGACGCAGCTGGTGTCCAGCGACCACGAGTTCGCGGACACCCCGGAGCCCACCACGCAGCCGGGGGCCGCCGTCGGGCGCGCCATCACGCCGCTGGAGGTGCCAGCGCCGCCCCCGGGCCATGACGAGGACGCGGAGCAGGTGACCGGCAGGACGGCGGTCATCCCGCCCCCCGCGCCGCTGCCGCCTACCCCGGCCAACCCGCCCCGGCTGTCGCACGCGAACATCCCGGTGATGCGGCCGTCCCCGGCGGTGCCCACGCTGGCTCCCCTGGAGGCTGCGCCGCCTCCGCCGCCCGCGTCCGGACCCGCGCCGCGCTCGAGCCGGGGCGGTGGGCTGCCGCGCATGACGCGGGACGTCCCCGTGGTGCAGGACGGACCGGCACGGCCCGCGCCGCCGGCCCCCCTCGCTCCCGTCTACGACGAGGAGGAGGATCCGCAGGAGCGCCCCACGGGGGCCATGGCCGCTGTCACGCCTCGCGATCCGAAGAAGAAGAAGCTGGTGCTGGGCGCCGTGGGCGCGGCCGCCTTGCTCGTGCTGGGGTTGCTCGGCTGGGCGCTGTCCGGACCGGGCGTGGGCTACGTGCTGGTGGACCTGCAGGGCGTGCCTTCCGAGGTGCGGAGCCGGGTGCAGGTGCGCCTGGACACGCAGCTGATACCCCTGGAGGGCGGCAGCGCGACGCTGCTGCGCGAGGTGCCCGCCGGCAAGGTCATGGTGGTGGTGAGCGCCGAGGGCTACAGCACCTTCACCAAGACGGTGGAGGTCGCCGCGGGCAAGGACGTCACGCCCGTGCAGGCGGTGCTGGAGAGCCTGGTGCGCACCTCGGCGCTGGTGCTCACCACGGAGCCGCCCACGGCCGAGGTGAAGGTGGACGGCCGGGTGGTGCGCGAGCAGGGGAAGACGGCCGCGTACATCAAGGACGTGCCGCTCAACGGTCCGGAGTGGGTGGTGGAGGTGAGCGCGCCCGGCCACAAGCCCGCGTCGAAGCGCGTGCCGGTGTCCGGCGGCGGGCCGGTGGAGGTGGCGCTCAAGCTGGAGCCGCTGGTGGTGAAGGTGGCGGTGAAGGTGGAGTCGCGCCCGGCCGGTGCCACCATCTTCGTGGATGGCAAGGACGTGGGGGCCGTCACGCCCGCCGTCGTGCAGGTGTCCCCAGAGGCCCGGCAGCTCACCTTGAAGCTGCGGTGCCACAACGAGGCGGACATCGACGTCCCGGACGCGGCGCCAGGCAATGAGCCGGCGACCGCGAGCGTTTCCCTCAAGCGGCAGCCGCGCTGCCGTTAGCCGAAGGCCCGCTTCCCAGCCGGGAGCGGGCGCGCCAGCTCCCCAGGCGGTGGAGCGAGAGGAGGCGGGAGTTCGTGAGCAAGGTGCGCAAGGTGAGCAAGGCGGATCCGCTGGCGGAGCTGCCTCGCTGGGCCCAGCAGCTGGCCCGGAAGTACTACACGAAGACGGTCAGTGCCTTCCTGCTGTACGGGGCCGTGAGGGACCTGCAGCCCCTGCAGCTGGAGGACGGCGGGCGCGGCTTTGGCACGCTGAAGACGTTCCTCTCCGAGGAGCTCTTCGGCGGCCGGGACCACGTGCTCTTCTATGACCGCTCGTCCGGCATCCGCTCGGCGACGCCGGAGACGCAGAAGGACCTGCAGCGGGCCATGGCGGGCTACGACGCCATGTACGGCACGGACTACGCCAAGGTCATGCCGAGAGACCCGGGCCGCGCGCTCCAGATTCTGGAGAACTTCCTGCGCATGCGCCTGAGCGAGGGCCGCTCGCTGGCGCTCATCATCGACTTCGCGGAGACGCTCGTTCCGGGCGGGGAGATGAGCCACCTGTCCAGCGAGGACCGCTTCGTGGTGGCCACGCTCGACAAGTGGGCGCATGACCCGCAGTTCCTCGCGGGCGACGTGTCCGTGGTGCTGCTGGCGGAGAACCTGGCGGACGTGTCGCCGCGCATCAGCCGCAACCCGTACGTGGCGCCCATCGAGCTGCCCCTGCCCACCGAGGAGGAGCGGCTGGAGTACGTGCGCTACAAGCTGGAGGGCAAGCGGCTCCAGTCCGTGTCGGACGTGCCGCTGGCGGGCCTGGCGAAGATGACCGCGGGCCTGTCCCGCATCAACCTGGACCGCGTGCTCACCGAGGCGCTCGAGCGCGAGGTGCGCATCACCTCCGAGCTGCTCAAGGAGAAGAAGCGCGAAATCATCCAGGCGGAGTGCCACGGCCTGCTGGAGTTCATCGAGCCGGTGCACACGCTGGACGCGGTGGCGGGCCACGCCAAGGCGAAGCAGATGCTGCGGCAGGCCGCCGCGGCCCTGAAGAAGGGGCGCCTGGAGGTCATGCCCATGGGCTACCTGCTGGCGGGCCCCGTGGGCACGGGCAAGACGTTCATGGTGAGCTGCTTCGCGGGGGAGATTGGCATCCCCGTGGTGAAGTTCCTCAACTTCCGCAGCCAGTGGCAGGGCGTCACCGAGGCGAACCTCGAGAAGATCTTCAACCTGCTCAAGGCCCTGTGGCCGGTGGCGGTGATGATTGACGAGGCGGACACCTTCCTCGGCAACCGTGACTCCGGCGGGGACTCCGGGACGAGCAGCCGCGTGTTCGGCTCCATCGCCTCGTTCATGGGCAATACGTTCTACCGCGGGAAGATTGTCTGGTTCCTGATGACGGCGCGGCCGGACCTGCTGCCCATCGACCTCAAGCGGCAGGGCCGCGCGGAGGAGCACCTGGCGCTCTTCTACCCGCAGACGGACGCGGAGCGGGACGAGCTGTTCCAGGTCATGTCCAAGAAGACAGGCGTCTCCGTGGACGGCATCGAGTCCTTCTCCACGCTGATTCCCGAGGGCGTGCGCGCCTTCAGCGGCGCGGACATCGAGGCCGTCATGGTGCGCTCGAAGTTCCGTGCGCTGGCCGAGGGCCGCGAGGCGGTGACGAAGGACGACCTGGCCGCGGTGCTCGCGGACTTCGTGCCGCCCAGCTATCCGTTGGAAATCGAGCTGCAGAACCTGGTGGCGGTGCAGGAGTGCACCAGCCGCGAGCTACTGCCCGAGGGCTTCCGTCAGCTCGACCGGGACTACATCACCCGGCGCGTGCGCGAGCTGAAGGTGCTGCTGGAGTCCCAGTAGCGCGCGCCTCACCCCCAGGCGCTTGTCCTGGGGGCCTTTGCCCGCTGAGACTCGGGGCATGGCTGCTGGCCCCACTGCCCCGCGTCCCTGGTTCGCGTACTCCCTCGACCTGGCTCCTGTGATGGCGCGTGAGCGCCTCCCGGGCCTGCCACCCATCCCCGACGTGCTGGAGGGGGAGCTGGCCGAGGCGCTCGACGTGGACGTCGTCTACGACGTGGCATCGGCGGCGTGGGGCGGAAAGGTGGCCCGGCTGGTGGACGCGCCGGGCCGGAAGCTCCCCGGTATGCTGCGCCGCGTCGAGCCTGAGGACTGGGACGCATTGAGCCGCCTGGAAGCGGCACTGGCGGGAGCCACCGCCGTCCGCCCGGTGAAGGTGCGCACCTTTACCGGGGCCGTGCTCACCGCGTACGCCTTCACGCCCGCGGCTCCCGCGACGCCCGCCCAGGGGCTCGTGAGTGAGTCCTTCCTCGTCACCCTGGCGCTGTCGGCCGAGCAGGCCGGGCTGTCCCCGGACCACGTGGAGCGGCTCCAGGCCGAGGCCCGGATTGTCCAGGCCCTCCAGAAGGCGGGGCCCGGGGCCCTGGGCCCGTCGTCGGCCCCTGGAAAGAAGGGTTAGGCGGTTATCCCGGTGCGAAAGGAACCCGGGGCTCTATTTCTTCGTAAGAAAACGGAGCCGTGACGCAACTTGGCGCGGTGATCGGCCGACGATGGGAGGCGGGGCCCCACCTCGTGCTTCTCCTCGTCGGCCCCGAGGACATTCAGGATGACGCTGCGACCCACCACGACGCGAGCCGTTCCCCCGCGCCCGGCATCGGCCGCTTCGCCCCTCAATGCCGTCACCACGCCGGGAGGGAGCTGGAGACGCTCCACGGCCCGCGAGGTGCCCATCCAGGAGCTCCAGGAGAAGTTCGGCTGGGCGGATGAGAGCTGGCAGGTGGGCTTGATGAACGCGGCGGACGCCGCGAGCACCAGCAAGTCGCGCGGTGGCAACGGGGCGGTGTCCGCGGCCGAGCTGGAGAGCTACCTGGCCGCGCCCGGGGACGGGCAGTTCCTGACGTCCACCGCGCTTCAGCAGAAGCGGTCCGCGCTCGACGCGAAGCTGGCGCAGGCCAAGGGCAACGCGGTGGACGTGGATGCCTTCGACAGCGGCTGGCAGGACACGGTGGCCAGGCGCGCGGACCTGCTGGGCGGAAACGGGGACGGCCAGCTCAGCGCGGCGGAGCTGGACGCGTTCATCCAGGCGTCGAAGGCCGGGAAGCATGCGGACACGCGCTGGGTGCCGGACCAGCAGGCGGCGGCGTTCCAGAGCCGGGTGGCGGAAGCCGCCGGTGAGCTGGACCCGCTGCGGCCGGCCGGTGAGCTGGGCTCCGAGGGCCTGAGCCTGGTGAAGGAGTACTCGCGCCTGGCGCTGGACCAGGGGGCCAATGTCCCCACCTTCGTGAGCTACATGCTGTCCGCGTCGGACGTCCAGGAGACGCCCGCGGGGGTGAGCCGGCTGGAGAGCACGTTCGTGCGGGACCCCGAGCTGGGCCGCAACGGCGTCACCGACTCCGACTACACGAACACCGGCTTCGACCGGGGCCACATGAAGCCGGCGGAGGACTCGCCCACCCAGGAGGCGATGGACGAGAGCCACTTGATGAGCAACATCGCCCCCCAGCACGGCAACCACAACCAGCAGGTGTGGCGCACGCTGGAGCAGGGCGTCTCCGGCCTCGTCAACTCGCAGGGGGGCAAGGCGTACATCATCACCGGCAACCTGTACCTGGACGACAAGGGCCAGCCGCTGCCCCCCGAGAAGCGGGAGACGACGGGCGCGGGCGAGCGCCGCCTCGCCGTGCCCACGCACAACTTCAAGACGGTCCTCCACGAGCTGCCCAACGGCAACCTCACGATGTACGCGTACCTGGTGCCCAACATGAAGGAGGGGCCCTCGAAGAAGGAGGACATCCTCCCGCTGCTCGATTCGCATCGCGTGCCCGTGGACCGCATCGAGGAGCTGCTGGGGCAGGACCTCTACGCGAACCTGCCCAAGGGCGTGCAGGAGAAGCTGGAGAAGGGCACACCGGACGAGGGCGTCTTCCAGCGCGAGAGCCTGTACTTCGCCGCCAGCCTCTTCCGCTTCGCACCCGGCAACTGACGCGGGGCTTCGGCCCAGCGCGAAGCCTGGAGGCGCGGGCTCACGCCACGGGACGCGGTACGCCCAGGTGCGGGTCGTCCACGTGTTCCACGACGGCCACGCGGTCTCCCACGGCGAGCGCGTCGTGCAGCACGCGCACGGCTTCGTTCGAGTGGCGGATGCACCCATGGGAGACGTCCGTCCCCAGCAGGGCAGGGGCGTTCGTTCCGTGCAGCTCTTCTCCGGAGTGCCGGCCATCCGCCCAGGAGAGGTCGAGCATGCGCACACCGAAGACGTGGCGGTCGTTCCACAGCCGCGCGCCTGCGGCTTCGGTGGCCAGTTGATCCAGCTTCGTGCGGACGACCTTGAGCCCGGTGCGAGTGGGGGAGGCCGTGGCGCCCGTGGCGTTGGGAAAGATGTCCACCAGTTGCCCACGCGTGTCGAAGAGGAAGGTCCGGTGCTCTCGCAGCGCCACCACCACGCGGACGGGCTGGCCGTCGAAGAAGGCGGAAGGCAGTCCCCGGGTCTGCCCGCGCTTCCCCGGCGCGGGGGCCAGCGCGTCCAGCGCGCGCAGCGTGGCGGCATCCAGCGTGCCGGTGGGGAGGACGGTCGGGAAGGTTCGTGAGGCGTGGACCTGGAAGTTCCGCAGCGCTCGGGTGGTGTGCGGCCCGTGGCGTCCGTCCGCGCCGCCGTGCAGGGCGAAGCCCATGTCGAGCAGGGCGGTCTGCACGGCTCGGAGTCCTTCTCCCTGGCTGCCAGGGCCGAGGACCTGGGCTCCCGAGGCGACGTCGGCCAACTGAGGCAGGCCCGTGAAGCGCGCGTTGGCTGGAGGAGCGGCCGTGCGTGCCTGTCTGTTCACGCCGTCCAAGGATGGGAGCGTCCCGGGAGGGACGGCCGTGCGTGCCGGACTGTCCACACCGTTCAGGGACGACGGGAGCGTCCCTGAAGGCGCGGTCATCCGTGCCGTTCTTTCCACGCCATCCAGGGACGGGAGTGTCCCGGGAGCCGGACGTCCATCCAGCGCGCGTTGCATGCCGCGGCCGGTGGTGGACGAGGAGGCGCCTTCGGGAACTCGCTCGAACTTCGCTGGAGGCGACGTCGGGGGGACGCCCGGGGTGTCAGTCGGAAGGAACGAGAATCGTGACTCGGATGGCGAGATGGATGAGGTCATCCCCCGTCCCGGTGCAATTCGCTCGCCCGAAGCCCGACCTCGCGAGGCGCTCCTTCACCCTGTACGCGCCAGAAGCTACGGCGCGCTGAGGCGCAGCACCTTCCCCGTGGGGAGGGTGCGGTGGTCCTTGATCTTGTTCCACCGCATGATGTCGTCCACGCTGACGCCGTAGCGCTGTGCCACGGACCAGAGCGTCTCACCCTCGGCCAGGGCGTGGACCTTGCCGGCGTTGCCCGCGGGCTTGGTGGTGCTCACCGTGTGCTTCGCCAGCACCGTTCCGCCGCGCTCCTGCACGCTGGCGGTGGCCGTGTTGCCCTCGGGCCAGATGAACAGCGTGGAGCCCACCTGGAGCGTCGGGTTGCGACGCTTGAGGTTGTTCCACTGCTTCAGCGAGTCCACCGACACGTTGAACTTGTTCGCAATCACCCAGAGGCTGTCGCCGGACATCACGCCGTAGGTCAGGCGGGTACGCCCGTTGATGGTCTCCTTCTTCACGGGGCCCGCGGCCACAGGGCCCCGGGGCGTGCCCGCCGGTACCTCATCCTCGGGCCGGACCACCACGCCACTGCGGCGGGCCTGCGCGACCTTCGTCGCCAGCGCACTGCCCGCGCGCTTCCCGGTGGGAATCGGAATCACCAGCTCCCCGCCCACGCGCAACTTGTGGGCCGACTTCAGCTGGTTCATCTGGAGGATGGCCTCGGACGCCGAGCCATACTTCTCCGCGATTTGCGACAGCGTGTCGCCGCGCTTCACCTTGTGGATGCGGAACGTGAGCCGCTCCGCGGGGCTGATGCGCTTGTAGTTCTCCGCGAACAGCGTCGCCGTCCCCTTGGGGAGCCGGAGCGTGTAGGGCTTCTTGGTCGACGCCGGCGGGGTGCACCAGCGCTTCAGCTCCGGGTTGAGGTCCTGCACCGCCTTGACGGGGACGCCCGCCGCGCGCGCCACCACGTCCAGGTCCGCCGCGTCGGTGAGCTGCACCTCGTCGAATTCGAGCACGGGCTCGGGGTCGAACTCCTCCTCCTTGAAGCCGAACGCCGCCGGGTGCTTGGCCACCAGGGCCGCGGCAATCAGCTTGGGCACGTAGTGCTTGGTCTCCTTGGCCAGTCCGCGCTCCTCCGACAGGGCCCAGAAGTCCGTCGTCCCGTGCCGCTCCACCATGCGCCGGACACGCCCGGAGCCGGTGTTGTAGCCAGCCCACGCCAGGTACCAGTGACCCAGCTCGCGCTTGAGGTCCTTGAGGTAGGACGCCGCGGCGTGGGTGGCCTTGATGGGGTCCCTGCGCTCGTCCACCCAGAAGTCCTGCTTCAGCCCGTACTGCTTGCCCGTGCTGGAGATGAACTGCCACGGCCCGGCCGCGTGCGCCCACGAATAGGCGTGCGCGGAGAAGCCGCTCTCAATCATCGCCAGGTACACGGTGTCCTTCGGCAGGCCGTACTGCTCCAGGATGGGGTGCATCACCGGCACGTACCGGGCCGCGCGCGCCATCCACTTGCGGAACCAGCGCCGTCCCGGCCCCTGGAAGAACTGGATGTACTGGGCCACCAGCGGCTGCATCTCCACCGGGATGTCGTAGCGGTCCTGGATCTGCGCCACGTCGAAGGTGGCCAGGTCCGTGATGAGCGGAATCTCCGGCAGCTCTTCGTCCTCGCGGAAGGTGTGCTCGTCGAGGGCGTCCAGCATGCGCATGCGCAGTGGATTGGCGAGCCCCAGCCGCCGCAGCGACTGCATCACCTCGGCGGTGGAGCGCGACGCCGGGTCCAGCGCGGCGCCTTCCAGCGCACGGAGCTCTTCCAGCTCCGCGGACTCGGACTCGACCGCGTCGCGCGTGGCCTCGTCTTCCTCCGCGGCGTCCTCGGCCACCAGGGCGGTGCCGGGCTCCAGCGCGGCCTCGACGCCGTCGGCCTCGGGGGCCGCGGCGACGGCCTCCTCGGCGGCGGGCGACGGCTTCGCATCGGCCGGAGAAGCCTGGGGGGCGGTGGACGGCTTCGCAGCGGTCGGCGAGGTTTGCGCGGCGGTGGACGGCTTCGCATCGGCTGGCGAGGTTTGCGCGGCGGCCGACGACGGCTTCGCCGCACTTGTCTCCACGGTGCCAGCAGGCTGTCTGGCAACAGCAGCCGAAGTCTCTACGGCAACAGCCTGCGGCTGCTCGACGCCAGGCGCCGGAGCCTGCGACACGCCTGCCGACTTCACGGCTTCAGGTGCAGCCTCCGCGGCGGCAGCGGGCGTATTCCCAGCACCGGCCTCAGCAGATGACTCCGCCCCGCGCGCTGACGCACCACTCGGTGCGACCACCTGGGCCTTGGCGGGAGAAGGCCCCGTGGACGGCGGGGCGAGCCCCGTGGCAGGGGCAGAGGCCAGGGCAAGCAGGAGCAAGGGTAGAGGCGGCATACAGTCGCGGGAACGGGCGCCCGGAGGCGGGCGAAGGCCGGAAGTAATCGCTCTTTTCCTTGACAGTCAAACAAGGAGTCGCTGGGTACGCGTCGAGCCGGGACGCCCGGTAGGGGCGAACGCCCAGGCGAGGCCCTGGATTCCTGTTTGATTAAGGCTTCCCGTGACCCGGCCCCACGATTCGCGGCAGGTAGGTCGCGAAGTCGAAGTGCGGCGAGTTCTCCGGGTTGTGGCAGGTGATGCACACGCTCTCGCCCGGCGAGGCGATGATGTTGTCGGTGGAGGGCGCCTCCGCGTGCTCCGAGCCCGGGCCGTGGCAGCTCTCGCAGCCCACGTCCTCGCGGCCCGCCACCTTGTCCAGCCGACAGACGCCGCCCGGCTGTTCCCAGCCAGTGACGTGACACCCCACGCAGTTGAGGTGGAACTGCTTGCCCACCTGCTCCAGCGTCTCCCAGGCGTGGTGGTGCTTGGACTTCTCCCAGAGAGGGAAGGCCTCCTCGTGGCAGGTGCGGCAGGGCTCGTTGCCCACGAAGCCCGCGCGTCCCGGTCCCGGAGCGGGGCAGTCCTGGCCATGGGCCTTCGCCCAGGCGAGGTTCATCTTCCCCACGTCCGCGTCATAGGCCGTCACCAGGGCCAGGGCGTCCGCGTCGGAGGGGAGGCTGGACTCCAGCGGCACGAAGCGCAGCGTGAAGGCATTGAGGCCATCCGTGGACGCGGGAGGGCTGTTCAGCAGCGCCTGCCGTCGGGTCACCAGCTCATCACGCTTGGCCTGCTTCAGCGCCTTGAGCTTCGGGTCGGTGCCGGGGAGGTTGATGTCCCGGTCCAGCAACGCCGCGCGCTGCTCCAGGGCCGCGGCCTCCCGTTCCAGGTCTTCCTGGCCCTTCTGGAGGGAGAAGGGGCCGGGCTGCGGGGCATACGCCAGGTCCACGCGCAGCAGCGAGCGCCCCTTGCTCTGCAGCGCGACCACGGGCACGGCCGAGCGCACCAGCCGGTTCTGCTCGCCGCTGAACTCGGTGGCCGTGCGAGTGGCCACCACCACGTCCGC
Organism: Pseudomyxococcus flavus; assembly: GCF_050038885.1. Taxonomy (NCBI): domain Bacteria; kingdom Pseudomonadati; phylum Myxococcota; class Myxococcia; order Myxococcales; family Myxococcaceae; genus Pseudomyxococcus; species Pseudomyxococcus flavus. Next base: position 1,173,248 of record NZ_CP143624.1, on the reverse strand, counting down.
CTTCAGGCCCGGCTGCTCCGCCGCCTTCTGGGCCACGTCCAGCGTGACGTCCAGCAGGCCCACCACGAAGTCCGCGCCCTGCGCGCGGGCCTGGGCGCTGGCCTCGACGAGCTGCGCGGCCGTCGTCGCCGCCACCACGCCCACCTTGCGCTGGCCGGCGGGCAGCACCTTCACGCCTCCCGGAGGCAGCTCCGGCAGGCCCAGTCCCTTGCGAAAGTCCACGCCTTGCGTGTCGTCCAGCGGCCCGGTGGCGCGCACCGACAGGCCCATGCTCCGCATGGCGTCCGCGAGCGCCTTCGCCTTGCGCTCCTCCTGCGGCACCTGTCCCGGCTTGAGCTTGAGCTCGCCGAAGAGGCTGTTGCCACCATCCACATAGAGGACGGGCAGGGGGCCCTTGCGCGCCGCCTGCACCTGCGCGGCGGCGCGGGCGATGCCACCGCGCATGTTCTCGCTGCAGCCGCACGGGCCCAGGTAGCCGCGCGTATCGGCGGAGATGAAGAGGACAGCGCCTTCGCCCTGGGACTGGGCCGCGGCCGGGGGCTTCGCGGTAGGAGCGGCTGACGCCTCCGCATCCGCGGGCCTGGGCGGCGGGTCCTTGCGTGCACACCCGGCGAGCGACGCGGCCACCAGGACCGCGGCGAGGAGGGCGCGCATGGGGCTCACCAGAGGATGCTCTGCACCAGTTCGTCGATCTTCTCGCCCATGGCCTCCAGTCCATTCACCTTGGACAGGGAGCCATCGGCACCCACCTGCTCGGCCAGCTTGGACAGCTCGTCGTCCGGGAGGCTGGAGAAGAGGACGATGGGGATGTCCTGCGTGCCGTACTCGTTCTTGAGCGTGCGGCAGATGTCTGTGCCCTTGGCCTCGGGCATGTGAATGTCGGTGAGGATGAGGTCCGGGCGCCAGGCCTGCAGCGTCTTCTCGAACTCCATGAGCGTCGAGGTGGCGATGACCTCGTAGCCGCGCGCCTCGAGCACGGCCTTCTCCATGGCGAGCGTAATCTCGCTGTCGTCAATCAGGAGGATTCTTCGCTTCTCGGACACGGCGACCTTCCTTGGTCCCGTTTCTATCCTACCCCCACGCGCCACACCAACGCTTTCCCATGCGCTCCGGGCGCCCGTGTTTCCCTGATTTCGGGTGTCCACCGGCGCACGGTCGCCCACCAGGGCGCCAGGGCTGACTTCTTTCCAGTGAGACATCCAAAAGGGGATATGGAAGTCAGCCATGATGCACCGTGACAGTTGGACTCAGAGAGCACTCGTCCTGACCCTGGGACTGCTGTGGAGCCTGCCTGCCGCCGCGCTCAACGCAGGCCTTGGAACGCCCCCGCCCAACGTGGACCGCCAGACGCCGCAGGCCGCCGTCCAGGGCTTCCTGTCCGCCGCGCACCGCGGGGACTACGCCACGGCGGCGCACTACCTGGACCTGGACTACATCCCCCGCGCCGAGCAGGCGGAGCGCGGCGTCCAGCTGGCCCGCGCGCTCAAGTTCGTGCTGGACCGCAAGCTGCCCGTGGACGTGGGCTCGCTGAGCAAGGAGCCGGAGGGAGACCCGTCCAACGCGCGCTACGACCAGCTGGGCACCATCCCCCTGCAGGGCAACACCATCCCCATCCGCGTCCAGCGCGTCCCCTCGGAAGAGGGGCTGGTGTGGGTCTTCAACGAGTCCACGGTGCGGCAGGTGGATCCGCTCTTCGCGGAGTATGGCCCCCGCCTGGTGGGGTTCCTGCCGGCCTTCTTCTTCAGTGACACGGTGCTGGGGCTGGAGCCGTGGCAGTGGCTGGGCCTGCTGGTGACCCTGCTGGGCAGCGCGGGGCTCGCGGCGCTGCTGGAGCGACTGGTGCTGGCCTTCGCCCGCCGGCTGGCACGGTGGACCCGGTTCACCTGGGAGGACAACGTGGTCTCCTCGGGGAAGGGGCCGGTGAAGCTGCTCACCTTCTCCGCGCTGCTGGTGGTGGGCACGCTGCTGCTGCGGCTGCCGCGTCCGGCGCAGGGTGTCTTCCTGCGGGTGGGCTACTCGCTGAGCGTCGTGGCGCTGGCCTGGGCCGTCCTGCGCATCCTCCACGTCTCCGCCACCTTCGTGCAGAGCCGCTTGTCGTCGGAGATGAAGGACGCGTCGCGGGCGCGCAGCGTGAGCACGCAGCTGGTGGTGCTCCGGGCCATCTTCGAGGTGGCCACCTACGTCATCGCCGCGGCGCTGCTGCTCATCCAGTTCGAGGTGGTGCGCAACGTCGGTGTGTCGCTGCTGGCCTCCGCCGGTATCGCCGGCCTGGTGCTCGGCCTCGCCGCGCAGAAGTCCATTGGCACGCTGCTGGCCGGCATCCAGCTCTCCATCACCCAGCCCATCAGCATCGGGGACACCCTCATCACCGAGGGGGAGTGGGGCACGGTGGAGCGCATCACGCTCACCTACGTGGTGCTGCGGACCTGGGACCAGCGCCGCCTGGTCATCCCCATCACCCAGTTCCTGGACAAGCCCTTCCAGAACTGGAGCAAGGGGAACCCGGAGATGCTGGGGCCCGTCATCCTCCAGGTGGATTTCCAGACGGACATCGACGCGCTCCGGGCGGAGCTCCGCCGCATCCTGGAGAACGAGGGCAAGGACATGTGGGACGGCCGCGTGGCGACGGTGGTCGTCATGGACGTGCTGGACCGGACCCTCACCGTGCGCGCGCTCGTCAGCGTGTCGGACTTCAGCAAGCTCTTCGACCTGCGTGCGCTGGTGCGTGAGAAGCTGGTGGCCTTCCTGCGCGCGCATCCCCTGTGGCTGCCCGTCACCCGCACGGAGGCCCGCCCCTTCCCGCCGCCGGAGCTGGCCTCGTCGCTGGAGCCGGCCTCGCCCGTCGCCCCGCCCGTGCCGCCCCGGGCCTGAGGCCTGCTGCCCCCAGGTGCAGGGAGTCCTTGCCTGGGAGCAGGCGGTCTTGAATATTCGGCCGGCCGCGCTGTCCAAGCGTCGGAATTTCGCACCTACCGCCCGGGGGAGTCTTCGAGATGATGCGTCATGTCAGGTTGTGTGGGGCCCTTGCGATGCTGGCCGCCACCGTGCCGCTGACCGCCAGTGCCCAGTCCCGAGGCCGTACGGACGGGCCAGAGGAGTCCGAATACGGCAAGGGCGGCTACAGCGGTCCGGGCGGACGGAGCGTGTCGCTCCAGCTCGACTGGGGCGCGGCCATCAACTCCCGGGAGCCACCCCGGGGCGCGCCCGAGGGACCGCCGCTGTTCGTGGGCGCCACGCTGTCGCTGTGGGGCGCGGACTGGTACCAGCTCGACGTGAGCGGCGCCTACGTGTTCGACGGCGGCCGCTTCGTCGGCATGGTCGGCCCGCGCTTCCGGACCTGGGGCTGGCCGCTGGTGTTCACCGCGGGCCTCAAGGCCGGCGCCATCGTCATTCCGGAGGGCGAGGGCCTGCGCTTCGGCATCTCCCCGCAGGTGGGCGCCGAAATCCTCCTGGGGGATCGCGAGAACATCCTCATGGCCCTCAACTACACCCCGGACATCCCCATTGGCGGTGGCGGCGTCACGCACCGGCTGGGCATGTCCGTGGGCTACAAGTTCTAGAGGGGAGGCTCCGTCATGATTGCCCAGTTGCTCGCCGCCACGCTGGCGCTGGCCGCCAGCCAGGCGCCCGTCTCCGTTTCCGGGCGCGGAAGCCCGCAGGTGAATCTGCCGTTTCCCGCCGGAGACGTGCAGACCTACAACATCATCCAGTGGGACCCGAACCAGCTGCCGCGCCTCTACGAGCGCTCCGACCAGCTCCCCCTCACCGACGAGGAGCTGACCAAGCTGTCCCAGGCCGGCTTCGAGCCCGCGCAAATCGTGAAGATGATCGAGGAGCGCCGGTGCGCCTGTGACGCCAGCGCGGACGGGCTCATCCGCCTCAAGAAGGCCGGCGTGAACAAGGACGTGCTGGCCGCGGTGTCGCGGCACGGCCTGGCGCCCAACCGCTTCCTGAACCTGCTGGTGACGCTGGACTTCACGGGCGAGAGCCGCTCCGCGCGCGAGGGCTTCCTCTACTTCTTCGTGGAGGACGGGGACATCACCCGCGTCTTCAGCGCCAACATCCCGGAGTTGCTGCGCCGCCGCAACAGCCACGAGACGATGGTGGACCGCAGCGACATCCTGGTGGCGCGCACCGTGCGCCGCGTCCAGCTCGCGGGCCAGGTGCCGCTGCGCACCTATGGCAAGCACCACGTGCTGGTGGCCGCCAGCGCCAGCCCCACGCTCACGCATCCGTCCCAGCTCACCTCGCAGGAGCTGGCGAAGGCGCAGAGCTACACCTTCGACTACCCTCGCGCCTCACTGCAGAGCGTCTGCCGCCTGACGGCGGGGTACCGCCGTGACGCGGTGCTCGCCCACAAGTGGAACTTCGAAGGCAGCCGCTTCGAATGCGAATGGAACTAGGAGTGACCCGCACCATGAACACCCGCCGCCTGCTGCTCTCCGCCTGTCTCGCCGCCTCGCTCACCGCGTGCTCGGGGCCGCGCGCCTTCACGCGTGGGACCTACGAGGACCCGAACACCATCGAGATGCTGTCGGACCGCTTCAACGAGAACGACCTGCAGCTCATCGCGAAGAAGATGGCGGACTCGCTCGCCAACTCGCCGCGCTTCGCCCAGCCCCGGCCGGACGGCTCGCTGCCCATCGTCCTCGTCGGCAAGCTGAAGAACAGCACCTCCGAGCACATCGACATGCGCTCGCTGGGGGACAAGATTCAGACGGCGCTGGCGCAGACGGGCCGCTTCGCGCTGGTGGACCAGCAGGCGCGCCAGGACATCGCGGAGGAGTACGAGTACCAGCAGTCCGGCTACGTGGACCCGAACACCGCCAAGGGGCCGGGCCAGCAGATCTCCGTGGACTTCCTGATGACGGGCGACCTCGCGTCCATCATCCAGGAGGTCGGCCGGGACAAGCTCGTCTACTACAAGATGACCGCGAAGCTGAGCAACGTGCGCACCGGCCTCATCGAGTGGACGGACGAGAAGCAGATTCGCAAGAAGTTCGAGAAGCGCGGCGTCAGCTGGTAACGGGCCTTCCCCTCCATCATGTCCTCTCTCTCCCGGAGCCCCATCCGCCTGAGCGGGTGGGGCGCGCTCGCGCTCGCGAGTGTGCTCCTCCTGTCGTCTGGCTGCGCGGGTGACTATGTCGCGCGTACACGCGGCGTGCGGTCTGCGTACCAGCAGGGGGACTACTCGCGCGCGCTGGAGAGCCTGGAGGCCGCGGCGAAGGACGGCCCGCAGCAGGACCGGCTGCTGGTGCTGATGGACAAGGGCATGGTGCTGCACGCCGCCGGCCAGTGGGCGGAGAGCAACGCCGTGCTCGAGGAGGCGGAGCGGCTCAGCGAGCAGCTCGACAGCGTCTCCGTGAGCGAGGAGGCGAAGACGCTCGTCACCAACGAGCGCCAGCGCGCCTACAAGGGGGAGGACTTCGAGAAGCTGATGATCTCCGTCCTCCAGGCGCTCAACTACGTCGAGCTGGGCGACGACGAAGCGGCCATGGTGGAGGTGCGCCAGGTCAACGACCGCCTGGAGAAGATGATTGCCGAGGAGAAGAAGCCCTACGAGCAGCTCGCCATCGCGCGCTACCTGGGCGGCGTCATCCGGGAGGACCAGCGGGACTGGGACTCGGCGTACATCGACTACGCGAAGGCCTACGAGATTGCGCCCCGCAAGGAGGCACTGGCGGAGCCCCTGCTGCGGCTGGCGAAGAAGGTGGGCCGCGACGACATGTACGCGGAGCTGCTGGCGAAGTACCCGGACGTGCCGCACGAGCCGCTGGCGCCGGGCGAGGGGCAGCTCATCGTCGTGGTGGAGGCCGGTCTGTCTCCGGAGAAGCAGCGCGGCTCCCGGGACGGCGGTGACGGCGGAGCCCTGATTGAAGTGCCCGTCTACCGGACGCGAGGGCTGGCGCCGCCGGTGAATGTCGCACTGGAGGGCCAGTCCCAGCAGGCGGTGACGGTGACGTCGCTGGCGGACGTGGCCGTGGTCCACCTGGACGACCGGATTGGACGCCTGCTGGCGAAGCAGCTCGCGGGCGTGGCGGTGAAGGCAGGTGTGGCGGCGGGGGTGGGGGCGTTGACCAAGAGCGGTGAGCTGGGCGCGCTGACGTTTCTCGTGCTCAACGCGGTGAATGCGCCAGACCTGCGATCCTGGCTCTCCCTGCCGGCGGAGTTCCAGGTGGCGCGCTTCCGTGTGTCCGCTGGGAGCCACACCGTGCGTGTGACGAGCTGGGGACAGACGACGGAGCACCCGGTGGAGGTGAAGCCGGGCCGAATCGGGGTCCTGGTGGTGCGGCGCTACTGAATCGGATTTTTGATGTAGGGTGCGCGCCCCATGTCGCCGGTCCTGGCCACGGTGGCCCTGTACTCCCTCATCATCGTCCTCGGCGCGCTGGCTGGCGCAGTGGTCGTCATCCTGAACGACCGGCCCACGCATCTGGTGCGCTTCCTGGCTTTCGCCGCGGGCGTGATGCTGGGGGCGGCCTTCTTCCACATGCTGCCGGAGGCGTACTCCGGCGGCGGATGGTGGGCCTTCGCGCTGGTCCCCGCGGGCTTCGCCTTCCTGCTGGTGCTGGAGCGCTACCTCGTCGCGCACGCGGGCGAGGATTGTTCCGGCGACGCGGTGGCGGCTTCCGGGCACCCGCCGCACCCGGGACACGTGCTGGGGCTCACCGCGTTCCTGGGGTTGTCCACCCACACGCTCTTCGACGGGATTGCGCTCGGCTCGGCGGTGGAGGAGGGCGTGGGGGGCATGGCGCTGTTGGCCATCGTCGCGCACAAGGTGCCCTCGGCGCTGTCGTTGGCCTCCATCCTCAAGTCAGAGGGGCGCTCGCGGGCTTCCATCCTCTCGCTGTCCACGCTGTACGGGTTGATGGTGCCGGCCGGCGCGCTGCTCTACTTCCTCTTCGACGCGATGCTGCAGTTCGAGAGCCTCGCGGCCAAGGCGCTGGCCTTCTCCGCCGGCACGTTCCTCTACATCGCCGTGTCGGACCTGCTGCCGCACGTGCACCGGCAGGGCAAGGACCAGCCGGGCCGCAACGTGCTGGCGCTCTTCGTGGGCCTGCTGCTGATGTTCCTGCTCGCGCGGCTCATGGGACATCCCGGCCACCCCGAGCACTGAGCGCCCCGGGCCCGCGCCGTCCACCCGGCTGCCCACGGGGCGGTCGCCCGCTCGCGTGCCCGTGAACGGGTGCGCGCTGCCCGGAGCCGTCGCACCCTCAGGAGACGGCTCCGGGTGTCCTCGGGCCGCGGGCGCGAGGAGGCCACGCCATGCTCACCGTGGGAGAGTTGATGACCCGCGACGTCACCACGCTCCAGGAGACGGACGGGGTGCTCCAGGGGGACGACCTGCTGAAGCTCCAGCACATCCGCCACCTGCCCGTGCTGCGCGGCGGGAAGCTGGTGGGCCTGGTGAGCCACCGGGACCTCATCCGCGCCCTGGCGCGTCACCCCGCGTCCTCCGGAGCGCCGCCGGTGACAATGGGCGACATCATGACGCGTGAGCTGGAGACGGTGACGCCGGACCTGCCGGTGCGCGAGGCCATCCACCTGCTCCTCGAGCACCGCTTCGGCTGCCTCCCGGTGGTGGACGGGAAGGGCGCGCTGGTGGGCATCGTGACGGAGGCCGACTTCATGCGGCTGGCCTCTCGACTGCTGGACGCGGCGGAGTCGCGCGTGGGCGACGCGCTGAAGGACGCGGCGAGCGCTCCGCCCTGAGGCGTGGCGCGCGGGCAGCCTTCTTCTTGCTTTCATGGCGGAGGACCGGAGGATGCCCACGCCCGCGAGCGGGCGTCCCCTCATGGAAAAACGCACTGACTGGTACGAGCACCCGCAGTACTACGAAGCCATCTTCGGCACCGACACCGTGCGCGAGGTGGACTTCCTCCAGACGCTCAGCGAGCGCTTCGGCACCGGCGGCAAGCTGTGGCTCGAGCCCGCCTGTGGCGCGGGGCGGCTGGTGGAGGAGGCCGCGCGCCGGGGCCTGCGGGTGGTGGGCTATGACATCTCCGAGGCGATGCTGGACCATGCGCGCAAGCGCCTCACGCCGGCGCAGCGTCGCCGCGTGAAGCTCGGCCCGTCGCGCATGGAGGCCTTCGCGGACCCGTCGCTGGAGGGGCAGGTGGACCTGGCGCACTGCCTCGTGTCGACCTTCCGCTACCTGGACAGCGAGGCCGCGGCGCGCCAGCACCTGGTGGGCACGCGGCGGCTCCTGAAGCCGGACGGCATCTACGTGCTCGGCTTCCACCTCACGGACTACGAGCGCGCCCGTCCCGAGCACGAGCGCTGGGTGGGGCAGGTGGGCGCGGACCGCGTCGTGTGCAACACGAACGAGGGCCTGCCGGAGCGCCGGGCGCGGCGCTCGGCCATGCGCAACCGCCTGCGCGTCACCGGACCGGACAAGGACTGGCTCATCGAGACGCAGTGGTTCTTCCGTACCTACAGCGCCGCACAGGCCGCGAAGCTGTTCCGCGACGCGGGGATGCGGGTGCGGGCCTGCTTCACCTTCGACTACGACATCGACGCACCTGTGACGCGGGGCAGCCTCCGGTTGGACCGCGTCTTCGTCCTCCAGCCGGACCCCGCGTCCGAGCCCGTGGACACCCCTTCGCCGGCGCCTGCGTCCGTCCGGAAAGCGCCGCGCGGGGCTTCCGTGGTCGAGAAACGGCGCAAGATTTCACGCTGAGGCCGTTCAGGAGAGGCCCGGGGCGTACTCGTGGTGGGGTTTTCAGGGCGCTGCGTCCTGTTGGGACGCAGCCGCGTCCGCTTGGAACGCGCCAGGGTGCCTTGGGGAGGCGTCGCGGCCCGTCATCCCCTTGAAAACACGAAAAAGCGCTGGGTGGCATGCCACGCGCATGGCGCTGCGGCGTGGCGCTCCGGGAGACCGGGCAGCCCCGCAGTCTCGGAGTCTCGGGAACGCGGAAGGAGGGGCCGCTCCTTCCGCGTTCTTCATCTCCGCTACACTCCGTCCCCCTGATGTGGTTCCTGACTGACGGAGCCCGTCAGAGGGCCTTGGACGGAGGCGAGTGGATGCAAGACGAGATGGCGCAACTCCTCACGGATTTGCGGGGAGCCAGGGACTTCGAGACCGCGGCGGCCGCCACCCTCCGGCGGTTGCAGGCCGTTGCCCAGGAGGCTGTTGCGTCCAGTCGGTACGCAGCCCGAGGCCGGGTGCTCCGCGGCATCGTCCACCTGCGCCCCGGGGAGGCCTACCGCAGCCTGGCCGCGCTGGAGGTGGGCGCGGCGGAGATTACGGATGCCAATGTAGGGACGCCCTTCTTCACCTCGGCCACGGCGTGGCGCGCGGTGGTGGAGCACCGGTGCGCGGTGTCCATCGACGTGAATGTCGGCACGGTGCAGCCCCACGCCCCCAACGCGCCGGTGACGGGGGACCCGGGCCTGGCGGGCTTCAACAGCCATGAGAGCCGGCAGCGCTTCCTCGGCCGCCATGCGACGCACGTGTGCGTGCTGCCGCTGCGCACGCCCGGGGGCACCATCGAGGGAATGATCTCGCTGGAGGCGGACTGCCTGGCCGCCATGGGACAGGAGTTCGTGTGGATGGAGGCGGGGGACCGGCTCCAGCTGTTGGCGGACGTGGCGGCGCCCTACCTGGCGCGGCTGCCGCAGCGGCCGGCGGCGCAGCCGGAGGTGGACGAGTTCCTCCCGGTGGTGGGGCGCTCCATGGCGGAGCTGTTGCCCATCCTCCGCGTCTTCGCGCTCCAGGATGAGACCATCCTCATCAGCGGCGCCACCGGCGCGGGCAAGTCGCGCCTGGCGCGCTGGTGCCATGAGCGCTCCAACCGCCGTGGCAAGCCCTTCGAGACGCTGGACCTGGTGACGGTGCCCGAGGACCTCCAGATGGCGGAGCTCTTCGGTTGGAAGAAGGGTGCCTTCACTGGCGCGGTGCGCGACGCGCCCGGCAGCGTGGCCCGCGCGGACGGCGGCACGCTCTTCATCGACGAAATCGACAAGCTGTCGCTCAAGGCGCAGGCGGGGCTGCTGCACCTGCTGGAGTCCCGCAGCTACCGCCCGCTGGGCGAGGGCACCGGTGAGCGGCAGGCGGATGTGCGCTTCATCATCGGCACCAACGCGGACCTGCACGCGGAGGTGCGCGCCGGCCGCTTCCGCGAGGACCTCTACTACCGCGTCAACGTGCTGCCGGTGCGCATGCCGCCCCTGCAGGAGCGCCAGGACGAAATCCCCCTATGGGCGCAGTACATGGTCAACCGCCGGCACCGCGAGCGCTCGCCGGAGGGCCGCGCCCGCCTGGTGAAGGAGGCCGAGCGGCTGCTGGTGGGGAGCCCCTGGCCCGGCAACCTGCGGCAGCTCGACAACATCGTCCGTCGCGCCTACACGCTGGCCATGGTGGAGCACGCGGACGCCTCGGGCGAGCTGGTGCTTCATGAGAAGCACGTCGCGCGGGCGCTGGACTACGAGCAGGCGCCGGGCGCCCGGCCGCTTCCGGAGGCGCTGCGCGCGGCGGCCCAGGCCTTCGTCGCGGAGGCGCGCCGCCGCAGCACCCCGCTGGACCTGGACCTGGCGGATGCCTTCCGCGGCATGGTGCTGGGCCTGGCCATCCGCCAGGTGGGCCGCGACGAGGGCTTCAAGCTGCTGGGGCGCGAGAGCCTGGTGAAGAACCGCAACCACCACAAGGCGCTCAAGCGCGAGCTGGAGAAGGTGGACTCGCTCTACAAGGCCCTGGGCGAGGAGGGCTCGCCCTTCTCGGACCTGCTGTCGGAGGTCGAGGCCGCCTGAGCCTCGGCGCCCGGGTTACCGGGCGTCGGCGTGGGGGCCCGCGGCCATGCCCGTGGCCCCGCGCGCCAGCTCGTCACAGACGAGCGCGTGGAGCCGGAAGGCCATGCGCGCCTCCTGCACCACCTCGCGCGCCTCGTCCTCGTCCAGCTCCAGCCCGTCGATGCGCGAGTGGAAGCGGACGCGGAAGGCGGCCAGCTCCGCCTCGGGTACGGTGCCGTAGAAGGTGGTGCCCTGGCCCTCCGCCAGCTCGAAGGCGGCCGCGATGCGCTGTGCCCGGCGGTGCCCGGCGAAGACGTCCAGCACGCAGCGCGCGTAGGCGTGTGCCACCAGCAGGTGGGGCGCCTCCTCGGCCACCTCCCGGAGGCGCTCGGCGTGAAGCCGCGTCTCCAGGCAGGCCAGGGTGTCCGGGCGGGAGTCGCCGCAGAAGTACGTCAGGTCCGCCTCGAGCGCGGAGGCCAGGCGCAGCTCGGGCAGCAGCAGCACCGTCGTGAGCGGGGTGCCCATGACGTGCGGCAGCGCGCTCTCGAAGGCCGTGTAGAGCGCGTGGAGCTGGCGCAGGTGGCTCACGTAGTGCTGGGCCCGCACGTACTGGCCATAGAGGCCCCCCTCCCACGCGTCGAAGTAGAGGGACTGGATGAAGAGCGAGCGCTCCGCCTGCTCCGCCAGCTTCGCCGTCCCCTCCGCCAGCAGGACGGACAGCGGGGAAGGGCCCGCGGACAGCGGCGAGGACGCCGGGCGCTCCGGCGCCACCAGCCGCTTCACTCGCGCGGACACGTCCGTCCGGGGCAGGCGCAACGTGCCGGTGGCGCTCACTGCTTCCATCCGCCGCCGGCCAGCGCGCTCAGCGCCATGGGCCCGGTGTCCTCGTTCGAGTGGGACTCCAGCGGCGTCCCCAGTTGATGGAGCGCCTCCGCCAGCGTCATGCCGATGGCGCGCAGAACCTCTTCCTCCACGCGAATCGTCACCGGCCCCATGGCCAGGTGGATGTGCCCGCAGGAGCACCGCGTCACTTCCGCGCACGGACCTCGCGCCAGCACCGTCTTGCCGCATCCCTGACCAACCATCGTCGTTATCCTTGATTTTGATTTTGAATATCGAAATCAAAATGATGATGCACGAAAGGCCGCTGGAGAGCAAGCCCTGGCCCTTTCGCGAGTTGCGGTGAGTGTGGGGAAGTGGACCCGTGTGTCCCAGGCTGGGGGAGCGTCAGCGGCCCATGGGCTGCCGCTGGGCGTCCCGCAGGCCCACCAGCACGCTGGTGCCGTCCTCCGCCACGCGGAGCTCGCCGTAGCGGGCGTCCTCGTAGCGGCTGGCGTGGCCTTCCTGGAAGAAGAAGGACTCCGCGCCCAGGCGGAAGCGCCCCGCGCGCACGCGGTAGCGGAGCTTCGCTTCATCGGGCGCCAGCGGCGTGCCGGACGTGTCGAGGCGCGCGAAGGTGCCCACGCCATTCGGGTCCAGCTTCAGCACCAGACGCCCATCCGCGGGGATGGAGGCGAGCTCCCCCCTCCGGGCCTGGCTGATGGCGTAGTCCAGCACCATGTAGTCGCCCTGCATCAACGAGCGAGGGTCCACCGGCGCCAGCTCCAGCAGCACCACCTTTCCCGAGCGCAGGATGCGCTCCTTCTGGATGACGAGCCCCGTGGGGACGAGCAGCGCGAGGGCCAGCCCGCCGAAGATGACCGCGGTCCTCAGCATCACCGCACCTCCGTCGCCGGGGCGGGGAAGCGCCTCAGCATGAACGCGCGCAGGCCCAGGAACACCAGGCCGCTGCCCATCAACGTCAGCGACTTGGCCAGCAGCGTGAGGCTCAGGTCGTAGTAGTACCAGCTGCCCGCCGCGAGCAGGAACGCCACCGCGAGGCCAAGCAGCAGGCTGCTGCGTCGGTGGAAGCCGAGCAGCATCATGCCCACGGCGGTGATGACCGCCGGCGTCTGGAGCGTGAGCACGGCCAGCAGCGCGAGGGCCGCGAACACCGCTGCTCCGGCCACGCCGGTGGGGTCGATGTCCAGCTCCCGCAGCACCCGCCAGGCCGAGTACAGCGTCAGGGCCGTCAGCCCCAGGGTGAGCGCGCCCACCGGGAGCTCGGCGGTGTTGCCCAGGACCTGGCCGAACATGCCCACGATTCCTCTCGAAAACGTCGCCGCCGGTACGGTGCTCGCCAGCGCGAACGCCACGGGCCCCACCCGCTCACCCAGGGGCCCCTGGCGCAGGCGGGCCTGCTCCAGGAAGAGGACGTGCATCAGCACCGTGCAGCCCAGCAGCAGCAGGTCCACGCCGTACCTGCCCGCGAACCTCGCCGTGAGGAAGCTGGCAGCGCCGATCATGCCCCAGGTGCTCAGGAAGTGGAGGATGGCATCGGGGTAGGTGACGAGCAGCACGGCGCTGATGACCAGCGCCAGCACCGCGATGAGCACCTCGCTCCTGGCTTCGATGCCGAAGAATACGGACGCCATGATGGCACCGGCCAGACACAGGGCCAGCGCCAACTGCTCCACGAAGACGCCTCGCGTGACGCGGCGGAGCAGGGTCGCGCAGACACAGAGGATGACGCCGACGACGCCCATCGCCACCTCCTCATCCATGAGGCCCGTACACGCGAAGAAGCTCAGCACGAACACCGCGGCCATCCAGGCGCCCGCGCCGGCGAACGCCTTCACGAACCAGGGCACGGCATCCGACTTGCGCTGATGGGCCTCCAGGGCGGACCGGGCCTGCGCCACCGCGTCGGGGGCGAGCTGGCCTTCGGCCTGGAGCGTATTCAGCACGTCCTGCAAGGAAGGTCGCAGGCCCATGTCAGGACTCCTCCGTGGCGCCGGTGACGCGGGCCTCGTGCCGCAGCCACCACACGGCGAGCGCCAGCTGGGCGATGACGAAGAGGGGCAGCAGGAAGAGGCCGACCTCGTCCACGCTGGAGAAGGAGTCGAAGACAACGCCGACGGCACCGGACGTCAGGAGCGTCATGACGCTCAGCGCGCCGAGCGTGAGCATGAACAGCTCGCCCTTCAGGTGCCGGTGCAGCGCGTACTCGGCCGCGAGCGAGGCCAGGACGAGCAGCAGCGCCGCCGAAGCGCCGGAGGGCGCGCTCGAAGGGCTGGCGGCGAACGGCACCGACGCGGCGAGCAGCGGCGCCACGGTCATCACCGCGAGCACGCGGGGCGCCCAGCGGGCCTGGAGCCAGGGCACGCGCAGGTTGGCGAAGTGCTCGTAGGTGGCCCAGGCGAAGCCGTTGCCTCCGCCCAACACCACCGCGAGCCAGTAGTTCTTGTCCCACCCCGTGTTCAGCACCTGCTCCCAGTAGAGGCCGATGCCGGTGTTGACCAGCACCAACGCCAGCAGCCACAGGGGCGTGAAGCGGGACACTGCCACCCAGGGCACGATGAGCACGGTCCATCCGATGAACAGCTCATACGGGTCCGCTCCCGTCTGGTAGGCCTGCCCGTACACGGCCAGCAGCGCGCCCACGAGCACCGAGGCCGCCAGGAGCGACATCCGCCCGCCGAGCGTCTCGCCTTGCTTCCACGCGCTCAGCGCCGCGCCGACAATCGCCGCGGCGATGAGGCCCAGCTTCGCGAAGCGGTGCATGTCCGCCCAGTTGTACGCGAAGAAGTAGATGACGCCCGAGAGCACCAGCAGCACGCCCAGGCCCATCAGCGTGGTGGACAGGAAGCGTCGCCAGTCCGTCCGAGGGGGAGACGCGAAGGACACGTGCATCGCGCGCTCGAGCGCGGCGGGCGTCAGCACCCCCGCGTCAGCGAGTGCGCGCAGGCGTTCGGGTGTTGCGTCCAGTTCGAGCAGGGGTTTGGGCACGGGCGCAGTCTAGCGGCCAGGACGGGTGGTGCGTCCATCTCCCCGGTCGTCGCACCCGCCCGTGGGCTGGCGGGTGGCCATGGTACGTTGCGCGTCTGCGTGCAGGACTCGCGCGCTTCCAGGGGGAATCCAGGACATGGCGAAGCTGGAGTGCCCGAAGTGCGGCAGCCTCATGGACGTCACGGGGCTTTCCCCGGGCGTCATCGTCACCTGTGAGTGTGGGAACGTGGCGACCGTGCCGGCTCGCTCGTGGGTGACGCGCCTGGGGGGCGTGTGGGCCGCGCTGGGCGTCCTCTTCCTCTGCCCGTGCCTCGGCTTCCTGGCCGCCATTGCGATTCCCAACTACAACAAGCTGCCCGTGCGCTCCAAGCAGTGGGAGTGCAAGGCGAACCTGCGCGCGTTCTTCGACGCCCAGCGCAGCTACCATGCCGAGCACGGTGCCTATGCGCTCACCATCTCGAAGGTGGGCTTCATCCCCGAACGTGGCAATCGCTACGCATACTTCACGGCTGTAGGACCGGTGGCGGCACGTGACACGGCGGAGGCGAGCGTGGGGGAGGATGCCGTGGGCATCGGCGTGGAGCGCTCGAGGGATGAGCGCATCCGTCCCGTGACGCTCGAGGGACTGCCCAGCTGGGTCACCCGGCAGCTCGGTGTCGTGGGCGCGTGCCCCGAATGCCAGCTCACGATGGCCTGTGCGGGGAACATCGACGTCGATGACACGCTGGATATCTGGCTCGTCTCCACGAAGACGCTCACCGACCTGGAGGGCAACCGCGTCCCGCCGGGCATTCCGACGAACGTCGTGAACGACGTCGACGACTGACGCTCATGCCGCGCGATGGCATCGACATGCTCTATTCCGGTGGTCCGTACTCCGACTCGGTGCCGCGGTGCATCGCGGGCTTCCAGAGCATCCACTCGACGCGTGAGCCCAGCCGCGAGTCGCAGACGCGCTGAGTCCCGAACGGGCAGGGCCGGTCAGTCGCTGGTGACGAGCAGGGGCGTGGCCAGGGGGCGCTCCTCGCAGTCCTGGGCGGACCCATCCTCCCAGGCCAGCATCAGCAGGTCCGCGGGACCGTCCAGCGCGATGATGGGATGGTGCCACTGGCCGGGGCGGTAGTTCACGCCATGGCCCGGGCCACAGACGAAGGCTTGCAGCCGGTCCAGGTCCGGCTCGCCGCGTGCGTCGTCCGGACAGACGACCACCAGGAAGCGCTGACACGCGAGCGCCACGAACATCTGCGTGGAGCAGGGGTGGCGCTCCAGCAGCCGCACCTCGAAGGGCAGCGACTTCGCCACCGAGCGGAACACGGCGAGGTTGGGCTGGGCCTGGGGCCGGCTGCCCGTCAGGTTCGCCACCCTGTCGAAGCGCGTGGCCGTGCCCTGGTTGGCGCTGGTGCCGCCCGCGAGCTCCAGCCCGATGACGTCGCCGAACGGCGCGAAGGCCTCTTTCGTGAGGGGCTGGGCCCGAAGTGGCGGTCGCATGGGGCGTGTTCCTCGCTCAATCCCGGGTGTTGTCGTCGTCCCCGAGCATCATGCCGTGCTTGGTGAGCAGCTTGCGCAGGTAGACGCGGGCGATGCCCGCCTCGCGGGCCGCTCGGGAGATGTTCCGGTCGCACCGGGTGATGAGGCCCTGGAGGTAGTCCCGCTCGAAGACCTCGATGAGCCGCTCCTTGGCTTCCTTGAAGGGCAGCTCCGCCTCTGGAATGGCCGCCGGGAGCCGGGTGGACCCTGAGGGCGGCTCCAGGGGCGGGAGGGTGTCCTCGCCCAGGTGGATGGCCTGCTCCACCACGTTGCGCAGCTCGCGCACGTTGCCCGGCCACGGGTACTGGGCCAGCAGCGCGCGCGTCTGCTCGGACAGGGCACTGGGCGGGCGGCCCAGCCGCTCCAGCATGGCGTCGATGAGCAGCGGCAGGTCCTCGACGCGCTCCCGCAGCGGTGGCGGGACGACCTTGAGCACCGCCAGCCGGTGATAGAGGTCCTTGCGGAAGCGGCCCTGCTGGACGGCCTGCTCCAGGTCCACGTGCGTGGCCGCGACGACGCGCATGTCCACCATGCGGTAGTCATTGGCGCCCACCCGCTTCACCTGCCGGCGCTCCAGGACGCGCAGGAGACGCGGTTGCAGCTCCAGGGGCAGCTCGCCCACTTCGTCCAGGAAGACGGTGCCGCCCTGGGCGCGCTCGAAGGCGCCCGCCCGCTCTCCCTGGGCGCCCGTGAAGGCCCCCTTCACGTGGCCGAAGAGCTCGGACTCCATCAAGGAGGGCGGAATCCCGGCGATGTCCACGATGACGAAGGGGCCACCGGCACGCGGGCCTTCTTGATGGATGGCCTCCGCGCACAGCTCCTTGCCCGTGCCCGTCTCTCCCTGGACGAGCACGTCCCCGCCGCCCGCGGCCACCCGCTCCAGAATGGTGAAGAGCTCGCGCATCTTCACGCTGGCACCGACGAGCGCGCCGAAGCGCTGGCGGGAGGACAACGGCATGGGCCGCTCCCGCGAGTCCTCCGGCACCACCTTGAGGACGACGGTGCCCAGCGTCAGCACCGCGCCGGGGCGCACCTCCAGCTCGGTGAAGCGGACGCCTTCGAAGAAGGAGCCGTTGCGCGAGCCCAGGTCGGTGGCCACCACCCGGTCCTCCGTCACCTCCAGTTGCAGGTGCTGTCGGGAGACGACGCGGTCCGTCAAGACGAGGTCGCACGTCGGCGCCGTGCCGAGTCTGAGCACGCCCGGCCGCAGGGGGTGGCTCTGGCCCGCCTGCTCCCCGGAGAGCACCAGCAGCTTCAGCCGCAGGGGGCCCCGCCGCGCCATGGGGACGGGCGCCGTCTGGACCAGCTCGTCGGGCTCCATGTCGTTGTCGCCAGGGTGCGCCACGGCCGGCAGGCTACCACCTCGCCTATGCAGGGGAGGGGGTGACAACTGTTGTTGCCACCTGACAACCGCCGTTATCAGGCGCCCGGGCCCGCCCGGCGCTCGTTCCTCCTCTAGCGCGCGGGCTCTCCGCCGGGGCAATGCCCCTGGAGGGCCCTGGCATGTCCACTGCAGTGGACTGGGCTCGCTTCGATAACACCAGCATCCTGGCGCCCATCCGCGATGTCTTGTCTTGAATGGACAGACGGCTCGTGGATGGGCGTGTTTGTGTTTGAATTGCGGTTCGTTTCCCCCTGGCGCGCGCGGAAAACAAATAAAAACACCGCAGGAAACAACGCGCGGGTCGGATAGAGAATGTGCATGTAGTCAGCGCGCGGGGCTTTCGGCTGAAACAGCCACTCGCCCCCAATCCAAACCATCGCAGCAATCTCAATCAGGAGTCATGACCATGAGCGTGTCCATCGCGAAGTCCATCCAGTGCAACGGCTTCTCCGGCAACACCCGTGGCTGCGGCCCGTCGGACAACTTCCAGGCCGCCTACCGGTCGATGGACCCGTCCAAGGCGGCGCAGACGGTGCTCAAGCACTTCGACGCCGTCGAGGGCGTGGGCATGAACGCCAGCGGCAAGGGCGCCGGGGACGCCAACATCGGGACGTCGGAGCTCAAGCGCGTGGCGGACCCGAACAGTGGCTTTCCGGCCGAGGTCCGCGCCGCAGCGAAGTGGATGCTCGACCACCCCATTGCCCTGCGCTCGCTGGACCAGGGCGCCAGCAAGGCCCATGGCGGCAAGCACGAGGTGCACCTGAGCAAGGCGGACCTCCAGGCGCATGCCAAGAATGCCTCGGACTGCGGGGGACCCCAGCGGCCCGCCTTCCCGCAGCGTCCGCCGCTGTTCGGCTCCGGGTTCGGCGGCGGCTTCGGCGGCCCGTGCGGCCCCAACCCCCACCGTCCCAACCTGCCGCCGCGGCTGGACCTGTGCGGCCCCTCGTTCGGTCCGCAGTTCCGCCCGTCCTTCGGCGCCGACCGTCAGGGCCCCATGGACGTCTACAAGGCCGCCCAGACGCTCAAGGAGCACTTCGCCTTCGCCGAGGGCGTCGGCATGAACGCCAAGGGCAAGGGCGCGGGCGACAACAACATCGGCCTGTCGGAGCTCAAGCGCGTGGCCGACCCGAAGAGCGGCGCGCCGCGGGAGCTGCGCGAGGCGGCGCAGTTCCTGCTCGACCACCCCACCGCGCTGCGCTCGGTGGACCAGGGCGCCAGCAAGTCCAAGTCCAGCAAGGAGGTCCACATCAGCCTGCAGGACCTGGAGTCTTTCACCGCGAAGGCGCCCCGGCGTGAGACGCAGTCGAACCGGCTGGACCTGGCGCAGTTCATGGGCCGGGCGAGCATCTGGGGCTGAGCCCGATTGCCGTGCCGGCGGCCCACCTGTCATGGGCCGCCGCGGTGGGCTGAAGGCGACTGGGAGTCAGGCCCTGGGGGGAGCCTGGCTGGCCACATCCTGACACTGGCGCCTCTGGGGGGGAGGGCCCAGTGTCAGGGCATGGCAACCACCGACATCACCAAGGCCAACTTCAAGGAAATCGTCTCGAAGGAGGGAATCGTCCTCCTCGACTGGTGGGCCGACTGGTGCGCGCCGTGCCGCACCTTCGCGCCTGTCTTCGAACAGGCGAGCACGAAGAATCCGGACATCGTCTTCGGGAAGCTCGACACCGACCGGGAGGCGGAGCTCGCGGGCGCGTTCGCCATCCGCTCCATCCCCACGCTGATGGTCTTCCGGGACGGAATCATGTTGTTCGAGCAGGCGGGGGCGCTGCCGGCCAGCGCGCTCGATGACCTCATCCGTCAGGTGCGCGCGCTCGACATGGACGAGGTGCGCAAGCAGCTCGTGGAACGCCAGGCGCAGCAGGGGTCATCGCCTCAAGCTTGATGGGGGCAGACCGGGCACGTCGCGGGCGAGGCGCGCGAGCAGTTCGTGGAACGCCTGGCGCAGCAGTGGACGTCTCCTCAAGCTCGAGGCGAGGCCCGCAGGCCGGCACGTCGCGGGCGAGCTGTGCAAGCAGTGCGTGGGCGGTCTGTCGCAGCAAGAGACGTCGCCTCAAGCTCGAGGCGGGGCCCGCAGGTCGGCACGTCGCAGGCGAGCTGTGCAAGCAGTGCGTGGGCGGTCTGGCGCAGCAAGAGACGTCGCCTCAAGCTCGAGGCGAGGCCCGCAGGCCGGCACGTCGCAGGCGAGCTGTGCAAGCAGTGCGTGGGCGGTCTGGCGCAGCAAGAGACGTCGCCTCAAGCTCGAGGCGAGGCCCGCAGGCCGGCACGTCGCGGGCAAGCTGTGCAAGCAGCGCGTGGACCGTCTGACGCGGCAGGCGCCGGCGACCACCACCTGGAGGCGGCACCCACTGGATGGCACGCGCGAGGCGGGGCCTCCCATGACGGGAGTCCCTGCTCGTGTATGTCTCAGCCCAGCACCTGCACCTTGCCGTGGTCGTCGCAGTGGCCGTCGTGCGGGTGATGCAGATGCCCATCGACGAGGTAGTCCACGTGGTCCCCATGGGGGGCCGCCGCATGGCCGCAGGTGGGCCCATGACGGTGGGCGCTCTCATGCGCGCCGCAGGCATGTTGTGGCGTACAGCGCGCGGGGTTCCGGGTGTCCTCGGACAGGGTGCATTCGTCCGTGTGGTCCGAGTGCGCGTGGTGCAGGTGCCCGTCATGCAGGTAGTCCACATGGTCCTGGTGCTGGATGGCGGGGTGGCCACAGCCCGCGGCGTGGACGTGGTCGTGACGGTCATGCGTCTTGTGGTTCATGGAAACCTCCCAGGCGGAATGGCCCGCGAATGACACGGCTGCACGGTTGGCATCCGGGGAGGCCGGGACAAGCGCCGGAAGGGCGCACTGCGACCGCGGGACGAGCCGATGGGGCCATCGGGCGCCCGCCCACCGTGCACTACGGCGAGGGCTGGGCGTCGAGAAAGGTCTTCAGCTCGGGGAGCACGCGCTCCGGCCGCTCCTGGTGAGGACTGTGGCCCGCATCCACTCGCACGAGCTGCGCCTGCGGCAGCCGCCGCGCCGCCTGTTCGGCCATGGATACCGGAAGGACGTCTTCCCGTTCACCCCACACGACCAACACCGGTACGCCCACCGCGTCCAATTGCCGCGCGCGGTGGAAGACCTCGCCGACGAGCGGGACGAGCAGGTCGAAGGCCCGCGCGACCTCGGGGCTGGTGCCCGGACGGGCGTGCAGCTCGTAGTCCAGAGCCCCCAGCCGCTGGCCCAGCGGTGTCTGGGGCGGCGGTACCATCCGGGCCCAGGCCCAGGGTCCCAGGGCGCGCGCGAGGCGCTCCGGACCCGAGCGGAAGAAGAGGCGGGCCTTGCGCGCCATCTCCGGCCCCAGGCCCATCGCACCCACCAGGCCCAGTCGCTCCACGGGCACCCGGCCGCGCAATGCGAGCTCCAGGGCCACCAGCCCGCCCAGCGAGTGTCCCACCACGCTCACCGGGCCGGGCGCGAGCCGGGCCAGCAACGCCTCCACGGGCGCGGTGAAGAAGGCCACCGCCTCTTCGGCCGTGGTCAGCGGACCGTCGGTGGGGGACGACAGGCCGAACCCCGGCAGGTCCACCGCCAGCACCCGGTGCGTTCGGGCCAGCGCCGTCAGGTAGGCGAACCACGAGGAGGCCGCGCCGCCGCGTCCGTGGAGCAGCACCACCGTGGGGCCCGCGCCCGCCTCCAGGACGCGGAGCGCCCCGCCTCCCGGCAACCAGTGAACCGTCGCCGTGACTGCCGGGGCCAATTGGGCCAGCAGCGCGGCCTCCACGGGCCCCACCGCGGGGGCCTTCATGGTGTTGCCCACCGCGCGGCCGTCCGCCGGGAGTGGAACAGGGGTTGGCGTTGGGGCTGTGAGTGGTACATGGGGAGGACACTCCAGGAGGAGCGGACGGACGGGTAACTTACTGGAATGTGCGGCCCTCTGCGGTGTTGAGCCGGATACCCTGTAAACCCTAGGCTGCCCGCCGCCAGTCCGACACGAGGCGACATGAACACCGACATTCGCGCGCTCACCGAACGCGTGCAGCAGGAAAGCAGCTTCGTCGAGGTCCTGAACCAGGAAACCAGCAAGGTCATCGTCGGGCAGCGCTACATGCTGGAGCGCATCCTCATTGGCCTGCTGTGCAACGGACACGTGCTGCTGGAAGGCGTGCCCGGCCTCGCCAAGACGCTCACGGTGCGCACCGTCGCTGACTCGCTCAGCGCCACCTTCATGCGCATCCAGTTCACCCCGGACCTGCTGCCCGCGGACGTGGTGGGCACCATGATCTACAACCAGCAGGCGGCGAACTTCACCGTCCGCAAGGGCCCCATCTTCGCCAACATCGTGCTCGCGGACGAAATCAACCGCGCCCCGGCGAAGGTGCAGTCCGCCCTCCTGGAGGCCATGGCCGAGCGCCAGGTCACCATCGGTGACCAGTCCTTCGGGCTGCCCTCGCCCTTCCTCGTGCTGGCCACGCAGAACCCCATCGAGCAGGAAGGCACCTACCCGCTGCCCGAGGCGCAGGTGGACCGCTTCATGCTCAAGGTGAAGGTGGGCTACCCCACGCGCGACGAAGAGAAGGTCATCATGGACCGGATGTCCGGCGGCGTGTCGCCGCGCGCGCAGCGGGTCATCGACCTGCAGCACCTGGTCCGGGCCCGCGAGCTCGTCCACCACATCTACATGGACGAGAAGGTGAAGGACTACATCCTCAACGTGGTGTTCGCCACGCGCGAGCCCGCCAAGTACGGTCTCAAGGACCTGGCGGACTACATCCAGTTCGGCGCCTCGCCCCGCGCCACCATCGCGCTGGCCCAGGCCGCGCGCGCGCACGCCTTCCTGCGCCACCGAGGCTTCGTCACCCCGGAGGACGTGAAGGCCATTGCCTTCGACGTGCTCCGCCACCGCGTGGCGATGACGTACGAGGCGGAGGCCGAGGACCTCACGCCGGAGAAGATCATCCAGCGCGTGTTCGACCGCGTCGAAGTCCCCTGACCCTCACCCTCGCGAGCCCGCCAGGCGCCCCGTGCTTCCCAAGGACCTCATCCGCCGCATCCGCAAGCTGGAGATTCGCACCCGCAAGGTGGTCTCCGACATGCTCGCCGGCCAGTACCACTCGGTCTTCAAGGGCCGGGGCATGGCCTTCTCCGAGGTGCGCCAGTACCAGCCCGGTGACGAGATTCGCATCATCGACTGGAACGTCACCGCGCGCATGCACGAGGCCTACGTCAAGGTCTTCACCGAGGAGCGCGAGCTGACGGTGATGCTGGTGGTGGACGTGTCCGCGTCGAAGGAGTTCGGCTCGCGCGAGCGCACCAAGTCGGAGATTGCCGCGGAGGTGGCCGCGCAGATTGCCTTCAGCGCCATCGCCAACAACGACCGGGTGGGACTCATCCTCTTCTCGGACCGCGTGGAGAAGGTGGTGCCGCCGCGCAAGGGCCGCACGCACGTGCTGCGCCTGGTGAGCGACATCCTCACGTTCCAGCCGGAGGGGCGGGGGACGGACCTGGCGGTGGGGCTCAACTACCTGACGCAGGTGGCGAAGCGGAAGGCGGTGACGTTCCTCATCTCCGACTTCCAGGCGCGCGACTACGAGAAGCCGCTGCGGCTGGTGGGGCGCAAGCACGACCTGGTGCCCGTGGTGGTGGCGGACCCGCTGGAGGAGGCCTTTCCGCGGCTGGGGCTGGTGGACATGGAGGACCCGGAGACGGGCGAGCGCTTCGTCGTCGACACCAGCGACCCGCGCGTGCGAGGCCGCTTCGCCCGGGCAATGCAGGCCGCGCGCGACGAGCGCCGCAAGCTGTTCAAGAAGCTGGAGCTGGACCACGTGGAGCTGCGCGCGGGCGATGACCACGGCAAGGCGCTCGCGAACTTCTTCCGCGCGCGAGCCCGGAGGATGGCGGCGTGACGCGGCTCCTTCCCCTGCTGGCGATGTGCTTCGTGGTGGCGTCCTCGCAGGCCCGGGCCCAGGCCCCCGCGGCCGCGGGCGCGCCCACGCACGAGCAGGCCAAGCCCCTGGACGTGTCGGTGCGCGTGGACCCACCCCAGGTCCGCATCGGCGACCCCTTCGTCTACGAAGTGGTCATCACCCACCCGAAGGCGCACCGCTACGAGCTGGCGGTGCCCCAGGAGACGGGGGACTTCGAGTTCCTGGACCAGACGCGCCAGCGCCAGGACGGGCCGGACTCGGCCACCACCACGTTCCGGGTGCGGCTGTCCGCCTTCGCGCTGGGCTCGGTGGAGGTGCCCGCGCTGCCGTTCGACGTGGCCACGCCGGAGGGCCCCCAGCGCTTCACCGCGCCGGCGCAGGCGGTGGAGGTGACGTCCACGCTGCCGCAGGACGCGGACGGGAAGGGCGCGGACCTCTTCGACTACAAGCCTCCGGAGGAGGTGCCCATCCGCTCGTGGCGCCTGGTGCTCACGGTGCTGGGCGCGCTGGCGGCGGCGCTGCTGGCGTGGCTGCTGTTCCGGTGGTGGAGGAACCGGCCCAAGCACGTGGTGGTGACGCCGCCGCTGCCGCTGGACGTGCGCACGCGCAAGGCGCTGGACGCGCTGAAGGCGGACGACCTGCCCGCGCGCGGCCAGGTGAAGGAGTTCTACTTCCGGCTGTCGGAGATCGTCCGTGGCTACCTGGGCGAGCGCTACGCCTTCGAGGCGCTGGAGTGCACCAGCTCCGAGCTGATGGCGTCGCTGCGCCGCATGTCCACGCCGGGCCTGCCGGAGGACGCGCTGATGCGCTTCGTGTCCGAGTCGGACATGGTGAAGTACGCGCGCGCCGACGCCTCGGCGGAGTCCTGCCGCGCCGCGCTGGCCTTCGGCTACGCGCTCATCGACCAGACGTACGTTCCGCCACCGCCGCCCCAGGCCTCTGACAATGCCGCCGCTCCCCGCGTTCAATAACCCCGAGGCGCTCTGGGGGCTGCTGCTCGTGCCGCTGCTGCTCTGGCAGGCGTGGCGGGAGCGGCGCGCCCGCGCCACGCTGCGCTTCTCCGCGGCGCACGTCTTCGCCCGCGGTGGCAGGGGCTTTCGCACGTACCTGCTGCCGCTGTTGCCCCTCTTTCGCGTGGCGGCGGTGACGGCGGCCGTGCTCGCCATCGCCCGGCCCCAGGTGCGCGACTCGCGCGTGCGCGACCTGTCCGTGGAGGGCATCGACATCGTGGTGGCGTTGGACCTGTCCACCTCGATGGAGGCCGGTGACTTCCGTCCGCAGAACCGCATGCACGTGGCCAAGGAGGTGCTGAGCGAGTTCATCTCCAACCGGGTGAACGACCGCATCGGCCTGGTGGTGTTCGCGGGCGCGGCCTACACGCAGGCGCCGCTGACGCTGGACTACGGCGTGCTGAAGGAGGTCATCAAGCAGCTGCGCACGCGCGTGCTGGAGGACGGCACGGCCATTGGCGACGCGCTCGCCACCTCGCTCAACCGCCTGCGGGACTCGGAGGCGAAGAGCCGCGTGGTGGTGCTCATCACCGACGGCGACAACAACTCCGGGAAGATCTCCCCCATGGACGCGGCGAACATGGCCCAGGCGCTGAGGGTGCCCATCTACACCATCCTGGTGGGCAAGGGCGGCAAGGTGCCCTTCCCGCAGGGCACGGACCTGTTCGGCAACACCGTGTGGCGCGACACGGAGATTCCCATCAACCCGGAGCTGATGCAGGACATCGCGGACCGGACCGGCGGTGAGTACTACCGCGCCACCGACCCCGAGCAGCTCCGCGAGGGCCTCCAGAAGGTGCTCGACTCGCTGGAGCGCTCGAAGCTGATGGAGGGCGGCGCCAGCGCCACCTACCGCGAGGAGTTCCATCCCTTCCTCCTGGCCGCTTTCGGACTCGCCGCGCTGGAGCTGCTCCTGCGCGCCTCCTTCCTGAGGGTCTTCCCGTGACGCCCGTGGAACCCTGGCGCTTCACCGTGCTCGGATACCAGGCGGGGCTGGCGCAGCCCCTGTTCCTGCTGCTGGTGCTCGTGGGCGTGGCCCTGGGCCTGCTCGCGCTGGTGGGGGCGCTGCGGCGCCGCTCGCGCGTCCGGGCGCTGTTGCACGAGCGCCACGCGGAGCGCTTCACGCCGGGCGTGTCGGTGTGGCGGCCCGCGGCGCAGGGCGGGCTCTATGGCCTGGGGCTGGCCCTCTTCGGCTTCGCGCTGGCGCAGCCGCAGTGTGGCACCAAGAGCGAGCTGACGAAGCGGCGCGGCATCGACGTGGTGGTGGCGCTGGACGCCTCCAAGTCCATGCTGGCGCGCGACGTCCAGCCCAGCCGCCTGGAGCGCGCGAAGCTGGAGCTGACGACGCTGCTGGACGAGCTGAAGGGCGACCGGGTGGGGCTGGTGGTGTTCGCGGGCGACGCGTTCATCCAGTCGCCCCTCACGTCGGACTACTCGGCGGTGAAGCTGTTCCTGCGCGCGGTGGACCCGGACGTGATGCCCCAGGGCGGCACCAACGTGGGCGCGGCGCTGCGGCTGGCGTGGCAGGTGCTGGAGAACGCGGACCGCGGCTCGAAGGAGCGCGTGGTGGTGCTGCTGTCGGACGGCGAGGACCTGGTGGGCGACGTGTCCGAGGCCACCGAGCAGCTGAAGGACGCGGGCGTGCAGGTGCTGGCGGTGGGCGTGGGCTCCGAGTCCGGCGAGCCGATTCCCGTCTTCGACCGGCGCGGCGTGTTCGTGGACTACAAGAAGGACGCGGCGGGGGAGACGGTGATTACGCGCCTGGACCGGGCGGGGCTGACGGCCATCGCCGAGTCCACCGGCGGCGCCTTCTACTTCCAGCCGCGCGGCGTGGCCATGTCGCAGGTGGTGGAGCGCATCGACCAGATGCAGAAGAGTGAGCTGGAGAGCCGGGTGACGGTCCGCTACGACGAGCGCTTCCAGTCGTTCGCCATCCCGGGCTTCGCCCTGCTGGCGCTGGGCATGGTGCTGCTGCCGTCGTCGCGCCGGAGGTCGTCGCCATGAGCGCGAAGGTGACGCCCGCGGCGCGGTGGCTGGCGTATGGACTGGTGGCGTCGCTGGCGCTGCCCTCCCCCGTGTGGGCCGCGGGGCCGCTGGAGCGTGACCACCCGCTGGTGGCGCAGGGCCGCGAGGCCTATGCGGCCGGCCGCTACGAGGACGCGCTCGCCGCGTTCGAGGCCGCGAAGAAGGAGCGCCCCAACGACGTGGCGGTGGACTTCAACCGCGCGGACGCAATGGCCAAGCTGGGGCGCGTCGCGGATGCCAAGGCACTCTTCCAGTCGGTGACGGAGTCCAACCGCGCCGACCTGCGGCAGAAGGCCTGGTACAACCTGGGCAACCTGCACGCGACCACCGGAGATCGGCAGGAGGCGCTGAAGGCCTACCGGCGCGCGCTCACCCTGGACCCGCAGGACATGCAGGCCCGCCACAACTACGAGGTGGTGCTGCGCAACCTGCCGCCCCCCCAGGACAGCGGCCAGGACGCGGGCGCGGATGGCGGAAACGACGGCGGCAGTGACGGTGGGCGTCCGGACGCTGGCGAGGACGGCGGCACGAAGGGCGATGGCGGTGAGCCCCAGGACGGCGGCACCGACGGTGGCGCGGATGGAGGTGAGGACGGGGGCGCTGACGGTGGCGCGGATGGCGGCGTCAGCGACGGAGGCGCGGACGGCGGCGCGGATGGTGGGGACGGGGACGGTGGCGCGGACGGCGGCTCCGACGGAGGCGCGGACGGTGGTGAGCAGGGCCCGCCGGACAAGGGCGATGGCGGCGCGGACGGCGGCGCGGATGGTGGACAGGACGACGGAGAGGGCGAGCCCCAGGACGGTGGCAGTGACGGCGGCAGCGCGGGAGAAGAAGACTCGGAAGCGTCCGAGTCGGATGGGGGTTCCAGCGAGTCGGAACTGGACCGGCAGGAGGCGGAGCGCCTGCTGGATGCGATGAAGCAGAACGAGAAGAATCTCCAGCTCTGGCGGTTCCAGCAGAAGAAGAAGCAGAGGAAGCCGAATGAGAAGGACTGGTAGCGCCCTCGGCGTGGTGTTCGCCGTGTTCGCCCTGCTGGCCACCGCGCCGGCGTGGGCGGCCTCGGACGACCTCGATTTCTACCAGACGGTGGACCGCGAGGAGGTGGGCACCGAGGACACCTTCCGCCTCACGGTGGTGGTGGTGGACGCGCCCTCCAACGCGCCGGTGAAGCTGCCGGAGTCGGACGACTTCACCATCCACTCCAGCTCGCGCAGCAGCCAGCGCTCCATCTCGCTCTCCGGTGGCGGCCCCGCCGTCATCCAGGACGTCACCCGGCACGTGCTGGTGATGCAGGCGAATCGCCCGGGCCGGCTCAAGATTCCGCCGTCGCAAATCACGGTGCGCGGCAAGACGTACCGCACGCAGCCCGTGGAGCTCACGGTGAGGGCCGGCCGGGTGGGCGGCGCGTCGCCTCCAGCGCAGGCGGGGCGTGGCCGGCAGCCGGACCCCTTCGCCAGCATGCAGGCGCAGATGCAGCAGATGGAGGAGGCCTTCGGCGACCTGATGGAGGCGGACCGTCCCTCGATTCCGCGGGGGGACTCCGACCTGTTCCTGCGCGCCAGCCTCGACCGGGACACCGTCTACGTGGGCGAGCAGGTGACGCTGTCGCTCTACATCTACTCGCGCGTGGACCTGTCCAGCGTGGACGCCGTCACCATGCCCAAGCTGGAGGGCTTCTGGACGGAAGAGGTGGAGAGCCCCACGCAGCTGTCGGGTGAGCAGCGCGTCGTGGACGGCATCCCCTACCGCGCCTACCTCCTGCGCCGCCGCGCCATCTTCCCGGTGAAGTCCGGCACCCTGTCCATCACCCCCGCGGAGGCGGACATCACCACCGGCTTCCTCTTCGCGGGCCACCGCGTGCACCGCATCTCCAACGCCCTCAAGGTGAAGGTGAAGCCGCTGCCGCCGGGCGGGCCGGAGGACATGCCCAACGCCCACGTGGGCAACTGGCGGCTGTCCATGGACGTGTCCCAGACGCAGGTGGAGCTGGGCCAGCCCGTCACGGTGAAGGTCACTCTTGAAGGCGTGGGCAACGTGAAGAACGTCACGCCGCCGCCGCTGAAGGGCCCCGCCGCGCTCAAGATCTATGACCCCACCACCACCGACAAGGTGTCCCCGCAGCGCCACCGCGTGCAGGGCCGGCGGGTGATGGAGTACCTGGTGATGCCGCAGCGCACGGGCAGCTTCACGCTGCCGTCGCTGGAGTTCACCTACTTCGACCCGCGCTCCCGCAAGTACGAGGTGTCGCGCACCGACCCCGTGACGCTCACGGTGGAGGCGGGCGCGGGCGGCGCGTCGTCCATGGCCGCGGGCTCGCCGCAGGCGTCGTCGGACGTGGCCCACGAGCAGAAGAACGTGCTCACCGCGGGCGGCCTGCGGCCGGTGCGGTACCAGGCGCAGTTCGCCGCGCCGGCCGTGCCGGTGTGGCAGCGGGCCTTCTTCTTGCCCCTGGTGCTGGCGCCGCTGGGGCTGCTGCTGGGCGTGGCGCTGATTGGCGGCGTACGCGGGCGGCTGGCGCTGCGCTCCGAGGCGGGCCGTGGGCGGCAGCAGGCGAAGGCCGCGCGCAAGCGCCTGGCGGACGCGGAGAAGCTCCAGGCCGGCGCGGACGTGGGGGCCTTCTACGGCGAGGTGGAGAAGGCGTTGCACGGCTTCCTGGAGGCGCGGCTCGGCATGCCGGTGGTGGGCCTCACCCGCGAGGCGCTCGCGGAGAAGCTGACGGCGGCGGGCGCGGACGCGGAGCGGCGCGCCAAGGTGCTCTTCGTGCTGGAGGCGTGCGACTTCGGCCGCTACGGCGGCGGAGGCGACCCGGCCGAGCGCCAGAAGGTGATGGATGCCGCGGCGGCGGCCATGGAGGGCTGGGCGTGAGCGGCTACTACACGCCGGAAGAGGCGCAGGACATCTTCCTCAAGGCCAACGAGGCCTACGCGCGCGAGGACTACGCGGCGGCGAAGGAGGGCTACGAGAAGCTGCTGGCCAACGGCCAGGGTGGCCCGGACGTGCTCTACAACCTGGGGACCACGCACCTGGCGCAGGGCGACCTGGGGCGCGCGGTGCTCGCGCTCGAGCAGGCCCGCAAGGCCGGAGGCCAGGCGCCGGACCTGGAGGCCAACCTGGCCCTGGCCCGCGCGCGGCAGGTGGACAAGGTCGTGGGGGCCACCGCGGAGGATGCCTTCCTTCCCCGGGTGGCGGCGGCCACGGACGGGCAGGTGGTGGCGTGGACCTTCCTGGGCACCTGGGTGGCGGCCTTCGTCCTGGTGCTGCTCTGGCGCGCACTGGGGCAGGGGCGGCGGACGGTGGTGGGCATCCTGGCCGTGCTGCTCTTCGCGGTGGCGGTGCCCTCGGGTTTGCTGGTGGCCACCCATGCCTACGTGGGGGCGACGGTGCATGAAGCGGTGGTGCTGGCGCCCACGCTGGTCGCGCGCGAGCTGCCCCAGCCCGGGGCCCGCTCCATCTTCGAGGTGCACGCCGGCCTCAAGGTCCGCTTGCTGGAGGAGACGGGCCGCTTCGTCCGCATCCGCCTGCCCAATGGCCTGGAGGGGTGGGCCGAGCGGGACGGCGTGGCCGAAATCTGACGCAGTCGGCCAGCGGCCGTGTTGTGCAGGGAGGCGCGGAAGCCTGGAACTTCCCGTCATCCGGAGGGTAGACTGGCGCCGGAGGGACGACGGGTATTGCCAGGAGGTCGTGGCCCTGTGTTTTCGGTCGAGGCGCTCGTTGGCAAGAACCGGCTGGTGATTCGCCTCTGGGGTGTCGTCACGGAAGAAGAGGCGCTCCAGATTGGGGACGCCTCGATTCTTGCCCTGGAGCGGCTCCGGCCCGGCTTCGACATCCTCTCGGACTTGAGAGAGGTGACGGAGCTGCCGGAGTCAGGCTCGGGGCAGATTGAGCGCGTCGTGGAGGCCGCGCGGGTGCGCGGCTTCCGCCGGGTGGTGCGCGTGGTGGGGCGCTCCGTCACTGCGGCCGTGCGGTTCCAGCGCAGCAGCCGCCGGGTGGGCCATGAGGCGTACCTGGCCTTCTCTCTCGAGGAGGCCGAGCGGCTGCTGGATGGCGGCGGGCCTTGAGCCGCGAAGCGTGCATCAGCTCCGGCGCCCCGTGAGGTGCGCGAAGACGCCGCGTTTCTCCACCTCGCGCGTGCCCGCGTCGCCGGCCGCGAGGTCCGTCACGTCGAGCAGGTGCTGCTGGAAGACGGGGTGGTTCGGCTCCTGGGCCACAGCCCGCTCCAGCAGCTCGACGGCGCGCCGGTAGTCCTTGCGCTGGTGCACCAGGATGAGGCCAGCTCCGGCACCCAGATTTCGAGGCCATTCCAGGCTCATCATAGTCCTGGCCGTTTTGCCGTGCTTGCGGGGTGCACGGGCACCCGGGCTACCGTGGTCAGCCTGCCTCAGCAGCGAACGGGGGCGCATGAGGGTCTGGCCCCGGCGAAAAGGGAGGCATCCAGCGGGTGGCTGGCTTACGTAATGAGAAGACGGGGAACATTGCACAATCCGTTGCATCCTGGCTGGTGCAGTCCGGGCCCGGAGGGCTATACCGCGCGCGGCGGGTGACATTGGCTGCGGGGGACCGCGATTGTCGCGAACCCGTTCCGCAGTGGCTTCGTGTCCGGAGAACCATGGCTGGCAATTCCCAGGCACCCTTCCACATCCTCCTCGTCGAGGATGAGCCGGTCATCCGGGAGCTGGTGCGCTCCATGCTGAGCGACGGCACCGTCGAGGTGGTCTGCGCCGCCACGGGGCTGGAGGGCCTGAAGCTGGCCAAGAGCCGCACGTTCCAGCTCATCCTGATGGACGTGGTGCTGCCGCAGCTCGATGGCATCTCCGTGTGCCGCATCCTCAAGAGTGACGCGGCCACCGCCGGAGTTCCCCTGTACATGCTCACCGCGAAGGCGAAGCGCTCGGACGTGGAGAGCGCCACCCAGGCGGGCGCGGATGGCTACATCCACAAGCCCTTCCGGGGCGCCGAGCTCATGGCACTGGTGGAGCGGCTCCGGGAGGCGGGGCCGAAGTCCGAGCTCCCCTGAAGGGCGGCCGCCTCAGGGGAGGCGCGGGTGGAGATAGCGCGCCAGGGCAATGAGGTCGTCCCAGTCCAGCTCGCCGAACTCCAGCGCCACGCCGTCCACCTCGCGGCGGCGAATCTGGCAGGTGGTGGTGATTTCCCGGTCACCGGGCAGGGGGATGGAGATGGTGAGTTGCCGCGCGGTGTCCGCCGGGTGGGCCATCAGGAACAGCCCCGCCATGGACACGTCTCGCGCGCGGGCCATGACCGAGCGCCCCGTCAGGAGCACCTTCACCGGGAGGTTGGCGTCGACGCGCGGATGAAAGCGCTCGGCAATCTGGGGGCCGCCATCGGTCGTGCTCACCGGGGTTTCTCCTCGTTCCCACACAACAGGGTGCAACAACTCTGAGGCACTCTGGCGCGGACGCAAGTTTCCAGCCGGGGAGCGCCGTCCACCCTCTTGGACGCTCCTCCCGGCCCGCGGAGCGCGTCAGCGCCGGCGCGGCCGTCCAGGTGCTTGGGATTGCTGGGGTTTCCCACTGGCACGTCTGCTGAAAAGGGGCCGGGCAACTCGCCGCAGGAGGCTGCCCGTGTCCCAAGACAGTCGGATTCCCACACTGACCATCACCCATACCGTCCCGAGGCAGACACCGCACAATGACTTCGGCACGGTGCTGGCGCGCGCGGCGAACGAGGTGGTGCGCTCGGGCGCGGGCCTGATGGGCGGCATGATTCCGGCGGGCCCCATCGTCAGCGCGGCCATCTCCAGCACGAAGACGGTGGTGTCGGCGGTGGCGCCGAAGGCGTCGGCGGCGGGGATTCCCGCCACCGCCGAGACGGGGGGCGCCTCGGGCGCTGCCGCGGGCAACCAGGACGCGTGGGACCTGCTGGAGGCGCAGAAGGTGCTCACCGCCGAGGGCCAGAAGTTCAACATGGCCTACCTGAGCCTCCAGAACGAGATGCAGAAGGAGAGCCGGGAGCACAACGCGGTCTCCAACATCATGAAGGTCCGCCACGACTCCGCGAAGGCGGCCATCAACAACATCCGCTGAGGAGCCGCGCGAGCCATGGCCATGGACACGTTGGGACCGGTGGGTGGAGCGGGCGCGTCGCCCGCGGTGGAGCCCAGCCGGGAGCGGTTCGGCAAGGTGTTTGACGAGGTGAAGGGGTCGGCGAAGGGCGCTGGGATTCCGGTGGCCACCGAGGGGGCGCCGAAGCCCACCCCCACGGCGGCACCCCCTGGCGTGGCCCGAGCGGATGCGGTGAGGCCGGCGTCACCGGGCTGCGCGGACGTGAAGCCTGGGGCCCGTGTGGATTCGGTGCAGGCGGCCCGGGAGCAGCAGGCGGCGCAGGTGTTGGACCGCGTGGGGCAGGCGCAGAAGCGGCTGGACCGCATCCTGGAGCTGGCGCAGTCCGGCCGCAGCTTCACGCCCGCGGAGTTGCTCGCGTTGCAGGCCCATGTCTACCGGGCGAGCCAGGAGCTCGACCTCGCCGGCAAGGTCGTCGAGAAGGCGACCGGCGGCGTCAAGCAGGTCCTCCAGACCCAGGTTTGAGGAGCACCCGATGCGTTTCCCTCTCCGCCGCTGTCTGTTGCTGTTCCTGCTTCTCACCGTCACGGCCTGCCGCGAGCGCATCCAGCATGGCCTGGATGAGCGGCAGGCCAACGAGCTTCAATCCGTGCTCATCGAGCGGGGGCTCGATGCGCGCAAGGTGCCCGAGGCGGGCAAGAAGCCCACCTGGTCCATCGAGGTCGCGGATGAGCACGCCTCGGACGCGGTGAGGATCCTGTCGGAGCTCGGCCTGCCGAGGCCCCCGGAGGAAGTGGGGTGTGACGTCTTCGGCGGGGGCGGGCTGGTGCGCACGCCGGTGGAGGAGAGTGTCTGCCGGGTGCGGGTGATGGAGCGGGGCCTGGAGAAGACGCTTCAGTCCGTGGAAGGCGTGTTGCTCGCACGGGTTCATCTGGTGGTGCCCGCGCCGCCGCGGGTCGGGCAGACACCGGGGCCGTCGAAGGCCTCCGCGATGCTGCGGGTGGCTCCGGGAAGCGCGGCCCGGGTGAGGCAGTCCTCCGAGACACTGAAGGTGTTGCTCGCGGGAGGCGTGGAGGGACTGTCTCCCGAGTCCGTCTCGCTCCTGGTGGACGAAGTCTCCACCCGGGTGGAGGTCCCCGCGTCGGGCGGCCCATCGCCACTGACCCGGCTGCGGGTCCTCCTCGCGGTGCTGGGGCTGATGGTGACGGGGCTGGCGGTGGCCCTGGTGCTGGTGACGCTGCGGATGCGGCACTACCGCGACCGGGCGCCAGCTCCGGCGGCGCCGGCAGGCCCCGCGCGTCCCGTGCTGTCGCCGGGGCCGGCACGCAAGGTGGCCTGAGCGTCTCGTGGAGGGTGAACGCATGGATGCGACTCGCGTGGGACGCAAACCCCGGCCGGGCAGGAGTCCCGCCCCTGTCCGGGCTGAAGCGCCAACAGAGGAGGTCCCCTGCCTCGCCGGGCCGCCGCCGCCTCTGCCCATGCCGCTGGAGCGTCTCGCGCTGGTGGCCTGGGTGCTCGGGCGCGAGCGAGCCGCGGACCTCCTGGGCGGTCTGGGGGAAGGGTCCGCGGAGCGTGCGACGGACCATCTGCGGCGGCTGGCGTCGCTGCCTTCCGCGCAGCGGCAGGCGAAGGTCGCGGTCGAGTTCGGTGAGCGGGCGGATGCTGCCGAGCGATTGCGGCAGGTGATGGCTGAGGTACCGCCCCTGCTGCGCCGGGAAATCCTCCGCCGCCTGCCCCCGTATCACCGTTCGCTGTTCCCCTCTGAGCGGGTGGAGGCTCTTCCACAGGAGGTGCCGCCAGCGCTCGGCGCTCTGGCCGAGCGCCTCATTCGTGAGGCCACCCGCTGATTCACACAGGGGCGCCGTCCCGGCCCCTGTACCTGGCGTCCCATCCGGGGATGCCGCGCCCTCCCAAACCCGCGATGCCACGTGTCTGGCCCCTGGCGAGGGGCCTGCACGGGTGGAGTGCGTCCCCTGCAGTACCGGAGAGAAGGATGAACACCCGTATCGAACAGGCTTCCACCCGCCGGGTGCGCCCCCTGCGCCGGCTGGGAACGCGTCGGCTGGCTCGGGCGCACCTCGTGATTGCCGAGCGTCCCCAGGCGGCGGGCCTTGGAAGGCAGGCCCTGGAGGCGGTGATGGAGGCGCTGACCCGGGAGCTGGGCTGTCCGGTGCAGGCGGAGGCACGCCTCCTGGAGACGGTCATCTCGCCCGCGGTGGGGCTCGCGGAGCCCGCCATCTTCGCCGTGCTGGAGTTGGCGGCGGTCGGGGGCACCGCCGTGCTGGAGCTGGAGCCCGCGCTCGCCTTCGCGGGGCTGGAGCGCATCGCTGGCGCAGGGCAGCGACCAGGAGTCGTCACGGAGCTGGCCCGGTTGGAGGAGGCGACGCTGGCCTATCTCCTGTTGGTGGCGCTCTCCGCTGGGCGGGCTGCTGGTGGGGCGTATCCGTTGCTCGGCCCCCGCCTGGCGGGCGTGACCATGCGCAAGTCGGACGTGGTGGCGCGGCTGGAGGGCCGCCAGGCTTTGGTGGGCATCGAGCTGTCGGTGTCTCTCGGAGAGCTGCGCGCGGGCGCGCGGCTGTTGTTGCCAGCGCAGGTGGTCCAGACGGTGTTCCAGGCGCTGCCGGTGGAGCGGACGCCGAACATCGCGCCGGAGGTGTTGGCCGCCACGCTGGAGACCCGGTGCCTCGTGGGCCAGACGCCGCTGCCTGCGACCGCGCTGGACGCGCTCGTGGTGGGCGATGTCGTCGTCTTCGAGGGCGTGCATCAGCAGGGCGGCAAGCTCTTCGGCCCTGGCCGGCTGGTGACGCGTGGTTTCGCGCTCTCGGGAGACTTCCACGCAGAGGGCTTTTCGCTGACCCGCGCGCAGAAGCGCGCACTTCCCCAGGAGTCGAACATGGCTGCGGTGAACCCATCGGAGGCGGGCATGCCTCCGCTGCCGGTGGACGTGGAAATCGAGCTGACGCGGGTGATGATTCCGTTGTCGGAGCTCGCGGCGCTCAAGCCGGGCGCGCTGCTCCCGCTGCACATCAACGCCAGTGAGCCGGTGCTGCTGCGCGTGGGGGACCGCGCGGTGGCTCGCGCCGAGTTGGTGGAAATCGAGGGCGAGGTCGGTGCCCGTGTCCTGGCGCTGCTGCCGTGAGCCCACTCATGAACGCAAAGCAGCTGATGGTAGCTCCGCGCTCGCGCCTGGTGTTGGCGGGCGCCCTGGTCCTGGGGCTGGCCGCGTTGGGCCCCATGGCGGGTGTGTCCTCGACGGTGGCCGCGCGGTGGGTGCTGGGCGCCGTCGCGCTGGCGGTGCTGGGGTGGTGGTTTCACAAGCGCGGAACCTCCGTCCCTGGAGCGTCCGCTGCGCCACGGCTGAATGTCGTGTCGCGAGCGGGCCTCTCGCAGCGGTGCGGGCTGGCGCTCGTGGAGGTGGACGGGCGTAGCTACCTGGTCGCCTTCGGTGATGCATTCGCGGAGATTCGCGAGACGCCTGAGTCCGCCCCTGAATTCAGCCGCGCGCTGGCGCAGGCCCGGCGACCCATGCCGAGGCCGCGCACGGTGCGAGGCCGGAGGGTGGAGCCATGAGATACGGAATGCTGGGCGCGAGCCTGTTGGCTCCGGCCGTGGCCTCCGCGGCGGAGCAGTCGTTGTCGAAGCTGTCCTACGCGGGCAGTCCGCTGTCGATGATGGGCATGCTCGCGGTGATGTCGCTGCTGCCGTTCGCGGTGCTGATGCTGACGAGCTTCTCGAAGATTGCCGTCGTCCTGTCACTGGCGCGCTCGGCCATGGGGACTCAGCAGGCGCCGCCCACGGTGGTGCTGACGGGGCTGGCGGCGGTGCTCACGGGGCACATCATGGCGCCGGTGATGGAGCGCATGTACGACGCGGGCCAGGTGGCCTACGCCCAGGTGGCATCCGGCTCCGGTGCGGAGATGCTCTCCGCCGCGTCTCGCGTGTCGGAGCCGCTGCGCGCCTTCCTGGTCAAGCACGGGAGCCCCGACGAGCGGGCGCGCTTCGTGGACCTGGCGCGCGAGCTGCGCCCCGTCGACGAAATGGAGTCCGTGCAGGAGACGGACCTCTTCGTCGTCATCCCGGCGTTCGTCATCACCGAGCTGAAGGAGGCCTTCCAGATTGGCTTCCTCGTCTTCCTGCCGTTCCTCGTGCTGGACATGGTGATTGCCAACGTGCTGCTCGCGTTGGGGATGCAGACGCTGTCGCCCAGCCAGGTGAGCCTGCCCTTCAAGATTCTCCTCTTCGTCGCCGTGGACGGCTGGTCGTTGCTCGCCCGCGGCCTCATCCTTGGCTACCGGTGATGCGATGACCCACGACGTCCTGCTCACCCTGGGGCGAGAGGCCTTGCTGTTGATGGTGCTGGCGTCGCTGCCACCCATTGGCGCAAGCCTCGTGGTGGGGTTCCTGTCGAGCCTGTTCCAGGCGACCACGCAACTTCAGGAGCCCACGTTGTCCGTGGTGCCCAAGCTGGGTGCCGCCGCGCTGGCGCTGGTCCTCGCCGGGCCCTGGATTTCGGGGCAGCTCACGCGTTTCACCCACCAGCTCCTGCTGCTCATCTCCGAGGTCGCGGTATGAACCTGGAGACGCTTCGCGCCTGGCTCGAGTCGCTGGGGCCGGACATCGTCGTGGTGGCCCTGTGCGCCGCGCGGCTGCTGCCCATTGCGTTTCTGTGTCCATTGCTGGGGGGGCGGTCCGCGCCGACGATGGTCCGGCTGTCGCTGGTGCTCTCGTTGTCCCTCTTCCTCCGGGTGGAGGCGGGCGTCGCGCTGGACGCGCCAGTGGCATCCACCGTGGCCCTGGGGGGACTGGTGATTCGCGAGCTCGTCTACGGCACGTCCGTGGGGCTCGTCGCGGCGCTGCCATTCGATGCCGCGCGCATGGGAGGGCGGTTCATCGATCTGCTTCGGGGCACGTCCGCGGAGGCGAGCCTGCCCATGGCGGGAAGCCGCGAGTCCGCCGCGGGAGAGGGGCTCTATCACCTGCTGGTGGCGCTGGTGGTTTCGGGGGGACTGTGGCCGCTCGTCATGGGCGGCGTGTTGCGCGGGTTCGGCGTGGTGCGGCTCGGCGCTTTCATTCCAACGGAGGCGGCCACCTTGCAGGTCGTCATGCTGGCGGGGGCGGCCATGGCCACGGGGCTGGCGGTGGGGGCTCCCATCGCGGCGGCCGTGCTGGTCGTGGATTGCTTCCTGGGGTTGGCGTCGCGTGCGGCTCCGCAGGTGAACCTCCAGGAGGTGGGAGCGCCGCTGAAGATTCTCGGAGGGGGCGCCTTGTTGTGGCTCGGGACGGGCCTGTTCTGTGAGCGCCTGCTGGCGGGAGTGCTTTCCGTGGACGGCGCGCTGGCGCTGCTGGGGGAGGCGGCGCGATGAGCGGCGAAAAGACGGAGAAGCCCAGCGCGAAGCGTCTGCGTGAGGCACGGCGCAAGGGACAGATTCCCCGCAGCCGGCTGCTGACGTCCAGCGCGGTGACGGCGGGGGGCATGTTCGGCCTCACGATGACCGCGCCGGAGGGGTTCGAGCGGCTTCAAGCCTGGACCGGGCGTCTCTTCCTGGGGCCGGAAGACCCGGGCGTGTGGCAGGAAGGCCTGTGGGTGGGCGCGAGCCTCTGTGTCCCGGTGCTGGGCTGCGCACTGGCTGCCGCGCTGGTGGCCTCGGTCGCCACGGTTGGCTTCGAGGCGAAC
The DNA here is from genome assembly GCF_050038885.1 of Pseudomyxococcus flavus. NCBI lineage: Bacteria > Pseudomonadati > Myxococcota > Myxococcia > Myxococcales > Myxococcaceae > Pseudomyxococcus > Pseudomyxococcus flavus. The sequence continues at coordinate 1,135,155 of NZ_CP143624.1, read as the reverse complement.
TTCGACCAGGTCACGCCCAAGCTGGAGCGCATCAGCATCGCCGTGGGGGCGACGCGGCTCTTCAGCTGGCGGCCCTGGATTGATCTGGCCAAGGCGCTCCTCATCGTCGGTCTGCTGGGCGCCTTCATCTGGAGCGACGTGGAGGAGGCTGGACCGGATGCGCTGCGGACCTCCTGGCTCGGTGGCGCGGAGAGCCTGACCGCGGTCCTCACGCATGTCTCGGGGCTCGTGAGTCGGCTGACCTGGCTGATGGTGGCATTGGGGGTGGGGGACTACGTGCTGGCCCGGCGGCGCCACATGAAGGACCTGATGATGAGCCGTGAGGAGCTGAAGCGCGAGTACAAGGAAAGTGAGGGGGACCCGCGGCACAAGGGGCAGCGAAAGGCGCTGCATCGTCAGCTCGCGCAAGGCGGCGCGGCACGAGGGGTGCAGAAGGCGACTGCCGTGGTCGTCAATCCCACGCATATCGCGGTCGCGCTTCGCTACGACGCCAGGGAGTGTGAGGCCCCCTACCTGGTGGCGAAAGCCCAGGAGGAGGACGCACTCGCCCTGCGGGAGCAGGCACGCCAGCTCGGCATTCCGGTGGTGCGGGACATCCCGCTGGCGCGCAGCCTCATCCACTACGACGTGGGCGAGTCCATTCCGGAGGAGCTGTACCAGGCGGCCGCGGTCGTCTTGCGCACGGCGATGGAAGCGCGGGAGGTGGACGACCATCCACGGAGACAGACGTCATGACCCCCCTCGTGAAGGTGCTGCTGAAGGCCCGGAAGTCCTCGGACGTCGTGCTGGCTGTGGCCATGGCCGCGGTCCTGGGCGCGCTCATCATCCCCCTGCCCGCGTGGCTGCTGGACGCGGGGCTCGCCATCAACCTCGCGGCCGCGGTGGCCCTGCTGGTGGCGGCGCTGCGGGCCCGGGACGCGCTGAAGGTGACGTCGTTCCCCACGCTCTTGTTGTTCACCACGTTGTTCCGGCTGGCGCTCAACGTGTCGTCCACGCGGCTCGCGCTGGCTGAAGGTCACGCGGGGGATGTCATCCAGGCCTTCGGCGAGTTCGTGGTGCGGGGGGACTACGTCGTTGGCGCGGTGGTGTTCGCCATCCTGACCCTGGTGCAGCTGCTCGTCGTCACAAAGGGAGCGGAGCGCGTGGCGGAGGTGTCCGCGCGATTCACGCTGGACGCCATGCCCGGCAAGCAGATGTCCATCGACGCGGACCTGCGCGCGGGGGCCATCGACCAGGCGCAGGCTCGCAGGCGGCGGCGCGACCTGGAGCGCGAGTCGCAGATGTTCGGGGCCATGGATGGCGCCATGAAGTTCGTGAAGGGCGACGTGATTGCAGGCCTGGTCATCGTCGCGGTGAACCTGCTCGGCGGAACCGTCATCGGCGTGCTGCAGGGCGGGATGTCCCTGTCCGAGGCGGCAGCGACCTTCGCGCTCATCGCGATTGGCGATGGACTCGTCTCCCAGGTGCCCTCGCTGTGTATCGCGGTGGCGGCGGGCCTCGTCGTCACCCGGGTCGCCGCGGAGAAGGAAGAGGACACCCTGGGGGCGGAGATTGGGAGTCAGTTCTTCGGTGAGGCGCGGACCCTCTGGGTGGTGGCGGGCCTCTGCGCCGCACTGGCGCTCATGCCCGGCATGCCGCACCTGACGTTCCTGCTCCTGGCGGGAGCACTGGGAGGGTTGGGTTATCTCCTCAGCCGGCCGGGGGTGCTGAAGCCCGAGGCACAGGACGGCGCCCCTGCGGAAGGACCTGTCGAAGGCGCCGCGGGGACTCCTCCCGAGAGTGCTGCGACGCCGGTGGGCGTCTCTCCGCTGACGCTGGACCTGGCGCCGGACCTCACGGCGCTGGCGGAAGCGGACGGCGCGGCCTTCGTCCACAAGACGTTGAACGGGGTGCGGGACGAGCTGTTCTTCGAACTGGGCGTCCGGGTTCCCGGCATCCGGGTGCGTACCCTGGCCGCCTATCTGTCGACCGGGGAGTACCGCATCCTGGTGGATGAAGTCCCCGCGGGGGGCGGGCAGCTCATCCCCGGCGCGCTCTATGCCTTGGTGCCTCCGGACGAGCTCGCGTTTCTTCAGGTGCAGGCCGAGGCCGCGACGGAGCCCGCGAGCGGAAAGGTCATCAGCCGCATCCCTGAGTCAGGGCGGGCCCTGCTGGAGACCGCGCAGGTGCCCTTGCGGCGCCCCGGCGAGCTGCTCGCGGACCACGTGCGTGCCGTGCTGCGGACGCGCGCCGCGGACCTCCTGGGGCTTCAGGACGTCCAGGGGCTGTTGGATGGATTGGAGGCGCAGGCGCCCGTGCTCGTGAAGGAGGCGCTTCAGAAGGTGCCGCTGCCGCTGCTGACCGACGTGCTGCGCAAGCTGCTGCAGGAGGGCGTCAGCATCCGCGACCTGCGCGCCATCCTGGAGGCGCTCGTGTCACCCACGACAGAAGGAGACGCCGTCGCGCTCGCGGAGCGCTGCCGGCAGGCGCTTCGCCGGTACCTCAGCCACAAGTTCGCGCCCACCGGGCCGCTGTATGCCTACCTCGTGGACCCGGAAGTGGAAGAGGTGCTTCGGGGGATGGGGCCTCGCGGCCTGGCGCCCGACCCGGAGCGGGTGGCGGAAATTCTCGAGGGCGTGCGGCAGGTGGCCACGGATGGGCGGGCGGTGCTCCTCACCGCGCCGGACGTCCGGCGGCCCCTGCGCAGGTTGTGCGAGGGCGCGTTCCCGGACGTCGCGGTGCTCACCTATGGCGAGCTGGATGGGGCGCTACAGATTCGCCCCATCGGCCGGCTGTCGCCCGTGGCGGTGGGGCGTTGAGGCGGCAGTTCCGGGCGAGGGCGCTCAGAGCCCGGTGCCCGTGTTCCCAGGGCCCTTGCTCTCGGGGAGCGAGGGCAGGTCCGTCTGGGCCTGCTGCGGCGCCGGGCGGTTGACGCGGTCCCGGAGCTCCTTGCCGGTGCGGAAGAGCAGGCCGCGCTTGGGCTTCACCGGGATGACCTGGCCCGTCTTCGGATTGCGGCCCTGGTAGCCCTGGTAGTTCTTCACGTGAAAGGCACCCAGCCCGCGAATCTCGATGTTCTCGCCGCGGCAGAGGGCATCCTTCATCGACTCGAAAATCGTCTCGATGGTGGCCTCAGCCTGCTTCTGCGTCACGCCCCGCTTGGCGACGAGGATGTTGATCAGATCGGACTTGAGCATCGGACGCTCCCGCAAACCCGGTGACCCCTTGGAAACAGGGCGCTCTGGCCCATGGTCGAATCCTGAAAACATAACAGAACGCATCCTTCGTGCAAGCTGGGTGAGCTTCCAAACACCCAGAACCTCTACGGATTTCCCCCAGCAACTGCCCTGCCAGGAGAGGAGGGAGCAGGCTCCGCCAGTCCGGGGCGGAGGGGGACCACCAGGTCCAGCCACCGCGTGCGACGGAGCAGGTCGATGCCGGCGCAGTCCGCCGCCTGGAAGAGCGGCTCCAGCTGTTCGAACCCGGGGGCCCGCGGGCCGTCCCATGTCTCCGCGCCACCTGAAATCATGACCCCGTGGACCGCCAGCGTCGTGTCCGCCAGCGTGAGGGTCGACGGGTCCTTCGCGGGTCGCACGCCGCCTCTGCGCATGCGCTCCAGCAGCACGGCGGCCACCATGCGGTCGACGACCTCGTGCACGAGCGACTCGGGGACGCGGAGCCGGGTTGCCAGCTCGCGGGGCGTAGGGGGCTGCAAGCCGTCCACCCAGGCCAGGGTGGTCTCCTGAGCGACGCGGGCGGCGACCAGCTCGTGCGCGCGCGGGTGGCTGCCGAAGGCGAACAGCGAGTCCCGGAACGCGGCGTGCTCCACGGCGTAGGAGAGCCTCGCGCCGAACAGCAGCAGCAGCCAGCTCATGTAGACCCAGGCCAGGAACATGGGCAATGCGCCGAGCGAGGCATAGAGGGGGTTGTACTGGAAGCTTCGCTCGGCGAAGGCGGCATACACCTGCTTGGCCACCATCCATCCCAGGCCGGCCACCAGTCCGCCCGCGACGGCCGAGCGCACACGGACGTGGGAGTAGGGCGTCCAGTAGTAGAGCAGCGTCAGGCTCGCCACCGCGATGAGGGTGGTTCCCAGCAGGATGAAGGCGTTGGCGTAGGGCGCGTGGCTCTGCAGGAAGACGCGCACCTTGCCCGTGCCGGAGAAGGACACCGCGAGGAAGAACGGCCCGATGAGCAGGAGGCCCGCGTAGATGAGGAGGCGGATGCGCCAGGGCCGCTGCCTTCGGATGCCCCAGAGCTCGTTCACGGCGCCGTCGAGCTGCCGGAGCAGGGAACCCGCGGACAGCAGCACCGCGAGGAAGCCCACGCTGCCGATGGCGATGGTGCTGCTGGGGTGCAGGAACCGGTCGAGGAACGCGGAGGACTTGCCGCGCACGCCCGGGTCGAGCACCTCGCTGACGACGAAGCGCAGCTTCTCCTTGAACTCCTCCTGGTGGAACGCGGTCAGCAGGACGAGTGCCACGGTCAACAGCGGCACCATGGAGAACATGCTGACGTAGGTGAGGGCCGCGGCCCTCAGCCGGAGGTTCTCGCCGCGGAAGCCCTGCGCCACCGTCTTCGCGGCCAGGAAGGTGTCCGTCGCGAACAGCCCCAGGGGCGTGTGCTGAATGGGCGCCCAGAGCCGGGCGGCTCGGGCGCCCAGCTTCTCGCGGATGCTGCGGAGCCACGGCAGGGGCGTCACCGTCACGGCGGTCCTCAGGCGTTCCATCCACGGCAGGCGTGCGCCTGGCGGTGGCAGAGGGAACGTGGCCCCCGACGGGGCGATACGCGCGCGAAGTGGGCGGACATCATCCGTGTGACTTGGCCGGCCTCGGAGGCGGTACGGACCCCGAGGAATGGGTGCCCACGCTAGCCAATCCCCGGTGACCAGGGCCAGCCCACCCCAGTCCGAGGTGGCGTCTCGTCGTACACAAGCCGACACGCGGCCGATGGCCATGTACGCCCAACCTCAGTCTTGGATGGGCGCGGGGCTGCGGCGCGTGTGCATCGACGGCTTTGGAGTGGTGGCGTGCCACCGACGTCCACGGCTTGGCAAGGCAACGCCGAGCTGCGGCCGCGGCCGGCGCCCAGCCTCGCGCATGAAGACGTGTGCGGGGCCAGGCGCCATGACTCGAGTCAGTGGGGAAAGCCGCTCAGGCTGTCCCGCCGCCCGAGCTTTCCGTCCCTCCGCCCGAAGACGGCGGGGGAGGGGGCGTCGAGCCGCCGGAGCTCTCGCCGCCGCCCGAGGCAGCCGCGTTCTGGGCTCCGCCGCGCTCACCCCGGTCTCCGCGGCGCTCGCCACGCTCGTGCCGCTCGCCACGCTCGGACCTGTCGCCGCGCTCGGACCTGTCACCGCGCTCGCCACGCTCGGACCGGTCACCCCGCTCGCCGCGCTCACTCCGTTCGGAGCGCTCGCCCCGTTCGCCGCGCTCACCCCGTTCACCGCGTTCGCCCCGGGGACGGTCGCCACCGCGGCCCTCACGACGGCCCTCGCGGCGGTCTCCACCGCGCTCGGAGCGCTCGCCGCCGCGCTCACCCCGCTCACCACCCCGGTCCCTGCCACCGCCGCCACCGCCGCGCCGCCCCTGCTCCTGGCGTCCGTAGCCACCACCATTGCTGTCGGGCTTGCGCTGCTGCATGGCCAGCTCGCCATCACCCGAGCCGGGGGACGATGCCACCTTGTGCTCGGGCCCCGTGGCCGAGCGCCCGTAGATGTCGTACTGCTCGCGGTGGTAGTTCTGCTGCGCCTTGACCTGGATGGACTTGTTGTACCGGTCCATCAGGTGCCGCAGCTCGTTGCGCTCCTCGCCCTGGAGCAGGCGCGCGACCTCCGCGTTGCAGTTGATGACCAGCGTGGAGTCCTTGTAGCCCGGTGCCTCGCGGCGAATCTCCCGGAAGATTTCGTACGCCACGGTGGTGGCCGTCTTCACGAAGCCGTTGCCGTCGCAGTACGGGCAGTCCTCGTGGAGCACGCGGCCAATGGACTCGCGCACGCGCTTGCGCGTCATCTCCACGAGCCCCAGCTCGGAGATGCGCAGCACGTTCGTCTTCGCCTTGTCGCGGCCCAGCGCTTCCTGCAGCGCCTTGAAGACCTTGTCGCGGTTCTGCGCCTTCTCCATGTCGATGAAGTCGCAGATGATGATGCCGCCGATGTTCCGCAGCCGGAGCTGGTAGACGATTTCCTTGGCGGCCTCGACGTTGATCTTGGTGATGGTCTCCTCGAGGCTCTTCTTGCCGACGTAGCGGCCCGAGTTGACGTCGATGGCGGTGAGCGCCTCGGCCTGGTCGATGATGAGGTAGCCGCCGCTCTTCAGCCACACCTTGCGCTGGGTGGCGCGCTGCAGCTCCTGCTCGATGCCGTACGCGTCGAAGACGGTGTCATCGCCCTCGTGCAGCGCCACCCGGTCCCGCAGCGCCGGGTCCTGCGCGGTGACGAAGCCGAGGATGCGCTCGTACTCCTCGCGGTCATCGACGACGAGCTTCTCCACGTCGTGCGCGAAGAGGTCGCGCGTGGCGCGCAGGATGAGGTCCAGGTCCGGGTGCAGGAGGCCGGGGCCGCCGCGCTTCTCGTTCTTGCGCACCACCTGGTTCCACACCTCGATGAGGAACCGGATGTCGCTCTCGAGCTTCTCCTGCGGCACGTTCTCCGCGACGGTGCGGACGATGAAGCCCGTCCCGGGCGGGCGCAGGCGGTCCACGATTTCACGCAGGCGCCGGCGCTCCTTCTCGTTGGAGATGCGGCGGCTGATGCCCACGTGGTCCACGGTGGGCATGAACACCAGGTGACGGCCGGGGATGGAGATGTGCGAGGTGAGCCGCGCGCCCTTGGTGCCGATGGGGTCCTTGGAAATCTGGACCACGACCTCCTGGCCCACCTTCAGCAGGTCCTCAATCTTGTCCGTCCGGCGCGGCTTGGCCTTCTCCTTCTCCTTCTCCTTCTCGTCCTCGCGCTTGTCGCCGCGGCGCTTCTCCTCCTGCTGCCGGCGGCCCTTGTCCTTCTCGCGCTCCTTGTCCCGGCTTCGAGGCTCACGCGCCTCGCGGGCCTCGCGCGGCGTGCGGCGCTCACCGGAGACCTCGGCGGGACGAGCGGCCTCCGCGCCAGCGGGCGAGGGGATGATGTCCCCCAGCGCGGCGGCCGAAGGAGGCGGCGGCTCCACGGAGAGGGGAGGGGCGTCCCCCTCGGCGGTCTCCGCACCCACGCCGGCGGGCGTCTCCGCGGCGACGGGCTCCGAAGCCGCTGCGATGGCCAGCGCCGCCTCGGGCGAGGTCACCGGCTGCGCGGCAGGCGCCTCACCAGACTGGGCCACGGCCCCCTCCTCGGAGGGATGGGCCGGTGTCTCACCCTGCTGCGCCACGGCCGCTGCCTCAGACTGCTGAGACTGCGCGGTCATGGCCTCACCCTGCTGCGCCATGGCCGGAGCTTCGGACTGCTCGGCCGGGACCTGCTCCGAACCCGCAGGCGCGGCGGCCGACTCGGCCGCCACTTCGGCGCCCGAATCGACGGGTCTGGACTCCAGGGTCGCCGCGACGGCCGCGGCCTCCGGCGCCTCCGTGTCCGACGGCGTCACCGACGGGGCGTTCGCGGCCAGCTCCATGACGGTGTCGCGTGGCAGCACCGCGGCGGCCTCGAGGTGGGCGTCCTCGGCCTCCAGCTCGGCGAGGCGGGGGCCGTGGTGGGCGGCGGCCTCGGCGGCCTCGACCTCGGACTCCGTGGGGACGTCCGGCGCATCCTCGTGCTCGCCCTCGGTCAGCTCGAACTGCGCGCGCGCGAAGTCCGGGTCGTAGACGACATCACTGACATAGAGGAAGGCGGCCTTCTCCAGGCCGATGTCCACGAAGGCGGCCTGCATGCCGGGGAGCACCCGGACGACCCGGCCCTTGTAGATGTTTCCGACGACGCCCTTGTCCTTCTTACGCTCGAGGTAGAACTCCGCGATGTGTCCGCTCTCGACGAGCGCGACGCGCGTCTCGCGACCCGCGGCGTTGATGACCAGGATGCTGCTCATGGGTGAGTCCTGCTGGCGCGCGCGGTAGGGCGGACCTCACCGGACGGGCGGCGGCGAGACGCCGCGCCTCCGTGCGCGCTGCGAAGGGAGAGGCGGCCGCCGGAGGGCCTTCAGCGCACGACGCCTGCCCGGGCATGCCGGGTGCGGCTGGGGGCGCGCTGTCGAGGACCGAGGGGACCACCGCCTGCTCCTCCGAGTTCATGGGCGCCCCGCATTGCGACCGGCACCGTGCCGGGCGAGGCCTTGTCTTCACAACGCGTTCGAGCTTCCCCACGACGCGCGAGCCGTCCGCTCTTCTATCCACACCCGGTCGATGCCCTCGTGGGCCACCTTGGGGGGGCGACTGGAGCCTCGGTGCAGCTGGCGCGTCTGGAGGAGCCGGGAACGCAACCCGTCAAAATCCCTACCAGACGTTGACCCCGACAACGCGGGGCGTCACACAACCGTCCAGAAACACGGGGAGTTTTTCACGGCCCCCCCGGTGTGTAAAGCCGAGAAACGGCTTCCATCCACTGTCAGGCAGATGCCGGGTGGCTACCCGGCAGGGCATCAGGCCTGGGCAGGGGCTTGCTTGCGCTCCCCTGGCTTGTCCAGCCGCCCACGGGGCCGCCGCACCAGCCGCAGGCCCGTCCAGGTCGCGTCGATGGTGCAGATTTTGTTGTCCACCAGACCGATGTCCAGGGCCGCGTGGCGGACGAAGTCCTCGGAGAGGCCCCGGCGGATGCCTTCGCCACCCGGCCAGCACACCCAGATGCCGCCCGTCAGCGCCATGGCGCGGGCCAGGGCGGGCAGCCGCTGCACCAGCTCCTGGGGGTCCTGGGTGAAGAAGAGGATGACATCCAGGCCCGTCACCGCGGTGATGAGGAACTCCACCCCGTCCGGCAGCGGGTTGAGCTTCTGGACGAAGCCCCGCGGCGGGTTGATGACGGACACCTTGGACCCGGCCCGGATGCCCAGCATCGCCGGGAGGGAGGCCAGCGCGTAGGGCGTCATGACGTGCGCTCCACCTTGAATTGACTGAACTCGCCGGTGGCCTCGCCGTCCGTGCGCTGAACGCCCGAGACCCGGGCTTGCGGCGGACCGCGATGACACCAGCGGATGAAATCCTCGAGCACGGCGGGCTCACCCTCCACGACGGCCTCCACGGCCCCATCCGGCCGGTTGCGCACCCAGCCTGTCAGACCCAGGCGTGTGGCTTCAACGCGGGCGCTCTCCCGGAAGAAGACGCCCTGCACCTTGCCTTCGATGCGCAGCGTGGCTCGCCGCGTGCCGCTCATGGACCGCCCCATGCTCTAGGCGCTGGCCTGCAGCATCTGCAGGAACGCCTGCTCGTCCAGGATTCTTACCCCGAGTTCCTGGGCCTTCTTCAGCTTGCTGCCCGCATCCTCGCCCGCCACCACGAAATCGGTCTTGCGCGAGACACTTCCGGCGACCTTGCCGCCCCGCCGCTCGACCTCCTCCTTGGCCTGCTCCCGAGTCATACCCGTCATGGCCCCGGTGAGCACCACCGACTTGCCCACGAAGGGGCCTCCCGTGGCGACCTGGGGCGCCGCGGGGGTGACGCCCGCGGCCAGGAGCGCGCGGATGGCCTCCTGGTTCTGGGGTTCCTGGAAGAAGGTGTGGATGACCTGGGCCATGATGGGACCCACGTCCTTCACGCGGGAGATGTCCTCCAGGCTGGCGCTGAAGAGCTTCTCCGACGCTGGGAAGGCCTCCGCCAGCGCCTTGGCGGTGGCGTCACCCACGTGACGGATGCCCAGGGCATAGAGGAAGCGCCGCTGCGTGGTCTGCTTGGAGCGCTCCAGCGCGGAGATGAGGTTGTCGGCGCTCTTGTCGCCCATGCGCTCCAGTGTCAGCAGCTTCTCCTTGGTGAGCGCGTAGAGGTCCGCGAACGTCTTCACCATGCCGGTGGACACCAGCTGTGCGGCCAGCTTGTCGCCCAGGCCCTCGATGTCCATGGCCAGGCGGCTGGCGAAGTGGCGAATCTTCTCCACCAGCTGTGCGGGGCACGAGGCGCCGGTGCAGCGGATGATGGCGCCGTCCTCGTCCTTGGTCGCCACCGCGTTGCAGACGGGGCAGTGCTTGGGGAACTCGAACGGGGTGGAGCCCTCGGGGCGCTTGGACAGCACCACGGAGACGATCTCCGGAATCACGTCCCCGGCGCGGCGCACGAAGACGGTGTCGCCCTTGCGCACGTCCTTGCGGCGCAGCTCGTCCTCGTTGTGCAGGGTGGCGCGCGCCACCGTGACGCCGCCCACCTTCACCGGCTTCAGGTGCGCCACTGGCGTCAGCGCGCCCGTGCGGCCCACCTGGATGCCGATGTCCAGCACCTCGGTGGACTCCTCCTCGGGCGGGAACTTGTAGGCCACCGCCCAGCGGGGGCTCTTGGACACCTGGCCCAGGCGCTTGCGCAGGTCCTCGTCGTCCACCTTCACCACCATGCCGTCCACCTCGAAGGGCAGCTCGTGGCGGCCCTTCAGGGAGGCGTCATAGGCGGCGCGCACGCCCTCCAGCCCCTCGGCGAGGCGGTACTGGTTGATGGGCAGGCCCAGCGTCTTCAGGTACTCCAGCTTCTCGACGTGCGTCTTGAACGCGGGCACGCCGTCGGTGGGGACGCACTCGTACAGGAAGACGGACAGCGGCCGGGACGCCGTCTCCTTCGGGTCGAGCTGACGCAGGCTGCCGGCGGCGGCGTTGCGCGGGTTGGCGAAGAGCGGCTCGCCCTCCTCCTCGCGCTTCTCGTTGAGCTTCTGGAAGTCCTTCTTGCGGATGAACACCTCGCCGCGCACCTCGAGGACCTCGGGCACCTTCACGCCGTCCTGGGGGAAGAGCGCCATGGGCAGGCTGCGGATGGTGCGCAGGTTGCCGGTGACGTCCTCGCCGGTGGTGCCATCGCCGCGCGTGGCGCCCTGGACGAAGGTGCCCTTCTCGTAGCGCAGGGCGATGGCGAGCCCATCCAGCTTCGGCTCGCAGACGTAGGTGACGGAGGGCTGGCCCACCAGCTTGCGGATGCGCTCGTCGAACTCGACGAGCCCCTGGTCCTCGAAGATGTTGGCCAGCGAGAGCATGGGCGCCCGGTGCACCACCTCACCGAACTCCTCGGCAGGCGCGCCGCCCACGCGCTGGGTGGGCGAGTCCGGCGTCTGGAGGCTCGGATGCTTCGCCTCCAGGTCCTGCAGCTCGCGCATCAGCTTGTCGTATTGCGCGTCGCTGACCTCGGGCGAGTCGAGGACGTAGTAACGGTAGTTGTGGTGCGCCAGCTCACGGTGGAGCTCACGGGCTCGGGCTGCGGCTTTCTGGAAGTCGTCCACGGTTCGCGGTCCTTACTCCAAAATCCACCGCGGCGGTGCGTGCCGCGGAAGGCGCCACTCTAGGGGGGCCGACTGACAAGGTCCGGTCGCCGCCTGGGCGTGAACCCGGCTCCAGGGGGAAGGGGACCTCGAGGGCCACGGGTTATCGCTGGGAGTGGCGCTGTCGCAGCGGCAACCCATCGGGTTCTCGGGCCGGGGCCCGGGGCCATTGTCGGCCCGCACCGACAGCCCGGAAATGGGGTGCCCCTGGGCGCTTGTTGGTCAGCAGGAAGCGGCGGAAACGCGGGCCTCAAGATGCCTTGACAGGCCCAGAGGCCGTCAATAACGTCCCTCGCGGTTCATGGCGCAGGCGTATCCGACGGCGCCGTCTCTTCTCCCAACCACAAGGCTCACGCCCGCGCAGTCCCTTCCTGGGATTCCGGCGGGGCCGTCCTCCTGGAAGGTGCTTCCGAGGGCCGCGCGGACGTCTCCCCCCGCCATACCACCCGTCCGAGTCCTCGGGCGCTTCATTCCTCCCAAGCGTTACAGACATGCGTAAAGCCCGTACTTCGAGAGAGAAGGCTGCCGACACCGATGTCGCCGTCGAGGCTGACACGGAGAAGCCCCGCCGCAAGCGCGCGGCGAAGACGGCGGAGCGGGACGAGGCCGAGAAGCCCGCCCGTGCCCGCCGCAGCACCCGACGCGACGACGAGTCTGGCGCCGAGGCCGAGGAGGCCCCCGCCGAGCCGCCTCGTCCCGTCCTGACCCCCATCTCCCGCCCCGTGCGGGACGACGACCTCCAGGAGGCCCGCATCTCTGGCGAGGCCGAAGAGCCGGCCGCCTCCCTGCCGCCTCCCCCGGAGGCCCCCGAGGCCCCCGCCATCACGGAAGTCACCCGTGACGGCGAGCCGATGCAGGTCATCAAGCTCAATGACCTGAAGCGGATGAAGATTACGGACCTGGCGAAGATGGCCCACGACGTGGGCATCGAGGGGTACCAGGGCTTGAAGAAGCAGGACCTCATCTTCGCGCTGCTGGGCGGCATTGCCGACAAGCGCTTCGAGGTCCATGCCGAGGGCGTGCTGGAATTGCTCAGCGACGGCTTTGGCTTCCTGCGCAGCGCGGACAGCGACTACCAGCCCAGCCCGGACGACATCTACGTGTCCCCGTCGCAGGTGCGTCGCTTCAACCTGCGTCCCGGCGACACGGTGACGGGCCCCATCCGCCAGCCCCGCGAGGGCGAGCGCTTCTTCGCGCTCCAGAAGGTGGACAAGGTCAACTTCGCGGACCCGATGTCGGACGCGGCGCGCGAGCGCATCCTGTTCGACAACCTCACGCCGCTCTATCCGACGCGCAAGCTCAAGCTGGAGCACGAGTCGTCGGAGATGACCACGCGCATCATCGACATGTTCTGCCCCATCGGCCTGGGCCAGCGCTGCCTCATCGTGGCGCCGCCGAAGGCCGGTAAGACGGTGCTGCTGCAGAACATCGCGCACGCCATCAGCCGCAACCACCCGGACGTCTACCTCATCGTTCTGCTCGTGGACGAGCGCCCGGAAGAGGTGACGGACATGGAGCGCAACGTGCGCGGCGAGGTGGTGTCGTCCACCTTCGACGAGCCCGCCACGCGCCACGTGCAGGTCGCGGAGATGGTCATCGACAAGGCCAAGCGCCTGGTCGAGCAGAAGTACGACGTCTGCATCCTGCTGGACTCCATCACCCGTCTGGCGCGCGCCTACAACACGGTGGTGCCCGCGTCCGGAAAGATTCTGTCCGGCGGCGTGGACGCCAACGCGCTCCACAAGCCCAAGCGCTTCTTCGGCGCGGCGCGCAACATCGAGGAGGGCGGCTCGCTGACCATCATCGGCACCGCGCTCATCGACACCGGCAGCCGCATGGACGAGGTCATCTTCGAGGAGTTCAAGGGCACCGGTAACTCCGAAATCGTCCTGGACCGGAAGCTGATGGAGAAGCGCATCTTCCCGACGCTGGACATCAACAAGTCCGGTACGCGCAAGGAGGAGCTGCTGCTCAGCCCGGGCGACCTGGTGCGCATCACCGCCCTGCGGCAGGTGCTCCACCCGTTCACCCCCATCGACGCCATGGAGTTCGTGCTCAAACACATGCGCCCCACCGCGTCGAATGCGGACTTCCTCGGGTCGATGAATCGGTAGAGATTGGTCTGAGCAAGGAGTGCCGATTGCTCAGACACGGACGTTTCCGCCTGCTCACCCTCGCGCTGGGGGTGACGCTGGGCGGTGGAGTGGGGTGTGACGGCCTGGAGGACCTGCCGCTGGGGGACGTGCCCCCGGGGCTGTCCGACCTGACGTGTTACACGGACGACGACTGCGTGCCCAATGCCTGCTGTGGGCTGGGCACCGCCGTCACGCACGCGGACGAGGGGCCGACCTGCAACGGGTCCTGCGACAGTGGCTGCCCGGACGGCACCCTCGACTGCGGGCGCTGCATCCCCACCTGCCGCGAGTCGCGTTGCGCCGCCGCCTGCCAGTAGGGCTCAGGCGGCGGGCGGCTGACGCTCGGCGGGCAGCGGGCCGGGCGTGGCCAGCGCCACGGCCGGCGCGGGCTGCGCCTTGAGCCGGGCGTAGTCGAAGCACGCCACCAGGATGGACGCCACGGGCACCGCGAAGAGCGCGCCCACCAGCCCGAAGAGCCGCTCCCCGGCGATGAGGGAGAAGGCGACGATGACGGGGTGGAGGTGCGCCGCCTGGCCCATGATTTTGGGGTTGAGGAAGTACGCCTCCACGGCGTGGATGCCGATGATCCACGCGAGAATCGCCAGCCCCTTCTGGAAGCCGTCCGCCAGGGCGATGAGGACGATGGGCACCGAGCTGAGGATGGTGCCGAAGATGGGGATGAGGCTGAAGAAGGTGGCGATGGTCGCCAGCAGGAAGGCGAACTTCACACCGAACAGCAAGAGCCCGGCGAAGGTCAGCGCGCCGTTGACGATGCAGATGGTGACCTGCCCGCGCACCACGCCGGACAGCGAGCGGTCGATGCGCTCCAGCAGCTGCCGCGCGTCGTCGGCGTACTCCGGCGGAATCAGCGTGCCGAAGTAGTGGCGGATGGCGTGCGCGTCGATGGAGAAGAACGCGGCCACCATCAGCACGAAGAAGAGCATGAAGACGCCCGCGGCCACGCTGGTGACGATGCTGCGGGACATGTTGACGATGTCGCCCAGGTTCTCCTGTACCAGGACGGAGACGCGCTTCGCCGCGTCGCCCAGGAACTGCTCCAGGTCCAGCGCGAAGCCGAAGCCTCCGTTGCTGGTGCCCGCGTCGGCGCCCTCCAGCGCGCGGTTGGACAGCGCCACCGGGATGCCCCGCGTGCTGAGCCACGTCTCCGCGCGCTGGGCGAGCTCCTGGATGTGCTCCGGAGTGAGCGTGTTGGCGAACGACACCGCCTCGCGGCTGACGCGCGAAATCTCGCGGTAGAGCTGGGGCACCAGCGCGACGAAGAAGAGGTACACGCCCACGAAGAAGCCGGCGTAGATGAGCAGCAGCGCCGCCCAGCGAGGCACCGGCCGGCCAGCCACCTTCACCCGGGTGATGCGCCCCACCAGCGGCTGCACCAGGTACGCGATGAGCGCGGCGCCCGCGAAGGGCATCACCACCGAGCGGAAGGCCAGCAGGAGCAGCACCATGCTCAGCCACAGCGCTCCCAGCAGGAGCAGGCGATTGCGTCGGACGGCGGAGGTGGCGGTGTCCTGGGGCTGCGACATGGTGAGGTTGGCTTACGGCAGTGCCTTGCCTGTGACAAGGGCCGCCACGAGAGAGGCGCCCGGGCGCGACTGATGCCCGCTCAACACTTCCTGGGGGCTCAGGCGCTCGGCAGCTGGATGCCGCTCAGCTTGGACTGGAGCCGCTCCAGGCAGTCGCGCATGTGCTTGCGCTTGATGCGCCCCTCGGTGGCCTCGCCCAGGCCCAGCATCTGCTCGGTGAGCCAGCGGCTGAGGAACAGCAGGGCCACCCGGTCGTCCGGCGCCAGGCCCCGCTCCAGGTAGCGCTTGTTGCGCATGTAGTCGTCGTAGGCGTCCGTCTCGCGCGCCAGCTCCCACTGGGCCAGACGGAAGGCCTCCCGGTAGACGGCCGGAGCGGGGCGGGGCCTGGGCTCGGTGAAGAGCGGCGCGAAGCTGCCGCCGGTGTCCAGGTCCAGCTCCTGGACGGGCGGCGGCCACTGCAGCAGGTCCTTGTGCAGCAGCTTCGCCACCTCCTCCAGGAGGTGGTCCACCAGGGAAACCGGTTTGAGGTCGAAGAGATGGTCCCAGCGTGACGCCATGGCCTCTTCTCTATCGCAAATGCCCTCAAAAGCCGGCGTCTGCCGTGCCCGCGTCGGGGACCCCGCCGTCATCCGTGCCCGCGTCGGTGCCGCCGTCGCCGGTGCCCGGGTTCTGGCAGCAGGCGGGCACCTGCGCGAAGTACAGCGCCGACTGGGAGCAGGAGACGCGGATGTTGCGGCGGTGGGCGCCGCAGCCGGTGACGAAGCGGTCGTCGCCGCAGGTGGGCGGGGCCGCGGTCGCCGGGTCGCAGACCTCCAGGGTGACGGCGCACACCGCGCGCGAGCGGTAGAAGCGGGCGTCACCGCGGTCGCCCGGGACGACGGTGCACGTCGTGCCCTGGGTGCATTCCTGGAGGATGGGGCCGCTCGAGCAGGGGCCCACGGTGCATTCGGGCTCACAGTTGAGGGCTTCCGAGCCGTCACAGCGCGGCGCCTCGTCGCAGAGGTCCTCCGAGCAGGCGCTGGTGAAGAGGGCGAGGAGCAGGGTCGGCAGGGCGAGTCGGGACACGGGGGCCTCTTGCGGGTCAGGAGAAACGCTCGAGGAAGTTCAGCAAGATTCGGCGGCCCGCGGGAGACGGCGTGAGCCCCGCCAGCAACTGGCGAACATGTTCTCCCGGCGCGGCGCCGCGAGCCACGGCGGCCTGCTCCAGGCCTTCCCGGCGCGCCTCGATGACGGCGCGCATGGCGTCCACGCCCGCCTCCGGATGGAACTGCACGCCGCGCACGTTGGGCCGGAAGGCCAGCGCCTGCGCGGCCGTGTTCGCGTTGCCCGCGAGCACCTGGGCGCCTCCGGGCACCTGCGACACGATGTCCTCGTGGGTCGCCTGCGCGGTGAAGCGCTCGGGCACGCCGTCGAAGAGCGGGTCCTGCCGCCCGGCCTCGGTGAGCGTCACCTGGATGCTGCCCGTCTCCCGGCCCTCGGGATTGCGCGACACGCGCCCGCCGTAGGCGCGCGCGAGCAGTTGCTGGCCGAAGCACACGCCGAGCACGGGCGTGCCCCGCTCACCGGCCTCCACCATGAACTCCGCGGCGCGCTCCATCCACGGCGCCAGCGCCGTCACCGACAGGGGCGAGCCCGTCATCATCACCGCGTCGTAGCGGTCCGCGCTCGTGGGCAGAGGCGCGCCCCGGTGCACCGGGACGATGTCGAAGCGGTAGCCGGACAGTCCAATGGTTTGCAGAAACCACCGGTCATAGTCGCCGACGGAGACGCGCACGGAGGCGGCCGCGTCGCCGGCTTTCAGCAAGAGGACGTTCTTCACCGCCGCAGGTTGCCGCATCGCATCCCTATTCCTACCGTGTCATGCCCCGCGTGTTCGTTCCTGACCAGTGTGTGTGGAACGCGCCCGTGTGCTCCGAGGTTTCCACATGACCGGCGCTCGTTGGCTCAACTCCCCACCCACCGTCCCCAGTCTGCGCACGAGCGGGCGGCGGGTGGAGTCCCCCGAGGGACGCCGGGCGTCTTCCACCGAGAGAGGGGATTGATTCCATGCCGACGCGACCGAAGGCGAAGGTGCTCACCCATCCCGCGATGGCCCGCCGGATGCGGGGCAAGGCGTCGCGTGCGCCCGCGCGAGGCAGCGCCGGACGGGAGGCCGCGGGCGTGGACTCGCTGCGGCGGTGGCTGGACGAGAAGGGCATCAAGAAGGTGAAGGTGGGCGCGGTGGACGTCGATGGCGTCTGGCGCGGCAAGTACATCTCCCTGGAGAAGTTCCTCAGCGCGGCCAAGGGCGGCCTGGGCTTCTGCGATGTCGTCTTCGGGTGGGATTTGAGCGACGACCTGCTCGACAACACCGAGGTGACGGGCTGGCACACCGGCTACCCGGACGCCCACGCGAAGGTGGACCTGTCCACCGGGCGTGTCATTCCCTGGGAGCCGGACACGGCGGCCTTCCTGCTCGACTTCCAGAACCCCGACGGCACGCCCTTCGAGGCGAGCCCCCGTCAGCTCCTGCAGAAGGTGGCGGCCCGCGCACGCTCGCTGGGCTATCTGCCGCGCTTCGGCGCGGAGTACGAGTTCTTCATCTTCAAGGAGCAGCCGCAGAGCCTGAAGGACAAGGGCTTCCAGGGGCTGACGCCGCTGACGCCGGGCATGTTCGGCTACTCGTGGCTGCGCACCTCGCTCAACGCGCCGCTGGTGCACGCGCTCATCGACGGGTGCAACGACTTCGGGCTGGGCCTGGAAGGCTTCCACACGGAGACGGGACCGGGCGTCTTCGAGGCCGCCATCCGCTACGACGACATCGAGGCGTCGGCGGACAAGGCCGCGCTGTTCAAGACGGTGGTGAAGGAAATCTGCGCCCGCCACGGCCTCACCGCGTGCTTCATGGCGAAGGTGAACGCGAAGCTGCCAGGGTGCTCGGGGCACGTGCACCAGTCGCTGTGGGACCTCGACGGCGAGCACAACCTCTTCCACGACGCGAAGGCGCCGGACGGCATGAGCAAGCTGCTGCGCCACTACGTCGGCGGGCAGGTGGCGCTGATGCCGGAGCTCACCGCGCTCTACTGGCCCACCATCAACAGCTACAAGCGCAGCGTGGAGAACACGTGGGCGCCCACCACCGTGACGTGGGGCCTGGAGAACCGCACCACCGCCATCCGCGTCATCGGGGAGAACGCCAAGGCGATGCGCATCGAGTACCGGCAGCTCGGCGCGGACATGAATGCGTACATCGGCATGGCGGCCAGCCTGGCCGCGGGCCTGTGGGGCATCGAGCACGAGGTGGAGCCGCCGCCGCCGTGTGACGCCAACGCCTACGCGAAGAACGACGCGCAGCCCTTGCCGCGCAGCCTGAAGGACGCGGTGGCGTTGCTGAAGAGCAGCGAGCGCGCGAGGGAATTGCTGGGGGACGGCTTCGTGGACCACTTCGTGCGCACGCGCGAATGGGAGGTGCGTCAGTACGAGCGCGCCGTCACCAACTGGGAGCTGGAGCGTTACCTGGAGCTCATCTGATGAGCGCGAAAGAGGCAGCCGCCATGAAGCCGTTCGACCTTCCCTCCGAGCCGCGGGTCACCGAGATGGCGTGGCCCACGCGCATCGTCTTCGGTGCTGGCGCGTTGCTGCGCCTGCCCGCGCAGGCCCAGCGCCTGGGCATCCAGCGTCCGCTGCTGGTGACGGACGCGGGCGTGGTGAAGGCGGGACTGTGCGCGCGCGTGGTGGACGTGCTCAAGACGGCGGGGCTGGCCTGCGAAGTCTTCGACCGCGTGGAGCCCAACCCCACCGAGCGCGACGTCTTCGCGGGGCTGGAGGCGTACCGGAGCCATTCCTGTGACGGCATCGTCGCGCTGGGCGGCGGCAGCGCCCTGGACGCGGGCAAGCTGATTCAGCTCCTCACCACGCACGAGCCTCCGCTCAGCCGCTACGACGACGCGAAGGGCGGGGACCAGTACGTGCGCGATGACCTGCCGCCGCTCATCGCCATTCCCACCACCGCGGGCACCGGCTCCGAGGTGGGGCGCTCGGGCGTGGTGACGCTGGAGGACACGGGCCGCAAAACGGTCATCTTCAGCCCGCACCTGCTGCCGCGCGCCGCCATCTGCGACCCGGAGCTGACGCTGGGACTGCCCCCGGGCGTCACGGCGGCCACGGGCATGGATGCCTTCACCCACTGCCTGGAAGCCTACCTGGCCAATGGCTTCCACCCGCTGGCGGACGCGGTGGCCATCGACGGCATCCACCGCGTGGGCCGCTCGCTGGAGACGGCGGTGCGCGACGGCAAGGACCTGGCCGCGCGCACGGACATGATGGTGGCGGCCATGGAGGGCGCCATGGCCTTCCAGAAGGGCCTGGGCGCCTGCCACGCGCTGGCGCACGCGCTCACGCCCATCTCCCAGCTGCACCACGGGCTCGCCAACGCCATCGTCCTGCCCGTGGTGATGGAGTTCAACCGCGCGGTCTGCACGGCGCGGCTGGCCCGGGTGGCGGTGGCCATGGGCGACACCTCGAACGCGCGCGAGGAGGTGCTCGCGGGGCAGGCCATCGACCGGGTCCGCAAGCTCAACGCGGCGGTGGGCATCCCCTCGCGGCTGCGCGACGCGGGTGTGCGGGAGCAGGACCTGCCTCGCATCGCGGAGAAGGCCTTTCAGGACGCGTCGCACCTGAGCAACCCGCGGAAGGTGACGGAAGCGGACCTGCTGGCCATGGCGCGCGAGGCGTACTGAGCGCGCCTGCACCGGGGGAGGGGACTCCCCCGGCTGACGATGGCGCAGGGCCCGTCAGGAGCCGTCTTCCATGGCGCCCAGGCCTCCGCCCGCGGTGCCGCCATCCGAGAGCACCGATGCGCCCGTGCCGTCCGCGCCGTCTCCCGCGGTGCCTGGCACCGCGGAGCCGCCTTCCTCGGGCGTAAACTCGAGCGTCTCCACGAACACCTGGCCGGGCAGGCGCAGGTCCATGGCGTTGATGCGCTCCTGGCCGCGCAGCTCGTAGAGCTGCTGCGCCACCGGGCCCGCCGGGATGCGCTCGTTGGAGAAGAAGATGTACATGCGCACCTTCCCCTCCTGGTACGGGATGCGGAAGCTCGTGTGGGCGACGGGCTTGTTCGCGTCACAGCGGATGGAGCGGTTCTCCCGCGTCAGCGTCAGCTGCCGGATGACGCCCTTCTCCGACACCGTGTACAGCATGCAATAGGGGAGCTGACCCTCGGAGGGGATGACCTCCACGGTCGTTGGCCCCGTCTTCCGCAGCTGCGCGCGCGCGGGCCTGTCCGTCGACTTCTTCCCGTCACAAGCCACGCCACACAGCGCGGCCACCACCAGCAACCCAGTCCAGCGCTTCATGTGTCCCTCCCGGGGTGTGGGCGCGTCTTCACCCGCGCGTCCAGATTACTTCGGAGCGTCAGCCCCCGGGGAGGGAAGGGGGTGTTCATGAGCGGCGCGCATGGACGACAACGACCGCCAGTGCACACCGCAAGCGGACGGGCGCGCCCAGGCATGGCGTCATGCCCTGGAGGGCAAGGTGCCGGCGTTCAGGGACAGCCGGAGCTGACCTGGAGCGCGTCGTAGGCCATCCACCCGTTGCGCTTGGTGCCCGTGGCGGCGATGACATAGCCGTAGAGGAACTTCATCGTCCCGGACTGCTGGCGGTAGCGGCCGGCGCTGTCCTGCACCCAGAGGGGGATGTCGATGGACGGCACGCCGTGCTCGGTGGGCACGGCCAGCCGCTGGAACTTCGTGCCCGCCGGGAAGTGGTCCACCGCGGGGCCTCCGAGCGCGAAGCCCGGTACGTTGAACACCAGGTTGACCGAGCGCAGCCCATTGGCGCGCACCAGCGGGAGGTAGTCGCCCGCGCGCTCGTGGGTCGCCGTGCTGTCGTGGACGACCTTCTTCAGCTCCAGGGTGGCGTCGTGCGAGTTGCGCACGGCATAGCAGCCCAGCTTCGCCAGCCCCGCTCCCAGCGCCGACACGTGACCGACCTTCTGCTCGAAGGACGTGCGCCCCAGGATGCTGGAGATGGGCAGCCATCCGGCGCTGGAGTTGGACGTGGACACCGCGAAGGCGTGCTTCTCACCGGCGAAGGTGCGCGTCTGCCCGTGGTTGAAGGCCGCGCTCGTGCGTGTGTTGGTGCCCACCACCGTGCCGTTTCCATCCCGGATGGGCACGCCCGTCACCAGTCCCCAGTTGTCGTCCTCGGGGGCGTTGGTGGGCACGCGATTGCCGCCGGACGCCTGGAGCTTGCAGTTGTAGGGGCTGACCAGACAGTAGGTGCCATTCACACCGGAGAACGCCGCCTGCACCTGGGATGTGAAGGCTTCGCCCGTTCCTGCGGTGGCCTCGAGCGGAGCATCGCCTCCACAAGCCGCGGCCATGAGCGTCACTGCGATGAAGGCAGGGAGTGGGATTCGCATCACGGGATAGGAGTTCGACAGGAATTGAGAATCAAGTGAGCGATTGGGCGGGCTTGTCGGAAGGCTGGTGAATGGTCAATGACAGACACCTCGCCCGCAGCGCGGCCTTTGGGGGGACGGGCTCGACGACTACCGCGTCTCTGGACGCACGTAGACGACCACCTGCGGCGTCTCGTCCAGGTAGAGCCCCGTCACCGGCGTGCGCGTGCCGAAGGCCTGCCACGTGAGGAACTCGTGCTCACGGAACTCCTGGTGGTACTGGTACGCGACGATGTCCGCGTCGGCGGGGCTGCCCACCGCGCGCAGGTCCGGGCGCAGCAGGCCGTTGCGCTGGTAGTCCCGGAACGAGCCGCCGTGCACCTCGTGCAGGTACAGCCGCGCGCCCTGCTTCGCGTGGGCGTTGATCCACGGCAGCACGCCCGTCACGTGGCTGGACCAGAACTGCCGCTGCATGCCCAGGGTGGCCGCGCCCGGCAGCCCGCCCGCGAGTTCCGAGTACGCCGCCGTCCCGTAGGGGAACACGCGCACCGAGTACACCAGCGCGGGCGCCAGCAGCACCGCGAACACCGGCGCGGCCACCGCGGCCTGGGGCAGCGAGGGCCACTTCACCTTCAGCCGCTCCCACAGCGCCGTGCAGCCCCGGGCCACCGCGGCGCCCGCGAGGATGCCCAGGAACACCATGGACGGGAACCAGTGCTTCACCCCGCCGAAGTGCGGCACCTGCGGGTGGCTGATGATGAGGATGGAGGCCAGGGCATTCACGCCCACCAGCACCTCGGTCATCGTCACCGGGCGCTCCACCCAGGCGCGCGTGCGCTCGAAGGCGCCCAGCACCGCCCGGGCCACCAGCGCCACCAGCCCCGTCACCATGGGGACGAAGAGGCTGGTGGGCACCGTCAGCGCCGTCTTCACCACGACGTAGGCGAGCGGGAAGGGCGGCTCGCGCAGCAGCTGGTTCAGGTAGAACCAGGCGTAGTGGTTGTGCTTGGCGTGGAAGGCCAGGTACCACGCGGTGCGGTCCACCGGGTGGTGCCACAGGTAGGGCCAGTGCAGGTAGAAGATGACGGGCCCCAGCACCGCCATGGCGGCGATGGGCACCAGCGCCCGCGTCACCGGCGCGCTCACCTTGTCCACGCCCCGGAGCACCCACGCGCCGCCCACGGCGAGACCGGCGAACAGCAGTGTATGCGGGCTGAGCAGCAGGAACTTCCGCTGGAAGCCCTCGCCGCCGCCCAGCGACAGCACCAGCAGCCCGTAGAAGACGGCCACCGCGGCGAACACGCCCACGAAGCGGCCCAGCCACGCGCGGGCCTCGGGCTGGCCCTCGCTCTCGCTCCAGGCGCGCCACAGCGCGAAGGGCGTCAGCACGAAGGGGAGGAACAGCGCGTTGTGCTTGGTGGCCAGCGTCAGGCCAAAGGCCACGCCGCACCACAGGCCCCACTTCTTGTCCTCGAGCGCGCGCCAGAAGCAGTAGACGACCAGCAGCCACATGGCGGCCACGGGCACGTCGAAGCACGCCAGCTCCGCGTTGAAGTACTGCCGCGGCACCAGCAGGAAGGCGAAGGCCGCGAACAGCCCGGCGATGCGGCCGTACATCGCGCTGCCCAGCAGGAACGTCAGCGCGGGAATCAGCGCCGCCATGGCGAAGGCGGGGAGGCGGAACGCCGTCGCCGAGCGCATCCACCCGAGCCCCGTGTGGAAGAGCAGGTGGCTCAGGCCGAACAGCGCCTTCATCAGCACCGGGTGCTCGTGGTTGTAGTCCCACGCCCGGACGATGGCCGCGTCCGTCAGCGCGCGGGCCGGTGAACGGAAGAGCTGCCGGAACCAGTTCGCGTAGCTCTCCCCGGCGATGAAGTAGACGCTCTCGTCGCGCGTGTAGCCCACCGCGGACTCCGTCAGCCACAGCGCCGCGAAGGCCAGCACCCACAGGGCCCAGGCCAGGTGCTTCTCGTCGCGCGTGGGGGCGCGTCCTCGCATCATCCGCGCACCCCCACCTCGGGCTCCACGGCCAGCACGTCCAGGCACACCTGCCGCCGGTCCGCGTTGTCCGCCTGCACCCAGATTTTCACCGTGTGCGGCGCACCGTCCGGGAGGCGGACCTCGGCCTTCTGCACGCCTTCCAGGCCCGGGGGAATGGCGAGCGACAGCAGCCGCGCGCCGCTCGTGGCGTCATCCACGCCCAGGTGCGTGGTGGACAGGCGCGCGTCCTTGGGAAAGGCGTGCTCGAAGATGATGCCGCCCTCCAGCCGCAGGCCCAGCCCGCCGGGCACGCCGTCCAGCTCCGCCACCAGCCGCTGCTTGCCGCCGGGCGCGTGCATCCACAGGCAGCGCCGCGGCTCGTAGAGGATTTCGTGCCACTCCGGTGCCACGTACAGGTGCGCGGGGCCGGGGCAGCGGTGCGCCTTGCCGTCGAAGGGGCAGTCCCGGCGCGTGCCGTCCGGCTGCTCCAGGTAAACGCGGGCGCGCGCGTAGGCATCCGTGGCGGTGAAGCGCCGCGGCCGGTGACGGCCGTTCTCATAGAGCGCCAGCGTCAGCGTGCCGTGCCGCGAAGCGGTGCCCACGGCGCGGCGCCCGGGCAGGAAGCGCACGAGGAATTCCGCCTCGTCCGAGCGCGGCAGCTCCGGCTGGCCCAGCACCCAGACGCGCGGGTGGGCGGACAGGTCGTCCTTGTCCGAGCCCAGGTAGCCGTACACCGGCAGCGTGGGCGGGACGAAGATGCGGGCGCGCTCGGTCCACCAGGGGAAGAGCAGCACCGCGTCGCCGGGCTGGCCTTCCGCCTGGAGGCGCTCGGCGACGGCGCGGTAGTCCGCCTCCGACGGGAGGCGGCCCGGCAGGCGCAGGTGGAACACCAGGCACAGGAGCGCGACGAGGAGGAGCCCCCCCAGCTCGACGAGGGGCAGCGCGCGCGTGACGCTAGGACTTGGCAAGGCGGATCTTCTGCTCGCTCTTTTCCCGGCAGAAGGTGCAGAAGATGGCCTCACCCTGGACGAAGGACGGCGTCCAGGGCGGGTACATCGAGCACCGCGGGTCCAGGCAGTGATGCAGCTCCCAGAGGTGGCCCAGCTGGTGGAGCGCGTGGCGGGAGACGGCCTTGAAGGCGCTCTCCAGGTCCTTGTGGGGCGCGATGCTGAGGATGGCGCGGTCCTTCCCCTGGCGCGCGAAGCCCGCCGTGGGCGCTACGCCGCTGGGCAGCTCGCGGTCCTTCAGCTTGCGCGAGGTGAGCAGCAGCACCTTGTCGTCCTTGTAGGAACGGATGCCCTTCACCTCGTCGAGCAGCTTCTCCGCATCCAGCGGCTCGGACATGCCCGGGGGCACCTCCGCGCTGCCGGAGTGCTCGCTGCCCACGCCGAACGCCGTGTAGAGCGTGCGGTTGAACTTCGCGAGTTGCTT
Source organism: Pseudomyxococcus flavus (assembly GCF_050038885.1). NCBI lineage: Bacteria > Pseudomonadati > Myxococcota > Myxococcia > Myxococcales > Myxococcaceae > Pseudomyxococcus > Pseudomyxococcus flavus. The sequence goes on along the minus strand of NZ_CP143624.1, from coordinate 1,110,351 downwards.
GTCGTCGAAGGGGTCCAGCGTCACGACGCGAATCACGGGGCGTCACCTCGGCGGAAGGGCCCGGGGTGGTGCGGCCTCGCGCACCCACCCATGAGGGCCCGTCGGTCCATGGGGGCTGTCAGCTCTCACCCTCGGGGGGCTTCACCTTGGGCGGACGGCCGCGCTTCTTGGGCGCGGCGGGAGGCGCTCCTTCCACCTCGGGCGGCTTGGGCTTGGGCGGACGACCGCGCTTCTTGGGCGCGGGCGGCTCGGCGCCCTCGGCCGTGGCTTCCGGCTTGGGCTTGGGCGGGCGGCCCCGCTTCTTGGGGGCGGCGGGCTCGGCGCCCTCGGCGGCGGCCGTCTTCGCCTTGGGCGGGCGGCCGCGCTTCTTGGGAGCGGCCTCCTCGGAGGACTCGGCCTCCTCCTGCGCCTCGCCTTCCTCGGAGGGCTCCTCCTCGGCCGGCTCCTCGTCGGAGGGCAGGTCCAGGTCGCTGTCCAGGCCCAGCAGGTCGCTGTCCAGGTCCAGGTCGCCTTCCTCGCGCTGGAACTCGGCGGCGGTGCGCTTGGGGCGCTCGCGGCCGGGCGGGAAGAGGACGATGTCGATGGCGTCCTCGGCGTTGACCTCGGCGGTGCCCAGCGCGGCGGCGACCTCGGTCACCAGCAGGTGCCGGGCGTTGTCGTAGAGCTCACGCTCCTTGGTGGGCAGGGGGCGCAGCTCGCTGAGGACCTGGAGCCCCTTCACGACCTCGGCCAGGCCCATGATGCCGCCCTGGGTCATCCGGTCCAGGTTGGTGCGGGCTCGTTGCTTCCAGTCGAGGTCCGCCTTGTCGCTGTCCGAGCGGAGGAAGGCGAAGATGGCCTCCACGTCCTCGGCGGAGGCGACCTTGCGCACACCGATGGCGAGCACCTTGCCCTCGGGCACCATCACGACGGCGCCATCCTCTTCGCGGCGCATCGTGACGAAGGTGAGCCTCTGTCCCGCCACTTCCTTCACGTCGATGGCGGAGACGCGGCAGACTCCCTGGTTCGGATAGACGACCCGGTCGCCAACCGCGAGCTGGAGTGACGCGGACCCTTCAGGCATGTCCCCCTCACGGGTGAGGTTGGTGGGTTAACGTCGGAAGAGGCCCGGGCTTAGCACCGAGCCACGTCGGACGCCACGAGTTTACCGGTGGATTGCCGCCGTGCGTGCGTCGGCCTGTTGCGCCCGAAGGAGCGTGCTCAGCACCAGCTTCTGCCGGGCATCCAGCGCCGCCTCGACCTGTGCATCCGTTGGCTCCATCCCATTGACTCCCGGCCGGGCGTCCACGCGCGCGGCCAACCCCAGGGTTCCCAGCAGGCCGAACACGGCCACCGCCACCAGCTTCTTCATGGTGAGTCCTCCGTGGAGCCCAGGGTAGGGGGCAGCCTCCGCTGATCAACTTTTCGGCAACAGGCCGCTGCACCGCTGTAGCAGCGCGTTACCGGGCGGGGGCGCTGGAGGTCGGCGGCTCCCCGTGGGGCGGGCCGCCAGGCGCGGCGACGGGGGACACCTCGAGCAGCAGGCTGCCGCTGTTGTCCGCCAGGTGGTCGTCCGGGAAGGCGAGCTGCAGCCAGGTGGCACCCCTGACGCGCAGGGGCTGCCCGGCCTCCAGCAACACCAGCCTGCCGGCGGCCGTCTCGGGGCCCTCGCCAGCGCCGTAGAGGCCCAGCACACGCCCCACGGGCCCGCCGTCGAGCCCCCGGGTGCGCACGGGCTCGGCGGTGTCGTACACCATGACGTCATACGCGGTGGCCGCGTCCAGGCCACGCAGCAGGAAGCGGTCCGCGCGGGAGAGCTTCACCGCGTGCGTCCGTGCATCCACGCGGAGCGTGGTGACGGCGCCGTCGTCGTCCCATTCGCGCACGCGGACCAGCAGGGTGCCCTGGTTGTCCGTCCGGTTCGCGTCCAGCAGGAAGACGTGGAGCCGGGAGGCGTGCCGCACCAGGCGCTCATCGCCGTCCAGCACGCCGAAAGACTCATGCGCCGCGAGCCGCGCGTCGCCCTCCAGGAAGTAGCCCGCCTGCTCCACCAGGTGCGGGCCGCCCAGCGAGGTCCATCCCTCCACCCGCACGCTGTAGATGCGGGACGGGTCCAGCCGCATCTGCGCGGTGGACAGGTAAGGCACGCGGAAGGCATGCGCCACGCTCGACAGTGGCAGCTTCGTGGGCCCGGCGGCCATGCGTGCCTCCTGGGGCGGCGGGGCCCGCTGGGCCTGCTCCGCCGCGGGGGCGGGCACTCGCTTCGGGAGGAGCCGGGCGTGGACGGCCAGCGTGGTGCCGTGCTCGGCGCGCACCGTCTGGCTCCACGGCACCCTGCCTGGTGCCTGGACCTCCAGCAGGTGCTCCGCGTCCGCGGACAGCTGGGTGAGCAGGGCGGGCGTGCGCGCGGTGTGCTGCCGGCCGTTCACCCGGATGGCGGCGCCCGGCGGCGACGAGCTCAGCTCCACGGAGAAGGTTCCCGCGCTGTGGGTGATCAGCAGCGCGAGCGTGGCCGTCAGCGCCACCACGATGGGGGCGCCCAGCGCCACGGGCCAGGACAGGCCGAGCAGCCGCGGAGGCAGCGTGTCCATGGGGGGCGCGCCGACGGGGGGCTCGGTGGTGCCGGGCAGCGCGGGCAGCGGCAGCGTGGTGCGCTCCGGGCGGGCTTCGGTGGGGGCGGAGGCGCTGGCAGGGCGGGTGGCCAGTGGTGTCAGGGCCGCTGGCGGGAGCGGCTCGAACGCCGCGACGGGCGTGCGCGCTTCCTCCTCGTCACCGGGAGGTGGCTCGCGCACGGGAGGCGGCTCGCGGAAGGCGCGACGCTCCCGGGGCGAATGCGTCCACCGGGCCATCTGCGCCAGGAAGTCGCGTGGCAGCATCACCGGACGTCCCTCGCTCACCAGCTCCGCCTCGAAGAGGTAGCCCATGAAGTGGGCCCGCGCGCTGGACGACACGTCGGGGGCGGCGGTGTGGAGGTGGCGGGTGAGCGCCTCGGCGAAGGCCTCCGCGGTGGCGTAGCGCTGCTCCCGCTCCACGGCCAGGGCCGTGAGCAGGATGCGCTCCAGCGCGGTGGGGATGCCCGGGTTGAGGTCTCGGGGCCGCGGGAAGTCGCCCAGGGCGAGCTTGCGCAGCACGTCCGGCAGCTTTCCCTCGAAGGGCAGCCGGCCGCACAACATCTCGTAGATGACGACGCCCGCCGCGAAGATGTCCGAGCGCGCGTCGGGCTCGCGACCGCGGACCTGCTCCGGCGCGAAGTAGGTGTACTTGCCCTGCAGCTCGTGCTCCACGGGCTCGGGGATACCGGCCAGCCGCGCCCGCGCGATGCCGAAGTCCACGAGCTTCACCTGGCCCTCGTAGCTGAGCAGCACGTTCTGAGGGCTGACGTCGCGGTGCACGATGTGGAGCGGCCGCCCGCGCTCGTCCAGGCGCGTGTGCGCGTACGCCAGGCCCTCCAGCATCTCCACGGCGATGAGCAGGGCCAGCGGCTGGGGCAGGGTGTACAGGCCCTTCTCCCGCGCGCGCCGCATGACGCTCGACAGGGTGCGGCCGTCCACCCACTCCATGGCGATGAAGTACTCCCCGTCCACCTCGCCGAAGTCGAAGACCTGGGCGATGTTGCCGTGGCTCAGCCCCGCGGCGATGCGCGCCTCGTTGACGAACATGGACAGGAAGGCGCTGTTGCCCGCGTAGCCCGGAAGGATTTTCTTGATGACCACCGGCTTGGTGACGCCGGCCGCGGCCGTCATGCGGGCGCGGTAGATCTCCGCCATGCCGCCCGTCGCGATGCGCTCGAGCAGCTTGTATTTGCCGAAATGAAGCCCTTCGGAAGGCTGCTGCACGTTCGTTCCGGCTCCTTCGGACGCAGGTGGCCGCTACGCCAAGGGGGCCCTCGTGTCGTCGCGGGGGCGGGAGAAGGTATCATGGGGTAAGTAAGACGCCATTATGGGAAAATTCCGCTGAATATGATGATGCGGCCGGTGTGCCCCTTTCTTTCCCGTGCGATGCCTTCCGCCATTCCGGCACCCCGGGGGTGGTGGGCGCCGAAGGATGCCCCCTCCACACGCCACTTGTGGATGTGTCGTCCTGCGCGACGTTGGATGGCGGCCACTTGGGTGGGGGGCGACGTGCGCAAGGTGATGGATGGCGCGGCCGCCGGGGCGGGCCCGGGGCAGGGGGCGTCGTGAAGTCGACCTCCCGTGCACTCGTCGCCGTGCTGCTCGCCATGGTGGCGGTGGGCTGCCGCGAGGAGAAGCCGGCCGAGCCGCTCAAGTCGTTGAAGCCCGAGCCCTTGCCCTCGCTCTCGGCGCCGAACGCAGAGGCTCCGGGCGAGGCGCGGCCCGCGCCGACCAACGAGGTGGACGTGGCCGGCCCTGTCTACGGCGAGCCACTTCCCGCCGAGGCGCTTCGCGTGGCGCTGGCCGGAGAGCAGGTCCGCCTGGGCGCGGAGTCCTTCGCGCCGACGCGTCCGGAGGACGCCGCGCGGCTGGCGCAGCGGGTCCAGGGGCACGCCGTGCTCGTGGTGCCGGACGCGGAGACGTTCCTGGTGCAGGTATCGGAGCTGCTGGCGGTGCTGCGGGGCTCGGCGGAGGCGGTGTGGCTGGCGCACCCGGACGGGCCGGCGGCGTACCCGCTGGTGCTCCGGGACGAGGCGGGCTTTCGTGCGTGGCTGGAGGAGGTGGCGCCGGGCAAGCTGCGCATCATCATGCGCGCGGACGGCTTCGAGCTGACCACCAGCGTGGGAAAGCTGCCGGGGCCTGACGCGAATGGCCCGTCGGTGCCCGTGCGCGCGGGCCGGCAGGACATCGTCACGCTGCGCCGGGGGCTCGGCCTGCTCAAGGGGCGCTTCAAGACGTCCGAGGACATCTGCCTGGTGCCCTCGTTCGGCATGGAGGTCGCGCAGGTCGCCCGGGCGCTCGGCGGGGTGTACTCGGCGCCGGGCGAGCCGCTCTTCGACACGCTCTGTCTCGTGTATCCCACGCCGCACCGGCCCACCGACGCAGGTTGATGCCCCGGCTCGGAGCGCCGGACGCGCCTGCCGTGGCGGGCTGGAACGGGCATGCCACCGTTGCGCGGCGGGCAGCGCCACGGGTGTTGACATCGGACTCGTGCCTCTAGATATATAAGTCCAAACTTATATTCGGAGGCTGGATGAACAACGTGGAGCGTTATCTCGGGGCCGTCGTGCGGGAGGTGGAGCACCGGGAGCATGAGGGCAAGCCCGCGCGGGTCGTCGTCGCCATGCGCGACTACGATACGACGGTCGATGACCTTTGGGATGCGCTGACCAACCCCGAGCGCCTTCCCCGTTGGTTCCTTCCGGTGTCCGGCGACCTGAAGCTGGGGGGGCGCTACCAGTTCCAGGGCAATGCGGGTGGGACGGTCACCCGCTGTGAGCGGCCGCGGCACCTGGCGGTGACGTGGGAGTTCGGTGGGGGCGTCAGCTGGGTGGACGTCATCCTGGCCGAGGCCCCGGGCGGTGGAACGCGGCTGCGGCTGGAGCACATGGCCCACGTCAGTCCGCATTGGAACGACTACGGGCCGGGCGCTGTCGGGGTCGGTTGGGAGCTGGCGCTGGTGAAGGGCCTGGACAAGCATCTGGCGTCCGGCGGCGCCGCCGTCGACAGCGCCGCGGTGGAGGCCTGGACGATGTCGGATGAAGGGAAGGCCTTCATCACGGCCAGCAGCGAGGGCTGGGGGCAAGCGGACGTAGCGGCGGGGGAGGACGCCGAGGTGGCGAAGGCTCGCGCGGCGCGGACGACCGCGTTCTATACTGGCGCGCCGCCCCCGGACGTGAAGCATCCGGGGACCTGACCGCGACGATGCATGCCTTTGACGTCCTGGGTGATCCGGTACGACGACGGATTCTCGAGCTCCTCGCCGAGGGCGAACGCCCTTCCGGCGAGGTCTCCGAGGCCATCCAGGCCGAATTCGGCATCAGCCAGCCAGCGGTCAGCCAGCACCTGAAGGTCCTCCGAGACAGCGGCTTCGCGGATGTGCGGGCCGTGGGGACCCGCCGTGTCTATCGCGTCGACCCTGCGCCGTTGCAGCAAGTCGACGCGTGGTTGGAGCAGTTCCGCGTGTTCTGGACACCCCGGCTGGAGGCGCTCGCCACCGAGGTCGCGCGCGGCAAGCGGGCCCGCGCCAAGGCCGAAGAAGAAGGCGGTGGCTCGTAGCCCGCGTGCGCGGTGTCCTGCGGAGCACACGCGGTGCGCCTGTCCGTGCCAGGTTGCCTGCCTGGACGCGACCCGGGCTCACGCGCCGGCCCCCCGGGCCGCCGCCGCCTCGAGGACGGCCCCCGTTCGAGGCCTGGCCGGACACTCCGTGTTGCCAGGCCGCCTGGAGCCCCCCGCCATCTGGTCGCGCCCGGAAGGACTACCGGACAGCGGCTTCGTCCACGAGCCCCGGGGGCTCGGTACGGGCGCCAGCGCCTCGCGCCTTCGCGAGCTTCCGCGAGACGGAGGATTAGATTCAGGCGCCAGGGCGGGGTGCTCCCGCCCCGAGGAGGGACGTTCCCTCCCTGGACCTGGAGGTCATCGATGGCCGCAGCATCCAAGCCTGCTTCGCTGAAGGCGCTGCCCCCTGGTGGGGCCTTTCTCTTCGAGGAGGTGGGCGCCGCTCCCATCGTCACCCCGGAGGCCTTCACCGAGGAGCAGCGCCTCTTCTTCAAGACCGCGCTCCAGTTCTCCCGCGAGCAGGTCCTCCCCCAGGCCGAGCGCATCGAGGGCAAGGACAACGCGCTCCTGCGGGAGCTCCTGCGGCAGGCGGGCGAGCTGGGCCTCTTGAGCGTGGACATCCCCGAGACCTTCGGCGGCACCGGCCTGGACAAGACGACGTCGCTGCTGCTCGCGGAGGCGATGAGCCTCAACGGCTCGTGGTCGGTGACGTTCGGCGCGCACACCGGCATCGGCACGCTGCCCATCGTCTGGTTCGGCAACGCGGCGCAGAAGGCGAAGTACCTGCCGAAGCTGGCCACCGGGGAGTGGGTGGCGGCCTACGCGCTCACGGAGCAGGGGAGTGGCAGCGACGCGCTGGGCGCGAAGACGAAGGCGGTGCGCTCGCCCGACGGCAAGCATTGGATTCTCAACGGCTCCAAGCTCTACATCACCAACGCGGCCTTCGCGGACGTGTTCATCGTCTTCGCCAAGGTGGACGGGGACAAGTTCACCGGCTTCATCGTGGAGAAGGGCACGCCGGGCCTCACCGTGGGGCCGGAGGAGCACAAGATGGGCATCCGCGGCTCCTCCACCTGCCCGCTCTACTTCGAGGACGCGCGCGTCCCCGTGGAGAACCAGCTGGGCGAGGTGGGCAAGGGCCACAAGATTGCCTTCAACATCCTCAACTACGGCCGCCTCAAGCTGGGCGCGGGCGTGCTGGGCGGCATGAAGCTCCAGCTCCAGAACGCGCTGCACTTCACGCAGGAGCGCAAGCAGTTCGGCACGCCCATCGTCCGCTTCCCGCTGTCGCGCGAGAAGCTGGCCCGCATGGCGGCGCTCGTCTACGCGGTGGAGAGCATGACGTACCGCACCGCCGGGCTCGTGGACGCGCGCCTGGGGCAGAGCGACAAGGCCGCGCCGGACCACGAGGCGCACCTGCTGGCCGCGGTGGAGGAGTACGCCATCGAGTCCTCCATCATGAAGGTGCACGGCTCGGAGTCCTTCGGCCAGCTCGTGGACGACGCCGTCCAGCTCCACGGCGGCGCCGGCTACATCGAGGAGTACCCGGTGGAGCGCTCGTACCGCGACGCGCGCATCAACCGCATCTTCGAGGGCACCAACGAAATCAACCGGATGCTGATCACGGGCATGCTCCTCAAGCGCGCCGTGAAGGGCGACCTGCCGCTGTTCGCCATGGCCGGCAACGTGGCGGACGAGCTGTCCCGCGGCGAGCGCCCCCAGGCGCGCGTCCAGGACGCGCTGGCACCGCAGGAGGTGGCCGCCGAGTCCGCCAAGCGGCTGGCGCTGCACGGGCTGCGCGTGGCGGCGGAGACGTTCGGCACCGAGCTGGAGCAGCACCAGGAGGTGCTCGCGGCGCTGTCCGACGTGGTGATGGACGCCTTCGCCCTGGACTCCATGGTGACGCGCACGCGCCAGGCCGCGGCGGGCGGCACGCTGGACCCGGTGCGCGTGGCCATGACGCAGCTCTACGCGCTGGACGCCATCCCCCGCGCCTACGACAGGACCCGCCGCGCCCTGTGCGCCACGCTGAAGGAGGACGCGCTCACCCGGGAGCTCGAGCGCCTGCGCGCGCTGGACGTCTTCACCCCCTATGACCCGGCCGCGCTGCGCGAGACGGTGGTGGGGGCGCTGGAGCCCGCCGGCGGCTATCCGCTGAGCCCGGTGTAGCGCGCGGCGGTGGGCGCCGTCACGGCATCCGCGTGACGGCCTCCATCCCGAAGCTCACCCGCGCCTTCCAGGGGGCGGAGGGAAGCGAGGCCAGGGACAGCAGGCCCTCCAGCCGCTTCTGCATGTCCGGGCGGAGCCGGCCGAAGGTGGCGCCGAAGCCCGGCTTCACCGTCCCCGAGTCCTTGCGGGGCACCGACGAGGTCCAAACCACCTCGCCGTGCAGCATCATGGGCCCTTCCTTGAGGTCCATCTCCAGCAGGAAGGGCGTGCCCACCTTCACCTGGCGCGGCAGGGCGGGGCCCTGGACCTCCAGGCCCACGCCGCCGCGGGAGATGTCCCGGACCAGGAAGCCCGGTGACAGCGGCGCCGCCTCCATCGCGCGCAGGTACAGGGGCAGGCGCGGGAAGCGGCGCATCCCCTCGTGCTCCTGGGTGGCGAAGATGTGCTGGAGGATGGCGTCCAGCGCGCTGCGGTCCTCGCCGACCCCATAGCGGACGGTGAGCAGGAAGCGCTCGGCGTCGTGCGGGACGACCTGGACCACCTCGCCCAGCACCTCCACGGGGCGGGCCATGCCGCCCGCATGCAGCTCGAAGGTGAAGCGAGTCCCCAGCGGCAGGCTGCGGCGCGTCTCCAGTGTGACGCCCCCCAGACCGACACTGCGCGTGTACTCCCCCACCAAGGACTGCGGCGTCTTGTAGGCCACCTTCAGCCGAACGTTCGTGTTCACGCAACCGACACTCTGCGCCTGGGGCCGGGGGGAACTCAAGTTTACCCCAGCGCAATAGGTAGGGCGTCGCACTGCGCCAAACACTGGACCTTCCAGGTGTGACGACCTTTCAGGACGTCGGGCGCGGACAAACCGCTGTTTCAACCTGTTGCGGTTTCTTGACCCCCCCAGGTGGGGCGCGTATGTATGCCGCCCGGAAGTGGCAAGGAGTGGGAAGGAGTGGAGGTTCATCCCTTGGTGGGCTGAAAAGGTGGATCGTCCCGAGTGTTCCGAGGCGTCTATGAGCACCAGATCGACGCGAAGGGGCGGACGAGCCTCCCGGCGAAGCTCCGGGACACGCTGGTGGGCGCCTACGACGAGAGGCTCATCCTCACGACGGCGCTCGACCGGTGCCTCCACGCCTACCCGGTGCGGGAGTGGGAAGCGCTCGAGGCGTCGTTGGCCAAGCGCAACCCGATGGAGCCTGGGGTGAAGACGCTGATGCGCCTGTACGTGGCCAGCGCGCAGGAGTGCCCGCTGGACAAGCTGGGGCGCCTGCTCATCCCGCCGACGCTCCGCTCCTATGCGGGGCTGGAGAAGGACGTGGTGTGGGCGGGGATGGTGAAGGTCATCGAGCTGTGGAGCCGCGAGGGGTGGGCGAAGGCGCAGGAAGAGGCGCGCCAGGAAGCGACCTCCGCGGACGTGATGAAGGTGCTCGCCGAGCTGCGGCAGACGTGACGGGAAAGTCGACAGGAGCCCGAAGTACCGGGAGGGTGGCAAGCGTATGAACCAGGTTCTGGAGGTTCGGCCGGGGTTGGCGGGCGCGGCGATGGCCGCCGGGCGCGTCGAGACGCTCATGCTCGAGGGCGAGCTGAGCGAGCAGGACCTGCTCGAGCTGTGCGAGGACCTGGGCCGCAAGCTGAACCGCGGCATGCGCCAGGTCGTGCTCGACTTCGGCGACGTGGGCCACCTGAACTACCGCGGCGTCAAGCCGCTGATGGCTCGCGCGGAGGCCTTCCGCCGCAGCGGTGGAGACGTGAAGCTGTCCGGGCTGTCGCCGTACCTGGCCGCCATCTTCCGCGCGGCCGGCGCGCACGACTGCTTCGAAATCTACCCGCACATGAACGATGCCCGGGCTGCCTTCGCGCTTGCGCGGGCCCCCTTCGTCTGACAGCCCGTGGAGGCTCTGGACTTCCAGCACCAGACCGTCCTCCTGCGGGAAGCAGTGGAGCTGCTCCGGCCGGCGGACGGGAAGGTCATCATCGACGGGACGCTCGGGGGTGGCGGCCACTCGCAGGCGCTGCTCGCAGAGGGCGCGTCCGTGGTGGGCGTGGACCGCGATCCGGTGGCGCTCGCCGCGGCCACCGCGCGCCTGGGCGCCAACCCGCGCTTCCAGGGCCGGGCGGGGAACTTCGCGGAGCTGCCCCGCGTCGCCGCGGACCTGCTGCCGGTGGATGGGGTGCTGGTGGACCTGGGCGTGTCGTCGCCCCAGCTGGACGTGGCCGAGCGCGGCTTCTCCTTCTCCAAGGACGGGCCGCTGGACATGCGCATGGGCCCGGACGGCCCCACGGCGGCGGAGCTGATCGCCTCCACCGACGAGCGCGAGCTGGCCCGCATCCTCAAGGACTACGGCGAGGAGCCCTTCGCGCGGCCCATTGCCCGCGAGCTGAAGCGCGCGCTGCCCACGCGCACGCTGGAGGCCGCGGAGGTGGTGAAGCGGGCGGTGCCACGCAAGGCCTGGCCCACCCGCATCCACGTCGCCACCCGGACCTTCCAGGCGCTGCGCATGGCGGTCAACGGCGAGCTGGAGGCGCTGGACGCGCTGCTGGCCGCCATCCCCGGGCTGCTCAAGGTCGGGGGCCGCGCCGCCGTCATCGCCTTCCACTCCCTGGAGGACCGGAAGGTGAAGGAGGCGTTCCGCGCGCTGGCGGGGCGCTGCACGTGCCCACCGGGGCTGCCCGTGTGCGCGTGCGGGGGCGTGGGGGATTTCGAGCTGGTGACGAAGAAGGCCGTGGCCGCCTCCGAGGCGGAGGTCGAGGCCAATCCGCGTTCTCGCAGCGCGCATCTGCGCGTGGTGGAGAAAGTCCGATGAACAAGGTGCACTCCCGGGTATCGGCGTTGCGTTCCTCGGTGACGGTGGGCGGCGTGCTGCTGCACCTCCTCCCGGCCGTGTGCCTCTTCGCCCTCTTCGCGGCGGTGGGCATCCTCCATGTCACCAGCCGCGTGCTGGTGGTGGACATGGGCTACCGCCTGTCGCGCGAGGAGGCGGAGAACCGCGTCCTCACCCGCGAGAATGACCGGCTGAAGCTGGAGCTGGCCACGCTCAAGGCCCCGGGCCGGCTGGAGCGCGTGGCGCGTGAGCAGCTCAACATGGCCATGCCGCGCGGCGGCGCCGTGGTGTCGCTGTCGGCGGAGAAGCCGGCCCGCGGCAGCGGCGCGCGCGCGGACGCGGCCGACACCGCCCAGCCAGGCGTCCGCGTGGCGGGCCGCGCTGGAGCGGGCCGGTGAGGGACTTCAAGGCGGCGCGGGCTCCCGAGCCCAACGCGAAGTGGCTGAGGCTGCGGGTGCGGCTGCTGTTCGGGCTGTTCCTGATGCTGCTGGGCGTCGCCTTCGGTCGTGCGGTGCAGCTCCAGGTCTTCGAGCAGGAGAAGCTGCGCGGCATGGCGCAGGAGCAGTACGTCCGGCACATCGAGATTCCGGCGCGCCGCGGCGACATCTTCGATCGGCGCGGCACGCCGCTGGCGCAGAGCGTGGAGGTGGACTCCATCTGGGTGGACCCCTCCATGCTGCCCGACGTGAAGGCCGCGTCCCGCTCGCTGGCCAGGGCGCTGAAGCTGGACGCGGACGAGCTGCACGCGCGCCTTGCGCGGGCCAAGCGCTTCGCGTGGGTGAAGCGCCAGGCCAAGCCCGCCGAGGTCGCCGCGGTGAAGGCGCTGGAGCTGCCGGGCATGGGCTTCTCCAAGGAGCCCAAGCGCTTCTACCCGCAGCGCGAGCTGGGCGCGCACGTGGTGGGCACGGTGGGCATGGACGGCCGCGGCCTGGAGGGCCTGGAGCTGGCCTTCCAGGACGAGCTGTCCGGGCAGAACTCGAGCACGTCCGGCTTCCGCGACGCCAAGGGCCGCAAGCTGCTGGTGCAGGGCGCGTTGGATCCGCTCCAGCGCCAGGGCGCCGCCGTCACCCTCACGCTGGACAGACACATCCAGTACGTCGCGGAGAAGGCGCTCAGCCGCGCGGTGGAGGACGCCAAGGCCGTGGCCGGCATGGCGGTGGTGCTGGACCCGCGCACCGGCGAGCTGCTCGCCGTCGCCAACCACCCGCGCTTCAACCCCAACACGCCGGAGTCCAGCTCGCGTGCCAGCATGCGCAACCGCGCCGCCCTGGATACCTTCGAGCCTGGCTCCACGCTGAAGTCCTTCGTGGTGGCCACGGCGCTGGAGGAGAAGGCCATCACGGCCGACAGCCTCTTCTTCTGTGAGAACGGCGCCTGGCGGGTGGGCCGCCACACCATCAACGACACCCATTCCTACGGCTGGCTCACCCCGCAGGGCATCCTCCAGGTGTCCTCCAACATCTGCATGGCGAAGATTGCCCAGGCCCTGGGGCGCGAGAAGTTCGTGGCGGGCTACCACGCCTTCGGCTTCGCCGAGCGCACCGGCCTGTCGCTGCCGGGCGAGGGGCGCGGCGTGCTGCCGTACCCGAAGGCGGAAGTCTCCCTGGCCACCCAGTCCTTCGGGCAGGGGATGACGGCCACCGCAGTTCAGATTGCGGCTGCCTATGGTGCGCTGGCCAACGATGGCGTGCTGATGCGGCCCTACCTGGTGTCGAAGGTGGTGGACCCGGATGGCGTCGTTCTGCTGGAAAATCGCCCCACGGAGCTGCGCCGGGTGGTGTCCGCGAAGGTCGCCCGGCAGGTCGTGGGGATGCTCGAAAGCGTGGTGGTCAAGGGAGGGACGGCTCCCAAGGCCGCCATGGAGGACTACCGGGTGGCCGGGAAGACGGGCACCGCCCAGAAGGCGGACCCGGTGGCGCGGGGGTACTCGGACAAGCGGATCGCCTCCTTCGTCGGGGTGGTACCGGCCGAGTCTCCGCGGGCAGTGATTCTTGTCGTAGTGGACGAACCGAAGACGGACGTATACGGGGGGCTCGTGGCTGCCCCTGCTTTCAAGGAGATTGCGACCGCCGCCATGGCCCACCTGGCCGTGCCTCCGTCCCGGACGGTGGCACCCGAGGTGGCCGTGGCCGCCGTGTCCCCCGCGCCTGCCGCGGCGAAGCCGGGGGCCAAGGCCACCGGTGCCGCCCGGACGGCGCTCGCGGACGCGGTGACGGAGACCCCTGAGCCCGGCACGGTGCGTGTGCCGGACCTTCAGGGAGAAGTAGGACGTGAGGCCGTGGTGAAGCTGCTCGCCGCGGCGCTGGAGCCACAGGTGTTGGGCAGTGGACGCGTGGTATCTCAAACCCCCGCCGCCGGTTCGCTGGTGGAGAAGGGGGCCCGGGTGACGCTGGAGCTCGCCGCGCGGCAATAAGGCCGCGTCCGCTCCAGGCCCCGCTCTTGCAATGCGTGTGAAGGGGAAGAGATGAAGCTGACGGATGTCCTCGCAGGATGTGGTGCCGAGCAGACCTCGGGCGGCCGTTCCGCGGTTGACGTCACCGGTGTGACGCAGGACTCGCGGCGCGTGAAGCCGGGAGACCTGTTCGTCGCCATTCCTGGCACGAAGGAGGATGGGGCCCAGTTCATCGGTGAGGCCGTGTCCCGTGGCGCCGTGGCGGTGGTGTCGGAGAAGCCGGTGCCGTCCTCGCAGGTGCCCTTCTTCAAGGTGGGCAACGCCCGGAAGGCGCTGGCGCTCATCGCGGCCAACTTCCATGGCCGCCCGGCGGACCAGCTGACGCTGCTGGCGATCACGGGTACGAATGGGAAGACCACCACCAGCTACCTGCTGGAGGCCATGAGCACCGCGGCGTATGCGTCCACCGGCGTCATCGGGACGCTGGGCTACAAGTTCGCGGGCCGCACGCAGGAGAGCGCCAACACCACCCCGGACCCGCTGGAGCTGCACCGCATCCTCCGGGAGATGGTGGACGCGGGCGTGGAGACGGTCATCATGGAGGTCTCCAGCCATGCGCTCGCGCAGGAGCGCGTGCACGGGCTGACCTTCAAGGCCGCGGGCTTCTCCAACCTGAGCCGCGACCACCTCGACTACCACAAGGACATGGAGGACTACTTCCAGTCCAAGCGGAAGCTCTTCGCGGAGAACCTGTCCGCCACGGGCGTCGCGGTGGTGAACGGCGACGACACCTACGCCAGCCGCATCTACAACGAGCAGCGCGGCCAGAAGCGCATGGCGTGGAAGTTCAGCCGTCAGGGCACGGGTGAGATTTCCGCGGCCGACGTGAGCTTCTCGCTCCAGGGCATCAAGGGCGTGCTGAAGACGCCCGCGGGCGACATCCCGCTCAAGAGCAAGCTCCTGGGCCCCCACAACCTGGAGAACATCCTCCTGGCGGTGGGCATCGGCCTGGGCGCGGGCTTCTCGCGCCGCGACGTGCAGGAAGGCATCGAGCGGATGATGCCGGTGGCCGGCCGCATGGAGCGCGTGGAGAACTACGGCCCCGCCGGCGCGCCCGCGGTGCTGGTGGACTACGCGCACACGGATGACGCGCTCAAGCGCTCCATCGAGGCGGCGCGCACGCTGGCCAAGGGCCGCGTCATCACCGTGTTCGGCTGCGGTGGGGACCGGGACAAGGGCAAGCGTCCGCTGATGGGCGCGGTGGCGGGTGAGGGCGCCGACCTGGCCGTCGTCACCAGCGACAACCCCCGCACCGAGGACCCGGAAGACATCATCGCGCAGGTGACGGCGGGGCTCGAGAAGAGCGGCCTGCGCCGCATCTCCGCCGGCAAGGCGAAGAGCGGTGAGAAGGGCTACCTGGTCGACGCGGACCGCCGCGCGGCCATCGAGCAGGCCATCAGCCTGGCGTCCGCGGACGACGTCGTCCTCATCGCGGGCAAGGGCCACGAGACGTACCAGCACGTCGGCGCGGAGAAGCTCGCGTTCGACGACCGGCAGGTGGCGGCCAAGGCGCTGGCCAACCGCACTGCTGGCTGAGCCTCACGCGCCCCGGCGACCCGCCCATCTCTCACACCATGGCAGCTTCCTTCAGCGACGAAGAGGTGGTGCAGGCGACCGGGGCCACCCGGCGTGGCGGCCCGGCCCCGGCCGCCTACGCTACCGTCTGTACCGACACGCGGGCACTCACCCCCGGGTGCCTGTTCGTGGCCCTGGTGGGTGAGCGCTTCGACGCCCACGCCTTCGTGGACGCCGCGGCGAAGGGCGGGGCGGCTGGCGCGGTGGTGGCGCGCGGGCGCCCGTTGCCCGCGCTGCCCGAGGGCCTGGCCCTCTATGAGGTGGAGGACACCCTGCGGGCCCTGGGGGCGCTGGGCCGGCTCCACCGCCAGCGCTTCCGGATTCCGATGTGCGCGGTGGGCGGCTCGAACGGGAAGACGACCACCAAGGAGATGGTGGGCGCCATCCTGGCCACGCGCGGGCCTGCGCTGAAGACCGAGGGCAACCTCAACAACGAGATTGGCGTCCCGCTGACGCTCTTCCGGCTGGAGCCGCACCACGTCGCGGCCGTCATCGAAGTGGGGATGAACCAGCCGGGGGAAATCGAGCGGCTGGCGCGCATCGTCCTGCCGGACGCCGGCGTCATCACCGTGGTGCAGCCCGAGCACCTGGAAGGGCTGGGCAGCATCGAGGGTGTGGCGGCGGCGGAGGGCGAGCTGTTCCAGGAGATGGGCCCGGGCACCACCGTGGTGGTGAACGTGGACGACGCGCTCATCCCCGCGCAGGCGGAGCGCAGCACCGCGCAGCGGCTCACGTTCGGCCGGGCGGAGCACGCCGACGTGCGCCTGGTGGACGTGAAGACGCTGGGCCGCGAGGGCATGGTGGCCACGGTGCGGCACCTGGGCCGCGAGTGGCCGGTGCGGCTGCACTTCGTGGGGCCGCACAACGCGCAGAACGCGACGGCGGCCTTCGCGGTGGCGCTGGCGCTGGGCTACACGCCGGAGGAGTGCGTGCGCGGCCTGGAGTCGGCGCGGCCGTACTCGCGGCGCCTCAACGTGGTGGACGGGCAGCACGGTGTGACCGTGATTGACGACTGCTACAACGCCAACCCGGCCTCCATGGACGCCGCGCTGGAGACGCTGCGCACGCTGGTGCCCGCGGGCGGCCGGGCGGTGGTGGTGCTGGGGGACATGCTGGAGCTGGGGCCGGGCGAGCTCGAGGAGCACGCGCGCCTGGGCCGCCAGGTGCCCTCGCACGCGACGCTGGCGGCGTTTTTCGGGCCTCGCTCCGCGAAGGGGTGGGAGTCCGCTTCCATGGGTGAATCCGCCGCCCACTTCACCGAGGTGGAGCCGCTGATGGCGTGGTTGGCGCCGCGGCTGCGCGAAGGTGACGTGGTGCTGGTGAAGGGCAGCCGCGGCATGCGGCTGGAGCGGGTGGTGGCCGCCCTGACGGGCACGGCCGCCCCCGGAGGAAACCACTAGTGCTGTACCTCCTCTACGAGGTCATCCAGAACACGGAGGCGGGGCGCGTCCTCAACTTCCTGCGCTACCCCACCTTCCGCATCATCGCCGCGGGCGTCTTCGCGCTCCTGCTCGGCATGCTCATCGGGCCCAAGCTCATCGCCCGGCTGCGGCTGAAGCAGCACGGGCAGAGCAACGTGCGCGAGGACACGCCGGACTCGCACCAGAAGAAGAAGGGCACGCCCACCATGGGCGGCTCGCTCATCCTGCTGTGCATCGCGGCGGGCACGCTGCTGTTCGCGGACCTGAAGAGCCGCGCGGTGTGGGTGATGCTGCTCCTGACGCTGGGCTACGGCTTCATCGGCTTCCTGGATGACTGGCTCAAGCTGTCCAAGCGCAACTCGAAGGGCCTGGCCGGGCGCAAGAAGATGGTGCTTCAGACCTTCTTCTTCCTGGTCGCGGTGTTCGGCCTGTTGACCACGTGGACGCTGCCGGACGGCTCCTTCGGGCCCACGCTGCTCATCAACACCAAGCTGACGCTGCCCTTCATCCCCACGCGCTGGTTCAACCCGGACCTGGGCTGGTTCTACGTCGTCTTCGCGTGGATTGTCGTCGTGGGCACGTCCAACGCCGTGAATCTCACGGACGGCCTGGACGGCCTGGCCATCGTCCCCACCATCGTCTCCGCCATCACCTTCGCGGTGCTCTGCTACGTGGCGGGCACCACGCTGAGCATCGCGGACTCGGAGACGGTGGGCGGGGTGTCGAAGCTGGTGGCCACGCCGCTGTACCAGTACCTGGGCGTCCTCCAGGTGCCGGGCGGCGCGGAGCTGGCGGTGTTCTGCGCGGCCATCGTCGGCGCGGGCATCTCCTTCCTGTGGTTCAACACCTACCCGGCCTCCGTCTTCATGGGCGACATCGGCTCGCTGGCCCTGGGCGGCGCGCTGGGCGGCCTGGCGATGCTGTCCAAGAACGAGGTGGTGTCCGCCATCATCCACGGCATCTTCTTCGCCGAAATCCTGAGCGTGATGATTCAGGTCACCTCGTTCAAGATGACGGGCAAGCGCGTCTTCAAGATGGCGCCGGTGCACCATCACTTCGAGCTCAAAGGGATGGCCGAGCCGAAGATCATCGTCCGTTTCTGGATCGTCTCCATCCTCTGTGGTGGCGTGGCGCTCCTGTCCTTGAAGCTCCGCTGAACCCGGAGGTGGCACGGCCATGACGTTGGCGCTGTCCGGTCAGAAGGTGCTGGTGTTCGGGCTCGCGAAGAGCGGCGTGGCCGCGCTGCGCCTGCTGCGTCAGCACGGCGCGCACGTCACGGCGTTGGACGCGCGGAGCGAGGACGCGCTGGGCGCGGTGGCGCACGAGGTGAAGTCGCTGGGCGCCACGCTGGTGTCGGGACCCACGCCGGCGGGGCTGCTCGCGTCACAGGACCTGGTGGTGGTGAGCCCGGGCGTGCCGCTGGCGCTGCCGGAAATCCAGGCCGCGCGCGCGGCGGGCGTGGCGGTGTGGGGCGAGGTGGAGCTGGCCGGCCGCCTGCTGGCCGACGTCCCGCTGTTCGGCATCACCGGCACCAACGGCAAGAGCACCACCACGGCGCTCACCGGCGCGCTCTTCTCCAGCGGCGGCAAGCGTACCTTCGTGGGCGGAAACCTGGGCCGGCCCTTCAGCGAGGCGGCCATGCCTCCGGGTGAATGGGACGCGCTGGTGGTGGAGCTGTCCAGCTACCAGCTGGAGGGCATCCGCACGCTGCGTCCCCGGGGCGCGGCCATTCTCAATCTCACGCCGGACCACATCGACCGCTACCCGAGCCACGCGGCGTACGGTGAGGCGAAGGCGCGCATCTTCCAGAATCAGCAGGCCGGTGACTTCGCGGTGGTGAACGCGGACGACGCGGACGTGCTGGGCCTGGCGCGCGGCGCGAAGGCGCCGGTGTACGGCTTCAGCCTCACGGGCAGGCCCGTGGCGCAGGCGCCGGCCCTGGCGGGCCTGGCGGTGGTGGAGCCGGGCGGCTTCCGGCTGGACTTCCTGGGTGAGCACTACACGCTGACGAACCGCGCGCTGCGCGGCGCGCACAACGCGCAGAACGCGATGGCGGCGGCGCTGCTGGCGCGGCTGGGCGGCGTGCCCTCGGGCGCGGTGCAGGCGGGGCTGGACGGCTACCCGGGCCTGCCGCACCGGCTGGAGAGCGTGCGCACGCTGGACGGCGTCGAGTGGGTGAACGACTCGAAGGCCACCAACGTGGAGTCGGTGCTGGTGGCGCTGCGCGCGTTTACCACTGGCGTGTGGCTGATTGCCGGCGGCAAGGGCAAGGGCGCGCCGTACGCGCCCATGGTGGAGGCGGGGCGGGGCAAGGTGAAGGGCGTGCTCACCATGGGCGACGATGCGGACACGCTGGCCCGGGCCTACGCGGGCGCGGCGGACGTGTACGCGTGTGGCACGCTGGCCCAGGCGGTGGCGCGAGCGCGCGAGCTGGCGGCCCCCGGAGACACGGTGCTGCTGTCGCCCGCGTGCGCGTCCTTCGACCAGTTCAAGAACTTCGAAGACCGGGGCGATTCGTTCAAGCGCCTCGTGGAGGCGCTGTGACGGCATGAAGACCTCTTCTCCACCGTCCGCCGCCCTCGTGCGCTTCGACCCGGTGTTGCTTTGCGCGGTGCTCGGGCTCGTGAGCTTCGGGCTGGTGATGGTGTACTCGGCCAGCGCGGTGCTGGCGCAGGACAAGCTGGGCGACAGCCTCTACTTCCTCAAGCGTCAGCTCGTCGCCGCGGGCCTGGGCCTGGTGGCCATGGCGGCGGCCATGAAGGTCGGCTGGCGCCGGCTGGCGCGCTGGGCCTACCCGCTGCTGCTGGCGGCCATCGTCCTGCTCGTGCTGGTGAACATCCCCGGCATCGGCAGCACGGCGGGCGGCGCGCGGCGGTGGATCCGCCTGCCGGGCTTCGGCCTGCAGCCGGCGGAGGTGGCGAAGTTCGCCTGGGTCGTCTACCTGTCCTACTCGCTGGCGAAGAAGCGGGAGAAGGTGGCGAAGTTCTCCGTGGGCTTCGTGCCGCACCTCGCGCTGTGCGGCATCCTGGTGTTGCTGTGCATGATGCAGCCGGACTTCGGCAGCAGCGTGCTGCTGGTGTTCATGCTCTTCGTGCTGCTCTTCGCGGCGGGCGCGAAGCTGAGCTACCTGGTGGGCATGGTGCTGCTGGCGTTGCCCATGGCGTATGTCGCCATTGCCTCCAGCCCGTACCGCATGAAGCGCATCCTGGCCTTCATGGACCCGTGGGCGCACCGGCATGACGTGGGCTACCAGGTGGCCGAGTCGCTGATGTCCATCGGCTCGGGCGGCGTGGCCGGGCTGGGGCTGGGCGACGGGCGGCAGAAGCTCTTCTTCCTCCCGGAGGCCCACACGGACTTCATCTTCTCCATCATCGCGGAGGAGACGGGCCTGATTGGCGTGGGGCTGCTGGTGGTGCTCTACGGCGTCGTGCTGTGGCGCGGCGTTCAGGCCAGCCTGGCGGCGGGAGAGACGTTCGGCACGTACCTGGGGCTGGGCATCAGCTCCATCATCGCCTTCCAGGCGGCGGTGAACATGTGCGTGGCCATGGGGCTGTTGCCGACGAAGGGGCTGACGCTGCCCTTCGTGTCGTACGGAGGTTCATCGCTGGTGGTGTTGATGGGTGCGGCGGGAGTGCTGTTGTCGTTGAGCGCGAACACCCAGGGGGCCGCGAGGCCCAGCCGGGTGGGAACCGACATGCGGGAGGTGGCGGCATGATGAAGGTGCTCATCGCGGGCGGGGGCACGGGCGGTCACCTCTTTCCGGGCATCGCCCTGGCGGAAGAGGTGGTGACGCGGCACCACCGCAACGAGGTCGTCTTCGTGGGCACCGAGCGCGGCATCGAGTCGCGCGTGGTGCCGAAGGAAGGCTACCCGCTGGAGTTGGTGAAGGTGCAGGGCCTCAAGGGCAAGGGCTTCGTGTCCCTGCTCAAGGCGCTGATTGCGCTGCCGCTGGCCTTCATCGAGTCCTTTCGCATCCTCGCCCGGCAGAAGCCGGACGTGGTGGTGGGTGTGGGTGGCTACGCCAGCGGGCCGGTGGTGCTGGCCGCGTGGCTGATGGGCATCCCCACCGCCATCCAGGAGCAGAACGCGCTGCCCGGCTTCACCAACAAGGTGCTGGGCCGGATTGTCCGCGTGGTGTTCATCGCCTTCGAGGAGGCGCGCGCCTTCTTCCCCGAGAAGAAGGTCCAGCTCATCGGCAACCCCATCCGCCGCAAGCTGATGGACAACTACCTGCGCAGCCACGTGGCGCACGAGCGCTTCTCCGTGCTCGTCTTCGGCGGCAGCCTGGGCGCGCGCGGCATCAACCAGCGGATGACGGAGGCGCTGGACTCGCTGGGCGACCTGAAGGACAGCCTGCACTTCGTCCACCAGACGGGGAAGAACGACCTGGAGGCGGTGCGCAAGGGGTACGCCGACAAGGGCTTCCAGGCGGAGGTGGTGGAGTTCATCGACGACATGTCGGGCGCCTATGCCCGGGCGGACCTGGTCGTCTGCCGCGCCGGCGCGACCACCCTCGCGGAGCTGACCGTCTGCAAGAAGGCCAGCATCCTGATTCCCTTCCCGCACGCCACGGATGACCACCAGGCCGTCAACGCGCGCGCGCTGGTGGACGCGGGCGCGGCGCTGATGTTCCGCGAGTCGGAGCTGACCGGCGAGAAGCTGGCGCAGACGATTCGCGAGCTCAAGAGCCACCCCGAGCGCCTCAAGAGCATGGAGAAGAAGGCGGGCCTCCTGGGGCGCCCCGAGGCCGCCAAGGAACTGGCGGACGTGTGCGTGGACCTGATGGTCCAGGCGTGGGGCCCCAACGGCCGCGAGCGCACCCCTGTCGAAGCCGAGAAGAAGGCGCCGAGGAGCCATTCGTGACGCGCAACAAGCCCCCCAGTCTCTTCAAGACGCGCCACGCGGCGCAGGTCCACTTCGTGGGGCTCGGCGGTATCGGCATGAGCGGCATCGCCGAGGTGCTGCTCAACCTGGGCTACCGGGTGTCCGGCTCGGACCTTCGCGAGAGCGACATCACCCGGCGCCTGGCGCGCATGGGCGCCACCTTCTTCGAGGGCCATCGCGCGCAGAACCTGGTCCAGGCGGACGTGGTGGTCATCTCCTCCGCGGTGCGCAAGGACAACCCGGAAGTGGTCGCCGCCCGCCAGCGGAAGATTCCCGTCATCCCCCGCGCGGAGATGCTCGCGGAGCTGATGCGCCTGAAGTACGCGGTGGCGGTGGCCGGCAGCCACGGGAAGACGACGACGACGTCCATGGTGGCCACCGTGCTGAGCGCGGCGGGGCTGGACCCGACGGCGGTGGTGGGCGGCAAGGTGAACGTGCTCGACTCCAACGCCAAGCTGGGCAAGAGCGAGCTGATGGTGGTGGAGGCGGACGAGAGCGACGGCAGCTTCCTGCACCTGCACCCGTCCATCGCCATCGTCACCAACATCGACCCGGAGCACATGGACCACTACGGCGACCTGGAGACGCTCCAGTCGGCCTTCGTGGAGTTCTGCAACCGGGTGCCGTTCTACGGCCTCAACGTCCTGTGCCTGGACAACCCCAACGTCCAGGCGCTGCTGCCGCGCATCGAGAAGCGCTTCGTCACCTACGGCAGCTCGCACATGGCGGACTACCGGCTGGAGAACATCCAGCTCGATGGCTTCACCACCCGCTTCAACGCGTACCGCCGGGACGAGTCGCTGGGCGAGTTCCGCGTGCGGATGGTGGGCGCGCACAACGCCTTCAACGCGCTGGCCGTCATCGCCGTGGCGGAGGAGATGGACATCCCGCTGGAGACGGTGCGCGAGTCGCTGGCCGAGTTCGGCGGCGTGCAGCGGCGCTTCACCGTGCGCGGCGAGGCGCAGGGCATCACCGTGGTGGACGACTATGGGCACCACCCCACGGAGGTGCTGGCCACGCTGGCGGGCGCGAGGCGGGCCTTCGGGCGCCGCGTGGTGGTGGCCTTCCAGCCGCACCGCTACACGCGCACGCATGACCTGATGAAGGAGTTCACCACCTCCTTCAACGACGCGGACGTGCTCTTCGTCACCAGCGTCTACGCGGCGGGCGAGGAGCGCATCGAGGGCGCCACGGGCGACGCGCTGGCGGACGCCATCCGCGCCCACGGCCACCGCGACGTCACCTTCGTGGAGAAGCGCGCGGACCTGCCGGCGGCCCTGCTGCCGCGCCTGCGCGAGGGCGACCTGGTGCTGACGCTGGGCGCCGGCGACATCACCCACGTGGGCCCGGAGCTGCTCGAGCTGCTGCGCACCTCCCGCCTGTCGAAGGACTAGCCCCATGGTGGAAGCGGGCGTGAAGACGGCGCTGGCGGCGCGCGTGGAGTCGCTGGGTGGCTGCGAGGTGAAGGCCGGCGAGCCGCTGGCCCCGCTCACCAGCGTCCGGGCGGGCGGCGCGGCCGAAGCGCTGGTGCGCCCGCGCTCGCCCGACGCGCTGGTGGCGCTGCTGAAGCTGGCGCGCGAGGAAGGCGCCCCGGTGTCGATTCTGGGCGGCGGCGCCAACACGCTGGTGGGCGACGGCGGGGTGCCCGGCCTGACGCTGAAGCTTCCCGGAGACCTCTTCCCCGAGGTGGCCGAGGTGGGCCCCGAGGAGGGGCGGCTCACGCTGGGCGCGGGGGCGGCCATCGTCCGCCTCATCAACGTCATGCGGGCCCACGCGCTGGTCGGCGCGGAGTTCCTGGCCGGCATCCCCGGCACGCTGGGCGGCGCGGTGGCGATGAACGCCGGCACCAAGAATGGCGAGGCCTTCCGCGTCATCGAGGCGGTGGAGGTGGCCACCGCGGACGGGGTGGGGTGGCTGACGAAGGCGCAGATTCCGCACGCCTACCGTCACTCCGAGCTGCCGCCTGGAGGCGTCGTCACCCGGGTGCGTTTCGCGCTGCGCAAGGGCGACGTGGTGGCGTCCAAGGCCGTCATGGACGCGGACCTGGGTTACCGGAAGCGGACACAACCGCTCAGCCAGCCCAACTTCGGCAGCGTCTTCACCAACCCGCCGGGCGACCATGCCGGGCGGCTCATTGAACTGGCGGGCCTGAAAGGGTACTCGCTGGGGCGCGCGCAGGTGTCCACCCTGCACGCCAACTGGATTGTGAACCTGGGCGGTGCCACCGCCCGGGACGTGCTGGGCCTCGTCACCCTCATGCAGCAGCGGGTGCGCGAGCAGTCCGGCGTCGACATGAAACCCGAAGTCAAGCGCCTGGGAGACTTCCTGTGACTGCCAACCGCGGTGCCTTCACGAAGGACGAGCTCAAGCAGAAGCGTGTCGGCGTGCTGTTGGGCGGAATGTCCGCGGAGCGCGAGGTCTCCCTGCGCACCGGTGAGGCCGTGTCCGGGGCCCTGCGTGGGCTGGGGTACGACGTGGTGGACATCGACGTGGGCAAGGACCTGCCCGCGCGCCTCGCGGCGGAGAAGGTGGACGTGGCGTGGCTGGCCGTCCACGGCCGCTACGGCGAGGACGGCTGCCTCCAGGGGCTTCTGGAGTCGCTCTTCATTCCTTATACCGGCAGCGGCGTGCTGGCCTCCGCGCTGGCCATGGACAAGGTCTACGCGAAGCAGGTCTTCGTGGCCCACGGCATCCCCACGCCCGCGTACCGCGCGTTCCGGGACGCCGCGTCGGCGCTGGCGGCGGTGGACAGCCTGCCCTTCCCGTTCCCGGTGGTGGTGAAGCCCAGCCGGGAAGGCAGCAGCGTGGGCGTTCACGTCTGCAAGACGCGGGACGTCTACGAGGCAGCGGTCAACGACGCGGCGAAGTACGCGGGCACGCTGATGGTGGAGCAGTTCGTCAAGGGACGGGAAGTGCAGGGTGGGGTGCTGGACGATGAGGCCCTGGGCGTCATCGAGGTCCGCGCCGCGCGCGAGTTCTACGACTATGACGCGAAGTACAAAGCGGGCACGGGCACGCAGTACCTCTTCCCCGCGCCCCTGCCTCCGGATCAGTATGCGCGGGTGAACGAGGTGTGCCTGGCCGCGCACCAGGCCCTGGGGTGTAGCGGGGGCTCGCGGTCGGACGTCATCGTCACCGACGGAGGCGAGGTGTTCCTGCTGGAGACCAACACGCTGCCGGGCATGACGGCCACCAGCCTCCTGCCCAAGATTGCCGCTGGGCGCGGCATCGACTTCCCGGCCCTGTGCGAGCGCCTGCTCTTGGGCGCGTGTCTCAAGGCCTGAGCGTCCGTTTTCAGTCCGGCGCAACTCGGCGTCGGGCATCTCCGAAAATTTCCGAAGCCCTTGTGCAGCGCATTGCGCTACAGCGACGTGCCTGTAGCCAAAAACTGGCGTGGCTCCCCAACCGCGCACAGCATGCGTCAACCGTTTTCTCCCCATGGCCTTTGGTAAATCCAAGAACCGCCGCCGTCAGGACGCCGCCCAGCAGAAAGAGGCGGTCCGGGGCGCGGTGCGCGCGCACGCGCCGGGCGTGCTGAGGGTGCTGGGACTGGCGGTGACCACCGGGCTGCTGGTGTGGGGTGGGGTGGCGGTGCGGAAGTGGGCGCTGACGTCGCCGCGCTTCGAGCTGGAGGCGGTGTCCTTCTCCGGCCTGCAGCGCGCCTCGCGCGTGGAGCTGCTGCGGCTGGCGGCGCTGACGAAGGGGCAGAACCTGTGGACGCTGGACGTGGACGCGCTGGAGCGCGCCATGCACCAGCACCCCTGGCTGCGCACGGTGGAGGTGACGCGGCGCTTCCCCAACCGCGTGTCGGTGGAGGTGACGGAGCACACCCCGGTGGCCATGGCCGTCCTGGGCGAGCTGTACGTCCTGGACGACCAGGGCGAGCCCTTCAAGCGGGTGACGCCCGGTGATGGCCTGGACCTGCCCCTGGTGACGGGCCTGGACCGGGAAGGTTATGTGGCGGATCCGGCGGTGGCGCAGGAGCGCTTCCGCTCGGCGCTGGAGGTGGCGAGCGCCTATGCGCGGCTGTCACCCGACAAGGCCGAGCAGCTGTCGGAGGTCCGCCTGGAGGCGCAGAGCCTGACGCTGGTGACGGCGTCCGGGCAGGAAGTGCGCCTGGGTGAAGGAGATTCGGAGGTCAAGCTGCAACGTCTGGCCCGTGTCCGGCGCGAACTGGGTGCGAGGGGGCTTGCAGCGGAGATCATTCACCTGGATAACCGTGCCCGGCCCGGCTGGGTGGCGGTGAAGATTTCGAGCCCCGCGTCCGAGAGGAGCGGGGCTTCGATGCGGTAAGCGGACGCGCCCCTTTCACGAGAGTGGGGGGCCTGGGAGGGTTGTCATGGCGAAGCAGAAGTCGGGGGAGATCATCGTCGGCCTCGACATCGGCACGACGAAGATCTGCGCCATCGTCGGAGAGCTGACCGACAGCGGCATCGACATCATCGGTATCGGTACGCATCCGTCGAAGGGTCTGCGCAAGGGCGTGGTGGTGAACATCGAGGCGACCGTCTCTTCCATCCGCCGCGCGGTGGAAGAAGCGGAGCTCATGGCGGGGGCGGAGATTTCCCACGTCTACACGGGCATCGCCGGGGGCCACATCAAGGGCTTCAATTCCCAGGGCATCGTCGCCGTCAAGGACAAGGAAGTCCGCGAGGCCGACATCGCCCGCGTCATCGACGCGGCCAAGGCCGTGGCGATTCCGCTGGACCGGGAGGTCATCCACGTCCTCCCGCAGGAATTCATCATCGACGACCAGGGCGGCATCAAGGAGCCCCTGGGCATGGCCGGCGTCCGCCTGGAGGCCAAGGTCCACATCGTCACCGGCGCGGTGTCGAGCGCGCAGAACATCGTCAAGTGCGCCAACCGCACCGGGCTCAACGTCTCCGACATCGTCCTCCAGCCGCTGGCCAGCGCGGAGGCGGTGCTGGGCGAGGACGAGAAGGAGCTGGGCGTGTGCCTCGTCGACATCGGCGGCGGCACCACGGACATCGCCATCTTCTCCGGCGGCTCCATCGTCCACACGGCGGTGATTGCCCTGGGAGGCAACAACCTCACCAGCGACATCGCCATTGGCCTGCGCACCCCCGCGCATGAGGCCGAGCGCATCAAGCAGAAGTACGGCTGCGCCCTGTCGACGCTCATCAACAAGGACGACACCATCGAGGTGCCCAGCGTCGGGGGCCGTCAGCCCCGCGTGCTCGGGCGGCAGATTCTCTGCGAAATCCTGGAGCCGCGCGTGGAGGAGATATTCCAGCTCGTGCACCGCGAAATCCAGAAGTGCGGCTACGAGGACCTGCTGGCCTCGGGCGTGGTGATTACCGGTGGTTCCACGCTACTGGCCGGCATGCCGGAGCTGGCCGAGGAAGTGCTGGGCCTGCCCGTCCGTCGCGGCATGCCGCGCGGCATCGGCGGCCTGGTGGATGTGGTGAAGAGCCCCATGTACGCCACGGGCGTGGGCCTGGTCGTCTACGGTGCCCGCCACCTGGACCGGCGCATGTTCCGCATCCGCGAGGAGAACGTGTACAAGAAGGTGAAGGGCCGCATGCGCGAGTGGCTCGAGGAAATCTTCTGACACGCCGGGCCAAGCGCCCGCCGCGTTGCCCAAGGGCTCTCCGTGAGGAGGGCCCTTTTTTGTTGGCGCCGGGCCGCACCCTGCGTCCCGATTGACGCGTCACGCGTCCTGCGTTGACGCGTCAGCCGACCTGGTGGGTTGCGCTCCGAGAGGCGCTGGGCCGGTCTGGTTTCTGGAATTCGGATCCGTGGCTCGGATGGGGCGCCTTTCACCCCGGGCCCGTGGGGCTGAGAACCGTGGAGCCTCGGCGGTCGTAGAGTGGACAGGCGCTGGCTTCCGGATTGCTACGTGCGGCAATTGCCGTTGGGTCCACACCCCCCCCCACGCGCCCAAGTCTATGACTCAAGAGACCTTTGACGTCCCCCTGCTTAGTCGGGCTTTCCGAGGACGCATTCGCCTGTTCGCCGCACCCCTGGCGCTGCTGTGCGCCGCGCTGCTGGGGTCCGCCGCGAAGGCCGCCGCGGACACCTTCGGTCTGGGAAATGGGACCGCCGCGTTGACCATCAGCGCGCCCAACACCGTCATCAACACCTACACGGAGGTGACGGCCGCGGCGCCCGCGGGGCAGAGCTTCGTGATGGTGGCCTCCTCGTCGGGATTCGCGGTGGGCAACCTGGTCATGGTGCACCAGACCACGGGCTTGCCGACGGAGCCGGCCTCGGGCAGTCAGACGCCCATCGACCTGACGGCGACGCCAGTCGGCCGCTGGGAGCTCGCGCGGATTGGCAGCGTCACGGCGACGCGGATCAACTTCACGCAGCCACTCACGGGGGCCTTCGCGGCGACTGGGGCGCAGGTGATTCGCGTGCCTGAGTACTCCACCGTGATGGTGAATGCCTCGGGCAGCATCGTCGCCCGTCCCTGGGATGGAGCCACGGGTGGCGTGGTGGCCTTCCTGGCGCAAAACACGGTGACCAATGAGGGCGCCATCCACGCGGATGGTCGGGGGTTCCGCGGAGGCTTCCCCTGGAATGGTGACGGTGATGCGTGCACCGGCCTGGACCAGGAATGGCCGGGCGGAACGTCAAAGGGCGAGGGGCTGGTGCCTTCGCGATTTGGTGGGGACATTTTCCCCATTCCGACTGGAACGACGGGCCGGGGCAACATCGCCAATGGCGGTGGTGGCGGCGTGTGTCACAACTCGGGCGGCGGTGGTGGCAGCAACGCGGGCGCGGGTGGCATTGGCGGGCGGACCTGGGTGGGAGAAGAGCCTCCGGCGTCCCGGCCCGTTGGTGGGCTTGGGGGCGCTTCCCTGACCTTCGATCCGGTGGTCCGGACGGTGTTTGGCGGTGGTGGCGGTGCTGGACATGGCAACGACGATGCGGCCGGTGGCGGCAGCGCGGGCGGCGGTGTCGTGTTCATTCGCGCCGCCTCGCTCGCGGGCGCTGGCCGCGTGTCGGCGAACGGGCTCGCGGGAGGCGACGCCGTGGGCACTGCCAACGATGCCGCGGGTGGCGCGGGCGCTGGCGGTACCGTGTACCTGCGTGTCACCGGAGCACTGAGCTGCTCGGCCAACTCGGTGACGGCCCTTGGTGGCAATGGTGGCCGCACGACGTACGACCAGCATGGAACGGGTGGCGGCGGTGGTGGCGGCCGTCTGCTGATTCAGGGCGCGACGGTCGGGTGCACTCCGGTCGTCACCGGTGGAGCGGCCGGCACGCAGCCGACGGCCAACGCGCCGGACGGGCTCACGTATGGCGCCGACCCCGGAAGCCCGGGTGTCGTCACCGTCCTGCCGGGCGCCTTCCCCGCGTCCCTGGCCTCGCCAGTGGTAACGATGCCCGCCAATGGCTCCATCACGGGCATGCGTCCGGTCATCAGCGGCACGGCGCCGCCGAACGCCACCGTGGTCATCTTCGTAGACGGAGTTGAGCTGGGCCGGGTGCCGGCGGATGCCATGGGCAACTTCAGCCTCACGCCAAGCGCCGACCTGTCCGTCGGCGCGCACATCGTGAATGCCTACGCCACGCTCCAGGGCGTCGCGTCCGTGCTGAGCAACACCAACACGTTCACCGTGGCCTCCGATACCACTCCGCCGGACACCACCATCGTGAGTGGCCCCCCGGCGGTGACCAACGCCACGAGCGCCACGTTCAGCTTCGCTTCCAACGAGAACCCGGTGACGTACGAGTGCTCGCTAAACGGTGGCCCGTTCGTGGCGTGCACCAACCCGCAGACCTTCCCCGGCCTGGGTGAGGGCAACCACACGCTGGCAGTGCGCGCCCGCGACGCGGCGGGCAACCTGGACCCGACGCCTGCGACGTATGCGTGGACGGTGGACACGACGGCTCCGGACACCACCATCGTCAGCGGCCCGTCGGGGACGACGACGTCCAACAGCGCCACGTTCGACTTCGGCTCCAACGAGAACCCGGTGACGTATGAGTGCTCGCTGGACGGTGCGCCCTACGTGGCGTGCACGGACCCGCAGACGTTCGTGAGTCTCTCGGACGGGGAGCACACGCTGGCGGTGCGCGCGGTGGACGCGGCGGGCAACGAGGACCCGACGCCCGCGACGCGCACCTGGACCGTGGACGCCACGGCGCCGGACACCACCATCGTGAGCGGGCCCCCTGCGGTGACGAGTTCCACCAGCGCTACGTTCGACTTCAGCTCCAATGAGAGCCCGGTGACGTACGAGTGCTCGCTGGACGGTGCGCCCTTCGCGGCGTGCGCCGACCCGCAAACCTTCCCCGGCCTGGGCGAGGGCAACCACACGCTGGCGGTGCGTGCGGTGGACGCGGCGGGCAATCTGGACTCGACGCCTGCGACGTATGCGTGGACGGTGGACACGACGGCTCCGGACACCACCATCGTCAGCGGCCCGTCGGGGACGACGACGTCCAACAGCGCCACGTTCGACTTCGGCTCCAACGAGAACCCGGTGACGTATGAGTGCTCGCTGGACGGTGCGCCCTACGTGGCGTGCACGGACCCGCAGACGTTCGTGAGTCTCTCGGACGGGGAGCACACGCTGGCGGTGCGCGCGGTGGACGCGGCGGGCAACGAGGACCCGACGCCCGCGACGCGCACCTGGACCGTGGACGCCACGGCGCCGGACACCACCATCGTGAGCGGGCCCCCTGCGGTGACGAGTTCCACCAGCGCTACGTTCGACTTCAGCTCCAATGAGAGCCCGGTGACGTACGAGTGCTCGCTGGACGGTGCGCCCTTCGCGGCGTGCGTGGACCCGCAGGTCTTCCCGAGCGTGAGCGAAGGTGACCACACCTTGCGGGTGCGCGCGGTGGACGGGGCCGGAAACGTGGACCCGACGCCCGCTGAGTACGCATGGACGGTGGACCTGACGCCTCCTGAGCTGCCGACCATCGAATCGCCTGCGGACCAGGAAGAGGTCGCGACGGCGACGCCGACGCTGACGGGAACGGGGGAGCCGGGCACCGACATCTACCTGGAAGTGGGCGGCGCCACGCACGGCCCCATCCCCGTCGATGAGGACGGCAACTGGACCTTCACCGTGCCCGAGCCGCTCGAAGAGGGGCCGCACACGGTGTCCATCACCGGCGTCGACGCCGCGGGCAACTCCGCGGGGCCGGTGACGAGCACGTTCATCGTCGACCTGACGGCGCCCGACACGTTCATCGAGTCGGGCCCTGCGCTGGTGACGAATGCGACGACGGCCACCTTCGACCTCCGCTCGGAGGGCGGCGGTGTCGCCTACGAGTGCAGCCTGGATGCGGGCGCCTTCGTTCCCTGCGACAACCCCGCGAGCTTCACGGGTGTGCCGGATGGCGACCACCTGCTCCTGGTCCGTGCGGTCGACGCGGCGGGCAACGTGGACCCGACCCCCGCCCAGTACGCGTGGACGGTGGACACGGCGGCTCCGGATACGCTCGTCGCGAGCGGCCCGGCGACGCCGACCTCGGAGACGTCGGCCACCTTCGTGTTCGCGGCCTCCGAGCCCGGCGCCACCTACGAGTGCAGCGTGGATGGCGCGGGCTGGGTGCCGTGCACGGAGACGTCGACGTTCGAGGGCTTCTCCGACGGAGACCACACGCTCCTGGTGCGCGCGGTGGACCCCGCGGGCAACACGGACCCGTCGCCCGCCGAGTACACGTGGACGGTGGACACCGCGCCGCCGGCGGCGCCGCTCATCACCTCACCCGCGGACGGCGCGGTGCTGGATGACGGCGTGGTGACCATCACGGGCACTGCGGAGGGGGCCGAGTCCGTCATGCTGACGGTGGGCGGGACGACCTACGGCCCCATCCCGGTCGAGCCCTCGGGCAACTGGACCTTCACGCCGCCGGTGACGCTGCCGGATGGGCCTTACACGGTCACTGTCACGGCGACGGACGAGGCGGGCAACACCAGCGCCCCGACGAGCTCCGGGTTCACGGTGGACACGACGGCGCCGGACACGGCCATCGACAGCGGGCCGGCGGTGCTGACGAACGTGGCCATCGCGGACTTCGTCTTCTCCTCCAATGAGAGCCCGGTGACGTACGAGTGCTCGCTGGACGGTGCGCCCTTCGCGGCGTGCCCGGCCCAGGCGCAGTTCGGCCCGCTGGGCGACGGCGAGCACACCCTGCGGGTGCGCGCGGTGGACGCGGCGGGCAATGTGGACCCGTCGCCCGCCGAGCACACGTGGACCGTGGACGCCACGGCGCCCGGGGTGAGCATCACCACGCCCGCGAACGGCGAGGTGCTCGACGTCGCGGTGGTGACGTACACGGGAACGACGGAGCCGGGCAGCACCGTGACGGTGGTGGTGGATGGAGTCACGGTGGGCACGGCCGAGGCGGATGACGCCGGTAACTGGTCGCTCCCCGTGGGGGACACGCTCTCGGAGGGCTCCCACACGGTGTCCGCCACCGCCGTGGACGAGGCGGGCAACACCGGCTCCACGGTGACGCACACGTTCACCGTGGACGCGCAGCCGCCCGAGACGACGTTCATCACGATGCCGCCGGCGCTCTCCAACAGCGACTCGGCGACGTTCACCTTCGATTCCGACGAGTCCCCGGTGACGTACGAGTGCAGCCTGGATGGCGCGCCCTTCGCGGCGTGCCCGGACCCGGCCACCTTCTCGGGCCTCGACGACGGCGAGCACACGCTCGAGGTCCGGGCGCGGGACGCCGACGGCAACGTGGACCCGACGCCGGCCAGCTACACGTGGACGGTGGACACCACCGCGCCGGAGACGCTCATCCTGTCGGGGCCGCCGCTGACGGAGGCGCCTGCCACGGCGACGTTCGACTTCGACTCGGATACCTCTCCGGTGACGTACGAGTGCTCGCTGGACGGTGCGCCCTATGCGCCGTGCACGGACCCGGTCACCTTCACCGGCCTGGCGGAAGGCGACCACACCTTGTCGGTGCGGGCGGTGGACGAGGCCGGCAACGTGGATGACACGCCGGCCACCTACTCGTGGGTGGTGGCGAACGACACGGACGGCGACGGGCTGTCGGACACCGAGGAGGTCGCGCGGGGCACCGACCCGAACAACCCCGACACGGACGGTGACGGGCTGCCGGACGGTATCGAGGTGAACGTCGCCGGGACGGACCCGCTGGATGACGACTCGGATGATGACGGCATCCTGGACGGCAACGAGGACGCCAACCACAACGGCATCGTCGACGAGCGCGAGACGGACCCGAACAACTGGGACACGGACGGTGACCTGCTCTCCGACGGTCTGGAGACGGGCCTCGCCGAGCCCCAGGGCACCGGTACGGACCTGACGCGCTTCGTGGCGGATGCGGACCCGACGACGACGACGGACCCGCTCAACCCCGATACGGACGGCGGCAGCGTGCGCGACGGCATCGAGGACGCCAACCAGAACGGCCGCGTCGACCCGGGCGAGACGGATCCGCTGCTCGCCGCGGATGACGTCGACACGGATGGTGACGGCATCGACGACGCCACCGAAATCGCGCTGGGCCTGGACCCCAATGACGCGGACAGCGACGACGACGGTGTGCCGGACGGCGTGGACGGCATCACCGACACGGACGATGACGGCCTCATCGACGCGCTGGACCCGGACAGCGACAACGACGGCATCCTGGACGGCACGGAGTTGGGCGTGACGCTGGAGAGCGCTCCGGCGGACACCGACCGTAGCTCGCCCAACTTCCAGCCGGAC
The DNA here is from genome assembly GCF_050038885.1 of Pseudomyxococcus flavus. Taxonomy (NCBI): domain Bacteria; kingdom Pseudomonadati; phylum Myxococcota; class Myxococcia; order Myxococcales; family Myxococcaceae; genus Pseudomyxococcus; species Pseudomyxococcus flavus. The sequence continues at coordinate 1,077,201 of NZ_CP143624.1, read as the reverse complement.
GCGGACCCGAGCACCACCACCGACCCGAAGCATCCGGACACGGACGGTGACGGGCTGCCCGACGGCGAGGAGGACGCCAACCACGACGGCCGCGTCGACACCACGGAGACCGACCCCAACAACCCGGACACGGATGACGACGGCCTGAGCGACGGCGTGGAAGTGGGGGGCGCCAACCCCACGAACCCGCTCAACCCCGACACGGACGGCGATGGCCTGACGGACGGTGTGGAGGACGCCAACCACAACGGCGCCTTCGACAACGGCGAGACGGACCCGAACAACGAGGACACGGACGCGGGCGGCGTGAACGATGGTGAGGAGGTCACCGGCGGCACCGACCCGCTGGACGGCAACGACGACTTCGTCATCTCCGGCCGTGGCTGCAGCACGAGCGGGGCGGGCACCTTCGCTCCGCTGGCGCTGCTGCTCCTCGGGCTGCCCCTGCTGGGCCGCTTCCGCCGCACGGCGGGGCGGGCCGGCGCTTTCCCGGGCGTGGCCGCGGCGGTGCTCGCGCTGGCGGGCATGCTGGTGGCGCAGCCGGCCTCGGCGCAGGTGCAGGCTCCGTCCGCGTCGCAGTCCATCGACGTGCAGCAGTACAAGCCGGGGCCCAGCTCGAAGGACATCCTGGGCGTCCAGAGCGCCCAGGTGCACCGCCACCTCGGCTGGAACGTGGGGGTGTCCGTCAACTACGCGGACAAGCCGCTCAACTTCATGGACCCGCGCACGGACCGGTTCATCACGGCCCTGGTCCGCAGCCAGGTGGGTGTGGACCTGATGGGCTCGGTGGGCCTCTTCGACCGCTTCGAGCTCGGCGTGCTGCTGCCGGTGACGCTGCAGCGCTCACAGGCGGCGCCCATGGTGGACCCGTCCTTCGCGCAGGGCGTGGGCTCGGGTGGCATCGGCGACCTGCGGCTGGTGCCCAAGGCCCGGCTGCTGGAGGAGGGCGCCTTCGGCCTGGCGCTGACGGTGCCGGTGGTGCTGCCCACGGGCGGGGGCTCGGACTTCCTCGGTGGCTCCGGCGTGGGCGTGCAGCCGCGCCTCGTGGCCGAGTACGGCGAGCGGTTCCGCCTGGCCGCCAACGTGGGCGTGGACTTCCGGAAGCAGCAGCAGCTGCGCAACCTGAACATCGGCAACGCGGTGTCCTATGGCGTGGGCGCCGAGCTGCCCTTCACCGTGAGCGAGGTGCCGCTGGCGCTCGCGGCCACGGTGGTGGGCGCGGTGGGCCTGGAGCAGCAGAACACCGAAGAGCGTCCGCTGGAGCTGCTGGCGGCGCTGAAGTACCGCTCCCTGGGCGGCTTCTCCGCGCACGTGGGCGGCGGCCCGGGCCTCACGCGCGGCTACGGCACGCCGGGCTTCCGGCTGCTCGCGGGCTTCAGCTACAGCCCGGAGCCGTCGCGCGAGCCGGTGCAGGCCGCGCCGGTGGACACGGATGGCGACGGCCTGGTGGACCTCGATGACCGCTGCCCGACGGAGCCCGAGGACAAGGACGGCTTCCAGGACGAGGACGGCTGCCCCGACCCGGACAACGACGCGGACGGCATCGTCGACACGGCGGACGCGTGCCCGAACGAGCCCGAGACGGCCAACGGCTTCGAGGACACGGATGGCTGCCCGGACACCGCGCCGCCTCCGCCCCCGGTGGACACGGATGGCGACGGCCTCATGGACCCGGACGATCGCTGCCCCAACGAACCGGAGGACAAGGACGGCTTCCAGGACGAGGACGGCTGCCCCGACCCGGACAATGACCGGGACGGCATCCCGGACACCGTGGACCAGTGCCCGAACGAGCCGGAGACCATCAACGGCGTCAAGGACGAGGACGGCTGCCCCGACAAGGGCAAGGTGAAGGTGCAGGTCGAGGGCGAGCGCATCGTCATCCTGGAGAAGGTGTATTTCGCCACCGGCAAGGACGTCATCCTGGCCCGCTCGTTCCCGCTGCTGAAGCAGGTGGCCGCGGTGCTGCGCGCCAACACGCAGGTGGAGCTGGTCCGCATCGAGGGCCACACGGACAGCCAGGGCAACGACGCGAGGAACCTGGACCTGTCCCAGCGCCGCGCCAACAACGTGCGTGCCTTCCTGGTGAAGGAGGGCATCGCCGAGAGCCGCATGGAGGCGGTGGGCTACGGCGAGACGAAGCCGGTGGACACCAACAAGACGGCGAAGGGCCGCGAGAACAACCGCCGCGTGGAGTTCACCATCGTCCGCATCGCGAAGGTGGAGGTGGAGCGCGAGGCGCACTGATGCGCGCGGGCCTCGAATAGCCGGTGAAACACACCGGTTGATTTCACGCGAGGGTGGCTCCGAGACGGTTTTCGGAGCCACCCTTCGTGTTTTCGGGCATGCTGCGTCCGACCCGCTACGCAGTGCCACACAGCGCGAGTCAAGGGGCGAAGTGCGCCCACCACGCCGTATGCCTGCACGGCCTTGTGTTGGCGTAAGTGCGCGTCAGGACTCGGACGCGCAGCATCCCGCTACAGGCTCGTAGCGGAATACTTGCCAAAGCGTGGGACTTGCTGATGATTGTGGAGGTTGGGAGCACGCGCGCTGCATCGCGCAACTCCGGGCGAGAGGACCACCATGGACCAGTTCGATCAGAACAAGCAGGCCGCCAAGATTCGGGTCGTCGGTGCGGGTGGGGCCGGCTGCAACGCGGTCAATACGATGATCCTCTCGAAGCTGGACCGGGTGGACTTCATCGCCGCCAACACCGATGTCCAGGCGCTCGCCGCGAGCAAGGCGCCCACGCGGCTCCAGCTGGGGCAGACGCTGACGAAGGGCCTGGGCGCGGGCGCCAACCCGGAGATGGGCCGCGAGGCGGCCCTGGAGTCGCGGGACCAGATTGCCGCGGTGCTCGAGGGCGCCGACATGGTGTTCGTCACCGCCGGCATGGGCGGCGGCACCGGTACGGGCGCCGCGCCCATCATCGCGGACATCGCCAAGAGCCTGGGCTGCCTCACCGTGGGCGTGGTGACGAAGCCCTTCCTCTTCGAGGGCAACAAGCGCCGCAAGCAGGCCGAGCAGGGCATCGTGGAGCTCAAGGCCGCGGTGGACACGCTCATCACCATTCCGAACCAGCGCCTGCTGTCGCTCTCCAACGAGCCCATGCCGCTGCTGGAGACGTTCAAGCGCGCGGACGAGGTGCTGCTCAACGCCGTTCAGGGCATCAGCGACCTCATCCAGTACCACGGCTACATCAACGTCGACTTCGCCGACGTGAAGACCATCATGAGCGACAAGGGCATCGCGCTCATGGGCACCGGCCACTCGTCGGGTGACAAGCGCGCGCTGGTCGCCATGCAGCAGGCCATCTCCAGCCCGCTGCTGGAGGACGTGTCCATCGACGGCGCCACGGGCCTGCTCATCAACATCACGGGTGGCCGCGACATGACCCTGCAGGAGGTCAACGAGGCCCTGACGCTGGTGCACGACGCCGCCGACAGCGAGGCGGAGATCATCTTCGGCTCGCTCATCGACGAGAACATCTCGGACGAGGTGAAGATCACCATCATCGCCACGGGCTTCGTCCACCGCGACCAGCCCAAGGTCCGCACGGTGGCGCCGGTGGTGCAGGTGCCCATGTCGCGTCCGGGCCCGTCCGTGCTCGCCAACGCGCGCGAGGAGGTCGCCAGCCTGGTGCCCGCGAAGGCCGCCGGCTCGCGGCCCCTGGCCGTGGAGAGCGGCAAGTCCGTGAGCGCGCGCACCGCGGTGGTGAAGGACGCGCCCCTGCCGCTGGACGAGGATCAGTTCGACATCCCCACGTTCCTGCGGCGCCAGGGCCAGACGGAGCTGCCGTAAGCCGCGCCGTCGGAGCGGGGCTCAGCGGCCGGGAAGCTGGGCCACGCTGGCCTCGTCGCGGCCGGACAGGGTGTCCGCGCGGTCGAACAGGCCGTCGACTTCCGAATAGAGCGCGTCCACGCGCTCCGGGAGCCGGGCCGCGGGCAGCACGCCGTCGCCGGAGACTTCCTCCAGGCGCGCGTGGGCCCGCTGCAGCAGCTGGAGCGCCTTGAGCAGGGCGAGGCCTCGGCGCGTGCCTTCCTGTGTGAAGAGCGTTCCGCTCTGCGTCAGCGTCTCCAACGTGGTGCGAACGAAGCGCACACGGTCGGCCTGTCGGCCACGGTAGAGGTCCAGGCGCTTGGCGCGGCGCGCACGGTGCAGGTCCACCACGCCGCCAGGGCTTGAAGAGGAGGGGGGCTTCACGGGGGACAAGGTACGTCACCGTCTCGTAGACCCGCAAATTTACTGGACTGTAGGGACCTGTTGCACGGCCGTCCGCACCCTTGTCTTGAGAGGGGGCGAGGGTTAGGTTCGCCGCCCTTTCGCACCCACACCCCAGGGGTTCCGTCATGTTCCAGAAGCTGCTCATCGCCAACCGGGGAGAGATTGCCCGCCGCATCGGCGTGGTGGCCCGGGGCATGGGACTCAAGACGGTGGCCGTGTACTCGGACGCGGACGCCGAGCTGCCCTTCGTGAAGGAGGCCGACGAGGCGGTCCGCATCGGGCCCGCGCCGGCCAAGGACAGCTACCTCAACGCCGCCGCCATCCTGGAGGCCGCGAAGCAGACGGGGGCCCAGGCCGTCCACCCGGGCTACGGCTTCCTGTCGGAGAACGGCGAGTTCGCCCAGGCCTGCAAGGACGCGGGGCTCATCTTCGTGGGCCCGCCGCCCGAGGCCATGGCGCGGATGAAGGACAAGAGCCAGGCCCGCAAGCTGGTGGCCGCCGCGGGCGTCCCGGTGGTGCCCGGCAGCGACGGCGTGGTGCCTGACGTGGCCAGCGCCCAGGCGGCGGCCGAGCGCATCGGCTTCCCGGTGCTCATCAAGGCGGCCAGCGGCGGTGGTGGCATCGGCATGGCGGTGGCGAACAACCCCGCGGAGCTGGAGAAGGCGTACCGCCAGTGCACGGACCGGGCGAAGGCCGCCTTCGGCAAGGAAGGCGTGTACGTGGAGCGCTACTTCCCGGCGCCGCGGCACATCGAGGTCCAGATTCTGGGGGACCACCACGGCCACCTCATCCACGGCCTGGAGCGCGAGTGCTCCATCCAGCGCCGCCACCAGAAGGTCGTCGAGGAGGCGCCCTCGGTGCTGTTCGCCGACGGCCGCAACCCGGAGCTGGCGGAGAAGCTCTTCTCGGCCGCCATCGCCGCGGCGAAGGCCTTTGGCTACGCCAACGCCGGCACGGTGGAGTTCCTGTACTCGGACGGGCAGGTGTACTTCATCGAGATGAACGCCCGCCTCCAGGTGGAGCACCCGGTGACGGAGCTCACCACGGGGCTGGACCTCATCGGCTGGCAGCTGCGCATCGCCGCCGGTGAGCGCCTCACGGTGAAGCAGGAGGACGTGAAGCGGCGCGGGGCGGCGCTGGAGTTCCGCATCTACGCCGAGGACCCGGTGAAGTTCTTCCCGTCCCCGGGCCCGCTGAAGGTGTTCCAGCCGCCCACGGGCGAGGGCGTCCGGCTGGACGCGGGCTACGGCGAGGGCAACACCGTCACGCCCAACTACGACCCGATGATTGCCAAGCTCATCGTCAGCGGTGAGACGCGGGCGCAGGCGATTGAGCGCTCCGTGGCGGCGCTCCAGTCCTTCCGCATCGAAGGCATCAAGACGAACATCCCGCTCCACCTGCGCATCGTGCAGGATGCGGCCTTCCAGGCCGGCGAGCTGGACACCCACTTCCTGGAGCACCACGCCAAGCCGGCGTAGCGGGGCCCGCTCCAGCCCCACCCACCCCTGAGGAGGCACGGATTCATGGCGGACGTTGCGGCGCACATCACCGGCACTGTGTGGAAGATTGAGGTCCAGGTCGGCCAGCAGATCAACGCGGGCGACACGCTCGTCATCCTCGAGTCCATGAAGATGGAGATGCCGGTGGAGGCAGAGGAGGGCGGGACGGTGAAGGAAATCCGGGTCAAGGAGTCCCAGTCGGTCAACGAGGGCGACGTCCTCGTGGTGCTCGGCTAGCAGTGGAACCCGTCGCCGCGACAGGGGCTTCGCTGACCGTCGAGGACCGCGACGACGGGGTCCGGGTGCTGACGCTGTCCAACCCGGCCCGGCGCAACGCGCTCGATGACGGACTGCTGGCCCGACTGGACGCGGCGCTGGAGCCCGCTCCGCACGTGCGCGCCCTGCTGGTGCGGGGCGCGGGCGGGGCGTTCTGCTCCGGCTATGACTTGACGCACCTGGGGCCGCCCGGCGCGGACGGGCGGCTGCCGGACGACTTGCTGGTGGACTGCCTCCTGAAGCTGGAGTCCCACCCGGCGCCCAGCGTGGCGTTGGTGGAGGGCGCGGCGGTGGGGGCGGGCTTCGACCTGGCGGCGTCGTGCGACTTCCGCATCGGCACGCCCAACGCCGTCTTCCTCATGCCGCCCGCGCGCCTGGGCATCGTGTACTCGCCCGAAGGGCTGGCCCGGGCCGCGCGGCTGGTGGGCGTGGCGCGCGCCAAGCAGCTCTTCCTCGCCGCGCGCAAGCTGAGCGCACGTGAAGCGCTGGAGTGGGGACTGCTGGACGACTGCCTGACGGATGCGGAGGCCCGGGCGCTGGCGCTGTGCGCCACCCTGGCCAGCCATGCACCGCTGGCGGTGTCGGGGATGAAGGAGTCCTTCGGACGTCTGGCTCGGGCCCCGCTGGAGGAGGCGGACCGGGCACGGCTGCGCGACCTGCGCGCGGCGGCCTTCGGGAGCGAGGACGCGAAGGAGGGGCGGGCGGCCTTCCTCGAAAAGCGCCCGCCCCGCTTCTCCGGCCGCTAGTCAAGGCGGCCGGAGGGGGACTGCCACGGCGACATCAGGTGTCGCCGAAGAGCTCGCCCATGCGCAGCTGCAGCGCCGAGGCAATCTTGTACAGCGAGGAGATGGAGGCGGAGGACTCCGCGCGCTCAATCTGCGACAGCAGGGACACCGACAGGCCGGTGCGCCGCGCGAGCTGCTTGAGCGTGAGCTCCTGCGTCTTGCGCGCGTCGCGGATGGTGCGGCCAATGGCGCGGTGGAGGTCCGCCTCCGGGTCCTGGGACAGGCCCTTCTTCTGGAGGGCGTTGCGGACCGCGGTGATGAACTGCTCCGGCTCCATGGGCTTCTTGACGTAGTCGGAAGCCTGGGCCTTGAGCGAGGCGACGGCCGTGTCCACCGTGGGGTACGCGGTGGCGACGATGACGGCCACGTCCGTGTCGTACTTGCGAATCTGCTCCAGCACCTCGGTGCCCGACATCTGCGGCATCATCATGTCGAGGATGACGAGGTGGAAGTCGGAGCCCCGGAGGATTTCCACCGTCTGGGTGGGGTCCGTCGTGGTCACGACCTCGTAGCCTTCGCGCGTCAGGACCAGCTTGAGGTAGTCGCAGTTGTCCTGCTCATCATCAACTACCAGGATGCGAATCTGCACAGCGTCTCCTCGCTGCAGTTCAGTGTCATGTGACCGGAGGTCCCCAGGGGGGGATGGGGTGCCTCCGGCAGACCACTACTTCTTTTTCTGCTCGTAATCGTCGACGAGCTGCTTCACGGCGGCGTAGCGCGGGTGGTTCGGCGCCAGCTCCATGAAGCGCCGATAGTGTTTCGAGCCTTCGTCCGCCTGCTGATTCCGCGCGTACGCGACACCCAGGTAGAGGTGGCACTCCGCGCGGTTGGGCTCCATGCCAATGCACTGCTCGAGCCGCTCGATGGCCTGCGTGTAGCGCTTGTTGTTGAGGTGCTCCAGGCCATCCTTTTCGGCCTTCATGGCCTCGGAGACCGCGGCTGGCGGCTTCTCCACACCGGAGGTGGGAACCGCGGCGGCGGCCGCCGCCTTCTTCTGCGCCTCGGCGACCTGGGCCTTCAGCGCCGCGTACTCCTTGGCGAACGCCTTGGTGCCGGCGCTCTCGCGCAGGGCCTCGTCCGCCTCGGGCAGCTTGCCGTCGCTCAGCGCCTGGCGGGCCTCGTCGAGCCGACGCTTCATCAGCTGCTCGGCGCGCGCCTCGTCCAGCCGCGTCTCGATGTCCCTCGGGCGCCGGCCGTTGGCGTCCTTGATGCCTTCCAGCGCCGCCACGGCCGCGTCGAAGTCACGCGCCTTGATCGCCTCGTCGGCGACCTTCCGCTGCTCCTCCAGGGAGGGGCCGCGAGGTGGCTCGGGCGGCGGCGGCGTGGCCGCGGCCTGGGCCGTCTCTTCCGGCGTGTCGTCGGCGGGCGCCTGGGGCGGCTCATCGACGGGCGGCGGGGCCGTCTCCGGCGGCTCCGCGATGACGACCGGCGCCGAGGGCAGCTCGACCTGCTGGCTCATGAAGTAGAGCGCCGCGCCTCCGCCGCCGAGCAGCAGCGCGGCGAGCCCCGCCACCAGCGGTAGCTTCGAGCGCGAGCCCCCTCCGTCCGCCAGGTCGTCCGAGACGTCGCCGGCGTTGACGAAGCGCAGCTTCACGTGGCCCAGCTCGATGACGTCGCCAGTGGCGAGCGTGGCCTGCGCGTAGCTCTCACCGTTGACCGTCATGCCGTTGGCGGACTGCATGTCGATGACGCGCCACTCACCGCCGTCCTCGCGGACGAGCTTGGCGTGGGTGCGCGAGAGCGACCGATGATCCAACGTGATGTCGTTGTCGTCGGTGCGGCCGATCCGCAGCTCGGTGCGGATGCAGGCGAACTCCTGGCCCTTGAGCTCGTCCGGGGACAGCACGAGCAGCCGGGGGGCGTCCTCGGGAGGGACGTCCACCACCTTGCGGGGGCGATCCGCTTCCACCTGATCCAACCGGATGATGGAGGTGGAGTGGCGGCGCGCGTCGCTGGCGCTGAGGGAGGGCGGCGTGTGGTCGCTCTCCTCGGCGTCGTCGCGGCCGTGATCGCCGGAGTCGTCGTCCTCGTCCGGCTCGGGCTCCGGCCGGCGGGCAGGCACCTTGGTGGTGATGGGGCCCACGGCGTTGGCCGCGCCCTCTGCCTGGAGGGCGAGGTCGTAGTCGCCAATCTGGACCAGATCGCCCTCTTTCAGGGGCGACTGACCTGCGATTCGCTCGCCGTTGATCCGGGTGCCGTTATAGCTCCCCAGGTCCTCCACCACGACGTGGCCATTGAGTCGCACCAATCGCGCGTGACGACGAGACACATTCCGTTCCGTCAGGCGGATGGTGTTTCCCTCCTGACGGCCAATGGTGATCTCGTCACGCACGAAGGGAACGACAGTCTTGCGCCCCTCGTCGTCTTCGATGATGAGCTTCAGCACGGGTCCGATCCGCGTACAGTCATAGCAGAACGCCCTTTCCCTGTACAAGCCATGTATCCCCCTCAAAAGACAGGGCTTTCTCCCGAGGAAGTGGGGCAGTCGGGCCTGTTGTCCATCGGTCAATCGGCCGGTGAAGGGCGACCTGGCGGGGCTCCCTGGGTGACCCTGATCCTCGCCACTCTCTTGGTGGGCATCCATGCCGCGGCGCGTTCCTCGGGGCCGCTGGGGGTGGACACCCTGCTGCGGTGGGGCGCGAAGGCGGGGCCGCTGGTGGTGGACGCGGGGCAGGCCTGGCGGTTGATGACCGCGAACTTCCTCCACCGGGACGCGCTGCACCTGGGCCTCAACCTCCTGGTGTTGCTGGCGGCGGGGAGCGCGCTGGAGCGGCGCTGCCGTCGCCGGGACTACGTGGCGCTGCTGGCCGCGGCGGGGCTGGCCACCATGGTGGGCTCGCTCGGCTGGTCCAGCGCGGTGAGCGTGGGGGCCTCGGGCATGGTGTACGGCTGTGTGGGGGCGCTGCTGGTGCTGGGGCGCCGCCACCAGACGCGGCTGACGGCGCGGTGGATGTCCATGGAGGGGGCGCTGCCCACGGTGCTCGTCTTCCTCTGGATGGGGTGGACGTCCGTGGGCGTGGACAACGCGGGGCACCTGGGCGGGCTGCTCGCGGGGCTCTTGGGCGGTGTCTTCCTGGAGCCGCGCTGGCGGCCGGACGTGGGGTGGCTCCGGCCGGTGGGCATGGTGGCGGCGGCGGTGGTGCTCGGATTCGCCGTGGTGGCGGAGCGCTCCGTGTGGCGCACGGAGCGGGATGACGGCTTCGGCATCTCGGTGTCGCTGCCGCGGGACTGGCGGGGCGAGGTGGACGGGCAGGGCCGGCGGGCCTTCTCCAACGGGCTTCCAGGACGAGGCCGCGCGACCTTCGCCGCGGAGGCCATCGAGACGGGAGAGCCAGGAGACGGCTCGGTGCAGGCGCGGCAGTACCAGCAGGAGGTGCTGGTGCCCGGTGCGCCAGGGCCCGAGGGCCGGACGGTGAAGGTGACGGGGCCCACGGCGACGCGCGTGAATGGGCGGAGCGCGCAGCGGCTGCGCGCGGAGCTGGAGGCGCCCGGCGGCACCGCACACCTGATGGCCCTCTTCGTGCCGCGGGGCGAGTGGGTCTACCGGTTCGTGTTCACCTGGCCCGCGGCGTACCCCGCCTATGAAGAGGTGGTGAACCGGATGGTGGCGGAGCTGCGCTTCGAGGAGCCCTCCGTCCTGCGAGAGGCTCGCGCCAGTGCCCTGCTCGTCCCGGGTGCGCCCGGACCGCTGCGCACGTTGGGGGCGGTGCTTCGTCGACTGGGCCTTCCGAGGGAGGCGGTGGGGCCGCTGACGGAGGCCGTGCGGCTGTCGCCGTCTCATGTCGAGACGCGGGTCGAGCTGGCCCGGGCGCTGCTCGAAGCCTCTCGCGTGGACGAGGGCTGTCACGCGGCCGCGGAGGCGAGGCTGTACGGCCCCTCGGACACGGGCGCGCTGGAGGCCGGCGTTCGCTGTGAGCTCTCACGCGGCGATGTCGTGAAGGCCCTGGAGCGTCTGGTGGAGGCGCGCCGGGTGGACCCGCAGGATGCCCGGCTGCGCGCGGCGGAGCTGGCGCTCCGGACCGTGCTGGAGACCGCCCCTGGACCGTGGAGAAGTCGGTCGGAAAATGTAGGCGAAACTCCTGATAATCATCGCAGATAACCCCAATGTAAGCCGCAGTCACACGCAGGGGGGGACATCATGCCGAAGATTCCTGGAGTCAAGCCGACCACTGTTTCGAACATCAAGCCGGGCAGCGTGACGTTGGAAGTGGCGGACCGGACGATGAACGTGGTGCAGCTCGAGGCCAACGTCGCGAAGAGCGTGGGGGGGAAGAATGGGCCTTCGACGCCGGTGACGACGCCGCAGCAGGTGCTGAACTCGATTGGCAGCACGGCGGGCACGGCGAACAACATCATCAACGTGGCGGACACCTTCGAGACGGGCGCCCGCACGATCGGGCAGATGGCGCGGGGCACCGTTCCCACGGCATTGCCCACCACGCTCGTCGGGAAGACGGCGGGCAAGTTCGTGCCGGGGTTGAACATCGCCAACGCGGTGTCCTCCGTGTCCAACACGCGGGACGTGTTCTCCAACCCCAACTCCACGACGTCGCAGAAGACGCACGCGCTCATCGACTCGACGAGCGCGGTGCTCTCCGCGCTGCCCGTGCCCGGCCTGGCGCAGGGCGCGGCGGTGGTGAACACGGTGAACAGCCTCTTCACGCCGTCGTCGAATTGAGTCACCGGACCCGGGCGTTCCTTGGGGGGAGCGCCCGGGCCCCGGGCTTCAATCCTCGTCCTTGAGCAGGAAGTCGTTGTTGATGACCTTGAACGACAGCCTGCCGCCGAGCGCGGGCGAGAGCCGCTCGACGAGCGGCCTCACCACGATGCCTTCCTTCCGGTGCTTCGTGCCCGCGTAGTGGCCCTGCGCGAGCTTCAGGTAGTGCTCCAGGCCGTGGTCGAACGTGCGCGCGGCCTCGCCGGTGACGACGTGCTCCACCGGCACGGTGCGCAGGCCGTGCTCCGCGCAGAACGCGATGAAGTCCGCGTACCCGAGGAAGCAGCCGCTCCGCGTGTCATGCACGCTGAACACGAACAACTCCAGCGCGTCGAGGCCCAGGCGGTTCTTCTGGATGCCGGGGCCACACAGCTCGCCCTGCACCGCGAAGCCCGGAGGCAGCACGGTGTCGAGCGAGTAGCGCTCGGCCATGCGCCAGACGGGGTTGGGCCCCCGCTTCAGGGCCCAGTTGCGCGAGCACGCCACCAGCTCACCCTCGAGCGTGCGGAAGAAGGTCCCGGAGGTCCCGTCGAGCTTCGTCGTCACGAAGAAGTCGTGGCCGCGAATCTCGTCCAGGATGCCCAGGGCCGACTGCAGCCGGATTTCGTCCGTCTTCGGCACCTGGCCCGGAAAGGGCCCGGCGACCTCGCGCGTGTCCGGCAGGGCCGGCTCGAACTTCATGACCCCGAGCTCGTCCCGCACGTCCGTGCCGACGGGAGGAACCTCCCCGGGCAGGATGGACGTCGGCAGCGCGAGTCCCTGGGACAGCACGCCCCGGAGCCGCGCCGTCTTCACCCGGAAGCCCCTGGGCCGGAGGAACTCCGCCCACGGCCGGCCCTCGGGCAGGAGGCTGTCGATTTCGAAGAAGACGCAGGCATCGCCGGTGGCGAACTCGCCCTTCTTCACGACGACGTCCCAGCCCATGACGCGCGCCTTGAGGAGCGTGTCCGCTCCCGGGACGGGCTCCAGGTGGTCGATACGCTGAATCGAAACGAGCTTCCTCTCCATGTACCCTCCCTTCCACGGCGTCTGGCCGGGGCCGTGGAGACGGAAGGCATCCGGTGGGCTGACACGAACGCAGCGTGGGCGCGATTCAGCCCTGGACTGGCGGCGGGGAGGATGGCCGCTGGAGGACGGGGGCCTCGGCTCCTGGCTGCGCGAGCAGGAGAGCGCCAGCCAGGGACATGGCGGGGGCGAGCATGGAGTCTCCTCGGCGGGCGCTTCACGTCGGCCTCGGGAAGCGCCGCCGCGGCCGGGCGTTTCAAGGGCCGTGCCCCTGGCGGGGAGACGTGCTTTCGCGGGGTTGGCGTCTCTGTCGTGTACACCCGCCTGCACAGCGACGCGCAGTCAGGCTCACGGCGTTGGCCACGGGCGATGGTCGACCGGCGGGGGCCGCGGGGATATAACGCCGCGTCCTGCCGAGGGTGGGCCGGCCCACCGCCCGGAACGACTCAAGGAGCTTCAGTCCGTGGAGAGCGAAGTCGAACAGCAGCAGGAGCAGACCTTCTCCGAGGCCATCCTCGGCAAGGACTTCTTCCAGGCGAAGTGGGCGAAGCGCTGGCTGGAGCTGTCCCTCAGCTTGCGCGTCGTGACAGCCACGGCGGGCTTCGCGGCCCTGCTGTTCCTCCCCTACCTGGGCGCGGTGGGGCTCTGGGACCCCTGGGAGACGCACTACGGCGAGGTCGCGCGGATGATGATTATCCGCCAGGACTACGTGTACCCCTTCTGGGAGAGCGCGTGGTTCTTCTCCAAGCCGCCGCTCACCATGTGGATGCAGGCGCTGGGGATGAACGCGGTGGGCGCGGTGAACCCCGGCGGGATGCTCGGCCTCTATACGGAGTGGGGCATGCGGATGCCCTTCGCGCTCCTGAGCATCACCGCGGTGGCGCTGCTGTCCCTGGCCGTGGCCCGCGTGGTGTCGCGGCGCGCGGGGCTGGCCACCGGCTTCGTGCTGGCCACCATGCCGCTCTACTTCCTGCTCACGCGGCAGACGGTGACGGACACGCCCTTCGTCACCACGTTCATCTGCGCCATGGCGTGCGCGCTCATCGGCCAGTTGGATGAGACGACGAAGCACCGCGCCGCCTGGTGGTATGGCTTCTACTTCTTCGCCGGCCTCTCCGCGCTGGCCAAGGGCCTGCTCGGCGTGGGGCTCCCCGCCGTCATCCTGGTGCTGTACGCGGCCCTGTCCGTCATCCCCTGGGACAGCGCCAGCCTGGACGCACACCTGAAGTGGCTCACGCAGTCCAGCTTCCGCAAGGACGTGCGCGAGGGCCGCCAGCCCATGCCTGTGTTGTGGGGGCAGATGTACAAGATGCACCTGGGCACCGGCATCCTGGTGTTCTTCGCGGTGGCGGGCCCCTGGTACCTGACGCTGTCGCTGTTCGGCTCGGTGGACGACGAGGGCAAGCTCTTCTGGTACCGCTTCTTCGTCCACGACCACCTCAACCGCCTCACGTCGGGCGTGCACACCACCACGCCGGGCGGGACGTTCATCTACTTCATCGAGCAGGGCGGCTTCGCCATCTTCCCCTGGGTGGCGCTGCTGCCCGGAGCCTTCTCGGTGGTGGCTCGGCTGAAGCTGCGCTCGGAGAAGGCGGCGGACCACCTGGCCATCATCGCGGTGCTGTGGGTGGCCTTCTCCTTCTGGCTGCTGTCCTCCAGCGCCACCAAGTTCCACCACTACGTCTTCCCGGTGCTGCCGGGCGTGGCCGTGCTGCTGGCGCTGTTCATCGACCGGCTGTGGGAAGAGGGCATCTCCGCCCACGCGGTGAGCCTCATCTTCGGGCTCGTGCTCTTCATCCTGGTGGGGAAGAACATCGCGGAGAACCCGAAGATCTTCACCGACCTGTTCGTCTACAACTACGACCGGACCTACCCGCAGGACCTGGTGACGAAGCCCATCGCCTTCTTCTCCTCCCGGCCGCTGTGGTCGGGAGACCTGGTGACGCTGGTGCTGCTGGCCTTCGGCGTCTATCTCTCCTTCGACGCCTTCTCCGCCAAGGGACGGGCCCGGACGACGCCGAGCGCGCGGGCGGTGGCGCTGCTGCTGCTGCTGGGCGGCGTGGCCACCCTGGGCGCGGTGAGCGCGCAGGCGCAGGTGTCCGCCAAGGCGCTGGTGGGCGTGGCGGTGCTCATGGTCGCCGGCTACCTGGGCTGGGAGTCGATGCGCGCGAACGCCGAGAGCCGCGCGTCGCTCCAGACGCTGGCCGGCGTGCTGGCGGTGGTGGGCGTGGCGCTGGCGGTGCGGGGCTTCCGTCAGCCGGCGGCGGAGGACTCGCTGCTCAAGGCGCTGTCGGAGCCGGTGAACATCAAGAAGTCGCTGGGCTTCACCTTCGCGGTCGCGGGTGGCATGGCGGTGGTGGCGGCGCTGATGCGGGCGCGGGCGATGCTGTTCGGCACCTTCTGGGTGCTCGCGGCGGGGATGGCCCTCTGGTTCAACTGGAACCACTGGGTGGACCTGTCCCACCACTGGACGCAGCGCGACCTCTTCTGGCGCTACTACGCGCAGCGCCAGGAGGGCGAGCCCATCATCGCGTACATGATGAACTGGCGCGGCGAGACGCTCTACTCGCAGAACACGGTGGAGCAGTACCGCGCGTCGGACGCGAACGCGCGCATGCGCGCCGCCGCCCAGCGCCCGGGCCGTGAGTGGGCGCTGGTGGAGCACAACCGGCTCAACCTGCTGCGCACCGCGGTGGGCTCGGACAAGGTCGTCACGCCGGTGGACCGCGACATCAACAACAAGTTCGTCCTGGTGACCATCGATTGAGCGGCATCCACGTCGAGGGACTGGGGAAGCGCTTTGGCGACCGCGTGGCCGTGGAAGCGCTGTCCTTCCACGTGCGGCCCGGCGAGGTGTTCGGGCTGCTGGGGCCCAATGGCGCGGGGAAGACGACCACGGTCCGCATGCTCACCGGGCTGCTCCGGCCCAGCGAGGGCGAGGCCACCGTGTGGGGCCACCGGGTGGACCGCGACGGCGAGCCGCTGCGCAAGGTGGTGGGGCTGCTCACCGAGCAGCCCGGCCTCTACGACCGGCTCACGGCGCACGAAAACCTGCGCTTCTTCATGAAGCTGCACGAGCTGGACGAAGCCCAGGCCTGGCCTCGCGCTCGTCACTACCTGGAGCGCTTCGGGCTGGGCGGCCGTGAGCAGGAGCCGGTGGGCGGCTTCTCCAAGGGCATGCGGCAGAAGCTGGCCATCGTGCGGACGCTGGTGCACGACCCCAAGGTCATCTTCCTGGACGAGCCCACCAGCGGCCTGGACCCGGAGTCCGCGCGCACCGTGCGCGACGCGGTAGCGGAGCTGGCGTCCGAGGGACGCACCATCATCCTGTGCTCGCACAACCTGTCGGAGGTGGAGCGACTGTGCGAGCGCGTGGCGGTGGTGAAGCGCCGCCTGCTGGCCATGGGCCCCATTCGCGAGCTGCGTCACGCGGGGCAGGCGCTGGAGGTGCGCGTGGAGGGCGAGGCGGAGCGCTTCCGGGGCGCGCTGTCCCAGCTGCCCTTCGAGCCCAACGTCCTGGCGGAGGGGCCGCGGCTGCGCGTCATGCTGGCGGACGAGGCGCACGCGCCCGACGTGGTGGCGTGCCTGGTGGGCGCGGGCGCGCGGGTGCACAGCGCTGTGCCCACGCAGCGCCCGCTGGAAGAGGTCTACCTGGAGCTGCTGCGCGAGGGGAGGGGGTAGTCCATGTCGTTCCGTCCGAGGCGGGCCCTGGCGGTGTTCTGGAAGGACTTCCTGGACCTGCGGACGAACGCGGGCCTGCTGGTGTCCATGGCGGTGCTGCCGGCCGTCATGGTGCTGGTGCCCATCGGCGTGGTGTGGACGTACGTGCGCACGCCGCACGACGCGGACCTGCGCAGCGTGGCGCTCTTCTATGACCCGACGCTGCCGCTGGGGGCCAGCGCCGCGCGCTTCCTCATCGACAAGACGCTCACCGACTGGTTCGGCATGTTCCTGGTGATGCCGGTGTTCGTGCCCATCCTCATCGCGTCCCAGAGCGTGGCGGGCGAGAAGGAGCGGAGGACACTGGAGCCGCTGCTGGCGTCGCCGATAACGGCGACGGAGCTGGTGGCGGGCAAGAGCCTGGCGGCGCTGGTGCCCGCCGTGGCGATTACGTGGGCGGCCTTCGTGGTGTTCTGCGTGGGCGTGGACATCGCCGCGTGGCCGCTGGTGAAGGCGCCGCTGATGCCGAACGCGCTGTGGACCTTCGGCGTGTTCGTCATCGCGCCGTTGTTCGCCTTCTTCGGCAACGGGGTGGCGGTGCTCATCTCCGCGCGGGTGAACGAGGCGCGCATGGCGCAGCAGCTCTCCGCCCTGGTGGTGCTGCCGCTGGTGGGGATGATGGGCGGCCAGGTGGCCGGCGTGCTCAAGGCGGGGTTCGGGTACTACCTGCTCCAGGGCGCGGTGGTGCTCGTGCTGGACGCCATCCTGTTGTGGGCCAGCATCCGCCTGTTGGACCGGGAGCGGTTGGTGAGCCGCTGGGGCTGAAGGCCCCGGCTGTCGCATTCCCGGGCGGCCGGCCCGCCGAGCGGCTAGGCTTTCGCCAGTGAAACTGGCATGTTGCGAGCAGGTGACGGTACGCGAGCGCGCGCGCTTTCGTCCCGGATGCCATGCTCTTAAAAGGGGTGGGGTGGCGGTGCGGGTTGACCGGCTGCCAACGCGGCCACGGAGGCGCTGACTGGCAATGGGTATCTTCGACAGCATCAAGGGCGAGACGAAGCGCAACTTCATCGCTCGGGCGGACTCGGCGAAGGGCGACATCATCTACAAGTATCCGGAGAACAACGTCCGGATGCTGACCCAGCTCACCGTCGATGCGGACGAGGTCGCTCTCTTCGTGAAGGACGGGAAGGTGGAGGGCAAGCTGGGGCCCGGCCGGCACTCGCTGGACACGAACAACATCCCCTTCCTGTCCCGGCTCATCGAGGGCTTCACGGGCGGCAACCTCTTCATCTCCGAAATCTTCTTCGTCTCCACCCGGGAGTTCGCCGGCGTGAAGTTCGGCGGCCCCATCGGTGACGTGCGTGACCCGGAGACGGGCCTGGGCATCGGCACCATGGTGTACGGCGACTTCTCCATCCGCGTGACGGACCCGGAGCGCCTCGTGGTGGGCCTGGTGGGCATGGGCCGCACCGACAACGGTGAGCTGCTCGGCTGGTTCAAGAACCAGGTCCTCAAGGTGACGCGTGACCGCATCGCGGAGCTGCTCGTCAAGAAGCGCTGGCCGCTGCTGGACGTGACGAGCGGCGCGTACACGGAGGAAATCGAGACCGAGGTCATCGCCGGCCTCAAGCCCCACGTGGACGGCTACGGCCTCACCGTGGTGCGGATGGGCAACTTCCACGTCTCCATCAAGGAGGAGGACGAGGCGACGCTGAAGAAGCTGGGCAAGGACGTGGCGTACTCGCGTCTGGCCGGTGGCTTCCAGCAGTACGCGCAGGGCCAGGCGATGCTGGGCGCCGCGGAGGGCATGGCCAAGGGCGGTGAGGGCAGCGGCAATGCGCTGGGCGGCATGGGCATGGGCATGGGCTTCGGCATGGCCCAGCAGTTCATGAACCAGCAGCAGCAGCAGTACCAGCAGCGGCCGCCGGAGCCCGCGCCCGCGGCGGCGCCCGCGGACACGCGCAGCCCCGCGCAGCGCCTGAAGGAGCTCAAGGAGCTGAAGGACGCGGGCGTGCTCACCGACGACGAGTACAACGCCAAGCGCGCGGAGCTGATGAAGCTCCTGTAGTCCTTCGACGCTGGCACCGCAGTCGCTGAAGGCCTCCGTCCGACATCGGGCGGGGGCCTTTTGCGTACCTGGGCAGCCCCGCGGGTCGATGGACCCCAAATGTTTCCTTGGATACATTGCTCGGCCACGCTCGTTGGCGGCGTGCGTGCCGGGGGGCTTCAGCCAGAAGTGCCTCGGTGGTGCGTATCGCACACGGGCGCGGGGACGTAGCGCGGGGGGGGCAGGTCTCTTTCCGTGGGCCGACCGTCCTCGCGCCAGGCTTGGCTGGCCGTTGGTTCCCAGGGAGATGAGGCGTTGAATTCGTTTCGTTGCAAGTCCCGCTCGGTATTGCTGCTGCTCGCCCTGTCACTGTCCGCCTGCCGGGAGGATGCCCCCGCGCCCGTGGACGTGCCGCGCGAGGAACAATCCATTCCCTTCGTCTCCATCGATGGGATGGACAACGTGGCCGGGGTGCTGCGGGGGACCGTCCAAGGGGAGGGTGAAATCCGGGCCGTGGGCATCCGCGTGGACGGCGTGCTCATCGGTTGGGCCGAGGTGCGCGGGGACCAGTGGAGCTTCCGCTGGCAGCCGGAGCCGGGGGCTCGTTCCGTGGAGGTGGTGGCGCATGACGGCTCTGGCGAACCCGGGCGCGCGTCACTGACGCTCCAGCCTCTGGACTTCCAGGTGCCGCACGCGCTCTACCAGCCCGCGTCGCTGCTCGCGCTCCCCACCGCCGAAGGTCTGGTGACGCGCTACACGCTGGATGGCTCGCCGCCCACGCCCGACTCGCCCGAATACACCGCGCCGCTGGTGTTGATGCGCTCGCAGGGCGAGCCCACGCCCCTCTCCCTCATCCCCACCAATCCACCGGAGACGCCGGTGGAGTGGCTGTGGCAGCCGCCCGCGGGGCCGGTGGGGCGTGCCGCCGTGGTGCGCTTCCAGCAGTTCCAGGGCGCCTCGCCCGCGGGCACGTCCGGTACCCGGACCTACCTCATCGATGCGTCGCATGGCCCGCTGCCAGTGATGTCGCTGACGGTGGACCCGGAGCACTTCTTCGGCTTCGAGCACGGCATCTACGTTCCGGGGCGGACGCACGCGGAGGACCCGCGTCCGGACTGGATGTGGGGCAACGGCAACTACCACCAGAGCGGGAAGGACTGGGAGCGGCCGCTCCACGTGGAGTGGTTCCTCCCGGAGGGCCAGCCGGTGATTTCGCAGGGGGCCGGCGTGCGCATCCACGGTTCGGGGAGCGCCGCGCTGCCGCACAAGAGCCTGCGCCTGTACGCGAAGGATGACTATGGCCCCGAGACGTTCAACGCGCCCATCTTCCCTGACGCGTCGCTCGAGCAGTTCACCCGGCTCATCGTCCGCACGTCGGGGCAGGACCTGCTCTACACCAAGATTCGCGACTGCGTCCTGCAGGGGCTGCTGCGCGAGACGTCGCTCCATCTGCAGGCCTGCCGCCCCACGGTGCTGTACCTCAACGGCGAGTACTGGGGCCTGCACGAGCTGCGCGAGCGGTATGACGAGTACTACCTGGCCTCGCGCCACGGCATCGACCGCAAGAAGGTGACCATCCTGGAGCTGGATGGCGTGCTCGACACCGGCGAAGAAGGTGACGAGGCGCCCTACCTGGCGCTGCTCGACTACGTCCGGACGAACGACGTCTCCCTGCCGGAGCACTTCGCCCACGTTGCGTCGCAGATGGATGTCGATGACTTCACCGACTACGTCATCGCCGAGGTCTTCTTCGCCAACATCGACTGGCCCCACAACAACGTGAAGTTCTGGCGCTACACCCAGCCGGAGGCCGGCGGGCCCGCGGCCACGGACGGCCGCTGGCGCTGGCTGCTGTACGACCTGGATGGCGCCTTCCTGGGCGACCCGGCCTACGACTCGCTGGCCCGCGTGCTGACGGACGAGACGCTGCCGGAATGGTCCGTTGTCCTGATTCGCAGCCTGCTGACGAACCCGGACTTCAAGAGCCGCTTCGTGTCGCGCTTCCTGTGGCACCTGGACCACACGTTCACCCCGGAGCGCGTGACGGCGCACCTGGACGCGGTGGTGGCCCAGGTGGAGGCGGAGATGCCCGCGCACATCGCGCGCTGGCGCTATCCCGCCTCGGTGGAGGCCTGGCGCTACAACGTGGACGCGATGCGCGCCTTCGCCCAGGCGCGGCCGGCGCACGTGCGCCAGCACCTGGAGGCGGCGTTCGGCCCCTTCTAGCTAGGGCGCCGGCGCCTGCGGGGCGGGAGGGGCGGTAAATTCCTCGAGCCCCGGCGCGGGCGGGGGCTGGGTGAAGTCCTCCAGCCCTGGCGCGGCGGGGAGGATGGCGTCCTCTACGCCCTCCAGGTTGAGCTTCATGGGCACCTGGAGCGTGGTGCCCAGGCGCAGCAGCAGCACGTCGGGCTCGATGCCCTTCTCGCCAATGGCCTGGGCCACCTCGCGCGCGGACAGGGCGTTGCCCTTGGCCCACAGGCCCTTCAGGAACTGGCCGGCCTGCGGCGTGCGCCACCAGGCGGGGCCGAAGCGCGCCTTGAGCTGCGCCTGGAGCTGACCCGCCAGGAACCAGGCGCGGAAGCTGTCCGCGGACTGGAAGAAGTCCTCCTGGTCCACCAGGTAGCGCTCGACGTCCTCGTCCGTCATCGGGATGTCGTCGGTGCGCGACATGACCTCGCGGTAGAGCGCCTTCGGGTCCGCCTCCACGCGGCGGTGCAGCTCCAGCTGGTAGAGCAGGCGGCCCGCGGCGTGGCGGATGAGGTACAGCTTGTGCGCGCTGGACGCGGCCAGGTACTGCGCGCGCTGCTCGCCGCTGACGCCCGCGTGCTCCTCCAGCCACACCGGGTCCTCCACCAGGTCCTCGAAGAGGGCGGAGTAGGCCTCACCCACGGTGGGGTTGCCCAGCCGCGCCAGCTCGAAGCGCGTCTCCTCGGTGAAGGCGGCGTGCAGCGCGTGGCCGAACTCGTGCAGCACGCGCGCCTGGTGCAGGACGCCCGTGCCCGGCTTGAAGGAGATGCGCACGTCGGACGGTACCTTCACCGCCAGCGCCAGCGGACGCGAGCTCTTGGCCTTCACCTCGCGGGCGTCGATGGTGACGTTGGGCATCTCGCCCAGGTCCAGGTGCATGCCCGCAAGCGTCCCGTGGGCCTTGAGCAGCGACTCGCCCTTGGGGAACGCGTCCTCCACCTCGCGCGAGCGGAACAGGCGGGGGATGTCCGCGCGGGTGATGTCCTTGAACGCCATGCCCAGCTCGCGCTGGCTCAGCCGCTCCATCACCACGCGGTAGGGCGCCAGGGTGGCCTGGAGGATTTCCTCCGCCAGCACGCTCAGGCGCCCCAGGTCCGCCTGCCGCAGCTCGCTGCCGAAGGCCTCGTAGGAGGCGAAGCCCAGCTCTCGCACCAGCTCCTCTGCGCGCTCCTCGCGGCGGCGCAGCGTCTGGTTGAGCCGCTCGAGCGCCGGCGTGGCCGCCGCGTACATGGCCCGCCTTCGCGCCGCCGTGCGCTCGTTGGCCAGCAGTCGCTCCAGGTCGCGGTAGCGCAGCTCCTTGCCGTCCACGGTGAAGGTGAGCGACGCCTCCAGGTTGGCGGCCGCGTCGTTGAACTCCGCCAGCGCGTGGGAGAGGTACTCCCCGGCGAAGTGTGAGTGCAGCGCGGTGAGGGCGCGCACCTCGCGGGCGTCCTCGGTGAGCTGACGCAGCCGGTCGATGCGGCGGATGTTTTCGATGCTGAACAGCGTCTCCTGGCCCGCGTACGTCGAGGCGACGTCCACGTGGCGCCCCTCCGTCCAGAAGTCCCACACCAGGCGGCTCTGGGCTTCCAGCAGCGCCTCGGCCTTTGTGGACATGGCGCTGACGTCCGCTTGGAGCTGCTGCTTCTCGGAGAGGGGCTGCCGCGCGTCGGCGGGGGGGCCCTTGGGGCAGGCGCTGAGGCAACAGGCGAGGGCCAGCAGCAGGGGAATCCTTGGGTGCATGTGGCTCCTCATGTTACTTGCGCGCTGCCCATGCCCAATCTTTCTCAATGGCGGGCCGCCCGGGGACGTCAGTCCCTCTACTCCGCCCTGCGACGTTTCTTCGCCGCCCATGGCTACCTGGAGGTGGAGACGCCGCTGCTCGTCCCCACCCCGGGGATGGAGCCGCACATCAACGCGTTCGAGGCCGGCTTCATCCCGGAAACCGACGTGGGCTCCGCGCGGACGCTCTACCTGCACACCAGCCCCGAGTACGCCATGAAGCGCCTGCTCGCGGACGGGGCAGGGCCCTTGTTCCAGCTGTGCAAGGTGTTCCGGAACGGCGAGGTCTCACCGACCCACAATCCGGAATTCACGATGCTGGAGTTCTACCGGCCCCAGGCGGACTACCACGCCATCATGGCGGACCTGGAGGGGGCGCTGGCCGAGGCCGGCCGCAGCGCCACGGAGGGCGAGCCCGGCGCGGACCCCGCGTTCTTCACGCGCACCCCGTACGAGCGGTTGACGGTGCGTGACGCGGTGCTGCGGGCCACCGGCGTGGACATCCGTCAGCATTCGGACGGTCCGTCGCTGAAGCGGGCGGCGGAGGCGGTCGGTGTGCGCACGGGGGATGCAGAGACCTTCGATGACGTCTTCTTCCACCTCTTCCTCCAGAGGGTGGAGTCCGGGTTGGGGCACGAACGCCCGACCTTCCTGATTGAGTACCCGGCGTCCATGGCGGCGTTGTCACGGCTGAAGCCCGGTGACGCCGCGGTGGCGGAGCGGGTGGAGCTGTATGCCAAGGGCCTGGAGCTGGCGAACGGCTTCTCCGAGCTGACGGACCCGGTGGAACAGCGGACCCGATTGGTGGAAGAACAGGAACTCAGACGCCGCCTGGGGCGCTCCGTGTACCCACTGGACGAGCGGTTCCTCGACGCGGTAGGGCGGATGCCACCCTCGGCGGGAATCGCCGTGGGGCTTGATAGAATCCTGATGCTGCTGCTCGGGGTCCAGCGCATCTCGGACGTGCTCCTGTTCCCCGCCCACGAGTTCGTTTGATTCGAAAGCTCCTCCAGACGGCCTTCGCTGGAACGGCGGCGGTAGGAATCACCGGTGCGCTGTCTCCCGTGGTGTCCGTGCTGTCGATGCGGGATGCCCGGGACGCGGACGGGGTGCTGGTGTTTTGGGCGCGCTCGCTGCTGGCGTCCGCGGGTGTGCGACACGAGGCGGTGGGTGTCGAGAACATCCCCGCGGACACGAATGTCATCTTCGTGAGCAACCACCAGTCCCACTACGACGCGCTCGTGAACTTCGCGCACATCCGCAAGCACACGCGCTACGTGGCGAAGGCGGAGCTGTTCCGCATCCCCCTCTTCGGCCCGGCGCTCCGGCACGCGGGCAACATCCCGGTCGAGCGCACCGGCGGCGGGGGAGACAGGGCCCGCCTGTCCGAGGCCGTCACGGCGGTGCGGGAGCGGGTCAGCGTCCTCTTCTTCGCCGAGGGCACGCGCAGCACGGACGGGCGGCTGCGGCCGTTCAAGAAGGGGGCCGCGACGCTCGCCATTCAATCGGGCGTGCCGGTGGTTCCCCTGGCCGTGTCGGGGACGCGGCTCATCCTTCCCAAGGGGGGCAGGGCCGTGCGGTGGGGGCAGCGGGTGGCGCTGGTGGTGGGCAAGCCCATCATGACCCAGGGCCTGACGATGCAGGACCGCGACTCGCTCACGCGTCAGCTGGAGGACGCGGTCGCAGAACTCTATGCCGAGGCGTGCAAGCGCTCGGGAGACACTCCATGAAGAAGCCAATCCAGACGACGTCGCAAGCGCACCCGTGGCACGGCATCACCCCGGGTGAGGACGCCCCTGAAATCGTCACCGCGTACATCGAAATCGTCCCCACGGACGCGGTGAAGTACGAGCTGGACAAGGAGTCCGGCATCCTCAAGCTGGACCGCCCGCAGCGCTTCAGCAGCCAGTGCCCGACGCTCTACGGCTTCATTCCCCAGACGTACTGCGACGAGCTGGTGGCGAAGCGCTGCGCCGAGCGCACGGGCCTCAAGGACATCAAGGGCGACGGGGACCCCATCGACATCTGCGTGCTGACGGAGAAGGTCATCTCCAGCGGCAACCTGCTGGTGCGCGCCATTCCCATTGGCGGTTTCCGCATGGTCGACGGCGACGAGGCGGACGACAAGATCATCGCCGTGCTGGAGTCCGACCTGGTGTACGGCGAGCTGCAGCACCTCGCGCAGCTGCCGCGCGCGCTGCTCGACCGGCTGAAGCACTACTTCCTCACGTACAAGCAGATTCCGGGCGAGGGGAAGCGCAGCGTGGAGATCGCCGAGGTCTATGACCAGCCGGAGGCGCTCGAGGTCATCAAGCGCAGCATGCGGGACTACGAGCGCATCTATGGTCCCCAGGTCGCGGCGCCGGCGCGCTCCGGCCGCACGCGCCGGGCGGCGGTGGAAGCGAAGATCGCCAAGCCCGCGAAGGCCAAGACGAAGGCGGCGCGCAAGTCCCGAGCGTCCTGAGCGGACGTCAGCGGACCTCGACCAGCCGCACGCGCTTGTAGATGCGGCGGTCCAGCGGCAAGCGGGTGTCGATGAAGCCGAGCGCTTCGTCGAACTCGAAGCTGAAGGTGGGGATGGGCGGGCTGATGGAGATGATCAGCTCGAACTCCCAGACGCTGGTGAGGCGCGTCCTTCCGCCCACGGCCTCGGATGGCGGCGGGGGCAGCTTCTCCGCCACGGCGCGCACGTCCTTGATGGCTTCCTTGTCGACCTCGGGCTGGTGACTGGGGTCCAGGAGCTGCACGTCGAGGAGCTGGCCCTGCGCGTCCTGGACGACGCGGATGAGGGCGCGGCGCGTGGAGTTGAACTCCTGGCGCATCTGCTGGCGCATCTCCCGGCGGGCGTTGAGCGTGGGGTCTCCCGCCGTGCTCAGGGGCCTGCGCCGGTCCTCCGCGGGGCCGTTCTTCGCGGCGAACGAGCCCGTGGCGCCATAGTCCGCCGCGCGCTCCTTCCACATGCGCGAGTACGCGCGGCCGCGCTCCATGCCCATGTCGAAGTAGCCCTGCAGGCCGTGCTCCTTCACGGAGCGGTCGGCGTCCCACGCCTTCATCAGCGCCTTGCCGAGCTGGCCGTAGTACGGGTGCACGAGGCCTCGCTCCACCCGGCCACGGCCGACGCTTTCGGAGACGAGCTCCTCCACCAGCGCCTGGGCGGAGGGAGGGGCCCGCGGGTCCGCGACGCCAGCGTCGAGCACCGCGGCCGGGCCGCTCCCGCTGCCTGCGAGCGGCGTCGTCTGGCGGGCCGCGAGCAGCAGCTGTGCGCCGGTGGTGGGGGCGAGGCTCGGTCGGTCGGAGGCGGAGCGCTCGGCGAGAGGCAGCTCCGAGAGCTGTGCGTCCCGGCGGGGAACGTCCGCGAAGGGCGGAGGGGGCACGTCCTGGGGGGACACCCGGGTTGCGGAGTGCGCGTCCGCGACTGCCGCATCGCGCAGGGGCGAGGTGGGCTCGGGCCGTGCCGCCTCGGGCATGGAGGCAGCGTCGCGTGCCAGTGGCTCGGGCGCCGAATGCGCTTCCGTCACCTCGCGTGGTGGCGAATCGGCTCCGGACTGCGCCTGGGCGAAGCGCGGTGAGGAGACAGGCGCTTGTGAAGGCCCGGCGCTGGGGGCTTCGGGCACCGCGGGCGGCGGTGTCCCGGGTGGACTTGCTGCGACGCCCGGGCCTGATGGGTCGGCCACGGCCTTGGGCGCATCGTCGGGTGATGCCGCTGGCGGAGGGCCAGAGAGGCCCTGCGCCACCTCTGGCGCGAGCGCCTCGGAACTGGCTGGAGGGGCGACTCCTGGCAGGGATGCTGCCCTCGTATCGGCCGATGGGCCCACGTTGGACGCCACGCTGGCTTTCGCCACCTCCACGTCGACCCATTCGAGGGCAGGGGCAGGAGCGGGGGGCTGACTCCGCGCGACAGGCTCCCCACCCTCCAGTGCCAGCCACAGGAGCCCATGGACGCCCAGGCTGGCGACGAGCGCGGGCAGCAGGCGGCGGGTGGGGGCGGGGGACATGCGCCTCCATTTAACCCCGCTTTCTCGCGATGCCCCGAGAATCAAAGGGGGAGGATAGGAAACGCAACCCTGACGCGTTTACTCTTCGCGGCATCGGAGGAAGGACCCAAGGATGGCGACCTCGCTGCTCGCGACGGATGGCTACAAGTTCAGCATGGCGGAGGCGGGCTGGCCGCTTCGTCGGGAAACGTTCTACTACTCGCACCGCCGGGGCGGTCTGCAGGTGATGCCGCTCGACGTGGCCGCATTCGTCCAGTCGCTCATCCCGGAGCCCAAGGCCGAGGACTACGAGTTCCTCAGCCGGTACGACTACGAGATGGGGGTGGGCTTCAAGGCGGCCATCCTCCGCCGTGAGAAACTCAGCATCCGTGCCATCCCCAAGGGCGCGCTCTTCTACCCGCGCGAGCCCATCCTCACGCTCACCGGGCCATCCGCCCTGGTGTCGTGGGTGGAGCCGTTGCTGCTCCAGCTCAACTTCCGCATCCAGGTCGCCACCCTGGCGCTGTCCGACCGCGAGGCCCTGAGCCGTGCGCTCGCCACCGTCACCTGCGAAGAGCAGAAGGCCATTGCGCTGGAGACGCTCGACGCGGTGGGCGTGAAGGCGGTGCCCATGACGGTGGACTCGGAGGGCTACGCGAAGCGCGTGCACGCCACCGTCCAGGAGCTGGTGGACATCGTCGAGGACCCGGCGCGCATCTTCGAGGTCGGCCTGCGCGCGGCCACCTGTCTGCAGCAGCACGAGCTGGCGCTGCAGAGCTGCAAGGATGCCGGCGTCACGCGCACCAGCAACGTGGAGGGGGCGTACAAGCTGGGAATGATTCCCGTGGGCACCATGGGGCACGAGCACATCCAGCGCTACGGCTCGGATGAAGCGGCCTTCCGGGCCATGCGTGAGCGGCGGCCGCAGCGCTCCAGCTACCTGCTGGACACCTTCGACACGCTCACGTCCGGCATTCCCGCGGCCTTCGAGCTCATCCGCGAGGAGCCGGCCAACCAGGACTCCATCCGCTTCGATTCCGGCAACAAGAAGCTCCAGTATCTCTATGCGGTGACGCGGGCGCGCGACATCGGGATTCGCCCCGTCAACATCCTCGAGGATGGCCTGGACGCGGAGGCCACGCGTGAGTTCGAGGCGCTGCGCCGGCAGGTGGGCTGGGAGCCCTCCGCCCAGTTCTACGGCTTCGGCGGGCACATCATCGCGCGGACCATGGACTGCCCGCTCACGCGGGACCGCGTGGCCGCCATCTACAAGCTGTCGCGCACGGGCAACACGCCGGTGATGAAGTTCGGCAACGAGATGGCCGAGGGCAAGAAGAGCATCCCGGGCGAGCCCGTCCTCTTCCGCCGTCGTCATGGCTCCGGGCCCATCGGACTCGTGGGGCAGGTGGGGGAACCCGTTCCCGATGGCTATTTCCCGCTCATGGAGAGCGAGCCGGAGGCGCCGTCGCTCGTGGGGGCCCAGGAGGCGGCCGCCGACGCCCGCGTGAGCTACACCGCCGCGACGCAGGCGCTGGTCGACGCGCTGCACCGGCGTCACTTTCCTCATCAGCAGCGCTGAGGCCGACATGCCCTTGCCCATACCCCGCTTTCACGAGGACGCTCGCGCCAGCCAGCTCTACCTGGAGCGCGGCGCGGAGGTGGCCGAGGAGGCCCTGCGCTACCTGACCGAGCACCGCGTTCGTCCCTCTCGAGAGGACGCGGTGCGGGTGGCCGCCTTCGGCATCGACGTGCAGGTGGCCTTCTGCACGCCGGGCGCCAGTCTCTTCGTTCCTGGCGCGGTGGAGGACACGCAGCGCACGCTGCGCTGGCTCTACGCGAACCTGGACCGGGTGACGGAGCTGGTGTTCTCGCTGGACACCCACCGGGCGTTCCATGTCTTCCACCCCTCCTGGTGGCGGGACGCGGAAGGGCGGCCGCCTCCGCCGCTGACGTCCATCACCGCCGCGGACGTGCGCTCGGGCCGGTGGCGGGCCACGCGCTTCCATGAGGAGAGCCTGGCCTACTGCGAGCAACTGGAGGCCAGCGGACGCTACGTGCTCACCGTCTGGCCCTTCCACGCGATGCTCGGGGGCCTGAGCCACGCGCTGGTGCCGTCCGTCTTCGAGGCGAGCCTCTTCCACGCCCTGGTCCGCGACGTGCCCACGCACTTCGAGCTCAAGGGCGAGCACCCGCTCACGGAGAACTACTCCGTGCTCTCGCCCGAGGTGACGGAGGTGAAGGGGCAGCAGGTGGGGGCGTTCAACACGCGCCTCTTCGAGCACCTGATGTCCTTTGACCGCATCTACGTGTTCGGCCAGGCCAGCTCGCACTGCGTGCTGAACACGCTGCTGGACCTGCGGCGGCACATCGAGCGGACGGACCCCTCGAGGATGGGGCGCGTCTACATCCTGGAGGACGCCATGAGCCCGGTGCCGGCGCCGCCGCTGGACCCGCTGCCGCCGTCACTGGACTTCCCCCGGCTGGCGCGCGAGGCCCTCCGGGACTTCCAGGCGGCCGGCATGCGCGTGGTGCGGACCACGGACCCGGTGGACGTCGGCGCTTAGCGAGCCACGAGCATGCGCATGCGTGAAACGGGCCGGGCCATCGCGAATGGGCGCCAGCGTGAGCTTGGGCGACGGGTACTCGGCTACGGCCTTGCGGGCCTGGGAGCCGCCGCTTCGGCGTGTGTGCTCCTCGTGGCCTGGGTGGTCTGCATCTTCTTGGGGATGGCTTTCGGCGTGGTATCGGATGCGGCTCCGGACGTAGGAGAAATGGCAGTCGGCGCCGTGGCAGGGCTTGCCGGTGGGCTGGTCGCGACGCTCACCGCGGGGCTCAGTTTGCGGCTTGTCACGAGTCGTGATGTCGGCGTTTTCCCGTGGCTCGTGCTCGGGGGCTGGGTGCTCCTGGGAGCCTGCGGCACCGGGTGGATCAGTGTCGTGGTGCTTTGCGTCCTGCTGCCGGTTCTCACGCTCGTGGCCATCGCCGGCCGTGCCCTGCATGTTCTCCGCACCGCGGCTGTGGAAACAGGCGCCGTGCCATGGCCGTGAGTCTCAGCCTGAGTAGAATGCGCTGTGAGTCGGAGCGCCCGTCCATGGATTCCAATCCCACGCCGGACAACGCCGGCGGCCTCGCGCTCCGCGGAGGCCGCGTCCCCAAGCCCGCGGGGAAGTGACGCCTCTGCTCAGCGGCCCTTGAGCCGCTGGGCGGCCCAGCGCGCCGCGGCCTCGCACAGCACCTTCGCGGCGTCCTCACCGGGGTGTGGCTGCGAGGCCAGCTCCACCACCTCGTGGAAGAGGTCCAGCTCCAGGCCTTCATCGCGCCGCACCTGACCCGCGAAGAGCACCACCGGGGTGCCATGCTCGCGGGCCAGCCGCGCGATGCCCCCCGGGCCCTTGCCCAGCGACGTCTGCCGGTCGAAGCGGCCCTCGCCTGTGAGCACCACGTCCGCCATCAGCACCCGCCGCTCCAGGCCCAGGGCGCGCGACACCAGCTCATAGCCGGGCACCAGCCGAGCGCCTGCGAGCGACAGCAGGCCGAAGCCGAAGCCACCCGCGGCCCCCGCGCCGGGCCAGCCCGCGGGCGTGTCGCCCAGCACCCCGGCCGCGTGGGCCAGCGCCGCCTCCAGGGCCTCGACGTCCGTCGCGTCCGCGCCCTTCTGGGGACCGAAAAGCCGCGCGGCGCCATCCGGCCCCAGCAGCGGCGAGGCGACGTCCGTGGCACCGAGAATCTCCACCTCGCCCAGCCGTGGGTGACGCCCGCTGGCGTCCACGGAGGCGAGCCGCCCCAGCGCCGCGCCCCCAGGGGGCAGCAGCTGGCCCTGCGTGTCCAGGAAGCGGAAGCCCAGCGCGCTGAGGGCGCCTGTGCCCGCGTCGGTGGTGGCGCTGCCGCCCAGGCCGACGATGAGGCGCTCACAGCCCGAGTCCAGCGCCGCGCGCATCAGCTCGCCCGTGCCGTAGGTGGACGCATTCCGCGCGTCGCGGGCCTCCGCGGGAAGCAGCGTCAGGCCAGAGGCCGCGGCCATCTCCACCACCGCCGTGCGGCCATCCTCCACCAGTGCCCAGTGCGCCTCTACCGGCGCGCCGAGCGGCCCGCGCACCACCTGCTGGCGTCGCTCGCCGCGCAGGCCCGTCAGCAACGCGTCCACGGTGCCGGGCCCGCCATCCGCGAGCGGCGCCACGTCCAGTACCACGTCAGGGGAGGACGCCCGGAGGCCCTTGGCCATGGCCTCGGCGGCCTCCGAGGCGGTCAGGGTCCCTTTGAATTCCTGCGGTGCGACGAGCCAGCGAGGAGAAATCACGATGAAGGGCTTGGCGCTTTCTGAGGTGTCCAAGGAACTCCAGAAGGCCAGGGGACCGGTACCGCGTCCTTCACCTGCAAGAGCCCCCACCCCTGGCATACCACTCCCAGCATCATTCTCACTCCTGGGGTGCGGCGTGTTTCATCACTTCGATGTTTCAATTCACCGATATCGCCGTGAATTCCTGTAAAGATCTGAATCAAAACGTTGTAATTCAAGCATTCGCTGCGGCGTCCCAGGCCTCTGCATGCCAGTCCAGCAGCGGGCGCGGGGCCTTCAGCGAGGGGGCCATGCGCTGGGACACGCGCTCCAGGCGCTCCAGCAACGCGGCCACCGTCTCCGCGGGCTGGCGTGCGGGGCCGCGGATGCGCTCGCAGAAGAAGGTCCGGCAGCCGAAGGGCCGGTCCGCGTACACCGAGCAGCGCAGGCCCGTGGCGTCCAGGTAGGGACAGCCGCCATCCGCGCGCGGCGGTGGCAGTGGGCGCTTGCGGGCAAGCAGCTCCCATTCGGGTTGCCACAGCCAGGGTTGGCGCCGGGTGACGGCGAGCTGGCAGCACTCGCCGCTGGCCGGGCAGGAGTAGGGGGCGTAGGCCGCGTCCGCCTGGCGGTAGATGGCGCGCACTTCCTTCAGGGCGCGTTCCCGCTCGCGGGTGCCGCCCCGGGGGGCATCGTCGTCCTCCTCGTCCGAGTCGTCCCGCGTCCGCATGGGCGTGGCCTCACAGCACCCGGAGCACGAAGCACTTCAGGTAGCGCGTCTCGCGCAGGTTGAGCAGCACGGGGTGGTCCCGGCCGGCGCCACGCCGCTCGATGATTTGCACGCGGCGGCGCGCGTCCGCGGCGGCGGAGGCGAGCATGTCCTCGAAGGCCTGCTCGTCCACGTGGTACGTGCAGCTGGCGGAGATGAGGATGCCCCCGGGCCGCAACAGCTGCATGGCGCGGAGGTTGATTTCCTTGTACCCGCGCACCGCCGCGGGGATGGCGTCCTTGTTCTTCGCGAAGGACGGCGGGTCCAGGACGATGGTGTCGAAGCGCTTGCCCTCGTCCACCGCGTCGCGGAGGAAGTCGAAGGCGTTGGCCACCACCACGTCCAGGTTGCCCAGCTTGTTGGCCGCGGCGTTCTCCCGCAGCTGGGCCGCCGCCGCGTCGGAGATTTCAACCGCGGTGACGTGCTTCGCCCGCGTGGCGAGCTGGAGCGCGAAGCCTCCCACGTAGGAGAAGCAGTCCAGCGCCTCGCCATGCGCGTACTGCGAGGCCATGACGTGATTCTCACGCTGGTCCAGGAAGGCGCCCGTCTTCTGGCCCTCCAGCAGGTCCGCGCGCATCTTCACCAGGCCCTCGTCGAAGGCCACCGGGCCGGGGCGCTCGCCGCGCAGCACGCCCTTCTCCGGGGTGAGGCCCTCCAGGTTGCGCACGCCCACGTCGGAGCGGTTGATGATGCCACGCGGGTTGAACTGCGCCTGGAGCAGGTCGGCGATGAGCGCCTTGCGCTGCTCCATGGCGGGGACGAGGAACTGCACGCTGAGGAAGTCGCCGTAGCGGTCCACCACGAGGCCCGGCAAGCCGTCCGCCTCGCCGTGGACCAGCCGGTACGTCTTCTCGCCCGGCAGCGCGAGCTGGCGCAGCGCGTCCGCGGCCTGGAGGCGCTCGCGGAAGAAGTCCGCGTCCACCGCGACGTCGTCGAAGCTGAGCCAGCGCAGGGAAATCTTCGAGTGCTTCGAATAGAAGGCCTTGCCGAGGAACCAGCCCCGGGTGTCCGTCACCCGCACCACCTCCCCGCCGGCCAGGCCCGGGTCGCCGTTGAGGTCCGCGCGGTAGATCCACGGGTGTCCGCCCTGCCAGCGCTCCACGCCGCGGCGCAGCAGGGAGACCTGGGGCAGGCCGTCCGGGCCCAGCTCGGGCGCGGTGCGGTCCGGGGCGGGCTTCTCGGGGCGAGCGTGGGGACGGCCCCGACCCTGGGGCGGAGCGGGAGGCCGGGAGGCGCCTCGGTGCGGGCGGGGGGGCTTGGAAGAGGTGGGCATGGCGTTCGCGGCGTATACTCGCAACCCGCGTGAGATACGAGTTGCTCCTCCAGACGATGACACCGGGTACGCCTTACGAGGCGGCGCGGGTGGATGCCCTCCTTTCCCAGCGGGGCGTGGCTGTCCGGCCGGACGGCGTGCGCAGGTGGCCCTTCAAGCATGGCGACGTCGAGATTGGCGAGCTGCGCGAGGGAGGCCAGGTGGTGGCCACCGAGCTGCGCGTGCCGCTGTCGGACCGGACGGACCTGGTGCGCGAGGTGCTGGCGGAGGCGGCCTCGCTGGCCGCCGAGGCCGACGTCCGGCTGATGGACCCTCAGCTCGGCCGCCCGCTGACCACGAAGGACGACGCCGGCGTGGTGGAACAGTACGTCCGCACCGCGCGCTACGCGGGCGAGGTGGCCGGCATGCCCGAGGCGCTCGGCGCGGGCAGCTACGGCATGGAGACGCAGACGCAGCGCGGCTTCCAGCTCTCCGGGCGCTTCCTGCTCATCGCCATCGGCATCCTGGTGGCCCTGTACCTGGTCGTGGACTCGCTGGTGGCCCAGCTGGGCGGGCGCTGACGCGAAGGGCGGGGTCGGACTTGCACGTCCGGTTGTCCGGCACGGCCCCTCCCGAAGGGTTACCTTGGGGGCGTGTTCAGACTCCTCCTCATCGCCTTCATCGTGGTGCCCTTCCTCGAGCTGTATCTGCTCCTGGCCATCGGCCGGCAGATAGGGCCCATGCCCACGCTCGCCTGGGTGCTGCTGTCGGGACTCGTGGGGGCCTCGCTGTCCCGGCGAGAAGGCCGGCGGGTGCTGCGCCAGTGGCGGGAGGCCATGGCGCGCGGCCAGGTCCCCGAAGAGGGCATTCTCAGTGGCGTGCTGGTGCTGGCGGGCGGCGTGCTGCTCGTCATCCCCGGCGTCATCACCGACGTGGTGGGGCTGCTGCTCCTGCTGCCGCCGGTGCGGCGCCTCATCTCCGCGCGCGTGCGCCGCTCCCTGGAGCGCAAGGTGCGGGAGGGCTCGGTACACGTCACCACCTTCGGAGGCGGCGCCTTCGGGGGCGGCTTCCACGCATCGGTGGGAGGCCCCTTCCCGGGAGGCCCCGTGCCTCGCACGCCCTACACGCGGGTCATCGAGGAGGACGCTGGCACCTCCACCCCCGCCCGGCGTCCGCAGGCGCCGCAGGCGGAAGTGGACGCCGAGTTCACCGAGGAGGAGCCCCGGAGGGGCTGAGGCGTCAGCTGCCTCGCGAGCCGAGGCTGCCGACGCTGGCCGCCAGCGTGGTGGAGCCGGTCCGCCAGGGCCGGGCCTGGTCTCGCAGCCACGTCCCGATGCGGGCCACGAGCGCGCAGGCCAGCAGCAGCGCCACGCCGATGCCCAGGCCGGCCGACAGGCTGAGCGTGGGGCCCACACGGCTCGACAGGCCCTGGTAGCTGGACCAGCCGTACACCACAGGCAGGTGTAGCACGTAGACCCACAAGGACAGGCGCCCCAACGGGGCCAGCAGGCCGCTCACGCGCGTGGGCAGCATGTTGACGAGGCCGAGGACCATCATCCCCTGGCCCACGCGGTAGGCCACCAGCCACGCGCTGGCGGGGCCCCAGTCCTGGGGCTGCCCGCGCATGAACCAGAAGAGCCCGCTGCCCAGCACCAGCAGCGCCAGCCCCTGCGGCACGCCGGGACGCAGCGCGCCCAGCAGGTTCGCGGCCAGCGCCCCCGCGAAGAAGTAGGCGGCCCACGGGAAGAAGGCGAAGCGGCTGAAGCCATCCGTGCCGATGAGCTGCGTCAGCGGTCCGGGCAGGCCTTCGCTCATCGTCCGCACGGTGGCGCTCATCAACGGCAGGCCCACCGCCATCACCGCCAGCATCACCGTGCGTCCCCAGCGGCCCGGTGTCACCGCCAGCAGGGTGGAGCCCACCAGGAGGGCGAAGCCGATGCACTGGAGCGCATCGAAGGTGAACACCTTGGTCAGCATCTTCTCGGTCAACCCCATGTGGATGACCGTGGACCACCCGGGCCAGTGCACGAGGTAGCCCAGGAAGATGAGTAGCAGCGCGCGCCGCACCCGCTTGCCATAGGTGTCCCGGGCCGCCGTGGGCTTCGAGCCCAGCGCCGCGACCACCGCCCACCCGGCGACCATCAGGAACAGCGGCGCGGTGATGCCTCGGCAGGTCCAGTAGTGCTGAACCCACACGTCCTCACGCACCGTCGGCGACAACACCGCGTCCAGCGTGTGGCCAATGACCATCGCCATCACCGCGAGCCCGCGCGCGGCGTCGAGGCCGGGGTGCCGGGTCTCTCGCTTCTGGAAGGTGAAGGTAGGGCCGAGTTGACTCACGAGGTCTCCAGCATAGGCCGTGACTCGGGCCACGTCTCGAAAACGCATGAACCGTTCCGTCCGCGCTTCACGCGGAGGCGGGGCGCCCTGGCGGGTCGTGTGGTGCTACAGGGATGGCGCATGCGCCTGCCCGGAGACCTGCCACTCGGCCTGCTGCTCGTCCTGTTGACTGCTCCCACCGCGCGCGCGGCGTCGGGAGATGACTGGCTGGGGCCGGACAAGCCCAAGCACTTCGCCGCGTGTTTCATGCTCGCGGGCGCGGGCTATGGGGGAGGCGCGCTCCTCTTCGACACGCCCTCCGCGCGCTGGCTCACGGGCGCGGGCCTCGCGATGGGCGTGGGCGTGGGCAAGGAGCTCTACGACCTGGGCCGCGGCACGACGTTCTCCCTGAAGGACCTGGCGTGGGACGCGGTGGGGACGGCATCGGGGCTCGCGGTGGCGTATGTGGTGGACCGGCTCTTCTTCCGCGAAGCAGGGGCGCCGGACCTGGCGCGGCGGCGCTGGCCGCTACGTCGTTCCGTGGCGCTCACCTTCGAGGGGCGCGGGGGCGGGGACGTCCGGGGCTGGCTCGCCACGCGCCTGGCGTTCGACGAGCTCTACCAGCGCTTCGCGTTGCAGCCTCGGGTCCACCGTCACCAGGGCACCGCCCCGGCCGGAGACGCTGGTGACCAGCACGGTGACCTTGCCTCGCGGGCACTGATTCATACAGCCGGAGGGCAGCACGCGGACCTGCTCGCCCAGGCCCCGTTCGGCGAGCGTGCCCTGCAGCCAGCGCGGCAGATCCAGGCCGCCAGCCCGGGCGCCGCCCTTCATGAGGCACTTCCGGCAGACGAGCACCTCCACGTCCTCCACTGGCCCACCGACGCTGTCGCCCTGCATCCATCCTCCCGGGTGTCGTTGATGCCGCGCGCCGCCAATTCACCGGCCTGGCATGGCGATGCTCCGCTGGCTGGCGCCCTGTCGGCCGGCGCACGAAACGCGCCTGGGACTTGGAGGTAGCGCGTTGTCGGGAATCCCGCAGGCGCCGCTGCCCGTCCGGGTGCCCTCCGAGCGGGACGGCACCCCGGTGGCTGATAGGTCCGGAAAGCGGGCGTGCAGGGTTGTCACGTCGCGGCGTTCCTCTCCGCGTCCTAGCTGGTAGCTTGGGCCGCGCTATCGAAGCAGCCGTGGAGGGCTTCATGTTCCAGAACCGGTGGGTTTCGTTGCTGGCGCTGTCCGCCCTGGGCACCGGTGCGCTCGCGGGGTGTGAGCGGACGCCGCCTCCCGCCGCGCCCGTGGCGGCGCCAGAGCCGGAGAAGCTGCCCGAGCCCAAGCCGATGACGCCCGAGCAGCTGGCGCACTTCTTCAAGCCGCTGCCGCCGCGCAAGGGGGCTCCGCCTCCGCCCGAGGACACCGAGGCCCAGGTGGCGCTGGGGCGGATGCTCTACTTCGAGCCGCGCCTGTCGAAGAACCATGACGTGTCCTGCAACACCTGCCACGGCCTCACGTCCTTCGGCGTGGACAACAAGGCGCTGTCGGACGGGCACAAGGGGCAGAAGGGCACGCGCAACTCGCCCACCGTGTACAACGCGGCGAACCACATCGCGCAGTTCTGGGACGGGCGCGCGGACACCCTGGAGGAGCAGGCCACGGGGCCCATCCTCAATCCGGTGGAGATGGCCATGCCGGACGAGAAGCGCGTGGTGGCCACGCTGAGCTCCATCCCGGAGTACACGAAGCGCTTCCGCGAGGCCTTCCCCGGCGAGAAGAAGCCGGTGACGATGGCCAACGCCGCGCGCGCCATCGCCGCCTTCGAGCGCAAGCTCGTCACCACCTCGCGCTTCGACGCCTACCTGTCCGGCCAGCATGACGCGCTCACCGCGCAGGAGCAGCGCGGCCTGCAGCTCTTCGCCACCACGGGCTGCACCACCTGCCACAACGGGCCGGCGGTGGGGGGGACGTCCTTCCAGAAGCTGGGCCTCATCGAGGACTACCCGGGGCTGAAGGACGCGGGCCGCTTCGACGCCACGAAGAACGAGGAGGACCGGGGCAAGTTCCGCGTGCCCACGCTCCTCAACGTGGAGAAGACGGGGCCCTACCTGCATGACGGCAGCGTGGTGGACCTCCCGCAGATGGTGCGGTTGATGGCGAAGCACCAGCTGGCGCGCACCCTGACGGACACCGAGGTGGACGACCTGGTCGCCTTCCTCAAGAGCCTCACGGGCGAGCTCCCCCCGGCCGAGCTCATCTCCGCGCCGGAGCTTCCCCCCAGCACCGCGAAGACGCCCAAGCCGGACCCGTCTTGACGCGTGCGTGGCGCCCCGCGCGTTGCTAAGCAGCGGGGTCATGGACCGAATGCTCTTCCACGCCCACTCCGGGCTCCGCTATCTGGTGCTGCTGGCCGGCATCCTGGCCCTCGCGTACTTCGCCTTCGGGCTCGCCACCCGGAAGCCCTTCGACAAGCTGGGGCGCATTCTGGGCTCGGCGTACTCCGGGCTGCTCCAGCTCCAGTTCCTGCTGGGCATCGGCGTGCTGGTGACGCGCTTCTACTACCCGGCGCTCATCGGTCACATCGTGATGATGGTGCTCGCCGTCGGCGCCGCGCAGGCCACGCTGTCCATCAACCGCCGCAAGCCGCAGCCCGCCTTCGTGCTGCCGCTGGTGGGCGTGGTGCTGTCCCTCGTCTTCATCATCGGCGGCATCATGGCCATTGGCCGCGGCGTCTTCACCAGCACGGCGATGTGAGCCGCGGCGGGTAAATGCTGCGCTGAATCACGGCGCGCGGCGCAAATGCTGCGCTCCCACGGCCAACACCCACGCATGACTGCCTGGGTGTTGGCCGTTCGTCATTCTGGCCCTCGCATTGCAATTCGTGTCGAGCGTGCCGGGCAGTGAGCCCGGCCTCCCTTCGAGGAGGGGCACGCGGCGATGCGGACACACGCCCAGGAAGGACGACCGCGCGGGGCGCGGGGGCTCGTCCCCGTCATTCAGCTCCTGGCCGTACTGGTGGCGCCAGCGGCGGGAGCGCAGGGCGCCACCCAGGGCGCGACGCTCTTCACGCAACGCTGCGCGACCTGTCACACGGTGGGCGAGGGCGACCGCGTGGGGCCGGACCTGCACGGGGTGCTGGAGCGGCGCGAGGAAGCGTGGGTCACCCGCTTCATCACCAGCCCGGGCGCGGTCATCGACGCGGGCGACCCGGTGGCCACCGCGCTGCTGGAGCAGTTCAACGGCATCCGCATGCCGGACCAGCAGCTCACGCCAGAGGAGCGCACCGCCCTCTACGCCTTCTTCCGCGACTGCACGCAGAAGGGGAAGGGCGCCTGCAAGCCGTCGCCCGCGGCGAAGATGGGCACGGACGCGACGGCGGAGGAGATTGCCCGCGGCCGCCGCCTCTTCGAGGGAACCGAGCCGCTGGCGAAGGGCGGCCCCGCCTGCTTCGGCTGCCATGACGTGCGCGGCGTGGGGGTGGCCGGCGGCGGCACGCTGGGGCCCAACCTCACCTTCGCCTTCGCCCGAATGGGCGAGCGCGGCATGCGGCCCGCGCTGGCGAAGCTGGACACGCCGATGATGGGCGCGCTGTACGCGAAGGCGCCGCTGGAGGAAGAGGAGCAGTACGCCCTCAAGGCCTTCCTCGCGGACGCATCGCGCGACGGCAGCAAGCCCCGCCCGGACCGGGACTTCTTCTACCTGGGGCTCGTCGGGACGCTGGCGGTGCTCGGGTTCATGGGCGTCGCCTTCGGCGCGACGGCCAAGCGAGGTCAGCCGTGAGTGACGCCCTCTTCTCCGCCATCCCCTACGTGGCGGCGGGCGCGGCCGTGGCCGGCGGGGTGCGCCGGCTGATGGCGCGAACGCCGGCGCCCACGCCCGCCGCGCCGACACCCTGGACCCCCCCGGGGCGGGCCGTCCTGGCGGGGGCCTCCATCGTCGCGCTCAACCACGTGCTGGGGCTGCTGGCGCCCCGGGTGATGCAGGCCTTCAACGCGTCGCCGGGACGGCTCTTCACGCTGGAGGCGGTGAGCCTCATCGGTGGGTTGCTGCTCGCGTGGGGGCTGGCGGGCCTGACGCTGCGGCGCGCGCGGGATGGCCAGTGGGGCGCCGCCGCGCTGCTGGGGCTGCTGCTCACGCAGGCACTCTCCGGCATCTACCTGGCGGTGTCGCTGCGCTGGGGCTCGGCCTGGTACGTCCACGTGGTGGTGCCGTACCTGCGCTCGGTGCTCGCCTTCCAGCCGGACGCGGCGCTGCTGGCGCAGGCCCCCTTCATCGTCCAGCTCCACACCCTCTCCGGGATGGTGATGCTGGCCCTGGCTCCCTTCATCCGCGCGCGGCCCGGGCCCGTGGCCGCGCCCCTGCTCGTCACGCCTCGGGAGGAGACCGCCGGCTGACGCGGCGGTGCACCCGTCATGAAAGATGCCTCGACTCGCATTCCGCGCCGCGCGCTCGCCGCTGGTTGGGTGGGCTGCCTGGCCGCGCTCTCCCTGGCGGGGTGCAGCGGTCCGGTCAACAACCAGCAGGGCTACATGCCCGAGCAGCCCGTGGCCTTCTCACATGCCGTCCACGCCGGCCAGTACGGCCTGGATTGCCAGTACTGCCACGTGGGCGCGGAGAAGAGCCGCCACGCCGGTGTGCCCGCCACCAGCGTGTGCATGAACTGCCACACGCAGGTGAAGACGGACTCGCCCGAAATCCAGAAGGTCGCCGCGGCGGTGGCGGAGAACAAGCCGCTCGCGTGGGTGCGCATCCATCGGCTGCCGGACCACGCGTACTTCAACCATGCCAGCCACGTGGGCGCGGGCCTGGAGTGCCAGACGTGCCACGGGCCCGTGCAGGAGATGGTGCGCGTGGAGCAGAAGGAGCCGATGACGATGGGCTGGTGCCTGGACTGCCACCGCGACACGGCGGCGAAGCAGGTGTCGGCCCCGAAGCCCTCCGCGCCCCGCGCGGGCGAACTGCTGGCCCTGTCGTCCGGCGCGCCCGCCCCCGAGCCCCTGAAGGCACCCCGCGTCCTGCAGCCCCCCACGGACTGCTCGAGCTGCCACCGCTGAGGAGTCCCACCCATGTCCGACCCACTTCCCAAGTACTGGCAGAGCCTGGCCGAGCGCGCGAGCGACCCGGGTGTCCTCGCCCAGGCACAGGACGAGTTCGCCGAGCCGCTGCCCGTGGGCGTCGCCGCCACGCCGCCGGATGAGCGCAGCCGCCGTGACTTCTTCAAGCTGATGGGCCTGAGCGCCGCGGCGGCCATGGTGGCCTGCCAGCGCGCGCCGGTTCAGAAAATCATCCCCTATGTGGCGCGCCCGGACGAGGTCACGCCGGGCCTCGCGCTCTGGTACGCGTCCACGTGCAACGGGTGCAGCGCCCGCTGCGGCGTGCTCCTCAAGACGCGCGATGGGCGCCCCATCAAGGTGGAGGGCAACGACGAGCACCCCGTGTCGCGCGGCGGCGTGTGCGCGGTGGGGCAGGCGTCGGTGCTGTCGCTCTACGACGCCAGCCGTGCCCGTTTCCCCACCCGGGCCGGCAAGCGCGTGGCCTGGACGGAGCTGGACGCGGACGTCGAGCAGGCCCTGCGCAAGGCCACCGAGGCGGGGCAGGGCATCCGCGTGGTGCTGCCCTGGCACCTGGGTCCCACCGCGGAGGCGGCCGTGAAACGCTTCCTCGCGGCGTACCCCACCGCGCGCACCGTGCGCGATGAGCCGCTGGGCGAGCTGTCCGCCATCGCCGAGGCCCACCGTGTCACGCACGGCGTGCATGCCGTCCCGGACTACCGCTTCGACGAGGCCACCGTCATCGCCAGCTTCGGAGCGGACTTCCTGGGGACGTGGGTGTCGCCGGTGGCCTTCACCCGCCAGTACACGGAGGCACGCGACGCGGCCGGCAAGCGGACCATGTCGCGGCACTATCAGGTCGAGCCGATGATGACGCTCACGGGGGCCGCCGCGGACCGACGGCTCGTGGTGGCGCCGTCCGAGCTGCCGCTGGTGCTCGCGGACCTGGTGCGACTGCTGGCCGTGAAGGCGGGCCGCGAGCTGCCCGGCCTGCCGTCGCTGCCCGCGCCCACGCTGGACGAAGCCGCGCGGGAAGCGCTCGCGGAGGACCTCTGGGCCCAGCGCGAGGGCGCCCTGGTGGTGGCGGGCGGTGACGACGTGGCCACGCAGGTGCTGGTCAACACCGCCAACGCGCTCCTGGGCAACGAGGGCCGCACGGTGTCGCTGGCGGAGGGCACCGCGCTGGATGCGGACGCGCTGTCGCTGGACGCGCTACTCGCGGAGCTGCGAGCGGGCACGGTGGGCGCGGTGCTCTTCCTGGGCGCCAACCCCGTCTACACCGACCCACGCGGCGAGGAGCTGGCGGCGCTGCTGAAGAACGTGCCGCTGACCCTGTCCACCAGCGACCGGCGGGACGAGACGGCCACCCACGTGGGGCTCCACGCGCCGGACGCCACGGCGCTGGAGTCGTGGGGCGACGCGGAGGTGCGCCGAGGCGTCGTGTCCTTGCGCCAGCCCGCGGTGGCGCCGCTGCACGAGACGCGCAGCGCGGTGGAGTCGCTGCTCCAGTGGGCGGGCGCGCCCCAGCCACACTACGACTTCCTCCGCGCGCGGTGGGAGGCGGAGGTCTTCCCCCGGGTGAGCGCGACGGCACTGGGCTTCGGGGCCTTCTGGGACGACGCCCTTCGCCGGGGCGTGGTGACGCTGCCCGGAGCTCAGGCCGAGGCTCCAGCCTTCCGTGTCGAGGGATTGGCGAAGGCGCTGGCCGGCGTGGCCCGTCCCGCCGTGGAGTGGGAGCTGGTGCTGTACCCCACGGTGGCCGTCCGCGACGGCGCTCCCGCGAACAACGGCTGGCTCCAGGAGATGGCGGACCCCATCACCAAGGCGACGTGGGGCAACCCCGCGTGCATCGCCCCCGCCCGCGCGAAGGCGCTGGGGTTGAAGGACGGCGACGTGGTGAAGGTGCGCGCGGGCGGCCGGTCGGTGTCGGTGCCCGTGCTGGTGCAGGCGGGGACGCACCCCTCCGTCATCGCCGTGCCGGTGGGCTACGGCCGCACCCAGGCCGGACGCGTGGCGGATGGCATCGGCGTCAACGTCTATCCCCTGTCGACCGTGACGGACGGGCGCGCGCGGCGCACGGTGCCGGGGGTTACGGTGGAGGCCACGGGGGAGCAGCAGCCGCTGGCGCTCACCCAGACGCATCACCGGCTGGAGGGGCGTCCGCACGTGCGCGAGGCGGAGCTGGCCGCCTTCCTGGCCAACCCGCGCGCTGGCAACGAGGTGCAGGCGGGCCACGGTGGGGGAGGGCACTCGCTCTCCATGTGGTCCGGCCACGAGTACAAGGGGCACCGCTGGGCGCTGGCGGTGGACCTGAGCGCCTGCACGGGGTGCTCGGCCTGCGTGGTGTCGTGCCAGGCGGAGAACAACATCCCCAGCGTGGGGCGCGACGAGGTGCTGCGCCGGCGCGAGATGCACTGGATGCGCATCGACCGGTACTACCAGGGTGACGAGGCCAATCCCCAGGTCGTCCACCAGCCGATGATGTGCCAGCACTGCGAGAATGCGCCGTGCGAGTCGGTGTGCCCGGTGCTGGCCACGGTGCACTCCAGCGAGGGGCTCAACCAGCAGGTCTACAACCGCTGCGTGGGCACGCGGTACTGCGCCAACAACTGCCCCACCAAGGTCCGCCGCTTCAACTGGTTCGACTATCCCCACGATGAGCCGCTGGAGCGGATGGTGCTCAACCCGGACGTCGTCGTGCGCAGCCGGGGCGTCATGGAGAAGTGCTCGCTCTGCGTGCAGCGCATCCAGGAGTCCAAGGCCGCCGCCAACCGCGAGGGCCGCCCACTGCGCGATGGAGACATCCAGACGGCCTGCCAGCAGAGCTGCCCCGCGAAGGCCATCCACTTCGGCGACGTGCACGACCCCGACAGCCAGGTGGCGCGGCTCGCGAAGGACGGGCGCGCGTTCCGGCTGCTGGAGGAGCTGAACATCGGGTCGTCCATCACCTACCTCACGAAGATCCGGAACACCGGGTCGGGAAGCGGAACATGAGCAACCAGCACCTGTCCCCGCTGCGCGAGCCGCTCGTCACCGAGCCGCGCTCCCTGGGCGAGCTCACCGAGGAAATCTGCGCCCCCATGGAGCGGCCTCCCACGTGGAAGTGGTGGGTGGCCTTCGGCATCGCGGTGTCCGTGCTCGGCACGGGCGCCGGCATCGTCGGCTACCAGGTGGCCACGGGCATCGGCGTGTGGGGCCTCAACAAGACGATTGGCTGGGCCTTCGACATCACCAACTTCGTGTTCTGGGTGGGCATCGGTCACGCCGGCACGCTCATCTCCGCCATCCTCTTCCTCTTCCGGCAGAAGTGGCGGACCAGCATCAACCGCGCGGCGGAGGCCATGACGCTGTTCGCCGTCATGTGCGCGGCGCTCTTCCCCGTCATCCACATGGGCCGGCCCTGGTTGGCCTTCTGGGTGCTGCCGTATCCGAATGACCGCGGCAGCCTGTGGGTGAACTTCCGCTCGCCGCTCCTGTGGGACGTGTTCGCCATCTCCACGTACTTCACCGTGTCGGCGGTGTTCTGGTACGTGGGCCTGATTCCGGACCTGGCCACGGTGCGAGACCGGGCGAAGGCGGGCATCCGCAAGGCCGTCTTCAAGGTGCTGTCGCTGGGGTGGACGGGCTCGCACCGGACGTGGAGCCGCTACGAGACGGTGTACCTGCTGCTCGCGGGACTGGCCACGCCGCTGGTGCTCAGCGTGCACACCATCGTCTCCATGGACTTCGCCACGTCGGTCATCCCCGGCTGGCACACCACCATCTTCCCGCCGTACTTCGTCGCGGGCGCGGTGTTCAGCGGCTTCGCCATGGTGCTGACGCTGATGATCATCACCCGCGTGGTGCTGGGCTACGAGCACCTCATCACCCTGCGTCACCTGGAGAACATGACGAAGATCATCATCGTCACGGGTGGCCTGGTGTCGCTGGCGTACGCGACGGAGTTCTTCATCGCCTGGTACTCGGGCAACCCCTACGAGCGCTTCGCCTTCATGAACCGCGCCTTCGGGCCCTACGCCTGGGCGTACTGGATCATGGTGACGTGCAACGTGGTGTCGCCGCATCTCTTCTGGTTCAAGAAGATTCGCACCTCGCCCGCCGCCATCTTCGTCCTGTCGCTGGTCATCAACGTGGGCATGTGGTTCGAGCGCTTCGTCATCATCGTCACCAGCCTGCACCGCGACTTCCTGCCGTCGAGCTGGGCCATGTACACGCCGACGATGGTGGAGGTGGGCACCTTCATCGGCACCTTCGGCCTCTTCTTCACGCTGTTCCTGCTCTTCGTCCGCGTGCTGCCCATCATCTCCATCGGTGAGGTGAAGAGCGTGCTGGGCTTCGCCCGCGAAGGACATGACGCGCAGCCGCACCCGCCCGCGAAGCCGGCCGCCGAGGAGCCACACCCCGTGGCCCACCGGCCCGTGTCGCCGGTGCCGCTGGCCATCGCCACCCGAAAGGATGCACCCGTATGAGTGCCCCGGTTCTCATCGGCTACTTCGACAACGAGGCGCAGGTGCTCGACGCCACCCGGGCGGTGCGCGAGGCGGGCTTCGTCCTCCACGACGTGTACACACCCTATGCGGTGCACGGCATGGATGACGCCATGGGGCTCAGGCCCAGCCGCCTCACCTGGGTGTGCTTCGGCGCGGGCCTGCTGGGCTGCACGCTGGCGCTGTCGCTCCAGCTCTACACC
This sequence comes from Pseudomyxococcus flavus, assembly GCF_050038885.1. Classification (NCBI taxonomy): domain Bacteria; kingdom Pseudomonadati; phylum Myxococcota; class Myxococcia; order Myxococcales; family Myxococcaceae; genus Pseudomyxococcus; species Pseudomyxococcus flavus. The sequence goes on along the minus strand of NZ_CP143624.1, from coordinate 1,032,661 downwards.
AGCGTGGTGAGCTGGCCGCTCAACGTGGGGGGCAAGCCCTTCAACTCGTTCCCCGCGTTCATCCCGGTGTCCTTCGAGCTGACGGTGCTCTTCGCGGCGCTGACGACGGTGGCGGCCTTCCTGGTGCGAACGAAGCTCTTTCCCGGGAGCCGGCGCCCGGTGCTCCCGCGCGTCACGGATGACCGGTTCGCCATCGCGGTGGCCCCGCGTTCGGCCCCGTCGGAGCTGGACGCGGCCGAGGACCTGATGCGCCGCCACGGTGCCGTGGCGACGGACCTGCGGGAGGTGGCGCCGTGAAGAAGCTGCACCTGGGCGTGGTGGTCGTGAGTCTGGCCTTCACGGGCTGCGAGCAGGACGAGACGCGGCCCAACTTCGAGTACGCGCCGGACATGGTGTCGTCCGTGCCGTATGACAGCTTCGCGGCCAATCCCGTCACCGTGGATGGAAAGACGCTGCTGGCACCGGTGAAGGGCACGGTGCCGCGCGGGCACCAGCCGCTGCACCTGGCGGCGGGGCCGGAGGAGGCGGTGCGCGCGGGGCGGGAGCTCCGGAATCCCTATCCCGCGTCGCCGGAAGTGCTGGCGCGGGGAAAGGTGGCCTTCTCGCGCTACTGCGGTCCGTGTCACGGCCCGGAAGGCTTGGGAGACGGCCTCGTCACGGCGCGCTTCCCGATGCCACCGTCGCTGCTGGCCGAGCACGCGAAGCAGCTCCCCGACGGGCAGGTGTTCCACATCATCACCCACGGCCAGGGCCTGATGCCGGCCCACGGCTCGCAGGTGGCTCCGGAGGACCGGTGGAAGATCGTCCACTACGTCCGGACCTTGCAGGACCCCGCGCGGACGGCGCGGAAGGACGTGCCATGAGTGCTCCACTGCATGAGGTGTCCGCCGCTCCGACGAGCGGCTTCGAGGTTCCCCCCGCCGTGCACCGCGCGGCGCAGGTGCTGGCAGGCGTGGGCTTGGGCACGTTGGTGGCGGGGCTGGCCCTGGCACGCGAGCGGGCCCTGACGAGCCTCTTGGCCAATGGCTTCTATTTCCTGTGCCTGGGCCTGGGCGGCGCGGTGTTCCTGGCGCTGATGTACGTGGCCAACGCGGGCTGGTTCACCGTGTTCAAGCGCATCCCGGAGGCCTTCGCGGCCTATGTGCCGTGGGGCGCGGTGACGATCCTGGCGCTGCTGCCCTTCGTGTCCTCGCTGTACCCCTGGGCGAAGCCGGGCGTCATGGAGACGGACCACCTGCTGCACGAGAAGGCGGCCTTCCTCAACGTGCCCTTCTTCGCGGTGCGCATGGTGGTGATGCTGACGCTGTGGACGGGCTTCACGTGGATGCTGCGGCGCATCTCCCTGCGGCAGGACACGGAGCGCTCGCCGGAGCTGGCCGGGCGCAACGTGACGGTGTCCGCGGTGTTCCTGGTGCTCTTCTCGCTGACCTTCTGTCTGGCCGCGTTCGACTGGCTGATGACCCTGGAGCCGCACTGGTTCAGCACCATCTACGCGCTCTACAACGTGGCGGGCCTGCTCAGCTCCAGCGTGTGCGCCATCACCGTGGTGGCGATTCTGCTCCACCGCGCGGGCGCGCTGCCCCAGCTCAACACCAGCCACCTGCACGACCTGGGCAAGCTGATGTTCGGCTTCGCCACGCTGTGGGCCTATCTGTGGTTCTCGCAGTACCTGCTCATCTGGTACGCGAACATCCCGGAGGAGACCGTCTACTTCGTCAACCGGCTGCACGGAACGTGGGCGGTGGCCTTCTACGCGAACGTCGTCCTCAACTGGGCGCTGCCCTTCGTGTTGCTGCTGCCTCGGCCGGCGAAGCGCAACCCGTTGCACCTGCTGCGGGTGGCCGCCATCCTCCTGGTGGGACGCTGGCTGGACCTGTACCTGATGGTGGTGCCCGGTCACCAGCCGGACGGCGTGGCGCTGGGCGTGTTCGAGCTGGCCGGCTTCGTGGGGCTGGGCGCGCTCTTCACGCTGGCGGTGACGCGGACCGTGCGCGAGACGCCGATGGTGCCGGTGGGCGACCCGTACCTGGTGGAGAGCCTGCACCACCACACCTGAGCCTGGTTCGAAGAAAAGGGAGCGGTGGATGCCTCGATGGCGGGGCCTCCCCGGAAGCCCGCTCCCGAACGCGACGCCGTCCGTCCTCCTCGGCGGGCGGCGTTGCCCTTTCCAGGGTAGGGTGCGCCATGGCCTCTTCATCTCCGGGACGAACCCCCCTCCGCGTGGCCCTGCTGGGCTACGGCATCGCGGGGAGGTACATCCATACCCCGCTGATTCAAGGTGTGGACGGGTTGGTGCTCCAGGTCGTCGCCTCGCGCCAGGAAGAAGCGGTGCGCTCCACGCTGCCCCACGTCACCTTCTGTGGTTCCCATGAGGCCGGGGCGACGCACCCCGATGTGGACCTGGTCGTCATCGCCACGGCGAACGACCTGCACTTTCCACTGGCGGAGGCCGCGCTCCGGGCGGGGAAGCACGTCGTCGTCGACAAGCCCTTCACCATCACCCTGGCCGAAGCCCGCGCGCTGCGTGCCCTGGCGGCGTCGCGCGGCTTGCTGCTCTCGGTGTTCCACAACCGGCGCTGGGACACCGACTTCCTCGCGTTGAGGGCGCTGCTGGCGGAAGGCACCCTGGGCCATGTGGCCCATGTCGAGTCGCGCTTCGACCGGTTCCGCCCGGAGGTTCGTAGCCAGTGGCGGGAACAGATGGTGCCGGGCGCGGGCGTGTGGTTCGACCTGGGGCCACACCTCGTCGACCAGGCACTGCAGCTGTTTGGATTGCCGGACTCGGTGTCCGGGACCCGCGAAGCCCTTCGAGAGGGCGCTTTCGTGGATGACTGGTTCCAGTACACGCTCGTCTACCCGAGGCGGCAGGTGGTGCTTCAGGCGTCCATGCTCGTCGCGGCCCGGATGCCCCGCTTCGCAGTGCATGGCGCGCGGGGCTCGTGGCTGGCGTTGGGACGGGACCCACACGTGCCGCGCCTCGTGATGGGGGATTCACCGGAAGGGACGGGCTGGGGTGAGGCTCCTGTGCGGGATGGCGCGCCCACCGTCGCGTCGGTAGGGGACTACCGGCTCTATTACGCGGGCATCCGGGATGCGCTTCTGGGCGGCGCCCCCAACCCCGTGACGCCCGTCCAGGCCGTGGTCGTCCAGGCCGTGCTGGAGGCGGGGATTGAGGCCCAGGCGAGTGGTCGTGCGCAGCCGCTGGCACTCACGGAGGCGGAGCGTGCCGCCTTCGACGCTGGCGCTGACTGATTCGCACGACGCGGCGGTTGGGATTGTGAGGGGCAGGCTCGGGCCATCGCCCCTGCCTGCTCCCTCGCTCGCGCAAGACCGCGGCATGCTCGGCCCGATTATCCGCCCGGGCCGCATCCCGACCGTCGTGACGCCTCAGGGCGTGGTGAAGAAGGCGCTCAGGGCATCCGCCTGCCTGTTCGGCAGAAGGTACGTGGTGGAGCCCCGGCGGCTGAGGTCGAAGTAGGGGGCATCGATGGCCGTCAGTCGCAGATAGTGGATGGCGCCCGACGAGAGCAACCCTGGGGGCAGCCGGACCTGGGTGAGCGAGCCCGGGACGTAGACGTATCCCTTGAGGCGAAGCGAGAAGCCGCTTCGACCATAGACGGCCACCCGATAGGCGGTGGGTGAGCCCAGGGTCGGTGCCTGCCAGGCGACAACGGGGGTGAGCGAAGCCACCTGCAGCGAGGTCATGGCATCCGCTCCGTCGAGGGTCAGTGTCCGGGGTGGAGATACGCGCGGCTGCACGGGCCCGGCGACGAGGTCCTCCAGCCGCTCATGCGTGAGCATGGTACCCAGCAGTCCAAAACTGCCACCGGAGCCATCGGGGAAAGGCGCCCAGACCCGGAACGAATACTGGGCGTAGCCCACCATCCCCCAACTGGAGGGGTATGGATTGCCGTACGTCAGCGGGCGTGTGAAGTCGGGCAAAGTACCTGCGGGAAGCTCGAGGGTGAACACCTCGCCCACGATGCCCAGCCAACCATGGCTCAGGCCATACGCCGAGGGGTAGACGTAGAACCCGGGTGTGTCCGGCGTGGCCGTGGGGTGGACCGTCGAGGCATGGCCGGGATACTCGGAGAGGCGCCAGTCGACGCTGAACGCCGTCTGGGGCACCGGCTGCAGCGCGCCGGTGACGGGCAGGGGCGTCGTGCCGTCCGCCGCGTAGTCGAAGGCGGGCATCTCCACGCTGCGCACCACGGTGCTGTATGCCAGCGCGCCGCCATCTGGCAGGGTGCCCGCGTCAAGCTGGCTGAGCTGGTTCACGTACAACCGGTCCCCTTTGGCCGCCTCGAAGATGGGCGTCCCTCCGGTGGTGTTCCACATATCGGCCTGGCTCGTGATGAGGCTCGTCTGCCCGGCGGGCACATCCTCATAGAGGGTCAGGAACGCACCGAGGTTCACCTGCCCGGAGGCGACCTGCAGGCTGGAGCCGGGCTCCGTGTTTCGCCGGTAGGGCATCCACGGGGCGAGGTTCGTCACGTTGATGTCGAGGGGGGAGATGGTCTCCGGGGAAAAGACGGTGTCCGCCCGGCCCAGGTCATGCGAGTCGAGCTCCACCTCCCTCGCGTCCGTGATGGTGTAGGTGGAGCCGCTCTTCAGGTAGTACAGGCCTGAGGGTACGCCCGTGAACTGCCAACCGCCGTCCGGGGTCGCCGAGCCGGTGAGGTGAGTGAACGTCGAGCCGTTGGGGATGAGGATCTCCAGGTTGCTGGCCGACAGGTCTCTCGGCACCGCCGTGATGCCGCCCGCGTTGTGGAAGTGCGCGGAGGCCGTCACGAGCACCGTACCCCCATCCGTGGTCAGGCCCGTGGCGAGCGGCGGGCCCAGCCCCGTCGCCGGTGACACGTCGATTTCTCCGTCAGCGCACGCGAGCCACGCAGCGCACGCGGGCACGAGAAACAAGGAAAAGCAACGGAATTGCATGAGTCCCCCTCAGGTGTCGGGAATACCGAGTCAGCATATCAGGGGCGATGACAACGAATTCACCGGTCCAGGTCGGGCAGCGCCGCCAGCATTTGAATCAGGGCTTCGCAGGCCGACGAATGCGGAGTCCACCTGCGTGGGAAGCTGAACAGGGCCTCCCTGCCCGGACACGGGGCGGAGTGCAGGCACAGGCGCACCTGGAGGCGGAGCGTGCCGCCTTCCATGCAGGCACTGCTTGATTCGCGCCCGGGGGGATGCCTACTCCTAGCGCCGTCGTGGACTCTCCTTGTCGCCTGCGCGACCCCCTGAGGACCTCTTGAGCTCGAAGAAGCCCGGCCGTAATGACCCGTGTCCCTGTGGCAGTGGCAAGAAGTACAAGGTCTGCCATGCCGCCGAGGACCGGGCCCGCGCCGCGCCGCCCGCCGTCCCGGCCGCGTCCGCGAGGGCCAACCTCGAAGCGGCGATGGAAGTGCTGGGCGACCCCGATGTGTCCAAGCTGTCCGGTGCCCTGGAGCGGCTGGCGGACCTGATGGCGGAGTGGGGGCCGCTGCCCGGCCTGCGCTTCGACGTGACGGCCTTCTCCGAGCACGTGGGGAAGGAGCTGGCCCGGCTGTCCGAGAACGTGGAACAGGACGCCGCCAGCGCCCGGCGCGAGCTGCTGGTGGGGACGGTGCGTGCGCTCGGTACGCCCGCGTTCCTGGCGTCGCTCGGCGCCGCGCTGATGTCCAAGCTGTCCACGCCGGGACTGTCCGCAGAGGACCGGAGGGCTATTGGCGTGGGCACGCTGCTGGCTTCGGCGTCCAAGCGGATGGGAAAGGCCCGGCCGGAGGACATCCCCGTGCTGGACGTCGTCTTCGACGTTCAGTTCCGCGAGTGGAGCGCGAAGCACAAGGAGCTGTCCCAGAAGTACGAGGCGCTGGTGAAGGGCCTGGAGGAGGAGTCGCTCCCCGAGGAGGCGAAGGCCGCGCTCCAGCAGGCCCGGGGCGGCGATGTGGGCGCGCTGCTCAAGTACGTCCAGGAGGACCCGGCGCTGGCCGAGCGCATCGCCCGCGAGGCCAAGGAGCGAGCTGCCCGTGTGGAAGCGTGGCTGCGGGCCGCGACGTCGCCAGCCGTCTTCTCGCCCGAGGAGGAGCTGTGGCTGACGTGCGCCCTCTGGGAGCCGATGCAGGCGCTGAAGAACCTGCCCACGGGCACGGAGCCCGCGGTGCGCCGGGAAGCCGTGACGGAGCTGATGCGGGCGGTGAAGGGCGCGCTCGACGAGGACTTCCTCTCGGGGCTGCTCGAAGGGCTGCGGGAGAAGGCGAAAGCCCCGGCGGCGGATGAAGCGACCCGGACGGCGTACATGGATGCCGCCATCGCCTTCGAGGCGGAGCCCGCGCGGATGACGCTCGCCGCGCTGCTCACGGCCCGGAAGGAGGCCGAGGGCCGCTCGCCCGAGGAGATGGTGGCGCTGGCCGACCTCAAGGCGCTCACCGCGTGGACGCCGGAGGCCTTCGAGCCCTACCGCGCGCTTCTGCTGACCATGGGCCTGCCGGCCGCCGCCGCGCGCATCGAGCGCTGCCAGGCGTGGCTCAAGGACCACCCGGTGACTTTGCGCACCGAGCAGGCCTGAGGCGGGGCGACGTCAGGATGCCTCGGGCCGGCGACGGCGCGGGGCGTCCACGGGCCGCACGTTGTTCACGTCCAACATGTGCGTGGTGGGCTGCCGGGCGTCGTAGAGCACCGTGACGTCCTGGCCGACTTCGGCATGGAACGTCGAGTCTCCGAATGCCGAGCTTCGATGGACGCCTTTGTGCACGGTGCCGTGTTCGTCCGCGAACTGGTAGGTGACGAAGAGTCCGCCGTTCTGGTGCTTCTTATGTACGACGCGAACGATGCGTCCGACGACGGCCACCCCTTCCGACAACAGGCTCCGGTTCGTCCGAAGACTCCGTAGGCCGTGCCACATCATCCCCACACCGATGCCGAGGCATCCGAGCCCGAGAATGGCCTGGGGGATGTGCGGAATGGCCCAGGGGCGGGGGGAGACCTGACCTGCGTCAGTGGCATGGGAGGTGTCGGTCACCTCGAGCGGCCGTGGCTTCAGCATGCCGAGCGTCATGCTCACGCCGATCGCGGCCACGAGTGCACCTGCAATCAGAAGGGCCGCGGGGCTTTCGCGTGGCTTCATCCGAGCGAGCTTAAATGCGCGTGGGGCCGTGCGAAAACGCCAGACCGTGGTCCACTTCGAGCCCCCGCTCGGAGAACCACGCCAGGGCCCGGTCCCAGAGCGGGCGGGCCTTCTTCCGGAAGTACCCCACATGCCCGATGGGGCCCAGTTCGCGCGGATCGATGTCCACGCGCTCAATGGTCGCACGCGGGTAGGCGTTCAGCAGGAAGGCGTCGCGGGACCTCGGAGGGGCCCACGCGTCGTCCAGCGCGTTGACGGCCACGATGGGGACGCGGACCTGTGCGCACCGCTGCGCCAGCTCGGGCAGGGTCGGGTCGTCCAGGAAGTAGCGGGGGAACTGACACCATCTGCGCCACTGGCGATACACGCCGAGCGGCAGGTCTTCCCCCAGCCCGAGGAGGCTCCACGGCAGGTACCCCTTCCATCGCACGATGGGCGGGAGGATGGCATTCCAGAGCATCCAGACCCGCGCCCGTTCGAGGGGAGACATCCATCCATGCCAGCCCGCTCCGGCTGCGAAGGCCTGACAGCCGGCGATGCGGTGGTGATTCGGAATGAGCCCCAGCGCATGGCCTCCAAACGAGTGGGCGACGACGAAGAGCGGGGCGTCGTCGTTTGCAAAGGCTTCCACCGCGGCGGTCAGGTCGAGTCGTGCCCAGTCGAGGAACGACGCTTGAAATCCGACCAGGGTCGCTGGCTTCGAGCGTCCGACGCCTCGGTAGTCGAAGGTCAGGGTCTCGAAGCCGTTGTGTGCCGCGTGCGACGCGAAGCTCGCGTAGAAGCCCTGCGGAACACCCGTCGCGCCCGCGACGACGATGCGGCCGCGCAGGGGGGCTGTGGCGGCAAATCGGCTCGCGCCGAGGGGGAAGCCGTCGGACGCGCGCAGTGAGGTCGGTTCCCCTCGAATGGGCTCTGGATGCATGGTCAGGCTCCGGGGCCCTGGGGCGGTCAGCGACCGCGGAACGTCGCGGGCCGGCGTTCGAAGTATGCGGAGAGCGCTTCCTGTACGTCCTCCGTTGTCGCCAGGTGCTGAATCGCTGGCAGGAGCTTCTCCGCCGCGGCGCGCTCGCCCTCGAGGACGGCCGTCCTGGCGCTTTCGATGGTCGCCTTGATGGCAAGTGGCGCCTTCGACGCGATGCGGTTCGCGATGCCCATCGCCGTGTCCATCAGTGCCTCGCGAGCGACGACTTTCTGGACGAGCCCCAGCCGGTGCGCTTCCCGCGCGTCGAGCGCATCACCCGTCAGCAGGTACTGCATCGCGTTGCCCCAGCCCATGGTCCGCACCCAGCGGGCCGTGCCACCGCCGAAGGGGAAGATGCCTCGGTCGATTTCAATCTGCTCGAAGGTGGCGTCCTCGGAAGCCACCGTGATGTCGGCCGCGAGCATCAGCTCGATGCCGAGCGTGAGGCACTTGCCATGCACCGCGATGATGAGCGGTTTCGTCCTCGCGGGGCCGTGCGTCGCCCAGGGGTCGATGCCCGCCGCGCTGAACAACGTCTGGGCGTCCCCGAGCCTGGGGAACACATCCATGAGGTCCAGCCCGGCCGTGAACATGGAGCCGTGCGCGAAGAGCAGGCTGACGCGCACGTTCTCGTCCGCCTCCGCCCGCCCCAGCGCGGCCGAGAGCTGCTCGATGAGCGCGATGTTCATGGCATTACGCTTCTCCGGCCGGTTCAGTCCAATCTTCCGCACGAACCCTTCGGTCTCTTCCGTGACGAGTGCGCTCATGGGGCCTTCCTCCTGGCTTGCGACGGCGTTGGGGACGACGGATAGGCATGGTCCTCGTGGGCGGAAGCCGCCTCTTCGAACCATCTGGACGACCTCCGTCACGACCTGCGTCTCGGAGGAGGGCAGGGCGTCGGCGCTCATCACGGCACCTTCCTGGAGGGAGGCGCTTCCGGCCGGAGGCAGCGCCACGCGGCGTCGGCGAGCACCTTCTCGATGCCGGGCTTCAGCTCGACGTGACCGTGCGCCCAGGCGCGCAGCAGCTCCTGCGCTGGGCCGAGCATCAACGGCAGATAGACGGAGGGAGGCAGGGGCAGCAGCTCACCCTCCTGGGCGAAGGCCTTCATCCGGCTGAAGCCCTCCCGGACGAAGCCGCCCGTGGCGGACTGGATTTCCTGCTCGGCCGCGGCCACGGCTTCCTCACGCCGCATGCTCAGCAGGTAGCGGGCGGCTTCCGGATGTTCGCGGGACCAGGCGATGTGGTGGGTGACAACGGCCCGCACGAAGGCTTCCGCGCCGTGCTTCCGCTCCAGCCGCGCCCGCAGCGCCTCCTGATGGAGGCGCAGGCAGTCGATGTAGAGCGCCACCGCGATGCCTTCCTTCGCACCGAAGTGGTGGTAGACGCTGCCCACGCTGGCGCCGCTGACTTTCCGGATATCCTCGATGGTCGTCGCGGCCCACCCCAACCGGGAGAAGCACTCGAGCGCGGCATCGAGAATGGCGCGACGGCTCTGCTCGCCCGTCGCACTGCGGCGTTTCCGCTCCATGGCTAGAATCTGATTCTAGAATCAGTTTCTAGTCAAGCCGCCCACGCACGCATGTTCCCCGTCGGTTCAAGAGTGCACGGGCGGTGGCCGGGGCTTGTGTTACCGGCTCCGCATGGGCACGGTGACGGTTTCGCAAGCCAACACGTGGCAGGGCTAGCGGGACTGGCCGTCGTGCTTCTGCCGGGCGATGCGGCGGTTGAGCTGGTTCTGCTCGCGGTTGATTTGCGCGCGCTCCCGGGCATCGATGTGGCCGTCGTCGCGGCGCGCCTGGCGGATGTCCCGCTGAATCTCGCGGTGCTGGGCGGACAGCCGCACGGCCTCGCGGCCCGTCAGTTCCCCGCTACGAATGCCCTGCGCGATGCGTGCGTGCTGGTTCGCCTGCCGCCGGTCCGCCTTCGCCGCGCTCGCGGGCAGCGCCGTGAGCAGGCCCAGCACCAACGTCCCCATCGCCAGGATGTTCCGCTTCATGTCCGCCTCCAGCTTCGTGCCGGCCACGCCGGCTCAAGGTGTCTGGAAGCATGAACCCGGCACTTCTGAGGAAGTTGCGGGGGGATTTTATCGGGCTTTCGAGCGAGGCCAGTCGGACCTCAGCCGCGACGTGGGGCCCAGCGCGCTGTAGCGGCTCAGGGCGAGGTGCCTTGGACCACGAGGGGGCGCGAGGTGGCTGGGGCAGGTCTCCAGCCGCCTCGAAGCGCTATGCGCCCGCGGCGCGCACGAGCCGCAGGACCACCGCGAAGTGGAGCCCGGCTCCAACGAGGGTCATCGCGTGGAACAGCTCGTGATAGCCGAACACGCCGGGGCGCAGGTCGGGCCGCTTCAGCGCATAGGCGAGGGCGCCGGCGGTGTAGGCGACACCTCCCGCGAGGATGAGGGCAAGCTGGGGGCCGGAGAGCGCCTGCCTTGCTTCGTCGAGGTACGGCACCAACGTCCAGCCGACGGCGATGGCCATTGCCGCGGTCACCACCTTGGGCGCCTGTATCCAGAACAGCGATTGGAGGATGCCCGCCAGCGCCCCGGCCCAGATGACGGCCAGCAGGCGATTCCCCACGGCGCCCGAGATGCCCAGGAGCGCGACAGGGGTGTAGGTGCCCGCGATGAGGATGAAGATGGAGGCATGGTCCATGCGTCGCATCCAGGTCCTGCCGCGGGTGGACCAGTTCACCCGGTGGTAGGTCGCGCTCACGGCGAACAACGCCACCAGGCTGAGGGCATAAACGGCCGCCGCGGCAGCCGCCCGGTCGGTGGGGGCCATCGAGACGAGCACGCAGCCCGCGCCGAGCGCGCCTGTTGCGGCGAACTGGTGCAGGACGCCTCGAAGCCTGGGCTTCTCCACGGCCTGGGCGCTCAGGACAGGCCTCGCATGTCGCAGGAAGAGGCCGTGAACGGCGTCTTCGTGACGCAACCGGACGGAGTGGCTGCGGGGAAGACGCCTCCGCGCGAGTCGGGATACATGGGGGCTCCAGCTCCAGGTGGTTGTTACGGTGCAGTAGGTTTCTTCTGGGTAACTTACCGATGGGTAGGTTTGAGGTCAACGTGGCGAAGAAGAAGCGACTGTCGGGTGCCGAGCGTCGGAGCCAGCTGATGGAGGTGGGGCGTGGCGTCTTCGCCTCGCGCGGCTATGAGGCGACCTCCATCGAGGAGGTTGCCCAGCAGGCGGGCGTGTCGAAGCCCATCGTCTATGAGCACTTCGGCGCGAAGGAGGGGCTCTACGCGGCCATCGTGGACCGGGAGATGGATGACCTGGTGGCCCGGATGTCGGAGAGTATCGCTACGGGCACGCCACGCGAGCGCTTCGAGCAAGCCGTGCTGGCCTTCATGACGTACGCCAAGGAAGAGCCCGCGGGCTTCGCGGTGCTGACGCGCGACTCACCGTTAGCGGCCGGCCGGCGGGGGCTGACGCGCGTCATCGACGACCTGGCGCTGCGGGTGGCGGACATCTTCCGGAGTGAGTTCGAGCACGCTGGCTACGACCCAGACGTCGCGCCCATCTACGCGAACGCGCTGGTGGGCATGGTGACGCAGGTGGGGCAGTGGTGGGCGGAGGAGGGGCGCTCCTTCTCGGTGGATCACGTCGCACGCCATGTCGCGGCGCTCGGCTGGATGGGGCTGCGGCACCTGCCGAAGGAGCCGTCGTCGCCCGGACGGCGGAAGGGGGCCAGGCGTCGCGGCGGGTGAGCGCGGAGCGCTCGCCCTAGCACCGAGGCGGATTCCCGTAGGGGAAATCTGGTAGCCGATACCGTCTTGGAGGATGGTGGCCGCTACCCCGTGGACTCCTTCCTCCGTTCGCCCCTGCATTGGCTCTGGCTGCGCTGGTTCTCCATCTCTCCGGCGATGCTGCTGGTGCTCTCCTTCGCGGTCCTCATCGTGGTGGGGACCGCGGGGCTGCTCTGGCTTCCGGGCTTGTATACGGGCCCGCGCCTGGGCGTTCTCGACGCGCTCTTCACCATGACGAGCGCCGTGTGCGTCACGGGCCTCTCCGTGGTCGACACCGCGACGGCCTTCACGCGCTGGGGGCAGCTGTGGCTGCTCCTCTTCATCCAGCTCGGCGGCCTGGGGCTCGTCACCCTCACCACCCTGGTCATTGGTGCGCTCGGCCGCCGGCTCTCCCTCCGGAGCGAGGTCATCGTCGGCGCACCCATCGACTACACGCACCGGGAGAACGTGGTGTCGCTGACGCTGCGGGTCGCCCGCTTCACTTTGTACGTGGAGGCCCTGGGCGCGCTGTTGCTGTGGTTGCTGTGGCTGCCGCGCTTCGGCTGGAAGGAGGCGCTCTGGCATGCCGTCTTCCACTCCGTCAGCGCCTTCTGCAACGCCGGGTTCTCCACGTTCAGTGATTCGCTGGTGGGCTTCAACCGGGCGCCGGTCACGCTCCTCGTCATCTCTGGCCTCATCATTCTGGGGAGCCTGGGCTACCTGTCGAGCGAGGAGGCCCTGCGCTGGTGGCGCAGCCGCGGCCAGCGCACCCGGCGGCTGAGCGTGCACACATTCGCGGCGCTGCTCGTCACTGGCGTGCTGCTGGTGGGCGGCACCGTGCTCTTCGCGCTCTTCGAGTGGCGGGGCACGCTGGCGCACCTGGGGTACGTGGACCGGGTGGCCAACGCCTGGTTCATGTCCGCCACCGCGCGCACGGCGGGCTTCAACAGCGTGAGCTACGCCGAGGTGAGCAACGCGAGCGGCTTCTTCACGATTCTGCTGATGGTGGTGGGCGGCAGCCCTGGCTCCACGGCGGGGGGCCTGAAGACGACGACGCTGGCGGTGCTGGCCGCGCTCGCCTTCACGCGCATCCGGGGGCGCCGGCACGCCGAGCTTCACGGGCGCGCGATTCCCGAGGGCACCATCGAGCGCACCGTGTCGCTGGCGCTGATTGCCTTCGGGGTGATGACCGCCGCCGTTTTCGTGCTCAGCTTCACGGAGGGGCGTGGCGCGGAGTCGGTGGCGGTCGCGCGCGCCAGCTTCCTGCCCGTCTTCTTCGAGGTGGTCAGCGCCTTCTGCACGGTGGGGCTGACCATGGACGTGTCACCCTCGCTGAGCGTGGCGGGCAAGCTCCAAGTCATCGTACTGATGTTCGTGGGAAGGCTGGGCCCGCTATCCTTCTTCGCCGCCCTCAGCCTGCGCGCTCGGACGCACCTGCGGCACGTGCGTCCCGCGCAAGAGGACCTCATCGTTGGTTAAGGAGCACGGATGAAACGCATCATCGTGGTGGGGCTGGGCAACTTCGGCTCGGTCATCGCCGCGCGCCTGCACGAGCAGGGGCACGACGTCATCGCCATCGACCCACGCCCGGCGGTGGTCGACGCCCTGGGCGCGCGCGTCTCCAAGGCCATGGTGGGTGACGCCACGCAGCGCCAGGTGCTGGAGGAGGTGGGCGCGCGCGGGGCGGACGCGGCCATCGTCTCGACGGGCGAGGACCTCTCGGCCAGCATCCTCGCGCTGCTCGCGCTGCGGGATACGGGCATCCAGGACATCTACGTGAAGGTTCGCTCGGACGACCACGCGCGCATCGCCAACGCGCTGGGCGCCACGGAGAGCATCTTCCCGGAGCGGGAGAGCGCCCTGGGCCTGGCCAGCCGCATCACCAGTGGCCGGCTCTTGCAGTACGTCCAGCTGGGCACGGAGTTCGGCTTGCAGGAGATGCCGGTGCCGGAGGCCTGGTACGGCAAGAGTCTCCGCGAGCTGGCCCTGCCGCAGCGCTACCGCGTGCACGTGGTGGCCGTGCACGACGTGCTCCAGGACCGCATGCTGCCGGTGCCGGACCCGGACCGGCTGCTCACCCCGTCGGACGCGCTGCTCGTCGCGGGCGAGCCGTCGGCGCTCGAGGCGGTTGCCTCGCTACGTTGAAGGCCTTGAGCCCGGGCCGCTCAGTGACAACTGGCCGCACCGCTATTCACATTCACGGCGCGGTAGATGAGCACCGCCGCCGCGGCCAGGGGCACCGCCCGCTGGAGCAGCAGGGACATCCACTTCGGGCGGTGCTTCCACAGCGCGGCCTGAAGCTGGGCGCCCAGCAGGGCGGGCAGGCCACCGAGCGCGAATGCGGCGAGCACCAGTGCGCCACCGCCGAACGAGCCGCTCGCGAGCGCCACCGCGAACACGCCATAGAGGAGGCCGCAGGGCAGCAGCGGAGTCACTGCACCCATTGCGCTCGCGCGGCCCGTCCACGAAAACTTTGCGCCCCATCGCGTCACGTGCCGCGCGAGGTGGGCCATGCCTGGCAGCGGGCGCAGGCGCTTTCCCAGCTCCAGGGCGGAGGCGACCAGCGCCGCCGCCATCAGCCAGGGCAGGTAGGGGCGCGTGGAGACCGCCAGCGCCTGGGTGACGCCTCCACCCAGCAGGCCCAGCGCGCCGCCCACGAGGGCGTAGGCGCCCAGGCGCGCGCCCTGGTAGGCGATGACGGCCTTGCGCCCCTCCGGGTCGGGAGCGCCAGGCAGGCTCGCGCAGGCCAGCGGTCCACACATGAGGAGGCAATGCACGCTGCCTGTGAGGCCCACCACGAACGCGCCGAGTGCGCCGGCGATGACGGTGGGCGCGGGAGCGGGGCTGAGGAGCAGCGATGCGACAGCGGCCGGTTCGGGCGACATGAACACGGTGCATCGCAACAGGCATGCCGTTCGCAAGGTGACACCGTGAATGCCTGCCTCCACGACATCGGAGCCTGCTCCAGCCGCCTGTCTCCATTGCGGCAGTCCCGTCCCGCCCGGGAGCGCGGCGCGCGACTTCTGCTGCGTGGGGTGCGAGGCCGTGCACGGACTGCTCGTGGAGCAGGGCCTCACGCGCTACTACCAGCTCGCGCAAGGAAAGACGGCGCCCGCGGCTGAGCCGCGCAAGGAACGTGCGTTCGCGTGGCTGGAGCCGCTCATCAGCCGCGCCGAGTCCATTCCCGGCCCGCTGTGCGCGCTCGAGCTGGACGTGCAGGGCATTCACTGCGCCGCATGCGTATGGCTGATGAACGAGCTGTTCCGCCGGCAGCCGGGCGGGGCGGGCCTGACGGTGGACCCGGCCCTGGGCAAGGTGCGGCTGCAGTGGCGGCGCGGCGCCTTCGACGTGGCGGAGTTCCTGCGCGGCGTGGAGGGCTTTGGCTATCTCTTCGGCCCCAGCCGCAAGCGCCCGGAGCGCACGAGCCTGGACCTGCCCATCCGTCTGGGCATCTGCGCCGCGCTGTCGATGAACGTGATGCTGTTCTCGGTGAGCTTCTACGTGGGGCTCACGCCGGAGGACGGTGACGTCTTCCGCCTCTTCACGCGGCTGAGCCTGTGGCTGTCGTCCGCCGTCGTGGTGGTGGGCGGCTGGCCCTTCTTCCGCTCCGCGCTCCAGGGCTTGCGGCGCGGCGTGCTGCACCTGGACCTGCCCATTGCCCTGGGCATCCTGCTGGTGTTCGGCATGTCGCTGGCGCAGGCACGAGGGGGCCGAGGCGACCTGGCGTACTTCGATACGCTCAATACCTTCGTCACGCTGATGCTCGTGGGGCGGTGGCTCCAGCAGCGCGTGCTGGAGCGCAACCGGCGCTTCCTGCTGGACGACGACGGCGCGGAGGGACTCTTCGTACGCAGGGAGGAGGGCGCACGGCTCACCACCGTGCGCGCCGCCGAGGTGGCCGACGGCGACGTGCTGGTGATTGCGTCGGGGGACCTGGTGCCCGTGGACGCGGTGCTGCTCGATTCGGGCGCCCGTGTGTCCACGGATTGGATTACGGGCGAGCCCGGCGAGCGCGCGGTGGGACAGGGGGAGGCCTTGCCCGCGGGGGCGTTCAACGCCGGGCGTGAGGCGGTGCGCGTCCAGGCGAAGCAGGCCTTCACGGACTCGCCACTGGTGGCGCTGCTCCGTCGCGTGCCCACCGAGGTGGGCCGCCCCGCGTTGCACACCCGCTTCTGGGACCGCGTGTCGCGCCGCTGGGTGGCCACCGTGCTCTTCGTCTCCGCGCTGGGGCTCGCGCTGTGGTGGCCCGCCGGGCCGGACAAGGCGCTGGAGGTGGCGGTCGCGCTGCTGGTGGTGACGTGCCCATGCGCCATCGGCATCGCCACGCCGCTGGCCTACGAGCTGGTCCAGGCGCGCCTGCGCCGCGGCGGCTTCTTCATCCGGAGCACGGACCTGCTGGACCGACTGCCGCGAGTGCGGAAGGTGCTCTTCGACAAGACGGGGACGTTGACGCTGGGGCGCCTGGAGTTGGTGGACCGCGCCGCCGTGAGGGGTCTGACGCCCGCGACGCGCGACCTCGCGTTCGACCTGGTGTCGCGCAGCAATCACCCCGCCAGCCGGTGCCTGGCCGCCGCGCTGACGCGGGAAGGCGCACGCTTCAATCCCGAGGCGCGCGTGGCGGAGCTCGCGGGGCAGGGCCTGGAGATGCACCGGGGCGGCGTGCGCTGGCGGCTGGGGCGCGCGGACTGGGCCACCGAGGCGGGGATGGCGGAGCTGCATCCCCACGAGCCGAACCGGCGGCTCGCGGCCGACACCCCGGTGGGCGTGTTCAATGCCGCCAGGGCCGGTGAGGGCGCCGCTGAGATGATATCGCCAGCCGGTGCGCACACGGTTCCAGCCGGTCCGTCTCGCGCCGTGGACCGGCTCCCGAAATCCCCCCCGCGTGTGGAGGTCCTCCTGTCCGGCTCGGGCCTCGCCGCGGGGCCGGTGCTCACCCGCGACGGCGTGCCCGTAGCCTTCTTCCTGCTCCGGGAGTCGGTGCGGCCCGACGCGCGTCGTGAGGTCCAGGCGCTCCAGGCAGAAGGTCGCGAGGTGTGGCTCATCTCGGGAGACACGCCCGCGCGCGTGAAGGAGATGGCCACCGCGCTGGGCATCCCCGCGGAGCGCACGCTGGGAGGGCAGCGTCCCGAGGACAAGGCCGCGGCCGTCGCGAAGCTGGACGCGGCGGACACGCTGTACCTGGGCGACGGCGTCAACGACAGCCTCGCCTTCGAGAGGGCCCTCTGCGCGGGCACGCCCGCCATCGACCGGCCGGTGATGCCGGGCAAGAGCGACTTCTTCCTCCTCGGCGAGGGGCTCGGCGCCATCCGCGAGGCCCTGCGGCTGTCGGCGCGGCTGCGGCAGGTGGTGCGCAGGCTGCTCGCGCTGGCCGTGGGCTACAACGTGGTGGCCGTCTCCGTGTGTCTGGCCGGGTGGATGACGCCGCTGCGCGCCGCCGTGGCCATGCCCGCCACCAGTCTGGCCACCGTTCTCTTCACGGTGTGGTGGTTGTCCGCCTCGCGTGAGCGCGCCGCCGCCACGCCCACGCCGCCGCTGCGGGAGGTGCCGGCATGAACGTCCTCGTCCTCCAGGTCTTCGTGAGCCTGATGCTCGTCGCCAGCTCGGTGCTGCTGTTCGTCTACAGCGTGCGCCACCGCGACCACGAGCACGCCGACCGGCTCTCCCTCTTCCCGCTCGAAGACGACAGCGCCGCTCCGGCGCCGCGCGCCCTCGAGCCTCCGCCCTCCGCTTCCCAGGAGTGAAGCCGTGCATCAGCAACGAATCATCTATGACGACACCACGGTCCGGCGCTTCATCCTCGCGTCGGTGCTGTTCGGCATCGTGGGCATGGCGGTAGGGGCGCTGGTGGCCAGTCAGCTCGCCTGGTGGCAGGCGAACCTGGGCATCCCCTACACGACCTACTCCCGCCTGCGCCCGCTGCACACGAACGCGGTCATCTTCGCCTTCGTGGGCAACATGATGTTCGCGGGCATCTACTACTCCACCCAGCGCCTGTTGAAGACGCGCATGGCGTCGGACCTGCTCTCGAAGATCCACTTCTGGGGCTGGCAGCTCATCATCGTCGCCGCGGCGATCACGCTGCCCCTGGGCATCACCACCTCCAAGGAGTATGCGGAGTTGGAGTGGCCCATCGACGTGGCCATCGCGGTCATCTGGGTCGTCTTCGCCATCAACTTTTTCTGGACGCTGGCGAAGCGCCACGAGAAGAACCTCTACGTCGCCATCTGGTTCTACATCGCCACCATCGTCACGGTGGCGGTGCTGCACATCGTCAACAGCCTGGCGCTGCCGCTGTCGGCGCTGAAGAGTTACTCCGTCTTCGCGGGCGTCCAGGACGCGCTGGTGCAGTGGTGGTACGGCCACAACGCCGTCGCCTTCTTCCTCACCACGCCCATCCTGGGCATCATGTATTACTTCCTGCCCAAGGCGGCGGAGCGGCCGGTGTACTCGTACCGGCTGTCCATCATCCACTTCTGGGCCCTGGTCTTCATCTACATCTGGGCCGGTCCGCACCACCTGCTCTACACGGCGCTGCCGGACTGGGCGCAGTCGCTGGGCATGATCTTCAGCGTCATGCTGTGGGCGCCGTCGTGGGGCGGCATGCTCAACGGCCTGCTCACGCTCAAGGGCGCCTGGCACAAGCTGCGCGAGGACCCCGTCCTCAAGTTCCTCATCGCGGGCGTCACCTTCTACGGCATGGCCACCTTCGAGGGGCCGCTCCTGTCCATCAAGTCGGTGAGCGCGCTGGGCCACTACACGGACTGGATTGTGGGCCACGTCCACAGCGGCGCGCTGGGGTGGAACGGCTTCATGGCGGCCGGCATGTTCTACTGGCTGGTGCCCAGGCTGTACGGCACGAAGCTGCACTCGCCCAAGGCGGCGGACGCGCACTTCTGGCTCGGGACGGTGGGCATCCTCCTCTACATGGTGTCCATGTGGATCAGCGGCGTCACGCAGGGCCTCATGTGGCGCGCGGCGAACCCGGACGGCACGCTGCTCTATCCGAACTTCGTGGAGACGCTGCTGGCCATCCGGCCCATGTACATCGTCCGCTTCGTCGGCGGGTCCATGTACCTGGTCGGCTTCATCATGATGGCCTGGAACCTGTGGAAGACGGCCCGCGCGGGCAAGGCCGTGGACGGGGAGACCACCGTCGTGGTGGAGCCGCCCGCACCCGCCGCCGAGCCCGTGCCCGCGGCGGCGCCGACGCCTGGCTGGGTGCAGGTCGTCACCGGCCGGCCGCTGCTGTTCGCCATCGCCATCCTCACCGTGACGATGTTCCTCGGCTGGGCGAAGCCGGTGCGCGCGCTGGTGCTGCTGGGCGCCATCATCGCCCTGGGCGAGCTCGCCTGGATTGTCACCCGCCGCGACCGCGAGGCGGGGCGCCCGTCCTGGTTCGGCCTCATCGAGGGCCGGCCGCTCGCCTTCACCGTGCTCACGCTCATCGCCATCCTCATCGGCGGCGTGGCGGAGCTGCTGCCCACCATCATGCTCAAGCAGGCGGTGCCGGCGCACGGTCAGGCCCAGGAGCCGTACTCGCCGCTGGAGCTCCAGGGCCGTGACCTCTACGTGCGCGAGGGCTGCTACACCTGCCACTCGCAGATGATTCGCCCCTTCGTGGCGGAGACGCAGCGCTACGGCGAGGTGTCCCGCGCGGAGGAGTTCATCTACGACCGCCCCTTCCAGTGGGGCAGCAAGCGCACCGGCCCGGACCTGCACCGCCTGGGCGGCAAGTATCCGAACCTCTGGCACTACACGCACATGATGGACCCTCGGGCGACGAGCCCGGGCTCCAACATGCCGCCGTACCCGTGGCTGGCGGAGCAGCGCATCGCCGTGAAGGACGCGCCGAAGAAGCTGGCGCTGATGCAGCGGCTGGGCGTGCCGTACTCCAACGCGGACGTGGACGGCGCCGAGGCTCGGCAGAAGGCGCAGGCGGAGGGCATCGCCGCGGACCTGGCCACGCAGGGTGTCCAGGTGGCCTGGGATTCGGAGATGGTGGCCATCATCGCCTACCTCCAGCGTCTGGGGCGTGGCCCGCAGGATCTGCCCGCGCCGCCGGAGAAGGCGCCCGCGCCTCCCAGCCGACTGCCCACCGCCGCCATCACCAGTGAGGAGGACCGCTGATGTACAAGCAATTCTATCAGGGGATGTCGCTCACCGAGCTGCCCCTCTTCGCGTTGGTCCTGTTCATCGCGGTGTTCCTCGGCGTCGTCGCGTGGGTGTTCGTGGCGCGGCGCAGCGGGGACTTCGACGCGCTCGCGCGGATGCCGCTGAGCGAGCAGGGAGAGGGCGGCCATGAGTGACAAGTCGCTGGTGCATTCCGTCTATGACGGCATCGAGGAGCACGACAACCACCTGCCCAACTGGTGGCTGTTCATCCTCTGGACGTCCATCGTCTTCAGCGTGGGCTACTGGTTCTGGTTCCACATCGCGGAGGCGGGGCCCGGGCAGCTCGACGAGTACGCCGCGGAGACGGCGGAAGTGGCGAAGCGCGCTGCCGACAACACGCCGGTGTCCGACGATATGTTGCTGGCGCTGGCCCAGGACCCGGCCTCCCTGGACAGCGGCAAGCAGGTGTTCCAGGCGAACTGCGCGGCCTGCCACGGCGCGCAGGGACAGGGCCTCATCGGTCCGAACCTGACGGATGCGAACTGGCTGCACGGTGGGGCGCCCATGGCCATCCACCGGGTCGTGGCGGAGGGCGTGGTGGCCAAGGGCATGCCCGCGTGGGAGCGGACCCTGGGGGCGGAGCGGGTCAAGGCCGTCACTGCCTATCTGCTCACGCTCAAGGGCACCAACGCGCCCGGCGGCAAGGCGCCGCAGGGCGAGCCCGAGCAGCCGTAGCTCACGGGAGAGGAAGCAGCCATGTCGGCGGCACCGCAGCGGAATGGCCCGCGCATCGACCAGCTCAGCTCCATCCGCGCGGATGGCTCACGGCTGGCGCTCCACCCGGCGGACGTGCGCGGCCGGTTCATCACGAAGCGACGGTTGGGCTTCGCCGTCCTCATCACCATCTACCTGGCCCTGCCGCTGGTGGAGGTGGGCGGCCACCCCGCGGTGCACCTGGACGTGGCGGCGCGCCGCTTCTACCTCTTCGGGGGCACGTACAACGCGCAGGACTTCTGGCGCGTTCTCTTCCTCGTGACGTCGGTGGGCTTCGGCCTGCTGTTCTTCACGGCGTGGCTGGGGCGCGTGTGGTGCGGCTGGGCGTGTCCCCAGACGGTGTTCCTGGAGGCCGTCTATCGCCCCATCGAGCGCTTCTTCGATGGGCCCCGCGAGCGGCGGCTGAAGGCGGCGCGAGAGCCCTCGACGCCCGCGCGCACGGTGCGGGCGGTGCTCAAGCATGGGGCGTATGCGGCGGTGTCGTTGCTCATCTCCCATGCGGCGCTCAGCCTCTTCGTCTCCGCGGGAGGACTGGTCGCCATGGTGGCCGAGGGGCCGGTGGCCTCGCCCGTGGCCTTCTCGTGGGCCATGGCCGTCACGGGCGCGCTGTATTTCAACTTCGCCTGGTTCCGTGAGCAGCTCTGCGTGGTGGTGTGCCCGTATGGGCGGCTCCAGTCGGCGATGCAGGACCGGGATTCGCTCATCGTCGGCTACGACGCACGGCGTGGAGAGCCCCGGGGCCGGCTGCTCAAGGTGGCGCCGGGGGCCACGGCGCCGCCTCCGCGCGGCGACTGCGTGGATTGCTTCAAGTGCGTGGCCGTGTGCCCCACGGGCATCGACATCCGCAATGGCTTGCAGATGGACTGCCTGGCCTGCGCGCAGTGCGTGGACGCGTGCGACGGCGTCATGGACAAGCTGGGCAAGCCGCGCGGGCTCATCCGGTATGACTCGCTCAACGGGCTCGATGGGCAGCCGCGCCGCGTCCTCCGTCCCCGGCTGCTCATCTACGGCGCGTTGATGGTGGTGGCGGTGGTGGGCTTCGCGCTGAGCCTCGTGCAGCGGGTGCCCTTCGAGGCGAACCTCCTGCGCTTCCAGGGCATGCCCTACGTCGTCGAGCAGGGCACGGTGCGCAACCAGTTCGAGCTGCACCTGGTGAACAAGAACCCCACGGAGACGGTGCTCACCATTCGCGTGGACAGCCCCGTGTCCGCGGAGGTGGTGGTGCCTCAGTCGCAGGTGACGCTCGCCTCGCTGGAGAGCTTCCGAGTGCCGCTGTTCATCACCGTGGACCCGGGTGTGAAGGCGCCGTTCGCGTTCACCGTGGAGGTGGAGGACTCGGCCTCGGGTGAGGTGAAGCGCATCGAGGCCCGGTTCCTGGGGCCTGCCCCGGCGGGAGGGTAGGTCGAGGTGTCCTGGCGCAGGCGCTGCGCTGGGAGCGGGAGGGGCCGCAAGGCTTGCGCGACCCTCGCAGCCTCCCACCCTGGGGCCCGTCACGGATGATCCTGGCACGAGGCTTGGAACGGTGAAGCGGTGAGATGGAGCCCCCCCGCCACGAAGTCCCGACGCCTCCCGAAGCCCTCTTGAGCCGGTACAACGTCTCCGGCCCCCGCTACACCAGCTACCCCACTGCACCGGAGTGGCGGAAGGAGTTCGGCCCGGAGCACCTGCTGGAGCGGCTCGCGCGGGCCGGTACCCGGGAGCCCACCGAGCCGCTGTCCCTCTACGTCCACCTGCCTTTCTGCCGCAGCCTCTGCTGGTACTGCGGCTGCAACGTCGTGGTCAGCAAGGACCGGAGCGCGGCGGACCAGTACATCGACCACCTGGTGATGGAGCTGGACCTGGTGGTGGAGCGGCTCGGCGCGCGGCGCACGCTGTCCCAGATTCACTGGGGCGGCGGGACGCCCACCTTCCTCGACGAGCGGCAGCTGGAGCGCCTGTGGACGGCGCTCACCCGGCACTTCCGGGTCGCCCCGGACGCGGAGGTGGCCATCGAGGTCCACCCGGCCGTGACGACGCCTGGCCAGCTCACGCTGCTGCGCGGCCTGGGCTTCAACCGCGTGTCCATGGGCCTCCAGGACTTCGACCCGCGGGTGCAGCAGGCCACGAATCGTCTCCAGACGCCGGAGGAGACGCGGGCGCTGCTGGAGCATGCGCGCCTGCTGGGCTTCAAGGGCGTGAACTTCGACCTCATCTACGGCCTGCCCCACCAGGACGCGGAGGGCTGGGCGCGCACGCTGGAGACGGTGCTCGCCATGAGGCCGGACCGGCTGGCCGTCTACTCCTTCGCGTTCATGCCGGACGTGCTGAAGCACCAGCGGCGCATGCCCGCGGAGGCCATCCCCGGAGGACGCACCAAGCTGGAGTTGTTCCGCGCCGCCTACGCGGCCTTCGTGGACGCGGGGTACCGGCCCATCGGTATGGACCACTTCGCCGTGCCGGAGGACGAGCTGGCGCGCGCGCAGGCCGAGCGTCGGCTGGGACGCAACTTCCAGGGCTACACCGTTCAGGCCGCCACGGACGTGGTGGCGCTGGGCAGCACTGGCATCAGCGACGTGGACGGCGCCTACGCGCAGAACGTCCGTCCCCTGCCGCGCTACTACGAGCGCGTGTCCCAGGGCCGACTGGCCACCGAGCGAGGCCTGGCGTTGTCGGCCGACGACCAGCGCCGCCGCGCGGTCATCACCCGGCTGATGTGCAACTTCTGGGTGGACCTGGGGGCGGACGCTCCCGACTACTTCGCCCCGGAGCTGGAGCGGCTGCGCGCGTTCGAGGACGACGGTCTGGTGACGCGCACCGGAACGCAGCTCGAGCTGACGCCCCTGGGCCGGCTCTTCGTCCGCAACGTGGCGATGGTCTTCGACGCGTATCTCGCGGGGGCGGAGCGGCCCCGCTTTTCCCGCACGGTGTGAAGGGGATAGGTCATGGATGCATTGGACGTGTTGAACCAGGAGCACCGCCACATCCAGCGCGTGCTGGTGGTCCTGGAGCGGGCGGTGGCGAAGGGGCGGGAGGGAGAGTTCGTCTCGGCCTCGCTCTTCCTTCGCGCGGGGAACTTCTTCCTGACCTTCGTGGACGGCAGCCACCACGCGAAGGAGATGGTGCTGTTCCAGACGATGGTGGCCCACCGGCTGCCGCTGGCCCCCGGGCTGCTCGCGCAGGTGTCCGGCGAGCACGGCACGGGCAGTGAGCAGGCGGTGGAGCTCCTCTGCGCGGCCGAGTCGATGCTGCGCGGCGGAGAGACGGACCCCGCTCGCATGCTGTCCGCCGCCGAGGACTGGCTGCGGCTGTATCGCGGTCACACCGCCGTGGAGGAGACCCACGTGTTCCCCCTGGCGCGCCGGCTCCTTCCCGCGGGAATCCTGGACCGGATGCGGACGCGCTTCGCCCGCATCGAGGCCTCGCATGGTCCGCTGGCCGAGGCCGCGGAGGCCCTGGAGCGTGCCTTCCTTCCCGTGCCGCCCGCACGTGGCTTCCCGCGCGGTCCGGTGTGCTCGTTCTGAAACGCGAAGGGCGCCGCGGAGTCAGCTCCGCGGCGCCCGCATCACAGCCAGCGTTCTCTCAGCGCTGCGCGAGAATCGCGTCCAGTTGCTTCTTGTCGCTGGAGAAGGAGAAGTAGCTGTAGAGCAGGTGGCCGTTCTCCGGGTCCAGGATGTAGGGCTTCAGGGTGCGGACCACCGTCAGCTTGTCCTGCGAGAACTGGAAGTGGGTGAGCAGCTGCCCCACCTGGGACACGAGGAAGTGGTGGTGCTGGGCCGCCGAGACGAGCACGCGCATCTTGTCCTCGGCGAAGGACTGCCGGGCGATGGAGTCACTGATGCGGCGCAGCTCATTCTCCGAGATGGGACGCACCATCGGCCGGGGCGGCGGCGGCGGCGCCGGCGGCGGGAGGACGGTGGCCAGCAGCGGGGCCTGGGCCACCAGGCCCTGCACGGAGTTCAGCGTCTCCCGGGCCTTGCGGAACTTGTTTCGCTCCTGCCGGTTCATCCGCTCCTCGGCCTCCTGGAGCTGCTTCTCCAGACGGGCCAGACGCTCGTTCAGCTCATCGCGGTCCACGACCACCTTGCTGCCCATGTGCTGCGGCGGGAACGGGTGGTGCTGAGGCATCGGCTGGCCCGGCGGCGGTCCGCGGCGCATGTCCGCCTGAGCGTGGGCGTCAAGAGAGGGAAGGGCGAAGAGGAGGGCAAGGGAGGTGATCAGGGCCTTCATGGGGAGCGTCCTTTCATGTGCTCGGAGAATCTGACGCGCCAGGGTCGGTGGCATTCAACCGCCTGCGGCACGGCGTGCAGTCAGCGTCCGGAACACGGAAATCCCCCTGCAACGGCTTGAGCCGCTCACGCGCGGCCCAGCGTATCCCACGACTTCGGGGGGGAAAGGGAGCCCCCTTCTTCAGTTCGGGCCTCAGGGGGAGACGGTGTGCTTGGAGAGCACCTCGCCTTCAGGCGACATCTCGTAGACGAGGGGCACGCCGGTGGCCAGCTCCAGCCCCACCACCTGCTCGCCCGTGAGCCCGTCCAGCTTCATCACCAGGGAGCGGTTGGAGTTGCCGTGGGCGACCACGAGCACGTTCTTCCCCAGGCGCAGGTCACCGGCGATGGCGCGGTCGTAGAAGGGCAGGACGCGCTTCGCGGTCATCTCCAGTGACTCGCCGTTGGGTGGCGGCACGTCATAGGAGCGGCGCCACTCCTTGATTTGCGCATCCCCCCAGCGCTTCGCGGCATCCGCCTTGTTGAGGCCCTGGAGGTCGCCGTAGTGGCGCTCGTTCAGGGCGGCATCCCGGATGGTGGGTACGCGCTGACCAAGCGAGTCCAGGATGATGGCCAGCGTTTCCTGGGCCCGGGAGAGGGCCGAGGTGTACGCGACGTCGAAGGTCATTCCCTGGAGCGCCTTCGCCGCGAGCCGGGCTTCCTCGCGGCCCTTCTCGGTGAGGGGCACGTCGACGAATCCAGTGAAGCGGTTTTCTTGATTCCAGAGAGACTGACCGTGTCGGACGAGGACGAGAGTAGGCATGGCCTCCAGCTAATGCCGAAGGGGTGCCGCAGCCAGGGGTGTATGCATCCACCCGGGGGCGGACGTTTCGGGCCCCACAGTCTCGCGCTCCGTTCAGGGCGCTTCCGCACGCGGTGCCGCTGGTGGAGCCGGGGCCCCGCGCACTAGACGGGGCCCAGGAGGAGACACCATGGCTCGCAAGGCCGCCGCATCCGCTGATTCCGCTCCGCGCATCACCCTGGACCGAGCCCGCGTGCACTGGCTGCGGACGCAAGGGCTGGCGGCGCCGCTGAAGGGGAGCCTGGAGGAGGTGGTGGCGGCCACCGGCTGGGTGCGGACGCTGGGCGGCGCGGACGTGTACCTGGCGGTGCGCGCCCGGGTGCCGGGGATGCGGCGGGCGGACCTGGACGCGGCCGCGGAGGCGTCCCGGCTCCAGGTGATTCCCGCGGTGCGTGGCTGCATCTACCTGGTGCCTCGCTCCGACGTGCCCCTGGTGCTGCGCGTGGCCGAGGAGGCGTACCGCAAGCGGGCCGACCGTGAGCACGAGAAGGTGGGGCTGGACGCGAAGGAGCTGGCGGAGGTGGCCGAGGCCGTGCTGGTGGCGCTGCGCAAGGGGCCATTGTCCACGGACGCGCTGCGCAAGGCGCTGCCCGCGGGCGTGGTCCGCAGCCTGGGCGAGGTGGGCAAGAAGGTGGGACTGTCCTCGACGCTGCCGCCGGCGCTGCGCCACCTGGAGTTCGAGGGCAAGGTGGAGCGCCGGATGGAGGGCGGGCGGCTCGACACGGAGCGCTACCTCTGGGGATTGCCGGCGCGCAACCCCTTCACCGGGACCAAGGTGCCCGCGGCGGCCGAGGAGCGGAACGCGCGGCTGGCGGCCATCTTCTTCCGCCAGTTCGGCCCGGCCACGGTGGAGGACTTCGCGGCGTGGGCGGCCTTCTCGCAGCGCGACGCGAAGGCGGCGGTGGCGCGGGCGGGGCTGGTCCCCGTGGCGGTGGAGGGCGATGCCGAGGCGGCCTACGTGCCCGAGGACATGCTGGAGGCCCTGCGCGAGAAGGTCCCCGCGGCCACGTCCGTGTCGCTCCTGCCCGCGCACGACATGTACATCTCGTCGCACGGTGGGCCGGCGCTGGTGACGGACCCCGCGCACCACGGGCTCGAGGTGCCGGCCTGGGGTTCCACCAAGGCGTCCACGCTGGGCGAGGCCGCCCACCTGTTCGTGCGCCCCGTGCTGGACGGGGAGCGGCTGGTGGGGCTGTGGGAGTTCGACCCGAAGGCGGACGACGTGGTGCTGCACACCTTCGAGCCGCTGGCGCCCAAGCGGCGCAAGGCCGTGCAGGCCCTGGCCGAGGACGTGGCCGCGTTCCTGCGAGAGGACATCGGCCACGCGCGCAGCTTCTCGCTGGACACCGTGGACTCGGTGCAGAAGCGCGCGGACTTCGTGAAGTCGCTGGCGCGCTAGCGTCAGCCCTGGAGCATCTTCGTGAAGCGGCGCTGCATCTCCTCGGGGGAGACGTCCTCCTTCGGGGTGGCCAGCGTCCAGCGGTGGCCGAAGGGGTCTCTCAGGTGGGCGACGCGGTGGCCGTGGAACGCGTCCTGGATGGGGCGCTCCAGCGTGGCGCCCGCGTCGATGGCGCGCTGGGCGGCGGCGTCCACGTCCTCGACCAGGAGGTTCAGGGAACAGGTGGTGCCCCCGCGGCTCTGGGGGCCCACGATGTCGTATTCAGGGTACTCGTCCGCGAGCATCAGCGTCACGCCCCCCAGCGATAGCTCCGCGTGGCCCACGCGCCCGCTCGGCTCCGTGAGCCGGTACAGCTCCTTTGCGCCGAAGGCCCGCGTGTAGAAGGCAAGCGCCGCGGGCGCGTCCTTCATCACCAGGGCCAGGGAGAGGCGGGGACCGTCGGGGAGCTTCGTCGCGGCGGGAGGCGTCTTCGTGGCGTTCATGGAGCACCGTCCTGGATGGGTGTGGATACCAGGAGGATGCCCCCACCGCGCCCGGAGGGATTGAACAAATTCTACCGGGGCTCCGCCTTCACCAGCCGGGTCAGCTCCCGGTCCAGGGCCGCGGCGAACTGCTGCCGGTCCTGCGCCGAGTAGCCATCCGGGCCCCCCGTCGTCACGCCGCTCTCCCGCAGCTCCTGCATGAAGTTCCGGACGGAGAGCCGCTCGGCGACGTTCTCCTCGGTGAATGCCTCCCCGCGCGGGTCCAGCACGACGACGCCCTTGGGCACCAGCAGCGCGGCGAGCGGAATGTCCTGGGTGATGGCCAGGTCTCCGGGCTGCGCGTGCTGGGCGATGTGGCGGTCCGCCACGTCGAGCCCGGCCTCCACCTGCACGCTGGAGACGTAGGCCAGCCGGGGCAGGGAGAGCGCGTGGTTGGCCACGAAGACGGTGTGCACCTTCACGCGCTGGCCGGCACGCAGGAGGATGTCACGGGCAGGGCCCGGGCAGGCATCGGCATCGACCCAGATTTTCATTCAGGGGCGACTATCTCAGGATTCGCGCGCGGACTCACCCGCGCCTCGCCTCGCGCCCGTTCCCTCCGGGCCCAGTCCCAGCGCCGCCTCCACGCGGGCGCGGTGGCTGCGCCCGGTGCGCACCGCGGTTCCATCGGGGCCCAGGACCAGCAGGTACTCTCCCTGTGAGAGCGTCTCCAGCTCGCGGACGTGGTCCAGGTTGACGAGCACGGAGCGGTGGACCCGGAGGAACCGGCGCGGGTCCAGCCGCTCCTCCAGGTGGGTCAGCGTCTCACGCAGGACGTGCTGCTCGCCGCTGGCGTGGACGCGCACGTAGTTGGCGTCCGCCTCCACATGGGTGATGGCCGCGCACTCGACGAAGCGGATGCGGCCGTCCACCTTCACGGGCAGCCGCTTGAGCGGCGCCTCCGCCATCGCCAGGCCGGAGAGCAGCGCTTCCTGCCGGGCAACGGCCTCGCTGTGGCGGAGCAGTCGCACCTGCTCGCGGGCTCGCGCGAGCGCGGCGCGGAAGCGCTCCCGGTCATAGGGCTTGAGGAGGAAGTCCAGCGCCTGGGCCTCGAAGGCCTGCAAGGCGTAGCGCTGCCACGCGGTGACGAAGACGACCACCGGCAGGGCCTCGGGGGGCAGGGCGCGCAGCACCTCGAAGCCGTCTCCGGCGGGCATCTCCACGTCCAGGAGGAGCACGTCCGGGCGCCGGGACAGCACCAGCCGCGTGGCCTCCGCGCCATTCTCGGCCTCGGCCACCAGCTCGACGTTCGGCTCCGTGGCGAGCAACGCGCGCAGGCGCTGTCGTGCGAGGGGCTCGTCGTCCGCCACCATGACGCGCAGCGGGGGCGGGTGCCGGAGCTCGCCTCCCTGGGCCGCGGCGTGTTGGGGCTCGGTCTCCGGGTGTCCGGTGCTCACGGCGCCTCCCTGGCCTCGACGCGGGCCAGCGGTACGCGAAGCTCCACGACGGCGCCGTGCGGTGTCTCGGGCCTCAGCTCCAGCCTGGCCCGCGCGCCGTAGAGGGTGGCCAGGCGCGCTCGCAGGTTGGACAGCCCAACGCCGCCGCTCCGTGTCGGGCTCACCGGGGGCGGCCCCACGCCGTTGTCCCGCACGGACAGGCGCAGCGCGTCGCCTTCTTGCTCGGCGGTGATTTCGATGCGCCCGGGCTCCGCGCGGGGAGCCAGCCCGTGCCGGATGGCGTTCTCCACCAGCGGCTGGAGCGCGAGAAAGGGAACGCGCGCGTCCAGCACGTCAGGCGCCAGCCTCCAATCCACCTGGAGCCGGGGGCCGAAGCGCGTTCGCTCGATGTCCAGGTACGGGGCCAGCGCGTCCAGTTCCTCGCGCAGCGTCACCTCCTGGCGGCCGTGGGACTCCAGGCTGTGGCGCAGGAGGTCGCCCAGCCGCGCCAGCATCCGCTCGGCCGCGTCCGGGTCCGACTGCACCAGCGATGCCACGGCATTGAGCGCGTTGAAGAGGAAGTGGGGCCGCAGCTGCGACGCCAGCGCCTGGAGCCGCGCTTCGGCGAGCTGTGCCTGCAACTGGTCGGCGCGGCGCTGGCGCACATGCGCGCGCCTCGCGAGTCCCAGCGCGTGGGCTCCAGCGGTCAGCAGCAGATAGGGCAGCAGGTTGTTGACCACGCTCTGGGCCAGGATGTCGCCCACATGGGGCAGCCGCTCGTACCAGCCGATGAGGTCCTGGGTGAGGATGACGAAGGTGGCGCGGCCCACCACGACCAGCAGCAGCGCGCCCAGGTGGACGCCCAGGGCCCGGAGCATTCCCGAGCGCGTCAGGGGGACGCGCTCCGACAGCCGCAGGCACATCACGGTGATGGGCACCCAGAGCAGCGAGCTGGCCAGCGACATGCCCCACAGCTCGCCCTCGGAGACCTCCACCTCGCCAATGCGTTGCAGCAGCTGCACCTGACTCACGGAGATGAGGGCATCCGCCAGCCACCAGCCCGTGGCGCCCGCCCACACGGCCCAGGAGGGAAGAGGGGGCACCTCGCCGGGGCTGGCTTGCTCCTGCTCACGCATGGCGCGGTAGGGTACCGGGTGTCAGGGATGGCTTGCACCCCGGCTGGGATGAATGGTCCGTGGGCGGGGACGAACCACGGGGCACCCTGCGTGACATGGAATGGACTGCGGCGCGCCATGTCTGTGCTTGAAGGTGCGATAGGGCTTGGACAGGACGGACGCTTGCTATCGTGACCAGGGAGGCTGCTTGAAGTAGTCCGTGAGTACCTGGAGCATGGCCCGCACGGCGGGCGAGACATTGCGTGCGCTCGGGTAGACAGCGAAGAGGGGCAGGGGCGGCGGCGCGAACCGTTGCAGCACCTCGACGAGCCGGCCCTCGGCGACGGCGGGGGAGGCATGAATCCCCGACAGGCGGACGAGCCCCTGGTCTGCCTCCGCCAGCGCCACCAGCACCCGGAAGCTGTTGACGGACAGACTGGGAACGATGCTCACGGAGGTCGCGCGCGTATCGCCGCGAAAGTTCCAGGTGGTGGGGGTCAGGGCGCCCGTCATCGCCAGGCAGCGGTGCTTCACCAGGTCGCGCGGCCGGGCTGGAACGCCCATGCGCCGCAGATAGGTCGGGCTCGCGAACACCCCCAGCCGGAAAGGCTCACCGAGCTTGCGCGCGATGAGGCGTGAGTCGTCCATGGGGCCGATGCGCACGGCCAGGTCATAGCCCTCCTCGACCAGGTTCACCCGTCGGTCCGTGCAGTCGGCCTCGACGCGCACCTCCGGATAGCGGGACGCGTAGGTGGAGAGGACGTCGCCGAGCACGCTCTGTCCCAGCTCGAACGGGGTGGTCATCCGCAAGCGCCCGCTCGGGTGGGACTGGAGCTTGCCGACGAGGGCCTCGGCGTCCCGGAGCGCGGTGATGGCGGGGACGACTTCGTGCAGATAGCTGGCGCCGATGTCGGTGAGCGTCACGCTGCGCGTGGTGCGAGAGAAGAGCCGGACGCCCAGGTGCGCCTCCAGCGCCGCCACGCGCTGGCTCAGCGTGGACTTGGGCACTCCCAGGGCGAGCGCCGCGGCGCGGAAGCTCTTCCGGTCAGCGACCTCGACGAAGGCGATGACCGCGTTGGGATCCGCCTGACGGATTGTCCGCATGGCCGGACAGTACTTCCAGAATCATGGCATTGGCCAACGGCCCTGGCGGGCGCAGATTGGCGGTGTCCCGATTTCGCGGAGCAACCCCATGGCCCTCTTCTCTTCCTATCGTCTCGGAAACATCGCGCTGTCGAACCGTGTCGTGATGGCACCCATGACGCGGAGCCGCGCGGTGGGCGGCGTGCCCAATGACCTGATGCGGGAGTACTACACCCAGCGCGCGTCCGCGGGGCTCATCATCACCGAAGGCATCGCGCCTTCTCCCAACGGGCTGGGCTACGCGCGCATCCCGGGCCTCTTCTCGGCGGAGCAGGTCGAAGGCTGGCGCGGCATCACCCGGAGCATCCACGCCGCGGGTGGGCGCATCGTCGCCCAGTTGATGCATGTCGGGCGCATCGCGCATCCCCTCAACATGCCGACGGGGGCTCGCATCGTCGCGCCGAGCGCCGTCCGGCCCGAAGGGCAGATGTATACGGACCCGGAAGGGTTGCAGCCGTATCCGACGCCGGAGGCCATGAGCGACGCGGACCTGCGCGACACGCGTGAGGAGTTCGTCCAGGCGGCTCGCAATGCCATCGACGCGGGCTTCGACGCCATCGAGCTCCACGCCGCGAACGGCTACCTCCTGGAGCAGTTCCTCCATCCGCACACCAACCGTCGCACGGATGCCTATGGCGGCAGCGTCGAGAACCGGGCCCGCTTCGTCGTGGAGGTGGCGAGGGCCAGCGCCGAGGCCATTGGCGCCGAGCGCGTGGGCATCCGGCTGTCGCCATACAACACGTTCAACGACCTCCCCCTTCATGACGAGGTGAAGGCGCAGTACGCGACGCTGGCCCAGTCCCTGAAGGGGCTGCTCTACGTGCACCTGGTGTCGAATCCCCACGAGGGCTTCGAGGCGACGGCGCAGGCCATCCGGGAGGGCTTCGGTGGGCCCATCATGGTCAACGGAGGCTTCACTCGCGAAAGCGCGCAGGCGGTGCTCGAGGCGGGGAAGGCCGACCTGGTCTCCTTCGGCCGGCCTTTCATCTCCAACCCCGACCTGGTGTCGCGCATGCAGCGCGGCGCCGACCTCGCGCCGCCGCAATTCCAGAGCTTCTACACGCCTGGGCCACAGGGCTACGTGGACTACCCGGCGCTGTGAGGCTCACGGCGCTCCGGCCGCCGCGTCGATGGCGTCCAGGGCCTCCACGCGCAGGCGCTCCTCCGGGGTGAAGGCGTCGAACAGCAGCCGCTGCACGGCGGCCTGCCGGGCGACGGGGTCCGGCTCTGTCTGGGCCAAGGCCTCGCGGCGCGCCCGGAACTCCGCGAGCCGCCGTTTGAATTCGGCCTCCTCGCGGTCCATGGCCTCCAGCCGCGCGGTGGCCTCCGGCCCCACGGTGGCCAGCCGGTGTTGCCGTAGGTCCTCCTCCGTGGCGCCGGATGCCACCAGCTCGCGCTCCACGGCCTGCTGCTGGAGCGGCCGGAGGGCTTCGTCGCGGCTGGCGCGGTAGTCGGTGGGGAGCTGGTCGTCCAGCGCGGCCAGGCGGCGCTCGCGTTCCTCGGGCGCCAGCGACGTGTCCTGCTCGAGCTTCATCCGCTCCACTGTCACCGCGTCCACGCGCTCCTCGTCACCGAAG
Organism: Pseudomyxococcus flavus; assembly: GCF_050038885.1. NCBI lineage: Bacteria > Pseudomonadati > Myxococcota > Myxococcia > Myxococcales > Myxococcaceae > Pseudomyxococcus > Pseudomyxococcus flavus. Next base: position 999,805 of record NZ_CP143624.1, on the reverse strand, counting down.
AGACCATCGGCCCAGGGGCCCAGATGCTCGCGGCGCAGCTCCCGCAGGGACTCCAGTCGCGCGGACAGGTCCTGGTCCGCGCCGCGCTGGTTCCTGGCGAAGGTGCGGGCCGCGTCGCGATAGGCGAGGTAGTCGTCCAGCAGCCGCACGGCCTCCTCCATCGCCGCGGCAGGAAGCTTCTTCGCCCGCAGCGAGGCGAGGATGCGGGCACGGATGACCGCCAGCTCCTCCTCGCCCATGGCGGACAGGTAGTAGTCGAACAGGCGGCGCAGGTCCGGCGTCACCACCAGGTGGCCCGACGCGTCCACCCGCACCGCGCCGTCCTCTTCCGTGTCCTGGAGCGAGCCGGGCATCGGCGGAAGTGGCGGCTCGGATGGCGAGGCCGCAGCGATGGGCGCGGGGCCTGGGGGCACGGCCGCGCGAGCCGGGGCCGCGGCCACCGGCGGTGGGGCGTGTGTGACAGCGGGCCCGGGCGGCGGGGGCGTCGCCCGGGCCTTCCACCATGAGAAGCCGACGGCACCCAGCAGGGCGCACAGCGCGGCCACGGGAATGACGGTGCGGCTCTTCATGGCGCTCCTTCGCGGACGGCCTTTAGAGGCCGAGCCCCTTCAGACGGTTGGCGTGACCCCGGAACACCGTCTTCGGGTTGGTGAAGAAGGCGGTGAGCCCCAGCACCTGGTTCACCTCGTCCAGGTGGTTCATGTCGTAGTTGTCACGCAGCACCGTGCCGAAGTGCGAGCTGCACCTGCCGACGAGTCCGTCGTTCGCCTCGCTGTAGAAGAACGAGCTCAGCTTCATCGCGTAGTCGGACACGTCCATCAGGTTGGTGAACGGGTCGGTGCCAGACCAGGAGTAGTAGCGCTGGCCTTGCGTGCCCGTCGCCGCGCCCTGGCCACAGCTGCTGGAGGGGATGCCGGCGGGGTACTTCCGGTTGAACGCCGCCGTGCCCGTCTTGCTCAGCGCCTCCAGGGCGCCAATGGCGTTCTGCGGGTTCGTGCTTCCCGACAGCAGCCCCAGGATGGTGCCCAGGTTGTTGGCGAAGTAGGCCAGGACGCTCTCCGCGAAGGAGCCGCCCCGGATGTTGCCGCGCAGGTAGTCCGCCAGGTCCGCGCCCTTGTGCGGCGAGCCCACCGTCGTCACCGACGCCACCAGGTCCGGCCGCACCGCCGCCACGTAGCGCACGTCCAGGCCGCCGTGGCTGTGGCCGATGAGGTTCACCTTGCCCTTGCCGGTGCGCGCGACGATGTCCTTCACCTGCGCCAGCAGCGCCTCGCCACGCTGCTCCGTGGTGTTGAACTGCGGCACGCTCGTCACGTACACCGTCGCGCCGCCGGAGCGCAGGTCGGAGCCGATGCCGTAGAAGTAGTCATAGACGCCAAACAGCGAATCGAAGCCCGCCATGCCGTGCGCGAGCACGATGGGATAGCGCGTCTTCGTGTACGTATCCGCGTGAGCGGGCTTCGCCCACAAGCCAAGTGCTGCGACAGCCAGAACGAGTGTCCGGACAGCGTTTCGCATGATGAGGGGCTCCTGTTTGGGGGACGGGCCCACTGCAGATTGACCCGCGAGTCAACGCGTAGGTCGGTCCGGAATAAATTTCAAGGCACCTCCCGCATTATCGGCAAGACAGGCCAGACCTGCTGTCGCCTGGGGTTTGTCGTGATGCGTCAAATGCTCGCGACGCGGCGAGTCACACTCTCTCGGTGTCCACGCATTCCGCAGTGCGTCGACGCTGATGAGGTTCTCCAGCGCTCCCCATGCGTATCGAGCTCGCATCGGAAAACACATCATCCGAGCTCGCATTCGGAACCGACGTGAGGGTCGACAGGATTCACAATTCAATTCATGATAGTGATTGCTGTGAGCTGTCTCCCAACTGAAGACGGAGCACGCCGGATTAGTGGCTCATTCTTTTTGAATTTTCGCGCAAGCCGCTGAAATTGCTGGTGAATTTTGATGGACGGCAACGTCTGGTGACGATGCAGAGGACGGCTCCGTGATGCGAAACAATTCATTGCTCGCGGCGATAAATATATCGAAGGTTCCCCCGATAGGAGCATGCAATGTCCATCCGTTCTTCCTCGCCTCGCGTTCCCCCGTTCCGTTCCGCTTCCACCTGTTTCGGCAAGAAGGAGCCAGGAGCGGCCCACACCGCCGTGAAGGCGCGGGCTGGCCAGCTGCCCGTTGATGGCTTCGAGCGCGCACGAGGCCAGGCTCACGATGCCTTGAAGGGGCTGGAGCCTCGCGCCCGGGAGGAGCTCCGTGAGGCCGTCGAGCACGCGTTGCAGCGCCAGCGGCTCGAGGAGCTCGCCGGCGCCGTGAAGCAGCAGAACATGCGCCAGCGCATCGAGGAGCTCGCCGGCGCCGTGAAGCAGCAGAACATGCGCCAGCGGCTCGAGGAGCTCGCCGATGCCGTGAAGCAGCAGAAGATGCGTCAGGGGCTCGAGGAGCTCGCCGGCGCCGTGAAGCAGCAGAGCATGCGCCAGCGGCTCGAGGAGGTCGCCGACGCCGTGAGGCAGCAGGTCATGCTCCAGCGGCTGGGAGGCGCGGCCGCGGACGTGGCGGCGCGTGCGATGCGGCCCTCGCCGGGGGACAACGCGCCTGTGCCGGCGACCACCACCTGGCAGGTCCAGCCCGGTGACACCGTGGGCGACATCTCCTGGGCCCTCATGCAGCAAGGTGTGCCGGGCCCGGTGGAGGAGATTGCTCGTCAAATCGTGGAGCTCAACGGCCTGACCAACCCGGACCTCATCTATGCGGGCAGCACGCTCGTGGTGCCCGCCGTCCCCGGCTCCACCCAGGCGCCGGGCACGCCGGGGCTGCCGGGTTCCGCTCCCGGTGGCGCGGAATCGCCGGGGGCTCCGTCCACGCCGGGCACCGCGGCGCCGGGCACCCCGGGTGGCCCTGGCGCGACACCCTCCACGCCGGGCGAGCGCTATCCGGTGCCCTACATCAACCAGATCAACTCCGAGGGGACCGAGGACGACTGGAACCGCTTCTCCAACTGCGGCCCCACGACGCTGGCGATGATTGCCAAGGGCTTCGGGCTGGGGGGCGGCCTGTCGGACGGCGCCTTCATCAACCAGCTCGCCAACTCCATCGGCATGGGCGCCGAGGGCACGGGCTACGTGGGCATGGAGCAGATGGCCGCGAACCTGGGGCTGCAGACCGAGACCCGCGCCGGCTCGGACGTGGGCTGGATTCGCCAGCAGTTGGAGGCGGGCAACCTCGTCGCCGTCAACGGCGAGAGCAGCGTGATGCTCGCCAACGAGCAGCCGCCCTATGCCTCCGGCAACTTCTCCGGCGGCCACTGGATTGCCGTGACGGGGATGACGCCCGAGGGCAACTTCATCGTGAAGGACCCGTCCAGCACCTGCCGTGAGCTGACGCCGGACCAGCTGGAGCGCTTCCTCGCCTCGCACCACGCGGGCGGCTTCGCCACCGCCATCCAGCCGCCTCCGGGCGTGGCGCCCACCGAGGCGCCGGCCTCGGACCTCTCCGCGCAGGGCGCTCGGCTGGAGTCGCTGCGGCTGGCGCCAGGAGCCTGGTCGCTCGCGGAGACGGGCTTCGCCGGCCAGGGCGAGCAGTTGCTGCGGCTGTCCGAGAAGTACGACGTCCCCATCGACCTGGCGCTCGCCATGTTGTGGAAGGAGTCCCAGTGGGGCTCCACGGGGCTGTCGCGCGAGCACAACAACCCCGGCAACCTCAAGTTCGTGGGGCAGGAGGGGGCCTACGACGCCTTCACCTCTCCCGGCGCGGCGGGCAGCTTCGCGGGCTGGCCGACGATGGAGCAGGGCATCGAGGCGTACTTCAAGCTGCTCGGGACGTACTACCGGAGCGAAATCGACAGCGGCAACTGGGAGGCGCTCGTCTACCGCTACGCGCCTCCGTCCGAGAACGACTCCGCCCAGTACCTCCAGCAGGTCTACACCTACGCGGCCGAGGTGCGGCGGCACCTGGGTATCGAGTAGCGAGGACGGCGTTGTACACTCCCGGCGCCATGCTGCCCCCCGCCTCTCGCGAAGGCCTGTACCTCCGGGCGCGTTCCGCGTGGCCCGGAGTCGTGCTGGCCCAGGAGGACTTCCTGGCCCACCTGGCGGCCCGCACCGCCGCCGGAGGGGAGGCCCAGGCCGTCCCCGCCTACGTGGAGGACCTGTACCTCGCGTGCGCCTGCGCGCGGGGACAGCCGGAGGCGCTCGCCCACTTCGAGCGCCGCCTGTTGCCCCCGGCTCGCCAGGCGCTGGCGCGCAGGGGGATGGCCGCGGACGTGGTGGACGAGGCGATGCAGCGGGTGCGCGAGCGCCTGCTGCTGCCCCGGCGGGATGCCCCTCCGCGCATGGCGGAGTACGACGGGCGCGGCCCCCTGGAGGCCTGGGTGCGCACCGTGGCCCTTCGGCTGGCGCTCACCGAACTGCGCGAGCGGGCCGCGCGGCCGCCGCTGGAGGCGCTGGGACTGGCGCTGCTGCCGACGGACGGCGCGTCCTTCGCGGCGCTCAAGCACCGGCATCACGCGGACCTGGATGCCGCCATCGCGGCCGCGCTGGCGGCGCTGGAGCCTCGCGAGCGCGCCTTCCTTCGCCTCCACCTCGTGGAGAACGTGGGGGTGGAGGACATTGGCCGCGTGTATGGGGTGAGCCGCGCCACCATGACGCGCTGGCTGAAGGCCGCGCGGGACACATTCCGCCGGCGGGCCCACGAGGAGCTGCGGCACCGGCTGAAGGTCGAGGATTCAGAGCTGGACAGTCTGATGCAGACGCTCCTGAGCGGGCTGGAGCTGAGCATGCGGCGTCTGCTGCGATGACACCATGGGCTGCCCTGACGAGAACACGCTCCTGGCGTACTGCGAGCGCGCCCTCGGCGGCGCGGAGGCGCAGGCCGTGGAGGCGCACCTGGACGGGTGCTCGGCTTGCCTCGCGCTGGTGGGCGAGGCGGCCCGCGGGGACGAGCCCACTGTCATGGCGGAGGACCTCGCCAGCCGCCCACGCACCGGCGAGCCCTCCCTCTCCGAGGAGGCGCTGGGCCGTGGCGCCGTGCTGGGTCGCTACGTGGTGATTGACCGGGTCGGCGCGGGAGGCATGGGCGTGGTGCTCAGCGCCTATGACCCGCAGCTGGACCGCAAGGTGGCGCTCAAGCTGGTGCGCTCGCTGCAAGGCGAGGGCGCGCGGGAGCTGGAGGCGCGCCTGTTGCGAGAAGCGCAGGCCGTGGCGCGGCTGTCGCATCCCCACGTCATCACCGTCTTCGACGTCGGCACCGTGGCCGGGCGGCTCTTCATGGCCATGGAGTTCGTCGAGGGCTGCACGCTGCGTCAGTGGCTCAAGGTGCGGCCCCGCTCCTGGCGCGAGGTGCTCGCCGTCTTCCGGCAGGCAGGAGAGGGGCTCGCCGCTGCTCACGCCGCGCAGCTCGTGCACCGCGACTTCAAGCCCGACAACGTGCTGGTGGATGGCTTTGGCCGGGTGCGGGTGACGGACTTCGGGCTGGCGCGCCTCCAGGACGTCCCCGCCTCGGTGCCCACCCCGGTCCCCGGGGGCGTCGCGCTGGCGCAGGGACACGGCTCCCTCACCCGGACAGGCTCGCTGGTGGGGACACCAGCGTACATCCCGCCCGAGCAGTGGAACGGCGAGCCCATGGACGCGCGGGGGGACCAGTTCAGCTTCTGCGTCGCCCTGTACGAAGCCCTCTTCCAGGTGCGCCCCTTCGCCCGTGGGCAGCCTCCCGACTTCCAGCGCCTCCAGGAGCCCGAGCGGGACACGGGCGTCCCGTCCTGGGTTCGCCGCGTGGTGCTGCGAGGCCTCAGCGTCTCTCCCGCGGACCGCTACCCCTCCATGGACGCCCTGCTGGACGCCCTGCGGCGTGACCCGGCCCGCAAGCGCGCGCGGGCCGCCGCGGGGCTGGGGGCGGTCGCGGTGGCGGCGGGGCTGGCGCTCGTGGCATTCCTGCGCGCGGAGCCGGCGCCGTGCACCGGCGCGCCTGGCCGGGTCGCCCCGGTGTGGAGCGCGGCCCGGCAGGCGAAGCTGCGCCAGGCCCTGCTCGCGACGGGAAGTCCCCTGGCCGCCTCCGCCGCGGACACGGTCGCCGGCCACCTGTCCGCCTACGTTCGCGAGTGGGAGGCGGGCTACACCGACGCCTGTCAGGCCACGCACGTGCGGCACGAGCAGTCCGGGCAGGTGCTCTCGCTGCGCATGGCCTGCCTGGACTCGAGGCTGCAATCCCTGGACGTGCTCGCGGACACGCTGGAGCACGCGGACGCGGCGCTGGTGGTGAAGGCCGCGGAGGCCGCGCTGAAGCTGCCTCGCGTCGCGGACTGCGCCCGCGTGGCGTCCATCCTCTCCGTGGTGCCTCCTCCCGATGCGCCCGATGTCCAGGCTCGGCTGGAGGACGCGCGCAGGCGGCTGGCGCGAGCCCGCGTGCTGCTGGAGACGGGGCGCTACGCGCAGGGCCTGACGGAGGCCCTGGCCGCGCGGGACGAGGCGCGCGCGGTGGGCTACCGCCCCCTGGAGGCCGAGGCCCTGCATGTCACCGGCTGGCTGGAGCTCCGGCTGGCCCGCCACGAGGACGCGGCGCGGAGCTGGGCGGGAGCGGAGCGGGCGGCGCTGGCCGGCCGCGATGACCTGCTGGCGCTGCGCGCGGCGACGGACCGGGTCTACATCCACGGCTACGAGCTGGAGGACCTGGAGCGGGGCCTGGACCAGGCCGCCGCGGCGCGCGCCCTGATGGAGCGCGTCGGTCCGGCGGAGGAGGTCGCCGCCCAGCTGGAGAACCACCTGGGGGTCGTTCACTTCGGTGAGGGGCTGCTGCCCCAGGCGCTCGAGCACTACCAGCGGGCGCTCGACATCCGCGAGCGCGTCCTGGGGCCCGAGCACCTCGAGACGGGCAAGGTCCTCTCGAACCTGGCCCTGGTGTACGTGCGGCAGGGGCGCGTGCGCGACGCATTGCCGCTCTACGAGCGGACCCTGGACATCCAGCGGCGGCAGCTCGGCGCCGAGCATCCGCTGGTGGTCAACACGTTGCTCCTCATCGGTGACGCACATCGGATGCTGGAGGGGCCGCAGGCGGCGCTGCCGCTGTACGAGCAGGCCCTGGCGCTGCGGCGGCGCACGCTCGGGGACACCCACGTCAGCACCTTCCAGCTCTACAGTGACGTGGGCCTCCTCCATGAGCTGATGGGGCGCTTCGACCGGGCGCGGGACTACCATGAGCAAGCCCTGGCGCTGAGCGCGCGCGCCCTGGGCGAGGAGCATGCGGCGCACGCCGACGCCCTGGCGGCGCTCGCGCGGATGGAGGTCCGCCAGGGGAACCTCGAGCGCGCGCTGGCGCGGTACGAGCGGGTGCTCGCGCTCCAGGAGCGGCTGCTGGGGCCGAGCGCGGGGCCCACGCTGCGCGCGCGGGAGGAACGCGCGGCCGTGTTGCGCAGGGTGGGCCGGGCGCGGGAGGCCGTGCGTGAGCTGGAGTGGGTGCTCGCCCGGAACGAGGAGACGGGAGGCGCGGGCCAGCCCCGGCTCGTCTCGGGGCTCACGGAGCTGGCGCGGGCGTGGCTCGATTTGAAACAGCCGCGGCGGGCGCGCCGCGCCGCGGAGCAGGCGCTGGACATCATCCGGCCCCTGGGCTGGAGCGCCCCCCGGATGGCGGAGGTCCAGTTCGAGCTGGCCCGGGCCCTGTGGGAGGTCGGCTCGCGTGAGCAGGCGCTCTCCCTGTCGGGCGAGGCGCTCACCGCGTTCCAGGGCGCGGGCGAAACCAAGGCCTCCCAGGCTCGCGAGGTTTCACGCTGGCGGGACGCCCGGGCGGGCCGCTGAGGCCCCACGCAACTCGAGGCCCAGGTTCTCGGAGAATAGGAGAAACCCCCTCGCCTGGAGAGTCCCATGACCTCCCCCATCCGACCCAAGCCCCTCACGCCGCCGCTTCGTCCTCACGTTGCGCCTGCGCCCTCCGCAGCTCGGGCGGCGACGTCCGCACCGGCGGCGGCGGGGGCCCGGGCGCAGCAGGACGCCTTCGACGGCGTGAGCCGCCCGGACCGCGGCACGCGCCCCACCTCGGTGAAAGCGCACGAGGCGCCCGAGTCCGCTGCCCGGGACCCCAGCCGGGATTTCGATAGCCCCACCTCGCCCGCTCCGTCGGTGCACTCCGGCGGGGACGACATCGTCGTGTGACGAAGAGGGAGCGGGGCTTCTCCCGCTCCTCACCGTCACACGCCTACTTCGGCGTGGGCGCTGCCGCGTCGTGGGGCTTGTGCCTCACCGGGAAGCCGCGCTCGCGCATCAGCGCGCGGATGTCGGCGTCGCGGCCGCGGAAGGCGCGGTAGCCCTCGAACGGGTCCACCGTATTGCCCACCGACAGCACGTGCTGGCGCAGCCGGTCCGCCGCCTTCGTGACCTGGGCCGGGGGCGCCCCCGCGAAGGCGTCATAGGCATCCGCGGCCAGCACGTCGGCCCACAGGTAGCGGTAGTAGCCCGCGGCGTAGGCGTTGCTCGCGAACACATGCCCGAAATGGGACATGCGGAAGCGCATGCCCACCTCCTCGGGCGCGCCGAGCTGCTGGCGCGGTCCTTCACCTCGAAGACGCGCACGTCCGGATGGTGGACGGGCACGCCCATGGCCGGTCTGGCCGCGCTCCAGAAGGATGCGCGGCTGTCCAACAAGGCGCTGGCGGCGCACGTGGGGCTGGCGCCCTCTTCATGTCTGACGCGGGTGAAGAAGCTGGAGTCGGAAGGCTTCATCAAGGGCTACCGCGCGGAGCTGGACGCGGGGGCACTGGGCCTGGGGCTTCAAGCGCTCATCTCCGTCCAGCTGAAGCTGCACGTCGACCATGCCTTCGGCAGCATTGGCGAGCACCTGCGCTCGCTGCCGGAGACGGTGGCCGTCTACTGCCTGGGCGGCAGCACGGACTTCCTGGTGCACGTGGTGTGTCGCGACACCGAGCACCTCCGGAGGTTGACCATCCTGTCCTTCACCAGCCGTCCCGAGGTGAGCCGCATCGAGACGTCGCTGGTGTTCTCGTACTCGCGCCTGGACGTGCCGGTGGACCCCGAGAAGATGGTGGCGCTCCCTCCGCCCAAGTGAAGCAGGGGAGCGTTCGAGGCCTTCATGTCCGGGGGCCCGCGCGGGCGGCCTCGCTTGCGGATGACCGGCGGCATTCCCAGTCTGGAGGGCGCCTGGTTGGACATCGCGAGGAGGGCCCCATGGCCACGAGGAAGCGCTCACGTCCCGCTGCTGCGAAGCCGCGCACGTCACCACGGCGCAGCACCCCTGCCCGGAAGTCGGGGGCGGCCTCCCGCACCACGGCCCGGAAGGCCGCTTCCTCTGGCAGGTACACGGAGCCGGAGCTGCGCGAGCGCATCAAGGCCCGCATCCTGCGCGGCAGCAAGGGCGGCCGCGCGGGCGAGTGGAGCGCGCGCAAGGCGCAGCTCGTGGCCGCCGAGTACAAGAAGGCCGGCGGTGGCTACAGGGGCGGACGCAGCGGGACGCAGAAGTCCCTCACGTCCTGGACGGAGGAGGCGTGGCAGACGAAGGAAGGCGACACCCGGGCCCGCCAGGGCGCCACCACGTCCCGCTATCTGCCGAAGCAGGCGTGGGAACAGCTCAGCCCCGCCCAGAAGCGCGCGACGGAGCGGAAGAAGCGCGCGGGCTCACGGCGCGGCAAGCAGTTCGTGCGCAACACGGTCGCGGCGCGCCGGGCTCGCAAGAAGTCCACCCGGCGCTGAGAGGAAAGGGGCAGGCCTTTCCCTACGCCTGCGCGCTTCCGCCGGGCGGCAGGAAGGCCGCTTCGTACTCCGCGAGCAGCTCCGGAAAGACAATGCACTTCTGGGCCTCGGGATAGACGCCCGTGGAGTACCGGATGGCTGCATAGCCGAAGATTTCCGTGAACAGTGCCAGCCGGGCCTCGGGCGGCGCCTTCCGGACGTGGTCATGGAACGCCAGCACCTCGCCCTCCAGTGAGAAGGGCCGGAGGTGCAGGGCGTGCGGGATGATGTCGTGGGCAATTCGGAAGATGCAGTTCTCCTCCGGCGTCCACAGCGGGTGCTCGCAGTGCTCGGTGTTGATTTCGAGCCGCCCCCGCTCCAGGTCCGCGACGATGTCCTCGGGACCCGAGTACACGGTGCGTGTCGAGTAGGTGATGTCGAGGCAAGGTCTCACGGCCTCATAGACCTCGATGGCGTGCGTCAGCAGGGCCCGCCATGAACCGGCGGCGTCCGTGTCGACCAGCCGCGCGTCGGCCGCGTACGCATTCGTCACCCGCGTGGCGAATGCCAGGAGCGGGGCGGGCTGGAAGGCGTGTGGCGAGGGATCCGCATACGCGGTCGATGGAAAATGCGACTCGATGCGCTCCCGGAGCGCGTTCAGCACGGTCATGGGCAACTCCCGTTTTTCAACGTCAGGAGAGCGTACCGCATTCTCCGGGATGCTGTTCCATCCCTGGAATTCCGTTTGGGCGAAGACGAATTCGGTCGTGCCACTGCCGTGCTCACCCGGGGAGGAGCCTGGAGAGCAGCGCGAGGCCCGGCGCTTCCAGCGGGACGCGCCCACGAAGCGCGGCAAAGAAGGACCAGCCGTGGTTCGCCAGGAGGACCACGCCCGCGTCCGCCGCGGCAGCGAAGCCGATGAAGCCGGTGTAGCCCCCCATGACGGAGGAGCGCCACACCACGGGCTGCCCACGCACCTGCGACACGTTCCAGCCGAGCCCCACGTGTCCGTGGGGCGCCTCCGCGCGCGGTACATGCGTCCGCTGCAGGGCGTGCACGATTCCCGCGTCGCCCCGCCCCAGGTTCGCGTCGAGGAATCGGAGCAGGTCGGGAGCGCTGGAGAAGGCCGCCCCTGCTCCAGGCAGTGCGGGGAAGGTCCATCCTGGGATGGGTTTTCCCCTCGCCGTGTGGCCGGGCATCAGGCGTGGCTCCTGTTCTTCGGAGAGTCGGAGCGTCGTGTCAGCCATGCCCAGGGGCTTGAAGAGCAGGTCCCTCAAGGCGTGCCCGTAGTTGACGCCCGCGCGCCGGGAGAGGGCATGGCCCAGCACGCCCATGCCGAGAATCGATGCGGCGTAGCGGCGCGGGGGTGGCCACTGGGGCTGGTAGCCCTGGAGGAACTCACCGAAGTGCCGCGCGTCGTACTGGCCGAAGGGGTCCTCCCGCTTCAGGGCCTCGTGCTCCAGGTTGGGCGGCAGGTGGGGCATGCCCGAGGTGTGCGTGGCCAGTTGCTCCAGGGTGATGCTGCCCGCCGTGGCATCCGTGAGCAGCGACCGGGGAATCACCTCGGCCAGCGGCATGTCGAGCCGTGCCTTGCCCTGGTCCACGAGCAACGCGAGGAGGGCCCCCGTGAAGACCTGGGTGAGCTCTCCCAGCGCGAAGATGGCACTTGGGGCCGGGGGCGTGCCCTTGCTCCGCAGCGCCTCGACATGGTGCACGCCGCCCTGGGTGATGCCGGCGCAGAGGGACGCCGAGCGGTACCCGCGCACGTAGGCGCGGGTGGCATCCTGGAGCAGCTCACCGGGGGGCAGCTTCGGCATGGAACCCATGGGGCGCCTTCTACACCATGTGTCCCAGGCGGCCAGGGACGGCCGGAGTCCAGTCGCCCGCGTCTCGCTGTCACACGCCCGCACGGGAATTGACGGATTGTCATTCGGCGGCAGTGCGCGTGGCGGGCAAGTTCGCGGAATCCCGAGCAGGGAACGTTGGAACGGCGTGTGTAATGGCATCCCGGCAACAGGAGGTCCACGCCATGCCCGTTTGCCGCCCGCCCGTCTCCCCTGGGTTTTCCGTCACGCGCCACTTCGTCGAGCGCAGCTCGCTCCGGCAGCTTCGTGATGACGTGCTCGACTTCATCCTGGAGTTCGGCAGTCGGACCCGGGCGGCAGGGATGACGCACGTGACGGTGCTGGAGCGGGAGCTGCCCCGGGCGTGGCGGAGCCTGGACGTGGCGCGGCAGGCGCGTGGGTGGATTGTGCTGCTCAACGACGAGGAGCGCCTCATCACCTGCTATCGACGGGGTGACGCCAACCGCTTCATCCGCCGCAAGCCGAAGCACCGCATGTCCGATGCCCAGCTCTACCGCGCCTGAGGACGGGCCGGCTCAGGTGACACGCAGCAGCGAGTACAGCGCCAGGGCCAGCATCGCGCCGCCTAGAATCAGCGGGCCCAGCCGGACGCGCGAGGTCAGCAGCCTCCGCGCGGACGCGGCGCTGTCCGGACGGCCTTCGATGGGCTCCGAGAGCAGGGCCTCCAAGAGCCTGCGCAGGTGGCGCGGCACGTTCGGCGGCAGGGGGCGGCTTCCGGGGCCGCCGCCCGTGAGGGCCTCGTACAGCACGTGCCCCAGCGCATACAGGTCCGACTGCGCCACCGCGCGGCCCCACTTGCGCTGCTCGGGCGCCTGGGGCGGGCGGGGACCGAGGGGCACGAGCGACAGGCCGAAGCGCCAGAGCTTCACGCCACCCGGAGCGAGCAGGACACTCTCCGGCCGCAGGTCTCCGTGGACGAGCCCCGCCTCGTGCGCGGCGCCGAGCGCCTCGAGCAACTGAAGCGCCAGGCATTCCACTTCGGGCCAGGGGAGGGCGTTGACCCGGTCCAGCCGCGTCTTCAGGTCGGGCGCGGTGACCGGCTCCATGGCGTACCAACAGCGTCCGCGCTCTTCTCCGGCTGACAGGACGTGGACGAGTCCCGGGTGCCGCACGCTTCTCAGGACGTCCACCTCGCGGTGGAAGCGTGCTCGGTGCGCTGCGTCCGCCGTCACATGCGCGGGCAGCACTTTGACGCTGCAGGGACCGGCATGGCCTTCCGCCTCATACAGCGCGCCCGTGTCGTCCACGCCCACACGAGCCACCAGCCGGAAGCCGCCCAGGGATTCACCCGTGAGGTCCACCTCGGGTGGGACGCCCCGCATATCCCCGGCCGGCACGACCTCCGCGCCGCAGGAGGGGCAGGCGCGTCGCGTGTCCGCCGGGGCGACGGCAAGGGCGGAATGACAGGCGGGGCAGAGGAGATTCACGGGCGGACGGGGGCAGGCTGCCATCATCTTCCGGGGGCACCCAGCGCACCGCAAGCGATGCGCCCAGCGCGGGGGCGAGCTGCCGCCATCTTCCGGTCCCTCGTGCGCCGCGAGCGATGTGCCCGGAGCGGGACTGCCTGCCCATGGACGAAGGCGGTCTTGCCTCCGGCTTCCAGGGCCCCCTGCGTGCGGAGCGCGATGTCCGGAGCGTAGAGGTGGTGGACGTTGCCGGTGCCGTGGCTGTTGACTCGTCCCCCGGGTTGAGGGACGGGAAACGCATGGCACAGCAGAAGGTCCAGGTTCCTCGTGAGGCCGCTGGTGAGCGGCTCGACCGCTTCCTGTCGAAGCAGGTGCCGGGCCTCAACCTGGAGCGGGCGCGTGCGCTCATCGACTCGGGCGCGGTTCGCATTCGCGGAAAGAAGTGCCAGCCCACGCGCAAGCTGTGGGGCGGTGAGGAGATTGAGCTCGAAAGGCCGGAGCCCCGCGCGGCGCAGCCCGCGGCCACCGAGGGACCCATGCTGCCGGTCCTTCACGACGACGCGGCGCTGGTCATCGTGAACAAGCCCCCGGGCATCGTGGTGGAGCCAGAAGGGCGCGCGGCCTCCGTGGTGAGCCTGCTTGCCGCGCAGCGACCGCCATTCGATGTGGAGGGCATGGCCCAGCCCGGGGTGGTGCATCGGCTGGACCGGGAGACCAGTGGCTGTCTGGCCTTCGCGCGCACGGACGCGGCCGCCGCTGCGCTCCTTCGCGCCTTTCAGGAGAAGCGGGTGGACAAGCGGTACTGGACGCTGGTGCTGGGCCAGCCACCGGACCAGGGGCGTCTGGAGGGGCCCTACGCTCGCGACCCCGCGGACCCGCGGCGCTTCACCACCCGCGTGCCGTCCGCGCGCAGGGCCGCGCTCTCGTTCGAGGTCCGCGAGCGCTTCGCCGATGGGGCGTTGCTGGAAGTCGACCTGGACACCGGCCGCACGCATCAGATTCGCGTGCAGCTCTCCGAGGCCGGTTTCCCCGTGCTGGGGGATTCGCTTTACGGCACGCAGGCGGCGCGAGCGCATGCCGCGGCGCAGACCTTGGGCCGGCAGGCGCTGCATGCCTTCCGATTGGAAATCCCCAGCCCCGCTTCGGGACATCTCGTTCGCGTGGAAGCCTCGCTGCCCGAAGACTTCCAGCGCGCCCTCACGCTGTTGCGTGGCGGGTGAGGCACACGGGGCGCCTCCCCGCCACCGCTGCGCGCGCCGTGTCAGCGACCTTCCTCGCGCGCGGCGGGCTCCACGCGAGTCCACAGCTCGTTGAACGTCAGGCTGTCGAAGAAGGCCGTCGCCTTCGTCACCTTTCCGTCGTGCATCTCGAGGAACCAAGCGTACGTGTTCTCATAGGGCACGCCGTCTCGCGCTGTTCCCCTCGCATCGAACAGGATGGTCACCGTGTCGCCCTCCGCGTAGATGCGGTGGACCGTCGGCTTCAGGCCAACGCGCATGCGCGCATTGAACGGCCGGATGACCTCGCTCATGAAGGCTTCGTGGCTGGGATAGGTCTTCGAGGCGAGCGACCTGCCGGTGATGGTCCACGTCGCGTCCTCCGCGAGGAGCTCGTAGGGGCTGCCGGTGCCGGACGCCCATGCCTCGAACTTCTCCATGACCCGCGCCTTGTTGCGCGATTCGATTTCCGGATGCGTCTGTCCCATGGAGCTACCACCCACCCCTGATGCGATGCAGAAGGCCGAAGCCGCAATGACGGTTCTCAGCGTCATGCGTTCCTCGCAGCTCAGATGTTCTTCTCCCAGGCGGCGAGTTGATGCTTCTTGAGCATGTCCTCGACGGCCTTCGGCACGACGTTTCGGAACCTGCCGGTGTCCGCGGGCACGATTTCAATCATGCGGTCGATCATCTCGCGCGCGTCCAGATGGCCCTCGGGGGCCTGCAAGAAGGCGTCGAACTCCTTTCGCAGCGCCGCGCGCTTCGTGACGTGCCTGGAGTCGTCGAGCCAGCGGAACGGCGCGTCCGCCATCGTCTCGTTGTAGCCGGTGTAGTACGCGCCGGGATTGATGGTCTGAACCTTGATTCCGTAGGGCTCGAGCTCCTGCTGCAAGGCCTCGGCGATG
This sequence comes from Pseudomyxococcus flavus, assembly GCF_050038885.1. Lineage (NCBI taxonomy): Bacteria > Pseudomonadati > Myxococcota > Myxococcia > Myxococcales > Myxococcaceae > Pseudomyxococcus > Pseudomyxococcus flavus. The sequence goes on along the minus strand of NZ_CP143624.1, from coordinate 984,738 downwards.
GACTCCAGCGCATGCTTGGTGGAGACGTAGACGCCCCAGTTCGCCGGCGTGAACAGGCCGCCCATCGACGAGGTGAACACGACCTTCCCCTTCGTCCGCGTGTCGATCCACTTGCGGACGAAGCCCTGCGTGAGCTGCAGCGGCAGGAACACGTTGACCTCGAAGTTGCGGCGTACGAGGTCGACTGGAATCTCGAAGACGGGCCCGGCTTCTCCCATGCCGGCGTTGTTCCAGAGGATGTCGATGTCGAACGTCTGCGCATGGGCGACGTCATAGGGGTCGTCCAGGTTCAACCGCTCGACGCGGAGGTTCTTCAGGCCGAGCTCCCTGGCCTTCTCCCGGAGTGGCGTGACCTGCGGAGAGACCTGCACGGTGGCAATCACGTCGTGGCCCTTCCTGGCGAGGCCAATGGCCGCACCCTCGCCGAAGCCGGAACCGGCACCCGTGATGAGAATCCGCTTCATGCGTTGCTCCTTGCTGGTTTGAACCGGGCTTCGAAGGCCGCGAAGGCAGCCTGCGCCACTTCGGTGTCTTGCGGAACGGTGCCACCGGAGATGCCCAGGGCGCCGATGACGGCGCTGTCCGGCCCCTTGAGTGGGATGCCGCCGCCAAACGGGGCGAGGCCTCTGTTCGTCAGTTCGAGGAAGTGCGCGGGCGCCTCGGGCTTGCAGTAGTCCCAGACCGCTTCGCTGTTCGCTTGAAAAAGCACGGCCGTCGAAGCCTTGCGGATGGCGATGTCTATCGACGCCAGGACCGCGCCATCCATGCGCCTGAGCGCCTTGAGGTGCGCGCCAGCGTCGAGCACGGCGATGACGACGGACAGCCCGAGCTCACGAGCCCTGGCCTCCGCGCTGTCGAGGACGACCTGGGCCTGTTGAGAGGTCAGTTGCATGTCGGGAACGCCTCCTCGCGTGCGGCAATGGCGCGTGCGATGGCGGAGCGCACCGTGACTGGCGGGAATAGCGCAGGGCCGGGCAGGCCATCGATGCGCTCTCTTGCCGTTGATTCGAGTGGCATGAAGGTCGGCCTCCTGTGTTGCCGAGGACGTCGACCCAAACCTTCATTCGCACCGGCGGTGGCGCAACCCGCGGCAGTCCGACTCCAGGCGGCCAGCGCGGTGGGCCCTGCCGCGTCAGTTCCCCTCGAAGGGGAGGAGGGGGCAAGCGTGGCGCATGATGCAGCGGCGGCGCAGAAGCCGACCTCGGGCGAGTCGCCCGAGGCCATTCGTGAAGCGTGTGCTTCGGTTTAGAAGCGCACCTGGAGCAGCAGGTTGCCGCCCACGAGGTCCGGTGACGTCAGGACGGGGCGATCGACTCCCGTTTCGTCTTCCATGAAGATGGTCTGGTTCGGGTCGCGTGTGTAGAACAGCTCGGCGAGGACACCGACGGCCTCTCCCAGGTCCCAGAGCGCCGTGGCCCTGGCCGTCAGGATGAGGCCTCTATCCTCGCCTGCGGGAAGCATGGAAACCTGGTTGGGGCCCCGAAGGACCAGGGGGCTGATCGGGAGCCCTGGCGAGAGCGGATAGATCCGCTCCAGCGTCGCTGGCGCGGTGACGCGCACGAGCAGCCCCGGCGTGAGGCCCCAGTCCCGCAGGAAGTAATCCACGCCCACCGTGGCCGACAGCTCGGACTGGAGCTGCGTTTCTGGGGCCTGCGCCTGGTCGTACGGAAAGCCGGGCATATCGACCGTGATGAAGGTGGCCGTGCGGTAGTAGGCGAGCGCGTGAAGCCGCAGCAGGTCCCACTTGAACCTCGCGACGAGCGCCGCGGCATGGGCGGACTCCTTGCGCGTCTCCCCCGGATCCAGCGAGGCCGTGTCCAGAAGCTGTTGGGACACGTAGCTCCCTTCCAGTGCGACGCTCGCGCCGAAGCCTCCCGGGTACACGTCGGGCACGAAGAAGCGCTCGAAGAAGGTCGGGTCTCCCTCATAGAGCGCCAGGTCCACGTTCGAGCCGACGGGGACGCCATGGTGCCACAGCAGGCGCCCCGACACCCCACGTGCATGGATGGGGCTCTCGATTCCCATCCCACCGGCGCCCGGGGCGGGCCCCCGGTCGACATTCGCGACCTTCACTTCCGCCCTGAAGCCCGGAGACACGTCCACGCCGGCGCCTGCCATCAGCATGAGCCGCCGCTCCGTCTCGAGCGTCAGGCCGTTGTTCACGCGCGCGGACTTGGCGGCGACGAAGGCGTCCCAGCGCCGCCGCGACAGGCTCAGCTCCAGGCCCGGCTCGCCGCCGGGCTGCGGCGAGCGGTAGGGCTGGCGTCCCCAGGCCACCGGGTTCTCGTAGCCCATGTACAGCCGAGTCGAGCTCACGGGCAACGCGGTCAGGGCCAGCCCCTCATCCGGCGCCCAGGACGAAGGCCGGTAGCGGAGCCGCAAGAAGCTGGCGTTGTCCGCCAGGGAGATGCCCTGGGTCCCCGTCGCAAGCAGAAAGACAGACACCCCGGCCTCCGCCCTCAGTCCCGACGGAAACTCCGGTGTGCGCGCATCCAGCGCGACGTGAAAGCGCGTGAGGGAATCCGGCGCACCGAAGTCGGTGTCTGCTAGGAGCAGGGACCCGCGCGTCTGGAGGAACGACGACGCCGAAGGGTTTTCCTGCGTGTCGGTGGACTCCGGGCTCTGTCCCAGGGCCAGGACGAGCGAGGCGGCGAGAATCGAGGGTGTCATGGGCGCGGCGACATAGCCCATGCCCTGACATGTTGGCTACTTCACGCAGTGTCCGACGACGCTACTTCGTCGTGCGATTGCGAAGCGCCGCGCACGGGTCCTCCATGGGGACCGCCGGCGTGAACCAGACATAGTCGAAGGGAAGGGATTGCACGCCAAAGGAGGCCGCGTAGTCCGTGGGCTCGCCCAGCTCCGGGGCGGCTTCGAGCAAGCCCACAGAGCGCACACTCTGGCCGGGGACACGCGCCGCGAGCTGCGCGGGCACACCCCGGTCCGTGCGCGCATGGCCATTGCCGGTGATGAGGACCGCGCCCTGGCGCGTGTCCGCGCTCAGCAGCCGGTCCGCCAGATGCGCGTCCCGGGCACGCTGGGCCTGCACCATGGGGCCGAGCATCTCCTGGGGCAGGTGGCCACAGTGGGCTTCGTCTTGCTCCTGACGCATCGCCTGCTCCACGGCCTCGGGCAGGGGCGTGTCCAGGGAGAGGCGCTGGCGAAGCTCGGGTGCCAGGGCTTCCGGACCCCGCATCACCAAATCCCGCACCTGCGCGCGCGGCAGGTTGGCGGCGATGACGGGAAGCCCCGCCTCCAGCCCTGCCGCGAAGACGGGGCGGTACAGGCTCCAGTCCGGCCACCCGCTGCCGGCCCAGTTGACCGCGGCCGCGAGCGCCTCCGCGTCACGAGGCGCCCGCGCCAGCGACGCGTCCACCGCTGGCTGTTGCCCAACGTCCAGCATCTCGAAGGCCAGCGCGGGCTTCCGCCCTCCCGCGGCCAGGGACTGGACCAGCCACGCCTGGAGCGCGTGGTGGTCGGGCTGGTCATGCCGTTCTCCCAGCACCACCCAGCGCGCCTCGGCGAGCGAACGGCGCAAGGTGTCCGCGTCCACGAAGCGGGACGCCTTCACGTCCCAGATTCGGCCCGTGAGCGGATGCTCCCGGTGCAGCGGGGAGGACCACCCACTGGGGAGCGGTGCCTGGGCAGCCGGCTGCACCACGGCTGAGTCAGGCCGCGTGGCGCTGGCGCGCGAACAGGCGGAGGCGGACAGCAGGACGGAAGCGATGAGGAGCGTGCGCATCACGCACGCCATTCATCCACAAGGCAGGCGCCGGGGACCACATCCGGGTGGGCACGGTGGTGGACCGGTGACAGCCGTTGGGGGAGGGCGTTCGCGGGGGGACCCGACGGGATGGCCACAGGTCCCCGGGCTGGATGCGTTTCCCTCCCCACCGGGCGGATTGTTGCGTCTCCTCTCGCGCATGACGTTGCCGCCTGTCGAACCAGAGGGGAGCAACGTATGCGTCAGGCGAAGTGGAAGCCCGCGCGGGTGGCGCGGTGGGGCGGCGTGTTGCTGGGAGTCCTGCTGTCCGCCTGCGGGATGCCGTCGGATGAGCCACCGGATGAAGTGCCAGAGGAGGTCTGGGAGGCGTTGGACGGGCGGGCGGGTCTGTCCATCCCGTCCGAGGCGAGAACGCGCATGGCGAAGACGCCGCTCACGGGACGTCCGGGCGAGGGCGTGGCCTTCGATGGCAAACAGTTCCTGGTCGTCTGGCAGGACGAACGCGAGGGAGGCGTCTTCGGCGCGCGTGTGACGCCCAAGGGAAAGGTGCTCGACCCCGGAGGCTTCCCCATCAACGCGGGCAGTGGGCTGGATGGCGGGCAGCCCCGTGTGGCCTGGGACGGCAAGTTCTTCCTCGTCACCTGGGTCAGCGCGTCCGGCCTGGTGGCCGCCCATGTCGAGCGCGACGGGGACGTGCGCCGCCGGTTCGTCGTCTTCGGCTCCGATGAGGTACGGGGGCCTCCTGGCATCGCCTGCGCGCATGAGCTGTGTCTGCTCGCCTTCCCCTTCGTGGGCGACGTGGAGAGCATCATCAATGCCATTCGTGTGACGTCCGACGGAGACGTGTCCGAGCGCACGCAGCTCTCCGTCTCCGCCTCCAACATGGCCATCAGCCCGGCCGTGGCCTGGGATGGCAAGCAGTTCCTGGTCGTCTGGAGCGACGAGCGCGGTGGGATCCTCACGCCGGACCTCTTCGGAAACCGGGTGAAGAAAGACGGCACCCGGCTGGACGGGCCGGGCGGTGTCCCGCTCGTCGTCCGCGAGGGCGCACAGACGGTCCCCGACGTGACGTGGACGGGCAACCACTTCTTCGTCGTGTGGCAGGACGACAAGAACGGCACGCAGGATGTCTACGGCGCCCGTTTCCGCAAGGACCTCGCGTTGGACGGGCCCGCGGCCTTCGGAATCGCCACGGGCGCGGGCGACCAGACAGTGCCTCGCGTGGCGCCCAGCGGCAACAAGTCGCTCGTCGTCTGGGATGACACCCGGACGGGGCACCACCGCGTGCGCGGTGTCCGGGTGGGGGACAACGGAAGCATCCTGGGCTCGAAGTCGGGCTTCACCATCTCCTCGGGGGACTTCCCAGAGGAGCTTGCGCCCGCCGTGGCGGCCGGAGACCACAAGTTCCTCGTCACCTACGCGGGCACGACCACGGGCACGGATGAATTCGGCCCGCACGAAATCCTGGCGACCCGTGTGACGCACGACGACACGGTGAAGGACAGGCCGGCGCTGCGGCTCACGCGCCCGTCGAAGCACAAGCCGCCGGTGGCCGCCGCGCGCGGCGACGACGCCTACCTGGCGGTCTGGAGCGAGAACCTCTCCGGCACGCCGGGCATGCTGGCCGCTCGGGTGAGCCTGGATGGAAGGTTGCTCGACGTGCCCGTCGTCCTGCCCGCCGGGGCGACATCACGCGCGCCCGTGGTGGTGTGGGACGGTGACGCCTGGTTCGTGGCGTGGGAGGAGGACGCCGCTGACGCCACGGGATTCCGGGGCGCGCGTGTGAGTGGGGTGGGCCCGGCGCTGGAAGTGAGCCGGCTGTCCGGTTCCGAGCCACTCCCGCTCGAGATGCTGGCGCCGTCCGCCAAACGTTGACGGCACTGATTCCGGTCAGGCGGACACGCCGCCTGGCCGGGAAGGAGCTCCTGACTACTTCGAGTCCACCACGACGACCATCCAGCGGTCCGTGGCGTGGTCGATGCGGATGTTGGCGGCGCCGGCCTCCTGGAACTGCTGGATGATGCCCTCCAGGAAGGTGAGGTGCTCCTTCGGCGCGTCGACGAAGATGTTCTTCGGGCCGCTGCCCTTCGCCTTGGGCTTCTTGGCCGGGGCGGCGGGCGCGCCGTTGAGGGCCTCCGGGGCCGCGGCGGCCTTCAGGCGGGCCGCGGCGTCATCCACCACCGGCTCCGTCTCTTCGGCCTCGGGCTCGGGCTCCACCTCGGGGGTGGGCGCGGGCGCGGCGGCGGCCGACGCGGCCTCGTCCTCGGCCTGCTCACGGAGCTGGTTGAAGGTCTTCATGTTGATGGTGCCGCCAAACTTCTGCTTGAAGGACTCCAGCGCCTCCTTGCTGCTGATGTCCGGCTGCTGGCGGAAGAGGTCGAGCAGGAACGCGTGGCGCTCCTGGGTCTGCTCCTGGGAAGTCCTCGGCATCGTCTTCGTGCTCCTGGATGTGTCGCGATGTTGCGAAAGGCGGCGCACCCTATCCGGAGCCGCGAAGCGCCGCAAAGGGGGGCCTGGCCTCCCCTGTGGGCTCGTCGCGCGTGCGGAGCCACACGCGCTCGCGGTGTGACCTCAGTGCCGGGGCGGTGGCGGCGCGCTGTGGTCGCAGTGCAGCAGCGACGGCGGGTCGAAGCAGCTGAAGCGCTGGTTGTCGAGCCGGCACACGCCGTCGGGCGTGGCCGCGCATTGAACCTCCGTGCGAGTGGCTTTGCAGTCGTAGCCGCAAGCCAGGGCCTCGGAGGCGTTGAGGCAGCGGGGCGCGGGCGTCTCCGCGCCGTACTGGTGGATGACCGCGTCCGGCGGGTCCCAGCACTTCAGCTGGTTGAAGTTCGTGGAGCACACGCCATAGGGCGTCCGGTTGCAGGCCACCTCGCCGTTGAACTGGCGGCAGTTGTAGCCGCAGGCCACCTGGCCCCGGCTCTCCTTGCACTCGGGCTTCGCGCCCCGGGTGGGCGGGTGCTGGATGGCGGCCAGGGGCGGGTCCCAACAGTGCACGCCCCCGACCAGCACCTCACAGATGCCGTAGGGCGTCCGGGCGCAAGCGGCCTGCGTCCCATTGGACTTGCACTGATACCCGCACACCGAGCGCCCCTGGGCGAACAGGCACTGCGGAGGCGGCGGCCGGACCACGGGCTGTTCCGAGGCTTCCAGGGGAACCGTCGCGAGCCACAACGCGGAGAGAAGGCTGAGCATGGTGGGAGGCCCGACGAAAATGGCGGCGGTTTATTCAACCGGCCGCATCGGAGCCGCCCGGACGCCGGGCGGGCACGGTGGGGTGCCCGGTGGGTGGTGCGGGCTCAGCGGGCGCGCGGCCCGCCGGGGCGGTGCGGCCGGGAGCGGCCGGGGCCACGGGGGCCACCCCGGGGCGCGGCGTCCTGGCGCGGCGTGGCGGAGCCCTCGTGGGCATCGCGCTCGGCGCGCTGGCGGCGCGCGGCCTCGGCGGGCGACTCCGGCGGGACGAGCGCGTGTGGGCCGCGGCCGATGAGGTCCTCGCGGCCGGCCTGCTTCAGCGCCTCGCGCGCCAGGGGCCACTGCTCCGGGTTCCAGTAGAGCAGCAGCGCCTTCTGGAGCCGCTTCTCGCGCAGGCCCTGCGCCGTGTAGACGGGCTCCATCTTCAGCGGGTCCAGCCCCGTGAAGTACATGGCGGTGGCCATGGCCATGGGGGTGGGGATGAAGTCCTGCACCTGCCGGGGCCGCTTCCCGTTCTTCTTCAACCACAGCGCCAGCTCCACCATGTCCTCCAGCGTGGAGCCCGGGTGGCCGCTGATGAAGTAGGGGATGTCGTACTGCTCCTTGCCGGCCTCCTCGCTGGCGCAGGCGAACATCTGCTGGAAGCGCTCGAAGCTCTCGATGCCGGGCTTCTTCATCTTCTCCAGCACGCGCGGGGACACGTGCTCCGGCGCCACCGACAGCTGCCCGCCCACGTGGTGCGCGGCCAGCTCCTTCACGTACTCCGGCGAGCGCTCCGCCAGGTCGTACCGCACGCCGCTGGCGATGAAGACGTGCTTGACGCCGTCCTCCTTGCGCACGTCCTGCATGAGGCTGATGAGCGGCCCGTGGTCCGTCTGGAGGTTCTCGCACACGCCCGGGTGGACGCAGGACAGCTTGCGGCACCGCTTCTCGATGTCCTCGCTCTTGCACTTGAGCTTGTACATGTTGGCGGTGGGGCCCCCCAGGTCGGTGATGGTGCCCCGGAAGTCGCCCATGCGGCGCAGGGCGCGGACCTCGCGCAGCACGCTCTCCGCGGAGCGGCTCTGGATGACGCGGCCCTCGTGCTCGGTGATGGAGCAGAAGGTGCAGCCGCCGAAGCACCCGCGCATGAGCACGATGGAGTGCTTCACCGTCTCGTAGGCGGGGATGCGCTCCTGGTACATCGGGTGCGGCACGCGGTTGAAGGGCAGGTCGTACAGCTCGTCCATGGCCACCGACGGGGTGTCGGCATGGGCGGTGCCCACGCCGTCCTCCAGCGGGAGCGCGGGCGGGTTCATGTAGATGGCGCGGTTGCCGTGACGCTGCGCCAGCGGCCGCGCGTTGCCCGGGTTGGTCTCCATCTGGAAGTCGCGGCTCATCACCGCGAAGGCGTGCTTGTCCTCGATGACCTGCTCGTAGGAGGGCAGCACCACCGTCTTGCGGTCCACGGCGCGCCGGGCCGGGTCCGCCTCCAGCGCGCGCATCTCCTCGTCGTTGATGATGTACGCGGTGCCGCGCACGTCGCGGATGTCCTGGATGCGCTCACCCCGGCGCATGCGGTCCGCGACCTCCATGATGGGGCGCTCGCCCATGCCGAAGACGAGCAGGTCCGCCTTGGCGTCGAAGAGGATGGAGCGGCGAACCTTCTCGCTCCAGTAGTCGAAGTGCGCGATGCGGCGGAGGCTGGCCTCGATGCCGCCCAGGATGATGGGGACGTCGGGATAGGCCTCGCGGCAGCGCTGCGCGTAGACGATGGTGGCGCGATCGGGCCGGCAGTTGGTCCGCCCGCCGGGGCTGTACTGGTCCTCGGAGCGGTTCTTCTTCTGGGCCGTCAGCCGGTTGAGCATCGAGTCCAGGTTGCCCGCGGCCACGCCGAAGAACAGGCGCGGGGGCCCCAGGGCCTTGAAGGGCTCGGCCGAGTGCCAGTCCGGCTGCGGCAGGAGGCCCACCTTGAAGCCGCGGCCCTCCAGGAAGCGTGCGATGAGCACCGGGCCGAAGGCCGGGTGGTCCACGTACGCGTCGCCCGTCACGATGATGATGTCGCACTGTTCCCAGCCCCGGGCCTGCATGTCGGCGCGGGTGGTGGGCAGGAAGGGATGGGCGTAGCGCGTCTGAGGGGCCATGTCGGAGAGGGGGCGGGGCTTCCTCCCAGAACATCGGGACGATACAGAAGCAAGCCCGGCTGGAGGGGTGTACCCGGGAATGCACCCGAAGTGTGGCGCATTGACGGCGATCCAGGCCTCCCCTACCTTGGCCGCCCTCTTACATGTGGCGACCTGTTCGGGTGGACAGGTCGTGAAGTGTAGGTCCTCGAGTGCACCTCATGGCAGTCGCAGCCTTTTCCTCAGCCTCAGCGGACAGGACGGCCCCGTGGGACTCCGTTGGCCCAGGGCCGGTGCCTGGTGAGGTGCGGAGGCCACGCGTCCGATGAGCGGAGGGCCGGACGCGGGCAGGGCAGGTGAGGCGGCGGAACCCGAGGCCGGGGCCTCGGGGGCGTCTGCTTCCACGCGAGAGCTGCACATCGAGTACGACGACGCGCCGCCGCCCGCTGTCGCCCCCGCGCGGCGAAACGGCCCGGTGCCGCGCTGGCGCAACACGCTCGTGGTGCCGGAGCCGCCTCGGGAAGAGGAGGTCGCGCTGCGGCGCACCGAGAATGCGGTGCGCGCCGAGGCGCCCCAGGCGCCGGTGCCTCCCGAGCCCGACGCGGAGGTGGCGCGGGCGCCGAATCCGCTGCTCGTGTCGCGGATGGCGCGGGGCCGGGAGTCGCCGGAGGATGTCCCGTCCCGTGACGTCTCCGCGTCCGAGGACGTGAGCCCCGCCGAGCGCGAGGCGATGCGGGCCGCGGTGGCCAGCGGCAAGCGGCGCGAGCTCTGGTCCCCGCCCGCGTACCTGCCCGAGGACCTGCGGGAGGCGCTGCTGTCCGAGCGCAGCCAGTACCGCGCGCAGCTGCTCCAGGACGTGCGTGAGGTCAGCCTCCAGGGGCCGGGCGTGCTGTCCCTCATCCCGAGGCCGGCGGCGGACCCGGACTGGTCGGGCGGCACGGTGCTGGGCTTCCAGGGCGAGGAGTGCGTCTTCGGCGGCGACGTCGTCCACCTGGACTTCGAATCGGGCCGCGTCTTCGCAGCGCCCAGCCACGGCGACGACGTGGACCGCCGCGCGCTGTCCGCCGACCGTTGGTGCTACCGCCCCTATGACTTCGCGGAGGCACTGTGCGCGGCGGCGTCGGCCTATGAAGAGCGGCAGGACGCGCTCGCCGAGTCCCTGCGCCGGGCGTGTGGTGAGGCGCCTCCGGCCGCGCTGTCTCCGCAGGATGAGCTGCTGCTCCCGGCGGACCGACTGTGGCGTCAGCCCTGGGGCTGCATCTGGGGGCCTCCGGGTACGGGCAAGACGACGGCCGTCGCGGACCTCATCGCGCGTGCGCTGCGCGCCTACCCCGGCGAGCGCATCCTGGCCGTGGCGCCCACCAACCGCGCCGCGGACGAGCTGGTCCTCCGCGTCAGCGCGCTGCTGGAGCGCGAGCCCATCCCCTTGCGGCCCCTGGCGCGCAGCATCTTCCGCGGAGGCACGGGCGCGAGCGAGGCGCTGGCGAAGCTGCCCACCGTCATGCTGGAGGACACCAAGGGGGGCAAGCTGCGCGCCAGCATCGAGGAGCGGGAGCGGGAGCTCATCCTCCAGCGCATGCGAGGCGGGCCCGCGCACGAGCTGGCCAAGCTCCAGGCGGAGCTGCGGGGCCTGCGCGGCAAGGTGAAGGACCCCACGCTCAAGGAGGTGGAGAAGGGGGACTGTCCGCTGGTGGTGCTCACCGTGCACCGCGCGCTCCGCCTCGTCTCGGAGCTGGAGGGAAAGCAGCACTTCGCGCGGCTGGTGGTGGACGAGGCGGGCATGGTGACGCGCGCGGCGACCGCGCTGATGGGGCCCCTGGCGGAGCGGGTGACGCTCGCGGGAGACCCGAAGCAGATCGGCCCGGTGAGCCGCGCCGCCGAGGGCGCCGGCAAGGGCACGCAGAAGTGGCTTCGCGGCAGCGGCCTGTCCCACCTGGAGGACGCGGTGCGGGACGCGGCGCGCGCGGACGTGCTGCTGCTGCGCACCCAGCACCGCATGCACCCGCACATCGCGAAGGTGGTGAGCCACTTCTGTTATGGCGGCGCGCTGGAGGACGGTGACGGCGTGAAGGCCCGCGCGGAGCGGCCCGCGCCGGTGGCGGCGTTCCCGGAGACGCGCGCGGGGTGGGTGGTGCTGGATGGCCTCACGCGCGATGTGAAGCGGCTGACGCACGGACGTGGGGAGACGGGCTCGGGCTACCAGCGCGAGCTGTCCGCAAACCTCGCCGTGTCCCTGGCGCGGGAGGCGGTGCGCTCCGGCCTCAGCGTGCTGTGCGTCACGCCGTACCGGGCCCAGGCCGCGCTGCTGCGCCGGCTGGGCAACGCGGCGGGGCTGCGCGGCGACGTCTTCAGCGCCTCCACCATCCACCGCCAGCAGGGCACCCAGTACGACGTGGTGCTGGTGGACACCGTCGCCGGGGGGCGGCCCTTTCCGCCGCACACGCTGGTGCCCATGCTCAACGTGGCCGCCAGCCGCGCGAAGGACTACCTGCTGGTGCTGGCCTCTCGCGACGAGGCCCGCGCCGCCACCATCCCCCAGCGCTTCCTGTCGCTGCTGCCGCGCCTGCGGGTGCTCCCGGGGGACGCCTTGCGGCTGGAGCCGCTGCCCGTCCCGCAGCGCGCGCCGCCTCCGCCTCCGCCCCCCGTGCCGGTGGACCTGGGCGCGGAAATCGCGGGCGCGCGGCCCGGCCGTCCGCTCTTCACGCACGAGCAGGTGTCCCTCTTCGAGCGGCGCTTCGATGACGGGCACCACCTGGTGCGCGGCGTGGCGGGCAGCGGCAAGACATATGTGCTGGCGCACTGGGTGGCGCGGTACCTGCTGGAGCACCCCGAGGCGCAGGTGCTGGTGTCCTTCTTCAACCGGGCGCTGGCGCCGCTGGTGGACAAGCTGCTGGTGGAGGCCATTGCCCAGCGCGCGGGCCGGCTGCGGGTGCGCGAGCTGCGCTCCCGGGTGACGGTGAAGCACGTGGGCGCCCTGCGCCGCATCGCCCCCGGGGCCTTCGACGGTGTCTTCGTGGACGAGGCCCAGGACATGGACGCCAAGGCGCTGGCCATGCTCCACGGGCTGGTGCGCCCGGACACGCTGCCGGACGGGCGCGAGGTGCGCTGCTTCCAGCTCTTCATGGACGACTCGCAGAACGTCTATGGCCAGGTGCCCATCGACGCGCTCAAGGAGCAGCTCCCCGAAGGGCTGTCCTTCCGGGGGCGCACGCGCGTGCTGAAGGAGACGTTCCGCGCCACCCGGGACATCCTCGACGTGGCCTTCAATGTGGTGCTGGACCCGCTGCGCCAGCACGGCGCGGCCGAGCCCGGCATGCGCGAATACATGAAGGTGGGCGAGCTGGCGCGCGAGGGGCTCGTCTGGCTCCCGGAGGAGACGCTGGAGGGGCTCTTCCGCGTCCAGTCCACCGAGCGCGGCGGCGTGCTGCCGCAGGTGCGTGGATTCGCCTCCAGCGCCAGCGAGGCACGGCAGGTCGCCCGCGAGGTGGCCCGTCTCATTCGCGAAGAGGGCGTCCACCCCAGCGACATCCTCGTGGTGGCGCCCGTCATGCCCTCCCAGTTCACGGAGGCGCTCAAGCGCGCGGGCGTGCCCGCGGAGGCCTACGGCGGCAAGGGTGGCCGCAACGTGACGGACTTCCGCGTCAGCGGCGTGGACCACGTGCGCGCCACCACGGTGTTCTCGTGCAAGGGGCACGAGTGCCCCATCGTCTTCTTCGCGGGCCTGGACGCGCTGGACACCGCGGAGCAGTGGATGGCGGGGGCACGCGAGCGCTCTGCCCGGGAGAATGAGCGCATCCGCCGCGCCATGTTCTACGTGGGGGCCACGCGCGCGATGAAGCGGCAGTACCTCACCGGCGTGAAGGGCGCGCGCTTCCTCCGCGTGGCCGCGGCCTACGTGGAGACGCTCGCCGGGCTCGTGTCCGCCACGCCGGAGGAGACGCGGGCACCGGGCGCGGACGCGCGGTAGGGCGCGCGGCGGAGGCCGCTGCCGCGCCGGACGACGGCGGGGCACCTGTACCACCCGCGTGGTGAAGTCGGTGGTCGCGCCGCGCTGGCAGTGGGACGAGGCCGTCGCGTCGGCGCTTCAGGCGTCGCGGGCGCCGGGCCGCAGGTCGGTGGTGGATTCCACGGTGGGGACGGGGACCTCCAGCTTGAGCCGCTGGGGTCCACCCACGTCGGCCATGAAGGAGAGACGCCCGCCGTAGCGCTCGAGCAGCCCGCCCACCACCTTGAGGCTGTCGTTGGCCAGCAGCCCCGCGAAGCGCTCGATGAGGGAGACGGCCTGCTCCGCCGGGAAGGAGGGGTCGGCGACCTGGACCTTGAGCACCATGGACGCCTCCGACATGCCCACCTCCGCGTTCACCCCCAGGGGCGCTTCACGGAAGGGGGCGTAGAGGCTGGCCATCGTCTCGCGGTGCCTCAGCAGGCCCTTGAGGTACGTCACCAGCTCCGCGTCGTCCCAGGGCTTGCTGATGAAGCGGCAGATTTCGCCCTCGTTCACCGACGCCACCACGGACTTGAAGTCCGCATAGCCAGAGATGATGAGGCGCAGCGCCAGCGGATGGCTGCGTTTGATGCGCTGGAGCAGCTCGCTGCCCGTCATTCCTGGCATCCGGAAGTCCGACAGGACGATGTCCGGATGGAATTCCCCCAGCCGCTCGAGCGCCTCGTTGCCGTTGAAGGCAATCTGGACCTCGAATCCCTCTCGCTTCAGCAGCCGCTGCAACGCGCGTGCGATGGGCGGCTCGTCGTCGACTATCAGAACCCTGAACGCTTCCATGACCACGTCGCTCCTCGGGCGCGCACTCTAGACGGGCTCCTACGGAAAATCCCCGAGTCTGGAAAATGAATGCCGGGTCAGGCGTACACCTGCGACAGGGTGGGAGGAATTGCTTCATCCTGGTTGCGGCCGGGGGGCACCTGAGCGGCAGCAACGCACCCACGACCAGCAGGGCCCCACCACTTCCCAGCCACCAGGCGCGGGGCTGAGGGCGGGCAGGGCGCATGGCGCCGGCGGGAGGCCGCTCCTGGGCGCGGACCTGCCAGCGCGGGAGGGCGGCGCTGGCAGGCGCGACTGGCGGCGGGACGGTACCTGTCGTATGGCGGAGGCCCGCACGCCAGAAGGAGCGCGCCCCTGTCCCAGGCGAGAAGGTCCTCATCCCTCCTGCCCGCCGTCCTGGCGCTGCTGGCGCTGGCGTGGCTGCCTTCGTGTGGCGCGGAGCCGGATAGCGGGCTGGCGCGGGTGCGCCGCACGGGGGAGCTTCGCTGGGGCGCGGATGCCCAGGGTGGGGAGCCCTACGCCATGGAGGACCCCGACGCGCCCGGCGGCATGAAGGGCTTCGAGGTGGAGCTGGCCGAGGCGCTCGCGCGCGAGCTGGGCGTGCGCGCCCGGTTCGTCCAGAATGACTGGTCCAGCCTCATCCCCTCGCTGGAGCGCGGCTCGTTCGACGTGGCGCTCAACGGCATCGAAGTCACGCCGGCGCGTTCCGGCCGCATTCTCTTCACCCGGCCGTACTACGTCTTCAACCTGCGGCTGCTGGCCCGCCGGGATGACGCGGCCGTCACGGGGTTGGACTCCTTGAAGGGACAGCGGGTGGGCACGCTGGCCAGCTCGCTGGCGTGGGACCTGCTCCAGCGCAGCGGCGTGGAGGCGGTGCCCTACGAGGGCGTGGAGGAGCCCTACATCGACCTGGAGCAGGGCCGGGTGCGTGCGGTGTTGATGGACGACATCATCGCCCAGCGCTACGGCCAGCCACGCCCGGCGCTCCGCGTGGTGGGCGATGTGGGGGAGGGCTACTACGCCATCGCGGTGCGGCCCGGAGACGAGGACCTGCGCGAGGCGCTCGACGAGGCGCTGGGGCGGATCGCCCGCTCGGGCGAGCTGCGCGCCATCTTCCAGCGGTGGGGCATCGACAGCGCCGCCCAGCAGCGGATGGTGGACTGGACGGAGGCGCAGACCCGCGAGGTGCTGGCCTCCACACACACGGTCCGCCTGGGCTGGGGCCAGCTGGTGCTGTTCCTCCAGGCCGCGGGGGTGACGCTGCTGGTGTCGGTGGGGGCCATGCTGCTCGCCATCCCCCTGGGCATCGGGCTGGCGCTGACGCGGCTGTACGGGCCCGGTTGGGCGGGCCGGCTGGCCACCGCCTACGTGGAGCTGTTCCGGGGCACGCCGGTGCTGCTGCAGCTCTACGTCCTCTATTACGGACTGGCCGGGGTGCTGCGGCTGGACCCGCTCAGCGCGGCCATCCTCGGCCTGGGCCTGAACTACGCGGCCTATGAGGCGGAGGTGTACCGGGCGGGTGTGCTGGCCGTGCCGCGCGGGCAACTGGAGGCAGCCATGGCGCTGGGCATGCCGCTGCGGCTGGCGCTGCGGCGGGTCATCCTCCCCCAGGCCTTCCGCGTGGCCCTGCCCGGCGTCACCAACGACTTCATCGCGCTGCTGAAGGACAGCTCCCTGGTGTCCGTCATCTCCGTGGTGGAGCTCACCAAGCGGATGACGATTACCGCGGTGGATGTTCGGAGCTGGTTGATTCCGGGCGCGCTGTGCGCGCTGCTGTACCTGGCGATGAGCTATCCCCTGTCCCGGCTGGCGCGGCGGCTGGAAGCGAGGTTGGAGCGCGGATGATCGAGGTCGAGAAGCTGAGCAAGCGCTACGAGGGACGGCTGGTGCTGGACGGCATCGACGCCGTCTTCGCCCCGGGCGAGATGACGGCGCTGGTGGGCCCTTCCGGCGGTGGGAAGAGCACGCTGCTGCGGTGCCTCAACGGCCTGGAGCCCTTCGACGAGGGCGTGGTGCGCGTGGGCTCGGACACGCTGGCCCCGGGGGACGTCCGCGCGCAGGGCGAGAAGGTGCGCGGCATCCGCCGCCGCGTGGGCTTCGTCTTCCAGCAGTGGCACCTGTTCGCGCACCGCACCGCGCTGGGCAACGTGATGGAGGCGCCCATGCACGTGAAGGGCGTGGGCCGGAAGGAGGCCCTGGAGCGGGGGCGGGCGCTGCTGGAGAAGGTGGGCCTGTCCCACCGCGAGGACGCGTACCCCTCCGAGCTCTCCGGCGGCGAGCAGCAGCGGGTGGCCATTGCCCGGGCGCTGGCGATGGAGCCGGAGGTGCTGCTGATGGACGAGCCCACCAGCGCGCTGGACCCGGAGCGGGTGGGCTCGCTCATCGACCTGCTGGAGCAGCTCCGCGCGGAGGGCCTCACGCTGGTGGCCGTGACGCACGAGATGCGCTTCGCGCAGGAGCTCGCCTCGCGCGTGCTGGTGCTGTACGGCGGGCGCATCATCGAGGAAGGCCCGCCTGCCCGGGTGCTCGCCAGCCCGCACCATGAACGCACGCGCGCCTTCCTGGGCCTGGGCCGCGTCGCCCCGGTTCGCGCCCTGGGGGCTTGAGCACGCGCCGCGCGCTGGCGGCCCGCACGCCAGGCAGGCGGAGGACCGGGCGGGGCAGAATCGGCTCACCGGCGATTGTTTCTCGCCGCATTCGCGAGGGAATGGCATGCGTCGAGACGTGCAGTTGACCG
The DNA here is from genome assembly GCF_050038885.1 of Pseudomyxococcus flavus. Classification (NCBI taxonomy): domain Bacteria; kingdom Pseudomonadati; phylum Myxococcota; class Myxococcia; order Myxococcales; family Myxococcaceae; genus Pseudomyxococcus; species Pseudomyxococcus flavus. The sequence continues at coordinate 968,206 of NZ_CP143624.1, read as the reverse complement.
AGCTGGGCGCGGGACGGGGGCCCCGGGTGCTCCTGTTGCCGGGCCTGGGCGCGCGCGGCTCCGGCTTCCTCGCGCTGGCCGAGCGCCTGGCGCACCAGTGCCGTCCGGTCCTCGTGGAGTACCCGGAAGGCGAAGCCGCCGCGTGCGGCGCGAGCGCGCTGGCGCGGCAGGTGTTGCAGGCCGCTGGTTCGCTGGACGCGGTGGTGGCCAGCTCCTTTGGTGGCATGGTGGCCGCGCACCTCGCGGCGGCGGGCGTGGCGCGCGGCGTGGCGTTCCTGGGCTCCTTCACCCGCACCGAGCACCTGGGTCTGCGCGGGCTCGCCATTGGCATGATGGGGCCCATCGCCAGGTGGGCGCGTCCGGGCGCCGTGGCCGCGGGGCTCGCGGCATGGACGCCGGTGCCCTTCGCCCGCGTCGCCGAAGTCGTCCCCACCACCGACCTGGAGCGCCGCTCCACCTGGCATCGCGCGCTGGCGATTCGCGGGGAGGCGCCCCCACCGGAGCTGCGCAAGCTGCCCGTGACCTGCGTCTGCATCCAGGGGACGCGGGACGTGCTGGTGCCGCCGGCCACGCTGGAGCGGCTGGCCGCGTCGCTTCCCGCGGGGACGCCCCTTCACCTGCTGCGGGGCGCGGGGCATGTGCCGTACTTCACGCACCCGGACGCCTGTGCCCGGCTCCTCGCGCCCTGGTTGGAGGCGCTGGGCCCCGCGGCGGCGGACGTCGCGCCCGCGGGACGGCTTGTCCAGGCCGAGGTGGCGAGCAGCGCCGCCTGAGGGCCGCTGCGCACATCCGGGCCCGGGCAGACGAGGAGGGGGATGTACGGATGGCCCGAGGGCCGCTACCTTTCGGGCGCCAATGCAGAACCGCCTCACGCGATTGCTCGTCACCCTCGTTGTCTTGTCCGCGGCGCCCGCGCTGTCTGCTTCCGTGCAGCAGCCTGCGCCCACCGCCGTTGCCCCCGCGGCTGCCGCGCCGTCGTCCGCGGCCCCCGTGCCAGGCACCGCGCCAACCCCGGCCGGCTCACCCGCGCCGGAGGTCGCCCGCAAACACAAGGTGTTGCTGCTGGGCGACAGCCTCATCGCCACCGGCTTCGGGGAGTACCTCCAGGCGCAGCTGGACGCGCACCCGCGCATCCAGTCGGCCCGCCGCGCCAAGTCCTCCACGGGCCTGGCCCGGCCGGACTTCTTCGACTGGATGGACGTCGGTCGCGAGGAGGTGGAGCGTCACCAGCCGGACGTCGTCGTCGTCATCCTGGGGGGCAACGACGGGCAGTCCCTCCAGGACACCAAGGGCGGCAAGCCCGTCCCGTGGGGACGGGCGGAGTGGCAGGCGGCCTACCGCCAGCGCATGGAGGAGTTCCTGGGCGTCCTCGCCTCGCCGGGCCGCAAGATTGTCTGGCTGGAGCTGCCCGCGACGGGGCTCAAGCGCTTCGAGCAGAAGCTGCGCATCATCCGCGCCGTCCAGCGCGAGGTCGTCTCCTCCCGCCAGGACGCGGTGCACCTGGACACGCGCCCCTTCTTCACCGACGCGAAAGGCCGCGCGCTGCGGCAGGCCCGGGTGGACGGCTTCCGAAAGCCCATGCGGCTGCGTATGCAGGACGGCGTGCACTTCACCGTCGCCGGTGGCCGCTACTTCGCCAACAAGGTGTACCCCGAGGTGCTGGGCGTGCTGGGGCTGACCCAGCAGGGCTAGCGGCGCGAGCGAGGCCGCTGGCCTTGCCACCGTCGCCGGTGGCCGCCACTTCGCCAGCAAGGTGTACCCCGAAGTGCTGGGGCTGACCCAGCAGGGCTAGCGGCGCGAGCGAGGCCGCCGGCCCTACTTCTTGCCCAGCGCGGTGATGAGCCGCTCCGCCTGCTCGCGGATGGGCTGGCGGGGACTCGTCTGGGCACGCTTGGCGTGCGTGAGCGCCTGCGCCTTGTCGCTGTCCGCCAGGGCCAGCGCCATGTTGAGGTGCACATCCGGGTCGTCCGGGTGCGCCTTCAGGGCCTCCGTGAGAACGGCGCGCGCGGCGGCGGCACCCTCCGGGCGCGACAGGTGCAACACCGCCAGGTCGTTGGCGGCGCCGACCTCGGACGGGTCGCTGGCCACCGCCGCTTCCAGCAGCTTCTGGGCCTCGGCGTCGTCGCCCAGCTTGCGGCGCACCTTGGCCAGTGCCACGCGCACGGGCGCGGAGTCCGGGGCCTTGGCGAGCGCCTCGCGCAGAATCCGGTCCGCGTCCTCGTCCTTGCCCGCAACGAAGGCGGAGATGCCGTGCAGGTAGATGGCGTCCGCGCTGTCCGGAAGCTGGAGGCGGATTTCGATGGCGGCGCGCATGGCCGCCTCGGGGGCTCCGGCCATCAGGCACAGCGACGCGAACTCCCGGAAGAGGGCCGTCTCCCGGGGGCTGCGCAGAATCGCCTGCCGCAGCGTCACGATGGCCGCGCCCACGTGTCCTTGCAGCAGCTGGACGCGCGCGGCGAGCTGGAGCGGCAGGTGCTCCTTCCGGTTGCTTTCAGCGGCCTCCTGGTACCGGCGCAGCGCCCGGTCCAGCTGCTTGTCGCCCTGGAACGCCATGCCCAGGTACGTCAGCGTCTGGGCGTTGCCCGGCTGCAGCGCGAGCGCGCGCTCCAGCACGGGGATGGCGTCGGCATACCGGTGATGCGCCAGCAGGCCACGGCCGTGGTTGAGCACCTCGAAGAAGCCCGCCTTCGGTTGCGCGGCGAGCGCGGCCAGCAGGTCCAGCTGGCGCGCGTCACCCTTCTCCGCGTCGAGCCGGGCCAGGTGGCTGAGGGCTTCGGGATGGGTGGGGTGCAGCGCCACCAGCCGCTGGAGCACGTCGCGCGCGGCGGGCTCGTCCTGCTGCGCCAGGCGCAACCGGGCGAGCCCCAGCAGCGCGCTGGCATCCTTCGGGTCCTGTTCGATGGCGCGCTCGAAGTCGCGGGCTGCTTCCTTCAGCAGGCCCTGCTTCATCAAACGCGCGGCGGAGGATGCCAGCTTGGAGACGGCCATGGGCCCTGATTCTAGCTCCGGACGCGGGAGGTGGGTACCGCTACCTCGATGGGGGCGTCTAGAAGACGGATTCCCACGCGTTCTTGATGCCGCTGCCCACGTCGCCGACGAAGTCCGTCACGGCGTCCGCGGCGTTGGTGAACACCTCACCCGCCGCCTCGGCCACGGCGCCGCCCGCGTTGATGGCGCCGTCGACCACGTTCTCCAGCACCTCGCCACCGGCGGCGGCGGCCGTCTCACCCACGGCCTTCAGCACGTTGCCGGGGTTGACCGAGCCCTCGATTTCCACGCCGAGGCCCAGGCCCGCGGTGGCCTCCACGCCGACGTCGAACTCGAGGTTGCCGTTGTTGATGCCGATGTCGGCGTGCGCGTCGCCGCTGACACCCGCGCTGGCGCTGGCGGTGATGCTGCCGGACGCGAGCGTGTTGTCCTCGTGCTTCAGCTCGATGGAGCCCGTCAGGCTCGCCTGCGCGCCGGCGAAGCCCGAGGCCGCGGCGTTGATGGACACGTTGCCGTCGGTGCCCACGTGCAGGTCCAGCTCGATGCTGCCCTCGGCGCCAATCTTGCCCAGCGCCTCCAGGTCCAGCTCGACCGAGTACTCCTCGCCGGCGATCTCGAACTCGACCGTCTTGGAGGCCCCGGCGCCCGCCTCGAGGAGGTTGGCTTCGATGTCGATGTCGACGCTCACGTCGATGCCGGACAGGCCGATGTCCGCGTCCACCTGCGCATCCGCGGAGAAGGTGGGGCCCTGGACGTGGGCGCGCGTGTCGATGCCGCCCGGGCCCGTGCCGCTCACCTCGGCGCGCGCGCCGCCCGCCGTGAAGCTGGACTGGGCGCTCAGGGCGTTCTGCCGCGGCTGCTCAACCGAGCCCGAGGCCTGGGTATCGACGCGAGGGCTGTTACGTCCGCCCTGGGCGGGGGCCCTGGGGTCGCGGGCCGGCGGCGGAGGAGGCGGCGGCGGGGGCGGCTGCGGACGGTTGCCGATACGGGGGGACATGGTGGCTCCTGCGGGATTCCGGGGCGCCCGGAAGGACGCCATCTGTCCCCCATTCTCCGCGATCGAAATCTGGAGTTGCTTGGGCCCTTCACTTTTTGAGAATCGAGCCCCGACTTTCTCTCAGGAAGTGTGAGCTCGTGGCTCACCTCGGGTGTTGGTGTGCCCGGGCGGCCCAGGAGGTGCGCCTCAGTGGGAGTGGGTCGCCGGGTCTGGAGAGCCCCTGCCGCCCGCGTGTGGATGGGGCCTCAGACGCCGGACCGCGCGCAGGAGGAGTTGCTCGTCGCGCGGGTTGGCCAGGAAGCCGCGTGCGCCGACCTGCCGGGCCCGTTCGAAGCCCTCGTCATCCGAGTTGCCGTGGACGATGAGGGTGCCCGCGATGTGGACCTCGCCGGCGAGCAGTCCCTCCATGGCCTGGAGGGGGGCGAGGACGATGTCCCCGGGGCCGGTGTGCAGCACCTCCAGCGGCGATGCCGTCCGGGCCTGGAACCCGTTTCGGGCCAGGAGGCGGGACATGAGCACCGCCGTGACGGGAGGCCAGCCATAGAGGAGCAGCGGCCCCCCCGGCGCGAGTACGGCGGGAGCGGGCGGCTCGGTGGGCAGCTCAATGCCATAGAGGCGCGACAGGGCGCGTGCCAGCGCGGCGTCGGAGGCGATGTGGGCCTCGACGCGAGGCAGGCCGGACACGGCGCGCACGGCGTCGACGGCTTCCAGGGACACGGGCGCGGGCAAGGCGATGTGGAGCACCTCGCGCTCGCCCTGGTCCAGCAGCACCTTCTCCAGGTGAAGGGGCACGGCGTGGTACTGGCGGGCCACGCGGGCGGGGATGTGCGCCACGAGCGAGGCGTCCGGCGGGGTGCGGTCCAGGTCCACCGCGTCCACGCCGAGCTGCTCGGAGAGGCCGCGCAGCACGTCAGCGTCCGAACAGAGGCCCTCGCGCACCAGCGCCCGGCCGAGCGGGACATGCACTTCGTGGTGATGCACGAGCCCCACCCGGAGCTGAGCGCGGTTGAGCACTCCCTGTTCCAGGAGAATCTCGCCGAGCGGACGTCGTGAGCCGGTCTCCATGAAGACATGAAGTCTTCACGCGGAGCCCCGCTCGGCGAGAGGCGGTGGGACGTGCGCCCGCTTGCCCGCCCGGCCTGACGCCCGAGGCTCAGCCCCGCGAGGCGAAGCGTTGTTCGTAGGCCTCGGGCTTGAAGCCCACGAGGACGGTGTCGCCCGTGACCAGCACGGGCCGCTTCACGAGCTTTCCATCCGCGGCCAGCCAATCCACCAGCTCCGCGTCGCTGGCGGCGTCGACCTTGGCCTTGCCGAGCGCGCGGTAGCTCTGGCCGCTGGTGTTGAGCCACTTGCGGACGGAGAGGCCGCTGCGGGCAATCCACTGCTTCAGCTCCGCCACGGTGGGCGGCATGTCGACGATGGGGCGTACCTGATGGGCAACACCTTGCTCCTGCAACCACTTCAACGCCTTCTTGCAGGTGCCGCAGCCCGAATACGAGAGCACGAGAACGTCTTTCGCCATGTGCGCGCTTCTAACAGGGCGCCCGCGTCCGTCCCAGCGATGTGTCCCCGGGTCGCCCCGACCCGGTTTGCGAGCCGTCAGGGCCGCGTGGTAGCGCGACAGAACATGAATTCCCTCCGTATCGCGCGTTCGCTGTTCGCGTTGCCCCTATTGCTGGTGCTCGCTGCCTGCTCGTCGGATCCGGATGAGCGGCCACCCCCGGGGCGCGATGACGCGGGCGTGAGTGATGGCGGCGTCGACTCGGGGACGTCCGATGCGGGGACGGGTGACGACGCAGGGACGTCCGATGCGGGGGCGGGCGACGACGCAGGGACGTCCGATGCGGGGGCGGGCGACGACGCAGGCACGTCCGACGCGGGTTCGGATGGCGATGCCGGGAGTAACACTGACGCCGGAACGCCCGACGCGGGTTCGGATGGCGACGCGGGGAGTGACACCGACGCAGGGGCACCCGACGCGGGTGCGGAGCACGACGCAGGCGCGCCGGACAGCGGCACCGATGCGGGAAGCGACCTCGACGCGGGCTCGCCGGACAGCGGCACTGATGCGGGGACACCGGACGCGGGCCCGGACATCGAGGTTCCGGAGGACGGTGGAACGGTCGTCACGGGGACGCTGTCGGGACGGCTCACCGTGGAGGGCTCGCCGTACCGAGTGGTTGGCGATGCGAATGGGGTGGTCACCATTCCCCCCGGTCAGGTGCTCGCGGTGGACCCGGGCGTCATCCTGGACTTCCGCGGCCGACCCGAGGTGACGGAAGCGGACGTGGACGTGGATTCACCCGGCAGCGTGATGAACCACCAGGCGGGCCGGGTGGAGGTCCGCGTCTACGGCGCCATCCAGGTGCGCGGCACGGCGGAGGCGCCGGTGCTGCTGACGTCCACCAACCCGTATGGCTGGTGGGGCATGAACTTCTATGGCGAGAACTCCGTGGGCGCGGGCCACCCGGTGTTCGAGCACATGATTTTCGAGAAGGTGCGCAAGAACCAGTACAACAGCGACCGCGATTGGACGCGCGGCGCGCTGTGGGTCTACTACCCGGGGCCGGTGACGATTACGGACTCGGTGTTCCGCGACAACGAGTCCTCCGCGAACTGCGGTGCGCTGGACCTGATGTTCACCGACGGCTCGCGCGTGGAACGCACCGTCTTCCAGGACAACCGCATCTGGGAAGTCGACCGCTTCGCGCAGCCGGGCACCTACTCCATGGCGGGTGGTGGGGCCGTGTGCATCACGCACGGCCGCAACACGGTGCTGCGCAACAACACGTTCCGGGGCAATTCCGTGCAGGCGTTCGGCGGCTCGCTGGCGAGCGAGCTCTGGGAGCGGCCCGTCCTCACGTGGCCCAACCCGGAAGGCATCTTCGACCTGGGAGGCGGGGCCGCCATCCACTACTTCCAGCCGGACAATGACTTGCTGGAGGACAACCTGTTCGAGGGCAACTTCATCCCCCTGGGGCCGGGTGCGGCCGTCCAGCTGGAGGACATCGGCGGGTCGCGCACCGTCATCATGCGGGGCAACCGCTTCGTGAACAACCGGGGCGGGGCGGGGGGCGTCATCACCTGCAACCGTGGGTCGAACACCGGCGAGCTGGTCATCACCCCCGACAACGTCTTCAGTGGGAACACGGTGAACGGGCAGCCAGCCACGAACATGACCGGCGACTGTGGCGTCGTGACGCAGTAGCCGCCGTCAGGGAGCCGGAGCGGACGCCAGGTGTACTCAGGCGATGGATTCCGCCTCCGTGAGCGCCTTCACGACGCGGCGGGCCGCCCGGCCCAGGGTGATGCCCGCGCGGTGGTGGAGCTGGGGGTGGAAGGCATGGGTGGCGCCGCCGGCCAGCTTCAGGGCCTTCAGCTCCCCTCGGCGCAGCTCGCGGGAGACCAGGTACTCGGGCAGCCACCCGAAGCCCAGGCCCTCCAGGATGGCGGCCTTCTTCGCGGCGAAGTCGTTGAGGTGCACGGTGGAGCGCGTCTCCAGGGCGCCGGTGCTGAGCTGGAGCCGGGGGTCCGAGCCGCGCACGGTGAGCACCAGGTGCTCCGCGAGGTCCTCGTCCTTCAACGGGCCTCGCCGCCGCGCCAGCGGGTGCTCACGCTGGGCCACCAGGACGGCCTTGAGCTCGGGGAGCCGGTAGCTGCGCAGTCCCGGCACGGTGGGTGGCAGCAGGGACACCATGAGGTCCGCCTCGTCGCGCACGAAGGAGGCCTCCACGCCGGAGAGGAACTCCGCGGAGACGTGGAAGCGGGTGCTGGCGCCCTCGGCGCGAAGCGCCTTCACCACGCGCAGCAGGGGCTCGGCGGGGAAGATGCCGTCGAAGACGATGCGCAGCGCGGGCTCCCAGCCGGCGCGTATCTCCGCGCACGCGGCCTCCAAATCGCGCTCGGCTGCCAGCAGCTTGCGGCAGTGCTCCAGGATGCGTTCCCCGGCGGGCGTCAGCCGGGTGCGGTAGCCACGCCGGTCCAGCAGCGTCAGCTCCGTCTGGGCCTCGAGCGTCCGCAGCGCGTACAGCACCGCCGTGTGGCCCTTGCGCAGCGCCTCCGCCGCGGCGGTAAAAGTGCCGTGGCGGGCGAGGGCATCCAGCGCGCGGGCCTGCTCCAGGGTGACGTTCATGCCCGGCATTGTGCAATCTCCTGACAACGTGAGGCACCTCTTCGTGCACACGTCGTTGGTACTCAAATCGGGGCTGTCCCGGTATTCGTGACGCGGCGCGCCTTACGTCGCTTGTGTAAGCGATCCTACAGTCGCCTCCAGTGGGATGCCTTGTGAGCATCCACTTCAATGGAGGGGCAGATGATGGGCAAGCTGTCGTGGTCCCTGGCGGTGGTGTCGTTGCTGGTTTCCTCGGGAGCGGGAGCGGAGGAGTCGCAGACGCTGGAGTCCTCCACGCACGATGAGATCAGTGGCCTGGAGCTCTCGGTGGGGGTCAGCTTCCAAGCGGGCGCGGGTTACCTCTACAAGGATGGCGCTGGGGTCGACGGCTCGGTCCGCGACCTGAAGCTCAGCGACGCGGCCAATGGCGGTATCGCCTTCCTGCTGGAGGCGGGTTACCGCATCAACTCACGGTGGTACGTCGGCGCGTTCGGCCAGTACTCGCAGGTGCTGGTCAAGGAGAACCCCTACACCTGCCCGGAAGGCTTCGACTGCTCCGTCTCGCAGATTCGCTTCGGGCCCCACGTGCAGTACCACTTCGCGCCCAAGGCCTCGTTCGACCCCTTCGTGGGGCTGGGTGTGGGCATGGTGCTCTTGAACAACAAGGTCTCCGGCCCCATCACGGCGCCCGCGCCCGGAACGGTCGATATCGAGGGCCAGACGCGCGGCCCGGAGTTCGTGAACCTCACCGTCGGCGGCAAGTGGCGGCTGTCGGACTCGCTGTCCTTCGGCCCTTACCTGACGGCGACCTACGCCCGGTACACGACCCGCAGCGGCACCAGCACCGTCAACATCCCCGCGCTGAACCTCACGCAGGAGGAGCCCCTGGACCAGGTCGGTGATGGCCCCTATGGCCTGCTCATGCTCGGCGTTCGCGGGAGCTGGAACCTTTAATCCAGACTAGCCGGGTTTGTGTTTCACGCGCAGTCTCAAGTGACGCGACGCCAACACGTCGCGTCACGTCCTTCCCTACCCGGGACGTCGTCGTTCGGGATGTTCATTGTCTGCTGGCTGCATAGAGTGCGGGCAGAATCTTTCATCCCGAGGAGTCGCCCATGGTGTGGAGTTGGCAGCGGTGGAGCGCGTGTGGAGTCGTGGGCGGACTGGCATTGCTGAGCTTCCCGCTGGTCTCGCTCGCGAAGCTTCCCGCGCTCCCGCAGCCTGGCAACTGGATTCAACAGACCGGCACCGTGGATGACGAGCTGGCGCTGGCGGTGACGACGTCGGCGGGCGCCATCTACGTGGCGGGCTACACCAACGGCGAGCTGGGCGAGGAGGCTTCGGCGGGAGGGCACGACGCCTTCGTCGCGAAGTACGACGCCTCGGGCGCGCTGCTGTGGACGCGCCAGCTGGGGACGACCGCGCATGACCGTGCGCAGGCGGTGTCCGCGGACGCGTTCGGCAACGTCTACGTCGCGGGCTACACCTGGGGCAGCTTCGGCTACTACGTCAACGCGGGTGGCACGGACCAGTTCGTGGCGAAGTACGACGCGGCCGGCACGCTGCAGTGGGTGAGGCAATTCGGCACCGCCACGGATGACTTCGCCACCGGCGTCGCCGCCACGCGGCAGGAAGGGCAGGACGCCGTCTTCGTCGCCGGCTACTCGCTGGGCCGCTTCGACGGCACCGCGCCGCAGGGCCACTACGACGTGGTGGTGGCGAAGTTCGACACCGGCGGCAACCCCTACTGGCTGCGCCAGTTCGGCTCCTCGCGCAGCGACGTGGCGCTGGGCGTGGCCGTGAGCCCCAGCGAGGACGTCTACGTGACGGGCTACACGTACGGCAGCATGGATGGCGTGACGAGCCCGGGCTCCACGGTGGACCTCTTCCTGGCGAAGTACAGCGTCCAGGGCGAGGCCCGGTGGGTGCGGCAGCTCGGCTCCACCAGCGACGAGTTCGGCACCGGTGTCGCCGTGGCGGCGGATGGCGGCGTCTATGTCTCCGGCTACACGTCGGGCGCGCTGGATGGGAACGTCCGCGTGGGCACGTACGACGCCGTGTTGGTGAAGTACGACACCGAGGGCAACCGGCACTGGACGCGGCAGCTGGGCACCACGACCACGGACTATGCCCAGGCCGTGGCGGTGGGCGCGGATGGCCGCATCCACCTGGCGGGCTTCACGTCGGGGTCCCTGGGCGGCGCCGACTCGCTCGGGGGCACGGACCTGTTCCTGGCCACGTACGACAGCCGGGGCACATGGCTGGAGCTGCGGCAGGTGGGCTCGCCGACCACGGACCGGGGGCAGGGCGTGGCCACCGCCGAGGACGGCGCCGTGTACCTGGTGGGCTACACCTGGGGGCAGGTGTCCAGCAGTCCCAGCGCCGGGGGCTACGACACGGTGCTCTTCCGCTTCATGGACGGCCTCGACGGCCCGCAGAGCCCGGAGCCGTGGTCGCCGCGAGGGCAATTCAAGGTCCCTTGAGGCGTCCTGAACGGGACATCACGCCCGGACGCGCGGTGACGCCGCGCGCCGCCGCGCTACGCTCGCCGCATGAGCCAGGAGGAGGCGGGGGCGTCGGACGCCCGCTACAAACAGGCGGCCGCTGAATGGGCGGTGGACGCCTTCATCCAGCCCGGCATGGTGGTGGGGCTGGGCACCGGCAGCACCGCGGCCTTCGCCGTCCGCCGGCTGGCGGCGCTGCGCGCGCAGGGGCGGCTCCTGGATGTCGTGGGAGTGCCGACGTCTCGCGCCACGGAGGCCCTGGCGCGCTCGCTGGGCGTGCCCCTGTCGACGCTGGACACGCATCCGTCGCTGGATGTCACCATCGACGGCGCCGACGAGGTGGCGCCGGACCTGTCCCTCATCAAGGGCGGTGGCGGTGCGCTGCTCCGCGAGAAAATCGTCGCGCAGGCCAGCCAGCGCGTCGCCATCGTGGCGGACGTCCACAAGCTGTCGCCCGTGCTGGGGACGCACCGGCCGGTGCCAGTGGAGGTGATGGCCTTCGGCTGGCGCTCCCAGCTGCGCTTCCTCGAGTCGCTCGGCGCGAGCGTCACCGTTCGTCAGGCCGCGGACGGCGCGCCCTTCCTCACCGATCAGGGCAACCTCGTGCTCGACTGCGCCTTCGGGCCCATCGACGCGCCCGTGCCGCTCGCCCTGCGCCTGGGGGCGCGCGCCGGCATCGTGGGACATGGCCTGTTCCTGGGCATCACCACGGACCTGGTGGTGGCGGGCCCGGAGGGCGTCGAGCACCGCGCGCGTTGAGCCGGCGCGCGCGGTGTGTGAATACACCCGGAGTCCACCCGCACCCAGAAGGCAAACTGCGCGTACGTAGGCGCCTGTGCGGGCTGTATTGTCTGTATTCAAAGAATTCTCTGTGGGGCAGCAGCAGTCTCAGCGCAATCCCGCAGCGGACCTGCACGCCCAGGCCCTTCGACACACTGCGCTCGATTCGTGACGGACGGTGTTGGTGGAGCCGCTAGAATCGTTGCCAAGCCAGCACTTCAGAGGGGGCCACCTGGGGGTTGCTGGTTCGAGGGTGCCTTGCGTATGCGACTCATTCGTTTCTTCGTTCCCGCGGCCTTGCTGCTGTCAGCAGTGTCGTGTTCCGGCAAGTCCTCGTCCGGGGCGCCTCCTGAAGTCGACGAGGCCTCCTCGGCGCGTGTCCGGCGCCTGACGCGTGCCGAGTACGACAACAGCGTCAACGCCATCTTCCCCACGACTCAACCGCTGGTGATGACGTATGCCTTCGCGCCGGAGGACACCATCCTCGGGTTCTCCACGCACGACCGACTGCAGGTCACGTCGTTGCTGGCGGACCAGATCGACGTCGCGGCAAGGAGCGTCGCGGAGTACGGCAAGAACCAACTGCAGGCGGAGTGGACGTGCCCTTCGAGCGTGCCGGAGCTTGAGTGCGCGGAGACGTTCATTCGTGGCATCGCCACGCGTGCCTTCCGCCGTCCCGTGACGGACGAGGACGTGGAGGACTTCCTGGTGCTCTGGAAGGACGCGCGCAAGGGTAACGACCCAGGCACCGCGGCTCGTTATGTCCTCCAGGCCATTTTCTCCTCGGCGTCCTTCCTGTACCGCACCGAACTGGGGGCGATGGAGGCCGACGCCAACCAGGTGGTGCGGCTGACGCCTCATGAAACCGCCACGGCGCTGTCGTTCGCGATCACCGCCAGCCCCGCGGACGCGGAGCTCCTCGCCGCGGCGGAGGCCGGCAAGCTCGACTCCGCGGACGAGCGGGAGAAGCACGCCCGCCGACTGCTGGCCACGCCCGCCGCGCGGCGGCACCTCTACCGGTTCGTCGAGGAGTGGCTGGGCATCACCGGACAGGCCAATCTCAACAAGAACAACCAGGTGTTCCCGGCTTTCAGTGTGGCCTTCAAGGACTCCAGCCAGGCGGAGACGAAGGCCTTCATCGACCACATCCTGACGGAGCGCAACGGCTCCGTGCGCGAGTTGTTGAACGCGGACTACACGTACGCGGACGCGCGCATGGCGTACTTCTACGACACCCAGCCCTCCATGCCGGACGGCACGCTGGGACGGCTGCCGCTGCCGGCCAACCGCGCAGGCATCCTCACCCACGCCAGCGTGCTGGCTACCTACGCGCTCTTCGACTCCAGCTCGCCCATCCGCCGCGGCAAGTTCGTCCTCGGCCGCCTGCTGTGCCGCGAGGTGCCACCGCCGCCGGCCACCATCTCCATCGTCCCGCCAGAGCCGGTGCTCGACAGCACCACCCGCGCGCGCTTTGCCGCCCACACCAACAACCCGACCTGCGCGGGCTGCCACCGGACCCTGGACCCCATCGGCTTCGGCTTCGAGGACTTCGACGGGCTGGGCAAGTACCGCACCTCGGAGAACGGCCTCGACGTGGACGCCAGCGGCTCGGTGGAGCTCTCGACGGGCACCGTCTCCTTCACGGGCGCCGCCGAGCTGGCGCGCATCCTGGCGCAGAGTGACGACGTAGCGGACTGCGTGCCGCTCCAGCTCTTCCGCTACGCCATGGGGCGCGACGAGCTTCCCATTGACGAGCCCGTCCTGGCCGACATGCGCGCGGCCTTCCGGTCCAATTCAGAGTGGCGCCTGGGCGATGCGCTCGTCGGACTCGTGCGCTCTCCCTATTTCGTCCACCGGCGTACCCTTTCCCCCGAGTAGCCACCATGCTCCGCGAACTTTCCCGACGCTCCTTGCTCCAGGCGCTGGCCGGCTCGACGGCGGCGCTCCCTTTGGCCAACCTGCTTGGCACCACCGACGCCTATGCGCAGGGCACCACGCCGCCGCTGCGCTTCATCGCCCTCTTCACCGCGCATGGCTGCCTGCCGGAGCTATGGAACCCGCAGGGCACCGAGTCGAGCTTCACGCTCGACTTCCCCAACTCCATGTTGGCCCCGCTCGAGGCGCACAAGGACAAGCTGCTGGTGCTGGACGGCCTGGACTACCAGGTGCTCTACGAGCAGGGGCTGACGGGCCACGAAGGTGGCCCCGTGACCTTCCTCACCGGCAGCAAGGTCAACACCGCCAGCGGGGACCACCTGCCGGAGAGCGCCTCGCTGGACCAGGTGATTGGCAACCACATCGGCGGTGGCACGCGGTTCCGCTCCCTGCAGCTCAACGCCTGGGAGCAGTTCGGCGGGCAGCACGTCTACAACAGCATCAGCTTCACGGCGAACGGCTCGCGTGTGCCCTTCGAGCGCGACCCGGCCAACGTGTACCAGCGTCTCTTCGGTGACGCGCCCGCTCCCACGGCCGACCCGGCCCAGGTGGCGGGCGAGTTGGCGCGCCGCAGGAGCCTTCTGGACTTCCTGGTCAAGGACGCCACGCGCCTGCGCAACCGCCTGGCGGGGGCGGAGCGCCAGAAGCTGGAGACGCACCTGGAGGCGCTGCGCGACATCGAGCGGCGCCTGGGCGCGCTGGGCACGGACCCGACGCCCAACCCCACACCGCAGCCCGCGGAGGCCGCGTGCGGTGGCGGCTCCGCGCCGCCGTCCTATGGCCTGGGCGGCCTGGGCAACCTCGCCAACATGCCCGCGCTGACGCGGCTGCACCTGGACCTCATCGCGCGGGCCTTCGCGTGTGATTTGACGCGCGTGGTGACCATGACGATTCCAGGGCCGTCCATGCCCTGGCTGGGCATCCACGAGGACACGCACAACGACATCGCGCACCTGCTCGACGTGGCGGAGGAGCCTCGCCGGTCCACCATCCGCGGGAAGATGGTGCAGGTGCAGCGCTGGTACGCGGAGCAGGTCGCCTACCTGATGACCCAGCTGGCCTCCATCCAGGAGGGCAGCGGCTCCGTGCTGGACAACACGCTCATCCTCTGGGGCAACGAGCTGGGGGATGCGTCCGGCCACATGAACGTGCGCGTCCCCACCGTGCTCGCCGGCGGCGCGGGCGGCAAGTTCCGCATGGGCCGCTTCCTGCGCCTGCGCGCGGCGAACTCCAACCCGCTGGAGGGCTGGGGCGGTCCCGCGACGCCCCTGCGCGGCGCGGTGGCGCACAACAAGCTGCTGGTCTCCATCGCCCAGGCCTTCGGGGTGAGCGGGAACACCTTCGGCAACCGCGACTACACGGGGACGCTGCCGGGCCTCACCTGAGCGGCGCGGCGCTCGCGGCAGTGCCCGGGTACGCGGCCCCGGTGGGGAGGACACCTTCCTCCCGCCGGGGCCGTGCCCTGTCGTGGCTCAGGGCGCCGCTTGCTGGCCACGCCACCGGCGCAGCAGCTCGCGTGCGCTGCCGCCTCGCTCCAGCTGCGCGTGCGTCACGACATTGGCGGCGTCCAGCCGGATGACGAAGGCCAGCGTGGGCTCGCCGCGCAGGTGGTAGCGCAGGTCGGCGATGCGCACCTGCCGGCCGCCGTCCGCGAGCGGCTCCAGGCTGATGCGCGGAAAGCGCGCCCAGGCCAGCGCCTCGCGCACGGTGGGGACGGCCCGCACGTCCTCCGGCAGCACGGCCGCGGAGGCCGGCTCGCGCGCGGCCTCGGCTGGCGGGCCGGACAGCGGGACGTCCCCCGCGGCGAAGACGTCGCCGGGCAGCGTGGCCACATAGCGCCAGGTCCCGACGGAGAAGGGGAGGGGGAAGACGCGCACGGCCTGCGCGGCCGGGTAGGCCGCCTCCACCCGCTGCGTCAGCGCGGCCCATGTGGCGACGCGGAAGCCCACGTAGCCAGCGGAGCACGCCAGGCCCACGAGCAGCGCCTTGCGCCAGGCCGAGCGCCGGCGCCACGCCACCGCCGCGGCGGCGAGCAGCGGCAGCGTCACCCAGGGGTCCACCACCATCGTCCAGTCCAGGCTGAGGCGGGTGTCGGAGAAGGGCAGCAGCACCCGCGTGCCCCAGCCCGTCCACAGGTCGGGCAGCAGGTGCGCGAAGACGACGGCCGCCAGGCTGGAGAGGAACACCGGTAGGAGCCTCGCGCCCCGGAACACGGCGCGCGCCGCCAGCGTGGCGGCGAGCGCCACCAGCGGGGCGGAGACGAGCGCGTGGGACAGGCCCCGGTGGGCCTGGAGCGCCACCGTCACCGCGTCGCCGCGGGCCAGCAGCGTGTCCAGGTCCGGCAGCTCCGCGGCGAGCACCGACGCCACCAGCACCGCGCGGTCCGTGGGGGACGCGCGCTCCGGGGCGCCGGGCCGCACGTCGGGCGGGCGCAGGGCGCCGATGGCGAGCCCGAGCAGTCCGTGGGTGAGGTTGTCCATGGCGTGCCTTGCCTCTACCGCCCCGCCGGCCGCGAGGCCAGCGCCGGGAGAGGAGGCTGCCGCCCGGCCCCTGAAACGGCGAAGCGGGACGCCAGGAAGCCCGGCGCACCGCTCCACGTGTCCACCCGGCCACAAGGCCCGGTGTCCGGCGGTGACTACCCTCCCAGCGCGCCGTTGATGAGCGGCGCGACAATCTGCATGCCCGGGTCCTCGGCGTTGTAGCCGTTGGCGGGCTCGTAGATGCGGATGCGCTGGTTGCCGTCAATCCACCGCGACAGGAACGTGTCCATGCCCACGAACTCGCTGTAGCACTTGTACGTCTGGCTCCAGGGGAACTCGAGGTACTCGTACCAGTGCCGCTTCTTCTCCATCTGCTGGCAGGCGTGCGCGCCGATGAAGGTGATGATGGTGCTGCAGTGGCTCTGGTTGATGGCGCGCTCGTGCGGGATGAAGTAGCTGAAGTTGTTGTACTTGTTCAGCTCGGCGACCAGCGCGTCCTGGTCCTGCTTCCAGTAGCCGTGCAGGGACTCCTTGTCGTTGGGCGTGTGGAAGCGCTCATACGAGAAGCGCGAGTAGTTGTAGTCGCGCGTGTAGCCCGTGTAGGCGAGCTGGTCGTTGGGGAACTCCATCGCCACCATGCGGTTGATGGTGCCGAAGTCGTTCTGGCTGAACGTGGCCGGCAGCAGGGAGAAGACGGAGTTCAGGTTCCACGACTGGCGAATCTGGTCGTGCAGCGCGCGCGAGCGGTGGTTCGCGTTGGGCGCCAGGAAGATGGGGCCGGAGTCGTTGAGCAGGTAGCCGCGCGCCGGGTTGATGGCCTTGCGCACGAAGTAGTAGCCGGCCGCCGTCGCGGTGCCGCCCGCGCTGTAGCCCGTCATCAGCATCTTCTGGACGTTGGGGAACTGCGTCTTCGCGTAGTTCGCCACCGCCATCGTGTTGGCGTAGCCGTTGTGGTGCCACGTCAGCGGCGGGTTCTGCCCCGTCGGGTCCGTGTACGTGGCCACGTTGTTGCCGACGTGCACGTCACCGGTGCAGTACGGCACGTAGACGATGTTCCAGCCCTTCGTCACCAGGTCCGTCTTGCTGCGGCCCGGCAGGCCCGGGTCCGCGCCGTTGACGAGCGGCGAGACGTACTTCGCGGTGAACTGGGTGATGTAGTCGTCGGCGATGCCGTTGGGGTTGGCGGCGCCCAGCAGGCCCGCGCGGCCGCTGCACGTGTCGTAATCCCAGCACGCGCCGCCGCCCTCGAACAGGAACATCAGGTTGGGCGAGCTCGTGCGATGCACCCAGAACTTGAACTGGGAACCATTGCCACACTTGGTCCCCGGCAGCTCCACCTTCTGCCAGTTGTAGTTGTTGCCACCGTCGACCAGCACGTCGACGATGCCGGACACGAGGACCTCCGCGCGGGCGGCGGCGGGCACCAGCGCGGCGGCCGTGAGTCCGGCCAGGACGAGGTTCTTCATTCGGGGACCTCCGGGTTTAGTTGGAAAACCCGTGTATACAATGGCGTTGCATCAGAGTCAGGCGGTTTGTGGTTGTTTCATGTCTCGGGGCAGACGAAGCTTGATGATGCATTGCGCCAGGGGTGCGCTGCGTTGCGGCATGGGGTGTAATGCATTGCGCCATCCAGGGGAGGTTGCCGCCTCCTCGCGGTGCGCGGTATGCGGAGCGACATGGCCGTGAGTGCATGGAAGAAAGGCCTGCCGGGCATTGTCCTGGCATTGGTGCTGGTCGCGGCGGCGCTCGTGTACGCGCTGCGTCCGGTGGCGGAGCCCGTGGCCCCGGAAGCGGCCGCACCGGAGCCGGTCCCCGCGTCGCCACCCGTGGCCCACGCGCCCTCGCCGCCGTCTCACACGCCCGCCCCGCCCCCGGTGGACCTGACGCGCCCTCCCGAGCCGGTGGAGGACGAGAACACGCCCAAGGTGCATCCCGTGGACCTGCAGGTGATTCGGGCGAAGCTGCCGGACAACCTCTACTGGGAGCTGGCGGCCCCGACGCAGGACCCGGCGGTGCTGGAGCGCCGCGAGGCGGCATCCCGCCACTGGAACGAGCTGTACGGCAAGGTCCTCTCGGCCGACGCCACGGTGGAGCAGATTCGCGACTACTACGGGCACCGCCGCAAGATGTCCGAGGACTTCATTACCTTCTCGGAAGCGGTGCTGTCCCAGTACGGGGAGGTGCTGCCGGAGCGGGACCGGGGCCTCTACGAGCTGAGCATCGACATGCACCGCACGCGGCTGGCGGAGCTGCCGGCCCAGGAGCAGGACGCGCTGCAACGCCGGGAGGCCCAGGAGCGGCGCCGAGAGGCCTGGCGGCAGGGGCGTCAGGAGCCCTGAACCCGGCGGGCCCGCGGCCCACGTCCTGTTCAGTCGTGGACACCGGCGCCGGGGGGAGGCCCGGGGCTCGGAAAATGTCACCTGTCATGCAGATTTCTGGCGCGTGACAGTGGGGTAGGCGTGAGGGAAGTGTTAATCGGCAGGGACACCGCCTTGGCCCGTTCTCACACCGACCGCGTGGACCTACTCAAGACCGGACAGGACCCTGCTGGCGGCAGCCGCCGCGGGTCGGAAGGCACCGGGCTGGACACCGCCCTGCTGGACCAGGTTCCGGAGGCGGTCGCCGTCTGCCTGCTGGACGGGGTGTGCGTGCACGTGAATCCCGTCCTGGAACGGCTGCTGAACCGGCCGAGGCAGGAGCTGCTGGGGTGGGCGCTGTGGGAGCTTCATCCCGAGTGGACGGAGTCCTCCTTCCAGGAGCGCTTCCGGCAGGTCGCGCAGACGGGGGAGGCCGCCGAGTTCGAGCGCCATGCCCAGGCGGTGGACCGCTGGTTCGTGTTGCGGCTGCTCCGCGCCCACGAGCACGTCGTCTTCTTCTGCCGCGAAATCACCGCCGAGAAGAAGCAGGAGGCGACGCTCCGCGCCCTCTACGACGAGATGCGCCGGGCGCAGCGCCATGCCGCCTTCCTGGCCCAGGCCAGCGAGGTGCTGGCGTCGTCGCTGGAGCACGACCTCATCCTCCAGCGCCTGGCCCACCTCGCCGTGCCCATCCTGGCGGACGCGTGCTCGGTGGACCTGCCCATGCCGGACGGACAGGTGCGCCGCGCCGCCATGGCCTACGGGAAGCCGGACCTGGAGGCGGAGGGGCAGGCGTTCCAGGCGCGCTTTCCGGTCCGCCTGGATGACCCGACGGGCATCGGCAAGGTGCTGCGCACCGGCGTCACCGAGTTCGTCCCGGACTTCGCCGCGGTGCTGGCCGCCACGCAGGGGGGCGACCTGGAGTACCGGCGGGCCGTGGAGGCGCTGGGCATCACCACGTACATCATCGTCCCGCTCATCAGCCGGGGCAGGGTGCTGGGCGCGCTGACGCTGCTCAACTCGGAGTCCCGGCGCCGCTACACCGAGGCGGACGTGCGGCTGGCGGAGGACCTCGCCCGCCGCGCCGCCACGTCGCTGGACAACGGGCGGCTGTACACGGAGGCCCAGGAGGCGGTGCGCGCCCGGGACAGCTTCCTGTCGGTGGCGTCCCACGAGCTGAACACGCCGCTCACCTCGCTGATGCTCAACGTCCAGGCCCTCCGGCGGGACATGGAGCCGCGCCCGGGCGGCACGCCCGCGTCCTCCGACGCGCTCTCGGCGAAGGTCGTGGCCGTGCAGCGGCAGGTCTCCCGCCTGTCGAGCCTGGTGCGCGAGCTGCTGGACGTGTCCCGCATCACCGCCGGGCGGCTGGTGCTGGAGCGCGAGGAGCTGGACCTGGCCGCGCTCACCCGCGAGGTGGTGCCCCGTTTCTCCGAGGACCTGGCGCGCGCGGGCTGTGAGCTGCGCCTGGACGCGCAGGGCCCCGCCATGGGCCACTGGGACCGGCTGCGGCTGGAGCAGGTGCTGCAGAACCTGCTCTCCAATGCCATCAAGTACGGCCGAGGGTGCCCCATCGAGGTGCGGGTGGGCGCCGAGGCCTCCCACGCGTGGCTGTCGGTGAAGGACCACGGCATGGGCATCCCGCCGGAGGGGCGCGCGCGCCTCTTCCAGCGCTTCGAGCGCCTGGCCAGCGAGCGGCACTACGGCGGGCTGGGCCTGGGGCTCTGGATCGTGAAGCAGATCGTGGACGCCATGGACGGCCGCATCCGGGTGGAGAGCGCGCCCGGCCAGGGCTCCACCTTCATCGTGGAGCTGCCGCGTCCTCGGGCCTGACGAGGTGCGAGCGCACGCCCGAGGACACCACCCAGAGCTGATGCGAGGTGCGCGTCACCGCCACGTGCAGGCGGCGGCGTGACTCGTCGTCCATGGGGTAGGCCCGCGCTGTCACGTCCGGGAGGATGACGTAGTCGAACTCCAGCCCCTTCACGCTGCCCACGTCGGTGACGTCCACGCCGGGCTCGAAGGTGAACGCTCCGTCGCTCACCAGCCGCGCCCAGGGCTGGTCCGCCACCACGCGGTAGATGGCCTGCGCGGACTCCGGGCTGCTGGCGATGACGCCCACCGACGCGTGGGGCTCGCGGGAGACGAGGTCCCGGAGCGCCTCACCGATGAAGAGCTGGGCCTGGGCCTCGTCCGGGAAGTGGTGGAAGCCCACGGGAGCGCCCTCGCGGCCGGTGACGTGGGCCTCCGGGGCCTGGGCGCCCAGCACCTGCCGCGCCAGCGCCACCACCGGGCGGGGGCAGCGGTAGGAGACCTGGAGGCGGCAGGTGGCGGCGTCGCGGATGTTCAGCTCGTTGAGGACGGCGGGCCACCCCGCGAAGCCCGCGTCCGTCTGCTGCATCTCGTCGCCCGCGAGCGTGCAGCTCTTCCCCTTGCCCAGGAGCTGCCGCACGGCGAACAGCTCGAAGAGGGAGAAGTCCTCGGCCTCGTCGAGCACGACGTGCGCCAGCCGCTCCAGCCCCAGGGAGGTGTGCTGCGCCTTGAGGAACATGAGGATGGGCAGGTCGTCCAAATCCACGGTGCCGGCCATGGCGTCCGGCGTGTCCTCCTCGATGGAGCGCCCATCCACGGTGATGAGCCGCTCCGCGTCGGTGATGTCCTTCAGCGCCTTCGCCAGCGGCGTGGCGAGCTGGAGGCGGGTGTGCTCCAGCGTCTCGTCGATGGCCGTGAGCGGAATCTCTCCCTTGGCGGCGTGGACCACGCTTTCGAGGAAGCGCCGGTCCATGTACGCATCCGCCAATCGCTTGCGCAGGCGCTCCAGCGTGGTGCCCGCGTCCGACTTCGGGACGCCCACGCGCGCCGCCAGGGCGCGGCGCAGGGCGGGGTGCCGCTTGAGGCGGGACACCAGGGGCGGGGTGTCATGCCACAGCTTGATGCCGGGCAGGTCGAAGGCGGCGCGCGCGGTGGAAAGCAGCCACGCGTCCCGCGTCTGCACGGCCACGTTGCCCAGGCCCAGCGGCGCGAGCAGGCGGCGCGACAGCCGAGCCAGCCCCTCCTCCGGGACGATGAGCTTCATGCGCGCCTGGGGGAACTTCCGCGGGTCGTCGAAGGCGAGCTTCGCCAGCCGGTGCAGGGCCACCGTCGTCTTCCCGCTGCCCGCGCTGCCCAGCACGAGCAGCGGCTGGTCCGGCCCGGTGGAGACGGCCTCGTACTGCTCGGCGTCCAGCATGGCCGTGACGCCGAAGGCATCGTCGATGCGGCGGGCGCCCTTGCCGGTGCCGAGGAACTCCGGCCGCGCCGCCGTCCCCGCGCCGCCCGACTGGAGCGAGGCGAAGTCTCGGCTCACGCTGTGCCAGGTGCCGTCCGCGCCGCGCTCCAGGACGAGCGGCCCGGCGATGATGCGCGTCAGCACGCCGCGCTCGATGACGACCAGCCGGCGCGTCTCCACGCTGCCCTCGGCCAGGCGCTCGCCGAAGTACTCCTCGTAGTCGTCGCCCTCCTCGTAGCAGTAGAAGACGCGGGCCACGGGCGCGAAGCGCCAGTCGATGACGCGCACGCCGGCGCTCACGTCCGCGAACGTGGTGCGGCCCAGCAGGTAGTCGCGCGGGCCGCCTTCCCCCTGGAGTCGCAGGTGCGCGAAGTAGGGGGCCTGCGGGTCCGGCAGCTTCACCGCCTCCTGGCGTTCCATGAGGGAACGCATCTGATTCATCTGTGCGAAGATGTGAGGCAGGTCGGCCACGGCCGCGGTGGCCGCATCGTCGCGGAGCACTTGAAGCTGGGCGACAAGTCCCTGGTTGTCCTGTCCGCGTGCGGACTTGCGCCGCGCGGCTTCCAGCGTGGACTGAACACGGGCCAGCAAGGCCTCTTCCTCGTCGATGATGGCGCGGGCATTGTCGGGCAGCGGCGCCTCGGCGTGGCTCATGCGCGGCAAGGTGAACCTCGGAGCCGTGCCCGTCAACCTGTTGTTTTTCCTGAGAGAAATGCTGTCTTTTTGGTACTCTGTACCTTGGAGGAGTGGACATGCACCGAGTGACCCGGCGCCTCGTCCTGGTGGGGCTGTCGGTCCTGGCGTGTTCGGCCTTCGCGTCGCGCAAGGTCCTGTATGAGAAGGCCTCGCCGTACACCTTCATCTCGGTGACGGAGGACGACGAGGGGCGGCGCTACCTGGGCTTTGATTCCTCGGGCGCGCTCCAGAGCGTGGTCCGGCCGGGAAGGCCCCTGGACCTGGTGCTGCCTTACACGCAGGTGTCCATGGTGGGGCTGGCCTACGTGCCCGCGCCCAAGCGCATCCTCGTCATCGGGCTGGGCGGTGGTGCCATGCCCATGTTCCTGCGCAAGGTGGTGCCGCGCGCGCACATCGACGTGGTGGACATCGACCCGGACGTGGTGACGGTGGCGAAGCGCTACTTCGGCTTCAAGGAGGACACGCGCCTGCGTGCGCACGTGGGGGACGGCCGGCGCTTCATCGAAGCCGAGCGGCCGGCGTATGACCTCATCTTCCTGGACGCCTATGGGCCGGACAGCATCCCCGAGCACCTGGCCACGGCCGAGTTCCTGGCGGCGGTGCGCGCGAAGCTGAGCCCCCAGGGCGCGGTGGTGGGGAACGTCTGGGCCTTTCCTCCGAACCACCGCTACGACGCCATGGTGCATACGTGGCAGGTGGCCTTCACGCAGCTGTACGAGTTCATCGTGCCGCAGAGCTCGAATCGCATCCTGGTGGGCGTGGGCTACGAGGAGAAGGTGGCGGCAAAGACGCTGGAGGCGCGCGCGGAGACGCTGGAGCGCGCCCAGCGCCTGCCTTTCGACCTGAGCGGCCTGGTGGACCGGGGCTACACGGATGCGACGGAGCGTCAGCGTCGCGGGCGGGTACTGAAGGACGCCGACCTGCCGAAGCCCCCCTCCGCGGATACGCCGGTCCAGGCCCGCTGAGCGGTGGGCCCGAGGCTCCCCACCGCCTTCAGCGCTTCCGCCATGGCGGAGTCCACGCCTTGGGGCGCCGGTAGACGTCCAGCCGGGAGTGGAGGTGGTCGCGGAGCTTCGCGAGCGCCGGGTGCGCGTTGTCGCTTCGCCAGACCAGGGAGTGAGGGTAGACGAGCATCGGGCCGCGGATGGGAATGCGGCGGAGCTCGTATTCGGACGGCCACACCAGCCGGATGTGCTCACCGACCAGCGTGGCCAGGGTCGAGGAGCCCGCGACGACCTCCAGGAGCGCATCGATGCCGAAGTCGGGCCCCATGGTGTCGATGGTGAGCCCGAATCTCGTTGCAAGCGCGTCGTAGTAGGCCGCCCACTCGGTCCCCGGGACGAGGAAGGGCATCCAGACCTTGTGCCTCGCGAGCTCGGCGGGCGTCACCGAGCTCGCGGCGGCGAGCGGGTGCGTATGGCTCGTGAGCAACTCCACGGGGTCGTCGAGCACGCGGAGCGCCTCGACGCCGTCCGTCAGCTGCCGGGCAGGCTGGGTGATGGCGCGAAAGGTCGCGTCGATGGCTCCCGTCCGCACCGCGGCCAGGGCCGTCTTCGCATCGAAGAGGTGGGTGACGACATCGATTTGAATCTCGGGATGCGCGCTATGGAATTCTCGGAGGAGTCGTGCGGGGCCGAGGTTGGGATTGACCACGTCGACGCGCAGCCCACGGCGGCCGGGGCGCACGGAGTCCGCCGCTCGCGCTGCCGCTTCCAGCAGATTGCGGGCGTGAGGCAGGAACACCCGCCCGTCGGTGGTGAGCTGAACCCCGCGCGGCGTCCGGACGAACAGGCGGACCCCGAGAGCGGCCTCGAGTGCGGCGATACGCTTGGAGACGGCTTGCTGCGTGAGCGACAGCCTCGCCGCCGCTTCCTGGAACTGCCCCGTGTCGGCCACGGCAAGGAAGGTCCGCACACCATCGAGATCCATGTCACTCCGTCTTCTCGCCCCAGGACCGCCTGGGCATCATAGCGCACGTACAACGAATGGTTGTATCGCGGCGTCAGATGAGTTGTTTGATATCACCGTGGCGCAATGGCTAGGGTCCTTTGTCACAACACGCTGTCGCTCAGCGACGGATTGGACCCGAGGAGTCCTGACCCATGCATGGCGAGCCGCCATTCCTTCCCCGGGAGGTGCGGATTGGCACCCCTGAATCCGAGGTGATGTTCAATAACATCCGGCGGGCGATGCGCCTGACCGCGGAGCTGAACAAGCTCTCATTCGACGATGCCGAAGAGATCAGGGCGCGCTTCAGCGAGCTGACCGGCAGGAAAGTCGACACCACGTTCTCGCTCATTCCGCCTTTCTATACCGACCATGGCGTCAACATCCGCGTCGGTCGGAATGTCTTCATCAACCAGTGTTGCACGCTGATGGACATCGGCGGTATCGACATCGCCGATGATGTCATGATTGGCCCCAAGGTGAACCTCATCACGTCGAGCCATCCCCTGGAGCCGTCCAGACGGCGTGCCTCCGCGGTCGCCAGGCCCATCATCCTCCAGAAGAATGTCTGGATTGCCGCGGCCGTCACGATATTGCCGGGCGTCACGGTGGGAGAGAACTCCGTGGTGGGCGCCGGCTCGGTGGTGACCGCGGATGTCGCTCCGAACAGCTTCGTGGCAGGGGTTCCTGCAAGGCTCATCCGACGCCTGGGCTGAGGCGTCCCGCCGAGATGGGCGGCATCCTTTCGAGAGGTGACCCCACGGACGAATCGGGCGGCCCCACGCCGTGCCCAGCGGCTGGCCGGGCGTCGCGTCCTGGCATTGGACCTGGGCGGCAACTCCAGCGCCTGCCCGACCTCACGTGTGGCCGGGGCCTGGCCATCCCGCTACGTGTGTTGCCTGACCTGGCGCTGCACTGGCCAGCCCGCGTCCCGTGCGTGACGGAATGCACGCCTGCGTTTCGTCAGCGCTAATGGGGAATTGCCAGGATGGCGGAGCTGCCAGGAGCTCTGTAATCGCAAATCAGTCGGCCGGCACGCTTGGCCTGTTCAGCCGTGGATGGTATGAGTCTTTGCACCGTCTGGCCTTGAGTCCAGGGGCCATTCGGTCCGCACTCCGCCTCATTGCCGTCGAGAATCACTTCCGCCCGGGGGGAGGCGGTGGGCGTGTGCCCTCCGTGTCGCTCCCCGGTTGTCACCTGGAGCCTGGATGTTTCCCCCGCGAGTCCGTTCGTCTTCTCCCTGGCGACCCGCAGCCGCCGTCGTCGCCCTGGCGGTGCTGTTGAGCGCGTGCGCCACCCTGCCGCAGCGTGGCCAGGTGGTCATGCGCGACGTGGCCTTCCCGCTGCGCGACTTCCGTTTCCCCTCGGGGCTCCGCGTGGTGGTGGAGCAGGACACCCGTTCACCCGTGGTGGCGGTGGTCGCCGTGGTGGGGGCCGGGGGCTCCAGCGACCCGGGCGGCAAGGAAGGCCTGGCGCACGTGGTGGAGCACCTGGCCTTCCGCGCCCGTCACGCGGGCGGGCCGTCCGTGTGGACGCGGCTGGAGGCCTCCGGAGCCGGCCACTACAACGCCTCCACCAGCCTGGACTACACGTCCTACGAGACGCTGGGGCCGAAGGAGTCGCTGCCCGTGCTCCTGAAGATGGAGGGCCAGCGCCTGTCCGCGCCGCTCGCGGGCGTGAGCCCCGAGGTCTTCGCGGTGGAGCGCGAGGTGGTCCGCAACGAGCTCCGCCAGCGCAACGAGACGGGCTACGTGGGGCAGGTCTTCAGCTGGATGCACGCCTCCGCGTTCCCCGCGGGCCATCCCTACGCGCGCCCCATCATCGGGACGCACGAGACGCTGTCCGCACTGACGCTGTCGGACGCGCAGCGCTTCGCCCGGGCGCACTACCGGCCGGAGAACGTCACCCTGGTCATCGCGGGAGATGTGGACCTGGCGGCCGTGGAGGCCACGCTGCGGCAGAACCTGCCCGAGGCCTGGGTGGGGACGGGCGCGCCGCTGGCGCTGGAGCCGCGGCTGCCCGCGCAGGCCACGGCGCCATCCATCGCGCCGCCCCAGAAGTCGGTTCCCGTCTACGCGGCCGCCGTGCCGACGCCCGAGGTGTACCTGTCGTGGGTGCTGCCGCGTGGCTTCGAGGAGGCCAGCGCGGTGCACGACTTCGTTCGCGCCACCTTCAGCCAGGGCCTCTGGGGGGCACAGCGCAGTGACGGGGACATCGCGGGCATCTCCACCGACCTGATTCCGGGCACACGTGCCTCGCTGCTGGTGGTGCGGGTGACGCTCAGCCGCGGCGATGACCCGGCGCGTTCGGCGGGCAAGGTCCTGGACCAGGTCCAGAACGCATGGGCGCAGGAGATCCAGGCGGGTGGGGTGCTGGGGCGCGAGTTCGACTTCCAGGCCATGCGCCGTCAGGTCGTGACGGGCATGGTGCTGGAGTCCGAGGACCTCCTCTTCCGCACGGAGCGCCGCGCGCTGCTCACCCACTTCACGCAGGACGTGCGCTCCTATACCCGCTCGCAGATGGCGCTGATGGCGCTGGGTGGCGGCAACGTGACGGACTTCTCCTACCAGTGGCTCCAGCGGGACCGGGCGCGCATCATCGTCGTGCGGCCCGGCGAGACGCCGGGCGCGGTCGCGGCCAGCCTCCCGGCGATTGCGGACGAGGCGCCCTCGAGCACCCCCGCCGAGCGGGTGACGGCCTCCATGACCGCCGCGCTGGAGTCGCCCGTCCACGTGCTCAAGCTCGACAACGGCATGGAGGTGCTCCTCGTCCCGCGTCCGGGCCTCCCCGTGGTGCGCGTGGGCGCGGCGCTGGGCGGTGGCTGGTCCCACGGAGCGAAGCCCGGCGTGGCGGACCTGGCCAACTGGGGCTCCTTCCGCGAGTCCTGGTTCGAAGGTCGCCCCAGCGACTGGGGACTGCACACCTCGGGTTCCTTCCGGCGGGACCATCTGCGCGTCGGCATCTCCGGCACTGCGGGCAACGTCGGCAACATGCTGGCGATGCTGGCCGAGCAGCTCGACTCCACGCGCACCTCCGAGGACGTGGTGCGCTACTACCGGGAGCAGGTGCTGCCCTGGCGGCGGGCCGTGGACACCTACCCAGAGGTCCTGGCCGAGCGCCACCTGCAGACGGCCCTGTACGGAGCGCATCCCTACGGGCGTGAGGCCAGCGGCGAGGACCTGGCGCAGGTGTCCTGGACGGAGGCCAACGCGTGGATCGAGGACGTGTACCGCCCCGCCAACACGGTGGTCGTCATCGCGGGCGAGCTCGACGTGAAGGAAGTCGAAGGCCTGGCGCGCAAGTACCTGGGCGGATGGAGCCGGGGCAAGCCCACGCCCGTGGCCGTGCCGCCCGCGCCCGAGCTGCCGGCGGCGCCTTCCAGCGCGAAGGCGCTGCTCACGCCGCGTCCCGGGGCGAGCCAGGCGCAGGTGCATCTGGCCTGCCGGCTGCCCACGGCCACGCCGGAGCTGGAGGCACGTTACGCCTTGATGGCGAGCCTGATGTCCGGGGCGGCCACGGGGGAGATGCGCTCACGCCGGGGGGCGACCTACGGCTTCCACGCGCAGCCCTGGCTGGGGCGGGGCGGAGCGGCCCACCTCGTCGTGGAGGGCGCGGTGGACGCGCAGCGCATGGCCGAGGGCATCGCCACGGTCCGTGACGCGCTCTCGGGCTTCGCGAAGCAGGTGTCCGAGCGCGACCTGGAGCGGGCGCGGGCGCAACTGCTGGCGTCGCAGGCCGTGTCCTTCATCACCGCGGAAGCGTGGGTGAACGCGCTGCTCACGGCGCGCGTGCGCGGCTTCGAGCCCGAGGCGGTGACGCGCCGGCCCGCGCTGCTCAAGGCGGTGACGGCGGAAGCCCTGCGGCAGGAGTTCGAAGGCTGCCTCAAGCGGCTCGTCGTCTCCATCACCGCGGACGAAGGCCAGGCCCGGTCCGCCATCCAGGCCATGTCCCAGCCCTAGGTCTCGATGGGGGCCCGCCGGCGCGCCCGGCGACTTCGCGCAGGCCTACGTCGTGGCGCACGAGGTGGGCCACCATGTGCAGAACCTGCTGGGCCTTTCCCGGCAGGTCCAGGCCATGCGGGGCCGCGTGTCTCCGGAGGAGGCCAACGCGCTGTCCGTGCTCCAGGAGCTCCAGGCGGACTGCTTCGCCGGCAGCTGGGCCCACCACGCCCAGCGCCAGGGGCAGCTGCTGGAGGCGGGGGACGTGGAGGAGGGGCTGGGGGCGGCGGCGGCCATCGGCGACGACGCCTTGCAGCGGCGCGCGCAGGGCTACGTCGTCCCCGAGTCCTTCACCCATGGCTCGTCCGCGCAGCGCGTCTCCTGGTTCCGCCGCGGGCTGGAGCAGGGCCGCCTCGACGCGTGCGACACGTTCGGGGACGCGGGCTCGCCGGGCCGCTGA
Organism: Pseudomyxococcus flavus; assembly: GCF_050038885.1. Taxonomy (NCBI): domain Bacteria; kingdom Pseudomonadati; phylum Myxococcota; class Myxococcia; order Myxococcales; family Myxococcaceae; genus Pseudomyxococcus; species Pseudomyxococcus flavus. The sequence continues at coordinate 939,745 of NZ_CP143624.1, read as the reverse complement.
CACGGCGGCGTGGGCCGCATGGCCTCAGCCCAGCCGCTCCACGGGCACCAGCATCACGTCGCGCAGGCGCCAGTCGAGGCGCTTGAGGGCCTCGGCGGCGTTCCCCAGCCGGGTGACGAGCTCCGGGCCCCTGTCCCTGGGCACCACGCGCACGTCCGCGCAGAAGACGTGTCCGTCCTCGCGCACCCGCACGTGGACGGCCTCCACCCACTCCAGGCCGCTGAGCGCCTCGTGAATCCGGCGCGGCAGCGGCTCGGCATGCTTGGAGTCGAGCGTGCGCGGGGTGCGGTCCATCAAGTCGCCCAGGGAGGTGCGCAGGTGCCGCTGGCCATCCCAGGAGATGTCCAGCGCGATGACGCCCGCGGCCACCGCGTCCGCCCACCACCACCCCATGCCAATGCCCACCACGCCCAGCATGGCGGCCACCGCCGTGAGCCAGTCCGCCTTGTTCATCAGGGCGTCGGCGTGAAGCACCTTGTCGTGGAGCGCCTCCGCCAGCGGCAGCTTCGCCCGGCCCAGCAGCACGGAGGGAATGGCCGACCAGGCCAGGGCCGCCAGCATCAGCCAGCCCATCCACACCGTGTGACCGAACAGCTGCGTGGTGCCGATGGAGGGGTACTCCGCGCGGACCAGCTTGAGGACGGACTCCACGAGCAGCCACAGGCCCATGAAGAGCAGCGCCACCGAGCCCACGAGGTACGCCACGGTGACGGCACGGTGGTAGCCGTAGGGGTACTCGCGGGAGGGTTTCCGGTGCGCGACGCGGCTGCCCACGAGGAAGGAGATGGGCGGGATGAGGCTGAGCAGGTCCTCCAGCCACGCGGCCTTCATCGCCTGGGAGGCGCCCAGGGTGAGGTAGATGACGGCGATGGCCGACACCAGGTAGGCCAGGGCCCAGGCCTCCAGCCGCTGCGCGCGCTTCAGGACGCTGCGCTTGTCGTCGGGAAGGTCGTCTTCATCCGCCGCGCCGGAGCGCTGCCGCTGTCGCCAGCTCATCGCCGTCCCTCCGCCGAGGCGCGGGAGGCTCGGGACTGCGCCGCGGCGATGAGCCCCTGCCGGATGTCCTGCGCGTGCTCGACGACGAAGCGGTCCACGGTGAGCAGCCAGCGGTTCTCACCGGCGGGCACCACCCACATGCGCTGTTCCTCGCGGAGCGGCGCTCCACCCGGGACGTAGCCCCAGGCCGCGAGCTGCCAGTCCCATGCGGCCCGGAACCCGGGCGCTTCGTGCAGCGCATCCGTCTCGCGGACGTGTGCGCCTTCCTCCTGGAGCCGAGGCCCGGCGTCGCTGCCCCGCGCCACGAAGACGGTGAGGCCTTCCAGCGTCTCCGGCACGGACTGGCCGGGCGGCGCCCCCACGCGAACCTGGGTGGTGAGATAGGGGTGGCCGGTGCCGAGCTGCTTCGCCCACGGCGCCTTCGCGGGAATGCCGCCGATGACGAGGTCCACCGCGCGCTCCTTCAAGGCGTGCATCAGCTCGGCTTCGGGGGCCACCGTCCAGGCCACCCGGGCGCCGAGCTGCTCGGCCAGCTGTGCCACGGCCTGGGCCTCGGGGCCGGTGGGCTTGCCGTCCAGGAGCTCGGTCCACGGCGCGTGACGCACCAGCCCGACGCGCAGGAGGCCTTCCTGCTGGATGCGTGCCTGCGTCCCGTGGGTGTCGCGCGGAAGGCCACAGGCGCCCGTGGCCAGCACGAGCCACCCCACCAACAGCACTCCCACGCCTCTTTCCCCACGCACGGTCCCGTCCTCCTGGTTGGCCGCGGAGGCATGCGCGCCCTCGTGGCGTCGCGCCCGCCGCGGGCTCCACGCCCGGAAAGGTGGGCATGCGGCGGCCAGGGCGCCACGCGCTCCGAGTGCTTCCCTGACCTGGCCTGGCCACGCACCCGCCGGCTTGCCGGTCAGGCGCTCAATCCAGGTAGCCCCAGCGGTCCTCTTCGAAGACGTAGAACGGGCGGCCGAAGGGGAGCCGGTCCGTCCAGCCCAGCACGTGCCGTGGGGCCGCCTCCGGGCCGCTCACGACGTAGGTGAAGCCGAAGACGGGGCCGCTGAACTTCGCGGGCGGCAGCTCGGCGAGGAACTCCGGGACGAGCTGCGCCAGCGTGTCAGGGAGCCGTCCATGCTTGACCTGGTAGGCACGGCAGGCCGCGATGAGGGCCTCCGCGTTGCGCCGGGCCCGTTCGCTTGCCTTCCGGCCGGGCCGGAGCGCCAGGTACATCGTGAAGGCCGCGTTCGCGCCATTCCGGACGGTGTGGACAAGCTGGTGAAAGGCTCCCATTGCCGCGGCCATGCGTGCCTCCTGGGTGGGGCTCCAACATGCCATGCCGCGTGCCGCGAGGGACTTCCAGGCTGCCTAACTTCTCCAGGAGGAGGACAACGCCATGCCAGACACCGAAGCGCCGCGGCCGCTGTCCGAGCCGCCAGACGACGCGCCCGAGCGACAGGGGCGCTACATGGAGGAAGAGCCGGGCCATACGCCCGGGAGCGCGGAGGGCGACGATGAGGACACGCCGCTCCGGAACCACCCCTATCCGGACCCGGACCACACGCCGGGCTCGGCTGAAGGCTGACTGCCGGTCCGACTGCTGACCTACCACTGGATGATGTAGGTGCAGGCGCTCGCGCCCTTCTGGCGGCACCCCGCCGAAGGGTCGTGGGTCAGGGTGGCCTGGGGCGCGAAGCGCTGGGCCATGCCCTTGATGAGCCCCATGTCGAAGCGGCACGGGTAGGGATTGCTCACCACCATGTGGGCTTCGTTCTTCCCGTCCACAGGGTGCAGGACGTAGTGCCCGATGCCCTCCGTCTTCTCCCCCGTCACGGGGTTGAACATGCCCTTGCCGTCCTTGCGGTGGTTCATGTGGTAGGCGACGTCGATGGAGGCGAGCGCCGAGCGGACGTCGGTGATGTTCGCCGGGAACACGGCCGTTCGGGGCACGATGGAGCCGACCTTCTCCAGGCCGCGGCCACCCAGCAGGGTGTCGATCTTCTTGTAGGCGCGGAGGTAGTCCTCCAGCGGGTACCAGGCGTTGACGTCGATGGTGAGGTGGCCCTCGGCGTCACGTGTCTGGACCTTCATCGTCTCGAGCAGGACGCCGAGGAGGACGGAGAACGACTTCACGGCCTCGACGACGGAGGCGACGCTGGCGCCGGAGGCGGCAATGCCCTGCCAGGGGGAGTCAGTGGTCATGTTGAGGAACTCCGAGGGAGCTACCGGGTCGTGGTCTCGAAGGCCCGGTGCGAGTTCTGGCCGCGCAGGTAGAGGAAGCACTCCTTGAGGCCGTCGCGGAGGCTTCCCAGCGTCTTCACGTCCCGGAGGTCCACGCCAATCTGGGTGAGCGTCTGGGCCACGAAGGGGCTGATACCGGTGACGACGCAGTAGGTGCCCAGCAGCCGCGCTGCGTTCACCATCTTGATGAAGTGATTGGCGGTCGCCGTGTCCACCACCTCCATGCCGGTGATGTCGATGATGGCGCAGCGGGCCTTGCCCTGGGAGATGCGGTGCAGGAGGCGCTCGGTCATGTCCACCGAGCGCTGCGTGTCCATCACCCCGACGATGGGCAGCGTGAGGATGTCCTCCCACAGCTCGATGATGGGCGTGGACAGGTCCCGGATGGCCAGCCGCTGCTGCTCGATGGTGGCGAGCTTCTCTTCCAGCTCCCGGCGCGCGGCATCCAGCTTCTGGATGGACTGCTCGTTGGCCTGCACGGACGCGTGGAGCTGGCGGGCGAACAGGTTGATGGTCTCCTCGAACGAGGAGAACGCATCCTCCCGGGGGATGGGGATGAGGTGCTGGGCCGGGTCGAACTCTCCCAGTGAAATCATGGCCAGTACATCGCGGATCCGCTCGATGCGCTCGACGTCGACCGAGATGGTTTCGGGGGGTGCCGATGGCTGAGTCATGTGATGAGCAGGCTGGCTGAGCAGGATGCGGCCTGTGAAGGAGCTGCCGCGAATCCGGTCGGCATGGCTGGCTTTGTCCTATGCCGGAAAGTTATCACGCCAGCAACGGGTGCTGGCTGACCCTGTTTCAGATAATGCGTGAGATTGGTGAGGGCTTCGAATCTCGCCGGGCGGGGAATCTCCGGCAGTCCTGTGTTTCGCCGTGATAAACCCGCATGTCGGGTTTCAGGGTGGCGGGCGGCGTCAGATGGGCGAGGCGCGCCTTCTCCAGCATGGCCGCGACGTCGACCTGACGGCCCGTGAGCTTTATGAGGCGATACCGGACGGATATGCCCGGCCACTGGGCACCGGGCTCGCTCCGAGCGTGAGAATTCGCCGTCCCGGGCCAGCCCATGTGTCGCTGTTTCAATTCCTTGCGTGGAGCGGGATTTCACTCTCAGCGCGTCGGCAGGGAGCTCGAAGCTCCTGGAGGTCTCCCATTCAATGCGAGCGTGGGCGCCGGGGGCTCATTGGAAGTGGCGCGCCAGCACGGCGGCGACGTGCGGGTTCTTCTCGGCCTGCAGGGCCACCGCCGCCAGTGCCGGGCAGTGCTCCTTGAACCAGTCTGGCCCGGGCCACCAGCGCGACATCACGGTGATGTACAGGTCCAAGCCACTGAACTGCTCACCGAGCGCATGAGGCGCGCCCACCAGCGCGTTGATTTCCCGCCAGAGGTTGGTGCGGCGCTCCGTGGTGGTGTCGCGCAGCCGGTCCGCGGCGGGGCCAGCCAGGGTCCACTTGGCCGTGTCATCGCCGAACGTGAAGGTGGGGTACACCGCGCCCACGATGCGGAGCAGCAGGTGGAGGAAGGTCACGCGCTCGGGCTCGGAGGCCGAGGGCACCAGCCCAGCCTGCGGCGCGACGTCATGCAGGTGCAGGAGGATGGCGGCGCTCTCGGTCATGATCCGGCCATCCGGGAGGACGAGGGTGGGCACCTGGCCCAGCGGATTGAGCTTCAGCAGCCGGTCTCGCCCCGGGCCCGGCTCCAGGTACGGCAGGTCCGTGAGTCGGCACGGAATACCCGCGATGCGCATCGCCATCTCGATGATGGCGGATCCACAGCCTGGCGAGCCAATCAGTTCGTATTCGTTCATGGCGGCCTGGCAGGATAGGGCATCGGAGATGCTTTCAGGGGGGAAAGCCGCCGAGGACAATTGGCTAGTTCCAGGGGAAGATGGGGCCCCAGACAGAGTCCGCGCTCAACGCGAGGGGGAGCTTGGCGGTGAGCACGAGCCCCACCTCGCGGGGATGCCGGGTTCGCTCCACGCCACCCGGGCCCACATCCGGGTCTCCAGACAGCGGAATCCCGAAGCGCAGGCCCACGGTCCCGAACACGAAGGCGAGGTAGGGCGCCACGTGCAGCGCGGTCGTGGCGACGCGCGTGCGGTTCGCCGTCTCATGCGCGATGCCCAGCTCCAGGCCGCCGACGAGCAGGGTGCCCTGCAGCCCGGCGCACAGACGCGTGCTGCCATGGCTCATCTTCTGGGCCTGTCCGAAGGCGCCCAGTGCGCCAAGGTCCTTGAAATAGTTGAGCGAGAGCTCCGCGCCCACGCCCTGGACTGACTCGTCCGAGTTCAGCGTCGTGCTGAACATGGGACCAATGGACAGCCACGTCTCCCCTTCGGGGAACAGCTTGATGTCCGCCCTCGCCGGCGATGCGAACAACACGGACGACACGAGGAGAAGCACGGAGAAGCGCATGGGCTGGCGGCAATGCAATGGCCGGGCCCTTGCTCGGTGCCGAGCGAGACATGGTGCAGATGTGCAATGGCTTGCACGCCGCGCGGGCTGAGTTGTGCACCCGCGCGGCACCCGGGGAGCTCAGTGCTTCTGGGCCGGGCGTGGCGGGGCGGGGGCCTTCACGGGAGCCAGGGGGACGGTGCCCTCCCGGTAGATGGCGCTGAGCTTCCCGCCGCGAAGCTCCAGCGCCGCCAGGTTCCGTCCGTAGCCGGTGCTCAGCCCGGTGTCGATGAGCAGCGCCTTGCCGTTGAATCGCACCTGAATCTTCCCGTCGCGGTTCGTGGTGTGCCCCATCACCATGCGCTTCGCGCCGAAGCGCTGAAGCACCGCGTCCAGCGCGGGCTCCGCTTCGTGCGGCTCGCCCAGGGCATAGCCCCGGAACCACAGGGGGCCTTGCGCATCCCTGGCGCCGCCGGGCGGATGACCCGGGAAGAAATCCTGGCGAACCCAGCGGTTGAGCTCGGCCAGGCTCGCGCCGGGGACCTGGGGCGCGACACCGCCGTGCACGAAGAGCGTGTCGTTGATGCGCACCACGGCGGCGTGGCGCCGCAGCCATTGGCCATAGCGGCCCTGGAGACTGTAGGCCGCGCGGTGACCGTGGAGCCCCACCGGCGTGCCGGCGCCCTGGGGCTCGGGACTCTGGTCCGCGAAGGACGCCATCTCCCCGGGGCTGACGTATCGCAGGTCCCCGAGCATGTTCATGGCCTCGTGATTGCCCAGCAGCGCGTGCACCCGGCCTCCCGCGGCGAGCGCTTCCTGCTCCAGCCGGATGAGCAGGTCGAAGGCCGCTCGCGTCTGGTCGCCGCGGTCCGGAATGTCACCCGTCTGCACCAGGTGCGCCTTGCCCCCTACCCACCGGTCCTTCGCGTCGATGATGCCCGCCAGCCGCAGCACCTCCTTCAAGGCGTCCACGTCCCCGTGCACGTCTCCCACCGCCACCACGCGCTCCACACCGGTGAAGGTGTCGGGGACGGCGTCCTCCAGCCGGGGCGGAGCGGGGGCCTTGGGTTGCGGCGCCGCCGCCAGGAGCAGCGGGACGAGCAGGAGCAGGCGGCTCGGGCGAAGCAGGGGCGGGGCCATGGGCGTCCTCCAGATGCGCGGTCGCTCGGGGCTGGCCAGCCCACGGGCACCGGATGCCGCCAGCGTGGCATGCCCCTGCCGCTCACGGTGGCGGAAACGCCCGTGAGGCGCGTCCGCTGGCGCCGCTCGCCTCCGGGTGGGAGCACGACCCACGCGGAGTCACGGGCGAGCACCCGGGCAGGCGGTGCGTTGCCAGACGCCGCCCGCCGGGCCGCACGGGGCGCGTGCTGCATGCCCCGAGCGGAAGGAAGCGGAGACTACCGGTAGTCCCACTTCTGGTTCGGGTTGCCCGTGCACTCGTAGATGATGAGCTGGGCGCCGCTGGCCGTGTTGTGGTTCACGATGTCCACGCACTTGTTGGCGAGCACGCTGACGAGGTCACCCGCGCCGCTGAGCACGAACTGCTGGGCGGGGTTGCCGCTGCAGTTGGCGAGCTGGATGGCCGCGCCGTTGGCGGTGGAGGCCCAGGCCACGTCCATGCACTTGCCGCCCGCCTGGACGGTGCCGTTGATGAACGTCCATCGCTGCGCGTTGGTGCCGTTGCAGTCCCACATCTGGAGCCGCACGCCATCGGAGAAGTTCGAGTTCGGCACGTCGATGCACTTGCCGTTGAGGCGGGAGACGAAGGCGCGTCCGCTGCCACCGCCCCCGGCCGTGCGGAGCTGCAGGCCATAGGCGTTCAGGATGGGGTTGACGGGCTGGTAGAAGGTCTGCGGCGGGTTGCCGGTGGCGCACGTCCCCGCCACGCCGGACGTCACGCCCTGGGCCTGGTTGCCGGAGACGACCGAGCCGCCCGAGTCACCGCCGTCCGCGCAGGCGTTCGTCCGGTGCAGGCCGTACACGGGGCCGACGGAGTAGTTCACCGTGATGTTCTTCGCCTGGAGGACGCCGCACCGCCAGCCAGTGGTGTAGCCGGACCGGCAGATGGAGGCATTCACGGGCGCCTCGTTCGAGCCATGGACGAGGACGTTGCCACCGCCATAGTTGTAGACCCAGGGCTGCGGGGTCCATGAGGCATTCGTGCCCACCCAGCCGTAGTCCGCGCCAGGCCACACGGAGCCACGGATGGTGCCCTGGGCCACGCCGTTGTACCCGGTGGTTGGCGTGCCGACGCCGCCGCAGTGGCCCGCGGTGACGAAGCCTCCGTTGACGGGGAAGCCCACCGAGCAGCGATAGCCGCTGAAGTAGTACGGGTCGCCACCGCGCAGGTCGTAGGCAGGCACCGGCGCGTGCTGCGAGGCCACCACGCGGATGGTGCCGTCCTTCAAGCCCGAGCTCCGGCTGATGAAGGCGTCCACGCGCCGCTTCGCCTGGCTGGAGGCATCCACGTAGACGACCACGCTGTTGGTGGGCAGGTCGACGTTCCAGGAGTGGATGGCGGGGGAGAGCGCCTTGACGTTCTGGTCCAGCTCCGCCTTCACCTGCTCCAGCCGCTCCAGGCTCCGAGCGACACGCACGGTCCGAACGCCCGCGAGGCGCACCTTGGTGGCGTGAGCATCGTCGGTGACACCGACGATGAGCTCGCCGCCCTCCGCGTCGAGCCACGCGCCACCGAACCCGGTGCCGAGCTGCTCGCGCGCCGCTTCTTCCAGCTGGGGCGCCTTCGCTTCGAAGGCGAGCCGCTGGCGGACCTGCTCCTCGGTGAGGCCCAAGTCGCGGCGCATCGCGGAGACGATTTCCGGCGCGACGTCCAGGTCCTGCGGGGACGCGGCCGCGGCGGTCATGGGCAGACCCGTCAGGGTGGCGAGGCTGGCGAACATGGCCGCGGTGGAAAGCCAATCAGACATTCGATTCATGGAGTGGATGGGGTGTTCCTACGGCAGGACCAACGCCAGGGCAGTGGGGACGGCCCTGCTCGTGGGAGTGAGTGGTATTCCCTGGCGTGTTGTGGCGTCCGCAGGAGCACGTGGCATGCCATCTCGGGTTTGGCAGGCTTCAGGGGGCACAGCGCGGCTTGTGTCTGCCTCCCGCGCAATTTTCCCGTGAGCAGGTGATGACGGGTCCCATCACCTGGTGACAGGAGTTACCACCCAACAGCTGGTGTTCAGGCCGCTGGCGTCGCCGGGCCGGCGCAGCCGTCCGACGAGCCGGCCACGGCGACGCGGCCGGCCCGCCGGAGCCCGGCCTCAGCAGCAATAGCGATGGGTCGGACACACGCTGCCGTCGCTACAGACGGACACACAGTAGCCTTGGTTGTAGTTACAGACCATGTCGCGCCGGGTGCGGCAGGCCGAGTCGTCTTCGAAGCTGCAGGGGATGATGAGCTCCTGCTCGGACTCTCCGAGTGGCGCCTCCGGCTCCTGCATTCCACCGCAGCCTACCAGCCCCAAAGACAGCACCACGGCGAGCCCAGCGTTGCGCATCCAGATCGGCATCGTTTGCTCCAGGTGTCGGTCCCGGTCATTCGGGACGTGACCCCAGTCTAGTACAATCGCGAGGCGCGAATTTGGATGTGTCATGTCTTGGCAACTTGATGCCCTCATCAGAACTTGCCTTCCGTTGCGATTGTTTGATTTTCTGCTAAAAATATTCCAATTCGCAATTAACGTTGAACTCATGAAAATCATGATGGCTGCCTCATGAGGAAGGGCGGTGCGCGTGTGTGCTGCCTTGGCCCACCAGGAGGCGACAGTGAAGAAGCGCTCATCGAGCTGGATGGCATTGGGGCTGATGCTCTGCGGCACCGTGGCCCACGCGGATGCGCTGCCGTATCGCGGCGTCAACCTGGCGGGGGCGGAGTTTGGTTCGACGTTCCCTGGCACCCATGGAACGCACTACATCTACCCGGACCCCGCCTATACGAACTACACGACGCTGGACTACTACCTCGCGAAGGGGATGAACACCTTCCGGTTCCCCTTCCGGTGGGAGCGTCTGCAGCCCACGCGCGGCGCGGCCTTCAACGCGGCGGAGCTGAGCCGGCTCCGGACGACGGTGGACCGCATCGTGGGCAAGGGCGGCTACGTGCTCCTCGACCCGCACAACTACGCGCGTTACGGGGCCGGCGTCATTGGCGGCTCGGTGCCCAACGCCGACTTCGCGGACTTCTGGTCGCGGCTCGCCCAGGAGTTCAAGAACAACCCGCGCATCTTCTTCGGCCTCATGAACGAGCCGCACAGCATGCGCACGGAGCAGTGGGTGACCGCGGCCAATGCCGCCATCCAGGCCATTCGCGCCACCGGGGCCACCAACCTCATCCTCGTGCCGGGGAACGCCTGGAGCGGGGCCCACTCGTGGAGCTCGTCCTGGTACGGCACGCCCAACGCGGTGGCGATGCTGAGCATCCAGGACCCGGGCAACAACATGGCCTTCGAGGTTCACCAGTACCTGGACGGAGACTCGTCGGGGACCTCCTCCAGTTGTGTGAGCGCCACCATCGGCGGTCAGCGGATGCAGAACTTCACCAACTGGCTGCGGGCCAACGGCAAGCGCGGCTTCCTGGGCGAGTTCGGCGGCGGCAGGGACTCCGTCTGTGCGGCGGCCATTGGCGACATCGTCAGCCACCTGGAGGCGAACGCGGACGTCTACCTGGGCTGGACGTACTGGGCCGGCGGCCCGTGGTGGGGGGACTATTTCTCCACGCTCGAGCCGCTCAATGGCGCGGACCGTCCGCAGATGGACGCGCTGGAGCCGCACCTGGGCACCGCGTCCGCCTGTCAGCGCAGGACCTATGAGGCGGAGAACATGACGCGCTCCAGCGGTGGCACCGTGACGGGCGGCTGGAGCCTCTGGGGCAATGGCTACATGTCCACGAGCCATGACTTCCCGAGCGGCACCAGCACGCTCGCGGTGACGGCCAGCGGAGACCCGGCCGCCGGCGTCTGGCCGCACATGGTCGTCTCCGTGGGAGGCGTGCGTGTGGGAGATGTCTTCGTCAGCAGCCGCACCTGGACGCAATACACGTTCACCTTCAACGGCACCGCGGGGAACAGGGAGATTCGCGTGGCGTTCGACAACGACACCCGCACCGCCACCGAGGACCGGAACCTGAAGGTGGACAAGGTCGTCGTGGATTGCCCCTGACGAGACGCACGCGAAACTGTGCTGGTGGCCGTGAGGTGCACAGGCGGGCGGCGTGGGAGATTGGGGCTCGGGGCGCGCCAGGGCTGCGTATGATGGCGCCCCCATGCACTCCCAACCTGGCTCCATGACGCTGGCGCGCACCTACGAGGTCCGTCGCGACGACGGGTTCGTCGCATCCGATGACCCCGGACGGCTCGACCTGGATGTCGTTCACGGCTACCTGGCCCGCTCATACTGGAGCGCGGGCATTCCTCGCGAGACGGTCGAGCGGGCCGTCCGCAACTCACTCGTCTTCGGGCTCTATTCCCCCGAGGGCCAGGTGGGCTACGCGCGCGTCGTCACGGACCGCGCGAGCTTCGCCTATCTCTGTGACGTCTTCGTCCTGGAGTCGTGGCAGGGGCGGGGGCTGGGGAAGTGGATGCTGGAGGCGCTCCTCGCGCATCCCGACCTGCAGGGGTTGCGCCGGTTCCTGCTCGCCACGCGAGATGCCCACTCGCTCTACGCGCAGTACGGATTCCAGCCGCTGGGCGCGCCCGCGCGCTTCATGGAGCGGCATGACCCCAATGTCTACCAGTCCCAGGCAGTCAGGTAGCCGCGCGCGTCGCGATGCCCATGCGCGATGAAATGACAGGCAGGGCGCAGACGGCGTCATGCGCATGTCTGTCCTGCCTTGAAAGCGTTAGAACCGGGTGCATGCGAATGCACTGCTCCTACTTTCGGTCGATGCGTGTCGGGTTTCGGTTGGGACTGGGCGCCCTGATGGTCAGTCCCCTTGGCGGCCTGGCCGCTCAGGTCAACGTGGTGTGTACGAACACGCCATCCGACGACGAGGCCATCAACGCGGCCAGCAATGCCAGTGAGGTCGGTGATGAAATCGTCATCGACGGCCCGTGCCTCATCAATGGAACCATCCGGTTGGTGGGGCAGCGCACCTATCGCGGGCAGAACGCGTCGGGCACGGTCATCCGGCAGGCGGCGGGGGCAAACCTCGCCGCGCTCCTCGCCAGCGACACCTGGCTCTCGGGCGCGACGTACACGGGCAATCCCATCACCCTGAGAGACCTCACCCTGGACGGCAACGCCGCTGCCAACACGGGCCGCGCCACGGATGGGGTCGTGCTCATGTCGTGGAACTCGACGGTGGAGGGGCTGACCATCCAGAACATGCGGGGCTCGGGCATCCGGCTGACGAACACCAGCAGCACCGGCACCACCCTCACGAACACGCAGGTGAATGGCCGCATCACCCACAACTTCATCACCGACTCCGGCCAGTACGGCATCTACGTCCAGGACTCGGGCAACTCCTGCACCGACTGGGACTTGATGGACAACTGGATTGCGGACTCGGGCCGGCAAGGCATCCGGCTGGAGAACGCCGCGGGCTGGAAGGTGACGGGCAATCACGTCTACGGCGTGAAGGAGCATGCCATCTACGCCGCACGTCTCTTCGGGACGACGATTGCCAACAACTACATCGAGGACTTCGGCGCCAGCACTACCGCGGGGACGTGGTACGGCATCAACGCCACTGTCCAGGGGGACGCGGGCTCCGTCATCTCTGGCAACAAGGTCTTCAACTTCGCCGGCGAGTCCAACGCAAGCTCCCGCTACGTCTACCTGGGCATCAGCCAGGTGAACTACGGCACCGGGTTCGTGACGGTGGAGGGCAACCTCATCCGAGGCGTGGGCTCGGCGAGCAGCACGGGGCTCAGCTATCAGAAGGATGGAGGCGCTTCGCTCTCCGTGGTCTCCACGGGGAACCTGGTGACCGGGGTGACCACGCCCCGCGCAGTGGGCACGGGGGTGACCGTCACCACCGGGCTGTAGACGGCGTGACGGATGGTCCGGGCCCGGGCGTCAGCGGGCCTGCACCGCCGTCCGGTTCTGCCGTGCGGTGACGGCCTCAATCACCTTCTCGGGCGGGACGACACCGTCGCGCCCGAGCAGCACCGCGGTGGACTCTCCCTCCGCCACCACCTTGCCGCGCGAGACGAACTGGTGCGTGGCATAGAAGTACTTCTCGTCCCAGCGCGTAATCGACATGGAGACGGTGTACTTCTGGAACGGACGGAGCGGCTTCTTGTAGTCCATGGTGTGGCGCACGATGATGGGCGCCCACTTCTGCTGGAGCATCAGGGCCAGCAGGCCCGTCCGGATGAACAGGTCGACGCGGTTCAAGTCGCAGACGGTGAGGAACCGCCCGTTGTTCATGTGGAGGTTCAGGTCCAGGTCATTGAGCAGGACGCGCTGCTCCAGCGTGCTCGTCAAGGCCTCCACGCGCATCTCCGGCTTCCAGAGCGAGGAGAGCATGACCCACAACATCCTGAGATAGAGATTCATGTGCTTCGCACTGCTCCTGCAGGAAGAACGAGACGAGCCGAGCGGGCGGATAGTAGCCAAGCCCGGATGACCGCGGATACATGAAACCCAGATGCCCGCCGTGGGGCGTCAACTCCAGCCGCACGTGCGCGCGCAGCTCGCGGGTGTCGGGGAGGGTGTCTCGGGCGACGAGCGGGTCGTCCTCCGCGTTGAGCACGAGGAACGGTACTTCGATGCGCGAGAGGAACTGCCGGCTGCTGCAGCGCCCGTAGTAGTCGTCCGTGTCCTTGAACCCATGGAGGGGCGCGGTGAAGAGCGCGTCGAATTCCTGGATGCTGCGCAGCCCGTTCAGCTTGTCCACGCGCGAGGCGAACTCCGGCAGGTGGGCCTTGAGGCGCGCGGTGCGCTTGTACGAGCCGAGGACGCGGAGCTGGTAGAGCTGGTTGATGCCCTCGCAGGCCCGGCGGGCGGTGCTGGCCAGGGAGAACGTGAGGGACACGGCCGCCGCCGCGGAGAACTGGCTCGCATGGCCCGTCTCCGCCAGATAGCGAATCAGCATGCTGCCGCCCAGGGAGAAGCCCACGCCATACAGGGGCGTGCGCGGCTCCTGCTCGCGGATGAGGCCCACCAGCCACGCGAGGTGGTCGGTGAAGCCCGCGTGATAGAAGGGCGCCTGTCGGTTGGGCACGGCGCCGCCGCGATGACAGAGCACCGCCGCGCGCAGTCCCCGGCGAGACAGCTCCGACAGCAGGCTGCGGATGTAGGTGGAGTCCTGGGTGCCCTGCATCCCCGGCAGGAGGATGAACAGCGGCCCTTTCCGGGTGCGGCCCAGCCAGTACACGTCCGCGAAGTCGCCATCGGACAGCTCATGGCGGACGTGCTCGGTGACCACGTCGTAGCGGCGCCGGTCCAGGTGCGGGACAACCGTCTGGACGTGCGAATGCCGCAGCCACCAGGGGACGTGGAAGCCGTGCATGCCTTCAGCCATGGACGGTCCGCTCACTGGCCTCTTCGGGAAGGGGCATCCCGATTTCCGCCATGACGGCCAGGTCCCGCTCGGTCAGCACGCGCGTGCGCCGCCGCACGATGTCCGCGCCCAGCACCAGGTTGAAGTTGGACACGCCGCCGTAGCGGTGGTGCAGGAAGTGGTTGCGGTAGACGGCCCGCATGTAGCGGGTGCGCAAGAGCCACGCGAGCCACCGGGGCGCCGTGCGCTGGCCTTCCTCGAAGGGCAGGTGCAGGTACGGGTGGACGAAGTGGCTCATGAACGGCGGCAGCAGCAGCGTCACGCAGCCCGCGAGGAAGGCGATGGGCTTGAGCGTGAAGTAGAACACCGGGAAGAAGATGACCAGCGGGGCCACGAAGACGAAGGCGCCCTCGCCATGCAGCCGCGTGGCATAGGCACCGTTGATGATGGTCCGGCCGTGCTTGCCCCGCTGGAGCAGCTCCTCGGTGAGCTTCTGCTTCTCCTCTTCGCTCCGGAACTGCGTCACGTGGTTGCTGCGGTACGTCCTCACGTGATGGATGGTGTGGTGCGAGTAGTGCGTGTTGATCATCGGCCGGAAGAGCCACGGCGCGCGGTTCCAGAAGCGCACCGCCTTCGGACGTGCGTCGGACACGTACTCGTGCATGAAGGACTCGACGTACGAGGCAATGACGTACCCCAGCGCGAGTCCGAGGAGGACATGGATGTAATCAGGCATTGTTCAGCGTTCCTCGCCGGAGAAGGTCATCAGGCGGCTCAGCCGTCCTGGCAGTTCAATGGGGGGCGCGGAGGCCAGCGGTCCCCTGGCGTGCTCCGGGGGAACGGGTGGAAAGCCCGTCATCCTGCCGGTGGCCTCGTCGTAGACCTTGAGGCGGAAGGCGAGCACGGACTCCCACAGGCCGAGCTTCACACCCGCGCCGTCCAGGTCGTGCTGCTGCATGTAGCCACGCAGCAGGTAGTTGGGAATCTGGGGCTTGAGATGATGCACGTGGTGCAGGTTGATGGCGCCGAAGAGCCATTCGAGCGCGCGCGGCAACATCAAATGGCTGCTGCCCTGGAGCGCCGAGCCCTTCAATGACCACTGGGCACGAGGGACCCAGTAGGGCTGCTCCACCTGGTGCTGCACGAAGAAGAGCCAGATGCCCAGCCCCGCCGCCACCTGGGTGATGACGAGATGCACCACCAGCCACCGGGGCCAGTCGCCCAGCCACAGGAAGGCGAGGTGGACGGCCAGCAGTCCCAGGTTCGTCAGGGCGATGGACCGGCGCTCGGCCTTCCGCTCGCGCGGGATGATGCCTGGCATGCGGAAGCGCAGCAGGAACTGGAAGATGGGGCCCACACCCAGCAGCACCGCGGGATGCCGATACAGCCGGTAGCGGAGGCGCTCGGCGGGCTTCAACGCGAGGTATTCCTTGGACGTCATCGTCACGATGTCGCCCACGCCGCGCCGGTCCAGGTCGCCACTGGTGCTGTGGTGGACCAGGTGCATGGCCCGCCAGTACGCATGGGGGGCCAGCGTCAGGATGCCCAGCGCCGCTCCCACCCGGTCGTTCGTCAGCGGGCGGAGGAACAGCGAGCGGTGGGCACAGTCGTGCTGGAGGATGAAGACCCGCACCAGGACGACGCCCGCGAGCACCGCGAGCGCGAGCCCCGCCACCAGCGATTTTTCAAGCCAGACGTAGCTTGCGCCCGCGAGGCCGATGAAGGCGCCCACGCAGCCCACGAGCTGAACCACGCTCCGGAACGTGCGCGCCCGCCAATCCTGGTCATGGGAACGGGGACCGCTGTCGGATGAGGAATCAGAGCGCATGGCTGACCCGAAACCGCAAACCTCCCCAATGGACTATTCAGTTTGCGGATTTCCGACATAAACCGCGTTGATTCACGAATCAAGCACCTTTGACGCTGTGCGGCTATTGACAGGATATGTTTGGGGTCCAAGGTCTGACATGTCAGAAATCGAACAGTGAGGCTGGAGGACACGCCTGGTGCCTCTGTCCCGCGGGGCCAGGCACTGGCCATCGCTGGACGAGGTATCGGTCGACGGGGTAGTGGCAGGAATTCAGGTCAATTCAAATTTTGCTGCTTCCACGGCTTTGCCCGGAGGCAGTCATGTCGCGTCGGAATCAGACCCCCGCAGCGTTCATCCGTAGGTCCCTGGGCGGCTTCGCCGCCGCGCTGACCTGTGTGGCGGCGCCTGCCACGGCCTCTGCGGAGGGGCAGGTCCCGGAGGAGCTCCAGTCCGGGTTCACCCTGGTCGAGTGTCTGCTGGGCAGTCAGAATCAGCGCTACACACCCCCCATCCACCTCGCTTCCCAGCAGGTGTATGTCACGGGAACCGGGCAGTACTCGTCGTGTATCGACGTGATGAGCCAGGGCATCAACTCCGGCGACTTCACCGTGGAGGGCATGGGCGGCGCGAGCTGCCTCCTCGCGAGCATCCCCACCCGGAACGTCGTCACCTGGAACGATGGAAGCCAGAGCGTCATCGAGTTCGTGGGGGGCGTGGACGTGAAGCCCCTGGGGCAGTCCGTCGTCACGACGCTGGGCCGCGTCAGCAGCGGCCGGTATGAGAACGCGCTCGCCATCAAGAGCCTCGTCCTGACCCACGTCCCTGGGATTCCGCAGTGCCTCGCCTCGGGCGTCGAGTTCTCCAGCGGTCCCGTCTCGCTGACCCTGCTGCGTCTCTTCTGAGTCGCCGCCTTCGCAGCTCCTGAGAACACGGCGTGCTCGGGGGATGCGGGGGCCAGGCCCTGGGTGGTTTCATCAACGGTGTCGCCTGGGGGCAGTCGCCACCGGGCCTGTATGCCTTTTCGTCAGGCAGCGGTGAGGTAGGCGCACAGCATCCGTGTCATCTCCTGGGGGAGCTCGGGCGTGAGCGCTCCGTCCAGGACCGCGCGGTGCGTGAGCGCCTCCACGGTCCGGACCAGCATGCCCGCGGCCACTGCGTGCGAGGGCACCCGCACCTCGGGGTGGACGCGCAACAGGGCCTCCACGCCCTCGCGCAGGTGGGCCTCCAGGGACTCCAGGCGCTGCCGGATGCGCGGAGGACGTGGGGCCTCTTCGAACAGCACCCGGTGCAGGCGGGGATTGTCGGCATGGAGCTTCAACGCGGCGTCCACCAGGGCGTGCACCAGCAGTCGTAGGGGCGGCAGCGTGCCATCGGCAGGGATGGCGGAGGCGAGCGTGGTGGTGAGCAGCGCCTCGGCTTCCTCGAGGTGTCGCTCCACCAGCGCGACGAGGAGCGCGTCCTTGTTCGGGAAGTACTCGTAGAGCGAGCCGACGGACACGCCCGCGCGCGTGGCGATGTGGTTGGTGGTGCTTCCCGCATAACCCCGCTGGGCGAAAACCCGAGCAGCCGCCGCGAGGATGGCTTCCACGGTGCGCTCGGAGCGGCGCTGCATGGGCCGCCTCCGGGGCGAGAGGGCTGCGTTGCGTGCCGGCACGGGGCCTCCAGGCGGAATCCGAGTCGCTGAACCCGAGTGATTGCTCGCATTCTTGCAGCACTCCGGCTCCCACGCACCTGCTTGCGTGGGCGAGGACCCCAGGGTGCCTGCTTGAACACGTTCGCGTTGCTTTCCGCCTATTCGCTTCGACTTCTGCCCGGTCTGATGCTGGGGGCGGTCCTCCTGTCACTCCTTCCCCGCTCACGCGTGGAGTTGCGGCTCGCCATCTGGTTGATGCTCTTCGTCCTCTTGCGGGACGTGATGACCCCGTTGGGACTCTGGCGGTTCGGGGTGGAGGGCGGCTTCTGGCTGCGCATGTCCTCGGATGCGGGCTTCCTGCTCGTGATGGGCGTGGCATCGGCGGGCGTGGTCTGGGGGATGAACACGGCCGACCCCGACCTCGCGCGCGCCGTGGTGTGGCGCAGGGGCGGGTGGGGGACGGCATTGGCGCTGGGCACCCTGGGCGCTGGGGTGGTGGTGCTCCCCGTGTGGCTGCTCTCGGGAGGCTCGCACGCCGGGGAGGCGGGGGCCGTTTCTGCGTCCCTCTGGCCAGTGCTGGCCATGTTCTGCCTGCTGGGCAACTTCTATGAGGAAGTGCTCTTCCGAGGGTACGTCCAGGGGCTCATGGAGCCCTCGGTGGGCATCTGGCGCGCCGCGGTACTGTCCGGAGTGCTGTTCGCGTTCTGCCATGGGTTCCTGGCCCTCACGGTGACGGACGCGGGGCTTCCGCTGCTGCTCTTCACTCTCTGGGAGGGCTGCCTTGCGGGGCTGGTGCGAGCGCGCTCGGGGGTGCTGGCTGCCACGCTGCTGCATGGTGGCGCCATCTTCCTCCTCGCCTCGGGCCTTGTGTGAGCCTTGGCCGTGGCTTCTCGAGCAGAGCGACGAGCTGCTTCTGCCTGCGGTTGGGCGGGCGTGTGGTTTCGCGCCATGTCGAACCTGCGCACCCGCGCGCGTGTCACTGGTATGCGCATGGCAACTTCCGTTGTCCCGCAGTCTGCTTGTTCAGGCGCGGCTGCCGAAGCCCAAGCGGTGGGTCAAAAGCAATACACTGGCTTGTGCGGATGAGTTGCGCCGTCTGTGTGGCGCTTCGAGCTTCCTGCTGAGGTCGGGGGCGCCCCGCTGCACGAGGCGCTGCTGCGCCGGTCTGGCGGGTGGGGCCCAGGTTTTCATGACTCACAGGAGTGGCGTCGCTCTCTGTCTAACCACATCCAATGACAGCGCCGGTCGCGAGGCGAAGCCCATGGGACGTGTGTCATCGATACTCGCCGACGGGCTTTGATACACGTCCGGTGTGACTCCGGGGTTGGGCAAATCCATCGTTTCTCGTCTGATTCAGCCCGCAGATGAACCCGGCAAGGCCCGAGCGTTAGCCCAGTATGGCGGGGCTAACGCTGGGAGAGCGGAAGCGTGCGGAGTTGGAGGAGGTGTTCCGCACGACGCAGGACAGGCGGCTGGCCGAGCGCTGCCAGGCGGTGTTGATGGCCGCGCGCGGCCGGCGTCCTGAGGAGATTGCCCAGGACGTCTGCGCCGGCGTGCGCACGGTATACACTTGGCTGCGGCTGTATCGGCAGGGAGGCCTGGAAGGCCTGCGCATCCACTGGGCGCCGGGCAAGGCGCCACTCGTCGCCGAGGCGCATGCCGAGGAGGTGAAGCAGTGGGGGCGGCAGGGCCCTCAGGCCTGTGGGGTGGCGCGGGCCAACTGGATGTACGGCACCCTGGCCGAGCACGACGCGCGGGTGAAGGACGTGGGTGTCAGTGAAACCTGCATGCGCGACTTCTGCCACCGCCATGGCATCCGTCCCTACCGGCCCACCTACCGCTTCCTGCGTGCAGACGCCCAGAAGCAGGCGCGCGCCGCCGAGGACATCGCAGCCCTCAAAAAGGGGGCCGCGACGGCACCATCGTCTGCCTGAGCCAAGACGAGGCGCGCTTCACTCAAGTGCCCACTCTCACGCGCACGCTGGGCATCAAGGGCGCGCGGCCCCAGGTGGGCACCTGGGACTCCAAGGACGTGGTGCACGTCTTCGGCTCGGTCAACCTCGCCACCGGCGAGCTGGTGCACCACCTGTATGCCAGCGAAAAGCGCGAGCGACGACGGGACGGTAAGAGCAGGTGCGCCCGCATGCAGGAGCAGTTTGCCCACCATCTGGATGCGGTGGGCCGCACCTTCCCGCGCGAGGACTTCTTGCGCGTGGTGCTGCTGGTGGATGGCGCACCCTGGCACCGCGGCCGGCTCATCGACGAGGCCCTGCGGCGCAACCCCCACCTACTGCTCTACCGGCTGCCGCCCTACAGCCCGAGCTGCAGCCCATCGAAAAGCTGTGGAGGCCGCTGCGCCACGATGTCAGCCACAACCACCTCTACGACACCCTTCAGGGGCACCTCGACGCACTGGAGGGGCGCCTGCGCGAATACAAGCGCAGGCCCTACACCGTCCTCCAAGCGATTGGCTTGCTGCCAAATCCAGCCGCGGGCTGAATCAGCCGTGAGCCCGTGTGCTCCGGATTCCGGTGAGCGCGAGGCGCAGCACTCGGCGCGCGGTGTGTGGATCGTCTTCGTTGGCGATGGCGATGGCGTTCGCCAGCAGCATCAGGTCCTTCGCCGTCGCGCTGGCGTGAATCGCGCCCACCGATGACGCTCGCGCCACCAGGTTCTCCAACACTTCGAGCACCAGGCCGGAGCAGCAGAGCTCCTCGGCCGAGATGGCATCCGGGCCGGTCAGCAGCGCGGTGGAGAGCCCGCGGTTGGCCGCGGTATAGACTGTCAACTCCTCGAGCCAGGCCGCCAGCTCCGCGGCAGGCTCCTCACCTGGCAGCGCGGCCGCCCGCGCACAGAGTTGCGCGACGCCATCACGGAATACTACTTCCAATAGCGCCTGCCGCGACGGGAAGTGCCGGTGCAGTGTCGCCGAGCCTACCCCCGCCCGCCTTGCAATCTCTTCAAGCGACACCTGCGCGCCATGCTTGGCGACCAGCTCCGCGGCGGCCGCGACAAGCCGCGCTCGGTTGCGTCGTCCGTCCGCTCGCAAAGGCTTTACATGCTTCACGGCGCTTCTCCTCCCAGCAACCTTCCTTGACAAACGGGGTGCCCCTCCATATTTGAGCATGGAATCAAGCGGAGACCCACCCCACTTTCAAGAGGAACTGCTCATGCGCAGCAACAATTCCGTCCTCGTCACCGGCGCCACGGGGCGCCAGGGCGGCGCCACCGCCCGCGCGCTGCTGGCCGACGGAGGGACATCGGTGCGCGCCCTCGTGCGAAACCCGGAGGCGCGCAATGCCAAGGTCCTCGCGGCGGCTGGCGCGGAGTTGGTCGTCGGGGACCTTGATGACCCGGCGTCGTTGCGTGCCGCCTGCGCCGGGGTCCGGGCCGTCTTCTCGATGCAGTCACCCATCGTCTCCGCGACCGGCGTCGATTACAGCAAGGAGCGCCAGCAAGGGCGGAACCTCATCGAGGCCGCGCTCGCCGAGGGCGTCGAGACGTTCGTACACACCGCGACGAGCGGCGTCGGCGACCACCGAAACGTCGAGGGCTGGGCCGAGGGGCGATGGAAGTCGCAGGAGGTGTACTGGGAGAACAAGCTCGCCACCTGCGACCTTGTACGCAGCGCGGGCTTCAAGCACTGGACCCTCGTCCTGCCCGCCACGTTCATGGATCATCCGATGTTGGACCCCGCTGGCTTCGTCGACGGGCGTCGGTTGCTCACGGTGGTCAGGACCGATCAGCCCATCGCGCTGGTCGCGCCGGAGGACATCGGCAAGGCGGCCGCGGCGGCAATCAACGCTCCCGAGACATTCGATGGTGTGACGCTGCAGCTCGCGGGTGACCTGCTCACGCTGCCTCAGATCGTCGAGGTGCTCTCGCGCCTCGACGGCAAGGAGTACGTGGTCCAGTACGACACGGTGGAGCAGGCCGTCGCGGCCGGCCTGCATCCCGAAGTGGCGCGTGGAATGACGTACTTGAACGTCGCCCCGGTGCTGGCACGGCCCGAGCTCGCGCGCGCCTACGGCCTTTCGCCGATGAGCTTCGAGACCTGGGCGCACCAGCGTCGCCGCTCTTGAGAACACGTCGTGCCGGAGGACGTAGGGGGCCGGGCTCCGGCGGGCGGTTCCCACGTTTTCGTGAGTCGCGGGAGTGGCATTCATCGCTGTCTAATCACATCCAAGGCGGTGCCGGCGGCGAGGCGAATTCCATGAAGTATGTATCATTGATACTCGCCGACGGGCCTTGATACACGTCCGGTGTGACTCCGGGGTTGGGCAAATCCATCGTTTCTGGTCAGAGGCCAAGTGCATGGACGCTTGCCCGGACGAAGCGTATGACGAATGCGCAGCCCACCTGGAGATACCCAACATGATCAGACAACGAAGTGTCTTGGCTGCGCTCGGCATGCTGGCCGTTGCCCTAGGGGCGACAGGCTGTTCGCCCGAGTGCGAGACTTCATCGGATTGTGCGGCGAATGGGGAGACCCCGTACGTGTGCGTCGAGGAGAAGTGCGTGCCCGACGACTCTCCCTGCGCTGCCGGGTGCGGCAGCGGTACCGTATGCGACGAGACGGCGGACAACGGACGGGGTGCGTGCGTCCAGTGCTTGAGTGACGCGCAGTGCGGTGGTGATACCCCGGTCTGTGACCTCACCAGCAAGAGCTGCAAGACGTGCCTCGCGGGCACCGACGACAGCACCCAGGGATGCCTGCCGGGCCAGGTCTGCAACGCCGACGGCAATGGCGGTCTCGGCGTGTGCGAGGGCTGCAGCACCAACGCCGAGTGTGCCGAGGGCACGCCGCAGTGCAAGTCCGGGTCCCCGGGGGTGTGCGTGGAGTGCCTGGAGAACAGCCACTGCGCCAGCGGCGCCCAGCCGGTGTGCAGCGACAACAACGTGTGCGGCTGCGCCGAGAACGCTCAGTGCGGCGGTGAGACGCCGCTGTGCGACGCCGCCCGGGACAACGGCCAGGGCGAGTGCGTGGAGTGCATCGACAACAGCCAGTGCACCGCGCAGCAGAGCTGCAACGCGGCGGGAAGGTGCGAGGCGCTGACGGGGCTCGACGAGGCGAGCGCCCAGATTGCGGCCTTCCACGCGGCCCCCACGGGCGACCAGGCCGAGCCGCTGGCCATCCACGGCGCCTTCGTCACCGCCATCACTCCGACTACCGCTGAGCCCCGCGGCTTCTTCGTGCAGGCCCAGGCACAAGGCCCCGCGTTGTTCGTCAGCCACTCCGACGAGGTGCAGGTGGCCGTGGGGGACCGGGTCTCCTTCAAGGTCGTGACGAAGATCCTCCAGTCTGGCAACGCCGCCGCGGACTACAAGCTGGGCACCGCGAGCGTCATCTCCGACTTCCAGAAGCTGAGCTCGGGCCACCCCGTGCGGAAGCCAGCGGAGGACGGCGGCCTGGTGACGCACGTCACCGATGACGTGGTGGTGAACATCGACACCTACGAGAGCCGGCTCGTCCGGGTGACTGGCAAGGTGACCACCACGGCGGGCACCGGTCGGCAGGCGGGCACCGGGTACAAGGCCGCGCAGTTCGCGATCGACGGGACCACCCTCACGGGCGGCATGGGGCCGCGGCTGCGCATGCCCACCGAGCTGGCCGACCTCGTTGGCGTCGGGTTGAACTGCCTCGTCTCCGTCCAGGCGGGCGTGATGTGGCGCTACGACGACGCGGCGAACACCCCCAACCCCCAGACGCCGTACTACCCCATGCCCCTGGTGACGGCCTTCTCGCTGTCGGACTTCTCGGTGGATTGCTCGGAGACGGCCGTCACCCTGAAGGTGCAGACCGTGGTTCCGCTGTCGCCCACGCAGCTGCGGGTGACCTTCGAGCCCGGCATCGACCCGAGCACCATCACCGACGTGGCGACCCAGTTCACCTTCGGCGACAGCGGGCTGGCCGCCTCGGCCTACACGCTCGACGAGAAGACGCTCGTGCTCACCACGACCGCGCAGGAGCCCGGCACGCAGTACACGCTGACCGTGGACCCGTCGGTGAAGAGCTACACCGGGGTCAGCGTGAGCGGGACGGCCACCTTCAAGGGCTACCGGGTGCCGGCGCTGCTCGTCATCAACGAGGTGAACCCGAACATCACGACGGGCGTCTCGGCGACGAACAACCGCGACCTCATCGAGCTCAAGGCCGTGACGGGTGGCGCCATCGAGGGCATCACGCTCACCGAGGAGGCCTCCAGTGTGTCCCGGCTGGCGACCCTGCCGGACGTGACGGTCGCCGCGGGCGACCTCATCGTCATCCACTTCCGTCCGAACTCCGCCGAGCTCGCGGCGGGCAACGACATGCTGGCCAAGGACGAGAAGACGTACGAGACGTTCTACCCCGGAGCGTGGGACGTCGTGACGGGGACCAGCAGCCATCCGACCTTCAATGACCGGTTGCTGCGCATCGCGAATCCCCAGGGCGAAACGCAGGACGTGGTGGCCTTCTCCCACAAGAGCATGACCACCACCCGCCCGGCTGCCTACCCCGTTGTCCTCCAGGCCGCGCAGGCGGAGGGCCACTGGAGCCCGGTGGACTGCCGGGGTGAGACGGCCACCCCGGTGGCGTGCACCTACGACAGCGCTCCACTGACGGCGCTCGACGTGTCGGTGGACTGGGGCGTGGTGGATGCGAACACCAAGAGCGTGTTCCGCTACTCGGGGGCGGACACCCACTCGGTGGCGGACTGGGCCGCCGCGGAGACGTCCAGCTTCGGCGAGGAGAACCCGGCCCGGCCGTAGTCAGACCGGCAATGCGTCACTGAAGTCTCGAGGGCCGCGTTCCCATCCAGGGGGCGCGGCCCTCTTTCGTGGGGGCGCCTCGCACAGAGGTGTCCGAGGACGCGGAGCGCGGCTCAACGCACGGGATGGAGCGCCTCAGGCCTGGAGGGCTGAGGGGGAGACGACCCGCGCCTCGACGTACATGAGGCCAAGCCGCCGGACTGGCGGGCTGCACGCGTGTCGACGATTGGAGAGCGGAGCCGCAGGCGTGAAGGGCTGAAGGGGCGCGGGCGGAAAACCCCGCGCCCCAATCCACTCAAGCCTGCTTCACCGCGGCCTGTCGCGGCGGAGGGGTGAATCCCTCCACCGCGACAGGGCGGATGAACTGCAACTACTCGCGGCGCCGGTTGCGAACAGCCCCGGCGAGCAGCCCGAGCAGGGAGAACAGCAGCGCTGGCGACGAGCCGCCCGTGCTGGAGCAGCCGCCGGAGGAGTCGCTCGACGACGGCTGCACGGTCACCCCGAGCACCGTCGTGCTGGCGCCGCCGCGAGCGTCCGTCGCGGTGAGCTCGAAGTGCAGCGTCACGGCCTGCGACACCTCGGGCGCGCGGAACGTCACCTGCGCACCCTCGGACGCGGAGAGCGTGACGGTCGGGCCGTCCACCTGCTTCCACGCGAAGGTGAGGGCATCTCCATCCGGGTCGCTGGAGGCGGACGCGTCGAGCGTCACCTCCTTGCCCGACCGCGCGTCACCCACCAGCCGCGGAAGGGCCAGCGGCGCCTTGTTGGCGTGCCGCACCGTCACCGTCGCCGTCACCGGGGCGCTGGACAGCCCGTTCGCGCTGGCGATGGCCTCGAAGCGCAGCACCGTCTCCGCCCGCACCTCGGGAGCGGTGAACGACGGGGTGGCCGTGTCGGCCCCCTGCAGCTCCACCGTCGGGCCCTCCACCTGGCGCCACGTCCAGGTGACGGCATCCCCGTCCGGGTCCACCGCCGTCGCGCTGAGGCTCGCGGTGGTCAGCGGGTCCACCACCTGGTCCGAGCCGGCCTCCGCCACGGGGGCCTGGTCGACGTTGCGCACCATCACCGTCGCGGTGGCCGTATTGCTCTGGGTCCTGCCGTCGTTCACGACCAGCGTGAAGGTGAGCTGCGTGTCGGCGGCCACCTCGGGCACCGTGAAGCTCGGCGTGGCGCCGAAGCCCGCCTTGAGCGCGACGGTGGGGCCGGAGGTCTGCGTCCACTTGTAGGTGATGAGCTCCCCGTCCGGGTCGTTCGAGCCACGAGCGTCCAACGTCACGGGCTCCGTGGAGAACTCCGCCACCTCCGCGGGAGCCGTCACCACCGCGATGGGCGCACGGTTGACGTTGAGCACCCAGGCCTGGACCTGACGCGCCATGCTCGTCTCCACGCCGTCGCGCACCACGAGCTGGAACGTCAGAATCGAGTCCTCTGGCACATCCGCCGTGAACGACGGGGTGGCCGTGTCCGCGTCCGCCAGGGTGACCGCCGGACCGCTCACCTGCGTCCAGTGGTAGGTCAGGGGCTGGCCCTCGGGGTCATAGCTGGCGGTACCGTCCAGCGTGTGGCGCACGAGCTCCAGCGCGCCCGTCTCGGGGTTCCTCACGCGCTCGAGCACCGGGGCGGTGGGGCTGCCGAGGTCTCGCCCGGCGTTGGCCACCGGCCGCTGGTTGCAGGTGGTGCCGTCGCCCTGCTCGTCCACGCGGCCGCCGAAGGGCATGCGCTCCACGTTGGTGAAGCGCACGTCATCCAGGTCGAAGCCGTACGCGCCCACCAGGGTGTCGGTGCCGATGCGGAAGCGGAACTGGACGTTCTTGCCGGCGAGCAGGTCCGCCAGCCGCAGCTCGACGGTGGACCACTCCGGGAAGCGCACCGTCTGGCCGTTCTCCTCCGTGACGTTCTGGCCCACCCACGCGTTGCGGTACATCAGCGAGTTGGGACCCTGCTCGATGTAGCCCACGGCGCCGGTCAACGGGTCGACGGAGTAGATGGAGCTGACGCCCAGCGCGGAGATGTCGTACCACTGCAGACCGTCGTACGTGAACTCGAGGACGGCGCCGTCGTAGTACGGGGCGATGGAGCCGCCCGTGTAGAGCTCGGACTCGAACGAGTGGCGGTAGCGGAAGCTGAACGTGAAGGCGCCGCTCTCCTTCACCTTCAGCCACGGGGAGACGAGGAGGAGGTCCGCCTGCACCGCCGGGTTGGGCGCGTGCATGTACCGCGCACCCTCCGGGCCCTGCACCTTCCAGTCCGGCTCGCCGTAGGGGTTGAGGAAGGTGGACGAGGTCCACGAGGACAGGGCGCCCTCGAAGTCGTCCTCGGCCATCGCGCCGGGAACTTCGTCGTAGTTCACGCGCGGGTCATACGTGGTGCTCCTCGCGCTGGCGGGGAGCGAGGGCTCGTCGAAGGTGATGCTCAGGCCGGCGTGCGCGTTCGGCTGCGCGGCGACCAGCCTCACCGGAACGGTGGCGGTGGCCGTGCCGCCGCGGTCCATCGAGCTGAAGGTCAGGGTGTTGCCGGAGGGGAACTCCAGCGTGGCCGTGCTGCTGGTGGTGGAGACGCTGCCGGAGAAGCCACCCAACGGGCCGCTGCCCACGTTGCGCACGCTCACGCGCAGCAGGCCTGTCTCGCCCACGTCGAGCACGCCGTCCCGGTCGCAACCCTCCAGGGAGTCGTCGAGCTTCAGGGAGGCGACCTCGATGAGGTTGCCCGCATCGAAGCTCTCCACCACGCCCACGTGGTCCATGGAGTCCCGGTCCGGCGCCTTCGCGCCCATGCCGGCGCCGCGCTTGGCGAAGGCGTGGAGGAAGCGCTGGTAGTCGGCCGGGTCGCTCGCGGCGGTGACCGCGAGCAGCGCGTCACGCGCCTCGAGGAAGGTGGGGGAGACGGGCGTGGCCTTGTAGCCGGCGACCAGGTACCGCTTCATGCGGTCCTGGGCCTCCTGGAACGGGTGGGCCTGGAGGAGCGACACGTAGCACTCCCACAGCATGGACGCCCACACCTCGCCGCTGCTGTGCACGGCGGAGTTGCCCAGGCCCGTCTGCCCGTAGGCGAGCGGGTGGCTCGTCGGCAGGGGATTGCCGTTCGCGATGTGCCGGAAGGTCAGCGCGTTGCGGCTCTCCGCCAGCGTCGGGGCGGTGGCGTAGGGGGCACGGCGCACGCCGTAGTAGTAGCCGTCGCCGCCGCCGCCACCGGACACGTAGCCGCCGACAGCGTAGGCGCCGCGCGCGAAGTCGTCCCCTTCACGCACCATCATCAGCAGCGCGTGCACGTCCGCCCAGCCCTCGCCCATGGAGCGGCCCTGGTTGTTGGTGAGGCCGTTGGCGTTACCAATCAGGCGGTTGCTGATGTAGTGGCCCCACTCGTGGGCGATGATGGTGTTGTCGAGCGTGCCGTCACGGTCCAGGTCCTTGGAGCGGTGCATGTGCACCTGGAGCGTGCTCGCGTTCGCGGCCACCTCCGCCTTCCAGAGGTCCGCCGTCTCCCGGGAGATGGAGGCCGCGGGAATGGTGACGCGCGCGTCCTCTCCGCCCATGTAGAGGGGGCCCTCACCCGCGTTGGTGTTGGCCACGATGACCGCGATGGCGCCGGCGTTCTGCGCGTTCAGGGCCTTGGTGGTGAAGTCGCAGGTGCCGCGGTCGAGCAGCGCCACGTGCCCGTCGAACGTGCCCGCCTCGAACGGCGTGCAGCCGAGGGTCCGGCCGGTGGGCGCGAGCACCCGCACCGGGCCGTCGAGCGTGTACTCCTGGGCACCGAAGATGCTCTCCACGTTCACGTAGCTGCGCGCCAGCGAGGCGGGAGCCGTCACCTCGAGGATGGGCAGGCCGTCGAAGACGTACATCTGCATGCGGGGCGAGGTGCCATCCGCGGGCGTGGCCATGTTGGCGTTGTTGCGGCCGTTGAAGTCCTGCCCCTCGACGCGCAGCGGGTCACCCTCGATGCCGCCCCGGCCGAAGTTCTGCATCTGCGCGTTGCCGGAGGCCTCGTCGAAGCCCGCGTCGTAGTACCAGTCGTGCAGGAAGTTGTTGAGGAAGAAGAGGTTCACCACCGCGGCCTTCATCTGCTCGATGCTGGAGCCCGGGGCGCGCTGGGGGTCGTAGACGTGGCCGAAGGTGCGCTCACCGGTGATGTCCGCGCGCAGGTCCACGCCGGGCTGGTAGCCGTCCGGCGACGCCAGGTCCACGTAGGCGTCCACGTTGTTGCCCACCGTCTGCGTGGCGTTGGCGGGCAGCCACGGGTCGTTGCGCGAGAAGGGGCTGTTCTGCAGCTCCACGACGTTGGGGGCCACGTTCAGCGGCGCGTCGTAGCCGTCCAGCTCCTGCCGGGGGTAGGGCGAGCCGACGGACCCCTGGGGACCGTCGAAGGGGATGTACGGTGCGGCCGTCTCCGCCCACACGGTGTAGCGGTACGTGTGCTCCGCGGCGTGGGCGCGCAGGTCGTTGCGGAAGAGCACCGCGCCGTCCACGGCCGAGATGACGTAGGCGGTGTAGTCCGAGTCCTTGCTGCGCTTGGGCCCCGCGTTGACCTCCACGTACCAGGCGGGCCGCAGGCCATCGGGGAGGGTGAAGAACACCTTCTTCGCGCGCGCGGGGACGACGAGCTGGCCGGGCATCACGGTGCGCACACCGGGCTCGAAGTCGAACAGCGTGTAGCCGCCGTGCGAGTCCGTTGGAACGAAGGCGTGCGCTCCCAGCGTGGTGCCGCTCTGGTCCGAGTAGGCCGCCGCCACGGCGTCCGCCGCGGAGAGCTGGAAGGCGTTCGCGCCGGCGCGCTGCCGGGCCGAGAGGGTGAGCTCGCTCGGCGCCAGGTAGCCGGTGACGGCCACGGGCTCGAGCGCCTGCGTCATCACCACCTTCACCTCGCTGCGGAACACCTCCACGTCCTCCACCGTCTGGCGGAAGCTCACGATGACGGCGCCCTTGCCCGTCTGGTGCACGGCCTGCAACGGCGCGGCGGAGACGTCCTCTCGCTTCAGCCGGTAGAGGTCCGCCACCTGGCCCAGGTAGGCGCGCGCGGCGTCCTCGGGACGAGTGCCGGCGCGAGCCGCGGTCTGCAGGCTCGGGCCAGACTGCGCGGCCCAGAGGACGGAGGGGACGCCGAGCCGCGCCTCCGTGTGCTCGACACGCAGGCCACGGGAGAGGGCCTGCTCATTGGCCACGGCGAGTGGCCTGCTGCCGGGCCGCGCGAGGAATGCGTCGAAGTTCGACCGTGGGGCGGCCGAGGCGCTGGTGCCGAGACATGACGCCAGCAGGACATGGGTGAGCCACTGCTTCCTGAGGTGCATCGTTCTTCCGGAGAGGAGGGGAGAGACAACGGGGGCGCGACCCAGACGGGCCGCGCCCCCGAATGGGCGAAGCGGTTGCGGGGGCGCGCCGCCTTCGGACGCGCTCCCGCGGAAGGAGCGAGAAGGACGTCAGTCGCGCGGGGCCTGCTCGCGGCGCTTCAGCGAGCGGCGGCGCGTCAGGGCCGCGATGCCCGCGAGCGCGAAGGGCCAGAGGCCGGCGGCCGAGGTGGACTGGCAGCCGCAGCCGGAGTCCGACTCGGGCTGCGGGTCGGTGGTGCCCGAGCCCGCGTCCGGCGGGGTGGTGCCCGCATCCGGCTCGGTACCCGCGTCCGGCTCGGGCTCGGTGCCCGCGTCGGGCTCGGTGCCCGCATCGGGCTCGGGCTCGGTACCCGCGTCAGGCTCGGTGCCCGCGTCGGGCTCGGTACCCGCGTCCGGTTCACCCGGCGTCCAGAGCGAGGACTGGGCGATGTAGAGGGCGGTGCCCCATTCCACCTGGTCCGTCTCCGGCGGAGCCAGGCCCACGCCGAAGCTGATGTCGCTGTCACGGTTGATGTTCGGCGTGCCGGCGAACACCGGGTTGGAGGGCGTCTCCTGGTCCACCCGTGCGTCCCCATTGTCCGAGGGGAGGATGTCGTGCTCGGTGACCACGCGCTTCAGGTCCGTTCCGTCACCCAGCCACACCGCGCGGAACCCGTCCGACTTGCGCGTGGCCCGGAAGACCACATGTCCGCGGTCGTTGATGTCGGGGGGGAAGGCCTCAATCGACCCGATGGACTCCCCGGGCTCGCCCGGCACGGCCATTCCGTCCTGCGCGACCACCTTCATCTCGTTGCCATCCCACAGGAGGATGGAGATGACCCGCCGTCCGGCGTCATCCAGCAGCGTGGCCTGGATGGCCACCTGGCCCAGGTTGTTGATGGCGGGCTGGACGGAGGCGAAGCGGTAGATGTTGGAGGCCGGGTTGTAACCCCGGGTGTCCGCGATGGCCTGGGAGGTCCCATCCGGATTGAAGATGCGCAGCTCCTGGTACCAGGCGGAGTCGGGCGCCTGCAGGTCCACCGCCGCGGCCATCTGCCCCAGGTCGTTCGCGCCGGGGGAGTAGAGGAACGTGTAGGGGTAGCTCGGGTCGACGTACTTCTCCGCCGCGAGAATCTTCGAGTCGAAGCCACCCGTCGCGTTGGGCGTGTACAGCGTGTAGGCATAGCCCGTGCTCAGCGTGACGCGGGCCGCCATCTGTCCCGCCTCGTTGATGACCAGGCTGGACCAGCTGGAGGAACCCAGCGGCGAGCGGACGATCTGCACCGGCTCATCCGGCGCGGCCGCGTTCAGCACGTAGATGCCGTTCTTCGACGCGTCATTCGTGCCGGTGACGGAGAAGACCACCTGCCGGTGCGAGTTGAGGCTGACCTCGCCGACGTGGGCATCCGGCCCCAGGCCGTCAGGGAGCAGGTAGATGCGGCGGCCCTCGCCGTTCTGGCCGTACCAGATGCCCGGGCGTCCCTCCGGCGTGATGGAGAGCTGGAAGCCCACCTGCCGGTCCTTGGTGATGGGCATGCTGAAGCTGCCAGGGAGGAGGCTGCCCAGCTCGACGTTGTAGGAGCCCTCCTCCGTATTGACGGCCAGGTTGGTGCGCGCTTGCAGCTGGAACGTGTAGTTCGGCAGCTCGGCCGAGGCTGCTCCCGCCAGCAGGAACGCACCCAGCATCACGCCCCGCTTCCGGCCGTGAGTGGGAACAACGGTCCAATAGCTTCTCTTCAGCGATGCACCACGTGTCATGCGTGCCACCCCTCCAAGGCAGGTGGCCCTCCACCATGGAGGGCCGTGCTGCCGGTTGCCCGAGCAGGACCACCACCCCCCATGGGCCGCCGTGCCGTGCGCGCCGCGCCCGTCACGAGAGCCGCATTCGTCACGGCCTGTTCGCAAGAATGTATCGAGACGATTAGCAGGAGCGTGGTTGATTACAAATTGATTCACTCCCAGCATGCGGCACGGGAGCGCGGCCCGGGTGTGTATGATTCGGGCTGGAGCGGGCTCATTCTCAGAGGGAGAATCGGGCCAGCCGCGACCCGTGGAGGGGGAAGAAGAGGGGCCAACTGCCCTGCCGGACGGCCCGCACGACGTGTGTGGTGTAGGCGCGTTGCAAATGTATCGTCGCAGGCGCAGTTGGCTGCCGCGCGGGCGTGGAGCCCGCTCGATGTGTCCCGTTCCCTGCCAGCCACGCGCGGCGATCGCGCACTGTATGTATATCGCGCCCGCACGGATTGGCTGGCTCGTGCGGGTAAAGAAAATGCACTCCTGTCTCCAGTGTCCGCTGTGTCTTGGAATGACAGGATTTGAGGGACGAAAACGAAAGCGCGCATCGCCGCGCTTGAGGGGCTGTCACTGGACCGTGCCCGCACGGCCTTCGCGCCGAGCGCGTCGCCGGGACGCAGTGCCAGGACCTCGCGGTGGCCGCTCACCACCGCCGGAGGAGGCGCTGCGGAAGGCGCGTATGCGCCGCACGGGCCGGGCGCGGCTGCCGCGAGCCTGGGCGAAGCCTGGGGGCCTCAGCCCGAGCTGCTGCGACCGTGGGGTTTCATCCGTCAGCCACAGCCCGTATGCCGGGGCCTCCTCCGAAACCTGCTCCTCTCGTCGGTCTACGCCCGGACGGCGCTCAGGGCTTCCCGGTGGGCTCCTCCCCCGTGGCCTTGGGCGAGGTGATGGAGTCGCCCTGCGGATCGGGCCCGCCCACCGCGGCCGCGACATCCTCTGGCCGCAGGCGCTCGCGCAGCGAGGCGGGGAGGGTGCCCGGGACGGACATGCCCAGGCCCTCGGCCACGCGTCGCCCGTACTCCGCATCCGCCTGACCGAAGTGCCAGAGCATGCGCTCCTGGATTTCCTTCGTGCAGCCCTTCAGCGCCTTGACGAGGTTGCCGATGAGTTCGTCGCGCTCCCAGTCCTCGAACTTGCGGAAGCGCTCACCGGCCTGGCGGTAGTTGTTCTGCCGATCGATTTTCTGCCGCACCAGGTTCCCCGAGACGAAGGGCATGTGGTCCGGACCGTCCGGAGGTGACTCGCGCAAGCCGCCCAGCCCCGAGGGCTCATAGTTGACGTGCGGGTTGCGGGTGCGCTCGGTGGGTTCCGTGTAGGCCATCTGCCCGCCCTGCTGGTGGCTGGCCACCGGCCGCTTCGGGGCGTTGATGGGGAGCTCCAGGTAGTTGGCGCCCACCCGGTAACGCTGCGTGTCCGAGTACGAGAACGTCCGGCCCTGCAGGAGCTTGTCGTCGGAGAAGTCCAGGCCGTCCACCAGCACGCCCGTGCCGAAGGCGGCCTGCTCCACTTCCGCGAAGTACTCCACGGGGTTGCGGTCCAGCACCATGCGCCCCACCGGCCGCAGCGGGAACGAGTCCTCGGGCCACAGCTTGGTGGCGTCGAGCGGGTCGAAGTCGAGCTCCGGGTGCTCGCCGTCGCTCATGAGCTGCACGCAGAATTCCCACTCGGGAGGCTCGCCCCGCTCGATGGCCTCGTACAGGTCCTGCGTGGCGTGATTGAAGTTCTTCGCCTGAATCGTCTCGGCCTGCGATTGGAGCAGGTTCTTCACGCCCTGCTTGGGCACCCAGTGGTACTTCACGAGGACGGCTTCGCCCTGGCTGTTGACCCACTTGTACGTGTTGACGCCCGAGCCCTCCATGTGGCGGTAGCTGGCGGGGATTCCCCAGGGGCTGAAGAGGAAGGTCACCATGTGCAGCGCCTCGGGCGAGAGGCTGACGAAGTCGAAGATGCGCCGGGTGTCCTGCCGGTGGGTGACGGGGTCGGGCTTGAAGGCGTGGACCAGGTCCGGGAACTTCATCGCGTCGCGGATGAAGAAGACCTTGAGGTTGTTGCCCACCAGGTCCCAGTTGCCGTCCTCCGTGTAGAACTTCACGGCGAAGCCGCGCGGGTCCCTCAGCGTCTCCGGGGAGTGGCCGCCGTGGATGACGGAGGAGAAGCGCACGAACACCGGCGTGCGTTTGCCCTTCTGCTGGAAGAGCTTCGCGCGCGTGTACTTCGACACGGGCTCGTCGCCCACGGTGCCGTAGGCTTCGAGGTAGCCGTAGGCTCCGGCGCCGCGGGCATGCACCACGCGCTCGGGAATGCGCTCCCGGTCGAAGTGGGTGATCTTCTCGAGGAAGTGGTAGTTCTCCAGCGTCGTCGGCCCTCTCGGCCCCACGGTGCGCATGCTCTGGTTGTTGGAGACGGGGTGGCCCTGGCGCGTCGTCAGGAGGTCCTCCTTCGCGCCCTGCGCCCCGTCGTTGACGGTCCCGTGCCCCGTGCCCTGCGCGAGCTGCTGCACCAGCGCTTCATCCGTCTTCCTGCTCATCGGGTCCCCTCCGGTTTCCGTCCATGCCTGGGCCGCGTTTCCACCGCCCGCCGCCGCTGGCTGGTGCTGGGAAGGGGCGCACCATCGGCAGCCGGAACGCTGCGCTCAACCGCCCCGGGAGGCGTGCATGAGGAAGCGGACGCTGGCGGTGGTGCTGCGTCGAGCATCAAGCAATGGGCTCGTCCAGCCTGGTCAGGTCTCGTCCGGGCGGTGCTCCGCTTCCGGGCGCAGGGGGCGCACACATTCCGATTGCGTCCACGCCCTCTCGGCCCGGCCCCTGACCGCTCCATCGGTCGTGCCGGGGCAGGGGCCTGTTGGCCCAGGCGCGGGGCGGCTCCACCTTCTGGGGTGAATGGGCGTCAGGAGACACGGCTGACGCGATGGGAGCGCCATGCAGACCCAGCACCCGAGCGGGCAAGAGCACCTGAACAAAGTGGAGAAGGTGGTCAGCGGGAGAGTTGTGGAAGTGGGGGCGGACCACCTGGTCATCCGAGAAACCGCCACGCGCGACGAGGTCACCGTCCGCATCGATGACCGCACCCACTACGACTGGCAGGATGAGAAGCAGCGAGGTCGGCTGACCGACACCGGGGAGGTGCGGGTGGGCTATTTCATCGCGGGCGGTGTTCACAAGGCGATTGAAGTCCACGTCATTGAGCCTGGGGACGGAGTCTCCGTTGCCGACCGCCTGCTACCCCAGGTCCACTGACCGCCGACAGGCCCATCGCCGCCCTGGATAAACGCCCTCATGGGAAACCCAAGAGCACGCGCCCTCGAGGAGTACACCGCCCTCCTGGGGCAGCAGCAGTCGCAGGCCCTGAGTGCCGAGCAGCAACAGCGCCTCGAGCTGCTCCGGGACGTCCTCCTGGAGCTGGGGGCGCTCCCGCCCGAAGCGAGCGCTCTTCCCATCCGGCCCGCGAGGGCGGACGCCGTGCTCGAGCTGTCGTTCGCTACTCAGGACGACGTGGTGCGCGCGTTCAGCAAGAACATCGGTGCCGGGGGGCTGGCCATCCGCACTCCGCGCGCGCTGCCGGTGGGCAGCATGCTCGAGCTGCGAATCAAGCTGCCGGATGCTCCCGAGCTCCTCGTCGCCCATGGCCAGGTCGCCTGGTCTCGCGAGGAAGGGATGGGCGTGGCCTTCACCCAGCTTCCGGCTGACGGTGAGCGCCGGCTGAAGGAGTTGCTGGTGAAGGACGCCTCGCTGCTCAAGCGCGTGCGCAACGTCCTGCGCACGGACGTCCGGGAGCTGCTGACCTCGGACGTACGCGAGCTCGGCAACACCCCCACCGCCGCTCCCAAGGCGGCGGAGGCCGTGGAGGTGGAGACGCGCCCGCTCGTCCTGGTGCGCCTCTCGGACGCGCGGCTGATGACGCTCGTCTCGGAGTTGTTCACGCAGAAGGGCATCCGCGTGGTGACGGAGAGTGACACGCCCGTGCCGCTCGTCGTCGTCGATGCGAGCTCGGCCCTGGACGTCCTCACGTCCGCGGCGCGCATCGGCACGCGCATCGTCATGGTGAACGTGAGCGGGCCGGATTCATTGGTGGGTCGGCTCTCCCACCTGAATCCCGCAGCCTACGTGAGGCATCCAGCCAGTGCCGCCGCAGTGTTCCATGCCGTGGACCGGCTGCTGACTGCATTACCCGGACAGCCGGCCCGGGGCTCGAGCAAGTAGGCCGGCGACACGCCGCCTCGCTGTGCGTGGCTGGGGGAATCTTCCTGCATGCCAACGGTTGATGGCCGGACGGGGCCGTGACGGCACCCGACGGGTTGCCCCCTTATGTGGCATGCTGTTGTGTGGATTTTGTCTACACTGTGGATGTTGGCCGTTTTCCAGTGTATTGGTATTATTCCAATGCGCCAGCTAAACAGGCGACAGGCTGGCGGGCATGCGGCTATAGGGGCCCCATGAAGTTCGAAAACCTCCGCGCGAAGTTCGTCGACGTGTTCTTGACGTCGCTCGTGAACTGGAACTTCGCCTCGAAGGACCGCTGAACAATGGCTACTGGTTTCACGACTGAGCGTGTGCTTTCGGTGCAGCACTGGTCTGACCGTCTCTTCTCCATCGTTTGCACGCGCGACAGCGGCTTCCGATTTCAGAACGGTCAATTCGTGATGATGGGCCTTGAGGTCGATGGCCGTCCGCTGATGCGCGCGTACTCGATGGCGAGCGCGAACTACGACGACACGCTCGAGTTCTATTCCATCAAGCTTCCAGACGGGCCGCTCACCTCGCGGCTGCAGAAGGTTGCTCCGGGCGATCGGCTGCTCGTGGGCACGAAGGCGGTGGGCACGCTCACCGTCGCGAACCTCAGGCCGGGCCGGCATCTCTGGATGCTCGCCACCGGCACCGGGCTCGCGCCGTTCCTGAGCATGGTGAAGGACCCCGAGACCTATGAGCGCTTCGAGCGCGTCACCGTGGTGCACGGCGTCCGTCACGTGGCCGACCTCTCGTACTCGGCATTCTTTGAAGAGCAATTGCCGAACGACCCGTACCTCGGCGAGCTCGTGCGCGAGAAGCTGACGTATCACCCGACCGTCACGCGCGAACCGTTCCGGAATCAGGGCCGCATCACCGCCATGCTTCGTGCGAATCCGCTCTCCCCCGAGCACGACCGCGTCGTCATCTGCGGCAGCCAGGAGATGATCAAGGAGACCTCGGCCATCCTCGAAGGCTTCGGCCTCCAGGAAGGCGACTCACACGAGCGCGGCGACTTCCTCATCGAGAAGGCCTTCGTCAGTCGTTGAGCCGCCTGCGAAGCGACTCGGCTTCCTCCACCTCGGCGCGCACGTGCTTCCACTCAACGGAAGCGCGATGCGCGCCGACGTTTTTTCAGCGGACCAAGCGACGGCGCGTCGCGGCAGTGCGACGCTGGCGCCCCAGAAATCGTGGCGCGACTTCCGGGGCCCACGTCCCCGGCTGGGGAAGGACTTTGTGAATCGCCTTTAATTTCAAGTGCTTGGAGAGGCCTTGGGAAAAGATCTTCGGCGTGTCGATTTCTCCGGGGCTCGTTCGACGCAGCAGGAAACGAAGTCGAATGGAGGAGTCCCACATGTTCATGAAGATCCTGCTCGGTCTCGCCGTTGTCCTTGTCGCGTTCATCGGTTTCATCGCGACACGTCCGTCCACCTTCAAGGTCGAGCGT
Source organism: Pseudomyxococcus flavus (assembly GCF_050038885.1). Lineage (NCBI taxonomy): Bacteria > Pseudomonadati > Myxococcota > Myxococcia > Myxococcales > Myxococcaceae > Pseudomyxococcus > Pseudomyxococcus flavus. The sequence goes on along the minus strand of NZ_CP143624.1, from coordinate 902,722 downwards.
TCCACCACGGTGAGTGCGCCGGCCGACGTGGTGTTCGCACTCGTGGCCGACTTCCACAAGGTGGGGACCTGGTCGCCGTTCCTGAAGCCCGACCCCAGCCGGAAGGATACCTACGCTGGCACTCCCGCCACGGTGGGGCACTCGGTCGCCTGGCTCGGTGGCGACAATGCTGGCGAGGGCAAGATGACGATTGTCTCGCTCAACCCTCCGGAGCAGCTCGAGCTCGAGCTCGAGTTCATCAAGCCGTTCGAGGCCACCAACGCCACGGTCTTCCGGTTCGAGCGGGCCGATAACGGCACCAAGGTCACCTGGGTGATGTCCGGCCAGAACGGCTTCATGCACAAGGCATTCTCCGTGTTCATGGACATGGACCAGATGGTGGGCAAGAGCTTCGAGGAGGGGCTCGCCACGTTGAAGAACCTCTCCGAGACCGAGGCGAAGACGCTCGCCGAGGCGAAGGCTGCCCAGGCTGCCGCGAGCGCTGCTCAGGATGGGGCGGCGGCGGGTGAGACGGCGAATTAGCCGAACGTGTCGGCTTCCCAGCTCCCTCGTGAGAAGGCGGGGGCTCACCAGGTGTGGCAAGACGAACGTCGACCTCAGGTTGCAACTGCTGCACGCCGGTGCTGAGGGGACGCTGGCAGGGGAGGGCGGGTCCGGAGGAGGGCCCGTCCGGTAGCGAACGTGAACGCGCAGCTCAAGCCGCACGACGGACCGGAGAATCGGGTGGGGCGCGTCCACGTGCTGGCCGACGTGGGGCGTGCTGCGCCCTCATCGGTCTGTGCTCCTCGATTGTATCGACGGCGCTTCACTCTTCCTCGTAACAGACGCCGATTTCACGCAGCTCGACTGTCGACCACTCGGCCGCGGGACACTCGCTGGCGATCTTGAGCGCCTCTTCCCGGGTAGGGCAGTCGAAGAGGACGTAGCCTCCGACAATCTCCTTGGATTCGGCGAACGGGCCATCGCGGAGGGTGCGCTGGCCGCCGCGGACCTCGATCCGCACCCCCTCCGAAACGGACCGGAGCGAGTCGCTGCCCTTCCATATCCCGCGGGCCTTGAGGTCCTCGACGAAGCCGACCATCCGCTCCATCTCGCGGCGCCCTTCCTCGGGCGTCCGGCTCCGTTTGCGCCTGCCCTCCTCCATGATCAACAGCATGTACGCCATCACAGACTCCGTTCGTGGGGAGCGCCAGAGCGTCCCCCATCCGTCGCTCGAGCAGAAGTGATTCCTCCGCTGCTTCCACCCGGCGAGGCGTGACACAGAACCTGCTGGCGCGCCGCAGCGATTGCCTGACTTCGGGACTCGCCTCGCCACTCCCATGGCTCGAAGCGAAGTTCCAGCGGACGGGTAAGTCGTGCTAGTCGCCTATTTCATGAAAAATAGAATGGTGCGGGTTCTCGTCCCTGTTCTCTCGGTACTGGCCTGCATCCCTGCGGACGTGGACTTGGAGAGTGAACTGGGCCAGTCCACCCAGGAGGCCGTGACGCCGCTTCGCGCGAAGGCGCTCGGCCGGATGCGGAACGCGGCGAAGTACTTTCACGACCAGGTCGCGCGCCACGGCGGCTATGCGTGGCATCACAACGCCAACGACTTGAGTGAGCGCTGGGGCGACATCCAGCTGGACGAAGATCAGATCATGATCCAATCGCCGGGGACCCCCGACGTGGTGATTGCCTTCGTCGAAGCCGCGCTCGCCGACCCGGCCACCCCCGCGCTCAAGACCTACGCACTGGACGCGGCGATGGCGCTGCGCCACGGGCAGATCAAGTCCGGTGGCTGGCGGCTGTACGCGGACTTCAAGCCCACGCCGATCCTCAGGGCGTGCTACCGGAATACGACAGCAAGCTGCGGGTGCGGCGGCTGCACGATGTCGGTCTACGACGACCAGGTCACCCAGAACGCGCTCATCGCGATGATGCGCACCGACCAGCTCCTCGGCTTCGCGAACGCGGCCATCTCCGAGGCGTCCTCGTATGCCCTCGCGAGGGTAGAGGCCTCACAGTTCCCGACGCATGGTGGTTTCCCCCAGGGGTTCGCCGGTCCCGTCGCCGCGCGGCCGGCGATTTCCGCGAGCTATCCGCCTTCGGTGGGGACCTCGTGTGGCCTCGCCCACTGCTACGCGAACGCCTACACCACCGAATACTGGGACGACCCGACGCTGAACGACAACCTCGCGACGGCCTTCGTGGAGATGCTGTACTGGGCAAGGGAGGTCTACCCGGCACGGGCCGCGACCTATCAGTCCATGCTCACCGCCTTCGGCGACTTCCTGCGTCGGGCGCAGATGCCACAGCCCCAGCCTGCCTGGGCGCAGCAGTACGACATCCAGATGCAGCCACGCTGGGCGCGCAACTGGGAGGCGCCGGCGATCGCGGGGCAGGAGAGCCAGGACGTCATGTGGGCGTTGCTTCGCCTTTATCAACTCGACCCCAGCGCCGCGGCGAACCGCGACGCGGTCGGGACGGCGCTCGCGTACCTCGAAGACGTCGACTTCGCGAACGACACGCTCATCAACCGCTTCATCGAGCTCGATGACACCGCGCCATCGAACATCGGCTTCTACACCGTGAGGCCCGGCGGCTATCCGGTCCGGTTCTCCGCCGCCCCGCCGACCTACCAGAACTACGCGTGGGAGGTCCCATCGCAGCTCGCCGCGATTCGCGCGGAGTACGACCGCCTGGCGAGTGATACGAGCGCGATGAAGCGCTCGTGCCACCAGCTCCGCGCCGACACGGCCCAGGCCGTGGACGCGGCCGTGAACAACGAGAAGTGGCTCACGACGTACAGTCCGGGTGGCCCTCGAAGCGGCGCGACGCCCGGCGACTACCTGGACACGGCCACGTTCGTCAGGAACATGCGGACGCTGGCGGAGTTCGTCACCCGAACGACCACCGACTGCGTCGCCTGGAATTACTGAGGCCTCGCGGGCGGAGCGCCACGCAGGCGCGGTGGTGGCTTCGGCGCAGGAGACGGGGCGCGCAGGTGACGAGCGCCGTCATCGTTGCCGGGCAGGACCTCGCAACGGCGCCGAGGCATTATCGCGGAGGCTCACCGCTCTGGGGGCGCCGCTCCTGAAAGGCGGGAGGGCTTCCCGCCGGCGATGTCGTCCGTCGCGTGGACGCCGCAGCCCGCTTCGGTGGACGCCACCCGAGCGACACCCGCAGGTAGGGCGCCGGGCCCGTGGACTGGTGACTTCCCAGCTCCAGCCGGTCCCGGTTCCGGTCGAGCAGTGTGTAGTCGTTCAGGAAGTCGAACCCCAGGGACGTGCTCAGCCAGAGACTGCCGCCGCCCAGGCGGGCATTCACCGTGGGCCCGACACGCAGCGCCGTCTCCCTCACGTAGCGCGCATTGAGTTGTTGTCCGCCCTCCGGGAGGCGGGGGCGGAAGACCTGCTGATCGAACATGCCGCTGAGGCCCAACTCCAGGCCCTCGCCCACCTTGAGCATCGCGGTGAGCCGTGGCAGGCCCAGTTCCAGGATGTACGGGCCCTTGCGATACGTGAAGGCCATCATGGGGATGATGGGGGTGACGTCGAATGGATACAGCGCGACAAGCCCGAAGGTCAGTCGCACGCCCGGGTCTCCGCCAATCAGGTAGTTCGCCATGGCGAAGCCCACCCACGTCGTATCCAGGCCGAAGTCGAGCGCGCTCTTGAAGTCCGTGTGCGTGTTCGCGGACACCCCCGAGAGCAGCATCCACCGGGGCGCCAGTGGACGAATCAGCGTGAGCCCCAGGTTGAAGCGATGGAATCGCCGGCCCAGGTCTTCCTCGGACACGTTCGCGAGTGGGCCGCGCTGCTCCAGTCCCATCCAGCGCGTCTCATAGCCCAGCGAGGGCACCAGCACCGTCCGCCCCAGGAAGACGGGCGGGAGGGGCAGGCGCAAATCCAGCTGCTGGCGGTCGTCCAGCCGCCCGCCCTGCGTGCCAATCCGGGTTCCCCGTGCGGTGGTGATGCCGATGTAGGCCCGGTCCTCCATCGACTGCGCCGCTGATGCATTCGCGAGGAGGAGCACACATGCGAGCCATGCGCACTGCAGGGCACGGCCCGTGGGGACCACGGGCGCTTCCTTCACGGCCCACCGCACAGTCCTGGTTACCGACACGCTGACCTCTCCACGGTTCGCCCGACGAGGTTCCCAGTATAGTGGGAGTCGGAGGCGCCGTCTGAAGGCGACCGATGTCCGGGGCCTCGTCGCCAGCGCGACGGGCCTTGAGCTTGCCCGGATTCCGTGGGCAGGTGGGCTCCGCGGCTACCGGTACCAGGCCGCGTGTGAGAGCTCGGCCGTGATGGACTGGGCGAGCTCCCTCAGGAGCCGCTGGCCCTCGTCCGATTCTGGTCCCACGCTCGCCGTACCAGATTTCGAGCACCGCGCTGCCTGGAACGCCAGGATGCCGCGAGCATCGGCGAACTTCGTTTCGAAGGGGCTCAGGTCGATTTCATGCAACGGCGCCGTCCGGCCTGTCTCCCTCAGTCAAGGGGGGACATCCGTGTCCCCCAGACTCAGGGGGAGGACGGCATGAACATGGCGGCGTACGACCTGGCGCTGCCCACCGGCCTCTCATCCAGAAAGAAAAGCGCCATGAACTCGATTGCTCGCGCAGTGCTTGCCTCATCCCTGTTCACCGTTTCCTATGCCTTCGCGCAAAACGTCGGAATGAGCATCCAGGCCGATGACATGGCCATGCCGTCGACCCGCATTACCGTGGAGGGCGAGTCGCCCGATGGTGATGCAGCGAACGTCAACATGGAGATTCGCGGTGGTGGCGCCCACATGGAGCTCAAGGTGTCGGGGACCGGAGCGCCTCCGTCACACGAGCGGCATGAGCGCAGGGAGCGGCATGAGCGCAGGGAGCGCCGTGAGCATCGCGAGGAAGTCGCGCCGCGCGAGGTCCCCGTCCAGCACGTCGGATACGCCCCCGAGCCCGCCTACCGCGACTGCGGAACGAACCAGGATCCGGGCTGCACCATGCAGCGACACGGCCACTACGCGATGGACGCGGAGACCTTCCGCGGGTTCCTGCAGTCCCTCAAGAGCACTCGCAACGAGCTGACGCGAGAGGACATGGTGGAGAAGGTGATGAACCGGGCCTACCTCACCGCGAAGCAGTTCGGCCTGGTCCTGGACCTGTTCCAGAACGAAATCACCCGCCTGGACGTGGCGAAGACGGCCGCGCCCCGCGTGGTGAACCCGCAGCACGCGTTGGGGTTCTCCTCCAAGTGGAGGAACTCCATCTCCGCGGATGAGTACGTGGAGCTCATCACCCAGCAGTAATCAGTCGCGTGAGCCGGTGAACTCCGGCAGCAGGAAAGCGTCCGAGGAGGGCGCCTTCTCGATGAGGCCCAGCTCCACGAGCTGCTGGGCCAGCTGCTCCCACCGCTCGCGGTTCATCGTGCCCAGTCCTCGGGCCCGCGTCTCCTCCGTCTCGATGAGCGGCTTCTGCGCCTCGGCCCCCGCCGCGAACGTCTCCGCGTCCATCGTCGCGTTCAGCTTGCCCATCACCGCGTTGGTGGGCCCCGCGTTGTCGAGGTAGGCCCGCCACCCCTCTCGCACCGCCGCCACGAAGGCCTTCACCCGCTCGGGCTGCTCCTTCCAGTACTGGCGCCGGGTGATGACCACGGCGAGGTACGGGTTGAAGCCCTCGTCGGCCACCATGAACACCGCCGGCGTGGCGCCCTGCCGCTTCGCGGCGATGGGCTCGGCGGTGACGAAGCATTGCTGGGCGAAGTTCGGGTCCGCCAGGAAGCGCGCGACGCCCCCGTCGTAGGGCACCACCTTCACCTTGTCGAAGCTGTACTTCTTCTTGAGGAAGGCCACGTAGGAGAGGCCCGGCTCCAGCGCCACCGTGCCCGAGGACAGCACGTCCGCGATGTTCTTCGCCCCCCGAGAGGCGTGGGCCATGATGGCGTGCGGCGAGGTCTGGTACACCGCGAACAGCGGAAGCACGTCCAGGCCCCGGGCTCGCGCGATGAGGAGCTCGTCGGCGCCGCTGATGCCGAACTCCGCCTGGCCGGTGGCCACCATCTGCGGCACGGGGGCGCCCGCTCCGCCACCGAGGATGTCCACCTCGAGCCCATGGCGGGCGAAGGCCCCCGACTCCCGCGCCGCATAGAAGCCGCCGAACTCGGGCTCCGGCACCCAGTTGAGCGCCAGCTTCACCTTGGCGGGGGCGGCGCTGGCTTTCGGGGCGGCCTGGGCGCCCTGCTTGGGCTCCTCCTTCTGGCGCGAGCAGGCGCCCGCGGCCACGAGTAGCACCGCGCAACCCAACAGTCTCAAGAGGCGTCCGCTCACGTTCAGCTCCTTCCCAAGCGATTCATGTCCCCTGCGCCGAGGGGTGCCAGCGCCGCAGCAGCCGGGCACCGGTGAGGCTCACCGCGCCGAACAACACCAGGCCCAGCCCCGAGGCCGCCAGCACCGCGGCGAACAGCAGATCCGTGCGCAGCTGACGGTACGCGCCCAGGACGAGGATTCCCAGCCCCGCGGTGCCCTCGGAGAAGCCGGCGACGAACTCACCGACGATGGCGCCGATGACGGACAGGCCCGAGGCGATGCGCAGCCCCGTGAACAGGTGGGGCATCGCCGCGGGGAGCTCCAGCTTCCACAGCGTGGCGAGCCGCCGCGCGCCGTAGAGGCGGAACATGTCCCGGAGCGACGGCTCCACCGAGCGCAGCCCGGTGAGCGTGTTGGCGATGACCGGGAAGAGAGACACGATGAAGGACGACACCGCGACGGCGCGGGGCCCCGGGCCGAACCACAGCACCAGCAGGGGAGCGATGGCCACGATGGGCACTGTCTGCAGGAAGAGGGTGTAGGGGTAGAGGGCGCGCTCCACCATCCGCGAGGAGGCCAGGAGGATGGCCACGAGCACCCCCAGGACCGCGCTCAACCCGAAGCCCACCAGGGCGGAGCGGCCCGTGGTGACCGCAGCGCCGAGGAGCGACGACGCCTCCTGGGCTCCCGCGGCACCAATGGCCGAGGGCGGCGGCACCAGCCAGCGCGGAACCTCCAGCAGGCGCACCGTGCTCTCCCAGAGGGACAGGAGGACGACGAGCGCCACCAGCGGGGGGACCGCCGCGCGAAGGGTTGAGCGGTTCACCAGCGCTCTCCTTGTTCCAGGGCCTCGCTGAGCAGGCGGGACTCGCGGGCGAAGGACGCCTCGGTGCGCAGGGACGCGCTGCGCTCCACTGGCAGCTCCAGCGTCCGGTCCAGCACCACGCGCGCGGGCCGTCGTGACAGGACCACGGCCCGCTCGGCGAGGTACGCGGCTTCGGAGATGGAGTGGGTGACGAAGAGCACGGTCATCCCCAGCCTGCGCCACAGCGCGCGGAGTTGATCATCCAGCCGGCCGCGCGTCAGCTCGTCCAGGGCGGCGAAGGGCTCGTCCAGCAGCAGCAGCCGGGGGTGCGTGACGAGCGCGCGTGCCAGGGACACGCGCATGCGCATGCCGCCGGACAGCTCCGCGGGATAGCGGTCGGTGGCGTCACCGAGCCCGACCTGCTCGAGCACGGCGCGCGCGGCGGCCTGCCGCTCCGGCTTCGACACGCCGGTCAGCTCCAGCGGCAGCGCCGCGTTGTCCAGCACCGAGCGCCAGGGCAGCAGGTGCGCGTCCTGGAAGACGTAGGCAATGGGGGCTCGCTCGCCCTGGGTGCGCTCCAGCGTCGGGGTGAAGGAGATGTGGCCGGCCTCGGCGCGGTCCAGCCCGGCCACCAGCCGCAACAGCGTGGACTTGCCGCATCCGGAGGGGCCGAGCAGCGCCACGAACGAACCGGGCGCTACGTCCAGGTCCAGTCCCGACAGCACGGGGAGGTTGCCTGGGAAGGTGCGGCGCAGGCCCTCGACCTTCACACATACGCCCCCACTTCCGGGAATGGAGGGCAGGGGAGAGGGGGTAGAGAGGCCAGGAGGCGCCATGGAAGGAGTGTTTCTAGCCGTCCCGCCTTCGAGAGGCGAGCGCGGAGTCAGGAGCAGTCCTCAGCGGTCGGTTCCTCGCCTGTGCGTACTCGGCCTACGGAAGCTCGCCGCCCGTCCGACGCAGGTGCACCCGGTCGAGCGTGACGCCCTATGGCAGGCCCGTCTCCACCTGCTTGAAGACGCCCCCCACCAGATACGCGCCATGATGCCGCTGTGCTCCCGCAGTGGTCTGGAAGCCCGCGCGTCACGCTCCAGCGGTCCTTTGCAGCAGTCCGCTCCCTCGAACAGGGCTCCCATTCCGTTTGAGGGCGCCGTCAGTCGGAGGCTTCCCGCTCGCTCGCGAAGGTGCACCGGGCAGAGAGGCGGACTTGGACGCGCCGCTTTGCATCCCGGGTCCTGGCCCCCACCTTCAATCTTCAGGACACCGGACGCACCCGACATGGAGCGATGAAGACACCCGGCCGCGCGGAATGGATGTTCTCCATCAAGAGCTTCGTCGCGGCGATGCTCGCGCTCTACCTTGCCCTGCGTCTCGGCCTCCCTCGTCCCTACTGGGCCATGATCACGGTCTACGTCGTGAGCCAGCCGCTCTCCGGCGCGCTCCGCTCGAAGGCCGTGTACCGGGTGCTTGGCACCCTCCTTGGCGCGAGCATGGCGCTCGTCCTCGTTCCGCTGCTGGTTCAATCGCCAGAGCTGCTGTCCCTGGCGCTCGCGCTGTGGGTGGGGCTGTGCCTGTATTTCGCACTGCTCGACCGCACGCCGCGCAGCTACGTCTTCATGCTCGGGGGCTACACCGCCGCCATCATCGGCTTCCCGAGCGTCTCCGTCCCCACCGCCATCTTCGACACGGCCGTCGCGCGCGTGGAGGAAATCACCCTCGGAATCACCTGTGCCACCGTGGTGCACAGCGTCTTCTTCCCGCGTCCCCTGAGCCCGGTGCTCACGGCGCGCATCGACGGCTTCCTGCGCGACGCGCAGCGCTGGGCGCTCGACGCGCTCGCGGGGCGGAGCGACGCGCGGGTAGCCCGAGAGCGGCGCAGGCTCGCCTCCGACATCACGGAGCTGCACCTGTTCTCCACGCACCTGCCGTTCGACACGTCGGCCCTGCGTCCGAGGACCCGCGCCGTGCGCGCGCTGCAGGACCGGATGGCCCTGCTGCTTCCCATCCTCTCCAGCGTGGAGGACCGGCTCTCCGTCCTCCAGTCCGGAGGCCGCCCGCTGGAGCCCCGGTTGGAAGCGCTCCTCCAGGAGCTGGGCACCTGGGTCCGCGCGAGCCCGGACACACCGCGCGCGGAGGCGCAGCGGCTGCGCGAGGCCTGCGCCGCGCTGGCACCGCCGCTGGACGCGCGCTCGGACTGGGATGCGCTCGTCACCACGAGCCTCGCCGTGCGCCTGGAGGAGCTGGTGGCCACGCTCCAGGACTGCCGGGAGCTCCGCGCCCTCATCCGGGACCCGGCGCGCCCCGTGCCGGAGCAACTGGAGCCCCTGGTGCGCGCCCGTGCGCAGCGCCCGCTGCACCGGGACCGGCGGCTCGCGCTCCAGTCGTCGTTCGCGGCCGTCATCGCCATCCTCGGCTGCTGCGCCTTCTGGATTGCGACCGCGTGGCCGGAGGGAAGCGCCGCGGCGATGATGGCGGCCGTCTATAGCTGCCTCTTCGCAAGCCAGGACGACCCCGTCCCCGCCATCCTCTCCGCGCTGTACTTCACGCTGGCGTCGTTCCCCCTGGGCGGCCTGTACCTCTTCGGCGTGCTGCCGGCCATCGACGACTTCGCCATGCTCACGCTGGTGCTGGCCCCCGTCCTGCTGCTCGTCGGCGTACTGATGGCGCAGCCAAGGTACGCGGGGCGCGCGAACATCGCGATGCTCGGGCTGCTGGGCACGCTGGGGCTGCAGGAGACGTTCACCCCGGACTTCGCGGAGTTCATCAACGGCTCGCTGGCCCAGGCGGGTGGCTTCATCGCGGCGGCCATGGCGACGCGCTTCTTCCGCTCCGTCGGCGCGGACTGGAGCGTGCACCGGCTGCTGCGGCTCGGGTGGCGGGAGCTCGCGGGGCTGTCCACGCCCGGGGCGCCGGTGGACCGCCAGGGCTGGACGAGCCGCATGCTCGACCGGCTGGGCCTTCTCTCGCCGAGGCTGGCGCTCGCGCGCGACGAGTCGCTCGAGGCGGCCGACGCCCTCGGTGACTTGCGGCTCGGCCTGAATGTCGTCGAGCTCCAGCAGCTGCGGGCTCACGCCAGTCCCCAGGCCCGCGCCACCGCCGAGCGCCTGCTGCGCGGTGTCTCGAGGCATTTCCAGGCGCGCTCCGCCGGCCGCGCGGAGCCACCGGCGCCGGAGCTGCTGGGCGAGCTGGACCAGGCGATTGGCCGCGTCGCGGAGGCGCCACCGACGCCGCGCAAGCGCGACGGCATCATGGCCCTCGTCGGCCTGCGTCGCGCCCTGTTTCCCGGAGCGGGGCCCTACTTTCCGCGTCCCGCGAGCGAGGGGGCCTCATGACGGGCGAGGTGTCCTTTCACGGCGTCTTCATCGCCTCGCTGCTCGTCTGGGCCCTGGTGGCGCTGGGGCTCAGCGTTGCCATCCGGCGCGTGCTCCGGGCGGTGCACTTCTACCGCTGGGTGTGGCACCCGGCCCTGTTCGATTTGTCCCTCTTCGTCATCCTCTGGTGCGCGGTGACGGCGCTCGCCTTCCACGCACCGCATCGCTGAGGCCTCATGAAACCGACGACCCCCACCTTCCTGGTCCGGTTCGCGGTGACGGCGGTCGCCGTGGCCGCCGCCCTCCTCGCGGCCGGGTGGATGTGGCGGCACTACCAGGTCGAGCCGTGGACGCGGGACGGGCGCGTGCGCGCGGACGTGGTGCAGCTCGCGCCGGATGTATCGGGCCTCGTCACGTCGGTGAGTGTGCGGGACAACCAGCCCGTGACGAAGGGGCAGGAGCTCTTCGTCATCGATCGGGCGCGCTTCGAGCTGGCGCTGAAGCAGGCGGACGCGGCCGTGGCCAGTCAGCGCACGGCCCTGGCGCAGGCGGAGCGCGAGTCCGTGCGGAACCGGCGGATGGGGACGCTCCTGTCCACGCAGGAACGAGAGCAGGGGCTCGCGCGCGTCGAGCAGACCCGCGCCGCGCTCGACCAGGCCATCGCCAACCGGAACGTCGCGGCGCTCAACCTGGAGCGCTCCACGGTGAAGGCGCCGGTGAATGGCATCATCACCAACCTGGCGCTCGAGCCCGGGGACTACGCGGCCACCGGAAGGCAGGTCATCGCGCTGGTGGACACGGACTCCCTTCGCGTCGAGGGTTACTTCGAGGAGACGAAGCTGTCTCGCATCCACGTGGGGGACGAGGTCTCCATCCGAATCATGGGCGAGCGGCCCCTGCTGCGAGGCCACGTGGAGAGCATCGCCGCGGGCATCGAGGATCGGGACCGCGCCCAGGGGCCGAGCCTTCTTCCGAACGTGAATCCGACGTTCAGCTGGGTGCGGCTGGCCCAGCGCGTGCCCGTGCGAGTGGCACTCGACGAGGTGCCGCCCGAGGTACTCCTCGTGTCCGGGCGCACGGCGACGGTGACAGTGCTACCCACCGACCCGGAGACACGTCGGCAGAACACACAGGCGCGCCGCTGAAGACCGCATTCTCCTCCACCACATCGGTGGGCTCCAAGGAAGGCATGTGACTCCCAGCCCCACTCTCCTGGGGGCGGCCCTGCCCAGGCGGTGTTGGGAGGAGCAATCGGATGCACATCATCGGCTCACCGCGCAATTGATACCGACCGGTACAAAAGTCTTGACGACGAAGCCCCTGGTTTGCATATATTTTAAACGATCGGTTCTAAACGAAGGATGGCCATGATGGAGTTCAACGGCAAGGCAGCATTGGTGACGGGTGGCACCCGCGGCATCGGCGCCGCCATCGTTCGGCATCTGGCGAAGGGCGGCGCGGACGTTGCATTCACTTATGCGAGCGCTGAAGACAAAGCAGCCGCGCTGGTGGGGGAGCTCAAGGCGCTGGGCCGGCGGGCCTTGGCCATCCAGGCGGACAGCGGAGACCCCGATGCCGTCCGTGGCGGAGTGGAACGCGCGGCGTCCGAGCTGGGCCGTCTGGACATCCTGGTCAACAACGCCGGTATCTTTCCTTCCGGGCCGGTCGAAAAGGTCACGCTCGAAGAGCTCGACAGGACGCTGGCAATCCACGTCCGTGGCGTGTTCATCGCATCCCAGGCCGCGCTCGCGCACATGACGCACGGGGGCCGCATCATCTCGATTGGCTCATGCTTCGCGCAGCGCGTTCCCTATGGCGGCGTCACGCTCTACTCGATGAGCAAATCCGCCCTGCTCGGCATGACAAGGGGGCTGGCTCGGGAGGTCGGTGAGCGCGGAATCACGGTGAACGTCATCGATCCAGGACCCACCGACACGGACATGAACCCGGCTGACGGCCCCACCGCCACTTCCGAACTGGCACTCCTGGCTCTCAATCACTACGCCCGCCCTGAGGACATCGCCGCCACTGTCGGGCATCTGGCGGGTGCCGGCGGACGCTTCATTACTGGCACATCCATCGCGGTGGACGGTGGCTTCTCTGCTTGATGGCGCGACAACGCGAGGCATTCATGGCGTGGATTCTGTTGGTGGTGGCGGGGTGCCTGGAGATCGCCTGGGCGCTCGCGCTCAAACAAGCCGACGGCCTGACGCGGTTCTGGCCGAGTGTCGTCGGCCTGAGCCTCGCCATGGTCAGCCTGGTGCTGCTGGCGCTCGCCTTGAAGGAACTGCCCGTTGGCACAGCCTACGCGGTCTGGGTGGGCCTGGGCGTGTGCGGCGTCGCGGTCTTCGGCATGATAGTTCTCGGCGAACAGGTCTCGGCGGCCCGCATCGTCTTCCTGATGATGATCGGCGTCGGCGTCGCCGGCCTGCGGGCACTCGAAAGATGAGCACGAACAAGGCGAAGGCAAAGACGCAGAAGCCCCCCTCCGTGATGGGCCGGCCCCGTGGCTTCGATCGCGACGAGGCTCTCGTGGAGGCGATGCGCGTATTCTGGTCGCGCGGCTACGAAGGCACGTCCATCCAGGACCTGGTCGAAGCGATGGGCGTCAACAAGCCCAGCCTCTATGCCATCTTCGGCTGCAAGGAAGAGCTCTTCCGCGAAGCCGTCGAGCTCTACGACCGGACTGAAGGAATTCACACCACTCGTAGCCTGAATGACGCGCCATCCGCGCGCGCGGCGGTGGAGGGAATGCTGCGTGCCAATGCGCGAGCCTACATCGCTAGCGAAAAGCCGCGCGGGTGCATGATCGTCCTGGCCTCGCTCCTGGGCACACCGGAGAACGAGATGGTCAGAACCTTCCTCGCCGAGAAACGCCTCGATGGCGAGCGTGCCCTGAAACGGCGGCTCGAGCGAGGGATTGCGGAGGGAGACCTCCCTGCGTCAACCGATGTGAGAACGCTCGCCGCATTCTACACTACGGTGCTGGAGGGCTTGTCGATCCAGGCCCGTGATGGTGCTTCCGCCAAGAAGCTCACCACCATCATTGATGCCGCGATGCTTGCGTGGCCTTCGCCATAAAACGGATGGGGCGGCTGATTGGCCCCCTATGTCAGGGACGTTGTCGCTTTGACTGAAGCTGCCCCGGAAGACGCGGTGCGCATGAATCAGGTCGGAGTGAAGTTGCCCCGTTGTCGCGCCACCTCCCCAACCCGGCACGGAGTCCCAACGCCCGAGCCGACGGGTACCATGTGCGCACTTGAGAAGCTGGTGAGAGTCAACCACTTCCGTGGACACCCTCGATGTGAGGGAAGGGTGTTCGATGTCGGAGAGCGAGAAAAAGCAGAGGCGACAGCGGCGTAGCTTCAGCCCGGGGTTCAAGGCCGGGGCCGTGAAGCTGGTGCTGGAGGAGGGCAAGTCCGACTCTTCAGGGGGCTACACCACGTTCACCTTCCAGGCGCCTCGCTGTGACCGGGTGGTGGCCGCCATGCTCGGTCGCAGTGGCGCGGGCTGGCGGTGACTACTCGAGGCCCAACTGGCACTGATACTCCATCTGTGCTCCTCTCATGGTGCGTGGACACGTCCAGGCTCCAAGAGCATCCGGGCTGGTCCCGCATGACACGTACTCCTGGAGCGTCTGTCGGCATGCGGAGCAACCTCACTCCTGGCACTGTCCCAGAGAACGGGCTGCACGCGAGCTGGCGCGAGGTCGTAAGCAGTCGCGTCGCGGGCTCGCGGTGGGAGCCGTCGGAGCAGGCGGAGCCATTCGTCGGGCAGGTTCACCTGCGGACCCTCGGCCAGTTCCCGCTCATCCATCTCGATTCCGTGGCGCAGCGCATGTGTCGTAGCGCTCGCGACATCGCCCGCGCGCCCCGGGAGCTCTATTTCGTCAACCTCCAGCTCGCCGGAACCGGGAGGCTGACGCAGGGCCGTGAGGAACATCCGCTCGGACCAGGAGATCTGACGCTCGTCGACCTGACACGGCCGACCGAGTTCAGCTTCAATACCGAGTGGCAGGGGATGTCCCTCGCGCTACCTCAACATGTCCTGCGGCCGCGGCTCGCTGACGCGGACCGGGCGGTGGGGCGGGTCGTGCGCACGGGAACGGGCGTGGGAACGCTTGCCTCGGCCTACCTGCGCGCGCTCCTGACGGCGCCACCGCTGACCGAGCCTGAGACCGATGCTGCCATCCGGATCCTCCTGGACGTGCTGGCCCTCGCGTTTGGTGCCACGGCCGAGGTGGCGCACGCCGCGTCGCCCAGCACGAAGGAAGCCCGGAGACAGCGGGTCCGTGAGTACGTCGAGCGCCACCTTGCCGACCCCTCCCTGACTCCCGCGAGTGTGGCGGCGGAGCTTCGCATGTCGAAGCGCTACCTGCATGAGCTGTTCGACGAGAGCAGCACGACGCTCATGCAATGGGTCATCTCGCGGCGTCTCGAATGCTGCAAGAAGGACCTCGCCAACCCGGCGATGCGCGCACGGACCATCGCAGACATCGCACTGGGGTGGGGCTTCCGGGACGTGTCGCACTTCGGCCGCGTGTTCAGGGCCGCTTACGGCATGGCGCCACGCGAGTGGCGGAAGATCGCCGCCACGGGCTCGCGCTGAGCCAACCCAGAGGCGCCCAGGGCCCGCTCGCGGCGAGGCATGCACCGGAAGGTGGGCATGCCAGGCCTTGTCAGGCTCGCTCAGACTTCAGCGCTGCTTCAGCCAGCCCTTGACATGGGCTCACCCGGCTGGCGAGCCGGGGGCCCATCACTCGTACGTGTAGTTGTATTTGACGTAGAGGTACGGGTAGTTTTGGCTGTCGCGGCTGGAGCTCACCCTGATGAACTCCTGGGTCCCACCCCTGGGGGCATGAGGGAAGAAGAGTCGCAGGTAGACCCGATTTCCCTTGGCCAGACCGTTGCGGACCATCTGAGTCACATCCACCTGCGTGCACTTGGTCGAGGGATTCCCACTCCAGTACGTCTGCGTATCGAACGAGGCCGAATAGTAGAGCGAGGTGTTGAGCGAGCTATAGGGATCGACGCGAGCCACATACAGGGGGCCGAGGTTGCCCCACGGATCTCCAGTGACAGACTGCAGGCAGAGGCGCAGCCGCGCGAATTCGATGGGCGCAGTAAGGGGCGGCAGCGCCTCGAAGCTGAACGTCATGAATGCGTCGTAGAAGCTGTCACCCGACAAGAACCAGTAGATCTTCCCGATGTTGTAGTGCTCCGTCGAGTTGACGGCATCGTCGGTGACCCAGCCATCATTGAAGGCCCTCACGGAGGCGAAGGTCAACGCCGCCAGAGGCTGCTCGGTGGTCGAGGCCGAGGCCGCATCAGCCTCCATGGCCATCGCGAGCTGCTCGTCCTCCACCCCGCACGCGCTCAGCGCCGAGCCGGCGACAGCCATCGCTACACACCACGAGAATCGACTCATCACTTGCCTCACTTCTGCTTCCAGGGGTTGCGTTGAAGAAAGAGTCAGTGGGCAGGCTTCTCGCCGTCACATGACGATTTCTCTGTATCGGACCCCGCAGCGGACGTCTCGGACCAGGGTGCACCGGGATTCGACTGGGAGCGCACCCGAGCACTTGTTGGCACGACCGGGAGGAGCGGGCCTCGAGCGGTACAAAGCCCTCAGCCTCCGCGTGCGCGGTGTACATCGCGCCCGATGAGGGCAGCGCCTTCCTCGTGTACTCCGCCGAGCGCGCCGTGGCCGCGCGCCCGGACGTGGTGGTCGACGCGGCGGTCGTGGACGTGGACACGCCGCTCCCGGCCAACGCCGACGACGCCCCCCTCATTCAAGCCGCCGACTTCGACATGGTGGTGGAGCGGCCCGTCTTCTCGCCGCCCATCGAGGCTCCCATCCCGGATGAGAAGGCCCTCTCCCGGGAGGACACTGGGCAGTACCTGGGGCCACTGTGTGCTGGTGGAACTCAGGTTCCAGCAAGGACGAAGGGGAAGGATGGAGCTCGAAAAAGCGAAGGGCCCGGAACCTTACGACTCCGGGCCCTTCTCATTGGCGAGGAGTACGGGACTTGAACCCGTGGGCAGGGCGATAGGAAACCCCAGGCAGGACGCGCTGTTACCCGCTATCGCCTTGATTTCGCTCGGGTTCGTCATCCCGCTCCGTCCCATGCCGTTCCATGGTGTGCCGCCTCCAACCACGCTGGAGGGGCACACTGGGGGCACATGCGGCCCAACAGGGTCAATCCGCTCACGGATGCGAGCGGCCCGAGTGCCCCGGTCTACCAGGGCTCACGAGAAGCCCATGGGTGGCTGACGGTAGCGTGTGCCCTGACTCGGGCGGCCCGGTCAGCGGCCCTCCTCGGCCCCTTTGCACCCTCCCGCCCACCCCTGAACAGGGCCCCATCCCTCTCATGCGTCGAGAGACTATGGACGCGTATCGAGTTTCGCGAGCCCGGCAAGTTCGGCAATGTGCATGCGCGAATGGTTCGATGGGAGCAGTACCCGCCCCCGAAGCCTGTAACCTTCGTCAGCCTGTTCTAACCTCTTCACAAGATCGGCTTTGCTCTCGACGCCCAGCAAGACTTTGAGCTTCGCGAAGTGCCGTCCAGACTCTGCCTTCTCAAAGATCGGAATCGTTTGAGAGTACTTTGAATAAACAAGCGTCGAAGGCACCCATGGCCCCACGCTTGAGTGGATAATGCTACGAACAAAGAGCACAAAGTCCGACTGCATTATCTCGGGGAACTTCACTAGCCCGACGGCGCGATCCTTAAGAAGGCCGCTCGCTGGACTGATGAGGTTCGTCTTATTTCTTCGATATGCCTCCAAAATTTCAAGCTGCGGCTGGAAGTGAACAAAAGAGTCAAACGCGAGACGACCGTAATTGAGAGGGACGTGGTACTCGCGCGACAAGAGAATCTCAGCGGCCGCTAAGTGGCCGTGCTTAATCAGCAAGGAGAAAATGTGCAAGAACAGCTCATGAACAGCGAACTTGGCAGCTTCGACTGTTGCCTCCGGTGGAACAGGCCCGCTCTCAGGCATTGGCACCGCCATTGCTCCTGCGGCACTCTCGAAGAAGTCAAAGATGTATTCCGAAACTCGGTTGATGTCCGCATGGCCAATCAAGAAGTCGATGAATTCAACAAGTTCGTCCCTGACAGGGATGAAATCGTGAAGTGCCTTGATTAATGCCTCTTCGAATGCGTCGGCTGAATTGTGGCTGGGAACCCTAAGGCCCGTTAGATGCTCGGCATATGTTGCGAGATAGCGTTTGGACGAGGCATCGGCGTACGGTCGAGAGTGGAGAATGGCCTCGCGCGCCGTTCGGGCGAGATGCCGGGTTGCGGATGGTTTGTACTCGTCTTCGAGTATGTGCGCGGGAGGCTTCCCAACTGTGGGCTTCCTTCTAAGCGGCTTGTTGAAAATATTCCTGATAAGCGCATCGTAATTCTCTTCCTCCCTCTCCGGAGTCGACATGTCAATGTAGTATCGACTTCTCAAGAAGACGGGCAGCATGGGTGAGCCATCGCTGGATTCGAAGACTAAGGGGATGAATTTCTCCTGATCGATCTTGCTGTAGACTTCGGCTGAGATGATCTGAGACTCCGTGCCCACTCCTCCCTTTCGAGCATTCGCTTTCTCGGTGTAGACCTTGTCGCATATGACGAGGACCTTCGAGATGGTGGTGTCCGTCGTCAGTCGTTCCATGAAATGAACGACGTCATGGCCTTCTCTGAGGTCGTACTCGTCGAGAATTACATCCACACCGTCAGCAAGGAGTCGATCGGCTAGCTGGCGCACTCGTTCCTTATGCTCGGGTGAAGACCAGGAGTATGAGATGAATGCCTTGGGTGTAGCAGCAGCGGCGGACGTCATTGATCCCCCATGTGGAAGGAAGATTTTCGCCTAAGCTCTTGCGACGCGCAACGTTGCCTAAGGGCATGCCAAGTTACTCCTCATCTGGCACCGATTTTTCGGCAGCTCGCTTGGCCGCGCCCGCGTTCTATCGCTTCCGGACGATGTACTTGAAGATAGACTGGGCGAAGGCGTTGGCACGGTCGTCCCGGGCGTGGCCGCCTTCCTGTGAGGGGTCGCCCCATCGGATCGCTCGCGGGTCACCCCTTCGGATCGCTGTCTCGATCAGACGGGGAGCCCGCGTGCTCGGGAGCATCAAGGGTTGGCTACGCCGAAACCTGAACGGTTCTGCGCCCTTGACGCTCCCTCCGCGCGGGCACCTGGGCAAGCCGGCCGCAGGCGGCCAGCCCTGATCGATCAGGAGTCGCGATCCGCTTGGCCGACCCTGGCGCGGTCCATGACCCCGGCCCCAGACACTGCCGGGGGGATTCTGGCGGAGTGTCCCGGCAAGTCGGCTCGGTGCGTGTCCTCCCGGCGCGTTTCGGTGGGCTCGGGAGTGGATGGCGGGGCATCCTTCGGCGCCGCTCCCTGGATGCTGGGGGGGCCTGTTCCTTCGGCACCTTCGCCTTCCGTCTTTGGGGCACCTTCGCCTTGCGCCCCTCCTGAACATGCTGCGAATATCTCGGGCACCATGGCGCAATTTTAAATATTTAGATTAGGAGACCATCTTGCCAACAACAGCCGACACAATCGCTGCCTCAGCACAGATTATCGCCAGCAATATGATGGTTGTTCATCGGATTGCCGATGAATGCAAGACGTACTATACGGGTCAAGTCACTCCTGACGGAATTGTCCATTGGCTTCTGCAATTTAGGGAGCCAGCAGCCGTTCAAGTTGCACTTCGACTTTTAGAAAACATACATTTTATAGACGAGTCGCGACTTGGCCACCTCCTGCTTGCGGCCATTAATAAAATCCCTATTGCGCACCGAGAGTCGGCGATCTTTGTGCCGGCAGGAAAGGTTCACGATAGTGCCGCGCATGTCGGGTATGTGCTCTCAAAGGCGCTCGGCTACCCTGAAAAAGAATTGAGTCGACGCCTAATGGAACTGACGGAGATTGAGGAACTTCTCAAGCAAGCATCCCCGGTTTCTTCCATTGTGTTTTTTGATGACAATTTGACTTCTGGCATTCAGCTTAAAAGATTCTTTCAGGAGCTTTATCCTTCATTTGAAGGAGAGCGCGAGCATGTTAGTCGCCCTTGGTCGCAAGAGGCATTGGAGCGCCTGAAGACTACTCCAATTTACATAGTTGTTGCAGTGGAATTGTCAGAAGGTGCAACTGATGTCCAAACTGCCGCAAGGGAGCTGGGACTTTCTGTTGTTGTTTATTCGGGTAGAAAAGATTTTGTAAAGTGGCTTGAGTACGGAGGAGCCCTTTGGGCGAGCAAGGAAAAGGCGCAAGCGGCCGTTGATATCATATCAAAGATATCGAGAGACTTGTTTGCCGACAAGGCAGGCTGGGGGGATGAAACGCTGAATGCTCGGCTTTTGGGGTATGGGAATCTTCAAAAGCTGACGGTGCTTCAGCATTCAACACCCAAGAGCCTTTTGCCGCCGTTTTGGAAGTTTGGACGGTTCGATGGAAACGAGTGGTTTCCGCTCTTTGCCGATCGCAGCGAATGGGAAAAGTATTCTGCGCGCATTGTGAATGCAGATCCTTCGATACGCGCGTTGTCCCGTATGGTTGCGACTGGAGCATTCGGTCATACAGCCCCGTCCAACTCTGCTGTCATCTCAATTGAGGGCGAGCCAGCAACACAGCTAGATGTCAATCTCCCCGACTCTGACTCTCTCAAGAGGGCTTTTGATCATCTAGTTACCTGTCTTCCCCCAACTCCGCTGAGCGCTTCACGTCTTGATTTTATGAAGACAGCTGCAACGGTAGCCGGAAGTGCACTATCAGGCGTGCTAGGAGTCTCGCTGCCGAGTATTCAGGCGCCTACACAAGAGCAACTCGATCAGTACAACCAGGAGGTAGATGAGTACGTCAAATCCATAAATGAGAAGTGGGCTCCAAAGATTTCGCAGGCGGTTAAAAATGCGGCGAAAAGCTTCTCTGTTCCATTGAGGGTTTACAATGATGGAACGAGAAAGGCGACTAAGACTTTTCTTCGGTTGGAACTTCCTGAGGGATTGACGTGGTTCCCCAACAGATTTTCATTCCCAATTCCCCCTAGTGTCCCCGAACGTCCCACAAGCCCAGCGACTTTCAAGATTCCTTCATTCTCCAGCGAAACGGAACTCCGCCGCCAGTGGCAACTGAAGCTCACTTCCGGCACGCGACTTGAGGAGGCTTTCGATGTAGATGCGGATGCGAGCGAAATCAGACTGTCTCGTGACAGGGGCCGCACGTTGCTGAGCGTCCACTTTGGAAGCATCCTGCAAGGGACCTTTAGAGACCGCACGGTTGCATTTCTTTTTGCGGAGGCTACTGGGCAGTTTAGCGTCCCGTATAAGCTATATTGTGAGGAGGTTGCTTATCCTACTGAGGGTGTATTTATTCTCAATGTGCGCCCTGCCGCATTCTCTCCTGCCGAGGTATTTCGCCTGCTGGACTTTGATTAGCAGTTGGGAGCGGGGCCTGGGCAGGCGTGTTGTTATCCGCTATCGCCTTGATTCTCCTCGGATTCGTCTTCCCGCCCCGCTCCACGCCGTTCCCGTGTGCCGCCTTCAACCGCGCTGGAGGGTACACGGTCGGCACACCTAGCGCGTCGTGGTGTCGTCCATGGCGCGACCGTCACTACGGGGCCCCCGAAGGTCCAACTCCACCAACGCCTCGCTTGCGTCCTTGGCGGCGCGCTTTACCTCGACAGCCGCATCGCTCTTCCCGTAAGCCTCGCCGTGCCACCGACGCAGGTCTGACGCCAGCTCTCCCGCCAACTGATAGCGCGCGGCAGGCTCCCGCTGGAGCAGCTTGCACAGCGGCACCCGCAGCAGTTCGGGGAGATTCGCCGTCACCGCGTCCACGTCTTCCGGCGTGTAGGTCGCCGCGCGCAAGATGACCGCGTCCATCGCGGGGCCCCAGCCGGCAAGCCGGGCACGCCGGAGCGCTCGATTGACCCGCTGGAGCTGCCGGCGCGACAGCCTCGCCTTGAACGCATCGGGAACCCCGTCGGGCACGTCGAGCAGGTTCTTCCCCGTCGCCAGTTCAAGCATGACGAGGCCCAGCGTGTAGAGGTCCGAGCGTGCATCGACGCGGCCAGACAGCAGCATTTCAGGAGAGGAGAAGTAGGTATCCGCCTGCGGACGTACCACGGTGGACGCCACGCGCCCCGGCAGGTTGGAAAGGGCGAGTCCGAAGTCCGCCACCTGCACCGTGCCGTCCCAGTCCATGAAGACGTGATCCAGGTCGATGGCCCGGTGAACGATGCCGAGCGGGTTCCCCTTCTCGTCCGTTGCCGTGTGC
This sequence comes from Pseudomyxococcus flavus, assembly GCF_050038885.1. Lineage (NCBI taxonomy): Bacteria > Pseudomonadati > Myxococcota > Myxococcia > Myxococcales > Myxococcaceae > Pseudomyxococcus > Pseudomyxococcus flavus. The sequence continues at coordinate 881,054 of NZ_CP143624.1, read as the reverse complement.
GCGTGCTCCAGGGCACTCGCCACCTGCGCTCCGACGTACAGCGCGAACAGAGGCGAGAACCAGCGTCGGCACTCTGAAACAACGGTCAAGTGTTCGTTGAGGGTATGGCCGGACGGGTGCTCGGTGATGACGTACCAAGCCCCTTCCGTCTTGCGCAGACCGTGGACGCTGAGGATGCCCGGGTGCTGGAGGTATGTTGCCAGGCGGACCTGCTCTTCCAGCTTCGCCCTTGCACGCTTGACGCGCGCCCCCTCCTCAGCGGTCGCCCTGCCTACCGCCTTGAGCAGCACCTTCCCCCGGGGGTGATTCCCCTCCAGCGTCCGGCGCCGCGCGACGAAGAGGCTGAGCCCGTGGTGAGCCTCTCCCAGGTCTTCACGGAACTCGTAAGCGAACTCGTCATCGGTGAACAGGATTGCTCCTCTGGGGAGCTTGAAGTCGATTGCCGGCATCCTCGGTCCTCCCGCCACTCGCGCAGGCTCCGGGCCGACGCGACGCAGGAGCACGTTACCCAGAGGATGGGACGGAAGGGAACCCCCTCACAGGGTGGTGTCCCAAAATGGGGGCAGCGCCAAGAAACGACCACCTACCCGCCACGTCCCCCTGCGGGGAACGCTCAGGGCCACTCAGTAACGGGCCATCCGATCGTCCCGTTGAAGGCTCTCCCTGCCGTGTCCTTCAGCTCTTCGGCTGGCGTATCCACCACGAAGCACACGGGCAGCTCGTCCTTTCCAGGAACCTTCACGCGGTCATACTTCACAATCACCCGTCCAGGGCTCCCGAGCGGCGTTCTCTCGGGAATGAGATAGACCTTCCCGCCAAGGAACCGCGTCCCAGGGGGAGCGACTTCCCGCTGCCGGGAATCGTTCACGCCTTTCGGGACGACTCCAACAACCTCCGAGCCTGCGGAAAACCAAAGGCGCTCGTGGACCCCGTGACGGTCGTCGATGAGGACCGAAAACGACTCGCTGCCTCGCCAGCGAAGTTCCTCACGCATCGCCTGAACGGCGCCGGATGGGCACTCGAAAGGTTCGGGCCGCACCTGGACACCGGGACACCCTGCCGCAAGGGCGGCGACGAGCGGCAGCGCCTTGCACACGTCCGGCATGGGGGGCGCCTTCTGGCCGCGTCCAGTGCGCGCCTGCTTCGGGGCTTCGGGGGGTTGGGGCTTCACGGTTGAACCTTCCTCCAGAACGGCGGCAGGTGATGGACCTGCGTCCCCCTGTACGATGGGGGTAGGGGCTGACATATCAGGCGAGACAGTCTTCGGGGACGCGGAAGGCGCACGAGAGGCCACCGGGCGCGGGGCCACGTGCGGCTCGACAGGCGGCGCGGGAACCGTTCCGGACAGTCCCCAAAGCGCCACGCCAGCGGTAAGCCCCACGGCAACGGCACCCGCCGCGAGCGCCCCGCGCCTGTGCGGACGGGGCTTGCTCGCCGGCTCCGGCATCGCTGGGGCCTCACCTTCGGAGGGCTCACGCTGCCGCTGCTCCGAGGGTGGATGCACTGGCGCCGTGTAGTCAGCTCCAGGATCCTCCAGAAGTTCCACCAACTCGCGCCGCAGCACTTCGGTATCAACCGGACGCCGCGCCGGGTCTCGGGACAGGATGCTCTCCGCAAGGTCGCTGAGCGCCTCCGGAACTCGCGGGTTCGCCTTCCTTGCCGGGGCCGGCGGGATGGTCAGGTCGTTGAGCGGCGAGCGAGCCCGGTACTCCGTCGGTCGCGGGTCCGTCAGCAGTTCATAGAGCATGGCTCCGACAGCAAAAATTTCGTCGGCCACCTGGAAGGCATACCGCGCCCGACGCTCGTCTTTGTGCTCTCGGAGAAAACTGAACTGCTCAGGGGCCCGGTAACGATCCGTGCCGGGGGGCAGGCCACCATCAGTCAAATCGTCAGCGAGCGCGTGAGTAGCACTGCTAAAATCAACGATGACCGGCTCCCTGTCGCTCTTGCGAATCAGGACGTTGGCCAGCTTCAGATCACGGTGAAGAACGCCCAACCTGTGCATGTAAGCCAAGGCGGAGACAATCTTGATGAAGACACGCAGGATTTCATGCGCCGTGGGGTGCTTGCGTTCCTTCCACTCCCCAAGCGTCCACCCATCCACATACTCCAGCACAAGGTAGAGGTTGCCAGTTTCAACGTATCCGGAACCGCGATGGCTGACGATATTTGGATGACTCAGCGATGTGATGATCGACAACTCGCGCATCATGCGGGCATGGGTCTGCATTTCATCCCCGCTGGCGTCGCGGTGTCGTGCGAGCTTGAGCGCGTATTGCTTGCCGTTCTTCTCCACGAGGTAGACGACGGCAGAGCCACCGTTGCCGAGTTCCTTCACGACATGCCAGCCGTCAATGAGCGTGCCGGAAGGCAGGCGGATCAGGTTCAAAGTCATCGGTCGCCCTCCGTCGCACGCTTGGGGAAAAGCACTCGCGGAATCACAAGATTTCGGCCACCCGTCCCCCGTACCTCCAAAGCGAAAACCCCACCCGCTTCGGGGGGCGGAGTGTCAGCCACGGCGAGCACCCGCAGCGCCTCGTCGGGAGCTACCTCCCCGCCCCCCTCTGTCACGACCCGAGCCCGAAGCGTGACACCACCTTTCCCCGTCAACGTTGCCTCGCCCGGCGTCCACGGTCGCTGACCGGCCAAGTTCCAGATCCGCACGTCTACCAGCGCCCACGTAGCCCCGCGATACGTCCAGCCTGACTCTGACCGCAGGCCCCTCGGGTCGTCCGCAGTCGGCGCAACAGTGCCCGTCTGAACGCCGTTCTGGTCGACGTAGCCCAGCAACACGAAGTCTTCCGGTCGGGGAGGGGCGCGCGGCGCTTCGGCAGGGCAGGCTGCGTTCGGCGGTTCGCGCCGCTCCACGTCGATCCGCGAGTCCACTTCGGCCGGGTCCGACACGAGCACGAACGCGGCCCGTGCCGGTGCTCGCCCGTCCGCGAAGAAGACCGTCAGTTCGTGACGTTCACCCGGTCGAAGATCCTCCACGGGTTGAACGATGATCGAACGCTTGCCCACGTCGAGCACCCGAATCCGCACCCCTTCGCCCGGAACCGCCGCCGCGTCGACCGTGCGCGGCTGCCCGTCAACCGTCAGCGTGCTTTCCGCGATGGCGGTCGGAAAGTACAGCCATGTCGGCGACGCCGCTTCGACGCGAATCTCGGGCAACGGTGCATCCGGGTTGACGACGACAGAAACGGCCCGCTTCCGCTCCGTGCGCGGCGGGGCGGCATCGGCTCGCGGCGCAGTCCCCCAGACGAGCACGAGCGCAAGGGCCAATCTAACAGGTTGCAGCAATGGTGCGTGACCTCCCAAGACAGCACGCTACCATCGGCTGCGCCTGCGCAGGGGCACCGTCTCGCCCGCGGCTGCTCGCCCCAAGGGTCCAGCGGTACACCTTGCCGCCCCAGAGGATCGCCCCTCCGACGAGCGGCACGCTGTAGGTCGCGACGTGCCTCGCTGGCATCAGGTACGCAACGAGAAGCTCATTTCCCCACCCGGCCGTCCATTCAGCCAGTGCGGCGCGGGCGTCCTCTTGGCACCGACCGCGATCTCCCGGTAGTTGCCCTCACGCCCCACCTTCACGAGAACAACCGACAGGTGAAGAGTGCCCGAAGTGCCGGCACCTGGAAGTTGTGGAGCCGCCAAGGTGCGAAGAACAGGCCGGAAGAGCAACACCAGCCGAGGCCAGCCAAAGGCCCTGGAGGGCTCCAGGAACGCAGGAACCAACGCCACGAGCATCGAGACTGGGGAATGACACGACGGGGCCCTGGAGGGCACCGGGAACGCGGCGGGCGTCGCTCGGCTGGACCTGACCGGGGAACAGAACGTTGGCGCCCTGGAAGACTCAGGAACGCGGCGACGGACGTGAGCCACCGGAATAAGGGCAGTAGCGCAGTTGCCTGTGGAGCGTGTTAGCGCGAGTTGCCTGCTCGGCTTGTATCGGCGCCGCGTCAACGTCCAGCCAGTCAGAGGCAGGTTTCGGCAAGAATTTCGGGGGGACGAACGGCGAAACCAGCGGGCCCCAGTTTTTCTGAAAATTTTCCCAGCGTGTACGACCGCCGAGCACGGTCCCAAGTGGCCTCGCTGCGGAAATCGGAGCCGGGGGGATGTCTCCAAGTCCGTCCACCGCGAGGGCGGGCTGCGGAATGTCAGGCCCTTTGCGCTGCGAGCGAGCGGAGCACGGTCGCCCATCGGTGCCAGTGCCCGTGAACCACCGGCCAAAAAACGCACGCATTTACCGTGATGGGAGAAACAACGAAAAACAAACATGATTGAAGTTCTCGAAAAGCACATTCCCCACGTCATCGCAGCGCTCACCCAAGCCGGGCCTGATGGCCTCACCGTGAAGGAGCTGCGCGGGCACCTCGGCTCCGGAGAACAGTTCACCCGACGGGCCCTGACCCTTCTGCTGGCAACTGGCGCGGTGCGCGTGTCCCACCGTCACAGGCCCGGCGTGCGCGGTGCGGTGCCGCGCGTCTACATGCTCGCCGACCCCAACGCGCTGACGCCGGTCGCTACGCCTGCCCCACGTCGCGAGGGGGTGACGGAATGACTGACGCAGCTCGTATCTCCTTCCCCTCTCTCTCTATTCTACTTAAGGAAGAGAGAGTTCCGTCACTCCGTCACGTACAGAGTGAAAACCCCAGTGACGGAGCAATGACGGAGCCCCAGCGCGTTGGGACTTCCGTCACAGCTCCCCCCATGCCGTCCCATGTTGACGCGGGAAACCGAGCGTCGGGCCCCGCGCAGGTGCCCGCTTCCTGGACGGTCTGCCTGACTGACTCGCGCTTCACTCCCGGGAGCCTGGATGTCGTGGAGTTCGGCTCAGCGGGCGAGTTGATGGCCGCTCTTTACGAGGTGGCCGCCGCTCCGCTCGTGCGCCCGGAGAAGGACGGCCGCGCCATCATCCCGGCCAAGCCGCATCCGCCCCGCGCCGATGGGCTCTACGAGGGCAAGGACGGGCAACCGACGCCAGCGCCCTACCGCCGCAACGCGAACTTCTCTCACGTCACCCTGGCCATCGTGGACTTCGACGGTGAAACGCAGGCCGCGCTGGATGCATGGCTCGAGAGCCTGCGCCGCCGCGGGTTCTGGTTCCTCGCCTACCCGACGCACTCCTACGGGCGCACCGCGAAGCCCATCCGCTACCGCGTCGTCTTCCCGTTCAGTGAGCCCGTGCCCGTTGGCTCGGCGAGCCGCTGGTCCGAGCGCCTGTGGCCGCGCCTCATGCAGTGCGTGGGGCTCGGGGGCCTGACGGAAGCCACGTTGAAGGCCGATATCTCCTGCAAGGACGTCGCGCGGCTCTACTACCTGCCAAGCTGGGACCCCTCCAATGCGCTGCCACGTCCAGCCCCGGAGCACCACCAGGGCCAGCCGCTCGACGTACAGGCCGAGTTCGGTCCTCTGCTGCGGCAGCCCTTCGCACGCTACGCCGAGCGTCCCACCGAAGAACAGTTGGACGGCTCGCGGGTGGCGGACCTCAAGGACGTGCGCAAGCGGCTCCGGCGCTTCAAGCGTCCCGACGCCGTGACGATTCTCGCGCAGATGGACGCGGGCGAAGTGCTCATGCTCGACGGGCAGCGGCACCTGGGCATCAACAAGCTGACCGAAATGCTCGCCCGCGTGGCCACGCCCGAGGAGAGTTCGGAAAGCCTCCTCGAAGTCGCGCGCCGCTCGCTCGATGCGCTCGTGCGGCTGGAGCCATCCCGTGACGTGTGGGGTGAGGCGCTGCGAGGGGTGCGCGGGGCTCGCGCCAAGCTCACGCAATGGGACCGCCAGAGAGCGGCCCAACGGGAAGCGGAGTACGCGGAATGGCGCCGGACTCTGGGACTGGCGGCCAGCTCGGGCCACTGGAACGGGGGCGCGCAATGAGCACGAGCATCCATCCCGGTGATGCGCTGGCGCACGCAGCCGATACGGCAGCAGCGCTGACCCAGGTTGCCAAGCTGCCGCTCGTGAAGGTCGTTCCGCTGGAGCGATACCTTGCACGGCGCCACGATGGGCGTGGCTTCGCTCCGGAGTTCCTGACGCAGAAGGCGGCCGAGGACTACCTGATTCTGCGAGGGCTGGTGGACCCGCGAAATATGTGGCCGCGTGGAGTCAGCCCGTTGGCCGCTTCGCCCGACGTGCCGGACCTCTGCGCGGGCGTCATGGCCATTGAGTGCAGGCCGAACGCGCCCGATCTCATCCGGCGCAAGGACGGGACGTTTGCGGTCAACACCTGGGAGGCTCCTACGCTCGCGCCAGTTCAGGGGGAGTGGTCCACCGTGCGCCGTGTTCTGCTCTGGCTCGCCGAAGACGAAGCCGGCCTTGACTGGCTGCTCAACTGGATCGCGTTCAAGGTGCAGAATCCGGGCTCCAGGCCGGGCACCGCCATCCTTCTGCAAGGGCCCCCGGGCTCCGGAAAGAACGTGCTCTATCGCGTGCTCGCGCACCTGCTGGGGCCCTCCAACTGCGTCCAGATTGGCGAGGCGGACCTGGCCAAGCCCTACAACCTCCACTTCGCTACGAAGCTCCTCATCTTCGCCAACGAGCTGCTCGACAACCACAAGCGTGGCGGTTCGCTCGGCGACGGGCTCAAGGCGATGATCACCGATAGCGAGGTCTTCCTGGAGAGCAAGGGCGTTCCCCGAACCCCAGCATCCAACCGCGCCGGGCTCCTGGCCGCTACCAACCGAACGAAGCCCATCGAAATCGAGGAGAACGACCGCCGCTGGACGGTGTTCCACAACAAGACCAAGCCCGCCGCTTACCAGCACCCCGACCTCGGCATGACGCATCAAGAGTTCTTGGAGTCGCTGCACGCGCCGGGTGAGGACGACGCCTTTACTCCGGAGTTCATGGTGCAAGTGGCCGCCTTCGCTCATGAGATGACGACCCGCGCCGTGGACCTGCGGCGAGTCAGGCGCCCTCACGCGAACGCTTCCCGTGAGGAGCTTCAGCAGCTCAGCGAGCCGGTGACGGAGCAGTTCCTGCGCGAGTTGATCGACAGCCCGGACCCCGACCGCCAGATTCTCGACTGGGCGACGAAGAGCCCCACCGCGCCGTCAAACATGCACGCGCCTCCGGGGCCCGTGGTCGGCAAGACGAAGGCGTTCACGAACGACGCGCTGTATGCGGCGGTCTGCGGCTTCTGCCGCGTGGTGGGGCAGAAGCATCCGCCGCAGAAAAGAACCTTCCTTTCCGCGCTGAAGTCGGCGGGCTGGACTGAGCAGCGCGACAGCAAGACGCGGGGCTGGCTCCCTCCGTGGCACCAGACGGACGACGACGTTACGGCGCTCGCAACGAAGGTCGTTCCTCTCGCGGGTCCGCGTAGCGCTGCCGGGGCGAGTGCTGGCTCCGCGCACTCGCCAACCGAGCCCAAGCCTGTCCACGCAACGCCCAGCAACGCGAGCGGAGGCACGCGATGAACATGCCCACGGGAGCGGGCTCCAACGCGCCCGACTTCCTGACCGTCGAAGAGGCCGCAGCACTCCTGCGCGTGAACCGGAAGACGCTCTACGAGTCGATCCGGTTCGGACAGGTGCCCGGAGTCCTCCACCTTGGTCGATCCATCCGCATCCGCCGCGTTGTCTTGCTACGTTGGATGCCGGGTAACGGCGGTCCTGCGCTCGGAGAGAAGCGATGAGCGTCAGGCTGCGGAAGTGGAAGACGAAGGAGGGCAAGGTGCAGGAGGCGTGGTGGGTGGACGTGAAGTACCAGCACCCGAGCGGGAGGGTGGAGCGAGTCCGCAAGGCATCGCCCATCAACACCCGCCGGGGCGCGGAAGAGTACGAGCGTCAAGTCCGCCAAGCCCTCCTGACGGGCACCTTCGGAAAGGAGAAGCAGAACGAGCCGGGCCGGGTCCTCACCCTCGGGGAGTTCGTCCCGCGCTTCATCACGTACAGCGAGAACAACAACAAGCACTCCAGCGTCGTCACCAAGCGGCAGATCCTTGATGACCACCTGCTCCCCGTGTTCGGGAACACGCCTCTTGACGCCATCGGTCCAGCGGAGATCGAGGACTTCAAGGCCGCGATGCGGAAGAAGCCAGCGGGCATTCCCGGAAGGAAGAACGCCCCCTCGAAGGATGCCCTGCGCAAGGGCTCCGGGGTGAAGCTCCTGAGCCTCAAGTCCATCAACAACGTCCTGACCGTGCTGCACAAGTTGCTCGCACTGGCTCAGGAACAGGGCGTGCTCCAACACGTCCCGCGTGTGAAGCTCTTCAAGACGGACAAGCCCGCCTTTGACTTCCTCACCTTCGAGGAAGCCGAGCGCCTGCTCAACGCCGCCGAGCCGGAGTGGCGCACGTTGGTCCTGTTGGCGCTCAAGACGGGGCTGCGGCATGGGGAGTTGATCGGGCTCCAGTGGAGCGACGTGGACTTGAAGCGCGGCAAGCTCCAGGTGCGGCGCTCCATCTGGCAGGGAGTGACGGGGCTGCCCAAGGGCGGACGGGGACGGACGGTGGACCTTCCCGGCTCGGTGGTGGACGCACTCAAGGGGCATCGGCACCTGCGCGGCCCCTACGTGTTCTGCCAGCCGGACGGCCAGCCGCTCACCGCGAGCATGACGGAGCACCGGCTATCGCGGGCGGTGAGCCAGGCGGGCATCAGCCGCGAGCAGGGGCGCATCACCTGGCACGACCTGCGCCACACCTACGGCAGCCACCTCGCCATGCGGGGTGTCCCGCTCAAGGTCATCCAGGAGCTGATGGGCCACGCCACCATCGAAATGACGATGCGGTACGCCCACCTCGCGCCGGAGGCCCGTGAGAGCGCGGTGCAGCAGCTCGACCGGCCGGTGCCCCTCCAGCTCCACGCCGCTCCGGCCAACGACGCCGGAGGGGCACACTGAGGGCACATAGGGGGACGGAGGAAAAAGAAAAGCCCAGCAACCCTTGAGGATTGCTGGGCTTCGAATGGCGAGGAGTACGGGACTTGAACCCGTGGCCTCCGGCGTGACAGACCGGCGCTCTAACCAACCGAACGAACTTCCCACATCGGTACAACCGTGGGCGGAACAGGGATTGAACCTGTAACCATCGCCTTGTAAGGGCGCCGCTCTACCGCCGAGCTATCCGTCCGTCAGACGTCAGCGGCGTGAGGGGGCGCCCTGCTGGAGCGTGTTGTCCGGAAGGCCGGGCCGGGCTCACTGTGGCTTTTGAGCGCTGAGTGCGGCCTCGAATACCTCCAGGTCCCGTCGCCAACGTGCTGCGGGAATCCGGTGGACCGAGCCGTCGTCGCGCAGGACGGCGATGGGGCCGTTGCCCAGCAGCCCGAGGGGTTTGCGCCCCTCGATGACGGAGCGAAGGTTGTAGAAGAAGACCCAGCCATATCGGGTTGCGTAGGACACGGCGTCGTTGATGACGATGGGGTCTTCCAAATCCTTCCAACCCCGGTTTGCCTCCTCCAGGGCCAGCCGCCTGGCATGTTCGAGATTGTCGATGGACATGAGGCGTCCTCTACGGGGCGTGGGGCACCATCAATGCAAAGTGCTTCCAACCATCCAACGCGACCTCGGGCGACCACCATTCGGCCCGGCGCCGCGAAAGCGTGAGGACTCGGACCTGCGTCACCCGGCGAAGACGCCCCAGCAGATGTCGTTCCGCGCCCGCTGGTCTTCGAGGACCAGCTTACGAAGGGGGGCGGGGATCCGTTTCCGCTGCCATCCGAGCTCCTGCAGACGGGCCGCTTCCGCGTCCCCCTCGGCGACCGACGCGGCGGCGGCCCGGATTGCGTACGCCGCCGCGCCAAGGTAGTGCGCAGCGACGTGGGCGACGGCCACTGCCTGGCCTGCCGCAAGCGCAGCGAACCTGGCCGGAGCAGGCAACCCACGCGCCGCGGCGTTGGCCACGAACGCGGTTTTGTGGGCGTCACGCATCCGCACCTCGCCCCTGATCCACGCCCGACCCACGGCGATGGCGTCCCGGGGGCGCGTGTCCTCAGGGCACGCGCTCTCGAACAAGGGGAGGACGTGCTCCGCGCAGAGGGCGGCCCACTCCGCGAGCAGGTGATGGTCCTCGTCGGTCAGGCTCCCGCCACGACGAATCGTGATCAACCTGGGGTCTCGCTCTTTCGGCAGGATCGGCATGGACAAATCCTCGCCCAGCTTTCGCGTCGCCGCGATGCGGGCGGCGATGGGCGGAACGATGGGGCGCGCCGTCGCGCCGTGCCCTCGCCCAGCGCGACGGCGCGCCAGGTGGCTTTCTCCGACACCGCTAGTAGGTGCCCCAGCGTGACGGTAGCGGGGCGCTCCACTGCGTCCGCGACCCGGGCGTCGTCAACGGCGAGTCCCCGGCGATGCGCATGATGCTGGCGCCCGCGTTCATGTTGGACCAGTCCACCGCGATGTTTCGGCAGTAGCGGTCGCGCGCGAACCCCGTCTGGAGGTCATGAATGCAGGGTGTCGGGTCCCAGACCCGGTCCGCTTGGAGGCGCTGGACCGCGGCGACGAGGTTGGAGGGCATCTCTCCGGAGGCCCGCACGAAGGGGACGCCGTCGATGGGCGAGCCATCCGACGCGAAGAGCTCGAAGACCTTGCCGGAGTAGCTGAGCGAACCCTGCGCATTGAAGTCCCACGCCACGGCGCTGAAGGGCGCGGTCTGACCGCAGGAGGCCGGGTTCCCGGGGGCGTCGGTGCAGCCGCCGCCGAGGTGAAGCACCAGCACGGCCCCCGTCTCCACCGTGTAGCCCGCGGGAAAGGTGAAGGTGAAGCCGGAGTTGGTGAGCTCCTCGAGGGAGATTCCCGTCAGGGACCCGCCGGAAACGGCCACCAGCTCGATGAGGTCCGGCTGGACATATGGGTTGATCTCCGTGATGCGCAGCAGTGCTTCCGGAGGCGGGGCACCGCCGTCCGTGCCCGAGTCCGGAGCGCCTGCATCTCCAGCGCCCGCGTCCACGCCGCCGTCGTCGTCAGAGCCCGCATCCGTCGGCCCACCGTCCACGCCCGCGTCTCCGGTTCCCGCGTCGGGTGAGGAGGCCTGAACACAAAGCTCCTCGACACAGACGATGTCCGGGCCTCGGGAGGCGCAGTCGCGGTCCTCCGTGCATTCGGAATCGGAAGAGGAGCAGGAAGCGAGGGCAGGGAGCAGGGCGAGGGCCAGGGCTCGAGCGACGCGGTGCGGATGGGGCATGGGAGGAGGAGCTGGAAGCAAGAGGATGGAAATTTCCGGTGTGGAGAATCGCCCGGATGGTGCCTGGGATTGTCGGCAGTGACGAGGATTCCCCACGTTCCTCGGTGCGCTGGTCGCGCTGGAACGATTGGGTTGGCTCATCGTCGCGTCGAGCACCGGAGCGGGCGGCTCTCTCCCCTTGCTCGTCGCCGCGGGACGTCACAGCCTGGATCGGGTTCGCGTCGAGGGAGCGTGTACCGGGGGCGGCTGACCCAAAGCAGCGGCTGCTGCTCACAGCACGCCTGCGGGACTCTTCCTGTGTGCGACGAGGGCGGTCAGAAAAGGCGAAGGGCCCGGAACCTTACGATTCCGGGCCCTTCTTATTGGCGAGGAGTACGGGACTTGAACCCGTGGCCTCCGGCGTGACAGGCCGGCGTTCTAACCAACTGAACTAACTCCCCACATCGGTACGACACGCGGCGCAGGATGAATTCTGCAGCCCTCACCCTAAAGGTGAAGGGCCCGGAACCTTACGATTCCGGGCCCTTCTTATTGGCGAGGAGTACGGGACTTGAACCCGTGGCCTCCGGCGTGACAGGCCGGCGTTCTAACCAACTGAACTAACTCCCCACATCGGTACGACCATGGGCGGAACAGGGATTGAACCTGTGACCATCGCCTTGTAAGGGCGCCGCTCTACCGCTGAGCTATCCGCCCGTCAGGCGTCCGCCGCGCATCGGTGAGGCGGGCTTGTACCGACCCCATCCGACACTGTCAAGCATACGTTTCGGAGACGCCGATCATTCCGCAAGGCCGCCCGGAGCCTCACAAGCATCCGGGCGGCCAGCGGGAGTCATGCCTTCTTACGGGACGACCGTGCCCACGTCGTTGCCCGAGAAGCCGTTTGTGCTGCCACCCCGGTCTTGCCGGTCGCCGTAGCAGTACGGCCCGCCATTGTACGAGTAGCGGTACGTGTAGGACATCCCGGCAGGCACGCCCGCCGGCAGGTCTACGGCGTACTGGTCGTTGCTGTTGTTATCTTCGTCGCTAACGTACGTGGCGGCCACCCAGGTCCATCCCGAGATGCCCGGGTCGCTGCTCGCGGGGCCGTAGCCGAGTTCGGCGATGACCCCCGCGCCCTGGCCAGTGCCCGGCGTGACGTCCGCCACCCATAGTCGGCCATAGACGGTCCGGGCCGCCCCCTCCGCCTCCACTCCGATTTCGAACGGCCACTGGAGGTTGCAGTAGCCAATCGCCGTGTGGTTGCCCACCGTGAGGGCGTGCTGCTGGCCCAGCGTGTACCCACCCACGTTGCTGCCGTCCTTGTCGCAGTACGTCCACGTGGTGCCGTCCGTGGTGTAGCGCATGCTGACAGCACGGTTGCCGGTGTAGGCCGGCGTCAGGGCGGTGGAGAACTCATCCGTGTCCGCCTCGCCGTCGGCCTCGCCCGTGTACTCCGCGGCCTTCCAGGTGAACGCCGACGCCTGGATGGACGCGTTGGCGTCCGCGGCCCCGATGCCGACCTCCACCTGGACGTTGGCGCCCGCGCCCGGGCCCGTGGTGACACCTGGGATGTGCACCCGGCCCACCACGTTGACGACGTCACCGCTGCCCACCGTCGTGCCGCTCACGCTCTGCAGGCGGCAGTAGGCATCCGTGGGCTCGGGGTCCGGGTCCTGCGCGCTCACCGCCAGCGTGCCCGTCAGCGCCACGTCGAAGCTGGCCCCCGGGTCGGGGCTGTTGCCGTCCGCGTCGCAGTAGCGGAACTCGCCGCCGTTCACCTGGAAGCGGTAGGCGAAGCGGTAGCTGCCGACGACACCCGGGTTGGGCAGCGTGGCCTCGTACCGGTCGTTGTCCCAGAAGTCATCGGCGAACTGCGCGGTGGTCGTCCAGTCCCATGCATCGGACGTGGTCGGGTCCTCATCCGCGGGCCCCCAGCCGAGCTGACCCACGATGCCGGCGCCCTCGCCCTGCGTGGTGTTGGTGATGCCCGCCACGTGCACGTACGCGGTGATGACGTGGGAGGGGGCCTCCGCGGTGGTGTACGCCAGCGACTGCGGCGTGTTGTTCCCATCCGGCCCCAGCTTGCAGTAGCCGACCACGTCGATGTCCTGCGCCTCGCTCACGGTGAGCGTGCCCGTCAGCTCCGGGTCGAAGCCGGCGGCGTCGCTGGCGCCGTCCGCGTCGCACAGCAGGAACTCGCCGTCGTTCACCTGGAAGCGGTAGGCGAACCGGTAGCTGCCGGCGACGCCCGGGTTGGGCAGCGTGGCCTCGTACACGTCATTGTTGCTGAGGTCCGACTTGTACGCGCCGCTCGTCTCCCAGTTCCACGCAGACGACGTGGCCGGGTCCTCGTTGGCGGGACCCCAGCCGAGCTGGCCCACGACGCCGGCACCCTCGCCGGACGCGTTCGTCACGCCCTGCACGAACACCTGCGCCTCGATGAGGCGGCCAGGCGTGGTGGTCGTGGTGTACGTCACCGTCTCCGGCGTGTTGTTGCCGTCCGGCCCCAGCTTGCAGTAGCCGATGACGCGGGGGACGACCGGCTGGCCCGTCACGGTGAGCACGCCGAGCTGGTCCATTTCGAAGTCCTGGCCGGCGTCGTCCACGCCGTTGCCGTCGCACACGCGGATGGGGCCGCCGTCGTGGTTGAAGCGCACCGCGTAGCGGAACTCGCCATTGACCGCCGGGTTGGGCAGCGTGCCCTTCCACTGGTCGTTCACGTCGAAGTTGTCCTGGTCGAACGTCAGCTGCGTGGACCAGTTCCACAGCGGCGAGGTGCGCGGGTCCTCACCCGCGGGGCCCCAGCCGAGCTGGCCCGACAGGCCCGGTCCCGCCCCCTGGCGGTCCGTCACGCCCGGCAGGTGGACCTGGGCGTACACCGTCTTCAGGCCCGACGTCTGCGTGGTCGTGTAGTTGATGACCTCGGGCGGCGTCTGGTCGAGGCCAATCTTGCACCACGTAATCGGCGGCTTCGGAGCCTCGTCGCCCACGGTGAGCGTGCCCAGCCGCTCCAGGCTGAAGGTCAGGTTGCCCTCGTTGCTGTCGTTGACGCCGTCGCTGTCGCAGTAGCGCCAGGCGTTCTCGCTGATGCTGAAGCGGAAGGCGATGCGCCAGGTGCCCACGGTGCCCGGGTTGGGCATGTCCGCTTCCCACTCGTCGTTGTTGCCGTGGTCCGTCTTGTACGTGGCGCCCACCCACGTCCACGCGTTGGAGTCACGCGGGTCGGAGTCCGCGGGGCCGTAGCCCAGCTGCGCGACCAGTCCCGAGCCCGCGCCGCCACCCTGCGTGACGCCGGCCGCGTAGACCTGGCCGGCCACCTTCACGAGCGTCGTATCGCCGGGGCGGTAGAAGACGTTGACCGGTCCGTTGTTCCCGTCTGGCCCGAGCTTGCAGTAGTCCACGCGAGGCCGGGAGATGAACACCCGGCGCAGCATGGTCTCGGACACGCCGTTGGCGCTGCCGTCGCCGTCCGCCATCACCCACGTGGCGCCCCCGTCGATGGAGAAGCGCATGGTGACGACCCACTCGCGGCTCTCGCCGCCAATGGCCGGCTGGAGCAGCACGGTGCCCTGGTAGATGTCCGCCTCGCGGCTGTCCGAGTCGCCCTCGTACGACGCGTTCTCCCAGGTGTAGCTCTCCATGTTGAGGAGGTCCGCGTCCGCCGGCGCGAAGCCCACCTGCGCCTGCACGCTGCCGCCCTGGCCGGTGCCGCGGGTGATGCCGGCCACGGTGACGGCGCCGCGCACGGTGACACCCACCGGCTGGCCGTTGCTGACCGCGTCCACGTTGCCGATGAGGATTTCGGCCTGGTCGATGTCGCCGTCCGGCGCACCCTCGTAGGTGAAGCCGCCCACCAGCACGCCGTAGGCGTTGTCCGGGTTCACCACGCGCACGTCCACCGCGCCCGAGGTCGCGGTGGGGGTGTAGCCGTAGATGCGGTGGGAGTTGACCACCACCACGCGCAGGGCTTCCCGCTCACCAAAGTAGAGCTTCGCGCCCTCCTTGAAGCCGGAGCCGTAGACGTTGATGAGGGTGTTGCCCGCGACAGGGCCGCCCGAGGGCTGCACTTCCCGAACGGTGGGTGGGTTGTCGGTGGGTTGAGTTCCGTCGGCATCGTCGCCACAGGCGACGGCCAGCAGAGGCAGGACGAGGAGAAGCGTACGGAGACAGCGAGACGACATCGACATCACCCCTTGACGCCGCCAGCGGTCAGCCCGCCGACGAGGTGTTTCTGGAGAGCGAAGAACAGCGCCATGACCGGCGCGGAGACAATCAGCGCGCCGGCGGCGAACTTGCCCCACTCCACCTTGTGCTCGCCCACGTACCGCTGGAGGGCGACGGGCAGGGTGAAGCGGGACGGGTCATTGAGCAGCGTGGCGGCGAGGATGAACTCGTTCCACGCCGTCATGAAGGAGAAGAGCGCCGTCACGGCCAGCGCGGGCCGGGCCAGTGGCAGCACCACCCGGACGAAGACCTGGAAGGTGGAGGCCCCATCCATCACCGCCGCTTCCTCCAGCTCGCGCGGCAGCGTGTCGAAGTAGCCCTTCAGGTTCCAGATGCAGAAGGGCAGGGCGGTGGTGGCGTAGACCAGGACCAGCCCCGTGAGGCTGTCGAGCAGGTGCAGCTTCTGCAGGATGCTGTAGATGGGCACCATCATCAGCGTCGCCGGGAACATCTGGGTGACGAGCAGGGCCTGCATCCCGCCTTCCTTGCCGGGGAAGCGGAAGCGCGACAGCGCATAGGCCGCCGACACCGCCAGCGTCAGACCCACCAGCGTGGTGGCGCCGGACACGACGATGCTGGAGAAGAGCTGCCGGCCGAACACCCACCGCCCCGCGGCGTCCGTGCCGGAGAGCACCTGGCGGAAGTGCTCCAGCGTGACGGTCTCCGGGAAGGGGTTGGCGGTGAGCGCCAGCCCGTCCGTGGGCGACAGCGCCATCTTCACCACCCAGAGCACCGGGTAGAGCGTCGCCATGCACAGGAGCGACAGCCCGGCGTGGATGGCGGCCATCTTCCAGCGGGAGGGGCGGCTCATCCCATCACCTCCGAGGACGACCGCGTCAGGCGCTTGGTGAAGGCGGACCAGCCCAGCAGCACCACGAAGATGAGCACGGAGTACGCAGCGGCGAAGCCGTACTGCTCGTTGCGCTGGAAGGCCCAGCGGAAGGCCTCGGACACCAGGATGTCGGTGCCACCGCCCGGCTCACCGCCGGACACCAGGTAGATGATGTTGAACATGTTGAAGGTCCACACGCTGCCCAGGATGACGGCCGGCAGCATGGCGGGCTTCAAGAGGGGCAGGGTGATGCGGCGGAACTGCGTCCACTTGCTCGCGCCGTCCACCTCCGCCGCTTCGTACAGCTCCTGGGGAATGGACTGGAGCGCGCCCAGGGCCACCACCATCATGAAGGGGAAGCCCAGCCAGGTGTTGGTGGCCACGTTGGCCGCGAAGGCGGTGGAGAAGCGGGTGAACCAGCTCACCGGCTCCAGGTCCAGCGCCACGAGCAGGCCGTTGATGGCGCCGAACTGCCGGTGGAACATCCCCTTCCACATGAGCGCGGTGATGTAGTTGGGCACGGCCCAGGGGATGATGAGCAACACCCGGTAGACACCCCGCAGCTTCAGCAGCGGATCCTTCAGCAGCAGTGCCAGGAACAGGCCGATGCCGACGTGGAGCACCACGTTGACCAGCGTCCACAGCAGCGTCACGGCCAGCGTGAAGTAGAAGGACAGTGGCTCGGTGATGCTGTAGCCACGGCTGGCCAGGATGTCCACGAAGTTGGCCAGGCCCACGAACGAGTATTCCCCCGCCTCGTGGTGGAACAGCGACAGGCTGAGGCCCACCGCGAAGGGGATGAACACCAGCACCGCCACGCCGGCCGCCGCCGGCGCGATGTACGCCGCCGCCTGCGCCACGTCCGGATAGCGGCGCTTGAAGGGGAGCGCCGCCGCGGGCCGCCGCAGCACCCAGACGGAGCCGCCCAGGGCCATGGCGCCCACCAGCCCCAGCCAGGGCAGCGGGCTGGCGTCGGGCGGGCGCTCGCGGTGCAACGCGCGGTAGCGCCGGTCCGCCAGCGCGCCCGCGTCCTCCGGCTCGACGCCGCCCTGGAGCACCGCGCGCAGCGCCAGCTTCATGGGCTCCCACACGCGGGCCATCTCCAGTGTGTTGGGCATGGGCGTCGCGTGGCGGGCCGCCTCGCGGAAGGAGGAGATGAGCGTGTCCTCCTGCACCTCGCGCAGCGTGTACGCGGCCACGTCCGCCGGAATCTGCCGGCCCACCGTGGCGCGCACGCGCGAGGCCTCGCCCAGGGAGATGAAGCGCGCCAGCGCCTGCGCCTGCTCCGCCTGGGCCGAGCGCGACGACACATAGGCCGTCTCCACGCCCAGGAAGGGCCGGATGGGGATGCCCGTCTCGCTCACCACGGGCAGGCCCACCACCCGGTAGGCCACGTCCGGCGCAATCTCACCGGCGAACCAGGGGCCGCTGATGACCATGGCGGCGCGGCCGTCGTTGAAGAGGCTCTTCACCAGCGCGCCCGAGGCCTCCTGGGGGATGAAGCGCCGGTCCTGCAGCCCCTTCACGAAGGCCAGCGAGCGCGCCATGCCCTGCGTGTCGAAGCTCGCGCGGCCCGTGGCGTCGAACAGCTCGCCGCCGAAGCCGAACAGGAAGCCCGCGTGGAAGTAGAAGTCGCCGCTCTCGTAGGCCAGCCCGAAGCGGCCCGCGTCCGCGTCCGACAGGGCGGGCAGCATCGCCAGCAGCGCGTCCGTCGTCTCCGGCGGCGCGGGCACGAGCTTCGTGTTGACGTAGAGCGCCAGCGACTTGAGCGACATCGGATAGCCGTACACCTGGCCATCCACCTCCAGCGCCTCCACGGCGTTGGGGAAGTAGTCCTCGCGCACCAGGCCGCTGGCGGGGGCCACCAGGTGCTGCGCGTGGAAGTTGCGCAGCCGCTCGTGGTTGAAGATGAAGACGTCCGGGCCCACGCCGTGGGGAATGGCGTTGGTCAGCTTGGCGGCGTAGGCGTCATAGGGCAGGGCGAGCAGCTCCACCTGTACGCCCGTCTTCGCGGTGAACAGCTCCGTGGCCTGGACCAGCGCCGTCTCCTCGCCGCCTCGGTACGCGTGCCACAGCTTCAGGGGGCGCGCGTTCTCCGGAGCCGCCTGCGCGCTGAGCGCCGTGGCGAGCAGCGCGAGCCCGAGCCAGCGCTTCACGACGCGACCTCCAGCGAGGCCCGCTCCTCCGGGTGACGCAGCGCCGCCGCGCCGTCCCCGGTGAAGACATGCAGCGCGTCCGAGACGGGGGCCAGGTGCACCTTGTCGCCCACGGCGACAGTCACGCCCTTGTCGAAGCGCGCCGCCACCGGCCCCGCCTCCGTGGTGACGAAGGCGTACCCGTCGAAGCCCAGGCGCTCCACCGCGTCCACCGTGCCCACCAGCGGGCCCTGGGGCGCCACGCGCAGATCCTGCGGCCGCAGCCCCAGCAGCACCCGGGACTGCCCGGCGGGGACGTCCGTGGGACAGGGCAGGGTGAAGCCCTTGCCGGTGAAGTGGGCGCCTTCCCGCGCCGCCTCCAGGAAGTTCATGGAGGGCGAGCCGAGGAAGCCCGCCACGAACCGGTTGGCGGGGCGGTTGTAGAGGTCCAGCGGAGGGCCCACCTGCTGGAGCAGCCCACCGTTGAAGACGGCCACGCGGGTGGCCAGCGTCATCGCCTCCACCTGGTCGTGCGTGACGTAGATCATCGTCGCGCCCAGGCGGCGGTGCAGCCGCGCCAGCTCACCGCGCATCTGGACGCGCAGCGCGGTGTCCAGGTTGGAGAGGGGCTCGTCGAAGAGGAAGACCTTGGGCCGCCGGACGATGGCGCGCCCCATGGCCACGCGCTGGCGCTGCCCGCCCGACAGGGCCTTCGGCTTGCGCTCCAGCAGGTGGCTCAGCTCCAGCATGCCCGCCACTTCCTGGACGCGCGCGTCAATCTCCGAGGCGGGGAACTTCCGCAGCGTCAGCCCGAAGGCCAGGTTCTCCCGCACCGTCATATGCGGGTAGAGCGCGTAGGACTGGAACACCATCGCCACGTCGCGATCGCGCGGCGCGACGTCATTCACGCGGGTGCCACCAATGCGTACCTCGCCCTCGTCCACCTGCTCCAGCCCGGCGATGAGCCGCAGCAGCGTCGTCTTCCCGCACCCGGACGGGCCGACCATCACGAGGAATTCACCTTCCCCCACCTGAAGGTCCACGCCCTTCACGATGAGGTTCTGGCCAAACGACTTCTTGATCCCACTCAGGGTGACTTCGGACAAGTCGTGCTCGGAGAAATTTATGGGGAGACGGTCGCGCACCTTACCCGTACGCTCGCCGTTTACCCAGACCTCCTTGGTTGCACGCGGTGCGTCATCGCGTCGTGTGCACCAATGGACGAAGCGCCGTCTCCCCGCGGAAACCCGGGGCCTGCCTTGTCAGGGGCGGAAGGCGCTTGTTATGGAAGCGGAGTTTTTTTGCCGGGCCGCGTCGCGTCCGGACATTGAGGTCATCCTACCTGATGCGCACTCCCAGAATGTCCCGCCTCGTGGGCGCGGCGCTGTCCACCGCCCTGTTCGTCACCGGCTGTAGCGAAAGCGATTACGTCCGGCTGTACCACGCCGAGGCCCGGGCGCCGAGCTACTCCGTCGATGACATCGAGTCCATGCGGTACATCGGGCCGACCTTCGTGGACAAGGGCGTCAACTTCTCCCTGTACTCGGAGAACGCCACCCGGCTGGAGCTGCTGCTCTTCGAGGATCCGGAGAGCAACCGCCCGGCGCGCACCTACGAGATGACGCGCTACGGCGACGTGTGGAGCGTCTACGTGGAGGGCGTGGGGCTGGGGCAGCACTACGGCTTCCGCGCCTGGGGCCCCAACTGGGAGTACGACCCGAACTGGTTCCCCGGCTCCATCCACGGCTTCAAGGCGGACGCGGACGCCTACGGCAACCGCTTCAACCCGAACAAGCTACTGACGGACCCGTACTCCAAGGCCCTGCACCGCGATCACGACTGGAGCAAGGGCAGCACGGCCAGTGGTCCGGCGCGCCACGAGGTGACGTACGCGGCCTCCGCCAAGAGCGTGCTCGTCAAGAGCGACTACCAGTGGGGCGAGGCGGAGCATCAGTGGCGCGCCAACCGCCAGGACGAGAACTGGGAGGGCCACGGCTGGCAGGACATGATCGTCTACGAGGTCCACGCCAAGGGCTTCACGGCCGACCCCGCCAGCGGCGTGCGCTTCCCGGGCACCTACCGGGGCTTCGGTGAGAAGGCGGCCTACCTGGCCGAGCTGGGCATCACCGCGGTGGAGCTGTTGCCCATCCACGAGAAGCCGCTGGACGGCGGCTACTGGGGCTACCAGACCATCAACTTCTTCGCGCCCGAGCTGTCCTACGCGGCCCACAAGCAGCCGCACCAGGTCATCGACGAGTTCAAGTGGATGGTGGAGCAGCTCCACAAGCACGGCATCGAGGTGCTGGTCGACGTCGTCTACAACCACACCGGCGAAGGCGGCCTCTGGCGCGAGAAGCTGGAGACGGACGACGTGATGCCCGGCGAGCCGCTGGAGTCCCTGGACCCGGCCGAGACGGCGGGCCTGTACTCGTTCCGCGGCATCGACAACCAGGCGTACTACGCGCTCAACGGCGACCGCCGCACGTACTGGAACAACACGGGCGTGGGCAACCAGACGCGGCCCAACCACCGGCCCACGCGCAAGCTCATCATCGACAGCCTGCGCTTCTACGTGGAGGAGCTCCACGTGGACGGCTTCCGCTTCGACCTGGCGCCCATCCTGGGTGAGCGCGACGGCGACTACAACCGCTGGGACGATCCGCGCAACACGGTGCTCCAGGACGTCATCGACGACCCGGTGCTCCAGAAGTACAACACCCGCATCATCGCCGAGCCCTGGAGCGCGGGCGGCTGGTACTGCATGCCGCTGGGTGAGTTCCCCAACTCCCTCACGCAGCCGGGCAACGGCTGGTACGAGTGGAACGGCCGCTTCCGCGACTGGTGGCGCGCGTTCATGAACCAGGACGGGTGGAAGCTCAACTCCAACGAGGGCTCGCTGTGCGGCCGGCCCGGCACCGTGGACGGTGGCTTCCTGATGTACGGCAGCCAGGAGTGGTTCGAGCGCAATGGCCGCCGCCCGTACCACTCCATGAACTTCATCACCGTGCACGACGGCTTCACGATGTACGACCTGTTCGCGTACGACGAGAAGCAGAACCGCTGCGGTCCGCTCAACCCGGTGTGCTGCGACACGCCGAACAGCCCCTTCTGCGACAAGGTCAGTGGCGAGGACCACAACCGCTCCCGCAACTGGGGGCCCATTGGCGACGAGCGCGCGGAGAGCATGCGCCGGCAGATGATGCGCAACGCCTTCATGTCGATGATGATCAGCCACGGCACGCCGATGATCCTGGGCGGCGACGAGTGGATGCGCACGCAGCTGGGCAACAACAACGCCTACTCCACGCTCTCCGACAACCCGTTCAACTGGTACCAGTGGGGCGCGTATCTGGCGCGGGACGAGCGGCACCGCATGTTCGAGTTCGTGAAGGCCGCCATCCGCCTGCGCAAGGAGCACGCCTATGCCTTTGCCCCGAAGGACTACGGCAAGGGCGCGCCCCTGGCCTGGAAGAGCGCCCAGAACACGGAGGCGGCGTGGGACAGCAAGCAGTTGATGATCCACTACTACGACGCGTCCTTCGGGCCGGAGCTGCTGGTGCTCATCAACATGGAGCCGCGCGCGGTGGAGTTCACGCTGCCCGAGGGCCGCAAGTGGACGCGGCTCATCGACACGCAGGCGTACTTCGACAGTCCCGCCTATCTCACGACGGCGGGCCTGGACAGCCGCGCCACGGGTAATTCCTGGCTCGACAATCCGTCGCCTGTGAACGGTACGACGTACGGCATGCCTGAAAGAACCATTGTCGTCCTGCGTGCGGAGTAGGGCAGGCAGCCAGGTTGCGCTATAAGCAGGGCCCGTTCATGCGAGTCCTGCCATCGCGCCTCGGCGCCATCCTGTTGACGCTCCTCCCGCTCGTTGCCCTGGCCGATGCTCCAAGAGATCGCTTCGGGGCCGCGGGCTACTTCCGCATCATGACCCGCCCGGACTTCTCGGGCGGCTCCGGTCAGCTGGGCTACTACTGGCTCTACGGCCGGCTCCTCAACGAGAGCCCCTACGGCGAGCTCAACCTCCGGCTGGACGCGCTCCAGGCCGCGCCGGGAACCAACGAGGTGTGGGCCGAGGTCCACTCCCGTATCTCGGGCACCTCGTTCCGCTCGGCCGACCCGGGCAATGGTTCGCTGGTCAACTTCAGCGCCGACTACCTCTTCGTCCGCGCCGGCAACATCCTGCTGGACCGGGTGACGTGGCAGCTCGGCACGCTCGAGGACCGCTGGAACGACCTGCACATCTACGACCAGCGCCCCGGCACGCTGCTCTGGGACACGGTGGGCCTGTCCGGCACGTACCAGGGGGACCGCTACGACGTCCTGCTGGCGGTGGGTGACAGCGGCTACACGCTGCGGCCCCGGAACTACAACACCGTGCTCACCGGCGCCGCGTCGTTCCGCTACCGGCTGATTCCCGGGCACCTCGAGGTGGGTATCCGCGGCCAGGTGGGCTACGAGCCCGCGGTGCGCGGCAACAAGAACGCGCTCTACGCGTCGCCCAACGTGAACTACGAGGACTTCGCGCGGCGCGAGGTGGTGCGGCGCTACTTCGAGGCCAACCCGGGCCAGGAGGACCTGGTGCCGGACCTGCGGGCGCGCAGCGCGCTCTCCTACCGCGCCATCGGCTACCTGGGCTTCGGCGGGCTCGGTCCGCTGGTGTGGAGCAACCTCTACGCCACCTTCGAGAAGCGCCACCCGCAGCTCTCCTACACGGAGAACTACAACGGCCGGGACTGGACCGTGTACATCGCGGACCAGACCGACGAGCGCTATGACGCCAACCTCGGCAACGAGGCCTACCTGCGCATCATCCCCGACAAGCTCGAGGCGCTGTGGGGCGTGTGGGCCGGCTACTCCTTCAACAAGGACAACGAAATCATGGCCGGCGAGGACAACCGCGTCATCGCCTCCACGGTGCTGCGCCTCCAGTACTTCCTCACCGACCGGGTCCACCTCCTGGTCGAGGGCAGCGTGGCGCGCGAGAAGAGCCTGAACGGCAACCTCTACCGCAACCACGTCGACTCGGTCTTCACCAGCACCGACGGCATGGCGGACTCGCGCGGCCTGGAGTTCGGTGACAGCGACACGCGCGACACCTGGCAGTTCAAGGCCGGCGTGGTGCTCAACCCCACGGGCCGCAGCATCTACGCGCGCCCCAGCCTGCGGCTCATCTACGGCCTCCAGCACTCCTCGCAGCACGCGGCGTTCGGGAACTCCTTCGTGGACAGCCTGGACCAGTACAACGTTTACGTCGGTCCCGAGCGCCACTGGCACTCGGTGGTCGCCATTGAGGCCGAAGGATGGTTCTGACAACGCGATGGGGTGTGGTGCTGTCCTTCTCGGCGGCGGTGGCCGCGGTGGCGCTCGCGGCGTGTCTGCCGCGCGCGGCGCCGCCGCCCCTGGCGCCCAGCGGCACCGTGGTGGCCGTGGCCTACGTGCGGGATGACGCGCGGCGAGCCGGTGTGATTGCGGACGTGCCGGAGGGCCTGAAGCAGCGCATCGCGGAGACCCTGGCCAAGCGCAACCTGCGAGCGGAGGTGATTCCGTACGCGGACTACTCCGCCTACTACGCGAAGGTGCGCGACTCGCAGCGCCGCTTCGAGATGATGAAGGCGCTGACGCCGGAGGCGCCGCTGCACCTGCTGGTGGAGACGCGGGTGTCGTTCTTCAGCCAGGTGGGCGGGCGCTTCTCGTGGGACATCTCGGTGCGGACGACGGGCGCGCGAGCGGACTCGGCCATGGCGCCCACCGTCCTGACCCAGGACTACGGCGCGGCGCTCCAGTTCGACCAGCAGCGCGAGGACGACGCGCAGCTGGAGGTGGCCCAGCAGATTGCCGGGCAGGTGGGGTCGCTGTTCGACTCCTTCCTGGCCTCGCCCTTCCTCGTGCCGAGCACGGACGGCGGCCCGGGCACGGTGCCGGGGCTCAACGCGCCGGCCGGGCCGGGTATCGAGCCGGGCAAGAGCACGCCGCCGGCGCCCAAGCCCTACCGGGGCTCGTGGGAGCCGCCGGAGGGGGACGCGGTCTACTTCGTGATGGTGGACCGTTTCGCCAATGGTGATTCGAAGAATGACGGCGTGGTGGACATGCAGGACGCGCAGGCCTTTCACGGCGGAGACCTGCAGGGTGTCATCGACCGACTGGACGGGCTGCAGCAGCTCGGTGTTCGCACGGTGTGGCTTTCACCCGTCTTCCAGATGCGAACCGACAAGTTCTATGGGTACGGCGCCTTCCACGGCTACTGGGTGGAGGACTTCGGCCGGGTGGAGCCGCGCTTCGGTGACGAGGCCCTGCTGAAGACGCTGGCGGCGGAGCTGCGCCGCCGGGACATGCGGCTGGTGCTGGACGTGGTGCTCAACCACGTGGGGCCGGAGACGCGCCTGTCGCGCGAGCGGCCCGACTGGTTCCATGGCCTGGGGCCCATCAAGGACTGGAACGACCCGCGCGAGCTGGTGATGGGGGATGTGCACGGCCTGCCGGACCTCGCGGTGGAGAAGGAAGAGGTGTACGCGCACCTGCTGGCGCACTCGCGCCGGTGGGTGGACGTGCTGAAGCCCGCGGGCTTCCGGCTGGACGCGGTGAAGCACATGCCCACGAGCTTCTGGGCCCGCTACAACGACGACCTGCGCCAGCACGCGGGCGAGGACTTCCTGCTGCTGGGGGAGATGCTGGACGGCGACCCGGTGCTGCTGGCCACCACGATGAAGGAGGGCCGCTTCGGGACGATGTTCGACTTCCCGCTCGCCTTCGCGCTGGTGGACGTGTTCTGCAGGGATCGCTCGCCGTCGCACCTGGGCGCCATCCTCTCCAACGACCGGCTGTACCCGGCGCCCGGCGCCCTGGTGACGATGCTGGACAACCACGACCTGCCCCGGGTGATGAGCGAGTGCCGCGGCGACGTGGAGCGGGTGAAGCGGGCGCTGGCGGTGCAGCTCACCGCGCGGGGCGTGCCGGCGCTGACCTATGGCACCGAGGAGGGGCTGACGGGCGCGAAGGAGCCGGAGAACCGGGGCGATATGCGCTTCACCAACCACCCGCTGCGCGCGTGGATTGGTGGACTGCTGGCGCTGCGGCGGGGCAGTGAGGCCCTCCAGCGCGGCGAGACGATGGTGCTCGCCGCCCGGGAGGACCTCTTTGCCTACGCGCGCGTCACCGCGCAGGAGGCCGTCATCGTCGCGGTGAACGCGGGCGACAGCGCCGTGGACGTGGCGCTGCCGGACGCGCTCGCCGCCGCGCGGCTGGAGCCGGTGGCCATGGCGCCGCCGCTGCCGGGCGCGGCCGAGGGCGTGGTGCGCGTGGCGCCGGGGCAGGTGGCCCTGGCGCGGGTGACGCCCACCTCGCGCGCCGGGTTCACCGCGGCGACGAAGCTCGCGGGCCTGCGGTGGCGGGGCGCGGGCACCCGGCGCAGGGTGGAACTGTCCGTGGCAGACCCGGCGCTCCGCCTGGTGGGCAGCGGGCCGGAGCTGGGAGGCTGGAAGGCCGAGCGCGCGCTGCGTCCGGGGCCGGACGGCTTCTCGCTGTCCCTGCCCGTGGGCGCCGTCTTCGAGTACAAGCTCCTGCGCGATGGGGCCTCCGGAAAGCTCGACTGGGAGGACGGTGACAACCGCCTGCTGTTCGTGACCGAGGGCACCGAGCCGCTGCGCCAGGCCCTGGCGTGGAATCAGCGCTGACGTCTTTGCCTCCTTTCGCCCCGCCTGGTGCGGGGCCCACTCCGAGGTCCGAAGTGAACGACCGACTCCTCCGCGCGGCGCGCCGCCAGCCCACTGACACGACGCCGGTCTGGCTGATGCGCCAGGCTGGCCGCTACCTGCCCGAGTACCGGGCCATCCGCGGCAACATCGCCTTTCTCGACCTGTGCAAGCACCCGGACCTGGCCGCCGAAGTCACCGTCCAGCCGGTGACGCGCCTGGGCGTGGACGCGGCCATCATCTTCTCGGACATCCTCATCCCCGTGGAGGCCATGGGCATCACCCTGGAGCTGGGGGACAAGGGGCCGCACTTCCCCAACCCCGTGCGCTCCGCCGCGGACATCGACAAGCTGGGCGTGCCGGACCCGGTACAGGGCACGGGCTTCGTGGCCGAGGCCATCCGCCGCACGCGCAAGGCGCTCAACGACTCGGTGCCCGTCATCGGCTTCGCGGGCGCGCCCTTCACCCTGGCCGCGTACATGGTGGAGGGCGGCGGCTCCAAGAGCTACATCCTCATCAAGCGGCTGATGTTCGAGCAGCCCGAGCTGGCGCACCGCCTCTTCGGCAAGCTCACCGACACGCTGATTCCCTACCTGAAGATGCAGGTGGAGGCGGGCGCGAGCATCGTCCAGATTTTCGACTCGTGGGGTGGCGAGCTGTCGCCGTGGGACTACGAGCGCTTCTGCATTCCGTACCTCAAGCGCATGGTGTCCGAGCTGAAGGCCACCGGCGTGCCCGTCATCGTCTTCGGCGTGGGCATGTCCACGCACCTGCCGCTGCTCAAGAGCACCGGCGCGGACGTGGTGGGCCTGGACTGGACCCTGCCCATGGACGAGGGCCGGCGCGTGCTGGGGCCGGACGTGGCGGTGCAGGGCAACCTGGACCCGTTGCACCTGTTCCTCCCCCGCGAGGAGCTGGACGGCCGCGTGAAGGACATCCTCCGGCGCGCGGGTCCCCAGGGGCACATCTTCAACCTGGGCCACGGCATCCTCCCGCCCACGGACCCCGAGTCCGCGAAGTTCCTCGTGGACGCTGTCCACCGCCACGGCGTGGCCCTGCGTCAGGGCACGCTGGGAGCGTAGGGTCGCTTGCACCTCCCCCGGGCTGCCGTCCGAGGGGAGTGTCCACCGATTGATTTTTGAATCAATGGACGATTGACGCGACGCATTGCCGCTCGTTAGATGCCCGCCTCCCGACTTCGCTGGAGGTGAGGCACACATGGCAAGCGAGAAGCGCAACGGCCCCCGCCGGGTGGCCATCGTCCGCGGCCTGCGGACCCCGTTCGTGAAGGCGGGCTCCGTCTTCTCGGGGCTGACGGCGCTCGACCTGGGCCGCATGGTGGTCCAGGAGCTGGTGCAGAAGACGGACCTGGACCCGGAGGTCATCGACCAGGTGGTGTTCGGCCAGGTCATCCCCACGCTGACGGCTCCGTCCATTGCCCGCGAGGTGGTCATCGCGGCGGGGCTGCCGAAGAAGATTGATGCCTTCACGGTGTCGCGTGCGTGCGCCACGTCCATCCAGGCGATGACGACGGCGGCCAACGCGATTGCCACGGGCGAGGCGGACGTCGTCATCGCCGGTGGCACCGAGTCCATGTCGGACGCGCCGATTTTCACCAGCCGCCCGCTGGCGCACGCGCTGGTGGCGGCGTCCAAGGGGCGCTCGCTGCCGGACAAGCTCAAGCCCTTCCAGCGCCTCAAGGCCAAGGACCTGCTGCCGGTGCCGCCGGCCATCGCCGAGTACTCCACTGGCATGACGATGGGCGAGAGCGCCGAGAAGATGGCCAAGGAGAACGGCATCTCTCGCGAGGAGCAGGACCGCATCGCCTACCACTCGCACCGCAACGCGGCCAAGGCGTGGCAGGACGGCCTGTTCGACAACGAGGTCATGCACGTCGTCGTGCCGCCGAAGTTCGACAAGACGGCCGAGCGCGACAACATCGTCCGTGAGGACTCCAGCATGGAGGCGCTGGCGCAGCTCAGGCCGGCGTTCGACCGCAAGTACGGCACGATCACGGCGGGCAACTCGTCGCCGTTGACGGATGGCGCGGCGGCGCTGCTGCTGATGAGCGAGGAGAAGGCGCGCGCGCTGGGCTACGAGCCGCTGGGCTTCTTGCGCAGCCACGCCTACGCGGCCACGGACCCGGGGGACCAGCTCCTCCAGGGGCCGGCCTACGCGGTGCCCACGGCGCTCAAGCGCGCGGGCATGACGCTGGCGGACATCGATCTGGTGGAGATGCACGAGGCCTTCGCCGCGCAGGTGGCCAGCAACATCCAGGCGCTGGCGTCTCAGGCGTTCGCGAAGAAGGCGGGCTGGAGCGCGCCGGTGGGCGAAATCGACCGGGAGCGGCTGAACGTCACGGGCGGCTCCATCGCCATTGGCCATCCCTTCGGGGCCACGGGGGCGCGCATCGTCACCCAGGCCCTCAATGAGCTGAAGCGTCGGAACAAGAACACGGTGATGTGCACCGTCTGCGCGGCTGGCGGCCTGGGCGCCGCCGTCATCCTGGAGCGTGCGTGATGGCCACCAAGGCTGAAGAGCTCGAGGCGAAGCAGGGCTTCTCGTACCAGGTGGAGGACGGCGTCGCCGTCATCACCTTCGACCTGCCGGACTCCCCGGTGAACACGCTGTCGCCGGAGACGGGCGAGGCCTTCCTGCGCGTCATGACGCGCGCGGAGCGGGAGCCCGAGGTGAAGGCCGTCGTCTTCACGTCCGGCAAGAAGGACTCGTTCGTCGCCGGGGCGAAAATCGACTTCCTGCAGACCATCAAGACGGCGGAGGAGGCCACCGCCATCAGCCGCAACGGGCAGGAGGGCTTCGACAAGCTGGACGCCTTCCCCAAGCCTGTCGTCGCGGCCATCCACGGCGCATGCCTGGGCGGCGGCCTGGAGTGGGCGCTGGCGTGTGACTACCGCATCGCCACCGACAGCCCGAAGACGTCGCTGGGCCTGCCGGAGGTGCAGCTCGGCCTGATTCCGGGCGCGGGCGGCACGCAGCGGCTGCCGGCGCTGATTGGCGTGCAGGCGGCGCTGGACCTCATCCTCACCGGCAAGAGCCTCAAGCCCGCGAAGGCGAAGAAGCTGGGCGTGGTGGATGAGGTGGTGCCGGTGCCCATCCTCCGCGACATCGCGGTGCGGCGCGCGAAGGAGCTGGCCGACGGCAAGCTGAAGGTCGAGCGCCGCCACGGTCAGGGCTTCAAGGGCGTGGCCCGCGGCGGCAAGGCGAAGGGACTGGCGGGCTTCATCCAGGGGCTGGCCAACAAGGAGCTGTGGGCCGAGGTGGCGCTGGAGGACAACCCGCTGGGCCGCAAGGTCCTCTTCGACCAGGCGCGCAAGCAGCTCCTGAAGAAGACGCGCGGCAAGTTCCCCGCGCCGGAGAAGGCGCTTCAGGTCGTGCGCGTGGGCCTGGAGTCCGGCCACAAGGCGGGCCAGGAGGCGGAAGCGAAGGCCTTCGGCGAGCTGGTGGTGTCGGACGTCTCCAAGCGGCTGGTGGAAATCTTCTTCGCCACCACGGCGCTGAAGAAGGAGAACGGCACGTCCAACCCGGACGTGAAGCCGCGCGAGGTGAAGAAGGTGGCCGTGCTGGGCGGCGGGCTGATGGGCGGCGGCATCGCCTACGTGGCCAGCGTGCTCCAGGGCGTGCCCGTGCGCGTGAAGGACAAGGACGACGCGGGCGTGGGCCGGGCCATGAAGCAGGTGCAGTCGATTCTCGACGAGCGCGTGAAGCGGCGTTCGCTCACGCGCCGCGAGGCCACGGCGAAGTCGGCGCTGGTGACGGCGGGCACGGACTACAGCGGCTTCAAGTCGGCGGACCTCGTCATCGAGGCGGTGTTCGAGGACCTCAAGCTCAAGCACCGCGTCATCGCGGAGGTGGAGGCCGTCACCGGCGAGCAGACCATCTTCGCGTCCAACACCTCCAGCATCCCGATTACGGAGCTGGCCAAGGGCAGCCGGCGGCCCGCGCAGGTGATTGGCATGCATTACTTCAGCCCGGTCCACAAGATGCCGCTGCTGGAGATCATCACCCACGTGGGCACCGCGGACTGGGTGACGGCCACCTGCGTGGAGGTGGGGCGCAAGCAGGGCAAGACGGTCATCGTCGTCAACGACGGGCCGGGCTTCTACACCTCGCGCATCCTCGCCCCGTACATGAACGAGGCGGCGTACCTGCTGGCGGAAGGCGCGGACATCGCGGAGCTCGACAGGGCGCTGGTCGAGTTCGGCTTTCCGGTGGGCCCGATTACCCTCCTGGACGAGGTGGGCATCGACGTGGCGCAGAAGGTGGGCCCCATCATGGAGGCCGCCTTCGGCAAGCGCATGGCGGCGCCCAAGGCCCTGGAGAAGGTGGTGGCCGACGGCCGCCTGGGCCGCAAGACGCAGAAGGGCTTCTACCTGTACGAGGACGGGAAGAAGAAGGAGGTGGACCACTCCATCTACGCGCTGCTGCCGCACGGCACGGAGCGCCGCTCCTTCGACCGCGCGGAGATGGCCGAGCGCGTGGTGCTGCAGATGGTCAACGAGGCCATCCGCTGCCTGGGCGAGGGCATCCTCCGCAGCGCGCGTGACGGCGACGTGGGCGCCATCTTCGGCCTGGGCTTCCCGCCCTTCCTCGGTGGCCCCTTCCACTACGTGGACAGCCGCGGCCCCGCCGAGGTGCTGCGCAAGCTGGAGCACTTCCACGACAAGCTCGGCGAGCGCTTCGCCCCCGCGCCGCACCTGGTGGAGATGGTGAAGGCGGGCAAGACGTTCTACCCGCGCTGAGCCACGTCTGATTGCCCCCGGGAGTCCCTCGTACCAGGGGCTCCCGGGCTTGACCGGCGCCAGCCCATGGCCCGAGCTTCCGGACTCGAATGGTACGCTCTGCGTCCCGAAGCATTGCCCTGTTCGCCCTCGCGGCCGTGGTGGCCTGTGGTGCCGCCGCCACCGCTGGGGCCTGGCGCTTCTTCCACAAGGACCCGAGCAACCCCGTGGTCCGGCTCGACGAGTACTTCACCATGGGCTGGGTGGCCTGGGACTCGAGCTGGTACATGCGGATTGCCCAGGAGGGCTACCAGTTCGTGCCGGGGCAGCAGAGCTCGGTGGCCTTCTTCCCGCTCTATCCACTGCTCATCCGGGCGGTGGAGACGCTGGGCCCCAACGTGTACCAGTCCGGCGTGCTCGTCACGCTGGTGTGCGGTCCGCTGGCGCTGATTCTCTTCACCCGCTGGGCGCGCAGGCTCACGGACGAGGACACCGCGCTGAAGGCCGGGCTGCTGATGGCCTGCTATCCCTTCACGCTCTACTTCTACGGCGCCATGTACTCGGACGCGCTGTTCGTCCTGCTGGTGGTGGCGGCCTTCCTGCTGCTGGAGCGGGGGCTCCTGCTGCCCGCCGTCCTGGTGGCGGCGGTGGCCACGGCGGCACGACCCGTGGCGCCCGCGGTGGTGCTGGGCCTGCTGGTGCGCCGCCTGGAGTGGAAGCACGCGCGCGGGGAGACGTGGAGCGCGGTGGACTTCCTGCCGGTGCTGTCGGGCCTGGGCTTCGGCGCGTACATGCTCTTCCTGTGGCACCAGTTCGGAGACCCGGTGGCCTTCGTGAAGGTGCAGGGGGCGCCCGGCTGGGAGCAGATTCCCGGCTGGCACACGTGGCTGAAGGTGAGCTGGCTCGAGCGCGTCGTGCTCGCGCCGCAGGACAAGCGCGAGGCCATCCGGCTGGCGGCGCATGCCTTCTTCACGGTGCTGGCGCTGGCGCTGGTGTGGCCCACGCGCAAGCGGTTGGGCTGGGGGTATGCCGTGTACGTGCTGGCCATGGTGGGCATGCCCGCGTGGTCCACGAAGGACTTCATGGGCATGGGGCGCTACCTGCTGTCCGCCTTCCCGCTCTTCCTCACCGCGGCGATGCTGCTGCGCGAGCGGCCCCGGCTGCTGCGCGGGGCGCTGGCGGTGGGCGCGGCGTCGCTGCTCGTCCTCTCGTGGGCCTTCGGCGCCGACTACTACGTGTCATGAGCGAGCTGCTTCATCAGGCCCTCTTGCGCTACGACGGATTGCCCGTCGCCGAGCGCTTCCACGTCCACGCGCGCGCCTTCTCCGCGCCGCTGCTGGCCCTGGCGGCGCGGACACCCGGCGGCAGGGTGGCGGACATCGGCTGTGGGCATGGGCTGCTGACCGCGCTGCTGGCCCTGGCGGACCCGCGTCGCGCGGTGCACGGCGTGGACCCGGACCCGCGCAAGGTGGCCTGGGCGAGGCGCGCGCTCGCGGGACAGCCCAACGTGCGCATCGCGGAAGGCACCGTGGAGGAGACGCTGGCCCGCGAGCCACCCGGGGGCTTCGACGCGGCGGTGGTCTGCGACGTGCTGTACCTGCTGCCCGAGTCGAAGTGGCCGGGCTTCCTCTCCACGGTGCATGGCCTGCTGCGGCCGGGCGGGCGGCTGTTGCTCAAGGAGGTGGAGGGGGACGGCTCCTGGAAGCACCGCAAGGCACTGGCGCAGGAGTGGGTGATGGTGTCGCTGCTGGGGCGCACGAAGGCCAGTGGTGGCATGGCGCTGAAGCCGCGCGGGTCGCTGACGCGGTACCTGGAGGACGCGGGCTTCGCCGTGCGCGAGGTGGTGGACCTGGGCGCGGGCTACACCACGCCGCATGTCCTCTATGTGGCGGAGCGCCGGGGGGCGTAGCCGAGGCCGCGGGCCTCATTGCTGCGCGAGGTTGTGAGCGTGCGCCTCGGCTCCGTCTCCCTCGGCATCCTCTGCGTGGCGGAGCGCCCGGGGGGGCGCTGAAGCGGGCTTCGCGGTGAGCGAGGCGGCGGTGTGGGACCGCGCGACACCACGCCTCACGGCCTCTACGTGGCCGAGAATAACGTGCCGTAGCTGTGCAACTGCACGCCGCGCTCGAGCAGCCGCGCCTTCACCCGTGCGCTGGTGAGCGCCTCCAGCTCCGCCTGCCACCCGTAGCGCCAGCCCGGGTCCTCCGGCACGTGCGGCGCGCCTTCACCCGGGTGGCAGCCCAGCTCGAAGTCCCCCGGAGGCAGCGCGTCCACCACCGCGAGCAGGGCGGACTCGTCCAGGCGGCCCGCCTCGAAGAGGCCGCCCGCGCTCACCCGGCGCACGCCCCAGGCGGCCCTCGGCGCGGCGCGGGCGAGCACGGCCAACAGCGTCGCCTTGAGCGCGGGGCCCGGCGTCCGCAGCCAGCGAGGGCGGGGCAGGGCATCCGGCCAGCGCAGCGGCAGCCGCTCCCGCGCGGCCAGGACCTCCACGAGAGGCCGCACCCCGGGCAGCAGGTGCAGGTGCTGGTGCCCGTCCAGGTGGTCCACCTCGATTCCCAGCGCCCGGGCTCGTTCGAGCTGCGCGGACAGCTCGCGCGCCAGCTCGTCCCGGCGCACCTGGCCCGTGAGCCACGCGCGGGCGAAGTCCGCCCAGCTGCCACGCAGCCGCCCCCCGGGCGCTACCGTGGGCACCTCATGGGCGGGCGCCGCCGGTGGAAGCCGCGTCGAGAGGGCCAGGTGGAGTCCCACCGCGAGCCCCGCTGCCTTCGCGCGTGCCGCCGCCCCGGCCGCCGTGGGCCCCATGGCCAGCAGGGTGGCGCTGGTGACGATGCCGTCGCGGTGCGCGCGGAGGATGCCCGCGTCCAGGGAGGCATGGAGCCCCAGGTCATCCGCGTTCACCACCAGCCGCGTGAGGCGGCGTGTCATCCGTGGGCTGAACCCCGCGCCGCGTGGCCCGGCGACACGGTGTGGAGCTGCTGCACGGACGGCGGCAGGCGCACGGGGTGCACGGGCGGCTCGGGTGAGCGCAGCTTCGGGTAGAGCGCCACCAGCTCCCGCACCATCGTCGCGATGACGGAAGGCGAGGCCAGCGTGGACACGCCGCGCGTGCGCGGGAAGTAGTCCACGCCCATCTGGAACACGCGGAAGCCCTGGCGGATGGCCTTCACCACCAGCTCCGCGTCGATGAACGAGCCCTGGCTGTGCAGCTCCATGGACTCCAGCACGCGGCGTTGCATCACCTTGAAGCTGAAGTTGACGTCCTTGATCTGGATGTCGAAGAGCGACCGGATGAGCAGGTTGTAGACGTACGAGTAGACGATGCGCCTGGCGCCCTCGCTCGTGCGGTCAAACCGGAAGGCGCAAATCATGTCCGCCTCCAGGTACGCCATCAGGTGCAGGGCGCGCTCCAGCTCCCGCATGTCCCAGGGCAGGTCCACATCCGAGTACACGACGATGTCCTTCGTCGAGGCCGCCAGGCCGGTGCGCATGGCACCCCCCAGCTTCAGATTCACCGGATGGTGGATGACGCGCAGCTGCGGCACCTTTCGGGCCAGCTCCTCACAGACCTCCCAGGTACGGTCCGTGGACGCGTCATCGACGACGATGATTTCGAAGTCGTCCGTCAGGCCAGGCAGGACCTCCAGGGCCCGGCTCACCGCTCGCTCGACATAGTCCTCTTCGTTCCAGGCCGGGAAGAACAGGCTGACGCTCGGGTATGAGGCCATGGGCGACCTCCGATGGCGGACCTACAGGGTTAGTGACTTGGTAGCAGAGAATCCCGCTTTTCCCATCGGACGGGGGTCGCACTCCGTCGCAGGCATGTGATACCGTGAAAGCACCATTTTGCGGGGACACTGTGAACTCCAGGCCCTTTACCCTGCTGGTAGTGGATGACTCGCAGTCGACGTTGCCACGCGTGGCCCGAGCCCTGGGCCCGGAGGACTTCGCCCTCCGCATCACCGCCCACGGCCCGGAGGTGCCGAGACTGGCGCGGGAGGTTTCCCTGGTCGTCTTGTGTCCAGGCGAGGATGCGACCGCCAGCCTGGCCCTGCTGGAGCGGCTGACGCCGGGCGACGGTGCCCTGGGAACGCCCGTGGTGCTCCTAGCGCCTCCCGAGCCGCGGGACACCTGGGTGGAAGCCCTGCGTCGCGGGGCTGAGGTCGTTTTGGACCCATGGACCCCGGAGGAGCTGCTGGCCCGGGTGCACCGCGCCCTGGTCGTTCACGCCCGGCTGGAGGCGCTCGCCACCCAGGTCGGGGAGCTGCAGCGGCTGTCCTCCACGGATGGCCTCACGGGGGTGCACAACCACCGGCACTTCCAAGAGCGACTGAGGGAGGAGTTCCGCCGCGCTCAGCGCTATGACGACGCCCTCTCGCTCATCCTCCTGGACCTGGATTACTTCAAGGAAATCAACGACAAGTACGGCCACTCCGCTGGAGATGGCGTGCTGCGCGAGGTGGCCGCCGCCCTCACACGGGGCGTGCGAGAGACGGACCTGGTCGCCCGCTACGGAGGAGAGGAGTTCGCGGTGCTGCTGCCACGCACCCACTTCACCGGGGCCCTCACCGTGGCCGAGCGCGTCCGCCGGGAGCTGCGCGCCCTGCGTCTGGAGCTCGATGCCAGCCTCCAGGTCACCGCGTCCCTGGGCGTCTCCAGCTTCCCCCACCGCACCGTCCTCAGCCCGGAGCAGCTGCTCCTCACCGCGGACGAGGCGCTCTACCAGGCCAAGCGGGACGGCAGGGACCGCATCTGCCTGCACCCCCAGCTCCCCATCGGTCCGCCGGGAACCTAGCCCGGGTCAAAGACCCGGGGTCTGTGTTGACCCATTTCGTAGGGATGGGTCTAATTGCACCCGGTGTTGTTTCGCGCCACGGAAATGTCAAGGCCCGTGATTCCAGACTGTTGGGCAGGGAGTTTCTGCTGGCAGGGCCATTGCATTTGTCAGGGGGCGGAAACAATTCATGGGTTCTCAAGCCGCACATGCCCACGGTCAGCAGGCCGTTTCGCCGCGCGGGCGGCTGCTCCTCGTGGACGACGAGGAGAACATCCTCAAGTCCATCCGCCGGGTGCTGCGCCGCGGTGACTGGGACATCGAGACGGCGACGGACGCCGAGCAGGGCCTGCGGGCGGTGGAGGCCTTCCACCCCGAGGTCGTCATCTCCGACTTCCGCATGCCGGGGATGAATGGCGTCGACTTCCTCACCCGGGTGAAGCAGCAGGAGCCGCGCGCCCAGCGCATCATGCTGACGGGGCAGGCGGACCAGCAGGCCATCGAAGAGGCCATCAACCGGTCCGAGATCTTCCGCTTCATCTCCAAGCCCTGGAACGACAGCCACCTGGTGCTGACGGTGAAGAGCGCCTTCGAGCAGTACGCGCTCCAGGCGGAGAACGAGCGGCTCTACACGGTGACGCAGGCGCAGAACGCGGAGCTGAAGCTGCTCAACGCGGACCTGGAGGAGCGCGTCGCGCAGCGCACGCGCATGCTGAGCCAGGCCAAGCGCGAGTGGGAGCTGTCCTTCGACTGCATGGAGACGCCGCTGTGCGTGGTGCGCGCGCGCGACTTCGCGGTGCGGCGGGCGAACCTCGCGTACGCGGACGTGGCCGGGCGCTCCATCGAGGAGATTCCCTCCGACACCACGTGCTACCGCTACCTCTTCGGCCGCAACGAGCCGTGCACGGGCTGCCCGCTGCCGGCGGCGGTGGAGAGTGGCAAGGGCGCGCGCGGCGAGGTCCGCCAGGGCGGGCGCACCTTCGTGGTGTCCGCCTACCCCATGGCGGGGGATGAGCGCGTCGTCTGCACCTACCGGGACGTCACCGAGGAGCAGGCGATGACGCGCCGGCTCATCGAGACGGAGAAGATGGCCGCGGTGGGCCAGCTCGCCGGCGGGGTGGCGCACGAAATCAACAACCCGCTGGGCGGCATCCTCGCCTTCGCGCAGCTGATGTCGCGCGACGCGGGCCGCAGCGAGGCGGACCTGGAGTCGCTGGGGCTCATCGAGGAGAGCGCGCTGCGCTGCAAGCGCATCGTCGAGAGCCTCCTGAAGTTCAGCCGCCACAGCCGCGTGGAGGACCGGCGGCCCTTCGACCTGTCCAAGTGCGTGGAGGACGCGGCCGTGCTGTTCCGCGCGCAGCTCAAGTCCATGCCCACGGTGGAGCTGTCGCTGGGGCTCGCGGACGACCTGCCGAAGGTGTACGGCGACCCCGGCCAGCTCGCGCAGGTGGTGCTCAACCTCCTGCAGAATGGTCTCCAGGCGCTGCCCGAGCGCGAGGGCAAGCTGACGCTGGTGACCGGTCGCGAGGGCGACCGCTGCTACTTCGCGGTGACGGACACCGGCACGGGCATCGAGGAGAAGCACCTGCCCCGCATCTTCGAGCCGTCGTTCACCACCAAGGCCCCGGGTGAAGGCACCGGCCTGGGGCTCTCCATCGCGTACCGCATCGTCCAGGACCACGGGGGCAGCTTCCACGTGGACACCCAGGTCGGCCAAGGCTCCTGCTTCACCGTTTTTCTGCCCATCCCCCTGCAGCTCGAGAGGTTGCCGTGAACCAAGTCAAGCGCGCCAAAGTCCTCGTCGTGGATGACGATTCCGTCGTCCTCAAGGCCGTGACGCAGATTCTCCAGCGCGAGGGCCACCCGGTGGTGGCCATTGACGACGCGGTGGAGGGCCTGACGGCGGCCAAGGACCCCACCATCGACGTGGTCGTCCTGGACATCAAGATGCCCAACCTGTCCGGCATGGACCTGCTGCGCGGCATCAAGGCCGAGCGCCCGGACGTGGAGGTCATCATGATGACGGCCTTCGCCACCGTGGAGACGGCGGTGGAGGCGGTGAAGGCGGGCGCCTACGACTACCTCACCAAGCCCTTCGAGAACATCGACGAGGTCAGCCTCACGGTGGCCAAGGCGGCCGAGCGCAAGGCGCTCAAGGACCGCGCCCGCGCGCTGGAGGAGGCCCTCACGGTTCGCAGCCAGTTCGAGGACCTCATCGGCCAGTCCACGCAGATGCGCTCCGTCTTCAAGCTGGTGGAGACGGTGAGCCACTCCACGGCCACGGTGCTCATCCAGGGTGAGAGCGGCACGGGCAAGGAGCTGGTGGCCCGCGCCATCCACTACCGCAGCGCGCGCAAGGACAAGCCCTTCGTGGCCGTCAACTGCTCGGCGCTGACGGAGACGCTGCTGGAGAGCGAGCTCTTCGGCCACGTGAAGGGCAGCTTCACCGGCGCCACCGGCAACAAGAAGGGCCTCTTCGAGGCGGCCGACGGCGGCACCATCTTCCTGGACGAGATTGGCGACGTGCCCCCCGCCACCCAGGTGCGCCTGCTGCGCGTGCTCCAGGAGGGCGAGGTCAAGCGCGTGGGCGCCAACGAGCCGGTGAAGGTGGACGTGCGCGTCATCGCCGCCACCCACGTGGACCTGTCCCGCGCCAAGGAGCAGGGCAAGTTCCGCGAGGACCTCTTCTACCGCCTCAACGTCATCACCATCGACCTGCCGCCGCTGCGCGACCGGCCCGAGGACGTGCCGCTCCTGGCGCACCACTTCCTGAAGCTGTACGCCGCCAAGGCGGACAAGAAGGTGACGGGCATCTCCCCGCGCGCCATGGAGGCCCTCACCTGCAACCGGTGGACGGGCAACGTGCGCGAGCTGGAGAACGTCATCGAGCGCGCGGTGGTGCTCACGGGCAACGACATCATCGACGTCGAGGACCTGCCGCCGGGCTTCCAGTCCGCGCCCCAGCCGGACTCCACCGTGGAGGTGTTCAGCCTGGCACACCTGCCCTACGCCCAGGCCAAGCGCCTGGCGATGCGCGCCTTCGAGCGGCGCTACCTGTCCGCGCTGCTGGAGAAGAACAACCAGAACGTCTCCAGCGCGGCCCGTGCGGCGGGCGTGGACCGCTCCAACTTCCGCCGCCTGCTCAAGCAGTACGAGGTGGCCGGCCGCTCGATGAAGCCCCGCGTGGCCCCGGCGGAGGACACCGAGGCGCTGGAAGCGGCGTCCTGACGTGTGTCAGCAGGCGGGCACCCCGGCATTTCGCATGAGCGCCGGGGGGCCGCCTGGATTAGAAGGCAGGGCTGCGTGCAGACCCTGGCAATCGTCGCGAAGAGGGACAAGCCCGAGGCGGTAGCGCTCGCGGCCCAAATCCGTGAGCGGTACCCCCACCTGACGGTGCTGGCGGACCGCACGCTGGCCCATGAGGTGGGCTGGCCTCGGGTGGATGACCGGGAGCTGGTGGCTCGGGCGGACCTGATGGTGGTGCTGGGCGGGGATGGCACGCTCATCTACGCGGCGCGCCTCCTGGGCGGCCGCGGGGTGCCCATTCTCGGCGTCAACCTGGGCAGCCTGGGCTTCATGACGGAAGTCCCGGTGGAAGAGCTGTACCCCATGCTGGAGCAGGTGCTCGCGGGGCGCTTCCAGGTGGACTCCCGGATGAAGCTCACCTGCCGCCTGCTGCGCGGGGGCCGGACGCTCATCGAGGATGAGGTCCTCAACGACGTGGTCATCAACAAGGGCGCGCTGGCGCGCATCGCCGACCACGAGACGTCCATCGACGGGGTGCCCATCACCACCTACAAGTCGGACGGCGTCATCCTGGCCACGCCCACGGGCTCCACGGCGTACTCGCTGTCCGCGGGAGGACCCATCGTCCACCCGTCGGTGGACTGCACGGTGCTGTCGCCCATCTGTTCGCACGCGCTCACCCAGCGCTCCATCGTCGTGCCGGCGGACCGGACCATCCGGGTGACGCTGCGCAGTGAGACGGCGGACACGTACCTCACCATCGACGGGCAGACGGGCCACGGGCTCCAGGGCGGGGACTGCATCGAGGTGGTGCGCTCGCCCAACCGGGTGAACCTGGTGCGCAACCCGAAGGTGGCCTACTTCTCCATCCTCCGGCAGAAGCTCCATTGGGGCGAGCGCTGAAGAGCGCCAGGCGACGTGTTCCTGTTCCTGTCGAAGGTATTGGACCTGCTGCTGGCGCCGCTCACCTGGGCGCTGCTGCTGTGGCTCGCGGCCTGGGGGCTGCGGCGGAGGCCACGCGCGGCGCGGGTGCTGAGCCTGCTGGGCGGGGTGGGGCTGTACGCGTTCTCCACCGAGCCGGTGGCCATGGGGTTGATGCGGCTGACGGAGGCGGGGGCGGTGCGGACGTTCCAGCCGGGCGTCACCTATGACGCCGTCATCGTCCTGGGCGGCGGGCTGGACCCGGCGGCCACCGAGCGCACCGGCGTGCCGGAGTACAACGCGGCGGTGGAGCGGGTGCTGCGGGGCTTCGAGCTGCTGCGAGAGGGCCGGGCGCGGCAGGTGCTCCTCTCCGGGGGCTCGTTGGACCCGAGGCCGGAGGCCGTGGTGGAGGCGGAGGTGCTGTCGCGGCAGCTCCAGCAGTGGGGCATCCCGGCCGAGCGCATCGTCCGGGAGGGGCGCAGCCGCAACACGCGGGAGAACGCGCTCGAGTCGGCGCGCATCATCCAGGCGCGAGGCTGGACGTCGCTGCTCCTGGTGACGAGCGCGGCGCACATGCCACGCGCGGCGGGGTGCTTCGCGGCGGTGGGGTTGCGGCCAGACACGCTGCCGGTGGACGCGCGCGCGTCCAGCACGCCGCTGCGGCGGATGAGCTGGCTGCCCCGGGCCGGGGCGCTCAGCGTGAGCACGGACGCGCTGCGCGAGCTGGCGGGGCGGGTCGTGTATCGCCTGCGAGGCTGGACGGCGGATTGAGCGGGCCTGCCCCGGGCGGGGGCGGGGATTGCGCATTGCTGCGCCGTCCCGGGCCGCGCTACTTGAGCGGCGCAGGCGGCTGCCGCGCGTCGGGCGCCAACGCGCCGCTGCCGAGCCGGGAGATGCGGCCATTCGCCTGGGCATGCGGCGACGGCGTGCCGGTGCGGAACGCCTCCGCCAGCACATCCAGGGGGGAGTCCCCGTTCACCATCGCCGGCACGGACGGCTGGTTCTTCAGCATGTCGTAGCCGTCCTTGCCGCTGGCGAGGAAGCTCAACGTCGCGAGCCGATACGTCGCTGCCGTGTCCAGCGGCTTGCCGCCCACCGTCACGTTCAGCACCCGCTGGCCCGCGGGCCGGTCCGAGTCGAACGTGAACTCCATCCCGGACACCTGGGGGAAGCGGCCCGGCCGCGAGTCCTCGCGGCTGAGGCTGACGCCATTCTCCAGCGCCGCGCGCAGCGTGTCCCCCTTCACCAGCAGCACCACCAGCTCGTCCGCGTAGGGGAGGATGGAGTGCAGATCTCTCCGCGTCACGCCGCCCGCGGGCAGCACCGTATCCGCCCGCAGCGCCCCCGCGTTGACCAGCGCCACGTCCGCGCCCGCCGCCGCGCGGAAGGCGTCCGCGACGAACGAGCCCAGGTTCGTCTCCTGCGTGCGCACCTGCGCGGCCCGGGCGTCCAGGGCCACCGGTGTGCGGCCCAC
The DNA here is from genome assembly GCF_050038885.1 of Pseudomyxococcus flavus. Classification (NCBI taxonomy): domain Bacteria; kingdom Pseudomonadati; phylum Myxococcota; class Myxococcia; order Myxococcales; family Myxococcaceae; genus Pseudomyxococcus; species Pseudomyxococcus flavus. The sequence continues at coordinate 839,920 of NZ_CP143624.1, read as the reverse complement.
GCGCTCCGACAGCCGGTCGAACAGCGCCGCGTAGGGCTGCATCGCCGCGTTGAACTCCGCGTCCTCCGGCACCTTCCGCGTCACCGGCAGCGTCTGCCACGTCACCTGGCGCACCTTCGCCGTCGCCGTGTCCACGTCCAGCGTGAGCCGGCCCACGTCCACCGCGTCCGCGGCCACCTTGAAGATGGGCGTGCCCGTGCTGTGGTCCTCCAGCGCCTCGTGGTCATGCCCGCCGAGCACCACGTCCACCGGCACGCAGCGGGTGAGGGCCCGGTCCTGGTCCGCCGTCTGGTGCGTGAGCGCCACCACCACCTGGGCGCCGGCCTCGCGCAGCTTCGCCACCGCGCTCCGGGCCGCCTCGCAGACGTCGCCGAAGTGGGTGTCCTTGCCCGCCTTGGTGGTGCCCTTCGTCTCCGGCAGCACCACGCCGAAGAGGCCCAGCTTGATGCCACCCAGCTCGCGCACCGCGTAGCCCTTCACCCCGGTGAAGAGGCCACCTGTCTTCGTGTCCTCCACGTTGGCGCCCAGCCACGTGAAGCGCGACTCGCGGATTCGCTCGCGTAGGACGTCGTCCCCGAAGTCGAACTCGTGGTTGCCCAGCACCGCGTAGTCCAGACCCAGTGCGTTCCAGGCGGCCACCATGTGCCGGCCCTTGAGCTGCTGCCCATCCAGCTCCACCAGGGACTCCACGGAAGGAGACAGCGTGTCGCCGCCCATCAGCGTCAGCACATGAGGCGACTCCCGCAGCACCTGCTTGCGCAGCGTGGCCGCACGCGCCAGGCCCCCCCGCTGGCCGTCCTCCACGGCCTGCACCTGGTAGACGTCCGCCAGGTGCAGCAGCGTCAGGCGCACCGTGCCAGCGGGAGGCGCGGGTGGGGTGCCCGGTGAGGTCGTGGCGCAACCGCTGGCCAGGACCGCGGCCAACGCCAGGAGGGCCTCACGGCGGGCCAGCGCTGTCTTCTTCGTCATCGTGCGTCGCTCTCCCCAGCGCGCTCCCTGGGTGGGGCGCAACATCGGGGGCGTATCGCACTCAGGGGAGGATGGCGAGCACCGGGGGCTTCACGCGCCGTGTCACGCGGTGGCGGCAGCGTGCGGACTGATACATTGGATGCACCCCGATATGGTGAAAAGTTACAGATTTCGTGCAGAGCCGTTTGCGCTGGATTCACGCCGGTTGCTAGGACGCTCCCTGACCAAGGGAGGTTGTCATCCATGAGGCACTGCAACAGGTGGGGTGCGCTCCTGCTGGCCGGTGTGATTGCCGGCTGCGGGGAGTCCGCGCTCGAAGGGCAGCAAGGTTCCACGGAGGAGACGGCGGTCATCAGCCAGCAGCTCAGCTCGTCCACGCGGCCGGGCATGGGCGCCACCATCTACAACGGTGGCGTCACGTTCCGTACCTGGGCGCCGCTGGCGAGCCGGGTGTTCGTCTCCGGCGATTTCAACGGCTGGGGCACCTGGATTGAGCTGGGCAACGAGTTCAACGGCAACTTCTCCGGTGACGTCCCGGGCGCGGTGAAGGGCCAGAAGTACAAGTTCATCACCCGCAACCAGTGGGGCAGCGACGCGTGGCGGGCGGACCCCCGTTCCGCGTGGCAGGAGAACTCCACCGGCTCCAGCATCATCTACGACCATGGTGAGTACTGGTGGAACGCGCAGCAGTTCAGCACGCCGGCGTTCAACGAGATGATCATCTACGAGCTGCACGTCGGCACGTTCCATGACTCGCCCGGCTGGGGCCCTGGCAACTGGAACAGCGCGATTGCCAAGCTCGACCACGTCCGCGACCTGGGCGCGAACATGGTCAAGGTCATGCCCGCGTACGAGTTCGCGGGTGACTTCTCCTGGGGCTACAACGCGGCCTTCCCGTTCGCGCCGGAGAGCGCCTACGGCCACCCCAATGACATGAAGCGCTTCGTGGACGAGGCGCACATGCGCGGCATCGGCGTCATCTTCGATGTGGTGCACAACCACTACGGCCCCAGCGACCTGCCCATGTGGTGCTACAGCGGCGACTGCCTGGGCTCCGGCGGCGAGTACTTCTACAACGACTGGCGCAAGAGCACGCCGTGGGGGGACACGCGCCCGGACTACGGCCGCCCCGAGGTTCGCGCGTACATCCGCGACTCGATGATGAACCTGCTCCACAACTTCCGTGGCGACGGTCTGCGCTGGGACGCCACCAAGTACATGCGCACGCAGAATGGCAGCGACTCCACCGCCATCCCCGACGCGTGGCGCGTGTTCCGCTCCATCAACCGGGAAATCAACGCCACGCAGCCCTGGAAGATCAGCATCGCCGAGGACTTTGGCGGCGGTGACTCCATCACCAACGGCTCCTCGTCCGACACCGCGGGCGGCGCCGACTTCGACTCGCAGTGGGGCGGCGACTTCGTGCACGCCATCCGCGCGGCGGTCATCGCGTCGAACGACGGCAGCCGTGACATGAACGCGGTGCGCAACGCCATCACCCAGCAGTACAGCGGGCGGCACACCGCGCGCGTCATCTACTCGGAGAGCCACGACGAGGTGGCCAACGGCAAGGCACGCGTGCCGGAGGAGATCTGGCCGGGCAACGCGGGCAGCTGGGCCGCCAAGAAGCGCTCCACGCTGGCGGCGGGCGTCGTCTTCACCTCGCCCGGCATCCCGATGATCTTCCAGGGCCAGGAGTTCCTCGAGGACGGCTACTTCCAGGACACGGACCCGGTGGACTGGGGCAAGAACAGCACGTACGGCGGCATCCGGACGCTGTACCGCGACCTCATCCGCCTGCGCCGCAACTGGTTCAACAACACGCGCGGCCTGCGTGGCGGCAACGTCAACGTCCACCACGTGAACAACAGCGGCAAGGTGATTGCGTACCACCGCTGGGAGAACGGCGGGCCCGGGGATGACGTCGTCATCGTCGCCAACTTCAGCGGCACGTACTTCCCCAGCTACAACATCGGCTTCCCGCGCGGGGGCATGTGGTACGCGCGCTTCAACAGCGACGCGAATGTGTACTCCAGCGACTTCGGCAACACGGCCACCGTCGACACCGTCGCCTACAGCGGCGCCAAGGACGGCATGTCGCACAACGCGTCGTTCGCCATCGGCCCCTACTCGCTGGTCATCTTCTCGCAGTAGCGCCTGACGGCGCGGGGCGCCCGGGTTCCATGCACCGGGCGCCTCGCGGCCTCAGACGTTGTAGCGGCGGCCCTGCGCGAGCGGTTCGATGACGCTCGCGCCGGTGTCGAAGTCGTCCGGGTAGTGGATGAGCCGCATCCGGGCGCGCAGCTCGGCGGGCAGCGCCGCGAGCTTCTCGTAGGGCGTGTGCACGCCGTAGTTCGTCTCGTGGATGATGAGGTCCGCCTCCGAGAGCCAGTCGATGAGGCCCTCGTCGAAGGCGGTGTCCGCGCTGTACCCCAGGCACCGGCCTCCCGCGTGGATGCGCAGCGCGGTGGTGGGCACGTGGTGGTACGTCATCCGGCTCTCGATGAGGAAGGGCCCGTGCCGCACGGAGGACTCCGTCGAGAGCGGCGTGTGCTCGAAGTAGTCGTCGAAGTGCTTGGCGTTGGGCGGCTCGCCGCGCCGCTCGATGAGGCACTCCATGCCGGCGGCCAGGTTCCCCTCCCAGAGCCGCTGGGCGACGGCGGGGTGGGCGAGCACCTCCAGCTTCCGCTTCAGGACGAAGAAGGAGAAGTAGCCCAGGCTCTCCAGGCCCGACGCGTGGTCCGCGTGCAGGTGGGTGAGGGCCACGGCGCTGACGCGGTCCGCGTCCAGGGGCTCGCCGGTGGACTCGGAGGCCTCGCGCATCATCTTCCGGATGGGGTGCGGGCAGTCCACGAGCAGCACCTGACCCTCCGCTTCCACCGCGAGGCAGGAGGAGTAGCGCAGGGCGGAGAAGGCGTCGCCGATGCCAAGGGTGATGAAGGACAGGCTCATGGCGAGCTCCGGAGGGTAGGGGCCAGTCGCTCCTGGAGCTTCGCCGCGACGGCCGGCGGACAGAAGGCGGAAACGTCCTCGCCGCGCGCCACGCGGGCCTTCAGTCCGCTGCTGCTCACCTCGGCCAGGTGGGCCTCGGCGGGGAGGAAGAGGGTGGACAGCTCGGGCGCCAGCGCGCGGTTGTTCTGCGCCAGCGTCGTCTCGAACTGGGCGTCCGTGGCGCCGCGCACGCCGCGCAGCAGGACGCTGGCGCCGATGTCGCGCGCGAAGTCGACGATGAGCCCCTGGGTGAAGGCCACGGTGACGTTGGGGTGGTGCGCCACGGCCTCGCGGAGCAGGGCCACGCGCTCCTCGGCGGACAGCAGGGTCTGCTTGTCGGGATTGATGGCCACCACCACCACCACGTGGCGGAAGAGCCGGGCGGCCTGGCGGACGACGGACATGTGGCCGGCCGTGACGGGGTCGAAGCTGCCGGCGTAGACGGCGATGGTCATCACGACACCTCGAGTGCGGCCCCGGGAGCGAGGCTCCGGGGCGGGTGGAAGGTGAGGGCCGCGTACAGCGTGCCCGCGGCGCAGAGGAGCGCGGCCAGCGTGAAGTGCCCGGCATAGCCCAGGGCCTGCGCGCTGAAGCCGCTCACCGCGGCGGCGGCGCCCGTGGTTAGCACCACCACGGAGGCCTGCACGGTGTAGTCGGTGGCGGCGTGGTCCGGCCGGCACGCGTCCATCATCGCGGTGAAGACGGCGGCGGTGGCCATGCCGCTGGCCACGTGCTCCACGCCGCAGACCGCGGTGAGCACGGCGTGGGATGCGCCGCCGCGGGCCGCGAGGGCGTAGAGCAGCACCGCGCCGGCCTGGATGCCGCCGAAGACGAGCAGGGCCTTCCGCCGCCCGAGTCGCGCCACCAGGCTGCCCCCCAGCAGCGCGCCCACGAGGCCCGCGGTGAAGCCCACGCCGCCCAGCATCCAGCCGATGTCCGTCAGCGACAGGCCCGCGTCCACCAGGAAGGTGCGCAGCATGCCCGTGGCCAGGGCCTCGCCAGCCTTGTAGACGACGAGCAGCGTGAGCCATGGGGCGGCGCCCGGGCGCGTCAGCCACCACCTCAGGCCCAGGCTCTGCGCGGCGGGAGGCGCGGAGGGCGGCTCGCGGTAGCGCGCGATGGGGAAGGTGGCCGCGAGCAGCACCGCGCCCAGCGCGAGGAACGTGGGGCGCCAGCCCACCGCGTCGAAGACGGCGAGCATCACCCCGCCGCCCAGAATCATCCCCACGCGATAGGCGGCCACCTGGATGCCGTTGCCCCAACCCCGCTCGGTGGGCGTGAGCAGGTCCACCGCGAGCCCGTCGGTGGCCACGTCCTGCGTGGCGGCCAGGAGGTTGACGCCCAGCACCGCGGCCATCAGCAGCCGCGTATCCAGGCTCCCGTCGGGCAGCGCGAGCCCGAGCAGCAGCCCCGCGGACAGGCATTGCAAGGGGAGGATGTAGCCGCGCCGCCGGCCCCATCGTGACGAGCCGTGCCGGTCCATGGGCGGTGCCCAGAGGAACTTGAGCGCCCAGGGCAGGGCCAGCAGGTGGGCCAGGCCGATGGCCGGCAGCGACAGCCCCTGGTGGCGCAGCAGCACCGGCAGCGCCTGGGTGAAGAAGCCGAAGGGGAGCCCCTGCGACAGGTAGAGGCTGGACAGCAGGCCGAGCTTGGTCGCCGTCTTCATGCGTCCTCCTTCGTGCCCGCCGTATCCAGGAGCCCCGCGGCCATGCGCTTCACGGTGCTGGCGGCCGACCCGGAGGGGACGAGGCCCGGGACGCTGGCGGAGAGCACGAAGTACCCCTGCACGGCGGCGAACAGGCCTGCGGCCAGCGCGGGCGCCTTGCGCCGTCCCACGACGGCCGCGACGAGCGACGTCAGCTTCTCCAGGTCGGCGCGCACCACCTGCTCGTAGATGGCGCGGACCTCGGGCTGGCGGATGGCCTCCGCGCTGATGACGACCCAGCTGGCGACGGCGGTGGGGGCCGCGTCAGCGCCCGTGGCGAGGAACGCTTCCAGGAAGGCGTCCACCTGGGCCCGGGCGTCCGGGCCCCTCACCCGCGCGAGCCTCGCCTCCACGCGCTGCCGGGCCTGCGCGGCGAGCTGCTCCACCAGCGTGAGGAGAATCTCCTGCTTGTCGCTGAAGTGGTAGTGGACCAGCCCCGGGCTCAGGCCCGCCGCCTTCGCGATTTCGCCCACGGACGCACGCTCGTAGCCGCGCTCCGACATGACCTTCAGCAGGCCCGCGACAATCTGCTGACGGCGCTCTTCGGTGTTGGACGGGCGGGGCATGCAGGGCTCGTTTATTGGTTGTTTGACCAACTTATAAAGCCGGTCCGCGTGGGCGTCAATCCCACCGGGACCGGACGCCGGGCGGACTGGAATGTGGAAGTCAGGAAAGGCGCTGATAGCGTCCGGTGGATGACCCGAGCAGCTCGTCGCATTCGCGCCGTGGTGCTGTCTGGACTCGTGGGGGGAGGGAGCCTGGCCATGTCAGGGGCCGCGCCCGCGGTGCCTCCGCTGCACGGGCCCGATGGCCCGCCCATCGCCCGTGATGTGCGGATGATTGCCCTGAAGGTGCAGGGCGCGCAGGGCGAGTCCGGCCTCCGGCTCGAATCGGGCCGCGACGTCCACCTTCGATGGCCGACCTGGAAGGGCACGCTGCGCGTCCTGGCGATGCACGACGGCCAGGGGACCTACGAGGTCTCCGTGTGGTTGCCCGGGAAGGATGCGCCGGTGAAGCGCGCGGTCCTCAAGAAGAAAGGGGCGGCGGTCACCCTCGTCCCTGGCAAGGACGTGCCCGAGGGCTACTTCGGCACCGCGGAGCGTCCCGTGAAGTTCATTCTCGATGAGTGAGGGTACGTCCATGAAGCTGGTTCGTTTCGCGGCGCTGGGGCTCGTTGTCGCCCTGGCGTTCGCCGCAGGCGTCTGGTTCAGCGGGGGGCAGGGCGCTGCGCAGGTTCCTCCCGAAGCCGTTCCAGCCCAGGCGTCCGCCACGGCGACGGGCACACCCGCGCCGCCTGTGTCACCTGTGGCTCGTACGGCACCGTCCAAGGCGGAGGTGCCGAAGCAGGCCGCCGCCATCCCCGAGGCCGCGGCACCTCGTGAGGCCACCGTGCTCCGGCGGCTTCCGGACCCGGCCCTGGACGCGGAAGCGCCCGCGGATGAAGCGGCTGCTGCGCCGGAGGATGTGCCCCTGGCATTTCCTTCCGAGCTGCCCGAGGCCTTCACGCCCAAGGGCTTCGAGGAGGTTGCCTTCCGGGCCGCCAGTGAGTGTGGCATGGGGCTCGACGTGGTGGCGCTGGACTGCTCCGAGTTCCCCTGCATCGCGTGGACGCAGGCGAAGGATGACTCCGTCACCAGGTTCTCCATGACGGACTGCGGCCCCTGGGAGGCGGCCTTCCAGAACCGGACGATGGTTGTCGCCAGCAGCCAGTCCGGGGAAGGGCCTTCCAGGGTCCGATACCTGGCCTGGATGCCCATTCCCCAGGACCCGGGGCTCCAGCGCATCGCCATGCAGCGCGCGCGGGAGCGCACCGATGGAATGAAGGAAGCGCTCGGACTCCGCTAGGCCGCGCCGCCTCAGGCCGGCACTGCGCCCGCGTGGATGGGAACCTCCCGCGCGGAGACGAGCGCTTCGATGCCCGCCGCCACCATGTCCGGCACCTCCAGGGCCGGGGCGTGGCTGGTCGCGGGCAGCTTGAGCACGTGGAAGCCCGGGTGCTCCACGCCGAAGTTCACCTGCGCCGCGAGGTAGTCGTGGGACTCCGGCTGCGCGTAAAGGTGCATCGTCAGGGGCATGGGCTCGAGCGCCGCGATCGCACGCAGCGGCGAGCCCTCGCGCGCATACGCGGCTTCAATCTCCCTGCCGGCGCGAGCCCACATGGCCTCACCGAACGCGCCCATGTCGTCGCGGACGAAGCGCTCGATGGCCGCATCGTCCAGGCCTTTCAACCAGCCCTGGAGCAGCCGGTCGCGCACCTCGCTCCAGCGCTCGGTCTGGAGGCCGCGAAGGGCGTGGAGGAAGGCTGGGGGCGGCTCGGTGGCAATCCAGTCCAGCAGCACCATGCGCTGCACGCGTGAAGGCCCCAGCGCGCGCCGCAAGTCGAGCGCCCACCAGCCCGCATGGGACATGGCCACGGGCACGATTTGCCGCGCGCCACTGGCCGCCACCACCGCGAGCAGGTCCTCCACCACCGTCGCGCTGTCGAAGTCGGTGTCGCCGCCCTCCGATTCACCGTGTCCCCGCACGTCCACCGACAGGATGCGGCGGAATGCGGAGCAGCGGGGCAGCAGCTTCTGGAAGCTCGCCCGGGTGGTGCACCATCCCGGGATGAAGAGGAGCGCGGGCTCGCCACGCCCCACGTCGTCATAGCGAATGCGGGCGCCGCCGCGGGTGCGTACCTCGGGCATGTCGTCCCCTCCGTGGAAGCGTTGGGTGGTTCTCGTCAGAGGGTGCGCAGGGCTGGCCTGCATGTCAGCAGGCGGCACGGACGGGGCCGTCCTGCCCGGCTGCATGGCGCGCCTGTATCAAATAATTCTTTGATTGCATGCTATCCTGCTTGCAGCGCCGGGCTGTCCCTGGCCATGGAGGAGTCCACATGCAAGTGAAGTCGCTCATCGGAAGCTGCGTCCTCGCGGTCGCCGTCCTGTTGGCGGGCTGTGGAGGCACGGAGCTGGAGACGGCCGCTCCGGAAGAGCTGGGCGTCCAGGAGGACGCTGTCTCGCAGTGCCTGCCTGGGGCGCCCGCGGGGTCGCTGTGTGGCGGCGGTGGCACGTGCGTTTACGACTACCCGACCCAGACTGCGCCGACGTGCCGGCCGAAGTGTGGCGCCGGGACGCTGGGCTGTCACAGCTCGCAGGTGTGCTGCCCGGGCCCGAGCCGCTCGTACTGCATGCCCGCTCACATGGGCTGCGAGCCGCTCATTCCCGTCGGCATTCCGTAGCACCGGAGCCGGGGCGCTCATGCAGCGCCTCGGGCGCCCGCGGGCGGCGCGTCTCATTCGCGCCGCTTGCGCGCGGGCCGCTCAGAAGCTGAGCAACGTCGTCACGCGCTCGCGGCCCAGCCGGTTGGGGCCTTCGAGGAAGTCGAGGGTGAGGAGGAAGCTGAAGCCCACCAGCTCGCCGCCGAGCCGCGACACGAGCCTCGCCGTGGCCTCCGCCGTGCCTCCCGTGGCCAGCACGTCGTCGACGACGAGGACGCGCTCTCCCTGGAGGATGGCGTCCTCGTGCATCTCCACGCCGTCGGCGCCGTACTCCAGCGAGTAGCGCTCCACCACCGAGCGGTGCGGCAGCTTTCCCGGCTTGCGCGCGGGCACGAAGCCCGCGTTGAGCGCCAGGGCGATGGGCGCCCCCAGGATGAAGCCTCGGGCCTCCACGCCCACCACCTTCGTGACGTGCTGCCCGCGGAAGGGCGCGGACATGGCGTTGATGACGCGGCCGAAGAGGCGCGGGTCCGCCAGCACGGGGGTGATGTCCTTGAAGACGATGCCTGGCTTGGGAAAGTCCGGTACGTCTCGAAGCCGGGCATTCAGGTCCGAGACGAGGGTGGTGTCGGTCAGGCTCGTGACGGGCGTGTTCATCCAAGAGACTCCGGCGTGAGGAGGGAGAAGGGCCCCGCTGGCCTCCAGGTGCCAGGGTGGGGCGGGCGCTGCAGGGCCGCCTGACGCCCGAGGGCACGGTTCGCGGCCTGCGCTGACAACGTGCCGACAGAGGGCGGGCTGCCAGGGGCCGCGCGGCGCCCCGCACACACCTTCCGAGCGAGGGCGACTGTTTCAGGCCGTGAAATGGAACGTCCGCTCGAAGGGCCGGACGGCCTGCCGGAGAGCGGGCGGGTTTCGGAGGCGCGAAAGCGGACGGTCCGGGCCATGACGGGGGTTGATGCTCTCACAGCTTGATGCCAGCGGCGGGTTCTGCTGGCGGACGCATTGATTTTTCCCGCGACCGGGAGCCTCGTTGCTGTGGTAGTTCAACGGGTTCCCCGGCGATTTGGAGCCTGGGGCCTGTGCCAGCCGTGCAATCCACCGCCGATATCCGAGAGATCCTCCCGCCTCAGGACACCCAGTGGCTCCGTGCCCTGAAGGCTGAAGTCCAACCCACGACCTTCAAGCAGGGGCGAGAGGTGGCCGAGTCGCGCCGCGTCTTCGGCCTCCACCGTGAAGGTGACCGCATCAGCGCCCAGGTCGCCAGCTCGTCCGGCGCGCGGTACCAGACAGCCATCCTGCTGGGGAACGGCCGAGCCACGTCCACGTGCACCTGCCCGTCGTGGAATGTCGGCGGTCCGCACTGCAAGCACGTCGTGGCCGCGGCGCTCATCTACGCCGCCCGCTTCCGCTCGCCCGGCCCGCCGCAGCCTCGCGCGGAGCCCGTCGCGGCGCCGCCCGAGCCCAAGCAGGAGGTCATCGACGACGAAGCGCCGGTGGAACCGGTGGCGTCGAGTGGCGAAGCGGTGAGCCTCCCGGCCCTGGCCAAGGTGGAGAGCTGGCTGGGCCTGTCCTCGCAGCCCGACTACGAGTTCTTCTACCGGCTGACGGCCGCCAGCACCGGCAACGGCAGCACGCGGCAGTGGATCATCGACGTGCGCCGCCAGGACGCGCAGACGAAGGGGCCCATCCACGTCAAGCGCCTGCTCCAGACGGGTGGCCGCCTCTCGCCCGCGGACGAGCGCGTCTTCATGGTGCTGTCGCGCCACGAGCACCGCTATGACTCGCGCATCGTCCTGTCCGACGAGGAGCTGAGCGAGGCGCTGGAGCTGCTCCGCTACCGCCGCGTCATCTACCGCGGGACCCAGCTCATCAACACGGAAGCGCCGGTGCGGCCCCAGATTCATCTGGAGTCCCGCGTGGACGGCGCCACCGCGCGCATCGAGCTGCTCTTTCCGGACAACGCGAGCCACTCGCTCAAGGACGTCATCCTCCTGGCGGGCCGCCGCACCTGGGTCATCCAGGGGCAGAACCTGCACCCGGTGGAGCCCGACTTCCCGCCGCGCCTGCTGCGCAAGTGGCTGCTCGAGCCGAGCATGTCCTTCCCCACGGGGCAGCTGGACCGCGTGCTGACCTTCTTCGCCGCGCACCTGCCGCGCTTCCGCATGGCGCTGAAGGCGGACGACATCGACGTGGACGAGGCGGTGGAGCCTCGCTTCATGCTCACGCTCGAGGGCAACCCCGAGCGCGTGAAGGTGCAGCTGGCCGCGAAGTACGGCCAGACGACGGTGCCGGTGTCTCCCACGGCCACGCACCTGGGCTACGCCAGCGGCGTGGGCGGGGACAGCCGCAAGCTGTACCGCCGTCGCGAGGACCTGGAGCGCGCCGCCGGCAAGCAGCTGCTGGACCTGGGCCTGCGCTATGACACGCAGGCGCACGCCTTCGACGCCGCTGGCGACACCGCGCTGGAGTTCTGGGCGCGGGGCCTGGCGTCGCTCCCCGAGTCGTGGGAGCGCTATGGCGTGCAGGCCCCCAAGGTACGCCTGCGCCCCAAGCTCAAGCCGCGCATCCGCGTGGGCATGAGCGGCGTGCAGTGGTTCGACCTGGACGCCGAGTTCATCACCGACGACCAGGCCGTGGACCTGGGCGCGGTGCGCATGTGGCTGGACTCCGGCCGCCGCTTCGTGCCCCTGAAGGACGGCACCTTCGCGGAGGCGGACCCCGTCGAGCTCAAGCGTGTGGCGGACCTGCTCGAGGAGGCCGGCGCGTTGCCGGGCCGCTCGCGCACGCGGCTGCCGCTGCACCAGGCCGTCGCGTTGGACCTGCTGGCGGACCTGGGTGAGTTCACCGAGGTGGAGGCCAAGGCGCGCCAGGCGATGTTGGAGCTGCGCGAGACGGCGGGCGTGCCGAAGGTGGGCGTCCCCGAGGGGCTCCAGGCCACGCTGCGCCACTACCAGGAGGCGGGCCTGTCCTGGCTCTGGTTCCTGCGCCGCCACGGCCTGTCCGGCATCCTCGCGGACGACATGGGTCTGGGAAAGACCATCCAGTCGCTCAGCCTGATGCAGAAGGTGGCCAACGACGAGGGGCGCAAGCCGTCGCTCGTGGTGGCGCCCACCAGCGTGCTGGCCAACTGGGAGCGCGAGGCCGAGCGCTTCACGCCGGGCCTGAAGACGATGGTGTGGCACGGCCAGGACCGCAAGGAGCGGGCGGAGGACCTGAAGGACATGGACCTGGTCCTCACGTCCTATGCGCTGGTCCGCCGGGATTTGGACCAGCTGTCCCAGGTGGGGTTCCGCTACATCATCCTGGACGAGGCGCAGAACATCAAAAACGCCGGGAGTGCCACCGCGCAGGCGTGCAAGGCGCTGCCCAGCGAGACGCGCCTGGCGCTCACCGGTACGCCGCTGGAGAACCGCCTGTCCGAGCTCTGGAGCATCTTCGACTTCCTGATGCCGGGCTTCCTCGGCAGCGCGGACGGCTTCGGGGAGCGCTACGAGCAGCCCATCCAGGTGGCGAACGACGCGTCCGCGAAGGACCGCCTGCGCCGCCGCATCCAGCCCTTCATCCTGCGCCGCTTGAAGACGGAGGTGGCCAAGGACCTGCCGCCGAAGACGGAGAGCGTCGCGTGGTGCGAGATGGAGCCCGGCCAGGCCGCGCTCTACCGCGAGGTGCTGGAGGAGAGCCGCCGCAAGGTGCACGAGAGCATCGAGAAGGTGGGCTTCAAGCGCAGCCGCGTGTCGATTCTCGCCGCGCTGATGCGCCTGCGTCAGGTGTGCTGCGACCCGCGCCTGCTGAAGCTGCCGCCCGGCACGCTGATGCCGCCCAGCGCGAAGGTGGAGCGCTTCCTCCAGCTGGTGGAGGACCTGGTGGCGGAGGGCCACCGCGCGCTCGTCTTCAGCCAGTTCACCGAGATGCTGGAGCTGCTGAAGCAGGAGGCAGACAAGAAGGGCCTGCGCTACCTCTACCTGGACGGCCGCACCAAGGACCGCATGGGGAAGGTGGACGAGTACAACAGCCCGGACGGCCCGCCGCTCTTCTTCATCTCCCTCAAGGCGGGCGGCACCGGCCTCAACCTCACCGCGGCCGACTACGTCATCCACTTCGACCCATGGTGGAACCCCGCGGTGGAGGACCAGGCCACGGACCGTACGCACCGCATCGGTCAGACGCGCGCCGTCATCAGCTACAAGCTCATCACCCGCGGCACCGTGGAGGAGAAGATCCTCGCCCTCCAGCGCCGCAAGCGGGACCTGGCCGCCGGCGTGCTCGGCGGCGATGGCGACGAGCTGGGCCGGACGCTCACGGAAGAGGATATCCAGGAGCTCTTCACGGAAATCTGAGGACTTACGAGGTTGGGGCCCCAACGAGGCCCCTCTCCCTCCCGCCCGCCATCCGTGCGCTCAACCCGAACGCCTGTGCAGTGTCAGTGGGACCTGTTAGGGTGTTCAGTGCCAGGGCCGTCGTACGGACATTGGAGGGCGCGCGTGCTGCTGGGTCTGCGGATTTCGAACGTGGCGGTGATCGAGGAGGTGGAGGTGGCGTTCGGAGCCGGCCTCACCGTCCTCACGGGTGAGACAGGTGCGGGCAAGTCCATCCTCGTGGATGCACTGGGCCTTTTGCTCGGCGGGCGCGCCGACGCGGATGTCATCCGCGCCGGTTGCGAGGAGGCGTCCGTGGAGGGCGTCTTCGCGCGCACCCCGACGCTGGAGGCCCGGCTGGAGGAGCTGGGGCTGCCGGACCTCGGGGAAGAGGTGCTGGTGCGCCGGGTGCTCGGGCGCACGGGGCGGGGCAAGGCCTACGTCAACGGCTCGCTGGTGACGGTGGGCGTGCTGGGCAAGCTCACGCGCGGGGCGGTGGACATCGCCGGCCAGCACGAGCACGTCAGCCTCTTCGACTCGGGGCTGCACCGCGTGCTGCTGGACAGGTACGGCAACCTGGAGGAGGTGCTGGCGTCCTTCTTCCGGGAGTACACGGCGCTGCGCGAGGTGGACGCGCGCATGGAGGCGCTGGGCGGCGACGAGGCGAAGGTGCGCGAGCGCGCCGAGTTCCTGCGCTTCCAGCTCGACGAAATCACGCGCCTGGACCCGGAGGCCGGTGAGGACGCGCGCCTGGACGCGGAGCGCAAGCGGCTGGGCGGGGCGGAGAAGCTCAGGCGGCATGCCTCGGAGGCGGAGCTGCTGGTGGCCGGCGAGGAGCAGTCCGCCGTGGAGACGGTGGGCCGCGCCCTGGGGCTGGTGCACGAGGCGGTGAAGTGTGACGCGTCGTTGGAGCCGGTGTCCCAGGCGCTGAGCACGGCGCTGTCGGAGCTGGAGGAGGCGCAGCGCCGGCTCAACCGGTACGTGGAGGGGCTGGAGTCGGACCCCTCGCGGCTGGCGGACGTGGAGGAGCGGCTGGACGCGCTCAAGCGCCTGTGCCGCAAGCACGGCACGCACCTGGACGGCCTGCTGAAGAAGCGGGGCGAAATCGAGATCGAGCTGGGCACGCTGGAGAACCGGAAGGAAATCCTGGAGGAGCTGGCCGCGGAGCGGCGCAAGGTGGAGGAGCGGGCCCGCAAGGCGGCCGCGGCGCTGACGCGCGCGCGCACGGCCAGCGCGGTGGCCTTCTCCGCGCAGGTGCGCGAGGGCCTGGGACAGCTCGCCATGGGCAAGGCGGCCTTCGAGGTGCGGGTGACGCCGGGGGAATCCCTCCGGCCGGACGGCGCGGACGACGTGGAGTTCTTCTTCAGCGCCAACCCCGGCGAGCCGCCGCGCGCGCTGTCCAAGGTGGCCTCGGGTGGTGAGGCGAGCCGGCTGCTGCTGGCGCTCAAGAAGGCCCTGGCCGACAGCGACGGGGGCGGGTGCTACATCCTGGACGAAGCGGACGCGGGCGTCAGCGGCGCCATCGCGGACGTGGTGGGGCGGATGATCAAGGACGTGAGCAGCCACCGGCAGGTGCTGTGCATCACCCACCTGCCGCAGGTGGCGGCCTACGCGGACGCACACCTGCTCATCCGCAAGGGGCTCAAGGGCGAGCGCACCGTCTCCGAGGTGGTGGTGCTGGAGGCGGGGGCGGAGCGGACCCGGGAGCTGGCGAGGATGATGTCGGGCGTGGAGGTGACGCGCGAGGCAATGGGCGCGGCCGAGGCCCTGGTGCGTTCCGCACACCGGGCGCTGGGGACGCGAGCCCGCAGGGAGTCCGGACCGGAGGGGAGCCCCCGGGGTCGGCTCCGACGCACCGCGTGAAGTACACGCGGTGCATCCGTGTCCTTGCCCCATCCTTGGGCCTCACATAGCATCCCGGGTGTGTCCAGCACCGCAGGGCAGACCGCGGCCTCCCGCTTGAAGATAATCTCCGCTGGCCTGACGGATGTCGGGCGCAAACGAAATCACAACGAGGACAGCTTCCTCATTGATGATGAGCTCCAGCTCTACGTCGTCGCCGACGGAATGGGCGGCCACGCAGGAGGTGGCACGGCGTCTCGAATCGCCGTGGAGACCATCGACAAGGAGATGCGTCGGGCGCGGGAAGGCAAGGACAACCCCTTCGTCTCCGTGCCCAACCTCCAGGATTCTCCCATCCCGGAGGCGCTGCGCACCGCCGTGGAGCGGGCCTGTCTGGCCATCTTCACGGCCGCGCAGGAGGATGCGCGGCTGTCCGGCATGGGCACCACCGTCATCTCCCTGGTGGTGCGTGACGAGCACGCCTTCTTCGCCCACGTGGGTGACAGCCGCGCGTACCTCATCCGGGGCGACCTCATCCAGCAGATCTCCGAGGACCACTCCCTGGTCAACGAGCAGATCAAGGCCGGGATGATTACGCCGGAAGAGGCGAAGCACTCCCGGTACAAGAACATCATCACCCGCTCCGTCGGCTTCGAGGAGGAGGTGCAGGTGGACGTCATGGGGCTGGTGTCAGAGCCCGGCGACGTCTTCCTCCTCTGTTCGGACGGGCTGGCGAACATGATCGAGGACCGCGAAATCCACGAGACGGTGGTGAAGGCGCGGACCTTCGACGAGGTCCCCAAGCGTCTCATCGACTTCGCCAATGAGCGCGGCGGCGACGACAACATCACGGTCATCGTGGTGCGAGTGGAAGCCTGACACACCGGGAGTCTGGACGTGGCAGGCAGACCTCCCTGCGGGTCTGTTGACCTTGACACTCTTGGAATCTGAGTGGTAGCTGCCCCAACGTTTCCAGCCGAGGCGAAATGCCGGTGGGTGACGAAGCGGGAGGGGTAGGCGGCGGGGGGAGGTGTTGCGCGCGAGCA
The DNA here is from genome assembly GCF_050038885.1 of Pseudomyxococcus flavus. Lineage (NCBI taxonomy): Bacteria > Pseudomonadati > Myxococcota > Myxococcia > Myxococcales > Myxococcaceae > Pseudomyxococcus > Pseudomyxococcus flavus. The sequence goes on along the minus strand of NZ_CP143624.1, from coordinate 823,813 downwards.
GGCGACTTAGCTTGCTGCGCCAGAAGTCCCACGCAAGCAGGGGAGCTGTCCCGTGGCGAAAAAGTCCTTCACACTGATGGTGATTCCGGACCATGACGCTCCGGTCAAGCGGTACACCATCCAGCGGTCCTTCCTCACCCAGGTGGGGATGGGGCTGATGCTCGTGGTGGGACTGGGTGTGGGTGCGAGCATCCACTACTTCCAGGTGGCGGCGGACGCCTCCGAGAACCGCATCCTCCGCGAGGAGAACCTGACGCTCCGCTCGCAGCTGAAGTCCGTGCGCGAGCGCATCGAGCACATCGGCTCCACGTTGGACCGGGTGGAGCGCTTCGACCAGAAGCTGCGCGCGGTGACGCTGCTGTCGGATCCGCAGCGCAACCTGGCCATGGGCCCGACGGAGCCGGAGGCCGGGACGACGGCGCCGGCGACGGACACGCAGTTCACCCAGCTGACCTCCACGGAGACGCCCAAGGCGCTGATGAGCCGGCTTGACCGCCTGAGCGCGGAGGCCACGCGTCAGGAGCAGAGCCTCCAGGAGCTGCAGGCCTACTTCCAGGATCAGAAGTCGTTGCTGGCCTCCACGCCGTCCATCTGGCCCGCTCGCGGCTGGGTGACGAGCGACTTCGGCTCGCGCCTGGACCCGTACACCGCTGATCGCGTCATGCACAGCGGCATGGACATCGCGGCGCCGCACGGCAAGGAAGTCTACGCGCCGTCGGACGGCACGGTGGTGTTCGCGGGCCTTGAGGGCGGCTATGGCAACGTGCTCGTCATCGACCACGGCTACGGCATCAAGACGCGCTACGGCCACCTGTCGAAGATGCTGGTGAAGGCCGGCGACAAGGTGAAGCGCGGCATGCACATCGCCGCCGTCGGCAACACCGGCCGCTCCACCGGCCCGCACCTCCACTACGAGGTCCGGGTCAACGGCATCGGGCAGAACCCCCGCAAGTTCATCCTGGAGGAGTAGCCGGAGCGGGCCCGAGTCACTCGGTGGCGGGTCCAGACGCTTCGCGCAGGTCCGGGCATCCCCCTGGAAGCCCTCGGGGCTTGGGGGGCGCCTGAAGTGGCCGCCCTTGCGGAGACGTCCAGGGCACGCCGTCCAGGCGACACCGCGTGCCGTCAGCGTGACGCGGCCTGGGGCTCCGTCCAGGTCGTGCCTCAAGCAAAGGGTGGCGCGGTCGGGGATGGCACGAAGCAGCTAGCGCCGTGCCCTGGACTGATGCGGCCGGGCGCCTCAAGTGGCCGTCCCGGCGGTGCCGCGTACCTCAAAGGGTCGCGCGGCCGGGGACGGCGCCATCCAACCGGATGCGTCGGCGCTGAAGCCCCTGCGCGCGTCCGGTGCGCTCCATGACGTGGGTGCGCTCCAGCTCCGCCCACAGCAGGGGCCCCAGCACCTGCCAGTGCGAAGGGGCATCCACCGTCAGCTCCAGCAGGCTCACCGTCCACGTGGGCACGTCCGTGTCAGGCGTGGATTCGGGCAGCACGCGCCGCACGTCCTGAGCGAGCCGCTCGCGCGTGGGCGCCGCGAGGTTTTCAGTCACGGTGAGCTGGGATGTGGGCACCAGGAGCGCGGCGAAGGCATCCGCGTGGATGCGTACCACCTTGGCGCCCGGATACTGCGCGGACAGGGACTCCACCGTGGCGCGCAGCACCGCGTCCCCGGTGGGGAAGCCGAAGCGCGCGTTGACGTTGATCATCCCCTGCACGTCGGCGATGACGGCGCCCACGCGCCACCCGTCATGGTGGGCGTGCGTGGACAGGTCATACTCCTCCTTGAGGAGGCTGCCCTGGGTGAGGGCGGGGACTTGAAGGGCCCCTGTCTTCGCGTCCGGCTGGCCGCGGCGGGCCTGCTCCGCCTGGACGAGCACCTCCACGGCGGCCTGCACCGGTGCCTGGGGGCTGCGGGTCAGCACCCATGGGTGGAGGGCAACGAGGGCGGTGGCGGTGGCGTCATCGAGCGAGTAGGGCATGGCGCCCCTTGTGTAGCGCGTCCTCCGCCGCCGCGCAGGGCCTCACTTCAGCTTGTGGGCGGTGACGGTGACCTCGTCCCGGTCATGGTAGAGCTGGCGGACGGTGAGGCCCTCCCAGCCGCCCTCCTGGGCGAGCGTGTGGCGCACGCGCAGCAGGATGGGGTTCTTGTCCTTCATCGGCAGCTTGATGTTGGCCACCAGGTGGCGCGCCCAGCCGCGGCGCCCCCACTTGGCCAGGAGCTGCGCCACCTCCAGCGGCCGCCACGCCATGTCGCAGAAGAGCCAGTCCACCGGCTCGTCGGGTGCGTAGGCGAAGGCGCTCTCCTGGACGTGCTTCACCCGTGCGTGGCCCGTGAGCTCCGGCATCAGCCGGGCCGGGTCCACGGCCACCACCCTGGCGCCGCGACTCACCAGCCGCTGCGTCCACCCACCCGGGGCCGCGCCCAGGTCCACGCAGACGTCGCCGCGCCCCGGCTCGAAGGCCAGCCCATCCAGGGCCTCTTCCAGCTTCATGGCCGCTCGCGACGGGGCGTCGCCGGCCCGGCGCATGCGCCTGCGGCCACCCGGTGCCAGGGACAGGGCCTCGCGCGCGGGCACCGCGCCCACCACCGTGACGTCATCCGGCGCCACGCACAGCGAGATGAGCAGCGCCCCCGCCTCGCGTGCCCGCTGGGCGTCCTCGACCCGCCGCGCGGGTGGCAGCCGGGCGCCCACGGCGGACTCCAGCGCCTCCGCCACCGGGGCCAGGGCATTGCCCCGAGGCGTATCCGGGGTGAAGGCCTGTAGCACCCAGGGCGCGTGGCCCGGAAGCGCGAGGACGGCCTGCGCCGCGCCCTCGGTGGTGGCCTCGGGCGTGGTGGCCGCCAGCGAGGCGACGACCTGGTAGCCGGCGCGGGCAAAGGCCGGGGGCGGTCCGGAGACGGCGTCGCTCTCCACCAGGGCCTCTCCCAGCAGGCGCGGCTGGGCCCCGGCCCAGGCCAGCTCCTCGAAGAGGTGCGACTCGAAGCCGGCGCGGCACGTCCATAACCAGCGCCCGGGCCGGGCGGCCAGCGTCCGGGCGGGCGGAGCGGGGGCCTTGGCTCGGGGAGGGGCGCTGGGAGCGGGCGGCGCGGTGTGTGCAGGCGCCTTGCCCCGGGGGGCAGCACCCTGGCGCTTCGCCGGGGCACCAGGGCGTCCGGAGTGCCGGGAGGGAGGGCGTCGAGAAGGCCGGGCCGGGCCGCGGCGTTGATTTCGTGTGGAGGACATTGCGTGCGCGAGGTTCCGCTTTACTCTGAACCGCTGCGTGGTGGGCGGCCGGCCGGGTGGAAGTTTCGGCGGACGCACGTGGTTTCCATACGTTTCTCCCTTACACCTCCAGGGATTTCCCTTCACTCGCCGCCGTCCTTCGAGGATTCTCCGGCGAGAGAGCCGACCGAATGATCGAATGGACGCTAAAGAAACTGATTGGGACCAAGAACGAGCGTGAGCTGAAGAAGGCCCACGCGAAGGTCGCCCGAATCAACGAGCTGGAAACCCGCATGCGGGCCCTCAAGGACGAGGACTTCGTCTCCGAGACGAACCGCATGCGGCAGGAAATCCAGAATGGCCGCTCCCTGGACGACCTGCTCTTCGAGGCCTTTGCCCTCACCCGCGAGGCGGCGCGCCGTGTCATCGGCCAGCGTCACTACGACGTGCAGCTCATCGGCGGCATGTTCCTCCACGAGGGCTGCATCGCGGAGATGCGCACCGGTGAAGGCAAGACGCTGACCGCGACGCTGCCCACCTACCTCAACGCCCTGTCCGGCCGCGGCGTACACGTGGTGACGGTGAACGACTACCTCGCCCGCCGCGACGCGGAGTGGATGGGGCGCGTCTACCGCTTCCTGGGCATGACGACCGGCTGCGTGCTGCACGAGCTGAACGACAAGCAGCGGCAGGAGGCGTACCGCGCGGACATCACCTACGGCCAGAACAACGAGTTCGGCTTCGACTACCTGCGCGACAACATGAAGTTCCGCCTGCAGGACTACGTCCAGCGCGAGCTGAACTTCGCCATCGTCGACGAGGTGGACTCCATCCTCATCGACGAGGCCCGCACCCCGCTCATCATCTCCGGTCCCACCGAGGACAGCACGGACAAGTACTACCGGGTGGACCAGGTCATCCCCGGGCTGGTGCCGGACCAGGACTATACCCTGGACGAGAAGCACCGCTCCGTGTCCCTCACCGACGAGGGCATCGAGAAGCTCCAGAAGCGGCTGGGCGTGGCCAACCTGTACGACCCGGGCGAGATTGAAACGCTCCACCACGTGGACCAGGCCCTGCGCGCGCACACGCTGTACAAGCGCGACAAGGACTACGTGGTGAAGGACGGCGAGGTCGTCATCGTCGACGAGTTCACCGGCCGCCAGATGCCGGGCCGCCGCTGGTCGGACGGCCTGCACCAGGCCATCGAGGCCAAGGAGGGCGTGAAGATCGAGAACGAGAACCAGACGCTCGCGACGGTCTCGTTCCAGAACTACTTCCGCATGTACTCCAAGCTGGCTGGCATGACGGGCACGGCGGACACGGAGGCGGAGGAGTTCGCGAAGATCTACAACCTCGACGTCCGCGTCATCCCGACCAACCGTCCGCCCATCCGCAAGGACCTGCAGGACGTGGTCTACAAGACGGAGCGCGAGAAGTTCGAGGCGGTGGCCGCGGAGATTGAGCAGCTCCACAAGAACGGGCAGCCGGTGCTGGTGGGCACGGTGTCCATCGCCAAGAGCGAGGTGGTGTCCAGCTTCCTCAAGAAGCGCGGCATCCCCCACAACGTCCTCAACGCCAAGCAGCACCAGCGTGAGGCGGACATCGTCGCGCAGGCGGGTCGCAAGGGCGCCGTCACCATCTCCACCAACATGGCCGGCCGTGGAACGGACATCCTCCTGGGCGGCAACGCGGAGGTCCTGGCCAAGGCGGCCATGGGCCCGCCGCCCGAGCCGCCCACCGCGTCGCCGGACGGACAGCCGCTGGACCTGACGGCCTACGAGCAGGCCCTGGCCGCCTGGGAGCAGAAGTTCGCGGAGACCAAGGCGAAGCTCGAGGAGCAGACGAAGAAGGAGCGCGAGGAGGTCCACAACGCCGGCGGCCTCTTCATCATCGGCACCGAGCGGCACGAGTCCCGCCGCGTGGACAACCAGCTGCGTGGCCGCGCCGGCCGCCAGGGTGACCCGGGTGGCAGCCGCTTCTTCCTGTCGCTCGAGGACGACCTGATGCGCATCTTCGGGTCCGAGCGCATCCAGGGCCTGATGGAGCGGCTGGGCATGGAGGAGGGCGAGGTCATCGAGCACGTGTGGCTGACGCGTGCCATCGAGGGCGCCCAGAAGCGGGTCGAAGGCCACAACTTCGACATCCGCAAGAACCTCCTCGAGTACGACGACGTGATGAACCAGCAGCGGCGCACCATCTACAAGCTGCGCCGCCAGGTGCTGGCCTCGGGCGCCGGCATCCCGCTGGTGGAGTACGAGGAGGATCCGAAGACGCGCGTGAAGACGCGCACCGAGCGCACCCTCAGCTGGGCGGACTTCCGGGAGATGGTGCTGGACGCGATGGAGGACGTCATCGTGTCCCTCACCGACACCTACGCGCCCACTCGCGGCGTGGAGGGCTGGGACATCGCCGCGCTCCAGCAGTCCGTGAAGGAGACCTTCAACCTCGAGATGAACTTCGAGGGCGTGGGCAACCGCGAGGAACTCCAGGAGCACATCTACAAGGCGGCGGAGAAGATCTTCCAGGCGCGTGAGGAGGAGTTCGGTGAGAACTTCATGCGCTTCCTCCAGTACAACTACCTGGCGACCATCGACCGGCTCTGGAAGGACCACCTGCTGGCCATGGACCACCTGCGCCAGGGCATCGGCCTGCGTGGCTACGGCCAGAAGGACCCGAAGCAGGAGTACAAGAAGGAGGGCTACCAGGGCTTCATCCAGATGCTCTCCGCCATCAAGGCGCAGTTCGTCACCCAGCTGATGCACGTGCAGCCCCGCTCCGCCACCAGCGCGGCGGAAGAGGCCGCCCGCATCCAGCGCCAGCTCGCGCAGCAGCAGAAGCGGGCGGTGGAGGGGCGCGCCACGGCGGAAGGCAAGCTGGACGAGGGCTCGGTGGCAGCGGCGGCCCGGCCGGCGGCGGCCAGCAAGCCCCCCGTGGGCCGCAACGACCCCTGCCCCTGCGGCAGCGGCCGGAAGTACAAGAAGTGCCACGGCGCCTCGGAGGCCAGCGTCTAGGACGCTGGCCCGCTGAAGACGCTTGGCGGGGTTCCGGCGCGACGGCTTCCTCCGGGAGGCTCCGCGCCGGTGCCGTTTTTCGGGGCGGAAGGGCCGCGCCGGGACGGCGGGAGGGTAGGGGAGCGGCCCGGGCCGTCCTCACCCGGACGGGCCGTGCGGCGAAGCTTGCGCGGCCCGGAGGGGTTCTGTTAAGGACCCCCGGCCCCGAGGTCTGGGGTCAGGGGCGAAGTCCACCCCTGGCAGGACCCACTACACACACGTCCGTGCCGGTCGCCGGTGCTTCCGTGGGTGAGGCCCTCCTCGAAGGAGGCCGCGCTCCCGGACGTTTCGGCCGGAAGGTTTGCCCGGACGTGGCGGAATAACCGGAGAGACAACATGGAAACGCAGGACACGCAGTCGCAGCAGCAGGCGATGGCCGCCGCCGGTGGCATCACGATGAGGCAGCTCCTGGAGGCCGGTGTTCACTTCGGCCACCAGACGAAGCGCTGGAACCCGAAGATGAAGCCGTACATCTTCGGCGCCCGCAACGGCATCTACATCATCGACCTGCAGAAGACGGTCACGATGGCCCGCTCGGCGTTCCGCTTCGTGGCGGACATCACCGCGCGCGGTGGCTCGGTGCTCTTCGTCGGCACCAAGAAGCAGGCGCAGGACGTCATCCGCGAGGAGGCCTCGCGCGCCGGTCAGTTCTTCGTCACCAGCCGGTGGCTGGGTGGCACGCTGACCAACTTCAAGACCATCAAGCAGGGCATCGACCGCCTGAAGTCGCTGGAGAAGATGGCCGAGGACGGCACCTTCGACCGCCTGCCCAAGAAGGAAGTCGCCCAGCTCGAGCGTGAGCGCGAGAAGCTGGAGAAGAACCTGGGCGGCGTGAAGGAGATGTCGAAGCTGCCCCGCTGCGTCTTCGTCATCGACCCGAAGAAGGAGCACATCGCCATCCACGAGGCCAGCCGCCTGGGCATCCCGGTCATCGGCCTGGTGGACACCAACTGCGATCCGGACGGCATCGACTTCGTCATCCCCGGCAACGACGACGCCATCCGCTCCATCAAGCTGTTCACCTCGAAGATTGCCGAGGCCTGCCTCGAGGGCGCCGCGCGTTACCGCGCCTCGGGCGCCGCCGAGCGCGACGAGCAGGAGGAGCGCGAGGGCCGTGAGGAGCGCGGCGACCGCCGTGACGACCGTCGTGGCCCGCGCCGTGGCGACCGCCGCGACGACCGTCGCGACCGGGGTGGTGACCGTGGCGGCGAGCGCCGTGGCCCCCTCGTCGAGATGAAGGGCGCGGCCCCGGTCGCGTCCGAGCCTGCCGCTGAGGCGGGCTCCGAGGGCGAGGCGGCGGCCGAGTAGGCCGTCCCTTCCCCACATCCGTGCTGAAGCGGCCGGGTGGCGCCAGTACGCGCCTGCTACCCGGCCGCCTTCCGTTTCCCTGGTACCGCAGTATCCCTTTGAACTTGCAATGCTCCGCCCGGCGCAGCGCGCCCTCGGTGAGGCGGAGGCAGGAGACGACAATGGCCGAAGTTAGCGCCCAGATGGTGAAGGAGCTCCGCGAGCGGACCAACGCGGGCATGATGGACTGCAAGAAGGCGCTCGCCGAGTCGGGCGGCGACTTCGCCAAGGCCGAGGAGTGGCTGCGCAAGAAGGGCATCGCCAAGGCCGCCGGCAAGGAAGGCCGCGTTGCCGCCGAGGGCGTCGTCGGGACCTACGTCCACGGTGGCCGCATCGGCGTCATCGTCGAGGTGAACTGCGAGACGGACTTCGTCGCTCGCAACCCTGACTTCCAGGAGCTGGTGAAGGACGTGGCCATGCAGATTGCCGCGGCCAACCCCAAGTTCGTCCGCCGTGAGGAGGTCCCCACGGAGAACCTGGACAAGGAGAAGGAGATCCAGCGGGAGATCCTCAAGCAGCAGGGCAAGCCCGAGGCGATGCTGGACAAGATCCTCGTCGGGAAGATGGAGAAGTACTACGAGGGCGTGTGCCTCGTGGACCAGCTCTGGGTCAAGGACGACAAGAAGAAGGTCGGCGAGATGATCTCCGAGCGCGCCGCCAAGATTGGCGAGAAGGTCTCCGTGCGCCGCTTCGTCCGTTACGAGGTGGGTGAGGGCATCGAGAAGAAGAAGGACGACCTCGCCGCCGAGGTCGCCAAGACGCTGGGCCAGGCGTAAGGCGCCCGCGGTCCCCCCGGGCCGCGCGTCTGAACGCAGGCAGGACCTGGGCCGCGCGCTCCGGAACCACCCCTCCAGGGGCGGCCGGGCGACGCGGCCCTTCCTTTTGGGTCAGGACGACCCCTCCCCAGGCGACCGCCAGCGGACGATGCGAGCGGCGCCAGCCGACTCCAGCGTTGATCCCTCGCGGGGCGGGGGATAGAAGCGGTGGCGCATGTCCTCCGACACGACGAAGCCGCTCCCGTATAAGCGCATCCTCCTCAAGCTCTCGGGCGAGGCCCTGATGGGGGAGGGGAAGTACGGCATCCATCCGCCCACGCTGATGGGCATCGCCGACGAAGTCATCGAGGTGGCGCAGGCCGGCGTGGAGGTCGCGCTGGTGATTGGCGGCGGCAACATCTTCCGCGGCGTCGCCGGCGCCACGGAGGGCATGGACCGCGCCAGCGCCGACTACATGGGGATGCTGGCCACGTGCATCAACTGCATGGCCATGCAGGACGCGCTGGAGAAGAAGGGCCTGCACACGCGCGTGCTGTCCGCCATCAAGATGGAGCAGATCGCCGAGCCCTACATCCGCCGGCGCGCCGTGCGCCACCTGGAGAAGGGCCGCGTGGTGATTTTCGCGGCGGGCACCGGCAACCCGTACTTCACCACCGACACCGCCGCCTCCCTGCGCGCCATGGAAATCAACGCGCAGGTCATCCTGAAGGCGACCAAGGTGGACGGGGTGTACAGCGCGGACCCGAAGAAGGATTCCTCCGCGCGGCGCTATCGGTCGCTGACGTACATGGACGTGTTGAAGCAGAATCTCAACGTCATGGACTCCACGGCCATCTCGCTGTGCATGGACAACAAGCTCCCCATCATCGTGTTCGACCTGACGCAGCGGGGGAACATCCGCCGCGCGGTGCTGGGTGACGGGGACATTGGTACGTTGGTGGGTGGGAGCGAGACCCTCTGGGCCTGAGTCCGGAGCCACCGGCAAGCACTCAAGGAGAAAACGCAATGAGTGGAGACGTCGTCGCCGAACTGAAGGGCCGCATCGAGAAGTCACTCGAGGGCCTGCGCACGGACCTGACGAAGGTCCGCACGGGCCGCGCCAGCACCGCCATCCTGGATGGCGTCCGCGTGGACTACTACGGCACGCCGACGCCGCTGTCCGGCGTGGCCAGCGTCAATGCGCCCGAGCCCCGGCTCATCACCATCAAGCCGTGGGAGAAGAGCGTCCTCAAGGACATCGAGAAGGCGCTGCGCGAGGCGAACCTCGGCATCAACCCGATGAACGACGGCGAGATGATTCGCCTGCCCTTCCCGCCGCTCACCGAGGAGCGCCGCAAGGACATCGCCAAGCAGGTGAAGACCAAGGGCGAGGAGTTCAAGGTCGCCATCCGCAACCTCCGCCGCGACGCGAACGAGGCGCTGAAGACCCAGCTCAAGGACAAGAAGATCACCGAGGACGACCACAAGCGCGTCACCGAGCTGGTGCAGAAGCAGACCGACGCGGGCATCGCGCAGGTGGATGAAATCGTGAAGAAGAAGGAGAAGGAGGTCATGGAGGTCTGATGCCCTCCATCGTCCTCGCCGAGCCCTCCGCACCGGTGGCGGGCGCCCTGCGCCGCTACCTGGAGTCCGCCGGTCACGCAGTGTCGTGGGTGGGCAGCGTCGACGAGGCGCTGCGCACCGTACGCGAGCAATCGCCCGCCATCCTGCTGGCGTCCGGAACGGGCGCCCTGGATGGCGAGGCGCTGTGCCGGAGTGTGCGCGCCGAAGGCTTGGCCGCTCCGGTGCTGCTGCTGTACGCGCCGGAAGAGGAGCATGCGGACACCCGCGCCGCCGACGCGGGCGCGGATGGCTGCCTGGTGGGGCCGCTAAAGCGCGCCACGGTGCTGACGTGCGTGTCCTTGCTGGTGCAGCGCGAGGACGCCCGCAGGCGCGTGGCCGCACTGAAGGCGCTGCCGCCGCCGATGCCGGTGGTGCCTCCGCCTCCGCCGCCGCTCGATGACGAGGATGCCACCGACGGGGCGCCGCCCCTGCCGGGCGCGGGGGAGGCCGCTGGGCTGCTTCCGGGTATGGTGGGCGCGAGGGATGCCTCCGTTCCGCCGCCGCTTCCGGGAACGGTAGTCGCGAGGGAAGCCGCTGTTCCGCCGCCGCTGCCGGGCACGGTAGACGCTGCGGTTCCGCCGCCGCTTCCTGGTGCGGCAGGCGCGTTGGCCTTCGCGATTCCACCCCTGCCGCCATCCGAAGACGACGTGGGCGCGCAGCCCTCGGCCGTCCTGCCTCCGCTGCCGCGCTCCGATGATGCGCCCGTGGGGGTGGAGCGCGCCGCAGCATCGGCCGAGCGGATGTCCGAGGCCGGGCCACTCGCGCCCGAACTGGACGCCGAGCCGATTACCTCACCGTCCTCCGAAGCCGACGGCGAGGAACAGGCCGCGGCCATGATGCCGCCTTTGGCTGTTCCAGGGGCGGGGGACTCCGAGGAGGATGACCTTCCGTTGCTCCACGCGGAGCCGGAGCCCGACGAGCCGCCGGTGGCCACGGGCGTCCTGGTCGACGATGGGCCTGCCGTTCCTCCCGCGTCGCTGCCAGGCGATGGCGCGGAGGCTTCAGGCCTCGCTCAGAGCGCGGAATCCACCACAGCCGAGGGCGCCAGGCTTCCGTCCAGCGCGACGCTCGAGACGGCGGGTGGCGTGTCGGAGGCGCAAGCCTCGCAAGCAGCGTCTCCGCTTGAATCGCAAGCGACGGCCGACGCCACGGGGGCCGCGCCTGCGAGCGCGTCCGCGGCGCAGGCCTCGCAGGCAGCGTCTTCGCCTGAATCGCAGGCGACGTCCGACGCCGCGAGCGCGGTATCCGGCGGCCCGGCGGAGGCGCATGCCTCCCTCGCGACGCCCACCGCAGATTCGGAGGCGCCGACCGGAGGCACTTCGGCGGCGCACGCCTCCCGAGGAGCAGCCCTCCCTGGGAGTGGGCAGACCGAGCCTGCGACGCCGTCCTCAGCGTCCTCGCCTGGCGGTACGACCGAGTCCGCCGCGGCGTCGCAAGCCGTGGCGAGCACGTCGGGAACGCCCGTGGCTGCGTCCACGGACTCGGGCTCGGCTGGGGGGGCACCAACCCCTGCCGCGGGCTCGCGGCTGTCCGGCTCCTTCCCCGCGCTGGCGCCCGCGCCGGACGGCCGCCGCATCTCACGGTCCGACCTGGCGTCGGTGGGCGCGCACCCGGACTTCGAGTTCCTCAAGCGGCTGATGCTGATGGAAGTGAAGCGCAGCCGGCGCTACCGCTACCCCATCGCGGTACTGCTGGTGGACATCGACCGCTTCGCGGAGAAGGCCGCGGCCCTGCCTCCCGCCGCGCGGAAGCTCGCGCTGGCCGAGGCCCTGGGCCTCCTGGTGTCCGGAGTGCGGGACATCGACGTGGCCGTGCCTTTCGCGGACAGCCGCTTCGTCGTCTTCCTCCCGCACACGCCGCGCTCCGGCGCGCTGGTGGTGGGCCAGCGGCTGCGCGAGCTCATCAAGTCCCTGAAGGCCTTCGAGGGTGCCAGCGCCTCCGTCGGCGTCGCCGTCTCCGAGCCTACCGCGGGCCGTGGCCCGGTAACGGGGGCGTTCGCGCAGGTGAGCTTCGGCAGTCTCCTCAAGGAGGCCGGAGAGGCCCTGCGCCGCGCGCAGGCCGCGGGCGGCGACTGGGTGGAGGCCGCGAGCGGAAGGACTCAGCCGGGGTAGACGAAGTCCACGCCGCTGATGTCGCGGATGACCTCCGCGACGAACGACATCAGCTCCAGGCCCCGGCCCTTGTCGTCCTTCCAGGTGCCGGTGGCCGCGTCGTAGTCGAAGTGGATGCCCTGGCCCCGTCCCGCCACCCAGATCTGCCGCACGGCGCGCTGGGTGTTGACGATGCACTTCTCCCGCGAAGCGGCGGTGAGCGTCACCATGTCGCCGGTGCTGTCGGCTTCGAGGATGTCGGGGTCGATGTCGTCCGCCGCCGCGAGGATGCGCTTGAACGCCGCGGCAGCGAGCTGGTTGTAGCGAGCTTCGTCCATCATGGCCGCTAAGGCCTCACTGGATGATGTCGAGCACCTGCTGACCGGGGGCCGCGTAGAACAGGAACTTGAACGGCGGCGACGCCTCCCCCTCCGTGCGCTCCAGGCCAATGACGGTGCCCGGGTTGACGGGCTTGGGGAAGGACTGCATGCCGAGCAGGTGGGCCGCCAGGGCGCCCATGGACGGCTGATGCCCCACGAGGACGAGGTTCTCGTCGGCGTACTCGTTCAGCACCGGCTCCACCGCGCCCACGGGCATGTCGGGCAGCAGGCAGCGGTGCACCTTCAGCGGGCCCTCGTGCTTGGCGGCGATGGAGAGAATCTGCGCCGTCTGCACCGTGCGCACCAGCGGGCTGGTCAGGATGCGGCCCACGGGGCCCATGCGCGCGGACAACGAAGCGAAGTGCTGGGCGGTGTTGGCGCGGGCCTTCGCGGTGAGGGCGCGTGCCTCGTCACCGAGACCCTCCGGGATCTCCGCGTCCGCATCGCCGTGCCTAACCAGGAAAAGCCTCAAATTCCCTCCACCGCTTTCGACAGAACCGCGGTTCGTACACGAGCGCGGCAGGGTTGGTCAAAGGTAATGCGGCGATTGTTCAGTGGCCGGAACAACCCCACCATGACAGACAGAGGCGGGGCGCCCCTCACCGTCCAGGTTGCCGGAGCATACACGAGGGGCTGACATGCCCCGTCTGGAGGAACGCGCGTGCGCAAGGTGTTGTGGGGACTGTGGGTGCTCATGGCCTTCTCGGCCTGCAAGAAAGCCGAGGAGGCGCAGGGCCCGGCTGCCGGAGCAGTGGGCGAGCAGGCCCCTGGGGTCAATGAAGACGCAGTGGCGCCCGGCCCCTACACGGTGACGAAGGAGAAGCTCGACGCCTACGTCGGCTATCAGCGGCGGATGCTGGATGTCTACGGGACGCTGGTGAAGGGGATGCAGAACCTGGGCGCGCTGGTGGACGCCGGTACCCCGGAGGCCATGGCCGCCGCGCGCGAGGGCCTGAAGGTGGTGGAGGCCAAGGCCAAGGCGGAGGCGGAGGCGCGCCGGGAGGCGAACCTGAGCGAGGCGGACGTCAACGGCATCGCCGAAATCGTCACCGCCGTCATCAGCCAGCGGCAGCTGGGGCGGACGCTCCAGTACGAGGAGGAGCTGCAGAAGCTGGAGGCGCTCCAGGCGCGGCTGCCGCCCGAGCAGCAGGAGGGCATGGCGGAGCAGGTGGCCTCGATGCGCGCGCAGGTGGAGGCGTTCCAGAAGCTGCCCGACGTGCGCCGTGACTACGGCGAGGCGAACGTCGACGTCGTCCTGACGCGCGAGGAGGACCTCATCCAGAACTACCAGGAGATGATCCGCGTCTTCACCGGCACGCGCCGGTGAAGACGGACCCGGGCTCCTCGCCTCAGATGCGCTTGAGGTGGGGGGCCTGCTTGAAGAGCTGCGCCAGGTAGACGTCGGCGACCTTCTCCATGACGGTGTTGCCGCGCAGGCGCTGCCGCAGGTTGACGAAGTCCACCTGGTCCAGCCGCTGGTCCTGGTTGTAGCAGGAGAACACCCACGTCTCCTTGCCCGTCACCGGGTCCACGTGCCGCTGGAGGCACTGGGCGCAGATCTCCTTCATCATGCACTGCATCGGCGAGTTGATGGAGCCGATGGCCTCGTGGCCCGGCTTGAGGTGCGGCTGGAGCACGCCGTGCCGCGCCTCGGCCACCGCGCGCATCATGCCGTCCGAGCCGATGGCGATGATGCGGTCCACATCCGCCAGGGAGATGACGGGCGCCGGGCCCAGCTTGCCCTCGGCGTAGGCCACCATCGCCTGCACCACGTTGCCCCGGAACGCCGCGTCCTGCGGGCGGCGCGGCTCAATCGTGTCCCCCGTGTCCACGGACCACACAATCTGGTCCGTGCCGGCCTCGATTTCGTCGTGCTTGAAGGAGTCCGTCTTCTGCCGGTAGCCGGCGAAGTAGACGACGCGGCAGCCGGCCGCCTTGAGCGAGCGGGCGATGGAGAAGAGCACCGCGTTGCCCAGGCCACCGCCCACGAGCACCACCGTCTCGTTGTGGCCAATCTCCGTGGGCGCGCCCGTGGGGCCCATCAGCACCACGGGCTCGCCGGGCTTGAGCGCGGCGCACAGGCGCGAGGACGAGCCCATCTCCAGCACGATGGTGCCCATCAGCCCCTTCTCCTTGTCCACCCACGCACCGGTGAGGGCCAGGCCCTCCATGGTGAGGCGCACGCCGTCCACCACGGGCGCGTTCCGCTCGAAGTTCTGCAGCCGGTAGAACTGGCCCGGGGAGAAGTGGCTGGCGGCGAAGGGCGCGCGCACCACCACCTCGACGATGGTCGGCGTCAGCCGGTTGACGGCCACCACGGTGGCGGTGAACGCCTCGTCCAGCTTCGCGAAGTGCTCGGCGCGCTTCGCGTCACGCGCGGCCTGGGCCACCTCGTCGGTGAAGTCGAGCGAGGCGACCTCCTTGGCGAACAGCCGCGCCACCTGCGGGTGGCCATCCTTCGCGCTGGCCATGGCCTTCACCACGTTGCCGGCGTAGGTGGGGTGGTTGTCGCCGTAGAAGGAGATGAAGCGGCCGTCCCGCTGGTACGAGGTGAAGAAGCCCGTCTTGGCCGCCGGGTCCTCCTTCGCCTTCACGGGGGCCAGCGAGAAGCCGCCGTCCGTCTCCACCAGCTCGTGGCTCTGGAAGTACTCGCCGCGCGCATCGAGCTGGAAGGTGCCCGGGTACTCCTTCTCGTAGGTGACGTTGGGGGCCGTGCCGGCGGCGACGCACACCGTGCGCGCGGGCAGCTCGAAGAACTGGCCGCTGCCCTTGAGCTTGCCGTCCACCGTCACCATGCGCTCGAAGCGCAGCGCGCGCACCGCGCCGGAGGCGTCCGGGAGCGCCTCCACCGGGCTCATGCGCTCGATGAAGCGGATGCCTTCCTCCAGCGCCTTCGTCACCTCCTCGTGGTTGAGGCGGTAGGCGGGGGACTCGGTGAGGCCGCGGCGGTAGACGAGGCTGACGCCGCCCCAGCCGCGCACCAGCTTGATGAAGTCCGGGTCTCGGCCCTGGGCCCTGGCCTTCTCGCGCTCCTCGCGCACCGCGCGGCCGTGCTCCAGGAAGGTCTGATAGGTGGCGCGCTCCTCCGCGTCGAGGCGGGCCAGCACCGCCTCCTCGCCCACCTGCGCCACCAGCTTCTCGTGGCGGGCGAGCGCCTTCTCCACCTGCACCGGGTAGTACGCCATCAGCTCGGTGGCGGTGTCGATGCCGGTGAGGCCGCCGCCGATGACGATGGCGGGCAGCTGCACCTGGAGGTTGGCGAGCGAGTCCTTCTTGAACGCGCCCGAGAGCTGGAGCGCCATCAGGAAGTCACTGGCCTTGCGGATGCCCCGGATGAGGTTGTTCTTCATCCCGATGATGGTGGGACGTCCCGCGCCAGCGGCGATGGCGATGTGGTCGAAGCCCAGCGCCCACGCGTCCTCCACCGTCAGCGTTCCTCCGAAGCGGACGCCGCCGAAGATGCGGAAGCCCTCGCGGCGCGCCAGCGTGAGGTGGATGAGCGTGAGGAAGTTCTTGTCCCAGCGCACGGTGATTCCGTACTCGGACACGCCGCCGAAGCCCTCCAGGATGCGCTCGTCCAGCTCGCTGGTGAGCGCGGCCCAGTCACGGATGGGCTTGAGCGCGTGGCCGTTGCGGCCCACGAGCTCGTCGGGGAAGGGCTCGATCTTGAGGCCGTCCACGCCGGTGACGCCGAAGCCCTCGTTGAGCAGGTAGTGCGACAGCGTGTAGCCCGCGGGCCCCAGGCCCACCACCAGCACGTTGCGGCCCACGTAGGGCAGCGCATACGGACGGCGGACGTTGAGCGGGTTCCAGCGCGTGAGCAGGCCGTAGATTTCGAAGCCCCAGGGCAGGCCCAGCACGTCGGTGAGCGTGGCCGTCTCCGCCAGGGGGATGTTCACCGGCTCCTGCTTCTGGAAGATGCAGGCCTTCATGCAGTCATTGCAGATGCGGTGGCCGGTGCCCGGGCACATCGGGTTGTCCAGCGTCACCATGGCCAGCGCGGCCACGGCGTTGCCCTCGCGCTTGAGCAGGTGCGCCTCGGAGATGCGCTCGTCGAGCGGGCACCCGTTGAGGGGGATGCCCAGCGGGTTCTTCTTGTAGTGGTGTCCCTCCGCCACCGGGTCCTTGGCGGGGAAGCCGGACGAGCACGAGTCCTTCTGCCGCTCGTGGCAGAGCACGCAGTAGTCCACCTCGTTCATCACGTCGCGCGGGGTGCCCCGGCGGTCGGTGAGCTTGAAGCCGTCGCGGTGGCGCAGGTGGTGCTCCAGGCCCTCGGTGGCCTCCGGCAGTTCGTTGTCCGGGCGCTGGAGCTGGACGAGCTGGTCGAACACCAGGGGCTTGGGAATCCGGTGCGTGGGCCAGGTGTGGAAGAGCTCCTTCGTCTCCGGGTGCAGGGCCCGCGCGTAGGTCCAGCGGTCCGCCAGCGACAGCAGCGCGCGCACGGACTGGAGCTCCGCGGCGTCATCGCCCGTGGTGACGAGGCTGGAGCCGAAGGCATCCTTGCCCTCGGGCGTGGACAGCAGCACCTCGCGCAGCGCGGCCCAGCGCGCCCGCAGCGCCTCCGCCTCGTCCTTCCGCTCGGCGGGCAGCGCGTTGGAGAACAGGCGCTCCAGGTCCATCAACGAGAGGATGGACTCCGCCAGGCCGCGCTCCAGGTCACCGGTGGCCAGCGCCTCGGGGAAGCCCAGCTGCAGAAGCAGCCGCATGCGCGCGTCCAGCGAGGGGAACTCGGCCAGCGTCGGGCGGTCCGCGGCGCCCTTCTTGAAGACGCGGCGGGTGATGAACTCGCGCTTGAAGTCGAAGAGCGGCAGCTCGCCCTTGAGGCGGCCGGACAGGCGCTCCAGCTCCTGCTCCACGCGGAAGAGGCGCGTGACGAAGCGCGACACGTGGCGGGCCACGCGGATGAGCAGCTCCGACTCGGCGGCGCCACTGACACTCGTGCCGCCCGATTTGCGGTAGGCGTCGAAGGACTGGAAGAGCTCGGGCTCGTCCTCCGCGAGCTTCGCGTCGAAGCGCTCCGCCAGTCGGCGCAGACCGCTGGGGCGGTACAGGTCCTCGAAGACGAAGCCCGGCAGGCCCAGCGACAGAGGAGGGGTGGCGTCAGAGGACAGGTCGGTCAATGCGCGCATGTCACGAACAGTGTGGGAGGAACCTGGAGGAACGGCTTCCAAGTCCGACCTATTTCGCGGGCCACCGCCGGGAAATCAAGCGGGCTTGTCACTGGAGGTGAGAGCGCGTGGCGCAGGAGAGGGGCGCAGGGGCGGCACGCCTACACGGGAGCGTGGCCGGCTACTGCCGAGCCCGCGGGCTGCCGCTGGGAAGCGCTTCGCGAGGGCCTGGCAATGCGACGCGCTCCAGGCGCCGCCGGAGCTTCAGCAGGCCCCAGAACATGCGGGCCGCATCGAGACCGGGGACGACCTTCGAGCCGCCGAAGTCCTCCCAGTCGATGGGGACCTCCAGGAAGCGCGCGCCCCGGCGCTTCAACAGCACCAGCAGCTCCACATCCAGCAGCCAGCGCTGCTCCTGGAGCACGTCCAGCAGCGGACGCAGCAGGTCGGCTCGCATGAACTTCACGCCGCACTGCGTGTCGTAGAAATGCAGCTTGAAGTTCGCGTCGGTGAGCGTGGCGAAGATGCGACCTTGCAGGTGACGGTGGAGGTTGCGCACCACGCGGCGGCCGGCCATCAGGATGCGCGAGCCCGCGAGCACGTCCAGGTTCGCCGAGGCGGGGGAGGTGGCTAGCTCGACCAGCCGGTGGAACTCCTCCGCGCAGATGGCTCCGTCCGCGTCCAGGAAGGCCAGCCAGGTGACGCCCGCTGACGCATGGCGCCAGCCGAGACGGATGGCAGAGCCCTTACCCTGATTGCGAGGTGCCGTCACGTAGGTGAACTGATGCGGCGCACCCGCGCTGACGAATCGGGCCTGGGCTGCCTCCACACTGGCGCGCTGCTGCTCGGTGTGCCCGGCCGTGCTGCCATCGTCGACGACGATGAACTCGACCGGGGCAGCGGGGCGCTCCAGGAACACGCGCGTGAGCGCCTCGACGAAGCGGGGAAGCCGCTGTCCCTCGTTGTAGGCGGGGATGACGACGCTGACGGCGGGTACGGTCACGGACGCGATTGAGCACAGGTGCGGACGGGCCGTCAATGCGAGGTATCGACGGCCCGGCTCCGCGGTCAGCGGTTCGGCTTGGGACGATGCTTCTTCTGTCCCTGGGAACGTCGGTGCGGCTTCTTGGGCCCGGTGGCCTGGGCGGTGGTCGCGGCCTTCTTCGCGCGTGGGGCCGAAGCGGGGGCCGTCGTCTTCGCCCTCGCGGTGGCCGAAGTACGGGCCCCGGTTGGCGCGTTGGCCGCATCGCTCGGGGCGTGGGGCGCCGGGGACGTGTCACCGCCCTTCTCCCGAGCGGTTTCGTTCGACGCCGCTTCCACGGGAGCGGATTCCGCGGGCTTCCTGGCTCGAGCAGGCTGGCCCGGGGGCCGCCGCGCGTCCCGAGGCTTGGGAAGCACGGTGTCTCCCTGGCGCGCGGAAGTGGACGCCGCGGGCGCCTGAACCGTGAGTGGCTCGGAGGCAGTCAGGGCCGAGGCTTCAGGTCGCGATGGCTGCGCGCTCGGCAGAGACGTCTCCGCCACGGTGGCAGCGCTCCGCGCCCGCAGGGCCTCCACCTCGCGCCGCAGGCGCAGCACCTCGGCGGAGAGCTGTGCGTAGGAGTCGCGCACGTGCCCGTTGAACACGCGCTGCCTGCCCAGCGCCTCGTTGATGAACACCTGGCACGACTTGCGGAAGGCCCACTTGGCGAGCAGCACCACCTGTCCCACACCGCCCCGGTGCGTGTGCAGCGGGAGCGGGCGCGTGGCGTCGGCATGCTCTTCCAGCGCGTGCAGGTTGAAGGTCAGGGGCTCCACCCGGGGCTCCACGCCCTCGGGAGGGAGCTCCACTTCCTCGGAGGTGGGGAGGCCGCGCGTGCGCAGGCGCTCCTCGATGCGGGCAATCAGCTCCCGCGCGGGGATGTCCCGTCCCAGCAGCTTCATTGGCGATTCTCCTCGAGGATGCGTTGCATCTCTTCCCGGTAGGCGGCCACGACCTGTGGCCAGCCCTGTTTCTTCACGTAGGCGAGGCCCCGCTTGCCCATGGGGCCCCGCTCCGAGCCCACCTCGCGCAGGCCCTGGATGAAGGACTCCAGGTCCGTGTACGCGCGGCCCGCGCCGCTGCGCTCCACCTGCCCCACGAGCACCTCCGAGCGCCCGTTCACCAGCACGGGCGTCGCCTGGGCAAAGGACTCGAGCGTCAGCAGCGACAGGCTCTCGTAGCGGGAGGGCACCACCACCGCCAGCGCCCCCGCCAGCGCGTCGTGCTTGTCCTGCTCCTCGATGCGCCCCAGGTAGCGCACGCCCTCGCCAGACAGCTCCATGTTGGTGTCGCCCGCGAGCACCAGGTCCGGCGCGTCGGCGAACCGCTCCTTCAGCGCACGGTGGTACTCGAGCAGCTCGGGCACGCCTTTGCCCGGCTCCTGCCGGCCGATGTAGAGCAGGTAGTGCCGGTGGATGCCGTGCTTCTGCCGGAAGCGAGCGCTGTCCGCCCGCGGCCGGTCCACGCCCACGCCGACCACCCGCGTGCGCGCGTGGTTCGGGAAGTACTTCTCGATGAGGGTGTTCTCTTCCGGCGTGAGGCAGAGCAGGGCGCGCGGGCGCTCGAAGACATCCCGGTAGGTGCCGAAGCGGACCGGGGCCTCGTCATGCGTGGTGGGCACCAGCAGCGCCCGGTCCGCCACCAGCGGCAGCCCCCACACCGTGGGCGCGTAGAGGTAGGTGAAGAAGAGGTAGCCGTCGTAGGCGTCGCGCTCGGTGGCCAGGTGGTTCAGCAGACCGGGGCACATGGGGCCCTGCTCGGCGACCCACTGCTCCTCGCGCAGCCGCTCGAGGCTCTTGTCGAACACCTGCCGCGACAGGCCGTTGAACCCACGGATGTTGCGCACCCGCGTAGAGGGGAAGCGCAGCACCTTGATGCCGTTCACCTCGTCCGGGCCGGCGGGGAAGGCATTGTCCCAGACCAGGTGGTTCTTCGCGCACGTGGTCAGCACGGTGAGGTCCCAGTGCGGGGCCAGGTGCTCGGCCATCTGCGCGGCGAGCTTCTCCGCGCCGCCCGTCACCTCGCCGTAGCGCTGCACCACCAGCGCGATGCGTGGGCGCCGAGGAATCTTCCGGGGCCTCCGGGGCGCGGGGCGGGGGAGGACCGACTCCAGGGCCCTGGCCAGCGAGGCCTGCGCGGAGGCCGCGGAGAAATGCTCCAGCCGCCGCGTCTGCCCGGCGATGATGGGCTCGCGCAGGGACAGGTCCTCGCTCAGGTCCACCGCCAGCTCCGCGAGGAAGGCGAAGCGCTTCTGGTCGAACGCCACGCCCGCGCCGCCCAGCGTCTCCGGCACCGCCGCGGCCGCATAGGCCAGCACGGGGACCTCGGCGGCCATGGCCTCGATGAGCGGCACGCCAAAGCCCTCGTGTTCGCTCATGGAGACGAAGACGGACGCGGAGCGGTACGCGGCGACGAGCTGGGCGTGGCTCAGGCGCCCCAGGAAGCTCACGCCGCGCAAGTCCCGCGCCTCGCGCGCGAGCATGCGGAAGTAGCGGCTGCCGGGCTCGTAGCCGCCCACCATCAGCAGGCGCGCCTGGGGCCGCAGCCGCAGCACTTCCCGGTGGAGCGCGAGCAGGTCCTCGAAGCGCTTGTGCGGCATCACCCGGCTCACGCCGAGCAGCACGGGCCCGGGACCGGCGAGCCGCTGGAGCATCTTCGCGTCCGCGCTGGCGCGGGAGAAGCGCTCCGGCTCGATGAAGAGGGGCACCGTGTGGACGTTGCGATAGCCCGCGGCGCGCAGCTCGGCGGCGTTGAAGTCCGACACGCCAATGGCCACGTCCGTGAAGGGGGCCATCGCGGCGAGCTGGGCCCGGCCCGCCACCAGGGCCTCCGCCAGCGGCAGCCCCTCATAGAAACGCGCGGGGCTGATGTTGTGGAAGACGATGCCGCGGCGGCAGGACAGGTGCATCAGCCGGCTGCTGAGCGGGGAGGCGATGCCGTGGTGGTAGAGGACCAGGTCACCCGGTTCGGGCCGCAGCCTGTCGGCGGGCTGGGCCAGCCCCTCGAGTCCCGGGCCCACCTCGTCCGCGTACAGCGCGCCCGCGTGCCCCATCCGCCGCAGCACGAGCTGCAGGTGCAGCGCGGCCTGCCCGGTGGCGTCGCCGGGGACAAAGCTCGGTATCAACTGGTGGATCGCCATGCCGGCCCTGCCTATCACATGCACGTGCTATGAGGCGCACCGTGTCCATGGGACCCATCGCCTTCGACGCGACACTCTGGGACGAGCCGACCACCGGCATCGGCCTGTACACCCGTTGCCTGGCCTCCGCGCTGGAATCGCTCGGTGTCCGCCTCACCCGCGTGGGCGCGCAGCACTCCGGTGAGGCCCCCCGCGCGAAGGCCGGGCGCACCGCCTGGACGCTGGGCGGCTTGCCGCGCGTGCTCCGGGGCTCGGACGCGTCGCTGTACCACGCGCACGGCAACTTCAACCTGCCGCTCGTCCGCGCCCCGGGCATGAAGTACGTGCTGACGGTGCATGACCTCATCCCGCTGCTGATGCCGGAGACGGTGTCCTCCGCGTTCCGCTGGCAGTTCCGCCTGTGGCTTGCACGCAGCCTGATGGTGGCGGACCAGGTGGTGTGCGTGAGCGAGCGCACGCGGCAGGACCTGCTGGCCCGCTACCCGGAGGTGGAGCCGCGCACGGTGGTGGTGCCCAACGGCGTGGACCACGTCCATGCGCCGGAGCTGGACGCCACCAGCAAGGATTTCCTGCGTGCGCTCTCGCTGCCGAAGGACTACGTGCTCTACGCGGGCTCGCTCGACGTGCGGAAGAACGTGGACCTGGTGCTGGACGCCCTGGAGCGACTGCGCCTGCGGGGCCGGCCCGCGTCGCTCGTGCTCGCGGGGCAGAGCTGGTTCGGCGCCGGCCGCGTGGAGTCGCGAATCTCCCGGCTGCGCTCGGAGGGGCACGACGTGCGCTCGCTCGGCTATCAGTCCGACGCGGTGTTCTACGAGCTGATGCGCCGCGCGGCCGTGTTCGTGTTCCCCTCGCGCTATGAGGGGTTCGGCCTGCCACCGCTGGAGGCGATGCGGCTGGGGACGCCCACCATCGTCTCCACGGCGGGCTCGCTGCCGGAGGTCTGCGGGGATGCCGCGCTGAGGGTGGGGCCGGACGATGCGAACGGGCTCACGCGGGCCCTGGAGCGGCTGCTCCATTCTCCGGAGGAACGGCGGGCGCTCGCGGAGCGTGGAAAGGTCCAGGCATCGAAGTTCACCTGGAAGCGGACCGCCGAGGGTACCCTGGCGGCGTACGAGGCCGCGCTGCGGCGATAAGGAGGCGTATGCGAAAGCTCGTCTGGAGTGGAGTCATGCTGTGCGGGCTGCTCGTGGGCTGCGCGAGCCGTCAGGAGGTGGGCGAGGCGACCGCGGAGGCACCGCCTGCCAGCTCCGGCGCGGCGCCTGCGCCCGCGGGTGAGTCACAAGCGCCGGCGGAGTCGCAGACGCAGGGGGACTCGCAGGCGTCCGGCGCGCCGCAGGCCGTGGCGATTCCCCCCGTGGCGGAGGGCGAGGCTCAGGCGCCTGCGCTGCCGCTGGAGGTGACGGCGAACCCCGAGCCGAAGGACGCCATCTCCATCATGAGCGCCCGCGTGGAGGGCAACGTCCTGGAGTTGCTCGTGACGCACGGCGGAGGCTGCGCCGAGCACACGTACACGCTGGCCTGGGACGGCACGCTCCAGCAGGGCGCGGACGGCACGCCGGTGGCGAACCTGGTGCTGGTGCACGACGGGAACAATGACCGGTGCAAGGCGCTCCTTCGGAAGAGGCCGCGCTTCGACCTGTCTCCCATTTCGCAGCGCTTCGGCGCGCAGTTCGGCAAGGCGTCGGGCGCGGTGAATCTGGCCCTGCCGGACCAGGCCCCCGTGCACTACGCCTTCTGAGCCGCACCCGCCGCCAGCAGGTCCTCACGCAGCTTCGTGAGGACCTTGCCCAGCAGGTTCAAGCCCCGCCACTGAGCGGGGTCCTGGATGCGCGGGTCCTCCTCGCTCAGGCCCACGCCCCAGATGCGGTCCAGCGGACTGGCCTCCACCAGCTCCGTGCCTGCCGTGGCCAGCAGCGCCTCCAGCAGTGAAGGGTTCTGCGTGAATTTCGCGCGGTTGCCCTCGTAGACAATCTGCTCGCGCGCCTGCTCCCACTGCGCGGCGTCGAAGTGGCGGACCTTGCGGCCCAGCGCCTTGTGCGTCTTGGGAGCGTCCGACGCCAGGATGCGCGCCAGAACCTCGGTGTCGCCGAAGAGGCGCGCCTTGCCCGCCATCATGTACTGCTCCGCGCACGTGTAGCGCACGCCGCCCACCTCGAAGGCGACGCGGTGCCACTGCGAGAAGGGCGAGTGGTCCCGCCAGAAGAAGGTGAACCGGGGCTTCGGAGCGCCGCTCATGGTCTCTCCCTGGAGATAGTGTTGATGGTACACCAACGGCGATGGCGCGCGCGCCTGACAAGCGCCGTACACTGCCGGGACGCCGTGTTCCGCGGCGCCTGCCTTCATGACGCTCTCCGACGCACAAGTCCTGCTGGAACGCTCCTTCTTCGGCCTGGAGGAGGGGGCTCCCCGGCTCCGCGAACAGGAAGACGCGCGCTTCGCGCTCCGCCCGAGCGCCGTGTGGCTGGAGTACCGCTGGTATGTCGAGGCGGGTGGCATGGCGGAGGTGTTCCTCAAGTGGAACCGCGTCCCCGCCGAGCAGAGCGCCGCGGCCGAGGCCACCGTGCTGCGCATCCATCTGCTCGGTGTGTCACCCGGGCTCTCCGAGCGCGCCCGGCAGGTGCTCCAGGGAGGCACACCGTCCAGGGACAGCATGCTGGACCTCTTCGGCGATGACGGCGTGCGCCGGGAGTGCGTCGCCCTTGGCCGCACGCGCGTCACCGTGGAGCACTGGGAGCCGCTGCCAGGGCCGCGCCCGTTGTTGGCCGATGCGCGCTTCACCTCGCTCGCGGCGGTGCTGGAGGCGCCGGACTCCACGCCCGAGGCACGTCACGAGGCCGTGCAGCGCCTGGCCGACGAGCGCAGCCCACGCGTCGTGGACGCGCTGTTGGCGCTGGTGACGCGCAGGCCGTCGCTGATGGCGCTGCGGGTGTTGTCGGAGTGGGGCGTCGTCGAGGCGCGTGAGGCGCTCCAGCGGGACCTGGCCCAGGTAGGGCCAGACAACCCGGCGGACCTGTGGAGCCTCACGGCGCTGGACCGGCGGCTCGAGGCCTG
This sequence comes from Pseudomyxococcus flavus, assembly GCF_050038885.1. NCBI lineage: Bacteria > Pseudomonadati > Myxococcota > Myxococcia > Myxococcales > Myxococcaceae > Pseudomyxococcus > Pseudomyxococcus flavus. Next base: position 799,052 of record NZ_CP143624.1, on the reverse strand, counting down.
GGCGGCCTTGCGGCAACGGGGCGGCTGACCCACGCCCCGGCCGTGAAGCGAGGCTCAGGCCGCGCCGGGGACGCGGGGGCCGAGCACGTCGCGGAGCGCGTCCGTCACCGTCAGCTTCGGGGCCCACCCCAGGGCCTTCAGCTTGTCGGGCGCGCCGACGAGGCTGGGGATGTCGGAGGGCCGCAGCCGCGCGGGGTCCAGCTCGATGCGCGCGTTGACGCCCGCCAGCTGCAGCATCTCCTCCAGCAGGCTGCGGATGGTGCGCCCTTCACCGCTGGCGATGTTGTACGCCTGTCCCGGCTCGCCCTTCTCCAGCAGCAGCCGGTACGCCTCCACCACGTCGCGGACGTGCGAGAAGTCGCGCACCGCCTCCAGGTTGCCGGTGCGCAGCACCGGGTCCACCGTGCCCAGGCCGATGGCGCGAATCTGCGCCGCAAACGAGGGCACCACGAAGGTGGGGTCCTGCCCCGCGCCCAGGTGGTTGAAGGGCCGCGCCATCACGACTTCCAGCCCGTAGCTGCGGTGGAACTGCACCGCGGCCAGCTCCGCCGCGGACTTGGAGGCCGCGTAGGGGCTCAGCGGCACCGCGGGCGTGTCCTCGGCGGCGCGCGTGCCCTCGGGCACCGGGCCGTACACCTCGCCGGAGCCCACCAGCACCACGCGCGCCTTCGGGACACTCTCGCGCACCGCGGTGAGCAGGTGCACCACGCCCATGGTGTTCACCGCGAACACCCGTGACGGGTTGTGGTGGCTCTTCGCGACCGAGCTGAAGCCCGCGAGGTGGATGATGCCCTCGGGCTTCGTCTCGGCCACCGCCGCCTTCACCGCGGCCTCGTTGGCCACGTCGAAGTGCAGGGCGCTGCTGTTGATGCCCTCACCGCGCGGTCCGTGGGCCTCCACCACCTCGTCGCCCGCGGCGCGCAGCAGCGCGCACAGGTGCCGGCCAACGAAGCCATCCGCTCCCGTGACGAGAATGCGCATCTACCGCTGCCCCGCCTTCACGCGCTCGAGGTCCGCGTCCACCATCATCTCCACCAGTTCCTTGAAACGGACCTTGGGCTCCCAGCCCAGCTTCGTCTTCGCCTTGGTCGGGTCGCCGATGAGCAGGTCCACCTCGGCCGGCCGCACGAAGGCCGGATCGATGTAGACGTGCTTCTCCCAGTCCAGGCCCACGCGGGCGAACGCAATCTCCACCAGCTCTCGCACCGTGTGCGTCTCGTTGGTGGCTATCACGTAGTCCTCGGCCTGCGGCTGCTGGAGCATCCGCCACATGGCCTCCACGTAGTCGCCGGCGAAGCCCCAGTCCCGCTTGGCGTCCAGGTTGCCCATGGGCAGCTTGTCCTGGAGGCCCAGCTTGATGCGCGCCACGTTGTAGGTGACCTTGCGCGTGACGAACTCCAGGCCCCGGCGCGGCGACTCGTGGTTGAAGAGGATGCCGCTCACCGCGAAGAGGTTGAACGACTCGCGGTAGTTCACGGTGATGTGGTGGCCGTACGCCTTGGCCACGCCATACGGGCTGCGCGGATAGAAGGGCGTGTCCTCCGTCTGGGGGACCTCCAGCACCTTGCCGAACATCTCGCTGGACGACGCCTGGTAGAAGCGCGCCTCCGGGCGGGTGTGGCGGATGGCCTCCAGCATCTTCGTCACGCCCAGGGCGGTGAACTCGCCGGTGAGCACGGGCTGGTTCCAGCTGGTGGGGACGAAGGACTGCGCCGCCAGGTTGTAGACCTCGTCCGGCTTGGTCAGGTTCAAGAGCGCCGCGAGCGAGAACTGGTCCAGCAGGTCACCCTGGTGGAGCTGGATCTTCCCGTGAAGATGCTGGATGCGCTCGAACTTCTCCTCCGACGAGCGGCGCACCATGCCGTGCACTTCATAGCCCTTTGAAAGGAGCAGCTCCGCCAGGTAGCTGCCGTCCTGTCCCGTGATGCCCGTGATGAGTGCGCGCTTGGTCGCCATGGTCGTTTCTATGTCGGCTGGAAGACGCACTTTCTAGCCGACGCTGTCGCCGCCCGCCAACCGTTCCCGGAGTCTTCCTACTTGAAAGACATTGGGCTCATGCCAAGTTAGGACGTTCCCAACGTTCACCCTGGAGGCGGTCATGCGGAACCCAACCCCCCTGGCCCTGGCGGCGTTGCTGCTGGGCACTCCTGTGTCCGCGCAGGTCGCCGTGGCACCCTCGTCGCAGACCCTGCCAGAGCCGGCGATTACCGGTGGCGTGCTCCGGGACGCGACGCTCTGGGAGGCCCCGGGCAACAGCGCCAGCAGCCTGCTCCTCACCGCCTACGAGAACGCCAACACGGGCCTGGTCACCTTCGGACTCGACGGCCAGCAGGTGGATGCGGAGCTGGCGGAGGGTCCCATGTCGGCGGTGGCCGTGCTGGATGGCTTCCTGGTGTCCGGCGTGGAGCAGACGCTGGTGGTGGCGGCCAGCTTGAACGCCAACGGGCTGACGGCTTTCACCGTAGACACCGGGCGCGCGGACCGCGTGGTGCGCCTTGGCGCCCCGGGCTTCGTGACGGGGCGGCAGTTCTCCGCCGTGGCGTTGCACCGGAGCCAGGACTCGGGCCGCTTCTATCTCTTCGCGGGGGGGGCGGATGGCTTCCTCCAGCAGTACGAGCTGTCAGGGGATTTGGGCGCCGTGACGGCCACGCCGGTGCGGTCGCTTCGCACATCCGGAGCCGTCGTCGGGCTGGTGGTGGACGAAGCGACGGAGTCGCTGTTCGTGACGCAGCAGGGGCAGGGCCTGTGGCGGTACAGCACCGAGCCGGATGATGACGGCGAGGGACAGCAGCTGGCGGCCTCGGGGGGCACGCAATTGTCCACCAACGTGGGTCGCGTGGGCCTGTACCGCGCGCGCAATGGCGAGGGGTACATCCTGGTCGCCGACCCGGGGGCGAATGCGTTCGCTGTCTTCGAGCGCAGGGCGCGGACCTTCGTGGGGACGTTCCAGTTGGCCACCGACGGTGGTGTCATCAGCGCGAATGCGCCGCTGGCCCTCGCGGTGTCCGCGCAGCGCATGGGCACCTCCTTCCCGGACGGGCTCTTCGCGGGCAGCGACGCCCTGAGCAGTCCGCAGAACCTCAAGCTGGCCTCCTGGGCGGCCGTGGCGGATGCCTTCGAACCCCCGCTGCGAGTCGACACGCGGTCCGACTCAGACGGCGGGACGGACGGGGGCACGGACGGTGGCCCGGGTGACGGGGGAGGCGTCATCGGCGGACCGGGGCCGCAGCCTCAGCCGGGGTGGAACCCGCCCTCTGACGACTCGGGGTGCTCGTGCGCCTCGGCCTCCGTCCCGTCCACGGCGCTGCTGGCCCTGCTCGCCCTGGTCCGGCTGGGGCGCCGCCGCCGAGACTGAAGCGCGTTGCCAGCGGGCGCGTGCCGCGCTGAAGTGCGCGCCCGCATGCATTCCTTCCGAGTCCTCGTCCTCGCGCTGGCCTGTGGCGCCGCCGCCTGTGCCGGCTCCACGCCGCGTACGGCGCCGGTGGCTCCCGCGCCCGCGGAGCCCGTCCGCATCACCCTGGTGGGCATCAACGACTTCCACGGACAGGTGGAGCCCCACCGCACGCCGTTGAAGGACGGGCAGGTGCTGGAAGAGGGCGGGGCGGCCACGCTCTCGGCCTATGTGGCGCGGCTGCGAGCGGACAACCCGGACGGCGTGTTGCTGCTCGACGCGGGGGACATGTTCCAGGGCACGTTGCCCTCCAACCTCACGGAGGGTGCCGTCGTCATCGACGTGTACAACCACCTGGGCGTGGCCGCCGCGGCCATTGGCAACCACGAGTTCGACTATGGCCCCGAGGGCCCGGGTTCCATGGCGCTCGGCGCCGGGGAGGATCCGCTGGGCGCGCTCAAGGCCCGCGTCCGCCAGGCCCGCTTCCCGATGTTGTCCGCGAACCTCCGCGAGGCCGCCACCGGGAAGGCCCCCGCCTGGATGGGCAACGACGGCACGTTCCTGACGACGGTGAAGGGCGTGAAGGTGGGCGTGCTCGGGCTCACCACGGAGTCCACCCCCAATGTCACCAATCCCGCCAATGTGACGTCGTTGCGCTTCCTGCCCCTGGCGCCCGCCGCGCTGGACGCTTCGCGCTCCCTGCGTGCGCGAGGCGCGGAGGTGGTGGTGGCGGTGGCGCACGCGGGCGGCAAGTGCGCGGACCTGCGCGACCCCCGCGACACGTCGAGCTGTGACCGGGGTGACGCGGAAATCCTGGCGATGCTGGACGCGCTTCCGCCGGGCACGCTGGACGCGGTGGTGGCGGGGCACACGCACCAGACGATGGGGCACTTCTTCGGCGACGTGCCCGTCATCGAGACGTCGGGGCTGGCGCGCTCGCTGGGCGTGGTGGAGCTGTACGTCGACCCGGTGCGCCGCCGGGTCATCCCCGAGCGCACCCGCATCCAGGCCGCCATTCCCCTCTGTGCGAAGGTGGACGCGGCGTCGGGCTCGTGTGATGGGCGTCGCCTGGGGGCGCAGCCCGAGGTGCGCCTGGCGCCCGCGGACTTCCTGGGCACGCAGGTGGTGCCCGACGCCCAGGTGGCGCCGCTGCTGGCGCCGGCGCTCGAGCTCGCGCGGGAGGCGCAGCACCGCCAAGTGGGGCTGGTGGCGCCCACCCCGCTCGTCCGCGGGTACACGGCCGAAGGCGCCCTGGGCAACCTCGTGGCGGACGTGCTGCGCGCGTCGGCTCGCGCGGACGTCGGGGTGATGAACCCGGGCGGCATCCGCGCGGACCTCCCAGCGGGGCCGCTGACGTTCGGTCATGTGTTCGAGGCGCTGCCCTTCGACAACATGGTGGCGGTCATCACCTTGACGGGCGCCGAGCTGACGCGGCTGATGTCGCTGGCCCATGCCGATGAGCGGGGCGCCGTCTTCGCTGTCTCCGGCCTGGAGGTGACGCTGGACCGCTGCCCGGGACCGCGACGGCTCCAGGGGGTGTCGCTCACGGGTGGCAAGCCGCTCCAGCCCGAGCACCTGTATCGCGTGGCCCTGCCGGACTTCCTGGCGCGGGGCGGCGACGGCCTGGGGCCCGTCACGCGCGCCCTGCCACCGGAGCGCGCCGACCTGTCCCCGGTGAGGGGGCTCGACCTGCGCCAGGCGCTCATCGACTACGGGAAAGCCCAGGGGGGCACGCTCGCCGCGCCCGCGCTGGGGCGCGTGCGCTACACCGGTGTCGCAGGCTGCCCCCACCCGCCACGCTGAGAGAGCCCCGGCTGAAAATTCGACCGATGGCTGATCCGCTGGGATTGAACGGAAGGGCTCAACCCGGCGGAAGGACGGCGGAAACGCTCCCGGGGCCGATTTTTCGGCCTGGGATCAGTTTCCAACGGGAAGAGGAGGTCCTACTCTAGTCCCTGCGAGTGTCCGCTCCGAGGTGGCCCAGGGCCTGCGTGTGCGGACTCCCGTGAGCTGGAGGAACCGACATGCTCTACAAAGTGACCCCGATGATGGCGCCGGCTGCGCCGGAGAAGGCGAAGCAGCGTGAACCGGGGCAGGGCCAGCCGCGCAAGCGTCGCAAGTCCGCCGTCTACGACGCGGACGGTCACGAGGTGCTCATCTCGTTGATGTGCATCAAGTGCAAGACGCTGAAGCCGCTGGCGCAGTTCGGGCTGCGGAAGATGGCGGATGGCGCCATCCGCAATCAGCCCTGGTGCCGCACGTGCCGCTCGGGCGCCGGCAGCAAGAAGCCCAAGGCCGCCAAGGAGGCCGCCGCCACGCCCGTGGAGGACACGGCGCCGGTGCTCCAGGTGGTGACGGACGCCGCTGCTGCCCGGCCCGAGCCGGCGGAAGTGCCCGCCGAGCCCGCCGCCGCCGTGCAGGGCTGATCCACCTCGCAACGCTCGCTGCCGAGCGCCGGACCGCTTCGGGGCCGGCCGCGGCGGGAGCTTTTCCCACAAGACATCCCGACGGGACGGCCACTGTCCAGGACGCCCGGGCCCTGCGGACGCCGAGGAGGCGGTGGATGCGCCTCCTCCCCGGCGGGTCCGCGCCACCCGATGAAGCGCGTCAGGACAGGCGCAGGCCCGCGGGCAGCGTGTCGCCAAGCGCGCGCGCCTCGTCGGCCGCTTCCAGGGCCACGACCTCGCGCACCATGCGCACCCACGTCTCGGAGGCCTTCGCCGCCAGCAGGGCCTGGGCCGTGCGCTCGCGCAGCGCCGGGTCCAAGTCCCGTGTGCGGTCCCCCGTGAGCCGCGCGAGCTGGGCCGCCGCGAAGGACGCGCCGTCAATCTTCCGCAGGTCCAGCTCCAGGAGCAGCGTGAGCCACGCCTCGGCCGTCTCCACGTCCACCACCTTGTGGCTGCTGCCATACAGCGGCACGCGCGCGCCCAGCCGGCCCAGGGACCAGGCCCAGGGGCCGCCGGACTTCGCCTCGGCCTTCAGGCGCGCGGCAATCCACCGGCCCAGCTCCGCCTTGTCGCCGGGCTGCAGGTGCTCCAGCGAGGCCGCGGTGCGGACCATCTCCTCCAGGCCCTCCGGCTGGATGCCCTTGAGCTTCCCGGGCGGCGGCGCGTCCGGCGGCACCTTCCGGGCGAGGTGGGGCTGGAGGTACGCGTACAGCTTCTGCTGCCGCGCCTCGTCGAGCCCGCCGGCGATGCGGCGCCACATCACCCAGAACTCCGTCCACACCGCCTTGTCGGTGTGGTGCTGCACCAGGGCGTCGAAGAGGCCGAAGGTCTGCTCCGCGCGCCAGCCGTCCAGCGGGTAGCCGAAGCCCGGCCGCAGGCTGAAGCCGGTGAGGCTGTAGAAGACGCGCTCGTGGTCCTCGGTGCGGCGGCGCTTGCTGGCGCCCGCGAACAGCGTGCTCCACATCTCCCGCAGCACCGGCACGCGCCACGTCTCGCGCGGGCCCAGGGCCTTCTCCAGCGTGCGGCTGAGCTGCTTCACGTCCTTGGGGCCAATGGGCAGCGGCTTGCTGCCGTAGACGCGCTCGATGTTGTCCTTCGCCTCGACGAAGCGCGCGGGCATGGACTCGGTGACGGTCAGCTCGTGGGAGCCGCCCGTGCCGCGCAGCTCGAACTCCAGGCGCCACCGCTCGTCCGCCGCGTTGGAGACGCAGTACAGCTCCAGCGTGCCAATCTCCGTCAGCGCCGCCTGCAGGTGCACCGGCACCTCGGCCACCTTGCCCGAGGCCCCCTTGAGCAGCGTGTGGATGGGGGGCAGGGGCTTGAGGTCCTCGGCCAGGGGCACCAGGTCACCCGGCTTGTCGATGCGGTCGCTGGTGGTGGAGTAGAGCTGGAACTGCACCGGGCGCCCCAGGGTGAGCGAGAAGGGGCGCTCGCCCAGGTCCACCTTCTGGCCCTCCTCGAAGCCGCGGGGGATGAGGCACAGCGCGGGCTGCTCGGCGCTGTCCGCCGCGCGCTGGAGCCCCACGTAGTACGCGCGCGCCGCGCCGCCGCCAATGCGCAGGCCATGGCCGCGTCGCACCAGCCCGTAGTACGCGGCGCCCCGGGCCACCGCGAGCTCGAGCGACTCGTGCCGCAGCAAGGCGATGCGCGGCGCGTCCGGCCACCACGCGGAGAGGGCGTCCACCAGTCGCTCGGAAATCTGGGGCGAGTTGAACACGCCGCCGTTGAGCAGGATGGCATCCGGGCGGGGCAGGGCGCCCTCCGCCGGTGACGTCTCGCCGAGCGCCGCGAAGCCCGCCGCCGCGTGCTGCGCGAGGAAGGCCGCCAGGTGTCGCGTCACCGCCGCGTCCTGCACGTAGGGCAGGCCCAGCTCCTGGAGCGCCATGCGCGCGGCGCGGCGGGGCCGGTCCGCGGGCGCGGTGCGGGGGAAGAAGCCGTCCAGCACCAGCGCCTGGGCCTCGTCGCGCGTCAGTTCCGTGGACAGCGTGCCGCCCAGCAGCTTGCTGCCGCCTCCCACCAGCGAGACGCCGTGCTTCTCCGGCGGCGCGTGGCCCAGCAGCGCCTCCTTCGCGGTGCGCGCGGCCTGGATGGCCTGCGTCCACTGGGTGGCGGACAGGCGGCGGCCGTCCGAAAAGAGCTTCTCCTCCACCCGGCGGGCCAGCGCGGCGTCCATGTTGTCGCCGCCCAGCATCAGGTGGTCGCCCACGGCCAGGCGCCGCAGCATGGGCCCCTCGGGGGACACGCCCGCGTGCACCAGCGTGAAGTCCGTGGTGCCGCCGCCCACGTCCACCACCAGCACCAGCCGGACGTGGGAGAGCGTCTTGTCCAGGTCCGCCCGGTGGCGCGCGGTGTAGTCGTAGAAGGCCGCCTGCGGCTCCTCCAGCAGGGTGAACTTCTCCAGCCCGGCCTTGCGCGCCGCGCTCACCGTGAGGGCGCGCGCCGCCTCGTCGAAGGAGGCCGGGACGGTAATCACCACCTCCTGCTTCGACAGGGGCGCGTCCGGGTGCGCGTAATCCCACGCGCGGGCCATGTGCGTCAGCAGCAGGGCGCTGGCGTCCACCGGGGACAGCTTCTGGACGTCCGCGGGCGCGCCCCAGGGGAGGATGGGCGCGGAGCGGTCCACGCCCGGGTGGCACAGCCAGCTCTTGGCGCTGGCCACCAGCCGCCCCGGCACGCGCGCGCCCTGCCAGCGCGCCAGCTCGCCCACCACATAGGGCCCGCCGTCATCCCCCCAGGGCAGCGTCAGGGAGTCCGCGGCCAGCTCGTGGCCGGCGGGCACGTACACGGTGGAGGGCAGCAGGGCCCGGGGCGCCACCTCGCCTTGCCGGACGAGCTGGGGAAGGGGGAAGTCCTCGACGGGGGCACCCGCGCCCCGCGAGGGGTCCACGGATGCCACGGCGCAATGGGTGGTGCCCAGGTCGATGCCAACGATTCGCATACGCCTCCGATTGACGGATGGCTTTCTACTCCTTCATGCGGACGTTGAGCTCCAGCTTCCAGCGCCCGGGGCCATCCTTCTCCAGGCACCGGAGCTCCAGCGTGCCCACCTCCGTGACGGCCGCCTGGAGGTTGACGGGCGTCAAGTCACTGAAGGCCGAGGGCTGTCCCGGCATGGTCGTTTCAATGGGGGCCAGCTCCTCCAGCCCGCCGCTGGCCAGCTCGGTGTCCACGTCCTCCAGCATGACGCCCACCTTGTCGTCGCGCCGCAGGGACGAGGAGAAGAAGCGGAAGCTGGTGGGCTCCCCGGTGACGAGCCCGAACTCCTGGGGCGGGACGTCCGCCTGCGTGCCTTCCTCCATGCCGAAGGGGGCCACGCAGAGCGCCTTCACGGGGGGCTCCATGCCGGGCACCGCGGGCATCGCCGTCTCCACGCCCACGTAGTAGGCGCGGGCCGTGCCGCCGCGGATGCGCAGGCCGTGGCCCTGGCGCACCCAGCCGTAGTAGGCGGCGCCGCGCGCCACCGCGAGGTCCAGGTCCGCGCCCTCCAGCTCCTTGGCCGGCGCGCCGCCGTCCGCCGTGAGCCAGCCGTTGAGCACCTCCATGACGCGCGCCTTCAGCGGGCCGGCCTTGAAGACGCCGCCGTTGAAGAGCACCGCCGTGGGGTGGAGGAAGGCCTTGCCGCTCACGTCCACCGGCGCGTCCGGGCTGGCGGCGAGCGCCTGCGCCTGCCGCGTGAGGAAGGCGGCCAGGTGCCGGGACACGCCGGCGTCCTGGGCGTAGGGCAGGGCCATCTGTGCCAGGCCCGTGCGGCGCGCGGTGCGCGGCAGCTCGGTGACGGGCGTCACCGGGAAGAAGCCGTCGGTGAGGACGCGGTCCAGCTCCTCGCGCGTCAGCTCCGTGCGCAGCGTGCCGCCGATGAGCGACGAGCCCCGGCCCGGCACGGAGATGGGCGCGCGCTCCAGGGACGGGTCGGCGTAGAGCGCCTCCTTCGCGTGGCGGCAGCCGTAGGTGAGGGCGTTGAACTGCCAGGCATCCAGCTTCTTGCCCTCGGCGGCCAGCCGCTGGTTCAGCGTGTGCGCCAGCGCCAGGTCCATGTTGTCGCCGCCCAGCAGGATGTGGTCGCCCACGGCCACGCGCAGCAGCTCCAAATCCCCCTCGTTGTCGCGCACGGTGATGACGGAGAAGTCGGAGGTGCCGCCGCCCACATCCACCACGAGGATGACCTCGCCGGGCTTCACCTGCTTGCGGAAGTTCTCCCCCATGGCCTCCAGCCACGCGTAGAGCGCGGCCTGGGGCTCCTCGAGCAGCGTGAGGTTGGGGATGCCCGCCGCCTTGGCGGCCTCCAGCGTCAAGTCGCGCGCCGCCGCGTCGAAGGAGGCGGGGACGGTGATGATGACGTCCTGCTCGGCCAGGACGTTGCCGGACTCGTCGCGCTCGCGGGCGAAGGTGTGGTCCCACGCGTCCTTCAGGTGCCGCAGGTAGCGCGCGGAGGCGTCGAGAGGGGAGATGCGCTGCACCTCCTCGGGCGCCTGCCATGGCAGCAGCGCCGCGCGCCGGTCCACGCCCGGGTGGGACAGCCAGCTCTTGGCGGAGGACACCAGCCGGGTGGGCACCTTGGCGCCATGCGTGCGGGCGAACTCACCGATGAGGGTGCTGGCCTCCGGCTTCCACGGCAGCGCGAGGCTGCCCGCGGGGAACTCCTGCGTGGAGGGCAGATAGAGGAAGGAGGGCAGCAGCGGACGGGCCTCGACGGTGCCGGGCGCCGTCAGCTGGGGGACGGGCAGCATGGACTGCGCGCCGCCTCGCGGCTTGCCCTCCTCCAGGTTGAAGTACGACACCGCGGAGTGCGTGGTACCCAGGTCGATGCCAATGGAATAGCGGGCCATATCGGACGAGAACTCCTGGAAGGCGCCTGTTTGTTCGCGCTGTGGGGCCGCGGCGGCCGGCTCAGGAAAGCTCGACCTCCGCGGGAGCAAGCACGCGCGGGTCGATGGCGGGGCTCACCGTGGGTAGCTTCACCGCCGTCGTCATCCAGCCGTGGTGGCGCAGCACTCCGTTGTAGGGCGGCTGGCCGGCCACGCTGCCGGTGAGGCGGATGCGCTGGGCGTCGAACCCGACGGGCACGGCCACCGCGTCGCCTTCCGACTGGGGCAGCACCGGCTCCAGCGTCAGGTACGTCTGCGCCACCTTGCGGCAGCCTTCATGGACGATGCGCGCCGCGGCGCCGACCTCCGCGTCCGAGAAGGCGGAGACGTTCTCCTGGAGGAAGTCCACGAAGCGGCCCTCTCGCTGGAGCATGCCCAGCAGGGAGAGGGCACTGGCGTGCTCGCGCTCGGGCGGCAGGGCAGGGGGCGGCTCGGGCGCCCGGGGGGCGGGCCGCGCTTCTTCCTGCTTGCGGAGCGGCGTGGGGGCGGGGCCACCCGAGGGAAGCTGGGCGAGCTGGCCTGCGTCGTACGCCTTGCTCGCGGGCAGCACGGCCTGGGCGAACTCGCGGGACACGAGGCAGCGCCAGAAGCACAGCCAGGCGAGCCAGAAGCGGGCGAAGAACGACAAAGAGGCGGGCTGGTCGGTCATCGGCACCGGATAACAAAGCCCGGATGCTTTGCAATTCGGCAGTTCGTCGGGGAGCCCGCAAATGCAAAGGGCCTCACGGTTTCCCGTGAGGCCCTTCGTTTGTTGCATGGTGGAGGTGGACGGGATCGAACCGACGACCTTCGCATTGCGAACGCGACGCTCTCCCAACTGAGCTACACCCCCACAACGGTCCTGCCTTCTGCGCCTCGGCGGTTTGGGGCCGCCGAAGTGGGATGGGCTAGTACCGGAGGCCCTTCGCGGTGTCAAGCGCAAGCTTCGAACATGGATTCCGGCGATTGACGTGCTGCGTACCGGGTGCCATAAAAACCGCTCTTGTCAGGCGTATCCTTCCCGCCCGTTTTGCTGCCCCCCGTTAATGTCTATCTCCCCTTCGAAGACGTTGAGCCCGGCCGAGCTCGCGAAGCTTGAACATGCGTTTGCCTCCGACCCTTCGTCGGCGGCCTACAAGCCCCTCGCCGAAGCGTACCTGAGCATGGGCCGCTTCATGGAGGCGATGGTCGTCTGCAAGAAGGGGGTGAAGGCGCACCCGAACGCGGCAGACCCCCGCCTCCTGCTCGCCCGCGTCTATGCGGAGCAGGGCAAGGACAAGAAGGCGCTGGAGGAGGCGCTCGGGGCCCTTCAGGTCCAGCCCGACGACAAGGCGGCGCTGCGCATGGCCGGCGCCCTCCAGCTGAAGACGGGCGAGGTTGAGCCCGGCAAGGCGAACCTCCTCAAGGCCTATACGGCGGATCCGGGTGACCCGGAGACCGTCACGCTGCTCCAGCAGCACAAGATCGAGCTGCCGCGCCCCGCGGCGGCCGCCCCCGCGGCTCCGCCCGCGCCCACGGCGGCGCCGGCTCCGTCCGCCACCCAGCAGTCCGCCTCCGCGCTCTCCAATGTCGCGGCGACCGGGGCGGCGGATGCGCCGGCGGCCAAGCCCGCTGCGGCCTCGCCCGCGCCGGCCCCGGCGGCCACCGCGCGCGCCGAGGCGCCGCGTCCCGCCCCCCAGCCCCGCCGCCCCCAGGTGGTCGTGGAGGAGGTGGACGAGGACGAGGACGACGAGCCGGTGTCGCGCCGCCGCGCCTCGTCGGGCGGCCGTGGCAACAAGATGGTGACGCTGGCCCTGCTGGTGGCCATCCCGGTGTTCGCCATCGGGTATGGCTGGTACTCGGCCAACGCCCGGCAGAAGTCGCGCGAGCTGAAGAAGAGCCTGGATGCGGCCAGCGAGCTGCTCAAGCACGACTCCTTCGACAGCTACAAGAAGGCCGTCGAGGCCGCGGACCAGGCGCTGGAGGTGGACGCCGACTCCTCCGTGGCGCACGGCTATCTCGCCTACGCCTGGGCCATCCGCTGGGGTGAGCACGGTGGGGGTGACGACGCGCGCCGGCAGGCCGAGGAGCACCTGGCCGCTGGAAAGAAGGGCGGCGACCTCAGCTCGCACCTCATCGCGGCCGAGGCGCTCATCCAGACCTACAGCGGCAAGGGCAAGGACGCCCTGGGGCAGCTCGAGGAGAAGGTGAAGGGCCTGGACGCGGAGGGCCGCTCCAGCTCGCTGCTGTACCTCACGCTGGGCCTCATCCAGATGAACGCGGGCGACCTGGAGCGTGGCCGCGACAGCCTGGACCGCGCGCAGGTGCTGTCGCCGGATGACCCGCGCACCTACGCGGGCCTGGGCACGGTGTACCGGCGGCTGGGGCAGGACGCCGCCGCCTGGCGGAACTACGACTTCGCCCTCCGGTACGAGAAGGACCACCCGGAGTCGCTGCTGGGGCGCTCGCTGCTGATGCTGGAGCAGGACTCGCCCAACTTCGGGCTGGCCCACACCATGCTGAAGAAGCTCCTGGAGGCGGACCCACCGCCGTCGCCACGGCAGCTCGCCGCCGCGCACCTGGCCCGTTCGCTGCTGATCAGCCGCGTGTCGACGGCCATGGCGGACATGAAGCCGGACATGCAGCAGAAGCTCGCCGAGGCCACCGCGGTGCCAGTCGAGAAGGAAAAGGCCCGCGCGGAGATGCTCAAGAGCGAGGACACCGGCTTCTCGCTCGACAAGCAGAACCCGGAGCTGCACCTCATCAAGGGCCGCCGGCTGCTGGCGGAGGGCAACTTCGACGCGGCCGCCGATGAGATTCGCAAGGCCATCCGCATGGACAGCTCGCGCGCCCAGTTCTACGTCGAGCTGGCGAAGTCGCTGATGGGCAAGCAGGGCGGCGAGAAGGAAGCCGCGGATGCGCTCCAGACGGCCCTGAAGACGATGGGCGACAGCCCCAAGCTGGTGGTGATGCTGGGCAACGCGTACCGCCGCCAGGGCAAGCTGGATGAGGCCCTGGCCCAGTACCAGCGTGCGGTGAAGGACCCGAAGGCGAAGAACCCGGAGGCCCGGCTGGCCATGGGCGCCATCTACCGCGAGCGCTCCGAGTGGGCGAAGGCCCAGGAGCAGTTGGAGAAGGCGAGCCAGGAGTTCATCGGTCAGGCGGACCGCGCGGCCATGGCGCTCACCGAGCTGGGGCGGGTGTTCCAGGGCAAGGGCGACGCGGCGAAGGCGGACGAGACGTACCAGCGCGCCCTCAACGCGGACGAGGCGTACACGCCCGCCTACTACTTCTACGCCACGCTGCTGGCGAAGGACGCGAAGCAGGGCGCCAAGGCGAGGATGCTGGCCCAGGAGTACCTGAAGCGCGACCCGAGCGGCGAGCACGCCTCGGCCGCCCGGTCCCTGTCGGGCGGCTGAGCAGGCCCGGCGCCACCGGGGCGCGGGACAAGCGGGGCTGATGCGCGCGGGCAGTAGAACGCGCGGTCAGCCCCGTTGTCGTGGTTGATGCCACCGGCGCCCTGACGTTATGCCCCGAGGCGTTTGTCGTCCCGAGCGCACCGGGGTGGGTGGCGGGAATCCGGTGTCGCCGTGACGTGTCACGGGGGCCAGCCGGGCGTCCGTCCCCCGCGGTCTCCCTGGGGTGCCGTGTCCTTGCCCACCCCCGGGTGGTGCCTGTATGGGAAGTCCGTTACCGCGCCGGCAGCCTGACTGTCGTGCCCACCCCCTGGAGTCTGTGTGAACGCGCGTGCCGAGTCCCTGCCGACAGTCGCGTCCGACCTGATCTCCCTCACCAAGCCGCGCCTCTCCACCCTGGTGCTCGTCACCGCGGCGGGCGGCATGTGGCTGGCGCCCGGCAGCCTGGGCGCCGTCAACGCGCTGGTGACGCTGCTGGCCACGGCGGGCACCGTGGGCGCGGCCAATGCCCTCAACTGCTACTGGGAGCGGCACAGCGACCAGTTCATGGCGCGCACCCGCAACCGGCCGCTGCCCTCCGGTCGCATGGAGCCGGCGGTGGCGCTGTGGTTCGGCATCTCCCTGGCGGCCGTGTCGCTGCCGGCGCTGGCGCTGGGCGCCAATGTGCTGACCGCCGCGCTGGGCCTGCTGGCGCTCTTGAGCTACGTGCTGGCGTACACGCCGCTGAAGGCGCGCACGTCCGCCGCCATGCTGGTGGGCGCGGTGCCCGGCGCGCTGCCCCCGCTCATGGGCTGGACGGCGGTGACGAACCAGGTGGACGCGGGGGGCTTCGCGCTCTTCGCCATCATGTTCCTCTGGCAGATGCCGCACTTCATCGCCATCGCCCTGTTCCGCAAGGAGGAGTACCGGGCGGCGGGCCTCAAGTCGGTTCCCCTGGAGCGCGGTGACGAGTCCAGCCGCGCGCAGGTGGTGCTCTACCTGGTGGCGCTGATTCCGATGACGCTCCTGCCCTTCCAGCTCCATATCGCGGGGACGTGGTACCTGGCCTCGGCGGTGGTGCTGGGGCTGAGCTTCCTCGGGCTGGGGGCGTGGGGCTTCTTCCGGCGGCTGGGAAACACCTGGGCTCGCCAGACGTTCTTCTTCTCACTCATCTACCTCACCGTCCTGTTCGCCGCGCTGGCGCTGGACCGCGTTCCTCGCGGATAGCGTCCGGGGCGCACGGGGGACGCCCATTCATGCCCCAGATTCAGGTCTCCACCGCCACCTCCCTTCCGCTGCTCCAGCTGGAGGGGCTCACGCGCCGCTTCAAGGGGCGCACGGCCGTGGATGGCCTGTCCCTGTCGGTGCGGCCGGGGGAGATCCTGGGCCTCCTGGGGCCCAACGGCGCGGGCAAGTCCACCACG
The DNA here is from genome assembly GCF_050038885.1 of Pseudomyxococcus flavus. NCBI lineage: Bacteria > Pseudomonadati > Myxococcota > Myxococcia > Myxococcales > Myxococcaceae > Pseudomyxococcus > Pseudomyxococcus flavus. The sequence goes on along the minus strand of NZ_CP143624.1, from coordinate 783,572 downwards.
TTCCAGGTCCTCGCGGGCCTGCTGGCCCCCCATGCGGGACAGGTGCGCTTCGAGGGCCGCGAGCTGGCGCTGAGCGACCCATCGCTGCGCCGGCAGATGGGCATCATCTTCCAGCGCAGCAGCCTGGATGACCTGCTCACCGCGCGGGAGAACCTGATGCTCGGCGCCCGGCTGTATGGCCTGGGTGGTCCACGGGCGCGCGAGCGGGTGGAAGCGATGCTGTCGCTCATCGGCCTGGCCGACCGTGGCGACGAGCGCGTGTCCACGTGGTCCGGGGGCATGCGCCGCCGACTGGAGCTGGCGCGGGCGCTGGTGCACCAGCCGCGCGTGCTGCTCATGGACGAGCCCACGCAGGGCCTGGACGAGGCGGCCTTCCGCACCTTCTGGGCGCACCTGAAGCGGCTGCGCGACAGCGAGGGCCTCACGGTGCTGCTCACCACGCACCGCGCGGACGAGGCCGAGGTCTGCGACCGGCTGGCGGTGCTGGATGCGGGCCGGCTGGTGGCGTGCGACACGCCGCAGGCGCTGGCCTCCCGCATGGGCGGGGACATCCTCTCCGTGGAAGCGTCCAATCCCGAGTCCCTGGCGGCCGAGCTCCGCGAGCGGCTGGGCCTGGACGCGAAGGTGGTGGAGGGCCGGGTGCAGGTGGAGGCCTCGCAGGGCCACGCGCTGGTGCCCCGGTTGGTGGAGGCCTTCCCGGCCGGGAGGCTGACCTCCGTGTCGCTGCGCCGGCCCACGCTGGCGGACGTGTTCCTCCAGCTGACGGGGCGCGCGCTGGGCGCGGACGTGCCCACCGCTGAACCCGCGCCGAGGAGACGTCGATGAGCGCCGAGCTGTCCGCCGCCCCCGAACCGATGAACGCCGGGGCCCCGGCCGTGTCGACTCCGCCCGGGACGCTCGCGCTCCAGTGGGCGACGGTGCGGGTCCTGATGATGCGCGACATCGTGCGCTTCTTCCGCCAGCCGTCCCGGGTGGTGGGCGCGCTCGCGCAGCCCATCCTCTTCTGGTTCGTCATCGGCTCTGGCTTCGCGGGCTCGTTCCGCGTGGAGGGCGCGCAGGGGCTGGGCTACCAGCAGTTCTTCTTCCCCGGCGTCGTCACCATGGTGCTGCTGTTCAGCGCCATCTTCGCGACGATTACCGTCATCGAGGACCGGAAGGAGGGCTTCCTCCAGGCGGTGCTCGCCGGGCCCGGCTCCCGGCTGGCGGTGGTGCTGGGCAAGGCGCTGGGCTCGTCGGCCATCGCGCTGCTCCAGGCGTCGCTGTTCCTGCTGCTGGCGCCGCTGGCGGGCGTGAGCGCGGCCACGCTGAACGTGCCGTTGCTGCTGGCCGTCATGGTGCTGTCGGCGCTGGCGCTGACGGGCATGGGCATGTCGCTGGCGTGGTGGGTGCGCTCCAGTGCGGGCTACCACGCGGTGATGAGCATCGTGCTGCTGCCCATGTGGGTGCTGTCCGGCGCCATGTTCCCGCTCAAGGGCGCGGATACCTGGCTGGCCTGGGTGATGCGGCTCAACCCGATGCGCTACTCCGTGGAAGGCGTGCGTCGGGCGCTGTACGGCGCGGACGCGTCGGTGGCGCTGGGCGCTTCCGCGTCCTCGGCGGGGCTGGAGGTGCCGGTGCTGGTGGCCTTCGCCGCGGTGTTCGTGGGCCTGGCCGCCTTCAGCGTCAGCCGCCGCGAGTAGACAGCCCGCCTTCGCGGCGTCTCGGTGGGTTGGACATGCGCTGCCCCTTTCGCTACGAGGTGGGCAGACGCATCACCTGACTTTCCGAGGAGATTGCACGATGACGCTGCGCACGCTCGGCCTGACGCTGCTGGGGACCGCGGGGCTGCTGACCCTCTCTGCCTGCAAGAAGGAGGAGGCCGCTCCAGCCGCGGCGGCACCTGCCGCGGCGCCCGCCGCGAAGAAGGAGCACGCCGCCTCGCCCATCCAGGCGCCCGAAGGCGCTGCCGCCGCGCCCGTGGCTCCGGCGGGCAAGGGCGTGGTGAAGGGCACGGTGAAGTTCACCGGCACGCCGCCCGAGGCCGCCGACATCCCCGCCAGCAATGACCCGGCGTGCGAGGGCATGGCGACGAAGGATGCGTCGGTGCTGGTGAAGGACGGGAACCTGCAGAACGTGCTGGTGCGCGTGAAAGGCCAGGTCGCCGGTGCGCCCCCGGCGCCGCGCACCCCGGTGGTGGTGGACCAGTCGAAGTGCACCTATGTGCCGCGCGTCCAGGGGGCGATGGTGGGCCAGCAGGTGGCGTTCAAGAACAGCGACGGCACGCTGCACAACGTGCGCGGCATCGTGGGCACCAAGCCGGCGTTCAACGTCGCGCAGCCGCCGTCGGGCGCGCCCGTGGAGCGGCCGATGCCCGCGGATGCCGACGTGCTGAAGCTCAAGTGCGACGTGCACCCGTGGATGTCGGCGTTCGTCGTCCGCAACGAGAATCCGTACTTCGCGACGACGGGCGAGGACGGCGCGTTCTCGCTCGAGGGCCTGCCCGCGGGGACGTACACGGTGGAGGCCTGGCACGAGACGCTCGGCACGAAGACGGCCGAGGTCACCGTGAAGGACGATGCGCCGGCGGAGGCGTCGTTCACCTTCACCGCAGAGGACGCGTCCGCACAGAAGTGACAGCGGCGTGAGCCGGAGCGCTCCTCGCGGGAGCGCCCGGCGCGTCGATGCCGACGCCCGCTGCGCTCGTCTAGCGGCGCGCGCAAGGTGGGACAGGGGGCCAACCCCTCGGCTTTCGCCTCACGTTGGGAGTGTCCGGCTCGCCGGAGCGACGAGCCGTCGCGCTCGGTCCTCCGTCGCATGCGTGAGGTAGGGGCGCGGGGAGCTGCCTCTTTCGTCGACTCGCACCCCATGCCGAGAGTCCCCGGCTCGTCGGAGCGACGTATCGCCGGGCCCCTCTCCTCGGCGCGCACGCGAAGTGGGGCGAGGAGAGGGGCGCCATCCCTCGCCTCGCGCTTCACGCGGCTGGGCGGCGCTCCGTGCTCGGCGGGCCGACCTTCCGCACGGTGAAGCCCACCCGGGCGCCTCCGCCTGGACGGTTCTCCGCGAAGACGTCTCCGCCGTGCGCGTGCGCGATGCGTTGGACCAGCGCCAGCCCCAGGCCCAGCGAACCCGCCTCGCGGGCCTCCGCGCCCGAGTCCTTCCGATAGAAGGGGCGGAAGATGCGCTCGTCCTCGCCCGGCTGGAGCCCCGGTCCGCGGTCGTCCACGCAGAAGGCCAGGTGCTCGCCTCGCTCCAGGAGTCGCAGCGCCTCGGCGCCGGTGCCGTGCTTGCGTGCATTCTCCAGGAGGTTCGCCAGCGCGCGGCCCAGCAGCGTCGCGTCGCCGACGAGCCCGGCGTGCTCCACGTCCGCGTCCAGGATGGCGCTGGTCAGCCCGGCACGCTCCAGGGCCTGCGTGGCGAGTGTCCGGCCGTCGAGGACACGCGGCGTGAGCTGGCCGAAGTCCAGCCGGGAGCTGGCGAGCAGCTCGCCCACCAGCGCGTCCAGCTCCACGACCTCCCGGTCCACCTGGTCCAGCGTCTTCGGGTTGCCGCCGCCGTCCCGCAGCAGCTCCGTCAGCACGCGCAGCCGGGCCAGCGGCGTGCGCAGCTCGTGGGACACGGCGGCCAGCAGCTCGCGCTGGTCCGCGACCTGCTTCTCGATGCGCCCGGCCATGTCGTTGAAGGCATCCGCCAGCACGGCGAACTCACCGGTGACCTGCGGCGCGATGTCCGCGCGCGAGTCCAGCCGGCCCGAGCCAAGCTCCCGGGTGGCGCGCACCAGCTCATCCATGGGGCGCGCGAGCCGCCTCGCGAGCTTGCCGGCGGCCAGCCACAGCACCATGCACGACAGCGCCAGCGGCAGCACCACCTTGAGGGGACTCTTTGGACGGAAGCTGGAGTAGCAGGCGCCCACCGAGCCCAGCAGGGCGCCGTCGCGCATCACGGGCAGCGTGAGCTCGGGCCGCCGGCATGGCGGCTCCGTCTGCGCCAGCAGGGCGCCGGTCGCGTCGCGCAGCTCCACGCCAACCTGCAAGTCCCTGGCGATGGAGTCCACCAGCGCGTTGCGTCGTGCTGGCTCGTCCCAGACCTCCTCGAAGCGGTGGCTCAGGAAGGCGCGCACCCGCTCGCCTTCCTGTTTCCACGTGCCGCCGCCCACCAGGCTCATCACCGTGAACACCACCGCGCACGTGGCGATGATGGACAGGCCGAACCACAGGAAGAGGCGCCGGTGCAACCGGGCGCGCACGAAGCTCCCCAGTCGCCCCATGTGCCAGTAGCCATGGGGCGGGTGCCGGTACCCCCAGGGACCGCATTCGTGCGCGTTTCCCCAGTCGCCCCATCCGTGCGGGGGCCGAAAGAGCCCGCCGTGGCGGCCGCGTCTCACGCACCCTCCTTGGCGAAGACGTAGCCCACGCCGCGCACCGTCTTGATGAGGCGGGTGCCCGTGTCGCCGAGCTTCTGTCGCAGGTGGGAGATGTGCACGTCCACGGTGCGCTCACCCACCACGGTGTCGCTGCGCCCGGCCTCTCCCAGCAGGGCGTCGCGCGGGATGACGCGCCCGGCCCTGCGCACCAGCGCCACGAGCAGGTCGAACTCCAGGCCAGTCAGCTCCACGGGCCGCTCCTCCACGCGCACCTCGCGTCCGGCCACGTCGATGCACACGCCCCCGGCCTCCAGCCGGTCCGCGACCGCCGAGGGCTGCGAGCGCCGCAGCACGGCCCTCAGCCGGGCGAGAAGCTCGCGAGGGCTGAAGGGCTTGGGGAGGTAGTCATCCGCGCCGAGCTCCAAGCCGACCACGCGGTCCGTCTCGTCTCCCTTGGCGGTGAGCATGATGACGGGGATGCGGCTCTTGGCGCGGATGCGCTTGCAGACCTCCAGGCCGTCGATGCCCGGCATCATCACGTCGAGCAGCACCGCGTCGTAGGCATTGGCCTCCAGCGCCGCGAGCCCCCGGCCACCATCGGCGGCGTGGGCGACGGTGAGGCCGTTCTGCCCGAGGTACTGCGCGAGCAGTTCATACATCCGGGTGTCGTCGTCGATGAGCAGGACGCGCGTGGACATGCACTGCTTTCTACTTCAGGGATGCGCGATGTGGATGGTGGGGCTGGTCGTCGACGGGGAAGTCACCCTGGGATGGCCGGGTGGCTCCCATCGCCCGTGGGGGCTGTTCGGACTCCAGCCGTGCTCCACGGAGCCATGGTGGCAGTGATGGCGCTCGTGTGAGCGGTGCCGGGCGAGGCGGGCGAAGCCGGAGGCGTAGCCTCCGACGGTGCCCAGGGCGAGCAGGACGATGAGCAGGCGGCGGCGCATGGGGATGCTCCTTCGGGCGTTCGAGAATCCAGGGACGGACCGGGTGTGCCTCACACCTCGCGCGGGCCATCCGTGCGCCAGGGGCCAGGGCCGTCACCGTGGCGGCCTCCGCCGTGCCCGAACGCTCCACTTCGCCAGCCACCGGGCCCACCACAGCGGCGGTGCCAGCCTCCGTGGCCTCCATGCCAGCGGTGGGCGTAGCCAGGACCGTGTTCGAGCAGGTCCGCCAGCTCGCGGCGCTGTTTCGGGTCGAGCGCCTCATGGACCTGGGCGAGCGCGCCTTGGAGCGTGCGGCGCACGTTGTCGATGGCCACGTCGTGACGAGCGAAGAGCTCGCGCAGGGCGGCACCATCGAAGTGCTCACCGCGCAAAGCGGTGCCCACCGCGGTGCGGCTGGGGCCGAGCTCGTCGCGGGCCTTGGCGAAAGCCTCCATGACATCGTCCGCGGCCTTGAGGAGGACCTTCTCCTGGCCGGGGGACGTATCCAGGTGCTCGAAGAGCCAGCGAAGGCGGTTGCGTCCGCTCCAGCGGCCCCTGCGGTGTGAGGGGTGGCGCCAGTGAGGTCCACCGCGGACGGTGTAGATGAGCCCGGCGAGGCAGGCCGTTCCAAAGAGAAACCCGAACATGCTTCCACGCTCCCAATGAGGCCGGACCGAGCGGGCCGGCGGTGAGGTGACGACGGGCGGGAAGGTAGAAGGCGGGTATGAAGGCCGCGCCCGCGCGGGATGAAGAAGTGTGAAGGCGTGCCCGCTGCGAGGCGCCCGGGAAGTGCGGAGAGGCAGACGTCGGGCGACGCGCCAGGGAAGTCCCGGGATACGGAGTGTCCGCTGGCGGACGGCAGGCTGCCCGAAAGGCGGTTCGCGTGTGGACAGGAAATGCCGGGCGGTTTGTCGTTAGGGCGCCGGCGCGATGTCCGCTCCGCACAGTCGTTCGGGCAGCCCTTGGCGGCGGCCACGAAGCAGAAAGAAGAAGGTCACATGGCAACTGGTACCGTGAAGTGGTTCAACGACGCCAAGGGGTTCGGCTTCATCGCTCAGGAGAACGGTGAGGACGTCTTCTGCCACCACACCGCCATCAACATGGATGGCTTCCGCACCCTCCAGGAGGGGCAGCAGGTGGAGTTCGACGTGACGCGCGGCCCGAAGGGCCTCCAGGCGCAGAACGTCCGCGCCATCTGAAGCATCCGCAGGCCACGCTTGTGTGTGCCCGAGGCCCGGTCTCCTCACCAGGGAGGCGGGGCCTTCGCATGTCTGGCCCCTGGTATGCCGGGCAGGCGGCCCGCTTCGGGGGTTCGTCGACAGCTGGAGGCCTTCCTTACCTTCACGGCAGACGCGCGGCGTACCCGCCGCCATCCAACGGAGAAGAAGGCATGGGCGACACCAGCGTGAAGAAGGTGGAGAGTCGGCACTCTCCCAAGGGGGAGATGGGGCAGAAGTACCTGGCGTCCGGCGTCCGCCTGTCGATGCGGCTGTGGGAGGACGAGCCACCAGGGGAGGCCGCGCCCCTCACCGTGAGGGACTACGAGACGGTCGGCTACGTGCTGAAGGGGCGCGCGGAGCTGCACCTGGAGGGACAGGTCATCCTGCTCAACCCCGGTGACTCCTGGCTGGTGCCGCGCGGCTCCAGTCATACGTACAAGGTGCTGGAGACGTTCTCCGCCGTGGAGGCGACCAGCCCGCCTGCGTCCGTGCATGGCCGCGACGAAGGCAAGGATGCAGGGAAGCAGCCCGCGAAGGCGTGAGGCCTGATGGCAGGGGCCTTTGGGGGCCGTGCCACGAGGCACGGTGCTGGGAGCGGCTTCATTTGCGGTCGAGGCAAAAGCCCTGTGGCATGGCTGAAAGGGATGGCGTCGCGGTGACCTGGGCCAGGACCTGGCAGCACGTGCCCGCATCTCGGCCCTGGGGGAGTCGGCGCAACGCGCGGGCGGTCTCGTGGCTGAACTGGGTGGCGCTCGCGGCGCAGGGGAGCGCCGTTCAATGACGTGCCATGAATCCCAGCCGACCTCCGGCCAGGCCCTCGTCGTCTACTCGGGCCGTGGCGGCATCGGAGCAGGCTGGACGCTGCATGTGTAATTGGGCTGGTGTCCCGCCTTGGGCCTGCAGACCAGCACTGGCGACGCAGGCACGCCCGCCGCGAGTGGGGCAGGGGGGCTGCTGAGCGTGCACCTGGCATTGTTGGGAGTGCGCCACCTGCACTGGCCCGCGGAGAGTGGCTCCGGGAGCTCCCACTTCGACGTGCGGCTCTTGTTTTCGTCGCATACCAGAGCAGCGGGCTCCGGCTCGATGCAGCGGAAGGATGGGCCGCTGTCCGGGTGTGGCCTCGATACTTCGATTCGCTTGCACCACCGGAGGTGGACCTGCTGTCTGCAGGGCTCGTCGACGGAGTCATCAGGCGTCTGAGTCAGCTCGAACGTCTTGCCTTCCCACGTCCTGCCCACCATGACCCGCCGCTCCGAATCTGAGGCCATGCTGGAGTCGGTGAAGAATGGACGGCCGGCTTTCATCAAGGCGAGTGCCTTGCGTTCCTCTTGCGGAGCGACGGGGGCTTTCCCTGGACGGGCCGTCAGCTGGCCGCCAATGCGGTTTATGTCGCAGGGCTCGCATGACACGGACTCGCGCTGGAGCACGACTGGAATGCGAGGCAGCGTCCCCGTTCTGAGCCAGTCCAGCTCCGGGTCATCCGGGGTGTCCAACGGCCGGGTACGGGAGCATCTCCAGACGAACCTGGGTTTTTCAGGCTCGGCGTACATGAGGTACTCGGTGTCCGACTGGAACTGAATGAGGCAATCGCCTCCGCCACTCGTGGGGATTGTGAACTTCTCGCCCACGGCGACTTGCCCTTTGAAGACCTCCAGGACCTCGACCTCCGCGGGGCCCCAACGCGGGCCCGGTGGAAATGGAAGGACGCGAGCCCGATAGATTGCGCTCGTACGTTCACGTGCCGTTTTGAGGTCTTGGTGAAGGTCACCCCCACCCACGATGCAGACACATGCCTGCGTCGCTGTCGGCCAAAGCCAGAGCGAGACCACGGCGAGGAACAGGACGAATCGCGTCATCATCCTGTCCATTCTAACGCCTGAGCCCTTGCCAACGGTCAGCGCCACGTCGCCTTTCGTCAGGCGCTATTCCTCGGGCTGGAGGGTGCACGAGTAACTATTGCCTGGCCCTTGCCATGGCTGACACCGCAGCAGCGGGGAGCCAAGCGCGCCCGCATGGAGGGAACAGGCAACGGTTCTATGCCTGGCGCAGCCCTGTGAGGCGTTGCGCCATGCACGTCTCAGTGGCCGCTTGCCACCGAATGCACTCCAGGTGTCCCGGGGCGGCACATTGGCCCAATCGAAGTGCCATGCCTCTTCGTGAAGATGGAGCGAGGGGCCGTCGCCGCGTCGGTGGTCCGTACGTCAGCGGCAGCGAGGTTCGACTCAGCGCTGCTTCCGTCCGCCGGACCATGACATGTTCATGTACTTCGTCCCTCCTGCCAGTTCGTCCAGCATCTGGTTGAGACGCTTGAGCCGGGTGGCCTCGAGCTTGGCTCTGCCAATCCAGCCAAGGTAGTCGTTCTGCTGGTACGGCGGCCGCGCCTTGTAGGCGTCCATCAATCCGCGCTCGACGAGCGCCGCCCGGACGTGGGCGGGCATCGGGTTCCTGGCGCGCTTGAGTGCCGGTCGCTTCGTTGTTGCCATGGACTCAATCCACCTCGTGAATCATCGGGCCCCCGGCGCCGGCTGTGACACGCGCTCGAACATGAGCGAGGGTTCACCCTTGTAGACGCCCTGGCCGGTCTGGCGGAAGCCGCATTTCTCGGCGACGCGAATGGAGGCGACATTCTCGGGGGCAATGATGCACGCCATGCGCGCTGGACGAAGGTGGGCGTCCGCCCAGGCGAGGGCGGCGCGCACCGCCTCGGTGGCGTAGCCCTTGCCGTGCGACCAGGGCGCCAGCACCCACCCCGCCTCGAAGGCGCTGTCCAGTGACGGTTGCATGTCGCGATGGAAGTCGCCCAGCCCCACCTCGCCCACGAGGCGCCCGGTGGCCTTCTCACGCACCACCCAGAAGCCGTAGCCCAGGAGCTGCCAGTGGCCCACGTAGCGCAGGAGCCGCGCCCACATCTCCTCCCGCGTGGACGGCTTGCCGCTGATGTGGCGCACGACCGCCGGGTCGGCCCACATCGCGAGGCATTCCTCGAAGTCCTCGAGGCGGTGGCCGGAGAGGACGAGGCGCTCGGTCTCGACGGTGGGGATGGTGGTTGCGGACATGAGGACTTCTCCTGAGGCATGGAGCCATTCCGCGCCTGCGGTGGCGCGTGACGTCCGTTTCATCCGCCCCTGGGCTCGACATGGCGGGGACGCGGGGACTGCCCCGGAGCTTAGAGCGGGGAGGGGACGCGAGGTCCACCACATCCCACCTGCGCCCAGCCGCTGCGGGCGGCGTCCGGCCTCGCCTCCCACGAGGAGTGTGGGTGGACCACTCGCCGTCACACCGGAGGTATCCCGGTCTCCTCTCGAAGCCTCGCGGAACCAGGCCCTCTACCTTCTCGACGGGCCCGTGGCCCCCCTCACAGGTTCCGTTGCAGTCGCTCCTGCGCCTTCACGATGGCGGCGGTGCGGGTGGTGACCTCCAGCTTGGCGAACACGTTCCGCAGGTGCCACTTGGTCGTGGAGAGCGCCACGTTGGAGCGCTCGCTGATCTCCTGGTTGCTCAGCCCCTGCGCGAGCAGCTTGAGCATCTGGAGCTCGCGCTCGGTGAGTGGCTCCAGCGGCGCGGAGGGGGGCGTCGCGAACTCGCGTGGGACGCGGGGGCCCGCCGACAGCAGGTCCTGGTACCGCGTGGTGTAGCGGGCCGGCAGGGCGTAGCTCAGCTTCCGCTGCATGGCGGCCGCGACGACGACCTCCTGCAAGCCCGGCGTCTCGTCGAACACGCTGCGCCCGAAGCCGAAGCGCTGCACCAGCGCGAAGCCCCGGTTCAGCGCGGCGAAGGCCGCCAGCGCGTCCCCCGCCCGCCACTGGCACACGGCAATCGCGGCCAGCAGCGCCGTCTCGCGGGACACGTAGCCCGCCTCATGGGCGCTGGCGCGCAGGGTCTCCAGGATGGCGTGCGCCTTGTCGTGGCGGCCTCGCACCATCATCACCCAGGCCTGCGCGAGCCCGAGCCGCTCCCACGTCTCGTCGTAGAAGCGCTTCTCGCTCCATTCCCCTCGCCGCATGCGCTCGCCCAGGCCGAACTCCTGGGCCACCACCCTCATCCGCGTGGGCGCCTGTTCCACCAGGTAGAGGCGGATCTTCTCTCCGCACACGTGGGCCAGGAAGCGCGTCTGGTGGCTGCACTCGAGGACACTGTGGAGGTAGTCCAGGAGCCGGTAGGCCTCCGCGTACTTCCCGCGAACCGTCTTGATGCGGGCCAGCATGAGGTAGGCGAGCGCGAAGGTCTCGAACACGGAGGCCTGCGGGAGCAGCGGCAGCACCTCGACGCAGAGCGCTTCGGCTTCGTCGAGCCGGTTCTGCTCGTAGCGAGCGTTGGCGAGCGCCGTCGCCGCATTCACCCACACCGGGTTGCGCCGTCCGCGGCTCGCGCGCTCGAAGGCCTCCTCGCATCGCTCCGCGGCGTCCTTCATGTTCCCCTGCGCCCGGTCCGCCAGCGCGACGAGGACGTCCGTGTACCCGACCAGGAAGGGGTTGTTGTGCCCCTGCAGCGTCTCCCGCGCGCTCAGCGCGAGCCGGCGCATCGCATCGAACCGGTTCATCCGGAGCGCCTGGTAGGCCTTCGCGGCCAGCACCGCGCCAGCGATGAAGACATCCGACTCCTCGGACCCCGGCGAGGCGTCCAGGTCGATTCCGGAGTCCGGAGCCGAGTCGGACAGCACGGCGTGGAGCAGCGTGAGGTGCGCGAGCCGCTTCGACAGCCGTTCGCGCTCCGGGGAGGCCACCGGGTACGCCGTCTCGAGGTGGTACTGGGCGTCCTGGAGCGCCGACGTCGCGTGCGCGAAGCGACGGGACAGGACGAGGCACGCGATGTGTCCCACGCAGATGGCCGGCGACCGGATGACCTCCTCAGGCGTCAGCCGGGCCGTCCACTGAAGGACGGAGGCAATCTCGCCCTCGCGCATCCACGCCTCCATGCAGCGGGCGGTGAGCTCCAGGCACCAGCCCCTGTCGCCCGAGGCGAACGCATGCGTCAGCGCCTCGTCCGGCATCTGGCGCTGGGCGAACCATGCGCTCGCCGCGCGGTGGAGTCCCGGGACGCGGTCTCCGTAGTCGCAGGCGAGCTGGGCCCGCAGGACGTCGAGGAACAGGGGATGGTACCGGTACCACTGGTGCTCGGCGTCGAGCGGCTGGATGAACAGCTGTGACCGCTCGAGGTGCGCCAGCAGGGCGGGCCCGCGGGTGATGCCCATGAGCGCGTTGCAGAGCTCCCCGTTGAGCTGCTCCACCACCGAGCTCAGGACCAGGAACTCGCGGACCTCCTCGGGCTGCTCACGCAGCACCGCGTCCGCCAGGTACTTCGCCACGTCGTGGTTGGAGCCAATGGCCTTCCTCAGCGCGTCGCTCACGCTCGCGTGCTCGCCCGCGGACAGCAGGGCCAGCTTGACGCCTGCGACCCACCCCTCCGTGCGCGCGCGGAGGAATTCGATGTCCTCGGGCGTGAGCGCGGCGCCGCACAGGCGAAGGCCGAGCTCGCGGATGGCGTCGCCGTCCAGGCTCAAGTCCCGGCCGTCGAGCGTCACGAGCTGCTCGGTGAGCTTCAGCCTGGCCAGGTCCAGCTCGGGTGGGTGGCGGGACGCGACAATCCAGTGCACGTGCGGTGGCGAGTGGTCGAGCAGGTACGAGAAGGCCCGCACCAGCGAGCGCTCGTGCAGCACATGGAAGTCATCCAGCACCACGACGAGCTCGCGGCCCAGGTTCCACAGGCTCCGCAGCAGGACCGAGGTCGCGTGGTCGGGCTGGCTCGTGCTGTATGCGTCGAAGTCCGGCGCGGCCCGGCGAATCGCCCCGGCCAGGTACGAGAAGAACCGCTCGGGCGCGTTGTCCTGTTCATCGAGCGACAGCCACGCGAGCAGGTGTGGTGCGCGCGCCTCGCGATACCACTGCGTCAGGAGCGTCGTCTTGCCCGAGCCGAGTGGCGCCGTCACCAGCACCAGCTTCCCGTGAATACCCTCGTCGACTTTCCGCAGGGCCGCGCTACACGGCACCAGCACGGATGCCGTCCGCGGAGGAGCGAGCTTCGAGGGCAGCAGACGCGAGAGCGGCTCGCCCGGCGCTCCCGGGCGCTCCGTCGTTGACGCATGACGACTGTCCGGTGCGCTTCGAAGGCTTGCCATGGGCACCACCCCTTCGGCCGATTGCGTCAGTCAGTAGACCACGGAAAACCGGTGAATCAGGTCGGGCTCGCGCGAAGCAATCCCATCGCGAGCGTCGCGAATTGAACACTGCAATGCGTCACACAGGCCGTTTCCCCTCCCTTCGGTGGGGGCAATGTCGCGCGGCCCACTGGTAATCCCCGGACAGCAACGCTTCCCCGTCTCGTGAGGTGAGCCATATGGTGGGTACTCAGCAAATGGGCGCGAGCAGGAGTCGCTGGCGCGCTCGAGCCGTTTCGTTGTGCGCCGCGGTGTCGTTGTTGGCCGCCTTCACCGCCGCGGCGCAGGCGCCCTCGTTCATCACGTTCGAGAGCGCGCACGTGCGTCCCCTGGCCCTCTCCCCGGATGGGACGCGGCTGTTCGCCGTCAATACCCCGGACAACCGGCTGGAGGTCTTCTCGGTCAGCAGCGCCGGGCTCTCGCTCATCGCCGAGGTCCCCGTGGGCCTGGAGCCCGTCTCGGTCGCCGCGCGCAGCAACACGGAAGTCTGGGTGGTCAATCACCTGTCGGACAGCGTCAGCGTGGTCAGCCTGGTCGGCACGCCGCGCGTGGTGCGGACGCTGCTCGTGGGCGACGAGCCGCGCGACATCGTCTTCGCCGGCACCAACGGCTACGCCTTCATCACCACGGCGCATCGCGGTCAGCACCGCACCGACGCGTCCATCGCCAATGTCCCCGGTGCGGGTGACCCCCAGCTCACCACGCCGGGGGTAGGACGCGCGGACGTCTGGGTCTTCAACCCGGCCTCCCTGGGCGCGACGCTCGGCGGAACGCCGGTGCGCATCGTGACGCTCTTCGGCGACACGCCGCGCGGGCTCGCCACCAGTCCGGACAAGAAGACTGTCTATGCGGCCATTGCCCAGTCCGGCAATCAGACGACCTCCGTCAACCTGGGGAATGTGTGTGACGGGTTCAAGGAAAGGGACCTGTGCCTCGTCTTCCCCGATACCCCGCCATTCGGCAACAACCTCATGCCGGGCGGCCTGCCGGGGCCCGCGACGAACTTCCAGGGCGCGAAGGCGCCGGAGGCTGCCCTCATCGTCAAGTGGAACAACGACGCCGGGCAGTGGCAGGACTCGCTGGGCCGCAACTTCAACAATGGTGTGCGCCTGCGGCTGCCGGACAAGGACGTCTTCGCCATCGACGCGGACAGCCTCCGGGAGACGGCCTTCTATACGGGCGTGGGCACCACCATCTTCAACCTGGCCACCAACCCGAAGTCGGGCGTGCTGTATGCGTCCAACAGCGAGGCCAACAACCTGACCCACTTCGAGGGACCCGGTGAGTTTGGTGGCAGTACCGTACAGGGCAACATCGCGCAGATGCGCATCACCGTCATCTCCGGGGGCGCGGTCCTCCCTCGGCACCTCAACAAGCACATCGATTACTCGAAGTTGGCGGGGAAGCCCGGCTTCGACCCCTCGGTGAAGGCCCACAGCCTCTCCACGCCGACGGAGATGGTCGTCTCCCAGGATGGCACGAAGCTGTATGTGGCCGCGTTCAGCTCCAGCAAGATTGGCGTCTACGACACGGCGGCGCTGGAGAGCAACGCATTCAACCCTCGCACCGCGAGCGCCAACCACATCCCCGTGAGTGGAGGTGGCCCCAGCGGCCTGGTGCTGGACGAGGCGCGCAACCGCCTCTACGTGATGACCCGCTTCGACAACGCGGTGAAGGTCATCGACCTGGCCACCAAGGCCGAGCTGTCCTCGGTGCCACTCTACAACCCGGAGCCGGCCTCCGTCGTCCAGGGCCGTCCGTTCCTGTATGACGCCAACTTCTCCTCGGCCAACGGCGAGGCGTCCTGCGCCAGCTGCCACATCTTCGGCGACAAGGACGAGCTGGCCTGGGACCTGGGCAATCCGGACGCGCCGGTGACGAGCAACCCCATCAACATGCGCCTCGCGAGCGACCTGGAGATTGGCATCTTCCGTGCCTTCACCGGCCACCCGAGCTCACCCATCAACGGCACGGGGCGACAGAACGAGTTCCACCCGATGAAGGGGCCCATGACGACGCAGACCCTGCGCGGCATGACGAACGGCGGGGCCATGCACTGGCGGGGAGACCGCTCGAACGGCTTCTTCGGTGTCGATGCCGGCGGGGAGGAGATGTCCTTCAAGAACTTCATCGTGGCGTTCCCGGAGCTGCTGGGCCGCGCGTCGATGCCCACCGAGGAGGAGATGGACAAGTTCACGACCTTCCAGCTCCAGGTGCAATTGCCGCCCAACCCCATCCGCAGGCTGGACAACTCGCTCACGCCCTCCCAGAAGGCGGGAAGCGATTTCTACTTCGGCAGCCGCCGGGTGGATGGCATCGCCATTGGTGAAGACAACGGCTTCAACTGCAATGGCTGTCACGCGATTGACGGTGCACAGGGCTTCTTCGGCACCGATACCCGGGCCAGCTTCGAGGGCATCAGCCAGATCATGAAGATTCCCCACGTGCGGAACATGTACACGAAGGTCGGCATGTTCGGCTTCCCGGACAGCAGCTTCTTCACGCACCCGGAGACGGGGCAGTTGGGAGACCAGATTCGCGGCTTCGGCTTCACGCACGATGGCGCGGTGGACACCCTGTTCCGCTTCTTCAGCGCCATCGTCTTCACCAACACGAGCATTGGCGGGCCGCTGGTGGGCTTCCGGAACGACACCGAGCGTCGGCAGATGGAGGACTTCATGCTCGCGGCGGACACCGACCTGGCGCCGATTGTCGGCCAGCAGGTGACGCTCACGGCCTCGAACGCCTCCGCTGTCGGCTCGCGCATCGACCTGCTGATCGCGCGTGCCCGAGCGCCGTTCGTGTCGAAGATTCTCGGTGGCGCGACCCATGAGGCCGACCTGGTGGCGAAGTCGGCCGTGGGGAACCGGGTGAAGGGCTTCCTGTACGAGCGGGCGTCAGGGACGTGGAAGCCGGATGACGGTGGCGCGAACATCTCCACCGCGGCGCTTCGCGCGCTGGCGAACACGCCGGGGCAGGAGGTGACCTTCACCGCGGTGCCCCCGGGCTCCGGTACGCGCATCGCGCTCGACCGGAACCTGGACGGCAGGCTCGACGGCCGGTAGCTGGCGAGCGCGGTGGGGCTCCGTCCCTCGAGGAACCCGCCCAGCTCGAGTCTGGGCACCACGCCTCGCTCCCGGCATCTCCGGGGGCGGGGCTTCGTCTGGACGTTATCCGGATTGCGTCAGCTCCAGCCATCGGGCCAGCGTCAAGTCGGTATACGGACCGCGCTCCAGCCCATACGCGCCGAGCGAGAATCCGTCATTCCACTCGACGAGCGCGGTCTGGCCCGGCTCGAGCACTCCGAAATCAACCGCATAGCCCGCGGTGCCTTCACCTGCTGACTCCAGGCACTGGATTGCCTGTCGCACCGACTCTTCATCCACGCGCTGGGACGGGTCACCGCCATAGTTGCGAATACCCACGATGTCGCCACGCACGACGAAGGCCCGGTACTCGCTGAGCCAGCGAACGACTTCGGAGCAGAGGATGTCCGTGCTCGCGGATGCGCGCTCCAGATAGAGCAAGTCGTCGGCACGGGCGAAGACGTGGCCGGTGAATCGCTTCCGACGTCCACGGGGTTTGGCGAAAACCGGTGGGACCGAGCCGTAGAGGACATCGGCGGTCAGTTGCCGGACGGTGCTCCGCCAGACACGTCGGTGGAGGAAGGGGCTCAGGCTCGGTGGATAGTCCTGCGTCTCCGGTGCATCGATGCCCAGCTGCCTCAGGGCTCCCAACACGGTCGGGACATCGCCCGCGACCAGCACGTCCCGGGCCAGTGGCAGTTGCCCCCGGGAGAGGCGCTTCTCCGTGAACGTTTCGACGGGGATGCCGCGTGCCAGGAGCTCGTCGAGCAGCGCTCTCATCTCAGGCTCCATGCGCCCAGCGCCGTACTCCTGGATGAATGCGCTGCGAATCATGGGCGAGCCTCTATGCGCGCGGTGGCGCCCAGATGGCGCTGTGGGGCTCGGGTGCGTCCGGGGACACCTCCGCGGTGTAGAAGTAGGCCGCGACGGCGGCGCGGCCTCGTCCCTCGGGGCACTCCAGGGGACTGGGGTGCCCATGCCAGTGGTCGTCACCATGAGCCATCACGACCAGGCGATCCAGGAGCGGCGCGATGCGCGTCTCGCACCGGGAGAGGTCCGCGCTCCACAGCTCCAGGTCACCACCCCAGGCGGGTTCCCAGCCGGGGTTCAGGTAGTAGAGGACGGTGAGCCGCCGGGTGAGCGCACGAAAGCGATCCCGGTTGAAGTCGGCATGCAGCGCCAGATGCCCTCCGCGCAACGTGAGGTGGAGGCCCGCGCCCCGGAAGTGCGGATCCGCGATGAGCCCCTGCACGCCAGTGAGCGTCTCCAGGAAGTCGATGAACGCCATCCCGGAGAACTCCGAGAGCAGGTGCCGGAGTGCTCCGGGCACTTCCTCGAAGCCCTTGCGCTGAAGCTGCCCCAGGCGTGCAGCCTGCTCCGGGTGGTCACGCCGCTTCCAGCTGGCCTCTGTTGCGCCGGGGAAGACGTCGGCCAGGCCGGATGCCAGCGGCTCTCCCAGGAATCCATCGATGACGACGTGGGGGTGGGGCCGCGCCGCGCCGTAGCTGGCGCGATGGGAAAGCGCGAGCGAACGGAGTGCGGTACGGCTCAGAAAGAAGCTCGGCCCTCGCAGCGGGCCTTCTTCAAGGGAAGCGACGCTCACCCGCCCCGTATAACAGAATGAGACGTGAGCGCCGACGCGCGCCCGGCCAGCCGCCAGCGAGCGCTTTATCTCCGCTTGAAGGGAGGACGGGAGTCGGGCGTGAGCCACGTTGGCCCTGCCGAGCGGGCCCGAGCGGCTGAGGTGTGGAGGCAGGCGGCGCCGTCAGTTCGTCCATCGCGCTGGGGCGCTCATTGTCCCCCGTGGTTGGGTCAGTAGAGCTTCACGCGCCGCTGCGTGCCCTTGCGGGGCGCAAGCAGCGGGTCCTCCGGAGGCGGAGCGTGCCCTGCCAAGGACGTCGCTGGCATGGAGGGTGAGAGTGCCCCCACATACAGGAGCCCGTGGAAGCCCCAGGAGAACGACGAGAACAGCCGGATGTGGGGAGACTGGCCAGGAGTCCCGGCAACTCGCTCGGACGGTTCCGCCTCGACGACCTGGCATTGCAGCTCGCTCCCCGCGGTGAGGTCGCAACCCCACCGCCTCCCTGCCGAGAAGCTGAGGTCGAGCGCCGTCAGGCGCCGCTCCGATTTCGCGAGCAGCCAGGCCATGGGCTCGAATTGCGCGTCCCAGCGGGTGCCTCGCGCAATCTGCATGTGGGCATTTCCTGCCAGCACGATGAAGGCCTCGTCCTGATGCTCCGCGCGACGGGCCGTCCAGACGGCCGCCATCTTCGCGTCACGTTCGCTGCCCACCACCGTGCCGTCCGTATCGAAGGCCACCACGGTGATGGGCAGGCCCGAGGCCCGCAGTGCTCTCACCCGGTCCAGAAGGTCCACGATCGCCCAACTGCTGCGCCCGTCCTGATAGGGGCGGCGCCAGAAGACGCCTTTCAGCAGCGCGTCCTGGTCTGCAGGTGCACCAAGGCTGGAGAGATAGCGGTCCACGCTTTCTTGCTCGGTCCGGGGAATGGAGAGCCCCAGGGCCACGTCCTGGCCTGCCTCGGCGGCCTCACACACGAGGTCGCCGACCGCCGCGGGTGCTTCCTGGCTCCCGAGCTGTTCACCCACCAGCAGGGTGAATCCTGGTTGAATGAGCGCCCGCATGCCTTTGATGTGGCGCGAGCAGCGCCCGTGTGCATCGAGCCCGCCCGTTCCCTCCAGCGCCCAGCGCTCCAGATAGAAGCTCGCGTCACGCACCGGCGCTCGCTGAGGATTCACAGGGAAGCGGCCCTGGTCGAGCTCCACCACGGTGTCGGGAGGGAGGGCCGCCGTGAGGGCTTGTTCGAGCGCACGGTCTCGCTCGTAGCGCACCTTGCCGGGAGCCGGGCCTGAAGCCGTCGGGCTCCACACCTTGAAGACACGGACCAGGGATACGCCTTCCTCGACGCGTAGGCCCGTCACCACACGGCGTATGAAGCCTGGCTGCCCGGGAAGGGCTGTCCATGACGTGCGAAGCGATGCACCGCCCCTGGGCGCTTCGAAGGTGTGCCCCTGACTCTCCAGGACCTGCCGTGCCTTCGACAGTGCTTCGTCCAGGGGCACCCGGAGCATGCTGTCGTTGCCAAGGGGCAATCTCTCGGCAGACGGGCGCGTCGCACGGGGGCATGCCGTCATCAGCAATGCGGTGACACAAACCGCGAGTCGTCGCAGAGAGCGCATGCGGGTTCGACGTAGCACATGCGCTTCCGCGCCTATCGATTTCGTACCAGGGGACAAGTGTCTTGAACGCTGGCGCGCGCGCACCTTGACAATGTCGCTACAGCCAACGCCGCTGGCGCTTGCAGGGAAGCAGCCAGGGCGGAGCGGCCACCCACTCAGTATCGGACGGTCGCCGTGTAGGCGAAGTGGTCGGAGCCGTACTTCTCCAGGCGCTCGGCGGGGCCGGTGCCAATACCCTGGCTGACGTAGATTTGATCGATGGGCACGCCGGAGACGCCCGCCGTGCGCAGGTGGTTCATCCCCGGGATGTCCTGCGAGAGCTGGCGATTGAAGTCGCCCACCAGGACGACGGGCAGGCCCCGGCCGCGCAGCTCCGCGACGACCTCGCGCACCACGGCGTTGTGCGTCCGCCAGCGCTCCTGGCGCTCGGGGTGCTGACCGTTCCACGCGCCGGAGATGTAGTGGGTGTTGATGAACGCCAGCTTCGCGCCGGTCTCCTTGTTCTTCAGCACGACCCAGTTCACGAAGCGCGCTGGCGTCACACCCGCCTCACCGCCGTGCGTGAGGCGGGACCCGCCACCGGTCCGCTCGTACTTGTTCTTGCGCCAGGAGATGGCGATGGAGTTGCGTGCGGCGAGTCGCTCCTCGCCCGGGCGGTAATGGTCGTAGTACTCGAGCGCCCCGAGCTTCGAGTGACCCTCCGCGGTGCTGACCTCCTGCCAGCCGATGACGTCCGCGAGCGGTTTGAACGTCGCCTGCCCGCGCAGGGTGTTGTGGGTCGCGACCGTGGTCGTCGTGGCGGCGAGCGCCGCGAGCTCCTCCGACGGGGAGGAGGGGAGGAGCCCCAGGGAGACGAGCAGGCTGAGCACCGCCGACGACAAGAGCTTGAGCATGATTCCCTCGAATCTTGCGCCAGGGGCTTCCCGGCGCAGTGTTCGAAGAAACTAGCAATTCATGCAAAACAAGAGAATGTCGGGGCGGGTGGGGCGAGCCACCACCGCTTGTCGCTGGGCTCCTGGATGGGGGCGTCCGGCGAGAATGCGGCAGTGCATGGCACCCACTCCAGGCGCTGCCGGAGCGGGTGCCAGCCCATCAACTCGCTACCTCACTTCGTGACGGCGGACGCCGTGCCTCCACACTTCGCGTGGTAGCTCTGGAGCCGTTGATTCAGCTCCTGACGTGCCGCGTCCGGGGTTCGCTCGTGCAGCATGTCCATGGCGCGTCGCTGCATTCCCAGCGCCTCCGGGCACCGGTCCAGCTGGAACAGCAACGCCGCATACGTGTCGAGGATGGACGAGCTTCCCGGCGACAGCGCCACCGCTTTTTGCGCCGCCGACAGCCCCTTTGCTGGCTCCTGCGTCACGGCGTAGTGCCACGCGAGGCTGTTCAGGATGTTCGCATCGTTCGGCAGCAACTCCGCCGCCCGCTTCCGTGCCTCCTCCGCCTCCTTGACTTCACCCTCCGCTGCCAGTCGGCTCGCCAGCAAATCCCACGCGCGGCCGTTGTCAGGGTGAGCCTTCACCAGCGCCCGCACGGCTTCCATCGGCACCGTGTCCTTGCCCAGGAGGGTCGCCAGAATCGTCGCGTTGACGTTCGTCGGCTCCTCCTTCAACCCCTGCGCCACCTCGCGCTTCGCGTTCTCCAGCCGTTGCTCCCCGGTGCGTTCCCCCGGCGACCGGAGGTACAGCAGCGCCCGGACGGCGTGCACGTCCGCGTTCGCCATGGGCCGCACATCCACCTGTGGCGGCACTGGCGGCAGCGGCATGGTGAGGACGCTGTACCGCCCGCTCGTGACATACGTACGCAGCTCGCCCTGAAGGTCCTGCACGCCCTTGAACGACGCCTCCCACGCCTTCTTCGGGTCCTCGGCGCGGGCCAGCCGCAGTTGGAAGTCCTCCATGCGCTCCGGGTGGATGTTGAACAGGTAGTGCACCCACAGCCACGAGGACGCGTAGTGCCACTGCTGTTCGCTCTGGCTCATCAGCCCCTTCTGGTCCCAGGCCCACAGCTCGCTGATGTCCAGCCAGCCGTGCTCGCGCACGTAGCCCAGGTTCCAGCCATTCGCACGGCCCAGCACCACCTCGTTCGTGCTCGGCTTGATGTGCG
This sequence comes from Pseudomyxococcus flavus, assembly GCF_050038885.1. Taxonomy (NCBI): domain Bacteria; kingdom Pseudomonadati; phylum Myxococcota; class Myxococcia; order Myxococcales; family Myxococcaceae; genus Pseudomyxococcus; species Pseudomyxococcus flavus. The sequence continues at coordinate 762,543 of NZ_CP143624.1, read as the reverse complement.
CCGTCTCCAGGTACTGCGCCAACCCCTCCGCCAGCCAGCGGGGCTGGCGAAGCAGCACGAAGCGGCTCAGGTAGTGCGCCAGCTCGTGCGTCTGAATCCGCAGGTCTGGTGAGTCCTCCAGCAGGTACCCGTTGCCGCCCATCACCAGCAGGGGCCCCCGCTCGGTGGTGCCCGCGAAGCCGGCCGCGTGGCCCTGGGTGAACTCACTGAGCTCATGCAGGTTGCGCAGGAGGATGACCTCCACCGTGCCGGGCGGGTCGAAGTCCGTGCCCCATGCCAGCAGCAGCGCGCGCCGGTGCTTCTCCAGCTCCAGTGCCGTGGTGGTCGCGGCCTCGGGCGACAGGTTCGTCTGGATACGGAAGTGCGTGCTCTGGACCTCGTGCCAGGGCCGCCCGCCTTCCTGGGGGCACAGCGCCCGCGACGTCGCGCAACCCGTGGAGAGCAATAATGAAAGACACAACAGCATGCATCGCGATGGCATGCGCGGCGTTCTGGCATGAGCGCAGAGTGTTTGAACAGAGTCCCCGGGTTACAATTCAAGGTTCCGGTGGGAGCCGGGGACACCGCGCGGGGACGTCAATCTCTTGCCATCAGCGCTCGCAGCACGCGCTCCCCCGTGGCCGGAAGCTGACGGACATGGGCGCCCGTGGCATGCCGGATGGCATTGCAGATGGCGGGCGCCACGCCGACGAGGCCCACCTCGCCAACGCCCTTGGCGCCGAAGGGCCCCGGCCCGAAGGGCTGCTCCAGCAGCACGGGGTGGATGGCCACGGGCACATCCAGCACGCCGGGGACCTTGTAGCCCCCCATCGTGGGATTGGCGAGGTGGCCCTCCTTCCACACCAGCTCCTCGGTCAGGGCGTAGCCCAGCCCCTGGACGAAGCCTCCCTGGACCTGTCCCTCCGCCGCCGCGGGGTTGATGACCCGGCCCACGTCGTGGACGCTCCATGCCTCCAGCACCTCGACGTGGCCCGTCAGCTCATCGACCTCGACCTCGGCCACCTGCGCCGCGAACACGAAGAAGCCATTGCCCATGAAGGGGAGCCCCTCGACCTGCGTCCGGTCCGTGTCGAGCTGCCAGGCGGGAAACAGGTAGCGGGCAGAGGCGATGATGGGCCCTCCTTCCTCGTAGAGGGCTCGGGCGGCGATGGCACCGAAGGTGACGGACCTTCCAGGCTCGTCACGGACGCCGATGAAGCCGCCGGGCCTCAGCTCCAGGCGCCGCACCGGACGCTGGAGCATCTCGCTGGCGTGCTCGAAGAGCTGCGCTCGGACCTGCTCGCAGGCCCGGGTGATGACGTGGCCCACGGTGAACGTCGTCCGGGTTCCCCCGGAGCACCAGTCATACGGCGACGTATCCGTGTCGGGGCGGCTGAACTGGAGCTGCTCCATGGACAGCCCCAGCGCGCCCGCCGCGACCTGCGCGAGCGCCACGTCCGAGCCCTGTCCCGTATCCACGGCACCGGTCATCACGGCGACGGTGCCGTCCTCGTTGAGCCGGACGGTGGCGCTCGAGCCCAGCAGGCCGGACACGTGGCTCACCGCCGCCACGCCGATGCCGCGGCGCTTTCCGGGGGGCGCGGGTGGCCGCTCTCGCCGCCGGGACCAGTCCGAGACTTCCCGGGCCCGCTCCAGGCAGGCGCGCAGCGTCCCGCTCTCGACGGGGGCGCCTCCCAGCCACTTCTCGCCAGTCTCCAGCGCGTTGCGGAGCCGCAGCTCGATGGGGTCCATTCCCAAGGCCTCGGCGAGCCGGTCCACCTGCACCTCGCTGGCGAAGTGGATTTGCGGATTGCCGAACCCCCGGAACGCTCCCGCGCGGAGCTTGTTGGTGTAGACACACCAGCACTCCACGTCGACGTGAGGGATGCGGTAGGGCCCGCGTGCGAAGTAGCTCCCGATGTTCGCGACGAAGGGCCCGTCATCCGCGTACGCCCCGGTGTCGAAGTAGATTCTCACCTGACGGGCGAGGATGCGGCCGTCCCGCGTCGCCCCCGTGCGCATGTGGATGCGGGCGCCGTGACGCGAGCGCATCATCCGCATGTCGTCCGTGCGGGAGAAGGTCAGCCGCACCGGCGCTCCCGCGGCCCTCGCCAGCGCCGCGGTGATGGGCTGGTTGGTGGACTCCACCTTGCCGCCGAATGCTCCTCCCACCCTTGGCACCAGGACGCGGACCTTGGACATGGGCACGCCCAGCGCTTCCGCGGTCACGGCCTGCACCCGGAATGCGGTCTGCGTGGAGGTGTGGAGGGTGATTCTCCCGCTGTCGGGGTCCACCTCCGCCAGGGTCGAGCACGGCTCCAGGTAGATGTGCTGCTGCGCGGGGGTCTCGTAGACGTCCTCGATGATGACGTGACACCGTGCCCATGCGGCGTCCGGCTGGCCTTCGATGAGCCGGATGTGCGAGGCGGCGTTGGGATGCCCGGGGCCTCGCGGTGGATGCAGCACGGGGGCGTCCGGGCTCAGCGCCTCCTCCGCGTCGAACACGGCGGGAAGCACCTCGTACCGGATGTCGATGAGCTCGAGCGCCTGGCGCGCGGTGGGAAGGTCCACCGCGGCGACGGCGGCCACGGGCTCGCCTGCGTAGCGCACCTTGCCTCGCGCGAGCACCGGCTGGTCCTTGATGACGGGACCGATATCGTTGGCGGGCAGGTCCTCCGCCGTGAGCACGGCGCGGACACCCGGCAAGGCCCGCGCCCGCGACGTGTCATACGACAAGATGCGCGCGTGGGGATGCGGGCTGCCCAGCAGGGCGCCATGCAACATGCCGGGGACGCACAGGTCATCGGTGTAGACAGCGCGCCCCGTCACCTTCTCGCGTGCATCCGGCTTCGGCACCGACTGCCCCAGGACCTCGCCCACGGGCTCCGGAATGGGCCCCGGCTTCGGGTGACTGCTCATGGCCGACCTCCGAGCGAGGCAATCGCCTCCACGACGCGCGCATAGCCGGAGCACCGGCACACGTTGCTGCCGAGCGCCTGACGGACATCCTCCACCGAGGGCGAAGGCGTGCGTTCCAGGAGCGCCTTCGCGGCGAGGACGATGCCCGACATGCAGAAGCCGCACTGCACCGCGCCGTGCTGGACCAGCGCCTGCTGTACCGGGTGGAGCTCGGTGCCGTTCCTGACGCCCTCGATGGTGGTGATGGCACGGCCAGGCAGCGTCACCGCCAGGGACAGACATGAGAGCACGGGAACGCCGTCCAGCAGCACCATGCAGGCGCCACAGCTTCCCTCGTCACAGCCGCGCCGGGTTCCCGTGGCGCGGAGGTCCTCGCGCAGCACGTCGAGCAGCGTCCGCTCCGGAGCGACGCTGAGCGCGTGCTCCACGCCGTTGAGGGTGAGTGAGATGGAGACCTTGTCAGACATGCGCGCGCTCCCGGGCCTGGGACAGGGCTCGGCCGAGCAGGCGCGGAATCAGCATGCGCCGGTACTCGGCCGAGCCGCGAACATCGTCGATGGGCGCCGCGGCCTGGGCGAGGAGCCCTCCCGCATCGGCCACGTCCTCCGCCTCCAGACGGGTGCCCACGAGCCGCTGGTCCGCCGCATCCACATGGAGTGGCACGGGCCCGCATGAGCCCAGGACGATGCGAACCTGCCGGCACGTGTCACCGTCCATGTCGAGCACCAGCGAGAGCGACACGGTGGGGTAGTCGGCCGCCACGCGGCTGTAGCGCAGATGGTGGCCCACCGCCCCCTCGGCACCTTGGGGAAGAAAGACGCGGGTGACGAGCTCACCCCGTTGGAGGGAGGTGCGGTGGCTGTCCACGAAGAGCGACTCGACGGGGACGACGCGCCGGCCATTGGCGCTGGCGACCTCCGCGAGCGCCGAGGCCGCGACCAGGGCCACGGGCAGCTCCGTCTGTGGGTCGGCCAGCCCGATGGAGCCTCCCAGCGTGGCCATGTTTCGGATGGCCGGATGCGCGAGCTGCCGTGCCGCGGCTCGCACCACCTCCATGGCCCCACGCAGTCGCGTGTCGGCCGCGACTGTCCGGTGCGTGCACATGGCGCCCAGCCAGACGCCGTCTCCGGTCTCCGTGATGCGGAACAGCTCCGGGATGCGGTGCAGGCTGACCAGCATGCCGGGCGCGATGCGGCCCGCGTTCATCATCGCCACCAACGACGCGCCGCCCGCCAGGCAGAGGGCGTCCTCGTGCGTGGAGAGGGCCGACAGCGCCGCCTCGACGGACTCCGGCTCCGCGTACCTCATCGCTTCACCCCCAAGGGCCATTCACTGGGAGTGTAGCAGGGGTGCGGCTATCCGTCCGGCCGTACAGGCCCCCTCCTGTCTCCCCTCGCGCTGGAAACCGTCAGGAGCAAGCCATCGACGCACCGTGCAGCGGCGTGCACAGGTGTACCGCTGACGCGGCGGCCCTTGCACACCCGGGCCTTCAACAGGCCTCCGGAAGACCCGAAGGGCTGGCATCCGCGGTGCATTGCACCGACGATATGTGTGCAATTGGGTTGGAGGTCACACCTCCACTGATTCTCAAAAGGGCTGCCCGTGATGGCTGAACTCCTGATTCTCGTCGTCCTCCTGGGACCTGTGTTCCTCATCGCGGGGCTCTTCTTCATGTTCCAGGAGCGCAACTCCTCGGGACGCCGTGCTCTCGGCGCGGTCATGGCGCTCGCCGGCACCGTGATCACGGGAGGCATCGCTTGGGGCCTCTTCGCGCTCCTCTCCGGCAACAACTCGAAGGGACGGGTGCTTCGCCTGCGGGGGCGGGCGCGCGTGGCTCGCCGGGCCCTCGGGGAGGGCTGGGCGGATGACGCTGTCCCGGATGTCTCGGGGCTCACGTCCTGGCAGCGAACGGTGCTCGGCGAGGTTTGGATGTACTCAGCGGGCTTGGAGCACGCGTCCGTTCCCGCCTTCTCGAAGTTGTCGCTCAAGCTCTCCGCGCTGGGGGCGCCCGCGGACCTGCTGGAGGATTGCCACCTGGCGGCGCTGGATGAGGTCCGTCATGCCAGGCGGTGCTTCGCGCTCGCCAGGGCCTACTCGGGGGTGAGCTGGACGGCGGGAACGATTCCAGCGCTCACGCAGGCAAGCGCCTCGCCTTCCCCGAAGTCCACGGGGGAGCCCTGGTCCCGGCTGGTGCGCGGGTCGTTGCTCGACGGCTGCCTGGCCGAGGGAATGGCATCCATGGTCGCGGGTGAAGGGGCAGTTCGGGCAACGGACCCCGTCGTGCGGGAGACCTTGTCGGTCATCTCCGAGGACGAGGGGCGGCACGCGGAGCTGGCCTGGGACGTCATCGGCTTCGCCCTCGAGCGGGGCGGCCGGAGTGCGAAGGAAGCCCTGCGCCAGGCCCTCTCGGAGCTGGAGTCGCAGCAGACGCCCGCGATTCCCCGCATCCCGGGCGTCGACGAGGATTTCCTCGCGCGCAACGGGGTGCTGCCTCAGGCGGAGCTGGGACGACTGATGGCGGTGTGCATCGAGCGGACGCGGGCTCGGGCGGAGGCGCTGCTCGAACCGTCGGCCCTCGCTGCGCGCCACGGCTCCATCGACATCCAGGGCGTGCCTCTTGCGCCTGCACTCGACGTGGCGTCCGAGCAGGCCGCACCGCGAGGTTGACCGCCTCCTCCTGGCGGTGTCTGAAGCCGCGCTGGAGGAGGCGGTCCCCCTGGATTCACTGCTTCAGGGTGCGGGTCAGGTCCTGGACGATCCTGGTCACATTCGCGATACCGCCGCCGACCACGTACCAGCTCGGGGCGTCGACCACGGCCACACGGCCTTCCTTGAAGGCACGGGTCTGGCTGAGCTGCGGATGGTTGGCCAGCGTCTCCCGGGCCTTGTTCTCGCCACCGCCGGTCGCGGCGCCGCGGTCCAGCACCACCAGCCAGTCCGGCTCGGCGGCGATGGCTTTCTTCAGCAGGGCCGCTGCGGCCTCCTGACGGGCCTTGGCCTCGGGCGAACCGGCTTTCGGGCGCGGGCCATCGTTGCTGCCATCCGCCGGCGGGACCACCGCCTTGAAGCCCGTCAGCTCATGGAGGTAGCCGAAGCGGTCGCCGGGCGCGTGGACCATGGCGTTGCCATTCACGGTGAACAGCATCACGGCCGTCTTGCCCTGCGTCAGCTTCTTCAGGTCCTTCGACGCCTTCTCGAAGGTCTTCACCAGCTTCTCGGCGTCCTTCTGCTTTCCGAAGGCCTTGCCCAACGCCAGTGTCTGGCCCGTCACGTCTTCCACGAAGTGGTCCGCGCGAACCGACATGTTCACGGTCGGTGCGATGGCGCTCAGGGCGTCGGCCTGCTTCCGCGAGCGACCGCCCACCACGATCAGATCCGGCTTCACCTCCGCCAGGACCTTGGCATCCGGCTCGAACAAGCTGCCGGCCTGCGTCACGCCGTTGCTGTTGTAGGCGGCCAGCGTGGCCGGGAAGGTGGACTTCGGCACGGCCACGGCACGGATGCCGAGCGCGTTCAGCGTGTCGAGCACGCCGAGGTCGTACACCGCGAGGCGGGACGGCGTGGCGGGCACGCTCAGGGTGCCGGAGGCGTGCGGCAGGTCGAAAGCCGAGGCAGGAAGGGCGGTCGCCAGGCTGGAGGCGACCAGGGCCGCGGCCAGGGGACGGTGAAGACGGCGCATACGAAGTTCTCCGAATCGGGGACGCAAAAACCGGGATGTGCGGGCGGATATGCCACGCCGTCCCGGTCTCCGACAGCGGGATGATGGTGTCGGCGGCTGCGGCTCAGCGGGCCGCGGGCCTGGCGCGCTCCAGGTGGCGGGCCCGGGCACAGCCCTTATTGACGCCCAGGTCACATGCCTTCTTCAGGTCGGCCAGCGCCGCCTTGAGGTCGCGCAGGTGGAAGTGGGTCCCGCTGCGCTCGAGGTAGGCGAGCCCATGGTCGGGATTGCGCGCGAGGAAGGCGTCCCAGAGCGGGAGGATTTCCTTGAAGCGCCGCTCGCGTGCGAGGGCATAGTCCCGCTGCTGTACGGCGCGGAAGTCCTCCGGCGCCTCGGGTTGCGTGTCGTCGACCGGCGCCTCCGCCTTCAGCGGCGATGCGACGACCCATGCGTCGAGGAGCTCTGTCGAATCCGGGGAGCCATTGCCGAGCGCCTGCATGCCGTCCGTCATCCAGTGCTCGTCCTGTGGGTTTGCCTCCATCCCCCACTGGAGTTGCTCGACCGCCTGGGTCAGCTCCTCGAACTGGCGGCGGAGCAGGAGCGAGCGCAGCGCCACCCCGTCCACGTGCCCACGGGGGGGCCTCACCTGGCTTGACCCCGTCCGCTGCCACGACGGGAAGTCCTCGCGGTGCGGGTCCTGGAGCTGGCGTCAGGACAGGCTCCAGACGGGCTTCGACGCGTGCCTCGACCCCGGCGCGCCGCTCCGTCTGGACATGATGCACCGCAAGCCCGGCCACACCCAGGCCCAGCCCGAGGACTCCCGCGCCGAGCGCGCTCCGAATGGAGAGCATCGGGGCAGGATGCCCCGTCGGCCGTCTTCTGGACAGTGCCCGTCGACCGGGGCAGATGAGGGGATACCGATGGCCTCCCGTCCGCCCTCCGCGCGAGCCTCTTCTCTCCGGACGCAGAAGACGAAGCAGCTCCCATCCGGCGCCCGGCGCGTCGTGGGGGCACGCTCTGGCTCGGGGTGGGGGCGCTGGGCGCTATGCGGGTGGCTGCTGCTCGTCCTCTGGCTCAGCGCGGAGTACGCGCGGCTGCCGGACGTCAGCGTCCTGCGGACGCAGCACCCGCGCACCACCGCGCTCATGGCGCAGCGAGCAGAGGAGGCGCTCGAGGCCGGCAAAAAGGCCCGTGTTCGGCATGTGTGGGTGTCGTTGGATGCGGTGGCGCCGCATGCGGTGGAGGCCGTGCTGGTCTCCGAGGATGCGCGCTTCTACAAGCACGAGGGCGTGGACTGGATCGAGGTGGAGAATGCCCTCGAACAGTCGGTGCGCAAGGCGCGCCTGGGGCGCGGCGCCTCCACGCTCACCCAGCAGTTGGCCAAGAACCTCTACCTCTCCACGGACCGAAGTCTCCTGCGCAAGGGCAAGGAGTTGCTGATCGCCCGTCGCCTGGAGGCACAGCTGTCCAAGCAGCACATCCTCACGCTGTACCTGAACGTCGTGGAGTGGGGAGAGGGCGTGTACGGCATCGAGGCGGCGGCGCGCGAGCACTTCGGCACCTCGGCGCGGGAGCTCACCGTGGCGCAGGGCGCGATGCTCGCGGCCATGCTGCCCGCTCCACGTCGCTGGCTGCCCGCGCAGAAGCCCGAGACCCTGCGCACGCGCGCGGGCATCGTCGTCAGGAGGATGGAGCGCGAAGGCCGCATCAACGGCGCACAAGCCCGCGAGGCGCAGGCCGAGCTCTCGCGCTTCTTCGGTGAACCGGCCGCGCCCGCCTCCGTGGTGGACGCCATCACCCGGCTGCGCACAGGGAGCTGAGCCGAACGCTCCCTGGCCGGGCGCGCGTGAATCGCGGCCCCGGACGCTGCTCGCCGCGATGCCGTGGCCCCGTGCTCGTAAGGATGCGTACCGCCTAGTGTGGCTGGCCATTCGGTGGGAACGAAGACCGCGCCCAGCGCAACACCAACACCGGCCGCTCCCGGCGATGGCCCCGGGGTGATGACAGCGGCCTCGGCCTGGTGACGGCAGTCACCAGGGGCCTCGCGTGGCGCTCAGTCCCCCCTCCCGCCAACCCCTTGAAACCACGGGCGTGGATTGGCCACAGCGGTCGACATTGGCATGGCATGTCGGGTGCGGTGGGGCAGGGCATCGCTGCACTGACCCCATTCGCCGCACTTTAGAGGAGCCTCCCATGTCCCTCCGCCGCCTCGGTTCGTCCCTGTCCCGTTCGTCGACGCTCCCGTCCTCCTCCACGGCGTCCAAGCCCAAGCCCCCGGCCCGCGCCTCCACGCTCCCGGCCTCGACGTCCACCCAGTCCGCGGCGCCCAAGCCAACGGCGAGCGCGCCGGCGTCCACCCAGCCCGCGGCGGCTCGGCCCACCGCGAGCGCGCCGACGGCCGCTGAGCCCAGGCCCCTGAAGCACCCGGGCATGCCCGAGGGGCAGCCTTCCTACAGCCCCTGGGAGAAGACCACGGGCCAGGCCTCGGATGTGATGGTGAGCGGCGGTGACAACAGGCTCACGCCGCCTGCTGCCGCCCAGCAGCACATGTTCATCGACAGGCCGGGCAACCCCTTCCAAAAGGACACCTTCGGCGGCACGTTGAGTGGCAACGTGGGCTCGATGCAGGCCTCCACCTCGCGCTACAGCGGCGGCGGCGTGCACCACTACTCGGCCCAGGCCGAGCTGAGCGGGCCCAACGCCTCCTACGAGCTGCAGAAGACGCACGCGGGCCGGCTGGGCGTGACGAGCGGCCAGCTCACCGCCGACGTCAACACCTTCAAGGCGCAGGCCCAGGCCGGTGTGTCGCTCGACCGCAACGAGCACGCCTACACGGCCGCGCTGACGGGCAAGGCGGAGACGGGGCTGGGCGTCACGGCGAGCGCCAGCCACGACTTCAACCGGCACGTGGGCGGATACATCAAGGGCGATGCCAGGGCCTCGGCCAGCGCCTTCGCCGAGGGCGTGGCCACCGTGGACCCGAGGACGGCCACGGCGATGGTCTCCGGCCAGGTGGGCGCGGCCGCCACGGCGGGCGCGTACGCCACGGCGGGCGGGCACCTGGGCCGGCTGCACGGCTCGGTCACCGCGGGCGCGGTGGCGGGCGCGGCGGCCCAGGCGGGCGGAAAGTTCGGTCTGGAGAATGGCTTCTTCAAGAGCTCCGCGGACGTCAACGCCGCCGCGGGTCTGGGCACCTACCTGAAGTCCGACGTGGCGGTCGACCTGCGCCACCACATCAAGCCGGGCATCGCGGCGGGCCTGCGTCCCTCGCTCGCCGGCGCCACGGGCGTGGCCTCGCCCGCGAGCACCATCGAGCCCGAGAAGTCGCGCATCGAGAACTTCTTCGCCAAGTCCTTCCATCGGGCCTGATACGCCCGTGAGCCGCGGGCTTTGGGGCCCTCCTCGTCGATGCCGAGAAGCCCAGCACTCCTTGGCGGGGGCTGGGCTTTTCCTTTCCCTTGGTTCTTCAAGTGCCTTCGGTGTGCGCCTCAGGTGTCGATTGCCCGGAGGCGCGCGCGGTATCCGGCAGACCGGGTGGACACCGGGCTCCTATCCACGGCAGCGTGTCGTCATGGACAAGCAGAACGCGTGGCGGACCCGCTTTCCGCCGCCGTCCCATACGTCGAGCTACCTCGTGGAGGGCCGCCGCGTGCCGGTGGACGCGTTGCGCGTGCGCACCATGAACTTCAACCAGCACTGGCGCACGCCGGGCATCGTCGACGTGCGCTATGAAGTCATTCTACCGGGGGCTTACGCAGTGGCGCTGCTTGAAGGCGATTGGGCCGAATGGGTGGCCGACTGCCAACGCTTCCCCAATCCGGATGCTTCGGTGGAGCGGGCATTGCGTGCCCTCGACTGGCCAGCGCCGTCACGAGCGCTCGCTGACCCAGTGGCTGCTCCATTGCTCCTGATGGAATTCGCCCACGAATTGTTGCTGCGCTGGTTCGATGACGGCGTCCCCGAGCCCCCCGGGTTCGTGCTCAACACCGTCGATGAGGCACGGGGGGCCGGTAACGATGTCTACCTCATGGGCCGCGCACGGCCTCACGAGCCCCGCCTGTCCTACGCATACCAGGACTGACTCTGGTCGAGGTGCGGCTGCCTGTCATGGCGCGCAACGGCGGGGTGCTGCCGCGACCGGCGATGGGCCTGTCATGGCATGGGCGGCACGCTCAGCGCTCGCGGAAGACCGCCTCGATGTTGTTGCCGTCAGGATCGAGCACGAAGGCGGCATAGTAGCCCGGCGGGTTTCCCTCGGACGTCGGACGGATTCCGGGCGGGCCATTGTCGCGTCCACCAGCCTTCAAGGCGGCAGCGTAGAAAGCATCGACCTCGGCGCGGCTCTTCGCCGCGAACGCCGTGTGCTGCTTCACGCCAGGCGGGTGATAACGGTCGATCCAGAAGACAGGGTAGTCGCTCCCATAGCCGATGCCGTCGGTCCCCACGTTTTCGGGAAGCTGCATGGCCCGGCGGAGGCCGAGCGCCCCCAGCGCGGCATCGTAGAAGGCGGCGGAGCGGGCCATGTCCGCCACGCCGATGCCTGTGTGGTCGATCATGACGATGCGCTCGTGACGCTGTCGGCCTTCTCATCCACGAGCGGTACGAAGCCACCGAAAGCCCTGCGCCCCTCGTCGTAGGGAACCTTGGCCGGGTGCATGCGCGGGTCGGACATGGCCTTCTGCCACCCCGCGTCGCGCGCCGCCTTCGAGGGCCACTCAATCCAGGCGAAGACGACCTGCTCGTCTCCGGCGGCCTTCACCGCGCCCTTGAAGTCCGTGATTTTGCCGTCGGGGACGTCGTCACCCCAGGCGTCGACGACGCGCAGGGCGCCATGCTCCAGCAGCACCTCCGCGAGCGTGGACGCCAGGGCGTGGTAGGCGTCCTTGTTCCCGGTCGGAACCGGCACGAGCGACCCATCGATATAGCCCGTCGATTCCTGTCCACGCCCATGGAGGCTGGGCACGAAACCGCCGTAGATCATCCGCTTCCCATCGAAAGGCATCTGCGCGCCCATTGACTGCATCCGCGGGTCGTTCATCGCCTTCTCGTTCGCCACGTCGCGCACGGCCTTGCTGGGGTATTCAATCCAGGAGAAGACGATGACCTCCCCGGGCTCGGCCTTCACCGCGCGCCGGAGGTCCGTGACCTTGCCTTCCGGGACCTCATCGCCCCAGTTTTCGATGAGGCGCGTCGCACCGAACTCCTTGTAAAGCGGCGCGGCGTCGAGCGCGGACTGGCGGTAGGCCTCCTTGTTCGCCGCGGGCACCGCGGCCACGAATCCATCGATGTAGGGCATGGCATCTCTCCTGAAGACCTCTGCGTTGACGAAAGGTTGATATCAACATATTGAGCCATGTCAATGTCCCGGCCCGTTCCATTCGCCACGACGCTTCACGTCCGAGACCACTGCCTGTGCCTGGTGGTCCAGCAGGCCTCCCGCGCGCTGGCGCGACGCTTCGATGACGCTCTGCGCCCCGTGGGCCTCACGCACGGACAGTTCTCGCTGCTGATGTCGCTCAATCGCCCCCAGCCTCCGTCCATCGGGCCAGTCGCGGAGCTCCTGGCGATGGACCGGACCACCGTCACCGCCAACCTGAAGCCGCTCGAAAGGCGCGGGCTGGTGAAGACCGCGGTCGACCCGGCCGACCGCCGCGGGAAGCTGCTGATACTGACGGACGCGGGACTCCAGCTCCTTCAGTCCGCGGTGCCCCTCTGGGAGCGCATGAACGCGGAGACCGAGCGGCTGCTGGAACAGATTGATGTCGACGCGCTCCGGGCCGGCCTGCGCGCCCTGCTGTAACGGCCCAGGGCTGCGCTCGCCTCGCACGGCTCGCGCGGCGCTGACGCCCGCTGTCGGGGGCTGTCTCCGCTTGGGGGGCGCCGCCTCCCCGCGCTCACTCAGGGCGCGGGGGCAATCCGGTACACCGAGAACTCATCGTCTTGATACAGCAGCGGCAGCGCTGGCTGTACCACCGCGACCTGCTCCAACCCCGAGGGTGGCGGGCGGTGCCCCTCATGCTGCGGTGAGCGCTCCACCACCGCATGGGTGGCGCCGAAGCGGCGGGCCAGCTCGCGGAAGCGGGCGGCATCCGCGGTCCGGTAGCCCGAAAGGACGGCTTCCTGACTGGAGAACCAGGCCAGGAGCTCGGGCGTGCCCGGAGCCACGTCGAATGGCTGGCAGCCACAGAGCGCCTCCATGCGCTCTTGCCACTGGCGGAGGAACGTCATGCTGAAGCTGACCTCGGAGCCGTCCTTGTAGGTGCCAAGCACCTGGCGCCGGGCGCCGTAGCGGTAGGAAATCAGGGCATGCGTGAAGTACGGAGGAATGGCCACCACGGCATCCTCCGGCAGGTGTTCGCGGGACCAGGCCATGACCCGGCTCCCTGGCAGCGTGTCGAAGCGGAGCTGTACCGGCGGCACGGACAGCCCGAGCACCTGCGCTGCGACCCACACGCTGGCCACGATGCCGAGCACCGCCGCCGAGGGGGCCCATCGGGATGGGCTGGCGACGTCGCGCTCCTGTCGGCGCCCGAGCGCCACGTCGAGCAGGCCCAGGACGATGATGGGGAGGTTGAAGTCCAGCACGTAGGAGAGCAGCGCCAGCGCCGCGAAGGGTGGCCGGCGCAGCGGCCAGGTCCACGTCTTCGCCACCCACGCCGCGCCGCAGATGGCCACCACGAAGTTCATCAGCCGGGAGGCCTGCTGCAGGTGAAGGTGCAGCGCGGCGGGATGCCGCAGCCACTCCAGGCCCACCCAGCCCGCCACGCAGGCGATGAGCGTGCCCAGGAGGAAGCCGGCCGCCGCCCGTGGCAGCGCCCGGGCATGCCACGCGCCCAGGATGAACATGAGCGGCGCCAACCGCTCCCAGTGGTCCGCGAACATCCAGGTCGACGGGAAGTGGTGGAAGAAGAGCTGGAGCCGGTTGAGGTGCATCCAGTCTTCCGGCGCGGGAAAGGGCACCCCGCCATGGCTGCCCCGCAGGAGCATCTGCACGAGCAGCGGTGACGCGCTGAGCAGGAAGCACAGCGGGCCGGTGAGCAGGGCCCGGTGGTGGCGGCGGTCGACGAGCGCGGCGAACCAGATGAGCAACGCGGTATGGCTGGCCGTCGTGGGGTGCAGGATGAACACGGCTCCGGTCAGCAGGAAGGCCGCCGGGAAGCGGCCCGATGCGGCCAGCGCCAGGGCCACGAGCTCAGGCCCGAGCGCGAGGGTCCGGTTGAGCAGATGATTATCGAAGGTGGGAATCCACGTGAGCGTCAGCTTCGGCACCACCATGACCGCCGGAGCGAGCGCGGCAGCCCACCGGCCCAGCCTCCCAGGGTAGAGGGCCCGCGCCAGGCACGCCGTACCCCAGAAGAGTCCCAGCACCGAGGCGAGGTGCAGGACGAAGTACAGCGGCTCGAGCGGCAGCCACTTCGTCACCCACGCGAGCCCCGCCCACAGCAGCGAGGGGTGGTGGCTGCCTGCCTCGACGAGCGGGTCTCCCTGAAGGAAGTCCGGCGCCTGCGCCCGCAGGACGTAGGGCAGGTGGATGGCGTGGTCCATCGTCCCGAACTGATACCCATTGATGAGCAACCAGGCGCCGACGAAGAGCGCGCTGGCGCCGACGCCGGCAGCCAGGTCCGCGGTGCGCGGCGTCTTCCACCAGGGCCTGACCGGCGCAACGGGAGACGATGCGACGAGCGCGACCGGGCCAGGGCGCTCCGAGGGTGCCTTCGGTGCCGGGATGCCGGTGTCGGGGTGACTCATACGGGGCGAGCACTCGCCCGTTTCCAGCGTCAGGTCAACGGGCACCTCGGGCGACATGCCGAGGGAGATGGAGGCGCTACGGGAGGACCTCGGTCACGGACACTGGCAGCTTCAGCGTGGAACTGCGTCCACGCAGGAGTCGCCCGAGGCCCAGATTCCCTGACGAAACGTCAGAGCGAGTGGCTCAGCATCCACGTGTAGATGTCATGGCCCGCGGAGCCACTGTAGGTCCGGGACCAGGAGTCATGCCCCACGCCCGGATACAGCGTGAGCTGCGCCGGTGGGCTCGCCGCCGGATTGCAGACGGTGTTCAGCTTGTTGACCGGCTCGATGGAGCCATACGGAGACACCGTCGTATCCGCCGTGCCATGGAATGCCCACACAGGGACGTTCCACATGTTGCAGATGGGGAGCGCATTGCCATTCCCCGCGATGGGGACGATGGCCGCGACCTTGTGCGGATGGTTCACCGCGTACGTCCAGGCGACGTTGGCTCCTGCCGAGAGCCCCGTCAGGTAGATGCGGTTCGCGTCGACGCGATAGCGGCTCTTGGCGAACTCGATGATGGCGTCGATCTCCCCACTGCCCCACCAGGCATTGAACCGCTGCGGCGAGATGAGGATGAAGGGGAAGTGCCGTCCGTCCCGGATGAGCCGGGGCGGTGCCGTGACGCCCATCAGCTTCTCCAGGCCCGTTGCCGAGGCCGTGCCATCCCCCTCCTGTCCCAGCCCGCCCAGGAAGATCACCAGCGGATAGCTCGCCTCGGAATGGTCGTCGTAATCCTGCGGCAGGTACTCCCAGTAGCCGTAGTTGATGCCCGGCACCGTCGTCCTGGGGCGCGCCAGAATCTGCCCCTGCGCGGCCCATGCGCCCTGCGCGAAGAGCAGGACCCAACCCAACAACATGCGTTGCAATGTCGGCATGGCAACTCCGCTCCAACCAGTGGGGAGTTGAGTACTCTAGTTATTGAGTTGCGCGTTGGATAGCCGTCCATGGGGTTGCAGGCACGGTGAACTAATTGAGTTCCATGAGCCAGCATCGTGTGGCTCAGCGTCGGAGCTTCAGATAGCCCTCCACGGCGTCGGCGATGGCTGCCTCGAGCGCCCCTGCGTCCGCGACGGGAGGGTCCAGCACCGCCGCGTGCACCAACGATTCGACCATTCGCAGCACCATGTGGGTCGCGAGCTCAAGGTCGTCACGGCCCAGTTGCGCGCGGTGTGCCTCGAGCAGGGCCTTGGAGCGCTCGAACAGGCGCCGCGCTGAGCGGCTCGCGCCAGCGGGCTTCTCGAAGTACGGGTACTCCACATGAAGGATTCGCTGCAGGCGAGGCTCGGCCCGGTGAAGCGCAAGCGCCGCCGTCACGATGTCTTCGATGGCCTCGCGCAGCGTCCGGCCTTGCGCCGCATCCAGCGCACGGTCCACGACGGCCTGCATTTGCAGGTAGTGCCGTTCATGCAGCGCGGTCAGGAGAGCGTTCTTGTTTGGGAAGTACTGGTAGACGGACCCCACACTGACGCCGGCTCGCTCCGCGACTCGGTTGGTGTTGGCGCCCTCATAGCCATGCCGGTCGAAAACGCGAGCCGCTGCCTCCAGGATGGTGTCGACCATGTGCATCGAGCGTCCCTGGCGAGGCTCTTTCCGAGGGGGCTCGGGGCTCCTCCCGGAGCGCCTCGAACGCGAGTTTCGTGCGGCAGTCGCGGTTTCTACATTGCGAGGCATGCAAAGACTCCTTCCTCCGCGTCTCGCGCTCATCCTGGCCGCATTGATGGTGGGCTTCGACAGATTTCTTCCCGGCCCGGAGCTGGTGCCTCCCGCGTTCCAGTGGCTGGGTTTGCTGCTGATTCTGCTGGGCCTTGTCGTCACCATTGCGGCTCGGGCCCAGTTCGCGCGGGTTCGCACCAATATCTACACCTTCCGCCAGCCGGACCGTCTGGTCACGGACGGACTGTTCCGCTTCACGCGCAACCCTATGTACCTGGGCTTCTCCGTGGCACTCGCGGGCCTCGCCGTCTTTCTTGGCTCAGGGCCTGCGATGCTCTGTGTGGCGGCCTATCTCGTCATTTCCGATCGCTGGTACATTGCGTTCGAGGAAGACATGATGCGCGCCCGGTTTGGCGAAGCATACCTGCAATATGCGCGGCGCACCCGACGGTGGCTCTGACGCGTGACAGCAGGCCGGGCCCCCTTGACGGAGGCCCGGCAGGTCCGACTCACCATCAGGCAAACCGGACCGCGGTCACCTCTCCCGGAAGAAGTCGAGTGAGGGGCAGTAGGTGGCGTACCCGTGCCCGGTGAGGGTGCCGTTCTCGTAGGTGCCGTTCACGTCGAAGGCCACGAAGTGCGACGCGGGAGGGGCTCCGTCCAGGACACAGGTGGGGCAGAGCGATGCCGCCGTGGGCGTGAAGGTGAGGCTCGTGCTGTGGAGGACGTAGGCCATGGTGAGCTCGCGCCCGAGGTCGACCAGCGTCGCTGTCGGCCCGCCCTCCGTTGAGCCCACCTGGGGCGTCGCGTCCACGGGCACATTCACCGCGTGGACGTTGACGAGTTGTGGCGGGACGGGCGAATCCTCGGAAGGGCACTCACCCGGTGCGCCGTTGTTGAGCTCGATCCACAGCTCCCACGGGTCCCCGGGGTTCTCCGGCTCCTCGTAGCCGAAGTAGGCGCTGGTCAAGACGCGCTGGTTCCCGTCCATCTGAATCGTGACGGCGGTCTCCTGGCACGCGCCCTCGCAGGTGGTGAATGGGTCGGGTTCCGTCCCTGCGTCCGGCTCAGTGCCTGCGTCGGGCTCGGTGCCTGCGTCCGGCTCGGTGCCAGCGTCGGGCTCGGTACCTGCATCGGGCTCGGTGCCTGCGTCCGGTTCGGTTCCTGCGTCCGGCTCGGTTCCTGCGTCCGGCTCGGTTCCTGCGTCCGGCTCGGTTCCTGCGTCGGGCTCAGTGCCAGAGTCCGGCTCCGAGCCTGCGTCGGGCTCAGTGCCAGAGTCCGGCTCGGTGCCTGCGTCGGGCTCAGTGCCAGAGTCCGGCTCAGTGCCAGCGTCGGGCTCGGTGCCTGCGTCCGACTGGAGGCCCGCATCCGGCTTCGGATCGTCATCGTCGGAACCACAGCCAGCAAGTGGGGGAACGACCGAGAGAGAGACAACCAACATGGAGAGAATCGAGCGTCGCAGGTTCATTTCGCGGATTGTCACGGGTTCTTCACGGAGAAGCGAGAGGAACCGACCATTCGCGTCACGGCGTCGTTTCTTCGAGATAGGCATTGAAAAACAGCGAACGCCGTTTCCCCAGGAGAGCTTCGTTCGCGCTCCTTCAGTTTCTCAGCCATTGGATGCGCACGGCTCCGGAACACCGCGTGCTGTGGAATGGGCTTTACGACGTCCGCCACGGAAGCCTCTGGCTCACCTTCAGAAGCCCGACGCGGCGAAGGTGAGGCGAATCCAGCGCGCGTCCATTGCCCGCACATCGATGGCCTGATTCGTCCCACCAGGGCAGGCGGCCTGGACTGGCGTGTACCTACGGGCGCAGCACGGCCTGACACAATTCCGACATGAATTGCGTTTCACACCGCACCTGGGAGGTGCGGTGCTTCGGCGGGACGTGTCTACATCCACGCCGCGTCACACCGGGGGCACAGCGTGGCGCGTTCGTACTCCGCACGCGGGCCTTCGAAGCCGCATGTGTAACAGGTCCGCTCAGGCTTCTGAGCGGGCACGGCCCGGGCAGGTGTGGGCGCCGTCCCCCAACTGGGCGCTGCGCTGGCGGCGGGGAGGGGCATTCCCGGCTCCCAGACGAGCTCGCATTGCAGCGCAGGCAGGGGCTCCAGCGGCCCGTCGACCACGGCGGCAATGAACGCCGTGGGAAGCGTGGCCGCCGCGTGGCGCTTCACGGTCAGGGCCCGGTCGAGCCCCGGGGAGGTCTGGGTGCCCATTCCCACGAAGAAGGAGACGCTCAGGCCTCCGGACAGCACGGAGTTGACCAGTGAGTCGCCCACGTCGATTCCCATCGAGACCTCGCTCGACATGGGCTTCATGTCGCTCTCCTTGGGCATCTCCAGGGTGTCGAAGAGCTTCCACGCGGGCCGCACACGTTCGGCCTTGGGGTGGAGTTCCGAGTCCACCTCGAAATGGACTTCATCGAACTCCGGCGGAAGTTCGAGCGGAATCCGCCACCGCACCACGCGGCCTCCCGCCAGGGACGGGAGGGGGAACTGGCCGAGCATCCGGTGTGCGGGGCCCTGCTTCTGCCGGCCCATGACCCGCACGGATGGTGGGGTGGCGGTGGGAGGTTCGAAAGCGCTCTGGAGCCACAGGACCGCGGTGGCCTGCCCGAGCGGATTGCGCGTCACGGGCTCCACGTGCAGGTGGACGGCGCCGAACTCCCGGGGTGGGCGTCCGACGTGGTCGAGGACATCCGCATAGAAGTCATCCATACCCCTTCATCTTCGCCGGGACGAAGGGAGGAGAGCCAGGGCGGCGGGAGGACACGGCCTCCGCTGGCGCTCACACCTTGTAAGGCCGCATGCTCCACCGTGTGAGGTACAGGGGGCACGGGGCGCGACCTGACCCGGGAAAGGAGGACACGGTGTGGCGCTGCGCGCCGCGCACCGGGAAGGCGCGGCCCTTCGGCTATCTCGGCGTATCGATGACCGTCAGCCGTTGCGGCTCCGGCGTCGCCCAGTTCTGCGGCGAATTGCCCGACATCGCGATTCCATCGAGCGTCACGTTGCTGTCGAAGAAGTAGAGGGCTCCGCCCTCTTGCGCCCGGTTGTTGCGGAACTCGCCGCCGCGGAACGTCCACTGGTTGCTGGCTGGCAGGTGGGCGGTATTGACCGCTCCGCCCACGCCCCCGAACTGGGTTCGCGGGCCGGTGCACTCGTTGTCGTGGAAGATGTTCCCGGTGGCGATCCCCGAGCTGGTCGGCGCAATCAGCATCAGCGCGCCGCCGAACGCGGGCGCCTTGTTGAAGCGGAACTCGTTGTAGTTCACGTTCACGTTCGCACGAGAGCCAATCCAGAGCGCGCCACCGGCGTTCTCGGAATACGAGCCCTCGTCACCCAAGCCATTCTCACCGCCATCCTTGTTGCCGTATTCGAAGATGCAGCGTTCGAGGAAGTCCTCTCCGGCATCTGACGTCGCGGCCAGCCGCAGCCCGGCCCAGCCGGTGGTGGGATTGTTGGCGGTGAAGACGATGGGGCGCTCGGCGGTTCCCTGCGCGGTGATGCGCCCGTGCACGGCGAGCTTGAAGTGCCCCATGAAGACCAGGCGGACGCCGGGCTCGATGGTGAGCCGGTTCCCCTCCGGTACCGTCAGGTCTCCCGTCACCTGGTACGGAGAGCCCGCGAGCGTCAGCGTGCGTGTCGTGAGGTCCCCGGAGAGGTCGGTCCCACCGGAAGTGGTCACAGTGACCGTGGTGTTCGCGGTGGTGCTGCCGTGCTCGTTGGTCGCCGTGAGTGTGTACGTTGTCGTCACTGTCGGCCGGACCTGCGTCGCGCTTCCGCTGACCTCACCCACGCCGGAGTTGATGGAAACGGTCTTCGCGCCGGTGACCTCCCAGGAGAGCTCGACGGACTCGCCTGGAGCGATGGTCGCGGGGGTCGCGCTGAAACGCAGAACGTTCGGACGGTCCGATACCGGTTCCGATGAGCCACAGGAGGCGGCGACCGCAACCGTCGCCGAGAAAGCCAGGAGGAGAAGACACGAGCGGAGCATGCGCACGTTCTATCTCAACGAGGGGGGCGCCCGATAATGGGTAAGAAAAACAAGACGCCACAGCCAGGGCGGTGGGCGGGGGCTCTCCGAGGCGGCCTCCGCACCTGACGCGGCCGCCGGACCTTCGCTGATGCTCGCGGCAAGGGAAGGTCCGGGCGGAGTCGGGGCAGGGACTCCACCCTGCCGCGTTCACTTGTTGCGTGGCGTCTCGCTGACCCAGCGGAATCCGCGGCTCTTGACGAGCTCCAGCTTGGATGCGTCCTGTCTCGCGAGCAGGACCCGCAACGAGCGGTCGCCGAAGATGCCCTCCAGAATCAGGGTGTCGGCGTCCAGGCGGGAGTAGCTCAGGATCATCGGTACGTGCCCGTTCTCCATGGCGGCCAGGGTGAGGCCCTGTTCCTCGGGGCGCAGGGTCACGCGGTAGCGCATCCAGGAGTCGTCCATTCGCTGAATCGCTCCATGACTCAAGGCCTCGAAGACGACCCGCTTCCACCGCGTCGCGTCCGTGGCAAGTGGGGGCACCTCTTGCCCGTCCCACGTGAATGACTCGACCGTGTAGATGCCGTACAGCTCGGACCGCGGCGCGTCCTCGCCCCACAGCCTCCGGTCCTCGAGCTTCTCCGCGGTCATCGACACCGCGCACCAGCCGAGGAACAGGACCTTCACTGCCCGTCGTCCCCACTCCATCCAGGGAAGCGCGAACGGAGTCCGGAGGGGCGCTGGCGCGGTGGGGCGATTCAGCACCAGGAAGTCGATCAGGCGCCGGGCATCGGGCAGCAGGAGGACCACGGCCACCAGTAGCAGGTGCGACGAGCCCATCTTCACCGACACGTCATAGGCAAAGTTGAGCATCACCACGTTGCTCATGACGCCCACCACCACCAGGGCGCCCAGCGTGGTCGTCCGCCGGAAGCACAGCAGCACGGCGCCCAGCACTTCAGCGCCGCCGGTGAAGAGGTTGTACCCCGGCGAGTACCCCATGAAATCCCACATCAGGCCCATGGGGGACGCATCGCCCAGCGGCCGGAGCAGCTCACGGAGCTCGGGGAATCGAAACTGCGTCATCAAGACCTTGGCCAGTCCATAGGACAGCATGGCGGTGGCCAGCATGTAGCGGAGGTAGACGCGCAGCCCCTCGTGGAGTCGCGAGTCCTCGCCCCGGCACCGGTCCGCCACGGACCAGACGAGCGTCACCGCCACGGCGACCACCGCGAACAGCAGCAGCTTGACGTAGTCGAACGTCGTGTCGCTGGTCCCGCCGAAGGGAAAGTCGACGATGTCCAGGCCCAGGGCGTGCGTCCCCACCCAGGGGATGACCGTCTCCCAGAACGCTGCAAGGCTGTCGTGAAGCCAGCCGAAGCCCGGCACCAGGTCCAGCGGGAACGGAAAGCCGTAGAGGACCAGGTAGACGAAGGTCCACCGGAACGCGATGCGTCGTCCGAGCCCCCAGGCCCGCGCCGCTGGAGCTCTCGGAGGGGGCTCGGCCGCGGGGGCCGGCGTGGGTGGAAGGGGGGGATTGGGCTGGGCCTCGAGCACGTGCATGTCCGGGATTTTCTATACGCGAGGCCCACCCGCAAATCGGCGGAAGCCATTCACATGCGGATGAGGGCTCGTACGTCCCGGGACAGCGGCTCCGCATCCGCCGCGTCTGGGTGACACCTGGACGGACCGCCGGTGTTCCCAGACAGCCACCTACCGCGGGGACACAGACATGCTTCGCAAGCACATCATCGTGGGGCTGACCGGTGCCATGGCACTCGGCGGACTCCCGGGCTGTTCGGACTCGGAGCCGGAAGAGGCGCTCCCCTCCGCGGAGGCGGAGACCACGGCGGCGCAGGCCGCGCGTCTGCGGAGCGCCGCGGAGGGCAAGCGGCTCTTCAGCGAGCCACTGCCGCACACCAACGGCCGCTCTTGTGCCACCTGCCACGTCCTCGACGATGGCCTGGCGCTGTCTCCGGCGAACGTCGCCGCGAGGCTGGCGACGCGGCCGGACGATCCACTCTTCAATCGGCTGGATGCGGACGACCCCACGGCGGAGACGTTGACCTTCGAGAACCTGAAGCGGGGGCTCGTTCGCGTCATCTTGCCGCTGCCGGCCAACATGGACGTCATCGACATCGAGGGCAAGGTCATCACTCCGGCGGACCGGAAGATCTCCGTCTGGCGGGCGGTGCCCAGCGTCGCGGACACGGCCCTCACCGCGCCGTTCCAGTTCGACGGCCGCGAGGCCACGCTGGAGGAGCAGGCGCAGTCTGCCATTACCAGCCACAGCGAGGGCGGGACGGTCGCCCCCTCCGTGCTGCGGCACATCGCCGACTTCCAGCGGAACGAGTTCACCTCGGGCCGAGCCCGCTTCGTCGCGGGACTGCTCGACTTCGGCGTGCCGATGGACCGGATTCCGACGCCCGAGGACTTCATGTGGCTCACGCCCCAGGAGCAGCGCGGCCGGGAGGTCTTCCAGCGCGCTTGTGAGGGCTGCCACGGTGGCGCCGCCACGAACCAGATTGTCGACGCCGAGCTTCACCAGCAAGTCGCCGCCACGGGCCCGGTGCTCAAGCCGGACGGCAACATCGTGTTCACCCTGGACCCGGTGGCGGGCCCCGTTCCCGTCTTCGCACCGCGGGCGAACAGCAAGTTCGTCAACGCGGGCTTCGGCACCTTCACGTACCTGGGACAGCTGGGGCTGTTCCCCGCGTACAACGCCTCGCTGGAGCTCCCTCGCTACCGCTTCCGCTTCTACACGGATGCAACGCGCCAGCACGCCGTGACGGAGCTGCCGCCCATCCCCGTGACGGCGAGCGGTGACCCCTTGGACCCAACGCCCGCGCTGGACGCGCATGGCCTGCCAATCGTCGGCCCCAACCTGATTCCGCAGTGGTTCACCACCGACCCCGGACGCGCGCTCATCACCGGCAACCCCGAGGACTTCGAGGCCTTCGACCTGCCACCGCTCCGCGGCATCGCGAAGACGGCGCCGTACTTCCATGACCACGCCTTCGAGACCCTATCGGACGTCGTGAACGCCTACAGCCAGCTCATCCTGCCTCTCGTCCCCGCGCTGGCGCTGCCGCCCATCCATCCCTCGGAGGTGCCGGGGGGCGGCCTCGAGTCGCTCAGCGCCCGGGAGAAGCAGGACCTGCTGCGGTTCCTCGAGCGACTCTGAGGAACGACTCAACCCGCGGTGTAGCCCCCGTCGATGGGGACGACCGCGCCCGTCATGAACGTGGCGCGGTCAGAGAGCAGAAACGCGACGAGCTCGGCCACCTCTTCGCGAGAGGCGAGACGCTTCATCGGGTGGGCCTCCGCCATTGCGTCGAGCACGTCCTGCGGCGACGCGAGCATGCGGGGCGTCGCCACGTATCCCGGGGCGATGCAATTCACGCGCACCCGGTGGCATGCGTATTCCAGTGCGGCGCTCCGGGACAGGCCCACCACCGCGTGCTTGGCCGCGGTGTACGCGGACATCCCGGCCAGGCCGACCACCCCATTCGCCGAGGAGAGGTTGACGACCGCGCCCCCACCGCTGGCGACGATGCGCGGCAGCTCCGCCTTCATGCAGAGGAACGTTCCGGTGACGTCGACGTCGATGACCTGCCTCCAGTCTTCGGCGGGAACGTCCTCGACCCGCGTGCCCGCAGGGCCCGTGATGCCGGCCGCGTTGGCGGCGAGGTGGAGTCCGCCGAAGGCTTCGCAGGCCAGGTCCACCGCGCGCGCAACGTCGCGCTCGTCACGGACCTCGACCTCCATCGCCCGTGCACGCGCCGACCCCAGGGCTTCGGCGAGCGACATCAGGGCCGCGCCATCGTGGCCTGCAAGCACGACCTTCGCGCCGCCTGATACGAGGCGTCTGGCGATTGCCTCGCCAATTCCGGTGGCAGCGCCGGTGACCAGGGCGACCCTCCCCTCGAACTCTCGAGTGACAGTTTCGATGTGCCCCCTGCTCGGGGCGCTCAAAGTCTCTGAAGGATTCATGCGCCCATGTTCGGGCGCTGCTCAGCGAGCCGTCTTGGAAGAACCCGAAACCGACTCGACAAAGGCCGTAGGTGAGAGACCGAGCAGGCCGCGAAACTCGTTCGCCAGATGCGCCTGATCGTAGAAGCCGTGGTCGAGCGCCAGCTCCGCCCAGCGTGGCGACGGGCTCCGCCTCAGGGCCCGCAGGCACGCATGTACCCGGGCGAGCCTGCGGTAGGCGCGGGGTGTCAGTCCTACCTCCGTCTCGAAGAGTTGCTGCAGACGCCGCTCACCAAGTCCGAGCGCTGCCGCGGCTTCCCGGACCGTGCGCCGTCCCGTCCTCAGCAGGCGCAGTGCGTGAACGGCCCGGGTTCGCTCCGAGGTCTTCGCGCGAGCCAGTCGCGCCGAAAGCAGCGATTGCACGAGCACGGAGCGCGCGTGGTCGTCGCATGCCGTCGCCAGCTTTTCGGAGACCGAGGCGATGTCCCGCGGCCACAGGGACTCGAGGGGAATGCACTGGTCCCGAAGCGCTCGTGCCGGCACACCGAGGAGCTCGAACGCCGCGCCGGGATGCAGCGTCACGGTGAGGTTGGCGATAGCACCTTCGAGCCGGAGCCGCGTCGGCTTCGTCGATGGACCTGCGGCCCACGCCTGCCCGTGCCTCGAACCCAGGTCGAACATCAGCCGGACCGCACCATCGGGGAGGACGTGCTCGAAGGCGACGCCGGAGATGTCGTCGCGGTAGACCTCGACATGCGCGACATGGTTCGACAGGGCCGCGAGCACCGAGCACTCGGCCAGGGTGCCGCGCGGCACGGAGGTCTCGGGCGCGTAGAGGGGATCGCCCTCCAGACGGATGTAGAGACGCGCGTCAGCCGGACTCATCCATTCCATGCTACCGCAACTTCCATCAGCCCCGGCGCTCGCCGGGCATCCGTGAGGCTCCCTCCGACGCCATCCTGCCTTGCGATGCCGCCGTGGCGCTCCTCGCCCTGCGAAGTCAACCCGGCTGAGCTCGAGCCGCCCGCCTCACCGGTGCGGCGGGCCGTGTGCCCCACCTGTCCGTAGAACCCGGATAAGCCCATTCGTGCTAGCTTCATGAGCGTGGCCCTGGCCCCGCCGAATCGTGGACCGGGTGTCAGGGGTGCTTGGGATGCATGGGGCGAACGCCGAGTCCTTCGAGATTGTGTTGCAGTCCGCCGGCGAGCTGTCCTCCGCCCGCCTCCGCGAAGCACCGGGAGCCAGAGAGGCCGTGGCGCGTGCCGTCTCCCAGGCCGCGGCCCTCCACGACGCCGCGCCAGAGCCGACGGCCTTCGCGCGACACCTGGGGCTCCAACTTTCGCGCGCGGCCGACCCGATGGTCGCGCTGGAGCGGCTGCATGCCCGCGACCTCGCGCTCGCGCTCTCCTGTGTACAGGGGCTGCCAGCGGCCCGTGCGCTCCTGGAGCAGGAGGTCCTCCTCAAGCTGCGTGTTCCTCTATCCCGCATCCACCCGTCGCCGGTGTTCGTGGACGAGGTGCTGCAGGCGCTCCGGGCCAACCTCCTGATGCCTCGCGCGGAAGCCCCATCACGGCTGCTCGGCTACGCGGGAGTGGGCCCGCTGCTGCACTGGGTGAGCATCTCCGCGACGCGGCTCGCGCTGCGGATGCGCAAGGCGCTGGGAGAAGAGTCGCAAGTCGAGGCCGAGGTGCTCGCCGCGCACCCGGCGCCGGGAGGACTGGAGCTGGGCTTCGTCCGCGAGGAGGCCCGGGGCCATGTGCGCGCGGCCTTCATCCGGGCGGTGGCGTCGCTGGATGACGAGGACCGCGAGCTGCTGCGACTGCACTTCGTCGAGCGCCTCTCCCTGGAGCGCATGGGCGGCCTGTTCGGCCTGCACAAGTCCACCCTCTCACGTCGGCTCTCCGCGGTGCAGGCGCTGCTGGAGAAGCGGACGCGGCGCTTGCTCGCAGAACGTCTGTCGCTGCCCGAGTCGGAAGTGGACAGCGTGATGCGCGCCATTCACGGCCGGTTGGACTTGAGCCTCTCGGGCCTGCTGGAGGGGCGCGAATGAGCTGCCCTGACGAGAACACGCTCTCGGGTTATGCGAGCGGGGCGTTGGACCCGGAGGGCACGGCGAGCGTGCGCCAGCACGTCGCTGACTGCTCGGAGTGCCGGAGCGTGCTCGCCGCGCTGGGCGGGCTGGAGCTGCCTCCACCGCTGGTCGACACGGGGCTGCTCGTCTCCGGCGCGCGTGTGGGGCGCTACATGGTGCTCGGGCTGCTCGGCGAAGGAGGCATGGGGCGCGTCCATGCCGCCTACGACCCGGAGCTGGACCGCAAGGTGGCGCTCAAGCTGCTGAACCTCACGAGGCTCGGGGAGGGCACCCTGGTCCAGGCGCGTCAGCGGCTGGAGCGCGAGGCCCGCACGATGGCCCGGCTGTCGCACCCTCATGTCGCCCGGTTGCATGACGTGGGGGAGTTCCAGGGGCAGCTCTATCTGGTGATGGAGCTCATCGAGGGCGGCACGCTCCGACAGTGGCTGGCGGAGAAGCCGCGCACGCGCCGGGAAATCCTCGCGCGCTTCATCCAGGCGGCGGATGGGCTCGCGGCCACCCACGCGCTGGGCATCATCCACCGCGACTTCAAGCCCGACAACGTGCTGCTGACGCGAGACGGGCAGGTGCGCATCACCGACTTCGGCCTCGCCAACGCCGCGGGGGCGTTGGGGCCACCTCGGGAGGACGCGGCTTCCGTCTCCAGCGAGGCGCCGCTCACCGTCACCGGAACGTTCCTGGGGACCCCCGCCTACGGCGCGCCGGAGCAGCTTCGAGGTGAGCGGGGAGATGCCCGCTCGGACCAGTTCGCCTTCTGCGTCGCCCTCTACGAGGCGCTCAACGGGCAGCGGCCCTTCGCGGGCGCCACGCGCGAGGAGCTCCTGGCATCCATGCAGCGCCAGGAGGTGCGTCCGGAGAAGCGGGACGTGCCCTCGTGGCTCAAGGCCGTGGTCCGGCGAGGCCTCTCCGTGGACCCGTCGCGGCGCTTCGAGTCCATGGAGGTCCTGCGGGGCCGTCTCTCTCGGGAGGTGGGGGCCTGGAAGCGGAGCGCCGCCACGGCGGTGCTCGCGGGCGGGCTGGTGGGACTGGGGTGCCTCGTGCTGGGGCCTTCATCGGCGACGCCGAGCGAGACCTGTCAGGGCAGCGAGCGGCACCTCGCGGGAATCTGGGATGCGTCCGTGCGGGAGTCCACGCGTCAGGCTTTCTTGAGGACGGGTGACCCCTCCGCCGAGGCCTCGTTCCAGGCCGTGGCCTCCACGCTGGACGCGTGGACGCAGGACTGGACGCGCGCGCATCAGTCCGCGTGCGAGGCGACGCGTGTCTTCGGCGAGCAGTCGGAGGCGGCGCTGGAGTTGCGGATGACGTGCCTGGACCAGCGGCTGGGAGAGCTGTCGCGGCTGACGGTGGCACTCCAGGGCGCGGACGCGCGGACGGTGGAGCGGGGCTTCGGGCTAGGGGGCTCGCTTGGGGGCGTGGCCCGATGCGCGGACGTGCGCACGTTGCAGGAGGCCGTGTCTCCTCCGGAAGACCCGACCGTCCGTGCGGAAGTGGAGGCGGTGCGCGCGGAGCTCGCGCGGGCGAACGCGGAGATGCTCGCGGGGCATTCCGCCGAGGCGCTGCGAATCGCGCTCCCCGCCCGTGCGCGTGCGCTCGCCACCCGCCATCGGCCCCTGGAGGCGGAGGCGCATCACCTCTGCTCGCGCTTGCAGGAGGACACCGAAGCGTTCGAGGACGCCCGCGTGTCACTGGCCCAGGGCTCGCTGGCGGCCGAAGCAGGGCGGCATCTGGGGGTGCTCGCGCGGGTGCTGCTTTCCCAGGCCTGGCTGCATGCGTACTTCCTGGGGCGTCCGCAGGAGGCGTGGCCCTACTTCCAGCGCGCGCGTGCCGTGGCGGAGACGCTGCGAGACGCCGAACTGGAGATAGTTCTGAACCAGATGCAGGCGCAGCTCCTGGAGCAGGAGGGACGCTTCTCGGAGGCGGAACCACTGCTGCGCGCGACGATGGAGGCGGCCCGCGCGCGGGGGCAGACGTTCGCGCACGTGGAGCTGAGCAACCGGCTGGGGCAGCTGGCACGACAACAGGGGCGGCTGGTGGAGTCGAAGCGTTGGCAGGAGGAGGCGCTGCGGCTCAGCGAGGCGCACTTTGGGCCAGCGCACCCGAACACGGGACGGGCCCTGGTGAACCTGGGGGCCACGCTGGTGCCCCTGGGCGAGCTGGCGAGGGCCGAAACCGTCCTTCAACGGGCGCTCGACATCCTTCGCCGGACGCAGGACGACGAGAACCTGTCGGTGGCCCGGGCCTTGTCCAACCTGGCGTTCGGCTACTTCGAGTGGGGGCATGCGGCCCAGGCGCGGGAGGCCGCGGAGGGGAGCTGGGCCGTGGCGCTCAAGAGCGTGGACGCCGACAGCCCGGTGCTGCTGGGGATCAAGTCGAACCGGCTTGGCGTCCTGGGCGAGCAGGGCGAGCGTTTGCTGGAACTGGAACACGTCCGCGGCGTCCTGGCGTATCGTGAGCGCGCCTATGGTGCCTCACACCCAGAGGTGGCCCTCGACGCACACGAGGTGGGCAGGGTGCTGCGCCTCCTGGGGCGTTCGGACGAGGCTCGCAGCTTCCATTCGCGCGGCGTCTTGATCCAGCGGCCCCTGGCGGACAAGGGCGAGTTGGACAGCGTGGGGCTGCGCTACCTGGCGGATGCCCTCCTTTTCCTGGGGCACGTGGAGGAGGCCCGGCGCCACGTGGAGCAGGCGCTCGCGGCCACGGAGCGGGACCTGGGGCCTTCGTCGTCCGAGCGTATCGAGGCGCTGCTGGTGCTGGGGGACGTCCATCTCGCTCGAGGCCAACCCGCCGCGGCACTGACGCCGCTGCGGACCGCGCTGGAGAGCCTCACGGCCCGGCAGGTGGTCTCCGCGCGCGTCCCCAGGGTGCGCCGCCGGCTCGCGCGCGCGCTCCGGCTGACGGGCGCGGTGGAGGCGGCCTGCGAGGAGGCGCGGCGCGCCTGGGCGGAGCTGACCGTGTGGAGCAAGGCCTACGTCCAGGAGACGAAGGAGGCGCGAGCCGAGCTGGGGCATTGTCGCGGGTAGCGGTCGGTTTCAGGCTGCGGCTTCTGCCAGCGGCCTCCCCCCGTCAGCGGCGGCGTTCGTGCCCCGGCGACTCGCTCAACGTCGTTGTGTCCGGGCGTTCGGAGTGCTCCCTGGCGCGTCGAGGACACCCAGTACCAGGTCGCGCGTCACGTCGAGCACCGTGTCGAGAGGAACTCCTTCGGGGCGCTCGAACGCCGCAGCGTGGCTCACTGCCTCGAGGGCCCGGGTCAGGACGAACAGCCGTGCCTCGGCCTCCGCGGCGTGTGCGAGCTCGCGACGTCGCTGGAGGAAGTGGATGAATGCCGTACCGGCGCGCGCACGGAGCGCTTCGATGGTGGCGCTTCGCTTCGTGACCTCCACGTTCTTGACAAGCTCTCGATGCAGGTCGGCGGGGAGTCCCGGGGTCTTCACGAGGACCTCGATGATGGCCCTCACCGCGTCGGGAAGTGGCGAGTCAGCATGCAACGCGAGGGTCCGCTCGAACGCCTCGGCGGTGATGTGGGCCCAGCGCTCGATCAGCGCGCCCACGATGGCTTCCTTCCCCGCGAAGTAGCGGTACACGAGTGCGATTTCACGCCCGCAACCTCAGCGATGCGATTGGTCGTCGTCTTCGCATAGCCATCCTTCACCATCACCCGCTCGGCCGCGGTGAGGATGCTGTCGACCGTGAGCTGGGCGCGCTGCTGGCGGGGGTGGATGCGGCGGCGCGTTCGATCTCGAGGAGGCACGCGGCAAAAGTAAGCCATTTCGGCGCGAGGGGCGCTCCCGGAGCGGAAACATCCGATGGGAACCTGAGTGGTGGCCTGCCCGGAAACGCCCCATCGTCCGCTCCATGAATGAACGACCCGTTGCACTCATCACAGGCGCTTCCTCGGGGTTCGGTGCTGTCACCGCGGCCCGATTCAGGGAGCACGGCTTCCAGGTGTTCGGCACCCGACGTGCTGGCGGAGACGGCTTCCTCCCGCTCGATGTCGACTCCGATGTCTCCGTGGGCGCGTGCATCGACGCGTTGCTGCGGCAGACGGGGCGCATCGATGTCCTCGTGAACAACGCGGGGCGCGCCATGGTGGGGGCATGCGAAGAGACGAGTGCAGCCGAGGCGCGCGCCCTGTTCGAAACCAACGTGTTCGGAGTCATGCGGGTCATCAACGCCGTACTTCCGTCCATGCGGGAACGGGGCGCAGGGCGCATCATCAACGTGGGCTCGGTGTCGGGCTTCGTTGGCGTGCCGTTCCATGGTGCCTACGCGGCGAGCAAGCATGCGCTGGCCGGTTACACGGAGGCACTCCGGGTGGAGCTTGCGCCGCTGGGCGTGCAGGTTTCGCTCATCGAGCCCTCCGCGCACCGCACCGGAATCCAGATGGTGCGACCGCGTGAGACGATGCCCCTCTACGACGAGGGGCGAGAGCGCGTCGAGTCCATCATCCGACGGCAGATTGAGACGGGCGATGCCCCCGCTCGGGTGGCGGAGGCGATTCTTCGCGCCTCGACTGCGCGAGCGCCGGCGGCGCGCTACCGTGTGGGAGGCAAGGCCGTCTTCGCCACGGTCGCGCGTCGCTTCCTGCCGATGGCGGCATTCGAACGAGTCCTCGTGCACGAGTTCGGTCCCCGCTGAGCGCGAAGCAGACTCGAATCATCCCGGCCCAGCCGGCATCACACCGGCGGAACGAATCGCGAAGGGCCTCCACGAAGTC
This sequence comes from Pseudomyxococcus flavus, assembly GCF_050038885.1. Lineage (NCBI taxonomy): Bacteria > Pseudomonadati > Myxococcota > Myxococcia > Myxococcales > Myxococcaceae > Pseudomyxococcus > Pseudomyxococcus flavus. The sequence goes on along the minus strand of NZ_CP143624.1, from coordinate 731,780 downwards.
CTGGGGAAGGGGGCCATGCAGCAGCGCGGCGGCCTCTGTCTCCGCGAGCTGCAGCCCCCATGTGACAGGCAACAAAGCCGAGCACGGACGCCTGCAGTCCCGTCCTTCCCAGGGGGCGACGCTCCATGGAACTTCCTCGCGCGCGGCTGGGTGTAGCCACGCGTCAACTGGAGTTCACAGCGCGTCGCAGGGGCGATGACACGGCTGCGCGATACGTCTCGGCTCAAAGCGGGCAAGGCGGCGAGCGGCGAACCTTCTCTCCGGTTTTACCGGCGCGAAACATGCCGAGGTTGGCGCGTGCACTCGCTCCCGAGAATGGTTAAAGCCCGAGGCGCTCCATGACTCCGCTCCTCGTGCAACGCATCTCATGCCTCGTCTCTGTCGTCGTGCTCGTCGCTGGAGGCGATGCAGGCGCTGCACCCGCGGATGCGCCGCTGGCGTGCGCGGAGTGTGTCGAGGTCGCTCCCGCGGAGCCCCGGCTCCTCGTTCCGGAGCTCGTGCACCCACCTCGCCGCGTCATCTGGAACGCGCCTGACGGCGGCGGCCGCAACTTCCTCGTTCCCATCGTGGAGCTGAGTGCCCTCCACGGCATCTTCTGGGGGACGGCGAAGGTCCTCGGCAAGCCCTACGCGGACATCTCGCTGGAGACCATGCGTCGCAACCTCCGCGACGGCTGGGTGTGGGACGAGGACGCGTTCGCGACCAACGCATTCGGACACCCCTACCAGGGCTCGCTGGCCTACACCGCGGCGCGCTCGAGCGGCTTCGGCTTCTGGGGCTCGGTCCCCTTCACCGTGGCGTCAAGTGTGTTGTGGGAGCTGTTCATGGAGTCCGAGTCCCCATCCACGAACGACCTCATCACGACGTCCATCGGAGGCGTCGTGCTGGGCGAGGTCCTGCATCGCACCGCGCTCGCCATCCTCGACGAAGGCGAGCCCTCGCTGGCGCGCTCGGTGGTCTCGTTCCTCGTCGAGCCCGTGGGCGGCATCAACCGCTACCTCTTCGGCCGCCGCAAGAACGACTTCTTTCCGGTGCCGGGCAACTTCATCCACTTCGTGGCCGGCGTGACGAGCAACGTCGACAACTACAACGACATCGACGGCACGCGCTTCGATGTTCCCAACCAGCTGGAAGGGCACCTGGGCGTCGAGCTCGTCTATGGGCCCCCGCAGCTCAACGCGGGCGACTATGACCAGCCCTTCGACTACTTCACCCTCTCCGCGCGTCTGGGCATCTCGCGCGACACGCTGACGGTGGGCTTGTTCAGCCGGGGGCTCCTCTTCGGCGACCGCTTCCAGCTCCGCTCCATTTCGGGGCTCTGGGGCCTGATGGCGGGCTACGACTTCGCCAATCCGAACACGCTGCGCGTCTCCTCGGTCAGCCTCGGCCTCGGCGGCGTGGCCCAGGTTCCGCTCACGCCGCAGCTCACCCTGGATTTCGCGACGAACATCGCAGGCGTGCCATTTGGCCATGGCGGCGGCCTCAACTCGCCAGAGTCCGCCCGTGACTACCACTACGGGCCCGGGGCGCAGACCGTCTTCGAGCTGGGCCTGGTGCGGCGGGGCGTCGGACGCGTCGGCGTGTCCGTGCGCAACTACCTCATTTCGGGCGCCTTCCTCGGAGAGGGGGCGGAGCTCATCACCTATGCCACCGCGCGGGCCGAGCTCCTGCTCGCCGGGTTCCATGGCGTGGCGCTCGAAGCCTTCGTGGCCAACCGCGCGGGCCAGTTCGGCAGTGTCTCCGACACGATCCGCCAGCGCGCGACACAGATTCGGCTGTTGTGGACGCTCTCGAAGGGCGTGGGCTTCGGAACGCGCTGAGGATTCCCGGGACGTCGACAACACGCGTCCCGGGGTTCGAGCCCGAATAACGCCCGTTGCGGACGCCCCATGACTGCACGCAGGGGGAGGGTGTCCCCCTGCGTGGTACCTCGAGCGATGGCTACTGCTTGCGATAGCAGAAGTACACGGGGTAATCGACGCCGGAGGTTGCCAGTATCTGGACCGCCTTGAAGCCATCCGGGCAAGACGCCAGACCGGTGAGGGGGTTCACATACGGGCCGCCGCTTCCTTCGCCGTACATGCCGCCGAAACGGTTGGGCGACGGCTGATGCACGTTGTAGCGGCGGTGGCAGTATCGGAGGTCGTAGTCGACGCCCAAGGCACAGCGCAACTTCACTGACTCCGACAGTCGAATCATGAAGAAGGGCGCAAGCTTCGAGCAGGCCTACAACGCGCAGGCGGCGGTGGACTCGGCGCACCAGGTGAATGTCGTCCAGGCCCTCACCAACCAGCCTCCGGACGCAGAGCACCTGCCGGCCCTCGTGGACCGGGTGGCCGCCTGGCCGCCCACCTCGAAGAAGTGCCTCGGAAGCTGAGCGCGGACGCGGGCTACTTCTCCGCGAAGAATGTGCGCTGGCTGGAGTCGGTGGGCGTCGAGCCGTACATCGCGACGGGCCGACTGAAGCACGGAGAAACGCCGCCGAAAGTCAGAGGCCGTCCGCCCTCGGGACTCACCCCCAAGGAGCGGGTGGCCCGGAAGCTGGCGACGAAACGAGGCAAGGAGGTGTACCGGATGCGCAAGGCGATTGCGGAACCCGTCTTCAGCCAAATCAAAGAGGCACGCGGAATCCGTGCCCTGCTGCGACGAGGCCTGACGGCAGCCCGGGAGGAATGGGCCCTCATCTGCGCCACCCACAACCTCCTCAAGCTCTTCCACGCGACGGCCGCAGAGCGGCCTGCCGCGCACCCCACTGGCGGCTGGCGAGTCTCGTCAAGCCTCGCTCCGATGCCCATTACCGCTACACACTCCTAGCGCCGGGTGGTCCGCCTGGCCTGGAGGTCATGGGGCTCCTGAAGAAGCAGGCGCTGCGCCGGACCATGTGCTGAGCCGTTTGCGGCTCCAGCGGCAGTGGGCGAGAAGGGGAGGAGGCCAGGCTCAATGCCGACCCGCGATGGTGCCGCGGGCCGGCTTCGCTTTCGCAACCTCAGCGAACTTCGAGCTCGTAGATGCGCGTCGCCGGGTCGCCGTTCTGGGTCGGCGTCGTCACGTTGAGTCTGATGTAGCGCGCAGCTGTCGCGGTGAGCGCATGGGTCGAGCTGCTGCCGGTGTTGGTGCTCACCGTGACGGGCGTACTCCAGGTGGTTCCATTGCTCGAGGTCTGGATCGTGAACGCCCTGGTGTTCCAGCTCGTCGATTCGCCACCCGCCCCCGCATGCTGAATCGTGAAGCTGCTGACCGTCTGAACCGAACCCAGATCGACCTGCATCCACGCCGGCGAGGCCAGTGAGCAGAACTTGTCGGTGGTGCCGCCCGAAACGCTGCCGTTGACCGCCTTGGCCGCCGATTCATTGCTGTTGCAGGGCGTGGAGCTGGTGGTAGGCCTGTTCAACGCCAGATTGGCGAAGCCCGAACCGACGGACACCGTCTGGGACTTCGTATGGCTCGCGCCGCCGTTGTCGGTGACGGTCAGCGTGACGGTGTAGTGGCCCGCGCTCGCATAGGTGCGCGAAGGGTGAGTCGCGGTGGAGGTGCTGCCGTCGCCGAAGTTCCAGCTGCGCGAGGCGATGGTGCCGTCGGCATCGGTGGACGCATCGCTGAAGGTCGCGGTGAGGCCGCTGGCGGTGACGCCGAAGTTCGCCACCGGCGGGGTATTGCCGCTGACCGCGGTGTTGATCGCCGCCGCATACTGCGCGGTCGTTCCCTGCGCGCTGCACTGCTGGATGTCGTCATACAGCCACATGAAGCCGCCGCTGATGCCGGCGCTCGCCTTCCAGTTGCTCATCCGGGTCTGCACCGAGGCCGGGCTGTCGCCTGATGCGCAGCCACTGCCGTGCCTGGACCACAGGCCCGGAGCGACGGTCATGCCCATGGCGGTGTTCCAGCTCGCCGGGTTGTTGCCGGCGCCGCCGGCGTACACCTGCAGGTAGATGCGATCGACGGCACTGCCGAGGTTGTTCCTGAGGTTTCGCCAGAACGTCTGCTGCGTGTACGGCGCGAAGGTGATTTTGTAGCCCATCCCGATGAGCATCTGGCTGAAGGTCGTGGTCGGAGCCAGGTCATAGGCGCTTTCGTCGTCGAAGTTCACCGCATCGGCGCCGGTGGCGGCCTTCAGCGCCTGGAAGTTCCTGTATAGGATGCTGTTGCTCCCGGTGCCGCAGACGATGGTGGTGCCGCAGCCGGGAGCGGTGCCGTTGACCAGTCGAATCATGCGTTCAAAGTCCGGAACGCCCCAGGCGCCGATCGACACCTCGATGCGATTGACAGAGGTCGGCGCTGTCTTGAGGGTCGCCAGGCGGGTCGGCCACGCGGGATCGCCCATGTAGGCGCCGTTCTTGACGACTGGAATGTCGTTGTAGATCAGGTCGCCATTCTCCTCGATGTGGAAGCTCCACAGGATGACCGTGGTGAACCCCGAATTGCGCAGGTCATTCATCACCGCGGTACCGCCAGAATAGAACGGGCCGCCACCGTAGATGGCCGAGTACGCGCTGGCGTCCGGAGCGGCGATAGCCAGGGCAAGCGCGGCGAGTGCTGGCAACAGGCGGCGGCGAGAAACGGTCGGCGTGGGCTGATTCGGTCTCGACATGGAGCGGTCCTCTGCATGGAATGACGCGATGGACGGCGATGTGCGTCTGCATGTGAGAGCCATTGCGATTGCTCGCACGCGACGCGCTTCTTCGGGTCGCCAGCGATGGCGACGGGTCGACATTGGGAGCGATGACTCCGCCATGTCAATCTTTGGGGTGGTTCAAGTCTGGCAGGAACGTTTGAATACGGGTGTCGGCGGCGGGCCTGAGTGGGTTGGACAGGTAGCGCCTGCCGCAACGCTTGCGGAGGGCCTGGAGTCGGGCGGCGAAGACGCTCGCTGAGCACAGCTGCGGCTGGTGGGGCAGGGCGCCCACTGGGCCTGTTGCTCGCCGCTATCTCCAGGCCGTGGCTCTCGGAGTGCGTGGCTGTGGAGATGCTCCGCACGAAGCGCCCCGGTGTGCGAGAGATGAACCGCGCTGGCCGGTGCCGCAAGGAGGGAATGGGATGGGGACAGCAGAAGATGTGAGTGTTAAGTAGTCATGATTGGGGCTTGGTGGCTTTGCCGCCTCTCTGTGAATCTCATACGGTCCCATTCATCTCTACCTGGAGGAACCATGGCCGCACTGTCTGCTGTGCTTATGACGTCGCTGGGGCTGATGCTGGGAACTGCTGCTGGGGCTACCGAGGCAAGCAGGGCAGACGAGCCCCAGGCCGAGAGGGCAGATACTGATTATCTCTGTCTCGAGCGCGCTCGGTACATTTATTACAGTGACCCGAGTTATACGACGGCAGTGGGAGAGGATTATTGTGAGTGCGGGCGTCTGGCAGAGCATACGGGAAGGCGCACGCCATATGTGCAAGTGCTGTATGCCGAGCCTTGTGATGGCATGGCTCGAGACGTCACGTCAGAGGTCGAGTGATAGGGGAGCCGCAGCGCGTTTCCGTCCTGCGTTGCTGGCGCCGCATCCGGGCTGAACACTGATTGAGCGTGCCGAGGCATCATCGGGTCTCGGCATGTAGAGCATCCAGGTCGGCGCCGCGTCCCGTCAGCGCCAGCTCGGGACTGCGTGGTCGCTCCGCCAACTTGTCGACCAGGGGCCTCACGGCGAACTGATACTTCCAGTGTGTGTCGGCTGCCCGCTCACGCAGGCACTGGGAGTCTGGAGGCATGCGGCGAGCATCCGGATCGAGTAGAAGGCTCTGTCGCCACGCCAGGAGCGCCCCGACGATGCTGCATCTGCTGTGTCTGAAGTACCGGGAATCAGAAGCCGCTGCCGCGCCCTATGTCGCCGACCATGTCCGCTTCCTCGAGCGGTATCACGGTGCCGGGACGTTCATCCTCTCCGGCCAGACGGTGCCGACCTCACTGGGCGGGGTCATCGTTGCGAGGGGGATCGATCGCGCGGCCGTGGAGCGTATCGCCGCCGAGGACCCGTTCGTTCTCGCTGGCGTCGCGGAGTACACCATTCTCAGTATCGAGCCGGGCCGGGTCCACCCCGCGCTCGGTGTCCTCCTGGACGTGGACGCCCATCGCATTCGAGGCTGATTCAAAGCCCCCGCCCACCCCCCTGCCTGGCGGCCTATCGGTTATCTGCCCCGAGCGGAAGTCGCCGCCCTACCACGGGTGGAGCTGGCCCGGCGAGCCACGCTCCCACTCCTCCTGCGAGTACCACTGCACAGCGCCCAGGTCACACTCACTCTCCAACCACTCCTCGATGATCTCGGACACCGTGATATTCCCTGAGTGTTGGAGGAGCCATCGGCTTGGGGCGTCGCCAACGGGTTTGGCTGTCACTTCGTGGAAGCTATTTTCGGTCCAGGAGAACGAAAAGGATGCGCCGGAGGCGCTCGTCATGACAGGGGTGGTTCGATAGCTGGGCGAATGACCCATCAGCCAGTGTCGGAAGCGCTCGAGCACCGAGGGTGACGCCCAGGCGCGGGCATCAAGGCTCTGTGCTTCGATGGAGGTGTGGTTCCGCACGACAGGGTGGATGCCTGCGGGCAGAGGCGCATCGCACGCGTCGCCTGCTCCCGCTTCCGTGAGCCGGCGCAGGATGACGGGGTCGGCGCCTCGGTAGCGGATGCATTCGATCTCCTGACAGCGGATGACCCTGAGCACGCGGTCGACTTCCTCGGGACGGGTGGGCTGCCGATGGACGTAGCAGTGGTCACCATGTCGGCCGTTCACGAACGAAAACGTCTCGGGCGCCAGGTGCGTTGGAACACCGCACGCGGTGCAGCACTGGTCCACGACATAGAAGTCCCCAGCCACGTTCTTCGGATGGGGAACGTTGTGTTCCGCCATGCGTTTCTCCTTGAGCGCGTGCATGCTGACGTGTTGCAGGATACCAGCCCAGGGGTTACCGCTCCCGGGAAGAGTCCACCGCCTGCGCTTTGAACGTGCGCGTGAACCGCGCCCGAGCCCGCGGCCGTCTTCTGCAGGCCCATTCCCGGAGGGCCCCGTCACGCCGACGGGCTCGGGCCCGGACCCGTCGCTGGACAAAAAGGGCGGCTCACGGGCCCGTGCCGAGGTCTCCGGTGTCGGTGCACATCCAGGGGCACTCCGCAAGACAGGCCTGATGCGCCTCTTGGTGCGTATGGATGCCGACGGCGCAGGCATCCGGCCATGCGTAGGGATACGGGTGGCCACGATAGCCACACTCGAAATAGGCATACACACAGGACTGCTCGAGGCCCTCGGTCGCCGCGTCCGTGTTCGGCGCGTCCTGCGCCGGGCGACCGCAGCCCACCCAGGACACAAGGCCAGCAACGAAGCCCACTGCGATGCGTCCCATCTTCATCTGCGCCTCCTTGGAGAAGGCATAGGATGTCTGAAGTGGCGGCTACCGGTCTATTCTGGAGTCAGGTCGGGCTGTCTGGCGGGGCGGTGGGATGGAGCCGTCGTTTCAGCGCTGAGGAACTGCACCATGAACGCATCAAGATTGGCGCCGTGCGCCCTCCTTGTTTTTTCCCTCGGGCTGGCGTGTGCCAGGGAGTCCAGCCAGGAGGTTCCCGAGGAAGCGCTCCCTGGCACCCCCGATTCGGGCGTTCGTCCCCCGGGAGGTGACGGCACGGAGCCAGATGCGGGGGCTGATGACGCGGGTGTCCCAGATGCTGGCAGTCCGGACGCCGGGGCGTCCCCCATCACGAGCGCCCGGGTCTTCTTCTCTGGCCACAGCCTGCTCGACAACCCCATGCCCGACCATTTCGATGACATCGCCACGAGCCGGGGCAAGGACTTCAACTGGAACCAGCAGAACGTGATTGGCTCCCCCCTTCGGGTCCGGACCTGGGGCAATGGCGGTTGGGAAGGGTACCGCTCGGGCAAGAACCGTGTGGGCGACAACATGGACGTGGTCCAGGAGCTGCTGTCCCCCCAGACGCTGGGGCAGGGCGAGCGATACGACACCCTCCTCATCACCGAGCGGCATGACCTCCTGGGCACCGTCGAGTGGGAGAACACCATCGGCTACTTGCGGCACTTCCATGACCGTTTGATTGCCGGGAACCCGCAAGCCGTTACGTATTTCTATCACACGTGGCTGGATATCGATAAGGCCAACCCGGCTCAGTGGATCGCCTACGAGAAGAACGCTCGGGTCGCCTGGGAGTGCGTGTCCTCGAAGGTGAACCTCACGTTGCAGGCCGATGGTCGGGCGGACCGCGTGCGGGCGCTCCCCGGGAGCACGGCGCTGGTCGAGCTGGTGGAGCGTGTCATCGAGAACGAGGTTCCCGGCATCAGCGGTTCGACCTCGCAGAAGCTCGACAGGCTCTTCAGTGACAACGTCCACCTGACGTCCCTGGGGGCGTACTACATGGCCGCGGTCCACCAGGTCGTGTCCCTATAAGTGTGTAGGAGGCCGGCTCCGAGTATTCGCAGAGCCGGCAAGGAGCGGGGAAGCTCCTCGGTGAACCCAACCACCGAAACCTCCCGGCCAGGGGAGGCCCAAGGAGTTCCCCGTGAAGAAGGCTACCGAGTTTGCCCCTCCCACCCAAGAGGAGGTGGGTGCGGACCTGCGCGCGCTGTTTCTCCAGGCCATCCACATGACGCTGACAGTGCTGCTCGAAGAGGAGGTGGAGCGACTGGTAGGGGTCGGCCGCTTCGAGCGTGTGGAGGGCCGACAGGACTCGCGCAACGGCTACTACCGGCGCGGCCTCACCACCTCGGTGGGAAAGCTGGAGGTGGAGGTGCCACGCACTCGCGGTCGCGGAGGCGCGGGAGCCGTGCTCGGGCGCTATCGGCGGCGCACCGAGGAGGTGGACGACGCCATTACCGCGGCCTACGTGCAAGGCGTCTCCACCCGGAAGATGGGCAAGGTGACGGCCGCGCTCATGGGAGGGGGCGTGGGCCGCTCCACAGTGAGCCGGGTGACGAAGTCCCTGGAAGAGAAGGTGGAGGGCTTGAAGAGGGCCCGCCTCACGCAGGCCTTTCCCTACGTCTACCTGGACGCCACCTTCCTCGATGCCCGGTGGGCCCGCGCGGTGGAGAACGTTTCGGCCCTGGTGGCCTACGGCGTCGGCGAGGACGGGCATCGGCACCTGCTCGCCGTCACCCTGGGGCCCAGCGAGTCCCAGGCCAGCTGGGAGGAGCTGCTCGAACAGTTGGTGGACCGAGGCCTGGGCGGCGTGCGCCTGGTCATCGCCGACGGCCACTCGGGCCTGGAAGCCGCTGTGCGCCGGCTGCTGCCAGAGGCTCGCCAACAGCGCTGCACCGTGCACCTGACTCGAAATGTGGCCGCCAAGGTGCCTCAGCGCGTGCGCCAGCGCGTCGCCCGTGAGGTGTCCGCCGTCTTCAACGCGCCCAGCCGCAAGGAGGCCAAGGTCCGCATGGAGGCCTTCAAAACGGGACTGGGCGCCCAACTGCCCGAGGCCGTCGCCTGCCTGGAGAAGGGCTTCGCTGCGGCTACCGTCTTCTACGAGTTCCCCCAGGGGCACTGGCGCCGCCTTCGCTCCACCAATGGCCTGGAGCGTCTGCACGGAGAGGTGAAGCGTCGCATCCGCAGCGTCGGTGCCTTCCCAGATAGAGCCAGTGCCCTGCGCCTCATCACCACCGTCGCATGGGAGGTCTCCAGCGTCTGGAGCGACCGCCGCTACCTCGACATGTCCCTGCTCAATCCCACCCAAGAACAGCCCGTTCAGCAGCTCTCCTGAAGCACACCGAGGCCCTCCCCCCGCTCCCCCCTCCTACACACGATTCGGGACTTGACCGTCCACCATGCGTCCGTGTTCCGGGAGTCGCCCGAAGGGGCCCTGGTGCCGCCTGGCGAGAACGCGGCGACCGTCCAGGCCCTCCAGCGAATCGCGTGGGACTTCGTGAGCGCCTATTACGCGCAGCCTGACGCGGGAGAGCGGACGATGGCGGACTGCCGCACGCGAATCCCCCGGGATGTCTGCCCTGGCTTCTGGGAGCTCCAGGGGGAACCCGGGAACGTCGAGGGCTGCCAGCGCTACTTCGGCGAGGCGGCTCCGGGGTCAGGTGGAAATCCCTTCGTCTGGCCCGACCCGAACTGGCAGCCGCTGCCCCCTCCGTAGCCACGACGCGGGGCTTGCCGCGGCGACGGGCCCGTCTCTCCTCATCCGGCTGGGCGTGCCGCGGCGCCTGTTCGTCAACTACTCCCGCTTGCGCACGGCCCAGGGCAGGCGCAGGAGGAAGGTGCTTCCGCGGCCGGGCTCGCTCTCCAGTTCGAGCGAGCCGCCCTGTGCCGCAGCAGCACGGGAGGCGATGCTCAAGCCCAGTCCAACGCCCCCGGGCTGCCCGGGACTCACGGGCCGGAAGAGTTCCCGCTGACGCTCGGGGCTGATACCGGGGCCGGAGTCCTCCACCTTGAAGACCACCCCGTCCTTCTGTTCCTCCATGGTGACGCGGACAAAGCCCCTGGCGGTGTATTTGATGGCGTTCTGGATGAGGTTTCCGAGCGCATCCACCAGCAGGTCGCGGTCCACCAGGATGCGCGCGGACCGATTGGCGGAGACGTCCAGCCTCAAGCCCTTGGTGCTGGCCTCGTGCTCGTAGTCGGCGACGATCTGGTCGATGATATGGGCCGGGGCGAGTGACTCCGGGTGGATCGGCAGCTCGTCGGGTTTGAATCGCTCCAGTCGCATAAGGCCATCAACGAGCCGCGCGAGCCGTCCGACTGTGCGACGTAACCGCTCCAGGATTCGAGCGTTCGGAGCCCCCTTCCCACGCTCTAACTGCTGGACAGCCAGATTCAGCGCGGCGACAGGCGTGCGCAGCTGGTGGGTAATGCCTGCCACATATTCCGCGCGCTCACGGGCTACCTGCTCTGACCGGAACAGCGCATACCGGCGCGCTGACTCGGCGGTCAGCTCGAAGATGGCCAGGGAGAAGTACGAATAATCCTGGAAGGAAAACTGCTCGCCTCGCTCGTTGAGCCAGATCCGGACTTCCTCGACGAGGAATGCGTATTCGCGCACGACCTCCGCGATGCGCACCTCATCGAGTGCGCGCTTCTCGGGATCCAGCCGTTCTGGCTGCCGCCACAGCTCTCGGGCCGGCGGACGGGAGGAATCGTCCTCGCGCAGCGCCTCTCCGATGACGCGGAGCTGGAGGGGGAGGTGGTCCTTGAGCGTGGCCTCGTTCAAGTCCGGAATCGGTGGCCGCTCACGAAGCCACCGCGCATACCACCGCTGCACGAGCTCATCAGTGTGGTTGCAGAGCAGCTGACCGAGCGACACCGCGCCTTGCTCCTCTCATGGGCACCCATTCATTGCGCAACGTAATGGCCGCGAATTGATGGTGCCCACGCGAGACGCGAGTGTCTATCGAGCGACGAGGCGCCCGCTCAAGCGCGAGTGAATCGTCAGCGAGCGAGCCGACAGCCCTCGACGTGACGACGGGCAAGCCGCCGGGAAGTCAATCGCCTGCGACTTCCTTGTCGCCCATAACCGCGAGCTCGAGCGAAGTCCCCGGGGGCCGGAGTCGACGAACTCGGCGTTGACCATGAAGGTCCACGTCATTCTCCCCCGCCAGGGAAGTTGTTGCCCCGAAGGATGTGCCGAGCAGGCGAGGCCCCGGGGGCCGAGAGCAGGGAGGACGGGGTACCGTACACGGAGGCATTCCATTCAAGGTACAGCGGGGGCAGTGGATGGTGGCGAGCACCGCCTTCGCGCCATGGCACGAGGCTTCTGTTCAGGCTGCAACGACATAGGTCAGCCGACTCCCGACGTCTGTCCATTCGCCCGCTTTGGAAACGAGTCCGCGTTGCCCGTGGCAGGAGCACGGCGGACCCTCGCGCCGGACCATGGCTGCAAGGGGGCGAATCATGCGTGGACCGTCGATGCGAACTTTGGGCTGGAGAGGAGTGCTCGTCGGAGCACTGCTCTCCCTGGCGTGTGGCGGCGATGCGGAGCTGCCTGATGACAGCTTTACTGCAAGCGAGGATGCCAAGGCCGAGCGCCACGGGCCTGGCCACCAAGGACCCTATCCGAACGAGACGACCCCGAGCTTCGCGAGCGCTCCGCAGGTGGTCGAGGACGGAAGCCAGTTCTTCGTGGCCTGGTCAGACAGCCGCCCTGGCCGCTTCTTCGCCGCGCGCGTTTCGAAGAAGGGCCGCTTGCTGGACCCGGAGGCCATCTCCCTCAATCCCGAGCTTCGGCAGGACGCCTACTTTCATGCCACCGCGTTCGACGGCCGGCATTTCCTCGTCGTCTGGACCGGAGATCGCGCCCTCTACCTGACCCGCGTCAACCGGAATGGCACCCTGGACGGTCCACCGCTCACGCTCTTCACGACCACGGACCACACGCCCGCGGGGCGGCCCGGTATCGCCTGCCACGGTCGCAAGTGCCTGGTCGCGTGGATTGGGTTCGGAGGCACGGCCAACTCCATGGTGCGTGGTGTGACCCTGAACATGGCGAAGCCGGGCTTCGACTTGAAGGAGGTCTCCATTTCCAACCAGCCGTTCGCCATCAATTCATATGGTGTGTCCGTGGCGTGGTCCCATGACCGGTATCTCGCGACCTGGACGGACGCGCGCTTGGGCGGCGACGACATCTTCGGCGCACGCGTCCGGGACTCGGGCGCGGTGCTGGACCCGGATGGCTTCGTCATATCGAACGCGCCGGGCAATCAGAACTTCCCGGACGTGACGGCAACGAAGCAGGGCTTCTTCGTGGTCTGGAGCGACTCTCGCAGCGGCACGCCCGACATCTATGGCGCCCGGGTGCTTCAAGGGAGCGCGCACGTCCTGGACCCCGCGGGCATCCCCATTGCCACCACGGGGGCGCGTGAGCTCCTCCCCAGGGCCGCCTCGGCGGGCAATGAGGTGCTCGTCAGCTGGAGCGCGCTGACGGTGGACACCAGTCGCGTTCGCGGGGCTCGGGTGAAGTTGAACGGAGACGTCCGAGACCGCCACGGCTTCGCCATCTCCAAGGGGACGGCGGCCCGACAGATCGACTCCAGCAACGTGGCCTATGCCAACGGCCGCTACTTCGTCGTCTATGGACGGGCCCCCGTCCTGGATGAGCCACCCTACCAGGTCATCGTGGGGACCCGGGTGAAGCAGGATGACGTGGTGGACAAGCCGGCCATCCGCATCTCGCACGCACCGTCGGTCGAGCAGCTCGTGCCATGACGCGGTGGAAGCAGGGGTAGGCGTCGTAGGCCTGCCTCCACCGTGAGGCGCGCCTGGGGAACGCCAGGACGCGGGTGAGGGAGACGGCTGGCTTCACGGCAGTCGTCTTCGGGCACCTTCGTCTCCGGAATGGTCCCCGAGGCACTGCAATACATTGCGAGGTGGCCGGGAGCTGGCCGTTCGCCGGGCCTCCGGCTCCCCGCCGTGCCGCTGGAGGGGCTTTTCGCCCGGGGGCGTCGACGACGCGTTGCGGATGACACAGCTCGGGCGCCCCTCGTCAGCGGCCCTCCGCGCCCCTTGGCTCCAGCCCGCCACCCTCATCATGCGAGTGGATGCATGAGCGCTGTTGTCTCTGGTCAACTGAAGGACACTGCGGTCCTGAAAATCATGGATTTCTGGTATTTCGTGCTAGTTCCTACCCCTCCATCTGGAGGTGGTTCCATGAGGAAGTTCCCGCGCATCCTGACGCTCACGGTGGTGTGCGTCGTCTCTGTCCTCGCATCTGGCTGTGGCGACGAGCGCACCGATATCCTGCTCGCGGAGGACGCGCTGAGCGGCACCGCCGTCGCGCCGCTCGCGTGCAGCACGCGCATCACCTACGGCGAGAGGTGGATTCACCCCTCGGGGCACACCGCGCAGTACGACATCGCGAGTGGTTTGGTGACGTGGGATGGCACCTGTATCAACGAGGGCATCAACTCGTACGCGGTGCTCTCCAATGGCTGGCGGCCTTATTTCACCGGCAACAACGCGTGCGTCATGGCGCTCGACACGGACTGCGCCGGGGCCTCCGCGTGCTCGACGCGCGTCACCTATGCCGCGCCGTGGATGCACCCGTCGGGGCACACCGCGCAGTACGACGACGTGAGCGGGCGCGTGTTCTGGGACCGGACCTGCACGAACGAGGGCAACAACTCGTACGCGATGCTCTCCAACGGATGGAAGCCGTATTTCAGCGGCACGGCCGCGTGCGGCATGTCCTTCCGCTACACGGGGTGCGGCGGGCTGTACCAGAACCCCGTGGTGCCCGTGGACTGCGCGGACCCGGGCGTCATCCATGATGGGACGCGGTACGTCGCTGCGTGCACGTCCGGCGGCGCGGCGAATGCGTTCCCCCTGCGAACGTCGACGGACCTGGTGACATGGACGAACGCGGGCTTCATCTTCCCGTCCGCGTCGAAGCCCACCTGGGCGAGGGGCGACTTCTGGGCGCCGGAAATCCACAAGGTGGGGACGCGCTACATCGCCTACTTCACCGCGCGGCACTCGGACGGGAAGCTGTCCATCGGCGCGGCAACGTCGACGAGCGCGCTCGGGCCCTTCACGGACATCGGCCGGCCGCTCGTGCATGACGCTGCGATGGGGATGATAGACGCCACCTTCTTCAAGAGCACCACCGGGGCGCCGTACCTGGTGTGGAAGGCCGACGGCAACGCGGTGGGGCGACCGACGCCCATCTACGGGCAGGCACTGTCGGCGGATGGCTTGTCACTGGTGGGCACGCGCCAGACGCTCATCAGCAACAACCTCTCGTGGGAGGGCGGCGTTGTCGAGGCGCCGTGGGTCGTCGCTCGGGGCGGCTACTACTATCTCTTCTATAGCGGTAACGCGTACTACAACAGCACCTACGCCGTGGGCGTCGCGCGGGCGACGAACCCACTGGGGCCGTACACCAAGCTGGGCTCGCCGATTCTCAAGACGGGGGGCGGCTGGACGGGGCCGGGCCACAACTCCGTCGTCACCGGGCCGGGCGGAAACATGTACATGGTCTACCACGCGTGGAACAGTGCCCACACGGCGCGGGTGATGCTCGTGGATGCAATCACGTGGCCCAATGGCTGGCCCGCGGTTCCGTCCGCGCCGTCCGCGGGCTCGCGGCCCATGCCGTAGCGGCTGCGCCGTGGCGGCGGCCTCCGCGCCGCGGCCTCATCAGAGGCAGCTGCCGGGCGCATCCCGGCCCGGCGTCTGCCCCTGGTTCACACCACACCACTCAACGCCGGCTTACTGCTGGGCCGGCGCGTCCGCGTCCACGATGGGGCAGTTGTTGAGGCACTCGGTGTGGCGATAGAAGCAGGTCGCCACGGAACCGCCCGCACGGAGGCACTGGTCGAGCCGCGTGTCGCACGCCGTTTCGCAGACACCGGCCTGCTCGACCTCGGGCGCCGCGCCAGGGCACCACGTCGCCTCGCAGTCGGCGCGGCCTTCCTCACACATCGCCTTGGCTTCGGGCGTCTGCGCACGCGACATACACCGCACGTAGAGCCAGCCGCAGTCGCTACACAGCGCCGCCGCCTCGACCTCCGAGGCCCCTTCCGGCGTCTCCTCCGGAACACCACAGCCCGTCAGAAATCCCGCGGCGAGCACCATGGCCATGACGATGGACTTCACTTGCATGTTTCCTCCTTTGGATACCTTTCTGGTCTAAAAGGTATTTCGAGGATACAGCCTGCTCCATCCAGGCGCGAAGACGGAATGAAGTCCGCTCCACGCAGCTCGCCTGCCGCTCACTGCACGCCGAACTGCCGTGCCCATGCGCCAAAGCAGGTGATCCGCCACAGCCGCAAGAGGGTCAGCCTGCTCGGTTCCTGGCCTTCCGCAGGGACCTCCATGGCGTCCAGGCTGAAGAGGGCTGGCCACTCCCTGGCCGTTCTTACGGCTTCCGACCTCAGTTGCTCGAGCCCTGATCCCCGCAACCAGCTCACCTCCAGGTCGACATAGCTCTCCTTGTTCACATGGCGAGCCACGATACCGGGCACGAGATCCTCGACGGCCTTGCGGAGGACGTACTTGGTCTGCTCCCCGACGACCTTGTGGTGGCTCCCCAGCCCCAGCGAAAACTCCACCAGCCGGTGATCCATGAATGGCGAGCGGCTTTCCTGGTCGAACGCGGCTCCAATGCAGCGATTGAACATCAGCAGCAGCGGCAAGGCCCCATGGCGGATGTGATATCGGCACAGCTCGCCGAACGAGCGGATGGCCAGCGCGTTCTCTCTCGTGATTTTCTGGATCGCCAGGTCCAGGGACTCCCGTGACAGCCAGCTGAACAGCCTGCCGAGATCGGCCCCCTGCTCGAAGCTCTCGGGCGGCCTCGACGAGCTGATGAATGGCAATCCACGAACGTCTTCTCCCCGCTGGAGGGGACCAAAACTCCTCACCCAGGGGCGATACCCACCGAGTTGCTCATCCGCGCCCAGACCATCCAACGTGACGCGGATGCCGTCGGTGGCGATCAGCTGGCACACCGCCCAATGCGCGGAGATGATTGAGCGTTCATACGGCTGCTCGAGTGCGTGAAGGAGTTGCTCCCGGTAGGCGAGGAGCTCAGGCGGGCCAATGGAGATTCCTCGATGGACTGCGCCCGTCCTCTCCACCACGCTCGACACACACTCCGGCTGGTCGTACCGGGGAATGTCGAAATACGCCTTGTACGTCTGCAGCAGGGGACCGGAGGATGGGCCGGTGGCCACGAGGCCCGCGATGGCGGAGCTATCCAGCCCCCCCGAGAGCAACAGCGCCTTGGGCTCGGGGGACCTCCAGCGGAGACGGATGGCGTCAGACAAGAGCCTTCGGAACTCGGCTACCGCTTCCTGAGCGGAAAGCAGCACCCCGCCTGGCTCTGGCAGTGAGTACCAGTCGCGAATCTGGCGAGCCGCCAGGCCTGGCTTCCACGCCGGGAGGTCAAACTCCATCACCGAGCCCGCCGGCAGCTGCTGGATGTCCGCGAACAAGGTGGACTCACGCTGATCCGTCAAGCCGTTGATGAGAAAGTCGAGCGCTCCTTCCTTGTCCAGTCTGCGCCGGGCGCCGGGGGCTGCCAGCAGAGGTGTCATGCGCGAGGCCATGCTCAGCCCCTGCGCATCTTCCCTCCAGAAGAGCGTGTTCATCCCGAACCTGTCGCGGCCCAGGCTCAGCCGCTGCCGCGTCTCGTCCCAGATGACGAACGCGAAGGGGCCATTGACGAGGTTGAGCCCCCCGGGGCCGTGCTCGAGGAAGAGCGCGAGGAGGAGCGACGCGTCTGTCAGCTCCTCCGGCGACGGCGCGTGTGCCGAGCCACGCAAGGCCGAGCCCAGCTCCTCGGCGTTGTAGATGCTCCCCTCGAAGAGGATTCGCTGCCTGCCGGACCGGGAGGTGGCGGACGCACACCGATGCCCACGCGGGCTGCTCGTGAGCACCGCTCCGATTGCTCCCTCGGACCAGCGGTAGTCCTGGCTGGTGAATCCCGACGGGCCCACGCCACGGCCGGCCCAGCACCAGAGATTCTTCGTCGTTGAGTCCATGGCCAATGGGCTTGGTTCACACGGGTTTTCTTGCCCAGAGGAGGGAGTAGAAGCCGAAGCTGGGCTCTGCCTGGAAGTCCTCGAAGCCGCTGCTAAGCAACAACGCCCGGAGTTCTGAGCGGGTGTATTGCTTTCCTCGGTGCTTGAGGAACATCTCGACGGAGAAGCAGGCTACCGGCAGGGGGCCATCTTTCCGCTCCCCCAAGAGCATCTCGTGCAGCAGGATCCATCCGCCGGGTTCGAGCGCCTCCATGGCTCTCCGGGCCAGGAGCTGACAGGTCTCTTCGTCCCAGTTGTGTAGAACGCTGGCGAGCAGGATGCCGTCGTATCCCCCAGGCCAGCCTCGGGGTCGTGTCCCTATAAGTGTGTAGAAGGCGAGGAGGGACGAGCGGGAAAGAGGGAAGCTCCTCGGTGAAACCAACCGAGCCGGTCTCCTCCTGGCAGAGGAGCCGAGGAGTTCCCCGACGTGGACGTTAGCGAGTTTGAGTCCCCCGCGCACGAAGAGGTGCAGGCCGACCTGCGGGCGCTTTTCCGCGGAGCCATTCGGATGACGCTGGAGGCCCTGCTGGAGGAGGAGGTACGGGAGTTGGTGGGGGCCGGCCGGTGGCAGCGGATGGTGGGCCGGGCGGACGTGCGCAACGGCAGCTACCTGCGCACGCTGGTGACGACGGCGGGGGCCGTGGACGTGGCGGTGCCACGCACGAGGCACAGTGGTAGCGCGGGGGACGTGCTGGGCCGCTACAAGCGGCGCAGCGGGGAACTCGACGAGGCGATTACCAGTGCGTACGTGCAGGGCGTCTCCACGAGGAAAATGGGCAAGGTGACGCAGGCCCTCATGGGCGAGGACGTCTCGCGTTCGACGGTGAGTCGGGTGACACGGACGCTGGAGGAGAAAGTGGAGGGCTTGCGCACCCAGCCCCTCACCCAGGCCTTCCCCTACCTCTACCTGGATGCCACCTTCCTGGACGCCAGGTGGGCGCGCACGGTGCAGAACGTCTCCGCCCTGGTGGCCTATGGCGTGGGCGAGGATGGGCACCGGCACCTGCTGGCGGTGACGCTGGGAGGTAGCGAGTCGGCGGACTCCTGGCTGGACTTGCTGCGCCAGCTTCTGGAGCGAGGGCTGAAGGGCGTACGACTCGTCATCGCCGACGGGCACGCGGGCCTGGCCGCCGCGGCCCGCCAGGCCCTGCCCGAGGCGCGGCTGCAGCGCTGCACCGTGCACCTCACCCGGAACGTCCTCGCCAAGGCCCCCTGGAGGCTGCGTGGACGCCTCGGCAAGGAGACGTCGGCCGTCTTCGAGGCCGCCTCCCTTCAGGACGCCAGGAAGCGGCTGGAGGCCCTCCAGGAGGGACTGGGGCGGCAAGTCCCCGAAGCCATGGAGTGCCTGCGCGAGGGCTTCGCCGCTGCCACCTGCTTCTTCGCCTTCCCCAAGGCCCACTGGAAGCGCCTTCGCAGCACCAATGGCCTCGAGCGCCTCCACGGCGAGGTGAAGCGCCGCATCCGCTCCGTGGGCGCCTTCCCGGACCGCGCCAGCGCGCTGCGCCTCATCACCGCCGTCGCCCTCGAAGTCACCGGCGTCTGGGATGACCGCCGCTACCTCGACATGTCTCTGCTGAATTCAACCCCTGACACTGCCGCTGCTTGATGCCGCCAAGGAGCCTCCCTCCCCCGAACCCCCTCCGAACCAACTACACAAGATTCGGGACTTGACCGGCCTCGGTCAGCATATTGCCTTCCCAGGTCGTGACGCTGCCAGAGAGGCCGTGTCGAGCGATGTTCTCCTGGGCGAGCGCACAGACCGGCCCCCGGTCAAAGGCGGGCGCACAGGCCGTCCCGACCGCCTCTTCATAGGTGGCGAGATCGCGTCCACCGATTGGCTTGCTCCAGTCGGGTGGCCGGATGGCCCGAACTCCCGGGCGCTTGACATATTGGTAGATGTAGAACTGGCCGCCGTTATTTGCCTGCCGGCAAGCTCCCTGAAAAAGGAGACAGCGATGACCACACCCAAAGACATCCAAGTCAGCGTCCTGCGCTGGGCGCCCCCCATCGTCCATGGCTTGGTGCGAGATCTGCGCGTGCGCTGGGCGCTCGAAGAAGCCGGCTGGCCTTATCGCGAGCACTTCGTCAGCCCCGAAGCTCAAGCGAGCACCAAGTACCGCGAGCTGCAGCCCTTCGGTCAGGTGCCCGCTTTTCAGAGCGATGAGCTGAAGCTCTTCGAGTCCGGCGCCATCGTGCTGCACATCGCGGAGCGCAGTCCGGCATTGATGCCACAAGACCCGGCCGGTCGAGCAGACGTCACGGCGTGGATCTTCGGCGCGCTCAACTCTGTCGAGCCACCCGTCATGATGCTCAACGTCATCGACATGCTGTACCAGGGCCCGAAGGGAGACGACGTTCAGGGGCTGCGAGGCTGGATCGCGCGCTGGACTGAATCGCGCCTCGACGTGCTCGAGCGCGAGCTGGAAGGCAAGGACTACCTGCTCGGTCGCTTCACCGCAGCCGATGTCCTGCTCACCACCGTGCTGCGCATCCTGCGCGACACAGACTTCGTCAAGAAGCGCCCGCTGCTCGAGGCTTACCAGCGCCGCTGTGAAACACGGCCTGCTTTTCAGAAGGCCCTCGAAGATCACCTGGCAAGCTTCGCCCAGCACGCCCCGTAGTGGGCGCAGCGCCGCAGGGACGATCAACGTCTACCCAGCGAGATGCGTGTGCCTGGCTGTGCCGGTGCCGGAGTCGCAGCTGACGGAGGCGCCTGCTCCCTCAAGCGGGGCGGAGCCGGGGTTCAAGGCGGTCAGCGAAGCTGCCCCGAGGGGCTGGTGCTGCACCCAGACAACGGTGGCGCCACGCTGCTGGCCACCTTGCAGCGGCTGGGGGCGCTCCCTCCCTTCAGCCGACCCCGAGTCTCTGACGACAACGCGTTTTCACCAGGCCCTCTTCCGCACGCTGCAGTGCCGCCCCTCCTGCCCGCAGCGCCCCTTCGGGCCGTCGAGGACGCGCGTGCCTGAGGGACGCGCATCGTGGCCTGGTACAACAACGAGCTTCGGGGGCCTGACTCCCAGGCTCGGGACGGTTGGAAGTGAAGTGCACCGTGCGCCCGTCGGGAGAGAGGTGTGGGGCCGCGTCTGGTTCGCCCGCGTCGGGCTCACCTGCGTCCGTCTGGCCTGGCAGGTTGGGGCCGTGTCATTCGTCCAGTTCTTCGGAGCGGCGTTGCAGGTGACGCTCCCTCTGGTCCGCGTGGATGATGCTGACGCTCCCGTTCGGTTCGAGGTACGCCCGCGCGACTTGTTTCACGTCCGAGATACCGTGCAGTCGCAGCTCTGCCATCAGTTCCTCTCGCTGCATGAGCTCGCGACGCAGCGCCTTCTGGTTGATCTGCCCGTCGCGAATCAGCGGCACCGCCCGTGACTTGAGCAGCGGAAGGAGGGCAGGCCACCGATAGGCGACGGCGTCGATCGCCAGGCTCCACCCATAGATGGTCCCGACGAGCACCAGGCTGTCTGGTATGCCCCGCGACTCACCCACCAGCCCGGGCGCCGCCGCCTGTGCCACGAGCACCACCACCAGCAGGTCCGTGAGCGAGTGCGCTCCGGCCTCGCGTTTTCCCGCCACGCGGGTGATGGCGTAGATGGCCAGGAACATCACCGTGCCGCGCAGGAAGGACTCCCCCAACGGCATGCTCAGTCGAAACGCCTCTGCCCAGTTCAGCATCGCGTCACTCCGATGTGCTCACTGCGTTGCCGCTCCGTGCTCCGGATGCGCACGAGATGCCGGGCCCCACGGGCCCGTTGCAGCCAGGGGAGGGTAGGCCGTCGCGCGCGCAGCGGCAGCTGGAGGACCGGAGCGGCAACGCCGCGCGTGTGAGCACACATGCGGCCGCGCGCAGCGGCGCCTGGAGGCCCGCCTGCCCGGGCGCTACTTGCCCGCGTCCTTCGTTGCGCCCTTGGCATCCTCGACGGGCGGGGCCAGAGGGAACGCCAGGTAGCCCTTCTCCGTGTACCAGGCCATGACCTGCACCCGCAGCCGGCCCGCCTTCACCATCGGGTCCTGTTCGGCGAGCTGCTTCGCCTCCGCCTTGGTGGCGGTGCGGTAGATGCATGCTCCGCGCATGCCCACGTCGTCCTGCTCGCCGAAGGGGCCCGCGAGCACCATCTTGCCGCTCTCCCCCATGCGCGTGAGGTGCGCGAGGTGCTCCTTCTGCAACTGCGCCAGCGCGGCCTCCGGCAGCTTCTTGGCGTCAGGCACGCGCTCGAGTAGGACGAGGTAGTGCTTGTCGAACTCGAGCTTCTTCGCGGCGGGCTGGGCCGGCGCGGCGCCGAGGGTGAGCAGGAGCAGGGCGGTCGTGAGCGTCATGGTGGGAGTCCTCGGGAGTCAGGTGCGCGGAACCCTAGATGCTGCGGCTGACGCGGCGCCACTTTCCGGCCTGTGGGAGCAGGGCCGTTTCATCTGAGCGCGGGAGGCTGCACGCGCGCGCCATCTCCTCGAACCAGGGAAGCCCCGCGCGTCCTCGAGAACGAGGCGGCCGAGCAGACTTGGCGGGCTCAGCTGCAGCCCGGTGCGACGCCGCTCCGGCGTTGGTACCGGCTCGAAGTCTCGCAGCGCGCCCTCGAGCACGAGGCCGCGCTTCTCGAACACGCGCTGGCTACACGCGTGGGCCGCGTTGAAGCCGCACTGCGCGCGCTTGCAGCCGAGGTCCGCGAAGCAGGAGGTGATGAGCATGCGGCTGGCGAGCGCGACACACGAGCGTGACGAAGGTCCTGTAACCTCGTGTGCCGGTACTGCTCACGTGCAACCTGGAGCCCTCCCGATGCGAGTCGTTCATTCCCCGCAGCACGCCCTCCACGACGGCGGCATGGAGCTGCACCGCGGTGAGCTGGTGCCCTGCTTCGAGAAGCCGGCACGCGCGGACTTCATCCTGCAGGCAGTGACGCGGGCCGGCCTGGAGGTGAGCGAGCCGCGGGCCTTCGGGCTTGAGTCGCTGCGGAGCGTACATGACGCTGGCTTCGTGGAGTTCCTGCGAACCGCGCACGCGCAGTGGCGGGCCATCGGCAAGCAGGGCTTCATGCTGCCGAGCGGCTTTCCGGCACGGGGCATGCGCCGCGACCACATCCCCTCTGGCATCAACGGTCAGATGGGCTACTACGCCTTCGACGCCGGAACGCCCATCGTCCAGGGCACCTGGGACGCCGCTTTCGCAGCCGCACAGTGCGCGCTGACGGCCGCGGCCTGGGTGGCGGAGGGTGAGCGCAGTGCCTACGCGCTGTGCCGGCCTCCGGGGCACCACGCAGGCCATTCCACCTACGGCGGCTACTGCTTCCTCAACAACGCGGCGCTGGCGGCGCAGCACCTGCGCGAGCGCGGCTGCTCGCGCGTGGCGGTGCTGGACGTGGACTACCACCACGGCAACGGCACCCAGGACATCTTCTGGGAGCGCGCCGACGTGCTCTTCGTCTCGTTGCACGGCACGCCGGAGACGGAGTACCCCTACTTCCTCGGCTACGCCGACGAGCGCGGGGCCGGCGCCGGCGAGGGCTTCACTCGCAACTTCCCGCTGCCGCGCGGCACCACCTGGGCGCAGTACAGCGCCGCACTCGACGCCGCGCTGGACGCCGTGGCCTGCTTCGGCCCGGATGCATTGGTGGTGTCGCTGGGCGTGGATACCTACGTGGGAGACCCCATCAGCGCCTTCGCGCTGGAGCGCGAGCATTTCCCCCTCATGGGCCGGCGCCTCGCGCAGCTGCGACTGCCCACGGTGTTCGTGCAGGAGGGCGGCTACGCGGTGGAGGACCTCGGCCTCAACGTGGCCGACGTGCTCAGGGGCTTCGACGCCGGACACTGAGGGAGGGGCAGGTGCGTTACGCCCCGGAGGGCACGGCGGGCTGCTCGCTGCGCCGGTGCCGCGCGTAGAGCGCGTCGCGCCAGGCGACGACGTCCGGATAGCGCGCGCAGAGCTGCGGGTGGACGCACGCAGCGCGCGTGGCGGGGCCTAACGCGAGGTGCCCTCCGTCCACGGGGGATACGAACTGCAGCGTCACTGCCATCGCGAGGTCCGCGTAGGTGAGGCGGTCCGCGACGAGGTAGCGCTTACCACCCGCGAGCGCACGCTGCAGCCCCTCCAGCTCGAGCACCAGCGTAGCCTCCGCCGCCGCGCTGTCCGGCATCCCGTACTTCCTGCGCAGGAAGGCCATGGCGAGGTCCACCGCGGGCACCGAGAGCTGGCGCACGAAACCAGGGAAGGCGGGCGGCTGCTGCTCCAGCTTCGCGGCGCGGTCGTTCGCGAGCCGGTCGAGGTAGCGCACCCGCGCCGCGCCGAGCGCGGCCTCGCTGCGGGCGTTCCAGGCGGCGATCTCCTCGGCGTGCTCGGCCGGAAAGAGTGTGGGCGCGCTGCCGTGCGCGTCCGCGTAGCGGGCGATGTGGAAGGAGTCGATGAGCGGCCCTTCGGGCGTGAGCAGCATGGGCGTGCTCACGCGGCCCCTCAGCCGCCGCGCCCGCAGCCGCAGCGAGAGCTCGCCGATGAGCGGGTAGTGCTCGCGGTACGCGTACGCGAGGCGGTGGTGATCCAGCGCCCAGCGGGCCTTCTCGGACCAGGGGGAGATGGCTTCGCCAATCAGGGTCCACGTCATCGCGGTGCCTCCGTGCGCAGCTGCTGTTGAAGGAAGGTGCGCCAGTCTTCGATGAGCTGCGGTGAGAAATCGTGGCCGAGGCCGGGGTAGACCTTCACGTCGATGGGGACACCGGCTGCCTTCAGGGCGTCCACGCGCGCCGCGGTCTGCGGGGCGGTGATGATGGGGTCGGCTTCGCCCTGCAGCACCCACACGCGCCTCGCGGCCGGTGCACCCGGCGTGGGGGCTCCGAGCAGGCGCGAGCCCATGGGCACCGCGATGTCCACCAGCTCCGGGTGGCGCAGCGCGAGCACCCAGGCGAGGTCTCCGCCGTAGGAGAAGCCCGTCACGGCGACGCGGCGGATGCGGGGGTGCGCGGCGCGCAGCTCGCGGATGAGCTCTGCGAGCCGCGCGGCCATCTGCTCCACCTCGGCGGTCTTCTCCGCGGTCGCCTTCTGCTCGTGGCCGGCGGCGAACCAGGTGAAGCCCTCCCTGCGCGGGTGCGGGCCGCGCGGCAGCACGACGCGGGTGGGGGTACGCCAGTCCTCGAGCAGCGGCCTCCAGAACCCGGGCGTGGACCCGGAGTAGTGCAGCGCGACGAGCATCGCCTCGGGCTCACCCGCTCCGACGGTGTACGTCTCGTAGGTGAGTGCGGGCGCAGCAACCGGCCCCTCGTGGGGTGCCTGGGGCGAGTGGGCACACGCGAGACAGAGCACAGGCAACATCCGGAGCACGGCGAGGTGCAGGGGCTT
Source organism: Pseudomyxococcus flavus (assembly GCF_050038885.1). Lineage (NCBI taxonomy): Bacteria > Pseudomonadati > Myxococcota > Myxococcia > Myxococcales > Myxococcaceae > Pseudomyxococcus > Pseudomyxococcus flavus. The sequence continues at coordinate 707,028 of NZ_CP143624.1, read as the reverse complement.
CATCATCAGACCTCCGATAGCGGAAGGAGAGACGCAGCGCTCAGTGACTCGATAGGCGTTTTTCTCCCGCCTGCACTCTCGAGGGAAGCCGGTTCTGGCGCGGCGGCAGCGGGCACAGGCTGTAGGCGGAGAAGGTACAAGTGGGACTGTAGGTCCGGTCGAAGTCCAGCACGACCTTATCCTCCACAGACGCCTCGGCTTCGAGTTCGCGTCTTGCGCCGTAGGGCTCGTCGCGGTTGGGGCCGAAGAAGGCCACGCCTCGCGAGGGCAGCCGTTGCGCTGTGCCGAGCGTCGTGGACATGGGGCCCGCACCGCCCCTGCTCATGCTCACCGGAGAGTACGACGTGGGCGCGGCTCCCTGGCGTGCGGCGGAGCCCAGGCTCCGTGCCGGAAGGCGTCCTCTCCGTGCGCACCGTGGTGGGGGGCGGACTCAAGTGACTGTCGGACGGCGCGGAGCTCGCGGTATTCGAGCTCTGGCTCGCGCAGCTGCCATCCCCTTGAGGGTGCTCGGAGAAGGCCTGGCGCGGTGACGCTTCACGAGGTGCGTCCAGAGGCCAATCAGGAGTTGGCGATTGTACGTTGTGCCCGCTCGACGCGACAAAGGGTGAGCAGGAAGCTCCGCGAGAGCTCGACGGTTGCTTGCCGGAGCTGCCGCTGGTAGGAGCTGGAGATGGAGCGCAACGACGAGACGGGGTTCTTCTCCTGGGTCACCAACCTGGTGCGCGACCATCGCGGCGCGCTCGCGGCGGTGGCTCGGAACGAGGGACTGCTCGCCGACGACGCGCTCGACGCCGTCCAGGACGCCTTCGTGACCTTCCTCCGCCTTCCCCACGCGCGGAAGCTCGCGTACGAGGAGGTCGACAGCCGCAACCTCCTCGCCATCCTCGTGCGCAACCACGCGCGGAACAGGCGGCGGCGCCACGACCTCGCGCGGCCGCATTCCAGTGACAGCGAGATGGTCGAGAGCCTGGCCGACGATCGGGAGAGCGTCGATTCGCTCATCGCTCATGCCGAGGCGCATGTGCTCGCCTTCCAATGCGTGGAGAAGCTCGCCGCGGTGCAGCGCCAGGTGGTGACGCTGCGCCTGCTCGAAGATGTGCCGGGAGTCCGCGTGGCGGATCTCCTCGGCACCACGCCTGGCCACGTCGCCGTGATTCTGCACCGCGCGAAGCGTGAGCTCCGCGAGTGCATGGCGGGGTAGCGCTCTCAGGCGGCGGCGCGCGGGAGCTGCTCGGCCGGTTGTGGCTTGCGCTGCGCCAGCCAGCTCCGCGCGGAATCAGCCATGGTGACGATGGCGGCGCCAATCATGATTGCATCCTTGACCACCAGTCGCCCGCGGCCGCTCAGCCACGGAAAGCCGTGGTGGGCATCGCCGAGCGCCGGCACCCAGCTCTCAGGGGTGGTGACGAGAAAAGAGAGCGTCACCACCGACATGCCAATCACGAGGAAGCTGCCGATCGCGCCGAGCTCGGGGCGCCACCAATGGGCGGCGATGAGCAGGCCGAAGAGCACGATGACGCCGCCGAGCAGGTAGGCGAACCCATAGGTCCCGTTCGCCTCGTGCCACGCGCGGTTGGCAGGAACGAGCGCGCCTTCGGCATTCATATGCTGCCGGTAGTCGGGCGCGTCGTAAGCATAGACGAAGCGCATCACCGGGCTGTTGGCCACGAACGGAACGATGCCGTCGGCTTCGTATTCGGCGACCTTGAGCGCGCCGATCCAGACGAGGACGACGATCAGGCCGGCGCGAAGGACGTTCATTCCGATGCGGTCGGCACGAGCGGCGAGGCGGAGGAGCGATTCGATACGGGACAAGGCTGCATCTCCTGCTGTGGGGAGCGAGCGAGCCCACGGTTCCGGGCTCGATCGCTCGCGCTATGCAGGGATGAGGTTTCGTCCCGCCCGGACATTACACGGCGCAGGCGAAAGGCCAGCGCGGCTCCTTGCGGCGCGCGAGCTCCCGAGGAGTTCCTTTGCCATCGGGCCAAGGCTCCCCTGGCAGGGGCTCGATTGTTGACCGTGACGTGCGGCCCCCGTCCGCTTCCCTTCTCGGCGCCTGCGCTCCAGCCCTCACCCTCAACACGGTTTCTATCCCGCCTGGACGTAAAGGTTTGAAATCTTGCAATTCGTGAGCTGGCGCGATTCGCCATAGAATGGCCTGGATCACCCCATCCCACGCTTCGAGGTGACTCCATGCAACGCATTGCCATTGCCGCCGCCGTGGCGGTTCTCGCGGCCTGCGGCCCCGCATCGGAACAAGGCGCCACGCAGGAAACCGGCAATCAACCCGCCTCGCTCATCACGCCGGTCGAAGACCAGATCTCCGTCCACTTGAAGAACACCCTCGGCAACCCGTTGCCGTTCGGTGTGTACATCCCGCCGGGCTACAACGCATCGACGGAGCTGTATCCGACCGTCATCCACCTCAACGGCATTGGCGAGCTGGGCGTGGCGACGGATGAGGCGGCGCTCTACGACATCGTGACGCGCAACGGTGCGCTGAAGCACATCCGCAACAGCGCGACGTGGAAGGCGTACTTTGGCCAGAAGAAGGCGCTGGTCTTCGTTCCCCAGGCAATCAACAACTATGTCCCGGCCGAGATTCGCCCTTTCGTGCGGTACATCGTCGCCAACTACCGGGTCGACCCCAAGCGCGTCTACCTGACAGGGCTGAGCTTCGGCGGCCGGGGCTCCTGGCAGTACGCCGAGCTCTACGGGAGTGAGCTGGCGGCGCTGGCGACCAGTGCCACCAACATCGGGCCGCAGGGGACCACGCTCACCCAGATGAACGACGTCCCTGTCTGGTCCACCAGCAGCTACGGGGACCGTTGGGCCGAGCGGGATTGGTTGCTGACCGTGACGAAGAACTACAACTACTGGTCCTTCCCTCCGGTGACGCAGCCTTCCCAGGTGACCACCTACTTGTTCGACAAGACGACTCAGAACTGGACGTCGCAGCCTGGGGTCGTCGCCACGGGGAGCTCCATCCTTCGCTGGGTGGTGTATCCAGGTAACGCCCACATGGGCTGGAACGAGACGTACAGCAACCAGGCTTTCTGGGACTGGATGTTCTCGAAGCAGCGGCCGTAGTTGGCGCTCCCCGGACCGGAGGCACCCTCGACGCCGGTGGTCCATGCCACCAGGGTTTGCACGCCGTGGGCTGACCTGGATTAGGCTCCGGCCCCTCCATGCCCCTGCACCCATTGCGTCTCTGGACATGCGTACTGCTCGCGCTGTGCGCATGTGTCGCGGGCCGCCCTGACCAGCCCACCGCGGCCGCTCCATCCTTGCGTGAGCAGTGCCGCACGAACCTGCAAGCCTGCCTGGACCTCGAGGAGCGTCCCGCGTCCGAGGAGGAGGCGGGATGCGAGCGCGGGGATGCCACCGACTGCTTCTTGTTCGGGCTGAGCGTCATCTCCAAGGACGAGGCCCGGGGATACCCGCTGCTCGGCAGGGCCTGCCAGATGAAGCACTTCACGGCCTGTGAGCATCTGTTCAGGGTGCACTCCATGGGGATGGGGGGGCACCAGGAGTTCGCGGCGGCGCGCCCCATGCTGGAGCAGGCCTGCGCGGGTGACGAGCCGATGGGCTGTTTCCTGCTCGGTGAAATCTACTCACAGTTTGGAGCAGCGGAGCGCGACGAGCCGCGGGCGCGCACTTTCTACGAGCAAGCGTGTGAGCGCGGGGTGGCACGGGGCTGCACGGGGCTGGGGAACTCACTGATTGCCGACGAGGACCTCTCGGGGGATGTCTCGCAGGCTGACATCGCCAGGGCGAAGGCGCTGTTCGAGCGAGCGTGTGAGGGAGGTGACGGGGAAGGTTGCTCGGGCCTGGGGACGCTGGCCCTGGGGCCGATGGGGATGGTTCGGGAGACAGCCGCCTGCGAGGCCTTCAAGAAGGGGTGTGATGCGGATAGCGCCAGTGCCTGCGAGAACTACGGAGACGCGTGCGACGAGGACTTCCGTCGTGACTACGAGCGCCTTCGTCATGCGGAGCGGGACTGTACGCAGGGAAGCAGCGAGGACTGCGAGCAGGCGGGCCTGGCCCATGAGCGTGGGGAGGGCACGCGAAGGTCTCTCCTGCGCGCGGCGAAGCGCTACGCGCGTGGCTGCGAGCTCGGCTCCTTCCCGTCGTGCGAGCGGCTCGCGAGCCTCGAGGGCAGTGGCATCGACGGTGCGCCTCCCCAGCCGGAGAAGGCGCGTCAGCGCCTGCTCGGGGCCTGCGAGCACAAGCTGCCGCGCGCGTGCGTTTCCGTGGGAGAGATGCTGCGCGAGGGGCGGCCCTGGCTCCCCAAGGACCTGAAGGCCGCCTCCGGTTACTACCTGCGCGCCTGCGAGGAGGGGGACGCGGAGGGGTGTGAGGCCCTCGCCCTGGCCTACCAGGAGGGGCGCGGCGTGGAGCCGAGCGGTGAGCGGGCCTTCCAGCACTATCTCGCGGCGTGCGGGCTGGGCCGCGTGGAGTCCTGCGTCAACGCGGGCGCGAGCGCGGAGGCCCTGAAGAGACGCGAGGAGGCCGTGCGAGCCTATCAACGGGGCTGTTTCCGGGGCACTGCGGCCGGGTGCCAGGCCCTGACCCGACTGGGCGAGGCCACCACCCTCGTCGAGCGCTCGCAGCGGGTGGAGTTGAGCGCGTCGGGCGACAGTACGGGGCTGCCCGACCTGCTCATCATCCCGGACTCCCAGCTGCTGCTGGCCTCCGGCCGCGGGCAACTCCAGCTCATCGATATCACCCAGGGCCAGGTCGTGGGGGCGCCGGTCGACCTCTCCAGCCAGGAGGTCCAATGGAAGACCCCATCCGGGGTGACCCGGCTCGTCCGCGAGCCCTACAGCCTCACGCTGAGCTGGGATGCTCGCGCGCAGGAGCCCTTCGGCTTCTTCGAGGACGCCTCGCGAGGGATGCGGCTCTGGCGCCCGGGCCGCGCGAACCCGCCCTCTCCTGAGCCAGCGGAGAAGGACAAGCGGTGCCTGCCGCTCGCGTACCATCCCTCCGGGCGCAGACTGCTCATGAAACTTGCCTCCATGGGCGAGTGCGGCAGCTCCTCCGAGTTGCAGCAGTTCGAAGTGGAGACAGGCAAGCCCGTGGGCCAGCGCGTGCAGCTCGAGGCCCCGGTGGCGCTGCTCGCGGCTTCGTCCGACGGCTCCCGGTATGCCGCGGCGCTCAAGGGCGGAGCGGTGCGGCTCATCGACGCGGCGACTGGCAAGGTCACCGCGCTCCCCGCTGGGCACGTGAAAGAGGTGGATTCGCTCTCCTTCCACCCCACGCAGCCGCTGCTAGCGACGGCGTCTCGTGAAGAGGGCATCGTGCGTCTGTGGGACCTCTCCGGAAGCACGTCAGTGCCGGTGACGATTCGCGAGAGCGTGACGCAGGTCCGCTTCAGCCCGGATGGGAAGCTGCTGGCCGCGGCGGGTGGTAACGAGGGGCTCCTGCTGCTCGACGCGAGCACGGGGCAGCGGGCTTCACCCCCCATTCCTCTCTCCGGCGGCATGCTCCGCCCGCTCATCGTGTTCAGCCTGGAGGGCAGGATGCTCGCGGTGACGGATTCGGGGGACGGGGTGCTCCTGGTGACGCTCCGGGGAGCCGCTTCGAGCGGGGGCGTTGCGCCCGTGCCGTCGTGGTTCACGCGGATCCGCCGGCTCGAGCCGCACGTGATTCCGAAGCCGCCGCCCATCCTGAAGGACGGCCGGTTCGAAGGGGCGGTGAGGTTCGAGGGCAGGCCCGTCCCCGACGCGGTGGTGGTGCTGAGGCCCCATCAGGAGTGGGATGACGCCATGGCGCTGGGCACGAAGCGCTACCCGGTGCGGCCGGATGGCACCTTCGTGCTCACGAAGGTGCCGCGCATCCAGTGGCGTCTCTCGGTCGAGGCGCCGGGGAAGAGCCAGTGGGGCGGTATCTTCAACGGGCGCGAGCAGGCGCATCACGCGGGCATCGACGCCACGCTCGAGCGCGCGGCCACGCTGCGAGGCCGGGTGCTCACACCCGGGCAGCGGCCCGCGGCTGGAGTGCAGGTGGCCTGGCGGGATCAGTGGTCGCGGGAGTTCTCCACGGTGCTGACGGATGCGCGCGGGCGGTTCGTGCTGGACCACCTCCCGCCCCGCGTCTACGTCCTGAAGGTGATTGGCTCCAACGGAGACCTCCTCAGCCAGCAGGTGGAGCTCGACAAGACAGAGCCTCGGGACGTGGAGCTGGTCCTCCGCAAGCGCAGCGACCCCGCGGTGCTGCGAATCCGCGTGCTCACGGCGGGAGGCAAGCCCGTCCCTGGCGCGGAGCTCATCCTGGGAGGCGGCGTGAACGGCGTCACGGACGCGCAGGGCCGATGGCACACCGACGAAGTGGGCATCACCGCGCCGATTGCCCATTGGAAGGGGCGCATCTACAGGTCCACCCTGGAGTCGGTGTCGATTCCCTATCCGGAAGAGGTGGTCATCACCATCCCGGACGCGGAGTTCTGATACCGCGCCCGCGCCATGGCGAAGCGCCTCCGCGTCCACGCTGAGGAAGCAGGAGAGGAGGGGCGCCCTCATCAGCGGCGAGGAAGGCGCAGTTGAGGTCGTCATCGCGGCGACGGCGGACAGGGTGGACGTCGCGGGGGCGAGCGCGGCGAGCGTCGTTCCCTGCGAGGCTACCGTCACGCCGGCCGTGACCTCGATGGCCACGCGCTTCCTCGGGGCCCCGTGACTCCAACCCGCATCACCCTCCACGGGGATGGCGCGCGGCGAGAAGCGGGCGGACCGAATGACGCCGCAGGGGCATGGCGTCTCCGCGACAGCTGGAGCCCGCGGCACCTCGATGGATGCCGCTGATGTGGATGCGCTCGAGATGGCGGCTCCCCGGTGGTGACTGGCGCCATCCGCCTGGTGACTGCGGTCACCGGCCCAACGCCTCACATGGGGGCTCCGAAGCCATCGCAGCCATGAGAAATCAGCGGGTTACGTCGAACGCCTGGGGTGGCATGGGCGCTGCAATGAGACAGCGCATGGGCGGGACAGACTCGCCGCAGCAATCCTCCTTCGCTGTCAGAAACCAGGTGAACCCCATGATCGGCGTCAAGGCCAAGGCCCCCTCCTTCTCCTCCAAGCGTCCGGGCGCTGCGCAGTCCTCTCCCACGGCCCCGAAGCCGCTGCCCTCGGCGGGCTCCGCTCCGGACAAGGGCGGGCGCGTCCCCCAGAGCCCAGCGAACCCGTCCGCGCGGCCCTCGGGCCCGGTGGATTCGTTCCAGTCCGCAGGTGCGTCCTCGCGGCCCTCCAGCCCGGCGGCGGCGCCCCAGTCCGCGGGCGCGCCCGGACGGCCCTCCGGCCGGGAGATGGCGCTCCAGACATTGACCGACCTCGGTCCCGCGGCGCTCCAGACCGTGGCCGACTTGGGTCCCGCGGCGCTCCAGACCGTGGGCGCCTTCGGTCCCGCGGCGCTTCAGACCGTGGGCGCCTTCGGTCCTGGGGCCGCGCTTCCGCCGATGGGCGGATTCGGTCCTGGGGCCGCGCTCTCGCCGATGGACAGCTTCGGTCCTGCGGCCGCGCTCCCGCCCATGGGTGGCTTCGGCCCGGCGGCCGCGCTTCCGCCGATGGGCGCCTTCGGCCCGGGGCCCGCGCTCCCGCCGGTGGACAGCTTCGGTCCTGTGTCCGCCCTCCCGCCCATGGGCAACTTCGGTCCTGTGTCGCCGCTCCAGGCCGGTGGCGTGCCGATGGGCCACGTCAACCCGATGGATGGGTTCGAGACGGGCGCCATCACCCAGCCGCAGGCCTTCAACGCGCCGATGCTACCGATGGCGCAGATGCCGGTCGGCGAACCCGCTACCCTCGCGCCTCGCGGGCTTCCCAAGAACCTCGAGAACCTGCAGAACCTCAAGCCGGCGCCCGAGCCGGCGCCCGAGGCCTCCGGCTCCGGCGTCCCGAGCGCCAAGGACAAGCGCCCGGCTGGAGACAAGCGGACGGCGGCGCAGATTGTCGATGACACCCCCGCGCTGAAGAACCTCGGCCGCCAGAAGGACATCAAGTTCGATCAGCTGTGCAAGCAGACGGGCATCGACCCCAAGCTCGACCTGAAGGACCCGAGGCAGAATCCGGACGCCGTCTACCGGCTGGCCAAGGTGCTGGAGTTCATCGACAGCGCCAAGGCCTCCAATGGCGAGGACCGGTCGAACAAGGTCAAGAACGGCAAGGGTGACGGCAACATCGAGGGCATCACCAAGGATGGCGACGCACGGCACGGCACCGAGGCCGGCATGGTGAAGGACTTCGCGGAGAAGGGGTACTCGTTCCTGGGCGAGCACCAGCTGCCGACCACGAAGGACACCCACGTCAAGGCGGACGGAAGCAACAAGGACAACTTCCAGTGGTTCGCGGGTGAGGCGGGCAAGCACCTGTGGTTCTTGCCGGGCGTCAGCAACGTCCTGACGGGGATTGGCAACTCGGAGGGTGGCGTCAAGGGCGTCTTCGAGGGCGCCGCGAAGGGCTACCTCAACACCATCAAGGGCGCCGCGGAGGGAGTCCTCGGGGCTGTCACTACGGGCCGCGCCAACCCGGCCTCCATGATCTTCGGAGGTGCCATGGGCGCGCTGGCGAACACGGAGGCCGCGCCGCAGCCGGTGAAGGACATCGCCAATATGCTCTGAGCCCGCGGCGCGCCCCTGCGCCATCATCCCCTGGGTTGAAGACGTCCCTCGGAGCCCCCTTCAGATGGGCAAGCTCCGGGGGACGTCCGCTTGGGGCTCAGGATGCCCACGGTTGGTGCGCGGCGACCCCGGCGAGAGGCCCGGGTACGCGAGCCCCTCCTCCACGCAGCGCAAGCGTCCCCGGCTCTCGTAGGTGTAGGGCGTGGCCCGTTTCACGCCCAGGAGCGCTGCGGCCTGTGCGGCGGTCACCAACTCCTCCACAGGTCGATGGTCGAATCGAGATTGAGTGTGTTCGCACTTGGGCCTACTCATGTCTCACGCATCTCCGCGAAGGCCATTGTCGACTCGACTGGATGACGTGTCGATACGTCTCCCCGAAGGTATGGGAGCGCCCGTTGCCTGGGGAAGCTTCAATTCAAGTGAGAGCAACGATGCTGTCCCTTCCGAATTCGCGTTCCTTCGTTCGTGTGTTCTTGTCGTCACTCGCTGTCGCAAGCCTGCTCGGGTGTGCCGCAATCTCCCCCTCGGTGGTGCCTCAGCCTGAACAAACGGCGGGGCCGACTGAGCCTCCGCCAACAGCCAGCGTAGGCGCCTCCTCATCCGAGCCGGAGCCCGCCAACAAGCTACCACCTGCCATCGCCGCGTACGAACAAGGATGCCAGGAGGGTAATGCGGAGGACTGCTATGTGCTGGCGGCTGCCTACTACGAAGGAAAAGAGGTAGAGCGCGACGATGCCGCCGTCATAGCGCTGATGCGTAAGGCATGCGAACTCGGTCATCTGGGGGGCTGCTTCAACACCGGAGTCATCTTGTTCGACGGAAAGTTTGGGCACGCTGTCAACAAGACCGCGGCCATTCCATTCTTCGAAAAGGCATGTGACGGAAAACGGTCCGGCGGCTGCTTCAACCTTGGCGTCGCCTATCTAAAGGGCGAAGGCGTAGCGGAAGACCTGCAGAGGGGCACGGCGTACATGAAGCAAGCTTGCGCACTCGAGCATGCGCGAGCCTGTGAGCTCGTTACAGCGCTGGAAACAACATCCGAGTCGAAAGGCGTGCCGGGCGCCAACGTGACAGTGGACTCAGTGACGGTGGATGGGCTGACGGCCAAGAATCTCAGCTGCCGCCTGGATGGAAGTCGTGGGGTGTTCGGCGCTCTCGCAGGCCCAATGTTCGCGATGGGCGCGCTCTCGAAAAAGAAGGCAGAGCTCGACAAATGCGCGCCGAAGGGTGCAGAGCTCCGCGTCACCTGGTCGTTCTCCGAGGGCAAGGTGACCAATGTCTCGGTGGAAGCGCCCACGCCGACGATCAAGTCTTGCATGGAGAGGGTTGTCAGCTCGACATCGCCGCAGGGCGACGGCGAGTGTGCAACGACCCTGGTGCTGGGCAAGACCCCATAGATGATCTTTGAAGGAATGATCATGCCGTGTTGCATGCAACATCGGTGAAGTAGGCGCCGATGGCTATTCTCTTGATTCCGGCAGGGTGCCCGGCAAAGCACAACGCTGATCCAGGGCAACCCCTGGCAACAGCGGTTTCGGTGGAGCAACATCCAGCCAGAGCTTCATCTGTGTTCTGGTCGTGCGTCGCGCCGGAAAAGCTGGAAGGTCTCGCTAAGGTGCGGAACGGCGCAGTTCTTTATCCTGCCGCGGGCGCTGCCAGAAAGGGCGCGCTGGGGCAAAAGCACGATGGGTCGGACACGCGGGCAGGCCAGATATTTCAGGACGATGATGACGTCATAGAGGTTCGGACTTCACTTGAGGGGAGCCGCCTTCAGCCGCGTGGAGACGGACTCGGTGGTGGCGCCCCCTGCACTGTGTGGCGGGCGTCGATGACGGTGCACTCAAGCATCAGGACCCCGGAGTCGAAGAGGCTCGGCTCCGTCTCCAGGACGCGGGACAGGGTGCCGGTGGGGAGGCCAGCTCCAGAGGTAAAGCGGTGTCGAAGAAGTCCTCACCCGCATGCCGATTTATTGAGATGTCCGGCGGGGGACTCTCAGAATCCCGCCGCCACGGCTCCATGGACTGACGCGAGGGCAGGAACCGCGCCAGGTCGTCACCAGGCAGCCCCAGCCGTCGTAGTCACCCTCGTGGGCCCGCAGGACCTCGAGAATCTCCACCGTCACTTCGTCCGCGCGCCCTTCCGCCAGGGAGTCTTCGCGCGTGAAGGACAGGGCCCACCCCGTCGCGGGGGCCTCGGGCGCGCGGGGCGGAGAGACCTTGAACCCCTGTTTCGCGAGCTGAGCCGCGGCGCGAGTCGCCTTGTCCAGGTCGGGAAAGTACGCGAGGTGATCTACCTCTCGCACCACCTCGCTCCGGTCTCCCTGCTTTGTCAGCAGGTCGAGGAGATTGCGGTTCGACATGAGGTGGCAGTGGAGCTCTGGGGGATAGAGCCAGTCGAAGTACACGGACCATCCCGGGTCCTCCTCGAGCTCCAGCTCCAGCGTGTAGTCCCCCTGACGGGGCGTCACCACGCGCTGGATGTCGGGCTCCGCGACTCCGCGCGGACCAAAGAAGAACGCATCCATGAACCCTTGCCCCACGCTGCGGCCCACGTAGTGGAACCCCAACGTCGCGAGCGCGGCGACGAGCGCATGCTCCAATTCGAAGAGGGCTTCCGACTCCTCACGTGAGCGCAGCCCGTCCGGCCGAGGCGACTTCATCGTCACGCGCACGGCGAGCCGGATGGGATGGCTCGCCAGCGGCGCATGAGGCGCCGCGTGCATGTCCAGGAGGAACAACGTGGGGCCGTCCTCGAGCTCAATGAGGTAGGTGTCGAAGCACTCGTCCCAGGGCTTCACCGCGCCGCTCGCATCCATGCCACTGACTCCTTGCCTTCTTTGGGCGTTCCGAGTCTCCGCTGCCGAACAGGTCATCGCGCGGCCCCGGGTGGCCGGCGCGCATGCGTGGCTTGAGGGATGGGTTCGAAAGCGACTGTCAGGAGCCCTGGACGCACAGCTCGAGCGGGGGTGGCGCCTGAAGCTGGACCTGCTCGCCCGAGCGCGGATGCAGGAAGGTGAGCGACTCCGCGTGCAGCAGATAGCCGCCGTCTCCGGGCAGGCCGGGGTGCTCCGCCAGCGGCAGGCCGCCCACGGCGAAGAGCGGGTCCCCCACGAGTGGGTGGCCGATGAAGGCGAGGTGGATGCGGATCTGCTCGGAGCGCCCCGTGTGGATGTCCACCTCGAAGAGGGTGTGCTCGGTGCGCCGCTCCAGGACCCGGGCCGTGCTGTGTGAGGGCTTTCCCCGCGCACTGGCACCATGGACTTCGCCCAGCCGCGGATGGGGCACCAACCCGATGGGCGCGCGGATGTCATAGGACTCCCGGGCGGCGAGTCCCTGGGAGAGTGCGCGGTAGCGCTTGTGCACGCGGCCCTCGCGCCAATCGCTCGCCAGGCGCGCGGCTGCGTCGCGGGTGCGGGTGAAGAGCACGAGGCCCGACGTCGCGCGTCCCAGGCGGTGCCTGGGAACCGCCTCGGGCCATCGTGCCTGGACGAAGGAGAGCAGGGTGTTCTTCAGGAAGCCACCCGAGGGCAGGGTCGGCAGTCCGCTCGGCTTCACCACGACGACCAACTCCGCGTCCTCGTATACGAGCTCGAAGGACTGCGGAGTGTCCTCCTCTTCCCACGGCGGGCGGTGCCAGCACAGCCACTGCCCCGGCCTCAGCGGCTCCGAGCCGTCGGCGGTGACGTCGTCGAGTCGCACCTCGCCCCGCGCGAAGCGTGCCCGCCACTCCTCCTCCGAGGAGTGGCGATACTTGTCCGTCAGATGGGCGAGCGCGCTGCTGCCCGGTCGGCGCCCGAGCTTCTCGCGATACACATATCCGTCGTTGAGCAGCACTCGCGCACCCTACACCGAGTGGGCTCGCGGTGGGAGGCGGTCAAAGCGGCGGCGGCTTGTCCAGGAAGCCTGACTTCGACAGCCACATCACCAGCGCGAAGCTGATGGTGTTGAAGGCCGCGTGCGCGACAACCAGGGGCAGCAGGCGTCCCCGGAGCCAGAAGACGAACCCGAACCATGTCCCCATCACGAAGGTCTGGAAGACGGCGAGCGTGCCTTCGTAGAGGTGGCCCACGGAGAATAACATTGCCGCGACCAGCACCGCGGGCACCCAGCGACCCAGCACCACGCGCAGGCGGGGCACGAGGAAGCCCCGGAAGACGAACTCCTCGAAGCCCGTCACCAGCACCATGATGGCCGCGAAGGCGGGCACGCCCAGGCCGGTGTCCATGAGCGCGGTGGCCAGGCTCTTCCGCGCCAGCAGCTCCTTGTCGGCCAGCTTCAACGCCACGGCGATGGCCGCCAGGGGCACCGACGCGGCGATGTGCACCGCGTAGGTGGCGACGAGCACCGGCACGCCGAGCAGCAGCTCATTCGCCCAGCCCTCGCGCGCCAGCCCTACCTGCGCGGACCCCTGGCCGTCGCGCCACACCAGCACCGCCACCAGTAGGATCATCCCCAGGGCGCGGAGGCATAGGGGAGCCATGGACAGGGAGAAGCCCCTCTCTTGCTCCGCCGCGGTGGCGACCCAGGCGCCTGCGCCCGTGCCGCCCAGCGCCACCAGGAGCCCCAGGACGCCCAGCCAGGCTCCCGCGCGCGTGGCCTCCCAGGGGCGCAGCAGGGCCAGCCCCCAGGCGAGCAGCGCGACCGCGAGCACGGCCAGGACGACCCGCCCCGCGGGGCCCACCGACGAGGGTCCGAGGACGGCGAGGAACACGAACGCCACTTCTGACAGGGACCGGCGCCGCGGCGGGGCGTTCTCCAGCAGCACGGCAACATCACGACGCACGGGGTGGTCCTCCGGTCCAGGGCCACGGGGCAGGGGCCTCGCGGGATTCCGGGCACGCTACCGGCTTCGCCCCCAGGTTTCCGACCCCTCCTCGGTTTTTCGTTCATGCGACGCGCGCGTTTCAACGGGAGCGCCCGCGGAAGCAACGTTCCAGGACTGGCTCGCGTGCGGAGAGGCTCTGCGGACGCGGGCGTCATGGGACTCCGGCCCATGTCGGGGAGCCTGTACGCCCAGGGACCGCAGTCGAACTCGAGTCACCTGCGACGAAAGAACGTGAGAGGGCGGCGAAACACCGGCCCGCTTCGCTACCAGGAGAGTACCCATGACGTGCAGGCACTGGCGCTGGCGTGTTGCCACCACCCAGCGAGAGCTCGATGACGTGGCTCGCATCCGCTGGGCTGTCTTCGGCGGAGAACTCGGACTGCTGCCCGAGCAGTCCGCGCTGTCTCAACGGGAGGTGACCTGCGTCGACACGCTCGACACCACGGTGCACGTGCTCGTCTACGCCGGCGACGAGCCGGTGGCGACAATGCGAGTGGCGTTGCCCAACGCGGAGGTGGCGGCGAACCTGGGTGGGAAGGTGGGGCTCGAGATGGAGCAGCGACTGGACCTCTCGGGCCTGCTCCAGCCGGAAAGGGTGTTCGCGGAGCCCTCGCGCTTCTGCGTGTTGCCGAAGTGGCGGCGCTCGGAGGCCGTCACGTGGTTGCAGGCGGGCATGTACGCGGAGAGCCGGCGGCGCGGGGTGACGCACTGGATTGCGTCCGCGAACCTGGAGACGGACTCGCCCGCGGACGCGCTCCTCTCATGGCAGGTGGCGGCCCGCCGGGGATGGCTGAGCCCGCGCTGGCGTGTGGCCGTGCCAGACCCTTGGCGTGCCCCGGTGCATCCCCGCAATCCCTTCTACACGCCAGAGGAGCGGGCGAGGGCGGCGCAGGGGCTGTTGGATGAACTGCGGCTGCCGAGGGCGCCCTCGCTCTTCGCCAGGACGATGGGGGCACGCTTCATCGCAGAGCCGATCTACGACACGTATTTCCAATGGTTCACCCTGCCGCTCGTCATGGCGCTCGATGAAGTCCCGGCGGACTCCGTGGCGCGCTTCCGCGCGCTGGAGAACGGCATGAGTCCCGGCGCCTAGTCCGGGGCGGTTCCTCCCTTCCTTTCACCTTCAACACGCGGCGACCGGTAGCCCCAAAGGCACCGGATAGGAGACGTACGTGCAAACACAGGCAGAGAATCACGTGGGAACGAACTGGTTGGCGGCGCTGGACGCGGAGGCGCGCGGGCTGGTGGCTGCGGTGGATGCGCGGCCCGACGCCCGCCGCCTATTCGATGGCACCCTCGATAGGGCGGGCTACATCCACTACCTCGTCCAGACGTACCACTACGCCCGCTGGAGCACGCCAATCCTCGGCGAGGCGGGTGAGCGGCTGAAGCGGCTGGGCCGGCACCCGGAGTTGGCGGAGTTGCTGATTCAGAAGGCGGAGGAGGAGCGGGGGCACGACCGGTGGCTGCTGTCGGACCTGAAGAACCTGGGGTGCCCGGAGGCGTCCGTGGAGACGGCGGCTCGAAGCCCGGCAGTGGAGGCCTATACGGGGTGGAACTTCTTCACGTCCCGCGCGGGCGTTCCGACGGCGGTGTTGGGGACCTCGTACGTGCTGGAGTACCTGTCGCAGACGCGGGCGGGCGTGTGGGCCGAGCGACTGATGGAGGTGTCCGCCATTCCGAACATCCACAAGTCCGTGACGTTCCTGCGCAGCCACGGGGCTCTGGACGGAGACCACGTGGCGGAGATGGCGAGGCTGCTCGGGCGGCTGACGGAGCCGGAGGACCAGGAGGCGATCCTCTTCTCGGCCCGCGTCGCCCGGAGTGTCTACCCGTGCATCTTCCGTGATGGCGACGCCTCCCGCCTACCCCCGGAGAGGTAGAGACAACCGCACGCAAGCTGGGAGAACCTCCCGTTCGAACCCTGTCCTCCGGGAGGCGCCTTCCCATGTGGTCCCTCGCGGCATCTCCCACTCGTCGCGAGGGCGCGCAGGCCGCCTCACACCGGTCTATTGAGGTGGGCGACCTGGTAGAGGAAGTCGGCGCGGTCGTCGACGCCCAGCTTGCGGAAGAGGTTTCGCACGTGGGTCTTCACCGTCTGGCCGGAGATCTCGAGGTCATCGGCGATCTGTCCGTTGGACCAGTTTCGAAGCACGCCCCGCGCGATGTCGAGTTCGCGGGACGTGAGCGCATGCTGCATGTGCAAGGGGAGTGGGATGGAGTGGGGAAACTCGGTCAGCAGAAGGGCCCATTGCCGGGGGCCGTCACCGGCGGGCAGCTCGACGAACCGGCACGTGCGGTAGCCCTCTTCATGGTTGCTGATCCAGAGGGTCTTACCGAGCCGCGAGTCCGCGTCCATCCGAACCAGGGCGTCCAACCGCTCCTTGAGGACGTGCGGGAGCCCGGAGGCGTGAACGTCCGAAGGGGTGAACCAGCGCTCCAGCAGAGCGGTGGCGTGCGAGGAGCGGAATACCTCGTGCGTGGGAGGCTCCAAGACAAGGAAGGCGGAGTCCTTGCGTTGGTAGAGCTCTTGGAGCAGTTGGGTGCGAGCGGTCAGGTCCCGATAGGCATGGCAGTTGCCCAGTGTATTCGACAGGTGCCTGGTGAGGCTGGAGAGGGCAGTGATGCTCTGGGAGGAGAAAGGGGACCGCTCGTGACGGTAGAACGCGACGGCGCCGACGAGGCCGGAGCGGATGGGCACGAGGACAGCCAGGATGTGTTCCAGGCGCGGCTCCAGCTCCAGGCTGCGTTGGTAGATGTGGGTTCGTTCGTACTCCTCGCGGGAGAGAAGCTGCGTATCGCAGATGGGCACTTCGGGCTGGGCGAGGATGGGGGCCCGGAGGAAGTCATGGTCGACGATGCCGGCATACTCCCTGAGAATGGGGATAGGCGGGCCCGGGACGTGCCATCGGAAGTCAAGCGTAGGCGCGACGTGCATGAGGCACAGGGCCATGGCGTCGGCCTGGACGAACTCGAGAAGCGGCGCTCGAGTCGCTTCTAGCATCTCCGGAAGGGACAGCGAGCTGCCGAGGGCCATGGTGACCCTTTCCCGGACCAGGAGTTCGCGAGAGTTGAAGTCCATTGGGTTGAACATCCGCCTCTCCTTGTCAGGCAATCGCGTGGGGTGTGCGGGGATGTCCTTCGTCCATTGCGTCGGACTGAAAATCTGTCCCTCACCCTCCGAGAGTATTGACGGAAAACCCGGCGGGGGCCTGGGGCATTGCGTCAAAGGTGGCTCGGCGTAGAGCCAGCAGGATGCGCTGCGAGCTTACCAGAGCGCACTGCCTGCACGCCAACACGCGCCTGCACGCAAACCTGGCGGCATCCTGTCTACCTTCACTGGTCAGGAAATACGCCACGGGGATGGCCGGCAATTGCAACGCATGGGGCTCATCCCCCACGTGAAGCTCCGCCCGACAATCACGGGCCTCCAAGCGGGCGGTGATGAGCTCCTGGCGCGAGCCGTCCAGCGCCTGCGTGAAGAATCTCCTGGCAGCGAAGGCGTACGTGGCGCGCCTGCTCATTGAGCCAGGCCTCAGAGGCGCGGTCCGTGTGGAGCAATGCCGATGGCCAGGAGACGTTGGAGTCGCGGGCCGAAGTGGCGCACCGTTGCCGATAGCGTCGACTCCCTCCCGGAGCAGGAGCGCGGCCGCTGTCATCCAGCGGTCGCCTCCCCGCGCCGGGGCGCTCTAGCGGATGCTGTCCAGGTACGCGCGATGGCTGTTGGAGAACTCGAAGTTCGTGAACGCGTCCCAGTTGATGGACCAGGTCATCAGGCCCTTGAAGCCGGGGTATCCAGCGGGATTGCGCAGCACGTAGGTCCCTCCGAAGGACTGGCCCATGATGAGATAGTCGAGCGCCCTGTGCACGTTGGCCGGCGTGGTGTACCCACCACCCGCCGCCTGCGGTGACGAGGGCAGGCCGATGAGCACCTGGTCCGGACGCAGCCCCGGGAACATCGCCTGCGGATTGCCGCCGACGGGGAAGCCCAGGAGCATCATCTCCGCCATGGCCACGTGGAAGTCCGGCGTGCTCTGCGCGTAGGCCCGGCCGTCGAGCGCCATGACGGTGCCGGTGTTGTAGTGCTGCACATGCAGGTACGTGAGCCTGTCTCGCAGCGCGTAGATGACCGGCAGGTACGCGCCCCAGGGGCCGCCGTACGCGGCCATGCCGCCTTGGACGTAAGCCGTCTCGGGGGCCATGGTGAGGATGAAGCCCGGGCCGTTCTGGTTGAGGAGCTGGCGCGTGGCCTGGATGACGTTGGTGATGCGCGGCGTGGTGGGGTTGCGGAAGTCGGTGTCGCCGCCGTTGAGCGACAGCGAGCTGCCCTCCAGGTCGAGGTCCAGCCCGTCGAAGCCGTAGGTGTCGATGAGGGCCTGCATGGTGGTGACGAAGTCCTGCCGCGCGGTGGCGTTATCCAGGTGGACGGTGCCGTTCGCGCCGCCGATGGAGATGAGCACCTTGCGGCCCTGGCTCTTGAGCAGGGCGATGTCCGCCTTGAAGTCCGCGACGCTCGCGTTGTACGGCGTGAAGGCCATGCGGCCGGAGCCCGGGCCACCGACGGGCTCGGCGAAGGCGACCTGGATGACGTCGAACTTCGGGGAGACGTCCCGCAGCCGGATGTTCGTCGAGCCGTTGTCGAAGTTGTGCCAGTAGCCCACGATGAGCCTGCTCCCCGCGGGCGGCGTCCCCATCGTCGTCGCGGAGACGCTGTTGCTCGCCGCCGAGCGGTTGCCCGCGGCGTCCCGCGCCTTCACCGTGAAGAGATAGGTCGTGTTCGCGGCCAGGCCCGTCACCGTGGCGTTGGTGGCATCCGTCGTCGTCGTGGACGCGCTGCTGCCGCCATTGACGAAGACCTCGTAGCCGGTGACGCCCACGTTGTCGGTGGACGCGGTCCAGGTCAGCGACACGCTGCTGTTGCTCACGCCCGTGGCGCGAAGGGCGCCGGGCGTGGTGGGCGGGACGGTGTCGGGGGCGGGGCGCGGTGAGGTCGTCACGCTGTGCGCGTTGCTGGGCGCGGAGCGGTTGCCCACGGCGTCCCGGGCCCTCACGGTGAAGGTGTACGTGGTGTTCTCCTGGAGGCCCGTCACCGTGACGCTGGTGGCGCCCGTCGTCGCCGAGGAAGGAGACGTGCCCGCGTTGACGAAGACCTCGTAGCCGGTGACGCCCACGTTGTCCGTGGCGGCGCCCCAGGACAGCGACACGCTTTCATGCGTCTTCGCGGTGGAGGTGAGCGACGGCGGCGCGGATGGGGCCTGCGTGTCCGGAGGCGGATTCCCGGTCCGCTCCAGCCAGAGCGCGGGCGTGTTGGGTGGCTCCCAGCCCACGAGGGACCGATGCGACTGACGACAGTCGTAGCCCTTTCCACCATGCGAGACGATGTCGCCCACGGTGTACGCGGTGTCGGGCGCCCATGCGCCCCGGTCCGCCGCCAGCACGTTCGCGGGGAGCAGGATGCTGAGCAGCGTGGTGAGGACCACCAGGGCGACGAGCCCCGCCCGGTGGAGAAGTCCTGGAAGCGACATGGAGACTGCCTTTCGCTGAGGAGATTGGCGGGCCCGGAGGCACCGCACCTCAGAGAGCGGTGCGACCTATTTTTCGGGTCAAACCCGGGTTTCGGATTTGCGATCGTGTCGCGGGCTTGCGGAATGACGGGAGGCTCTCGTTCGTCGCCGCGGCGCGTGTGCCGGCCGTGGCCGCTTCCCAGGGAGGAGCCTGATGCGTCTGGCAGTCCGGTCGACCCCTCTGGCCGCGAGACTGCGGCCATTTCTGGTCCCTCAGGCAGGTGCGGAGGAGGCGAGCGCGGGGCACGCCTTCCTCGCCGTGGACCACCACGCGGAGACGGGCAAGGTGCTGGTGCTGGAGTCCAATGCGTCCGACGGGCGGCGCCTCGTGGATGTCCCGCTCAGCGCCGGATTGCTGCTCGGCTCGCCGGAGTTCCAGAAGCAGTAGCGGAAACGTTCCACTCCCGAGGCAGGTCTGCTTCGCAGAAGACGCAGACGAACCAGCCCTCCTTCACGAGGTTGACGTCGCGGCACTGGCGGCAGCGCCGGAAGATGACTTCGTGCGTGAAGCCAGCGGGCGCCTCCAATCCCGCTTGTGTGAGGGCCTGTTCGACGGCGGCCCAACACGTCGTGTCCGGACAGTACCCAGTGGACTGGTTCGAGACTTCGGCCACCGTGACGCCGTGGGCTTCTCGCTGGAAGCGAAGCTCTCCCGCGGCCAGCACGTCCTCGCCTTTCGCACATGCGACGTGCTCGGACCTTCGTGGTGCCAGGCGAAGTCGTCCTTGGAGGTCGACGACGTAGGTGGCTCCCTCCTCGAGGGCATCCGGTGTCGCCTGGAGCCATGCTTCGACGTCCCGTGCAGCCAGGATGGGGACTCCGGCTGGCGCTGCGGCGACCGCGAGGCGTATCTCCTCGGGGCCTACGTAGGGATAGCAACGTAATGGCATGCCAGCCTTTTACGGAGGAATGCGGCGTGACTGACGCCGACGCCCTTCGTCCACCGATAGAGGATTTCCGAGCAGGGCCTGCTCAGTCGAGGGGGGGCCTGCGTACCTCTGTGGCGCGTGACATGGGCGGTGGCCTGCGGGAGCCATCCTGTTGTTCCCGTGCTTCGGCGCGGTCGAGCGCGTTCAGCTCCTCCTCGTGATGGCGCCCCCATTCGCACAGGGCTCCGATGATGGGCTTCAAGCTCAGGCCCAGCTTCGTCGCCGTGTACTCCACACGGGGCGGCACCTGCGCGAACACCTCCCGGTGGACGATGCCGTGCTCCTCCATTTCGCGGAGTTGCTGCACCAGCACCTTCTGGCTCGCGCGTGGCGCCAGCCGCCGCAGCTCCGACAGCCGCTTGGGGCCTTCGAACAGGTGGTAGAGGATGACCACCTTCCAGCGGCCACCAATCACCTTGATCGCGCGCTCCGCGGGAATGGGGGGAAGCTGCTTGATGATGGGAGGCATGGTTACCAAATGGTGCCTATGGCACGACCGGGTGCCTAGCGGAGGAAAGAGTCTCTAGCGACAGCATGGCTCGTCCTGCACACCTGACTCACGGCCCGCGAATGGCCGCTTGAAAGGGAAGCTTATGAGCAAGACGAGCGAAAGCACCGCAGCCCCCATCGCCCTCATCACGGGAGGCAGCCGGGGCCTGGGAAAGAGCATGGCCCTTCACCTCGCCGACCGGGGCGTCGACGTGATGCTCACCTACCACACGCAGGAGGCAGAGGCTCGCGACGTGGCCGCGAGCATTGAAGCCAAGGGGCGCAAGGCGGCTGTCCTGCAACTGGATGTGGGCAAGGCCGGAGGCTTCGCTGCGTTCGCGGCCGAGGTGAAGTCCGTGCTCGGACGCGTCTGGCGGCGTGAGCGCTTCGACTGCCTGGTGAACAACGCGGGCTCCGGTGGAGCTGCGCCCTTCGCGGACACCACGGAGGAACAGTTCGACGCGCTGTTGAACGTCCACGTCAAGGCCACGTTCTTCCTGTCGCAGCAGCTCCTAGCCCTCATCGCGGACGGAGGGCGGATACTGAACGTGTCGACGGGGCTGACGCGCTACACGGTCCCTGGCTTATCCGCCTACGCTCTGATGAAGGGCGGCATCGAAGTCCTGACGCGGTACATGGCCGCGGAGCTGGGGCCGCGAGGCATCTCGGTCAACGTCATCGCACCGGGCGGAATCGAGACAGATTTCGGCGGCGGCGTCATGCGTGACGCCGAGCTCCAGAAGGCGGTCATCGCGGAGACGTCACTCGGCCGCATCGGCGTGCCCGACGACATCGGAGGTGTCGTGGCTTCGTTGCTCTCGCCGGAGACGCGCTGGCTCACCGGTCAGCGAATCGAAGTGACGGGCGGCTACAAGCTCTGAGCGCCGTGCTGTGCCCCTCGTGGATGCTCAGCTTCGACCATCCGTTCGATGCGCCTGGCTTTGCCCTCCAGGATGCTGAGCAGGGCTCGTGTGTAAAGGGGGCCCGCGGAACGACATCGGGGCTTCTCCAGGGAGGACCGCGTCGAGGTGTGAGCCCCCGACGCGGATACCCCTGGTGCCTCCGCCTCGGGCAAACCTCACTCACGAGGTTCCACGGTGTCTTCGCTCCAGGCGCGAGACAGCGGCCATTTCTGGCCCCAAGCAGGAGAGGGCCTGTAGCGCCAGGGCGCTTACGGGGTCGGCGGCACGATCTCGCGTGCCGAGGGGTAGGCGAAGTCGACCCGCCGCCAGCCATCCACGCGGAACGTCGTCTCCCAGCCGGCCCACGTGGCCGCCCGATCGTAGTGACCGGTGCTCTCGCCGTCGCGGTCGTGCCATTCGGTGAAGAGGCGGAACTCGTTACGCGGCGTGCCGGAGGCGTCGAAGGGCTCGGTGTCGAGGAACAGCAGGTTCCGGGTGCCGCCCTCGACCAGATACGAGACCACCTTCACGCCGAGCCAGCGGCCTTCCTGCAGCTGATAGTCGAAGTAGGGCGTGAGCGAGAGGTGGTCGTAGGTCGGGTGGTCGAGCTCGCGGAAGGCCTGGGGCGAGACGCCGCCGAACGGGACGTCCATGCCGACGCAGCTCGAGCGCGCTACCTCGGGCTTGGTGTGCTTGCCGCCGCGCATCTTCCAGGACATGGAGTGGTGCGTGCCGTTGTCCTCGTGGACGCGCACGTAGACGGTGGCCTCGAAGTTCAGGAGATCGTCGGGGCTGCCGATGAAGCCGTTCTCGATGGCGCCGTCACGCCAGGTGAAGGACTGCTTGCCGCCGCCGGGACGGAGGTGGAGCCGCACCGTCTTTCCGGCGGGCTTGCCGCTCGCGTACGTGACGCGGTGGCCAGTGGTCGACCAGTAGGGGACGCCGGACTCGAAGCCGGGCGTGGCCTCGTCGCCTTCCATGTCGAAGAATGGCTCGGAGTCGGTGGGGTCGCCGTCGCCGAGATGGAAGCTGCTGCCGGAGGGCTCGGACGGGAACAGCATCCCCACGCCGTCCGGACCGACCTCCGCCACGGGAGCGGGAGGAGTGGCCGGGGCGGCGAGCGCCGGAGCGGCGGTGCCAATGACGAGCGCGGAGATGAACGAAGCCCTGAAGAAGTTCGGAATCGTCATGGTGGGCGCGAACCGCGTGCGGCGACGAGATCATCCCGAACGGGCGGCGGCGGAGCGTTCGGGTAGGTGAGCACGCGGCGTTATGCGCGGAGCTCGTTCGGCGGATCTTCCGGGAGCGTGAATGCTCCCTGCAGCCGACGAGCCGAGCTTCTCACTGGGGGGAACTCGAGCGGCCTTGCAGTGACTTCCATGCTCTACCGAACAGGCGGCTGGCGCTGAGAACCTCGCCGCCGGCATCAAGGCGAACGATCCACCCGTCGCCGATGACCGGCAGCGCCCGAGGACGATAAACCCCGCGTCGGCGCCGCGTGCGTGCATGGGCACGAGCGATGCTTGAGAACCTGGGACTGCCTACGGCGAGTGCAAGGCTGGCCCCGGCGCGAGGGCCGCTTTCCGGCGGCGTGGTCTTGAGGCTCAATGCATCGCCTACAGGCCTACGCCCCCTGCCGCGCCTCTCGTGGGAGGGCGGCCTGGACAGGCGTGCCCCCAAGGGGGCTCAAGCGGCCTCTCCACTGGCCTGACACACAGCTCAGCCGCCCCCCGTCAGCTGCCTTCCTCGTCCCCTCTACTCCTGCCCGTGACCCTCAACAGAATCCCTATTCGTCCTATGCGCGGGCAATCCCGGCTCAGGGGCGGGCAGGTGGCTTCAGTCGGGCGAGCCGCTGCTTCTCCAGGCTGGCCGCGACACCTACATTCCGGCCCGCGAGGTTCGCGACGCGGTATTGAACGGACGTGCCCAGGACCTGGGCGCATTCGGAGAGGGAGAGGCCGTACTCCTGCTCCAGCCACTGTGTCAGCCCCGCGGTCGCGACCCGGATGGCCTCGTCCAGGGAACCCGCCTGGCCCAGCGCGGTGATGTGTGTGGGCGACTCAATTCGTGGCGTCGCAATGGACTTTCCTGGCAGGACGTCGACGGAGAACTCGACGTCCATGGAAGTTTCAAGCGCGAATTGAGACGTCTCGCCGTCCCCTTGCGCCGCATGGGCATCCCCCAGGTAGAGCAGGGCTCCGGGTTGTGACACGGGCAGGTAGACCGTGTTGCCTTCCACCAGTTCGTTGAAATCCATGTTGCCGCCAAAGCGGCCGGAGTCGCCGGTGGAGATGGGCGGGAAGCCAAATGCGGGAGCGACCGCGAGCCCACCGAGCATCGGGCGCAGCGGAACAGTGAAGTCTTTCATGCCAAGGGAGGGATTCTCTGGCCGGGCAGTGCCGCGCTTGCGGTCGAGCTTCCAGCGCACGGCCTTCCCCAGCCCATGCGCGCGCGCGGCCAGTCGTGGGCCCATGGTACGGCTTACGAGGTCATCCAGGCTGTCTGCCCAATCGCGGTTGAGGCGCAGGCGCTTGAGGTGGACCACGAGGGTGTCTCCCGCCGCGGCCGTCCCCACGTAGAACGGGCCCGTCTGTGGGTTGCCGTAGAGCGCACGGGTGACGCCCCGGGCGTCCACGCCGCCGGAGTCGACGGTGTGCGTGCTCACGGAATCCCCTGGCCAGAGTGTGAGGACGGGCGGGAGGTCCGCGGAGAAGGTATTGGAGAACGATGTCGGCTCGAAGTGGTGATGCCGTGGAGGGCCTGGTGGCCGAGCGGGGACGGCCCTCGCGGTGAAGGCGTGTGTGGCCCGCGCCTTGGCGTCGTGGTGGTCAGGCCACTCCGCTTGACCTGATAGGGTCGTGCCTTGCTGCGTGCCGCTGTATGTGCAGGTCGCGCCGTTCCTCCGGGTGACGACGAACTGGACGTGTCCCTCGTTGGACTGTCCTTCCAGCGGGTCGCCATCCAGGCTTCCTCGCAGGTGGGCACCGTCGCGTTCGAGGACGAGCCGTTGGTGGAAGAGATTGCCGTAGAGCCGGGTGGTCACCACCCATTCTTCGGTGGACCTGGCTTGCGCGAGCAGCGCGGTGGGGGCGAGGCAGAGCAGGAGGAGTAAGGGCTTGGACATGGGGCCCCTGCGGTACGTGCCGCGATGCCTCCTATTGCGGCGGCCAGCGCTGCCTTCAGCGGAAGTGACGCTCCAGCGCCGCGGCGCGGCCCCGCGTTTGACTTAGACGCGCGCGGCATCGCCCACCTCCGCCCAGACCCGGAAATCGGAGGGGCGGTGAGGGGAATGCCAGGGGCGGAGCGTTTATGAATTTCGAAGCGCTTTCTTTTGCACCGGTGTGCCCGGGAAGAGGGGGCCTGCATGGCCGCGACCAAACTGGGGCTGTACGAGCTGCTCGCGCCGCAGTTCGCCATCCCCTTCCCCGACTTCATCGATGAGTACCTCTCCGTCCTCGGGGTGGACTCGCTCCAGGCCACCTATGACGACACGGCCGTCGTCTACACCGGCACGCTCAGCATCATGGGCGACGCCGGGGCCCTCCCCAAGCGCGAGCACCGCGCGCCCTCCGGCGAGGTCTTCACCTGGGACGCGCTCACCATTCCCTTCCGGCTCACCGTGCCGCGCAACACGGCCTCGCAGGACCTGCAGGCCGCCGTCGATGAGGTCGACGACGCGGGGCAGGACCTCATCGCCGCCAACCAGGATCCAGCGCTCGTCCGTGATGGGCGGACGATGCGCAACCTGAACAGCCTGGTGGATCGGCTCGGGCCGGTGCCCACGCAGGGCGCGCCGCTGGCGGCCGGGGCCACCACCGACGCGCTGGGGACCGCGTTCCGGCTGGAGTTGATGATGCCGGAGCTCTCCTTCCACCTGGGCAAGACCTGGAAGCCCGGCGTGTATCAGGACCACCGCATCATCATCGACCCGGCCAACCCGGACGGGGACGTGCGCTTCGTCCTCCCCAAGGTGGTGTTCGAGTACCAGCAGGACCAGGGCTACGCGACGGCCCCCCGCTTCCGCATGAAGTCCTGGGGCAGCGGCGGCTTCGATGCTCCCGCGGACCTGGGGGTGGGCGAGCTCATCCGCATGGAGCCGCCCATCGCCATGCACGAGAGCGGGCGCTTCGCCTTCGGCGTGGACCAGGTGCTGCTGGACCTGAGCCAGGACTCCACGCCTCCGCAAATCCTGGAGTACTTCGGCACCGACGAGGCCTGGACGGGCCTGTTCATCAAGGCCATCCGCGTCTACTACACCGACGAGGCCAAGCAGTGGGGCTTCACCTTCGGCGTCGACAACGCGCTCATCTCCTTCCAGGGCGAGGTCTCCTTCGAGGCCTTCGTGGACGTGGTGCTCCAGTCCGACTTCCGCATGTCGGTGCTGCTGCTGGACGGCGCCACCTCCATCGACTACCAGCCCGGCCTCCAGGCCTACTCGGAGGCCGAGTGCGTCTCCGGCAACGCGGTGGCGCCCGAGGACGCCTACATCCAGGTGTCCGCCCTGGGCGGGGTGCCCGGCTTCACCGTGTCCATCTCCTACGCGGGCACGCCGCTGCCGTGGGACGCCGCGAAGGGGCGCGCCCAGCTCACCGACGGCCTGCCGAAGACGGGCGAGCTGGTGGTGGCGATGACGGACTCGTCCAAGCCTTCGCCCCGCACGCGCTACCAGAAGACGGCCCTGGTGCTGACGCCGTCCTCGCAGCAGCCGCAGCTGCCCGCCCCGGGCACGCCGGTGAAGCACACGGCAAATTGGGACCCGGACTCCATTCCCCCGGACGTCACCGTCACCTTCGTACCGGCCACCACTGGCATCACCGAGACGCTCACCGTCTCCGCGCCCCGGCACAACATCCTCCGGGACGGCGTCACCGTCACCGTCACCGACAAGGCGACGAACACGCCGGTCATCGGCCCGCAGAAGTACTACGTCCCCACCATCCCCATCGACGTGCCCGAGGGCGCCGAGTACGACGTGGAGCTGGCGCTGGCGCAGGTGGACGCGAAGCGGGAGTACTTCCACCTCCTCTACGACTACGACCGGCCCTTCGAGGATGAGTACCCGGGCATCGTCCCCGCCTACGTGGGCGGCTTCGGCGCGTCACCGCCGGACAAGGTGGATCCGTTCTTCATGGGCAGCAAGGTGCCCACGCCGGCCTGGCCCCTGCCGCCCGCGGGCGCCGCGGCGGGCTCGCCCCCGTCCCCCGGCCAGTCGGGCCCGGAGGCCCTGCGGGCCTGGCTGTGGCACCGAGTGCCCGAGGTGAACGGCAAGCGGACCGTCTACGTGGACGGCTACGCGAGCACCGAGGGCCACTCCTGGACCGAGACGCACAACTTCAAGCTCTCCTTGCGAAGGCTCGCCGTCGCCTACGCGGCGGTGGACGACTACAACGCGAAGTACCCCGGCGCCCCGGTGGAGATCGCCAACCGCAAGGTGCTCCAGCCACCGGCAGGGGACGTGAACACGGTGGCGCATGGCGAGCTGCTGGCCAAGGCGGGCGAGAAGCTGCACGGCGGCTCGGACACGGAGACGGACCCCGCCGTCTACCCGCCCGGGGAGCTGAGCGGAAAGGGCCGCGAAGGCAACATCCACGACCGCGTGGTGCTGCTGCGCGCCGACGGGGTGGGCGGGGCTTCCGCCGCCACGGCGACAGGCACCCTCAAGCGCGACGCGTCCCAGCCCATCGTCGTCCCGCCGCCCGAGGAGCCGCCGCCCTATCCAACGTCCAACGCGCCGCCTGACGTGTTCCGCCGCATGAGCGTGCGCGTGCGCGTGGAGCGCAACACCCTCATCCTGGCCCAGGTCGAGGGCGAGCTGGACTTCGAGACCACGCTGGAGCGCAAGGTCCGCGAGCAGCAGATCCAGGGCGACAACGCGCCGCAGAAGCCCCTCTTCAACAACCCCGGCGACGGCATCACCGAGTTCACCTTCGCCTATACGTACGACCCGTCCACGCACTACCGCACGGAGAGCCTGCGCATCCACGCCGCGCAGGAGGACCTGGACGGTGTGCTGCCGCCCATCGTCCTGGACCCGAACGAAGCGGGCTACCGGTGGAAGAACATGCTGGGGGCGATGATGCTGCTGTCGCCCATCCTGTCCAAGGCGACGGGCACGGCGGAGCTGGACCAGCCCGAGGACTGGGCGGGCATGGCCGTCTCGTGGGGCGTGCCGGCGCTGCTGGGAGGGCTGGACGTCATCCAGGCGAAGAAGCTCACCCTCTACGGCGGTGAGCTGAAGGCCCGCCAGTACGCGCCGCCGGGACAGGACGTCCACTTCTCCGACGCCGCGGTGCTGTTCGACTACGCGGTGGACTTCGGCGTCGACTTCAAAGTCGTGAAGGTGAAGTCCAGCAAGCCGCTGCGCGTGCGCTACAAGTCGGTGGGCTTCAACCTCCACGTGCCGCTGAACGGCGACGCCTGGCAGTACCAGCCCATCTTCGACCCGTCCAAGGGCTACGAGCTGAACCTGGACGACCCGAGCCTCTTCGAGGTGGACGGGCTCCTGGGAGACCTCATCAAGGTGCTGGGTGCGCGGGTGGCCCGCTACAACCCGCTCACCCTCGAGGTGGACCTGGGGCTCAACATCGACCTGGGCGTCGTCACCGTGGACGAGCTCAAGGTGAAGTGGCCCATCGCCGACCCGGGGCCGGGGATGCCCAGCATCCTCCCCGCCGGAGTGAAGGTGGACGTGCCGGGCACGCTGAAGGGCAACGGCCGGCTGCACCTGCTGGACAACGGCTTCGAGGGCTCGCTGGACGTCACCCTGGTGCCGCTCAAGGTGCGAATCGCCGCCAGCCTGGGCGTGCAGCAGGTGCCGGCGACCGCGCCGCCCGCCGAGCGCGTCACCGCCGTCTTCGTCGGGCTCACCGTGGAGTTCCCCTCGCCCATCATCCTGGGCGCCACCGGCCTGGGCATCTACGGGTTTCAGGGCCTGTTCGCCATGCACTACAAGCGGCTGGAGGAGCCGCGCCAGCCGGGAGACCCGGTGGGCCCGGCGCTCCGCTGGCTGGAGAAGGCCGAGGGAGAGCCGCCCCGGCTGGTCAACTCCAGCAACGAGGCGCTCTGGGGGCCGGAGAAGGACCGGTGGAGCTTCGGGGTGGGCGCCATCCTCGGCACGCTGGACGGGGGCTTCCTCACCAACCTGCGCGGCATGTTCATGCTGGAGCTGCCCGGGCCCCGCATCCTCATCGCCGTGAAGATGACGGTCATCTCCCAGCTCCCGGGGAACCTGAAAGGCGACGTCACCACGGGCCTGCTGGGCGTGCTCGACCTGGACTTCAACCTGGGGCAGATCACCCTGGGCGTCATCATCGACTTCTCGGTGAAGGAGCTGATCCAGATCAAGCTGCCCATCGAGCTGTTCTTCAGCTGGAACAAGCCGGACCAGTGGCACCTGTACGTCGGCACCATCCAGCAGCCGGCCAAGGCGGAGATCCTCGGCATCATCCGCGGTGGCGGCTACTTCATGATCGCCGGGGACGAGATTCCCGGCTTCCCGGTGGGGGGCGGGGATGAAATCACGCTGGAAGGTGTCGCCGTGGCGGCGGGCATCTTCGCCAGCATGGTGTGGGGCTCCAAGAAGATTGGCCTCTACCTGGAGCTGTCCGCCCGCGCCGACGTGGGCTTCTCGTTCGACCCGTTCTTCATGGTGGGCCTGTTCCGCCTGACGGGCGAGCTGAACCTGTGGATCATCAGCATCTCCGCATCCGCCGCGCTCACCATCAAGGCGCCCCCCGCGTGGTTCCGCGGCGAGGTGTGCGGCAAGGTGAATCTGCTGTTCTTCGAGATTGAAGGCTGCGTGGACGTGGAGTTCGGCGGCTCGGAGCCGAACACCAAGGGCTTCCCGGACTTCCTCAACGGCGTGTACCTGCAGAGCTTCGCGCCCCTCATCACGGCGGGGCAGGGTGGCGAGCGGCCCATCGACGCCAGCCTGGGCAACGCGGTGCGGGGCGTGCCTTCGGGCAACACCGACGGCGACGAGCCCCCGGCCGGCTCCGAGGGGAGCATGCCGGTGGTGCCCATCGACAGCATCCCGGTGCTGCAGATGCTGTGCTCTCCGCTGGTGGGCGCCACCGACGAGGTGTGGATGGACGAGGCGAACCAGGCTCCCGTCCCGCGCGAGCCGACCGCCACCTTCACCGAGGCCCTGCCCATCTCCCCCGCGCTCCACGCGAAGGACGGCTACCTCACGCTGGGCTCGCTCAAGTGCCGCTTCCGCCTCAAGCGCCTGTCGCTGTGGCGCCGCAAGGCGGGCACGGCCGACGCCTTCGAGGCGGAGAGCTACGGCGGGGAGGCGCCGCCCGCGGTGTGGCGTTTCGAGAAGCAGGCCCGCAACGACAAGCCCGACAAGCGGGTGGACCTGGCGCTGGGCAGTCGCACGCCGTCGCCCACGCCGCGCGCCCTGGAGCGCTCCACGGAGCTGGAGACGCTGGTGGAGTCGAGCTGGGAGTCCACCTGCACGCCAGCCGCGCCACCCGCGTGCGTGCTGTGGACCTTCTGCGACAAGCCACTGGGCCCCTCCGGCAAGGGGTGGGACCTGGAGGGCACGCCGCTGCCGGACCCGCCGGGCACGGACCGCGAGACGCCTCCGCCCACGGGGATGTACGTGGGCGAGCTCATCCTCACGCCGCAGGAGCAGGTCATCGCCACCGTGGCCGAGGAGTACGGGGACCCGTTCCCCGCGCCCGCCAAGGTCATTGGCCGGGTGCCCCAGTCGGAGCGCGAGGTCGAGCGCTTGCGCTGTGCCCGGGGCCTGCAGCTGCCGCGCCTGTTCGACAAGACGGCGCACGCGCCGTCCACGTTCCCCAAGCCGCCTGCGTACAACCAGGTGATGCTGGCGCTCCAGCAGAAGCTGTGGGTCAACCTGCACACGGGGCTGGCCAACCAGGTCCGCCTGCTGTTGCTGGCGGACTCGGACTGGAAAAAAGGCGTCTTCGAGGTGCGCCAGCTGGACAACAAGGGCGCGCTGCTGAAGACCACCGCGCTCAACCTGGCCGCGCCCAAGGTGCTGGCCAGCGCCGCGGACCTGCCGGCCTCGTGGACGGACCCGGCGCTGCCGTGGGCCCAGGAGGTCACCCCCGTCTACAACTTCCTGACGAGCGGCAAGCCCGAGTTCGCCTCCATGAGCCGGCTGCTGCTCACCCTCGAGCCGGAGCCTCGCTGCGCCATCGTCCAGCTGCGTTGCAAGCCGATGCTGTCCGTCACGCAGAAGGAGTACACGCTGGTGGTGGGCGCGGTGGAGGTCTGCTCGCTGGCCGAGGAGCAGCGCTTCAAGTTCGAGTCCTCCAAGAAGGAGACGAAGAAGGAGACCCTCCAGGACTACGTGGAGGAGGGCGAGGCGGTGGCGCTGCTCACCCCTGGCTCCGAGTACCGCCTGGACGTGGAGTACGAGGCCAACGGCGTCTCCACCATCGAGGTGGGTCCCGGCATCGAGCCGTACGAACAGGCGACGGACCTGACGTCCTACAAGCGCTCGTTCTTCTTCCGCACCGACTCGCACCTGCCCAGCCGGCTGGACCCCTATGTCATGGGGCTCAACCCGGACACGGGCGACGCGTTCCACTTCTACGGCGAGCCGGTGATGGTGGTGTTCAACGACGTCTCCACCCTCCCCATGCTGGCCGCGTACAACGCGAAGCTGCAGTACCGCCTCCGCGGGGCGGATGGCCGGGCGGTGATGCCGCCGCTGCAGGACGAGGGCGGCAACCCCTTCCCGCAGCCCCAGGACCCGGAGACGTCCGTCGACGTGGACATCGCGCCGTTCTCGGGTGTGAAGGCCGCGGACTTCGGCTCGCCCTACTACGACACGGTGCTGGAGACGCTGCCCGACCTGCCGTGCATCAACGCGTCCGGCACCAGCAAGACGCAGACGTACGTGAAGCTCGCCGCGCAGCTGGCGCCGCTGATGGGCTACACCTTCGAGCTGCTGCCGGTGGCCATCGACGAGGGCAAGCCGGTGCAGATCAAGCCGGTGGAGGGAGCCCAGGGCGAGCTGCCCTTCTTCCGGCGCTCGTTCAAGACGGGCCGGTACGCGGACCTGCACGCCTTCGCCGAGGACGTGCGCGGCGCGCGGGTGCGGCACAAGGTGCTGGGCTCCGCCATCCACCTGCCGGGAACGTCCGGCGCGCGCACGGAGGAGGAGGTCCTCGGCGCGCTGATGGCGGCCGGCGAGCAGGCCCTGCCGGCGCCCGGGGAGAACACCCTCACCGTCTACTGGGTGGGGGACCAGCCGCACGCGGTGCTCATCGACACGGTGGAGCCGCACTGGCGCACCCGCCAGGAGCCGGAGCTCGTCACGGTGCAGGACGCGGACGACTACACGTATGACCCGAACTTCAAGCGGGTGGAGATGCGCACCCGGCCGGCCCTGGAGCTGACGTCCCCGAGCGGCCACATCCAGCGCTTCATCCACACGACGGGGGGCGCGCGCACGGTGGCCTTCTTCGACCCGGCGATGCTGCCCCCGCCGGGGCAGGTCGGTGCCACCTTCACCCTGCGGCTCAACCGCCCCGCCAGCAGCCTGTACGCGGACCTGCTGCCGCAGGACGGCGCGGACCTGCTCACCCTCCAGCTCACCGCCACCCCACCGTGGGAGGACGACCTTGACTACTGATTCCATGCGGGAGGAGCGCCATGGCTAGAACCGTTTGGTCCCGGGGCCTGATGCTGCACGCCGGCCCCCTGAGCGAGGCGGACCGCCAGAAGCGCCAGGAGCTGGTCAAGCCGCTCCTCTACATCACGCACACCACCGGGCCCTCGGTGGCGCTGCGGTGGATGTCGCGGCCGATGCTGGGCTTTCCGCGCCGGCCGTTCCAGGTCTACCGGCGGCTGCGCACGGGGGACGACCTCAACCTGCACGGCCAATTGCTGGCGGCGGGCGCGTTCGCCGTGCCGGCCAACACGAAGTGGACGTGGGGCAGCAACACCATGTTCGACGTGGCGCTCCGGGTCACCCTGGCGGCGGGCAACTCGCTGACGGTGGTGGCGCGGGACACGTATGGTGAGCCCCTGCCTGGCCAGCGCATCACGTTCAGCGGGTCTGGCTGGGGGCGCTTCCGGGCGCACGGCATCGCCAGCCTGGGCTTCAGCGGCGTGGGCACGGTGAACACGCTGGTAGGCATTCCCCAGGAGACGCTGGTGAACCTGCCCTCCTGGAACCAGCCCATCCAGGTGGTAGGGCTGCCCTACAAGGCGGGAGAGGCGGCCGCGCCCGTCTATGACGGCGCCGTCCTCCAGGGCTACGCGCCCGCGAACAAGACGGGGTACGACGCCGCGCAGCTGCGGCTGAAGATCGCCGCGCTGATGCAGGTGGACCCGCCGCCGGTTCCTGGCGTGGTGGTGTCCCCGGCCTGGCCCGCGCCGGACCCGGAGCTCTTCCTCCAGGAGATGGTGAACGGCCGCGCGGGCTCGGGCGGGCGCTCCTTCTTCCGGGCAGTGCGCGCATGCCTGTCGCAGACGGTGGACAGCGACCCGACGCGGCAGCAGCGCGACTTCGTCGTCACCCAGGTGCTGGATGGGCTCGTCCAGGTGGGCCAGAATGTGCCTCCCGAGGGAACGACGACGTTCCGCCTGCCGGTGGTCAGCACGTCGATGGTGAACGTGGCCACCGACAGCTTCGCGGCCACCGGGCTGGGGTACGGCACCATCGACCTCCCGCCCCCGGCCACCGTGTCCGCGCCCAAGGGCGGCGGGCTGAACCTGCCGCTGCCCTCCTCGTATGTGCGGCCCACGGGCATGGTGGACCTTCCCCATGACTACATGGTGGTCGCGCCCTTCCACGTGCTGGCCCAGGTGATGGGCACCCAGGTGGAGTGGGACGTGGAGCTGGCCGCCATCGCCGAGGTGCGCCCGGAGCCCCTGCCCGCGCAGTCCCTGACCGCCTCGCTGCTGTCGCGCGACAGGCCGCCGTCGCGGGATACGCAGGCGTACGAGTCCCGTCGGCTCGAGTGGCTGCCGTCGCTCCTGCCCCAGTCCTATGGCCTGGTCGCGGAGCGGGCGGGCGCCACGCCCGTCATCCTCAACGTGCCCCGCCTGGGCGGCAAGGGCTACCAGCCCTATGTGCCAGCTCGGCCGGGGACGGTGGAGGGCGTGGTGATGCCCGGGACCCGCTCGCACTACGTGGACCGGTACGGCCGGCAGCCCTCCAGCGGCAGCAACACCACGCGCTACTTCGTCATCGGCACGGATGTCTTCGGCCGCTGGTCCACCACCTGGACGCAGGCGTCCTTCAACTCCACCGCGGACGCGGTGGCCCGGCCCGGCGTGGACAAGGTGATGTTCGAGCCCAACCCGGGGGAGACCGGCGCCACCCTCCATGGCAGGTGGGTGGTGGACTTCGCCTGGGACTGGGGGGACCGCAGCCCGCACACCCTCGAATTCACCGGGCGCTTCTTTCCCGGCGAGGGCGTGGAGCCGGACCCCGCGCCGCCCGCGGGCTTCGCGCTGACGCCGGCGGGCGCGGGGACGCCGGTGCACGTGCGCTTCGACGCCGCCGAGCAGCCCTACCTCGCCAGCGCCGCCCACGCGGGGCAGGGCACCGTGCAGGTGCTGGGGGCGGTGGCGGACGGCAACTCGGACGTGCGGCGCTACCGGCTCATCCTGGACGGCGGCGCGGTGGACTTCACCGCGTCCCTGAAGAAGGTGGGCTATGCCGCCTATGCGCGCGGCAGCGAGGCGGTGCGCCCCGCGCCTCCCGCGCCCGGCGCGTGGAGCGCGTCGGTGGGGCCTCGTGTCACGTACGTCTTCGACCCCACGCCGCCTTCCGTGGACCTGACGCCGCCGCAGGTGAAGTGGACGTCGCTGCCGGACGTCACCGGGAAGGCCCGCGCCCGGCTGACGTGGGATGGGGACCCGGCCGCGGACGGCTACATGGTGTGGATGGCCACCGAGTCCGCACTGGCGAAGAAGGCCAACCTGGCCCTGCCCGAGGGCATCCAGGAGCGCGCGCTGCTGCTCAAGGACACCGTGCGCAAAGCGGCCATGTCCGGCGACGAGGACTCCATCCGTGTCTTCACCCGCCTCAACGAGAAGCCCCTGAAGGTGAAGGAGTTCGAGGCGGCCCTGCCGGGCTCGTCGGGAATGCTCTTCCTCTATCGCTTCTCCGCGGTGTCGAAGACGGGCGTGGAATCCACGCGCTCGTCGGAGATGTACGCAGTGGGCGTGCCGGAGCGGGTGCAGCCGGGCCAGCCGGTGCTGATGGCGCGCTCGGAGCCGGGGGGCATCCGGCTCACCGTGCACCCCGGGCCCGGACCCGAGGCAGACGGCTTCCGGCTCCACCGCGTCCGCCGCGAGGTGCAGGCCCGGGACGTGGGGCTGATGGGGCCCGCGGTGTACGGCCACACCGCGCCGCAATGGCAGACGGAGCTGGTGCCGAAGTCCCTGGGCAGCGCGGAGTTGGTGGAGACGCGGGTGCTGTTGGACGCGCAGGCGCCATCCTGGTTCCCGTTCTACTACCGGGCGCAGGCGCTGGGCGGCATGCAGCCTGACGACCCGGTGATGCATGGGCGCTACCCGGGCGAGTCCGAGGCGTCCAGCGTGGTGGAGGTGTTCCACACGCCGCCGGCTCCGCCGTCGCTCGACTTCCTGGGGAACACCTGGGTGGACGCGAATGACGGCGTCAACATGCTCACCTTCCAGACGGACCTGCCACACCGGCTATCGCCCCTGGGCGTGGCCCTCATCGAGCTGTACCAGACGGGCGTGTCGGCCCGGGGCGTGCCCACGCGGAACCGGGTGCTCCAGGCGAAGACGCACGAGCTGGCGGCGCAGGGGGCGTTCCCCAATCCCGACGACATGGTGGGGGGCGTCATGCAGTCGGGGCACCTGCTGCAGTTCTTCCGCAGCCCGAACAACGCCTTCCCCGCGCAGTACCGGCTGTACGTGAAGCTGCTGGGAAAGACGGAGCTGGTGACGGACCCGCAGACGCAGCAGTCGTACCCACGGCCCATCTGGGGCTCACCCTTCGTGCTGCGGCTGGTGGATCCGCTGGGGCGGGCCACGGAAGTGCCCATCGCGCAGTTGTTCAACGGGCCGTAAGGAGAGGGGCCACGCCATGACTGTTGTGATGAACGTCCTGAGCAAGCTGGGGATGCAGGCCTTCGGCCTGGCCATGCCCCGCATCGCCTGGAGCCCCTGGGTGGCGAATGGGGTCACCTTCACGTCCAGGGAGGACCCCGATGGGCAGCCCCCCCTCACCCTGCGGGGCCTGGTGGAGGGCACCAACACCCCGGCGACCTGGATTGCCCTGATGGCGGGGACGATGCGGCAGGTGGACACCACGGCCAACCTGCCCCTGGGCGTGCCGCTGGTGCGCGCGGACGGGACGCCGGAGCAGGGCACGGGGGTGCTCGTCACGCTCTTCCCGCAGCTCTACGCGCGCCTGTCCCGCCTGTACTGCGAGCTGCTGGAGACGCCCGCGGTGCCAGGCAACCCGGTGAACCCGCGCGGCGTGCCGGTGCGCCCGGTGCCGAAGTACTTCTTCTACTCCGCGCAGGACATGACGCCCAACCTGGCGCTCAAGCTCAACGGCGGGGTGAACCCGGGAGACGAACTGGGCCAGTACGAGGACCTGCGCATCTACGACGTGCACGGGCAGCCCATTGACCCGCTGGCGGTGTTCTCCGCGCTCAACATCCTCCTGGCGTACCACCCGTCGCTGATGTGGATGCCGCTGCTGCTGGTGGACCCCCCGGCGCAGAACCTGCTGGGTTTCGTGGCTCAGGGACTCTCCCAGGGCAACCCGAACCGGGTGAGGCTGCGGCTGTGCGGCCCGGAGGGTCAGCCCCACTCAGGCGCGGGCCTGGGCGGCATTGGCGCGGTGGATGCCGCCACCGGCCTGTGCGACCTGACCGATGGCCTTGGGGGCACCGTCACCCGGAACGATGGCCAGCCCGCCACGCTGGTGCTGGGCTCGCCGCACCGGGGCACGCTGGGGGTGGCCTTCACGCCGCCCACGCCGCTTCCAGACCTGTCGGGCGCCATCACCGGCGCCCAGCCCGGACCGCGCCCAGCCATGTTCCGGGACTTCTTCACGGTGCGGGTGATGGACCTGGATGCGTTCCTGCTCGGCACGCCGGACCCGGACTTCGCCCGCGCCAACGGCGTGGCGCTGGAGCAGCGCCCGGCGGTGCGCATGGCGGAGACGCTCACCCCGCTGCCGGACGGCAACGACGTGCTGGGGGCGGCGCAGGCGGTGCTGGCGGGGGCTCCCCCCAACAGCCAGTTCCAGTGCGTGGCCCAGGCACTGGACGACACCTTCACGGTGCCCGCAGTGGTGGGCGCGGGCTCGAAGTGGCCCGCCTTCGCGCCGCAGCCTGCGACCGGGCCCGGGGCGCTGCCGCCCGACTACCTCGTCACGCGGAGTTTCTCTGGGACCGCGGCGTACATCACCGTGCAGGGGACGACCACGCCGGACGTGCTGCTGACGCTGAACAACCTGGAGCCGGGCACGGCGGTGCACGTCTTCCCCCGGAAGTTCTCCGAGGACGCGGTGGTGACGCGGGGCGACGGGGCGGGCGCGGTGGTGGCCACGAATCAGACGTCCGTGTCGCTGGTGCTGAAGGACCCCTTCGGCCTGGTGGGCCTCGATGGGACGGTGAAGAGCATCCCGGCCAACGCGGTGCTGCGCTACGACCTGGCGCTCGTCAGCGACCAGTTGATGAATGGCGCGCTAGTGGCCCGCATCTTCGGGAACCAGGACGTGAGCATCGCCTCCAGCAGCACCGTGCCGGACACCAATCTGCCCGTGGCGCCGGTGGCCAACGCCTTTGGCCTCGCCGGCGTGTACAAGAGCACCTGCAGCGCCCGGGTGCTGGGGCTGACGCCGCCGGGAGCCGGCAGCGCGCTGGACCTGCTCTGGGGCCTGGTGGGCGTGGAGCCGGAGAATCCGGGCGCGCCAGGGCCCGTGGGGCGTGAGCCCCCGCGCTTTCCCACCATGGCGTGCCGGGACCTGGTGGTGTCCAGCTTCTCCAGCGCCGTCATCTCTGGAGGCCGGCTCACGCCGGAGACGCTGTCCGCGCAGTCGCGCCTGGGCTCACCGGGCGGGCCGGGGGGGCGCGAGGTCCAGCCCGTCGGCGTGTCCACCTCGGGCGGGTTGCTGAGGCATGACCTGACGGTGCTGGGGCTGCGGCGCACGCGGTTCCTCCCGACGGGGCTGGTCGTGCTCTTCGGGTCGGACTGGGATGCGCCCGCGGCGCCCGCGGCCGGCACCTTCGCGGGCGCGGTGCTCCAGAACACCGCGCCGCTGGCCGAGATGCCGGGCCTGTACTTCCTCAAGGATGAGATGGGCGACTACGCCACGGCGCGGGCCGGGTGGACGAACCCCGCCAACAACTTCTCGGACCTGGTGGACTGGATCGACACCCGGCTGCAGGGGAAGACCGTCACGGTGGACGGCAACGACATCGAGGTGGCGGCCCCCACGCGGCAGATGCTGACGGACATCCGCGACGAGGTGAACCAGGCCGTCACCGACCTGAACCTGCCCGTGGCCACGGCCAACCTGCGCAAGCAGCGGCTGTTCCAGGAACTGGACCGGCGCGTGGTGACGGCGGTGTACGGACGGCGCGACACCGAGTGGGCGCTGCGGGCGGCGCTGGGCCGGGCGCGGCGGTTCGTCTACATCGAGACGCCGGGCCTGGGCACCACCCGCCTGGTGCAGGGCACCCAGACCCCCGCGCCCGAGGACCTCTTCAGCGTGCTGCTGGCGCGGATGATGGAAGTGCCGACGCTTCAGGTGGTGCTGTGCACGCCGAGGCAGACGGACTCCCCGCCCCGGTTCCAGAGCTTCATCGACTACGAGCTGAAGGACCGCCAGGCGCGGCTGGACTCGCTGCCAGCGGACCGCAAGCGCGTCTTCCACCCCATGGGCTTTCCTGGCCGTCCGAGCCGGCTGGCGACGACGAGCATCATCGTGGATGACACCTGGGCGCTGGTGGGCTCCAGCACGCTGCGCCGCCGCGGGCTGACGTTCGACGCCAGCAGCGACCTGGTCTTCACCGACACGGTGTACGAGCAGGACGTGTGCCCCTCCATCGCCCACTTCCGCCGGACGCTGATGGCCCGGAGGCTGGGCATCCCCGCCACGGAGGGCAACATGGCCCACCCCGGCTTCGTGCGCCTGGGGGACCTGTCCACCGCGTTCGACGTGGTGTCGGAGGTGCTGGAGACCGGCGGGGGCGGCTTCGTGGAGCCGCTCAAGCGCACCGCCGACGCGGCGCCCATCACCGACGCGCTCCTGCGCCAGGCCAACCCGGATGGCAAGGCGGTGGCCGAGGAGACTTCCCTGTGGGCGGAGCTCTTCGCCCTCGAGTACATGTCCTGAGCGGGGGAGGCGAGGCGTCCAGCGGTGGAGAGTGCCTGGACGGCGCGGCGGAGACGACTTCATTTTCGTGGACGGCGCCTGGTGGGGCGCCACGCGCCGGAGGGCAGCTGGCTGCGCACGCGGCCGGTGTCTGGCGGGGCGGATCGGGCCGGTGCAGACTGCCGACCTGAGCTGAACCCAGCCCTGACGAGGATGCTACGGATGAGCGGGCCGAAGACCAAGCCGACGGACGCCTCGGTTGAGGACTTCCTGGCCGCTGTCGAACCGGCGCGGCGACGCGATGAGGGCCAGGCCGTCTGCGCCCTGATGCAGGAGGTCACGGGCGAGGCGCCGGTCCTTTGGGGGCCGTCCATCGTCGGCTTTGGCCGCTACGCCAACGTCACCGCTGACGGCAGGTCCACCGACTGGCCGCGCATGGGCTTTTCGCCACGCAAGGCCGCGCTGACCCTCTATCTCGCCTCGACCCCGGAAACGGAAGCGATGCTGGCGCGCCTGGGGCCGCACACGACCAGCGTGGCCTGTCTCTACATCAAACGGCTGGAGCAGGTGGACATGGGCGTGCTGCGCGAGCTGTGCGTCGCGAGCTGGGAGGAGATGAAACGCCGCTATCCCTGAGCCGCTTGTTTCGCGCACGGACGGGCGGATTGCGGGTGCTCATGCGCACCCTTATCGTCGCCGCCGCCCTGTTGTCCGCCTGCGCCACGGCGCCGCTGAGGGCCGGGTCGAGACGGTCGACTTGCTGCTGACCAAGCACAAGCCCAAGGCTGACGTGCGCCGCTGCGCCAAGGCGGGCTGCGGTGTTCTGCTGTGGCCCGTGCCCACGCCGCGCGCCACCCGTTTCCACGACCTGCGCCACACCACGGCAACGCTGTTGCTCAAGGCACGGGTGCCGCTGGCGGTTCACTGTCCCAAAGGCGCGGGCGAATGCATCGAACGCCTGATGTCACACACGAGAAGCCCGGGTAGCGGCCCGCAACCCGCTCTAGAATCGCCGATATGAGCACTGCACCGTACCCCATTGGTTCCCCCGGACGTCCCTGGGGCGAGGCGGAAGTCACGGCCTGGCGGTCCCGCCAGACCCGCAAGCGCAGCTACGCGGCCGACGTGCTGAGCGCGATAGAGCGCCTGCGCGCGCGCTTCGACGTGGTGCAGTACGGCCTGCTGGACTACCCGCCGGACACGTACCCGCTGTTCGCGCTCGCGAGCCGCGACTGGCGCGACGGGTTGCCGGTGGCGCTGGTCACGGGTGGGGTACACGGCTACGAGACGAGCGGCGTCCACGGCGCGCTGCAGTTCGTCGAGCGGCATGCGGCTGGCTACGCGGGCCGCATCAACCTGCTCGTCGCCCCATGCGTCAGCCCGTGGGCCTACGAGCGGATCCACCGCTGGAACATGAATGCCATCGACCCGAACCGCTCCTTCCGCGAGCCCAGCCCCGCGGAGGAGTCGGCGGCCCTCATGCGACTGGTCGCCCCGCTGCGCGACCGCGTGCTCGTGCACGTGGACCTGCACGAGACCACCGACTCGGACGAGACCGAGTTCCGCCCCGCCTTGGCCGCGCGCGACGGCAATCCCTTCGAGCCCGGCCACACCCCCGACGGCTTCTACGTCGTGGGTGACACCGAGAACCCGCAGCTCGACTTCCAGCAGGCGGTCATCGCCGCGGTCGCGAAGGTCACCCACATCGCCCCGCCCGACGCCGACGGTAAGATCATTGGCTCTCCCGTCGTCGCCCCGGGCGTCATCCACTACGCACTCCGCCAGCTCGGACTGTGCGGTGGCATCACGCGCGCCCGCTACGTGACGACCACCGAGGTCTACCCCGACAGCCCGCGCGCGACGCCCGCGCAGTGCAGCGACGCGCAGGTGGCGGCGGTCACGGCGGCGCTCGATTACGCGTTGGCGCATCCGTAGGGGCCGTGCCAGGCCAATCTCGACGTCGAGCGCACGCCACGCTCGACCTCGTGGCCGTGACGGCTCACGAGGCCGAGCCGACGCAGGCGACGCCGGTGGCCGCGGCGCGGGACCCGCTGGCGTGGGGGTAGGACTTGCAGCGCGCGTGGGGACGGCGCACGGGAAGCGGGCGGGGGCGGCGCGAGCGCCGGGGAGCCCCCGTGAGTGGGAAGAGGCCTCGCAGGTGCGCCGCGCGAGGCGAGGACTTCAGGGTGGCGTGTCGTGCCTATCGCGCCCCGGCGGCTGCGTTCCGAGGTGCAGGCTTCGGTACATCGCCTGCCGCCTCGGCGATGGGCCGGGCGTACCTGACGAGAGACAGCAGCATCTTGCCCGGCTCTTCGTTCATGATCTCGTGGGCCGAGTTCTCGAACCAGACCAGGTGCTTGATGGGGGCGTGAAGGCGCTCGAACCATTCGGCCGCGACGCTTGCCGACACGTTGTAGTCGTGCCGGCCATTGAAGAGGAGCATCGGGCACTCGAGCCGGGTCACGTTGCTGAAGTCGGCCCGCAGTACGGCGGGGAACAGCTTCTCCTCGGAGAGCTCGTTGGCGGTCCACACCGAGGCCAGATCGGCATCCGTGTACTCCGGAGAGAGCGCGAAGCCCTCCGCTTCGGCCTGGCCACCCGTCCGCCCGTGCACCTGGCCACCATAGAAGCCGAGCCACTTGCGCTGGACTGCGACGACGGGCAGCTCGAGCGCAGCGCCATGCGTCGCGTAGGGCGCGATCGATTGCAGCTCCCTGATCGCCTCCCCGTTTCTGGCTGCGCGTGCCCTGTCCATGGCAAATCGCCATCCGCGCCGTTCGCTCTCCAGGACATCGGTCGCCTGTCCCATTCCGATATACGCGTGCAGCCATTCCGGGTGACGTTGCGCGACGGTCAGGCCGAGGTAGCTGCCCCACGAATGTCCGAGCAGGAAGATCTTCTCCTTGCCGAGCTCCTTGCGTGCCCAGCGAATCATCTCCTCGGTATCGGCGATCATCCGCTCCGCCGTCATGGTCGCCGCGACCGCGGAGGGGTCATTCGCCAGGTAGGTTTTTCCGGCACCGCGCTGATCCCACTGGATGACGGTGAAGTACTCCTCCCACCCCCGCTGGAAGTACCAGCTCGTCGGCATCGACACGAAGCCGGGACCTCCGTGGAGCATCAGCAACACGGGATTCGCCCGGTCAACGCCGCGGATCGAGACCCATTGGTCGATCCCGCCGATGCGGATCTTCTCCAGCCGCTCCACACCCATGGGGGTCACGATCCGGCGCAGGTTGGCGACGATGGCGGTCGCTTCGCGCCGGCTGCTGGGGCCAGCCTGCTCCCTGGCCGTAGAGGTGCCCGCACAGCTCGTCAGGAGGATGGCCAGGCAGCAATTACGGAAGAGGTTCGTCATCTCGGTCCCGGGACAGTACGCAGGTGCTCGCATAGGGGGCATCGCCCGCCTCCTTCCATTCTCTTCTGGCAGCGCAGGCTTGCACGAGCCTGACAGTCGGTGATTGTTGCGGCGCCTTCGCCACGGGAGGAGTAGCGTCCGTCGACAGGGAGGGGACTCATGCGTGCGCTCCTTGTCGAGGATGAGCCGGAACTCGCGCGGCTGGTGGCAAGTGAAGCAACGTCCCAGGGCTTCTCGGTCGACGTCGTGGCTTCGGTCACCGAGGCCCGTAGCGCGCTCTACCTGGGCGCCTACGCGATCGTGCTTCTGGACCGCCGCCTGCCCGATGGCGACGGCCTGTGCCTGATTCCCGAGATCCGTGCCAGGCAGTCGGAGGCGGGCGTGCTGGTGATCAGCGCGATGGGAGATGTTCCGGAGAGAGTCGCAGGCCTGGATGCGGGTGCGGATGACTACGTGGGAAAGCCCTTCCATGCAGACGAGCTGCGGGCGCGCATCCGCTCGGTGCTGCGGCGGCCAGCACAGGCGCGACAGCTGCAGCCGGTGCGCTGCGGCGCCATCGAGTACGACCTCGGCTCCAGGCAGCTGACGGTGCAGGGAAGGCCGCTGCTGCTTCGCCGGCGCGAGGCCTCGCTGCTGGCCGCCCTGATGCGCCGCGCGCGGCGGGTCGTCCAGCGCGACACCCTCATCAAGGAGGTCTACGGGTTCGACGAGGAGCCCAGTGCCAACACCCTGGAAGCACACATCTCCAGGCTGCGACGGCGGCTCGAGGATTGTGGCGCGGGGGTGGTGCTGCACCCGGTCCGGGGCGTCGGCTATCTGATTGACGAGCCATGAAGCGTCTCACGGACTCACTGGCGCCGCGCCTGATTGCGGCCGTCCTCGCAACGCAGCTCATCGTCATCACCGGGCTGATGCTGTTCTGGATGGTGTTCTCCCACTCCGTCTCGCACGACGATTTGTCCGCCGCGACCTCCCAACGTCGCGTTGCCGAGTCGATCACGCTGGACCCGGCAGGCAACCCTCGCATCGAGCCCTCGAGCGCTCTGCGCGCCTATCAGGCACGACGTCCGCAGCTGGCCTACGCCGTGTACCTGGACGGCCGCCTGGTGCCCGGCTCATCGCAGCAGCTTGCCCACGCGATCTCTCCACGCGGCTGGGGCGCACCTGGCGCGAACCTCGAACCGGCGCCCACCCTCGCCGACCTGTACCGGCACTTCCCTGACCTGCAGTGTGTGCAGCTGCTCGGTGAGTGCGGAGATCCGGTGATCGCCTTCGGAGATGGCCAGCGCGCGAACGTCTCGATGTTCCCGGTCCACGGCATCGGGACCGCGGTCGTCGTGACGAGCGGCAATCGCCTCGGACTGGATGACCTGCCAACCGCGCTGCTGACGCTGATTCCGCGCGTGATGAAGCTGTTTGGTTCGGCCGTCCTCGCCACCGTCCTCGTGCTGCCACTGATGCTGCGTCGCGCGCTACAACCCCTCACGAGGGCTGCCAACGCCGCATCCGGCATCGGCCTCGAGACGCTGGACCAGCGGCTGTCGCCCGATGGCGTGCCCAAGGAGATCCAGCCCTTCGTCACGGCCATCAATCAGCTGCTGGAAAGGCTCGAGCGCGGCGTCTCCCGCCAGCAACTGTTCGTCGCCAATGCCGCGCACGAGTTGCGCACTCCTGTGGCGATTCTCTGCGCCCGGCTCGACTCCCTGGGCGACAGCCCTGGCACGCGCGACCTGCGGCGGGATGCGACGCGGCTGGGGCTGATGGTCGACCAGCTGCTCGCGGCTTTCCGCATGCAGGGACAGACCCCGGCGGATTGGAGAGCGCTGGATCTCGTCCAGCAGCTGCGTGAGCTCATCAGCGACATGGCGCCGCTGGCGCTGCGGAGCGGACGAGCCATCGCTCTGGAAGCCGCATC
Organism: Pseudomyxococcus flavus; assembly: GCF_050038885.1. NCBI lineage: Bacteria > Pseudomonadati > Myxococcota > Myxococcia > Myxococcales > Myxococcaceae > Pseudomyxococcus > Pseudomyxococcus flavus. The sequence goes on along the minus strand of NZ_CP143624.1, from coordinate 663,140 downwards.
GCCCTCAGAGATGGTGCTGGGACAGGCCGATGGCCTTCGGTCGGCGTTGGCCAACCTGCTCGACAATGCGCTGCGCGCCGAGCCCGCTGGCGGGACGGTGATCGTCAGGATGGAAGCCAGCACGTCCATCGTCACGGTCGACGTCGTCGATCACGGCCCTGGCGTCGAGGAGTCCGACCGGGAGAACATCTTCGAACCGTTCTGGCGCCGGGAAGGTCAGTGGAGCGGAACCGGGCTGGGGCTGGCCATCGCCCGCCGCATCTCGGAAGGCCACGGCGGCAGCCTGCAGCACCTGCCCACAGAAGGCGGCGGCGCGACATTCCGGATGCGGGTGCGAAGAGCTCCCGCGGGAAGAAGCACCGACCCGTCAGCGTGCTGCAAGGATTGAGGCGCGTACGGGCTCTCCTCGCCGGCCAGGTGCTACCCAGGAGGGGGGCAATGCGTGGAACGTTGCTGTGCTGGCTGCTGGTGTCGTGCGCCGCGGGGTGTGGTCCTTCGGCGGAGCCTGGCCCCGGCAAGAGCAGTGAGCTGGCGCTGCGCGCAGGGGCGTCCGTTGACGAGGCTCCGCGCTGCGGTGTGGCGCTGCCGCATTGTGCCGAGGGGCTGGCGTGCATCACGGTGCCGCTCACCTCCGGGGCGATGGAGTCGGTGTGCGTGAACGCCGACGCGGTGTGCGAGCAACTGGAGTGCGCCTCGGGCGAGTGCGTCGTGCTCCTCTCCTACCCGGGCCGCGTGATGTTCAAGTGAGTGGCTGCTGACTCCGAGGCGGTGGGCGTGAGCCGCGAAGCGACTGCCACGCGCGCCGTGAGCCGGCGGAGGCAGAGTGACCCATGACTGCGGCCGGTTCGACCGGCCCGGAGGAGAGGCGATGGGGAGACCCGTGTACTCCAACCTCACCTTACTCGACGGGTTCATCTGCGACGAGCGGCGCAACTTCGACTGGGCGGTGCCCGACGAAGACGTGCACGCCTTCGTGAACAAGCGCATGCGTGGCATCCTCACGCACGTCTATGGCCGACGCATGTACGAGACCCTGCGCGCCTGGCAGGACTTCGATCTCGCGGTCATGGTCGACTTCGCCCACCTGTGGAGGGGCGCCGTCAAGGTGGTGGTCTCACGCACGCTCGAGACGCCGACCACGCCGCGCACGAAGCTGTGACGCGAGCTCGACCTCGAGGCGCTCCGGCGGCTCATTGCGGCCTCCGACGGCGACGTCGCTATCGAAGGTCCGACGCTCGCGGCCGACGCGCTGCGCGTCGGGCTCGTCGACGAGGTCTCGCTCTACGTTGCTACGCCTGCTGGAGAAAAGTGGGGCCCTGCCCGCGCAAGGGCCTGCGGACGCGCTGGACTGAGGTGGACGTGCGGCCCCCTCCCCGAAAGCAGCCCCGGTGCGCCTTGCTGGCCGTGCCATGGAGATGGCTGACAAGAACGCCCTCCAGCCGAGGGGGGATGGCATGATTGTGGAAGTCCCCCTGGGCGTGGCCACCACGCATCGCCCACACGAGAGGCACATGGGTCTCGATCTGAGCTTCCAAGTCACGGAGTCCGGCGGAAGGCGCAACGCCGATGAGCCCCCTGTCCCTGACCGGACCTATGTGACGCAGGTCCGCCTGCGGCGCGGCTGGTTGGGGTATCGCGAGCCCGAGAAGCACGAGGTGCTTCTGGACTTCACGCGCCGGCGTCGCATCGAACTCGATGAGGACGCGAGGACGTACACCGACGAGTCGATGTACGCGGCCGTCTGTTTCCGGCATTTGGAGTTGCCCAACCGCGAGCTCATTCGCGAAGTCATCGCGGCCGGCCAGGGCGACTTCTCGGACTTCGAGCCCGTCATCATGGAGCATCAGCTCTCCGTGCTCGACAAGGCGCGGGGACGAACGCTCGCGGATGCGGCGGCGCCCAAGCGCACCGGGCTTGGAGGGCTGCTGCGCTCCGCCTTCTCCGGAACCCAGAAGCAGAGTGACATCTCCGCGACCTCCGAAGCAGGGCACACCGTGTATGCCACCGCGGAGGGGCGTCGGCTGTTCGCGTACTCGGATGACGGCACCCACGTCGAGCCCGACCTGGGCAGACGTTTCGTCCAGTTCCTCCGTGACCGTTACCACGGCCATCCGCTCATCCTCGAACGGCTCGCCTCGGAAGGTCGAGTGCCGCGTGAAATCCAATACAGCGCGAAAGAGATGCGCGGCTCCCCTGGGAGCACCGTTACCTTGCGGCTCCAGTCCGCCAACGCCGTGCCCGACAGCGGGACTCCACTCGATGGCTATCGCCGCGTGGTGCGGGGACGGCCCGGACTGCCGGACGACGCCACACTGGAGCGCGTGACGCTCGGCGCAGCTCCGGACAGCACCCAGGTGCGGGAGCAACGGCAGATGGAAGCGAAGGAGTCCGTGGACGCCGGCCGCATGCTCGAAAGCGTGCTCGCGTTCTTCGAGCTGGCCTTGCAAACCGGTGAGGCGGTGCCGGGGCTGGGGGATGTCATTCAGAGCATCCCGGACGAGGACGTGCGCCGCTTCCGGGCGGTCATGTCGCGGCCTCCGACCGACGAGGCCTCAGCCAGTGCCATGGCTCCGGCACTTGTCGAGCTCCGTGCTGCGGCGGGGCGCCATGCGCACGTGCTCAAGAGCTTGGAAGCGGGGGCCCGTCGAGCCCTGGGGGAGGCCCAGGAGGCGCGCGCGCTGTTCCTCCAGGTCATCGAGGCCAATCCATACTTCACAGGAGCCTACAAGGACCTGGGGGACCTCTGTATCGAGGCCTGGGACATGGGCGCGGCCTGGCTGTGCTGGGATGCGGCGAGGAACATCGCGCCGGGCCACCACCTGCTGAAGGACGTGAGCGCGCTGGAGGAGATGCTGGCCACCGAGCATCCCGAGTACTTCTGACCGCGTCACCGCGCTCCATGTGAGCACGAGCGCTGGGCGCCCCGCTCGGGACGGCCCGGCGGGGGCAGCCCAGGCGCGACGCGCCAGGGTGGGGCGCTGGGTTCCCCGCCCGCCAAGCTACACGGGCCTCATTCCCCACGCAGGAGAGGAGGAAGGGAGGGGGCCCCAGGCGGCGGCCAGGAAGGCGCCGATGAGGGAGAGACCGCCGCGTGTGGACTTTCGCAGAATTGCTTGGGAGGCCCGCGTGATGCGCCGATGGTGTGGAGCTCAGCGGACGCTGCTCAATGGACAGGCACCCTCGAAGAGATTTTCGGGGAGCTGTAAGGCATTGAGGGAAGTGGGCCCTCCTGGATTCGAACCAGGGACCAATCGGTTATGAGCCGACAGCTCTAACCGCTGAGCTAAGGGCCCTCATGCGCCAACCAACCGCGTGACGGATTGCATATCGCCGGGCGCGCAGTCCTGGCAAGAGGCCTCGTTCCACCCAGGCTCCACCGAGTTTCCCATCGAGCCTCAGCGCTTCCGCTTCGCGCCCGCCCTGGGCGCCGACGCCTCCTTCGGCACCTTCACGCGGTAGGCATCCCCACGCTGCGCCACCTCCACGCCCTCGGCCCGCAGCCGCCGGGCCTGCTCGTGTGCCACCTGGGGCGCCAGCGTCCCGTCCGAGCGGATGACGCGCCACCAGGGCAGCGGCACGTCCGGCTGGTGGGGCAGGGTGGCCATCTCCCGGCCCACGCCGCGCGCCGCGCCTGGACGGCCCGCGTAGAGCGCCACCTGGGCGTAGGAGCGGACCTGCCCGCGCGGGATGGCCCGCACGGCCTGCCACACCGCCTTCGAGAAGGGCGGGGGCGTCTTCGTCGGCTCGGACTTCTGCGTCTTCGTCTTCGCTCGGAGTGCCACGGTCCCGGACTCTAGAAACACGAAGGCCCCCGGTCCACGAAGGGAGCGGGGGCCCTGTGCGAGCTCAGCTCAGGAGCGGCTCAGCTCTCCACGAAGGAGCGCAGGCGCTTGGAGCGGCTCGGGTGGCGCAGCTTGCGCAGCGCCTTGGCCTCAATCTGACGGATGCGCTCGCGCGTCACCTCGAAGTCCTGGCCCACCTCTTCCAGCGTGTGGTCGGACTTCTCGCCGATGCCGAAGCGCATGCGGAGCACCTTCTCCTCGCGCGGCGTCAGCGTGGCCAGCACCTTGCGGGTCTGCTCCGCCAGGTTCATGTTGATGACCGCGTCCGCCGGCGACACGAGGCTCTTGTCCTCGATGAAGTCGCCCAGGTGGCTGTCCTCTTCCTCGCCAATTGGCGTCTCGAGGGAGATGGGCTCCTTCGCGATCTTCAGGACCTTGCGGACCTTGTCGAGCGGCAGCTCCATCTTCTCCGCGATCTCCTCCGGCGTCGGCTCGCGGCCAATCTCCTGCACCAGGTAGCGGCTGGTGCGGATGAGCTTGTTGATGGTCTCGATCATGTGCACCGGGATGCGGATGGTGCGGGCCTGGTCCGCGATGGCGCGGGTGATGGCCTGACGAATCCACCAGGTGGCGTAGGTCGAGAACTTGTAGCCGCGCTTGTACTCGAACTTGTCCACGGCCTTCATCAGGCCGATGTTGCCCTCCTGGATGAGGTCCAGGAACTGCAGGCCGCGGTTCGTGTACTTCTTCGCGATGGACACCACGAGGCGCAGGTTGGCCTCTACCAGCTCGCTCTTGGCGCGCTCGGCGCGGCGCTCACCCAGGCGGATGGCGTCGTAGTTGCGGCGAAGCGCGTCGACGGGGAGGTTGGCCTCCTCCTCGACCTTCTTGATCTTCCGCACCGCCGTGCGCACGTCGCGGTCCAGGACCTCCAACTGCTCCGGCGTGAGGTTGAGCTGCTTCTGCAGCTTCTTGCCGATGTTGGGGTTCTCCCGCGACTCCTTCAGCTGCGGGCGCAGCTCCTTCATGGAGACGTCGTAGCGACGCTCCAGGTCGCGCAGCTCGTCCTCGGCCTTGTCGACGCGCTCGATGAGGGACTTGAGGTTGATGACGATGCGGTCCACCTGCTTCTTGTTGAGCCGCATCTCCTCCAGGACCTCCATCATCTTGGTCCGGAGGTCCTTGATCTCCTGCTTCACTTCCTTCTTGCGGACCTCGGTCAGCTTCTTCTTGGAGGCCAGCTCTTCCTCCAGGACGTCGCAGTCCTGGGCGAACTTGCGGAAGCGCTCGATCTGCTTGCAGATCTGCTCGATCTTGTTCAGCTCGCTCTGCGCCAGCTGCGCCGGAGCGTCGCCCTCACCCACCTCCTCGGGCGCCTCGTCGCCGCCCTCGGACTGAGACTCCTCGGGCGCGTCCTTGATGACGTCGCGCACGCGCAGCTTGGCCGTCTTCAGCTTGTTGCCGATGTCGAGAATCTCCTCGACGGCGACCTTGCACGCGAGCAGCGCGCGGAGGACCTCCTTCTCGCCCTCCTCGATGCGCTTGGCGATCTCGACCTCGCCCTCGCGCGTGAGCAGGCTGACGCTGCCCATCTTGCGCAGGTACAGGCGCACCGGGTCGTTCGACTTGCCGCCCGGCTCGTCGTCCTCGTCCTTCTCGTCCTCGTCGGCGTCTTCCTTCTCTTCCTCGACGGTGACGGTGGGCTTGATCTCGTTGTTCTGGGCGGCCTTCTGCGCGTCGACAATCTCGATGTCGTTGTCGCCGAACATGCTCATCACGTCGTCGATCTGATCGGACGACACGATGTCGGCGGGGAGCGCGTCATTGACCTCGTCGTAGGTGAGGAAGCCCTTCTCGCGGCCCGCGGCGAGCAGGTCCTTGACCTCCTTGCGCTCGGCGACCGGATCCTCCTCGATGTCGTCCTCGACGGCGTCGGGGTCGACCTGGACAGCGGCGGCGGCCTCTTCCGCGGCCTCTTCCGGGTCCACGTCATCGCCCATCACCGGCGCCACGCCCTTCTTCTTCTTCTTGAGCTTCTCGGTGGCCTCGGCGACGACGTCCCTCGCGACGAGTTCTTCCTTCTCCTCGGCGCCCGCCTTGGCCCCCTTTGCCGTGGCACCGTCCGGAGCCTTCTTCTTGCGGATCACCGGATCCACCTTCTTCTTGGTGGGCTTCACGGACGCCTTTGAGGGCTTCTGCGTCGGCATTCGGGTACTTCTCCTTGAGCAAATTCAGGGGCTTGAGGCCTGGGCGAGCCGGCCGATCTACCGCAAAGTCAGGGTTTCTTACAAACGCGAACTCAAACCGGTTGCATGGGCGCCTTTGTTCCCGAGGAGGCAGGCTTGAGCTCCTCCAGGACACGCTTCTTGAGCGCCAACAGTTCCACGCGCTCCGCCAGGAGCTGGCGCGTCTCCTCTGTCAGGTCGAACGCCCCCGGCGTCTGTTCCGTCGCCCGCTTTATATAAACGAGCCGCTCGTCGATGCGCCGCACCATGATTTCCCGGCAGATGGACAGGAACGCCCCCTCCAGCTGCAGGGGGTCCGTGGGGAGCTGCCGCAGCGCGCCCTCGATGCCGCGCTTCACGGCATCCGTGGATTCGAAGAGCGCGTCGTTGGCGCCGTGCCCGGACGTCGCGTGGGCCAGCGCCATCCGCAGGCCCATGTGGGACAGTTCGTCACACACGCGGAAGGTGTCCCGCGCCATCAACCGTGGCTCTCTCAACACCGCGGCCACGTAAAAGGACTCCAGCGCGGGGGGAGGCTTCTCCAGGGGCGCGGCCGGACGGTTGGGGCTCGAAGGAGGTGCGTCCCCGCCAGCGGGCTTGGCGAGGGGCACCTTGCTGCGCAGGGCTGCCTCCACGTCCGCGGGGCGCCAGCCGAAGTGCTCGGCCACGGCGCCGAAGAGGGTGGCGCGCACCAGGCCCACGGGGACCTGGCCCACCACCGGCTTCAGCCGCTCCAGCGCCGCCATCTTTTCCTCGAAGCTTGCGGCCTTGCCCTCGGGCAGGAGCGAGGCGAACAGGTGGGAGGTGAGCGGCTGGGCGCCTTCCAGCAGGCGTTCCACGCCCTCCTGTCCCTCTCGACGCGCGAAGGTGTCCGGATCATCCCCATGAGGCAGCAGCGCCACTCGGGCGGTTGCTCCCGCGGCGAGCAGGGGACCGGCAAGCCGCTCGACGGCGGCGAGGCCCGCCGAGTCTCCATCCAGCAGCAGAATCAGCTCGCGGGCCTCGGCGCGCTTCAGCACCTGCATATGGCCGGCGGTGAGGTTGGTGGAGCAGAGCGCCACCGCGTGCCGGACGCCCACCTGGTGCAGGCCGATGGCGTCGAAGTAGCCCTCCACGAGCACGGCGGCCTTGCGCTTGCGCATCTCGTCGCGCGCCTGGTCCATGCCGAAGAGCGTCTCGCTCTTGTTGTAGAGCCGGGACTCGCGCGAGTTGAGGTACTTGGGCCCTTCGTCCGCGCCCACCAGGCGCCCGCCGAAGGCGATGGGCCGGCCCTCGGGGGCGCGGATGGGCACCATCAGCCGGCTGCGGAAGAAGTCGTAGTAGCCGTCGCCGGTGCCGCGCTTGAGCACCAGCCCGGCCTTCGCCGCCCACTCCAGCATTCCCAGCTTGTGGAAGCGCTCCGTCAGGGAGGCCCATTCATGGGGCGCCCAGCCCAGGCCGAACGCCACGGCCGTCTCCTCGGAGACGCCCCGGCTGGCCACGTAGGCGCGGGCGGCGCGGCCCTCGTCCTGGTGCCACAGCATGGCGCGGAAGTGCTCGGCGGCCTGGTCCGTGGCCTCCTTGAGCTGCTGCCGCTCGCGCATGCTGGGGTCCTGCTCGGCCTCCAGGTCCACGCCGATTTCGCGCGCCAGGTCCCTGACCGCGTCCAGGAAGGTCTTCCCCAGGTAGCGCTGGACGAAGGACACCGCGTCGCCGCTCGCGCGGCAGCCGTGGCAGAAATAGAAGCGCTTCTCCGGCACCACGTAGAAGGAGGGCGTCTTCTCCTGATGGAAGGGACAGCACGCCTTCCATTCCCGGCCGGCCTTCTTCAGCTCCACGTGCCGGGAGATGAGCCCGACGAGGTCCACCCGCTCGATGACTTCCTGGATCTTGTGCTCGGGAATCACGGCTCCCACCCCCTGGCCCACCCCAGGGTGGGGCCAGCCCCTCCATCCTGCCGTCCGGGGCTGACGTTGCCTGCCCACCGGCCGACCTGGCGGATCACTCCCGGGAGGGGGGCTGCCGGAGCGCTCGGAAGGGAAGGGGGTGGTCGCTGCATGGGGTGGACTCCTGGCCCCGGCGCGGGGCGCCCGCTGGGGTGAGCGGAGGCCACGGCGGGACTGACCCAGGCACTTAATGATGGGGAAGCGAGGGAGCAAGTTTCCGCATCCCTGTCCAGCCCTATAATGCAAAGGCGCCGCCGGTTTCCCGACAGCGCCAGCGCCCACCTCAGAACGGTGGAATCTTCAGGAGAGCTTCGCGAGCTCCGCCTTGACGGCCTCGGAGATGGCCCGGCCTTCGGCCTTGCCCTGGAGCTTGGGGTTGAGGTGCTTCATCACCGCGCCCATGTCCTTGGGGCCCTTGGCGCCCGTCTCCGCGATGGCGGCGCGCACCTCGGCGGCCAGCTCGTCGGCGGTCAGCTGCTTGGGCAGGTAGTTCTGGAGGACGCCGATCTCCGCCTCTTCCTTCTCCGCCAGCTCCGGGCGGCCGCCCGACTTGAACTGCTCGATGGAGTCGCGGCGCTGCTTGATGAGGCCGGTGATGACGGAGAGGACTCCCGCGTCGTCCAGGGCGGAGGCGCCGGGCTCCACTTCCTTGTACTTCACCGCGCTCTTGAGCATCCGCAGTACGCCGAGCGTCAGCTCGTTCTTGGACCGCATCGCGTCCTTCAGGTCCGCGTCGATCCGCTCCTTCAGGGTGGCCATGGTCGCGACTCCGGGAGGGTGAGACGTTGTTCAGGGGACTTCGACGGCGGGAGCCAGGGCACCTGACCGCGGTGGCGCCCCGGCTCCTCGCGCGAGGCACGCGCCTAGAACGACTTGCGGGCCTTCTTCACAGCGCGCTTCTTGGCGGCGAGGGCCTTCTTCTTCCGCTTCACGGAAGGCTTCTCGTAGTGCTCGCGCTTACGGATCTCGGAAAGGATTCCGGCCTTCTCGGTGGCCTTCTTGAAGCGCTTGAGGGCGCTCTCAATGGACTCTCCTTCCTTCACTCGGATACCGGGCATGCAGTCACCTCCTTCCGCCGTACGTAGATGTGGGTGTAGATCAAAAGGGGCAGCGGGTATGGCCCACTGGGCGGGAAAACGCAAGGACGCCGGACGAAAACGCTAAGGCGGATGGACTACAGTGTCCGCCTCGTGAGCCCAGCCCTCCTCCTGGTGGTACTCCTGACGACCGGCCAGCAGCAGGGTGGGACCCCGACCCAGGCGTGCTGGATGTCCTGTCAGCGCCATGTGGTGGACACCGCCCTGCGGGCCCGCACCTGCGCCTCGTGCCTGCCCGGCGGACGGGTGGATTCCTGGGTCCGCACGCTGGCGGGCCAGCGGCCCATTCCCCGGGCGCCGCTCGTCTCCGCGATGAAGGATTCGGATTGGCGGGTGAGGTGGGCGGCGGTGCGCGCGGATGCCCAGCGCCTGGGCGTTTCGGACCGGCGGGCCCTGGCGGACTGGGTGCTGGCGCAGCCGGTGGCGTCGAACCTGGATGCCTGCCTGACAGCGGCCCGCGCCGCCGCGGAGGCGGGGACTTCCTCCGCGAAGTTCCTCCGTGAGGGGGGCCCGCGGGGCGCGAACGCGGCGGCCCGGGTCTGGGGGCGGCGGGACGCGATTCGCGAGGCGCTGGAGCTGGAGCTGTACTCGGAGGACCTGTCCGTCCGGAGCTCGGCGCTGGCCCACCTGGCGGCTTTCCTGGGCCGCAAGCCCGCCCGCGTCGTGCTGGAGGCCATGGCGTCCCGGCCGGAGCGCGCGGACGCCGTCATCGCCAGCGCGCTCAAGGTCGTGGCCGGGCGCAACCACACGTCGGTGGGGCGGCTCCTGGTGGACGAGGCGAAGCCCGGCGAGGAGGCGCGCATCAACCGGCTGTTCGCCGTCTACTCGAAGGAGCTGGAGGCGCTGCAGCCGGAGCTCACCGGGACGGATCCGCTCCAGCGCCGGCGCGCGGTGGAGGGCCTGCGCGTGTACGGGCCCCTGGCGACGCGGGAGCTGGAGCGGGCGCTGGGGGACACCGACCGGTGGGTGCGCCGGGATGCGGCGCGCGCGCTGGCGGAGGCGGAAGGGGTGCCGTTGCGCACGGCCGCCGAGCGCCGGATGGCGTCCAGCGAGGCCACGCAGGCGCGGCCGTGGTTGGAGGCCATGGCGCGCGAGAAGGGGTGCGCGGCCTTCTTCCTGGGCGCGGCCCGGGACCGGGATTTGCCCGTGGCCGTCCGGGGGGCCGCGCTGGCGCAGCTCTCGGACTGCGGGGAGGGGACGCGGGAGCGCGTGGCGACCCTGGAGCCCTTCTTCAACGATGGGCAGCCGCCGCTGCGCGCGGGGGCTGTCCGGGCCTTGAGCGGGCTGACGACGCGGCACCCGGGCGTGCCCGAGGTGACCTCGCGCGCGCTGAGGGACCCCGCGCCCGAGGTGGTGAGCGCGGCGCTGGAGTTGCTGACAGCGCAGCGGCAGTCGTCGCGCGGTGACGAGGCCGCGCTGCTGCTGACGTCGGACCACGCGGAGGTTCGCGTGGCTGCCGCCGAGGCGCTGGAGCAGATTGGCCGTGCGTCGCACGTGAAGGCGCTGGCCGGGTGTCTGCGTGAGGACACGGAGGCGCCCGTGCGGGTGGCCGCGGCGCAGGCGCTGGGACGCATCGGTGGGGCACAGGCCGCCGCGGCGCTGTCGGACGCCGCGGCGCGCGACGCGGATGCCCACGTGCAGCACGTGTCCCGCGAGGCGCTGCGGCGGCTGGGCTTCGGGCACTAGCCCGGCGGTGCCCCCGGCCAGAAGGCGCCGCGGGCGTCAGGCGGCCCGGCTACACGCCGCTGATGGCCTTGGCGTCCACGCGGTTCCGGCCCGCGCGCTTGGCCCGGTAGAGGTATTTGTCCGCCGCGGCGATGAGGTCCTCGGGCTGGGAGAAGTCCGAGTCCAGCAACGTGGCGACGCCCAGGCTGATGGTGACCTTGATGGGCGTGCCGCCGAACACGAAGTCCGCCTTGTCCACGGCGTACCGGCAGCGCTCCGCGCACGCCAGCGCCTGGTCCTCGGCGGACTCACGCAGCATCAGCGCGAACTCCTCGCCGCCATAGCGAGCGAGCAGGTCTTCGGTGCGCACCGTGTCGCTCACGCGCTGGGCGATACGCGTCAGCACGTAGTCACCGGCCGGGTGGCCATACGCGTCGTTGATCTTCTTGAAGTGGTCCACGTCGAAGAGGACCAGCGACAGCGGCACCCGGTGGCGCAGGCAGTAGCTGAACTCCTTGCGCACCGTCTCCAGGAAGTACTTCTTGTTGTAGACGCGGGTGAGGCCGTCGCGCGTGGCGGACTCGTAGATGCTGCGCTGGTACTGCTCCTCCAGCGCGTCCTGGATGGAGAACTTGAGGACGGTGTTGGAGCCGATCTGGATCTTGTCGCCGTCGTAGAGCGGCGCGGCGTTGACCTTCAGGCCGTTGAGGTACGTCCCGTTGGTGCTGGCCAGGTCCACCAGCTGGAAGCGGCCGTCCCCCAGCGCCACCACCTTGGCGTGCTTGCGGGAGATGCCGTCGTCCTCGACCTGGAACTGCGCCTCCGAGCTGCGCCCCAGGACGACCTCGGAGCGGTCCAGCTTGAACATCCGCCCGATGCCCGCCGCGGACTTGGCGCTGATGACGATCAGATAGGCGCTCTGCTGCTGGGCACTGCCCAGCAGGTCCGAAATCGAATGGACGGAAGTTTTCTCCTCGGACATCGCGGCACCCATCTTACGGGCCGCCATTTCGCGGCGGCAAGCATACTGCCCGACTCTTCACGACTCCCCTCTGGACCGGCGCGCGGCGCGGCGCCGGTCCGGGGGCTCCGGGGCGACTGTCGGCCTGCCGACGGTCAATTCTCCGGCCACGGGCGTCTGGAGGAAGCGCGCCAGGGCCTGGGGCGAGCCGGAGTGGTAGGCCAGCCCCTGCATCAGCTTCACCAGGGCGGCCGAGGGCGTCATGTCCGCGCCGCCCACCGCGCCGGCCTCCAGGGCCGCCGCGCCCGATTCATACAATGAGAGGTCCACGCCATTCCGGTGCGCCTGGCTCACCACCACCACCGGGACGCCCCGCTCCCGTGCCTGGAGGAAGAGCGGCCGCAGCGAGCGCCCCAGCTCCGGGTCGATGGGGAAGTTGCCGGCCCCATAGGCCTCCAGCACCAGCCCCCGGACGTGGGGCAACAGCTGGAGCGGCAGCGCCGGGTCCAGCCCCGGATACACCTTGAGGAGGAAGACCCGCGGGTCCAGCCGCTCGAGGAGGCGGAAGGCGCCGCGGGGCTTGAGGCCCGGCTCAAAGGTGACGTCCACGCCCAGGGTGCCCAGCACCGGGCAGTTGGGGCTGTCGAAGGCGTCGTACTCGGCGACCTTCACCTTCCGGGCGCGGTTGCCCCGGTAGAGGCGGGAGTCGAAGCAGATGGTGACCTCCCGGGGGCCCTGGAGCGCGGACAGCACCGCGTCGATCAGGTTGAGCCTCGCGTCGGAGCGAATCTTCCCCAGGGGCCGCTGCGAGCCCGTCAGCACCACGGGGCAGGGCGGGTTGCGCAACATGAAGGAGAGGGCGCTCGCGGTATAGGCGAGCGTATCCGTGCCATGGGTCACCACGGCCCCGTCGAAGTGGGGGAGGTGGGCATGGAGGTGGGCGGCCATCCGGCTCCAGAGCTCGGGCTGCATCTCCGAGCTGTCCAGGTTGCTGAACAGCTCCAGCTCGATGTCGGCCAGCTCGAACAGCTCGGGCACCCGGGCCTTGAGGGTCTTGAAGAAGGCCGCGGGGCGCAGGGCGGACGGGCGGCCCCCGGCCATTCCGAGCGTACCCCCCGTATGCAGCAGCAGGACTCTGGGCATGATGAACAGGCGCTTCCCTGCCAAGGCTGGCGTTGCTTTACAAGCCCCGCGCGCGTCGCTAAGACCCGCCGCGTGCTCCTTTCCTGCTGGAAGCGTGTCGTTCCCCTGCTGGCCGCCGCGGTCGTGACGGCCCCGGGGTGCAAGAATCCCGAGAGCGCGGCCCCCACGGGAGGCCAGTCGGTGCCGTCGGCTCCCGCCCCCGCGGCGGCCCCGGCCACCCCGCCCCCCGCGGCGGCCGCCCCAGCCCCCGCGGATCCCGCCGCCGCCCTGACGGGCATCCCCGGCATGGACTTCTCCTCGCTGTCGCCCACCGCCAAGCGCGAGCTGGCCACGGTGCTCAGCGACGAGTTCTGCTACTGCGGCTGCCCCCACACGCTGGGCGCCTGTCTGAAGTCGCACACCCCCTGCAAGCACGCCCGGCGCATGGCGCAGCTGGCCGCGCGCATGGTGTCCGAGGGCAGCCCGGCCACCGAGGTCATCCTCACGTTGTCGACGTACTACGACGGCTTCCGGAAGCCGCGGGCGCAGTTCCAGGTCGATGACCGCATGTGCACCGGCTCCGCCAGCGCGCCGGTGACGGTGGTGGAGTTCTCCGACTTCGAGTGCCCGTACTGCGCCAAGGCCCGGCCGGTGCTGGAGGCCTTCGCCAAGAAGCACGCGCAGCAGGTGCGCTTCTGCTACCTGCCGTTCCCCCTGTCCATGCACGCCAACGCGCTGCCGGCGGCCCAGGCCGCGCTGTGGGCCCGGGACCAGGGCAAGTTCTGGCAGATGCACGACGCCCTCTTCGAGCACCAGTCCAACCTCAAGCCGGAGGCGATTGCGTCCCTGGCGACGCAGCTGGGCCTGGACGGCGCGAAGCTGTCCGCGCTGCTGAAGACGGACGCCTACAAGGAAGAGCTGGACAACTACCGCAGCCAGGGCCGCGCGGCGGCCATCAGCGGCACGCCCGCCGTGTACTTCAACGGGCGCGCGCTCGACCTGGCCTTCGTGGAGCCGGAGATGCTCTCCCACAGCCTGGAAGACGAGCTGGAGTGGTCCGCCAACAAGAACGCCTGGGCGGCTGACTGACGCCGTCATGACGACCCCCCGCTTCCGCATCGACGCGTCGGCGCAGCTCGTCCCCGAGGACCGCCACGCGCCCTCGCCGCTCGCGGGGCGGTCGGGGACGTACGCGCTGATGGCGACGGCGCCCGACCTGCTGGTGTTCTCGCGCACGCCCGCGGAGGGTGGCTCCATCCCGGCGCCGCGCGTGGTGCTGTCGGGGGACGCGGGCGGCTTCCCGCTGTCGGACCTCATCGCCTTCCTCAGCCAGTCGCGCTGGAGCGGGGTGGTGCGTGTGCACTCACCGGGCGGCGAGCGCTCCGTCACCTTGCGCGAGGGCGAGGTGCGCGGCGCCTCCTCCGACGACCCCGCCGACCGCCTGGGCGAGGTGCTGGTGCGGATGGGCTACGTGGAGCGGCCCCAGGTGGAGGCCGTCCTGCGCGAGCACCCGCCGTCCAAGGTCGGCCGCGCGCTGGTGGAGAAGGGGCTGCTCAAGTCGCACGACCTCTTCAAGTGCGTCACCCACCAGGTCAGCGAGATCTTCCACGCCATCGTCCTGTGCCGGGAGGGGAGCTTCTTCCTCATCGACCAGCCGGTGGACGACAAGTCGGGCCACATCATCCAGCTGTCCACGCAGAGCCTGCTGATGGACAGCATCCGGAAGATTGACGAGCTGGCGCACTTCCGGAAGCGCATCCCCCACGGCCGGTTGTACGTGACGCGCAAGCGGCCCTCGGACGGCAAGCTGGAGGAGGACGAGGACCGCGTGCTGGGCCTGCTCGACGGGCGGCGCACCCTCCTGGAGCTGGGGCACGCGGCGCGCCTGTCCGAGTTCGACATCACCAAGGTCGTCTTCCGGCTGCTGGAGGGCGGCTTCGCGTCGGTGTCGGACAAGCCGCTGATGGTGCCCGGCCCGGGCGTCCCGACGCCGGTTCCCCAGCCCCCCGAGCGGCCGGTGCCTGCCGCGTCCACCGCCCGGACGCCAGCGCGCCCTTCGCCGACGGTGGACCCGCGCCCGGTGGCCCGCGTCTTCAACTTCATCTTCCGGGAGATTCGCGACGAGGTGGCCAAGCAGGGCATGGACCGCGAGTTCATCGCAGCGGCCAACGCCGCGCTCTCCGGCCAGGGCCTGACGTCGTCCCCGGTACTGGAGGGGCTGGCCTTTGCCCCGGATGGCAGCCTCCCGGAGAACAAGCTCATCGAGAGCTTCGAGCGCCACCGCGCGCAGCTGGGCAGCGAGCCGCTGGCCACCTTCAAGCAAGCGCTCAGCGACATGATGTTCTTCCTGCTCTTCCAGGCCGGTGAGCTGCTGGAGTCACGCGCGGACGAGGACCTGGCCCGGCGCGTGAAGGAGCTGCTGGCCACGATCGAGGCACCGTGACGGATTCTGGATGGCCGCGCCTCACGGCGGAGGTGCCCGGTTGTGGGGGCGCCTTCAAGCTGGTGCCCGAGGACTTCGAGGTGGAGGAGCTGCCCGCCTACCTGCCGGCTGGCGAGGGGGAGCACCTCTACCTGTGGGTGGAGAAGCGGGGCCGTGACACGCGCGAGCTCGTGCGCGCGCTGGCCGCGTCGCTGGACGTGAAAGAGGACGACATCGGCGCGGCAGGGATGAAGGACCGGCAGGCCGTCACCCGGCAGTGGGTGTCCGTGCCCGCGCGCGCCGAGCCGAAGGTGGCGGACTTCGCCCTGGACGGCGTGCAGGTGCTGGCCGCGAAGCGCCACGGGAACAAGCTCCGCACCGGCCACCTGCGCGGCAACCGCTTCCGCCTGCGTCTGCGCGGCGTGAAGGACGCGGGCGCGGCGCGCGAGAGCTTCTCCCGCCTGGTGGCGCAGGGCGTGCCCAACTACTTCGGAGAGCAGCGCTTCGGCCGCGCGGGAGACAACGCCGACCTGGGGCGGCTGCTCGTGCTGGGGCAGCGGCTGCCGAAGCGGCCGGACCGGTTCCAGCGCAAGCTGTACCTCTCCGCCTTCCAGTCGCGCCTCTTCAACCGCGCGCTGGCGGAGCGGCTGCGTGCGGGCACGCTGGCCACCGCGCTCCTCGGAGACGTGCTGCGCAAGGAGGAGACGGGCGGCCTCTTCGTGTGCGAGTCGCCCGAGGTGGATGGCCCGCGCGTCGCGGCCTTCGAGGTGAGCCCGGCGGGGCCGCTCTTCGGGCCGAAGATGACGGCCACCGCCGGGGCCGTGGCCGAGAGCGAGGCGCGGCTGCTGGCGGAGGAGGGCGTCACGCCGGAGGACTTCCGGCGCGGCGGCGGGGAGACGGAAGGGGGCCGCAGGCCCTACCGCGTCCGCCTGGGCTCACCCGAGCTGACCGCCGAGACGACGCAGGAGGGGGAGGACCTCTGGCTCACCTTCGAGCTGCCTCGGGGGGCGTACGCCACCGAGGTCCTCCACGAGCTGCTCAAGGACGGCTGACCCCCGAAACGAAGACGCCTCCGCGGGCTCGGGGCCCGGGAGGCGTCGTGCGTCGTGCCCCGGCCTTCGTGAGGCCGGGGCGGCGACAGGGCTACTCGGCGACCTTGAACTCCGTGCGGCGGTTCATCGCGCGGCCCTTCTTGGTGCTGTTGGGCGCGATGGGCTGCGTCTCGCCATAGCCCACCGCCTGGAGGCGGGCCGGGTCGACGCCGCGGCGGATGAGCTGCGCCATCACCGCGTCCGCGCGGCGCTGCGACAGCCTCATGTTGGACGCGTCGTTGCCCAGCGAGTCGGTGTGGCCCTCGACGCGGATGCGCTTGATCCACGGGGCGTCACGCAGGGCCTGCGCCACGTCGTCGAGCACCGCGGTGCTCTGCTTGCCGTAGATCTTGTGCGAGCCGGAGCTGAAGAGGATCTGCTTCTTGATCTCGATCCGGTCGCGCTTGATGACGACCATCTTGTACTGCTTGGCGCAGCCGCGCTCCTCCTGGACGCCGGGATCCTCGGGGCACGCGTCCAGCCGGTCCACGATGCCGTCGCCGTCCGTGTCCTTGTCCGGGCAGCCGCCATTCTCGGTCGCGCCGGCCTCGTCGGGGCACTTGTCCTGGGCGTCCGGCACGCCGTCGGCGTCGTTGTCCAGGTCGGGGCAGCCGTCCTCGTCCTGGAAGCCGTCCTTGTCCTCCGGCTCGTCCGGGCACTTGTCGTCCACGTCGAGGACGCCGTCACCGTCCTTGTCGACGATGGGGCAGCCGAAGTTCTGCATGGGGCCGGCCTCGTCGGGGCACTTGTCGGCCGTGTCGACGATGCCGTCACCGTCGTTGTCCAGGTCGGGGCAGCCGTCCTCGTCCTGGAAGCCGTCCTTGTCCTCGGCCTGGTCGGGGCACTTGTCCTCCGGGTCGGGGACGCCGTCGCCGTCGCGGTCCTTCGGGGCCTCGGCCGGGCAGCCCTGGTTCTCCGCCACGCCCGGCGTGAGCGGGCACTTGTCGTTGCCGTCCAGCACGCCGTCGTTGTCGTTGTCCGGGTCGGGGCAGCCGTCCTCGTCCTGGAAGCCGTCCTTGTCCTCGGCCTGGTCGGGGCAGGGGTCGTCCTTGTCCAGGGTGCCGTCGCCGTCGCTGTCCGTCTCCTCGATGCGGACCACCACCTGGGGCTGCTGCGGCTGCTGGGGCTGTTGCGGCTGCTGGGCCTCCGGCCGGTCGCGGACCAGCACCTGGCGCGGGCCGCAGTTCTTCGACAGCGCCAGCGCGCGGTTCACCGCGGTGTCGGCGGTGCGCACGTGGGTGTCGGCACGGCCGCTGTTGCCCTGGCTCAGCTCGCCTCGGGCGAAGTCCAGGTGGGCCTCGGCGGTGGCCAGCTCCACGGGAGCGCAGCGCAGGGCGCCGCCGCGGCGGGCGCGCTCCACGTTGGCCGCGAGCACCTCCGTGTCCGCGCGAATCTTGCTGCCGCTGACACAGGAGACGGTGAGGAGGAGGGGAAGCAGCGCGACTAGGAATTGACGCGTCATCGGGGAGCGCTCGGGCGTCACGGGTTCGGAGTGCGGCCGCCGGCCTCGGTGTTGCCAGCGGCGGCCATGGCCTTCTCGCGGGCCTCGTTGGCGTAGCGTGAGGCCTTCACGGCGAAGTCCACGCCGGCTTGGTAGTCGGAGTACCCCACCTCCTCACGCGCCTTGGCGATGTACAGGTTGGCGGCGGTCCACTCGTAGGGAGCGAGCTGCTCCGCCCCGGCGGTGCGCGCGGCCTGGATCTGCACTTCTGCGTCGAGGATGTTCGCGGTGGACTTCACGGGACCGCACGCGGCGAGCGCTCCCGACACCGCCACCAACGCCATCAGCTTCTTCATAGGGTGGCGCCTTTGGAAGGGGTGAAACCTGGCGGTCGTATCAATCGCCCCCTGGAGGGTCAAGAATCGGGCATCCCGGCGGACCAGGGGGGCGGGCATGTGGCAGGACTTTGACGGCTGGCGCCGCCCTTGCCATCGTCCCGTACCCGTGCGCCCGTCCGTCCGCCTCGTCCTCGTGCTCTCGCTGCTCGTCCCCTGGGCCGCCCTGTCCGGGCCGGCGTCCGCCGCCAAACGGACGTCCCGCCGCGCCGAGACGGACGCGGTCATCCAGGCCGTGGTGGAGGGAGGGGCGGTCCCCACGGCCGTCTCGCGCCTGCGCTACCTCCGGGAGGAGGCCTATGCGGCCCGGGAAATCGCCACGACGCTGCGCAACGTCCACGAGGAGCGGCTGCGCCGCAACCTCACGGCGGTGCTTGCGGGGTTGGTGACGCGCGCCGCCGAGCCCACCCTCGTGGGGCTGGCGTCGGATGAGGACAGCGCGGTGCGGATGTATGCCGCCCAGGGACTGGCGAAGCTCCACAGCCGCTACACGCAGGTGCTGGTCCCCCTCCTGGACGACAAGAGCAGCGGCGTGCGTCGTGAGGCGGCCCGGGCCCTGGGGGCCTCGCGCAACCCGAAGATGGGGCCCGTGCTGGTGAAGGCCGCCAAGGCGGAGAAGGAGCTGGAGGTCCGCGCCGCCATCCTGGCCGCGGTGGGCGAGACGGGGGATGCGAAGCAGGGGCCGGCGCTGAAGGAGTTCCTTGCGAGCGACTCGGAGTCCACCCGCTTCGCCGCGGCGAAGGGGCTGTGCCGGCTCGGCGCGCCGGAGGGCTTCGCCTTCGCGGGCAAGCTCCTGGGCTCGGAGGACCGCTTCGTGCGCCGGCAGGGCCTGGAGCTCTACGAAGGCGTCAGCGCGAAGAAGGCCGCGCCCGCGCTCAAGCCGCTCCTGGAGGACAAGGACCGCGCGCTGGCCGCCAGCGCCGCCCGCATCCTCCACGAGGGCGGCGACGCGTCGATGCTGGAGTGGCTGGTGCTGGCGTCGTGGAACGCGAAGTCGGACGAGAAGCTCGCCTACGAGCGGGAGCTGGAGGCGCTGCAGCTGCGCGACGACCGGCGCAAGGCCATCCTCCGCAAGGCGGGTGTCGCGCAATGAGCCTGGGCGCGGTCCTGGCCGCGGCGCTGCTGTCCCAGGCGCCCGCGGCGCCCCTTCCTTCGGCGGACGCGGATGCCCGCCCCGGCGCGGAGGCCCTCCTCGAGTCCCCGGCCGCGTCCTCGCAGGTCGCGACGGCCCGGCCGGTGAAGCCCAACGGCTGGGTGGGGCTCACGCCGGAGCAGCGCGCCGCGCTCGTGGCGGAGGACGTGGGCGCGCCGCTCGCCCGCCGCCTGCTGCGCATGAGCGAGCGCTTCATCAACACGCCCTACGTCCTGTCCCCGCTCGGGGAGGGGCACGGCGTGGACCCCGACCCGACCTTCCGCCTGGACGCCGTGGACTGCCTCACCTTCGTCGAGCAGTCGCTGGCGCTGAGCCTGGCGGCCAGCGAGGAGGACGTGGCGCCGCTGCTGGAGCGCATCCGCTACGCCAGCATGCCCACCTACGAGGACCGCAACCACCTCATGGAGGCGCAGTGGCTGCCCAACAACATCCGCAAGGGCTTCCTGGCGGACGTGACGCGGCGCTACGCGGGCGAGGACGCGGTGGCGGTGACGAAGACGCTCACCCGGCTCACCTGGCAGTCGCGCTCGTCGCAGGCCCTGGGGCTCCCCAAGGCGCAGCAGGTGGTGGGCACGTATTCGCTGAACATGCTGCCCCTGGAGCGGGTGATGGCGCACGCGCGCGACATCCCCTCGGGCACCATCCTGGTGGTGCTGCGCGAGGACCTGCCGCTGAAGGCCACCCGCATCACCCACCTGGGCTTCGTGGTGCAGCGCAAGAAGCGCACGTACCTGCGCCATGCGTCACGCGGCGGCTACAACCGCGTGGTGGACGAGGACCTGGAGACGTTCCTCGCCCGCAACGCGCGCTATGCGAAGTGGAAGGTGACGGGCGTCAGCCTCTTCGAGCCCCGGCGCCCCGACACGACGAGCGGCGGCTCGGTGATGCGCTCGACGCCCTGAGGCCCTCCGCGCCCGCTCAGAGGCTCGGTGGCGGCACGGCGGGGGACTCGGACTCCCGCTCCTCCGCCTCGGCGGCCGCGGCGGCTTCGTCGTTGGTGGCCAGCTCCCGCAGCCGCTCCTGCTCAAGCAACGTGGCGGCCCGGACCTGCTGCTCGGCCGGGACGTGGATTTCCCACCAGGGCAGCACGTTGCCCGTGGTCAGCTTGTCCACCACGCCCGAGCGGCCGGCGCGCACCAGGACGGGGATGTTCGCGTCCTGGAGCAACTGCACGTAGACCTCGGCGGTGAAGGGGTCCTCCGCCGAGCCCGCGCGGACGAAGACGCGCGTGTCCAGCTCGTGCGGAAGGGGCAGCCCCCGGCTGCGCATCTCCTCCGTGCTCACGAGCGGAGGGTTGCCCGGACAGTCCGCGCATTCCTCGACGCTGTCCTGATACTCGGAGCCGCACCTGGCGCAATATCTCATTGCCGTCCCTCCTACCCGCGGGTGTCTGGAGGAAAAGAGTAGGTCGGGCGTCCCGCGGCGGCACCCGGGGCCCGTCACTTCGTTCACTGTCGGGCTTCGTTCCCCAGCTGACCCAGCGCCGCGCTGAGGCGCTCCACGTCGATGGGCTTGCGCAGCACCACGTCACAATGTTCGGAGCCCTGCACCTGGGTGTACCCGGACACGAGGATGACGCGGGCACGCGGCTCGCGCTCCTTCACCTTCTGTGCGAGCTCGGTTCCATTCATGCCGGGGAGGGACTCGTCCGTCACCACGACGTCTGGATGCTCGGCCTCGAAGGCCTTCAGGCCGGCCACGCCATCCGTGGCGGTGCTCACGTCGAATTCCGGCTCGAGCAGCTCCGCCAGCAGCTCCCGGCTATCCCCGTCGTCCTCGACCAGCAAGACCTTGATTCGCTCACCCATGCCTCTGGGAAACCCACGCGGCGCCGGTGATTCGTCCGTTGCGTCCGCGTGCGCTCGGAGGGTCTCCTGTCAGGGGAGCAGGGGAGCGCGACCGGAGGAGCGCCAAAGGGCAGGGGGTGGCTCACTTCCGGGCGTCAGGCTGCCCATCTTTGGGTCCGGAGGAAATGCCATGAAGGTGTTGCTGCGTGGAGTGCACCTGGACCTGTCGGATGCTCTCAAGTCGTATGTCGACGAACACCTGGTGCGCCATATCGAGCGGTTCGCGGATGACGAGGCGGCGGAAATCGACATCTCCCTGGTCGACACCAACGGCCCCAAGGGGGGCATGGACAAGGAGTGCCGGGTGACGGTGCGCCTGCCCGGGCTCTCCGCGGTGCATGTGACGGAGACGGCGGACTCGATGTACCCGGCCATCGACGCAACGCGTGACCGTCTGGAGAAGAGCCTCAAGCGCCTGCTGGAGAAGCGGCGCGAGGTGCACACCAACGGCCTGCCCCAGGACGTGGCGGTCGACGTTCCCACCTACTAGCCGCACTGGAGTGCAGTGTGAGGCGACACGGGCCCGGCCCCCAGGTCGTACACCTGGCGGCCGGGTTCGCCATGTCCAGTGCCCGAATCTTGCTGGGGCCGAACGGTGAACGCTATAAGCGGAACCCTTCAACCTCGGGCTAAAAGGACGGCGATGGTCCGCCTCAAGTTCCTCGTCTTCGCATTCCTGGTCATCGGACTGGGCGTTGCACACCTGCCGATGCTGTCGGGACCGCTGCGCGAGCGCGCCGTCGCCGGAGCGTCGGCCCAGGCCTCCGCGGGCGCCGCCGAGGTGGCGCGTCGCGTGGAGACACGTCGTGCCGAAGTGCAGTCGCTCGCGCTGAAGCTGGCCGCCATGCCGGAGGTGGTGTCCGCCGCCGTTCCGGCGCTGCCGGAGCAGCCCGCGCCTCGCAACGCGCGTGAGCGCGAGCGCGCCGAGGCGGAGGCCGCCGCCGCTCGCGTCTTCACCGCCGAGCGCTTCGCCGCGGTCCGCAGCGCCGTCGAGGCCGTGATTCCCCAGGAACTCAAGGGCGCCGTGGTGGCCGTGGCCGCCCAGGACGCGCAGTTCCACGCCGTCGCGGGAGCCGAGCCGTCCTCGGACGCGGCGAAGCTGGACGTGGTGGGGCTCATCAAGTCCGGCGCCAGCGTGTCGGAGGCCTTCGGCGCGCCGCATGCGTTCGCCGCGGTGCCCCTGGCGTGGTCCGCCGGCGCTCCGTCGGTGACGCTGGTGCTGGGCGCGCCGCTGCTCGACGAGGGCGGGCTGGAGGCCGCGGTGCAGGCGTCCGGCGTGGCCGCGCTCGCGCTGGTGAAGGGCGAGGCGCTGGCCGGCGTCGCCGGGCCCCAGAAGCTGCTGGCGGAAGGGTCGCTCTCGAAGGTGGCCGCGGACACCTCGGGCGTGGTGCTGAGCACCGGCAAGCTCCTGGCGCTGGGCCCGGTCTCGCTGCCCGTCTTCACCCAGGTCGATGACTTCATGGGCGGCAAGGCGCCGCTGATGGTGGGCACCCGCCGCGCGCTGGCGGGCACGCCGCTGGAGGTGCTCGCCATCGCCAGCACGCAGCCCGTGCTGGGCACGCTGGCCGCGTACCAGCAGAACGCCCTGTTCGCGCTGGCGGGCCTCCTGGGGCTGAGCCTCCTGTGGACGTTGATGATGGGCTCTGGCCGCAAGGCCGTGGCGGAAGAGGACTCCAGTGGCAGCTCCGACACGCTGAGCCTGTCGGCCGCCATGGCCTCGAAGCCCGCCCCGGTCGCGTCGCAGCCTCCCGCGCCTGCCGCCGAGCCCGCGCCCGCGGCGGACCCGTTCGCCTTCGCGCCGCCCGCCGCTGCTCCGGCCGCGGACCCGTTCGCCTTCGCGCCGCCGGCCGCGCCGCCTGCGCCCGCGGCGGACCCGTTCGCCTTCGCGCCGCCCGCTCCTGCACCCGCGCCTGCCGCGGACCCGTTCGCCTTCGCGCCGCCGGCCGCGCCCGCCGCGGACCCGTTCGCGATGGCCGCTCCGCCCCCGGCGGGAGACCCGTTCGCGATGTCGCCGCCGGCCCAGGCGCCCGTGGGAGACCCGTTCGCCTTCGCGCCGCCGGCCCCTCCGCCCGCCGCGGACCCGTTCGCGTTCGCGCCCCCTCCGCCGCCCCCAGCGCCCGCCGCTGCGCCGTTTGGCTCGGCCGAGGCGTTCCCGTTCCCCGCGCCGCCGCAAGCCCCCGCGAGCGCCTCGGCGATGCCGTTCGAGCCCGCCGCCGAGCCGTTCGCTGGTGGCCCCGAGCCCCTGGCGCCGGCCGCGCCGCGACGTGGCGCGTTCGCCTTCGAGGACCAGCCCACGGCGGCCTATTCGCTCCAGCAGGCGGCGGATCCGTTCGCGCTGGCGGCTGCGCAGGCCACGCCGGACAGCCCCGAGACGACGCGGGTGGCGGCGATTCCGCGCGAGCTGCTCCAGGCCAGCGCTCGTCCGCCGACGTCGGACGCCATCCCCATGCCCCCGCCGCGTCCGGCGGCTGGCGCGCAGGCCGCGGTTCCCCTCCCGGGGCTGGGCAACTCCGCGGTGGCCCTCTCCGACGAGCAGCACTTCCAGGAGGTCTTCCGCGAGTTCGTCTCCACCCGTGAGCGGTGTGGCGAGGCGGCGGATGGCCTGACGTACGACAAGTTCGTGCAGAAGCTGCGCAAGAACAAGGAGCAACTCGTCCAGAAGTACGCGTGCAAGACGGTGCGCTTCCAGGTCTACGTGAAGGAAGGCAAGGCGGCCCTCAAGGCCACGCCCGTCAAGGACTGAGTCCTCCCGCTCGACTGGCCGTGACGAAGGCCCGTGGTCTCTCAGGAGGCCGCGGGCCTTGTCGTGTCCGATGACACGCGGGCTGTCCGCGCGGCGGGTGGTTATAGAGGGCCCCGGAGGCAGCACATGAACAACGGCGTCTATCTGGCGATAGCCATCCTCGCCGAGGTGGTGGCGACCTCGGCGCTCAAGAGCTCGAACGGCTTCACGCGCCTGGGGCCCTCCATTCTCGTGGTCCTGGGCTACGGCGTGGCCTTCTTCTGCCTGTCCTTCGCGCTGCGGACCATCCCCACCGGCGTCGCCTACGCCATCTGGTCCGGGGCGGGCATCGTCCTCGTGTCCGCGGTGGCGTGGCTCTTCCAGGGCCAGCGGCTGGATGCCGCCGCGCTCGGGGGCATCGGGCTCATCCTGGCGGGCGTGCTCGTCATCAACGTGTTCTCGAAGTCGGCGGCCCACTGAGGCCCGGCTTCGTCTTTGGGTGTTGTCGATATCAAGGAGGAAGCAGATGCAGACGCGGTACGTCCCGAACCTCACCGGAATCCCGGAGACGATGCTCTGGACGTTGCACAACCGGGCAGGGGAGGCGAAGCGCCCGGACGGCATCCTGAAGGACGCGGAGGCGGTGCGCATCTACGACGCCATCGACTACGACTTCGAGAAGTCGTTTGGTCGCGCGGAGGCCTCGCACGCGGTTCGCGCGGTGGAGACGGACCAAGCCATCCGCGCGTGGCTGGCCTCGCACCCCGATGGCTTCGTGGTGTCGCTGGGGGAGGGGCTGGAGACGCAGGCGCAGCGGTTGGACAATGGGCAGCTTCGCTGGCTGAGCGTGGACCTGCCCGAGGCCATTGCCATCCGGGAGCGCTTCCTCACGCCGACCGAGCGGCTGCGGCACTCCCCGGTGAGCGCGCTGGACCGCGCGTGGATGGAGCAGGTGGACGCCAGCAAGGGCGTGTTCATCGTCGCCCAGGGCCTGTTCATGTACTTCGAGGAAGACGAGGTCCGGCGGCTCCTCGTGGACATCGCCGAGCGCTTCCCGGGGGCCGAGCTCGTCTTCGACACGATTCCCAGGTGGTTCTCGCGTCAGACGCTCAAGGGCCTGCGGCGCACGCGCGCGTACCAGCTCCCGCGGATGCCCTGGGGCATCAACCGCGATGAGGTGGAGGCGACGCTGAAGCGGTGGGAGCCCCGCATCGCGCGGGTGGACCTGCAGCCCTACGCATTCCCTCGCGGGCTCCACCGGCTCATCTACAGCGCCCTCAACCAAACGCCCTGGGTGAAGGAGCGGGTGCCCTCGCTGGTCCACGTCCGCTTCGCGGAGCGAGGGGCCTGAGGCTCAGCTCGCGCGCGGCAGCACGAGGCTGAAGCGCGCGCCCTGGCCGGGCTCGCCGCCGACCTCCAGCCGGCCGCCGTGCTCCTGGAGGATTCGCGCGGCGATGGCGAGCCCCAGGCCCGTGCCGCCCTCCTTGGTGGTGAAGTAGGGCTCGAAGACGCGGGCGCGGTGCTCGGGCGGGATGCCGGGGCCGCTGTCCTCCACCTCGACGATGGCGTCGGCGTCGGTGGCGCGCACGCGCACGCGCAAGGTGCCGCCGGTGGCCGCCATGGCCTCCTCGGCGTTCTTCACCAGGTTCACCAGCACCTGGGTGAGCTGGTCCCGGTCCGCGCTCGCCACCACGCCTGTCTGGAGCGTGGGCAGTAGCTGGATGCCCGGCGGCGGCGTGGCGTACAGGGCGAGCACGCTCTGCGCCAGCTCGCCCAGGTCCACGGGCGCGAGCTGTGGCTTGGGCATCCGCGCGAAGTGGCTGAACTCGTCGACGATGCGCCGCAGCCGGTCCACCTCTTCGAGCACCACGCCCGCGCTCTCCTTGAACATGTCCGGGAAGCGCGGGTGCTTCGCCTCCTGCGCGGCCTGGAGCGTCTCCAGCGACATGCGGATGGGCGTCAGCGGGTTCTTGATTTCGTGCGCGAGGCGCCGCGCCACCTCCTGCCACGCGGCGATGCGCTCGCTGGCCATCAGCCGCTCGGTGGTGGCCTTGAGCTCGGACGTCATGTGGTTGAAGGTCCGGACCAGCTCGCCCACCTCGCCGCTGGCCTCCACCGTCACCCGGGACTCCAGCGCGCCCTCGGCCACGCGCCGGGCGCCCTCGGTGAGGGCCTCCACCGGCCGCGTCATCCACCGCGACACCAGCACGCCCAGCAGCACCGCGAAGGTGCCGCCCAGCGCCGCCAGCAGGAGGAAGGCGCGCATGACGCCCTGTTCGGCCTCACGGGCCGCGGCGCGGCTGAAGACGAGCTGCACCGTGCCGGCCTCGCCCAGCGGCAGCGTCTTCGTCACCGTTGGCGGCTCGGCCGTTCCGGCGCGCGCCAGCGCCGTGTCTCCCGCCAGCAGCGTCACCTGTGTCTGGGTGAGCCGCGCCAGGTGCTGCGCCACGCCTTCGTCGAGCAGCACCCCACCCACGGCCCACAGCCGCAGGTCCCCGAAGTCCACGGGCCGGGCGGTGACGAGCGCGGGGAGCTGACGCAGGCCGGACGCGGTGCGCACCTCCACGCGGACCGGCACGGGCCGGGATGACTTCTCGCGCGTGACGGCGAAGAGGACCGGCTCCGGGTCTCCCCGGCGCGCCGGCAGGTGGCCGGAAGAGAGTACCGTGCCGTCGCGGTCGAAGAGCGTCAGGACGCTCAGGCCCCGTGGCTTCATCAGGCTCTCGGCGGTGCCGGCCTGGATGGCGCGGGTGGGGCGCTCCCGGGCCTCGCGGGCCAG
Organism: Pseudomyxococcus flavus; assembly: GCF_050038885.1. NCBI lineage: Bacteria > Pseudomonadati > Myxococcota > Myxococcia > Myxococcales > Myxococcaceae > Pseudomyxococcus > Pseudomyxococcus flavus. The sequence goes on along the minus strand of NZ_CP143624.1, from coordinate 636,513 downwards.
GTCCTCCATGATGGTGCTGTCCACCAGCTCCTCCACGGCCCGGCGGGCGGTGGTGCTGGCGCGCTCCAGGGACTCCTGCGCGGAGGCAGTGGCGGCCTCCATGCGCGCATCCAGCTCGCGCGACAGCGTGTCACGCAGGCGGGTGAGGGTGGGGGGGACGACGACCGCGAGCGGAACCAGGGCCAGCAGCGCGAAGGCGAGCGCCAGCCGTGTCCTCAAGCGCATGGCGGTCTCCTCAAGGACGTCCTCCCATCGCCGTCCCCTCCGGTGGCAGCACGTACAGTCCGTCCAGCGAGGGCAGGCCTTGTGCATCCATCATCACCCCGCCCACGTCCGGAGCGAAGCGCATTCCCAGGCCCTGCGCGTACAGCGGCACCAGGGGGACGGATGCCGCCAGCGCCAGGGCCCGCTCGCGCGCCCGCGCGTCCCGCGCCGCCGGGGCCGGGAGCGAGCCGATGGCCGGCAGCTCCACGCCCAGCAAGTCTCGCCGGCCCCCCGCGTCCAGCACCACCGCGAGCGCCGGGCCGGGGATGGGGGGCAGCAGCAGCGCGTGCAGCATCAGCTCGAAGTCACCCCTGGCCCAGCGGGCGCGCAGGGCCGCGCGGGGGAGGGCCTCCAGCGCCACCGTGTAGCCGCGGTCATGCAGCTTGACCTGGATGCGCTCGGCCACCGCGCGCTGGTCCTCCACGGAAGCGTCGTAGAGCAGCGTCACCTTGCGCGAGCCGCCGGCCGATGGCGCGGACGGTCGGGGACGGGCGGGGGCATCCAGCAACACGGGCGGCAGCAGGTGCGGCATGGGCTGCGCGGGGGCCTGGACGAAGAGCCGCGTGAGGTCCTCGCGGTCGATGGCGCTCTCCACGGCCTGCCGGAAGTCAGGGGGCAGCCGCCGGGGGGAGAAGGCCAGGAACGTGGCGTAGAGGGCCGGCCCGGCGACGGCGTCCGTCTCCGACGCGACGCCCAGCTCCACCTGCACCTGCCGGGCGGACCACAGCCGTGAGAGGCCGCGCTGGTCCGTGGCGGAGAGCAGCAGCCGGTCCAGGTACGGGCGCCCCTGCGGCCAGGCCGTCTGCGCCTCCAGCGCGCCGCGTCCGGCGGCGGTGAAGGGGCCCAGGGCGCTGGCGGACACGGGCGGCGCCAGGGCCGGATGGCACAGCGCGCGCTCCAGGTCCGGCCACGGATAGGCCAGCGCCAGCTCCAGCGCGGCGCCCCGGGGCGTCACCTGCCGCGCCTCGCCGCGCACGGCATGGAAGAGGGCGCGGTAGGGCGATGCCCCCTCGTTGCTGGTCAGGCGCATCCAGGCGCGCGCGAGCGCCTGGGCGACGGCGGCGCTGGGCAGCGTGAGGTGCAGGGACTGCGAGGTGGGGCGCGATAGCGTTCGCGCGAGCGCGGGGGCCACGGCGCCGTCCGCCGTGGTCTGGCACACCGGCCGCGAGAGCAGCCCCAGCAACGTGGCCTCCAGCGGCGTGTCGGCGAGCGCGGGCTCTCCCACCTCGGGCGGGCCGTCATGGGCGACGCGGAGCTCCCCGCCGTAGCGAGGCCGCCCCGCCGCCTGGGCGGACGCGGACGCGAGCAGCACGGCGCAGGCAAGGGTTGCGCGGAGTCTCATGGCGTCCCCTGTCGCAGGAGGAAGAGCTCACTGGTGCCGTCCGGCTTCCAGAGTCCGACGATGACCTCGCGGCGCTTGTCGCCGTCCAGGTTGGCCGTCACCACGTACAGCGCACGGCCCGCGGGCAGCGCGCCCTGCCACAGCGGCTCGTGCGCGCCGGGGTCGTCGACGTGGGTGGCGAGCACGCGCACCACGTCGGGCGACGGCGAGAGCTGGGGCGAGGTGGTGATGAGCTCCGGAGTGCCGTCACCATTCAGGTCCCCCAGGGCGCTGCCCGCGCCCAGGTGGCTCCAGCGCAACGGTACGGCGCCCGCGTTCGCGTAGTACGTGGCAGCGCCATCCGGATGGACGAACAACATCCGCTGCGCCTCCAGGCTCGCGGTGGTGAAGGGCGCGGGGACGGTCAGCGTGCGGCCTTCAGCCAGCTTCACGGTGGGCGCGAACGCCGTCTGTCCGGGGACGAAGTCGGCCCGCTCCGTCGCGCCCAGCGGCGCCTGCTCCATCGTCCCCACCACCCGGAGGGTGCTGCGGGCCTTGTCCAGGGCGAGCAGCTCGCCGTGCGCATGCCGCGTGCTCCATGCGGCGAGGCGAGGCGGTCCGGGCAGGAGGGCCAGCGCGCCAAAGGGCTCGCGCGTGGTGGCGCTCGAGGCGGGGAGGGTGTCCATCGCCTTGCGCGCGACGAGCCGTCCCTCGGCGTCGAAGACGGAGACGTCGTGCTCCGTGAGCGCCATCACCTCGTCGCGGCCATCGCCGTCCAGGTCTCCCGCGGCCAGCGCCGCCAGGGGATGCTCCAGGCGGGCCAGGGTGGCGCCCAGCAGGCGGATGCCCGGAGGCGCTCCCTCGGGCGGGCCGGAGGGCGTGGACGCGCCTCCGGACTCCAGCGCGAGCGCCAGCACCGCCGCATCCGCCGGCACCGCCTCCACCAGCGTGGCGGCGGGCTTCGGCGGGCGCGTGGGCGCGCGGCCGGACCAGAAATTCACCCAGGTGCCCAGCAGGTCGCCGCGGGCGCGCAGCTCACCGCCCTCGACGTCCAGGGACAGCCGCACCAGGGCCCGCGAGCCCTGCGCGCGCGCCAGCGCCTCGGCGGCCTCGGCGGTGGGCGCGTCCAGCACCACCGGCGCCAGCTCCGCGGCGGCGAGCTGTGAGGCCAGCATCGTGCCCACCGCGCGCCGCAGCTCGGCGGAGCCGCCCGTGACGTTCACCGCCACCGGCGCCTCCACGCGCTGCGCGCGCACGGCCGCCGCCACCTGCCGGGCGAGGCGGTCAATCGCGGAGGTGCTCTCCGCCGAGGAGGGCGCCGCCTGCGCCGTGAGCGCGGCGAGCACCGGGGCCAGGACCCAGTGTCGGCTCACAATCCCCGCCTGTTGCCTTCGTCCAGGAAGAACTGGTCCGTGGTCACCTGCCCCGGCGGAGGCGCCTCCGCGGTGGGCTGGGTGCCGTCGAGGAAGGGCTCCAGCCGCCCGGGGACGGAGTTGCCCGCCAGCAGGCCGCTGATGGGGTCGATGCGCACCTGAACGACGCCGGGAGGCACCTCGAACTCCCGCACGGGCAGCCCTTCATGGGCCACGCGCATGAAGTGGAGCCAGATGGGCAGCGCGGCGCGGCCACCCGTCTCACTGCCGCCCAGCGGAGCGTTGTTGTCGAAGCCCACCCACGCGCTGGCCACCCAGTCCGCGGTGTAGCCGGAGAACCAGGTGTCGCGCGACTGCTGCGTGGTGCCCGTCTTGCCGGCGGCGGGGCGCTCCAGCGCGAGCACCGCCCGGCCCGAGCCGTCCTCCACCACGCTGCGCATCAAGGACGTGGTGAGGTAGGCCACCGCGGGCGGCAGCGTCTCCTCGAAGGCGGGCTGGTGCTCCTCCAGCACCTTGCCGCGCGCGTCGCGCACGCGCAGCAGCATCAACGGCTCCGCGTAGCGGCCATTGGCCTGGAGCGTGGCGTAGGCGTTGGCGGCCTCCAGCATCGTCACCTCGCCCGTGCCCAGGGCCAGCGTGAGGTTCTCCGGCAGCGGCGAGTGGATGCCCGCCCGGCGCGCGAAGTCGATGGTGGTGGCCGGGGTGAGCGCCTCGATGAGGCGCACGGACACCGTGTTCTTCGACTTGGTGAGCGCCTCCCGCAGCGTCATGGGGCCCTGGAACTGGCGGTCGTAGTTCTGCGGCTTCCACGTCTTGCCCGTGTACGGGTCGCGCACGGCCTCGGGGGCGTCGTTGACCTTCGACAGGGGCGTGTAGCGTCCGCTGCCCATGGCGGCGGCGTACAGGAAGGGCTTGAAGGACGAACCCGGCTGCCGCTTCGCCTGCGTGGCGCGGTTGAAGGAGGACTGCTCCGCGTCATAGCCGCCCACCAGCGCCACCACGTGCCGGTCCTGGGGGCGGATGACCACCAGCCCGCCCTGCACCTCGGGAATCTGGTCCAGCGTCGCCTCCACGAAGGCGGGCGCGGGGGGCGCCTTGAGCACGCGCACGAAGACGAGCTCGCCCTCCTCGAAGACGTCGGAAATCCTCTTGGGGGCGCTCTTGCCCTTCTGCCGTGCCCAGGTGACGGTGGAGAAGGCCACCTCGGCGGTGCGGCCCACCAGGTCCACGCGCGCCACGTTGCGCTTGTCGTCCACCTGCATGACGTAGCCGGTGAGGCGCAGGCCCTCCTCCATCGGCTTGAGGCGCACCGACTGCGTCAGCACCTGGTCCGGGGACAGCGGCGCCTCGTCCTCGGGCGTCAGGTCCGGCCGCTGCTCCTCGGTGCCTTCCTCCTCCAGGGGCTCCAGCGCGGCGCCGGCGGGCTCTGGCGACTTCGGTGCCTCCTTCTCCGCCTTCGCCAGGGGCGCCAGGTCCGCGACATAGCCCTGGTCCTTCTGCCGGCGCCCGGCCTCCTCGATGCGCGTGGCGATGAGTGCCCGGTAGCGCTCCCACTGGCCCTTCTCCAGCGTGCCGCGGGGGCCCCGGTAGCCCTGGCGCCGGTCCACGGCCTCCAGGCCTTCGCGCACCGCCTGCTCCGCCGCGAGCTGGAGCTTGGGCACCATGGCGATGTCCACCCGCAGGCCGCCCTCCATCACCGCCTGCTCGCCGTAGCGCGCGATGAGGGTGCGGCGAATCTCCTCGGTGTAGTACGGCCCCACCGCCTTGCCGCGTCGCGGGGCCAGGACGATGGGCTTCTCCTTCTCCGCCTCCGCCACCTCGGCGGGGACGAAGCCGTTGCGCGCCATCTGGTCCAGCACGTAGCGCTGACGCGACTTCGCCCGCGTCATGTTCGTCACCGGGTTGATGCGGTGCGGGAGCTGCACGGTGCCGGCGAGCACCGCGGCCTCGCCCACGTTCAGGTCCTTCGCGTGCTTGCCGAAGTAGTAGAGCGCGGCCTCCTCCAGGCCGTAGCGGCGCTGCCCGTAGTAGGACTGGTTGATGTAGAGCGCGAGAATCTGGTCCTTGGTGAGCGCCTCCTCCACGCGCGGCGTGAGGATCCACTCGCGGGCCTTGCGCGAGAACTTGCGCTCGGGCGTGAGCAGCAGGTTCTTCACCACCTGCTGGGTGATGGTGGACGCGCCGGACTTGCGGCTGTTGGGGATGAGGTTCTTGATGGCCGCGCGGGTGATGCCGAAGAAGTCCAGGCCCTCGTGCTTGTAGAAGTCCGCGTCCTCGGCGGCGAGGAAGGCGTTGCGCACGTGAGGCGGCAGGTCCTCCACGCGAACCAGCGTGCGGCGCTCGCGCGCGAACTCGGCGCAGACGCTGCCGTCTCCACACGTGACCTTGGTGACCTGCGGCGGCTGGTAGTTGCGCAGCGCATCCACGGAGGGCAGGTCCCGGCTGTAGTAGATGTAGCCGCCCACGCCGACGGCGATGGCGAGCACCAGGCCCACCACGCCGGTGATGAGCAGCCGCTTCGTCCAGCGCCAGAGCCTGGCACCGAGCCCGGGGCGCGACGGCGGCGCCGGGGGAGCGGGTGTGGAGGTTTCGGGCGAAGAGGGCATCGCGGGGACCGTGGGCATTGCGCGGGACTGAGAATGAAGTCCGCAGGTTAGACCGGGGGACGTGGAACGGGAACCGCTCTGGAGCCCCTCCCGGCGCAGGGGCTCCGGGCAGGAAGGCGCTAGTGGGCCGGGGACGCCGCACCCTGGGTGGGCCGCGACTGCCCACGCTGTGTCTGGGCGCCGGCCATGTCCGCCTGGGCCATGCGGCGCATCCGGTCCGCGTTGAGGCGGGCCTGCACGTAGCGCGGTGACAGGTGCATGGCGGCGGCGTAGGCGGCGCGGGCCTCCTCCATGTGGCCGAGCCTCTCGTGGGCCACGCCCAGGTTGTTGTGCACGTAGGCCACGTGCGGCAGCAGCGCCGCTGCCTGGGTGAGGACCTCCGCGGCCTTCTCGTTCTCCCCCGCGCGCAGGTAGGTGAAGCCCAGGTTGTTGAGGGCGAAGCCGTGCTCCGGATTCAGGTGGACGGCTTGCTGGAAGCGGCGCATGGCCGCCGCCAGCGCGCCCTGGCCCAGGTGGGCCCGGCCGAGCACCTGATAGGCCTCCACGTATTCGGGATTGCGGAGCACGGCCTCTTCTCCCGCGGCGATGGCTTCGGCGTGGCGGCCCAGGGACACCAGGAGTCGCGCCTGCCGCACCATCGGGCGGGCGTCGAGGGGCAGCAGGCGACCGAGCTGGCCATAGGCGCGCACCGCGAGGTCCAGCCGCCCGGTGAGCCCGGCGAGCTCCGCCGTCAGGGCCACGGCCACCACGTCATCCGGCGCGTCGTGAATCGCACGGCGGCACTCGGTGAGGGCACCGGAGAGGTCGTCCCACTCGCGCAGCAGGTGGGCCCGGCTGAGGTGGTCCACGCGGCGTCCGTGCGTGTGCTCCAGGGCGAGCGCGGCATCCGGTGCGAAGTCCGCGCTGGAGGGCTCCACCGAGGCGTCGGGCGCATCCGGATCCGCGGCCAGGCCAGGCGGAAGCTCGGCCGTCATCGTGCCCGGGAGGTTGTTCGAGCCGGCCGCCGGAACCGCCACGTCAGGACGGGCGCTCGGGACGCTGTCGCCACGGGCCACCGCGGCGTCATCCGGTGTCGTGGCCAGGTCGTCCCGCGGAAAGGGGACGTGGACGGCCGTGAAGGGCGCGGGTTGCCGCTCCGACTCGAGCCACGCGGTCAACGTCGGCGGCAGGGGCGCATCCGCCCACGCCACCACCAGCCCGATCGCCATGAGGCTGGCCGGCACCAGCGCGCTCCGGACGGAGGACGGCAGGGCGAATCCAACGAGAGGCGAGTGCTTCGAGCGGCTCCGGCGCATGTGACGACCTCGGCTTCCAGCGGAGCGCCCGGGCCGGGGCTCCGGAGTGGCCGTGTGTCGGCCTCCCACCTGGCGTCAATGCGACCCGCGTGCCACGCGCGCGCTCCGAGGGACGAGGGCGCTTGTGTGGCCCCATGGCCACACGGAGGGGGAAAAGCATGGCGGTGGGCGCGGGCGGCATGCGACGGTCCGCGCGATGAAGATCGCCACCTGGAACGTGAACTCGGTGCGGGCCCGGCAGGAGCGGTTGCTCGCCTGGTTGAAGAAGGCACAGCCGGACATCCTCTGCCTGCAGGAACTCAAGTGCGTGGACGAGGACTTCCCCATGGAGGCCGTGCGTGAGCTGGGCTACCACGCCGCCGTCCACGGGCAGAAGACGTACAACGGCGTGGCCATCCTCGCGAAGGAGGAGCCGAAGGACGTCGTGAAGGGGCTCTCCGATGGCGTGGATGACTCGCACGCGCGCCTCATCGCGGCGACCGTGGGCGGCATCCGCGTGGTGAGCGCGTACGCGCCCAATGGGCAGTCGGTGGACTCACCGCAGTACCAATACAAGCTGGAGTGGTACGGCCGCCTGCGGCGCTACCTGGACACGCGCCACGAGCCCGATGAGCCGCTGGTGCTGGGCGGCGACTGGAACGTGGCGCCCGAGGACATCGACACCTACGACCCGAAGCTGTGGGAAGGGCAGACGCTCTTCACGCTGAAGGAGCGGGACGCGCTCCAGCACCTGGGGGCCTTCGGACTCTCGGATGCCTTCCGCAGGCTGCACCCGGGCGTGCAGAAGTTCACCTGGTGGGACTACCGCATGCTCGGCTTCCCCAAGAACCTGGGTCTGCGCATCGACCATCTCTATGTGACGGCCCCGCTGGCGGAACGGCTGACCGTGGTGGACGTGGACCGCGAGGAGCGCAAGGGCAAGCAGCCCTCGGACCACGCGCCGGTGTGGCTCGAGCTGCGTGACTGAACCTGCCGCTGGGAGCTCCTCGTCGCCCACGGGGGGCTCCCGTGCAATTGCTTGCCCGGCCGCACGTACACCCAGTGCATGCGCCACTCCGCCTTCGTCTGCTTCCTGCTCGCCACAGTGGCTGTCCAGCCGCCCGCGTGGGCCCAGGCTCCCAGCACGCCCTCGCTCCCGGAGCAGCTCCCCGGCCTGTGGGGCAACGAGACGTCCTTCGGGCCGAAGGTCCAAGGCGCGCTCACGGTGGATGGGCGTCAGTCCGAATGGCGCGTCCGAATCGCGGGCTTCGACGTCGCCGCGAAGCGCACCGGGGCGGACGTCACGTTCGCTCTTCCGGGGGAACACGGGGCGTTTCGCGGCCGGCTGTCCCCGGACGAGAAGGCCCTGGAAGGGTTCTGGATTCAGCCGCCAGGCATGACGCTGAGCGCGGCGTATGCGACGCCCCTGCGGCTTCGCGCCACCAGCTCGCGAGTCTGGGAAGGGTCGGTGAAGCCCCTGGCCGACACGAGCTCCATGTACCTGCGCATCCAGCGCGAGCCGGAGGGCTCACTGACGGGCTTCATCCGCAATCCCGAGTTCAACTTCGGGCTGCGCCGGCCCTTCAAGCTGGAGGTCCAGGGCAACGCGCTGACCTTCGTCAACACGCGGCGCAAGAACGACACGCTCCGGGGCTTCTTCGACGAGGAGACGGGCCACATCTCGCTGCGAATCCAGGGCGTCGGTCAGTTCGAGTTCTCGCGCCGCGACGAGAACAGCGCGCCTCGCTTCTACCCACGCACTCCCGGCGCTCCCGCCTACGTGTACCGGCCGCCCGTGCCCTCGGACGATGGCTGGAAGACGGCGACGCTGGAGAGCGTGAAGCTCGACCCGAAGCCCATCGCCGCGCTGATGGAGTCCATCCAGGGCGCCGCGGCGACCGACGTGCACGCGCCCTACATCCACGCGCTGCTGATTGCCCGCCACGGGAAGCTGGTGGTGGAGGAGTACTTCCATGGCCATGGGCGCGACCAGGTCCACGACACGCGCTCGGCGGGCAAGACGCTGGCGTCGGTGCTGCTCGGCATCGCGCTGGAGCAGAAGAAGGGCGTCGATGTCCACACGCCTCTCTCCCGGTTGCTCCCCCGTTACGAGGCCCTCTTCCAGGACGACCCGCGCAAGCAGCGGCTCACCGCCGAGCACTTGATGACGATGACCTCGGGGCTGGCGTGCGATGACGGTGATGGGGACTCGCCTGGCAACGAGGACGTCATGCAGTCACAGCGGGCGCAGCGGGACTGGTACCGGTACGCGCTGGCGCTGCCCATGTCACGGGAGCCCGGAGGCGCCGAGGCCGTCTACTGCTCGGCGGGCATCAACCTGCTGGGTGCCATCGTCTCGCAGCAGTCGGGCATGGCGCTTCCGGAGTTCTTCGAGCAGCGCTTCGCCCGGCCGCTGGACATCCGCGACTACCACATGAACCTGATGCCGACCGGCGAGGGCTATCTGGGCGGCGGCATCTACCTGCGCCCCAGGGACGCCCTCAAGCTGGGGCAGGTGTTCCTCTCCGGCGGTCGCTGGAACCAGCGCCAGGTGGTGAGCCCGCGCTGGGTGGAGGCCTCCACGCGGCGGCACGCCCGGTTCTCGGATGACCACGGCTACGGCTACGCGTGGCATCTGCACGACCTGAAGGTGGGCGACCGCACCTACCGGCAGTACGCGGCGGAGGGGAACGGTGGCCAGTTCGTCATCGTCGTGCCGGAGCTGGACTTGACGGTGATGATTGCCGCGGCGAACTACGGCGATTTCACGCGGTGGTATCGCTTCCAGGACCTGGTGCCTCAGTACGTCATCCCCGCGGTGCTCGATGCGCCGGTCGCGAAGCCCCGGGGCTCGCAGGGGTAGGGGGCCGCCCAGGGATTCGTGCGATGCTCTTGGCCACGAGGCCATGACGACGCCACCCCCCGAATCGCTGCCGTTCCCTGACAGCCTGTGTCATCGCTGTGCCGCGCCGCCGCGCTACGTCCAGTCGCGGACCACCACGTTCATCCTCTGCCCGCTGCTGCCCCAGAAGTATCCACCTCAGCCCGTCCGCGCGTGCGCGCTCTTCAAGCCCCGGGCGCCGGGGCCGTCCCAGGGCATGGAGTGAGCCCAGCAGGTCATGGGAATCTGGAAATCCAGAAAGCGCATTCGCATGGAGCGCCTCCACTGCGATTGCCGGGCACTCGGCGTCACGGCAGGGTAGATTCGCGGCCGTGTCCGAGGAGAAAAACCCGAACGCGCCACCCGAAGGCTCCGACGCGACGGTGCTCTCCCCGCAGCGCCCCGTCATCACCGGTGTGAATGCAGGCGAGCTGTTCGCCGGGCGCTACGTGCTCGAAGAGCTGGCGGGGCGTGGCGGGATGGGCGCGGTGTACCGGGCCCGGGACACGCTGGTTGGCGACATGGTGGCGTTGAAGATGCTGGAGCTGGGCGGTTCGCCCGCGCCGGAGTGGATGGAGCGCTTCCGCCGCGAGGTCCGGCTGGCCCGGCGCATCACCCACCGTCACGTGGCGCGGACCTTCGACCTGGGCGAGCACGGCGGGCGCCTCTACCTGACGATGGAGTACGTAGAGGGCGAGAGCCTCCAGTCGTTGATGGAGCGCGAGCGCGCCGTTCCTCCCGCGCGGGCCGCCCGGCTCGTCCTGGCGCTCTGCGAGGGGCTGGCCGCGGCCCATGCGGCCGGCGTGGTGCACCGGGACCTCAAGCCGGCCAACGTGCTGGTGGAGCCGGGTGGCCGGGTGGTGCTCACGGACTTCGGCATCGCCCGCGCGGTGGCGGGCGAGGCGGCTTCACGCACGCAGGGGCTGGTGGGCACGCCCATGTACATGGCGCCGGAGCAACTGGAGAGCGGCGAAGTGGACGCTCGCGCCGACCTCTACGCCACCGGGCTGGTGCTGTACCAGTTGCTCACCGGCACGCCGCCGTTCTCCGGCGACTCTCCCATGGCCGTGGCCGTGGCCCGGTTGCGCCAGCCGCCGCCCGACCCGCGCCTGCTCGCGGTGGTGCCGGATGCGCTGGCGGAGCTGGTGCTCGCGTGCCTTGCCCGTGAGCCCTCCGGACGTCCCGAGGACGCGGCCTGTGTGGCGGATGCGCTGAGGCAGTGGCTTCACTCCGCCGGGGAGCCCGTGGAGCCCGAGCATGGCCATGGCGCGCACCTCGCGCCGAGAGCGCAGCCCCTGGGCAGGGGCCTGACGCCCACGGCATCCCCTCCGGGCACGTCCTCGCCGAGGGCCACCCCCACCCGTACCGGCAGCGCTTCCCTGGTGCCGGCGACGCCCCGCACGCCGCTGCGGGCCGAGGAGCAGTCGCTGGCGGTGCTTCCGCTGCGCTTCATGGGGCCCAAGGACCAGGAGTTCCTGGGCGACGGCGTGACGGAGGCCCTCATCGACGTGCTGTCGAGGACGCGCGGGCTCCGGGTGCAGAGCAGCGGCGCCACCGAGCGCTTCCGTCACGAGCGAGACCCTCGCGTCGCCGCGCGAGAGCTCGGGGTGGAGCTGGTGGTGGACGGCACGCTCCAGGCCGCCGGAAAGACGGTGCGCGTGACGCTCCGGCTGGTGGAGGGCGCGTCGGGCACGCAGCTGTGGAGCGGCCGTTTCGAAGACGCGGACGACGACATGTTCCAGCTCCAGGACCGGCTGGCGCAGCGACTGGCGGAGTCCCTTCGCGGCGAGCTGTCCATCCTGGTCTACCGGGCCACGGTTCCGCCGGATGCGCTGGCCCTCTACCGGCAGGTGCTGTCGCGGCTGCGCTCGCATTCGATGACGCGCGAGCTCCATGACGAGGTCATCGCGCCGCTCGAGCAACTCCACGCGGCGGAGCCCGGCTTCCTGCCCGCGGCGGCGCAGCACGCCGTGGCGACGTTGAGGGCGGGCTTCCTGCGCACGCTGGCGGACGAGGTCGACTGGGATGCCCTGGCGCGGACGAGCCTGGAGCGCGCCCGGCGGGTGGCGCCCGAGCTGGTGGAGACCCGGCTGGCCCAGGCGCTCCTGGCCACGCGAGAAGGCCGGTGGCGCGACGCGGTCGAGGCCTTGCGCTCGGCGCTCGATACGGCGCCCACCTATGCGCCCGCGCTCCAGCTCCTGGGGAACCTGCAATGCGAGGCGGGCCGCGTGGACGAGGGCCTGCCCCGCTTGAGGCTGGCGTATGCCCTGGAGCCCGGCATGGCCATCTGCCTGGTCGAGGTGGCGCGTTGCAGTGCCCTGCGGGGCGACGATGCGACCTATCAGTGGTGCATGGCGCGGCTGGGCAACCAGCCCTTGCTGGGCATTCCGGTGCTCCTCCTCCGCATGCGCGTCGCCGCCTGGAAGGGCGACCTGGACGAGGTGCGCCAGTGCCGGGATGCGCTGAACGAGGACCCGAGCCACATGGCCTTCCACGTCGCCATGTACTGCTCGGTGTCGCTGGGCGAGGTGTCGGTGGAGGACGCGCTGTCCAACCTGGACGGGATGCTCGCCCGCCCGGTGCATCCGCGCTTCGCGTCGATGGTGTGTCAGCTCGCGGCGGAGTTGATGTGCATCCGGGCCCAGCCCGCCGAGGCGCTGCGCTACCTCCAGCAGGCCGCGGACCTGGCGCTCATCGATCTGGAGTGGATGGACCGCTGCCCGGTGCTGACACCCCTGCGTGCGCTGCCGGGGTTCTCCGAAGCGCGGCGCAAGGTGCGCTCGCGCGTGGAGGCCATCTGGTCCGCCTGAGGTGAGGCGGCCCGCGCCGCTCGGCTCGCGCCCGTGACGGCCGGCGGGTGATGAACACGTCACGGGGCATGGGCGCGAACCACGCCCGGGAGGCCGCGTCTCTCCTGGGGGGCATCCACGGGCAGCCGGTCCTGCTCGAGTCCCACAGGGAGGGTTCCGGCGCGATTCCCGCCGCGCCGGAGCTCCGGGCGCGATGGGCTACTGCGCGGTGCCCTTGGCCAGCTCGGCGACGTACGCGGCGGCAATCTTGGAGAACTTGAGCGCGTGCGCGGCGGTGCTGTCGGAGTTCGCCAGGGTGTCCCTCGAGGTGTGGATGTTGGGGTTCTTCTGGCCGACAGTCCCCTCGAAGGGGATGGAGGCCGCGATGCCCTGGTTGTGCCAGGAAGCGTGGTCCGAGCACCCGTAGCCGCACCTCGTATCGATGAACGGTACGCCGACGTATGTGGTTATCAGGTCGCGGATGAACTGGTTCTGGCTGGCGTTCGTGTAGTCGGTGACGATGCCCACGTCCGAGGTGGCGTTGGTGTGCTTGTAGTTCGTCATGTCGAGCTGCATCACCCCCACGACGCTGATGGCGTTGTTGTTCCTGTGCTCGATGGCGATTTCGCGCGAGCCGCGCAGGCCCGTCTCCTCCGCGGCATAGGCCATGAACTTCACCGTGCGCTGGGGCCGGAAGTCGCGGGCCATGGCGGCGCGGATGACCTCGGTGAACGTCGCGATGCCGGACGCGTCATCATCGGCACCGGGCGCGGCGCTGGTGGAGCTGATGGAGTCCAGGTGGCCGCCTACCACGACGACCTCGTTGGGCAGCGTGGTTCCGGGAATGGTGAGGACGACCGAGGGCTGCCGCCAGCCCGTGTGTGTGCGGTACGCCACGGTGACATCGGTGCGTCCCGCGCTGGTGGCGTAGCCTTGCCACTTCGCCAGGAGCATGGCCGCGGCGTTCACGCCACCGTCCGAGTTCTGGCTACGCGTGGGGAAGGCGGACAGCTCGGCGATGGTGGCGCGGATGTTCGCGGCCGACAGCTCACCTATCAGCGTGTTCACGGTCGCGGCGTTGGTGAGGGTGTAGCTGACGGCCTTCTGGGTCGCCTTGGGGGCCGCGGGCGTCAGCGACGCCAGGGCTTCCTCCTGCGTCTCGTAGGTGATGAAGCCCGCACACCGGTCGAACTTCTCGTGCATCATCAGCGCGAGTCGCGAAAGCTGGGACTCCTTCAGCTGGAACACGCCCGCGTGCGCCTGCTGCTTGAGGGCGGTGGGCACGCTCCAGCCTTCGGCAGCGAAGGTCTCCTGCATGGGCGCGATGGCATCCGCACCCATCACCACCCAGACAGTCTTGTCAGCTGGCTTTGCCTTGATGGGCTCGGCAAGGGCCAGCGGGGCGTTCAGCAGCAACAAGGCGACCGGCATCCAGGTCTTCATCCGCATTGCTCCTCCAGGGGACGGCGTTGCGTCACGGCCCGGGGGAGGGCCGCGGGGAGCAGCCTCTGCTTTTCCTGGAAGAAAGGCTTACAATGGGCGGTCAGGGGTGTGGAAAAGAAGACACACTCGCTGTGAAATCGAGCCGAGCACTTCACCCGGACATCGTCACCTGAGGAGTCGAGTCATGCGCTTTTCCGCGTCGTGGATTTCCTTGATGTGTGTGGCCGCCCTGGGCGGCACGGCCTGTGGCGGCACCGAGCTAGAGACGCCGGCGCCCGAGTCCGAAGGCGACGTGCAGCAGTTCAAGTACTACGCCTACTGTGAGACGGACGCCTACGGTTACCAGACGGGGCGCTGCATCGACTTCAATTCCTACGCATACTGCGCGGACGCGCCCAACACCGGGTGTTACGTGGGGGGCCGCGCGCCCATCTCGAGTGTCACCAGTGCTTGCGGCACCTTCGTGAACGACTCCAACTGCGACGGCAAGTACCTGCCCGTGGTCGAGTAGTCACCAGCGGCAGGCAAGCGGTGCGTCACCCGCCCGTCCTGAATCTCTGGCGCCAGTGGGCGCATCCGCCTGAAATAGAGTGGGTGCGCCCCGCGACGCTCGCGCGGGGCATTCGCGGCGCGGACGCCGAGGGGAGGCAGGACGGCCATGGACTGCGACTGGCTCATCATCGGCTCGGGATTCGGTGGCAGCGTCAGCGCGCTCCGGCTGACCGAGAAGGGCTACCGCGTCGTGGTGCTGGAGAAAGGGCGACGCCTGCGCGGCCCGGACTTCCCGAAGACGAACTGGGACCTGAAGCGCTGGCTGTGGATGCCCATGCTGGGGTGGCGGGGGCTGTTCAAGATGACGTTCTTCCGCCACGTCACCGTGCTGTCGGGCGTGGGGGTGGGCGGGGGCTCGCTCGTGTACGCCAACACGCTGCCCATCCCGAAGGATGACTTCTTCCAGGCGCCGTCATGGGGACACCTCGCGGGGTGGAAGGAGGAGCTGGCGCCGCACTACACGACCGCGCGGAAGATGCTGGGAGCCACCACGAATCCCCTGCGCACCGTGCCGGACCAGGTGCTCCAGGACGTGGGCACGGACCTGGGGCGCACGGACTTCCAGCCGACCACCGTCGCCGTCTACTTCGGCGAGCCGGGTGTCACCGTGAAGGACCCCTACTTCAACGGCGAGGGCCCTGACCGGACCGGCTGCAACGCGTGCGGCGGCTGCATGCTGGGGTGCCGCCATGAGGCCAAGAACACACTCGACAAGAACTACCTCTACCTGGCGGAGCGACGCGGCCTCACGCTGCATGCGGACACCGAGGTCACCTGGGTGCGCCCGCTGCCCGAGGGCGGCTACGAGGTCGAGGCGCTCCAGGGCGCCCGGCGCTTTCTCCGGAAGACGCTGCGCTTCACCGCCCGGCACGTCGTCTTCGCCGGTGGCGTGCTGGGCACGCTGGACCTGCTCCTGAAGCTGAAGGCGAGCCCGGACGGCCTGCCGCGACTGTCGGACCGGCTGGGTGATGGCGTGCGCACGAACTCCGAGGCGCTCGTGGGCGTCGTGAGCGGCCGGAAGGAGCATGACCTGTCGCGCGGCATCGCGATTGGCTCCATCCTCCACACCGACGCCCAGTCCCATCTGGAGCCGGTACGCTACTCGGCGGGTTCGGGCTTCTTCCGCTTGCTGATGGCGCCGCAGGTGCCGGGGGCGACGCTGTTCCAGCGCCTCACGCGGCTGGTGGGGCTGCTGGCCCGGCATCCGCTCCGCTTCCTCAAGGCGTGGTTCGTCCCGGACTTCGCGAAGCGGACCCTGATTCTGCTCTACATGCGGACCCTGGAAGGACACCTGCGCATGAAGCGCTCCCGGGGGCTGGGGCTGGGCACGGCGCTCCAGGCGGGCCCGGCGCCCACGGCGAACATGCCGGAGGCGTTCGACCTGGCCCGGCGCGTCGCGGGCAAGCTGGATGGCTACGCGATGACGATGGTGAGCGAGACGTTGCTGGGCATTCCAACGACGGCCCACATCCTGGGGGGCTGCTGCATGGGCGACTCGGCGGAGACGGGCGTCATCGACTCGCGGCACCGCGTCTACGGGTACGAAGGCCTGTACGTGGTGGACGGCTCCGCCATCTCCGCCAACCCGGGCGTCAACCCGTCGCTCACGATTACGGCGCTGGCCGAGCGCGCGATGAGCTTCATTCCCGCGGCCCGGACGACGCCGCTGCGGGACGAGGCCTCCGCGCCTGGGGCGCCCGCGGTGCAAACCGCCACGGGCGCCCGCGCGGGCTGAGGCTACAGGCGAACCTGGAGCTCGTAGCGGCGGTTCTTCGCCTTCTTGGCGGCGGTGTCGTCGGGCTTCACCAGCGGCTTCTCGGAGCCGTAGCCCACGGCGATGATTTCGCTCCGCGGGATGCCACGCGCGACGAGCTCCTTGACGATGGTCTCCGCGCGCTGCTCGCTGAGCGTCTTGTTCTTGGCCGCGTCACCGGAGGAGTCGGTGTGGCCGGAGACCTCGAACTTGTAGGACTTCACGCCCGCGGCGACGAGCTGCTTCTTGGCGTTGATGAGCGCGTTCGCCAGCTTCTTGAGCTTCGCCTCGCACCCGGCGTCGAGCTGCGCGGTGCCCGTCTTGAAGCTGCACTGGTTCTGACGGCCTTCCTCCAGGAGCTTCGAGTTGACGCGCTTCTCCACGGCGGACTTGCCGGCGCTGCCCGCGGCCTTGCCGAGCGCATCGAGCGCGCCCTGCGCGGAGGCCACGCCAGGGAGGGTGAGCAGCGACACGGCGATGCACAGTGCCTTGAGCTTCATACGTGAGGACTCCTCGGTGAGGGGAGGTGTACGCCGGGCGTGAGGCTGCCCAGGCGCCGCGCGTTCGTCCAGCGCCGCGATGTCCGACGTGGGGGATGTGACGGGGCTCGTCCGCCCGGCTGGTAAAACTTGCCTCGCACGCAGAGGGGAGCAGCATGTCGCTCCGGGTCCCTTCGCACAGCGAGGCAGGCGTGAGCAGCAGCAGTCGAACGGAGCGTTGGCGGCAGCTTCTGTCGGGTTACCGGGTCGGGTCGGACAAGAAGCCGGTGGAGGCGCCGGCGCCCGTCCTGAGCGACATGGACGCGCTGCTCCAGGACGAGCGGACCGAGTACGACCGCGACTATGACCGCATCGTCTTCTCCGCGGAGTTCCGCTGCCTGCATGACAAGACGCAGGTGTTTCCGCTGTCCACCAGCGACTACACGCGCACGCGGCTGACCCACAGCATCGAGGCCTCGTGCGTGGGGCGCTCACTGGGGGCGCTCGCGGGCCGGGGGCTGCGGGCGCGGGATGTCCTGGTGAATCCCTCGCACCTGGGCACCATCGTCGCGGCGGCCTGCCTCGCGCATGACATTGGCAATCCGCCGTTCGGGCACTCGGGGGAAGCGGCCATCCAGCACTGGGTTTCACAGCGGCTGGCGCCGCCGGGAGCCACGGTGGAGGGGCGGCCCAGCCCCTTCGCGAAGCTGGAGGAGTGGAAGGACCTGGAGTCCTTCGAGGGCAATGCGCAGGGCTTTCGCATCCTCAACCGGCTCCAATCGCGCGAGCGGCGCGGTGGCTTGCGTTACACGGCCGCGACGCTGGGGGCGATGAGCAAGTACCCGCGTGCCTCGGTGCTTCCCGGCGGGCGGGAGCGGGACAAGGCGCGCGTATCGGAGAAGAAGTTCGGTTACTTCCAGGACGACGAGGCCCTGGCGCTGGAGGCGTATCGGGCCGTAGGGCTGGTGGAGCGGGAGCCCGGCGTCTTCTCGCGGCATCCGCTGGCGTTCCTCGTCGAGGCCGCCGACGACATCTGCTACGCGGTCATCGACCTGGAGGACTCGGCGAAGCTGGGGCTGATTCCCATCCGGGATGCATGTGAGTTGCTGGATGCGGTGCTACCCAAGCCGGTGAAGGGGCCCGTGCGTCCACCGCCGTCACACCCCGAGACGCGGCTGGCCCAGGCGCGAGCGCGGGCGATTGGCGAGCTCATCCAGGCCTGCGTGAAGGTCTTCCTGGAGAACGTGGAGGCAATGGAGGAGGGGCGGTGGGAGAAGCCGTTGGCCTCCGCGCGGGAGGACGTGAAGCAGCCGCTGGATGCCATTCGCAATCTCACGCGGCGTTATGGCTATGAGAGCGAGCGCGTGCTCCAGATCGAGAGCGCGGGCTTCAAGACGCTGGGCGGCCTGCTGGACATGTTCGCGTCGGCGGTGGTGACGGACACGCCGAACCGCGAGGAGAAGAAGCTGCGGCAATTGCTGCCGCTGGACCTCTTTCAGCGTCCGGAGCATGCGCGGGACGCGAGGCCGGAACCCGCGTCCCGGGACGAGGCCATCGGTGAGGCCGTGGCCCGGCTGTCGAAGTACCAGCGGCTGCTGTGCGTGACGGACTACATCTCCGGCATGACGGACGGCTTCGCGGTGGAGCTGTTCCAGCGGCTGTCGGGTATCAAGCTGCCGACGTGATGGTAGTGATTTACGTTGGGGCGCATACGATGGCGTTGTCATGGCCGCCGGAAGTTGCGGTGCAGGTAGCCATTGCGTGCTGCTTGTCTGTGCCTGTACTTTCTCGTTTGGTGCTGGGGCTGCTGTGCCTTTGTCGACCCACGCTCGCGTATCGGCGCTGGGTGTTGCTTGGATGTCATAGTGATGTGCCTTGCTTTGAATCTGATTTGTAAATTGATTCCAGGGAGGGATGGAAAGCGCGGGCGATTGAGTCCTACGTCAATTGGCTGCGCTTGTACTGGAAATACGCCGACTTCGGTTCACCTCTGCGGTCCATGGCCCACTTGCACTCCGCACAACAAGACCGACGGCAACCTCTACGAGCGCATCGAGGCGTGCGCCGTAGAGATCGCCTGGAGCAAGTGATGCAGGGCCGTTGCTTGCTCTTGGTGCTCGTCCTCGTCACGGTTGCCTGTGCTGGTTCCCGTGCTCAGCGGACCGAGGACTTCAGTCGGGCCTTGCTGACGCGGCTCGCGGACGGCGGTTTTACGATGAAGCAGGGCATCGTTCGCCCTGGTGTCCCAGCCACAGATCTGCCAGCCAATTGCATCAAGTATGGCGACCGGGCGTACCAGTGCCTTGGGCATGATGTCGCTCAGCCGGTGGAAGTCAGTCTCTGGCGGGACGGAACCGTCAGAAGCGTTGTCCTCTGGAGAATGCAGGGACCAGCGCTCTGGACCTGCGATCTCTTCAACTCGCTGTCCAGAGACTTCTCCGCCATGTTGCGGCAACACGGTTCCGGAGCAGACTGCGCCTGTAATGGAGTCGCCTGCCTTGCTGGCGGCACCGAGCGCTCGTGGCGTGTGGGTCCGAGCGAGCTGAACATTATGCTGGCGACCTCGGTCGAGGAGCCGCACGCGCCGGATGGCACCGCAATAGCCACGCTCATGATTACTATGGACGCCGCCGAGGATGGCGGCCCGGGGCCGAATACCGCCACGTCCCACTGAGCGGCACAACCTGCTCCTTTCGCCCCACCCACCCTCTCTCTCGGGGCTCAGGCAGCTGAATCCAGCCCAGGGTTGTGCTTCAGCACCCAGGGCTTGGTGAGGGGCCGCCGGGGGACGTGCAGGGGCTGGGAGATCTCCCTCCAGCTCCGGCCCTGGCTGCGCAGCTCGGCCACCGTGTCGAGATCTCCATTGCGTGTTCCGGGGCAAGCCGAGCACCGTAACCGTCCAGTGGACATCGTGCCGGGAAGCTTGATGGCGGACGAGGACCGTGTTCGGCGAGCGCCGTGAGGAGCGAGGGTGTTCAGGGACTGGGCCGGAGGGGCGACTGGGCCGGGAAAGCGACGCGTCGCCGCACCCACTCGCGGGGTAGCAACTGACCGACGCGGGAGTTGAGGTGCGCCTGCACGCGCAGCAGGACATCAGCGAGGCATGCCTTGAGGTTGACTTGGTGTGTCCGTCCAGCCAACGACGTGGTGAGGGACGTTGAGTGAGGAGTCGGCGCCGTAGGCACTGTAGAGCATGTCGAAGCCGGTGGAGAAGCAGGAGTGGTTCCGGGGCGCTGAATCCTTCGAGGCGAGCGGGCTGACGCAGCAGGAGCTCGCGTCGCAGCGAGGTCTGCGCCTGAGCACGCTGCAGTCATGGGTGTACCGGCCCCGACGCCAGCGGGCCTGGAGGGCGGAGCCGGTGTGGCTGCTGCCGCTGGAGCTAGGAGCCTGTCGCGGTAATCGCGAGGGGCTTGCCCGGCGGAGTCTGAAGGGGCTCAATGCCCCGCATGAGCAAGAAGTACCGCCCCTGGAATGTGCAGCAGGACTTCCTGCTGCCGCCGTCGCTGCTGGACTGGCTGCCGGAGCACCACCTCGCGCGCTTCGTGCTGGAGGTGGTGGAGGAGCTGGACTTGGGGCCCATCTACGAGTCGTACGAGAAGGAGCTGCGAGGCTACCCGCCGTACGAGCCGAAGATGATGGTGGCGCTGCTGCTGTACGCGTACTGCACTGGGGTGACGTCCTCTCGGAAGATTGAGAGGAAGACGCAGGAGGACGTGGCCTTCCGCGTGCTGGCGGCGAACCAGTCCCCAGACCACTCGCGGATTTCGGAGTTTCGACGTCGGCACGGGGCGCACTTCGAGAGTCTCTTCGTGCAGATGCTGAAGCTGTGCGCGAGGGCGGGGCTGGTGAAGCTGGGGCACGTGGCGCTGGACGGCACGAAGCTGAAGGCGAACGCCAGCAAGCACAAGGCGATGAGCTACGAGCGGATGAAGCAGGAGGAAGGGAAGCTGCGCGAGCAGGTGCGGCACCTGCTGGCCCAGGCGGAGGCCGTCGACGCGGAAGAGGACGCCCGCCACGGCAAGGGCAAGCGAGGCGACGAGCTTCCCGAGGAGTTGCGGCGCACGCGGGAGCGGCTGCAGCGCATTCGAGAGGCCCGGCAGGCGCTGGAGGCCGAAGCCAAGGCGGCCGCCGAAGCAGACAAGGGCAAGGATGATGACGACGACGCGCCCCCGCCCGCCCAGGACTTGCCCGGCCACACCGTGCCCCACACGGCCGAGGGCAAGCCGACGCCGAAGGCGCAGCGCAACTTCACGGACGCCGACAGCCGAATCATGAAGAAGGGCGCAAGCTTCGAGCAGGCCTACAACGCGCAGGCGGCGGTGGACGCGGCGCACCAGGTGATTGTCGCCCAGGCCCTCACCAACCAGCCTCCGGACGCCGAGCACCTGCCGGCACTGGTGGACCGGGTGGCCGCCCACCTCGAAGAAGTGCCAGGCAAGCTGAGCGCGGACGCGGGCTACTTCTCGGCGAAGAATGTCCGCTGGCTGGAGTCAGTGGGCGTCGAGCCGTACCTCGCCACCGGCCGCCAGAAGCATGGAGAAGCGCCACCGAAAGTCAGGGGCCGTCCGCCCGCGGGGCTCACCCCCAAGGAGCGGATGGTCCGGAAGCTGGCGACGAAGCGAGGCAAGGAGGTGTACCGGATGCGCAAGGCGATTGTGGAACCCGTCTTCGGCCAAATCAAAGAGGCACGCGGCATCCGCGCCCTGCTGCGCCGAGGCCTGAAGGCCGCCCGGGAGGAGTGGGCCCTCATCTGCGCCACCCACAACCTCCTCAAGCTCTTCCGAGCGACGGCAGCAGCGTAACGGCCTGCCGCACCCTGCGGCCCACCGGCGTCTCTCGCCCCGCCTCGCTCCCAACCCCATTACCGCTACACACTCCTAGCTGGCGTGTCGCAGTCGAATACGGCGCTGCTGGAGGTGGTGCTGGCCAGCGGAGCGCGCCTGCGATTCTTCACGGACACCAACGTCAACGACGTGGCCCGGCTCGGCGCTCGCCGAACACGGTTCTCGTCCGTCATCAAGCTTCCCGGCACGGCGCCTACCAGACGGATACGCTTCTTCGGAGTGGAAAGGCCAATCCTCACCCCCTATGACGTTCAGGCCCTTCCGAACACCTCTCACGCCAACCACGTCCTGGGGCAGGGGAATGCTAATGTACAGATTACATCGCTCCAATGAGGCAACCCTTCGGGAGGATTGCGAGAATGGCTTCTAGCGCCTTGACGGGGACCAGGCGTCTACTTCCAGGCGTCGCCCTCCTCGTTGGCATCGGGCTCGGTCGCTTCGTCGTCCCCCTGCTGGAGGTGAAGACCGTATACGGAATGAGCCTTTTCGCTCCCCCGTCCAGGGAGGAGTGCTTCTGGCCGGTTGCAAAGGATCGCTGGTGGCTTGGAAAGTGGATCGGCGTTTCCGATGGTGGCGAGCGTCTGAAGTGCGGCGACGGGGTGCAGGTGGCAGATGGAGTCGTTGTTTCCTGCATCTGTCACCAGTAGCAGGGGCGGGTTCGTCGCGGATGTAGATGCTACCCAAGCTACGACCGTGCTCACGAACGTCGGACGCGGAGAGCACGGACCGTAGCTCTTGGTTGGCGCGTCTCAAGGGTGAAGCTCAAGGTCGTATTTCGCGCTCAACGCTTCCGGCCTGGGAGGAATGTCCTTGTGAACCACGAGAGTCCACTTCGTACCGCGTCCGCTCTCGCCCAAGCAGGCAGGACGTCTGAGGCCATCGATTGCCTGGAGTCGGCGCTGGCTCGCACTCGGTCCGACAAGGAACGGCCCGCCAACGCATCCCTCCTGGCTAGGACTGCGGGACTCCTCTGCGAGGGGGCCGGGAGGCTTTCGGAGGCGGCGCTCTACTACGAAGAAGCAGTTGCTACCGCAGCTCGCGATCCGCTCCCGTTGCTCGCCTTGGCGGGCGTCCGCTGGCGGTTAGGTCAAGCTGACAGTGCACATTCGTGCCTGACAAGGGCCGAGTCCATTGCCCAGTCCTCGTCTGATGCGGATGCATTGGAAATGGTCGCCAGGATCCGTGCAGGGTGGGCGAGTGACGACGATTGATGCCGCCCTCGCGTCGAACGAGTCCTCAGTCCCCATCGACCGCAATCTGCCAGTCGCCTTCGGGCGTGATGCCCACGCGGATACCCAGGTAGCTGCCCTGGTCTCGCATCCCCTCGATTTCGTCCTCCGGGTAGACGCCGGTGATGGCGGACCAGTCCTTGTCGGAGGTCGGACCGGTGACGTGGACCGCCGGCCAGAAGTAGAGGTTGCCCTGCTTCGCGTAGGGCAGGTTCAGCACCTTGACGATGCGCGCCAGCACGGGGTTGTTCAGCTTCTCCGACGCGCGCCAGTACTCGCCCGCGTTGGTTGCGTCGCCGAAGGTGAACCGCACGGCCTTGCCATTCTCATCCGCCAGGGTGTTGAGCGCCGTGTAATCGCACGCCACCGCGGCGGCGATGATGCGCTGGCGCATGGACTCCACCGGGGGAGGCAGGGCAGGGGACGCAGGCGTCGCGCGCGGAGAGAGGCCCGCCGCCGAGCACGTTCCCTTCTCCGCCGCTGGTGCTCCGGTGTACTCGCCCACGCCAGCATCGTTGATGCCCGCGGTCTGGGAGCCGGAATCCGCAGTCGCCGCGTCCGTCGCAGGCGTGCCTGACGGCGTGGGCCGCTCCGCTTCCGGGGCAGCAGCGTTGCCCGCGCCTCCTGGTGCAGGCGTCGGCGTCTGTCCCGCAGGCGCGGGTAAAGCGGCGGACGCGCCGGAGTCGGCTCCGGTGGTGGGGCCAGGGGTTCGCTCGGTGCAGGCGACGAGCGAGGCAGCGACGCAAAGAGACAGCAACGAGGTCCGGTTCATGGCACGCCCGTTGTAGTCCAGGGCCCCGCAGGTGGCGCCGGTTTCCGCTGCTCAGTCTCCACCTTTTGGCGACTCGATGACGACGCCGAAGGGGTCGAACGGC
Organism: Pseudomyxococcus flavus; assembly: GCF_050038885.1. Taxonomy (NCBI): domain Bacteria; kingdom Pseudomonadati; phylum Myxococcota; class Myxococcia; order Myxococcales; family Myxococcaceae; genus Pseudomyxococcus; species Pseudomyxococcus flavus. The sequence continues at coordinate 612,830 of NZ_CP143624.1, read as the reverse complement.
CGCTCGTCCTTCTTCTTCGGCGCGCTTGGAGTCGTGCCCGTGGGTGGGCCCGGCCGCACCGACGTGTACGGATCGATCTTCACCGGCATCCCGAATACCTTGGGGTTCTTCGGGGACTCCGCTGGCTTGCCGCCGAAGCGGGTGCTGTCCTGGTCGCTCATGCCCGCCATTCTACCGCGGCGTCCGCCCGCCTGTTCGCCTGCGCCAGTCAGTCGTCTTCTTGGGCATTCGGCCGGCCAGGGCGATACTCCCCGCCCATGTGTGGCCGTGTCACCGTCCGAACCTCTCCTGAGCAGATTGTCACCGGGCTGGGCCTCGCGGGCATCCGTACCGCCGTGGACCGGCCGCGCTTCAACCTGTGTCCCACGCAGCTGATGCCCGTGGTGACCAACGATGGCGCGCGGATGCTGGACGCCTTCCGCTGGGGCCTCATCCCCTCGTGGGCGAAGGACCCGGCCATCGGCAACAAGCTCATCAACGCCCGGGGCGAGACGGTGGCGGAGAAGCCCAGCTTCCGCTCCGCGCTCAAGAGGCGTCGCTGTCTGGTCGTCGTGGATGGCTGGTACGAGTGGAAGCAGTCCACGAAGCCGAAGACGCCGTACCACTTCCACCGCAAGGACGGGCAACCGCTGGCGCTCGCGGGGCTGTGGGAGGAGTGGACCGCGCCGGACACGGGCGAGGTCCTCAACACTTGCACCATCATCACCACCGGACCGAATGCGCTGATGGCGCCCATCCATGACCGGATGCCCGTCATCCTCGCACCCGAGGCGCAGGAGGTGTGGCTGCGTCCGGAGCCGCAGGAGTCCTCGGTGCTGCTCCCGCTGCTGGTGCCGTTCGGCGAAGAGGCCCTGGACGCCTACGAGGTGTCGCGCGTGGTGAACTCCCCCGCCAACGATACCCCGGCCTGCGTGGAGCGAGTGGCCGCCTGAGCGGCTGCGCTCAGGCGCGACGGCGCACCTTGGCGTCGAGGCTCCACGGCCCCGGGCCGATGAGCGCCACCGCGGCCATGACGGCGAGGTAGAGCAGCGCCAGTTCCATGCGTCCGAACGGGTCCGCGCGGTGCCGGTACAGGGCCACCAGCATGGTGAAGCCCGCCATCGCGGCCGCCGGACGCGTGAAGAGGCCCACGGCCACCAGCAGCCCGCCGAGGAACTCCGCCAGGGTGGCGCACCAGGCGAAGAAGGTCGGGAAGGGGAAGCCGAGCTGCGCCACGCCCGCCGCGAACCTGCTCATGTCGCCGGTGAGCTTGGGAAACCCATGCCCCAGCCCCAGCGAGAGACCGAACACCACGCGGATCAGCGTCAAACCCACCGCGGACTTACCCACCATGCCGTGTACCTCCCAGGTTGCACGCGCATCCTCGCACGGCGGTGTGCGTCACGCTGCGGCCTTGAGGGCGAGGGCCCTCAAGGCGGTCTACCCGCTGCCTTCCTCGGGGGCCCAGCGCCGGGCACTGCTGCGCAGCTTCTCGAGCTGCTCCCAGTGTCTCTCGATGGCCTCACGTCCCGTGCGGGTGATGCGCAGGAGGGTATGCGGCGTCTTGCCCTTGAACTGCTTCTCCACGGTGACGAGCCCCGCCTCTTCCAGCTTCGACAGGTGGCTGGACAGGTTGCCCTTGGACAGCCCCGTGAGGTTCTGCAGGTACAGGAAGTCCGCGCTGTCGCAGGCGGCCAGGGCTGTGAGGAGCGACAGCCGGGCGGGCTCGTGGATGAGCCGGTCCAGCGTGGCCAATTGCTCGAAGGGCGCCTTCATTCCACCGCCTCGGCGGGCGCGGGGCTCAGCGTGTGGACGAGCATGCGGTGGTCCAGCAGCGTCAGCACCACGAGCGCCAGGCCCCACGCGGCGTTGAAGGTCACCAGGCCGCACGGGCCGGTCGATGTGGCCTCGCCAGCGTGCATCCAACCGCACACGGGATTGAGCCCGAGCTGGTGCAGCGCCGCGACGAGGAACATGGCGCCGGCGATGGGCGGATAGTGCGGGATGAAGCGCCCGATGACCGCCCAGTAGGCCACCAGCGCCGCCGCGCTCACGGCGAGCGCCCCGCTCACGGACAGGTGTGAGTCCGAGCCTCGGCTGGCGAGCGCCGCCAGACCCAAGGCCAGCAACAGCCCCACCCCTGAGAAGGCCAGCGCCATCTGCAGGCGGGGCCGCTTCGTGGCCGCGCTGGGGCGCACCTGACCGAACCGGCGCTGGTAATAGATGCCGAGCACCGGATGAAGCACCAGCGCGGCGAGCACGCCCACCCCCAGCGAGAGCGCGCCCACCGCGGCGGCGCTACCTCCGCCGGCGGGAAGCCAGGCCAGCCACAGCGCGAAGCCGAGCAGCACCAGGCCGAAGGGCAGGAACCGCAGTCCCTGGAGCCAGTCGTAATACCGCGTCACGGATTGGATGCGACGGAGCCGGTCTTCCATGTTCAGTCCTTGGATGGGACAGACGAGTTTGTGATGCAAACCGCTCCTGGATAGTCGCCCGAATGGTCGCTGTCAATAACTGGTTTGCGGTGCAGACCGGTTGCGCCCGCGACGCTCGTGGACACCCGGGTGCCCGAGGCGGTCGGGCTGTGGGCCTACGCGGAGCGCTTGGGGGCGCGCAGGTCGCTGATGGTCAGCGGGTGCCGGGCGCCCTGGGGGGAGACGAGCGCGGCGCTGAGGACGAAGTCCTGGCCCATGCGGAGCTCCAGCGTGGTGGGGCCCTTGTGGGTGGTGCGCCAGTCCAGCTCGACGCGGACGGTGCCCAGCAGCTCGCGGTCCACGGTGGTGGTGTCGAGCGACTCGAAGAGGGCGATGGAGAGCGGCCCGGGAATCATGGGCAGCTCCAGCGTTATCGACTTCGTCGCGGGCACGGGCGTGTTGGCGGGGATGACCTCGTGCTGGGCGCCGCCGGGCACCATGATGCTGATGGGCATGGGCACCACGTCCGCCAGGCCGGTGATGCCCCGCGCCAGGTTCCGGCCGAGGATGGCCGCGCCCACCGCGACGCCGAGCTCCGGGTGGACCTCCTTGTCCGAGGACAGCCGCTTGAAGTGCGAGAAGCGCTGGCGGATGGCGGGCATGCGCGTCTGGCCGCCGACGAGGACGAGCTCGTCGATCTGGTCGGGCTTGAGCTGCGCGCGCTCCAGCACGTCGTCGCAGGCGGAGGCGGTGCGCTCGATGAGCTGGAACACCATCTCCTCGAGCCGCTTGCGCGTGAGCGTGAAGTCGAAGTCGACGAAGCCGCCGTCCTTCTGGGCGATGCACGGAACGCGGAGCACGGTGGCGTCGCGCTGGCTCAGGCTCATCTTCGCGGACTCGGCGGCGAAGACGAGCCGCTGCATCACCACCTTGTTCCCGCGCAGGTCGATGCCGTGCTTCTGCTGGAAGTCGTCCACCAGCATCTCCACGATGCGCTCGTCGAAGTTGGCGCCGCCCAGGAAGGCATCGCCGCCCGTGGCCAGCACCTTCACGACCTTGTTCTGCACGGCGAGCAGGGTGGCGTCGAAGGTGCCGCCGCCCAGGTCGAACACCATCACCGTCTGCTCGGGGTTGCGCAGGTTGGCGTAATAGAGCGCGGCGGCGGTGGGCTCGTTGATGATGGCGCGGACCTGGAGGCCGGCCTGCTCCGCGGCGTGCCGCACGGCCGCGCGCTGGCGGCTGCTGGCGTGCGCGGGCACGGTGAGCACGCACTCTCGGAAGGGCGTGCCCGCGGCGTGGTTGGCCAGCGTGAGAATCTGCTTGATGATGAGGTGCGCGACGTCCGTCAGGGACGTCTGCTTCCCGTACATCGTCACGGCGGTGTAGCCGTCCTCGGCCTCGACGAGCTCGAAGGCGTACTTGTCCTTGTGCTGGGTGACGTACTCGGACTGGAAGCGGCGGCCCAGGAAGCGCTTGGCGCCGAAGACGGTGTGGCGCGGGTCGTCGATGATCTGCCGGCGCGCGGCGTGGCCGACGATGGCCTTGTCCGCGGCGTGGAACCACACCACGGAGGGCAGGGTGACGCTCTTGTCCGTCACCGGAACGACGCGGAGCTTGCCTGCCTTGTCGAAGTAGGCCGCGGCGGTGTTGGTGGTCCCGAAGTCGATGCCAAGGATGGAGCCGGTACTCATCGACGCCGACTCTCCCACGTCCCGTCGGCACGTTCAGCCCCTGAAAGCGGGCACGCGTGCAGCCGGGGTGGGTCACTTGCAGCCCGGTTGCGCTCGCTTCACTCCATGGCGGCGGTCCGAGGAGACGGGCAGTAGAAATGTGCCGCTGGGTGCGTACGGCGCGCACGCGGCCACGCCGCGGTTGTTCGTTGACCGCCTGGCGGCGCCGTTCCATGGATGCGCGCCATGGAGCATGTCGATCGGCGGTTGATTCGGGACGTGGCGGCCGTGGCCGCCGCATCGGGCGTTGTCGGCGCGTCGTTCGGAGCAATCGCCGTGGCCGCGGGGCTGTCGGTGTGGCTCGCCTCGGCCATGTCGTTGTTCGTCTTCGCGGGCGGCGCGCAGTTCATGGCCGTGGGGGTGGTGGCGGCGGGAGGCAGTCCCGTCGCCGCCGTCGTCGCGGGGCTGCTGCTCAACGCGAGGCACCTGCCGTTCGGCTTGGCCATTCCGGAGGTGCTCGGCACGCGCTGGCCGATGCGGCTGCTCGGAGCGCACCTGATGGTGGACGAGTCCGTGGCCTTCGCGCTCGCGCAGGGCTCGCCGGCCCGCAGGAAAGCCGCGTACTGGCTGTGCGGCGGCGCGTTGTTCATCGCCTGGAACGTGGGCGTCATCGTGGGCGCGTGGGGTGGTCAGGCGCTGGGCAATCCCGATGCGTTGGGGCTGGATGCCGCGTTCCCCGCCGGCATGCTGGCGCTGCTGTTGCCCTCCCTGTCCGCACCCGCGAGAGGGAAGCAGGCCGGACCCGAAGCGGAGGGCGCACCGGACACGGCGCGGGCGCACGAGGCCGATGCCGCCGCCGCCAGGGCGCGCTGGGTGGCCGTGGGCGCGGCCATCATCGCGCTGGCCACCACGCCGTTTCTTCCCGCCGGGGTCCCCGTGTTGCTGTCGCTGCTGGCGGTCGGAGTGGCGCTGAAATGACGCTGCTTCCCATCCTCGTCCTCGCGGCGGGCACCTACGCATTCCGGCTCGCGGGCCCGCTGCTCAGCCAGCGCATGCAGGTGTCCACGCGGGTCCAGGGGCTGCTGTCCCTGTCCGCGATTGCATTGCTCACCGCGCTGGTGGCCACGGCCACGCTGACGGCGGGCGGTGGCTTCGCGGGCTGGGCCCGTCCGGCGGGCGTGCTCGTCGGCGCGCTGCTGGCGTGGCGGAAGCTGCCCTTCGTGGTGGTCGTCGTGGGCGCCGCGGGCGTTACAGCTTTGTTGCGGATGGCGGGTGTAGGTTGAGTTCAGGTCAAATCACGCACTGCGGCTTGATGGAGGGGGATGTGGGTGGCACGCTTTCGCACTGACAGTCGATTTCCCCCGGACTCAGTGAGGACTTGCCATGACTGGAATCGATCGCTCGTCATCTTCGAGAAGCTCCCAGAGGGAATCGCGTGTGTCCCGGGACGAGGGGGCACGCGGCATCCGAAACGAAGCGACCCGGCGTGAGGAGGCGCGGCAGCCGGCGCAGAACCGGGCTGCTGGGTACTCGGTGAAGGATGGGTGGGACTCGCGGTCGGCTCAGCGCGGGGTGCAGCTCCAGGGAGAGGCCCGGGGCCAAATCCAGGCGGTCCAGGCGGAGGCCGCTGGCACCGTCGCCGCGACGGAGCCCGACGTCGACTGGGACTTCATCGCCGAGCAGGAGGGCCGGGCGGTCCAGCAGGGCTATGTCCCGGACCCCTCGGGCAGCAGGAGCGGCGTCACGGTGGGCACGGGCGTGGACCTGGGCGCCCGGGACATGAACGACCTGGACCGGCTGGGGCTGTCGGACGCGCTGAAGGCCAAGCTGGAGCCCTATCTGGGCAAGCAGGGCCAGGAGGCCGCGGACTTCCTGGCGGAGAACCCGCTGACGCTGACGGCGGACGAGGTCAGGGAACTGGACCGGGCCGTCAAGGGCGAGGCGCTGGACAACATCGTCAATGAGTACAACGCCCAGGTCGACGCCTTGAATGCCGCGGATGGTGGCTCCCGACCGCGGTTCGCGGAGCTGCCGCGGGAGATGCAGACGGTGATTGCCTCCGTCGGCTTCCAGTACGGCTCGCTGAGGTCGGAGACGCCCAACTTCTTCGCGCAGGTGGCGGAGCAGCGCTGGGATGACGCGAAGGCCAACCTGGAGGACTTCGGGGACCGCTACCCGTCTCGCCGTGGCCGCGAGGCGGAGCTGCTGGGACAGGGCATCGCGTCCCTGAGCTGAGGCGCGGGTGTCAAATGAGGCCCGGGGCGCGGCGGAGAGACGCCGAGGCTCCGGGCCTTCGTCCGCGATGTCGGAGCCGTCGGGGCGGCAGGGAATGCAATTGCTTTTGTATGTCTGGAATTGCCAGGCGCCGCTGGTCTTGCTGCGGTGCGCCTTGGTTTGCTGATTTCCCTCATGCCTGTCGTGTCCACGCCGGAAACGCAGGAAAGGGAGGACTCATGAATCGCACGTTGGGAGCGATGCTGGAAAACTCAATCCAGCCCATGCGTTACGACTCGGAGCTTCCGCGTCGCAGGCCCAAGGCCTTCATCTTCTTGTAGAAGTGTCCTCGCTCCAGGTCGAGCAGTCGCGCGGCTTCCGTCACGTTGTCATGTGTATGGGAAAGCACGTACTGGATGATCTCGCGCTCCGCGTCCTCCACCTGCTCGCGGAACGTCCGGTCCGCGCGGGGCCGGAAGCCTGTGGGGGCGGGGGGCTCGGGTGCCACCGGGGCGGCGATGGCGGGCGCGGGCGTACTCGCCGCGACGGCCACCGCGGCCTCGGGAGAGGGCAGGGGGCTCGGCGTTTCCACGGGGGCGGGCGGCGGCACGTTCCGTCCCCGGGGCAGCAACTCCAGCGCATCCGTCCGGGTGACGACCGGGCCTTCACACAGGATGGCCAGCCGCTCCACCAGGTTGCGTAGCTCGCGCACGTTGCCGGGGTAGTCGTAGGCGCTCATCACCGCCAGCGCCTCGGGGGAGAGCGTCAGCGGCCGGCGCCCGTTCTTGGCGCAGGCTTCGTCGAGGAACGTCTTGATGAGGTCCGGCAGGTCCTCGCGCCGCTCGCGCAGCGGGGGCGAGTGAATCTGCACCACGTTGATGCGGTAGTAGAGGTCCTCGCGGAAGCGCCCGGCGGCAATCTCCGCCTCCAGGTTCTTGTTCGTCGCCGCGATGACGCGCACGTCCACCTTGTGCGTCTCCGCGCCGCCCACGCGTTCCAGCTCGCCTTCCTGGAGCACGCGCAGCAGCTTGGCCTGCATGGCCTGCGGCATGTCGCCAATCTCGTCCAGGAACAGCGTGCCCTCGTGGGCCAGCTCGAACTTGCCCCGCCGCACGCTCACCGCGCCGGTGAAGGCGCCCTTCTCGTGGCCGAACAGCTCGCTCTCGATGAGCTCGTGCGGCACCGCCGCGCAGTTGAGCTTCACGAAGGGCTGCCCCTTGCGCCGCGAGTGCTGGTGCAGCGCCCGGGCAATCAGCTCCTTGCCCGTGCCATTCTCGCCGGTGATCAGCACCCGGCCCTCGGACGGCGCCGTGCGCTGGATGAGCGAGAAGATGCGCTGCATGGCCGGGCCGCTGCCCACCATGTCGTAGCGCCCCAGCTGCGCGCGAAGCTCCTGCAGCTCCGCCATGGCTGCCTGGTGCTTGAGCACGTTGCGCAGCGCCACCAGCAGCCGTTCGCGGGCGATTGGTTTTTCCAGGAAATCCCTGGCTCCAAGCTGGGTCGCCTTCACCGCGGTGTCGATGGTGCCGTGCCCGGACATCATGATGACGGGCAGCTCGGGCTTCAGCTCGGTGAGCTTCGCCAGCGCGGTGAGGCCGTCCATGTCCGGCATCTTCACGTCCATCAGCACCGCGTCCACGGGACGCGCGCTGACGACGTCCAGGGCCACCTGGCCGCTGCTGGCCAGGTGCGTCTGATACCCCGCCAGCTGGAGCGACTGGCTCAGGGTGAGGAGGATGTTCTTCTCGTCATCGACGATGAGGACGGAGGCGGGCATGGCGGGCTTTCCCCGAGGTGGCTCAAGGGCGCGGCCACGCGCGGGTCAATCGTGACAATCTCACGGAAAATATTTGGACATTCAAGGGGTTCGGCGACCGGGCGGGGTGTCTGGGGCGGGACAAATGTTTTGACTCACCCCCTCCAGTGAGACTACACGCCACCCAATACCCCCGCGGGCGCGGGCGCGTTTTCGACGACAGGATTACTGGAGGAAATAATGCGTCAGATTTCCCTTTTGGCGGGGCTCTCCCTCGCCGTCGCCATTATGGGCGGCTGCACCCCTTCGTACCCCAAGTGCAACGAAGACGAGCACTGCGCGGAGAAGGGCGAGGTCTGTGTCCAGGGCCAGTGCCAGGAGTGCGCCACGGATGCAAACTGCCAGGAGGGCTTCACCTGCCAGGCGAACAAGTGCGCCCCCAAGCCGCCGGAGTGCACCACGGACAGCGCCTGTGGCAGCGGCCGCATCTGTGAGGCCGGCAAGTGCGAGCAGGCCCAGTGCCAGGAGGACACGCAGTGCCCCGGTGGCGGCAAGTGCGAGGCGGGTCGGTGCCAGGCCCCCGAGAACACCTGCGCCTCCAGCGCCGACTGCGGCGAGGGCCAGGAGTGCCAGGCCGGCCAGTGCGTGACGGCCGCCGCGGAGCGCTGCGACTGGAGCCCCATCCCGTTCGGCTTCAACGAGTCCGGCCTGACGGCGGAGGCGCAGCAGCGCCTGTCCGACCTGGCCCAGTGCCTGAAGTCGGAGTCCGGCCGCATCACGCTCGCCGGCCACGCTGACGAGCGCGGCACCGAGGAGTACAACCTCCAGCTCTCCAACCGCCGCGCGGCCTCCGTCAAGCGCTACCTGACGGACCTGGGCGTTCCGGCCAGCCAGCTGAGCACGGTGGGCTACGGTGAGACCCGTCCGGCCAACTCCGCTTCGAGCGAAGAGGCCTGGGCGGAGAACCGCCGCGTCGAGTTCCAGCGCTAGTCTGAGGTAGGCTGCGCGGCGTGATGGCCGTTCAAGAGCCTGAAGCGCGTCAGTCCTATCTCGTCTTCGCCTGTGGCAGCAGCTGGTATGCGGTGCCCGCGGAGAGCGCGGCGGAGGTCGTGACCTTCCCCGAGCTCACGCGGGTGCCCGGCGCTCCAGCCCACCTGCTGGGCGTGTTCGCGCACCGGGGAGAAGTCATCCCCGTCGTGGACATGGGCCTGCTGGTGGGCGGCGTCAGCCAGGGTTCACGAAGGGCGGTGCTGGTGCGCCTGCCGCGTGGCACCCTGGCCCTCACGGCCAGTACGGTGGCCGGCGTCTCCCCGGTGACGGGCACGCTGGAGCCCCTGGGCCCCACCGGCGTCCACGTCCACCTGCGCGGCCCCGCCAAGAGCGGCCCCCGGGACGTGGCCGTCATCGACCCGGAAGGACTCTTCGACCACCTCAGCCAGGGGGCCTGAGTCATGGAGCCACCGGGCCACGTCCGGGGAATGCTCCTGTGTCATGCCGGTGCCCACCGGCTGGCCTTCCGTGCGCATGAGGTGGCCTCCATCACCTCGCCCGTGGGGCGGACGGTCGCGTGCGCGCGTCGGGCCTTCCATGTGCCCGACGGTGCCTCGCGTGCCCTGGTGACGGCGTCGGGCGGCGCGGTGGGCGTGGACACCCTGGAAATCGACGCCGAGCCGCACCCGGTGCTGCCCGCGCCACCGGTGGCGGTGCGGGCCTCGGGGGGCAGCCTGCAGGGCTTCGTCGTGGCGCGCGGCGAGCTGTGGCCCCTGCTGGGGTTGGCGGACTTCGAGCGCTTCCTGCGCGAACGGGGGGAGGGCGCATGACGGTGCCCGTGGGTTTGAGGGGCCTCGCGCGGTGGATGGCGCGTCCGGCGCTGCTGGGCTGCTCGGTGGGCGCGGCGCTGGCGGTGCTGCACTGCCAGCTCACCGACACCGTCCCCCCGGGGGCATGGGCGCCCTTCCTGCTGCTGGTGGGGCTGGTGCTGGCGCTGACGCTCTGGTTCACCGGCGTCCATGGGCGGCGCGCGCTGCGCGTGCTCTATGCCCTGGGCGAGGGCCGGCAGGCGGCCTCGGCGGAGTCCTTGTTGCAGGCGCTGCTGGAGGCCCGCACCTTCCCCGAGCGGAGCTTCGGCTTCGTCCTCCAGTGCTGGCTCCTGGTGTCGCTGGGCATGGCGTTCGTGTTCGTTCCGCTGGTGGACGGCGCGTGGACGTTGGGGCTGCGCCTGGCGCTGATGGGGCTGTTCCTGGGGCCCCTGAGCGCGCTGTTCGTCTACCTGCTGGTGGCTCGCCGCTCCCGCAAGGCCGTGGAGCTGGTGGCCGCCCAGGGCCTGTCGCCCATGGAGGTCGTGGCCACGACGCCGCCGCGCCAGCGGCGGGTCCGCCGGCGCATGGTGCTGGTCACCGCCGTCGCGCTGCTCAGCCCGTCCTTCTTCATCCTCGACGCCGCCGTGTTCCGGAGCTTCGCCGCGGTGGACGCCATGGTGGGCGCGCCGGCGCAGGTCCAGCGCGAGGTGGCCACGCGTGCCAGCGAGACACAGGGGCTCGCGGTGGCAGGCCTGGTGGCGGTGCTGGTGATGGTGACGGCCTACGTGGGGGGCGCGGTCGTCGCCGAGCCGCTGCGCTCCATCACCGAGGATGCCACCCGCATCGCCCAGGGCGACTTCCGTCCGCCGCGCATCATCGCCGCGGAGGACGAGGTGTGGGCCACCTCCGCCGCCTTCGCGCAGATGCAGACGCAGCTCGGTCAGGCGCTCACGCAGTTGCAGCGCGCGGGCCTCCAGATTTCCACCACCACCGAGCAGCTCGTGGCGACGTCCGGCGAGCAGGAGTCCGGCGCGGACGAGCAGGCCGCGTCGCTCAACCTGACGAGCGCCACCACGGAGGAGCTGGCGCGCTCGGCGCAGCAGATTGCCGGCAACGCCGAGTCGGTGTCCGCCATCGCGGAGACGACCTTCGCCGCGGCGCAGACGGGGCAGCGCGGCGCCGCCGCCTTCCTGGGCGCGATGCAGCGCATGAAGGAGGACAACCAGGCCATCGCGGACGCGGTGGTGCGCCTCAACAAGCGCGTGCAGCAGATTGGCAAGGTGGTGGAGTTCATCAACGAGATTGCCGACAAGTCGGACCTGCTGGCGCTCAACGCGGAGCTGGAGGGCACCAAGGCGGGCGAGGTGGGGCGCGGCTTCTCGCTGGTGGCCGCGGAGATGCGGCGGCTGGCGGAGAACGTCATCCGCTCCACGAAGGCGATCGAGCAGCTCATCGCGGAGATTCGCGATGCCACGCACGCCGCCGTCATGGCCACCGAGGCGGGATTGAAGACGACGGACGCGGGCACGGTGCTGGCCGCCCAGGTGGACGAGAGCCTGAGCCTCATCCTGGAGCTGGCGCGGCAGACGTCGCACGCGGTGCGCAGCATCTCCCTGGCCACCCAGCAGCAGCAGACGGGCACCGACCAGCTCGCGGCCGCCATGGGCGACATCCTCCGCGTCACCGAGCAGAACTACGCGGCCACCAAGCAGATGGCGGCGGCCAACGCCGACCTGTCGACCCTGGCGCGCGACCTGAAGCGGGCCGTGGAGCGCTTCCACATCGGGCCGGGAGGTGACGCGTGAGCGCGGAGAAGGCGCCCCGGCGCGCGTCCTTCAGCCGGCACCTCGTGGTGCCCGTTCCCCTGGCCAACCTGGTGGGGGCGGCGCTCAGCCTGCGCTTCGCTTCGCTCACCCTGGCGGAGCCGTTGGAGGGCCGGCTGGGGGTGCTCGGCGTGCTGGGCGGCGCGCTCTGCGTGACGGCCCTGGCGGCGGGGGCGGCGGCCTCGCTGGGCCGGCAGCGGACGCTGCGCGCCCTCGAGCGGGGCGATGTGCCCACCACGCCGGAGAACCTGGCGTCGGCGGTGGCGGAGGTGACGCGCGCGCCAGACGAGGCCTTCCTGGGCTCGCTGGGCATGTGGCTGGTCACCACGCTGATGCTGGGCGTGTGCATGTGGCTGGGCATGGACGTGCCGCTGGCGGTGGCCGCGCGCATCGCCGCGCTGGGGCTGCTCTTCGGGCCGCTCACGGCGCTGCTCGTCCACTGCCTCGTGGTGCTGCGCTCGCGCCGGGTGGTGCTGTGGCTGGCGGAGCTGGGCATGACGCACGCGCAGCTCATCGAGGCCATGCCCCGGCGCGCGGAGCTGCGTGCCCGGCTGGCGGCCTTCGCCTTCGTGACGGTGGTGACGCCCGCGGTGCTGTCCGCCCAGCTCGCGTCGGCGCTGGGGGAGCGCCTGTTCACGCGGCTCATGGCGGAGCACGACGTCAGCCGCCAGCTGGAGCTGGCGCGGGAGCTGCGGCTGGAGGCCCTGACGCAGGGCGGGGGGCTGGTGCTGCTCGTCTTCGCGCTGGCCCTGGCGGCAGCGTACCTGGGAGGCACGCTGCTGGGCCGGCCGCTGCGCGAGCTGTCCCACGAGGCGAAGCGCATCGCCGAGGGCGACCTCGCCAGCCCGCGCGTGGTGCCCGCCGAGGACGAGGTGTGGGACGTGTCCGCGGCGTTCTCCACCATGCGCGCGCACCTGGCGGACGTGATGTCCCAGCTCCAGCGCGCCGGTGCGCAAATCACCGCGACCACGGAGGAGATTCTCTCCACGTCGGGGCGCTACGAGGCGGGCGCGGCGGAGCAGGCCAGCTCGCTGGACGAGACGAGCGCCACCACGGAGGAGCTGGCGCGCTCGGCGCGACAGATTGCGGAGAACGCGGGCTCGGTGGCGGAGATTGCGCAGCGCACGCTGGGGGCGGCGCAACAGGGGCAGGGGAGCGCGGAGGACTTCCTCGGGTCCATGGCCCGCATGCGTCAGGACAACGCCGCCATCTCCTCCGCCGTGGTGCGCCTCAACAAGCGCGTGCAGCAGATTGGCAAGATTGTCGAGTTCATCAACGGCGTGGCCGACAAGTCGGAGCTGCTGGCGCTCAACGCCGAGCTGGAGGGCACCAAGGCCCGTGAGGTGGGCCGGGGCTTCTCGCTGGTGGCCGCCGAGATGCGGCGCCTGGCGGAGAACGTGCTGGAGTCCACGAAGGAAATCGAAGGCCTCATCGAGGAGGTGCGCGAGGCCTCCGCCGCGGCCGTGTCCGCCACCGAGGGCGGTGTGCGCGCCGTGGAGACGGGGACCACGCTGGCGCAGCAGGTGTCCGAGTCGCTGCGGCAGATTGTCGACCTGGCCGGGCAGACGTCCTACGCGGTGCGCAGCATCTCCCTGGCCACCCAGCAGCAGCAGACGGGGACGGACCAGCTCGCCGACACGATGGCGGACATCCTCCGGATTACGCAGCAGAGCCTGAACGCCACCAAGCAGGTGAGCACCGCGAACACGGACCTGCTCGTGCTCGCGAGGGATTTGCAAGGCGTGGTCGAGCGCTTCCAGATTGGCCAGGAGCCGCTCGGGGAGGAGGGCGGGTGAACCCGAGCGAGCGCCTGCTCAGGCAGTTCCGGGACCTGGTGACGGTGCGCCTGGAGCGCATCACCCGGTCCTTGATGGAGCTGGAGGCCGGCGCCAGCGCGGAGGCGGGGCGGGGCGTGCTGCGGGAGCTGCACGGCCTCAAGGGCGAGGCCCGGATGATGGGCTTCGATGATGTGAATGTGCTCGTCCATGAGATGGAGGAGCTGGTCCGCTGCACGGAGCCGCTTCGCTACGCGCTCTCGCCGGCCTCCACGGACGCGCTGCTGACCACCGCGGATGCGGTGCTCGTGTTCTCCGGCACGCAGCCCGCTGATGCGCCGCCGCCCGCGGTGGAGCGGCTCGTGGCCTGGTTGCAGGAGTGCATGCGCTCCGAGCAGGAGCGCCTCCCACCCGGGACGGTCGCGAGCGCTGGGGCTTCGGAAGGCACACGGCCGGCCATGACGGGGGCGCCTGCCGCTGACGAGCAGACTGGCGGGACGATTGCGAGCGCTGGGGCTTCGGAGGGCACACGGCAGGCCATGACGGGGGCGCCTGTCGCTGGCGAGCAGACTGCCGGGACGATTTTGAGCGCAGGGGCTTCGGAGGCTGCACGGCCGACGATGGTGAGGGCGCCTGTCGCGGGCCAGCAGATGGAGCGCGATAGTGTCCGGGTGGGAGCGCCGGACGACGCCCGCTCGGGAGACTGGGACGCCGCGTCTGGGAACCCAGGCCCCTCCACGGCCTCCACGCGTCAGGCCGCCTCTCTGGTTGCAGGCGCTGCGCTTCATGGCGCTCGGCCCGGCGGGGGCGGAGGAAGGGGCCCGAACGTGGGGGCTTCCCTCGTCATGGGGAGCGGGCAACACCCGGCGTTACCCGGACGGGAGGGCGGCGGGACGTCGAATGGGCTCCCAGGAGCTGCCACACCCGCCAGTGGTGGACCTGCCGCTCCCGGTTTCCCCTCGGCGAGCCATCGCGCGACGCCGCTCGGGGCCCCAGGCGCTGCCGCGCTCGTCATGGGGGGGCAAGCCTCTCCTGGTTCCCCCACCGCGAGCCGCGGCGTGATGTCGACCGGGGCCCCAGGTGCTTCCGCTCCCACGAGTGGGGGCGCCACGACGCCGGTTACGCCTCCGGCGAGCCGCAGCCCCACGTCGAGCCTCGTCACCTCGGCGGGAGCCTCGGCGTCGGTGGCCTCCAGCGCCGCGTCCTCCCCCGGGCTCGTGGTCCGAGCCCCCCTGCGTTCATCGGGTGCACAGGGGGCCTCGGGAACGACGGTGTCCCGGCAGCCCGAGCCTCGGCCCGACACCGCGGTGCGTATCGGCGTGGAGAGCCTGGACCTGCTCACCAGCGCCGTCACCAACCTCACGCAGGTGGCCCGGCGCCGGGAGCTGGCCAACGCCCGGCGGCTGGCCCTGGCCCGCGAGCTGAGCCAGCTGGCCCGCGAGGCGGAGGACCTGGGGCCCGCCGGTGCCGCGCTGGCGGCACGATTGGGCTCCGCCAAGGAGACGGCCGCCGCGCTCCACCGCGAGTCGAAGCTGCTCTCCAACGCGGAGCTGCGCGACCTGGGCATGCTGGTGGAGGAGGTGCAGACGCTGCGCATGCTGCCGCTCTCCGTCCTGTTCGAGCCCTACCCCCGCATGGTGCGCGACCTGTCTCGCGAGCTGGGCAAGGAGGTGGAGCTCGTCATCGATGGTGAGGACACCCGCGCCGACCGGGCGGTGGTGGAGGCCCTGCGCGAGCCGCTGATGCACCTGGTCCGCAACGCCCTGGACCATGGCCTGGAGACCCGGGTGGACCGGGTGTCGGCGGACAAGAAGCCGCGCGGCTGCCTCACGCTGCGCGCCGCTCGCGAGGGCAGCCGCATCATCCTCCGCGTGGAGGACGACGGCATGGGCGTGGACCCGGCCCAGCTCCGCAAGGTGGCCGTGCGCCGGGGGCTGCTGGACGAGAGCGCCGCCAATGCCCTGTCGGACGCGGCGGCCCGCGACCTCATCTTCCTGCCCGGGTTCACCTCGCGGGACGTCGTCACCGACCTGTCGGGGCGCGGCGTGGGGCTGGACGCGGTCCGCACCTCCATCCAGGGCCTGGGCGGCGACGTGGGGGTGGAGTCCGCGCCGGGCTGGGGCACCATCTTCGAGCTGCGCGTCCCCGTCTCCCTCACCGTGGCCCCCTTGCTCTTCATCCAGGTGGGGGCGGAGACGCTGGCCTTGAGCGCCACCCATGTCTCCCGGGCGCTCAAGGTGGACGTCGCGGACCTGTGCGAGGTGGCTGGCCGGCCGTCGCTGCTGGTGGAGGGCCGGGTGTTGCCACTGGCGCCGCTGGCCTCGTTGATGGGGTTGGAGCCGGAGCGGCCCGCCCGCGAGGGGGAGCTGGCGCTGGTGGTGAAGAGCCAGAGCGGGGCGGCGGCGCTCGTGGTGGACCGCGTCCTGGAGGAGCGCGTCCAGGCCATCCTCCCTCTGAAGGGAATCCTGGGGCGCTTCAGCCACCTCACTGGCGCCACGTCCCTGGCGGACGGGCGCCTGGCCATGGTGCTCTCCGCCGCCTACCTCACCGCCAGTGCCCACCACGGCAACGCGCTGCCTCGTCCGGCGCCGTCCGAGGCGCCAGGCCCGGAGGTCCGGCGCCGTCGAATCCTGGTGGTGGATGATTCACCCCTCACCCGGGAGCTCATCGCCAACCTGCTGGAGGCGGTGGGGTATGACACCACCATCGCCGCGGATGGCGCGGAGGCCCTGGACGTCTTGGATTCTCATTCCGTGGACCTGGTCGTCACGGACCTGGAGATGCCCGGCATGGATGGCCTGGGGCTGGCGCGGCGCCTGAAGGGGCACCCCGTCCACTCGCGGCTGCCCGTGGTCATCCTCACCACCCGTGGGGGGGAGGAGGACCGGCGGCGGGGGCTGGCGGCGGGGGTGGACGGCTACATCACCAAGGGGGACCTGGTCCGACAGGACCTGGTGGATGTGGTGCGGCGACTGCTGGGCTGACAGGCCCTCGCATTGGCTATACTCCCGGGCTCGCGCACGGGGTATGGACAGGGCATGGGCAAGAAAGTGTCGGTGCTGGTGGTCGATGACTCCCTCATCTGCCGACAGCTCATCTGCGAGGCGCTGAGCAAGGACCCCGATATCGAAGTCGTGGGCACCTGCGCGGACGGCAAGCAGGCCGTGGAGATGACCAAGGAGCTGCGTCCCCACGTCATCACCATGGACGTGGACATGCCCGTCATGGATGGGCTCACGGCCACCGAGCACATCATGGCCGAGTGCCCCACGCCCATCCTGGTGCTCACGGCGGACCCGCGCTCGCAGGCGCCGGAGCTGACCTACCGCGCCCTGGAGCTGGGGGCGCTCGCCCTGCAAATCAAGCCCGCAATCGACGCGGGGCCGGACGCGTGGAACCTGGTGCGCGAAATCCGGCTGCTGTCCTCGGTGCGCGTCATCCGCCACCTGCGCCGGCCCCAGCGTGGGCCGCTGCTGCCGCCCCGGGTGGCCACGTCGGTGCTGCCGGCGGTGTCCATGGGCGTGGTGGTGGTGGCGGCGAGCACGGGCGGGCCCCAGGTGCTCTTCAAGATGCTGTCGGAGCTGCCCGCGGACTTCCCGGCGCCCATCGTCATCGTCCAGCACATCAACGCGGCCTTCGCGGAGTCGCTGGCCGGGTGGCTGGCGGGCGCCAGCAAGCTGAAGGTGCGGCTGGCGCAGGACGGCGAGCCGCTCATGCCGGGCCACGTCCTCATCGCCCCGCCGGGACAGCACACCGTCATCCCCTTCCGGGGGCGGGTGGCGCTCAAGCCGGGGGTGGAGCGGGATGGGCACATGCCTTCCGGGACGGTGCTGCTGGAGAGCGCGGCGCGGACCTATGGCCGCCGCGCGGTGGGGCTGGTGCTGACGGGCATGGGCGCGGATGGCGCTGACGGCCTGCTCGCCATCAAGCAGGCCGGGGGCCTGGCGGTGGCGCAGAACGAGGAGTCCTGCGTGGTGTTCGGCATGCCGGGCGCGGCGGTGGAGCGCAAGGCGGTGGACCACCTCATCCACGGTGACGAGGTCGCGGCGACGCTGGTGCGGCTGTCCCGGGGCGAGTCCCTCGCAGTGGGGCGCTGAGCGCGGGTGGCCGGCGGCGCGCCATGGCCCGAGGTGCGCGCCTTCCTGTCGGCGCTCACGGGCATGGCGCTGAGCGGTCCCCAGCTTCGGCGGCTGGAGGAGCGGCTCATGGCTCGCAGCCAGGGGCTCACGCCGCACCAGTACCTGATGTTCCTCAAGTCTCCGGCGGGCGCGACGGACCTGGAGGACCTGATCGCCGCGCTGGTGGTGCACAAGACGGACCTCTTCCGGGACGCCGTGCAGCTCGCCGCGTTCCGCAGCCAGGTGCTCACGCCGCTGGTGGCGCGGGCGCGGCGGCCGCTGCGTGTGTGGAGCGCGGGGTGCGCCACGGGGGAGGAGGTGGCCACGTTGCTCGTCCTCCTCGCGGAGGCGGGCGCCGACCCGGACAGCACGGTGCTGGGGACGGACATCTCCAGCGAGGCCCTGCATCGTGCGCGGTGGCTGGCCTTCAGCCGGGAGCAGCTCGGCCGCGTCCCGCCCGAGCTGCGCGCGCGATACTTCGTCCGGTCCGGCGCGCAGGAGGTCGTGGCGCCCGCGCTGCGTGCACGCGCGAGCTTCCAGTTCCACAACCTGATGGAGACGCCATATCCCGTGGCGCCGGGCGGGGGCGGCTTCGACGTCATCTTCTGCCGCAACGTCCTCATCTACTTCACGGCCGAGGCGTTCCAGCGCACCGTGGAGTCGCTGGCCGCGAGCCTGGCGCCCGGCGGCACGCTGGTGCTGTCCGCCTCCGAGCCGTTGCTCCAGGTGCCACCCACGCTGCGGGTCCACCGCGGCGAGCAGGCGTTCTTCTATGTGCGCCCGGTGGAGGAGGCCTCGGCCGCGGAGGCTGCTGCGGCGGCAGCCGAGGTCGGCCCTCCGCCGCGGCAGGCCACCGCACGCGTATCGCCGGGGCCCGGTGCTCGTGGCGCGAACGCCCCGGCCCGGGCGATGGGCGCGCCCGCGAGGACGCGCCTTGACCCTGCGCCCAGGGAGGCTGCGGCCCCTGGGCCTGGGACCTCGCGGGACACGCGCGAGGCCCGGGGGGCGGGCCCGCTCCGGACCACCGAGCCGGATGCGGCCGTGCCCCACGAGCCCGTCCCGGGTCCTGCCGCGGCCGTGCCCCACGAACTCCTCCCGGGCCCGGATGCCATCGCCGAGGCGGACCTGCTCTTCGCCTGCGTCCTGGACGGCGCCGCCTCGGGCGTGCCGGACAGCGTGTCGGAGCGGGAGCTACGCCGCTGCCTCGCGTTGGATCCGGACCACGCGGCGGCCCGCTATCTCCTCGGGCTCCTGCTGGAGCAGTGCCGCCGCGCGCCCGAGGCCGCGAGCGAGTACCGGCGGGCCCTCGAGTCCCTGGAGGCGGGGCGCTCACGGCCCGTTCCCTTCTTCCTCAACCCCGCCCGGCTCCGGGTGGCCTGCGCGCATGCTGCCGAGCGGCTGGAGTTTTCCGGCCGGAGGCGCTGACCGGCCAGCCAGGCAGGCGGCGGCGGAAGGCCGGATGCGCGACAGAAGTCCGGACGGGCAGGGCGTTTGGGCCTAAGATGGCGGGCGATGCGAAGCTTGGCGTTGATATCCCTGCTGGCACTCCCAGGTTGCTTCTACCCCGCTGACCGCGGCCGCGCCCTCGAGGCGAAGGTCGACCGGCTCGGCGCCGACACGGCCCAGATTCAGACGGAGCTGAAGGAGACGCGCGACCAGCTCGCCGCCACGCTCCCGCTCATCGACGAGAAGGTCGCCGAGGTCACCAAGGCCCTGAAGGGGCTGGACACCGCCTCGCGCCGCAAGGACGCGGACATCGGCGTCCAGTTCCAGAAGACCGTCGAGGACCTCGCCCAGCTCCGCGGCCAGGTGGAGACCTACCTCCACAAAATCACCGAGCTGGAGACGGCCCTGGCCGCGCAGGACCAGAAGCTGGTGGCCATGCAGGGCGAGGCGGCGCTGAAGGAGGCTGAGGCGAAGAAGAAGGCCGAGGAGCTCAAGCGCCCCACGGACAAGAAGGAGTTCCTCGCGCTCGCCAAGGAGAAGGCCAAGGCCGGGGACCTGCTGCTGGCGCGTCAGCTCTACAACGAGTTCATGAAGAAGTGGGCCAAGGACCCGCTGGTGGGTGACGCCCACTTCGGCCTCGGCGAGACGTACTTCGCCGAGTCCAAGTGCCGCGAGGCCCTCTTCGAGTACGGCAAGGTGCTTCAGGACTACCCGAAGTCGGACTCCGCGCCGGAGTCGTACCTGCGCTCGTCGGACTGCTTCGCCCAGCTGAAGATGAAGGAGGAGTCGCGGCTGGCGCTCGAGGAGCTCATCAAGAGCTACCCGAAGTCCGCCGAGGCGAAGACGGCCAAGGCGCGCATCGCCGAGCTGGACAAGGCGAAGGCGCCGGCCAAGAAGGCCAAGAAATGAGCCCGCGCCCGCTGAAGCTGGCCGCGCTCGCGCTGCTGCTCCTGCTGCCGCTGGTGGCGGGGGCGGCGCCGAAGCAGCTCGTCCTCCTCTTCACCGGAGACAATGGGGGCGAAGTCGCCCCCTGTGGTTGAAGGCACAACCCGTCTGGCGGTCTGGCCAGACGAAAAGTCGTCATCGAGAAGGAGCGCAAGCAGGGCCTGCCGGTGCTCGTGCTGGACGCGGGCAATGCGCTCTTCAAGAGCCGGGACAGCGCGAGTGCGCCGGATGCCCGGGCGCGCGCGGAGCTCCTGCTGTCCGAGATGGACGCGCAGGGCACCGCGGCCATGGCGGTGGGCACGCGCGACCTCGGGCTCGGCGTGGCCTTCCTGAAGCGCCAGACGCAGCGGGCGCGGATGAAGCTCCTCTCGGTGAACCTCGCGGACGCACAGGGCAAGCGGCTGTTCCCCGCCTCCCTGGTGACCACCGTGCGCGGCGTGAAGGTGGGCGTGGTGGGCGTGTCTCCCGTCACGGAGAAGCCAGTGCCAGTGGGCGTGCCCGCGCCGGGCGCGCCCCAGGAGCAGGTCCAGGGCCTGGCGGTGGAGTCCCTCCTGTCCGCCGAGGTCCGGCAGCTGCGCCAGAAGTCGAAGGTGGACGTGGTGGTGGTGCTCGCGGCGCTGCCTCACGCCGAGGCGCTGCGCCTGGCCGACCAGGTGGAGGGCGTGGACTTCGTGGTGCAGTCCCACGAGGGCCGGCCGCCGGGCATCGCCCAGCGCCAGGCGCAGGCCACCGTGATTCCTCCGGGGGACCGGGGGCGTCAGCTGGCGAAGCTCGTGCTCCAACTGGACGGGAAGGGCCGCTTCGAGGACGCCGGTGAGCAGGAGCGCGCGCGGCAGAGCCTGCGGCTGCTCGAGAACAACCTCGCCCGGGCGAGGACGCGGCTCTCGGGCACCCAGGACGCGGCGGAGAAGCGGGCCCTGGAGGAGGCGGTCGCCAGCCTGGAGGCCCGGCAAAAGGCCCTGCACAAGACGCTGGAAGGCGGCGCAACGGGCGGCGGTCGCACGCATCTGTTGTCGTACATCCAGCTCGGCAGCGACGTGGCGGCCGACCCAGCCGTCCAGAAGCGGGTGGAGCGCGTCGAGCCTCCTGGCTCGGCGGCCCATTGAGCCGAGCTGGCTTGTGAACCGGCCCAAGCGCCATTATAAGCGCCGGCCACCCCTCAGCGCCGGACCTCCCACCCGTGGGCGGGTGGGGGCAAGGCATACTGGAGAGAGACATGAAGCCCGAAATCCATCCCGTCTACCCGCCTTCCCGCGTGACCTGCGCGTGCGGCAACGTCGTGGAGACGAAGTCCACCCGCGGCTCGTTCTCGGTGGAAATCTGCTCGAACTGCCACCCCTTCTTCACGGGCAAGTACAAGCTCGTGGACACGGCCGGCCGCATCGACCGCTTCCGCAAGAAGTACGGCGCGTCGCCGACCGCCGCCAAGAAGGCGTAGTCCGCGTTCGACAGCCCAGGCAGTTCCCGCCGAGCAGGGTGCCGGAGACCTTCCAAGAGAGGTCCTCCCGCCCTGCTCGCGGTGCTTCTACAGCCTGAATCCCTCGTCAAGTTTCAGGGTGCTACAGGCCAGAAATTAGACGTAGCACCGAAGCGACCGCACAGTCCGCCGCGTCCACGACGAAGTGTCCGACGGAGGCGAGATGTCCGCGCACGCTGCAGCCCCTTCCCTGAAAGTCGTCCGCCGCTCGCTCAGCGAGAGCGTCCATTCCAAAGGGGAGGCCTACACGCTGCTGCACGGCGACAGCCTGGAGCTGATGTCGCAGTTCGAGCCCCAGACGTTCGACATGATTTTCGCCGACCCGCCGTACTTCCTCTCCAACGGCGGCTTTACCTGCAAGGGGGGCAAGCGCGCCTCGGTGGCCAAGGGCGGCTGGGACGTGTCGCGCGGCGTGGAGGAGGACCACAAGTTCACCACCGAGTGGCTCGCGGCCTGCCAGCGCCTGCTCAAGCCCACCGGCACGCTGTGGGTGAGCGGCACCCAGCACGTCATCTTCAACGTCGGCTTCGCGATGCAGAAGCTGGGCTACAAGCTGCTCAACACCGTCACCTGGTTCAAGCCCAACGCCAGCCCCAACCTGGCGTGCCGCTACTTCACGCACTCCACGGAGCTGCTCATCTGGGCCTCGCCGAAGTCGGGCGGCAAGCTGCAGCACACGTTCAACTACGCGCGCATGAAGGCGGAGAACGGCGGCAAGCAGATGCGCGACGCCTGGGTGCTGCCGCCCTCCGGTGACGCGGAGCTCACGGCGGACGGCGAGGGCCGGCTGTGGACGCTCACCGTCCCGCGCGGCGGCGAGGAGAAGGCCTTCGGCAGCCACCCCACGCAGAAGCCGGTGGCGCTGCTGGAGCGCATCCTCGAGGCGAGCTGCCCCCCGGACGCGCTGGTGCTGGACCCCTTCAACGGCAGCGGCACCACCGGCGTGGCGGCCCTCAAGCTGGGCCACCGCTACGTCGGCATCGACATGGACGAGAAGTACCTCGACCTGTCCGAGAAGCGCCTCAACGCCATCGCTTCCCGGTAGTCCCGCCCGCCCGAGCGCGCTCAGGCGCGCGACAGGATGAGCTCCACGCCCTGCCGGGCGATGGGGTGGTAGCGCTCCGCGTGCTTCTTGAAGAGCATGCGCGCCAGGCCGCGGTACTCGTGGGTGGCGGAGAGCACCCCGTACAGCGGCTTGAGGTACTTCATCCGGCCCACCTCGCCGAGGAACGTCTCGGTGCGGGACACGGCCGGCTCCCAGCTCGCGCGGACCGCCGCCACCAGCCACGCCACCAGCACCTCCGGGTTGCGGCTCTGGGTGAGGCTGAAGCGCGCGTCGAGCTGCTGGATGACGTCCCGCGGCGTCTCCCGGGGCAGTGACTCCAGGTAGAGCTGCCACTCCGTCGGCGTCCAGTCCTTCGCCTGCTCCGGCGTGGGCACGGAGCCGCGCAGCTTCTCCATGGCCTCCAGCCGCAGCGAGCGCGGCGACGGCGCCCCCACGGGCACGCCGGGCCGGTGCAGGTACGCCTCCGCGTCCACCTTCGCCAGCACCCCGGGCAGCTCCTTCTCCGCGAAGGCGACGAACTCCTCGGTGGTGAGCGCGCGGAAGCGGTAGGTGGCCAGGTAGCGGCGGAGGAACTCGTCGAAGGCGGGCCGGCCCGCCGCGTCCTCCATGGCGCGCAGCAACAGGTAGCCCTTCTCGTAGGGAATCTGGGAGAAGGCCTCGTCCGGGTCCACACCGGCCAGGTGCGTGCGCAGCGACGTCAGCTGCGGGTGCGCGCGGAAGTGCTGGAGCGCGGAGTCCAGCGCGCGGCGCCCCAGCGCGCCGTGGAGCGACGCCATCTCCGGGCCCGCCAGCGCCTCGAGGATGCGGCGCTCGGCGAAGACGGTGAAGCCCTCGTTGAGCCAGAAGTGCTCCGCGGAGGCATTCGTCACCAGGTTGCCCGTCCACGAGTGCGCCAGCTCGTGCGCCACCACGTTGACCAGGCTCTTGTCGCCGGTGATGAGCGTGGGCGTGAGGAACGTCAGGCGCGGGTTCTCCATGCCGCCGTAGGGGAACGAGGGCGGCATGGTGAGCAGGTCGAAGCGCTCCCAGTCGTAGGGGCCGAAGAGGGCCTCGGCCGCGCGCAGCATGTCGTCCACGCCGGAGAACTCGTCCGCGGCGTCCTCCAGCAGCTCCGGCTCCGCCCACACGCGCGAGCGGGGCCCCAGCTCCTTGGGCGCCAGGCTGCCCACCGCGAAGGCGAGCAGGTACGGCGGCACCGGCTGGGGCATCTCGTAGTGCTCCTCCGCCTCCACCCCGAGCTCCTCGCGCCGCAGGAAGCTGGCCGCCATGACGGCCTTGAGCGCCTTGGGAATCCGCAGCGCCGCCTGGTAGCGGATGCGGATGCGCGGCGTGTCCTGCAGCGGCACCACGCTGCGGGCGTGGATGGCCTGGCATTGGCTGTAGAGGAAGGGGTGCTGCCCCCCGGCCGTCTGGGAGGGCGTCAGCCACTGGAGCGCGCTCGCCCGCGGCGAGGTGCGGTAGCGCACCGTGAACTGCCGCAGCCCCGCCGGCAGCTCGATGCGCAGCCGGCTGCCGAGGATGGGCTCGGCGGGAGAGAGGATGTAGGGCAAGGGGCGACCCGCGGTGTCGACCACGCCTCGGATTTCCAGATCCCGGGTATCCAGGTCCAGCGGACCGGCCGAGGCTTCCTTGAGGGTGTGGGTGACCTCCGCGTGGAGCCGCTGCGTCCTGAAATCGACGCGGGCCCTCCAGTCCAGGGTTTCCGTCTCAGGCTGCGTGCTGTCGTTGTACGAGTGCGGGTCGAGGCGAGCCATGGAGCGTCGGTATCTAGTCGGCTTGTCCTCCGGTGGCGAGCGCCCTGGCCGTCCGATCCGATTGACTTTCGGGTCAATCGCCTACATTTGTGCAGTCCCCTCCTTTCCCAACAGGGAGCCTTTTCCACATGACGACGCGGATCCGCAAAGTGGCTGTGCTGGGCGCCGGAGTAATGGGCAGCGGCATCGCCGCGCACCTGGCCAACTCGGGCGTGCGTGCGCTCCTCCTGGACATCGTTCCGCCCAAGGCCGCGCCGGGCGAGGACACCTCTTCGAAGGCGTTTCGCAACAAGTTCGCCCAGGGCGCGCTGGCCAACATGCGCAAGCAGAAGCCCAGCCCCATCGTCTCCGGCGAGGTGTTCACCAACATCGAGGTGGGCAACTTCGAGGACGACCTGCACCGCATCGCCGAGTGCGACTGGGTGGTGGAGGTGGTGAAGGAGGACCTGGCCGTCAAGCAGGCCCTGTTCGCGAAGGTGGAGAAGCACATCCGCCCGGGCACCATCGTGTCGTCCAACACCTCCGGCATGTCGATTGTGGGCATGACCGAGGGCCGCGGCGCGGAGTTCAAGAAGAACTTCCTCGTCACCCACTTCTTCAACCCGGTCCGCTACATGAAGCTGCTGGAGCTGGTGGCCGGCAAGGAGACGGACCCGGAGGTGCTCAAGACGCTGCACCGCTTCGGCGAAGAGGTGCTGGGCAAGGGCATCGTCTACGGCAAGGACACCACGAACTTCATCGCCAACCGTATCGGCGTGTACGGGATGATGCGGACCATCGCCGCCATGGACAAGGCGGAGCTGACCATCGAAGAGGTGGACAAGATTTTTGGCCCGGCCATGGGCCGTCCCAAGTCCGCCGTCTTCCGCACCGCGGACATCGTGGGCCTGGACACGTTCACCCACGTGGCGAAGAACTGCTACGACACGCTGACGCACGACGAAGAGCGTGACGTGTTCGCCAGCCCCGCCTTCCTCCAGAAGATGGTGGAGAAGGGCATGCTGGGCGACAAGAGCGGCGGCGGCTTCTACAAGAAGCAGGGCAAGGAAATCCTCGCGCTGGACCTGAAGACGCTGGAGTACCGGCCGCAGGCGAAGGTGCGCTACGAGTCGCTGGGCGCCGCGCGTGACATCGACAACGTGCGCGAGCGCGTGGCCTCGGTGATGAACGCCGAGGACAAGGCGGCGAAGTTCGCCGAGGGCGTCACCCTGGACGTGCTGGCCTACACCAGCCGCCGCATCCCGGAGATCGCCGACGACGTGGTCAACGTGGACCGCGGCGTGCGCTGGGGCTTCGGCTGGGACCTGGGGCCCTTCGAGGTCTGGGACGCCTACGGCGTGAAGAAGGGCGTGGAGCGGATGAAGGCCCTGGGCCTGAAGCCGGCCGCCTGGGTGGAGGAGATGCTGGCCGCCGGCCGCACGTCCTTCTACGGCGTGGAGAACGGCAAGGACACGTACTGGGACATCCCGACGAAGTCCGTGAAGGTGGTGCCGGAGAACGCCCGCACGCAGCGCGTGGAGTACCTCAAGCGCGGCAACAAGAAGATCGCCGGCAATGACGGGGCCACGCTGTGGGATCTGGGCGACGGCGCGACGCTCCTGGAGTTCCACACCAAGATGAACTCCATCGATGACCAGATCATCGAGATGATGAACACCGCGCTGGACGAGACGGAGAAGAACTTCAAGGGCCTCGTCATCGGCAATGACGGCTCCAACTTCTCCGCGGGCGCGAACATCGTGGCGCTGCTGTGGGCGGCCAAGAGCGGCGAGTTCGAGTCCATCCGCAAGCTGGTGACGGGCTTCCAGGCCGTCAACCAGCGCATGCGCTACAGCCCGGTGCCGGTGGTGACGGCGCCCTTCAACCTCACGCTCGGCGGCGGCGCCGAGGTGACGATGGGCGGCAACGCCATCCAGGCCAGCGCCGAGCTGTACATGGGCCTGGTGGAGGTGGGCGTGGGCCTCATCCCGGGCGGCGGCGGCAACATGCAGCTGCTGCGCAACGTGTACGGCCCCTACGGGACGGACAAGGACTTCGACTTCCTGCCCTTCCTCAAGAAGATCTTCCTCACCATCGGCATGGCCAAGGTCGCCACCAGCGCCGAGGAGGCCCGCGAGATTGGCTTCCTGTCGCAGGCGGATGGCATCAGCGCCAACCGCGACTTCCTGCTGTCCGACGCGAAGGCCCGCGTGCTGGGCATGGCGGACGCCGGCTTCAAGGCGCCCCGTCCCTCGCGCTTCCGCCTGCCGGGTGTCAGCGGCGCGGCCACCATCGACATGATGCTCTACGACATGGAGCTCAACGGCCAGGTGAGCGCGCATGACCGGAAGATCGCCAAGAAGCTGGCGACCGTGCTCACGGGTGGCAACACCAGCCCGTCGCTGCTCGTGACGGAAGAGCGGCTGCTGGAGCTGGAGGCGGAGGCCTTCCTGAGCCTGTGCGGCGAGGAGAAGACCCAGGACCGCCTGCAGCACATGATCGAGAAGGGCAAGCCGCTGCGGAACTGACGGCCGGCCAGTATCCATAGGCTACTGAACTGAGATTCGTTGAATGCCCGGGTGCTCCCCGGGCAAGGAGACAGCACAATGGCTGGTCGAGTCGTGATTGCCAGCGCGGTCCGCACGCCCTTCACCCGCGCCCACAAGGGAGAGTTCAAGGACACCCGGCCGGATACCCTGGCCGCCATCGCCATCAAGGAGGCCGTTGCCCAGGTCCCCGGCCTGAAGCCGGAGGACATCGGTGACGTCGTCCTGGGCTGTGCGATGCCAGAGGCCGAGCAGGGCATGAACGTGGCCCGTCTGGCCACCCTGCTGGCGGGGCTGCCCGTCACGGTGCCCGCGATGACCATCAACCGGTTCTGTTCGTCCGGGTCGCAGTCCATCGCCCAGGTGGCCCAGGCCATCCAGGCGGGGATGTATGACGTGGGCATCGGTGGCGGCACCGAGTCCATGACCATGGTCCCCATGGGCGGAAACAAGACGAGCGCCAACCCGGAAATCATGGAGCGTCTGCCCGAGGTCTATACCTCCATGGGCGCCACCGCCGAGAACATCGCCTCGCGCTACAGCGTGTCGCGTGAGGACGCGGACAAGTTCGCCGCCGAGAGCCAGCGCCGTGCCGCCACCGCGCGCGAGCAGGGCAAGTTCAAGGAGGAGATCGTCCCCGTCACCACGACGTATTACGACGACGACGGCGTGGCGAAGGAAGTCACCGTGTCCGTGGACACCATCCTCCGCCCGGAGACCACCGTGGAGGGGCTGGCGAAGCTGCGTCCTGCCTTCAACGCCAAGGGCGTGGTGACGGCCGGCAACGCGTCGCCGCTGACGGACGGCGCCGCCGCCGCGGTGGTGATGAGCGAGGCCAAGGCGAAGGAGCTGGGCGTGAAGCCGCTGGGCTACTTCGTGGACGCCACGGTGACGGGCGTGCCTCCGGAAATCATGGGCATCGGCCCGATTCCGGCGGTCCGCAAGCTGCTGGAGAAGAACAAGCTCAAGATCGAGGACATCGACGTCTTCGAGCTGAACGAGGCCTTCGCGGCGCAGGCGCTGCACTGCGTGCGCGAGCTGGGCATCCCGCTCGACAAGGTGAACCCCAACGGCGGCGCCATCGCCCTGGGCCACCCGCTGGGCGTGTCCGGCGCGCGCATGGTGGCCACCATCCTGCGCGAGCTGAAGCGCCGCAACGGCCGCTACGGCGTGGTGTCCATGTGCATCGGCGGCGGCATGGGCTTCGCGGCGCTCATCGAGGCGGCGAAGTAGTCACCGCGTCGAGGTGACAGCGTGACGTGGGCATGGGCCTCGGGGGAAACCCCGGGGCCCGTGTCGTTTGGGGGGCAAGGCCGGGCTTCAGCGCGCCGCGGCGGCCTCGTCCGGGTCGTCCACGGGCACGCCGGCCAGGCGCAGCACGCGCAGGGCGTTGGTCGTGTCCACCACGCCCTGGCGCAGCCGGTAGTCGAACACCATCTTCCCGTCCTCCAGGTGGTCCCGGAAGTGGACGTTGACCACGTGCGCCCCGGGCTCGTCCGCCAGCACCGCCAGGGACAAATCGTGGGTCGTCACCGCGCCGATGGCGCCCGTGCCCAGCAGCAGCCGCAGCACCTCGCGCGAGGCAATCTGCCGCTCGCGGGTGTTCGTGCCGAGGAGGATTTCGTCCAGGAGGAAGAGCGCCTGTCCGCGCGCCGCCTGCGCCGCGTCCAGCACCGCCTTGATGCGCTGCACCTCCGCGTAGAAGTACGAGACGCCGCGCTCCAGCGAGTCCTTCACCCGCATGCTGGTGAGGACCTGGAGCGGTGACAGGCGGAAGGACTTCGCACACACCGGCGCGCCGGCCAGCGCCAGCACCACGTTGGCGCCCACCGCGCGCATCAGCGTCGTCTTGCCGCTCATGTTGGAGCCGGTGATGAGCAGCGCGTGGCGCGGTCCCGGCAGCGACACGTCATTGGGCACCGGCGCGTCCAGCAGCGGGTGCCCCAGCGCCGTGGCCTCCACGCAGGGGCCCGAGGCGGCCATGACGGGCCAGGTGAACTCCGGCCGGTCATGCGCGAGCCCGGCGACGCAGGAGAGGGCCTCCAGCTCGGCGAGCCCCTCGAACCACTGGCGCAGCTGCTTGCCGTGGGCCGCGCGCCAGCGCTCCAGCGCGAAGTGCGCGTGGATGTCCCAGAGCGTGAGCCAGTGAATGACCGGGTGGAACTGGTGGCGCTTGAACTCGATGAACGAGTACAGCCGGCTGAAGCGCTTGAAGTGCTCGGACACCGGCGGCTGGCCGGGCGGCTGGAGCCCGGACTGGAGCTTCTTCAGGCGCGGGTGCTCGAAGCGCTGGCCCTCCACGCGCTCGAAGAGGGGGGCGTAGCGGACGAAGCCGCGCTCACCTGCCTCCACGCCTTCGTCCATGGCCTTCAGCGGGCGCCGGGTGACGAGCGCCACGGCGAGCTGCGCGGCCAGTCCCAGCCAGAACGCGGACGCCGGCAGCACGTCCAGCTTTCCCAGGATGTAGACGGCCAGCGTCACCAGGGGCAGCACCACCGCCACCGGCCGCGCCCAGCGGATGGAATCCAGTGACGGGCCTGACTCGGCCCACTGGATGAACAGCGCCGGGTCCGCCTTCTCGCGGGAGGCGTCCCGCGCGTCCACGCAGAGGTCCTGGCGGAAGGCCAGGTTGGGCGCCAGCTCGCGCGCGGCGCCTTGCCGGGCCTCGACCTCCTCGGCGGACGCGGGCGCGGAGAGCCATGCCGCCAGCCGCTCCTCGCCGGCGCGCGTGGCCGTCTCGTTGAGCAACTGGTAGAGGCTGCCCTGGCCGAAGACGTCCAGGTCCGGCGTGTACAGGTGGCTGGGGGAGAGGAATCGCTCACCGCGCTCGGCGAACTCGTGCCAGCCGGGCCCGAGCCGCGCCAGTCCGCGCTCGTTCAGCGTCACGTAGAGCTTCGTCCGGGCCTCGCGGCGGAAGACCTGGTGGTGGAGGACGGCCAGCACGCCATAGAGCACCAGGGCGGCGGCGCTGGCCCACCACGCCACCTTGGGCAGGCGCCCGGCGAGGACGAAGCCCGCGATGCCGGCGGCCGCCAGGAAGGCGACTGTTCGCAAATTGGCGTAGCGGGCGCTCACGCGGTCCAGCATGGCCAGCTCAGCTTGCGCGGCGGCGCGGCGCTCGGTGTACGTACGGTGCGGGGAAGGGGGCTCGGCGGTGGCGGACACGATGGGCACGCATGCTGCGGGGGCGCGGCCCCCAGGGCAAGCGGCAGCTGCAATCGGGTGACGCCGGGTCGACGGAGGCTCCGAAAAGCCCCGCCGGGAGCGGGTTTCCGGCGCCCGCTCCACCCCCGTTTCATGTCAGACGCCACACGTATGTTTGTCCTCGTCGGCAGTCACGAGGGGGCACTGCGATGAGCACGTCTGTCGTTGATAATCGCGTCGAAATCGTCTTCAGCTTTGACACCACGGGCAGCATGTATCCGTGTCTGGCGCAGGTGAGGAAGAAGCTGCGTGGCACCGTGTCCCGGCTGATGAAGGAGATTCCCGGCATCCGTATCGGCATCATCGCGCACGGGGATTACTGCGACGCGGGCTCCACATATGTCACCAAGATGCTGGACCTGACGGACGACGAGAACGCGGTGGTCCGCTTCGTCGACCGGGTGGAGCAGACAGGTGGGGGCGACGCGCCCGAATGCTACGAGTGGGTGCTGCGTCAGGCGCAAAGCCTGTCCTGGACGGTGGGCTATACACGGGCGCTGGTGCTGATTGGCGACGACGTGCCGCACGGGCCGTCCCAGAATCCGCACAAGCTGGACTGGCGCAAGGAAGTGGATGCGCTGGGACGGATGGGCGTGCCTGTGTATGGCGTGCAAGCCCTGGCGCGGCGCCATGCGACGCCCTTCTACAGGGAGCTGGCGGAGAAGTCGGGCGGCTTCCACCTGAGCCTGGACCAGTTCGCCCACGTCACCGACATGCTGCTGGCCGTCTGCTACAAGCAGTCGTCGGACGCGCAGCTCCAATCGTTTGAGCAGGAAGTGGTGCGCGAGGGCCGCATGAGCCGGGGCCTGAACGCGATGTTCAGCACCATGCTCCAGCGACAGGCAGCGCCGCTCTACGGCGAGGCGGACCTGCGCGCGGTGCCTCCGGGAAGGTTCCAGGTGCTGGACGTGGACCGGACGCAGCCCATCAAGGACTTCGTGCAGGAGAACGGGCTGCGGTTCAAGACGGGGCGGGGCTTCTACGAGTTCACGAAGACGGAGACCATCCAGGGGCGCAAGGAGGTCGTGCTCATGGACCGGAAGACGGGGGACCTCTTCAGCGGTGAGCGGGCCCGGGAGATGCTGGGCCTGCCGCCGGGAGAGACGGTGCGCATCCGGCCCGCGAGTCTGGAGAAGTTCGTCGTCTTCGTGCAGAGCACCTCGGCCAACCGCAAGCTGATGGGCGGCTCGAAGTTCCTCTACGAGGTCGAGGACTGGGACGGCGCCCGGGCCGAGGCGGCGTAGCGCGCCTTGCGCGTCAGTGGGGGGCGCCCGGTTCCGCGTCGGCGGCCCCGGTCTGGACGCAGTACAGGGTTCGTGGCGCGTCCGTTCCGGAGAGGATGTCCCGGTCCAGCTCCAGGCGGAAGCGGTGGGGTGTGTCACCGGAGGCAGATGGCGCGGGAGTCACGGTGAAGGCCGTGCTTCGTTCGGGCGCGCCCTCGGGCAGGATGTGGAGGCCGTCACCGGTGACGGCGTACCGGAACACGTGGAGTTTGCCGTCGGTCTCCAGGTGCTCCAGGTGGCCGCCTTCGTAGAAGTACACGCGGTCGGTGGCGGGATGGCGCTCGGGGGCCGCGAGCCACTCGGTCACACTTTGTCCCGTTCGTGCTGGGTCGAAGAGGGGACGCTCGGCGGGCGAGGCTGCTCGTGAGGGAGTGTCTCCGGGTCCCTGCGGTTGTTCGAGCACGGCGGCGAGCGCTCGCAAGACGCCCGGTTCCTGCTCGGTGGCTCGATGGTCGCGCAGGGTTTGAAGGGCCTCCGCGCTGGTGTCGCGGCCCAGCGTGCGCACGGCCATCCGCCGGACCTCGGGCGCCGCGTCCTCGAGCGCGAGCTTCAGGGCATCGCGTGCTTCTTGCCGGCCGCTGTTCGCCAGGGCCAGGGCAATGGCCATCCGCACCTCGGCGTCGGGGTCGCCGCGCAGGCGCTCCATCAGCACGGCGGCTGCGTCCCTTGGGGCCGCGTTAGAGGCCCAGGCGGTGACGGCCGCGCGCCTGACACGGGGAGCGACGCTGGTCAGTTCCTTTCGAAGGGCCTCCCAGGTTTCGGGGCCACCGAGTCTGCCCAGTGCGGTGACGAGGTCCGCGCGTTCGTCCTCGTCATGCGTCCCGGCCAGCATCGACAGCAGTGCGTGCGTCGCTTCAGTGCAGCCGAGCTGGCCGATGGCGCGAATGGCGCGCTGGCGAAGCGCCGGCTCAGGGTTCGTCAGAAGCTGGATGACGGGGGCGCACGCGCTGGCGTCACCCCGCAGGACAATCGCCTGGAGTGCCTGCTCCCGGACCTGTGCTGTAACGGGGGAGGAGAGCAGTGGCGCGAAGACACGGGCGGGTACCCGCATGCGGCGGGACAGGGCGCGGAGGGCTTCGAGCTGCACGTCCTCGGCGGCATCCGTGAGTGCCTGGACGAGAAGTCCGTCCGCGGCCTCGCCTTCCCGGCCGAGCAGGGCAACGGCCGCGGTCCTCGTGGTGGATGAGCGGGAGGCCAGGCCCAGGCGAGCCAGGGCCATGGATTCGGGGAGCCGCAGTCGTTGCGCGGTGGCGAGCGCGTTGAGCTTCTCCGACTCCGGCGCGTGGTCGAAGCGGGTGCGGAAGAGCGCGCTCGCGGCTGCCGGGTTCATCCGCGCGAGCGAGTCCATGACCGCGTGCTGCACGGAGGGCTCCGCGTCGTCCAAGGCCTCCTGGAGGTGCTGCCAGTCCTCGGCGTCTCGCGAACGGGCCAGCGCTCGGGCCGCCATGGCTCGGACTGTGACGGTTTCGTCACGGAGCGCGAGCCGGGTCAGCGCATGCGCTTCCGGTGTCGCCAGTTCCCGGAGCGCGCGCAGGGCCGTGGTCTTCTCGGCGGGTGTGCCCGACCGCAGCACGTCCGTGGCGATGTGTGTGAAGTCCGCTCGCGCGCACAGCGCATCCAGCCCTTCCCGAGAGCTCACCGACGGCTGTCCTGCCACCCACCGCAGCAGCTCCCATGTCGACAGAGGTGTGCTCACTGCAACGCCGCCGTGACAGAGGTGAGGAGGGCGCCGGAGGCATGCTGAGTCCAGTTCATATGGCGTGTGAGAATGGCTGTTTCTCGTCGTCGCGCGCGCCGCAATCCAGCGTCACATTCCATGGAAGCATCGGGAGGCCGACGTTACCTTGCGCCCGTGCGCGTCTGGCTGACATTGCTACTGGTGTGCGCGGGATGTGGCGCCTTCGAGTTCCACCCCTACGAGATACGGGGAAACCACAGGGACTTGCATGCACGCTCACTCGAGCGGCTGTTCGCAGCGGAGCCGAAGCGCGCCTTTCGCTTCGCGGTGATTGGCGACATGCAGTTGTTCCTGGATGACTCCGCGTCGGCGATGCGGGACCTGGAGCAGCGCAATGTCGACTTCGTGGTGCAGATGGGCGACCTGACGGAGTTCGGCAGCACGCAGGAGTACGAGTGGGGCGTCGAGCTGCTGTCCCGTTTGAAGGTCCCGTTCTTCGTGGTCATGGGCAACCATGACGCGCTGGGCATGGGGCAGAAGCTCTACCGGCGCACCTTTGGACCGGAGTCCTTCTCCTTCACGTACTCGGGCACCCGCTTCGTCTTCTTCGACTCCAACTCCCGCGAGTACGGCTTCCCGGGCAACATCCCGGACCTGCAGTGGCTGAAGACGGAGCTTTCGCCGGAGCCCTCGGTCCAGAACACCTTCACCTTCTCCCACGTGCCGCCGGGGAACGGGGACTTCGACGATGCGTTGGTCGAGCCACTGGTGGAGCTCCAGCGGCAGAAGGGCGTCTCCATCTCCTTCCACGGCCATGTCCACCGGTACAACGATATCTTCGCGTACGGCGTCCGCTACGTCACCGCCGATGCGATGAACGGCCGGAGCTATCTCTATGTGGACGTGGACGGCACCTCGGTGCAGGTGCAGAAAGCGTATTTCTGATGAATGCGCACGGGCGTCTGCGGGCTTCGCTGCTGGCGGCACTCCTTCTCGCGGCGCGGGGAGCGGAGGCGGAACCCTCACGCGCGTCGTCGCCCTGGTATGTCCCTGACCATGCGGCGATGCAGTTCGCGGGGGCCATTGGCTTTCTTTCCGCGGGGCCGGGCTGGAGCTTTCGCGACGACTCCCTGGAAGCCGCGTTTCTGGTGGGCTGGGCGCCTCCCGCGTTGGCGGGAGAGGACTTCATCACCTTCACGCTGAAGGGGCAGTGGCGGCCCTTCCGGATCGACGCCGCGGGGTGGACCCTCCGCCCGCTCATGGTGGGCGGGATGCTCAGCTACACCGTGGGCGACGACTACTTCGCGGGCCTGCCCAGCCGCTACGACCGGGGCTACTACTGGTTCCGCACCGCCATCCGTCCGGCGTTGCTGCTGGGGGCCAGCGCGGGGAGGCCGGTGGAGTCGCTGAACCTGCGGCTCGTGGAGGGGTACTTCGAGCTCGTCGCCACCGACTACCGGCTGGTGCAGTTCGTCCGGAACCCCTCCACGGTGAACGTGGAGCTCTTCACGCTGGCCCTGGGTGTGAAGCTCCGGTTCTGAAGCGGCGTCCGCGGGCGCCGCCCCAATTGCAAACCCTGGCGTGTCGTCAGGGCATCATGTCCGAGGCGGTGGCCGAATCCGGCAGCTTCGTGTCCGAGGTGCCCTTCAGCCGGCGGAGGATGCGTGGGGCTTCCGCCGCGAAGCGCTCCTTGCCATCAGCCAGGGGCCGGTCGCTCAGGTCGGTGATGACGGTGCCGGGCAGTCCCGCGCCGAAGTGGACCTTCAGCTCCTGGCCGATGAGCGCGTAGCGCGCCTCCCAGCCCACGGTGGTGAGCAGGTAGCGCTGAGGGTCCGGCCGCGTCATCGGAATCCCGTCGCCCAGCATCGCGGGGGAGTGTGTGTCGCCCAGCAAATCGAAGAGCGTGGACACCACGTCGATGTGGCCCGTGACGGCGTCGACCTGGCCCACGGGGAGCTGCTCGTCGAACATGATCATGGGCACGTGGAGCTGAGAGGCTGTCACGTCGCTGGCATGGCCCACGCGGCCGTGCTCGCGGAACTCCTCGCCATGGTCGCCGGTGAAGAGAATCATCGGGCGCGTGCCGCGCACGGACTCGATGCGCGTCAGCAGCTCCTCGACCTTGGTGTCCACCTCGTAGGCGGCGTTCCACGCGCGGGCCTTGAGGTGCTCGGGAGGCACGCGCGCCGTGGACAACCCGCCCTTGCCATTCCAGGCGGGCGCGAAGACCTCGGAGCGCGGCGGGTAGTCGTAGTCGAAGTGCGTACCGGCGAAGAACACGAACAGGAACAGCGGCGTGTCCTTGGGCGTGGCCTCCACGAACGCCACCGCGTCGCGGACCATGGCCGCGTCCCGCACGTGGCTGCGGCCTTCGTAGTCCGTGCGCAGGCCGCCCTTCACGTCGCGGAAGACGGTGTCCTTGAGGCCCATCCAGTCGACGGAGGATGCGGCCAGGAAGGCCTGCTGGTAGCCGTTGTGGGCCAGCGCCGGGAAGAGGAGCGGCGCGCGCCCCGCGCCGACCACGGCGTCGCGGCGCTGGGCCTCCAGTCCGAAGAACATGCTGAACAGGGAGAAGTCCGTGGAGCTGGCCGCGCTGTGGTGCCGCAAGAAGCGCGTGCCACTCTGGGCCCGGCGCCACATGTTCGGCATCACCTCCGGGGTGAAGAAGTCGTCACGCAGGCTCTCCACCAGGACGATGACGATGTCCGGACGACGGGTGAACCGCACCGACTCGGGGGAGATGGTCGCGGCCGGGGCGCCCGCCTCGGGGCTCACACCCAGCCGAAGGCCGGAAGCGGGGGTCCTGCCGGTGATGCGCGACAGGAGGGTGTTCATCCGCACCGGCGCCTGGAGGGGGAGGGTGGTGGCGGCGTGCTGCACGGCGCCACCATGGGCGAACACGAGCGAGGCATTGACCAGCCGCTCCGCGGTGCACAGCGCGGTCAGCACCACCACGGCGCGTGCCACCCGGCGGGGCCCGAAGCCTCGCTTCAGGAACCAGATGCCCGCGGCCGTATCGACGGTGAGGAGGGCCACCATGGCCACGGCCAGGAGCCCCATCTCCGTCGGGGACAGGCCCGTCTCGGCGAGGGCACGGGGCTGAAGCGCCACCGCCAGCACCAGGCCGTTGATGTGGAAGCCCAGGGCGTTGAGGACCAGCGCGTCCAGGCCGAGCAGCACCCCACCCACCGCTGTCAGGGAGGGAAGTACGAACCGGTAGCGGCGGCCGAGCAGGACGGCCAGCGGCAGCGTTCCGACGAAGGCCACCAGGCCAAGGAACAGCGCCTGGGCGACGCTGCCCACGAGCAGCATCGGGCGCAGGGACGGCGCCAGCCGCTCCACCGCCAGGCGCAACGCGCTCCCGAAGTACACGAGGGCGACCAGGCCGTGCAGTACGCACCACATCAGGGCGTTACTGAGGTATGGACGGGCCTCCTCGAAGCGAGCGTGGCAAGTCGCTTTTGTGTTCGAAATCGCGCTGAGGAATCGTGACATTCGCGGCTGCGGATATTCCGCAGGGCGGAATTTCGCAAGCATCAATGAAGTCCATCGGCGTAACTCGCTGGTGGGGCGTACAAGGGTGCTCCTCATGCCTCCGCGTAAACTCGTCCGGCATCTGGTATGGCTGGAATCTTTCGCTGCTGCTGTTGAGGCGGGCAGCATCGAGGCCGCCGCCGAGCACCTGGGCGTGGCGCGCTCGGTGGTGAGCGAGCACGTCCGCGCCCTGGAGCTGGCCCTGGCGGACGGCGCTCCGCTCCTGGAGCGTGGGCCAGGCCGGCGCCTGCAGCTCACGGCCCGGGGGGAGCGCCTCTTCGCGGGCACCCAGACGCCGCTGCACCAGCTGGACATGAAGCGGCTGCGCGACCTGGCCAGCGCGGAGCCGGTGGTGCGCCTGGGGCTCAATCCGACGCTGTCCCTGTCCCTGGTGGGCACCGTGGCCCGGGACGCCGCCGCCGCGGACCTCAAGCTGGTGCTCAGCTTCGGCGGGCCGCATGAGCTGACGCGCCAGGTGCAGACGCGGCAGCTGGACCTGGCGCTGGACTTCACGCCGCTGCCCACGCACGAAGGCGTGGAGTCGGAGTCCCTGCTGCGCATGCCCTTCGTGGTGCTGGCCGGACCGGACAACGCGCTCGCGCGGCGGGCGGCCTCGCGCAAGACGCTGCACGTGACGGACCTGGAGGGTCAGCGCTTCGTGGACTGGCTTCGCGACGACCCCTATGGCGGCGCCAACAGCGCCCGCTTCGCCGCCCATGGCGTGACGGTGGAGGAGGTGGGGCGCGCGGAGAGCTTCCTCCTGCTCTACGAGCTGCTGCGCGCGTTCCGGGCCTGCGCCATCACCCCGGACCTCCGGCCGATGCACCCCTTCCCACCGGACCTCCAGGTCTGGCCGCTCACGGAGGAGGAGCCCCAGGCCGTGGAGGTGGTGGCCCTGTGGCCCTCCGGCGCGCTCAGCCCGGGGGCCCGGCTCGTCCTGGATGGGCTCCGCCGCCAGCCAGACTAGTCCGACGCTAAAACGACGAAGCCGTCGATTTCTGCCGGATTTCCGTTCACCCAAAGAGGGGATATCTTCAAAGAGTAGAAGATTCTGCCTGAGGTGAACGATGATGACTCCCACGGAACGGACGATTGCTCGCCTGCCTGCTCATCTGCGTCGCTACGTGGTGAGCCAGGACTACGCGGCGTATACGTCGCGGGACCAGGCCGTGTGGCGGAACATCCTGGGCTCGTTGCGCGGCCACCTGGCGGACAAGGCGCACCCCGTCTACCTGGAGGGCCTGGAGGCGACGGGCATTGGCTCGGAGTCCATCCCCAGCCTGGACGAGATGAACGAGAAGCTGGCCCGCATGGGGTGGGCCTGTGTGGGCGTGCGTGGCTTCATCCCGCCCGCGGTCTTCACGGAGCTGCAGGCCATGGGCGTCCTGGCGATTGCCGCGGACATCCGCACCCACGAGCACATCGAGTACACGCCGGCGCCGGACATCGTGCACGAGAGCGCCGGCCACGCGCCCATCATCGCCAACCGGCGCTACGCGGAGTACCTCAAGGCCTGCGGACTGGTGGGCTTCAAGGCCATTGCCAGCGTGGAGGACCAGGCCGTCTTCGAGGCCATCCGGAACCTGTCGGTGGTGAAGGAGGACCCGGACGCCAGCGAGGCGGAGGTGGCGCACGCACAGGCGCGGCTGGAGGCGGCCAGCGCGAGCCGCCGCTTCGTCAGTGAGAGCACCCGGGCCAGCCGCCTCTACTGGTGGACGGCGGAGTACGGCCTCGTGGGCAGCCTGGAGTCGCCACGCATCTACGGCGCGGGGCTGCTGTCCAGCATTGGCGAGGCGCAGCACTGCCTGACGCCGGCGGTGAAGAAGCTGCCGCTGAGCGTGGCGTGCGCGGACATGGACTACGACATCACCCGCATGCAGCCGCAGCTCTTCGTGGCGCGCGACTTCGAGCACCTGTTCGAGGTGCTGGCGGAGTTCGAGGCCACGCTGTCGTGGAAGCGGGGCGGTGACTTCGGCCTGACGGAGGCGCTGCGGGCGCGGACCGTCAACCACCTGGTGCTGGCGGACGGCCTCGAGGTGACGGGGCAGGTCGTGGAGATGCTGGCCGCGCCGCGCCCGGTGGGGCCGGGGCTGGGCACCGCGCTGGTCCGGATGGAGGGGCCGATTCTCACCTCGCGCGAGGGGAAGTCCCTGGATGCGCGGCCGTGGAACGGGCCTGCGCTGGTGGCATTTGGCGCGGGGCTGCTGCCGGAGCGCGGGCCCTTCAAGCTCGCGCTGGCGAGCGGGCTGGAGCTGGAGGGCTTCGCGACGGACGGTGGCCAGGTGCTGGCGCTGCGCGGCCGGCTGGCGGGACGGGAGCTGGCGCTGCCGGCGGTGGCGAGGCTCTTCGTCAGCACGCACCTGCCTTCGGTGGCGGGGGGGCCGTCGGATCCGGAGACGTGGGACCGCTGGTATGGCGAGCTGAGCGCCTTCGCGGCGGGGGATGGCGAGGAGAAGGCCCGCTCGCGCAAGGCGCTGGCGTTGCCTCCGGCGCTGGCCGCGCTCTACCGCGAGGTGCGGACGATGCGTGAGACGCACACCGTGAAGCCGGAGCGGCTGAGCCAGATTGCCGCGGCCGCCACGGACTTCCCGGACGACTGGCTGCTGCGCGCCGAGGTGGAGGAGCTGCGCCGCCGCGTCTGACACGGAGGGCCGCGGCGCCGCGTGCCGGGGTCGAAGCCGTTCCCCGGAAACGCCACGGGCCCGGCCACGCGGCATCCCGCATGGTCAGGCCCGTCTGGCCTCACGACCCGCGCCGGGCGGGCACGCGATTACTTCTCCTTGCCGGCAATCTTGCGCAGGGCCTTCTGGTCGCGCACGCAGAGGATGCGGCCGACGTTGCCGAGCACGCCCTCGCGCTTCATCTCGTTGATGAGCGTGGACACGAAGGAGCGCGAGGCGCCCACGAGGTCCGCGAGGTCCTGCTGGGTGATGCCGCGCAGGTCCGTCTCGCCGCCGTGCGGGCAGCGCTCGCCGTGCGCCTCGACCAGGGTGAGCAGGGTGTCCGCCAGGCGGGCCGGAACTTCCTTGAACGTCAGGCCCAGCACGCGCTTGCGCAGGGCGCGCACGCGCTCGGCGTAGGCGCGGACCACGTCCACCGCCAGGGCGGGACGGGCCTCGAGCTGCGCGCGGAAGTCGCGGCCCTCGATGCTCCAGACCTCGGCCTCGCCGGCGGCGATGGCCATCTCTTCAATCGGCGTGCCCTCGGGGCGGAACAGCTCGCCGAAGAGGTCGCCCGGGCGGAGGATGGAGACCACCGAGCGGGTGCTGTTCTTGCCGATGCGCATCAGGCGCACGCGGCCGGACTTCAGCAGGTAGACGCGGTCGGTGTTGTCACCGGGGCGGTAGATGGTGGAGTTGTGCGGGAAGGACTCGACCTTGAAGTAGCCCTTGAAGTCGATGGCCTCCTGGCCGGGCACCAGCTTGTTGGCGGTGACCATCATCCCAGAGCTGGTCGTCTGCAGCGGCGCCACGACGTTGGAACCGATGGGGCCGAGGGGGCGGTTGAAACCGTGCATGGCATTCACTCCTGGGAAGAAAACGTGGGGAAGTCTGGCCGTCTGCTTCAGCGGCGAACGGGACTTCCCTTCTCCAAGGAACGTGCCAGCGGGAATTGAAATGCTGCCGGGACAACACCGCCTGAAATGCCGGGTACTTAGCGCTACAGGCCCGCACCGACCCCCGTTCTGTGTCCAAAACCTGAAACAGAACGTTCAAACAGTCTGATCAATTTGAACGAAACGTTCAAACCGGACCCGTGAGTGTCGGAGCAGTGACACTGTCCAGGAGTGCTCAGGACGCATCCTTCACGGGGAAGGTGTGCACTTGAGGGCTCTGGCCCTGTGCGAGACCGTACTTCTGGAGTTTGCGCTCCAGGGTGGGGCGGCTGATTCCCAGAATCTGGCAGGTGCGACCCTTGTGCCCCTTGGTGACGCTCATCGCACGGGCGATGAGCTGGCGCTCGGCCTCTTCCAGGGTGGGAATCAGGCTGGCGTCGTCCTCGGCCGGCGCGGCGAACATGGCGCTGGCGGCCTGCGGGGCGGGGCGGCCCGTCTCGGGGGCGGGCGTGGCGGACTCCAGCGCGGGCAGGTCATCGCCGCGCAGGACGTCCCCGGGGGCGAGCACCACGGCGCGGGTGAGGACGTTCTCCAGCTCGCGCACGTTGCCACGCCAGGGCAGGCGGGTGAGGCGCTCCATCACCTCGCCGGGCACGCGGGTGACGCGCTTGTGGACCTTCTCGTTGATGCGCTCGAGCAGGTGCTTCACCAGCGGGGGGATGTCCTCGCGCCGCTCGCGCAGCGGGGGAATCTGGAGGGTGATGACCTTGAGGCGCTGGTAGAGGTCCTCGCGGAAGCGGCCGGCCTCCACCTCCTCGGCCAGCGCGCGGTGGGTGGCGGCGATGACGCGGGCGCGCAGCTTGATGCGCTTGACGCCGCCCACGCGCTCGAACTCGCGCTCCTGGAGCACGCGCAGGAGCTTGGCCTGGAGCATCAGCGACATGTCGCCAATCTCGTCCAGGAACACGGTGCCGTCCTCGGCCAGCTCGAACTTGCCGGGCTTGCCCGCCGTGGCGCCGGTGAAGGCGCCCTTCTCGTGGCCGAACAGCTCGCTCTCCAGCAGCGTGTCGACGATGGCCGAGCAGTTGATGCCGATGAAGGGCCGGGGCTCGTCGTAGGAGTAGTTGTGGATGACGCGGGCGATGAGCTCCTTGCCGGTGCCGCTCTCGCCGGTAATCAGCACGGTGGCGTGGCTGCCGGTGACCTTTCCAATCTCCTTCACCAGTTGCTGCATCAGCGGGCTGGTGCCCACGATGTCGCCCAGGCGCGCGGCGGCATTCTCGCGGTGGACCTCGTCCGCGCGGCGCGACAGCTGGCGGTACTCCAGCGCGCGCTCCACCACCAGGTCCAGGGCGGCCGGGTCCGGGAAGGGCTTGTGGATGTAGTCGAAGGCCCCGGCCTTCATGGCCCGGATGGTGGTCTCCATGTCGTGGTACGCGGTGACCAGGATGATGCGCGCGTCCCCGCACAGCCCCTTCATCTCCTCGATGATTTCCAGGCCCGTGCGGTCCGGGAGCATCATGTCGAGGATGACCACGCTGGGCATGGTCTCCTGCGCGGCGCGCAGCCCGGCCGCGGCGCTGGTGGCGGTGGCCACCTGGTAGCGCGGCTGGCCGTCCTGCTCGATCTCCTCGAAGTGCATCTTCAGCGTTTCGAGGAGCGAGACGTCGTCGTCGACGATGAGAAGGGTCTCCATGGCGCTCTCAGGTGGCGAACGTCAGCGTCAGCACCACGCCCGGCTCGGCGCTGCCCCGGGCGGCCACGTCTCCGCCCACGCCCATCATCACCCGCCGCAGGGCGGCCAGGGACAGGCCGGCGCCGCGCGCCAGGCGGGAGCCGAAGGGCTCGAAGAGGGTGCCGTTCTCCTCGGGGGGCAGGGCGGCGGCGGGGTCGTGGAGCACCATCATCACCTGGCCGGAGCCGCCCCGGCGCAGGGCCACCTCCACCGGGCTGCCCTCGGGCTGGCCCATGGCGACGTTGAGCAGCACCTGGGCCAGCACCGGCCGCAGCCGGGTCGGGTCCACCCGGACGCGGGGGAGGTCGGGCTCCTCGTCCACGTGGACCTCCACGCGGCGCTCGGCCAGCTCGGGGGCCACCATGTCCGTGGCCTCCTGGACCACGCCCCGCAGCGGGTGGGCATCCAGCTTCGGCGTGGTGTCCCGGCCGTACTCGGACAGCAGCCAGAGCATCCGCTCCATGGTGCGAATCTCCCGGTTGGCGATGGTGAGCCGCCGCTTGTCCCGGTCGTTGAGGCCGGTGTTCCGGGCCAGCGTCTGCACCGCCATCTTCACGGAGGAGAGCGGGTTGCGAATCTCGTGGCTGAGCGAGGACGACAGCCGCGAAATCTGCACCGGCGGCGCGCCGTCCAGCAGGGCGTTGAGGTCCTGGACGGTGGCGCTGGCCTCGCCCGCGTCCAGGCCCAGCGCCAGGCGCAGGGGCGTGGCGTCCTCGCCGCCCAGGTTCGCGGAGATGAACTCCACGGCGCGGCGGTCCTCGCGGGCGCGGGCGTCGAGCTCGCGGGCGCGCGCGGGCGACACACCGAGGACATCGTGCAGCGGTTGTTCCAGCAGGGCATCGGCCGGGCGGCGCAGGATGCTGGCGAGATCGCCTTCGGCGCGTGTCACCCGCAGGCTCGGAGTCCAGGCGAGCATCGCGGCTTGCAGGAGATGGGTGTTCATTTGGTGGGCCTGAAACATACCGACTAAGGTTCCGCGCTGTCCCCATGTCATCTACGGCGCGTTTTCCTAAGAACCTTGTGGCCTGCCTCCTCTTCCTGTCTGGGGGGACTGCCCTTGTCTATGAGCTCGTCTGGTCCAAGTACCTCGGGAACGTCCTGGGGAATAGCGGCCAGGCGCATGCCGTGGTGCTCGCCACGTTCATGGGCGGTCAGGCGCTGGGGGCATTTGTCTTCGGGAAGACAGCCGACCGGGCAAAGAACCCCCTGGCCCTTTACGGCGTGCTCGAGCTGGGCGTGGGGCTGTACGCGCTGGCCTTCCCCTATGTGCTCGATGTGCTGGGCGCGCTCTGGTTGAGCGTGGCACCGGCGGTGCCGGACGGTTGGCGGTTGGGACCCCGTCTCCTGGTCTCCGCGGCGTCGCTGGTGATTCCCACGCTGCTCATGGGCGGCACGCTGCCCGCGCTGGTCCGGCACTTCGCCTCCAGCCTGTCTGGCGTGCGCTACGAGCTGGCGCGCCTCTATGCGGTCAACAGCCTGGGCGCGGCGGTGGGCGTGTTCATCGCCGGCACGAAGCTGGTGCCCGCCATCGGCCTGTCCGCGTCGGCGGGGCTGGCCGCGGGGCTCAACATCCTCCTGGCGTTTGGCGCGCTGGGGCTGGCCCGCAGGTTCGCGCCCGCGCTGGCGCCGGGGCAGGCGCCTCCCGCGGGCGGCGATGAGGACGAGGTGTCCTATCCGCGCATCGCGGTGCGCGCGGCGCTGGTGGGCGTGCTGCTGTCGGGCTTCACGTCCATGCTGTACCAGGTGACGTGGATCCGCCTGCTGTCCATCGTCCTGGGCGCGTCCACCTACGCCTTCACGCTCATCCTCACGGCGTTCATCATGGGCATCGGCCTGGGCAGCTTCTGGCTGATGACGCGCAAGGGGCAGGTGGACTCGCTGCGGCTCTTCGGCCGGCTGCAGGTGGCGCTGGTGGCCAGCATCTGCGTGGCGCTGCCGCTCTACGTCCGGCTGCCGCACCTGTTCCGCAAGGCGCAGTGGATGATGACGCGCTCGCTGGACACGTGGCCGCTGTTCCAGCTCCTCACCTTCAGCTTCTGCTGCCTGGTGTTGCTGGTGCCCACCTTCTTCATGGGCGCGGCCTTCCCGGCGGCGGCGCGCGTGGCCACGGCCAAGGTGTCCGAGGTGGGGCGCCAGCTGGGGGGCGTCTACCTGTGGAACACGGTGGGGACGATCACGGGCTCGGCGCTGGGCGTGCTGGTGCTGATGCCGTGGTGGGGCATGGAGGGCAACTTCATCGCGGGCGTGGCGGCCAACCTGCTCGGCGCGGGGCTGGCCTTCCACGCGGCCCCGGGGCGTCCCGCGCAGCCGGTGCGTGCGCTGTGGCCGGTGGCCGCCACGGCGGTGCTGGCGCTGGTGGTGCTGGGCGGCATGAGCGGCTGGGCGGTGCGGCTGTCGAGCATCGCCTCCATCCGCTCCCACCAGAAGCCACCGGAGAGCTACGCGAAGCTGGTGGAGGAGACCGAGGCCATCATCCGGCCCATCTTCTACCAGGACGACACCTTCGCCACGGTGATGGTGGCGGACGCGCCCGTGGACAACCTGCGCTTCATGAAGCTCAACGGGAAGATTGACGCGTCCAACGGCGGCGACGCGGAGACGCAGGTGGTGGCCGGACACCTGGGCGCGCTCCTGCACCCCCGTGAGCCCAAGACGGTGCTGCTGGTGGGCGCCGGCGCGGCGATCACCGCGGGCAGCGTGCTGGCGCACCCCGTGGAGCACTTGGACATGGTGGAGATTGCCCCGGCCGTCATCGACGCGGCGCGCCTGTTCAAGGCCGACAACCGCAACGCGGTGGATGACCCGCGCACGCACGTGCACGTGGACGACGCCAAGACGTTCATGGCGCTGTCGCCGCGCAAGTACGACCTGGTGGTGAGCGTGCCCTCCAACCCGTGGGTGGCGGGCGTGTCCGGCCTCTTCACG
Organism: Pseudomyxococcus flavus; assembly: GCF_050038885.1. Classification (NCBI taxonomy): domain Bacteria; kingdom Pseudomonadati; phylum Myxococcota; class Myxococcia; order Myxococcales; family Myxococcaceae; genus Pseudomyxococcus; species Pseudomyxococcus flavus. The sequence goes on along the minus strand of NZ_CP143624.1, from coordinate 568,154 downwards.
CGGGACTTCTTCCAGACGGTGGACCGGCACCTGGCGGACGACGGCATCCTGGTGCAGTGGATCCACACCTACGAGAGCAACGAGGACCTCATCAAGCTGGTGGTCCGCACCCTGCGCGACACCTTCCCTCACGCCACCACGTGGCTGGGGCCGCATGACCTGGTGATGGTCGCCAGCCGCAAGCCGCTGGCCTTCGACGCGGAGCGGCTGGCCGAGCGGATGGGCCACCCGGAGGTGCGGAAGGACTTGTCGCGCGTGGGCATCAACGACGTGTTCGCGCTGCTGTCCAAGCAGGTGCACAGCGAGGCCGGGCAGCTCGAGTTCGCGGGCCAGGGGCCCATCAACACGGACGACCACAACCTGCTCGAGTACGCGTCGCCCATCGCCTTCTTCGTGTCCAACCTGGACGTGCGGGTGCGGGACGAGCGGCGCTCGCCCGAGGGGGCCGACCGGCTCTTCCTCCACGACTACGTCCAGAAGCACCCGCCCACGGCCGAGCAGGCCGCCGGGCTGTACCGGAACATCGAGCGCTACCACGCGCCGAACGACCCCATGGTGCGCGGCGCGGCGGCGCAGTGGCGGCGGCTGGCACCCGACAGCCCCGAGTCCGCCCTGGCCCTGGGGAAGGCGGCGCTGGCCCAGCAGGACCTGACGCTGGCGGCGTCGCTGCTGGAGCCGGAGGTGGCCCGCGGCGGGCGGGAGCCGGAGCTGGTGACGGCGTACCTGAAGCTGGTGACGGCGCGAATCTGGGCGTCGCGCACCATGTGGACGCCTGTGGGTGCCCTGCAGGAAACGGTGGCCCTGGGGCGGGAGGTGGCGGCCCGGCACCCGGACGATGCGACTCTGGCCCGGGCGCTGCGCTCGCTCTGCGAGGCACTTCCCCGTTCGGCCTGCGACGGCGCTACTGTCCCTGTCGCGGCCCCGGCGAGCCCCTGAAACGGGGTTCGTGGATCAACAATTCAGGGGTAACTGGCTGGAATCACAGGGAATTCCTGCCATCCTCCCGATGACCGATGGAGGTGGAAGTGGGATCTGCCCTAGGGTGCGAATCACCCAAGCAGCAGGGTGACTTTTCCACCACTGCAATCCCCGGAGAGTTCCATGAAGGCGATCTCGAAGAAGCAGCTCCGTAAGTCCCGTGGCCAGGGCATGACCGAGTACATCATCATCGTGGCCCTCATCGCGATCGCCGCCATCGGCGTGGTGACCCTGTTCGGCGACAACATCCGCAAGCTGTTCGGCGCCTCCGCCGACGCGCTCGCCGGTAACGCCGCGGTGGAGACCGAGGCCACCGAGCGTCAGCGCAACCTCGAGAAGAAGACCATCAAGACGTTCGGCCAGAACAACGCGTACTGAGCCGTCTCCTTCCGGGGGGAGCCCCACCCGCCTCGCGCGGGTGGCTCCTCTCGGCCGGCCGAGGTCGAGGGCTGCCCCGTCAGTCCGGTGCCCGGCCAGCAGAAGCAGCTCCCCTTCCCACAGGCTTGACCCTCACGCGACGTGAGGCCCTACACCTCTCCCTGACGAGGTGGAGATGGCCCTGACGGTGAGCCAGGTCGCCCGGCTGGCGAAAATCAGCATCCGAGCGTTGCACCACTACGACGAGCTGGGCCTGTTGCGTCCTTCGGACCGCAGCGAGGCCGGCTACCGGCTCTACTCGCAGGCGGACCTGCAGCGGCTGCAGCAGGTGCTCTTCTTCAAGGAGCTGGGTTTCCCGCTGGAGGAGATTCGCCGCATCCTGGCCGACCCCGCCTTCGACCTGCGCGCCGCGCTGCGGATGCAGCGGCAGCTCCTCACGGAGCGAGCCTCGCGGCTGGACGCGCTGGTGCACGCCGTGGACGCAGCGCTGGACGCGCTGGAGAAGGGGACGCACGTGGACAAGGAAGCGATGTTCGAGGCCTTCGGCGACTTCGACCCGTCGAAGTACGAGGAAGAGGCGAAGCAGCGCTGGGGAGAGACGGAGGCCTACAAGGAGTCCTCCCGGCGAGCGGCGCGCTACACGAAGGAGGACTGGAAGCGCATCAAGGAGGAGGGGGACGCGCTCTTCAAGGCGCTGGCGGACCTGCTCGCCGCGGGGGCCAGCCCCGCTTCGACGGAGGTCATGGACCTGGCCGAGGCGCACCGGCAGTACCTCGGCAAGTGGTTCTACCTGTGCCCGCCCGCCATGCACCGGGGGCTGGGGGAGATGTACGTCGCGGACACGCGCTTCACGGAGAACATCGACCGGGTGCGCGCCGGCCTCTCGCTGTTCCTGCGGGACGCCTTCGCGGCCAATGCCGAGCGGCAGGGCGCTGGGGGTTCCTGCGCATAGGGCGGCGCGCCCGGACGCCGCTGGCTCCGAGGGCCCCACGCACGGTCAGCTGAAGCCCAGCCGCTTCAGCATCACCGCGCGGATGGACGGAATCCGGAAGCGGTAGATGAGGGCATCCGCGAAGTAGTGCGCCAGCACGCACGCGAAGCCCAGGGACGTCATGGCGCGCAGCAGGGGATGCGTCTCCGCCACGCCCATGTTGCTGCCCAGGGCGCCGCGGACGATGCCCTGCTGGAGCAGGCCATGCACCGCGCCCAGCGCGAACAGCGGCAGCATGGACGCAATCATCGCCGGGACGATGAGCTTCCGGGGCAGCCGGGGCGTGTCACCCTCGCGCGGCTCCAGCATGCGCGCGGTGAGCATGTAGTACTCCAGCCCGTGCATGCCCGGCAGCATGACGTACCCCCAGGTGGGGGCCACCAGCACCAGCCCGGTCGCCGTCGCCACGGCCAGGAGGTACAGCACCTTGGGTCCGCTGACGGACGTCGCGCGCATCACCGAGCGGAACAGCAGCAGGAAGTAGCCCAGCCACACCGCCAGCAGCACCGCGAGCGTCCCGTGCGGGAGCACGTGGCCCTGGCCCACGTCCAGGTACGCGGGCGCATCCGGCCCGGCGGACTCGGGGACGAAGAAGATGCGCACCAGCAGCAGGGTGAGCATCAGCGGGACGTACATCTGCTGGAGCTTGCGCTCCATCGCGGACGCGCCGGGCAGGCCGGCCTTGCTCGCGCGCAGCCCGTGGAGCGACCAGATGCCCCGGTGCTGGGACAGCGTGTGGTGCGTGCCGAAGACGTTGAAGAGCACCGCCACGCCGTAGGTGTGCGCCGTGCGCTCCGCGTAGAAGGTGAAGAAGAGCACCGTGCCCACCCCGAGCATGGCCAGCGAGCCCGCGAGCACCTGGCGGGGCTGGCCCGGGGCGGCGGTCAGCACGTCCCGGTGCGCGGCGAAGAGGAGGAACGTGAGGATGACGTGGGTGGCGTTGCCGAGCAGGTTCTGCGCCGTCCAGGCAGACAGCCGGTGCGCGCCCTCCGCGGCGCCCGGGGCCAGCAGGACGGTGGCGGCGGCGGTGCTCAGGGCGAGGGCCAGCGGCAGGGCGACGATGAGGGAATCCGCTCGCGGCGAGAAGAGCCACAAGTCCCGGAAGGCCAGGGCCCCCCGAGGGGACGGAGCCGTTACGGGCGTCGACGGGTTCACGGCGGGGCTCAGCGGCGTCATACCGTATGGACCCTAACATGGTCCGGATGGGCGGCGCCCCTCGCGCCGCGCCACACGCGTGTTAGAACTGGCATTTCATGGAAGGCCGCCTGCTGCTGAAAGACTGTGCCGTATTCAGGGCGGATGGGCGCGTCCGCCACGGCATGGCCGTGGTGGTGGAGGGAAATACCATCCGCCAAGTGGCCCCCGACGCCCAGGTCCCCGTGTTGCCCGGTGACTGGGAAGTGGCGTGCCGGGGCCGGCTCGTCGCCCCGGGCCTGGTGGACTGTCACACGCACCTCGTCAACGGCCAGTTGCTGCCCCCCACGGGGCATTTCCTGATGCTGCCGCCCCGGGAGCGGCTCGCGCGGATGCACCACGTGGCCCGTCTCCTCACGGACGAGGACGTGGAGGCCCTCACCCGCTTCGCGGCGGCGCGGGCCCTGCGCCATGGCGTCACGATGGCGGTGGAGCACCTGTCCTGCCAGGACGTGGCCGGAGGGCTGGCCGCGCAGGCCCGTGCCGCCGAGGCCGTGGGGCTGCGGCTGGTGACGAGCCACTCCACCCATGGCCTGGACGGCGCCGCCCAGGCCAACGCGTGGCTGGAGGCCAACGCGGACTTCACCCGCGCGCACCGGGCGAATCCGCTGGTGCGCGGGGCGCTGGGCTTCCACGCCTCGTTCACCTGCGACGACGCGCTCCTGCGCCGCGTGGCGGAACTGAGCCGCGTGCTGGACGCGCCCACCGTCTTCCATCTCGCCGAGAGCGATGACGACCTGACGGCGACCTACGCCCAGCATGGCAAGCGGGTGGTGCCGCGGCTGGATGCGCTGGGGCTGCTCGGTCCCCGGGCCATCGCGGGCTATGCGCGCGTGCTGGACAGCGCGGAGGCCGAGCTCCTGGAGCAGACCGGCGCCTTCGTGGCGCTGGCGGCGCGGGGCGCGCGCACGCTGGAGCACGGCGTGGACCCCATGGACTCGGTGCTGATGCGGGTCCACCTGCTGGGCCTGGGCACGGGTGGCCACGGCAGCCTGCAGGACGAGCTGCTCGCGGCGACGGTGGGCGTGCTGCGCATCTCCCGCTCCGGGCGGCTGCCGGACGTGGACGGCGCGCTGGCGCACCTGCTCATCAACGGTCCCGCGGAGCTGTGCACGCGGCTGTTCGGCCTGCCCTCGGGCAACGTGGAGGAAGGGAGCATCGCGGACGTCGTCGTCTATGACGTGGTGCCGACGGCCGACCCGGAGACGGGCTACTCGCCGCACCTGCTTGGGCAGCTGGCCCAGTCGCCGGTGGCCTGGACCGTGGTCAACGGACGCGTCTGTGTTCGCGAGGGCCAGTTGCTGGGGCTCGAGTACACCGAGCTTTCCCGCGCGGCGACCCAGGCAATGGAGCGCGTCTGGACGCGCGCACGGCTGGGGACTTGAGCGGCGTCATGGGCGCCTTGCCTGGCTCACTGGTGGACACGCTGCGCGCCTCGCGCGGCCGGCGCGGGCCGCTGCTCGGGGACGCCCGGACCACGGCCCTGCGCGTGCTGAATGGCGAAGCGGACGGCGTGCCGGACGTGACCGCGGATGTGTTCGGCGACCTGTACGTCATCAGCCTCTACCGCGACTTCTCGCCCGCGGAGGAGGAGACGCTGCTCGACGCCGCCGCGGCGGCCTGGGCGCCGCGCAGCATCTATCTCAAGCGCCGTCCTCGGGAGGCGCGCGTCCTGGCCAACGTGGCGAAGGAGTCGCTCGCGCCCGAGCTGCCCGCGCGGGGCGAGCCGGTGGAGTCCCTGACGGCGCTCGAGAACGGCCTCTCGTTCCTCATCCGTCCCGGACAGGGATTGTCGGTCGGCCTGTACCTGGACATGCGGGACACGCGGGCCTGGCTGCTGGCGCACGCGCGGGGGCTCACCGTGCTCAACCTGTTCGCGTACACCTGTGCCTTCGGCGTGGTGGCCACGGCGGGCGGCGCGAAGCGGGTGCTCAATCTGGATGCGAGCCGGCGGGTGCTGGAGTGGGGCGAGGAGAACGCACGCCTCAATGGCCAGTCGGTGGACCGCTATGACTACGTGGCCGGCGACGTGTTCGAGTGGCTCAAGCGGCTGGCGAAGAAGGGCGAGTCCTTCGACATCGTCATCTCCGACCCGCCGTCGTTCTCCACGACGCGGAGCGGGCGGTTCTCCGCCGCGCGCGACTATGCCCGGCTGGCCGAGGCCGCCGCGCGCGTGGTGAGCCCGGGCGGGCAGTTGGTGGCGTGCTGCAACCACGCGGGGCTGGCCGCTCGCCGCTTCGAGGCGATGGTGCTGGAAGGGGTTTCCCAGGCGGGGCGGCAGGGCAATGCGCTGGGCTCGCTGGGGCCGTCCGCGCTCGACTTTCCGCCGCCCTCCGGACAGGAACCGGCGTTGAAGGTGCACCGGGTGCAGGTCCGGTAGCACCAGGGACCGAGGCGGTGTGCCCTCGGTCTGCTCACTCGCACTCCGGTACACTCATTCGCATGCGGCGCTGGGAGCGAATCGTGTTCGTCATGTGCATGGCCTTCGTCGCCGCGGCGCTCATCTATTGGTTCTTCGAAGGCTGGGACATCGACCGATGCCTCGACGGGGGTGGCGCCTGGGATGAGGTCGCGGAGGTCTGCAGGTACGAATAGCGACCCTGCGAGCGCCGCCCGAGTTTGGTGGCACTCCGTGGCCCGGCACGGGTAGGCTCGCCGGGCCATGCCTCCCGCCGCCCCTCAGCGCGACACCGGCCGCTTTGGAAAGTACCGCCTCATCGACCGCATCGCCGTGGGAGGGATGGCTGAGATATTCCTGGCGCACCAGCAGCAGGAGGACGGCCGGGAAGCACCGGTCGTCATCAAGCGCATCCGCCCGCATCTGTCCAAGCACGCGGCCTTCGTGAAGATGTTCCTCAACGAGGCCCGGCTCGCCGCGCAGCTCAATCATCCCAACGTCGTGCAGATTCACGACCTGGGAAAGATCGCGGACAGCTACTTCATCGCCATGGAGTACGTGTCCGGCCGCGACATGCGCCGCGTCGTGCCCAAGGCGGAGGCGCTCGGGATTCCCTTCCCGCTGGTGTACGCGGTGAAGATTGCCTCGTGCGTCTGCGCGGGCCTTCACCACGCGCACACCAAGGTGGACCTGTACGGCAACCCGCTCAACATCGTCCACCGGGACGTCTCGCCGGAGAACGTCGTCGTCGCCTTCGACGGTTCGGTGAAGATTCTGGACTTCGGCATCGCCAAGGCCGCGAACCAGATGGAGCAGACGCGCAACGGCGAAATCAAAGGCAAGCTCAGCTACATGAGCCCGGAGCAGTGTCTGGGCAAGCCCCTTGATTGCCGCAGCGACGTGTTCTCCCTGGGTGTGGTCCTCTATGAGTGGCTCACCGGCTTCAAGCTCTTCACGGGAGAGTCCGAGGCGGCGGTGATGCGCAGCATCACCGAGGGGAAAATCTACGCGCCGTCGTACTTCCGCGAGGACCTGCCGGAGCGGCTGGAAGTCATCCTGATGAAAGCGCTGGAGCGAGACCGCGACAAGCGCTACCAGACGGCCGCGCAGATGCAGCAGGACCTGGACGCCTTCCTCGACGCCTACGAGTTCACGCCCACGCCGCTGCACCTCTCCAACTTCATCAAGCAGCTCTTCGAGGAGGAGCTGGCCGGAGAGCAGCGCCGACTGGCCGTGCGCGCCGCGGCGGCGCCGACGTCGGAAGAGGCGCTGGAGCTGTCCGAGGTCGTGGGCGCGCTCGACACCGCGAGAGGGCCGTCCGCGCCGGAGCCGGAGCCCGAGCCGCCCGCGGCCGATGACCGCACCGAGCCGCGCACGCTCGCCGTCCCGCTGAGTCAGTCCGTGTCCGAGGCGCTCGAAGCGGTGGCCCGCCGCAACAACGTCTCCGCGGGCCGCATGGTGGCAGAGCTGCTCGAGTCCTGGCTCAAGTACCGCTGACCATGCCCCGGCTGAAGCTGACGCTCGAATACGAAGGGACGCGCTACGTGGGCTGGCAGGTGCAGCCCCAGGGGCCCTCCATCCAGTCCGTGCTGGAAGAGGGCCTGGAGCGCCTGCTGGGAGAGCGCGTCTCGGTGGCGTCCGCGGGGCGCACCGATGCGGGCGTCCATGCCCTGGGGCAGGTGGCCTGCTTCGATACGCGCCGGGTGCTGCCCATGAAGGCCTACTTCATGGGCCTCAACGGCATGCTCCCCCCCGACGTGGCCGTGGTGGACGCGGTGGAGGTGCCCGAGGACTTCGACCCGCGCCGCTGGTCCCTGGGCAAGCGCTACCGCTACCGCGTGAGCAACCGGCGCACGCGCTCGCCCTTGCGTCGGATGACGCACTGGGAAATCTTCGCGCCGCTGGACGTGGAGGCCATGCGGCGGGCCGCCGTGCATCTGGTGGGGCGGCATGACTACTCGGCGTTCCGCGCGTCGGACTGCCAGGCGAAGCACGCGGTGCGCGAAGTCCGGGGCCTGGCCGTGGAAGGGGCTTCGGGCGATGCCGTGTCCTTCGTGGTGGAGGGCACCGCGTTCCTGAAGCACATGGTGCGCAACCTGGCCGGGACGCTGGTGGAGGTAGGGAAGGGGCGGCGCCCCGAGGCCTGGGTGGCGGAGGTGCTGGCGTCCAGGGACCGCAAGCGCGCCGGGCCCACCGCGCCACCGCAGGGACTGGTCCTGGAGGAGGTCTTCTACGGGGACGGCCCGCCTGCCCGCACGGCGGGGGGCTCGGCGGACGCGGAGGAGGACGAGGGCTGAAGTGGGGTAGGCTGCCTGCCCGTGAGCTCCAAGACGAGTGTCCTCGAACCGCTGCGCGTCCGTGTTCGTCGCTTCCAGTTCATCATGGGACTGGGGTTCATCGCGGTCGTCGCCGGTTCGATTCTGAGCGTGGCGCTGACGCTGCGGCTGAGCGTGCGCATCCAGGCGGTGCCGGTGGGGGTGCTGCGGGTGGCGCTGGCGGTGCTGCTGGAGAACCTGTGGGTGCTCGGTGTGCTGCCGCTGCTGAGCTACTTCGCCGCGCGGATCATCGAGCTGCGCCCATGGACCACGGCGGGCGGCGCCGCGGTCGCGGGTTCGGCGTTCGTGCACGCGCTGGCCTTCGTTCAGAACGGTGTGAATGGCCTGTGGCTGGGCGGGTTGGGCTCGCTCCTGAGCGTGGCGGCGTTCGCCGGGGGCGTCGTGCTCACCGCTCGGGCGGTGACGATGGGGCGGGCCGCGGCGGCGCAGCAGACGGTGAAGGCGCAGACGAAGGCCCAGGAGCGCAAGTCCGAGTACGACGAGTTCCTCCGCGCGGCGGAGCAGGGCGGCGCCCGGCTGGAGCAGCGGGAGGCGCAGGCCGCCACGTCTGGGGGCACGGCCTCGGACGCAGCATCCGTGGCTTCGGCGACGCCCGATGTGGCGGCGGCGCAGCTTGTTGCTACGCCGGAGTCCAACACTTCAGAGCAGGCTGGGACGTCCGACGGCGCCCAGACGCAGCCCGGCACCGCATCCACGCCCACTGCCGTGGCGCAGGCCGCGGCTGAGCCTCCGGTGTCGACGGGTTCCGTGCCGTCCGAAGCGGAGCATGCGCACGCGTTGCAAGCTGCCGCGTCCGTCATGTCTGCAGAGCAGGTGACCGCATCGCCTCCGTCGGAGCCGCCACCCGCGGCCAGCACTGAGGAACGGAAGTCGCCCGAGGCCTGAGCGGAGCGCTGCGGCCGGCCTCGCGCTTACGGCGTATGCCGAGGACCGGAAATTGCCTGCCGCCTGAGCGGAGCGCCTCACAGGCCTCGTGCTTACGGCAGTGCCCAGGGCAGTAGTTGCCTGCCGCCTGAGCGGAGCGACCCAGGGCCTCGTGCTTACGGCAGTGTCCGGGGCAGTAGTTGCCTGCCGCCTGAGCGGAGCGACCCAGGGCCTCGTGCTTACGGCAGTGCCCGGGGCAGTAGTTGCCTGCCGCCTGAGCGGAGCGCCGCGGCGGGCCTCGTGCTTACGGCAGTGCCGGGGCTGGAAGGTATCTGCCGCCTGAACGGAGCGCCCCGGCCGGCCTCGTGCTTACGGCCTGGGCCGACGCGGGCCGGGCGCCACCTCCTACGCGGCCTACGCGGCGGGCTCGCGCTCCCGGACGACGAGCACGTCGCACTTCGCCTCCCGAATCAGGTCCGTCGCGACGCTGCCGAGCAGCGCATACGCCACGCCGGAGCGTGCCCGGGTGCCCAGCGCCAGCAGGTCCGCGCCCTGGTCGTCCACGAACTCGAGGACGATGGAGCGCGAGCCACCGTTCTCCATCACCAGTTGGTGCGGCACTCCGCGTGCGTCGAGCTCCCGCCGCAGCGCCGAGAGCTTGCGCTCCGCGGCCGCCTTGAACGTCTTCTGGTACTGCGTGCGCTCCTTGGACGGCAGGCCGGGGAACACCGCGTACTCCAGGGGGACGTCGTACGCATGCACCAACGTCAGCTCGGAGCCCGGTGTCATCAGCGTCGGGACGAAGCCCGTCACATTGCGCGACGTCGCGTCCGCGTCCACGGCCGCCACAGGCCGCAGGTAGGGTCCGGTGGCCTGCCGGTTGGCGATGAGCACCGGCAGGTGGCCGCGCCGGATGACGTTCTCCGCCGTGGAGCCCAGGAACATGTTGCGCAGCGGCTTGGCGCCGTGCCGGCCCAGCAGGATGAGCTCCGCGCCGAAGGCATCGGCCCGGCGCAGGAGCGCATCCACGGGCTTCCCGCGGGAGATGTGCGTCTCGACGGTGGCCGAGCTCCCCGCGGTCCGAAGCGCCTTGCGCAGGCGCTCCGCGACACGCTCCAACTCGCGCGCGGTGCCTTGCAGCGCGCGTGTCCCCACCTCCGTGGGCATCCGGCTGGGGAGCGCGTGCGTCACCAACAACTTCGCTCCAGCCTCGAGCGGAAGGTACGCGGCCCGTCCTATCGCGTGCGTGCTCGACTCCGAGAAGTCCGTCGCGACGAGCACTCTGCGAAGCCGCTGCGGGTACGCCTGCTTTCGTGGTTTCACGCCCATGAGTCTAGGGGCAGGCAGGCCTGCTGGCACGGCATAACCGCCCGACTGTCGTCAGGCGGATGTGCCGTGCCCTGGCGACTCACGCGCTCGCGGCGCCTGCCGAGGCCGGGGCCTCGTCCTGCGACGGCACGTGGTTCTCGGCGGCGTCGGCGGCGTGGATGCGCTCATCCAGCTCCGCCGTCAGCCGTTCGAAGGCCTCCTTGCCAATGGTGGCGGACTGATAGGCCTTGAGCAGCGACGCCTTCTCCACGATGAGGACACGGCGGACCGCCTCCTGGTGCTCCTCTTCGTGGAAGCGCATCGACTGCTGCTTGAGCGCGGCCAGCTCCTTCTCCGCGACGGCTTCCTTCTCCTGATAGTCCTTCTCCAGCTGCGTCACCACGTCGGCCGGAATCTCCCGGGTGCGGCGCATGGCTTCCAGCGCGGCCATGGCGGCGTGGATGGCGCCCAGCCGGCCGCGGGCCAGCTCGTACTGCTCCTGGAACTCGTCCTTGAGGCCGGTGATGCGGAGCTTGCGCAGCAGCGGCGCCATGGTGAGGCCCTGGAAGATGATGGAGAGCACCACCACGCCGAACGTCATGTTCACCAGCAGCTCGCGGTGCGGGAAGTCGTTGGGGAGACCGAGCACCAGCACCATGGAGATGGCACCACGCAGGCCGCTCCAGGTGAGCACCGCGCTCCAGGACCAGGGCATCTTCTCCTTGGTGAAGCGCAGCAGCGCGGACACGCCGTAGACAACCACCGCGCGGGCAATCATCACCGCCACGTAGGCCGCGAGGATGGGCTTCCACGACGCCAGCAGCGAGGAGAGCTGCACCTCCAGGCCGATGAGGAGGAACACCACGGAGTTGAGCGCGAAGGCCAGGTACTCCCAGAAGCTCTCCACCGCCACGCGGGTGGCGGGGCTCATGCCCTCATGCGTGGCCCAGTTGCCGCACAGCATGCCGGCCACCACCGACGCGATGACGCCCGAGTAGTGGAAGTGCTCGGCCACCACGAACGAGCCGTAGGCCGCGATGACGGTGAGGGTGATTTCCACCATGGCGTCGTCCACGCGCTTGATGACCTGCGCGACGGCGAAGCCCAGCGCGCTGCCCACCAGCACGCCCATGCCGAACACCTTGATGAAGTCGAACAGGGCTCCGCCCACCGTGAACTGGCCGCCGGTGGCCACCGCCACGATGAGCGTGAAGAGCACGACGGCGGAACCGTCGTTGAGCAGGCTCTCGCCCTCCACGAGGATGAGCAGGCGCTTGGGCGCGCCCAGCGACTTGAAGAGCGCCACCACGGCGATGGGGTCCGTCGACACGATGACGGACGCGAACACCAGCGCGGACAGCATCCCGAAGCCATGGACGAAGTCCAGCCCATCCACCACTCGGGTGAGGATGAAGGCCGTGAGCGCCGCGGAGGCCACGAGCCCGGGAATCGCCAGGGCGTGGATGGCCATCTTGTTCTTCCAGAACTTGCGGAACTCGACGTGGAAGGCCGCTTCGAAGAGCAGGCCCGGGAGGATGATGGCGAAGAGCAGCTCCTTCGTGAGGTGCGGCGGCTCGAACGCCTTGAACGTCCCCAACAGCAGACCCGCGACGACCAGGGCAACCGTATAGGGGAACTTGAAATACCGCGCGCCGATGGCCACGGCGGTCGCGATGGCGAAAATCAGTACGAAGGCCAACTCGAAGTGCATCGTCCCTTACCCGTTTGGTTCGAAGCGCGGGACCATAGCGCAGTTGCGCTGAACACAGACGCGCTGGACGAGGTTCCTGCTCGGCCGGTGGGCGAGGCAAAATGCCAGGGTGAGGCGTAATGCAAGCCTGCCGCTTCGTGCCCGCCTGCTCTTGCGTCCAGGTAAGAGGCTTCCCAGCTTTGGGCCATGTCCAAGCACCCCCGTTCCAAGGGAGGACGGCTGGGAGCGGGTCTCAAGCTCATCGGGCCGCTCTGCATCTCCATCGGGCTGCTCGTGGGGCTGCGGCTGTTGGGGCCCCAGTACCTGGATCAGCGCACGCTCTCGGAGTGGCTGCGGCCCCTGGGAGCGCTGGCGCCCGTGGCCTTCATCCTCTTGCTGGCGGTGCGGCCGGTGACGTTGCTGCCCGGGCAGCTCTTCACGGCCGTGGGCGGCATCCTCTTCGGCATGGCGGCAGGCACGGCGTACGCCCTCGTCGGGACGGTGCTGGCCACGGGGCTCATCCATGTCCTGGCGCACAGGCTGGGTCGCAAGCCCATGCGGCGTCTGGCGGGGGACAAGCACCCGGTGTTCGAGCGCGCCGCGAAGGAGCATGGCTTCCAGCTGGGCTTCCTCGCCTGCGTCAACTCGGTGATACCCGCGGACGTGATGCTGGCGACGGCCTCCGCGTCCGGTGCGCGCTATGGGCCGCTGGCGCTGGGGGCCGCGGTGGGCACCGTCCCCGGGACGCTGCTGACGACGCTCTTCGGCAGCTCGCTGGGGCAGGGCAAGACGTGGATGACGGCGGTGTCCGCCACCGGCATGGTGGTGAGCCTCCTGCTGGGGCTGCTGCTCGGGCGGAAGCTGATGCGGGAGCTGCTCGCGCAGGAGGCGCCTGACAGCCCCCAGGGCGAGGTGGCGCGCCCACGAGGAGGGCCCGGGCGCGCGCGCCCAGGCCCCGGTGACGCGCGGCCTACGGGTAGCAGGCGGCCTGACGCAGCGCCGTGTCTTCCGGCAGCCCCAGGGCGACGTTGAAGTTCTGCACCGCCTGGCCGGCCATGCCCTTCACCAGGTTGTCGAGCGCGGCCATGACCGCCACAGAGCGGCCCTTGGTGGCCACCGCGATGTCGCAGAAGTTGCTGCCGGCCACCGCGGCGATGCGCGGCGTGCCCTCGACGATGCGCACGAACTTCGAGCCCTCGTAGTAGCGGCGGTACTTCTCCATCAGCGACGCCGTCACCACCGCGCCGCCATGCTCCGGCCACTCGAACTGCACGGTGGCGAAGATGCCGCGCACCATGGGCGCCGAGTGCGGCACGAAGGCCAGCCGGTGCCGTTGCGCGCCGTGGGCCACCAGCATGACCTCCACCTCGGCCTCGTGCTGGTGCTCCAGCGGCTTGTAGGCGCGGAAGTCGTGCGCGCGCGTCGGGTGGTGCGTGCCCTCGCCGGGCAGCGAGCCCGAGCCGGACGAGCCGGTGATGCCCGTTACCGCGAGCAGCCCCAGGCCCGGCGTGGAGGCGATAGGCAGGAGCGCCAGCTGCACCGCCGTGGCGAAGCAGCCCGGGTTGGCGATGCGCTTCGCAGTCTTCACCGCCTCGCGCTTCCACTCGGTGAGGCCGTAGGTGAAGGTGCCCAGGAGCTCGGGGGAGGGGTGGGGGCGGCCGTAGGCACCCGCGTAGCGGCCCGGGTGGTCCAGCCGGAAGTCGGAGGACAGGTCCACCAGGAGCAGGCGCTCAGCGATGCCGACCTCCGCCCACTGCTTCTCCAGGCCCGCGAACTGCCTGGCCAGCTCGCCGTGCCCCAGGGCGCTGAAGACGACGGGCTGCTGGCAGTCCGCCAGCCACTTCCAGTCGGGCTCCGCCTCGAAGCGGCCCTCCACCAGCCCGCGCAGGTGCGGATGGACCTTGTGGATGGGCTCGCCGGCGTGGTGTCGCGAGACGGCGCGGATGCTGCCCACCGCCGGGTGGTTGGAGAGGATGCGTAGGAGCTCGCCGCCGCCGAAGCCGGAGGCACCCAGGATGTAGATGTTGACCTGCGTCATGACTTCCTCCCCGCGCCCAGCTTGGGGGCGAGCTTTTCCAGGATGAGTCCGCCCAGCGCCGCCGCGTCCGCGCGGGCGTTGCGAGCGGGGATGCCCACCACCTGCTCCACGAAGCGCACGCCCACGGCGTTGTCCGTGGCCGGGCCGGCCACCACGTCCACTTCGATACCGTACGTCTCGCGCAGGTGCCGCACGCCGCCGGACGCGCCCACCGGGTCGTTGGCGCACAGCACCCACGCGCCCGCCAGGCTCTTGAGCTCCGGGTCGGCGAGGATGCCCTGCACGCCGTACTCGCCCATGATGCCGTCGCCCGTCTCCGCGACGATGACGTCCACGTTCTCCGCCGCCAGCTCGGAGAACAGCACCCGCGCCACGCGCGCGCCCGTGCGGGGCCCCGTGCAGACGATGCCCGCGTCCGTGAAGTCCATCACCACGTCCGCGCCGGAGTCCTGCATGCTCAGCGTGTCGCGCATCAGCGACACGCCCGTCAGCTTGGCGCCGCCCACGCGGAAGCCCGCCTGCGCCAGCTTGCGCACCATGGCCGCGGCGGCGAACGTCTTGCCCGCGTTCATGCAGGTGCCCACCACGTAGACGACGGGGCACTTCACCGGCGCCGACGTGCCCTTCAGCGCGCCGGAGGACACGTGCGCCGGCTGCCCGGTGCGCGACATCAGCTCCGGGAACTCCAGCACCTGGCCCAGCACCTCGGCCTCGAAGGGCAGGCCCACGCCGTGGTTGTGCGAGGTGCACTTGCCGATGACGCCGCCCATGTTGAGCACGTGCAGCCGCTCACCCACGGTGACGGTCTCGGGCACCACGCCCTCGTAGCCGTGCAGCGCGTTGCGGTGACCCAGCGCGCCCACGACGATGTCGCCGGCGTGCAGCGTCACCAGCCGGCCGTGCACGTCCTCGAGCTGGTTGTAGGTGCTCTTCTCCCCGTGGATGCGCACGGCCACCACGGCGCCTTCCTCGGCCTTCACCTCGGAGGCGAGGTGGACCGTCCGCCCCAGGCCGAGGTTGCGGGTGACGCTGCCCACCTTGTCGACGAAAACCTTCATGGCACCCTCACTTCACTTCGCGCGATGCGAGAGCATCTGCGCGACGCCGTACAGCTTGGCGAAGCCCGCGGCTTCCGAGCCGTTCCACAGCACGTTGGCCTCTCCGTACGTCGCCACCTTCGCGTCCATCAGCGAGTGCGGCGAGCGCACGCCCTCCACCACCTGGGTGCGCGCGTGCAGCACCAGCCGCACGTCACCCGTCACACGCTCCTGCGACGAGGTGAGGAACGCCTCCAGGTCCTTCACCAGCGGGTCGAAGAAGTGGCCCTCGTGCAGCAGCGAGCCGTAGAGGTTGCCCATCGACTCCTTCCAGAAGAGCTGCTTGCCGGAGAGCACCAGCTTCTCCAGCTCGCGGTGCGCGGTGACGAGCAGGTGCGCCGCCGGCGCCTCGAAGCCCACGCGGCCCTTGATGCCCAGAATCGTGTCACCCAGGTGCACGCCGCGGCCGATGCCGTAGGTGCGCCCCAGCGCGTTGAGCGCCTCGACGAGCTTCACGGGGCCCAGCTTCTCTCCGTCCAGCGCGACGGGGACGCCCTTCTCGAAGGAAATCGTGAGCGGCCGGGGCTTGAGGTCCGCGGGCAGCTCGCCGCCGGGGAAGGCGGCCTCGGGCAGCGCCTTCCAGGAGTCCAGCGTCTCGGCGCCGCCCACGGAGGTGCCCCACATGCCCTCGTTGACGGAGTACGAGCCCAGCTTCGGGGGCATGTGGACGCCGCGCTCGGCCAGGTAGGACAGCTCCTGCTGCCGGCTCAGGGACAGCGTGCGGATGGGCGTGAGCAGCTCCAGCTCCGGCGCCAGCGAGCGGAAGGCCACGTCGAAGCGCACCTGGTCATTGCCCGCGCCCGTGCTGCCGTGGGCCAGCGCCTGCACGCCCTTCTCGCGCGCCACGCGGACGACTTCCACCGCCTGGCAGGCCCGCTCCGCGGACACGCTCAGGGGGTAGACCTGGCCGCGCAGCACGTTGCCAGCGATGAGGTAGCGCAGGTAGCCCTGGAAGAGCGTCTCGCGCGCGTCCACCGTCACGTGCTCCACCGCCCCCAGCTGCTTGGACAGCGTTGCGATGCGCGCCAGCTGCTCGGGCGGGAAGCCGCCGGTGTCCACCGTGACGGTGGTGACGTCGTAGCCCTGCTCGCGCAGGTAGACGGTGCAGAAAGCGGTGTCGAGTCCGCCGGAGAAGGCCAGCACTGCGTTCTTCTTGTTGCTCATGATTCGCTCCTCACGGGGAAGCACTTCAAAACGTCCAGACGCGCCCGGCGGCGGAGGCCACGGCGCGGTGTGTCTCGTCGAGCCAGGCGCGCGCCGCGGCCAGCTCCTCGCGAGCCTGGGGCAGTCCCAGGTTGCCGGCGCCACCCAGGTGGGTGGCCGTCAGGGCGCCGCGGTCGGGGCGGAAGGTGCCCTCCACCAGCTCGCGGCCCACCTGCTTGTAGGCGTCGCGGAAGGCCAGCCCCTGGGCCACCAGCGCATAGGCATGGTGCGCCGCGTACAGCGTGTCGTCGCTCGCGCGCGCCGCCGCGTCCGCCTTCACCTGGAGCGCCGGCACCAGCCGGGTGAGCACGTCCAGCAGCTCGCGCGTGGAGCCCAGCGCCGTCAGGGTGGGGGACTTCAGGAGCTGGAAGTCGCGGTGGTAGCTGGAGGGCAGCCCGCCGGCAATCGCCTCCACCTGGTGCGCCAGGCCACGCAGCTCGCGGCAGCGGCCCCGCGCCAGCTCCACCACGTCCGGGTTCTTCTTCTGCGGCATGATGGACGAGCCCGTGGTGTACGCGTCCGGCAGCCCGAGGAAGCCGAACTCGTCCATGCTGTAGAGCTGCACGTCCCACAGCCACTTCTCCAGCGTGCCCGCCACGGAGCAGGCCCAGCCCAGCACCGCCGCCTCGTGCCGGCCGCGGCCGTTCTGCACGTCGATGGGGCTGCGCTGCACGCGCGAGAAGCCGAGCAGCGTCGCCACGTACTCCCGGTCGATGGGCAGGGGCACGCCGAAGCCCGCCGCCGCGCCCAGCGGGCAGCGGTCCAGCCGCGCCCACACGCCGCGCAGCGCCTCCAGCTCCTCCAGCAGCCCTTCCGCGAAGGCCATGCCCCACAGCCCGAAGGTGGACGGCATGGCCCGACGCAGGTGCGTGTAGCCCGGCAGCGCCACGTCCGCGTGCGCCTGCGCGAAGTCCAGGAAGGCCCCGGCCAGCTCCGCCGCCCGCGCGCCCAGCGTGAGCACCTCTTCGCGCAGCAGCAGGCGCAGGGCCAGCTGCACCTGGTCGTTGCGCGAGCGCCCCAGGTGGATGCGCTTGCCCGGCTCGCCCACGCGCTCCACCAGCGCCGCCTCCAGCGCGGTGTGGCCGTCCTCCTGCTCGGGGCGGATGCCGAAGGTGCCCGCGCGCGCCTCGTCGTGCAGCGCCTTGAGCGCCGTCACCAGGGCCTTCGCCTCCGCGTCCTTCAGCAGGCCCACGCGCGCTAGCATCCGCGCGTGCGCGGCCGAGCCGAGCGCGTCATGCGGCGCGAGCGCCAGGTCCACCACCGGGTCGTTGCCCACCGTGAAGCGGTGGATGGCCGCGTCCAGGGGAAGGCCCTTGCCCCACAGCGTCTCAGCCACGCGCCACCTCCTCGAAGTAACCGCGCACCAGTCGCGTGTAGAAGGCGGCGCCGGCTTCCAGCTCCGCCCGGGTGATGAACTCGTTCGCCAGGTGGCTGCGCAGCGTGTCGCCGGGGCCCACCTTCACCGCGGGGATGTCCCCCAGGAAGGCCCAGTCCGACGCCGTGCTGGAGCCCACCGGCTGCTCGCCGGACGCCGCCACCGCCGCGCGGACGATGGGCTGCTCCGCCGAGGTCGCCTTCGGGAGGTAGCGCTCCGAATGCACCTGCACCTCGCTCTTCAGCGCGGCCGCGACCTGCCGGGCCACCGCCGCGTGCTCCATGCCCGGCGTGGTGCGCAGGTCCACGAAGAACTCGCACCGGTCCGGCACCTGGTTGCGCGCGAGGCCGCCCAGCACCTGCGTCACCTGCGCCCGCGCCTCGCCCAGGAGCGGGTGGGGCGGGAAGCGCAGCTCGGCCAGCACCGCGATGTCCGTCGCGGCCAGGTGGATGGCGTTGACGGCCTCGGTGGAGTGCGCGTGCGCGACGTGCGCGCTCTTGCCGTGCGCCGTGCAGCGCAGGAGCAGCATGCCGCGCTGGGCGGTGCAGGGCTTGAGGCTGGTGGGCTCGCCGACGATGGCGGCGTCCAGCGGCCCCAGCTTCGGCAGGAGCGTGCCCAGGCCCTGGCCGCCCGTCTCTTCCTCCGCGGTGAAGGCGAACACCACCTCCGCGTCGGCGGGCGCGCCCTCGGCGAGCAGCGTCTTCGCGGCCAGCAGCATCCCCGTCACGCAGCCCTTGGCGTCGTTGCTGCCCAGGCCGTACAGGCGGTCCTCGCGCCACACCGGCGCGTGGGGCTCGTACGTCCAGCCGGCGCACGGCTTCACCGTGTCCAGGTGCGAGTTGACGAGCAGCCGGCGAGGTCCGCTCCCCACGGAGAACCACACGTTGTGGCCCTGCCGCTGGACGCGCGCACCCCAGCCCTCCGCCCACCCGGACACGGTGTCCGCGATGCGGCCCTCGTCACCCGACACGCTGGGGATGGCCACCAGCGCCTGGAGCAGCTCCGTCGCCTTCATCCCACCGCCCCGGCGGGCTTCTGCGCGTTCTCCCGCACGACCATGGTGCCGCTGCCCTCGTTGGTGAAGACCTCCTCCAGCAGCGCGTTGGGCTGCACGCCGCTGACCAGGTGCACGCTGCCCACGCCGCCCACGAGCGCGTGGCGGATGGCGTGCGCCTTGGGCTTCATGCCGCCGGAGATGGCGCCGGTGCTCTCCATGGTGGCCAGGTCCGTGAGGTTGGCCAGCGTGACGAGCGACGAAGGGTCGCTCACGTTCTTCAGCAGGCCCGGCACCTGGACGAGGAAGAAGAGCTTCTCGGCGGACAGCGCCACCGCCAGCGCCGCGGCCACGGTGTCCGCGTTGGTGTTGTACACGGCGCCGTCCGCGCCGCCCGACAGCGGGGCGATGACGGGCACGTAGTCGGCCGAGCGCAGGTGCTCCACCACGCGGGTGTCCACCTGCTCGATGTCACCCACCAGGCCGTAGTCCACCAGCTTGCCCTCGGTGGCGCCGGCCTCCGTCACCATGACGGGCGGGCGCTTGCGCGCCTTGATGAGCCCGGCGTCCACGCCGCTCAGGCCCACCGCGGGCACACCCGCCGCCTGGAGGTCCGCCAGCAGGTCGGTGTGCAGCTTGCCCGCGAGCACCATCTTCGCCGCGTCCAGCACGGGCGCGGAGGTGATGCGGCGGCCCGCCACCTTCTCGATGGGCAGGTGGAGGGCGTCACACAGCGTGTCCAGCTCCGGGCCGCCGCCGTGCACCACGACGGGGCGGATGGAGAAGGTCCACAGCAGGGCAATCTGCTCGCAGGCGGCGCGGCGCAGCCGCGGGTCGCTGAGCATGGCGCCGCCGAGCTTCACCACGAACGTCTTGCGGCGGAACTGCTGCACGTACTTCGCCGCGTTGCGAAGCGCGGAATAGGGGTCGGGCGAGAGGGGCACGTGAGACCTCGAAGTCGAAAAAAGTGGGAGTGCGGAGGGGCCGCTCAGCGCGAGCGCATCCAGTGCAGGAGCGCCCGCTGGACGTGGTAGCGATTGCCGGCCTCGTCTACGACGCGGCTGCTCGGGTGGTCCAGGACCTCATCGGCCACCTCCACGTTGCGGCGCACGGGCAGGCAGTGGAGGAAGGCCGCGTCCTTCGCCGCGCGCGACATCGTCAGCCGCGTGGGCATCCAGCCGGAGTAGGAGGCGAGCAGCGCGGTGACGTCGTTGGGCGAGAAGGCCGCCGCGGCCGTGGGGCCCCACGACTTGGCGTAGACGGCGCGGCTGCCGACCAGCGCCTCGTCCTGGTCGTGGGTGTAGGTGATGCTTCCGCCCGTGGCCTTGGCGTATGCCTCCGCCTCGGCGCGCACGGCCGGGTGCAGCTCGAAGCCGGGAGGATGGGCCACGCGGACCTCGCACCCCGCGGCCGCCGCGCTCAGCAGGAAGGAGTTGGGCACGGCCTTGGGCAGCGGCTTGATGTGCGGCGCCCACGTCAGCGTCACTGGCAGCTTCTTCGTGCCGCCGAACGTCTCGCGCAGCGTGAGCACGTCCGCCAGGCCCTGGCAGGGGTGCTCGCGCGCGGACTCCATGCTCACCACCGGCACGGTGGCCCACTTGCGGAACGCGTTGATGACGGGGTCGAGCTCGTCCTCCTCGTCACCGCCGCCCTGCGAGAAGGTGCGCACGCCCAGCATGTCCACGAAGCGGGACAGCACGGGCGCGGCCTCCTTGAGGTGCTCGGCCCGGTCCGCGTTCATCACCGCGCCCTCGCGGTGCTCCAGCTTCCAGACGCCAGCGCCCACGTCCAGGATGATGGCGTTGCCACCGCCGCGCAGCATGACGGCCTCGAACGAGGTGCGCGTGCGCAGCGACGGGTTGAAGAACACCATGCCCAGCAGGGTGTTGGCGAACAGCGCCTGCTCCGGGCCCTTCTGCTTCCACGCGGCCGCCTGCGCGAGCACCGCCTCCACGCCCTCGGGCCCCAGATCCTTGATGTGCGTGACGTGCTTCATGGGCCTGCCTCCCCGACAGCGGCTGCCTGCATATTCGTGATGAATATGCGTGAAAATGCGTGCATTGCCGCGAAAAGGCGGCGGATATTATGCAGAACGACACGCCGCGCAAGCGGATTATTCGCAACGGGCGCATGCAGGTTCTTGCATGAATATTCACGGGGATGCATGTTGGTGGGAATGAACCTGGACGAGGCCATCCTGCGGCTCATCACCGAACGTGAGATCGGCGATCAGGCCGTGCTGCAACAGCTCCTGGAGGCCGAGGGGCAGGCGCCGAGCCAGTCGACGCTGTCACGGCGGCTGAAGAAGCTGGGCGTCGTGAAGGTGGGCGGGCGCTACCAGCGCGCGCCGGCCATGCCCGTGGTGGTGCCGGAGCGACCGCGCGTCACCATCCTGGAGGCGCCGCCGAACCTCCTGGTGGTTCGAACGGCGCCGGGCTTCGCGCCGGTGCTCGCGCTGGCGTTGGACAAGGAGCCGGAGCTGCCGGGGCTCGCGGGGACGGTGGCGGGAGACGACACCATCTTCGTCGCGGTGACGGACCCGGCGCTGCTGCGCGATGTGCGCGCGGCGGTGGAGCGCTTGCTGTCGCTCGGAGGCTGAGACCCGGAGCTCGCAAGGCGTGCGCGCCCCGGGCCCCGTCGTGAATCACATCACTGGATGGCGAAGCCGTAGTTCTGCCCGTAGCGCGAGTCCCACTGCTGGCAGCCCTTGCGGTCCTGGCTGGAGAACCACAGCTCGAGCGTCGCGGGGCCGGGCGGCAGCGGAATAAACGCGGGCACCTGCCGCCAGAACTCGGCGTCCCATTCGCCCCAGCTCGTCGTCAGGCTGAGCATCGTCACCGGGCCGCCGTTGATGCGGTAGTGCACGGTGGTGCCCCAGGCCTTGTAATTCATGTACTGCGCCCGGCACTGCGCGATGCGGCCGATGTCGTAGTCCACCATCAGCGTGGTGCCGCCCTGGAGCGTGCCGTGGACCGTGTACGTCCATGCCGGCGCGGGGTGGAACGAAATCGTCGGGTTCTGCGTCACCCACGTGTGGAAGTTGTACTGGAGGTTCGAGTCCCAGGCGGAGCAGCCGGTGGCATCCGTGTTGTGGAACCACACCTCCAGCGTGCCGCCCTGCGCGAGCGCCAGCTGCACCTGTGCCACGGCGCCCACGGTGGTGGCATCCGCCACGGCGAAGCGCTGCACCGGCCCGCGGTTCGTCATCGAGAAGCCGGTGATGGTCCACCCGTCGCCGCGGCAGAGCGGCAGGCGCGTGGTGTCATAGACGATGTCCAACGGTCCGCCCGCCTCCGGCTGGCCGGAGAGGGTGACGCTCCAGTCCGCGGCGAAGGTCAGCGTCGGCGGGCCGGACAGGAAGGCCTGCGTGGATTGGACGGCGACAGGCGCCTGCGGCGCGGCGGAAGCCGTGGCGGCGAGGCAGAGCAACGGCAGCAAGGCGGACATCAGCGGCTTCATGGCGGCTCCGGGGCACGTGACACGTTGGCTGCGGCCGGGCGCGGACCTGCGCGGCCAGTCGCGAGCGGCTCGCTAGCACGTTCCCGGGAAATCCAGATAGACACGGTTCCCCAGCTTGGGCGGGCCGGAATGTGCCCGGGCGCAACGCCTCGCCGGAGGCGCTTCGTCGTGTGGGTGAATGTCGTCCACTCGCCCTTGCGTCCGCGAGAACCGTTGCGCGGTGGAGGGTACCTACCCCAGTTTTCCAAGATTTCTCGTTGAGTGCGTAGTGTCTGTGAGGGGGGCGGCGAACCCGTCTGGCCTGGAGGTGAACGTGGGCATGTCGGAGCTGACAGAGCTACTGGACCACGCGCGCAGGGGGGAGCAGGGCGCGCGGGACGCGTTGATGGCGGCGGCCTATCGGGAGCTGCAGCAGATGGCCCAGCGGGCCGTGCTCGACGCGTCGTCACCTCCGGCCCTCCAGCCCGCGGTGCTGGTGAAGGAGGCCTGGATGCGGCTCTTCGGCGCGGGCGCACCGGCCGAGGCACGCCGCCACTTCTTCGGGGCCGCGGCTCAGGCCATGCGCCGGGTCATGGTGGACCGGGCGCGGCTGCGCCGGGCCCAGGTGCGGGAGGCCCGCCTGGAGCGGCTGAGCCTGGGCGACACGGAGTCCGACGTCCCACCCGGCCTGAGCCTGGAAGTGCTGGAGCTGGACCGGGCGCTGTCGGAGCTGGACACCTTCCAGCCGCGCCTCGCGCGCATGTTGGAGCTGCGCTACTTCGTGGGCCTGGACCTCCAGGACACCGCCATTGTGCTGGGGGTGTCACCCGTCACGGTGAAGCGCGATTGGGCCTACGTCCGCGACTGGCTGTTGTCGCGCCTGGGCAACTGAGCCAGGGGCCCGCGCTCGCACGCGGGCCTGGCTCGTGACGCGGCCCCGTGGGCAACAGCGTTGAAGCGCGCGCGCCATGGGGTCCGGCTCGAGCCAGGACCTTGTGGGCGATGGACGCGGCGACCCACGACTGGGCGTGGGCCTGGTTCGATTCAGGGCCTTGCGGACATCGCTGCCCGTGCCTGTGCTCGCCCGCCGCCTGGATCGAGTCCTGGTCTTCCGGACCGGATGCGCGTACCGAGAGGCCTCAGCGCTTGACGGCCGCGGCGATGGCGTCCGCGAGCGTCGTCGTCGGCTGCCCGATGAGCCGGCGCAAATCGCCGGAGGTGTCGTTCAGCTCGCCGCGCGCCGCGCCCGCGTCGGAGTTCGCCAGCACCTCCGCGAACGGCGCGGGGACGCCGACGCCGACGAGCGCGCCAACGTGGTCCGCTTGCGACAAGTCCTTGTAGACGACCGTCTTGCCCGTCTGCCGGGACACCTCGGCGGCCAGCTCGGCGGCGGTGAAGGACGTGTCGCCGGCCAGCTCGTAGACCTTGTTCTCGTGCCCCGTACCGGTGAGGACGGCTACCGCGGCGGCGGCATAGTCCGCCCGGGTCGCGGCGGCGATGCGGCCCTGACCCGAGCTACCGATGATGGCGCCATGCGCCAGCGCGGGGGCCAGGTTCTCCGTGTAGTTCTCCGTGTACCAGCCATTGCGGAGGAAGACGAAGGGAAGGCCGGACGCGCGAATCGCCTCCTCCGTCGCCTTGTGCTCGGCGGCGAGCGCCATGCCCGAGGTGTCCGCGCGCAGGATGCTGGTGTACGCAATCAGCCGGACGCCCGCCTTCTTCGCCGCGTCCACCACGGCCTGGTGCTGCTTCGCACGCTGGCCGACCTCGCTGGACGAAATCAGCAGCACCTTGTCCACGCCCGCGAAGGCGGGGCCCAGTGTCTCCGGCCTGCTGTAGTCCGCCTGCCGGACCTGGACACCCCTGGCCGCCAGGTCCGAGGCCTTGCCCGGGTCGCGCACGGCGACGGCGATGTCGTGGGCGGGGACCTTTTCGAGCAGGCCCGCGACCACCAGGCGGCCCAGCTTACCGGTTGCTGCAGTCACAAGAATCATGGGGTTCGCATCTCCCGTCGTGGAGGGATTTCCAGACGCGAGAAGACCCTAACGGCGACACTCACTTTTCGTAAGTACCCACCTTCAGGTAAGTTACTGGCATGCGCGCGAACAAACGCACGGGACCGCTGGCCCGGATGATGGCGAAGCAGGCGGTGGAGCGAGGCGACCTGTACGCGCCCGCGTGTCCTTCTCGGGGCGTACTGGACCACGTGACGAGCCGCTGGGGCGTCCTGGTGTTGATTGCGCTCCTCGAGGGCACGCACCGCTTCAGCGAGCTGCGCCGGAAGGTGGCGGGCGTGAGCGAGAAGATGCTGTCGCAGACGCTGCAGGCGCTGGAGCAGGATGGCTTCGTGCACCGCGAAGTCCACCCGGTGATTCCGCCCCACGTGGACTACAGCCTCACGCCCATGGGCGAGGAGGTCGCCACGCGCGTGGAGGCGCTCGCGGAGTGGATTGAGGACAGCATGCCTCGCATCATCGAGGCGCGCGCCCGGCACGTGCCGAGAAAGGGCTGACGGCCACATGCGCCCCGGCGTCCTCCCGTGAGGGGGACGCCAGGGCAAGGCCTTCGCGAGGCGCCTACCGCTTCCGGCGGACGCGGCCGAGCAGCGCCAGCGCCGCGAGCCCCAGGGCCTGGACGCCCGCGCCGCCACCGCTGCAACCGCAGCCGCTGGGCGAGTCCCCGCCGTCGTCCGTGGGCGGCGGGGGCGTCACGATTTGCAGTGACACGCTTCGCTCCGCCGTCCGGTTCGCCGCGTCCGTCACGCGCACCGTCAGCGGGAAGGTGCCACTGACGGTGGGAATCCCGCTGAGCACGTAGGCGCCGTCGCGCTGCTGAATCGTCATGCCTCCGGGAAGGGGCCCGCCGGCCAGGCTCCAGGTATAGGGGGCTCGGCCGCCCGTGGCGGTGAAGCGGGCCTCGTATTCGCGCCCCTGCGTCGCGGACGCCAGCGCGCCGCCGGAGATGCTCAGGTCACTCACCACATCCACGCTGTAGGTGCGCGCGGCCACACCACCGCGTGCGTCGCGAGCGCGGACCGTGACGGCGGTGCTGCCGGCTTGCGTGGGCGTGCCAGAGAAGGCTCCGGTGGGGAGGAGCCTCAGGCCCGGGGGCAGGGTGCCCTCCAGCTCGAACGTCAGCGTCCCCGAGCCGCGCGCATCCAGACCCACGTGGTAGGTCGTCCCCACGTGGAAGGGAGGCAGGCTCTCCGTGAGGAGCTCCGGCTGCGGCCAGGGGCGGCGCGTGGCCTTCAGCAGCTGCTGGGCGTTCACGGCGACCACGGACGTCTCGCCCGTCGCGAAGGCGTCCGCCGTGAAGGTGCCGCCGGCGCCTGTCAGGTGGGACGTCCACTCCCGGCCATCCGCCGACACCCACAGCTCGAAGGCGGGCAGCGCTGCCTCGCCCTGCGGCGCTGTGCCCGTCCAGCTGACGACGAAGCTCTGGTCCACGAACGTCACCAGCGGGATGGCCGACGGCGCATCGACGGGGACCTGGAGCCGGTCCACCCGCGTCCAGGTGCTGCCCAGGTCCTCGGAGAGGAAGAAGCCCTCCGCGGGAGTCTGGGAGGGGAGTGCCGGCGGCGGAGGGGCTTCGGTGTTCGCAACGAAGGCGAGGAACCGGTTGTTGCCACCGACGAGCTGCGGAATGGGGAGCCCCGACAGCGTGCTGGGCTCGAACAGCTCCCAGCCGGAGCTGTCAGCCCGGGGGCGCACCAGCGCGGGCACGGTCGAAGGCGCGCCGGCCATGGGATTGGCCACGGCGAGGAAGCTGCCCTGGCCCGTCGCCAGCGTCACCAGGTCGTAGTCGCTGGAGATGCTCTCATCCGTCCACGTCACCCCATCGGGCGAGCTGGCGATGAGGCCCGCGGTGCCCACGGCCACCAGCCGGTTTCCGCTGAGGGCGATGGCCAGGAAGCTCCGGCGCGCGGTGCCACCCGGGGGCGGCGTGGCCTCGTAGAGCGGAACCCATGTGTTGGCGTTGTCGGAGGAGACGACGATGCTGCCGTTCGCCAGGCCGAACCACTTGCGCTGGGAGTAGACCATCCGCTCCAACTGGATGGGGGTGAGGGTGTCCTCGCCCACCGGCGTGAAGCCCGTCCACGTGAGGCCGTCCGTCGAGCGGAGCATCTCCGCGCTCCCGCTCGTCGTCGCCAGGAAGGTTCCGCCCCCGTGCCACGCGCGCGTCGCGGAGGGCGTCTCCGACGTCCCCATCGCGGTCCCCGCCTCCCAGTGGTCGAAGGTGGTGGCGGGCGCCACGTTGACGTGGAGCAGGCGCTCCAGCCGCCCGGTGAAGCGATGGGGCGGGTCGGTCGGCGTCGTGTCTCGGAAGCCGGTCTGGTAGCGCAGGCGGTAGGCGCCTTGCGCCACGGAGGGGATGGGCAGCGAGAGCTGCGCGGTCGCGAAGGCGGCCTCGGTCCCCAGCGTGACGCGCTCCGAGATGAGGCAGTGCCAGGTGGACCCTTCGACCGGCCACGCGGCCTGCGCGTTGCTGACGAGCTCCGCGGAGCCCACCTGGGCGGCGACCGCCGCGGAGCCCGCGTACGTGTAGCTGCCGCTCGGCGCCTGCCACCCCGTGGGCAGCGCGATACAGGCCACCATCTGCCCGTCGAGTCCGTCGGAGTTGCCGGGGCCGAAGTGAACCTGGAGGCTCAGCGGAACGGAGGCGCCGCTGCGGACGGTGCCTTCGTGGCTCACGAAGGCGTCCGACTGGCAGCCGGCGCTCCACCACAGCGAGGCCCCCAGCAGGGCTCGCAGAACATGATTGTGATTGAACAAGGGAGGACGTCCTGTCGCGATACGGGAGTCCCGTGTCTACGTTTCCGCGTCCGTTCGAGTCAAATCGGCGCGCGAGGCGCGGGTGCCCGACCCACCGGTAGGCCGGGCTTGTTCCCAGGCTTCAGGGCTTGTCGAACAACTCCAGGGCGGCGGTGGTCAAGGTGGTGACGCCGGTCCGCAACGTGCGCTCCCGGTCCGGCGCGAAGAGCGGCGAGTGCATGGAGGGCAGCGGCGCGCCTGATGCCTTCGCCTTGGCATGCTGCTGCGGCTCCGTGGAGCCGAGCCAGAGCAGCACGGCGGGAACGCCCGCTCGTCCATACTCGGAGAAGTCCTCGCCGCCCATGACGGGAGGCGCCTCGTGGAGGTTCTTCTCGCCCAGGACGCGGGCCACCGCGCCCACCAGCCGCTGGGTGAGGGCCGGGTCATTGAAGGTGGAGGGGGTCCCCTCGGTGATGGCGACGTCGGGCGGACGGGGGGCGCCCGAGGCCATGGCCTCCGCCTTGGCGATGCGCTCGATGCCGTCCAGCAGGGCCTTGCGGACCTCCGGCTTGTACGAGCGCACGGTGAGGTGGAGCTTCACGTCGTCGGGGATGATGTTGTGCTTGGTGCCCCCGTGGATGGAGCCGACGGTCACCACTGCGGGCTCGAATGGGTTCTTCTCCCGGCTGATGAGCGTCTGGAGGGACAGCACGACGCGCGCCGCCATCACCACGGGGTCCACGGTGGTGTGGGGATAGGCGCCGTGCCCGCCCTTGCCGTGGAGCGTGATTTCGACCGCGTCCACGCTCGCCATCGCGTAGCCCGGCGTGTACTCCACGGTGCCCGCCGCGGCGGTGTTGACGTGGAGCGCCACCGCGAAGTCGGGCTTGGGGAAGCGCTTGAAGAGGCCGTCCTGGAGCATCTGCCGGGCGCCCGCGCCCACCTCTTCCGCGGGCTGGCCCACCAGCATCAGCGTGCCGCGCCAGCGGTCCTTCGCGCGAGCCAGCAGCGTGGCCGTGCCCAGCCACGACGTCATGTGGACGTCATGGCCACACGCGTGCATGACCGAGGTGGTCGCGCCCGTCGCGTCCTTCGCCGTCTTCTTGCTGGCGTAGGGTAGGCCCGTCTTCTCCTGCACCGGCAGCGCGTCCATGTCGGCGCGCAGCATGACGGTGGGGCCCTGGCCGTTGCGCAGCAGGGCCACCACGCCGTGTCCGCCCACCTTGGGGGTGACCTCGAAGCCGAGCTTGCGCAGGCGCTCGGCCAGCTTCGCCGCCGTTTTCGTCTCCTGGTTGGACAGCTCCGGCGTCTGGTGCAGGTCGCGGTAGAGCGCGTCGAGCTCGGGGTAGAGCGCGTCGAGACCGCCCAGGACGGGAGGCGCCTCCGCGGCGAGTGCGAGGCCGCCAGGCACGGCCAGTGAGGTGAGCAGCAGGGCCAGCAGGTGCGAAGTCTTCACGGGCGGACTCCTGTCCGACGAGGGGGCGGGGCGGTACTAGAGCACACCCGCCGTGTCGGGAGGGGACAGGCCCGCGGGTCCTGTCATTCAGGACTGGGTGGGATTGACGGCCAGCCGGCAGCGCGCGTCTGCTGCGTGCATGTCCGAATCGAGCCCGCTTCCGGCGAGCACCGCCTCCGGCGCGCATCCGGTGGATGCCTCCGAGCGAGTCATCTTGCTGGATGCCCTTCGTGGCTTCGCGCTGTGGGGTGTCTTTGTCTCCAACAGCCTCATGTGGCTCAGCGGCCGGGCTTTCATGCCGCGCGACGCGGCCGCTGCGCTGGCGGCGTCCCCGCTGGAGCAGGTGGTCAGCGCGGTCTACCAGCTCTTCGTGACGCAGAAGTTCATCTCCATCTTCTCGTTCCTCTTCGGCCTGGGCTTCTCCATCCAGCTCGCCCGGGCGGAGGCGCGGGGCGTCTCCGCGGTGCCGCTCTTCAGCCGGCGGCTCCTGGTGCTCTTCGGTATCGGCCTGGCGCATGCCCTCCTGTTGTGGACGGGTGACATCCTCCACACCTACGCGATGGTGGGATTCCTGCTGATGGCCTTCCAGGCTCGCGCCAATCGCACGGTGCTGTTCTGGGCGTTGGGGCTCGTCACCGTGATGCCGTTCCTGGTCCCCGCGGCCATTCGCTATGTCCCCGTCCTGCTGAACGGCGCGGAGGCCGCGGCCGAGGCCGTGACGGCCAGTCAGGCCAGGGACAAGGCCTTGAGAGCTGACACCCTGGTGGCGTTGTCGAGCGAGTCGTTCTGGACGGCGCAGGCGGGCAACGCGCGCTTCTTCCTGGAGAATCTGGGCGGCGGCTTCCGGCGCGTGCTCTGGATGAGCCTCATCCTCGGGCGCTTCCTGCTGGGCCTGCTGGCGGGCCGTCTGCTCCTATTGCAGGACGTGGCGCGTCACCGCACGTTGCTGCGCCGGATTCTGGCCTGGGGCCTGGGCGTGGGGCTGGTGCTCAATGGAGGCGGGTTCGTGCTGTATCGCCTGCGCAAGGCCGGCGTGCTGGAGTGGGACCCGCAGGGACCGTGGATGATGCTCCTCAACGGGCTCCAGGAGCCGGGGTACATTGCCATGGGCGCGGCCTACGTGGCGGCCTTCGCGCTGCTCTTCCAGCGCGAGCGTTGGCGCCGCTGGCTGGGCGTCCTGACGCCCGTGGGCCGCATGGCGCTGACGAACTACCTGATGCAGTCCGCGGTGAGCATCTGGATCTATGACGGCTGGGGGCTGGGCTTCATCGGCAAGCTGCCGCCGTCGCGCATCGTCGTCATCTGCTGCATCGTCTTCGCGGCGCAGGTGGTGTTCAGTCACCTGTGGCTGTCTCGCTTCCGCTTCGGCCCCGCGGAGTGGCTGTGGCGCTCGCTCACGTATGGAAAGGTCCAGCCCATGCGGCGGTCGTCCCGAGGCGGGGACGCCCCGGGCATCGCGGCCTCGTGACGCGAAGCGCGCAGACCGGGCTCAGAGCGATTCGAGGAACGCGAGCAGCGCCTGCCGGTCCGTCAGGGGCAGGCGTGTGTAGCGCTCCTGGGCGGGCGCGGCCTCGCCGCCATGCCACAGCACGGCCTCTTCCAGGTTCCGGGCCCGCCCGTCATGCAGGAAGCGCGTGTGGCCATTCACCGCCTTCACCAGGCCAATGCCCCACAGCGGCGGGGTGCGCCACTCGGTGCCGGTGGCGAGCCCGTCAGGACGGTCATCCGCCAGGCCTTCGCCCATGTCGTGCAGCAGCAGGTCCGTGTACGGACGGATGCGCTGCCCGGACAGCTCGGGGAAGCCCGGGACGTCCTCCGTCACGAAGGGCGTGGCGAGGTGGCACTGCGCGCAGCCGATGGCGCCAAACACCGCCTTGCCTCGCAGCACCGTGGGCGCCTCCCAGTCGCGCCGCTGGGGGACGGCCACCAGCCGCGTGTAGAAGAGCAGCGCGTCCAACTCCTCGGGGCTGACCTCGGGCTCGGCGGCGGCGTCACGTGGGGCGCTTCCCTGCTCGCGAGGGAACATCGCGGTCGTCAGGCCCATGTCGGTGACGAGCGCATGGGCCACCTGCTGGTGCAGCGTGGGCTGGTTGGCCTTCCAGCCGAAGCGTCCCAGCCGGGGCTGTCCCGACGCGGCGTCCTGGATGCGGTTGGCCCGACCGGAGATGCCGTCCTGGTCGCGGTCGTCGGGGTCCTCGTGGGCGAGCAACGCGGCTTCGGGAATGGCCTCGAGCAACCCGAGGCCGAAGTTCACGGGGGCGACGCGAGGCGAGAAGCGGGCGCCTTCGCCGAGCGGCCCCTGGGACAGCGCGGTGAACCGGTAGCTCGGCCGGTGCAGCGAGAAGGCCTCGCCCGTCGCGAACCGGCCGGTGACTTCCTCGTACGTCACCTCGACGGTGCCTTCCGCTCCCTGTCCGTCCACGTGGCGGACGTCGAGCTGCGCGCCGTAGAGGGGATGGGGGCCACGGCCGTCCGGCCCGCTGAGCTGGAACGCGAGCGAGACGGGCGTCTCCTGGGGAGACTCGGGCGGGCGCCCACGCCCATCCTTCACGTGGCACGTCATGCACGAGGGGGCATTGAACAGCGGGCCCACCTGCACGGGCCCGTCCACGTCGGTCCAGTCGCGGTCGAAGATGCGCTTGCCGTCGAGGAACGTCGGCCAGCGCGACCGCGCGAGGTTCATGGGCGAACGGCCGAAGGCATTCCGGCCCGCGTCAGCCACGGACGTGGCGCCACCGGACAGCTCCTCGTCAGGCTCCGCGCGGGTCGCGAGCTCGCCCAGCTCGAGCGGCGGGGGGCGCCGGTTCGCGTGGGCCCAGACGCCGGTCAGCACGAGGACTGCCGCGGGAATGCCGAGAAGGTACAGCCGCCCTCGCATCGATGAGGTCTCCTGGTGGCCCGGGGGCGGGGAAGTCGGGCGCGACGCCGGAGAGAGGGGACCTTTCCCGGTGAGGCGTCCATGTGGACTGTGTGCCGATGCGGGAACCTTGGGTCGAAGCAGGGACCGCACGCCGTGGCCCCATCATCCATGCATCTGCCACGCCGCGCGAGGCGGGCTGCACGGGCCCAGGCAGACCGCCATGCTCCAGGCATCTTCACGAGGGGCGTGTAGCGGTTTGCGCTACAGCCAGGTCCGCGCTGTATCCACGGCCGCTACACGCCACACTGCCTCGCCGCCTCGGGCTGGCGGCAGGTCCGCTGTTCAGGGCCTGGACGCGCGCCTGGGGGGGCGGGCGGAGCTTGGGCGCAGGGCTCGCGGAGGCGGGTGCGCTCGTCCGCGCTGTTGGATCGTGCGGCGAGCCCGAGGCGGCCTGCTGCTCCCTGCGCGCGGCGCTCGACACGCCGCTGGAGGCTCCGCCGAACTGCGCACCGGAGTGCCTCCGGAGGCGAAGGTCCGTCAGGGTGACAGGGCAGGGCGGCGCGCGGTGTCAGGAGGCCTGTGCGGCGGCGAGCTTCGCGCGCGCCTGCGCGGTCAGCTCGAACGAGCGCAGCCGCGCCGCATGGTCGTAGACCATGCCCGTGACCATCAGCTCGTCAACGCCCGTGAGGCGGATGAACTCGTCCAGACCCTGCTGCACGGCGTCCGGTCCGCCGATGACGGAGTACTTCAGCGCATGGTCCGCGCTCGCGCGGTCCAGAGGGGAGGCCACCGCGTCGATGTCATCGACGGGCGGCGGGAGCTGCCCGGGCGTGCCGCGGCGCAGGCGGATGAACTGCTGCTGCACGGAGGTGAAGAGGCGGCGGGCCTCCGCGTCCGTGTCCGCCGCGAAGACGTTCACGCACGCCATGGCGTAGGGCCGGTCGAGCGAATCGGACGGCTTGAAGCGCTCGCGGTAGATGGCCAGCGCTTGCAGCAGGAGGTCCGGCGCGAAGTGGGAGGCGAAGGCGAAGGGCATGCCCAGCAGCGCCGCGAGCTGCGCGCTGAACAGGCTGGAGCCGAGCAGCCAGATGGGCACCCGCAGCCCCGCGCCCGGCACCGCCTGGATGAGCTGCCCCGGCTCGGTGGGCTCGAAGTAGGACTTCAGCTCCACCACGTCCTGGGGAAAGGTGTCCGCGGGGGCGGTCATGTCGCGGCGCAGGGCGCGCGCCGTCAGCATGTCGGTGCCCGGCGCCCGGCCGAGCCCCAGGTCGATGCGCCCGGGGTAGAGCGTCTCCAGCGTGCCGAACTGCTCCGCGATGACGAGCGGCGCGTGGTTGGGCAGCATCACCCCGCCGGAGCCCACCCGGATGCTCCGGGTGCCGCCAGCGACGTAGCCGATGACGACCGAGGTCGCCGCGCTGGCGATGCCCGTCATGTTGTGGTGCTCGGCCAGCCAGAAGCGCTTGTAGCCCCATTCCTCCGCGTGCCGTGCCAGGTCCAGCGTGTTCCGGAGCGCGTCCGCCGCGGTGGAGCCCTGGGTGACGGGGGAGAGGTCGAGGACGGAGAAAGGAATCATGGGGCCCCTACTAACGCCGGCCCTGGGGTCTCCGCTTGCCCATGAACAGGGCATGCCGCGGGCCCTTGGTGCCATGGGCGGCCGGGTGGAGGACCTGGACGGTGAAGCCTGCCTGCTCCATGCGGCGCTCGAAGGCGGGGGCGGGCCCCGCGCTCCAGACGCCCAGCAGCCCTCCCGGCCGCAGCGCCTGGACGGCGTGGGCGAGCCCCACACGGCCATAGAGGCCATGGTTGTCGGGGTGGGTGAGGGCGGAGGGGCCGTTGTCCACGTCCAGGAGGATGGCGTCATAGGCCCCGGACTGCCGGGCCATGTGCTTGCCCACGTCGCCCTCCACCACGGTGACGCGCGCGTCCTCCAGCGGCGCGCCCGCCAGCGGCGCGAGCACCCCTCGGTTCCACGTCACCACCACGGGAAGCAGCTCCGCCACCGTGACGCGGGCATCGGGGCCCAGCCGGTCCAGCACCGCCCGCGTCGTGTACCCGAAGCCCAGCCCGCCCACGAGCACCCGGACGTCGCTACGGCCCGCCAGCCCCGCGCAGCCGGCCTCCGCCAGCGCTTCCTCGGAGCCGTGCTGCCGGCTGGACATGAGCGTCTGGCCCCGCACCCGGAGGACGTACTCGTCTCCGCGCCGGGCCAGCGTGATTTCCCCCACGTCCGGGGCCTCTGCGCGCTCGAGCGTCTCCCAGGGCTTCATGGCCGGGGCTCTTCTCGCGGCGGCGGCCCGGCGTCAAGCCATGACGCCGGGCCGGGGAGGGCGCGCGGCCCTACGCCGAGCGCTTCACGTTCTTCGTGGCGTCCACCAGCACCTTGGCGAAGGTGAGCCCGTCGGGGCCCGCATCCGCCAGGATGTGGTCGCCGGGCACGAACTCGCCCCCCAGCACCTTGAGGGCCAGCGGGTCCAGCAGGTTCTTCTGCACCGCGCGCTTCAGCGGCCGCGCGCCGTACGTCGGGTCGTAGCCGCGCT
This sequence comes from Pseudomyxococcus flavus, assembly GCF_050038885.1. Taxonomy (NCBI): domain Bacteria; kingdom Pseudomonadati; phylum Myxococcota; class Myxococcia; order Myxococcales; family Myxococcaceae; genus Pseudomyxococcus; species Pseudomyxococcus flavus. Next base: position 534,265 of record NZ_CP143624.1, on the reverse strand, counting down.
CGGCGAGCAGCTCGCGCGCCTTGTCCGTCAGCTCCAGCGTCAGCCGCTTGTCGGCCAGCAGCTTCGACAGCCGCGCCAGCTGCAGGTCCACGATGCGGTAGATGTCCTTCTTCCGCAGCGGCTCGAAGATGACGATTTCGTCCACGCGGTTGAGGAACTCCGGCCGGAAGTGGCTTCGCAGCGCGTCCATCACCTCGTTGCGCGTGCGCTCGTCCAGCTCGTCCTTGCCCGCCATGCCGGCCTGGATGTCCTGCGAGCCGATGTTGGACGTCAGGATGAGCACCGTGTTCTTGAAGTCCACCGTGCGGCCCTGGCTGTCGGTGAGGCGGCCCTCGTCCAGAATCTGGAGCAGCACGTTGAACACGTCGTGGTGCGCCTTCTCGATTTCGTCGAAGAGGACCACCGTGTACGGCCGCCGGCGCACCGCCTCGGTGAGCTGGCCGCCCTCCTCGTAGCCGACGTACCCCGGAGGCGCGCCCACCAGCCGGGCCACTGCGTGCTTCTCCATGTACTCGGACATGTCGATGCGGACCATGGCCGAGTCGTCATCGAAGAGGAACTCCGCCAGCGCCTTGGCCGTCTCCGTCTTGCCCACGCCCGTGGGGCCCAGGAAGATGAACGAGCCGATGGGGCGGTTGGGGTCCTGCAGCCCGCTGCGCGCGCGGCGCACGGCGTTGGACACCGCCTCGATGGCGCTGCGCTGGCCAATCACCCGGTCCGCCAGCCGCTCCTCCATGTGGACCAGCTTCTGGACCTCGCCCTCCATCAGCTTGGAGACGGGGATGCCCGTCCACTTGGCCACCACCTGCGCGATGTCCTCCGCGTCGACCTCCTCCTTGAGGAACTTCTGGTTCTTCTGGAGCTCGGTCAGCTTCTCGTTCTGCGCCTTCAGCTCCTTCTCCAGGGAGGGAACCACGCCGAACTTCAGCTCCGCCGCCCGGTTCAGGTCGCTCTGCCGCTCGGCCGCCGCCTGGTCGTTCTTCGCCTTCTCCAGCTTCTCCTTCAGCCCGCGGATGGCGCCAATGGCCGTCTTCTCCGCGTCCCAGTGGGCCTTGAGCGCGCTGAACTTCTCGCCCAGGTTGGCGAGCTCCTTCTCGATTTGCCCCAGGCGCTCCTGCGAGTGCGGGTCCGTCTCCTTGCGCAGGCCCTCCTTCTCGATCTGGAGCTGCGTCATCTTCCGGCGCACGTCGTCCAGCTCCGTGGGCATGGAGTCGATTTCGATGCGCAGGCGGCTGGAGGCCTCGTCGACCAGGTCGATGGCCTTGTCCGGCAGGAACCGGTCCGCGATGTAGCGGTGGCTCAGCGTGGCGGCGGCCACCAGGGCGTTGTCCTGGATGCGCACGCCGTGGTGCACCTCGTAGCGCTCCTTCAGGCCGCGGAGGATGCTGATGGTGTCGTGCACGCTGGGCTCGCCCACCAGGACGGGCTGGAAGCGGCGCTCCAGCGCGGCGTCCTTCTCGATGTGCTTGCGGTACTCGTCCAGCGTGGTGGCGCCGATGCAGTGCAGCTCGCCGCGCGCCAGCGCCGGCTTGAGCATGTTGCCCGCGTCCATGGCCCCTTCGGCCTTGCCCGCGCCCACCAGCGTGTGGAGCTCGTCGATGAAGAGGATGACCTCGCCCGCCGCGTCCGCGATCTCCTTGAGGACGGCCTTGAGGCGCTCCTCGAACTCGCCGCGGTACTTCGCGCCGGCCACCATGGCGCCCAGGTCCAGCGACACCAGGCGCTTGTTCTTCAGCCCCTCGGGCACGTCGCCGTCGACGATGCGCCGCGCCAGCCCCTCCGCGATGGCCGTCTTGCCCACGCCGGGCTCGCCGATGAGCACCGGGTTGTTCTTCGTGCGCCGGCTCAGCACCTGGACGCAGCGGCGAATCTCCTCGTCTCGGCCGATGACGGGGTCCAGCTTGCCGGAGCGCGCCGCCTCCGTGAGGTCGCGGCCGTACTTCTCCAGCGCCTGGTAGGTGGATTCGGCGTCCTGGCTCGTCACGCGCCCGGAGCCGCGGACCTCCTTCAGGCCGGACAGCACGCGCTCACGCGTGACGCCCGACGACTTCATCACCTCGCCCACCGCGCCCCTGTCATGGGTGAGCGCCAGCAGCAGGTGCTCCGAGGAGATGAACTCGTCCTTGAGGGACTTGGCCTCGTCCTCGGCCTTGTCGAAGGTCTTCAGCAGCCGCTGGCCGAGCAGCGCGCTCTCGCCGCCCTGCATCCGGGGCAGCTTCTGGAGCGCCTCACCCAGCCGTGCGGCGAAAAGCTTCACGTCCGCGCCAATCTTGCGGAGCAGGGGCTCGACGATACCGTCCTTCTGGCCAAGCAACGCCACGGCCAGATGCTCGGGCTCGTACTGCGGGTTATCCGCCCGACGGGCCAGGGTCTGACCCTCCTGGATCGCCTCCTGCGCCTTCACTGTGTACTTGTCGAGTCGCATGACTCCAACGTAAGAGTCGGACACCCCTTGGCAAGCAACGCGCGCGGCACCGGGGTTTTGCTTTTCCTGAAAATGTTTGAGCCCCTGGTAACCGCTGGCTTTCCTCGGTGCTGGAGTTGCCAGAGGGTATGATGCCGGGTATAGGCGGCGCCCATTCCCCTGGGGGGCTGACACTGAAAGCGCACGGCGGCTATCTCGTACGACTCGAAAGCTTCGGCGGCCTGGAGCTCCTCCGGCTGGCGCGTGAAGCGCTGGCGCTCGACGGAGCCATGGGCGCGACGGGGCTGAAGGTGTCCGTCAACCGGCGCCGGAAGGTGGTCCGTCTGGCGTACGTGGGGCCCTTCACCGTGGGGAGGCCGGGCGCGCACTGGTATGCGGCCCACCATGCGCTCCCCCGGCTGCTCTCGCGGGCGGCGAACGTCACCGTCCAGGCCTACGTCTATGATCCGGACGAGGGCGAGGAAGTCATCGCCTACGGCAACGGTCGGCGGGTGGGCGGCGAGCGGGTCGTCTACGAGGACGTGGAGCTGCCCGTCCCACTGGACCAGATGGACGACGCGGCCTTCACGTACATGCAGGAGCGCTGGCCCATGGGGCACCTGGCCTACGTGTTCGGCCTCACGCGCAAGGAGCTGCTGCGACTGCACCGGGTGGCGCCGAGCCACGAGCTGGCGCTGGAAGGGCAGGACGCGGAGGGCACCGCCTTCCTGGAAGCCCTGCTGCCTTCCAGCCAGATTCCGCTCCCGGAGTCCGACGCCCTCTGAGGCGGGCTACTCCTCCTGGGGCCCGTCCCTCACGGCAACCGCCTCACGGACGCTCTCGCTGCGGAAGTACTGCCCCAGGATGGCGAAGGTGCCCGCCACGAGCAGGGTGAAGAGGATGGAGCCCCCCGCGAAGAAGGACGGGAGGTACTGCCCGACCTCCGCGGCGCTGGGCTCGGGGGGCAGATCGGGGACCAGGTCCAGGGATGCCGCCAGGGTCGTCCCCACCCGGCGAGCCACCGCGGCGAGCTGGGCCCCGTCGATGGTCCGGAGGACCGCCGTCAGGATGGCGGCCCGGCTGAGCACGCGCCGCATCCCGTCTCGGCGCAGGCCATACGGCCGCAGAAGCCGCCCCGACGCCACGAAGACGAACGCGCACGTCACCGTCAGCATCGCCATCAGCACGATGCGCGGCTCGTGCTGGGGCTCCATCGCGGAGAAGTACGTCTCCGTGAGCCGCTGGTACAGCTCCAGCATCGGCCCGTTCAGGGTGGACTCGGCCTGCTCCATGGCGAGCGAGCGCGACTCGAAGAAGCGAGACATCCTGAAGGCTTCGAGCAGGGCGCTCCAGCCGGTGAAGGCGGAGAACACCATCCCCACCATGGCCGCGAAGCGGATGCCTCCCGGCAGGTTCCTCGGGCGCGGGTCCGTCAACGCTTGGTCGCCTCCACGTAGCGCAGCCGCAGGTCCGCGAGGAGCCCGTCAAAGAGCTTCTCCTCTTCCTCCGTGAGGTTGCCGCGCGTCTTCACGCGCAGCATGGACAGCAGCTCCAGGTTCTGCCGGGCCAGGGGCAGGTCCTTCTCCATCTGCCCCGTCTCCGGATTGGGCGCACCTCCCAGGTGGATGAGCACCGCGGTGCCCAGCCCCACGATGAAGGTGCTGAAGGAAATCGACTCCTCGGACGCGGAGCGCGCCTCCCCCCGCATCACGAAGGTCTCGCCGCGCTTCTCGTCCCCGGAGCTCATGCGGAGACCGGCCCCTCGTCGTTGGAGGCGTCTGCGCTGTCATCCGAGGCCGCATCCGCGTCGTCGCCGCTGTCCGCGCCGTCGTCGCTGTTCGCCATGTCCGCCGCGGCGCTCGAGGTCGCAGCCGCCATGTCCGCCTCGGCGCTCGAGGCCGCCGTGGACGTGTCTTCGTCCTCGTCCTCGTCGTCGAAGTCGTCCTCGTCGTCGATGTCATCCTCGTCGTCGAAGTCGTCGGCGTCATCGAGCATCAGCGTCTCGATCGGCACGGCCTTCTCCGCCACGTCGGGCAGCCCCTGGAGGTGGCGCTCGTATGCCGCTTCGTCGAGCTGGCCAGAGCGCACGTACCGCTCCACGGTGCGCTTATCGAGGTACTTCGGGTCCGCCGAATCCGCCATGGTTCAAATCCTCAGAATTGCTTGGAAAACAGCGCGGCACCTTATAGCAGGGTGGCCAACTGTCAACGCCGCCGTCCTGCCTTCCAGAGCCGATGAACGCACCGTCCCGCCCGCACCTTCCCCGCGGTCCCTACCTGCTGTGCGACGACACCGTCCTGCCAGAGCTTTCACTGGTGGACAAGGCGGCCCGCCTGGTGGCCGGTGGGGCGCGGGTGGTGCAACTGCGCATGAAGCGCACCCCGGCCCGTGAGGCGCTGGCCGCCGCGCGGCGGGTGGTGGCGCTGTGCCGCCAGCAAGGCGCGTTGTGCCTGGTGAACGACCGGGTGGACCTGGCGCTGCTGGCGGACGCGGACGGCGTGCACGTGGGCGACGAGGACGTCCCCGCCGGGGACGCGCGTGCGCTGCTGGGGCCCGGCCGGCTGGTGGGCGTCACGGTGCGCGACGCGGCGGGCGCGCGCGCGGCCCAGGCGGCGGGCGCGGACTACGTGGGCCTGGGGCCCGTCTTCGCCACAGCGACGAAGCAGGTGCCCGCGCCGGTGCTGGGCCTGGAGGCCTTCGCGGCGGTGGTGCGCGACAGCCCGCTGCCGGTGGTGGGCATCGGGGGCGTCGGGCTGGAGAACATCGCCCGGGTCGCGGCGGCGGGAGCGCACTGCGCGGCCGTGGTGTCCGACGCGCTGCGCGCTGCGGATATCACCGAGCGTGTGAGACTGCTGGGCGCCGCGTTTGAACAGGGGCGCTCCGGGGCATAGCCTCGAAGCCAGGAGCGTCCATGAACAACCATTCGCGTCACCACGGGCAGGCGCCGCGCCGCCCCAACATCGGCATCACCCCGGACTGGAGTCCCCCCGGAGAGCAGGCCTTCGCGCGCTACGAGCTCAAGGTTCCGTACGCGGACGCCGTGCTGCGCGCGGGGGGCCTGCCCTTCGTGTTGCCGTACTCGGACGAGCCCGCGTGCGTGGAGTCCTACCTGGACCGCGTCTCCGGGGTGCTCGTCACGGGGGGCGCGTTCGACATTCCGCCGTCCGCCTACGGCGAGGATGCGCGCGAGGGCCTGGGGGCGCTGAAGGAGGGGCGCACCGCCTTCGAGGCGGCGCTCATGCGGGGCGCGCTCAAGCGCAACATGCCGGTGCTGGGCATCTGCGGGGGCATGCAGCTGCTCAACGTCATCCTGGGCGGCACGCTGTACCAGGACATCGGCCGCGAGGTGGAGGGCGCGCGGGAGCACGAGCAGAAGCACGACCGCACCCAGCCGCAGCACCCCGTGGAGGTGAAGAGCGGCACGCTGCTGGCGGAGGCGGTGGGGCACGGCCAGTTGATGGTCAACTCCACGCATCACCAGTCGGTGCGCCGCGCGGGCAAGGACGTGGTCATCACCGCGGTGGCGCCGGACGGCGTGGTGGAGGCCATCGAGTCCACGGTGCATGTCTTCGCCGTGGGCGTGCAGTGGCACCCCGAATACATGTCCACGTCCATTCCCGTGCACGTGGGCCTGTACAAGGCGTTCGTGCAGAAGGCGCGCGAGCACCGCCGGTGAGCGCTCGCGTCCTCCTGCTGGCGGGGTTGGAGCCCACGGGCAGGGCGGGGCTGCTGGCGGACGTGGCGGCGGTGCGCGCGCTGCGCGGGCAGCCGGTGGCGGTGCCCACGGCGCAGACGGCGCAGGGGGCGCGCACCTTCGGCTGGACGGCCTCGCCGCCGCGCGTGCTGACGGCGCAGGTGGTGGCCGCGCTCGAGCTGGGGCCGGTGCACGCGGTGAAGTGCGGCATGGTGCCGGGGCGCGCGCAGCTCGAGGCCGCGCGCGAGGCCCTGGCGGGCACGGAGCCGTGGTGGGTGGTGGACCCGGTGGTGCGCACCTCGCGGGGCGAGCCGCTGACGCGTCTGTCCGCCCGGGCCTACCTGGCCCTGGCCGGGCCGCGCGTGGTGCTCACGCCGAACCTGGATGAGGCGGGGTGGCTGCTGGGGCGTCCCGTGGCGCGCTCGGTGGCCGAGGCCGCCGAGGCCGCCGAGGCGCTGGCGCGCCATGGCTTCGGCGCGGTGCTGGTGAAGGGCGGGCACCTGCCGGACACGCAGGGGCTGGCGGACGTGCTGGCCACGGCGGGGCGTGTGCGGGTGCTGGAGGGCCGGCGGTTGGCGCGCGCCCCGGGACGTCGTGGCACGGGCTGCCGGCTGGCCTCCGCGCTGGCGACGGAGCTGGGGCGGGGCCGCAAGCTGGAGACCGCGGTGCGCACGGCCCGGGCGCTGGTGGTCCGCTACCTGCGCACCGGCTCGGAGTAGGGCGCCGTCGCGCTGCCCACGCGCGCTCGTGGTGCGCTCCCTGCGGACCGGCGCCGCGAGGCGTCCACTACTCCGACCGCGAGCGGCTCTCGAAGCGGGTGTACTCGCCCAGGAACACCAGGTCGATGGAGCCGATGGGGCCGTTGCGCTGCTTGGCGACGATGAGCTCCACGGGGATGACGGTGCTCGTCGGCTGCGCCGGCTGTCCGTCGGGGCCGGCCTCGGTCTCCTCGCGGTGGATGAACATCACCACGTCGGCGTCCTGCTCGATGGAGCCGGACTCACGCAGGTCCGACAGCATGGGCTTGCCGCCCTTGCGATCCTCCACCTTTCGGCTGAGCTGACTGAGCGCGATGATGGGGACCTCCAGCTCCTTGGCGAGCTGCTTCAGCGCGCGGGAGATTTCGGCGACCTCGAGCTGGCGGCTCTCCACCTTGCCCTTCTGATGCATGAGCTGGAGGTAGTCGATGATGATGAGCGACAGGCGCGGGTCGCGCTGCTTCACGCGGCGAGCCTTGGCGCGCAGGTCGAACGGAGACAGACCACCGGAGTCGTCGATGTAGATGGGCGCGTTGTAGAGCGCACCCGCCATCTCCTGGAACTTCTCCTCGTCGTGTGGCGACAGCCGGCCGCCACGCAGCTTCTTCATGTCCACGCGCGCGGTGGAGGCCAGCAGACGCATCAGCAGCTGGTCGGCGGGCATTTCCAGGCTGAAGATGCCGACGGCCTTGTTCTCCTTCAGCGCCGCGTGGACCGCGATGTTCATCGCGAAGGACGTCTTGCCGATGCCAGGACGCGCCGCGAGGATGATGAGCTCGCCGGCGTGCAGGCCCGTGAGCTGGTTGTCCAGGTCGATGTAGCCGGTGGACAGGCCCGTGATGCCCGTGGACGCCGCCTTCATCTTGTCGAGCAGATCGAGCGTATGCTCCATCAGCTCGCTGACCGGTCGCAGGTCGCCCTCGCGCTTCTTCTCCGCGAGGAGGAACACCTTGCGTTCGGCCTCGTCGAGCAGCACCTCCAGCTCGCCCGTCTCCTGGCTGGCGAGGTCCTGGATCTCCCTTCCCACATTGGCCAGCCGGCGGCGGATGGCCTGGTCCTTGACGATCTGCGCGTACTGGACCGCGTTGGCCGCGATGGGCACCACCTGGTCCAGGCGCATCAGGTAGGCCGGGCCGCCCACCGACACCAGGTGGCCCAACACCTTCAGCTCCTCGGCCAGCGTCAGGTGGTCCACCTGCTTCGACTGGCCGTCGAGCTTGAGCATCGCCTCGAAAATCTGGGCGTGCGCGGGGCTGGAGAAGTCATCAGGGTGGACGACCTCGCCTACGGCGGCGATGAGCGTGTTGTCCGCCAGCACGGCGCCCAGGACGGCGCGCTCGGCGGCGAGGTCCTCGTGGACCTTCCGACCCTCTCTGAACTCGTGGACGTTCTCCATGGCAGCCTGCCCACTCTACAGGCAGGGCTGACATAGCCAAGTTTTGCCACAGGCCTGTAGCACTGACGCCTACCCCTGGAGTCCCCACCGCTGGAGGAAGGCCTCACGCCAGGTGCGGCTGAGGACGACGGAGCTCCCGTTCTTCAGGACGAGGATTCCGTCTCCGTGCGTCCAGGGCTCCAGGCGGGCCACGGCGTCCAGGTTGACGATGTCGCCCCGGTGCACCCGCACGAAGCGCGTGGGGTCCAGCCGCTCCTCCAGGGCCCGCAGCGTCTGGCGCACCAGGTGCTCGCCCTGGTCCGTGTACAACCGCACGTACTTGTCCTCCGAGGACAGGCGCCAGACCTCCGCGAGCCGCAGGGGGACCCAGGCCTCCCCCACCTTCACCACCAGCCGCTCCAGCGGACGGCTCGCCGGGGCGCGGTCGCTCAGCTCCGCCAGCAAGGCGTGGAGCCGGGCCGTCTCGGGCATCCCACTGCGCAGCACGGTGTGTGCCCGGTCCAGGGCACGGCCGAAGCGCTCCGCGTCGTAGGGCTTGAGCAGGTAGTCCACCGCCTGGGCCTCGAAGGCGGCGACGGCGAAGGCGTCATACGCGGTGGAGAAGATGACGGCCGGGCACTGCTCGGGGCCCAGCGCCTCCAGGACCTCGAAGCCGGTGAGGCCGGGCATCTGCACGTCGAGCACCAGCAGGTCCGGCCGCAGCGCGGTCACCCGGTTCAGCGTCTCCGTCCCATCCGCCGCCTCGCCCTCCAGCACGAAGCGCGCGTCGTCCGCCAGCAGGCGCTTCACCTTGGCGCGCGCGGGCGCCTCGTCGTCCGCCACCAGGACCCGGAAGCGCGTCATGGCGTGGCCTCCCGGGGCAGCCAGAGGGACACGCGCGCGCCGCCTTCGGGGCCCTGGCCCCTTTCGAGGCGCGCCTGGCCGTCATGGAGCAACGCGAGGATGCGCTCCAGGTGCGCCAGCCCCACGCCGGGACCGGACGCGGGCGAGAGGCTCCCGAAGCCCCGGCCCGTGTCCTCCACCTCGAGTCGCCAGCCCGTCCCGTCCTCCCTGGCGCGGATGCGGACCTCCAGCGGCTCGGTCCGGTCCTGGTTGTGCTTCACCGCGTTCTCCACCAGCGCCTGAAGCGCGAAGCAGGGCACCCGGGCGCGCTCCAGGCCCGGCGCCACGTCCCAGCGCACCGCCACGCGCTCCCCGAAGCGCGCGGACAGCAGGGCCACGAAGCGGGCGGCCTGGGCGCGCTCCTCGGCCAGCGTCCACGTGGCCTCCCGGCGCTCCAGGCTGGCCCGCAGCAGGCCGCCCAGGTCGCTCAGCAGCCGGTCGGTGCGTGCCAGGTCCTCGTACATCACCGCGCTGATGGTGTTCAGGGCGTTGAAGAGGAAGTGGGGGTGCAGCTGCCCGGTGAGGGCCTGGAGCTGGGCCGCGCGCAGCTCACCCTCCAGCGAGGCCGCGCGGAGCGCCCGGGCCTGGCGCTCCCGCCACGCGTGGAGGAGGCGCACGAGGGTGGCGGCCCCGACGTAGGAGACGAGGTCCTTCTGCGCTTCCATGGGGATGCGGAAGACGAGCGCGCCGTAGTCGTACGTGCCCCAGCCCAGCAGCGCGTACAGCAGGTGCCGTGCTCCGGCCATCAGCGCGATGTGCACGCTGGTGAAGAGCACGAAGGCCGCGGCGTGGATGCCCAGGAACCGGCCCCAGCCGACCTGGGGGCCCGGGGCATTGCGCACCGCCGTGAAGAGGATGGGGAGCACCGCCCAGATGCCCAGCGCCCCGGTGACCTCCCAGACGAAGGGCTTCGCGCCGGGCACGCTGCCACCCTCCGCGAGGATGGTGAGGGAGACCGAGAGCCCCAGCCACAGCCCGATGGCGAGCGTGACGGCGAACAGCGCCAGGGCCGGGCGTGCGCGAAGGCGGGGCCATTGCCAGGGGGCCGGGGCGGCCTGGGGCGGAGCGGGGGGCATGGGGTCGTCACGCAGTATGCACCGCCGTGGTGGACGGCGCGGGGGCCGCCCGCGAGGGGCGCGCCGTCATCCCGAAGCACGCTCGCAGCCCGGGCACCCGGGCCACGCCCAGGCACAAGGCCCAGGTGAGGGCAAAGGACACCGTGAGCACCGCCAGGAAGAGCGTGTAGGGCCCCGTGGACCAGGACAGGAGCGCGAAGCCGACGACGACGATGACCGTCTGGTGGAGGATGTAGAACGGGTAGGCCAGCTCACGCGCGTGCTGGAGCCAGGGACGGCGGACGTGGATGCACGCCCGCGCCCAGGCGAGCGCCGTCAGGATGAAGAGCCACTGCAGCGCGGTGCGCCCCAGCGTCTCCGGAATGAAGGGGTACGTGTTCGAGGGCGCCATGAGGGCGAGGAGCAGGGCGCTCGCCCCCAGCAGCGCCTTGCGGCGTGCCACGAGGTGCTCCCAGACGCGCGGACAGCGGCCCAGCAGGTGACCTCCGAGGAAGAAGAGTCCGAAGTGGACGAAGGTCCTCGGGTCATCGAGCAGCGCGTGCGTCCGGGGAAAGCGGTGGAGGAGCACCTCGAAGAGCGCGAGCGGGAGGAACCCCCAGGCCACGTTCCAGCCCCGGCACAGCCAGGCCTCGGCCCGCGCGAGCCATTCCTGGCCCCGGTCCGTGCGCAGCGCCGCGAAGAGCGGCAGCGCGAGCAGGCAGTAGACGAAGAGGTAGGCGACGAACCAGAGGTGGTGCCAGCTGAAGCTGCCCGCGGGGTAGGGCACGAAGCCGAACACCGACGGGTAGAAGTCCGCGTAGCGCCCCTGGAACGTCCCGCGCTGGAGCCGCTCCACGTAGATCTGGGGCGGCACCACCACGAACATGCCGAACACCAGCGGCCCCAGGAGCCGCTTCACGCGGTCCTTCGTGAAGGCGCCCAGCGAGCGCCGCCGCAGCGCGAACGCGGTACCCAGGCCGGAGATGCACATCAGGAGTGGCATCCGGAGGTGGTGCAGCACCGCCATGGGCGGCTCCAGCCAGGGCAGGGCCTGGGGGCTCTTCACGTGCCAGTCCCAGGTGTTGAACATCATCCCGGTGTGGAAGAGGTGCAGCAGGAGGATGGCCACCACCCGGAGCCAGTCGAGGTCCGGGCGGTGCGCTTCGGCGGTGTACGGCGGGGCGGTGGTGCTCATTCGTGCGTCTCCTCGCCTCCCGGATACGCACGTCGTCCCAGGCGCTCCACGCGCACGTCGCCAGCCGGTCCGGCGCCGGCGCGAGCCGGACCGGCGGCGGGCCATGGGCCGAAAATGGAAAGGCCGCCCGGGTTGCCCCGGACGGCCTCGCCGAACAGCGTCGATGCCCGCGGAGGACTACTCCGGCAGGACCTCGAGCTTGATCTTCGCTGTCACCTCGCGGTGCAGGCGCAGCTCCACCTCGTAGTTGCCCAGCGCCTTGATGGGCTCGGGCAGGTGGATGTGGCGGCGGTCGATGCTCTGACCCTCGGCGGCGACCGCCTCCGCGATGTCCAGCGCCGTGACGGAGCCGAACAGCTTGTCCTGCTCGCCCACGCGGCGCTTGATGCTGACCTTGATGGCGCCAATCTTCTTCGCCTGCTCCTCGGCCGCGCCCTTCAGCTTGGCGTTGCGAGCGGCGATGACCGCCTTCTCATGCTCCAGCTGGCGCAGGTTCTGCTCGCTCGCCAGCACCGCCTTCTTGCGGGGCAGGAGGAAGTTGCGGCCGAAGCCGTCCTTCACGGTGACGAGCTCCCCGGACTTGCCCAGGTTCTCGATGTCCTCACGCAGAATGACCTTCATGTTCAGTCTCCTGTGCGGACCGGCGGACTAGCCGACCACCGCGTTGTAGGGGAGGAGCGCGATGCCACGCGCGCGCTTGATGGCCACCGCCACCTCGCGCTGGTGCTTGGCGCAGTTGCCGGAGATGCGGCGGGGGATGATCTTGCCGCGCTCGGTCACGAAGTACTTCAGCGTCGCCTGGTCCTTGAAGTCCACCGACGCGTTCTTCTCGGCGCAGAAGCGGCAGACCTTCTTGCGGCCGAAGCCGCGGCCACCACCGCGCTTGTCGTCGTCGCCGCCCAGCCCGCCGCCGCGGTCGCCGCGATCACCACCACGGTCGCCACGGTCACCGCCGCGCGCACCACCAGCGCCGAAGCCACCACCGCTGCGGGCGGCGGGGGCAGAGGCCGTCTTGCTATCCGTTCCGTTGCTCATGAGCGTTCTCGTATCCTGGAATGGTCTCTAGCGAATTGACCCGGAAGGCCCTCAGGCCTCCTCGGACGACTCCTCGTCGGAATCGCCGCCCTGCTCCTCGGCGCCCTCGGAGCGGAAGCCGCCCTCGCGGTCCGCGGGAGCGCCCGGACGGGCCTCCTCCACGTCGCCGGCCAGCTTCACGTCCTCGAGGACGGGACGCGTCTCGGGGTCCACCTCGTCCGCGAGCTTCACGGAGATGTAGCGGGTGACCTCGTCCAGGTTGCGGAGGTTGCGCTCGATTTCCGCCACCAGCTTCGCGCCGCCCAGGAAGTGGGTGTGCACGTAGATGGCGCGGGGCTGCTTCGCCACGGGGAACAGGGTCTTCTTCTTGCCCCACACCGTGAAGCGGATGACCTTGCCACCCTCACGCGAAACGATGCCGCGGACGCGCTCCTTGAGCTTGTCCACGTTGTCGTCCGTCAGGTCCGGCTTGACCAGGAAGATGGTCTCGTACTCACGAAGCCGCGTCGCGGCCTGCGTCTCAGCCATTGTTTTCTCTCCCCTTGGGGTCGAGTGCCCTCCGGCGGATCCGGAGAGCGGGGAAACGGTCGGCAGGCCAGGGGGCCCACCACCGGGGACGGGAAACCGCGCGCCCGTCACCTTCGCGCTACGTCCCGTGTACCAACACGGGAAGCTGGAAAAGAACATCCCACCGGGTCATCCCGGTGTGGGAACGGGCCTTCTATGGGGGGCCCCCCGCCAAGTCAAGCGGCCGGGCGCCGCGCTCGCCCGCCTGGAACCTCCCGGGCGCCTCAGGCCTTCCGGTTGAACCGGTTCATGGCCACCGACAGGCCCTCGCGAATCCAGGTCTCCGTCATGTCCATGGCGCGGCCGGTGAGCGCCTCCAGCTCCCGGCGCTCGGCGTCGTCGAAGTTGGACAGGACGAAGCCGGACACGCGCTCGCGGGCGTTGGGGCCCTCTGGCTTGCCAATGCCGAAGCGCAGGCGGATGAAGCCCTCGTCGCCCAGGCTGGAGACGATGCTCTTGAGGCCGTTGTGGCCGCCGCTGCCGCCGCCGGCCTTGAGCTGCAGCCGCCCGAAGGGCAGGTCCAGCTCGTCGTGGATGACGAGCACGTCCGCGGGCGGCACCTTGTAGAAGCGCGCGGCCTCCGCCACGGAGCGGCCCGACAGGTTCATGAACGTCTGGGGCTCCAGGAAGAGGATGCGCTCGCCCGCGAGCGTGCCCTGGCCGACCCTGGCCGCGAACTTCTCCTGGTTCAGGTCCGCCCGGGCCCGCGACAGGAGCGCCTCCACCACCATGAACCCGATGTTGTGCCGGTGCCGCTCGTACTCGCGCCCCGGATTGCCCAGCCCGACGATGAGCTTCATGACGTGGCTCCCGAAACGAGAAACGGGGCCAGCCCCTTACCGGGCCGGCCCCGTTCCAGAAGGACCGCTGTGGGCGACAGACTACTTCTTCGCCGGGGCCTTCGCCGCCTTCGCGTCCTTGGCGGGCGCCGCCGCGGCCGCCGCGGCCGCCGCGCCCGGACCCTGCTCCACGGTCTCCGGCGCGCTGATGACGGCCAGGGTGTAGTTGACGTTCGTCTTCACCGACACGCCCTCGGGCAGCTTCACATCGTTGATGTGGAGCACCTCGGCGATCTTCATCGGCGTCACGTCCACCTCGATGCGCTCGGGGATGGAGGCGGGCAGCGACCAGACCTCGATCTCACGGCGGGCCTGGGTGAGCAGACCGCCGTCGGCGACGCCCTGCGCGCGGCCGGTGAGCACCAGCGGCACGTTGACCTTCACCTTCTCGTTCGGGAGCACGTCGATGAAGTCGGCGTGGAGGATGGCGCGGGTGACGGGCTCCATCTGGTAGTCCTTCAGGAGCACCTGACGGTCACCGCCCTCGACCTTGATCTGGATGAGGGTGTTGAACTTGTGCGGGGTGTTGATGGCCTGGCGCATCGCCTTGGGGTCCACGGCGATGTGCACCGGCTTCTCCAGGTGCTTGCCGTAGACGACGGCGGGAATCAGGCCCTGGGCGCGCAGGCGACGGGCAACGCCCTTGCCGGAGCCCTCACGCGGCTTGGCCTCGAGGGTGCGGGTATCGACGGACATGGAATCCTCACGGATGGGACTGCGGGTGCCACCGGCCACCCTGGCGCCCTCGGCATCCCACCCCAGTGGTGGGCCCCGAAGACGGCGCCTGTGGAGGCAACCGATGGAGGGGCGTGCACATGCCAGCCGGAGGGCCTGGAGTCAAGCCACCCGGCAGGCAGGCGGGCGCCGGCTCAGACGAACAGCGAGCTGAGCGAGTCGGCGCGGTGGATGCGGGCAATGGCCTCGCCGAAGAGCCGCTCGGTGGTGAGCTGGCGGATCTTCGCGCAGGCCTGCGCGGCGGGCGCCAGCGGCACGGTGTCGGTGAAGACGACCTCCTCCAGCACGGAGTCCTGGATGCGCTGGATGGCCGGGCCGGAGAGGATGGGGTGGACCGCGTAGGCCACCACCCGGCGCGCGCCCTTGGCCTTCAGCGCCGCGGCGGCCTGGGTGAGCGTGCCGGCGGTGTCCACCATGTCGTCCACCAGCACCGCGTCCTTGCCGTTCACATCGCCGATGAGGTTCATCACCTCGGAGGCGTTGGGGCGGGGGCGGCGCTTGTCGATGATGGCCAGGCCCGTGTTCAGCCGCTTGGAGTACGCGCGGGCGCGCTCCACGCCGCCGGCGTCCGGCGAGACGATGACCAGCTCCTGCGGCTCCGGGAAGCGCTTGCGCAGGTCCTCCAGGAACACCGGCGAGCCGTAGAGGTGGTCCGAGGGGATGTTGAAGAAGCCCTGAATCTGCCCCGCGTGCATGTCCATGGACACCACGCGCCCGGCGCCCGCGGACTCCAGCAGGTCCGCGATGAGCTTCGCGGTGATCGGCGTGCGCGGGGCCACCTTCCGGTCCTGACGGGCGTACCCGTAGTACGGGATGACGGCGGTGATGGAGCCGGCGCTCGCCCGCTTGAGCGCGTCGCACATGATGAGCAGCTCCATCAAGTGGTCGTTCGCCGGCGGGCACGTCGACTGGACGATGAAGACGTCATGGCCGCGGACGTTCTCGCCGATCTCGACGTGGATCTCCCCGTCCGAGAAGCGACCGACCTCCGCCTTGCCGAGAGGGCGCTTGAGGTACTCGCAGATGCGATGCGCCAGGCCGGGATTCGAGTTCCCGGCGAACACCTTGAAGTCACGCGGCTGCATGGTGGGGCCGCTGACTAACCTGGACGCGGACGGAAGGAAAGAAGTCGTTAGTCGAGGTCCGCTGGCGCTGCGACAAGCATCCCGGCTTGCGCCTGATGAAGGTGTCGCTCGTACTCCATCAGGATGACGCGTTCCATCTGGCTGCGCGTATCCGCGTTGAGCGGGTGGGCAATGTCCTTGTACGTCCCATCCTTCCGCTTCTTGGCTGGCATCGCGATGAAGAGCCCGGTCGAGCCGTGGATGACCTTCAAATCGCGAATGACGAAGCAGTGGTCCAAGGTGATGGTGACGTACGCCTTGAGCTTGTCCTCTTCGACCGGAAACACCCGGACGTCGGTGATGTTCATGGTCCCCCCCCGAACCCGAAAGGTCGGAGCTGAAGGGAAGCCTGGGACATAGCGGGTGTCAATTGCAAGGGCGGGCGCGAGGGAGTTTTGCGCCACTGTTCAATGCGCCCACAGTCCGCCGCTGCGATTGGAGGCTAGGTCAGCATTTGCGGCCAGTGGAGGACCAGGTGGGTGAGGAAGGCGAGGTGGTACACCACGATGACGGCGTACACCGCGGCCCCCAGCCGGATGGCGACGCGGCTGGCCGTCAGGTGCCGGTGCAGGCACAGCAGCCACAGGCCGGCGTTCACGATGACGAGCTTGGAGAACATGAAGAAGAGCGGGGACTGCTCGTACGCCAGCCGCATGATGGGGTTGAGCTCCTCGGCCACCCCGAGCTGGAGGAAGAAGAGGGTGAAGAGCCCGTCCAGCAGGTTCAGCGTCAGCAGCGCCACCGACGCCGGTGACAGGTAGAACGAAGCCCTGCTGCCCCACACCGCGCCCCGCATCTGCTCGAAAGTCGCCGCCACGCCCATCCCCCTTCACCGGTCCGTGGCCAGAGCCCTTCAAGAGGCTTGCCAACGCCCGCGAGGGCTGTGCGTGAGCAGGCGAGGAAGCGGGCGACATCCGGGGGCGATTCGGCTATGGGACGGGCATGGCGGGAAGTTGACTCCCCTGGGGTCGTGGCAGACTATCCGCGCCCCTTCCGCCCCCGGCCCGTGAGCGTTCCTTGCATCAATTCCCCAAAGATATCGGGTGGATAGAGGTCATCTGCGGCTCCATGTTCTCCGGCAAGACGGAGGAGCTGATCCGCCGCGTCCAACGCGCCGTCTACGGCAAGCAGAAGGTGCAGGTCTTCAAGCCGCGCATCGACAACCGCTACGACGAATCCGCGGTGGTGAGCCACTCCCAGCTCAAGGTCATGTCGACGGCCATCGAGCGGGCTGAAGAGATTTTTTACAGGCTCGCCCCGGACACCCAGGTGGTGGGCATCGACGAGGTGCAGTTCTTCGGCGCGGAGGTGGTGGCGGTGGTGGAGGCGCTGGCCAACAAGGGCCTGCGCGTCATCTGCGCCGGCCTGGACCAGGACTACCAGGGGCGCCCCTTCGAGCCGATGCCGCAGCTGATGGCGGTGTCGGAGTACGTGACGAAGGAGCTGGCCATCTGCGTGGTGTGTGGAAACCCGGCCAACCGCTCGCAGCGCATCGTGTCCAGCGGCGAGCGGGTGGTGGTGGGCGCCGCGGGCGCGTACGAGCCGCGCTGCCGCAAGTGTCACGTGGCGGAACCTGCGGAGGGCACGCCGCCGCAGACGCTGGAGTTGTTCGACTGAGCGGGAGCTGAACGGATGCGCGACACCCTGTACTCGAACGTTCCCTTCAAGCTGAACGAGATGACCCACCACTATGGACCGCATGTCCACTTGGTGGGAAATCCCTTTCTCCTGACCCAGCTGGCGACGCTGTGTTCGAAGGGCGTCATCCAGCCGCAGATCAACCGGCTGGTGGAGACGCTGTACGTCGACCTGGTGAAGACGGTGCTCAACGCGGAGTTCCCGCGCAAGAACGTGAGCCTGCCCACCCGGATGATCGACTCCACGCCGCAGGGCCTCTACCAGGGCGAGGTCATCGACCCGCAGGTGCGGGTGGTGACGGTGAACATCGCCCGGGCGGGAACGCTGCCGTCGCAGGTGACGTACGACCTGATGAACGCCACGCTGGACCCCACGGTGGTGCGGCAGGACCACATCATCATGAGCCGCATGATTGACGCCTCCGAGTCGGTGGTGGGCTCGGAGATTGGCGGCGCGAAGATTGGCGGCGACGTGGACGACGCCTTCGTGCTGTTCCCCGACCCCATGGGGGCCACGGGCGGGAGCCTGTCCACGGCGATTTCGCTCTACAAGAACAAGGTGCCGGGCAAGCCCCGGCGCATCATCACCCTGAACCTCATCGTCACGCCGGAGTACCTGCGGAAGATGACCACGGACCACCCGGACGTCATCATCTACGCGCTCCGGCTGGACCGGGGCCTGTCCCCGCCGGAGGTGTTCGGCACGGCGCCGGGCGCGCTCTGGGAGAAGGAGCGGGGCCTGGATGACCGGCAGTACATCGTCCCCGGAGGCGGCGGCTTCGGGGAGATCATGAACAACGCGTACGTGTAGCGGAGGAACCCTTGGCGTTCTACGAGCAGGAAGTCGACGTCCTCATCTCCGAGGACAAGTTGCAGGCGCGCGTGCGCGAGCTCGCCGCGGAGATCACCCGCGACTACGCGGGCAAGGACCTGACGCTCATCTGCGTGCTCAAGGGCTCGGCGTTCTTCGCCATCGACCTGGCGAAGTACATCGACCTGCCGGTGAAGCTCGAGTTCCTCGGCGTCTCCAGCTACCAGGGCGGCACGGAGTCCACGGGCGAGGTGCGCATCACCACCGACGTCAGCAAGCCCATGGCGGGCAAGCACCTGCTCGTCATCGAGGACATCATCGACACCGGGCTCACCATGCAGTTCCTGCTGGAGAACCTGCGCGCCCGCCACCCCGCCTCGGTGAAGGTGTGCTCGCTGCTGGAGAAGCCCGCGCGCGCCCGGACGAAGGTGGACATCGACTACAAGGGCTTCGTCATCGAGGACCTCTTCGTGGTCGGCTACGGGCTCGACTACGCCGAGGTGTACCGGAACATCCCCTTCATCGGGGTGATGAAGAACAAGTAGTGCCCCTGGGAGTGCGGGCGCCGCCCACCGTGCGCGGCGCCGCACCGGTCCTCAGGTGATGCTCAGAACGGGCACAGCTCGCCCGCGGGCATCGGGCAGCGAATCTCCACGTCGTCACACCGGATGGAGCAGCTGGTCCAATCCGAGCAGGTCTGCGTGTAGGAGGGGCACCAGATGGTGCTGCCACCAGGGCAGCGCATGCCGTAGTTCCCGCAGCCGGACGGGTTCGGGGGCTGGCAGTAGGTGTACCGGCCATCACAGACGACGTAGTCGCTCGCGGACGAGCAGGCGTTGCCCGTACAGCTGATGGGCGAGCCTCCCGTGCTCGAACAGCTGTTGGTGCAGGTGTGCAGCTCCGCGGTGCGCTCGCCCAGCTCCTCGGCGATGACGTCGTTCTCCGGCGCGTCCACCGGACCACAGGCACCGAGCACCAGCATCGTCGCGACCGCGAACAGCAGGCTTCCAGTCTTCATGGCGGGGGCCTATCCGTTGTGGGCCGCTGGCGTCACATGAGCGGGCAGATGTAGGGGAGATTGCAGGTGATTTCGATGGCGTCGCAGTAGATCGAGCACGTCGTGTACATGCCGCACGACTGCGTGCCGGCGGGGCACCGGATGATTTCCCCAGTGGGGCACGCGTACTTGAACGTGCCGCAGTTGTTCAGCTCCGTCTCGCTCTGGCCCAGGTCGGCTTCCGCGTCCGACGCGTCCACGGGACCACAGCCAACCCCAGCCACCAACGTCGTCACCACAAGCAGCAATCTCGCAGCCTTCATGACAAGTCCTTTCGGGTGGGAACGGCCTGTCCAGGCTGTCTTGCTTGAATATGAAAGTCAAAGAAGGCCTGTCTCTGTCTGAGGATGTCAGGGTTGGCGAAGGGGCATGGGCCGTTCGCGGTGGCCGCTCAGCGGGCATGAGGTGCCGCTGTGCGTTGTCGTCACCATGCCCGTGCACAGCATGCCTGGAAGAATGCACGGAAGCGTGGCGACGCGCCGCGCGGAGTGAGGCTGCGCATGGAGGCATCCAGGGACAGGGCCGCGCTGGCCCGGGCAGGCAACCAGAACAACAACGAGGCCGTCCGGAAGTACGTCGCGGAGTTCATCGGGACGTTCGGTCTGGTGCTGGGCGGCGTCGGAGCGGCCGTGCTGGCGGGAGACCACATCGGCTTCCAGGGGGTGGCGCTCGCCTTTGGCCTGTCGCTGCTGGCCATGGTGTACGTGATAGGGCCCATCTCGGGTTGCCACGTGAATCCGGCGGTGACGCTCGGCCTCCTGCTGTCGGGGAAGATGGAGGGCAAGGACGCGGTCGGCTACGTGGTGGCGCAGTGCGCGGGGGCCATCCTCGGCGCGGGTGTGGTGTTGCTGATTGCCCGGGGGATGCCCGGTGGGTACTCGGTGGCCACGCAAGGGCTCGCGGCCAATGGCTATGGCGCCGCCTCGCCTGACGGCTTCAACATGGGAGCGGCCTTCCTCACCGAGGTGGTGCTCACCTTCCTGCTCGTGCTCACGGTGCTGGGCGCGACGGACGCGCGCGCGCCGGTGGGCTTCGCGGGCCTGGCCATTGGCCTGGTGCTGACGCTCGTCCACCTGGTGGGGATTCCGGTGACGAACACGTCCGTGAACCCGGCGCGCAGCCTGGGGCCGGCGGTGTTCGCGGGGAGCGTGCCCATGGGGCAGCTGTGGCTGTTCATCGTGGCCCCGCTCCTGGGCGGCGCCACCGCGGCGGCGGTGTACCGCACGGTGTTCCGGCCTTCTGTGCCCATCTCAGCGCAGGAGGCCGAGGCGGCCCTCCGGCGCGAGCGCGCCGAGCGGCTGGCGGAGGGCCGGGGCGGTACACGGGCGCCCGTGTGATGCGGCGAGGCGCTTTGCGCGGAGGGCGCCGGCGGGTACGGTGACGGTGCGCGGGACCTCCTCCGTGCCCGCCCACTGGAGCCGCCGTCATGCTCTTCGACCCGACGCGCCTCACCGCGTTCTTCCTGGCGGGACTTGCCCTCAACCTGACGCCTGGGCCGGACACGATGTACGTGCTGGCCCGGAGCCTCGGGCAGGGCCGCAGGGCGGGCATCGTCTCCGCGCTGGGCATCTTCGGCGGGTGCCTGTTCCACATCGCCGCTGCGGCGCTCGGGCTGTCCACGCTGCTGGCGACGTCGGCGCTGGCCTTCTCGGTGGTGAAGTGGGGCGGCGCGGCCTACCTGGTGTGGATGGGCGTGCAGATGCTGCGCAGCAAGGACGCCGCGCCCGAGGCGGTGCAGGCGCTTCCGCCCACGGGCCTGTGGCGCATCTTCCGCGACGGTGTCGTCACCAACGTGCTGAACCCGAAGGTGGCCCTGTTCTTCCTGGCCTTCCTGCCGCAGTTCGTGGACGCGTCCGCGGGCTCGACGGGGCTCCAGTTCCTGGGGCTCGGGTTGATGTTCTCGTTCACGGGGACGTCGTGGCTGGTGCTGCTGGCGGCGTCGGCCGGAGCCTTCGGCGGCTGGCTGCGGCGGAACCCGCGGGTGGCGGTGTGGCAGAAGCGCGTCACGGGCGGCGTGTTCGTCGCGCTGGGGGCTCGGCTGGCGTTGCAGCGCCAGGAGTAGGTGGCGACGGCGTCCCTCGCTCGTCGCGCACCGCCGTCACGTCAGAAGAGCACGGTGATGATGACGTAGAGGACGTAGAGGACCCACGGCACGGCGGCCAGCAGGCCGATGATGCCGAGCAGGCCGGCCCAGACAGGGTAGCCCTTGCGCCAGGGCAGGAGCAGGAAGGCGCCTCCCGCGAGCGCGGGCAGGGGCAGGAGATTGAGCGCGGCCAGCTTCGCGCTCATCAGGCCCCAGGCCGTCAGCAGCTCGCCGTGCTGGAGCAGCGCGAGGAAGCGCTCCACGCGGCCGGGGAGCAGGGCGGGCTGGAAGGGCACGGCGAAGCCGCTCAGGAACTGGTGCAGGGCCTCTGTGGGGCCCAGGCAGGCCATGGCGATGCCGACCTGCACGGCCCAGGGCAGGAGGATGACGGCGGCGTGCAGGGGCGGTGAGAGCTGGAGCAGGCGGCTTCGGGACTGGGCTCCGTCCACGGGGTCGTCGAAGCCCACGGAGCTGCCGAGCGCGAGGGGCCGGAAGGCCCAGAGGATGCCGCCCAGTCGGCCGGAGAGCAGGGTGGGGCCGAAGCCCAGGACGACGGACACGGGCCGTGCTCCCAGGGTGCTGGCCACGGCGGCTTGCGCCAGCGCCCAGAGGGCGTTGACGGCGAAGAAGAGCATCCAGAGCCAGAAGAGCTGGGACAGGCGGTCCATGCGGTGTGTCCCTGTCTACCATGACCCGGGGTGGCATCCGGGGGAGGGCGGGGCTCCAATCACCCTGGAGCGTGGCGCCGCGTCTCTGGTAGGCATCCGGGCCGAGGAACTCATGGCCTACGGCATCGCGAATCACCTCTGGATTCATGGGAGCCCGGACCGGTCCAGGGGCCGGCAGTGGATGGACGCCGCGCTGGGGACGTCGTTCGGGGAGCAGCCTCGGAGTGACATCGTCGTCGCGGACGTCTTCCAGTTCGGGCCGGCGCTGACGCCCGGCTAAGTCGTGACTCCTGCTGCCGCTTCGGCGCTGGAGGAGATGAATGGTATTCTGCGTGCTTTGCTCGCTCTCCTTGAGGCAATGCCTGACGGAGACTCGACGCACGACGCAGCGGTCAAGGTAGGAAAGGTGGCGGAGCGTAGGCGCGTCACGAATGCGGGAAAGAACGAGCACGGGCTGAGCTACAGCGGGGCCATCAGTCCCTGCTGCGCAACGGTGAGGATGCGCTGAGAGGTGTAGGCTGTGATTCCACTCTGCCGGAGTCACCTGGAGCCATTGCGGCTCGGTTCGGGGGATCTGGAGCCATGTTCATGCTGAGGATAGACGTTTACGAAGAGCACCTTTCCGAAGCGGCTTTCCTGCAGTCACAATGGGAGCGGGCGCTACGGGGGCCACGCTTCAATTTGGAGGCGACAGCACAGTTGGAGGAGCGACTGCTGGCGCACTTGGACGGTCTGGTGGTCGGGGGGGACCCAGTCGCTGAGACGCTGCTGCGGCCAGCGCTGGAGGGCGGAGAGCCTGGAGAGGTGTTTTGCTCAGCGTTCGCGTCCATTGCCGAATCCCCACCTGCTGCGCTGGAAGCGGTATTCGCATTGGCGCCGGTCGCGCCACCGGCGGTACAGGCATCGTTGCGGCGCGCGCTCGAACTCAGCGGACGTTCTGGGTTGGAGACCACGCTGGTTTCGTTGCTGAGGGTTCCTGATGCATCCTTGCAGGCATTGGCATTGGAGGTTCTCGCATTCCGTGGAGCCTTACCGCGAGGAGCGGCTTTGGAACTGCTCGATCATGTGGATGGC
This sequence comes from Pseudomyxococcus flavus, assembly GCF_050038885.1. Lineage (NCBI taxonomy): Bacteria > Pseudomonadati > Myxococcota > Myxococcia > Myxococcales > Myxococcaceae > Pseudomyxococcus > Pseudomyxococcus flavus. The sequence continues at coordinate 511,251 of NZ_CP143624.1, read as the reverse complement.
CGGGTGGTGGTGGCGGCACTGCGGGGCCTTGGCGCGTGGGGAAGGGACATCGGGCTCCGCGACCGAACTCGACTGCTGGGCGACAATCGCTCGCAGGTGCGACTTGCGGCCATTGAATCCGGCCTGCTGTCTGGGGTACGCGCGGCATGGGATGCTTGTCAGCAGGAGGCGCAAGGCCATGGCGAAGGCGCATATGCTGCCCGGATGCTCCAGGCGATCTGCGGGGATGACCAGGACGTTGAGCGCATGGTGGAGTGCCTCACTGATGAATCCGCCCGCGAGAACGTACTATGGGCACTGGGGTTTACAGGGCGGATTGCTGCTGCGGAGGCTTGCTTGGAACTGATGGGGCAGGTGCCCCCAGTATCGCGTCTGGCCGGAGAAGCTTTTAGCGCCATCACGGGGCTGGTGCTGAAAGACACCTACGCCGTGGAGGTGGAAGAAGAGGAATTTCTCCCACCACTAGAGGAAGACGATCTCGACGCTGACCTGACCCCCAAGCAAGAGGACGAATTGCCGGTGCCGGCGCGCGCAGCAGTTGCTGACTGGTGGCAGCGAGCGCGTAAGGATTACTCACGGAGTGCGCGGTATCTGGGCGGCAAGCCGTTCAGTGGCGATGCGCTGCTGGATGTGCTTGCGCGAGGGCCGATGCGGCGACGACACGTCCATGCGCAAGAGTTGGCGTTGAGGACGCAGGGCGCACACAACGTGCAGACGCTAGCGTTTACGGCTCGGCAACGTGCGGAGTTGGCCCGGTTTGAGCGTGTGTGCGCGAACGTGCCGGCGCGACCGCTGGCTCGCACCTTTGGGGGGTGAAGTCCCATGTGGGCACTCAAGAACCGCACCGCATACGCTGCGGAGCGAAACTGGATACGTGACAAGGACGGAGTCCACTGGTGGCTTGTTGCGGTCAAGGCGACTTTCGATATTGCGCCTGGGGGGCGGCTCCAGTTGGCAGACGAGCAGCCTCCTCCCGTACTGATGCCCGAGTACTTTGGCGCACCCGGTCAGTCGAGCTTGCGTTATGACTCAGACTTGCTGGCGGTGAAGCCGAGCACGGAGGTGCTGCTTGATGCATGTGCGCACGCTCCGCGCGGCAAGCCCGCCGAAACGGTACCAGTCTCGCTGAGACTCGGAACGCTCCATAAGGTTTTGCTCGTATACGGGCCGCGCATCTACTCTCGGGGGATTCTCGGGGTGGGAACGGGCCGGCCACAGCCCTTCACCACCAGCCCCATTCGCTATGAATCCGCATTCGGGGGCTATGACCAGACGGACACTGACTCTAGCAATCATCGGTTTGACGAGCGAAATCCTGTCGGGCGCGGCTTCGTGACACGCCATGCCCATCTGGCGGGGAAGCCAGCCCACACCATCGAGTATCCCAAAGGCGACCCGGCAATCCGTGGCCCAGCGGGGTTCGGCCCCATCGACGCCACCTGGATGCCGCGGCGCAAACTCGCGGGGACCTATGACGCTCGGTGGGAGCGCACGAAGAAGCCGCTACTTCCCGACGACTACGACCCTGCTTTCGCGCTGAGTGCTCCCGGGGACCAGCGGTTCGATAGGGCTCTTGCAGGCGGCGAGCGGGTCGAATTGGTGAACTTGACGCCCGAGGGTTTCTTGCGCTTCGAGTTGCCCCGCATCTCGCTCGGCTTTACCACGCATGTAGGACGGAGGAGCGAGGAGTATGGCGCACGCCTGACTACGGTCCTCGTGGAGCCTGAGGTCAGGCGGCTCTCGCTCGTGTGGCAGGGCGCGCTGAGTGTTCCAGCGCCGGAGGCGGACTATCTTGACGAGACGGAGATTGTTGAACTGCGGGGGGAGGAATGAGCACCTCACTTGACGTCGTTGCGGTCGGCGCACGGACCCCGGTTGGGTATACTGCGGAGAGCAGCGCGGCGGCTGTGCGCGCTGGTATTTCTCGCTACGCGGAGTACCCGTTCGCCGACGCTCAGGGCGAGCCCGTGGTGATTGCCGCAGATGGGCTGCTTGACCCGAAGCTGGAGGGGCGGGAGCGGCTCCTGCCACTGCTTGAGAGCGCGCTGTGGGAGGTCGAGGCAAAACTTGGCCCTGAAGTGCTCCAGCGAAGCCGGCTCAGTGTGCTGCTGTCGTGTCCAGAGGTCCGCCCCGGATTCTCAGAGGAAGACGAGGGCTGGTTGGTCAACGCCGTAGAAGTGCGCTACCGCGCGAAAAGTCCCGGCGTGCGCGTCGTGCTCGCTGGACGTGGCCACGCGGGCACGCTCCAGGCGGTGGAGCAAGCCCTGAGGGAGTGTGCCGACGGTAGGGAGCAACTCTTCCTGGTGGTAGGGGTCGACACGTATCTTCACACCGAAACTTTCCTCTGGTTGGAGCAGGCTCGCCGATTTGCGCAGCCGGGGATTCGTAATGGCTTCACGCCTGGCGAGGGCGCTGCCTGTCTTGCGGTGATGAGCGCTGGGCACCGACGTCGTCTGGGACTGCCCAGGCTGGCTGTCGTGCTGGGGGCGTGCACCGCAATGGAGCGGCAGCTTCGCGATAGCCGCACGGGCTCGCTCGGCGTCGGGATGACCCAGGCGGTCGAGGGCGCCGTGTCGGTGCTCAAGCTGCCTCAGCAGGGGGTTGACAACCTGTATACAGATCTCAATGGAGAGCGCTATCGGAGCGAGGAGTGGGGCTTCGTCATGCTGCGGACGTCATCCGTCTGGAAGTCCACTGGCTACAAAGCCCCGAGCAACTGCTGGGGCGATGTTGGTGCCGCCTCCGGCGCGCTTGGGGGCATCCTGGCGGTCCGGGCATTTGCCCGAGGGTATGCGAGTGGCCCGCGGGCTCTGGTCGTAGCGGGCTCGGATGGAGGGCTGCGAGGGGCGATGTTGCTTCAGGAGCCACGGGAGTCCTAGGGAGGGACATTCATGCCAAAGGTCTCAATCAACGCACCGAAAACCCCTGTGACAGAGGGGAGCAACGGTATCGCCGCTGCGACGCTGCCCAACGTATGCAAGATGCCGGGGCCTCCGGCTCCGTTCGTTCCAACGCCGCTGCCCAGCATTGGCAAGAGCGGGCAGGACCCACGGAACTACACCAAGACGGTGACCATCGCGGGCAAGAAGGTTGCAATCCAGGGCGCCACCTTTGGCTCCATGGGGGATGTCGCCAGCAAGGGCACTGGTGGTGGGATTGTCTCCGCCAACGTAGAGGGGCCCACCAGCTTCGTGGGGCCTGGGGCCATGGACGTGAAGTTCGAAGGAAAGAACGTCCAGTTGCTCGGTGACCCGATGCTCAACAACTGCGGGCCGAGCGGAAGCCCTGCCAATGCGGCAACGATGCTAGGGGTGGTCCAGGCCGCCGGCGCTGTCGTTTTCGTCACGGGAGATGACAAGTGCCCGTTGTGCAAGAAGGCACATGGAAAGCAGGGCTCCATCAAAGAGACCAAGGCGACCAAGGTCAACGCCGAGCGGCTGGCCAAGAGGCTTACCAAGAAGGAGTATCCGAACGCCACGATGCTCGGGGTCGTCCAATGCAAGTGTAAGGCGAAGCACTATGCCGAGCGCTCAGGTGAAACGGACGATGAGTTCTGTGCCAGCGCGGAAGAGCTTGGGTGGCACCACGCCCAGGTTCCAAAGGAAGAGGAGCAGGACGAGGCCTCCGAAAAGGATGCTGGCGGATTCTCCACGCGCAACGGGGTCTTCGAGTTCCTAAAGAGACGGCTCAAGGACCGAGCGGGTGACGTGGAGACTGTCTGGGTGGAGGCCGACAAGGAGTTCCAGAAGTTCCGCCGCAACCAGGAACTCCCAGCAGCCTATCCGCCGGGGCGGTGCGCGGCCCCGAAGACGCTTGTGCTCGTGATGCAGGACAGAGCTTTCCCTGGCGGCATCACGGAGCAGTGGTTCCATCCGGAAGGGAATCCAACTCGCGGGCAGATCAAGTTCCGGGACAGAGCGAGCGGCACTGTAGTGGCAGGGCCATTCGAGCATGGAAAGACGGTCCCGCCGTGCGGCACTTGTTGTGTCCTTCTCCCAATGATGATCTGCCCGGAAGTTCAGGAGACGCAATGTCAACACACGAAGAAGTAGAGCATCAGATGGAGCGCCTGCTGTTGAGGACCGTCCCTGGGCTCGCTGAGCAGTGGCGGGGGGCAGAACTTGCTGCGATTGAGAATATTGAGCGGATCGCCGGACGCCCCCTGCCGCCGTTCTATCGATGGTTTCTGCTCCGAATGGGCGAGAGCATGGGACCCCTGGCGTACCCGACCCTGGACTTCTCGGCTCATCGCGTACTGGCGTGCTACGCCCAGAAATTGGTCAAGCCCGACTCCCGCTTTCTGCTTATCGCCTATGAGTCCGATGAGATGATGCCGCTTCATCTCTTCTATGACTTCAATGCGCCCGCCCGAAATGATGCCATGGTCACCTCGCGCGAAGCCCGCGGTAAGGAACTGACCGATGCTTTCGAGACGCTGAGGGAGATGCTGGCGTGGGGGGCGCTCTCACTTTTCCGCATCGACAAGGCACCGCACACCAGCAGCGGCAGCCTCAAGGGCGACACCCCAGAATTTCTAACGAACCTTGACTCTGTGATGAGCAGTCTTGGCTTCGAGCAACCAATTCCCACCGGTCCGCTTTGCAGACTTTATGAGCGGCCCGATGCGGTCATGGTGTGCAGGGGGACGCCAAGATCAGAAACCGGGAACCGGATAGCTTTTGACCTCGGAGGAAGTAACCTCGGCACCCTGCGGAGAATCCTGGGGGAGATCGCAACCGCGCGCGTCGTGGAATTACAGATGAGGAAATAGCCTCCACTTGTTGGACTGTACGCACACCTGCAAATGATGCATTTGGTCACCTCGCGCGACGTTCGCGGCAAGGAGTCGGCGGACACCTTCGAGGCGCTGACGGAGTCCCTCGGCTAGAACGTCGATCAGGTTACGGCGAGCGAGCAGGCAGGGACCAGGGGATCGACGCCAGCGTCAGAAGTGAGCAGGTAGGCCCATGGACACGGCAGGAGTGAACATGGATCGGTGGAGCCCCGAGGTCGCGTGTAGCGAGAGGGAAGAGCGGCTGCTGAAGCTGGCGGGCAAGAGCCGCAAGCTCTTGGTCTTCTTGCGGCGGCACCGCCACGAGCTATTCGACGAGGCCTTCCAGCAAGAGCTGGAGGGCATGTACCGACAGACGGGCCAGGGGGAGGCGCCTCAGCCCCCGGCCCTGCTGTGCATGGCGCTGCTGCTGCAAGGCTACCTGCAAGTCTCCGATGCGGAGGCGGTGCGGCTGTCGGCCACGGACCGGTGCTCGCCTTGCCCGGAATGCCTGCTCGGCATCCCCGGAATCGCTGCTCGGCATGCCCGGAACGGCTGCTCACCTTGGTCCGGAATCGCTGCTCGGCTTGGCCCGGAATCGGTGCTCGGCATGCCCCGGAACACGCAGTTGACGCCGAAGAGGCGCGTTCAGAGCCAGACGCGAGGGCCTGGCGACACATGCGGTGCGTCCCTGCCCACAATGACCCAGCGTGGCATACGGCAAGGGGGAAGGGCTCCAACATCCTGGAGCGTGGCGCCGCGTCTCTGGTAGGCATCGGGGTCGAGGAACTCATGGCCTACGGCATCGCGAATCACCTCTGGATTCATGGGAGCCCGGACCGGTCCGGGGTCCGGCAGTGGATGGATGCCGCGCTGGGGACGTCGTTCGGGGAGCAGCCTCGGAGCGACATCGTCGTCGCGGATGTCTTCCAGTTCGGGCCGGCACTGACGCTCATCGACGTGCAGGTGCTCGGAGCGCCGCGCGTCGTCGAAGGCGAGCCGGGGACGGTCGAGTCCGCGGTGAAGGACGAGTTCCTGACGCGAGTCGCCAGCCTGGCGAAGGAGGCGGGCTTCCGGAGCACGCGGGTGTGGATGGGCGACGTGGGCACCATGGCTTGGGAACTGGAGTCCCAGGGTGAAGAGGGCGCGCCCACCGGTGCGAAGCGGGAGGACGAGGCGCTGAGCACCCTGGGGCCCGACGGCTGGACCGTGGACCCGCTGGCGCCCGTGGTGGCGCGCGAGGTCATCCGGAGCATCGTCAAGCTGCCACTAGAGGAGGTTCACCACTACATCGACTGGGCGGTGAGCTGCCGCGGCGCGATGGCGGCGGGGACGCCCGTGGAGGGCTTCAATCTCACGCGCGCCACGCGGTTGATGGCCACGCACTACCTGGTGTGGAAGGGGAAGGTGCTGCCCAAGCCGACGCCGGTGAGCGAGATGGCGCCGAAGCTCGGGAGGGCCCGGAGGATGCGCAGGGCGGCCACGCTGGTGCCTGCCGCGCGCGTCTGGGGCCTGGTTCTGCTGGTGGCATTCGTGGTGCCCGCGGTGCTGTACCACTTCATCTTCGCCCCGCCAGTGGATAGCCCCGTGAAAGGCTTTGTGCTCAGCGGCGTGATGACGCTGGTTTGGGCTCTGTTCGCCCTGGTGCGCTTCGGTGACTTCCAGGGGCGGCCGGTGCGCCTACCGTGGCGGTTGGCGCTGTTCGTCGGTGGCCAGCTCGCGGTGGGGGCGCTGATGTGGTGGCTTTACGGGATGCCGCGCTGATGCTAGCCACATTCCCTGAAAACTGCTTCAGGTGTTTGTCTGAGGTCGAGAGTCAATAACGCTCTGCGAAATCAAGCAACTTCACAATTCCGTCGCCTTAGTGCCGATGACGAATGCAAGGTTGACGTCCACTTCGACTTCCACGTCCTCAGTTGCTGCGTCGTGCCCCTGCGCAGTTTCTACCCTTACGTTTGCTGAGAGGCCTTTGGGCATTTGAAAAGCAAGACTCTTTGGGTTGGATGCTCCACACTCTTGTTAAAACGGAATATCGTCGTCTTCGAGGCGGAGCTTCTTTGTGTGGGCTAGCTTCATGTCAAATCGCGACTGATGCTCAATGAGCCAGGACTCTCCATTGTTGGTCAGGGATATCATTGTGAATGGGGCTCCATTTTCGTCATGCTCTCTCTTGCATGAGATGAATTTCTTGCGTTCCAGGCACCTTAGGCTTACGCTGGCTGCCAAGTCGGTGAAGCCTGCGTTGTTCATTCCTTGTCTGAAGCGCCAGCCGGTAATGTGGTCGTCAAGCATCATGCACGACTCGGCGATTACAACCAATGCTGCCATTTCGTGCGGTGTCAGTCCTTCGGTCGGGCGGACTGGGGACATATCGGCGATGAGTTCTGTTTTGGCCTGTCGCGACAGTATGGCGTGTAGTCGCTCTGCTATTGAGTTCTTTAGTTTGATCCAGTCGCTTGCTGAATCGATGCCGTATTTCAGGATTGAGCGATGTTGGATGTCGAATGGGAATTTGCCTTCTCGCTCTGTGGAGCAGAGGAGGACGACGTCCTTTCGGGATGCGATTGCAAATCCCACTTCGTACCAGACATTTGGATTGTCGGTTGTTATGTCGGCGAGACAAACGCGGCTTTCGCGGATGTTCTTTTCGATTTCGTCTATGGGGATCGTGACTTGTGGGTCGCAGTCAACCCGATACGGGGTTAATCCGGCAGCCTTGATTGCAGGCTCATATGTGTCCCCGTATCGTTTGTCGAACTTGCCTCTGTCGAATGGTTGTATGACGAAGCACCGGTCCATACTGTTCCTTTATATTCGTTTGTTGCGGTTGGTGAGGGCTCGGTCTTTCTTCTGGTGCGAAGATTGTGCGGCTGAAGAGGAGGTTGGCTGGCGGGACGACGGCCGCACCGCGTGTCTGGGGCCACCCGGTCAGTTTGCTTACGAGCCCCGCCTACCGGCTTGGCGTATTTTACAGGCTGCGACGACTGAGCTCAGAACGCCGCGTCGAGGACCACGTCAGTCGCCGCACCAACTCCCACGGCCACCTGGTACGACGACACGCGGCGCTCGAAGAAGTTCGTGAGCTCCTGCACGTCCTGCAGGTCCATGAAGTGCAGCGGGTTCTTCGTGCCGAACACCGGCGACATGCCCAGGAGCTGGAGCCGCTGGTCCGCGACGTACTCCAGGTAGCCGCGCATGTCCTGCACGGACAGGCCCACCACGCCGCCGCTCAGCAGGTCCTGGGCGAACTGCGTCTCGCACTCCACCGCCTCGCGGAGCATCGCCACCACGTCGCGCTCCATCTGCGCGTCGAAGAGGTCCGGCTCCTCCTTGCGGGCCACCTGGATGGCCTCGAAGGCGAACGCCATGTGCGCGCTCTCGTCGCGGAACACCCAGTTGGTGCCCGCGGCGAGGCCGTTCAGCAGGCCCTTGCTGCGCAGGAAGTACACATAGGCGAAGGCCGCGAAGAAGAAGAGGCCCTCGATGCAGCCCGCGAAGCAGATGAGGTTCAGCAGGAACTGGCGCCGGTCCGCCTTCGTCTTCAGCGTGTCCAGCCCCTGGATGCTGTCCATCCACTTCATGCAGAACTGCGCCTTGCGCTGGATGGAGGGGATGTTGTCGATGGCCGCGAAGGCCTTCGCCCGCTCCGCCGGGTCCGGCACGTACGTGTCCAGCAGCGTCAGGTAGAACTGGACGTGCAGTGCCTCCTCGTAGAGCTGGCGCGACAGGTACATCCGCGCCTCGGGCGCGTTCAGGTGCTTGTAGAGGTTCAGCACCAGGTTGTTGCCAACGATGCTGTCTCCCGTCGCGAAGAACGCCACCAGCCGGTGGATGAGGTGCCGCTCCGCGTCCGTCATCTTCGAGCGCAGGTCCACCAGGTCCGTGGAGAAGTCCACCTCCTCCACGGTCCAGGTGTTCTTGATGGCGTTCCGGTACATCTCGAAGAACTGCGGATACGCCATGGGGCGCAGCGTGAGATTCAGGCCAGGGTCCAACAGCATTGCTTCCGTGCTCCTCGCGCTGCGGCGCGGTGATTCGATTCAGTCGTTCTTCGTGATGCCCAACCGATAGCGTCCAGGGCCTACTGGCAGGCCTCGCACGCCTCGGGGTTCTCCAGCGAGCAGGCCACCGCCTCGGCCTCGGTCGCCTTCGCCACCGGGGCAGGGGCCGCGGACGCCATGCCGGCGCCGCCACCCGCGCCCACCGTCGCCTTGGCGATGCGGGTCGCCGGACGCGAGCGCAGGTAGTACGTCGTCTTCAGGCCCTTCTGCCACGCGTAGAAGTACATCGAGGAGAGCTTGCCGATGTTCGGCGTCTCCACGAACAGGTTGAGCGACTGGCTCTGGTCGATGAACGCCCCGCGGTCCGCGCCCATGTCCAGCAGCGAGCGCATGGGCAGCTCCCAGGCCGTGCGGTACACCGCGCGCAGGTGCTCGGGCAGCTCGGTGATGTCCTGCACGCTGCCCTCCGCCAGCTTGATGCGGTTGCGGATGTTCTCGTTCCACAGCCCCAGCGCCTGGAGGTCGCGCACCAGGTAGCGGTTCACCTGGAGGAAGTCACCCGACAGCGTCTCGCGCTTGAACAGGTTGGACACCTGCGGCTCGATGCACTCGTAGCAGCCGACGATGGAGGCAATCGTCGCCGTGGGGGCAATCGCAATCATCAGCGAGTTGCGCAGGCCGTGCTTCATGATGCGCTGGCGCAGCGCGTCCCAGCGCGCCGTGTCCTCGGGCACCACGCCCCAGTGGTCGAACTGGAGCTCGCCCTTCGCCGCCCGTGTCTCCGGGAAGGAGGGGTGTGCGCCGTACTGCTCGGCCAGCTCGCACGACGTGGTCAGCGCCGCGAAGTAGATCTCCTCGGAAATCTTCTTGGACAGCGCGCGCGCCTCGGGCGCGTCGAAGGGCAGCTTGAGCTGGAAGAAGACGTCCTGGAGCCCCATCAGGCCCAGGCCCACCGGACGCCAGCGCTTGTTGGACGAAGCCGCGGCGGGGATGGGGTAGTAGTTGAGGTCGATGACCCGGTCGAGCTGCCGCATGGCCAGCTGGGCGTTGGCGCGCAGCCGCTCGAAGTCGAACTTCCCGTCCACCACCATCCGGGCCAGGTTCAGCGAGCCCAGGTTGCACACCGCCGTCTCACCCTGGCTCGTCACCTCCAGGATCTCGGTGCACAGGTTGGACAGGTGGATGACGTTGCCGTCCTTGCCCGTCTGGTTGCTCTTGCGGTTGCTGGTGTCCTTGAAGGTCATCCAGCCGTTACCCGTCTGCGCCAGGCACTTCATCATGCGGGCGTAGAGGTCGCGGGCCTTCACCTTGCGCATGGCCAGGCCGTCCGCTTCGGCCTTCGTGTAGGCCTGCTCGAAGGCGTCGCCGTACAGGTCCGTGAAGTGCGGGACGGTCTTCGGGTCGAACAGGCTCCAGTCGCCGTCCGCCTCCACGCGCTTCATGAAGAGGTCCGGCACCCAGTTGGCCAGGTTCAGGTTGTGCGTGCGGCGCGCGTCGTCGCCGGTGTTCTCACGCAGCTCGAGGAAGTCCTCGATGTCCGCGTGCCACGTCTCCAGGTACACGCAGCACGCGCCCTTGCGCTTGCCGCCCTGGTTCACCGCCGCCACGGAGGCGTCCAGCGTCTTCAGCCAGGGGACGATGCCGTTGGAGTGCCCGTTGGTGGACTTGATGAGCGAGCCGCGCGCGCGCACCCGGTGGTACGCCACGCCGATGCCGCCGGAGAACTTCGACAGCATCGCGATGTCCGAGTACTTCTTGTAGATGGCGTCCAGCTCGTCCGCGGGCGAGTCCAGCAGGAAGCAGCTGGAGAGCTGCTCGTGGCGCGTGCCCGAGTTGAACAGGGTGGGGGAGCTGGGCAGGTACTCCAGCGAGCTGAACAGCCGGTACAGCTCGATGGCCTCGTTCACATTGTCGCCGCTGAGCGCGCTCGCCACGCGGAGGAAGAACTCCTGCGGCGTCTCCAGCACCTCGCGCGTCTGCGGATTCTTCAGCAGGTACCGGTCATAGACGGTGCGCAGGCCGAAGTACTCGAAGAGGTCGTTGCGCGACGGGTCGATGGCCGCGTTGAGCTTGCGCGCGTTGGCCTGGACGAACTGGAGCAGCCGGTCCGCGATGAGACCGTGCTTGTGGCCCGCGGCGATGGACTGGCTGAAGGAGTGGATGTCCTGGTTGCTGACCTCCTTCTGGATGAAGGTGGCCAGGAGGCGCGCGGAGAGCCGGCCGTACTCGGGCTCCTCGACGATGAGGGCCGCGGCCGTCTGGATGGAGAGGCTGTCCAGCTCGCGCGTGGTGGCGCCGTCATAGAGGCCGGAGATGGTCTTCGTGGCCACCCGCATGGCGTCCACGCGGGGCAGGCCCACGCAGGAGCGGCCCACCGCCCGGACAATCTTGTTGAGGTCCACCGTCTCCGTGCCGCCGTTGCGCTTGCGCACGCGCATCGAGGTGGCGCCGAAATCGCCCGCCGTGGGCTGCTCGGACGCCGGAGCGGCCGAGGCTGCGGTGCCCGCCGGCGCGGTCGTCGTCGGCGTGGGGCTGCCGGAGGTGACGGGCGGGACGGTCATGTTGGCGGCGGGCTTCACGGGCGTATCGAAGTTCACGAGCGGCTCACTCCAGACAAAAGCGGGGCCCTGCGAGCAGACACGAGGCCTGCCCAGGGAAGCGGACTTCCCCACCACGTTACTGGAAAACTGTTCAGGTAAGGCCCATTCCGGGCGGGACGGGCTAGCGGTCGGATTCGACGGTGCGTCTGAGGAGATTTATGGGCCAAACCGATGCTGTGTGCAAGAAACCCACAATCCCTCCTCTGCCCCAGCTCCCAGCCACATCGGCTGGTGGGGCGCCATCGACCAGCCACAAGCTATGGGGGGGTGTCAGGACTGTCAACGCGAGATCTAGTGCTCGGCCCGGCACGGGCCGTGCAATCTATGATCGATCTCCGAAGCGATTTCGGCGTCACACGCTGAACACTCAGGGGCCCCGCTCAGGAACGTGGAGTGTGGGCCTCCTGGAATCCACCGTGGACGGTCAGAAAGTGCCCGAAGGAGGCGGTTGGCCCACACCGCCCGCATCCGTTCCGGCCGGGGCCTGGGGGGCCTCGTCCAGGGCCTCGCCGGTGGTCTCCGGCAGGGGCGTGGGGGCGGTCTGCGTGGGCGGCGGCGCGGCCGGGGCGGGCTGCTGGGGCGCGGCCTGCTGCGGGGCCTGAGGCGCCGCCTGGGGCCCGCTGAGCGTGTGCACGGCCCGGCGCAGGGCGTCCTCCAGGTCGCGCGCGGGCGGGGCCACGGCGGACAGCATCTGGTTGGCGCTGCGCGCGTTGCGGCTCTGGCTCTCCGCGGCGAGCTTGAGCTGGGTGAGGGCCTCGCTGACCAGCCGGCGCGCGTCCTCCAGCTTCTGCCGGGCCTGGTAGTAGGCCACGTCCACCATGTGCTTCTGGAGCGTCAGCCGCTGCTCCTCGGTGATGCCGGAGAGCTTCTCCGCGCGCCGGAGGTAGTAGAGGCCCTGGTCGACCCGGGCCGGCTCGTCCGAGGCGATGCGCGGCCGGGCCAGGGACTCGAGGACGGGGAAGAGGGCCTGGTCCAGCTCGTCCCGGTCGGTGAACTTGCGCGTGAGGAGCGCGGACACGTCCTGGCCCTCGACGGCGATGGGCGCGTAGGCGTCCGCCAGCCGCGGGTCGCCGGTGCGGTAGGGCACGGCGCCCATGGGCGCGTTGCGGCCCTTCATCACCACCAGCTGCCCATTCTGGAGCGCCAGGGTGAAGGTGCGGGCGTTGAGCTGGGACAAGAGGAAGACGACGACGCCTCCCAGGCCCAGGATGAGAGTGAAGACGAGCAGCCGCGTGAAGGTGCGCTTCGCCCGGTAGCCGAACCCCTGTTGTGCGTTTCCGTTCATGTCGCCTGCCCTCCTGACGTGCGAGCGCGAGGCCGATTTCCGGCCCCGGCGCTTAACTTGGGGCGCGCCGGCCCGGGGGTATACTCCCACTCCCGAACACACCGATGCACCACACATTCCGCCGCTTGGGGCCCAGTGAGCTGTTGCCCCGCTACATCTTCGCGGAGAGCCTCTTCGCCCGTCGAAGGGTCCTGGAGGTCGATGCCGTCGCCTCCACCGGGGGCGAGAGCGCACGCTTCCTCGTGGAGCGAGGTGCGCGCGCGGTCGTGTCGTGCGACAGGGATGTAGCGGCGGTCGAGGCGGCGCAAAAGGCGCACGGCGGTCCCAACCTGCGCTTCCGGGCCAACGTCTACGACGACTTCGAGTCGGGCAGCTTCGATGTGGTGCTGGTGGCGGACCTGGCGCCCTACGTGAAGGCGCCGGAGCTCCTGGCGGAGCTGGCGCGGCTGGTGGCGCGGCAGGGCTTCCTCATCGGGGGCCTGCGCAACGTCGCGGGGCTCGCGCTGCCCCAGTTGCTGGAGGCCGAGGAGGCCGTCCCGCCCACCTATGGGCAGCTGCTGGATGCGCTGTCGGCCCACTTCGCCCAGGTGGAGGTGGCCACGCAGTCGCCGGTGCTGGGGTACCAGCTCGCCTTCGAGCGGGGCGAGGGGCTCCAGGTGGATGGCACGCTGGTGCACCACAGCGAGGCCGCCTACTTCCTGGTGGTGGCGGGGCAGGAGTCCGCGCGCGTGGTGGACCCCACGTGGGTGCAGCTGCCTCCGGAGCCGCTGGCCTTCACGCGCGGCAAGCTCGACGAGGTGGTGGCGCGCGCGAAGTCGTGGGAGGAGCGCAGCGGCCGGCTGAAGGAAGCGCTGACGAAGCTCCGCGCGGAGCTGACGGACCGGGAGGCGGAGGCCGCGTCGCTGCGGCCCGCGCTGGAGGCGGCTCGCGAGGAGGTGGCCCGGCTCACCGCGCAGCTGGAGCAGTCGCGCGGCAGCGAGGAGGCCCAGCGCGAGCGCGATGACCTGTCCGGGAAGCTGCGGCGGCGCGAGCTGGAGCTCCAGGTGGCGCAGGAGCGGCTGGCCGACACGGACCGGCGGCTCGCGGCGCAGCGGCTGGAGGTCGAGGCCGCGCAGCGCGCGCAGGCGGACGCGGGCGTGCAGTTGCTCGCGGCGCAGGAGGCGCTCCGGCTGGAGCGGGCCCGCCGGGAGGAGACGGCGACGTCGCTGGATGAGGCTCGCGAGCGGCTGACGCAGGCGTACGCGCAGGTGCGGGAGCTCCAGGACGAGCAGGCCACGCTGCGCATCGAACGCGAGCGGGACCGGCTGGCGGCCGAGCGCGCCGTGGAGCAGTCCGAGGACCGGCGCCGCGCCGCGGAGGCCGCGCGAGATAGGGAGCTGCGCATCGCCGAGCAGTACTCGGCGGCCCTGGCGGCGGTGGAGCACCTCAAGGCCGAGGCCGCCCGGGCGGCGGAGGCGTCGCGGGACGCGGGGACAGCCGTCTCCGTGAAGGACGCGGAGCTGGCGCGGGCGGCGCGAGAGCTGGCGGAGGCGCGGCAGCGGACGGCCACGGCGGAAGGGGCGCAGAAGGACGCGGAGTCGCGCCTGGCGGCGCTCCAGGCGGAGGTGCGCGGCCTGGAGACGGAGCTGGTCGCGGCTCGCGAGGCCCAGGCGCGCCTGGGCCAGGAGGTGGAGTCCCTCTCGCGCGCGGAGTCCGCGGCGCGGGCCACGGCGCAGAAATGGGAGGAGTCGCTCCACGAAGCCACGCAGCGGCTGGAGGTGCTGGAGGCGGAGCGCGCGCGGACCGAGGAGCGGCTGGGGCAGGCGCTGACGTCGGAGCGGGCGGAGCTTCAGTCCCGACTGGCCACGCTGGAGCGCGAGCTGGAAGAGGAGCGGGCTCGCGCGGCGGCTCTGGAGCAGCAGGTCCTCGACGGTGTCTCCGCGAAGTCGGAGGTCGAGGCCCGGCGGCAGGAGCTGGAAGAGGAGCGCGCGGCCCTGGTCCGGCGCGTGGTGGAGCTGGAGGCGGAGGCCTCCTCGCATTCCCGCACGGGGCGGCAGGCCTCGGAGCGCGCGGCGGAGCTGGAGGCGGCGCTACAGACCGCGCGGGCTGAGCTGGAGTCCGCACATCGGGAGTGGCAGGCCTCGGAGGCGCAGCTCGGGCAGGCGCGCGAAGAGCTGGACTCCGAGCGCGAGGCGCGGGCCGCGGTCGAGGAAGCGCTGCGGCTCGCTCGGGGAAAGCTGGAGGGCGCGGCGCAGCGGCTGGCGGAGGCCGAGGCCACCCTTGCTCGGACCCGCGAGGCGCTGGACGCGGAGGTGCTGCGGCGCACGGAGCTGGAAGGTGCGCTCGCGGAGGCGCGGGCCGCGCTGGTGTCCGAGCAGGAAGGCCGTGCCCAGTCGGGTAGCGCCCTGGAGACCCTGCGCGCGCAGCTGGAGGCGGAGCAGGAACGGCGGGGCGGGGCCGAGGCATCCCTGGCGGAGACGCGGGCAGGGCTGGAAGAGGCGCGTCAGGCGCTGACCCAGGTGCGGGAGGCGCTGGCCTCGGAGGAGGAGCGGCGCTCACGGTGGGAGGCCGCGCTCGCGGATGCGCAGTCGCAGCTCCAGGTGGAAGGCCAGCAGCGGGCCCGTCTGGAGTCGGCGCTGGCGGAGGCGCAGGCCCGTCAGGCCGAGGAGTCGCAGCGGCGCGAAGCGGTTGAAGCGGCGCTCGAGACTGCTCAAGCGCGTCATGCCGATGAGGTACGTCGGCGCGAAGAGGTTGAGTCCGCGCTCGCGGTAGCGGAAGCACGTCATGCCGAGCAGGCGTCGCGGCATGAGGACGTGTCGTCCACGCTCGCGACGGCGGAGGCGCGTCATGCCGAGGAGGTACGCCGTCGCGAAGAGCTGGCGGCCGCGCTCGCTACCGCCGAGGCCCGTCATGTCGAGGAGGCGCGGCGTCGCGAGGAACTGGCGGCCGAGCTTGCTACCGCCGGGGCCCGTCATGCAGAGGAGGTACGCCGTCGCGAGGACGTCGAGGCCGCCCTTGCCGTCGCCGAGACCCGTCAGCGTGAGGATGCCGAGCGCCTCACCGAGCTGGAAGCCTCGTTGGCGGCGGCCCTGGCCCAGCACGCAGCGGAAGCGGCGGCGCGGGCGCAGTCGGACGATGCGCTCGCCGCGGTCCGGAACCGTCTCGACGACACGCAGGCGGAGCGGGCGCGAGTCGAAGCAGAGCTGTCGGCATCCCTGACCGAGGCCCGACAGGGGCTCGCCAGTGAGCGTGAGCACCGCGAGCGACTTGCCGCTGAGCTCACGGAGATGCGGGAGCGCGCCTTCGGGGCGGACGAGGTCGTCACGCGTCTCCAGGAGGAGGCGGCTTCCGAGCGTGAAGAGCGGGCTCGGCTCGACACCGCGCTGGCTCAGACGCGGTCCGAGCTCCAGACGGAACGTTCCGCGCACGCGGAGGTCTCCAGTGCGCTCGCGCAGGTCCGCGCGCAGCTCGGGACCGAGCAGCAGGCTCGCACCGAGGCCGAGGCCGCTTTGGCCCAGCTCCGCGCGGCCTTCGAGGCCGAGCAGCGGGCTCGCACCGAGGCGGAGGCCGCTCTGGCTCAGGCTCGTGCGGCCTTCGAGGCCGAGCAGCGGGCTCGCACCGAGGCCGAGGCTGCTCTGGCCCAGTCTCGTGCGGCGCTCGAAGACGAGCAGCGGTCGCGGACCGAAGCAGTGGAGGCCCTGGCGCGCGTTCAGGAGGAGGCCGCTCGCGAACGCGGCGCTCGCGAGGATGCCGAGTCCACGCTGGCAGCGCTGCGGGTGGAGACGTCGGAGCGCGAACAGGCGCGGCAGGAGCGCCTGGCGGCCGCCGAGCGTGTGATGGCCGAGCAGGAGCGGGCGCTGGAGTCGCAGCGGGTCGAGGCCGAGGCCCGCGAGCAGGCGCTCCGCGACGCGGTGGCCCGGCTCGAGTCCGAGCGCACCTGGATGGAGGGGACCGCGCAGGAACAGCGTGCCTCGTTGGAGGCTCAGCTCACCGAGATGCGCGCGCAGCGCGAGGCGGACGCGGCACGTGCCGTGGCACTGGCACAGTCGCTCTCGGACCTGGAGGCGGCTCGGAGCGCCGCGGACGCTCAGCTCGCCGAGCGTGCCGGAATCATCGAAGCGCTGGAGGCCCAGGTGGCCCAGCTTCGGGAGCAGGTCGCGGAAGGTGAGGCCGAGGCAGGGCGCGCGCGCGAGCTGGCGGCTCGGCACGAGCGGGCACTGGGCGACGCGCGCGAGGAGCTCTCCCGGCAGCAGGCCGCGTTGCAGGAGCGGGTCGCGGACCTGGAGCGCGAGCTGGCCGGCGCGGTTGCCCGCGCGGAGCGGCAGCAAGGGGAGCTGGAATCGCTGGCGGCGGAGCGGGACCAGACGCATGCGGCCCTGGTGTCCAAACAGCAGGAGCTGGCGGCGCTCCAGTCGGAGCTGACAAACCTCGTGGCCGCGCGGCAGGAGAACATGCACCTGGGGGCGCAGCTCCAGCGCGCCATGGCGGCGGTGCACGAACGGGGCATGCACATCGCTCGGCTCGACGCCGAGTTGGTGGACGCGCAGGACCGGCTCGCGGCGCAGCGGGAGAACGCCGAGCTGCTCATGGTGCAGCTGGAAACGGCGCGCCGCTTCGCGGGCAAGGCCACCGCGATGGAGAGTTCGCTCGAAGCCGAGCGTGCGGCGTTGGAGACGCTGAAAGGCGAGCTGGCGCGCGCGAACGAGGCGGTCGCCGTGGAGCAGTCGCGGGCGAGCACGTTGGAGGCCCAGCTCGCGGAGTCGACGGAAGGGCTGGCCCGAGCCCGGGCGGAGCTGGAGGCCCGGGAGGCGGAACGCTCGGGCTTCGAGGCACGGCTCGCGGAGGTCACGGCACGCGCCGAAGCGCAACGTGCCGAGCTGGAAGGCAAGCTCGCGGAGGCCGTCGCGCGCTCCGAGGAGCAGCGCGCCGAGGCGGAGCATCGGCTTGCGGAGGTTGCAGCCCGGGTCGCGGCTGAACGCGAGACGCTGGAGCGCCAGCTCGCGGAGGTCACGGCACGTGCGGAGGCTCAGCGCGCCGAACTGGAGACCCGGCTGTCCGAGGTCACGTCATCGTTCGAGGCGCAGCGCGCCGAACTGGAGACCCGGCTGTCCGAGGTCACGTCATCGTTCGAGGCGCAGCGCGCCGAACTGGAGACCCGGCTGTCCGAGGCGACTGCGCGAAGCGAAGCTCGGCGCGCCGAGCTGGAAGCCCGGCTGTCCGAGGTCACCACCCAGGCAGAGGCGCAGCGCGCCGAGCTGCAGGCCCGGCTGTCCGAGGTCACCACCCAGGCAGAGGCGCAGCGCGCCAAGTTGGAGGCCCGGCTGGCCGAGGCCACTGCTCAGAGCGAAGCGCAGCGCGGCGCGCTGGAGGCGCAGCTGGCGGAAGTCACCGCCAGGGCCGGCGCTCAGCGCGCCGAGCTGGAAGCACAGCGCGCCGAGTGGGCCACCCAGCTTGCCACCGCGGACGCCGCTCGCGGCGAGCTGGAGACCCTGCTCACCGCGCAGCAGGCGGAGCTGGAAGCCCGTCTCTCAGCATCCAGCGAGCGCGCCGCGCAGCTCGAAGCCGACCAGGCTTCCCACGAGGCTCGCATCGCCGAGCTCACGGCCCAGCTCGACACGCTTCGCACAGACCTGGAAGCCACCGCCGCGGAGCGCGCCGCCGCACTCCAGGCCGCGCAGGAACGGCTCGCGCGAGCCGACTCCGACCGCGAGCGCATCCAGTCCGACCTGACGGTGGCACGCGCCGCCCGGGTCCGTCTTGAAGGCCGTGTGACGGCCCTGGAAGCCGCGTCCACCGACGCGGTCCGCATCCTCGACGCCGAGCGAGCCGAGAGCGCCCGCCTCAAGCAGGCGCTCGAAGAAGCGACACAGCGGCTCCAGCAGCGCGAAGGCGATGCCTCGGGACACCTCGAGGCTCTTCAGGCCGAGCGCGCCCAGCTCGACGAACAGCTCCGGCGCCTCCACGTCCAGTTCCAGGAGCAGCAGGCTCGCCTGGAGGCGCTGGAAAAGGAGCGCACCGAGCTGCTCGCCACCGTGGAGTCGCTCAAGGCGTCCTCCCAGCCGGAGGCCGTGCTGGAGATGGCCGCGGAAATGGAGCTCCTCCAGTCCCTGGTGGAAGACCTCCAGCAGAAGCTCGCGGACCTCGAGGCCGAACGAGACGCGCTCCAGACTTCCCTGCAGGACATGTCCGCCGCCGGGAAGAACACGGGCAAGAACGAGCTGGCCCGCCGCCCCGAGCCCTCGGCGTCCGGGCCGGCCACGGGCGCCCGGACCCAGGCGAGGGCCCCTCGAAGCGCGGTGCCCGCCCTGGACCTGCCGCCTCAGCGTCCTCCCGTGAAACCGGGCGAGCGCGAGTAATCGCCCACGACTAGGATTGCGCCCGTGGAAGCTCGCGAGCGCATCTTCAAGTACCAGGGCCTGGGCAATGACTTCGTCGTGCTGGACCGCAGGGGCTCCGGCGTGGACATCGACGCCGCCGCATCCCAGTGGATGTGTGACCGCCGCCTCGGCATCGGCGCGGACGGCGTCCTGGCGCTGCTGCCCTCCGAGCGAGGCGTTGCCCGGATGGTCGTGCACAACGCCGACGGCAGCATCGCCGAGATGTGCGGCAACGGCCTGCGCTGCGCGGTGAAGTACCTCGTGGACACGGCGGGCACCACGCCGGGCCACATCGACGTGGAGACGGGGGCGGGCGTGCTCACCTGCTTCCCGTCCTATGGCGAGGGGGGAGTGGTGGGCGTGGACATCTCCATGGGCCCAGCGCGGCTGGTCGCGCCCAATCTGCCGTCGGGCGCCACGGGAAAGCCCTTCCTTGACGAGCTCCTGCCGGGCCACCCCCCGCTGCGCGCCCATGCGGTCAGCATGGGCAACCCCCACCTGGTCCTCCTGGACCAGCCGCTGGAGGACGCCCCTCGCCTGGGCCCCCTGCTGGAGCGGCACCCGTCCTTCCCGGACCGCACCAACGTGGAGTTCGTCCGCGTGGACCCGGACGGGCTCACCGTCGTCGTCTGGGAGCGGGGCTGCGGCTTGACGCAGGCCTGCGGTACGGGCGCGTGCGCCTCCGCCGTGGCGGCCGTGCTGGCCAGGCGGCTGCCGGCGGATGCCTGGCTGCGCGTCACCCTGCCAGGAGGCGACTTGAGCATCCGCGTCCCCGCCGACCTGTCCGACATCCGCCTCCGTGGACCGGTGGCGTTTGTTTTCGAGGGCGTTGTCGCGGTTCCCTCGGGCCGGTAACCTCCCGCGTTCCTCTCGCCCCCAGGTCAGAACGCGCCGTGGCCGGACCCATCCTCGTCGTCGACGACGACCTGTTCTTCCGTCAGCTCGCCAGCGACTTGCTCACGCGTAACGGGCATCGCGTGGTGGCCGTGGAGAACGCAACGCTCGCGCTCGAAGAGGCGGCTCGCACGCCGTTCGACCTGGTCATCACCGACGTGGTGATGCCGGGCGTGGACGGCTTCGCCCTCACCGCACGCCTGCGCGAAAGAGACCCGGACCAGGAGGTCATCCTCGTCAGCCAGCGCACCGACCTCCGAGGCTCGGAGATGGCGCTGCGCTCGGGCGCCGCGGACTGCCTCACCAAGCCGGTGGACGCCCACGACATGCTGCTCGCCGTGGACCGGGCGCTGGAGCGCGCGTCCCTGCGGCGCGAGCGCACGCAGCTGCGCGACGAGAACCTCGAGTTCGCCCGCTTCCACAACCTGCACCAGCGCTGCCTGGAGCTGCTGTCCCATCCCGACCTGGAGTGGCTCCAGGAGCGCCTCACCTCGGAGCTCGCGGCTGTCTGTGACGCGCAGAGCGCGGCGCTGTGGGTGACGGACGACCGGGGAGACCTGGTGCTGCGGGCCTACCGCGGCCTGCTGGACCGGCAGTTCCTCGCGGAGAAGATGAGCCCGGAGGGCCCGCTGTCCGGACGGCTGCGCGAGGCCCAGCCGTGGCTGGCCCGGGACGAGCGCTCGGCGGTGATGTACGTGCCGCTGGTGGCGTCGGGAGAAGTCGTCGGCCTGTCGCAGCTCTCCGACCCGCTGGCGGGGGACTTCCGTCCCGAGCACATGCGCGATGCGCGCGTGCTGGCGGACTTCGCGGCGGTGGGCCTGAAGAACGGCCGGAAGATGCTCGCGCTCCAGCGCCTGGGCCTCCGCGACCGCGAGACGGCGGCGTACAACCTCAGCTACTTCACCGACTACGCCTCCAAGGAAATCTACAAGGCGCGGCGCTACGGCCGGACGTTCTCGCTGCTGACCTTCTCCATCGACAACCTGCCGCTGGTGCGCGTGCGCCAGGGCGCGGCGGACGCGAAGAAGGCGGTGCGCGGCATCATCAAGGCGCTCAGCAAGATCATCCGCGACTCGGACGTCATCGCGAAGGCGAGCGACCAGGAGTTCTACCTCCTGCTGCCGGAGACGGACTTCTTCGGGGCGCTGATGTTCGTGCGCCGCGCCGTGGCCGCCGTGCGCGAGGAGCCCGAGGCCATGGAGGTGGACCAGCGCCTGCCGCTGATGCTGGTGGGCGGGGCGAGCACCTTCCCCAAGGACGGCGAGGACTTCGACGAGCTGGTGCACCGCTGCCGCCGCCGCATGGACGAGCGGCGCGCGTCGTTGCAGCGCCGGCTGATGCTGGACGGGCTGCCTTTCTGGGACGAGGTGGACCTGCTGCTGGGCACGCCCAACAGCCCCCGCCTGCCGGTGGACGAGCGCTCCGAGCCGAGCCGCCGGGGCAAGGTGGCCGACGTCCTCTTCGACGAGCTCCAGGCGGAGATTGCCCGGGAGATGATGCGCGACCCGGGCTCTCGCGGGCTCCTGTACGTGGGCGGGCCGGAGATTCGCACGGATTTGCCCATCGCGGCCGGGCTGGAGTCCGCGCCGCCCGACCTGGCCTCTCGCATCTACCTGCTCGGCCGCCGCATGGACCTGGAGTCGCACCCCGCGCTGACGCCGGTGTTCCTGGAGGGGGACGAGCGCATCGCGCGGCACGAGTTCATCCTCTGGCTCTCCGAGAACGCGGCCTACGCGCTCATCCAGCGGCGGGGGCACGGAGCGACGTGGGGGTTCCACACCTCGGACACCGCGGTGGTGGACGGGCTCATCTCCAAGCTGCAGGCCGAATACGACCTGCAGCCCTACTGACACGAAGCGGAGCGCCACCGTGGCCCCGGTCCGGAAAATCCTCATCGCCGACCCCGACCTCGAGTCCGTGCGTTCGCTGTCGCGGGCGCTGCGCACCAAGGGGTATCAGGTGCACTACGCGCCAGACGGCTCGCGGGCGCTGGAGGTGGCCGTGTTGCGCCACCCGGACCTCACGCTGTTCGACGAGGCCTGCCGCCTGCTGGACGCGCGCACCTTCATCCAGATTCTGCGCACCAACCCGCGTACCGAGGACATCCCGGTGGTGCTCACCACCGCGAGCTTCGAATCGGACCGGCTGCGGGGCCTGCGCGACGGCTACCTGCGCAAGCCCTTCAATCTGGACGAGGTGCTCAGCCGCATCGAGCACATCTTCCGGCGCAGCGAGGCGGCCAAGGACCTCAAGAGCGAGCAGCAGGAAATCGAAGGCTCGCTCAGCCAGCTCAGCATCCCGGACCTGATGCAGCTGCTGGGCATGAACCGGCGCAGCGGCCGGCTGACGCTGGAGCGCGGCAACGACCGCGGCGAGATTGCCGTGGTCGAAGGCCGCCCCGTGAATGCGAAGCTGGGGCGCGTGGAAGGGGAGAAGGCCCTGTTCCGCCTGCTGGCCTGGGTGGATGGGACGTTCACCTTCTCGCCCGGTGGAAACACGGCGCGGCCGCGCATCAACCGCGGCATGGATGACGCGCTGCTGGAGGGCATGCGCCAGTCGGACGAGGTGAACCGGCTGATGCCGGCCTTGCCGCCGCGCCACACGCGGTTGATGCTGGCGCCGGACGCGGACCTGCAAGGGGACCAGCACCCGGTGACGCAGCAGGTGGTGGACCTGCTCCGCCAGCCGCGCGCCCTGGGCGAGGTGCTGGACCTGGCGCCGGCCACCGACCTGGAGGTGCTCAACGTCCTCACCACGCTCATGCAGCGGGGCGTGGCGAAGGCCGCGGACGGGGACGGCGTGGAGGCCGTCACGGGCGAGCTGCTGGGCGCGGCGGAGGTTCACGCGCTGCGCGGCCGGATTCTGCGCACGCGGGCCCCCGCGAAGGTGGCCACCGCGAAGATTTTCGTGTGCGGCAGCAACGCGGGCGCGGCCCGTCGGGTCCTCTCCCGCATGCCCGGCATGGAGGCGCTGTCCGCCGAGCCCACCGCGGTGAAGAGCGGCTTCGGCACGCTGGGGCGCCTGGTGCTGAGCGAGGTGCTGCGTCTGGACTTCTGCGTGCTGCCTCCGGCGGAGGCGGCGCGGCCGCTGTGGCGTCCCTTCACCGCGGGCGCCATGGGCGCGCTGCTGATGGACGTGGCCGAGCCCTCCGTGCGGCTCGCGCACTACCTGGCCTGGGAGGTCCGGATGCCAGTGGTGGTGGTGGGCGCGGAGGTCCCCGCGGCGTTGCAGGGGGCTCCGGCGGGGGCGCTGGGCTCGGGGGATGACCTCGCGGACGCGCTGCGCTCGCTGCTGGTCCAGGCGCTCAATCCAGCGCCCACGCTGCCCGGCGTGCCCCAGGTCCAGCGGGCCGCCGCGTCCATCGTGTAGCGCGAGGAGGCTTCAGATGCGCGCGAGAATCTGCGCCTTCTTCGCCTCGAATTCTTCCGGGGTGATGAGGCCGGCATCCATCAGCGACTGGAGGTCTTTCATGGCCTTCACCGGATCCCCCGCGGACGGCATCCCCTGAATCACGAAGGCGCCAGCAGGCGCTGTCATGGCCGCGCCCACGATGGCGACCTTGCCCGGGTCGTTCCGGTCGATCTTGACGTTCAGGCGCATCCCCACGCCCAGCGACCCGACGCTCTGGTGTGGGCCCAGCCGCTTCCTCACCCGCGCTTGATACGACGCGCGTCCGCGCTGACGGACCTCCAGGAGAAGTTCGAAGACGGGGCGGTGGTTGACGCGCCAGGCCGTGTCCCGCAACTTGAGCACGGTGGCCTCCGCGTCCTCGCCGTGCTTGAGCACGTTCCGCTCCACCATCGCATCGCGGATGAAGCTCCCGACGACCCAGGCGGCATAGAGGAGGATGCCGCCGAAGAGGAGGGGGAGACCGAAAGTGACGAAGATTTCTTCCGGGGTCGCTGGAATCGATGCGTCCATTCGGCGGACACCCTAGCACTGCCCCGCCACGCGCCGGATGGCCCGGCACGTCAGCCCAGCAGCCAGCGCATGGCTTCCGGCAGCCGCCGTTGCCAGTCCCGCTCGTGGTGCTCGCCGCCGGGTTCGAGGACCAGCCGCAGCTCATGGTCGGCGTAGCCCAGGGACTGGAGGTGGCGGTGGAAGTCCCGCGTCGCCTCGCCGTAGCGCATGACGTAGCCCACCGGGTCCACCGTCTCCGTGGTGCCCGCGTCCAGGTAGATGCGCGTCCACTGGCGCGTGTGGGTTGACCACTCGGAGAACATCCGGTTCCAGCTCCACATCACCGATGGGGACAGCGCGCCGATGCGACCGAACTGGCCCGGGTGCGTCCAGCCCAGGTGGAGGGAGATGAGGCCGCCCAGCGAGGCGCCCATCACCGCCGTCCACTCGGGGCCGCGGCGGACGCGGTAGGTGCGCTCGATGTAGGGCTTGAGCGTGTCCATGAGGAAGCGCACGTAGGGCGCGGCGCCGGCCGCCACGTTGCTGCGCGGCTCGTCCCAAGGGGAGTACTCGGAGAGGCGCTCGTGTGTGGAGTCCACCGCGACGATGATCCACGGCTCCACCTGGCGCTCGGCCACCAGCCGCTCCAGGGTGAGGTTGGCGCACCAGGTGTCGAAGAGGGCGGACTCCGGATGGGCGAACACGTTCTGCCCGTCCTGCATGTAGAGGACGGGAAAGGACCTGTCAGGTGAGGCGTCGTACGCATCCGGTGTGTAGATGCGCACGGTGCGCGAGCGCCCCTCATGCGGGGAAGCGAAGTCTCGAATGATGTGGACGTAGCCCATGGGGTCCGGAGGTGGATGGCGATGGGAGGATAGGTCGGGCTTCCTGGACCAGCCAGTCCCCCGCTCACATCCCGGGAGCCGGGCCATCCTCCGCCGTCCCGGAGGCCGGGAATGACATTCACTCCAGGAGACCTCGTTCGTCTCCGGAAACATGTGGAAGTCTGTCAATTCAGCCTGGAGCACCGGGCTGGGCGGGCTCTCTGATATCAAACTGTTAGTGATTGGGTGGTTGTCGACCCGTGCTCGTACGGCGTGTCGTGTCGCACGGGTCGGATTCAACTCTCCTGAGCTGGAAAAGTGAAACAAATGACGTCTCGGGCCGTGGGCGCTCTGGCGCCGTCCAGGTCATCCCCGCGTGGATGTGATTGAAGCTGGAGGGCGCCTCGTGTGGCGGAAACGTGTGTCTGGATTCACGTTCCTGGAGATGGTGATCGTGGTCGCCTTGATGGGCATCCTGGCGACCCTGTCCGTGGCCTCGCTCTCCGGGATGCAGCCGCGCATGGACGTGATGGGCGCGCTCGACGACCTCGCCGCGACCATGGCCCGGGCCCAGAGCCGGGCCCAGGCCCAAGTGCAAGGTCGACAACCCCTACGCCTGCGGGAAGTACGCCTGCACCTGGCGGAGCACCCTGACCCTGGAGGTCGGCGCGCGAGAGTACGTCACGTCCACCGAGCTGGCGGGTAGACGGCTGTCGCAGGTGACGGAGGCCGGGCGCCGTGTGTGGGGGCTTCCGTGGCACCCAGGTGGACACGGTCTCCGCCTGCGGTGGGCTCTCCTCCCCGAAGGTGCTCAAGCACAAGACGGTGCACTGCGGCGAGCAGGAGGGGGGCTACGGCTGCACCACCGACCAGGCGTCGCTCGATGGGGGGACCTTCGACACGAGCCCCGTGGGAACCTTCCCGGCCACGCACGTCAGCAAGAACCGGTACTACGGGTTCTGGTCCTACGGGAAGGCCGTGCAGCAAGCCGACGGCGGCACGGTGGTGCGAGCGTTCTCAGACGAGGCGGAGGCGGACGCATTCGACCGCACGAGGCTTCGCGAGGCGCGGCTCGTGGACGTCACGGACGGCGGCACCGCCGGGCCGGCCTCCGACGGCTGGCGGCTGGAGTACGGGCAGATGGCGGAGCGCACCGCGAGCGGCTCCGGCGTGCTGGCCAGCTGCGTGGTCTGGAACTCCCTGGAGTTCCAGCCCGACAACGGCTCGCGCTGCGCCGTGGGAGGCACCAACCAGGCCCGCATCTACCAGGCCAACATGGTGACGGGGCCGCGGACTGCGCGGACTCGTTCCGGCGGCCGGATGGCTCCTACGCCCGCTCGCTCGCCCGCAGCGTCCTGATGCCTCCGGCGGAGCCCACCACCAAGGTGAGCATCAACCCACAAGGGCAGATTCGCTACAGCCTTGACACCTTCGACCCGGGGGCCCCTCAGGCGCAGAGCGTCAACATCCAGAGCAGCCAGGATGTCCTCCAGCTCAGCTACTCGCTGGACGTGCCTCCGGCGCTGCACGCCTGCCGCCATGCCACGGCGGCGAGTGGGACGGAGGGACGCTGCGAGTAGGGTCTGGCATGGGAGGCCGACCTGGAGGAGGGGCCGCGAACCCCACTCGTGGCGTCCTGCCTCGAATTTCAGGGGGATAGGTCCCGCTCTTCGACGCAGAGCAGTGTAGGCTCAACGGGTATCCCAGGACTCACGCGAATACCCATGCAGCAGAAACTCGCCGCAGACATGTCGACCACCGCGGGCCGCGCACAGACCGGGAACACGCCGGTAGCGCTCTCCGTGCCCGCCCTGACGATTGTGTCCCACCCCCAGCCACAGCGCATTGGCGAGCGGCTGCTGCTGGAGGTGCTCGCGGCCCAGGGCCGCACGGCGGCCCTGTCTCGCAACGCGCCGGACTTCTCCCGGCCCGGGGGGCTCATGGCCCTGCCCCTGGGGGACCCCTTCCTCAGCCGCAAGCCCGTGGAGTTCGAGCCCGGCCCGCGCGGTGGGCTCCGGATGCTGGTGCCGGAGGACGGGACGCAGGTGCGGGTGGCGGACGCGCTGGTCCAGGGCGGTCGTGAGTTCTCCCGCGAGGAGCTGTCCGCCGGGGTGCCGCTGGTGCTCGCCGAGCGCGTGGTGCTGCTGCTCCACCTGGCGTCGTCGTTCCGCCAGGTGAGCCCCTTGGATCTGGGCATCGTGGGCCATGGCGAGGGCATCCACCGCGTGCGCGAGGACATCATCCGGGTGGCCGACCTCAACGTGCCGGTGCTCATCCGCGGCGAGACGGGCACGGGCAAGGAGCTGGTGGCGCGCGCCATCCACGCCAGTGGCCCCCGCCGCGCCGGTCCCTTCGTCAGCGTCAACCTGGGCGCGCTCGCCAAGGAGCTGGTGGCCGCGGAGCTCTTCGGCGCGCAGCGCGGGGCCTACACGGGCGCCAGTCGGGACCGCGAGGGCTTCTTCCGGGCCGCGGAGGGCGGCACGCTCTTCCTCGACGAGGTCGGCGAGGCGCCGCCCGAGGTCCAGGCCGCGCTGCTGCGCGTGCTGGAGACGGGGGAAATCTATCCGGTGGGTGGACACTCGCCGGTGCCTGTCGACGTGCGGCTCGTCTCGGCCACGGACGCGCACCTGGAGGCGCGCATCCAGGAGCGCCTCTTCAAGGCCCCGCTGCTGCACCGCCTGGCCGGCTTCGAAATCCTGGTGCCGCCGCTGCGCGAGCGCCGCGAGGACATTGGCCTGCTCTTCCACCACTTCGCCCGCCAGGAGCTGGAGGCCATGGGGGAGGGCGGACGGCTGACCGCCTCGGACCCGCGCGCCGAGCCGTGGCTGCCCGCGTCCCTGGCCGTCCGCCTGGTGCGCCATGCGTGGTCCGGCAACATCCGCCAGCTTCGCAACGTCACCCGGCAGCTCGTCATTGGCAGCCGGGGCCTGCCGGGGCTGCGTACCGACGCGCGGCTGGAGCAGATGTTGGATGCGGACGCACAGCCGATTCCGGGGCGCCCGTTGACGCCGCGCGCGGGCGAGGACGACGGCGACGGGGCGAAGGCGGCGCGGCGCAAGCCGGCCGATGTGGGCGAACAGGAGCTGCTCGAGGCCCTGCGCGCGTGCTCCTGGGACCTCAAGGCCACCGCGGACTGGTTGGGCATCCCCCGGCCCTCCGTGTACGTCCTCATCGACAAGAGCTCGCTCCTGCGCACCGCCCGCGACCTGAGCCCCGAGGAAATCGCCCAGTGCTTCCATGAGTGCGAAGGGGACCTCGACCGGATGGTGCAGCGGCTGGAGGTCTCCAAGCGCGCGCTCCAGCGAAGGGTGCGGGAGCTGGGCCTCAGTGGTGGGTGAGGTGGCCTGACACGTCAGCCCGGACCTGCTGGGTTCGGCTGACGTGTCCAGAGGCCTTCGGATGACCCCGCTGGGAACGGGGCTCCGAGTGCACCGTGCGCCAGGCCTGCCTGGAACAGCGCCTGCAATCCACCACCGGCAGCTGTCCTTCACCTGCCCCCAGCGGGGCTCGGGAGCCATGGCCCATGGGCGATAATCTCGTCAAAGTCACCATCAAGGCGTCGGGCGATCTGGAATACGACCCCGGCAACACGGTCTGGCATGGGTGCACCGTCCGCTTCGTCCTGGACCCGGATGCCGGGCCTCCGACCGCGACCGTCAATCCGCCGGACTGCCTCGTCGACAAGAAGCCCGTCACCCTGCGAATGCCCCCCGAGGGGCCGACGCAATACGATGACCTCGTCGACGCCGTGGCCCCGTCCAACACGTATGCGTTCACGGTGGAGGTCCCCACTCCGCAAGGGAACCCCCGCCTGGAGAGCAGGAGCGAGACGAAGAACGGCAACCTGGAAGTGACGACGGATCCGCCGGAGGAGGACTGAGCCAACCTGACGCGTCAGTCCGAACCTGCTGGGTTCGGTTGACGTGTCCAGGTGCTTCCGGAGGTCCGCGCTGAAAAGGAGTCTCCGAGTGTGCCGGGAACCAAACCTGTCTGGTACGGTGCCTGCAATTCACAATCGGCAGCACTTCTTCAGCGGCCCCTCGCGGGGCACAGGAGCCACGGCCCATGGGCATTGTCACCGTCATCATCAAGAAGTCGGGGGATCTGGTCTACGACCCCAGCAACAAGGTCCGGCACGGAGACACTGTTCGCTTCATCCTCGATTCGGCGGAAGGGCCTTCGAGCGCGACCGTGAATCCGCCCGCGTGTCTCGTCTCGACGGCATCCTTCACCCTGGACAACACCTCCCTCGCGGCGGCGAAGCGCGATGACCCCGTTGCCGACTCGGCCGCGTACATTCCGTACCCGTTCACGGTGGACGTCCCCACGTCCAGCAAGCCGAGCCACGGCAGCGAGCTGGAGACGAAGAACGGCAACCTGGACGTGACGACGGACCCGCCGGAGACCTGAGCCCTCGGCCCACGTCAGGGCGTCGGAGGGCCGGCCAGCGGCTCGCGAGCCGAAACGCGCCGGCCTCTCCATTCGGGTTCCAGGTGGGGGTTGCGGGCCAAGGCCTGCCGCAACCCCTCCGCACCCAGGCCGCGCCAGGTCTGCCGCTGCTCGGTGGAGGCCTGGGGTAATTCCGCCAGCGCGAGCAGCGCGCTGCCGCGAAGGGCCTGGGCCCGCGCCCAGCCGGGCCGGTCCGTCAGGACTTCCTCCACCAGCCCGAGGCCCTGCTTCAGCAGCGGCGCCGCGTCCTCGCCGTGCTGCTGGCGCCATTCGGCCCAGGCGAGCTGGAACCGCGCGGCGGCGAGTCGGTAGTCGTGCCGCCGGGGCTCCAGCGACAGGGCCTGCTGGAAGGCCTGGGCCGCGCGCTCGAAGTCGGCGTCCCGGGCCGTGCCCCGGCGCGCCAGCCAGCGTGCCTTGAGCGCCCGGGCCTCACCGGTGTTCCTCCAGGCGTGGCCCTGGCGGGAGTTCAGCGCCGTCGACTGTGACAGGGACGCCTCGGCGTTCGCCAGCTCCGCCTTCGGCTCACCGCCCGTCTCCAGGCGCCACGTGGCCAGCAGCGTCTGCACGTGACCCAGGTTGGCCCAGAGGTCCGCGTCCTTCGGTTGAAGCGCCAGCGCCTGCCGGTAGGCCTCCACGGCGGCGCGCCCGCTCGCCTCCGGGGACTCCTGGCGCGCGGACTGGAAGGTGGCGCGCAGGGTCCACACCTCGCCCAGGTTGTTGTGGGCATACACCTGCTTGGGCGCCAGCCGCCGGGCTTCCTCGAAGGCCGCCTGCGCCTGTTGGAGCAGGGGCTCGGGGTCGCCGCCTTCCTCCCAGCGTTGCTCCGCCTGCCACAGCAGCGCCGCGCCCAGGCCGTTGTGGAGCGGGGGGAGCTTCGCGTTGATGCCCAGGCCCTGGCGGAAGAGCGCCAACGCCCGCTCCAGGTCCGCTTCGTGGGGCTCTCCGTGGTTGGCGCGCCAGCGGGCGAGCTGCTCGGAGATCTCCGCGCCCCGGAAGCAGGCCACGACGTTGCCGGGGTTGAGGGCCAGCGCCTTCGCGAGCGCGTCGCGGGCCCGCGTCAGGTCCCCCGCGGCGTCGGCTGCGCCCGGAGTCGAGGCGCGCCTGCGCAGCGCGTTGCCCAGGTTGATCCACGCGTCCGCCTGGTTCTCCCGCAGGCGGATGGCGGCGAGGTACGCGTCAATCGCCTTGCCCTGGTGCTCCAGCGGGTCCACGCCGCGCTCCGCCTCCGCGTCGGCCCAGACCTGGTACGTCAGCCCGAGGTTGGCGTGGAAGGCGTAGTCCCGCTCCTCGGGACGCAGGCGCTCGAAGGACTCGATGGCCAGCCGGAGCTGCTCGGCCGGGTCCTGGCCGCGCTCCTGGCGGTAGCGGGCCCACAGCCGGTAGGAGATGGCCAGCTCCAGGGCGACCCGGTCGCTGGGCGGCGCCAGGGCGAGGGCCTCGCGCGCGGCGTGGATGGACTTCTCCAGCGGCGGCTCCGCGTCCTCGCGTCCCTGGTTGATGCGTTGCTCGGCGAGCCGGCGGTGCAGCCGGGCCATGACGACCATCGAGCGGTGATGGTCCGGCGCGGCGATGAGCGCGCGCGAGGCGGCCTCCACGCCGCGCTCGTAGTGGGGCAGGACATCGCCCTCGCCGTAGAGCGCCATCACCATCGCGGCCAGCTCCAACCGCGCGAGCACGTAGTGGCCCGTGGGCTGGCTCTCCGCGGTGGCGATGGCCGTCGCATAGGCGCGGCGGCCCGCGTCCAGGTCCTCCTGTGAGCCGACCTTGTCACCCTGGTGCCAGCGCTGCGTGGCCCGCGCCAGCAGGACGTCGCCTTGCAGCAGCGGGGCCTCGTAGAACCAGGGCTGCGCGCGGCCCATGGCCTCCAGGTGGTCCAGGGCCTCCTCGTGGCGGCCCTCGTAGAACGCGAAGAGCGCCTTCACGTAGCGGGGCGGCACGGGGACGTCGGGGCCCTCGGCCTGGCGCAGGTAGGCCAGGGCCGGGTCGCGGAAGTTCCGCTCCAGCTCCTTGCGGCGCAGCTCGCGCTGCTCGGGGCTGCGGCGCTCCACGTCCAGCAGGAGCCGCTCCTGGTACAGGTCGCCCAGCACCTGCGCCAGCGCCCAGGCCACCCGGGGCTCGCGGTAGCCCTGGGCCCACGCGGCCTCCAGGCGCGTGCGCGCCGCCTCCCGCTCATCCAGCACGAGCAACGCGCGGCCCAGGGCGTACTGGCCAGGGCCCAATGCGTGCATGCCCGCCTCCCGGACCTCGGCCTCCAGCGCCTCCATGCTCGCGCGCAGCTCGCGCCGGTCCTCGCGCGTGTCGTGCAGCCGTGAGAGCGCGGAGTAGCGCGCCGACGCCTCGATGCGCTCCACCCGCTCGGTGAAGCGGCGCGTGAGGCGCTCGCGCTCGGCCACCTCGCCGCGGGCGAGGGCCGTCTGGACCAGCGCCAGCAGCACCACCGTCAAGGCCGCCGAGCCCAGCGTCAGCGCCAGCCGGTGCTTGCGCGCCTTGCGGCGCAGCCGGTAGGCCAGCCCCGGGCGCGCGAGGACGGGCTCGCCGTCGAGGAACCGCTCCAGGTCCTCCGCCAGCGCCCGCGCCGAGTCGTAGCGGGCGGGCCGCTGCTTCTCCAGGCACTTGAGGACGATGGCCTCCAGGTCCGACGGGATGTCGGCGTCCAGGGCGCGCGGCGGCACCGGCTCCTCGTTCTGGAGGCGGGTGATGACCTCCGCCTCGGTGGCGCCGGTGAAGGGGGGGCGCCCGGTGAGCAGCGAGTAGAGCGTGGCGCCCAGCGCGTAGATGTCCGCGCGCCGGTCCAGGCGCGCCACCTCGCCGCGGGCCTGCTCCGGCGCCATGTAGTGCGGGGTGCCCTGCACGGCGTTGGGCGCGGCGCCCTCCTCGCGCCAGTCGCGCGCCAGGCCGAAGTCCATGACGAAGGGGGCGAGCCCGCCGTCCGCGGTGCGCTCCACCAGGATGTTGCCCGGCTTGATGTCGCGGTGGATGAGCCCGGCGCCGTGCGCGGCGTGCACGCCCTCGGCGGCCTGGCGCAGGAGGAGCACCTTCTGCTCCAGCGTGAGCGAGCGCGCCAGCTGGCCCAGCGACTGGCCGTCCACGTAGCGCATGGCGATGTAGCCGCGGCCACGCACCTCGCCGACCTCGTACACCTCGCACACGCGCTCGTGCCGGACGCGGGCCTGGGCGCGGGCCTCGGAGAGGAAGCGGCGGGCCAGCTCGGCGTCCTCGCCGCGGACGAACTTCAGCGCCACGTTGCGCCGGAGCAGCGGGTCGTAGGCCAGGAACACGCGGCCCATGCCGCCCTGGCCCAGGAAGCGCACGGGCTGGTAGCGGTCCCAGTCCGGGATGGGGAAGTCCGTCCCGTCCGGCATGGGGGAGGCGGGCTGCGCGACGCCCGGGGTGGCCGGGGTGAGGGTGGGGGCCTCCAGCGGCCGGGCGGCGCCCGGATCCGTGCTCTCGGCGGCGAGCTCCTCGCGGAGCGCCATCAGCGAGTCCTCGGAGAGCCGGCCCCGCTCCCGCAGCAGCTCCAGGGGGCCACGCCGCAGGCGCAGGGCTTCCTCACGCAGGGCCGCGGCCTCCTCTCCGGAGAGCAGCCCTTCGTCCATCGCGAGGAGGAGCTCCTCCTCGTACGTCTCACTCAGTCGCCCCGCCACGTGCACGGCCCCAGCATACGGGCTGGCGCGTGGCGGGGGGAAAAACCGCCGGGAGGCCCACGAGGCTGGCGGAGGGCCTCCGAGGGGGAAGGTGTGGGCCTCCCGGCGGAAAGTCGTAGTGGTCCGCCCTTAGTCGCGCTTGCGCCGACGCAGGCCGAGCAGGCTCAGCAGCGCCACCCACGAGACGCCGGGCGCCGCGCTGCAGCCGCCGCCCGCGAAGGCGCGCGTGAGCTCCACCCGCCACGTGTACGTCGCGGGCGTGCTGTCCACGTTGCCCGCGCGGTCCGTGGCCCGCACCCGCAGGGTGTGCTCTCCCTCGCCGACGTCGTAGCTGTCCCGGCACGGCTCGAAGGGGCCACCGTCGAGGCTGCACTCGTAGGTGACGTCCTCTTCGGAGGCGCCGTACTCGAACGTCGCCGTCGGGTTCTCACCGCGCGCGGGCGGCGAGCGCCGGATGACCGTGTCGGGCTCGTGCGTGTCGATGAGGAGCTCGCTGGGAGCGGAGGGCGCGCTGGTCTGGCCCGTGGCGCCGTCGGTGGCGGTGGCCGTCAGCGTGTAGGGCCCGTCCTCGAGCGGCTCGGCGGGCGTGCACGTCCACTCGCCCACGTCGTTCGTGGTGGCGGTGCACAGGACCGTGTCACCCGCGGACACCGTCACCACCGTGCCCGGGGCCGACGTGCCGCTCAGGGGCGGCGTCGGGTCGTTCAGCACGGCGCCGTCGGGCGGACCGGTGATGACCGGCGCCTCCGGCCCGCTGAGGGCGATGGTGAAGGTGACAGGCGTCGAGGTGGGGCTGGGGTTGCCGCCCGGAGGCGTGGCGGTGGCCGTCACCGTGTGCGACCCCTCGGGCAGGGGCGAGGTGGGCGTGCAGCTCCAGTTGCCGTTCACGTCGGCCGTGGCGGTGCAGAGGACGGTGCCGCCCTCGTACACCGTCACCTCGGCGCCCGGCGTCGCGGTGCCGCTCAGGGGCGGCGTCTGGGTGGTCACCACGGCGCCATCGACAGGGCCGGTGATGACCGGCGCGGGCGAGGGCGTGGGGTCGACGGTGAAGTCCACCGTCGAGGTCGTCTGCGGCGCACCCGGGTAGGTGGACGTGACGACCGCGGTGTGCGGCCCCTCCTCGAGGTCACCGGGCAGCGGGCAGCTCCAGTTGCCCGAGGTATCGGCGACGACCGTGCACACGGGGGCGGGGTCGCCATCGAGGTACACGTCCACGGTCGCGCCCGGCGTGGCCGTGCCCTCCACCTCCGGGCCCGCGGTGCCACCCGGCGTGGGCGAGGTGACGACGGGGGCCTGCTGGCAGATGGACAGCGCGTCCACGCGGTAGGTCACCGCGGTGTCGGAGTTGTTGTTGAGCGAGCAGTCGGTGTCCACCAGCGCGAGGCGCACATCGCCCGTGGCCGCCGTGAAGTCACGCGACACCGGGAAGCCCAGCACCATGGCCTCGGCCCGCGTGGCCGAGCCCGGACCGGACGCCGGCACCTGGCCCAGGGAGAAGGCCTGCAGCTGCGTGCCCGCGTTGGCGTTGACGCCGATGATGCCGGGGTACCAGCTGACGCCGTCCGAGTAGCTCACCGCGCCCGACACGTACCGGACACGGTAGCGGCCCGGGACGCTCAGCGCCGCCTGGATGGCGTCTTCGGGCAGGGCCGGCGCGGCGAGGTCCGTCACCTGCGTGCAGTCCGTGATGCCCCGGCGGCTGATGAACACGTGCACGTCCGCCGTCTGGCACGCGAAGCCCGACTCGATGGTGCAGGTGGCCGAGCAGCCGTCGCCGTTGACGGTGTTGCCGTCGTCGCAGGCCTCGCTGTCCGCCTTGATGCCGTCACCGCACGTCACCGCGCACGTCGACGGGATGCCGGTGCAGTCGAAGCCCGCCTCGATGGCGCAGGCCGCGGAGCAGCCATCACCATGGGTGGTGTTGCGGTCGTCACACTGCTCACCCTCGTCGAGGACGCCGTTGCCGCAGATGCCAGGGGTGACACAGGTGTTGGTGGTCGGGTCGCAGACGCCGCTCTCGCAGACGCCGGACGCGTTGCAGGACTGGCCGTCCTCCAGCAGGCAGCGCGCGGAGCAGCCGTCGCCGTTCTCGAGGTTGCCGTCGTCGCACACCTCGCTGCCGGCGCGGACGCCGTCACCGCAGGTGGTGGCGCAGGTGCTGGGCGCGCCGCTGCACGAGTAGCCACTCTCCACGCGGCAGCTCGACGAGCAGCCGTCGCCGCTGTCGGTGTTGCCGTCGTCGCACGTCTCGCCGCTGTCCACCGCGCCGTTGCCGCAGGTGTTGAAGCACTGCGTGCCCGCGCCGGGGCAGCTCCAGCCCGGCTCCACCGCGCAGGTGGCGGAGCAGCCATCGCCGGCCGTGGTGTTGCCGTCGTCGCACGTCTCGGTGCCCGCGCGGATGCCGTCACCACAGAGGGTGGCGCAGGTGCTGGGCGCGCCGCTGCACGAGTAGCCGCTCTCCACGCGGCAGCCCGACGAGCAGCCGTCGCCGGCCGAGGTATTGCCGTCGTCGCACGTCTCGTTCGGGTCCAGCGCGCCGTTGCCGCAGCTCGCGATGCACACGGACGGACCGCTGGTGGGCGTGCTGCACGCGTAGCCATCCTCCACGCGGCACTCGGTGTTGCAGCCATCCTGAGGATCCAGGTTGCCGTCGTCGCACTGCTCGCCCGGGTCCACGTTGCCGTTGCCACAGGTGGCCACGCAGGCCTGGCCTGGCGTGGGGCACGCGTAGCCCAGCTCCAGGGTGCAGGCGTTGGAGCAGCCGTCGCCCAGGGTGGTGTTGCCGTCGTCGCACAGCTCACCCGGGTCCATCTGGCCGTTGCCGCACAGGGGGGCGCAGTTGGACGGGGCGCCCTGGCACTCGTAGCCCCGCTCGACGCGGCACGCGGAGGAGCAGCCGTCCGAGTCAAAGGTGTTCCCGTCATCGCACTGCTCACCCGCGTCGATGGCGCCGTTGCCGCACGTCATCACGCAGGCCTGGCCCGGAGTGGGGCAGGCGTAGCCGGACTCCACGCGGCAGCTCGCGTTGCAGCCGTCGCCGGCCGAGGTGTTGCCGTCGTCGCACTGCTCGCCCGGGTTCAGCGTGCCGTTGCCACACGTCTGGGCGCAGGTGCTGGGCTGGCCGGTGCAGCCGTAGCCCGCCTCGATGCCGCAGGTGGCCGAGCAGCCGTCGCCGTCGGTGGTGTTGCCGTCATCGCACTCCTCGCGCAGGGACACGGCGCCGTCGCCGCAGCGGTCGTCATACGCGTCGACGAACAGGTAGCGGAAGGAGTTGGGCTCGGACTCCAGGTTCTCGTTGCACAGCTCGATGCGGTTGCGGCCCGCTTGCCAGGGCGCGTTGGT
Organism: Pseudomyxococcus flavus; assembly: GCF_050038885.1. Classification (NCBI taxonomy): domain Bacteria; kingdom Pseudomonadati; phylum Myxococcota; class Myxococcia; order Myxococcales; family Myxococcaceae; genus Pseudomyxococcus; species Pseudomyxococcus flavus. Next base: position 475,185 of record NZ_CP143624.1, on the reverse strand, counting down.
GCCGAACTCGCGGAAGATGTTCTTCTGCCAGGGCTGACCTGGCGGCTCGCTGACGACGGTGGGCGTGAAGGGCTGGCCGTTGACGCGCGCGCTGTCGAACTCGTTGTCGTTGAAGGTGGCCAGCCGCAGGCGGAACTGCGAGATGTTGGTCGTCGAGGGCACCATGAAGTCCTGGTACACGCAGACGGGCTCCCCCAGGGGCGCCGCCATGAAGCGGGCCGTCTGGAGCTCCTGCGGCCAGTCGCTGGCGGTGCGGGGGCCGGTGGCGGCGCCGGTGGTGGTGCCGCTGTAGAACCAGTGGGGATCCGGTCCGGACTCCAGCCGGCGGTTGTTCTCGTCCACGCCGGTGTTGAAGACCGTCACGCCCGCCCGCACGCAGCGGCTGGGGCTGCCCGCGCAGGCGAAGCCGGGCTCCACCTCGCACAGGCGGCTGCAGCCGTCGCCCTCGAAGCGGTTGCCGTCGTCGCAGATTTCCTGCGCGTAGGACGGGTGCGCGCGGTTGTCGAACACGCCGTTGCCGCACAGGGACAGGTCGCAGTCCGCCGTGCAGTTGGAGGCGGGGTCGTCGCTGTCGCACGCCTCGCCCGGGTCGACGTCGCCGTTGCCGCACAGGCTCGCCAGCGAGCAGGGCCGCCCGGGCACGTGGCACAGGTAGCCGGCTTCGATGGTGCCGGTGGCGGAACAGCCGTCGCCGCTGGTGGTGTTGCCGTCGTCACATTCCTCGCCGGGCTCGAGCCGGCCATCTCCCACGAGGGAAGCGGACTGGCTCGCGAGCACGGGCTCGGAGGGGGCCGGGGACGGACGTGCGCCGCCCGAGTCACAGCCCGTCAGGGAGGAGAGCAGCGCGAGACAGAGCGCCGCCGACTTGAAGACACGCGTATTCATGGGGATATCTGCCTCGATTCTCAGTGGGTGTCGGTGGAGGGCTCGCCCTGCTGCGTCTGGATGCCCTCGGCATCACCGACGATCTTGAACTCCACGCGGCGGTTCTTCGCGCGGCCCTGCGCCGTCGCGTTGTCCGCGATGGGCTGGGACGGACCGAAGCCCTTGGACTCCAGCCGCTCCCGGGCCACGCCCTTGCTCACCAGGTACTGGACCACGGCCTCGGCGCGACGCTGGGACAGGTCCAGGTTGTAGTCGGCGTTGCCGCGGTTGTCGGTATGGCCTTCGACGCGCACCTTCTCGACCTCCGGGTGGGCGTTGAGGATGTTGGCCACCGTGTCGAGCAGCTTGTGGCTGCGCGCGACGATGACGTCCTTGTTGTTCTCGAAGTAGACGGCCTCGAGCAGCTGGATGCGGTTCTCGCCAATCTGCGCGAGCTGCTTCTGCTTGCAGCCGTGGTTCTTCGCCGGGCCGGGCTCGGTGGGGCAGTTGTCCAGCCGGTCGACGATTCCGTCACCGTCGCGGTCCTGGTCCGGGCAGCCGCGGTTCTCCCTGGGGCCGGCATCGTTCGGGCAGCGGTCGGTGGTGTCGGGCACGCCGTCGCTGTCGTTGTCCGGGTCCGGGCAGCCGTCCTCGTCCTGGAAGCCGTCCTGGTCCTCGGGCTGGTCGGGGCACTGGTCCTTGGAATCGGAGACACCGTCGCCATCCCGGTCCGGGTCATCCGGGCAGCCGTCGTGGTCCTCGAAGCCGTTGACGTTCTCCGCCTCCTTCGGGCAGCGGTCCGCCAGGTTGGCGATGCCGTCGCCGTCGTCGTCGCCGTCCGGGCAGCCGTAGAGCTCCGACAGGCCCTCGTCGGTGGGGCAGCGGTCCGCCGCGTTCTTGATGCCGTCACCGTCCAGGTCGAGGTCCGGACAGCGGGCTGGGTCATGCGGCTGGCCTTCCACACATGCGTTGGGCGTGGCGGAGGGCGTGCCGAAGTTGAGGCCCGCGAGCACCCGGAACGACGGCGTGCCCGGCGTCTGGCCGAAGCCAGGGCCACCCATGGCATAGAACTCCGTGCCGGCGGGCGTGGGGATGCGCACGCCGAGCAGCACCTCCATGGATTCGGGAGCGTCCGCGACGGGCAGGGTGCCGCGCACCACCAGCTCCTGGCGGAAGCCGGCCAGGCCCGCGGACAGGTTGACGCCGCCGTTCACCTCCGTGCCCAGCTCGTCCAGGAAGGGCTGCGTGTTGGGAGACAGCGCGTACGTCTTGGTGCGCACCAGCGCGCCCACGTCGGCGCCCACGCGGAACGTGCCGCCCAGCTGCTTGCCCAGACCGATGCGCGGGGAGAAGACGAAGCCCTCGTCCCGGGTGAGCGTCTCCGTGCTGCCGAGGGGCAGGGCCGCGCCGAGGTGCACGCCCAGGTCCATCCAGCTCCCCCGCTGCTCGGAGAGAAGGCCCGCGCGGGCCTGGAGCCAGGGCGTGCCCAGCGCGCTCGTCGACGGCGTGGTGACGCCCAGCGCTCCGGTGTCCGGCCCCCACTGCGCGACGATGGGCACCTGCGCGCCCAGCTCGAGCCAGTCGGTGACGGCGTAGGCACCGCTGAGGTGCACCGTCACGCGATTGGAGACGATGACGCCCTGCTGCTCCCCACCAGAGACGAGCACCAGCGGCTCCTTCTCATAGTGTCCGGTGAGGCCGAGGCGGTACTCGCCGCGGGACATGAGGTCGCCGGTGGACAGCACGAGGCTGTCTTTCGCGCCGGGGTTGAGCTGCAGCCGCTCCAGCTCGATGCCGGGGATGCGCTGCGTCTGGGCCTGGGCCGTTACAGCCCAGAGGACGGCCAGCCCTCCGAGCCATGGGTAATACATGTGTGAAGACAAGGGTTCCTCCCCCTCAACGTCGCGCCAACACGGCGCACGCGGGTGTCCGCCTACCTACAATGCAACAAGCCGTGTTTTGCATGTGACGCGCCACATCCCTGCAAATACGGACCTGGGACGTCTGTGAGAGGGACCTGTGGGGTGGGTTGGGTCTCGGGCCGCGCGGTTGACGCGTCAACGGCCTGGGACAGCGGGCGCCGGACACGTCAATGACGCGTCAGGCGAGGTCGCCGCCCTCAACGCCCGAGGTGGGGTAGGTGGCCATCCGACAGGCAAGACGCGCTGCGTCAGGTTGGGCCAGAAACATTGCGGCGCTCGGCGGTTGTTGTCCCCGCGGAGATTCCACCAAGATTCAAGGTCCTTGGGGACGCTGACGCTCAGCGCATCACCGCTCCTGTGGGAGCAGTTTCTCGTCGGTGCACTCGACGGGGAGGCCGGGCTGCGCCCGGAGCTGAGGTCCATCCTGCCTCGCTGGCAGCGGTCGCGGACGCTGGGCGCCCCGAGCACCGGTCAGCCAGACGAAGGGCCCAGTGTGGGGAGCCTGGCGCTGGTGGAGCGCCGTGCGCGGCTGGAGCCGGTGTGGCATGAGCTGGGCGGCATGCTGGAGATGCTGTCCGCCGCGCCGCTGCCCTCGGGCCGGGTGGCGGTGCTCGCGGACCGGGAAGGCGTCATCCTGGCGACGCGCAGCTCGGGCGGGGACTTCACGGCGCATGCGGACTACGTGCGTCTGGTGGAAGGCGCCTGCTGGGATGAGACGTCTCGCGGGACGAATGCCATTGGCACCGCGCTGGCGGAGGCCTCCGCTGTCGCGGTGGTGGGCCCGGCGCACTACGCGCAGCGGCACCATGGGCTCGTGTGTTACGCGGCGCCGGTCCATGACCCTTTCGGGGAGCTGGTGGCGGTGCTGGATGTCACGGGGCCGGCCGGGGCCGCGGACCCCCTGGTATTGGTGGCGGTGGCGAGCGTGGCACAGGCGGCCGAGGCGCGGCTGCGCGAGGTGGCCTGGGCCCGGGTGGCCGCGGCCGCCAGGGGCGGCCTGGAGTCGCGTCTGGCGCGGGAGGACGGGCCGGTGCTCGTCATCGAGTCGCCCGGGCGCGTGAGCCGCGCCAACGCCGCCGCGCGGGCCCTGCTGGGCGGGCGGAACACGGCTTCCGTGGAGGCGGTGCTCGGCATCTCCTGGCGGGCGCTGGCGGACGCGTCGCTCCGGGGCGAGGCGCTGGAGGCGCGGGTGCCCAAGGCGGGGCCGGCCTGGCGCGTCCATGCGGAGGCGGTGGGGACGGGGAGCGCGGCGCTCGCGGTGCTGGTCCGGTTGGAGCCATTCGGCGCGCGGGCCCTGCATGGGACGCCCACCGTCGTCACCGGCGCGGGGCCTCAGCCCCTGGGCCTGTACGGCGACCCGGGTGTGCCGCCAGGCTTCGGCGTGGAGGCCACGGAGCAGGCCCGGGACGGAGGCCTGGACGTGTTCTCAACCCCCAGCCCCAGTTCCAGCGCGGAGCGCCTGGAGCAGGGGCGACGTGGGGCCTGGAACGTGTCGCCTGCGTCCATCACCAGTGGCGACTCCCTTGCCCATGCCTCGCCGGGCCCTCGGGACAGGTCGCCTGCTTCCATCGCCAGTGGCGACTCCCTTGCTCAATTCGCGCAGGGCCCGCGGGCCGTATCGCCGACGTCCACCCCTGGCGGAGCGTCCCGATACAGGGCCGATGACTCGCGACCGTCTCTGGACGCCCCGTCCTCGGGAGGCATGGGCACTTCGCTGCGAGCCCCTGTTCCAGGCGCATGGGCGTCGAGCCCGCTGCGTGCGGCCGGCCCCTGGGCGGCGCTCAAGGGCAACGACGCGCAGCACCGCGCGACACTGCGCGAGGCGGAGCGTTTCGCGCCCACCAGCCTGCCCGTGCTCCTGCTGTCGGAGACAGGCACGGGCAAGGAGCTGCTCGCGCGGGCCATCCACGCCGCGAGCACCGTCGCCACGGGGCCCTTCGTGGCGGTGAACTGCGGCGCGCTGTCGCCCGCGCTCCTGGAGAGCGAGCTCTTCGGCCATGCGCCCGGCGCCTTCACCGGGGCTCGCGCGGGTGGCGCGGAGGGAAAGCTCGCGGCGGCCGACGGCGGAACCCTCTTCCTGGATGAACTGGCGGAAATGCCCCCCGCGCTCCAGGTCCTGCTGCTGCGCGTGCTGGAGGACGGCTGCTACTCGCGCGTGGGCGAGTCCCGCGTGCGGCGTTCCCGCTTCCGCCTGGTGGGCGCCACGTGCCGGGACCTCGACGCCGCCGTGCGCAACGGCGCCTTCCGCTCCGACCTCTACTTCCGCCTCCAGGGCGCGGTGCTGCGGCTGCCCCCGCTGCGTGAGCGCACGGACCTGCCGGAGCTGGCCCAGGCGCTGCTGGCCCGGCTCTCGGAAGAGGAAGGGCTGTCGCCACCCGCCATCTCCGCCGCCGCGCTCGCACGGCTCGCCACGCATCGCTGGCCCGGCAACGTGCGCGAGCTGAAGACGGTGCTGCGCCTGGCGCTCGTGCGCGCGGGGGGAGCGCCGGTGCTGGACGTGGATGCGCTGCCCCCGAGCCTGGGCAGCTCGCCCATGCCGATGCAGCAGGCCGAACCGCCCGGCACCTTCATGCCGCCTCTGCCCACGCCACCTCGGGCGCCTGCCGTGGCGCGACATGCAGGGGCGGGGGCCGCCCGCCCGCTCCGGGAGCTGGAAGCGCGCGCCATCCAGGAAGCGCTGGCGCTCAGCGGCGGCAACGTGGCCCAGGCCGCCCGCCGGCTGGGCATTGCCCGCAGCACGCTCTACCGGATGGCGGAGCGCTTCGGCATCGCACTGCCCTCACGGGGCTGAACGTTCACTGCGCAACGGTGCCCGTCCTGGGACGGACGTGTCGCGCCCTGCATCACGCGTGTCCGGACAGGTGTCGCAGAGCGCGACACGACGCGCCGCGACGCCGACGGAGGCGGGCCCTGGCACGCGTGCTGCTGTGGAGCGGTCCGAGTCCAAAGCACGAGCACCCCACTCACCGCCCAACCGAAGGAGAGCGCAGTGATCTACGCCGCCCCCAACCAGCCCGGCTCCAAGGTCCAGTTCAAGCCCCGCTATCAGAACTTCATCGGCGGGCGATGGGTCGAGCCCACGCGCGGTCAGTACTTCGAGAACATCAGCCCGGTGACGGGCAAGCCCTTCTGTGAAGTGGCGCGCTCCACGGCCGAGGACATCGAGAAGGCGCTGGATGCGGCCCATGCGGCGCGTCTGGCGTGGGGCCGCACCTCGCCCGCCGCCCGCGCGAACATCCTCAACAAGATTGCCGACCGGATGGAGCAGAACCTGGAGATGCTCGCGGTCGCCGAGACGTGGGACAACGGCAAGCCGGTGCGCGAGACGCTCGCCGCCGACCTCCCGCTGGCCATCGACCACTTCCGCTACTTCGCCGGCTGCATCCGCGCGCAGGAAGGCGGCGTGAGCGAGCTGGACCACGACACCGTGGCGTACCACTTCCACGAGCCGCTCGGCGTCGTGGGGCAGATCATCCCCTGGAACTTCCCGCTGCTGATGGCGGCGTGGAAGCTGGCCCCGGCGCTGGCCGCGGGCAACTGCGTGGTGCTCAAGCCCGCGGAGCAGACGCCCGCGAGCATCCTCCTGTGGACCGAGCTCATCCATGACCTGCTGCCCGACGGCGTGCTCAACATCGTCAACGGCTTCGGCGTCGAGGCGGGCAAGCCGCTGGCCAGCAGCCCTCGCATCGCCAAGGTGGCCTTCACCGGTGAGACGAGCACGGGCCGCCTCATCATGCAGTACGCCAGCGAGAACCTCATCCCCGTCACGCTGGAGCTGGGCGGCAAGAGCCCCAACATCTTCTTCGATGACGTGATGGCGCAGGACGACGACTTCCTCGACAAGTCGCTGGAGGGCTTCGCCATGTTCGCCCTCAACCAGGGCGAGGTCTGCACCTGCCCCTCGCGCTCGCTCATCAGCGAGCGCATCTACAGCCAGTTCATGGAGAAGGCGCTGGAACGCGTGCGCAAGGTGAAGCCGGGCAACCCGCTGGACACCGACACCAAGGTCGGCGCGCAGGCGTCCAACGACCAGCTCGAGAAGATCCTCAGCTACATCGACATCGGCAAGAAGGAGGGCGCCAAGGTCCTCACGGGCGGCGAGCGCGTGGAGCTCTCCGGCGACCTGAAGGGCGGCTACTACGTGGCGCCCACCGTGTTCCAGGGCCACAACCGGATGCGCGTCTTCCAGGAGGAGATTTTCGGCCCCGTGGTCAGCGTGACGACGTTCAAGGACTTCGACGACGCCATGCGCCAGGCCAACGACACGCTGTACGGCCTGGGCGCTGGCGTGTGGACGCGGGATGGCAATACCGCCTACCGGGCCGGCCGCGCCATCGAGGCGGGCCGGGTGTGGACCAACTGCTACCACATCTACCCCGCGCACGCGGCGTTCGGCGGCTACAAGCAGTCCGGCATCGGGCGTGAGAACCACCGGAAGATGCTGGACCACTACCAGCAGACGAAGAACCTGCTGGTCAGCTACAGCCCCAAGGCCATGGGCTTCTTCTGATGAGCGGCGCCGGTGCCGGCCCCGGTACGGGCGGACAGGGCGGCGCCACGGCGGTGGCCCGGGTGGACGTGACGCCCGAGGCCGCCGCCGTCATCCGCCAGCTCCGCGCCTCGCACGGGCCGCTGATGTTCCACCAGTCGGGCGGCTGCTGCGATGGCAGCGCGCCCATGTGCTACCCCGTGGGCGACTTCCGCGTGGGCCAGCGAGACGTGTTCCTGGGAGAGGTCGAGGGCTGCCCCGTCTACATCGGCGGTGCGCAGTTCGAGTACTGGCAGCACACGCACCTCACCCTGGACGTGGTGAAGGGGCGGGGCGCGGGCTTCAGCCTGGAGGCGCCGCTGGGTGTGCGCTTCATCACCCGCAGCCGCGTCTTCACCGATGAAGAGTACGAGCGTCTGAAGCACGCGCCGCCACCCCGGCGCGGACCTCCGGAGTAACGCTCGGCACGAGGGCCCGGCACGCCATCAGGTGCGCCGGGCCCGCTGCGTTTCACGGATGGCACGGTGTCTGCCATTGACGCATCCTGGCACTCGCCGTTAGCTTCACCTCACGATGCGTATTTCGTGCGACCGGCTCCTGACCACCGCCTGCGGCCTCTGTTGCCGCGGCGTGTGTTGTTAGTCGAGCCGCCGCACGCCCCGAAGCCAGCACCCGCGCACCCGTAGCGCGCTGACGCCCGCCTGAGCCGCGGTGTGTCCGGGTGCGCGCGTCCTTGCCCGTTCCTGCCCGGAGTCCCTCCATGACGATTCACCGACTCGAGTCGCACGCCGACTTCCTGCGCGTCCACTTCCAGCCCGGCGCCGGTCCACGCCACGCGGACTTCCACTGGTTCTGGCTCCGTCACAACTCGGAGCTGGACCGGCATCCGGTGACGCGCGAACGCATCGTCTGCTCGTCGGACCTGCCGCTGGAGCTGCGCCCCAAGGACGTGCGCGTCTCCGCCGACGCGGCCGCCCTGGAAGTCGACTGGGGCGACCGGACCGACGGGCAGGTGAGCCGCTACGACAGCCACTGGCTCCAGACGCACGCCTACGCCATGGGACGCAGCCCGGCTCCAGTGCCGCCCTCCGACAGCGCCGCGCTGGCGGTGGACCTCCATCGTCTCGACGGCCCGCTGGGCCACGCGGTGCTGCGGCGGCTCCAGGACACGGGCGCCGCCGTGGTGCGGGGCTTCGGTGCCGATACGGAGGCGCTCATCGCGGCCTTCGCCCGCGAGGGCCTCTCCGTCATCGAGACGCACTTCGGCCGCATCGAGGACCTGCGCACCGACAACACGACGAATCGCAACACGGACCAGCTCGGGTACACGGACAGCGCCGTGCAACTCCACACGGACCAGCCCTTCCTGGAGCGGCCGCCGCGCTACCAGCTCCTGCACTGCCAGCGGCCCGCGGAGGAGGGCGGTGAGAACAGCGTGGTGGACGCGCTCGCCGCGGCGCTGCATCTGGCGGACGTGGACTCGCACGCGTTCGACCTGCTGCGCACGGTGCCGGTGACGTTCCACCGGAAGCAGCGGGGCTTCGAGAAGGTGCTGGTGTCTCCCATCCTCGACTTCGCCGCGCCGGGAGGCTTTCGCATCCGCTACAGCTACTTCACGCTGGCGCCGCACCGCGTGCCCTTCGCGGAGATGGAGGCGTGGTACCGCGCCTACAACCGCTTCGCGAAGCTGGTGCGTGACGAGCGCCACCAGTACCGCTTCCGGCTCGCCGAGGGCGACTTCCTCATCTACGACAACTGGCGGATGTTGCATGCGCGCACAGCGTTCTCGGGCGCCCGGTGGATGAGAGGGGTTTACTTCGACGCTGAGTAGGCGACGCTCTCCCTTCCGGGCCACGCCAGGCCCCCATGACAGGAGCCGTGATGCCGAAGACGCCTCGTCTGACCTCTCAGGGAATGAGCCACCAGGACGTGCTCGCGAAGATGCGGGAAATGCGCGCGGAAGATGCGAACTGGCGGGAAGGCCGGACGTGGAGCCTCGTGTACAACGCGGGAGAGGACATCCGCCGGCTGCTGGCGGATGCCTATACGGAGTTCATGTCGGAGAACGGCCTGAGCCCGCTGGCCTTTCCCAGCCTGCGCACCTTCGAGTCGGAGGTGCTCGCCATCGCCGCGGAGCTGTTCCAGGGCGAGACGGCCGCGGGCACGATGACGTCGGGCGGCACCGAGTCCATCCTCATGGCCGTCAAGACGGCGCGAGACTTCGCGCGCGCGGAGAAGGGCATCACCGCGCCGGAGATGGTGCTGCCAGCCTCCGTGCACCCGGCCTTCCAGAAGGCCGCGCATTACTTCGGCGTGAAGCCCGTCAACGTCCCGCTCGCCGCGGACTTCCGCGCGGACGTGGAGGCCATGCGCGCCGCGGTGGGGCCGAACACGGTGCTCGTGGTGGGCTCAGCGCCCGCGTACCCGCATGGCGTGGTGGACCCCATCACCGAGCTGGCCGCCATGGCCCAGGAGAAGGGCGTCCTCTTCCACGTGGATGCCTGCCTCGGGGGCTTCCTGCTGCCGTTCGCCCGCCGGCTCGGCCAGGACATTCCCCCGTTCGACTTCGCCGTGCCGGGCGTCACCAGCCTGTCGGCGGACCTCCACAAGTATGGCTATGCGGCCAAGGGTGCGTCGCTGGTGCTGTACCGCTCGGCGGAGCTGCGCCGCCATCAGTTCTTCACCTATGCGGACTGGTGTGGCGGCATCTACGCCTCGCCCTCCATGGCGGGCACGCGGCCGGGCGGTGCCATCGCCGCGGCGTGGGCCATCCTCAAGTACCTGGGCGAGGAGGGCTACCTGAAGCTCGCCAGGACGGTGCTGGACACCGCGCGCGTCCTCCGCGAAGGCATCGCCGCCGTTCCCGGCTTGAAGCTGCTGGGCGCGCCGGAGCTCAGTGTCTTCGCCTTCTCGTCCGACACGCTGGACGTCTATGCCCTGGGCGACGCGATGGAGGCGCGGGGCTGGAAGCTGGACCGGCAGATGGGGCCGCCGGCCCTGCACCTGATGGTGACGCCCGCGCACGCGACCGTGGCGGAGCCCTTCCTGGCGGACCTGCGGGAATGCGCAGCCAGCCTGGCGAGTGGCGCGCCCGCCCCCGAGGGCAGCGCGGCCATGTACGGGATGCTGGGCGCCATGCCCGACCGCCGCGAGGCCGCTGACTTCATCCGCCAGTTCATGGACGCCCTCTACGAATGATGACGCTCATCCAGGTCCTTCTCCTGGTGGGCATCCCCGGCCTCACCTTGCTGGCGGCGCGGTACGTCAAGCCCGTGGCCTGGGTGGGGCCGGTGGTGGTGTGCTACGCGGCGGGCATCGTGCTGGCCAACCTGCCCGGCGTGCCGCTCCTGCCCGAGGTGAGCCTGTCGGTGAGCGAGGCCGCGGTGCCGCTGGCCATCCCCCTGCTGCTCTTCACCACCGACGTCCCGCGGTGGATGCGGCTGGCGCGCTCCACGCTGCTGTCCTTCGTCCTGGCCTGTGTCTCCGCGATGGTGAGCGCCGGGGCGGTGGGGTACGCCGTCGCGGGCCGCTCGGACGAGTGGTGGAAGATGGCCGGCATGTTGACGGGCGTCTACACGGGCGGCACCGCCAACATGAACGCGGTGGGGCTGGCGCTGGGCGTGCGCGAGGAGACCTTCGTGCTCCTCAACACGGCGGACATCGTCGTCGGCGCGGTGTACCTGCTCTTCCTGGTGACGGTGGCGCAGCGGCTGGCGCTCCTCTTCCTGCCGCGCTTCCAGAACGCCACCGGCTGGGAGGACGCGGGAGCGCACGGCGATGGGGCGCCCCTCTGGCCCACCTGGGCCCAGGTGCGTGGGGGCGGCCTGGCGCTGCTGCTGGCCGTGGCGGTGGTGGGGCTGTCGGCGGGCGTGTCGATGTGGCTGCTGGGGCGGCTGGACGTGACGGTGGTGTTGCTGCTCATCACCACCCTGGCGCTGGCGGCCTCGTTCCAGCCCGCCATCCGCGCGCTGCCGGGGAGCTACGCGCTGGGGGACTACGCATTGCTCGTCTTCTGCGTGGCGGTGGGGACGCTGGCCGACGCGAGCCGCCTCCAGGAGGCGGGGCTCTTCGTCTTCGCCTTCTGTGCCGCGGTGCTGGTGCTGGCCGTCGCGCTTCACTTCGGCCTGGGCGCCCTGTTCCGCATCGACGCGGACACGGTGCTCATCACCTCGACGGCGACCATCTTCGGGCCGGCCTTCATCGGCCCGGTGGCCCGTGCGTTGCGCAATCGGGAGCTGATGGTGTCTGGTGTGACCACCGGCATCATGGGGTTCGCGCTGGGGACCTACCTCGGCCTGGCCGTGGCCTGGTTCCTACGCCCCTGAGACGCCCCGGAGACAGGCATGTACGCGATTCGGACAACGTGGGCCGTGGTGCTGTCAGCGCTGTTGGGAGGTGCCGCCGCGCGGGCGCAGGAGAGGGTACCTCCACCTTCGCCCGAGGCCCCCACGTTGCCGCCACCTCGCACGGGGTGGCGTGTCCAGGGGCTGCCGTTGCTCAACTTCAACAGCGACGAGGGCCTGGGCTATGGCGCGCGGCTGATGCTGGTGGACGCGGGCGATGGCACCCAGGCGCCCTACCGGCACGCCATCGTCGCGCAGTTCTTCCAGACGACGCGAGGCAACGCGGTGCACCGGCTCATGCTGGATGCGCCCACGTTCCTCGACTCACGGTGGCGGCTGGGGCTGGACCTGAGCATCCTCAGCGACCGGTTCTCGCCGTACTACGGCGTGGGCGGCGCGGCCACGTTCGACCGGGACTTCGCCGCGTGTGACGACCGGAACGCGCTGGAGGACGCGCCGGATGTCTGCCCGGGCAATCCGTCGTTCCGCGGCCTGCGCTATTACAACTTCGAGCAGCGCACGTTGCCGAGCGTGGTGCTGAACGCGCGTCGGCCGGTGCTCGGCCCCTGGCAGGTGGCCATGGGGTACCGCTTCCGCATGACGCGCGTGGGCACGCGCTATGACGCGGACGACCTGGGCCAGTCGCGGGCCTCCCGGCTGGAGGAGGACGTCCAGGCGGGCGTGCTCAACGACGGCAAGCCGGTGGTGGGGACGTTCCGCACGGCGGAGCTGACAGCGGGGCTGCTGCTGGACTTGCGCGACAACGAGCCCGCGCCGATACGCGGGATGTTCCACGAGCTCGCGGTGCGCGGCGCGGCGGGGGCCACGGGCAGCTCCTTCAACTACTGGGGCGTGACGGCGAACTTCCGCTTCTACCACCCGCTGGGCACGGACCGGCTGGTGGCGGCGCTGCGCCTCATGGGCGATGCGATGGGGGGCGACGTGCCCTTCTTCCTGCTCAGCTCGTTCGGCGGTGTGGAGTGGAGGGACGGATGGGGTGGGGTGGGCGGCGTCTTCACCTCGCGTGGCATCCTGAAGAACCGGTTGCAGGGTGAGGTGAAGACGCTGCTCAACGGTGAGGTGCGCTGGCAGTTCCTCTCCGTGGTGCCGTTGAACCAGCGCGTGGACTTCACGCTGGTGGCCTTCCTGGACGCGGGCGCGGCGTGGGCGGACCTGTCGTTCCGGGATGGCGGCATGGGGCGCTACGCGGGCGGTGGCGGCCTGCGCGCCGCCTGGGAGAAGAACTTCATCGTCCGCCTGGACTATGGCGTCAGCCCGCAGGATGGGACCACGGGCTTCTACCTGGACTTCAACCACATGTTCTGAGCGCGGCGGCCACGATGGGGCCGCTCCGTCCTGACGACCTCGCGCAAGGCCGAGCGTTGGCCGTGGCGACACGCGACCGTTGACGGTGTTCGGTCTGGGGGGGCCGCCAAGGCGCAGGGGCCGTGCGCGACGACGGGGAGGCGACTTTCCTGGGTGGCTCGGGAGCGTCGAGCCTGTTGCCCACTGAGCGTGTGCGGACGGTGCTTGCTGCCGAGGCGCGGGGACCACCAGGGGACGCCAGGGGACGGCCCCTGGCGCCACGTGAGCGCCGCCCAGCTCAGCCGGCGCTACCTCCGCTGCGGCCCATCCCCCGGTGCGGGCGGCGGTTCCACGCGGTGGTACGTCGCCACCGTGAAGGACGCGGTGACGGTGGTGCGCGCGGGCAGCGCGTCCGCGCGCCGACGGAGCTCCTCGGCGGGGACGTGGAAGGCACTGGGCCCCATCGCCGCGAGGAGGAAGACCTCCTCACGCGTCAGCGCCATGTCCAGCTCGAGGGACTCGCGGGTGCCCGGCTCGAAGGTGGGCCGCAGCCGCGCGTGGAGCCGCTCCTCTTTGTGCGTGTCGACGCTCAGCAGGCCCATGGGCGCGATGAGCTGCCGAAGGTGGCGCTCGGTGGGGGTGGCCACCAGCAGCGCGCCCTGGGGACGCAGGACGCGGTGGAGCTCCCGGGCGTTGCGAGGCGCGAAGACGCTGAGCGCCAGTGCAACGCTCTGACTCCGGACCGGAAGCGCTCGCTCTCCGTCCGCGATGATGGCACCGGCGCGGACGTGGGCTCGGGCCGCGCGCCGGGCCGCGAAGCGCGAGAGGTCGACGGCGAGCCCGGCCTGTCCCGGGCAGCGGTCGAGCACATGCGCCAGGTGGTAGCCCGTGCCCGCGCCGACCTCGAGGACGCAGCGCTCCGTGCCCTCGGTGGCGTCGAGCCGCGCGGCATGCTCCGCCAGCAGCCTGGCCAGCGGCGCGTAGTGGCCCCGGGCGAGGAACGCCTGCCTCGCGGCGACCATGGATTGGGTATCGGCATTGCCCGGCGGCCGGCGGCCCGGGAGGAGGTGGACGTAGCCCTGCCTCGCGACATCGAAGGCATGCCGGGCCGCGCATCGCAGCGCGGAGGGTTCCTGCCGGAGCGCGGACTGGCAGATGGGGCAACAGAGCAGGGAAAGCAGGTGTGAGGGAAACCGAGATGACGTCGGTGCTGACATGCGGAAAAGGGCTCCAGGGGCTCGTTGCGGCGTGTGGCCGGGGACGAGTCGCGGGAAGCCCGGAGGCGCGGGTGTCAGGACCTCGTGTGAGCGCACGGAGGCCCGCCAGCACGGGGGCCGCGCGCATGACGGCGGCGCGTCACGCACGTGGCTCACGGCGGAGAGGGACTCCTGGCTCAGGAACGAAGGCGCGGCACATCGCGCCCGGACCTTCCGCGACGCGGGAAGCGGGCACGGTGTCGGCAGCGAGACGGGCTGTGCCTCAGAGGGCACACCTTGCACGGGACGGACGCGGCGAGGCCACGGCCGTTCGGCGCGGAAGCGTCAGCTCACTGCCGCGCTCAGCCGCGCAGGCGAAGGAACGCCACGGGGGCGAAGTGCCGGTTGGAAGGCATGGAGGGGAGCCTATGCTGCCTCGTCGAGCACTTCCAGCGCGTCGCGCACGCCCGGCAGCGCGGTGAGCAGCTCGAACTCGTCGGACTGGAGCAGGGACACGCGGCGGCCGGAGAGCCGCTCCATGAGCAGCTCGATGCGGTGTTCGCCCTTCCCATTCGCCCGGCGGAAGATGCGCGCGCGCAGGCCCTCCGCGTGGCACGCGAGGATGTCCTTCTGGAGGCTGCGCAGCCGACGGACGACCTTCAGCGCCGCTCGCCCCTCGGGGGTGTCGAACGTGTGGAAGTGCCGGTTTCGCGACAGCGGCTTGCTGGGGTCATGGAGCCTCTCCACGAGGCGCCGAACGAATGGGTCCATCGACGGGGGAGGATAACATCCGGTACCCTGTCGCTCAGCGATGCACCGTCTTTTTCGAATCAGACCGTGGACCCTGGCGCTCCTTCCGCTGCTTGCTTGCAAGGAACCGGAAGTGGCCGCCGCGGAGAACCGGGCCCAGCGGGCCCAGGACGCGTTGACCGAGGCGCGCAGCCACCTGTCCAGCGGCCAGGCGAATGCCGCGCTTGCCGCACTGCGCAGAGCCGCCACCGCGGCACCCGACAGTCCGGAGCCGCACCTGCTGATGGCGCAGGCCCACCGCATGGCGGGCAACGAGGGCGCCGCGATTCTCGCGTTGAAGCAGGCCGCGTCCATGTCCCCCGGGACCGACCCGACGATTCAGCGCCAGCTGGCCGACATCTACCTCCAGCAGGGCCTCACGCGGGACGCGCTCGCGGCGCTCATCGCCATGCGGGACGCGGGCAACCTGCCCGACGCGGACGTCCTGCGGCTGGCCCGGCTCCAGGCGCGCGAGGGCCAGATTGATGCAGCCTTCAAGACGCTGGAGAGCATCCTGCGTGAGAATCCCGACGACGCCGAGGCCAAGTCCGTGGAGGCCGAGGTGCTCTGGCTGAAGGGCGACGAGCTGCTGGCCGCCAACCTCATGGACCGGCTCCTCAACCAGGATCCGTCGCTGGCCTCCGCGCGGCTGCTGCGGGCTCGCTACTTCCTCGTCAGTGGCTTTCCGGAGCTGGCCGAGGCCGACCTGAACGCGGTGAAGGGCGATGACGCCTTGCGGCCGGACGCCGTGACGCTGCGGGCGCGGGTGCTGCTGGCGCTGGGGCGCGCGCCGGACGCGGAGGAGGCCTTGCGCACGCTGGTGAAGGCTCAGCCGCAGAACGCGGACGCGCTGGCGTGGCTGGCGGAGACGGTGCTCCTCCAGGGGCGCCGGACGGATGCCCAGGCGCTGGTGGACCAGGCGCTCCAGCTCAACCCCCGGCTGGCGCGGGCGCTCTATGTGCGAGGGCGCTCGCTGGAGGAGCAGGGCGACCGCCGCGGCGCGGAGGAGGCCTATCGCTTCGCCCTCTCTTCCGAACCACGCTTCGCCCCGGTGCACTCGCGCATGTGGCGGATGCACCTGAAGGCGGATCGCGTGTCGGACGCGCAGGAGTCGCTGGAGCGGCTGCTGACCCTGAGCGAGGCCACCATCGAGGAGAAGGCTCAGCTCGCCGCGCTCTATGCCCGGATGCAGACCAAGGTGTCGCAGGGCCTCAAGCTCATCGAGGAGGCCCTGAAGCGGGAGCCGGAGAACGAGGAGTACCTCCGCACCCAGAAGAAGCTCACCGCGCTGCTGCCCAAGCCCAAGAAGAAGTCCTCGGGCCCGGTCATCATCCGCGGCGGCCGCTGACGGCGGCGACCGCGGGCGCCTCCGGTCCGGGAAGGCCGGGGGCCTCCGCCACCACGCGCTCCAGGGCCTTGAGGCCCTTGCGCTGGCCCACCGCCACCACCGTGAGGTTCTCCCGGTTGAAGTAGCGCCGGGCCACCTCGCGCACGCGGGCGGCGGACTGGGCGTCCACCAGGTCGGCGCGGTGGTTGAAGGACTCCGGCGTGCGGAACAGCTCCGTGCCGCCGAACCAGCCGGCCAGCTCGCCCGGCGAGTCCTGGGAGAACTCCAGCAGCATGCGGTGCCGGCGCTTGGCGCGCGCCAGCTCCTCTTCGCCCACCTCGTTCTCACAGAGCGTGGACAGCACGCGGAAGGCCTCGGTGATGACCGTGGCGGCCTTCTCCGGGGCGCTGGCGGCTTCAATCTCGAAGAGGCCCGCGTCGTGGTAGGCGTCCAGCGACGCGCTGACGGAGTAGGCCAGCCCGCGCTTCTCCACGATTTCGAACGGCAGCCGCGAGGACAGGCCGTCATCCAGCACGCGCCGGATGATCTGCAGCGCCGGGTAGTCCTCGTGCTGCTCGGGGACGCCGCGGAAGTTGAGGCGGAACTCCGTCTGGGATTCGTCGTGGCTGACGAAGTGGAGGCGGGGACCGGGCGGGGTGGGGGGCGGCGGCGCCTCGACGCTGGACGGGCCGCGCGGGAGGCGGGCGAAGGCGCGCTCGCTCATCTCCAGGACTTCCGAGTGCCGCACCCGGCCCGCGGCGGTGACGACGATGTTCCCCGCCACGTAGTGCTGGGCGAAGTGCTCCAGGATCTGGTCGTGGGTCAGGTTCGTCACCGACTCGCGCGTGCCGGCGATCTTCAGGGCCAGCGGGTGGCCGGGGAAGAGCAGGTGCTTGGACAGGTTGTCCAGGTCGATGTCCCGGCCCTTCTCGTCCACCTCGTCGAGCATCTCCTCGAGGATGATCTGCCGCTCCACCTCCATGTCGGTGAGGCGGGGCCGGGTGAGCATGTCGCCGATGATGTCCAGGCCCACGCGCACGTGCGCGGGGTGGATGGGCGTGTAGTAGTACCCGTGGTCCCGGGTGGTGACGCCGTTGAGGTTGCCGCCCACCTCCTCGACGGCCGCGTTCATCTTCACGGTGTCCGGCCAGCCTTCGCTGCCGCGGAAGAAGAGGTGCTCCAGGTAGTGGCTGACGCCGTTGTTGACCAGTGTCTCATGGCGGCTGCCGGTCCGCACGTAGACGGCCAGCAGGGCCGTGTGCAGGTGGGGCGTCTCGACGGTGACGACGCGCAGCCCGGAGGGCAGCACGTCCCGGTACGTAGTGAAGCTCATGCGCGAGGAAGCCTTAACACGAAGGCCGTGCCCTGGCCGGGAATACTCTGGCAGGAGAGCGAGCCGCCGTGCGCCTGGAGGATTTGCTGGCTCACGGCCAGTCCCAGCCCCGTTCCGCCCTCCTTGGTGGTGAAGAAGGGCTCGAAGAGGTGCTGGCGGACGTCCTCCGTCATGCCCTGTCCGGTATCCCGCACCGTGACTTCCACGGCGTCTTCCAGGGGCCGGGTGACGACGGTGAGCCGGCCGCCGGAGGGCATGGCCTCGCGGCTGTTGCGCAGCAGGTTGAGGAAGACCTGCCGGAGCTGCCCCTCGTCCGCCAGGACGGGGGGCGTGTCCGGGGCGAACTCGCGCACCACGTCCACGCCCGCACGCTCCAGCTCCTCCCGGGAGAAGTCGAGGACATTGTCCAGCACCGCCGTGACGTCCCGCGGGTCCAGGTCCGGCCGGGGGGGACGGGCCATGCGCAGGTACTGCTCGGTGACGTCGGCCAGCCGGTCCACCTCCTGGGTGACGGCGGAGATGAGGTCCTTCACCTCGGCCGCGTCGTCGGGGGAGGCGAAGGCCGCCCGCTCCAGGCCGTCCTGGAGCAGCTCCACGTTGAGGCCAATGGAGGACAGGGGGTTGCGCACCTCGTGGACGATTTGCGCGGAGATGCGGCCCACGGCGGCGAGCTGCTCGGCGCGCATGAGGGCCTCGGCCTGGGCCTTGAGCTGGGCCTCGCGGGCCTGGAGCGAGCGCGCCATCTGGTCGAACTCGCGGGCCAGGACGGCGACCTCGTCATCGCCACGCACGCCGAGCTGGGCGTTGTAGTCGCCGCGGCCAATGCGGGACACGCCCCGGATGAGGTTGCGCATGGGGCGCAGCGTCCGGGCGGACCAGGCGGTGGCGCCCACGCCCACGGCGATGGCGGCCACGGAGAAGCCGATGATGAACAGGCCGGTGGTGCGCTCGCGCTCCTCGGCGCCGTCCACGCGCTCGCGGATGCGGTTGGAGAGGGCGGCGCGCAGCACGCGAATCTCGCGGCCGATGGAGTTCTCCAGCTGCCGCAGCTCGGCGGTGGCCAGGGCCACCTGCTCGCGGTCGGGGACCTCCGCGGACAGGGCGGCGAAGACGGCCTCGGCGGCGCGGCCGTAGTCGCGGTAGCGGGCCTGGAGCTCGCCGAAGCGCGCCTCCAGGCCGCGGATGAAGGGCACCTCGCTGTCGGGCGCGGAGGCCAGCACCTCGTGCGCCTTGGCCTGGGCGGCGGCGAGCCGCTGGGACATGAGGGGTGGGTTGTAGAGCCGGGCCAGGCGGATGAAGGCGCGGCGGGCCTCGACGCTGCCTTCCTGGAGCAGGCGCTCGGTGTCCTTTTCCTGGGTGGCGTGGAACGTCTCCAGCTCCGCGGCGTCCTGGGAGAGCTGGAGGTAGCCCTGGCTCACCAGCCGGATTTCGAGCCGGTTGCGGTGGAGCTCCGTCACGCTGAACAGGGACACCAGCCCGAAGGTGCCGAGCACCACGGCGTAGCCCAGGAAGATGCGTGTCGCGAGGGAGAGCTTCACGGGCATTGCTCGCTACGCGGCGGGCGGTCCAGGCGCAAGTCTCGTCTCCAGGGGGCGCAGGGCGCCTGCTCGGGGGCCGCCAGGGGGGAGGGGCTACCTCCAGTGGGTCATAGCGTACTCCAGGATGGGGTCATTGCATTCCCCCAGGGACGAGGACCACGACAATTTACGCGTAGACAAGCCACAACATTGCCGCGACGGCTTGACGCAGTCGCCATACGGCCTGTGGGGGCGCTGGAATGGGCCACCAGTTGATGGAGAGGGGAGCCCCGAATGCCAGTCGGCGTGTCTGGATTTTTTCTCTGATATTGAATGAGAGGCTTTTGGGGGGCGATGCAAGTGAAATTAGGTTGAGTGGCAGATCGTTTTGTTTGGAAAGTATTTATTGTGAGTTGGCAGGGAAAATGCGAAATTGGCCTGGGAACCCCATTGATTGGGGCAAGTCGCCGCATCCCTGGAAATGACACTATGGTCCGTGATCATTTGATGGCGGGCCGCTGATACGGCTTTGGGCGGCAGGCCGGAGGTGTTGCCTGTGAATAAGCTTGGAGTGTTTTGGGGCTTGACGTTGATGGCTGTTCTTGTTGGGTGCGGTCCCGTCGATGAGCAGCATTCGGGGGGGGAGGAGGCTATCTCGAATGATGCGGCTCTGAGCACCGAGATTCCGGTGCCAGATGCTGCCATGTTGGAGTCACTGGCTGATTCCTGTGTGCCCTCTACCGGCACTAGCTGCGTGGATGCTGGATACGGATCCTGCTCGGCGTGGTCGGAGTATGTCAACTGCGGGTCGCAGTCTGCGTGTGACGATGCTGCGCCTAATTGCAGGACTCTAGTCGATGGCAGGTGGACGACGACGGGAACGATCTTCCAGGGACGGAATCGTTACCGCGTGTGTTTGAACGTTGCGGGTGCTTCTTGCACCGAGTACTCGTACTCCCCGCAGGTTGTGGAGTGTGGCTGCGGCGGCGGTGTGCCGATTGGGGATGTCTAAGGAGCATTAGAGAGTGACATCAAGGCGGGGCTGTTGAGTTCGTGAGGAAGGCGTCTCATGGCTTGAAGCCTCGCCACCTCTGCGCCGAGCAGAACCACGAATGCTGCTGTAAAGTCGACGCGCCTTCTACGTCGCAGAGTGCAGCAGGGGCGGGTTGCTCGCAGTCTGGGTGTGTCTGGTGTTGCGGTGAACAAGCGGAGCGCGCGATTGCGTCTGGACAGCCAGCGTGCGCGCCGATGGCCAGGGCGATCCTCGCGACTGACGCCCACTCTAAGGCGTCAGGTGGTAGTACTCCTGAGCGAAGGCGCGTGTGGTGGCGATACCAACCGAGCGTTGGGTAATGAGGTTCTTTGCATGTCATGCATTGTAGCCAAGTAATGCCAGACCACTTCCGGTTGCCTGGGCAGTTCATTGCAGCGGCTACTCCAAGGCACGGATGGCTCGATTGGCGGGTTCTGATTTGCATCAAGGGCGCGCATTGGATTTCCCAGCCCGGAGAATTTGCGGCAAGCCATCGGCCGAACCTTTGGGAGGCGGGCCTGACGTGCCGGCGAATTGCCCATCTGATGGGCATTAGGGCGGCCCCGGTCAGTTGCATCCTGAGATTCCGCCGAGAGACGCGTGACGTCACGCCCAGGCCACAGGGCGGTAACTTTCGCCCATCCAGGACAAGGTGGCCGAGGAACTCATGCGTTTGGTGGCCAAGTCGCCGAATGCCACCGTGGAGGCTCTGCTGGAGGGGCTGACGGCGCGCACCAGCATCACGGCCAGCCGGGCTTCCATGCAGCGGACACTGTCCCGGCTGGGCTTCTCACGCAAAAATTCCTCGGCGCATCCGAACGCGACACGCCGCGAATCCTCTGGCGCATAGCTCAACTAGACTCAGCGGCAGACTTCGGTTCACAGTGACCATCCGTTCAAACTTGAGAGCGATGCGGGGTACTTGCTCTGCTGTGGCCCTGGCACGCCCAGTCCCGCCTCAATGTAAGGCTCTCCGAGGCGGGGGCGCTTGTCCGCTCGGAGGAGAGACGGGGCACTCGTTTCAGGCGCGTGCAGGCTGCGCCTGGGCACTGGTGGTCTATGCCTCTGTCCTACATTGGGAGCAACGCAATGCGAGCGTGAAGAGCGCCTTGCGCACTGCCCTACCCGAGGACACCGGAGGCTCCACCGATAGGTGCGTAGGGCGTTCAGGAGTCATCGCCGCGGTTGGGCTGATTGATTGCTTGAAAAGAACGCGGCCCGGCCCCTCGTGCGAGGAGCCAGGCCGCCTCATTTCCGGAGTCCCGGAGGCCTGGGCACTCAGTGCGACGCGGCGGGCGTGGGCACCGCCTCGTCCTCACCGGTGGACCGCTTCGCGTCACCGCGCAGCTTCTGCATCAGCACGTAGAGCCCGGGGATGAACACGAAGTTCACCACCGTGGACACCAGCATGCCGCCGAACACCGCCGTGCCCAGCGAGTTGCGCGACGCCGCGCCAGCGCCGGAGGCCGTCATCAGCGGCACCACGCCCAGGAGGAAGGCGATGGACGTCATCAGGATGGGGCGCAGGCGGACCTCCGCCGCCTCCACCACCGCGTCGATGGCGTTCTTCCCGCCCTCCCGGAGCTGCTCGGCGAACTCCACGATGAGGATGGCGTTCTTGCTCGCCAGACCCACCAGCATCACGAGCCCGACCTGGCAGAACACGTCGTTGGCGAGCCCGCGTGCCAGCTGCAACCCCAGCGCGCCCATGATGGCCAGGGGCACGGAGAAGATGACGACCAGCGGCAGGCTGAAGCTCTCGTACTGCGCCGCGAGCACCAGGAACACGAACAGCAGGCCCAGCGCGAAGATGATGGCCGTCTGGCCACCGCTCTCCTTCTGCTCCAGGCTGATGCCCGTCCACTCCGCGCTCATGCCCTGGGGCAGGTGCTGCGCCGCCAGCGTCTCCATGGCCTCCAGCGCCTGGCCGGAGGACACGTCCGGTGCCGGCTGCCCGTTGACTTCCGCCGAGCGGAACAGGTTGTAGTGGCGGATGACCTGGGCGGACACGGTGGGCTCCACCTTCACCAGCGACTCCAGCGGAATCATGTCCCCGGTGTCGCTGCGCACGTAGAAGGCGCCGATGTCGGCCGGGTTGTCCCGGAACTGCTGCTCCGCCTGGACGTACACGCGGTAGGTGCGGTTGGCGTAGTTGAAGTCGTTGACGTACTGGCTGCCCATGTAGACCTGCATGGTGCCGAACACCTGCTCGATGGGCACCCCGAGCGCCTTCGCCTTCTGCCGGTCCACCTCCACGTCCAGCAGCGGCGTGTCCGCGTTGAACGTGCTGAAGACGCCGCGCAGCTGGCCCTGCTCGTTGGCCTTCGCCACCAGCATCTGCGTGGCCGCGGCCAGGTCATCCAGTGAGCTGGTGCCGTCGACGTCCTCGACGATGTACTGGAAGCCGCCCACGCTGCCGACGCCGCGGATGGCGGGTGGCTGGAAGGGCAGCACGCGCGCGCCGCCAATCTGGCTCAGCGGGCCACGCAGCCGCTCCACCAGCGCGGCCACCGACTGGTCCTTGCCCGTGCGCTCCTCCCACGGCGTCAGCGACGTGAAGATCATGGCCATGTTGGGGCCGCTGCCCATCACGGAGAAGCCACCGATGGCGAACATGGCGCGCACCTCGGGCTGCGCCTGCAGAATCGCCTCCGCCTCGATCAGCACCTTCTCCGTCTGGGCGAGCGACATGCCCTCGGGGCCCTGGATGGAGACCATGATGTAGCCCTGGTCCTCGTCGGGGATGAAGCCCGTGGGCGCGACGCGGAAGAGCAGCACCGTGCCGCCGATGCACGCCAGGAAGGCGAGCAGGACCAGGTAGGGGTGCTTCAGCATCCTGCGCAGGCCCCGGCCATACATCGCCTTCGTGCCGTCCAGGACCTTGTCCACCCAGCGGAAGAAGACCCACTTCTCGCCCTCGTGGTGCTTCAGCATCCGCGCGCTGAGCGCGGGGGTGAGCGTGAGGGCGCAGAAGGTGGAGAGGGCAACGGAGGCGGCGATGGTCAGCGCGAACTGGCGGTAGATGGCGCCGGTGGTGCCCGGGAAGAGCGCCACCGGGACGAACACCGCCACCAGCACGATGGAGATGGCGATGACCGCGCCGGCCACCTCCTTCATGCCCTCGCGCGCGGCCTGTACGGGGGACAGGTGCCGCTCCACCATCAACCGCTCGATGTTCTCGATGACGACGATGGCGTCGTCCACCACCAGACCCGTGGCCAGCGTGAGGCCGAAGAGGGTGAGGGTGTTGATGGAGAAGCCCATCAGGTGGACGAAGGCGAAGGTGCCTATCAGCGAGACGGGGAGGGTGAAGGCGGTGATGAGCACGCTGCGCCAGCCGTGCAGGAACAGGAAGATGACGAGGATGACGAGGACGATGGCTTCCACCAGCGTCTTGATGACCTCGTTGATGGAGGCGCGGACGGCCAGGGTGGTGTCGGTGCCCGTCTGGAACTGCATGCCGGGCGGGAACTGCTTCGACAGGCGCTCCAGCTCCGCGTACACGCCGTCACGCACGTCCAGCGCGTTGGCGGTGGGCAGCTGGAAGATGCCCAGGCCCACGCCCGTCTTGCCATTGAACCGCAGGAGGGTGCCGTAGTTCTCCGCGCCCAGCTCCACGCGGCCCACGTCCTTCACCCGGACGCTCGTGCCGTCCGTGTCCCGCATCAGGACGATGTCGCCGAACTCCTGCGGCTCCACCAGCCGGCCCCGGGCTCGCACCGCGAGCTGGTAGGGCTGGTCGTCAGTGGACGGCGGCTGGCCAATCTGGCCCGCGGCCACCTGCAGGTTCTGCTCCTGGAGCGCGCGCGTCACGTCCTGGGGCGTGAGCTTGCGCCGCGCCAGCTCCGTGGGGTCCAGCCACAGGCGCATGGAGAACTTGCGCTCGCCGAAGATGCGGACGTCGCCCACGCCGGGCACGCGCTTGATGGCGTCCTTCAGGCTCACGTCGGCGTAGTTGCTGAGGAACTTGGCGTCGTAGCGGTTGTCCGGGCTGTACAGGCCCACCGTCAGCAGCATCTGGCTGGAGGCCTTGTTGACGACGATGCCCGTCTGGTTCACCTGCGAGGGCAGGCGCGCCGCGGCGCGGCTGACGCGGTTCTGCACGTCGACGGCCGCCACCTCGATGTCGCGGGTGGCGTCGAAGGTGATGGTGATCTGGCTGGAGCCGTCGTTGCTGCTGGTGGAGGTGATGTAGCGCATGCCCTCCACGCCGTTGAGCTCCTGCTCCAGCGGGATGGTGACGGCGCTCTCCACCACCTCGGCGCTCGCGCCCACGTAGGTGCTCGACACCGTCACCTGCGGAGGCGCCAGGTCCGGGTACTGGGCGATGGGCAGCGTGGGGATGGCAATCAGGCCCACCAGCGTCAGCAGGATGGAGCAGACGATGGCGAAGACGGGCCTACGGATGAAGAATTCGACGAACATGGTGCGTTATCCGGCCCTTCGTTAGCGGCTCCCACCGACCGCGCCGCCGCCGTTGCCAGAAGCCCGCGGGGGGCTGCTGCCAGTCGGCGCGGAGGGGACGTTGGCCTGCTTGGGTTTCACCGCCATGCCATCACGCAGTGCCTGGAGCGAGGACACGGCGATCTGGTCGCCGGGCTGAAGCCCCTTCTCCACCACGTAGGCCATCTCTCCCAACGCGCCGAGGGTGATGGGGCGGCGCTCCACCACCGTCGCTCCGTCCTTCTCGTGGACCACCAGCGCGAAGGCCTGCCCGCTCTGCCGCACGACGGCGAGCGCGGGAATCTGCAGCGCATCCCGGGCCGAGTAGACGAGCCGCGCGCGCACCAGCTCGCTGGGACGCAGGCCCACGGTGTTGCGGAAGGCCGCCTTCACCTCCACCAGCTGGGTGCGTGGGTCCGCCTGGGGCGCGATGTAGAAGACGTTGCTGGTGAGCAGCACCTTGCCCTCGCTGTCGAGGATTTCGAGCGCGGTGTCGGGCTTCATCGACCGGGCACGCGGCGACGGCACCGACACGCTCACCTCGAGCACGTCCGCCTGCGCCACGCTGGTCAGCGGCGTCGCCAGGCCCACGTAGTCGCCCAGCCGCACCAGCACTTCACCCACGGTGCCCGCGAACGGGGCGCGGACCAGGTGGTACTGCAGCTGGACCTGGCGCTGCGTCACCTGCGCGGCGGAAGAGCGCGCCGCGGCCTCGGCGGCCTCGACCTGCGCGCGGCCCTGCTCCAGCTCCTGGGCGCTGGCGAGCCCCTCCTTGTAGAGGGCCTCGGTGCGCTCCAGCGTCCTGCGCGCCAGCTCCAGGTTCACCTGGGTGGAGCTCAGCTGCGCCTGGGCGCTGTCGAGCGCGGCGGTGCCTTCGCGTGAGTCCACCTCGATGAGCGGCGCGCCGGCTTCCACCTTGTCGCCGGGGCGCACGTGAATCTTGCGCACGTAGCCGGCCACCTGGGGCAGCACGGTGACGCTCTGCCGCGACAGCAGCGAGCCCAGGTACTCCCCCGTGTCCCGCACCTCTCGGGGCGTGAGCGTCACCACCTCCACCTCCCGGGGAGGAGGAGCCGCCGGGGCCGCCTTCTGCCCCGAACAACCCGCCACCGCCGCCAGCAGGGTGACACCCCACATTGCCTTCATCCGGTTCACCAGTCGCACCGCGCCTCCGTCAAGAATGCGTCCAGTCGGGCCTGGACGAGCTCGAATTCACGCAGCACCAGGTTCAGCTCCGCCTGGCGCAGGGCCGCTCCGCTTTGCACCAGCTCCAGGCTGCTGCCGCGGCCCACTTCAAAAGAACGGCGGGTGAGGCGGTCGGTCCGCTCCGCGAGGTCGCGGGACGCCACCGCCGTCGCCACCAGGTTCTCGGCCACCTCCACGGCGCGCCGCGCCTGGGCCACCTGGATGGACACGTTGCGCCGGGTGTTCTCCAGCGTCTGCTCCGCCTGGCGCTCCAGCCCCTCGCGCTCGCGGATGAGGCCACCCCGCAGGCCGCCCTCCCACAAGGGAACGGAGAGCACCGCGGAGACGCTCCAGATGGCCACGCGCCCCACGCCCGGGTTGGTGGTGAGGCCCACGGCGGTGCTGGACAGGCCCAGCGTCGGCAGGTACCCGGCCGTGGCCTGCTGGCGGCTGTCGCGCGCCGACTCCACCTGGGCGCGCGAGGCCACCAGGTCCGGCCGCTCGTTCACGTCCTTCAGCGGGGTGCAGGCCTGCTTCGTCTCCTCGACGAGCCCCTGGAGGTTGAAGTCCCGGCTGACGCCGATGGCGCTGTCGAAGCCCACCGCCAGCCCGAGCGCCTCGCGGGCGCGGCGCAGCTGCTCGTCACCCGCGACGAGCGCGCTGCGCGCCACCGCCACGTCCTGCTCCACGCGCACCACGTCGAGCTGGTTGCCCGCGCCCAGCTCAAAGGTGCGCTGCGCGAGCGCGAAGCGCTCCAGCGCCTGGCGCAGGCCCACGCGGTTGATTTCCGCGGCCCGCTCCGCCGCCACCGTGGAGACCAGCACCTGGGCCAGGCTGCGGGTGAGCAGCCGCCGCGTCTCGGCCAGGGTCGCCACCGCGCCTTCTTCCGCCGCCACGGCGGAGGCCCTCCCGCGCCAGGCGCTGACGTCCACGATGGACTGCGTCAGGTTCGCGTTCGCGGTCAGCAGCGGCGTGGTGGGAGAGGCACCGTCGCCCCCGCCGATACCGACCAGGGGCGTGCCACCGGCACCGACGGGAAGGTCCGGGTTGAGCAGGTCCACGCCCATGCTGGCCGACATCCGCGCATTGGGGAGGAGCGCGGCCAGGGCCTGCCGGGAGCGGCCCGCGGCGCGCTCGACGCCGGCTTCGGCCGACCGCAGGTCGGTGGAGCGCTCCCGGAGGAGCGCGAGCGCCTCCTGCCAGGTCGTCACCTGCCGCTGGGCGGGGGGGACAGGGGTGAGCATCGCGTCCTCCACCTTCGGCTGGAAGGGGACGGGCGCAGGGATGGACGATGACGGCTCGGCCAGCGTCGACGCCGCGACGAGCGCCATGAGGATGACGGAAGGGGATGCCATACGCAGGAGGAAGAAAGGGGAGAACTACGTGTGGGCTGAAAACTTCCCCCCGTTGCGACGAAACGCGCCGCGTCGATGTAATTGACAACAGTTGTAGTCTGCAACCATCTTTAGGTGAGATGACTGTGGCGGAGCAGATGGCCTCCCTGCGTCGCGCGCTCCGTCGCCTCCTGACCGAGCGACTGGGCGAGCAGACACACAGGCCCTTCATGCAGTTGCTGGCCCTGAAGGCGATTGCCGACGGTGTGCGCAGCCAGTCCGCTATCGCGGAGCGGCTGTTGGTGGACGCACCCGCGGTGAGCCGGCTGGTGGCGCGGCTGGAAGAGGACGGGCTGGTGAGCCGCAACACCGGTGATGACCGCCGGTGTGTGCGCCTGGAGCTGTCCCCGGCGGGGTGGGCCGAGCTGGGGCTGCTGCGCGACGCCCTCGTGTGGACGGACGAGGAGATTCTCCGCCACCTCACGGCCCCGGAGCTGGTGGAGCTCAAGCGCCTCATGGAGAAGCTGCAGGCGGGCCTCATCCAGGCCCGCGGCCCGCTGCCGCCGGAAGGTTGCGGCGGCGGTCCCGAATCCTGAGCCGCTGAAATGGAGAAGGGCCCGGCCCTGGAGGCCATCCAGGAAGCCGAGCCCTTCGTCCTGCGCGTGGGCGGGCGGGGTGTCAGGCCTGCGCGGGCTTCGCCTCGGCGTCGGCCGGAGCCGCGCTCTCGGGCGCCTGCTCGGTGTCCGGCGGAGCCTCCGGCTGCGACGCGGCCGCCGCCTGGGCCTCGGCCTCGGCGCGCACGCGCGAGGTCTCCTCGGTGCGCTGGTCGCTGGCGGCCACCTCCTCCGGCGTCAGCTCGGTGCGGTCGGCGAGCATGCCCGTCTTCTTCTCCAGGTCCTTGATGGCGCGGCGGAGCAGGTCGCGCTCCAGGAGGGTGCGGTTGAGGCGCTTCTCCAGGGCCTTGTACTTGTCGCGGCTCAGGTCCAGGTCGTGCTTGGT
Source organism: Pseudomyxococcus flavus (assembly GCF_050038885.1). Taxonomy (NCBI): domain Bacteria; kingdom Pseudomonadati; phylum Myxococcota; class Myxococcia; order Myxococcales; family Myxococcaceae; genus Pseudomyxococcus; species Pseudomyxococcus flavus. The sequence continues at coordinate 447,106 of NZ_CP143624.1, read as the reverse complement.
GGCGGCGTAGACGCGCTGCTGCGTCTCGTTGCGGCCCTTCACCCGGCGCAGCTCCTTCTCCAGCTCCACCGCGCGGTTGCGCTCCTTGTTCGCGGCGTGCTCCAGGCGCTCCATCTTCTCGCGGTCGGCGTCGTTCAGCTCGCGGAAGCGGCGCTGGCCCCGCTCCTGGGGCGCCGTCTCCGTCGCGGTGGGCACCACCGGGACCACCGCGGCGATGACGGACTCACCCTCCTTCGCGGGGGCGGCCACCTGCGCTGCGGGCGCGGCAGGGGCGACAGGCGCGGGCTGCGGGCGGCGGCCCTTGGCCTCCAGCTCCGACTTCAGCCGCTGGTTCTCCACCAGCGCGTGGGACAGCTCCTCACGGGTCCGCTCGAGCTGCACGGAGGCGTTGCGCTCCACCTCGGCGCGCGCCTTGGCCAGGTCCTGGGCGCTCTTGTCGGACTCCTTCTGCTCGTAGAGCTTGCGCTTGGCCTGCTTCAGTTGCTCCTTCACGTCCTGGAGCTGCGCGCGCTGCTCGTCCAGCTCCTTCTGCTTGCGCTGGAGCTCCGCCTCGGCCTTGGCGCGCGCCTGGGTGTCCGTCACCAGCTCGGCGCGGGGCGCGGACGAAGACGCCGTCGGCGACGGGAGCGCGGCGTGCTTGGGGCCGGCGAAGAGATTGAAATACAGCGAGATGGCGAGCCCGACAGCAAGGGCGAGGACCAGGACCAGCACGGGAACGACCTCCACGGGGAAATGCAAAAAGCGGGGCAGCCTACCGTCAGCCCCTGGCGCGTCAAGGGTCCACTGCTGGGCGTGCTCGCCTTCACTCTGAGGGCTGCATGCTTGGGCTCGGTCGGAAGCCTTGGGGCGTGCCGGCGGGGTGCCGTCCGCCTTCCCGGCAGGGGGACAGCCGGCCGCCGGATGGGTCGCTCCGGGCGTCCGGGCATGCGCCCCTCAGGAGGCGCACTCCCAGCCACGTCTACCGCTCCGGGAGTCCCGGCATGCGCGCCTCAGTAGGCGTACTCCCAGCCGCCGCGTCCGCCGGTCCGGGCGCCCAGGCGCGCGCCCATCTCCCGGAGCCGGCGCACCCGCTCGGGGATGGGCGGGTGGGTGGAGAACAGCGCCATCACTCCGCCATGGTGGAGCGGGTTGACGATGAAGAGGTGGGAGGTGGCGGGGGCCCTGTCGTAGGGGATGGCCTCGGCGCCGCGCTCCAGCTTCAGCAGGGCGTCCGCGAGCGCATCCGGGTCGCCCGCGAGCTCGGCGCCCGTCTGGTCCGCGCCGTACTCCCGGGAGCGGCTGACGGCGAGCTGAAGCAGCGTGGCGGCGATGGGGGCCACCAGCAGCAGGCCCAGGTTGGCGAAGGCGCTGCCCAGGCCTCCGCGCTCGTCGTTGTCGCCCCGGCTGAGCATGGAGCCCCCGAACCAGAACAGCATCTGCGCGGCATAGCTGATGATGCCGGCGAGGGTGGCCGCCACCGTTCCAATCAGCGTGTCCCGGTTGCGCACGTGGCCCAGCTCGTGGGCCAGGACGCCCTCCAGCTCGCGCCGGTCGAGGAGCTCCATGAGGCCCGCCGTCACGGCGATGGCCGCGTGGCTGGGGTTGCGACCGGTGGCGAACGCGTTGGGGGCCGCCGTGGGCAGGAGGTAGACCTTGGGCTTCGGCATTCCCGCTCGGGCCGCCAGCCGCTCCACCATTTGATGGAGCCAGGGCGCCTGCTCGTAGGGCAGGGGCTGCGCGCGGTGGATGGCCAGCGCGATGCGGTCGCTGAACCAGTAGGAGCCGAAGTTCATCACCACGGCGAAGAGGCCCGCGAACAGCAGCCCCTGCGGGCCGCCCAGCCGGTCACCGATGACGAGCACCAGCGCCGTCAGGCCCGCCAGCAGCACCGTGGTCTTCAGGGCGTTGCCCAGCCGATGCCCTCCGCCGCCGCCATGCAGGGTGGGGCGGCTGGGGCCGGTCCGGGGTGAGTCGTAGGTGTCGATTCTCGCCATGGTCGCCCTCGTCTCCCGGCCCCAGATGGGGCCCTTCGGAAACGTAAACAGGCGTGCGGACGCGGCAATGAATCCGGGCGTGCCTGGAGGGACGTGGTGTGCTCGGCGCAGCGCAGCCGCAGCGACTGGCGTTCGGGCCTAGGGCCGCTCGGCGGTCGCGGCGCGCAGCGGAGCGCGCAGGCGGATGGGCGGTGAGTCTGGCGCCGGGCGAATCCACCGCTTGGGCGCCAGGCCGTCCACCTCGCGGGCGAGGTCCACGCGGGGGTTCAGGAGCAGCTCCGCCGGGCGGCCGTTGAGGGACACATAGGCTTCGGCGTGGACCTGCACGCGGCCCTTGCCCTGCGCCTCGAAATCCCGGGCGATGCGCCGCGCGAGCTGGAGGATGAGGTCGGGCTGCACCGACATCTCCCGCTCCTGGAGGCGCGTGAGGTACTGGCTCGGCGAGACGTGCCACTCGCGGTCCGACGCCGGGTCGCGGACGATGAACGTCACACTGCCGTTCTTCTCGCGCGCCATCACCCGCCAGGAGAAGCGCATGCCCTGCTCATGCCACAGGACATTGCCACCATAGAGGTGCGTGCGCAGCGGCACGACGACCTGCACGACGGCGTAGGCCAGGGCCAGGCCCAGGGCAATCCGGCCCTTCCATCCCGGGGCCATCCCCGCCGGCGTCGCGGATGCGTCCACGGAAGCCGGCGGAGCGGCGTGCCTGGCGAGACGCGCGCGCAACCCGTTGAACAACCGCCGTGGCCACGAGGGCTCGAAGAACACGAGCGCGCCGGTGACCATGATGACGGGGAACATGCCAATGGGAAACAGCGCGGAGGTCGCCGCGTGGAACCCGAGCACCGCCACGTAGGCGAAGGGCCGCAACTTCCGCGTCAGGAGGAAGGCGACGATGGTGGTGTCGAAGAGGAAGCCCGACCAGGCCGCGACATAGGCGACCCACGGCTCGTCGAGCACGGGGCCGAGGACGGGCAGGCTCGTCCTCGCCGACAGCCAGATGCTGAGCGGCTGGGCGTGCAGCAGCCAGTCACCGGTCAGCTTCGCCAGCCCGGCGAAGACGTACACCACGCCGACCTGGAAGCGCAGCAGCAGGGTGCACCATGCGGGCAGCCAGGCCGTGCGCAGCGCGGGCTCGCGCCACGCGTCCACCGAGAAGGCCCGGTGCGCGGGCACGAAGCACATCAGCCCCAGCAGCAGGCTCACCAGGTAGTAGTGGTTGAGGTAGTTGCTGACGTCCACCAACTGGACGTAGGTGAAGGCGACGAACAGCAGGGCCACCGTCACGCGGTAGAAGAGGCCCACCGCCATGCAGAGCCCGAGCACCGCGAGCAGCGCGAACACTGCGTGCATCCACGGCGCCGGGAGCGCGGGAACCCAGTCGAAGCCCCAGTAGGTGAAGTGGAAGCGGGGGCCGGTGAACAGCACGTCCACCCACCCATAGGCGAGGAACCGGACCGCCGACACGCAGACGAGCAGCCCGAGCGCCACGCGGAACGCCACCAGCGCCGCGATGTCACGCGGCGCCAGCAGGGCCTTCCAGAGGCGCCCGGACGCGGGCCGCTCGGCGGGCGGCACCTCAGTCATTGTCCCCCTCGACGGACTGGGGCAGCTCCAGGTCCAGCACGGTGACGAGCTCCGTCTTGAGCACGTCCGTCACACCCTTGACGGCGTCATAGAGTGCGCGCACCGCGGCCTTGTCCTGGGCGAGCGTCGGCGCCAGGTCGTCACCGGGCACGGACTCGATGCCCACCGCGGCCGCGGCGTTGCGCTCGCGCAGCTTCGTCGCCAGGGCGCCAGCGCCCGAGGCCTCGAGCAGGTCGTCGAAGCCCGTGCCGGAGAAATTCTCGCCGCAGCCTTCCGTCAGGCGGCGGTAGCCCACCAGGTTGGCCCGGAGGTTCGCCTTCGAGCGCGCCGCGAACGGCGACTCCAGGTGCTCCGGACAGGTCGACGTGGCGCAGTCCCGCAGGGCCAGCGGCCGCGCCAGCTTGAGGTCCTTCACCTCTCGCTCGAAGTAGAAGATCGCGTCGCTCACGGAGTTCAGCGCCGCTTGCGTCGACGGGTACACGGCGTTGCCGGAGCCAGCCGTGGTCAGCGTCCGGGCGAAGTTGCCCTGGTCCGCCGCCCACGCACTCACGAGCGCGTCCGCGCGGCGGTGGATGTCCGCGGCCACCACGGCGGCGTAGGCCCGCTTGCGCGCGGCCCGCTCGTCCGCGGAGAGCGCCGCCCACGTGCCCTGTGACACGATGACGGACGTGCTGGGGCACGCGGTGTCCGCGCCCTCGAAGAAGAGCAGGTACTCCAGCGCGAACAGGCCTCGGCGGCTCACCAGCGCGTTCTCGAAGCCCGCCGCCTCATAGCTGCGGTTGACGATCTGCTCCTCGACGGCGCACCGGCTGACCAGGGGCCACGAGTAGATGTTGTCGCGAATCTCCGCGCCGCCCGGGACGCTGCGGGGCGCGGCGGGCCCGAACTGCATCACCTCCGCCACCTGCCACGCGTCCATGGCCTGGTGGAACGCCGCGCGCGCCGCGTCCCGCGTGGCGGCATCCGGCGTGGCCGCGTGGGCCGCGACCGCGCTCTCCAGCGCCGTGGCCACGGTCTGGAACTCGCGCGCCGTCTGCAGCACGCACGCCCCCGACGACTCCAGCAGCGCGGCCCGCGTCGTGGCCACCGTGTCATCGGGCGTATCGGTGCCCGCGTCCGCAGGCGTCGGGCTGTCCGACTTGCAGGCCGACAACGAAAGGAGGGCGGGGACCACGAGCGCGAAGGTGCTCGCACGCAGCACGGAGAGGGGGCGCGACGACGCAGTGTTCATGGGGGGCTCGCTAGCATGGTGAAGTTGGTAATGACAATCAACTTCAGGGCAGCCTTCGAGGAATGTGCGGGTTTCCGCAGTTTGGAGGTTGACCCTCGGTTTGCTTCCGGAGTAGGAGAGTGGCGCCATGAAATTGATAATGATTATCAATTTCTAGTTAAGATGTTCCCGAGGAGGGGAAGACCATCATGTTGAAGACGGTGAAGCACCGCAGCTTCCTGGTGCGTGGAGCGGCCCTGGCGCTCACGTTGGCGTGCCTGACGGGGTGTGGCGACGACGACGAGCCCACGCCGACGCCCATCCCCGATGCGGGCACCAACACGGACGCAGGCACGGATGCGGGCACGGACCCCATCCCTGACGCGGGCACCGGGCCGCTGGACAGCGACATCGCGGTGGTGCGGTTCAACGAGGATGGTACGCACGACACGACGTTCGGTGCGGGTGGCATCACGCACGTGGACTTCGGCACCGGCCGCGACGGCACGCGTGACTCCCTGTGGGACGTGAAGGTGGACGGCTCGGACCGCATCGTCCTGTTCGGCAACAAGCGCGCGGATGGCACGCGCGCGGACACCGACCGCGTGGTGGCCCGGCTGACGGCGGCGGGCGCGCTGGACACGACGTTCGGCTCGGGCGAGACGCCCAACGGCTTCAGCACCCTCAACCTGGCCAACCTGAATGACGGCATGCGCTACGGCCTCATCCAGCCGGACGGGAAGATCATGGCGTCCGGCTATACGTCCATGCCCACGGGCGTGGGCGCGCAGGCGGCCAACCGCATCGTGCTGCAGCGGCTGAACGACGACGGCAAGTCGGATGAGACGTTTGGCTGGAAGGGTGTGGTGACGTCCGCGCCGTTCCAGGCCCAGAGCGAGACCAACCCCGAGTGGGGCATGGCCGAGGCCTATGCCGCGGGCCTGCAGTCCAACGGCAGCTACGTGACGACGGGCTACGGCCGCTCCGCGTCCACGGGCACCGTGGACCTGGTCTCCTTCCGCTATACCTCGACGGGCGAGCTCGACCCGACGTGGGGCACGGGTGGCTCCGTGGTGCTGGACCTGGCCGGTGACAACGACCGCGGCCGCAACCTGGTCGTCCTGAACGACGACCGCGTGTGCCACGTGGGCAGCGGCACGCTGGGCGCGCAGAACATCCAGGCCCTCATCCTGATGCAGACGCCGGACGGTCAGCCGGACACGACCTTCGCGCCGGAAGGCTACAAGACCTACGGCTTCGACCGCCCGGACCAGGCCTTCTTCGGCGTGGCCAAGTCGCCGGACGGCAACTGGGTGGCCGCGGCGGGCTACCGCGCCGGTGGCAACCAGAACGACGACGCCGTCCTGGCCATCATCCCGACGGGCGGCACGGGCGAGGAGGTCTTCAAGGCCACGCCCATCTCCACCACGGAGAACGACCGCTTCTGGTCCGTCACCTTCGATTCGTCCAACCGCATCTACGCGGCGGGCTTCGTGACCGAGGGTGGCGACAACCGGATGGTGGTGGCGCGCTTCACCACGGATGGCAACCTGGATCCGTCCTTCGGCACCGGCGGCATCGCGACGCTCAACGTCGTGACGGCGCAGACCGAGGAGACCGCTCGCGGCGTCGCCGTCCAGTCGGATGGCAAGGTCGTGATCGCTGGCCCCATCGAGAAGCGGTAGTAGCGGCTGTTGTGAAGAAGCAGGAGCCGGGGAGGGAGGGCCGCGCGCGGGCGGTCCTCCACCCCCGGCTCCTGGCTTTTTGAATGGCGGACATCCCCGTCGAGACAAGGTCGATACGCTTCAGATGGCACTGTTCGAGCACGAATTGATGCGGGCGCGGAGCTGGACGCTTCCGGCGCTCTTGCTGGCATGGGCAACCCCTGCCGCGGCGCAAACCGAATCCGCCCAGGCGCAGGAGGCCGCCACGCGCCCTGTGCCGGCGTCGGCCGGCCCCGCCGCGACTTCCCAGGCGGTCGTCGAGGAAGGCTCCCTCCCGGGGGGGCCGGCTCCAGCGGCCGAAGCGGAGGCCCGGACGTCTTCCTCTCCGCTCCGGGACGGCGCCGTGGAAGGCCCACTCCCGCCAGCGCAGGTCCAAGCGGCCGAAGCGGGTGGCCAGGACGCTTCCGGGCCGTCCCGGGAGGACGCGATGGAAGGCTCGCTCCCGCCGGAGCCGGCTTCATCGCTTGCCGTGGGTGGCCAGGACCCTTCCGGGTCGACCGCGGAGTCGCCCATGGGCGATGCGCCACTGGCCACCGAGGCACCTGTGGGCGAGGCGCTCGTGCTGGAGCCTTCGCCCGAGGCCGTCGAGAAGAAGTTCGAGAGCGTGGTGGTGGGCACGTCGGAGGCGCGCACGAGCGGCTCCATCCATGTGCTGAAGCCCGCGCAGCTCGAGCGCTTCGAGCGGGATGACCCGGCCGCCATCCTCCAGACGGTTCCCGGCGTGTATGCCCGAGGCGAGGACGGCTTCGGCCTGAGACCGAACGTGGGCCTGCGCGGCGTCAACCCGGACCGCAGCAAGAAGGTGACGTTGCTGGAGGACGGCGTCCTCTTCGGGCCCGCGCCGTACTCGGCGCCCGCGGCCTACTACTTCCCGCTCGCCACGCGCATGCAGAGCATCCGCGTGCTCAAGGGGCCCTCGGCCATCCAGCAGGGGCCGCAGACGGTGGGCGGCTCCGTGGAGTTCATCACCCGGGACATCCCCGCCGCCGAGTCCCTCTGGCTGGACGTGGCGGGCGGCGGCTACCTCTACGGCAAGGCCCACGGCGCGTTTGGCGCGAGCACCGAGCGCGCGGGCTTCCTGCTGGAAGGCCTCCACCTGCGCAGCGACGGCTTCAAGGAGCTGGACACCGTGGGCGGCAACACGGGCTTCGTCCGCAACGAGTGGATGGCGAAGGGACGCTACCTGCTCGTGCCGGAGGGCCCGGTCCGTCAGACGCTCCAGCTCAAGCTGGGCTACTCCGACGAGGCCTCGAACGAGACGTACCTGGGCCTGAGTGACGCCGACTTCGCGGCGAATCCGCTGCGCCGCTACGTCGCCAGCGCGCTGGACCACATGAAGTGGCACCGCACCCAGGTCGTCCTCAGCCATGTGGTCGAGGCGGGCGCCCTGGCGGTGACCACGTCGGCCTACCGGCATGACCTGACGCGCGCCTGGCGCAAGGTGAACCGCTTCCGCGGCGCCTCCATCGCCAGCGTGCTCGCGGACCCGACGAGCGCGCGCAACGCCATCTACTACGGCGTGCTCACCGGCGAGCTCGACAGCTCGTCGACGCAGGACGCGCTGCTCATTGGTCCCAATGACCGGACCTTCGTGTCCCAGGGCCTGCAGAGCGTGGCCCGCTGGAGCGGGACGACGGGGCCGCTGCACCACAACGTCGAAGTCGGCGCGCGCTACCACTTCGACAGCATCGAGCGCCTCCACACCGAGGACGCCTTCCTCATGCAGGGCGGCCAGCTCGTGCGGACGAACGAGCCCACGTACACCACGGCCAACAACAGGGACTCCACGCACGCCGTCGCCCTGCATGCGACGGACGCCATCGCCTGGGGGCCCCTGGTCTTCACGCCCGGCATCCGGCTGGAAATCATCCGTTCGCACTCGGAGAACCGGCTGACCGACACCGAGTCGCGCGGCGCGCTCGAGGTGCTCATGCCGGGCCTGGGCGTCTACGGCGCGCTGACGCGCGAGCTGGGCCTGTTCGCGGGCGCCTATCGCGGCTTCTCGCCGCCGGCACCGGGGCAGCCTGACACGGTGCTCCCGGAGAAGAGCATCAACTACGAGGCCGGCACCCGATGGACGCGCCGGGGTGAGCGCCTGGAGGCGGTGGGCTTCTTCAACGACTACTCGAACCTCACCGACATCTGCACGTTCTCCAGCGGCTGCCTCAACGAGGACCTCGACCGGCAGACGGACGCGGGCAAGGCGTACATCTACGGTCTGGAGGTCTTCGGCGAGAAGACCTTCCGCCCGGGCGGCGGCGTGACGTTCCCCGTCTCGCTGTCGTACACCTTCACGCGCACGCGCCTGCGCGAGGACTTCCAGTCCGCGGACCCGCAGTTCGGCAACGTGCGCGCGGGCGATGAGCTGCCCTACGTACCGCAGCACCAGCTCTATGCCACCGCGGGCGTGGAGTCGGCGCTGGGCGGCCTGTCCCTCAGCGCGTTCTACGTGGATGCCATGCGGGAGCAGGCGGGGCAGGGCGAGGCGGCGCCGGGCGAGCTGACGGACGCGTTGCTGACCTTCGACGCCAACGCGGCCTGGAACTTCTCCCGCTGGGGGCAGCTGTACCTGAGCGTGCGCAACATCCTGGACGAGCAGGTCATCGTGTCGCGCCGGCCCTACGGTGCCCGGCCCAACGCGCCCCGGACCTTCATCCTGGGCTTCAAGCTGAACGTGTGACGCGCGGTCCCACCGCGGGCGGCGGCTGCTTCAGAGATAGAAGCGGTCGCTCACGCCCGCGGTGCGCTGGAGGATGGCGCTCCAGCCCAGCCACAGGGAGATGCCGCTCGCATCCGCGCGGGACTCCGCGCCCAGGGCTCCAAGGGAGCCCGTACACCCAGCGAGCGTGAACAAGCCCGAGTCCACCAGGTGTGCGAGCAGTGCGCGCAACGTGGGCATGCCGCGGGCTTCGAAGCGGTCCGACACGTCGTCGCGACCCATGAAGTCCGGTTCGTCGAGCCTCCCATCAAGGAAGCGCTCCAGGGCCCACCAGAACAGGTACACCTCCGCCTTGCGGCCCGAGGCCACCGCTGCGGCGGCGATGGAGAGACCCTGGTGCACGCGGTCGTAGTCGCCGCTGTGGAGGAAGACAACCACGTGGGTCGGGGGGGCGCTCACGCGAGGCTCATACCGCTCAAAAGGAGGCATCGTCCACCCACACCGCGAGGGCGACCGTCCGGGCCCTTTGGCTTGCGCCATGACCGTTCCACTTGCTAGGAAACCCTCGTCATTCGGGCACTTACAAGCCTCGCCGCCACGGGGGCAGACCGGAATCCAGCGAGATGGGCGACGACCTCACAGCCAGACGCAAGGATGCGCATCTCGACCTTTGCGCCACGGGTGATGTCGAGCCCACCGGGAACAGCACGTTGCTCGAGTGCGTGAAGCTGGTCCACTGCGCGATGCCGGAGCTGGCGGCGGACGACGTGGACCTGTCCACGCCTTTCCTGGGCAAGCAGCTGCGCTACCCGTTGCTCGTCACTGGCATGACGGGTGGCACCGAGCGTGCGGGCGCGGTGAACCGCGACCTGGCGCAGCTCGCCGAGAAGCACGGCCTCGCCTTTGGCGTGGGCAGTCAGCGCGCCATGTCGGAGGACGCCTCGCGGGCCGCGTCGTTCCAGGTGCGGCAGGTGGCCCCCACGGTGGCGCTGCTGGGCAACATTGGCATGTTCCAGGCCATCCACCTGGGCGTGGACGGCACGCGCCGGCTGGTGGACGGCATTGGCGCGGATGGGCTGGCCCTGCACCTCAACGCCGGCCAGGAGCTCACGCAGCCGGAGGGCGACCGCGACTTCAAGGGCGGCTACCGCGTGGTGGAGCTGCTGGTGCGCGCCTTTGGCGAGCGGCTGCTCGTGAAGGAGACGGGGTGCGGCATCGGCCCGGACGTCGCGCGGCGCCTGGCGGACCTGGGCGTGCGGAACATCGACGTCTCCGGGCTGGGGGGGACGTCGTGGGTGCGCGTGGAGCAGCTGCGCGCGTCGGGCGTGCAGGCGCAGCTGGGCGCCGAGTTCAGCGCCTGGGGCATCCCCACGGCAGCCGCCCTGGCCACCGTGCGGCGGGCCGTGGGCTCTGACGTCCGGCTGGTCGCCAGCGGCGGGCTGCGCACCGGTTTGGACGCCGCGAAGGTGCTGGCGCTGGGCGCGAACCTGGCGGGCATGGCGCTGCCGTTGTTCCGCGCGCAGCAGCAGGGCGGCCTTCCCGCGGCGGAAGCCGCGCTGGAGGTCATCCTGGGCGGGTTGCGGCAGGCGCTCATCCTGACGGGAAGCAGAAGTTGCGCTGAACTGAGGCAGCGGCCCCGGGTGATTACCGGGGAGTTGAAGGACTGGTTGGCGGCGCTGTAGAGGGTGGCCGCGCCGACGTTTGGAAGGAAGAACATGTCTGACACCGTGACGTCCCGGCTTCCCGGGTTCCACAAGCTGCCCATGGAGGAGCGCCACGCGCACCTCTCCCGCATGTTCCGGCTCACGCCCGAGGACCTGCAGCAGCTGCTGGGCTCGGAGGCACTCCAGCCCGTCCTGGCGAACCAGATGATCGAGAACGCGGTGGGGACCTTCTCACTGCCGCTGGGCCTGGGGCTGAACCTCCAGGTGAACGGCCGTGACTACCTGGTGCCCATGGCGGTGGAGGAGCCGTCCGTGGTGGCGGCGGTGTCCTTCGCGGCGAAGATTGTCCGCGAGGCGGGCGGCTTCATTGGCGAGGCGGACCCGTCGCTGATGATTGGCCAGGTGCAGGTGTCGCGCTACGGCGACCCGACCGTGGCCTCCGAGCGAATCCTGGCGCACAAGGAGCAGATCCTCGCGCTGGCCAACAGCTTCCACCCGGCGATGGTGGCGCGTGGCGGCGGGGCGAAGGACGTCGAGGTGCGCGTGCTGCCGGCCCCCGAGGGCCCGCGCGGCGAGCCGCTGCTCATCGTCCACCTCATCATCGACGCCCAGGAGGCGATGGGGGCCAACCTCATCAACACCATGGCGGAGGGCGTGGCGCCGCTCATCGAGCAGATTACCGGCGGCAAGGTGTACCTGCGCATCCTCTCCAACCTCGCGGACCGCCGGCTGGCGCGCGCGATGTGCCGCATCCCGGTGCCGCTGCTGGCGGACTTCGAGATGCCGGGCGAGGAGATTGCCGAGGGCATCGCCCAGGCCAGCCGCTTCGCGGAAGCGGACCCGTACCGCGCGGCCACGCACAACAAGGGCGTGATGAACGGCATCGACGCGGTGGCCATCGCCACGGGGCAGGACTGGCGCGCCATCGAGGCCGGCGCGCACGCGTTCGCGTGCCGCAACGGACAGTACCGGCCGCTGTCCACCTGGTACCTGGAGGAGGGACACCTGGTGGGCCGCATCGAGCTGCCCATGGCGCTGGGCACGGTGGGCGGGCCCATCAAGATCCACCCGGGCGTGCAGATGGCGCTCAAGCTGATGCAGACCTCCACGGTGCGCGAGCTGTCCATGGTGTTCGCGGCGGTGGGACTGGCGCAGAACTTCGCGGCGCTCCGGGCGCTGGGCAGCGTGGGCATCCAGAAGGGCCACATGGCCATGCACGCGCGCTGCGTGGCGGTGACGGCGGGTGCGCGGGGGGACTGGGTGGAGAAGATCGCCAACCTGCTGGTGAAGGCGGGCCACGTGAAGGTGGAGAAGGCCCGCGAGCTGCTGGCCAGCCTCCCCGCCGAGGATGCCGCGATCGCGACCGGCACCAACGTCTGACGCCGTGGCTCCTCGTTCTGAATCCTTGTCGGCCTTCGGCGCCGGCAAGGTCATCCTGCTGGGTGAGCACAGCGTCGTGTACGGATACCCGGCCCTGGCCGGGCCGCTGACTCAGGGCGTGACGGCGCGCGCCGTGCCGGCGAAGGCGTGTCAGCTCTCGTTGCCCCCCACGCTCAACCGCGTGCAGCGCGCGCAGCTCACGGCGGCATTCGCCCGTGCGGCGGAAGCGACGGGGGCGCCTCCGGTGAAGGTGTCGCTGGAGGCGGACCTGCCGCTGGCGGTGGGGCTGGGCAGCTCGGCCGCGTTGTCGGTGGCGTGCGCGCGGCTGTTGCTCCAGGCGGCGGGGAAGACGCCCACGCCGAAGGACTCGGTGCGCGTGGCGTGGGCGATGGAGCAGGAGTTCCACGGCTCGCCGTCCGGACTGGACCACACCACCAGCGCGATGGAGCAGCTCGTCTTCTACCGGCGCAAGCCGGGCGCGGCCAAGGGGACGGGGCAGGTGGTGGACAGTCCCAAGCCCCTGCACGTGGTGGTGGCGCTCGCGGGTGAGCGCAGCCCCACGAAGAAGACGGTGGGCGCGCTGCGGGAGCGGCAGGCCCGCTGGCCGTCGCGCTACGAGCGCCTGTTCACCGAGATTGGACGGGTGTCCTCGGAGGGGGCGAAGGCGGTGGCGGCGGGAGATTTGGAGGCGCTGGGCGACGCGATGAACGTCAACCAGGGCCTGCTGGCGGCGCTGGGCCTGTCGTCGCCGCCGCTGGAAGAGATGGTGTACCGGTTGCGGGAGCTGGGGGCGCTGGGCGCCAAGCTCACCGGAGCCGGTGGAGATGGTGGGGCCGTCATCGGCCTGTTCCTCGAGCCCAAGCCGGTGGTGACGAAGCTCACCCGGATGGGCGTGCGCTGCTTCAGCAGCCAGCTCGCGGGTCCGCGGGCGTCGTGAGTCTTCCCATGAAAGCCACAGCTCTGGCGCATCCGAACATCGCCCTCGTGAAGTACTGGGGCAAGCGGGACGACGCGCTGATTCTTCCGCACCAGTCCAGCCTGTCCCTCACGCTGTCCCCGCTGTCGGTGACGACCACGGTGGAGTTCGGCGCCGCGAGCGACCAGGTGGAGCTCAACGGGCACACCGCGAAGGGCAGCGAGCGCGACCGTGTGCTGCGGCTCCTGGAGGCGGTGCGCGCCCAGGCGAAGGGTGACCTGGGCCCCGCGAAGGTGGTGTCGCGCGGGGACTTCCCCATGGCGGCGGGCCTGGCCAGCAGCGCGGCCGGCTTCGCGGCGCTGGCGGTTGCGGGGCGCGCGGCGGCGGGGCTGCCGTCCGAGCCTCGCGCGGCGAGCATCCTGGCGCGCATGGGCAGCGGCTCCGCGTGCCGCAGCGTGCAGGGCGGCTTCTGCGAGTGGCAGCGCGGCGAGCGTTCGGATGGCGAGGACAGCTTCGCGGTGCAGCGCTTCGATGCGGCCCACTGGCCGGATGTGCGCATGGTGGTGGCGATTCTCGACCGCGGCGAGAAGGAGGTGAAGTCGCGGGACGGGATGAAGCACACGGTGGACACCAGCCCGTACTACCCGGCGTGGGTAAAGGACGCCGAGGTGGAGGTGGTGCAGGCGCGTGAGCACATCGCTCGGCGGGACCTGCAGGCGCTGGGCGAGCTGTGCGAGCGCAACGCGTGGCGCATGCACGCGACCGTCTTCGCGGCGAATCCGCCGCTGAGCTACATGAACGCCGGCACGCTGGCGCTCATCCAGCACCTGAAGGAGCAGCGCAAGAAGGGCATCCCGGTGTGGTTCACGCTGGACGCGGGCCCGAACCCGGTGCTGCTGACGGATGCCGCGCACGAGGTGGCCGCGGAGGCGCTGGCGCGCGCGTGCGGCGCGGTGGACGTGATTCGCTGCGTGCCTGGCGGTGACGCCACGCTGAAGCAGGAGCACCTCTTCTGATGGAGCGCGCCCTCTCCGCGCCGGGCAAGCTGTTCCTCTCCGGCGAGTACGCCGTGCTGTGGGGCGGCGTGGCGCGGCTGGCCGCGGTGGCGCCTCGAACGGCCGCCTACGTGCGACGCCGCTCGGATGCCCGGGTGCACGTGTGCCTGGAGGAGGGCACGCTGGCGGGGAGCACCACCCCGTTGGGCGTGCGCTGGGAGCGCGAAGTCCCTGCGGGGTTCTCCTTCGTGGCGCGGGCGCTGGACGAAGCCCTGCGGGCACACGGCCGCGCGAGCCCTGGCTTCGACCTGGCGGTGGCGCCGTCCGCGGTGGGGCCGAACGGGCAGAAGCTGGGCATGGGCGGCAGTGCATGCGCGACGGTGCTGGCGTCAGAGGCTGCGCGCTACGTGCTGGAGGAGCGCTTCGATGCGCTGAAGCTGGCGCTGCTGGCGCACACGGCGGGGCAGGGCGGCAAGGGCAGCGGCGGGGATGTGGCGACGAGCTTCGCGGGTGGCGTGTTGCGCTACCGTCGCTACGACGTGGCGCCGCTGATGGAGGCGAGCAACACCGGGCGGCTGCGTGCGGCGCTGGCGGAGTCTCCGTCGGTGGACGTGTGGCGGCTGCCCTCGCCCCGCGTGTCCATGGCGTATGCCTTCACGGGTGAGAGTGCTTCGACGCGGGTGCTGATTGGCCAGGTAGAGGCGCGGCTGGAGGCGCAGGGCCGTCAGCACTTCGTGGAGCGCTCGGACCTGCTGGGGCACGCCATCGAGGACGGGCTGGCCGGTGGCGACTTCCGGGCCTTCTCCGAGGCGGTGAAGGCGCAGCACGCGCTGCTGCTGGAGTTGGGCCCGCTAGAGACGGAAGGCATGCGCCGCGTGCTGGCGCTGGCGGCGAGCTACGGCGCGGCGGGGAAGTTGTCCGGCGCGGGCGGCGGCGACGGCTGCATCCTGTTCGCGCCGGATGCGCAGGTGCGCGCGGAGATGTGCAAGGGGTTGGAAGCCCGCGGCTTCCACACGCTGCTTCTGGACGCGGAGCCCGGAGTGCGCGGCGAGATGCAGGCTTTTCATAGGTTGCGCGGCTGGGTGGAAGCCCTGAGTTAAACGCGCACCCTCAATATTCGCCGGTCTTCGTACTTCGGCCCCAGACAGGAACAGCCCTGCTCTCGAGGAAGGACTGTAAGAGCGGCCTTCGAATGGATCGTCGAGCCCAATGGTACGGTGAACCATCGGCTGTTCGTGCCCAAGCAGGGGAAACCCATGAGCAGGCTGATTGTTCCCAAGGAGCTCTGGAGCAAGGCTGAGAGCCTGTCAGGGCTCGGGGTCGAGGAGTTCGCCTGGCATCCGGAGGACGCAGCTCAGGTACTGGAGTTGCTTCGACCGACGGAGATCGCAGTGCTCGGAGGCGATGTCTACATGAAGCGTGCTGGGCGATTCGAGCCCACCTACGAGAGCTGGTACGCGGCGCGAGAGACGCATGAGTTGCCGAGTGCGTTCGCGACCCGCAGTCAATCCATCGCCCGCGAGTACTTGGCGAACCTGATGAAGTCTGGGGGCGACGAACGCTGGGTCACGTTGGTCTTGTCGGAGCCAATGGAACCAACTGAGGAGGACGATCTCGGGTCAGCGTGAGCAGGGTCGGCAAAGCACATCCTACTCCTTCAGCCCCGCCCACCCTCTCCCTTGAGGCTCAGGCGGCCTGAATCGGGTCTGGGGTGTGCTCCAGCGCCCAGGTCTGGGTTAGAGCTTCTTTCAATGCCCGGCAAGCCTCCGCAACAGGATGAGGCTGCAGTCCAGGTGGAGGAGGGCAGGGTAGATTTCGTCTCGGCGCTCCTCCACCCAGCGGTATCGTCCCCGCCGGTGGCTCGGCCCAATGTATCCGTCCGGCCAACGACGTGATGAGGTGCGTTGAGTGACGCGCCGCCGCCGTGGAACCTGGTGTGCATACCGATGCCGGTGGAGATGCAGGAGTGGTTCCGGGTCGCCCACACGCTGCCCCTGGACGAGGAGCCCAGAGTGCGCGGCGAAGCTCGGGCGGAGCCTCGCTTGCGAACGTGGGTAGATGCGTTGAGCTGAGCGAGTCTGTTGGGGCGAGGCCTGTGCTCGACCGGCCTCGCTCCGCCATGGGGCTAACGGGTGCGCCGGGTCGAGGTGCCTTTCATCTCGGCGAGCGCGTCCTCCACGGCCGTGCGCAGCTCCTCGATGATGGTGTCGAGGAACGGCCGCCGCTGGAGGTCCTCCGTAATCCAGGGGTCCATGATGACAGAGCGCAGCACCGTGATGCGGCCCTCCTTTCCACGGCACGACGCCGCGCCACTTCCCAGCAGGCGCGTCTTGTAGTCCTCGAAGAACTTCTTGCCGTAGTCCTCCTCGATGAAGTCCGTGGTGCTCACCAGCAGCCGGTAGCCGTAGATGTCGCGGCCGTCCGCCTTGACCCCCAGGCGCTCGTAGATCTTCCGGTTGAAGGTGTTCGCTTCCTCCAGGCTCGGATTGAGGCCCTGCCCGGTGGTGAAGTTGAAGGCGTAGGTAAGGATGTTGAGGTCGGCGCCCGTCTCGCGCAGCAGCTCCAGCTCCTCTCCACCGGACGCCGTGAGGAGCTGCTCCTGGCGCACGCCCTGGATTTGCTGACGCAGGACTTCCAGCGCCTGCTGCTCCCCGCCGTACTTGAGCTTGAGGGGGTCGGTCAGCTTGAAGCGCGGCCCTGGCACCACGACGTAGTCGCTCGCCGCGGAGTTCATCAGCAGCAGTCGGGCGTGGAACAGCTTGCAGTTGTAGAGCGCCCTCCCGAGGATCTTCCCGTAGCCACGTTGGTCCGGTGGCACGACGGCATGGCTGAGGTACACGCCCGCCGCCGCGGCACCGGGCTTGGAGCCCTCGATGCCGTACTTGCCCACGGTGAGGTCCTCATGGCCTCCCGCCGTGTTGATGTAGGGCGCCTCGAAGGCCACCAGGCTGCGCATGGATTGGTTGCGGTAGCACAGCGCCCCGGCGGGGTAGGGCAGGTAGCCCGTCTTGTGCGGGTCCACGGTGATGGTGTCCGCCTCTGGGAGGGCTTTGAACTGCTTCTCCACGTAGCTGCTCAGCGGCAGCGCTGGCGCGGGAGGGCCGCCGAGGCGCTTCGAGACGCTCGGCGGCGCCCGCAGGAGCGAGGCGAAGTATCCGCCCCAGGCCGCATCCGCATGCACGCAGAAGGACATGCCCTGCGGGTGGTACTTCTGCCGGCGCAGCGCCAGCACCGACTCGAGCGGATCCACCAGACCTTCTTCCGTCGTCCCCAACACCGCCGTCACCGCGATGACGGGCTGCTTGTCCGCCTTGCACTGGTCGAGCCGCTCCTCCAGGGCCGACACGTCCATGCGCCCCTCTTCATCCAGGGGGATGCTGAACATGTGGTCCGCGCCGATGCCCAGGATCGCCGCCGCCTTCGGAAGCGAGTAGTGCTTTGAGCCGGGGACCATGAACACGGGGGCCCGGATGTTGCCCAGGTAGCGCCGGGTGAACTCCACGAGCCCCAGGTCCTGGAGCATGTAGTTGCTCACCCGTGCAGTCAGGGTCTCCACGGGAATGGAGAACTCCTCCTGAATGCGGGTGGGGATGCCCAGCACCTCGTCGACGTCCAGGTTCAGCGCCTGCCATTCATCCAGGTCGAGCAGGCGCGCCTTCGTTCCGGAGGGCAGCGTCACCTGCAAGGCCTTCGCGGCGGAGAGCGCGGGCTCCTGCCGGATGGCCTCGCGCAGGGACAGGGGATAGAACTTCAGGTTTCGCGCGGCCCACATCGCCTCGATGTTGGCGGTGGTACCGCCGCTGGTCAGGTGACTCCAGGGACGGATGTTGCCCTGCTGGGTGTAGCCCACCATCCGGCACAGGTCCTCGCCAGCCCGGACCTCCAGCACCGTCGTCAGCGGCGAGGCCTCCAGCGCGACGTTGTTCTGGTTGTAGAGCATCGCCGCGAAGTAGCCAGCCATGCCCGGGAGCGTCTGGTCCCAGGTCATGTGCCCCTGGTAGCGCATGCTGAAGAACGGCGCGGACTTCTTGAGCTCGGCCAGGAGGTTGTCGAACTCGGTGTGCAGCGTATCGAGCGCCCGGAGATAGCCCGGGTCCCGCTTGATGCTCTGGGTGATGGCGGGAGGGTCCATCGGGTGGAAGTTCCGGCGCCAGAAGGCGTGGTCCCTCAAGGCCTCCAGCACCAGTTGTTCGAAGACGTCCGCGTTCTCCGCGCGGGGCCCCAGGAACCACGCTTCGACGTCTCGCCCGTTCTCGCTCGGTTCCTCCCTGCCACGGGTGGACTCCCACAGCAGTTCTCGGTGCGCGAGCTGGTTGGTCTTCAGTCGCTCGCGCAACGCCTGCTTCAATTCATCCAGGGCACGGCTGGAGTAGTCCGGCTGGGACTTGTGGGCCATGAGGGGCTCCTTGCGTCAGGGAAGGACCATGGCCAGACATCGAGCGTGGGCGGGTGGCCACGGTCGCGACCAGATATACCTGACGTGTTTTTCAATCCCTCTCGCCCTGTTGTGCGGCTGTCGGTTCATGACAGTCTCCTGCCCTCCGGGGCCGCTCTGGGAGAAGGGGCAACCTCGCCCGGGGCCGGCGGGCGCGCATCCGACCCACGGAAGACGAGGCCCGTGCAACGGCCCAGCGGAGTTGTCCCACCGCGCGCTCAGGGGCAGGGCGGATTGTCGGCGTAGGGCTCGCCTCGCGCGACATAGAGCAGGATGCCGGAGTCCTGCGAGGAGTACCCGTCCGTGTTCTCTCCGAAGGCGTGGAACGTGAAGTAGTGCTGGCCGTGCTCGAACCGTTCGGCCTTGCCGTCGCGGATGGCTTTGTCGACGTCGAGGACCAGCTCGGCCTGCGCCGTGTTCCCACCCAGGCAGGACCAGTTGGGACCGGGCACGCACTCCACGGGGGCGTCCATCGCGAGTCCACCCGGCTTGGGGTTACGGCTGGGCGCGCCATTGGCCGTTGGGGTCGTCTGCACGATCTTCAGCGTCCCCGCCCAGCGCATGCGCACGAGGTCGCCACGATTCACCGGGACGTTGTACTCGAACTGCATTCCCTCCGCGTCGTTGTAGAGCTCGACCACACGGCACTTCCGCCCCTTGGAAGGGTCGATCGCGCAGCAGGCCCCATCCTCCGACGAGGGGCCGGTCTCCGCGCGGGAGAGGAGGAACTGCATGTTCGTCCCGGTGGGAACGTGGTCCGGCCCGCGGCACTCCCACGGACAGTCCGCACAGCCGTAGGCGCAGCCATCCGAGAGGTGAATCATCCCCGGGCGATACTGGGCCGTGTCGATCAGGAACTCACCAAGGTGGTACGGCCCGTTGACGCAGGTGTAGTTCGGCCCGCCCACGCAGTTGGTGCGAGGGCCGCTCGCGAGCCCCCCAGGAATCAGCGCGTCCTCGTTCACGTTGTGGACCTGCACGACGTTGTGCAGACCGGTCCAGCGGAAGAGGACCAGGTCGCCCTGCTTCGCCGCGAAGGTCGGCTCCACCCAGTCGTAATGCGCCACGGTCGTGAAGTTGTTGACCTCGAACAGCGTGCAGTCCTCGCGGTTCGCATAGGCCGCGTAGCGCCCGTTGTAGTGGAGCGGATTGGCGAGCGCGCTGCACGGCTTCGGTGCGTACTGAGGGCTGGGGTTCTCGCGCGTGGTCAGGGCGATGGAGACGACGCCGCCAGCGGGGTTTCCCTCGTCCACGAAGAAGTAGATGCCCGGGCGATAGCCGCACGGGGAGGTGCCGGTGTTCCAGTCGAACGAGCCTTGGAGCGTCTTCGGCCCGCTCGCGATCTGCTGGGGCCACTGGGCGTCGCCGTAGGTGTCGACGGGCGGATCCTGTCCCTCGAAGTTCTTCACCTGCAGCACGTTGTGCGGCTCGCCGTCGTTCCAGACGAAGCGCACGGTGTCGCCTTCGGTGGCGAAGTGCACATTGCTCCGGCTGGGCCAGACAATCTCGACGATCCGGCCCGGAGGGTTGTCGGTGCCGGAACACGCTGTCTCGCGATCCGGGATGCCATGATTGCCCCCGGAGCCGGCATCCGCGGAGCCTGGGGGCCCGCCTTGTCCTGCGTCCGGGGAGTCGGAGGCAGTCGTGGAACTGCAAGCCATGCTGACGGCGAAGAGGAGCACGAGTGCGAGGCGGTTCATGAGACAGGACAGACTAGGTCAGCGGCCGCGACGGAGAGAAGACTGTCCTTCTCGAGGCTTCCCTCGGAGACCTGGGCAGACCCGGCCGCCCTCGCGAAGGGGACGTGCCGCCCGCGGGCGTCAGAACATGTGCCCGAACGTGACGTAGCAGCGCTGCCGCCCGGACCCGGTGGAGACGGCGTAGTCCATGCGAATCACCGCCGCGCGCCGGGAGAAGCGCAGCCCGCCGCCGACGCCCGGGTGCCACTGCCACCACTTGCCGTCCGCGACGCCCGGGTGCCACACGCGGCCCAGGTCCACGAAGGCCACCGCGCCCAGCTTCAACTGCTGCCCGAGCACCCGGAACTGCGCCGCCTGATAGCGCAGCTCCGTGTTCATGAACGCCTTGATGTTCCCGGCGAACCGGTTGCGCTCGATGCCGCGCACGCTGTTGGCCCCGCCAATGCCCTCGGACACATTGACGCCGCCGGTGTTGCTCCATTCGTAGAACGGCACGTCGCCGAAGAGCATGTCCAGGGTCATCCGGTGCGCCAGCGTCAGCCGTGACGACAGCTGGAAGTAACGCCGTTCGCTCAGGGTGATGCCGATGTAGTGATAGCGGTTGCCCGTGGCGTTGCCCGACACGCGCAGCGACAGCTCTTCCACGCCACCGCGTCGCGGCTCGGACTCGTTGTCCCGCGTGTCCCAGAGCACACCGGCGAGCAACTGCCCCATGTTGCCGCCTTCCATGCCCAGGGGCTTCTCCAGCGACAGCATGGACTTCTCGTAGGCCTCCACGCGCATGTGTCGCCAGCCGTAGCCCACATAGGACTGGAGCGGGTGCGCCTCCCCGAAGGGATGGCCGCGCAGGCGGAGCCAGAAACCGGGAGTGCCCTTGTCGAAGTTGTACAGCTCGCTGTCGACGTCCCCCCGGAAGTCCGGCGCGGACTGGTTGCCCGCACCGAAGAAGGGGCTGCGAAGCTCCCGTCGATAGTCCAGCCGTCCCTCGACGCGGAGCGGCCCCAGCAGGCGAGGTCCGTCGTAGCGCAATGAGTGACTCTGCGCGCCCCGGTTGCTGAAGAACACCTGCGCGCTGATGGCGTGGGCGTAGGGCTTCTTTCCCGGCGCATACAGGTACATCCCGCCCACCGCGCCGTAGCCGAAGCCATGGTCCGAGCTGAAGCTCACCAGGGGAATGGCAATCGCATCGAAGGCATCTTGCCTCACGGGCTCGAGCCCCGGCGCCGGTGGTGCGTGGACCGCCGGGGAAGCGCTCAGGCTGACGAGGAGGACGGCCGTGGCGGGAATGAGCATGAGGGGGCCGCCTGGGACGCTCTGGCGCCTGCGTTTCTTCCCGGAGCCATCAGCCGCAACGGCTGCCCGCCCGCTCTGCTGGAAGGCGGTTCCCGCTCCAGGGCGGCTGCTCACCCAAGTGGTCATCTTGGCTGCCGGAGGAGGGGATACGACCCGTGAGCGCTGTGCTTTCCCCAGCGATGCACCTATGGGCCCACGGCCTCGTGCGGCGAGTCCAGACGCGCGTGCCGCCCTCGCCCGCACGCAGGGCGAGGAAGCTGCTCATCGTCCACCTGGACGGCGTGCCGAAGGCGCTGCTCGACGAGGCGCTCGTGTCAGGCCGGATGCCCTTCCTGTCGAGGCTCATCCGCTCGGGCACCTTCCACCTGGACGAGGCCTTCTGGGGGGCACCCACCTCCACGCCGTACTTCCAGGCAGGGCTGCTCTACGGGATGCGCCAGTCCAACCTGCCGGCGTACTCCTGGTTCGACCGGGAGCTGGGCCGCAAGGTGCAGATGAACACCCCGGCGGACGCACTGGCCATCGACCAGCGTCTGCGCGGCGCGGGCCGCACCAGCCTGCTCGACGGCGGCGGCCATGGATACTTCTCCCTGTTCCGCGCGGGCGCCGAGAACGCGCTGAGCATGAGCACGCTGGCCAGCTTCAAGCAGATGTCCCGGTCCTTCTCCTACGAGATGATGGGGTTGCTCAGTGCGCGCACGCGCGGTGTCTGGGATTACCTGCGCTCCCTGGGCATGGACACCTGGGCCGCGGCGCGCGAGGTCATCCACTGGGCTCGCGGGCTCCAGGATTGGCGCCACGAGCCGACCTTCCTCTTCAGCCATGTCTTCCTCCAGCGGCTGGGCTGGAGCTTCGCCTTCACGAAGTCCCTGGTGGACATGGCGCGCGGTGTGCCCGTCGTCTACCTCGTCTACGGTAACTACGACGAGGTGGCGCACCGCCGGGGACCTCGCTCCGTCCAGGCCCTGGCCGAGCTGCACCGCGTGGACACGTACCTGGCGGAGCTGTACGCGGTCGCGGGCGCCGTGGAGCGGCCCTACGACGTCGTCATCCTCTCCGACCACGGGCACGTGGACTGCCTGCCCTGGGAGCAGCGGAAGGGCCAGCACCTGGAGCAATGGCTGCTGGCGCCACACGGCGACGGACCCATCCCCGAGGACGTGGTGCGTGGCCTCTGTGATGGGCGCGCCCGCCCGGAGCCGGACGCGACACCCCGCGCGCCATTCGCACCCGTGGCCATCGAGTGCGGCAACTTCGCCCACGTGTACCTGTCCGGCGAACCCAGGCCGCTGGAGGCCATGGACCTGCTCGCGCGCCATCCCGACGTCCTCGCCCGGGTGACACGGAGCCCGGACATCGGCCTCGTGGCCCTGCGACGCGGCAACGGCGCGGTGGCGCTGGTGCGCGGCGGCGTCTATGGCGCGGACGCGCTGGACCGCGCCCCGCTGTCCTCCGAGTTCAGCAAGCGCGCGGTGGCGGACTTCCTCCGGGTGCTGCCCACCATGTCGACGGCGGGGGACCTGGTCCTCTTTGGCGAGGCCGTGCGGCGCGGTGGCACCGTGGGCTTCGCCTGGGAGTTCGGCTCGCACGGGGGCCTGACGCGCACGGAGGCCAACAGCCTGGTGTGCTGGCCCGCGAAGGCGCCCCTGGACCTCTCGGGCCTGTCCCACTGCGCGCAGCTCCACGAGCGGCTCGCGGCGGCGTACCTGGACTCCACCCCTCGACTCCGGTTGGTGCCGTGAAGGGGAGGGCGAGGCGTGAAGGAGGCCGGGCGCTGTTCAAGGTGCTGGTCGCCTTCCTGGGCCTCGTGCTCTCCGTCGTCCTGCTCTCCACCGCCTTCTTCAAGTGGAACCTCGGCGGCGGAGGGCCGCTGCTCCAGCCGCGCTTCCCACTGGGCCAGTTCGTGAGGGACCTGCCGGGCCACCTCGTGTGGCTGGTGCCCTTCATGCTGCTCCAGGCCTCCATCATCCCCCTGCGCGCCGTGCAGTGGCAGCGCACCCTGCGCCGGCCGGTGCCCCTGAAGGAGCGCTACCACCTGGTGGCCATTGGCGCCTTCGTCCACAACGCCCTGCCGGGAAAGCTGGGGGACATCATGCGCTCGTTCCTCCTGGCGAGGACGCAGCGCATCCCCTTCCTGCGGTGCCTGGGCTCGGTGGGCGTCTGCAAGCTGATGGAGTTCGCGGCGCTGATGCTGCTCGTCACGCTGTCGCTGCTCGGGCCCTTCGGCCGGACGCTGTCTCGCTTCGAGGGCGAGCTGAAGGTGGCCGTGTCACTCTGCGTGGGGTTGGTCGCGCTGGTGGTGTTGATGGCGCACTGGTCCGGGCCGCTCGCCTTCGCGCTGCACCGCCGCCACAAGCTCCCTCGGGTGGTGGGCTTCCTCCACCACGTCAGCGAGGGCCTCGGCACAGCGCGCTCCTTCACCGGCATGGCCAAGGTGTTCGTCTTCTCGGTGGCGCCGGTGCTGGCCTCCGCGCTGGGCTACGGGCTGGCGCTCCACGGCATCGGCATCTCCGGAGGCATCTTCGCGGGGGCGGTGGTGCTGGGAGCCATCTCCCTGGGGCAGTCGCTCCCGGGTGTCCCGGCGGGCATGGGCATCTACTACTTCGTGACGAGCTGGGCGGCCCGCAGCCTGGGGGCCTCGCCGGAGGACGCGGCGGCCTTCTCCACGCTCACGCACCTGGGGACCGTCATCAGCCAGGTCGCGGTGGGCGCCGTCTCCGTCCACCTGCGGAAGATTCGCGTCCGGGACCTGCGCAAGGGCGGCAGCCTCGCACGAGAGGCCGCGCACCACGTGGCTCACGATGCCGTGGAGCCCGCGTCACCCTGACCCCTGAAAAGCGAAAAGGGGCCCCGGTTTGAAACCGGGACCCCTTCTCAACTTTGTGCCCAGGAGAGGACTCGAACCTCCATGCCCTTGCAGGCGCTAGACCCTGAATCTAGTGTGTCTACCAATTCCACCACCTGGGCAGGCGGTGCATCGCGGTGCGGCGCTGCGATGGGCCGGACATATAGAGTTCCTGCCCCGGCCCGTCAAGCACTACGTAACAACCTCACTTCTTCAGCGGCCATTTCCCTTCGGCTTCGAGGGAACGGCGCAGGACGGGGTTCTCGTCCATGAAGGCGGTGAGGGACTCCTCGGTGATTTCGACCACGATGTCCTCGGTCCCCAGCTCCGTCTGGCAGGACAGCCGGGAGTAGGGGCGGACGTCGAAGCCCATGTCCAGGCGGTCCGCCTCCGCGTCCGTCTGCTCGCTCAGCGAATCGAGGCCCTTGCGGACCCAGATATGGCAGGTGGAGCAGCCGCAGACGCCGCCGCAGCTGTGGCCCACCTGGGCGCCGCACGACTCGGCGGCGTCCAGCAGGGTGGTGCCCGTGGGCACGTCGGCGCTGACCTCGGCCAGGGGGCTCTTGAAGGTCACCTTCGGCACGTCAGTAGTCCTCCACGGATTGGCCGGCCACCACCTGGGTGATGGCCTGGTTCATCACCCGCTCGATGAAGGGGCGCGACGCCTCGTCCAGCGCGTGCACGGCCTCCTTCAGCTTCAGGTGGTCGTCACCCTTCATCAGCGCCTGGACCTGGGCAATGGCCGCGTCGATGGTGGCGCGCTCCCCGTCCTGGAGCAGCGAGCCGTGCTCCCGAAGCTGCCGGTCCGCCTCGGCCAGGACGCGCTCGGCGTCCACCCGCTGCTCACGGACCTGCCGGGCCTGGATGTCCTCCTCGGCGTAGTCGATGGAGTCGAGCAGCATCTGCTCGATCTCCTCGTCGGTGAGGCCGTGGCTGGGCTTCACCGTGATCGACTGGCTGACGCCGGTGCTCTGCTCCTTCGCGCTGACGGAGAGGATGCCGTCTGCGTCCACCTGGAAGCGGACCTCCACCCGGGCCATGCCGGCGGCCAGCGGGGGGATGCCGGACAGGGTGAAGCGCGCCAGGCTGCGGTTGTCCTCCACCAGCTCGCGCTCGCCCTGGAGGACGTGGATGTCCAGGCCCGTCTGTCCGTCCTTGAACGTGGTGAAGACCTGGCCTGCGGTGGTGGGGATGGTGGAGTTGCGCTGAATCAGCTTCTCCACGATGCCGCCCATCGTCTCCAGGCCCAGGGAGAGGGGAATCACGTCCAGCAGCAGCACGTCGTCCTGCCGGTCCGCCGTGGTGAGCAGGTTGGCCAGCACCGCGGCGCCCAGCGCCACCACCTGATCCGGGTCGATGTCGCCCAGGGGCTCGCGGCCGAACAGCTCCGCCACGTACCGGCGCACCGCCGGCACGCGCGTGGCGCCGCCCACGAGGATGACGCCGTCCAGTTCCCCGGCCGTCACGCCCGCGTCCTTCATCGCCCGGCGGCACACCGTGCCCGTCTTCTGGACGAAGGGCTGAATCCAGGCGTCGAAGTCCTCGCGCGTCACCGTGTGCGTCTTCCCGCCCGCGGAGAGCTCCACGGACGTCGCGTCGGTGAGCGCCTCCTTCGCCTTGCGCGAGGCCGCCAGCACCTCGGCCACCAGGGCGGGGGCGGGGGCCGTCTCGCCCAGGGCCACCAGCACGCGCTGGGCAATCGCGCGGTCGAAGTCATCGCCACCCAGGGCGGAGTCGCCGCCGGTGGACTTCACCTCGAACACGCCGTCCACCAGCTTGAGGATGGAGATGTCGAAGGTGCCGCCGCCCAAGTCGTAGACGGCGAAGGTGCCCTGGCTGCCCTTGTCCAGGCCGTAGGCCAGCGCGGCGGCGGTGGGCTCGTTGAGCAGCCGCAGCACCTCCAGCCCCGCGAGCCGGCCCGCGTCCTTGGTGGCCTGGCGCTGGGCGTCGTCGAAGTAGGCCGGCACGGTGATGACGGCCTGCTCCACCTTGGAGGAGAAGTGCGACTCCGCGCGGCGCTTGAGGGCGCGCAGCACCTCGCCGGAGACCTCGATGGGCGTCACCGGCGTGCCGCCGGCCACCTCGAAGCGCACCACCTTGGCGCCGGGCGCGAACTTGTAGTGCCCCAGCTTGCGCGTCTCCGCGTCGTCCGGGCTGCGGCCCATGAAGCGCTTCACGGAGGCGATGGTGTCGGTGGGGTGCTCGGCCGCGAGCTTCTTGGCCCGGGCACCCACCACCACGCCGCCGTCCTGGGCGTAGTGCACGACGGAGGGCAGGAGCAGCGAGTCGCCATCGTCCACCGGGACGCAGACGGGCTTGTCCTTCACCACCGCCGCCACCAGCGAGTTCGTCGTTCCCAGGTCGATGCCCACCGCCTGCCCCTTGGGCTTCAGCGGGTCGTGAATCTGAAGGTAGCCGTTCTTGCTCACGCCTGAATCTCCTCCTCGAACGCGTCCACCTGCTCGAGGAAGCGCGTGAAGTAGCGCACCCGCCCCAGCGCGTGCGATGCCTTTCTCACCAGTGCCTGCCCGCCGTCCCCCGTCTCGCCGGCCTCCAGGGTGCGCAGCGCCCCAGCCGCCTCGGCGAGCGCCGCCTTCTTCCGGGCCTCCACGTCATCCGCCATGGCCCGGGCGCGGTTCAGGTCCTTCTTCGCCATGGCGGCGTCCAGGGCCTCGCGCAGGTCCATGACCTCCTCGAGGAACTCCAGGGGCATGTCCTTCTGGGCGCCCGCGTCCTCGCGGTCCAGGTCGATGCCGTGGAGCTTGAGCAGGTAGAAGGCCCGGCGCACCGGGTCCTTCAGCGTCTTGAAGGCTTCGTTGAGGGCGGTGGTGCCCTCCAGGGCCTGCAGGCGCTCGCGCGCGCTGGCCTGTGCCACGCGGTCCGGATGGAGCTGCAACGACAGCTCGCGGTACTGCTTCTCCAGCGCCGGCACGTCCACGTCATAGCCGCGCTTCAGGCCGAAGACGTCGAAGTGGGTCCTCACGGGGCTCTCCAGGTGGGGAGGGGGACAAACGAAAAGGGCCCGGCGGCTGGCCGGGCCCGCGTGGTGGCGCCTCCCGCCCGTGACAGGCGGAGCGGCGCGGGCTGCCGCGTCAGACGGAGAAGCTCTCTCCGCAGCCGCAGGCCGCCTTGATGTTGGGGTTGTTCAGCTTGAAGCCCGAGGCCATGAGCGTCTGCTCGAACACCAGCTCGGTGCCAATCAGGTACAGGTAGCTCTTCGGGTCCACGAAGACGCGCACGCCATCCTTCTCGAAAATCTTGTCGCGCTCGCGGGCCTTCTCCGCCCACTCCATGGAGTACTGGAGTCCCGAGCACCCGCCGCCCCTCACGGCCAGCCGGAGGCCGGCCTCGGGCGTCTGCCGCTGCTCCAGCAGCTCCTTCAGCCGGGCCACCGCGCTGTCCGCGATGGTGATGCCCTTGGGGGGCTTGGCCACGGGCGCGGGGGCAGGGGCCTTGGGCTGCGTCGTCTCCTGGGTCGCCTGCTCGCTCATGGTTCGCCTCTCCCTTTCTGCCTCGCTCAGGACGCCTTGGCCTGACGCGCGGCGCGCTTCTTCTTGAAGTCCTCGATGGCCGCCTTGATGGCGTCCTCGGCCAGCACGGAGCAGTGAATCTTCACCGGCGGCAGCGACAGCTCGCGGGCCACGTCCTTGTTGGAGATGGTCATCGCCTGGTCCACCGTCTTGCCCTTCACCCACTCGGTGACGAGCGACGACGACGCGATGGCCGACCCGCAGCCGAACGTCTTGAAGCGGGCGTCCTCGATGAGCCCGTCATCGGAAATCTTGAGCTGCAGGCGCATCACGTCGCCGCAAGCGGGCGCGCCCACCAGGCCGGTGCCCACGTTCGGGTCTTCCTTGTCGAGCGTCCCGACGTTCCGGGGGTTCTCGTAGTGCTCGATGACCTTGTCGCTGTAAGCCATGCCTGCTCCTTCAACGGATGCTGCTCAACAAAGGTTCCGGAGGGCAACGCCCGCCGGGCGTGGAGGCTTGCGCCCCCCTGTCTGCCTGGGAAGGCGCGCTAGTGCGCCGTCCACTCGATGCTCTTGAGGTCGATGCCTTCCTTGGCCATCTCGTAGAGCGGGCTCATGTCGCGCAGCTTGCGGACCTTGTCCACCACGAGGTTCACCACGTAGTCGACTTCCTCCTCCGTGTTGAAGCGGCCCAGGCCGAAGCGGATGGAGCTGTGCGCCAGCTCCTCGTCCACGCCCAGGGCGCGCAGCACGTAGGAGGGCTCCAGGGAGGCGGACGTGCACGCGGAGCCGGAGGACACCGCCACGTCCTTGATGCCCATCATCAGGGACTCTCCCTCCGCGTGGGCGAAGGAGATGTTGAGGTTGCCTGGCAGCCGGTGCTCCAGCGAACCGTTGATGGTGGTCATGTCCAGCGCGTCCGTCAGGCCCTTGCGCAGCTTCTCGCGCAGGCGAAGGATGCGGGCCGACTCCTCGGGCAGCTCCTTGCGGGCAATCTCGGCCGCCGCGCCGAAGCCGACGATGGCCGCCACGTTCAGGGTGCCGGAGCGCATGCCGCGCTCGTGGCCGCCGCCGTCGATGATGGGCGCGATGCGCACGCGCGGCTTGCGGCGCACGTACAGCGCGCCAATGCCCTTGGGGCCGTACATCTTGTGGGAGGTGATGGACGCCAGGTCCACCTTCATCACCTCCACGTCGAAGGGCACCTTGCCGATGCCCTGCACCGCGTCGCAGTGGAAGAGCACGCCCTTCGAGCGGCACAGCGCGCCAATCTCCGCGACGGGCTGCACCACGCCAATCTCGTTGTTGGCGAACATGATGGAGACCAGCACCGTCTTCGGCGTCATCGCCGCGGCCAGCTTCTCCAGGCTCACCCGGCCGTCGGGCTCCACGTCCAGGTAGGTGACGCGCGCGCCGCCGGTGGGAAGCTCCGCCCACTTGCGGTACGTCTCGTCGGACTCCACGTCGTGCTTCGCGAGCAGCTCCGCCTGGTTGTCCTCGGTGACCTCCTGGCCGGCGAGCTGCCCGAGCCGCAGCAGCTTCAGCTCGTCCAGGCGCTCCTGCCGCACGCGCTCCAGGCGCTTGCAGGTGTCCAGGATGGCCTTGTGCTCGGTCTTCAGGGTGATGATGTGGTCGCCCTTGGACTTGTAGAACTCGATGACGCCCTTGATGGCCAGGTTGTCGGACTCGGTGGCGCCCGAGGTGAAGACGATCTCCTGCTCGGACGCGCCGATGAGCTCCGCCACCTGCTGGCGGGCCTTCTTCACCGCCGCCTCGGCCTTCCAGCCGAAGACGTGGTTGCGGCTGGCGGCGTTCCCGAAGTCCTCTCGCAGGTAGGGCAGCATCGCTTCCAGCACCCGCGGGTCCAGCGGGGTGGTGGCGTGGTTGTCCATGTAGATCGGCAGCTTCACCATTGCTTCCAACACCTTCCTGGAGGGGACGTCGACCGGCGCCCTGAGTGGGCCTTTGCCGCAGGGGAGCCTACACCGTCACACCTGAATGTGGACCGGACTGGTCAAATATAAAAAGGGGCACCTTCGGGTCAAGCGAACATCCGGAGCGCTGGCGGCGCCGGTGTGTGCTCCCAACAGGCCGTCTTAAGTAACGCTGCACCGGCGTGGATCAGTCCGCGTGTGCCGTCCTGGTGCGGCGTGCGCTGGAATGGCGCAGCCCCCCTGGCCAACTGCTTGATTTCCCGACAGGCCCCTCCCTGGCCGGCCGCCTGCACCGTGGGGCGGCACCACAGGGAGGCAGGCACATGAGCGCGAAGCAGACGGCCCGCACGAAGGAAGCACCCGAGGTGGGCGAGGGCGGTAACAGGACCCACCTCGTCCGGATGGACGGGGGCGGCGGCAAGCTGGAGCAGCCGCGGTACGCGGAGGGGTGGCGTGCCGGCAAGCCCGCCGAGGACCCCGAGAAGATGAAGCGCTGGGGGCTCATCACCGCGCGGCCCAGCGAGTTCCTGGTCCACATGCGGCGCGGCCGGGTGCGGGAGGTCAGCGGCCAGGGCGCCAGCTGCTTCAAGTGGCCGGGGGACTCGGTGGCCATCGTCCCCACCAGCATCCAGCGGCTCCAGTTCACCGCGGACCAGGTGACGCACGAGAAGGTGGGCGTGCAGGTGACGGGTCTGGCGGTGTACCGCATCGCGGATCCGCTGGTGGCGTTCCGCATGCTCAACTTCTCCTTCCCGGAGCGCGCGCAGGAGAAGCTGGCGGAGCTGCTGCGGGAGATGTTCGTCGGTGCCGCGCGGCGGCTGGTGGCGAACATGTCCGTGGAGGAGTGCCTCTCCAAGCGCAAGGAGGGCATCGCGGGCGAGCTGATGCGGGAGATTGCGCCGGTGCTGTCCGGCCGGGGCCGGCTGGAAGACGGGACGGACGCGGGCTGGGGCGTCATCCTGGACACGATTGAAATCCAGGACGTGCGCGTCCTGTCCTCCACCGTCTTCGCCAACATGCAGGCGCGCTTCCGCCACGAGCAGGAGCGGCAGGCGCGCGAGGCGGAGCTGGCCAAGGAGCGCTTCGTCCACCGCGAGGAGACGGAGGCCGAGCGGCAGCTGAGCCTCCAGCGGCTGGCGGCCGAGGAGGAGGTGCGCCAGAAGAAGCAGACCGCGGAGGAGCAGGCGCGGCTGGAGGCGCTGGCGGTGGAGGCGCGCGTGGCCGAGGCGAAGCTCGCCCAGGAGCGAACGCTGAAGCAGGAGCAGGCCTCCGTGGAGCGCGAGGTGGCCCTGGCGAAGATGGCCGCCGAGCAGGAGGTCCGTCAGAAGAAGCAGGTGGCCGACGAGCAGGCGAAGCTGGACGCGCTGGCCGCCGAGTCGCGTCTGGCCGACGCGAAGATTGTCTCCGAGCGAGCGCTGGCCGTCAGCCGCGCGCAGGTGGAGATGGAGAAGCTCCAGCGCGAGCAGGACGCGGAGGTCGCCCGCCAGCGCGTGGCGCTGGAGAAGCTCAAGCGCGAGCAGGAGACGGAGGCGGGCCGCGCGAAGCTGGAGCTGGAGAAGCTGAAGCTGGCGCAGGAGTCCGAGGCCGCGCAGGCGAAAATCGAGCTGGTGCGGCTCCAGCGCGCACAGGAGGCGGAGAACGCCAAGGCGCAGATGGAGCTGGCGCGGCAGCAGCGCGAGCAGGAGCTGGAGCTGGCCCGCCAGCGGCACGAGCAGGAGGTGGAGCTGGCGAAGCTGCGCCGCGAGCAGGAGGAGGCCGGCGCCAAGGCCCAGCTGGAGCTGGAGCGACTGCGCCGCGAGCACGAGCAGGCCACCGCGTGGCACGAGGTGCAGATGGCCGCGCACCAGCAGGAGGCGGAGCGGCTCCACGCGGAGCTCCAGGTGGTGCAGGCCCGGCGCGCCATCGTCGAGACGGAGGTGGCCATCGCCGAGCTGAGCGTGCGCAAGGACCGGGCGCAGCAGGAGCTGGAGCTGGGCAAGGCGCGGGCACTGCGCGACATCGAGAACAGCGTCAGCCCGGAGGTCATCCAGATGACGCTGGCGCAGCAGCTCCCCCAGGTGGCCGCCGCCTTCCAGCAGAAGATGGGCGAGGTGCACGTCACCGCGGTGGATGGAGCCAATCCATTTGGCTACATCGCCGCCGCCGTCGAGGGCGTCATGGGCCTGGCGCGCTCTGCGGGACTCAAGACGCCTGCCTCCCCGCTTGCTGCTCCAGCGCAGTAGCCCGGGGGCCCGGGCCTGCGTATACAAGGAGGCCTGGGACCACGGAGTCACGCGCGCATGGATGCGAAGAAGCTGGGAGTGATGGCGGTGCTGGCCGGGGTGGCGGTGGCCGTGGTGCCGTGGCTGCTGCCCACGGGGCCCAACGCGAACCTGGATGCGGCCCGGTTCCTCGAATCCGGCAGCCTCGCGGTGGGCGCGGCGGTGGTATTCGCCGGCGGCCTGCTCACCGCGATGACGCCCTGCGTGTATCCGCTCATTCCCATCACCGTGTCCGTCTTCGGCGCGCGCAAGGCGGAGGGGCGGGGCCGCGCGCTGCTCCTCACGACGTCCTACATCGTGGGCATGGGCGTGGTGTTCAGCGCGCTGGGTGTGCTGGCGGCGAAGACGGGCCAGGCCTTCGGCTCCATGCTGGGGCACCCGGCGGTGGTGACGGGCCTGGCGGTGTTCCTGCTGCTGCTGGCCTCCTCCATGTTCGGCGCGTTCGAGCTGGCGCTGCCGTCGTCGCTCCAGACGAAGCTCAATGACGTGGGCGGCGCGGGCGTGGCGGGCGCGTTCCTGATGGGCAGCGTGTCGGGCTTCCTCGCGGCGCCGTGCACCGGGCCGGTGCTGACGGGCCTCCTGGCCTTCGTGGCCAGGTCGGCCAACACCACCCTGGGGGCGTCGCTGCTGTTCGTCTACGCGCTGGGCATCGGCGTGCCCTTCTTCCTCATCGGCGTCTTCACCGTGCGCCTGCCGCGCGGCGGCGTGTGGATGGAGTGGGTGAAGAGCGTGCTGGGTATCATGCTGGTGGCGCTGGCCTTCAGCTACCTCAAGGATGCCTCGCCCTGGGCGCGGGACGTGGTGAAGGGCCTGGGCCTCCAGGTGGGCCGGGTGCCGGGGGCCGCCATCGCCGCGGTGCTGGTGGCGGTGGGCGTGGCGTTGGGGGCGGTGCACCGCTCGTTCAAGGAGGGCGCGCGGGAGTTCTCGTTCAAGGCGCTGGGCGTGGTGCTCGTCGTCGGGGCGCTGGTGCTGCGCGGCGGCGCGCTGGATGCGGGGCCGGTGGGCACGCTGTGGGTGAGCATGGGGCTGGCCCAGCCTCCGCGCGCCCCGTCCTGGCAGTGGCACCACGTGATGCCGGCGAAGCAGGCGACGTTCTCTCCCGAGGCCTTCGACGCGGTGCTTGCCCAGGCGAAGGCGGAGGGGCGGCCGGTGCTCATCGACTTCTTCGCCGACTGGTGCGCCGCTTGTAAGGAACTGGACCGCGACACCTATCCCGCCGCGGAGGTCATCTCCGAGTCCGACGCGGGGCGCTTCCTCAACATCAAGATTGATGCGACGAACAGCGAGGACTCGTTGGACGCGCTGATGGAGCGCTTCGGCGTGGAGGGCCTGCCCACCGTGGCGTTCATCTCCCCGGAGGGCAAGGTGCTCGCCCAGCCCCGCGTCACCGGCTTCCTGGCGCCCAGTCCCTTCGCGTCGGAGATGAAGAAGGCGCGCTGCACGGACGCCAACGCCTGCTGACGCCGGGGCCTCGTTAGCCGTTCGCAGGCGCGTCCGGGGCGCCGGCTGATTGCTCCTGGGAGAGGGCCTGGGGAGCTTGCTTCACCGCGGCCATCAGGGACGCGGTGCTCACGACACCGATGACGACAATGACCAGCGCGTGCACCAGCACGGCCGGGACCCGGCGCGTCGCGGCTCTGGCGGAGTTGCGTGACGTCACCAGGGACAGCAGCCACACGCCTGTCATCACCGCGGGCCCCAGGAACACACCGAGCGGCTTGGGGGTGAAGCCATCCGGCTGTCCCTGGAAGTTCCAGTGGGTGGGCACCGGGTCCGGCAGCTTCGAGTAGAGCGTTCCGGCGATGACCAGCGCCACGACGATGGCCGCGGCGCTCAGGACGTGGGCAAGGCGGGTCGTCATGGTGTGGTCTCCGGGAGGAAGCGGGCCCTCAACTCGGGCGTGGGGATTCGGCACTGGGCCTCGCGGCCGAACCAGCGGTAGCGGTTGCGCGCGACGACTCGGTAGACGAAGTCGCGCAGCGGCCGGGGAATCACGATGAACACGTACAGCCACTTCCAGGGCCCGCTCAGCTTGCGTGCGACGCGCAGCGCGGCCGTGGACCGCTCGTACAGTTTGCCGTCCTCCAGAAGGAGGAAGCTGTCGGGCTCCTCCTTGGGCACCACCCCATATGGCGCCAGCAGCGCGGCAGCTCGCTGGGACTGAAGCGCTGCGAAGCGCAGGCGTGCTTCGGGGTCCCGGTCGATGAGGAAGAGGACCGTGCCGTTGCAGAGGTTGCAAACGCCGTCGAAGAGGACCACGACCCTCGGGGACTGGGCGCTGGAAGCTTCGTTTCCTGGCGGAAGGACGCCGGTCATGATGCGGCAAGTCTAACAGCCCACGCTGTCAGGTGACGCCGAAGCTGCGGGGAATTCCGGGCGTGCGTCTCCGCGGCCGAGACCTCCCATGAGTGCCTTCGGACCCTGGGCCCCACGCTTCCTCCGCGCTCGTCTCGCTACTGCCTGCGAAGGGCACCGGTGCTTTCAATCACAGTACCTGTACAGCGTCCCCAATGAGCATCCCGTGAGGTGGACCCCATCGGCTGGACCACTTTGGGGCAATCCATCTTTGCGCCTGAGCCGACGGTGAGAGTGTGTTGATACGTCGTCGTCGTGGTCGTGTCGAGGGGGGCGCGGGGGGAGACTCGTAACCTGTGGATAGCTGTGGAGGCCTGTGGAGTCACGCCGCGTGCTCGATGAGGCCGGTGCGGTAGACATGCATGGGCGTGCGGTACCCGAGCGCCTGGTGCGGGCGCTCAAGGTTGTAGAAGCGCAGCCAGCGGCCCACGCCCGCCCAGGCCTGGCGCACGTCGGCGTAGGCGTTGAGATAGACCTCCTCGTACTTGAGGCTGCGCCAGAGCCGCTCGACGAAGATGTTGTCCACGCACCGGCCCTTGCCGTCCATGCTGATGCGCACCTGCTGCCCCTTGAGCACCGCGAGCCAGTCCTTGTCCGTGAACTGCGCCCCCTGGTCGGTGTTGAAGATGCTGGGAGGTCCATGGTGGCGCAGGGCCTCTTCGAGAGCCTCGATGCAGAAGTCCGTCGAGAGCGTGTTGGACACGCGCCAGGCCAGCACCGCCCGGCTGAACCAGTCCATGATGGCCACCAGGTACGCCCACCCGTACGCCAGCGGCACGTACGTGATGTCGGCCGCCCAGGCTTGGTTCGGCTTCACGATAGCCAGCCCTCGAAGCAGGTACGGGTAGACGGGATGCTCCGGGTGGGGCCGGCTGGTATGCGGCCCAGGTGCCATCCCCTCCAGGCCCATGAGGCGCATGAGCCGCTGCACGCGCTTGCGGTTCACCTCGTGCCCCTCGTGCTGGAGCACCACCGTCATGCGGCGGCTGCCGTAGAAGGGCCGCGCCAGGTACAGCTCGTCGATGCGGCGCATGAGCTGGAGCTCCTCGGCGTTCACTTCGATGGGCTGGTAGTAGAGCCCCGAGCGCGAGACCTGGAGCAGGTCGCACTGCTTGCGCACCGAGAGCGTGTCGAGTCCGGGCTGCACCATCGCTCGCCTCTCGCTCAGCGGGAGCGCTGCAGCCCGCGCGCTAAAAAATCGCGCTCCACCGTCAGCTCGCCGATTTTCCGCAGCAGTTCGTCCTGCACCTTCTCGGCGTCCCGCCCCGCGGCCTCGGTGGTGAAGGCCGTGGCCGCCTTCTCCAGCAGCTGCTTCTTCCACTGGCCCACCAGCACCGGGTGCACCCCGTGCCGGCGCCCCAGCTGCGCTCTCCTTCTCCTGCAGCGCCTCCAGCGCTACGCGCGCCTTGAACTCCGGGTCGAACCGCTTCTTGTTCCTCTGCTTCATGGCCGTTCTCCTACGTGGGAGTCGGCTCAAAACGCAAAGATGGGGGTGGTCCAAAAAACGGGGTCCACTTCACCGGCCTCATGCGGGAGCCCTTGCAGTATCCGTCCTTCATCGCCTTGTCCTTGGCGATGACGTCTTGGAGGCTGTCTCCCCGAGTCCAGTAGAGACACTCGTGCACCGGCCCCGCCATCGCGCAACAGCCGCAGCCGCAGGCTTCATATGTCTCGCCGACATCTGGCGGAGCGCCCTGTGCCGCAATGGGGTGAGGCATGGGCCCGTTACACCCCAACGTGAGTACCAGCAGTGCTCGCAACGCGCGCATGAAGTGGACAGTAGGGCGAACGGCGTGGGCGGGCCCATCCGCCATCTGACTGATTCAGGTGCCGGCGGATTCGGGGGACGTTGACCGCCACGCCGGTGTGGCCCCTGGGCGTGTTCTATTGGGGATGACCCGACCGATTTCCGAGGACGTACGCCGCCGCTTCATCGTGGAGTCGGCCTGACGACAATCAGTGTGAACGTTCAGTCATCGGGGGCGGCACCGTGGAAACCAAACGACTCGAAGCGCTCTCGCGCCAACCCATGCACGTCGCAGCACTCGGATGGGTGGACGGCAAGTGCTTCACCGCGAGGGCCAACTACGTGCGCCTCGAAGTACGCGACGAGGCTGGTCAGCTCCGACTTGAGCACGACACCTGGCGCACCGATGACTGGCTCTTGCGTGAGATGCGCTTTGCAGGCGCGCACCTGATTTCTGCGATCGGCGATATTTTCGCCTCTGGGCTGCGAATCTGGGACGTGAAGCGCTCGGTCGAGGCCTCTCGCGTCGATGGCTCCTGGCAACATGAAGGCGACGTGGTGCTATGGGCCGACCCGGTGCAACCGCGTGCGCTCGTGCGCTATCGCGCAGGCGTCGCGATGCTTGACGCGGCTGCGTTTGCCTTCACCCGTGCTGCTTCGTGCGACCCCGACGCCAGCTCTGTCACTTACGACCCGCTACTCGACCGGCTCGCGAGCGGTGAAGGCTTCGGCCCGGCGCAACTCACACTGCACGAGTTTGGTAGGCGCGTCCTCCGCACATGTTCGCTTGGAGAGGGCGAAGTGGAGGACCTGCTGTTTGCGCGTAACGGCTGCTACCTGGCGGTCAAGCAGGTGGGAGGAACGGTCGTCGTACGGGACACGGAGACGCTCGAGGTACGCTGGGAGAGTACGAGTGAACGCATCCTCGCCGCGTCCCCATGTGGACGATGGCTCGCGCTTGACCGCGCGCTTGTCGACCTCCATTCGTTCTCCGCGGTACCGCTGCCACCCGCTGACGGCGCATTGTTCGACCCTCGGCGCGGCGAGCTTGTCCTGGCCGATCGTAAGCACACCTGGCGCGTACCTCTGCCATGAGCGCACCGGGGGCCAGGCAGGGTGAACTGGCGATGAGCCCGATACCCGAGCGCAGTAGGCTAGGCCGCTCGTCCGTGCTCACGAAGAGCGGCTGGCAAATGTCGCGCCGGCAGGCCAGATGACAGATGGGACCGCACTCGGCTCAGGACAGGTATGCTCCCGGCATGCGCATGAAGCACCTACCTGGACTTTGCCTCCTGCTGACGGCCTGTGCGACCACGCCGCGTGAGCCGGAGGCTGTCGCGGAGGCATACGCCCGCGCGCTCGAGGAGGGACGTGTCGGAGAGGCGTTCGCCCTGACCGCCAGTGGGCCCGGGGAGGAGGCTGCTTTCCTGGAGCGCTACTCCGACGCGGAGGCTCGGACCGCGCGCGCGGCTGCTGTCCGCGCCGGGGCGTCCGAGCTCGAGGCGCGAGCGCCCTCCTTGACGGTCGCGCAGACGCCCCAAGGGTGGCGCGTGGTCGAGGCCCGGCCTGCCGATGTCCCCCGCGCTGCGCTCCGTCTCTTCATCGAACGGGTGGAAGCGCGCGACTGGAAGTCCGCCTGGAGCCAGCTCTCTGGTCCTCTGCGGGCGCGCTACACACCCGAGCGGTTTCGCGAGGATTTCGAGCGTGACCCGCTGGCGAAGGAGCGCCTTCGCCGCGCCCGGCTCGCGCTCAACACCCATGTCCGTGTCGGCGCGGGTGAAGCCGTTTTCCCACTGGGCGACGACCGGGCAGTCCGGCTGGTACTCGAGGATGGCGAGTATCGCGTCGCGGCAATCGAGTGACGCCGAGCCCTCCCATGGGAGATAAGGGGCCAATGCTGGCCCTCGACGACCCAAGGTGGAAGACGCTCAACGGTGGTTACCGAATCCCATACGACGCCTCTGACGTCCTCCGCCAGTTGGAGGCAGGCGAGGACGTATGGGATGAGCTCTGGGATGAATTGCATCATCAAGGCGACGTCGGTGAAGCGTCCTATGCGGCTGTGCCGCATCTCGTGCGTATCGCCAGCGCCGCGACCCAGGTAGACCGGAACCTCTACAGCCTGCTCGCGACCATCGAAATCGAGCGCCATCGACCCCAGAACCCGCCGCTGCCCACCTGGTGCCAGGAGTCATATGCGAAGGCCTGGGAGGAAGTCCTCGAGCTTGCGTTGAAGGACGTTCGGACCGCGGAGGAGGAATCAGGCATTCAAACCCTGCTCGGGGTCATCGCTGTCGCCAGAGGACAGCTCAAGCTTGGAACACTCCTCTCGTACTCGGAATCCTCTGAATTGGATGAGTTCGTCGAGGAGCGGTACGGCAAGCACGCGCAGGATTGAGAGGCGGGTGCGTCTTCCGGAAGGCCTTCGGTCAGGTCCAACTCGGTCCGAATAATCCCTGGCCCGAGGCGCCGCACATCGGCCCGGAATCCCTCAGGGGGCTACGGGGACGCGGCGAGGCCGCGCTGCCCAAGCCATGGGCTATCCGTTCCGTCCCCGGCTCGCGAGGACGCGGTCAATCATCTGCTCGTGCAGCGTGTAGAGCGGCTGCGCGACGTGCTCGCCTTCGAGGTGCGCGAGCGCACCGGCGATGGCCTCCAGCGTGGACATACCGTCCGGGTGGGGCGGACGGCGCAGGCGCCGGGAGTCCGGCGGCGGCGGTGGCAGCTTCAAGCCGGGCAACCGGCGCAGCGCGGGGACTCGCTGCACCATGCGCCGCGCCTGACCCCAGCTCCCGTCCAACACGATGAGCCGCCGCGGAAGCTCGGCGCCAGGCTCGGGCGTCTGCTGCGCATCCGGAAAGAGCAGCCACGTGTCGTCACCCTCCAGGACGGAGGCGTCGAAGGGCACGCCCGGAGAGCCATACGAGACGATGCGGCAGCGGGGCAGGGCGAGCGCCGCCATGCGCGCCGTGTTGGTGGACTTCAACGTCTCCTTGTGGTGCCGGACGATGAGCAGCTCCGTGCGCGTGGGGACGCACGGCACTTCGGCGCAAAGGCACAGCGACACGGGGAGGAAGCAGCGCGGGCAGCGGCCCGCGAGGTCCTCGGGCGTACGAGACCTCATTTGCCCTGGCGGTAGCGCTCCATGAGGGCCCGGGCCTCGCGCAGCTTCTCCTCGACGAAGCGGTCATCCGCGTCCGGCTCGTACTCCGCGTCGGGCAGGTCGAGGTGGAACAGGGCGGAGAGGCTCACCGGCGTCACTTCCAACCACTCGGCGGTGCGGTTGAGCGCGGCCTGCCGGCGCCCGGCGAAGGTCTCCGGTCCGTCCTCGGGGCCGCACCGGCAGATGCGCGCCGTGTCGCCGGACACGTCCACGTAGAGGCCCAGCACCTCCGCGTCCAGCTCCGCGGCCAGCGCGGCCGTGGCCTCGCTGACGTAGGCGGCCATGGCTTGCGCGGCGGAGCGCTCCGTCAGCGAGCGGACGAGGAACACCTGCCAGCCCGCATCGGTGAGCGCGCCCGCCTCCTGGAGCGGTGCCAGCTCCGCGGGCGGCGCGTGGATGCGCGAGAGCAGCCGACGCACGGGCGCTTCCAGCCGCTCGAGCCGGGCGCTCGAGGCGGGGCAGAAGAAGACGACGCGGTACTCACGGCTGTCGGCTGCGGTTTCCATAGGCATACGGCGTCGCCAGGAACGGAGGGAAGGGTGTGTGCGGGGTCCCAAGAGGACCAAAGGACTCCCCAGGCATGCAAGGGGTGTTTTGGAACACGGGTTCATCGTGTGGCGGCCTGCACGGTGACGGCCCGGAGCGAGGCACGGCGCTCGGCCGCCACCCAGGCGCCGGCCACCAGCACCAGCAGGCCGCCTCCCACGGACAGGGGCGTCAGCGTCTCGGCGAAGAAGGCCCAGCCCACCAACGAGGCGGTGAGGGGCTCCAGGTACGTGAGCGCCGCGGTGGCCGTGGTGGGGACGTGTCGCAAACCGGTGTGGAAGAGGATGTTTCCAATGAGGCCGCAAACCACTCCGCCCACGAGCACGAGGAGCGTGCCTCCGTCCACCGTGGGTGGGAGTGCGCGCGCACCGAAGCAGAGCAGGAGGACGGCGACGGAGAGGGGCGCATGCAGCGACGTGACGGCCATGGGGGAGTACGCCCGCGCCGCCTGCTTCGCCGCGAGGACGATGATGGCGTAGAAGCACGCGCTGCCCGCGCCCAGCAGGGCCGTCACCCCTGAGAAGGCACCCTCCGGGCGGCCGATGAGCAGCGCCAGGCCCACCAGCGTCAAGGGGACCCCCACCAGGGCCCGGGTGGAGCGCTCTTCACCCAGAACCCAGGGGGCCGACACCGCCAGCAGGAGCGGCGCGAGGTAGTGCGTCAGCACCGCCACCGACACGGGGCCGCGCTCCATGGCGGCGAAGAAGAGGGTGGTGTTGGCCGCGTCCGCCAGGGCCACCACGAGCAGGGCCAGCGTGGCCCGTCGGTCACGCAGTGCGTCGCGCCGGAAGAGGAAGGGCGCCGGGAGCGACATGGCCGTGAGCACGAGGACGGCGTTCTGCGGTCCGGTGAAGCCCGCGGGACGGAAGAAGAGCGCCCAGCACCCCCAGAGGGTGGCCCCGGCCGCGACCATGGCGAAGTACCGCACCGTGTGACTCCTGGCGACTCCGGCGCGCACTCCGGCTCCGGCGGGCGCGCAGCCTACCCTCCGGCCCGGCTTGTCGCACGGACTGCTGATGCGGGCGGGCATGCGCCCGTGCCTCATCCCGCGCGTTCGAGGGGGGCGTCCTCGGAGGAGAGCCCTCGGGCCTGGTCGCGCTGGGCATGCGCCTGCGCTTGGAGGCCCTCCATGTCCGGCGTGAAGGGGCGGTCCGGGACGAGGCGGGCCCGGCGGATCCGGTCCATCCGGAACATGCGCGCCGCTTGCTTCTCCACGTCCCGGGCCAGCACGTACCAGACGGGCGCCTCGACGAGCAGCCCGTGGGGCTCCACGCACCGCCGACTCGTGTTGCCGTGGCGGTCGCGGTATTCGAAGGACAGGCAGACCTGCTCACGGAAGGCGCGCTCGAAGACGGCGAGCAGCTCCTCGGGTGGCGTGCCGACGTCCGCCAGCACCCGGGCGCTCGCGGGCCGTCCCACCACCACCCGACGGCAGAGCGCGCGCATTCCCCGGGCACGCTCCTTGGGGACGCTGGCGAAGAGCTTCTGGAGCCCCGAGCGCGCCGCGTTGCCCCAGGGCAGCGTGGAGCCCGTGGCGGAGAGGCTGGCGGCCAGCCAGAGCGCGACCACCTCCTCTTGGGACAGGTGCACGGCCGTCACGCCCCGGTCCCTTTCCAGGCGGACGCCACCGCCGGGCCCCGAGTCACTGCTCAGCGGGACACCGCGCTGCCGGAGCGTCGCCAGGTCGCGATGCACGGTGCGCGGGCTCACGTCGAGCGCCTCGGCAATCTCCGCGACGGTGGTCGCCTCGCGTGCCCGCAGGAAGTCCATCAGACGCATCACCCGGTCGACCCGTGTCATTGGTGACAGTTTCTGACAGGGATGGGCCGTACTCCACAAGCATCACGTCGCGCACGGCTGCGCGCCTCGAGGCCAGTGGAGGTCATCATGATGCGGTCCATCGGAATGCTGAACGTCGACGACGGAGGCGAGGGCGGTCTGCCGGTCGTCTTCGTCCATGCGAGCGCGGGAAACACCATGCACTGGAGCGCGCAGCTCGCGCACCTGCGGCGGACCCGGCGGGCCGTCGCGCTGGACCTGCGAGGGCACGGCCGGTCGGCGCTCCCGCCGGATGGCCAGTTCCGCGTGGAGGACTTCGCGCGGGACGTGGGGACGGTGGTGGACGGGCTGGGGCTCCAGCGCTTCGTGCTGGTGGGCCACAGCCTGGGCGGCGCCGTCAGCGTGGCATACGCGGGGGCGCACCCGGACCGGGTCGCGGGGCTGTTCCTGCTCGACCCAGCCTCGGACGGGCGCCTGATTCCGGAGGAACAGGCGCGGGGCTTGATGGCCGTGCTGGCCACCGAAGCGTGGAGCGCGGTGGTGGAGGAGGCCTGGTCGCCCATGTTGGCGCCGTCCCGCCCGGAAGTGCGAGAGCGCGTGCTCTCGGAGATGCGTGCGACGTCGCAGGCGGGCGTCCGAGGCGGGCTGGGGGCGTTGCTGGACTTCGACCCGGTGGCGCCGCTTCGGGCCTACCCGGGTCCGCGCTTGTCGGTGGTGACGGCCCTCAACGAGGAGCCTGGTTCGTACCACCGGCTCGTCCCCGAGCTGCCGCACGCGAAGGTGGAGGGCACGGGCCATTGGGTGCAGCTCGATGCACCGGACGTGGTGAACACACTGCTGGACGGGTTTCTCGCCACGGTGCGCTGAGTGCCAGGAGCGTACGCTCCACCATCGCCCCAGGCCCGGCCGGCATCGAATTCCGCCAGGTTGCATCGTCCTGGCCCTGGGGGCGGAGGGGATGTCCGTGAGCGAGCGCAACTGAATGCGATTAAGTCTGCTTCACGACGGCTTCCCAAGGATTGGCCCGAACCACGTTTCGAGAGGCGTGGAAGGAGGCCGGGTCGATGAGCGGCCATCGCATTGCCACAGTCATTCGAATTCCTGTGGCCTACAGTACGGGTGTGCATCCCGACGAGTTCGAGGAGTTCGCGCATCGTGTCAGGCCCATGCTGCTGGCCCTGGCGAAGCGGCTGTGCGGTCAGGGAGGCATTGACCCGGAGGACCTGGTGCAGGAGGCGCTCACGCGCGGACTGCTGCACCACGGTTCGCTCTCCGCGCAGCCGGAGCCGGTCTACAGGGCGTGGCTGTGTCGCGCGCTCACCAATCACTTCCTGGACCAGTGTCGCAAACGACGCTCGGAGCTGCTGGAGCAGGAGCGCCCGGAGCTGCGCCTGGTGCGCGACGAGGTCGCGGCGCCCGAGCCGGAAGCGCAGGAGGTGTGGGAGCACATCTCCGAGCAGGACTTCCGGAGCGCCATCGCCCAGCTCTCCAATCCGCGCGTGCGTGAGGCCTACACCCTGCACGCCTCCGGGCTGCGCTACCGCGCCATCGCCCAGCGCATGGGGGTGCCCGAAGGCACCGTGGGGAGCTGGCTCTACCAGGCCCGCAAGGAGCTGAAGGAACTGTTGCTGCCGCTGACCGGCGGAGGCGGTGCGTGATGAGCCCGCTCTGCAACCGGCTCTCGCTCTTTCTCGACGGTGAGCTGACGCCGGTGGACGAGGAGAACTTCCGTCACCATCTCGCCCGCTGCGACCCATGCGCGAATGGATTGCACGAGGCGATGCAGCTGGAGCTCCTGGGCTTCCATGCCCTGGGTGACCCCAAGGTGCTGGAGGAGGACGCGGCCGACGCGTCGCTGGAGTCCTTCGTGCCGGTACCCCCGACGTCGCGTCCTGCCGCCACATGGCGCGCGCGTGTTCGATGGACCCTGGGCGCGGTGGGCGCCATGGCGGCGGCCATCCTGCTGTTTTTCGTCTTCAAGCCGACCGTGCGTGAGGTCCGGGACGAGGTGTGGCTCGGGCAGGCCTCCTCGCGCATCCTCGAGGCCCGGGTGGCCTATGCGCACGCGGATGCCCACCGGCCCTACGCGCCCTTGCGCGCCGGCGCGGCGGACGCTGTCGCCACGCCCGTGGTGCCCTTGCGAGCGCTGGCGGACCTGGAGGACCGGGGCGACCTGCATGGCATCGCCGCCGCGTACCTCGTCCGCAAGGACCTGCGGCAGGCCTCGGACTTCCTTCACCGGATGCCGTCGTCGCCGGACCGGGACAGCGACCTGGCCATCATCGCGCTGGAGCAGGGGCACCCCGAGGATGCCCTGGCGCTGCTGGACGGGGTGCTGCGGCAGGCGCCGGACCATGCCCAGGCGCAGTGGAACCGGGCGCTGGTGCTGCGGCAGATGGGGCTGACGCTGCTGGCCGCGGAGGCCTTCGACGCGGTGGCGAAGCAGGGCGCGCCGGGCTGGAGCGAGGAGGCCCGGAGCCGGGCACGGGCGCTCCGACAGCAGACGCAGGCGCGCGGCCGGGCCTGGAAGGGGGCGCGAGCGGCGGTGCGGGACTTGATGGTGGACGCCCAGGCGCGGCTGCCCCTGGAAGAGGCCCGGCGGTTCCCTGGCATCGTCCGGCTGGCCTTCTACGACGCGGTGCGGGCCGCTCCGTCGCGCGAGCGGGCGCTGCGCCTGTTGCCCCTGGCCGACGTGCTGGACGGCGTCCAGGGCGGCGCCGTGCTCCGGCACTACGTGCTCCGCGTGGCGCAGCGGGACTTCGGGCACCGCGCGCCCCTGGCGGTCGACTACGCGAAGCTCGTGCGTGGGGAGCTGCCATCACCCCAGCGACAGCGCTTCCTGGAGACGCTTCGCCTCGCGGGCGAGGACGACCTGTACCTGGGCGCGCTCGTCAACCAGATGGCCGTGCCGCGCCACCTGGAGGACTTCACCCGGCTCGCTCGCGAGGCAGACGACCCCTGGTTGTCCCTGCTGGCCGAGCGCGAGCTCGCGGGCGCCGAGGCGCGCAGCGGTGACTGGTGGAAGGCGGAGGCGCGGCTGCGCGCGGCCGTGAGCGCCTGTCGGGGCCAGGGGCTGAGCTACCGCTGCGTCACGCTG
The DNA here is from genome assembly GCF_050038885.1 of Pseudomyxococcus flavus. NCBI lineage: Bacteria > Pseudomonadati > Myxococcota > Myxococcia > Myxococcales > Myxococcaceae > Pseudomyxococcus > Pseudomyxococcus flavus. The sequence goes on along the minus strand of NZ_CP143624.1, from coordinate 402,371 downwards.
AAGAAGCGGCTGTCGGACCTGTACCTCGCGCTCAACCGCCCGGCCGAGGCCTTCGAGCATGCGTGGAGCGGGTGGCAGGCGTCCCGGGAGCTGGAGGAATGGGAGCTGGAGCAGCAGTTCCTCCAGGAGCTGGCGCACATCGCCCGCTACCGGCTGGACGTCGCCAGCGCGCGGGCATACCTGCGCGAGTCGCTGGCTCGGATGCCGGAGTCCTGCGAGCAACGGACGTACGTCCACCGCAACCTGGCGTACCTGGCCTGGCTGGAGTTCGACGCGGAGGAGGCGCGGCACGAGCTGGAGCGGGCCCTGGAGTGCGGCGGCTCATTGGGGCTGCCCGGCGCGCTGCTGCTGTCCAACCTGGCGCGCTTCGGCGCCGACAGTCAGGACGCGGACCTGCTGCGGCGCACCTTGTCCGAGCTGCGCCGCGGCCAGCCCTCGGCGGGCAAGCTCGCGCAGATGAGCTTCGCCGAGGGGCAATTCGTGCTCGAACGCGACCGCGCCATGGGCCTGGAGCTGCTGCGCAGCGCCATTCAGCAGGCGGAGTCACTGCCCGACGACGTGGACGCCCGCAAGACGCGGATGGGCGCCTACAACGTGCTGGCGCATGAGGCGGGCCGGCGTGGGGATGCGGGCGAAGCCCTCTCGCTGATGGGCGCCGCGCTTCGGGTGGAGGCTCCGGACCGGTGTGTGCTGGGCGTGGCCGTGGACTACGAGCGCTCCGTGGTGGCCCTGCGCGACGCCCAGGGCGAGCTGCGCGGCCACTTCGACGCCAGCCGGAAGGAGCCCCTGGGGCGGGATGCCTCCAGCCTGGTGCCCCCGTCACTTCAGTCCGCCCTGCGGGGGTGTGCGCAGGTGGATGTGCTGGCGCTGCCCCCCGTCCATGGCTTGCGAGGGCTGCTCCCCGCCGACATCGCCTGGAGCTATCGCGTGGGCCGTCCTCAGGGGGCGCCCCCGAAGCGGGCGCCGGACATGGGCCCGCACCTCGTCGTCAACGGCGTGGACGCCCCGTCGGCGCTGGGCCTGCCTCGACTGCCGCCCCTGGCGCCGCCAGCCACGCCAGACCCAAGGCGCCTCGAGCTGTCGGGCATGCAGGCCACGCCCACCCGGGTGCTCGCCGCCATGGCCCAGGCCAGCGAGGTGGAGATTCACGCGCACGGCGTTTTCAGTCCGGAGATGTCCGATGCCTCGCTGGTGGTGCTTTCGCCTGAAATGGATGGCCGCTACGCGCTGTCCGCCGCCCAGGTGCGCGCGCTGAAGCTGGAGCACGCGCCCCTGGTGTTGCTGGCCACGTGCAGCGCGGCCCGGGCCACGCCCTTCCTTCATGAGGCCTTCAGCCTGCCCGTGGCGTTCATCGAGGCGGGGGCCTCCACCGTGCTGGCGTCCACGGTCGAAATCCCCGACTCGGCGGGCCGCTTCTTCGAGGCGGTGCGAGAGCGCATCCGGGGCGGCGCGCCCGCCGCGCTGGCGCTCCGGGACGAGCGGCGCAACTGGCTGGCCACCCACCCGTCCTCGGACTGGGTCCACGGCATCCTTCTCTTCGAATAAGCGCCAAGAAATCCGACTCGCCGCGTTGAACCGGGAGCGGAGGCCGGGGGATGGCATGTCGCCGGAGCCCGCCGGTGCCGCAGCGAGGGGGATGCGATGGTGAAGAAGCTTTCGAAGAAGCCTCAGCGGGATGGGCGCGTGGTGAGCATCAATCCGCATGATCCGCCGCCGGAGCCGACACCGGGGCTGACGGCACACCCGCCGTACTCAGCGAAGATGTCCGTCGCTCCGACCGTGAATACGTCGTCTCAGCCGGGCGACGACGCCACGGAACCTCAGCGTTAGACACAGCCGTCTCAGGGCTCTCCTGAATCGCTCAGGCGATACAGGCCTCACGGGGCGCTCCAGACGGGGCGCCCCGGATTTTTTTGAACAGAATACACAAGAAAAAGGGCTGGGTCCGTATCTGAGATCAGGGAGGCAATAGGGGCGCGCCTCCCAAAAGGGGGAGCGATGTTTCGTGGTGATGCGCGGGGCCGTGGAGACGCGAGCGGTATCTGGGCACCGGAGGAGGGGCGGGGCGCCATGGGCGGCGGCTGGGGGGCGCGGTCGGACGGGGGCATCACCGGGGGAGGCCAGGGGGACGTACGGAGCGTCGTGGTGGAAGTAGGGGGGAACGCGGAGGACCTGGGGGGGATGGAGCTCGAGGCATTCGACTTCGAGTTCCAGATCGCCAGCTTCTGAGGTTGGCGCGCGGGAGGGGGAAGGCCCCGCTCTGGCTGGACGGCGTCGGGGGACAGCCGTCATCTGGAAGGGTGGACGCGTCGTGACCTGGGGGGCCGACGACCACGTGACTCGGAAGTTGGGGACGGGTCCATCCGGAGAGGCTGGAGCGCGGAATTCCAGGGAGCGAGGGAGGGGATGCGCCCCAGGCCCTCCGCCTCCAGAGACGCCAAGGGCTCTGGGGGCGGAGGACTCCTGGTTCCTGAGGTACGGTGAGGGCTCCTTCTCGATGGGAGTCCTCGCATGAAGTCCGTGAAGTGGGCGGCCTTGCCGCTGTTGTTGCTGGCCGCCTGTACCACCACGGGGAATGGTGCCACCGGCGCCAAGGTGCCGGCGCTGTTGCCCTGGTCGGAGCAGATTGCCGAGCGCGAGGCCTGGCTGGAGAAGCGCCACGGCATGCTGCTCGACATGATGCGCCGTCACGGCGTGGGCATGTGGGTGGTCGTCAACGAGGAGTTCCACGACGACCCGCTCACCCAGTTCATCGCCCCGCCGCGGCCCTATGCCGGCAATCGGGACATCTTCGTGTTCATCGATGGGGGAGACGCGGGCCTCCTGCGCGTGGCGCTCACCGGCTACTCGGAGGCCACGCTCGCGCGTTTCTTCGCGCTGCCCGCCGAGGGGCGCAAGCCGCAGGAAATCCTGGCGGACCTGGTCGCGCGCCATCAGCCCCGGACGATTGCCCTGGGGATTGGCGGCAAGCGCGGGGTGACGCGCAGCCTGACGCGTGACAGCTATGCCTTCCTGGTGGAGGCGCTGGGCGCGGAAGCGGAGGCCCGCTTCATCAGCGCGGCGCCGCTCATCGAGGAGTACCTGGACACGCGCCTCCCCGAGGAGTGGAAGCACTACCAGCGGCTGGTGGAGCTGACGGAGATGGTGGTGAAGGAGGCCTTCTCTCCGGAGGTGGTGGTGCCGGGGAAGACGACGGTCGGCGACGTGCGCCGCTTCCTCTACGACAGGCTCTGGCAGCTCGGCGTGGACACCTGGTTCCAGCCGGACCTGCGCGTGCAGCGCAAGGGGATGGACGGCTCCACCTCGCGAGGCTTCCTGGCGCCCGCGAAGGAGGACGTCGTCATCCTCCGCGGAGACCTGCTGCACGTGGACTTCGGCATCACCTACATGGGGCTGAACTCGGACTGGCAGAAGATGGCCTACGTGCTGCGCGAGGGCGAGACGGACGTGCCCGACGGACTGAAGCGCGCGCTGGGCAACACCCTCGAGCTCCAGGACGCGCTGATGCTGCGCGCCTCCCGGCCGGGCCGCTCGTCCGCGGAGGTGTATGAGCAGACGATGGCGGAGATGAAGGAGAAGGGCATCGAGGCGATGGTGTACAGCCATCCGCTGGGCAACCAGGGACACGCGCTGGGCGCGAGCATCGACTTCCGCTCGGCGAGCCGTCAGGAGGCGCCGAAGACGCTCCGCAAGGGCTCGTACATCGCCATCGAGCTGAATACCGCCACCCCGGTGCCGGAGTGGGACGGACAGAAGGTGTTCGTGATGATGGAGGACCCGGCCTACCTCACCGACGAGGGTTGGAAGTTCTTCGTTCCCCGCCAGGAGTCCTTCTACCTGCTCGGGCACACGGGCAGTTCCGGGAGCAAGGGCGGCAAGGGCGTGACGACGCGCGGCATGCCCATGCTGTGAGTCGGGCTCACCGCCCGGCCTGAGCACCTCGCCCGCTGACGTCCGCCCACGTGAGGCCGAAGCGGGCGAGGTACTTCTTGAGCCGGTCCGCGTCGTTGATGCTCTTCTTCTGGGCGCGCGACTGCGCGAACAGCACGCGCCCCGCATCCGACAGGGTGCGCGACGTCCGGCAGACGCTCAGCACGTCCGCGAGCTGGACCCGGTCGAACCGGTCCAGCTCCGCCGCGAGGCTGTCGCCCAGCAGCTCCGCCACCAGGTCCCTGGCGCCCGGGCCCGCCTGCGTCCCGGCGGGCCGCCACTGCTCGCGGAGGCGTTCGAGCTCCTCGTCCACGACGTCGCGCGTAATCCGTCCGCCGTCCGCCAGCGTCGCCATGCGCAGCACCGCCGCGTTGAGGTCGCGGAAGTTGCCCGACCAGCGCGCCTCCTGGGACGTGGCGAAGCCCAGGAAGTGGGCCTGGGCCTCCTTGTTCATGGTGACGCGGGTACCCACGGCCTCGGAGGCCTGGTCCAGCTCGAAGAGGAGGTTGGGGGCGATGTCCTCCGGACGCTCGCGCAGCGCGGGCAGCCGGAAGGTCCACAGGTTGATGCGCGCGAGCAGGTCCTCGCGGAACCGCCCCCGTTCGACCTCGAGCTGGAGGTCGCGGTTGGTGCCGGCGATGAGCTGGAAGTCGCTCTCCACCTCGCGGTCCGCGCCCACGGGCAGGAAGCGCTTGTCCTCCAGCGCGCGCAGCAGCATGGCCTGCTCGTCCGCGCCCAGCTCACCGATTTCGTCCAGGAACAGCACGCCGCCGTTCGCCTGCCGCAGCAGGCCGGGCCGGTCGCTCAGCGCGCCCGTGAAGGCGCCCTTCACGTGGCCGAAGAGCGCGGACATGGCGCCGTCGCCTCGAAGCGTGGCGCAGTTGAGGTCCACGAAGGGGCCGGCCACGCCGCGCCGGGCCTTCTTCAAGGCGTAGATGCGGCGCGCGAGCTGCGACTTGCCCGCGCCCGTGGGGCCGGTGATGAGCAGGGGCGCGCGGGACTGGACGGCCACCTGTTCGATGCGCTCGATGAGCCGGTTGAACGCGGCGTTGCGGGTGTCGATGCCGGACTTGAGGAAGGCCAGGCCTTCGCGCTGTTCCTGCCGGAAGCGCGCCGCCAGCGTGTCGTACTGGGACAGGTCCAGGTCGATGAGGGTGTGCGTGCCCGGGCCCGCGCGGTCCCTCGGGTCGGGCGACACCTGCACCAGCCTGCCGGGGATGAGCCGGCTCTCCACCAGCAGGAACATGCAGATCTGCGCGATGTGCGTGCCGGTGGTGATGTGGACCAGGTAGTCCTCCGCCTCCGGGTTGAAGGCGTAGCCGCGCACGTAGTCGAGCAGCGCGCCGTAGGTCTCCTCCAGGTCCCAGGGGTTCTGGATGGCCAGGGGCGTGCCCCGCACCTCCGTCTCGGGAGACACCTGCCGGATGTCGCTCACCAGCGTGGCCACCAGCGCGGAGGCGTTGGGCGGGTGCAGCAGCTCCAGCCGATGCACCAGCAGGTCCTCCTGCTGGCACAGCGCCACCGTGGGACGCCACCGCGTCCAGCGCTGGGGCCCCTGTCCGTTGTCCAGCGTTGTCCCGAGCATGCCCAGGACCACCGTCTTCCGCGCCCGTGATTTCGCCATGGAGATAGCACTTTATCCCAGGAGATAGGCCGTGCCACGTCGCCCGGCGGGCCTTCCCTCGGAGGAGGGGTTGGCACGCCGGCTGCTGTATCCCCGCCACGTGACCGGGACACAGCGCCCGGCGGACGACGGGAAAGGTGAAGACGATGAGCCGCGACAACGGGAACTACGAGGTGCTGTCGGACGAGGCGGGCCGCCCCATCAAGGCGTGGACGGTGGGGGTTCCGTTCGAGGACGAGGCGAAGAAGCAGCTTCGCAACCTGCGCGGCCTGCCCTTCATCCATCAGTGGGTCGCGGTGATGCCGGACGTGCACCGCGGCTACGGCGCAACGGTGGGGAGCGTGGTGCCGACGGTGGGCGCGGTGGTGCCGGCGGCGGTGGGCGTGGACATCGGCTGCGGGATGATTGCGGTGCGCACGACGCTGCGGGCAGACCAGCTCCCGGACTCGCTGCGTGGGGTGCGCTCGGCGATTGAGCGGGCGGTGCCTCACGGCCGTTCGGACAACGGCGGCCGCAACGACGTGGGCGCGTGGCGGGTGGCGCCTGCGCGGCACCAGCAGGCGTGGGCGCGGCTGGTGGAGGGGTACGACCGCATCGTCGCGAAGCACCCGCGCATCGGCCGTGGGCCGGAGCTGGCGCACCTCGGGACGCTGGGGACGGGAAACCACTTCATCGAGCTGTGCCTCGATGAGTCGGACGGCGTGTGGCTGATGTTGCACTCGGGTTCGCGCGGCGTGGGGAACCGCATCGGGAGCTACTTCATCGAGCTGGCGAAGGAGGACATGCGCCGCTGGTTCATCAACCTGCCGGACGCTGACCTGGCGTACCTGGCGGAGGGGACCGAGCACTTCGAGGACTACGTCTTCGCGGTGAGCTGGGCGCAGGACTTCGCCGCCACGAACCGGGACCTGATGCTGCACGCCGCGGTGGAAGCGCTGCAGTCGAGCGGTGAGCTGCCGCCGTTCGAGCTGAAGGACGCGGCGGTGAACTGCCACCACAACTACATCGCCCGGGAGCATCACTTCGGGAAGAACTGCTTCGTGACGCGCAAGGGCGCGGTGCGGGCGCGCGAGGGCGACCTCGGCATCATCCCCGGGAGCATGGGGGCGCGTTCGTACATCGTCCGCGGGAAGGGGAACGCGGACAGCTTCCACTCGTGCAGCCACGGCGCGGGCCGGGTGATGTCGCGTGAGGCGGCGAAGCGGCGCTTCACGCTGGAGGACCACGTGAAGGCGACCGCGGGCGTGGAGTGCCGCAAGGACGCGGACGTCATCGACGAGACGCCGGCCGCGTACAAGTCCATCGACGCGGTGATGGCGGCGCAGGCGGACCTGGTGGAAGTGGTCCACACGCTGAAGCAGGTCGTCTGCGTGAAGGGTTAGGCGAAATCGAGAGGCGACCATGCCGGGATGAAGACACCGAGGCGCCCGCTCTCCCCCAGAGGCCGAAAGGCCGCCAGGATGGGGAGGCGGGCGCCGCTATTTTCACAGCGGTGTCAGTGCATCCCGGATGGTGCGTGAATCGCGGGCAGCAAGGAGGCGGGACATGGTCCGCATCGATGGTTCATTGGGAGAGGGCGGAGGGCAGGTGCTGCGCACCTCGCTGGCGCTGTCGCTGGTGACGGGGACGCCGTTCACCATCGAGAACATCCGAGCGGGCCGGAAGAAGCCGGGCCTGTTGCGCCAGCACCTCACGTCCGTGAAGGCCGCGGAGGCGGTGGGGGCGGCGGAGGTGTCGGGCGCGGAGCTGGGCTCGCGTGCGCTGACCTTCCGTCCGCGCGCCCTGGCCGCGGGGAACTACCACTTCGCGGTGGGCACGGCGGGAAGCGCGACGCTGGTGTTGCAGACGGTGCTGCCGGCGCTGCTCCTGGCGGAGGGGCCGTCCACGCTGCTGCTGGAAGGCGGAACGCACAACCCCCTGGCCCCGCCGTTCGACTTCCTCCAGCGGGCCTACCTGCCGCTGGTGCGGCGCATGGGCCCCTCCGTGGAGGCCTCCCTGTCGCGGCCCGGCTTCTTCCCCGCGGGTGGCGGCAGGTTCCGCGTCGACGTGCGGCCCGCGCCGCTGAAGCCCCTGCACCTGCTGGAGCGCGGCCGGGTGCTCCGCCGTGACCTGAAGGCCGTGATTGCGATGGTGCCGTTCGACGTGGCGCAGCGGGAGCTGCACACGGCGGGGGCGGCGTTGAAGTGGCGGCCGGACGAGCTCCGGACGGAGGAGCTCAAGCGTTCGCCCGGGCCGGGAAACGTGCTGGTCGCCGAAGTGGAGAGCGAGCACGTGACGGAGGTCTTCACGGGCTTCGGCGAGCGCGGGAAGCGGGCCGAGGTGGTGGCGGAGCAGGTGGCCGAGGAGGTGAAGCGCTACCTCGACGCGGAGGTGCCAGTGGGGGAGCACCTGTGCGACCAGTTGCTGCTGCTGCTCGCCCTGGCGAAGGGGGGCAGTTTCCGCACGCTGCCGCTGGATGGCCATGCGCAGACGCAGCTCCACACGATGGCCCACTTCCTCGACGTGAAGGTCCAGGTCCGGGAGGTGTCTCGCGAGGTGCGGGAGGTCGAGGTCCGCGCTTCGTAGAGAGGCGCGGACCCCCGGTGCCTGACGGCGCTTCATGGGGGCGGTCTGCTTCCATCCTGGAGGGCGGCCAGGCCGGCTGGCGGGTGGCACGTCTTCGTGGCGCGGCCTCGGGCCTCCGCACCATGCATGTGCGGAGGAGACGTCCGCGTGGCAGAGGTTCCCGAAGTCGAAATCATCACCCGGGATTTGCGGCAGGCCGTCGTGGGCCGCCGCTTCACTGGCGCCGAGGTCCTGGCTCCGGCCGTCGTCCGCTTCCCCGAGCCAACGGCCTTCGTCGAAGCCTTGAGGGGACGCCGGGTCTCCTCCGCGTCCCGGCGGGCCAAGTTCATCCTCATGCCGCTGGATGACGGCACGGTGCTCGCGCTCCACTTCATGCTCTTTGGCGAACTGGCGCTGCGGCCCACGGGCAGCGAGCGCTCACCGTCGACCCTGGTGGTGCTCGGGCTGGAGGGCGGCGAGGAGCTGCACCTCACGGACTCGCTGGGGTACGCGCGCGTCGCGCTGGCGCACTCCGAGGAGCTGGCCGCGCGTCTGAAGCTGGACGAGCTGGGGCCCGAGGCGCTCGATGACGGCTTCACGCCGGACCTGCTGGCCCAGCGGCTCCGGCGGCGCAAGAGCCCGCTGAAGACGGTGCTCCTCAACCAGCGCGTCATCGCGGGGTTGGGCAACCGGGACGCGGACGAGAGCCTGTGGCGCGCGGGGATTGATCCACGTCGCATGGCCACATCACTTTCGGCCGCCGAGGTGGCGCGGCTGACGCAGGCCATTCGCGCCGTGCTCGACGAGGGCCTGCGCATGCGCGGGACGCAGCGGGACCTCTTCGGCGTCCAGGGGCTGGCGAAGCACCGCCGCAACGTCTTCGGCCGCGCCGGTGCACCATGTCCACGTTGCCAAACCCCTGTCTCTCATCAGCGGGTGGGCGGACGGAACACGCACTGGTGCGCGACCTGCCAGCCCGCAATGGCTCAGCCTGAGCTTCCCGCACAGTCCTCGCTGTGGTGACTCGCGGCGGTGCGACCGTTCGGGAACCCGTTGAACCCCTGAATCCTCCTCCAGTTTGAAGCGGACTCGCGCCCGGGGCGTTGTGGACACCGGCTCCCTTGGTGCACTCAGTGGCCGCGTCGCTCGTGGTCAGGAGGCTGTGCTAGAGCACGTCCTCGGGCCGCCGGTGTCATGCCGCCAGGGTGGCAGGCACGCGTGCACATGAGGGGGAATCATGCCGTCAGGAATTGCATCGAGATGGGGGCTTGTGTTGGGTGGAGCGTTGGGCGCTCTGGTGCCGTGGAGTGTGCTTGCCACATCTGAGCGTGTGTCAGCCATTCCGTCGGTCACGCCCGGGATGTGCAACCGCTTGCCTCCGGCGGCGCGTGTTGCCTCACGATTCGTGACTGAGGCCCGCGCGAACGACTTGCCTGACTTCGTCATCACGAACATCCAGGCGCCTGCGCGCGTCCATGGTGAGCTGCCGTATCAGGTGGACGTGACGGTCTGCAACGAGGGGCGTCGTGAGGCGCGCACGGACGTGACGCTGTTCGCCTCCCGTGACCCTTGTTTCTCCCCTGATGACGCGCTGCTCGAAAGCGTGCCGACAGGCGTGTTGGCCGCGGGGGCGTGTGCCTTGCTGCCGGTCGCGCTCCGAGGCGAGCCGGTTCGGACAAACACCTGGTTTGTCGGGGCGCTGGTGGACAGGGAATCGCGTGTCGTCGAGCTGTCCGAAGAGAACAATGCCCACGACGGCGCTCCCGTGACGTTCGATGCGCCTCCGGACTTCGTCGTCGAGTCGGTGTCGGTGCCCGCGGTGGCTCGTCCGGGGGAATCTTTCGCGACGACAGCTCGCGTGTGCAACCGGGGCATGGGACATGGCGTTGCACAGGTCGGGCTCTACCTGTCAGCCGACATGCACGTCGATACCGAGGACGCCCTGCTGAACTGGCGTTTCGGCGTTTCACTCGAGGCTGGGGCGTGCGAGCTCATCCCGTTGGATGGCCAGATTGAGCAGATGGGCCGGTGGCACCTCGCATTCATCACGGCCACGGCGTACGGCCGGCCCGAGGATGACGTGACGAACAATGTCAGCGCGGTGTCCACCCAGGTGGTGGGCACTGTTCCCGATTACGTCATCGCCTCGCTGAACGTCCCGACCGTGGAGTCGAGCAACGGCCTCCTCCCGGTGCGTTTGACTGTCTGCAACCAGGGCACTGCGCCCGCGGAGGCCTCGCAGGTGCGGTTCCAGCTCCAGTCCCTGGAGACTGAGGCCGAAGGCGTGCTGAGCGTCGCGAGCCGTGACGTCCCGGCGCTGGCCGCGAACCAGTGCGTCGAATGGGACGAACCGCTGGGTTCCGTGGAGAATGCGGCGGGCCGCTGGCGCTTGACGGCCACGGTGAATCCGGAGGGGTCGCACCCGGAGGCGCATGCGGACAACAACGACAGGTCCGCCGAGCTTCGCTTGGGGGATTGGGTGGAACTGGGCGTCGCTCGCGTCACGCCGTTGACGCATGCGCTGGTGCCCGGCGCTTCATTCTCCACGGAGGTGAAGGTCTGCAATACCGGCAGCATCCCCGCGCGCCGGTTGGCCATCCATGTGGCGCTGTCGGGTGACCCGGATGCCCGCACTGGTGTGCGGGTGGGAACGCGCACGTTCGATGCGCTCGGGAAAGGCTGTGTGGTGCTTCCCGTGGTGGGCACGGTCCCCCTGGAAGGGCTGGCTGGCAACGTCTACGTGAAGGCGCTCGTGGAGCTCGTCATCCCTGAAGGCGGCGAGCTGGATGTGGACGACAATGCGCTCGTGGGGCCGCAGGTGGCGATTGGCTCGGGGCCCGACCTGGTGGTGACCCAGGTCCAGGCCTCGGTTCCGGTCGTGTCGGAGGGTGGGCTGCTGAGCGCTTCTGTGACTGTGTGCAACAAGGGCAATGTCGCGACGCCCGGAGTGCCGGTGTGGGTGTCCTTCCTTCCGGAGCCAGACACCCATGGTTCGCCTCAGATGGTGGGCACGACGCTGCCCGTGGACCCGCTGGTGCCTGGGGGCTGCACTACGTTGGACGCGGAGCTGACGGCGCCCTGGGAGGAGGGGGCCTGGCGGCTCACGGCCTGGGTGGATGAAGCCAATGCAGTCCCTGAGGTCATGGAGTCGAACAACCTCGTGAGAGGAGCAGTGTTCCAGGTGACGGGCCAGACGGGGTTGCTCATCACCGACGTGCAAGCACCCACCGGGTTGCTCGCCAATACGGGCTTCATCTCGACCGTGACGGTGTGCAACAGGAGTCCGCTGCCTCAGCCTCCTACCCAAATCCGCCTCTCCCTTCGCACGGAGGATGATTTTCCCGTGGCCGAGTTCTCCGCTTCGAGCACGCAGCAAGAGCTGGCGAGTGGCGCCTGCTCGCAGCTCATGCTGTTTGGCTCGACGGATGTCGCGCGGGATGGTCCCTACAGGCTGGTGGCGCAGCTCGGGTATCGGTATGCCGCCAGATCCGAGGCCGAATGGAAGGCACTGTCATTCGCCGTCCCCATGGCCGTGGGGCAGGGGAGTGACTTCGCTGTCGCCTCGGTCAGCGCTCCCTCCTCCGTTCGCAGAGGAAGTGCGTTCACGACGACGGTGACTGTCTGCAATCGGGGCGCCGCTCCGGGGAGCGGCGCGATCTTGACGACCTACCTCTCGCGGGACGAGCACCTCGAGACGTCTGGAGACGTTGCCGTGGGGCAGGTCAGCGTGTCGCTCGGGCCCGGGCTCTGCCAGACGTGGTCGGTCCGCTCCATCGCCAACGTGAGCGCTGGAGACGTCTGGTACGTGGGCGCGAACGTGAGGGCGGGCAGTACGCCGGACCTCGTGGTGGCGAATGATTCGCAAGTGGGAGCGCGCGTGCTCGTCACGCCCTGAGCCCGTACGCGGCGTGCAGACGGGTGGGAATCGGACACGGTGGCTGTTATGACTCCATCGTGTCCGACGTCACCAACTCCTCGCCACCGCCGTTCGAAGCCGCGCTGGTTCGCGCCAGCGAGGAGCTCGGCTTCCCCAGCTATTACGTGTCCTGCGTGCGGCCGCTGCTGCGCAATCCCGAGGGCCGCTGGCCACGCTGCTGCGGTGGTGGATGCGAGCCGTGTGCGCAGACGCTCATCCAGGTCGCGCTGCGGACCCTGGAGCTGATGGGGACGCCGCGGCAGGCGCCGTTGCCGGACTGACGCGGGCTGCCGAACGCACACCGCCGAGGTGCAGGGCCTGTCACGCCAGGGGTTGCTCGAGGCGCGGGAGCGCTGCGTCCTGACGTGCGTCAGAAGAGCCGGGCGCCCAGGCCCAGCCGCACGCTGTAGCCCAGGCGCGTGTGGCTCTCGCCCGCGCGCTCCTGGAAGGACTCCACCCCGAGCTGGCCCGCGGCCAGCGCCGAGAGGTTGCTGCCCAGGTACACCTCCACGCCGCCGCCGCCCAGCGCCTGGATGCGCCGTGACTCGCCATTGGACAGGCCAATGTCCACCGGCACGTCCACCAGGCCCAGCACGGACACCGTGTCCGCCACGCGCCAGCCCGCCACCAGCCCCGGCGTGACACGCAGCAGCACGCCGGAGAAGTTCCGGTCATCCATGTACGTGGCGCCCGAGTTGAACACCACGCCCAGCCCCAGCGTGGGCGCCAGGGACAGCGCGCCCTGCTCCAGCACCTTGCGCCGCGCCGCCACCTCCAGCGCCGCGGACAGCTGGAACCACTGGAGCCGTCCGCGGGCCTCCAGCTCGAAGCCGGAGATTCCCTGCCGGAAGCCCACGCCCAGCTCCGGCGCGCCCACGAAGCCATAGAGCGCCGTGGCCCCGTCCGGCAGCGTCACCGGCGCCAGCACCGCGCCCAGCGGGTCCTCGCTCGAGCCTCGCAGCAACGCCGCTTCCGACTGGGTGCCATGCGTCGCAGCTGCATTGGAGGTGGGGACCGGCGCCTGCGCGGCGGACTCCAGGGACACCAGCAACAGGGCGGAGAGGAGGGGACCGAACCAGCCTGGGCGCATCATGCCGCACACCCTACTCCGCGACGTGGCGAGCGGAAACCCAACGATTCCAGGGGCTTGTATGCTCCTTGCGAATTTGTCCGGCTTGGCGCGAAGATTTCGGAATTCATGGCTACCGCGCTGCCACAACCTTCCAAGTGCGCCGGACCGGGTACCCCGGCCGAGATGGGGCTGCGTCGCCGTGCGTCACGCGGCAGGCCTCGGGTGTTGCTCGTGGACTCGGAGCCGGGCACGCAGGCGGCGCTGGCCGCGGCCCTGGCGGAGGCGGGCTTCGAGGTGCTGCTGGTGACGGGGGCGCTGGCCGCGCTGGAGGCGCTGGCGGAGGACGGTGTGGCGCCGCAGCTGGTCATCTCCGCGGTGGAGCTGCCGGACGGAGACGGCTTCAGCCTCTGCGGCCAGGTCCGCGCGGACACTCGCACCGCGCACCTGCCGGTGCTGCTGCTGTCACGGCGCGAGGAGGACTTCCACCGCGACCTCGCGGGAGGCGTGGGCGCGGACGACTACCTGGCCCTGCCTGTCGACGTGCGCGACGTGGTGGCGTTGGCCCTGCTCAAGGCGGGCCGGTGCACGGGTGACGCGGCCGTCGAGTCTCACACCGAGCGACTCCCGCTGCCGGACGTGGCGCGGGCGCTTCTGGCCGGCGTCCGCTCCGGCCGCGTGGTGATGACCGAGGGCCAGGGCTGGTTCGCCTTCCGGCACGGCCTGGTGGTGGACGCCGTCTTCCAGGGCGAGCGCGGCAGCCTGGCCTTCCGGCGCATGCTCTGCTTCGGCCGCGGCGAGTACGCGGTGATGCTCGGGCCCGAGCTGCACAAGGGCTCGTTCTCCATGGACCGGCCCTACCTGTGCGAGACGGTGCTGCAGGGCCTGGAGCGCTTCGACGCGCTGCGTGCCCGGGGCCTTCCGCTCGCGTCACGGCTGACGGTGGACTTCGCCCGGCTGGCGGAGGTGCTGTCGTCGCTGCCCGAGGACGTGGGCGAGGTGGTGCGGCTCTTCGACGGGCGCCGCACGCTGCGCGCCATGTTGCTGGAGTGTCCGTTCCCCGAGGCGGTCGCCTACGAGGCGTCGACGCGGCTGTTCGCGCTGGGCGTGCTGGTGCCGGCGTGTCTCGTGGAAGAGCGTGAGCGGGCGCGCTGCGGCGCGACGGTGCCCGGCTTCTTCGAGCCCGCGCCCTCCGTGGAGGCGGTGGCGGTGGACTCGGAGGGGGCCGACGTACCCAATCCTCGCGCGGAGTTCGGCGCCGAGCCTCTCACCCTGGTGGGGGGGACGCAGCCTCCCGTCATCCTCGACTTCCCCAAGAAGTCCCGGGTCGCACCGGGTGGCGTGGGGGGCCTCGACGGCGCTGTGCGGTCCGACGACGCGGGCGTTTGAAGGGTTTGACTCGGCGGCCCCCGGTGGGGGACAAGGCCCGGCGCGAGTGCTCCAACCGCTGGGCGCCCGCCGAGGCACACCCACCATGTCCGGTCACAATCGGTGGTCGAAGATCAAGCGCCAGAAGGCCGCGATGGGCGCGACCAAGGGCAGGCTGTACTCCAAGGTCATCAAGGAAATCACCGTCGCCGCGCGGCTCGGTGGTGGAGACCCGGCCGGTAATGCCCGCCTGCGCGTGGCGCTGGCCGCGGCCCGTGAGGCCAACATCCCCAAGGACACCATCGAGCGCGCCATCAAGAAGGGCACCGGCGAGCTGGAGGGGGAGAGCTACGAGGAGGTGACGTACGAGGGCTACGGCCCGGGCGGCGTCGCCATCCTGGTGGAGTGCCTCACCGACAACCGCAACCGGACCGCGGCCGACATGCGCTCCACGTTCAACGCCTACGGGGGCAACCTGGGCGCCGAGGGCGCGGTGGCCTGGATGTTCCAGAAGAAGGGCGTCATCAGCGTGAAATCCGGCCCCACCGAGGACGAGCTGATGGAGCGGGCCATCGAGGCGGGCGCGGAGGACGTCATCATGCTGGGGGACGAGGGCGCCGAGGTGCGCTGTGCGGCGGCGGACCTGCACACGGTGGCCAGCCGCCTCCAGGAGGCCGGTGTGCCGCTGGGACAGCAGCGGTGGGTGTTCTTCCCCCAGAACACCGTCGCGCTGGAAATGGACACCGCGAAGAAGCTCCTGAAGCTGCTGGACGCGCTCGAGGAGAACGACGACGTGCAGAACGTGCACGGGAACTACGAAATCGAAGACGCGATGCTGGAGTCGTTGTTGCAGTAGCGGCGGTCTGGAACGGAGTGGAACGTGCGCGTGCTTGGCGTTGACCCGGGAAGCCGGTTCATGGGCTTCGGGGTGGTGGAGGAGAAGCGGGGCCGGCTGGTGCACGTGGGCCACGGCGTCATCAAGGGCGACCCGACGCTGCCGCTGGCGGACCGCCTGAAGGACCTGCACGGCGCGCTGACGGCGGCCCTGGTGCGCTACCGGCCGGCAGCGGTGGCGGTGGAGGGCGTCTTCACCTTCCGGAACGCGCGCAGCGCCCTGGTGCTGGGCCACGCGCGCGGCGTCGCGCTGCTGGCCGCGGCGCAGGCGGGGCTGCCCGTCTTCGAGTACGCCCCGGCGAAGGTGAAGAAGGCGGTGGGCGCGGGCGGCGCGGACGGAAAGGACGCGGTGGCGCGGATGGTGCGCACGTTCCTGGAGCTGGAGGCGTCGGCGCTGGAGCGCGCGGACGCGAGTGATGCGCTGGCGGTGGCGCTGTGCCACCTCAACCATGGACGGGCCGCGGTGCCGGCGGCGGCCTCGACGGGCAAGAAGCGCAAGGGCGCGGCGTCGCTGCTTGCGGACCGGCTGGCGCCCGCGTACCGGCGCCCGGAGGCGAGATGATTTCGCGGTTGCGCGGGACGGTGCTGGAGAAGGACCTGGAGGACGCCACCATCGACGTGGGTGGCGTGGGCTACCGGGTGAACTTCTCCTCGTTGACGCTGGGGAAGCTGCCGGAAGAGGGGCAGCCGGTGGACGTGCGCGTGCGCACCGTGGTGCGCGAGGACGCCTTCGAGCTCTTCGGCTTCCTGTCGAAGGGCGAGGAGGAGGTGTTCCAGCTGCTCAACAGCGTGTCGCGCGTGGGGCCCCGGCTGGCGCTGATGGTGCTGTCCGGCATGGAGGTGCCCGAGCTGGTGGCGGCGCTGGCCCGGGGCGAGGTGGCCCGGCTGGCGAAGATTCACGGCGTGGGGAAGAAGACCGCCGAGCGCCTGGTGCTGGAGCTCAAGGACAAGGTGAAGACCATTCACCTGGAAGCGGTGTCGCGTGGCACGGCGCCGGCGGCGCCCAGTGGCGCGCGCTCGGACCTGGTGTCCGCGCTGCTCAACCTCGGCTACAAGCAGCCCCAGGCGGAGAAGGCCGCGGACCTTGCGGGCGAGCGCCTGGGGACGGACGCCACCTTCCAGGCGCTGTTCCGCGAGGCGCTCAAGGCGCTGCGCTCCGGAGGCTGAACCGCGCGACACTTCGGTGTGACGGCGCTGTGACTGCGAAATCCGGGGCGTCGCCTGGGCCGTACTGGCCTCTCTCCTGTTGAGAACTTGAAGGGGTCTGGGGTTGGACGGCCCCAGTGTCACCCTGTCGGCATCCGTCGTCAGGCGTCGCGTGATGGCGGACAGCAGACGCGATTTCCTACCTGGGGGCGGACGAGGGGCCTGCGACGTGAGTGACACTTTCCAGCTCCAGCGGCGAGGTCCGGCGCAACGCCGTAGACGAGGGTTGCATTCATGACGTCATGGCGTGCGATGCCGGTGTGGGCGGTGCTGATGTGTGGGGGCGTGGTGGGGTGCGAGCCCACACCGGAAGCGGGGGCGGGCCTGGAAGAGCTGCGCGATGCCCCGAGGTCGAAGGCGGCTGTCGACCTGGTGACAGAGGACGAGGAGGGGCTGTCGCCGTGGCTGCTGTCCCAGCCCTGGGCGGTGTGCAGTGACGTGGCGAGCCGGGTACAGGACATCCGCCCGGGGCCTTCGGGCTCGCAGCCGCAGGAGCTGGCCCGGGCGGACCGGGGGCTCGTCTTCAGCGCGGATGACGGCGTGAGCGGCCGGGAGCTGTGGGCGAGCACTGCGGGGACGCAGCGGACGGCGCGGCTGAAGGACTTGAAGCCGGGGGCTTCGGGCTCGCAGCCGAGGGACCTGACGCAGGTGGGGCCCTGGGTCTACTTCGTCGCGGACGACGGCATCCACGGCGCGGAGCTCTGGCGCACGGATGGCTCGGCGGCGGGCACGAAGCTGGTGCGGGACGTGCGGCCCGGGGCGGTGGGCTCGGCGCCGGAGTTCCTCACCGAGGTGGACGGTGCCCTCTACTTCACGGCGGATGACGGCCTGTCCGGCCGCGCGCTGTGGCGCAGCGATGGCACGGAGAAGGGCACGGCGTTGGTGTACGCGTTCCTGCCGGGTGCGGGCGCGCAGTCCCTGAGCCAGCTGACGGCGTGGGACAAGGGCCTGGCGCTGGTGTCCTCCGATGCCAGCGAGACGGTGCTGTGGTGGGTGGGGCCGCAGGGCGCGCCCAGGCGGCTCTTCTCCCGCGAGGGGGCCGGGGTGATTTTCGGACTGACGGCGGCGGGCCGGCACCTCTTCTTCCTTTTGGATCCGGGCACGGAGGTGGGCGAGCTGTGGGTGGCGCGCAAGGCCCCCGCGTCGGCGGAGCGGGTGCGCGTCTTCCCGGGCGACTACCCGTCGGACCTCACCGCGATGGACGACGTGCTGTACTTCCTGGCGGGGGCGAACGACTGGTACGGCAACCCGGGCGACATGATGCACGGTGGCGAGCTGTGGCGCAGCGACGGGAGCGCGGCCGGAACGGAGCTCGTCAGGGACCTGTGGCCCGGGCCGCAGGGCTCGATGCCCAAGGAGCTCGTCGTGATGGACGGCGTGCTGTACTTCTCCGCGGACGACGGGGCGCGTGGCCGTGAGCTGTGGCGCAGTGACGGCACGGCGCGGGGAACGGAGCTCGTGCGCGACCTCGAGCCGGGGCCGGTGGGGAGCGCCCCCATGGGGCTCGCGGCGGAGTCGGGCTGGCTGTTCTTCTCCGCCGAGACGGCGGGGCGCGGACGCGAGGTCTGGTACAGCGCGGGGCACCCGTGGGTGACGAGCCGGCTGCTGGACATCGCGCCAGCGGAGGCCTCGTCGAATCCGTTCGGGTTCGTCCGCGCCGGCTGGAACGTCTTCTTCGTCGCCTCGGATGGGGACCGGGATCAGGAGCTGTATGCGGTGCCCTTCCGTCCCTGGTGGCTGTGCTTCAGCAAGGACTGCTGAGCACGGGCTCCATGGGCGCTCGGGCTACGCCGCGCGCCGCGAGGCCGGCGTGGGGCGCACGTCCCCGAAGTTGGGCGCGGGCAGCACGACGGTGGGAGACAGGCCGGGTGCCATGACGTGCGCGGTGAGCTGCGACGACGGGTGGAAGTTGACGAACGCGCCGTCCACCGACGAGGTGCCCGCGAACAGCTTCTCCACCACCATGGAGGAATACTGGTCCAGGGAGTCCTCGCGCGTGTTGCCGTTGAGGACGACCTCCCAGCCCATGTGCTCGGCGAAGCGGCGCACGCCGGGGATGGCCGACTGCAGCGGCGTGTAGCTCTCGGTGGCCACGCCATTCTCGCTGGTGACGAAGACCTCGCGCGAGGTGGCCACCGCCAGGGACATGTTGCCCCGCGTGTGGCCCGGCGTGCTGAGGAGGGCCGCGCCCTGGCCCAGCCACACGTCGCCGTCCAGCAGCACCACGCGCTCGCGGGGGACGTCGGCGCCGCCGGGGACGAACCAGACCGCCTGCATGGGGTGCAGGTCCATCACCACCTCCCACTCGGCGCGCTGCACCAGCAGCCGGGCCCGGGGGAAGTAGGCGGGCATGCCGTCACCGCCCAGCCAGCCGCGCAGGTCCTGGATGTGGAGGTGGTCGAAGGCGAGGTAGTCCACGTCCGCGGGCGTCAGCCCCAGCGCGGCCAGGTGGCTCTGCACCGAGCCGTGCCGCGTGGACATCACCTTGTCGGAGACGAAGGCGCCGTAGCGCTCGCGCAGCGCGCGGTAGAAGGGGGCCGCCACGCCGCGCTCGTAGTCGGACGGGTTGAAGAGCAGCGTGCGCCGCGCGCCCTCCCGGTCCACGAACTGCACCACCTGCATCCGGTTCGTCAGCATGACGTACGGCGCGGGGGACAGCGCGGCGCCGCTGAAGGCGAACTGGGCGGGGTAGGGGAAGGTGACGAGGTCGCACGTGGCCACCGCGGCCACCGGGCCCTCCTTCACGAAGGCTTCGCGCGCGTCCAGCGCCGCCCGGCGGAGCTTCTGCAGCCGGAGCCCCGGGACGGGCTCGGCGCGCGCGCCGGCGAGCGAGGGGAGGGGGCGGAACACAGGGCTCATGTTCATGCGGTCACCGGGGGTGGACGAAGACCTGCTTCACGGGCTGGAATCTCGCACACGCCCGGAGCACTTCAATCGCCTCGGGGTGTCGGCGGAGGGAATGTGTTGGAAACGCTCGGTGAGGAGCCGCCTTCCCCTCCCTCTGCCCGCCTGGCTGGCGGGGCCGGCGGCTCCCGGAGGGGCTCGCCACCAGATGTGCGGCGACAGGCGCGCCCTTCCTGTATAGGGTCCGGATGGTCATGGCGAGGAAGTCCGACACACTCTCGGAAGAGGTCCTGCCCGAGGACGTCCGGCTCGAGGCCTCCCTGCGTCCGCGCTCGTTCGACGAGTACGTGGGGCAGGGGCCCGTCGTCGAAAAGCTCAGGGTATACGTGCAGGCCGCGCGCAGCCGTGGAGACGCGCTGGACCACTGCCTGTTCTCCGGCCCACCGGGCCTGGGCAAGACGTCGCTGGCGCACATCATCGCGAACGAGCTGGGCGTGGGCATCCACGTCACCAGCGGTCCCGCCCTGGAGCGCAAGGGCGACCTGGCCGGCCTGCTCACCAACCTCGACGCGCGGGACGTGCTCTTCATCGATGAAATCCACCGCCTCAACGCCGCCGTGGAGGAATACCTCTACCCGGCCATGGAGGACTTCCGGCTGGACATCACCATCGACACCGGGCCCGCCGCCCGGGCGATGAAGATTGATTTGCCGCCCTTCACCCTGATTGGCGCCACCACGCGCACCGGCCTGCTCACCTCGCCGCTGCGCGACCGCTTCCAGATTCAGGAGCGCCTGGAGTACTACGACGCCAAGGCACTGGAGAGCATCCTCCACCGCTCGGCGCGCATCCTCGGCATCCCCCTGGAGCGGGACGCCGCGCGCGAGGTGGCCAGCCGCTCGCGGGGGACGCCGCGCATCACCAACCGCCTGCTGCGCCGGCTGCGTGACTTCGCGGAGGTGGAGGGTGATGGCAGAATCACGCTGGAGCTGGCGAAGAAGTCGTTGGACAGGCTCGGGGTGGACGCCAGCGGCCTGGACGCCATGGACCGCAAGATTCTGCTGACCATCCTCGACAAGTTCGGCGGCGGCCCGGTGGGGGTGGAGACCATCGCCGCCAGCGTGGGCGAGCAGCGCGATACCATCGAGGACGTGTACGAGCCCTTCCTCATGCAGGAGGGCTTCCTCCAGCGCACGCCGCGGGGCCGGATGGCCACGCACCGCACCTACCAGTATTTCAAGAAGCAACCCCCGCCCACGCCGCAGGGCAGCCTCTTCTGAGATGCCATGAGCCAGGACACGCCTCCCGCCCCGCCCCGCGTCGCCCGTGACTTCTACGCCGACCTGATGCGCGCCTCCCAGACCTCGCGCGCCGGCTTCCTCGCCGAGCGCGAGCGCTGGCTGCGGGGTATTCCGGTGGAGGGGCGCGAGGAGCTGCTCTTCGAGTTCGAGATGCTGCTGCGCGCGGTGGAGCGCTACCTCAACCTCAACACGGTGGTGGACGCACGCGACCGGCCGCTCGTCACCCGGGACTTTCGCGAGGAGCTGGCGGACGTGCGCGACGCCATGGACCGCGTCATCCGCGTCGCGCGCCACCTGCAGGACCCGGACAGCGACCAGAAGATGGTCTTCCGCAAGTACGTGGAGACCCAGCTCGCGGACGACCGCGTCCGCCGCGCCCTCATCGAGGAGCAGCTGGACCAGGAGACGCCGCCCGAGAGCCTCTTCGTGCTGCGCGAGGCCTTCGACGCGCTGAAGAACCTGCTGGACCACCTGCTGAAGCTGCCGGCGGCGAACCTCGGCCTGTTCCAGGACGTGGGCAAGCTGTCCCTGCGGGAAATCGTCCTCAACCGCTACTTCCGCCCCTTCCGCCCCCTGGAGTTCCGCGTCGAGTACGACCGGCTCCGCTCGGTGCGGCTGCTGGACACGCTGGCCGCGCTCCCGGAGGAGCAGCGCACCGTCTTCGCCACCGCCTTCCTGGGCCTCTTCCGGCTGCTGCACTACCTGGCCTACGTGGACGCCGAGGAGCAGCCGCCCTTCTCCCGGCGCGTGCGCGTGCTGCTGGCGCTGGTGCGCAGCGAGGCCAACTCGCTCGCGTCGTGGATGCACGCGGAGCTGTCCCCGAAGGCCGGCTCCAAGGCCCTGCAGGCCGCCACCCTGCGCGCGGCGCGCGACATCGCCCGGGAGACGGAGCGCGTGGCCCGCGAGGTGCTGGTGAACCTGGACCGGGACGCGGAGGCCCCCCTGCGCGCCGCGACCGCCTTCACGACGGTGCTGCGCACCCAGGTGGTGGCGCTGGTGGAGGCGCTCGCGCCCAACGGGGGCCTGGCCGAAGGCGTCTTCGACGAGCTGATGAACCCCCAGGAGGCGGCGCTGCGCCTGCGCAAGGACCTGTGGGTGTACGCGCAGCTGTGCCGCGCCGCCGAGTCCCACCTGCGCGCGGAGGACGTCCCCGCCGCCGAGCGCGCGCTGGACGCCCTCAAGGGGTTCCTGGGCTACTTCCACGACGGCAGCTACCAGCTGCTGCGCTACGGCGACTACGACGCCTTCGACCGCTTCACCTCGCTGCTGGTGGAGCTGCCCTGGCCGCCGGAAGGGCCCGGCATCCGCGCCCGGCTCGGGGAGGACCTGCGCCGCTTCATCCAGACGCTGGAGTCCACCTTCCACGCCGTCAGCCGGCGAACCCTGCTCCAGGGCAGAGGGTTCGATCGCCAGGACGCAGAGGCCCTGCGGGACCGCTTCCTCTCCGCCCCGGGTCGCTGATACAGCGATGTCGCGTAACTACTGCACGGCCCGAGGGCCAGCCCTCTCGTGGGGGCAGCTTTCACGGCGCGTGTTTGCTTCGTTGACTTCCTTGCGCTATGGACGCGCCCGTGTTGCATGGAAGACACGGGTTGATGGGGGCGGGTTAGGGCGTGGGGGCGCCAAGGGCGGGGATGACAAATCCCCGACATCGGTGTCGCGGTTCAGGAGGGTTTCAGCAGCCCGCAAAAGGAGGAGGGGTGCCAGGCCGGAACCGGCACCCAGCACGACGCACGAAAAAGCCAAGCAATTCCCAAGGCTTGAAGCATGTTTGAGGCCCCTCGGAGTTGCTGGGAATGTCACGAGGTAGTGGCATGCTGCTTGCTCGATTCGCGCGTCGCATCAGACCACTGATGAACGATTCCGGCCCCTCCGGCGGGGCCTGGAGCGGAAGTCCCGCAGCACCGAGCAGCCACGAGGCGACACCCACAATGCGACCGTCCTCCTACAACCAGCGCACCCTCTCGAAGACCGCCTCACTGCAGGGCGTCGGCCTCCACTCGGGTGCCCGGGTGACGCTCACCCTGCGCCCGGCGCCCCCGGGCCACGGCATCGTCTTCGTGCGCACGGACCTCGCCCGTCCGCTGTGCATTCCCGCGCTGGCCGAGTACGTGGTGGACACGTCGCTGGCCACGACGCTGGGGCGTGACGGTGTTCGCGTGGGGACGGTGGAGCACCTGATGGCGGCGCTGGCCGGCATGGGTATCGACAACCTCCGGGTGGAGCTGGACGGTCCGGAAGTCCCCATCATGGACGGCAGCGCGGCGCCCTTCGCGGCGCTCATCCAGAGCGCGGGCGTGCGTGAGCAGGAGGCGCCCAAGGAGCTGCTGGTCATCCGCAAGGCCGTGTCCGTGGTGGACGGTGACAAGCAGGCCTCGCTCACGCCGGCGCGGCACTTCCGCATCAGCTGCACCATCGACTTCGAGCACCCCGTCATCCAGGGCCAGTCGTTCGACCTGGACTTCGGGGACCGTGACTTCGCGCGCGAGATTTCCCGGGCGCGCACCTTCGGCTTCCTGAAGGACGTGGAGAAGCTGAAGCAGCTGGGCCTGGCGCGTGGTGGTTCGCTGGAGAACGCCATCGTCGTGGACGAGGTGTCCATCCTCAACCCGGACGGCCTGCGCTTCCCGGACGAGTTCGTCCGCCACAAGATTCTCGACGCCATCGGCGACGTGTCGCTCTTCGGCCGTCCCGTCATCGGCCACATGACGGCGTACAAGACGGGTCACGCGCTCAACCACAAGCTGGTGCGCAAGGTGATGTCCGACCCGAGCTGCTATGAGATTGTCCCGGCCCGCCGCCGCGAGCTGGAGGGTATGGGACTGGGCTTCTCTGGACTGGCGGGCGCGCTGGACCTCGAGCCTCTGGTCGCCTGACTGCATTAACTTGCAGGTCCGGTAAGGCTCGGCTAAGTGGGCGGGCTATGCTCAACCGTCCCACCCGCGTCATCCTCGCCGCGCTCCTGGCGGCCACCTTCACCGCCGGCTGCAACAAGGAGAAGGCGCCGGCCACCGCTCCCGCGGCGCAGCCGGCGGCGGGTGAGCCCGCGCCCGACACCGTCGTCGCCACCTTCGGCGACGGGCAGAAGATTACCTACAAGGAACTCAACGAGCGCCTCCAGGAGCCGCTGGCCAACCTGGAGAAGCAGAAGTTCCAGCTCCTCAAGCGTGGCCTGGACGGCATGGTGACGGAGAAGCTGGTGGATGCCGAGGCGAAGAAGCGCGGCATGACCCAGGACCAGTACCTGAAGGCGGAGATCGACGACAAGGTCCCCGCGCCCACCGAGGAGCGCATCAAGGAAGTCTACGACGGCGCGGCGGGGCAGCTCCCGGAGGGCTCCACCTTCGAGCAGATGAAGCCGCAGATCGTGGAGTTCCTGACGCAGCAGCCGAAGCAGGAGCGCGCGCAGGCCCTCTTCGAGGAGCTGCGCAAGGCGGCCAACGTCCAGGTGACCCTGCCCGAGCCTCCGCGCCCGCCGGCCGTTCGCAAGCAGGTGGCCGCCACCGGCGCCGCCAAGGGTGGCCCGGAGAACGCGCCCGTCACCATCGTCGAGTTCAGCGACTTCCAGTGCCCGTTCTGCGGCCGCGCCAACCCGGTCCTGGCGCAGGTGCAGCAGGAGTACGGCGACAAGGTCCGCATCGTCTTCCGCCACTTCCCGCTGGACTTCCACAAGGAGGCGCCGAAGGCCTCCGAGGCCTCGCTGTGCGCGCAGGACCAGGGCAAGTTCTGGGAGATGCACGACCTGCTCTTCGCCAACCAGCAGGCGCTGGGCGTGGACAACCTGAAGAAGTACGCGGCCGACCTGAAGCTCGACACGGCGAAGTTCAACGCCTGCCTCGACTCGGGTGAGAAGGCCGCCATCGTCCAGAAGGACCTGGCGGACGGCAAGCAGGCGGGCGTGTCCGGCACCCCGGCCTTCTTCATCAACGGCATCCTGCTGTCCGGCGCGCAGCCCTTCGACGAGTTCAAGAGCATCATCGACGCGGAGCTGAACCCGAAGAAGTAGTCACCGTCGTTCCTGGGGAGACGGGCTGTGGCGACACGACCCAAGGCCACGCCCCGCCTCGTGGGGGACGCGGCGACGCTCGAACTGGAGCTGCCGCTCACCCAGGGCTTGTCCTCATCCCGTCCCCTCCAGGCCTGGTTCAACGGGCCGGAGGGGATGGTGCTCCTCCAGGAGTCGCAAGGCCTCTCCGGCTTCCTGGCCGGCAGCCTGAGCACCCTGTCGATGGAGGAGGTCTTCGCCCACGTCCTGTCCGGCATCCGCAGTGGGCTGCTGGCCGTGCAGCACGCGACGGGCCGTCGCACGGTGTCCTTCCGCGACGGGCAGGTGGTGTTCGCCACCTCCACCGAGCGCTGGGAGCGGCTGGGCGCGGCGCTGCTGCGCCTGGGCCTCCTGACACAGGCGCAGCTCACCCAGGCGCTGGTGCGTGTGACGCCGTCGCGGCGCATCGGTCAGGTGCTGACGTCCGAGGGGCTCGTCTCCGAGGCGAACCTGTACAGCGCCATGACGTACGTGGTGCGCGAGGTGGTGCTCAGCCTCTTCGAGCTGGAGGAGGGCAGCTTCATGTTCGTCGAGGGCCCCGCGCCCATGGCGGACGTGGTGAAGCTGCCGGAGCGCACGCGGGACCTGGTCCTCACCGGCATCAAGCGGGCGGAGCTGGTATCGCGCCTGCGCCGCCGCTTCCCGGATGACATGCATGTCATGGTGGGCCCGGAGGGGCCGCTACCAGGGGACGAGAAGCTGTTCGCCCGGCTGGCGGACGGGCTGCCGCTGGGCAGCCTGCGCGGCGTCTACGAGGGCGGGCCCCATGCCTTCTACACGTGGCTGGACGAGGCCGTCCGCGGCGGCAACGTGGCCGTTCGGCCCGCGGAGCCGCCCCCGCCGAAGGCGCCCGCCGTGGAGGGCATGGCGTGGGAGCTGCTGTCCGCCGAGGAACGCTACAACCTGTTGCTGTCGCTGGTGCACCGCGCGCTGCGCGACGCGGGCAAGGACACGGACCTGCTCCGCGGCTTCCTGGACGCGCCGCCGCAGGGCCTGGAGGACGCGTACGCCGGCGTGGCGCTGGCCGAGGATGGGCGTGTGGACGTGGCGCGGCTGAGGACCAACCTCTCCGCGGGCGGTGAGGCCGTGGGCCGGGCCCTCACGCTGGAGGCGCTGGACGCCTTCGTCTCCTATGCGCTGTTTTCAGCGCGCAACGTCCTGCCTCCGGAGGTGGCGGAGCGCTTGTCCAACACCTACCGCACACTCCAGGGAGGACTGGCCTAGTCGTCGGCGCATGCCCACGTTCGTCCTCACGGCAGTCGGGGGCGGGGAGTCGGCATGGGCGCGATGAGCAGGTGGGCGTGGGGAGTTCTGGTGTTGACGACGGCCTGCGCCGGCTCGCGCCAGGTGACGAAGGACGAGGGCACCGGCGGCTCCGGGGTGGTGGAGGCCCCGAGCGCGGAGAGTCGCTCGACGACGCGCCGCTATGTGGACGAGGACCTCGGCTTCGAAATCGTCCGGCCCACGGCGGACTGGCAGCTCGATGAGACGAACGAGCGCACGCCGGAGGGGCTCGCGATTCCCGTCATCCTCCGTCACACCGTCTATGGCGCGCAGGTGGTGTTGCAGGTGGCGCCCGCGGTGGCGTCGCCCACGCAGTTCGCGGAGCGCCTCACCGAGGGGCTTCGCCAGCACCCCGGCTTCACCACGTCCGACCCCGAGCCCATTCCGCTGTCGGACAACGCCGTGGGCTTCGACTTCCAGGTGGGGGAAGGCGTGCACGGCAAGGTGGCCGTGCGCGAGGGCAGCCCCGGCCGCGTGCTGATGATGCTGGCCACGTGGCCTGCCCAGGCGGCGGCGGACGTTCCGAAGAGCGTGGACGCCCTCATCCAGGGCGTCCGCCCGCTTCAGGCTCCGGCAACGGCCTGGCGCCTGCCGCGGCGGTGAGGTGACGCCGGCTCGCGGAGGCTGCCTCGGCGGAGGTGTTCGTCCGCTCCCGGCCCCGGCGATATAGCTGCCGCATCCAGGGCGTGACACCGGCTCGTAGCGACACCTCTTTGTGCCCGCGTCCGTCCCTGGGGCCAGGTCCGGCGTGGCGCCTGCCACTGCCGTGAGGTGAGGGCGCCCCGGTGGGCGCCCTCCTCAGGAACTTCCGTACAAACTACTTCGCGCGCTTCCGGGCGGGCTTCGCCTTGGCCTTCGGCGCGGGCGCTTCGTCGGCGGGCGCGGCCTCCTGGGCCTGGGCGCGCAGGCGGACCCACTCCACCAGGGTGCGCACGCCCACGCCGGTGCCACCCTTGTTGAGGTAGCCGCGCTCCTTGGGGCTGTTGGACGGGCCCGCGATGTCCAGGTGCACCCACGGCGTGTCGCCCACGAACTCCCGGAGGAAGAGGGCGGCGTTGATGGAGCCGCCCCAGCGCTCGCCGGAGTTCTTCATGTCCGCGACCTCGGAGCGCAGCGCGTCCTTCTGGAGGTCGCTGATGGGCATGCGCCACATCTCCTCGCCCGCGGTGCGCGCGGCCTGGAGCACCTGGGCCACCGTCTCCTCGTGCTCGCCGAAGGCGCCGACGATGTAGTTGCCCAGCGCGACGACGCAGGCACCGGTGAGCGTCGCCAGGTCGATGATGGCGGACGGCTGGTGCTCGTTGGCCCACGTCAGGATGTCGCCCAGCACCAGGCGGCCTTCCGCGTCCGTGTTGGTGATTTCCACCGTCTTGCCCAGGCGCGAGGTGAGGATGTCACCCGGCTTGTAGGCGTTGCCGGCGGGCATGTTCTCGCACGCGCCGATGAAGGCGTGCACGGGGAAGGGCGGCTTGAGGGCGGCGATGACCTTCATGGCGCCCAGCACCGCGGCCGAGCCCGCCATGTCCGTCTTCATGTCCACCATGCCGTCCGTCGGCTTGAGCGACAGGCCACCCGAGTCGAAGGTGATGGCCTTGCCCACCAGCGCCAGCGGCGGGCGCCTGGCGTCGCGCGCGTTCTTCGGCGTGTACTCGAGGTGGATGAGGCGCGGCTCCTCGGTGCTGCCGGCGGCGACGCCGAGGAACATGCCCATGTCGAGCTTCTCGATGTCGCGGCGGCCGCCGATGGTGACCTTCAGCCCGCCTTCCTTCGCGGCCTGACGGGCGGCCTCGGCCAGCACCGTGGGCGTCACCGCGTTGGGCGGCTCGTTGACGAGGTCGCGCGCCCAGTTGGTCGCCGCCGCGACGCGCTGCGCCAGCGCCAGGGCGTCATCCAGCTCACGGGCACGCTCCGTGCCCTCCGGGAGCACCAGGGCCACCTTGCCCAGCTTCGGGGCGCCCTTCTTCTCCTCGCGCGCGGACGACTTGTACTTGTCGAAGCGGTAGACGCCCAGCTCCAGGCCCTCCACCACGGCGCGCACCACGTCCTGCGCGGCGTCCGTGGCGGGCAGCGCGAAGACGAGCGAGGTCGCCTTGAGCCGCTGCGCCGTCTTGGCCGCGCGGCCGGCGGCCAGGCGCAGCACCTCCGGGTGGAAGCGGGCGCGGCTCCCCAGGCCCAGGAGCAGCACGCGGTCGGCGGACGTGCGTCCCAGGGTGTGCATCACCAGGCTCTGGTCCGCACGCGCCTTGAAGCCTTCCTGGGTGGCGGCGCCGCGCAGGCGTCCCTCCAGGGCACCGTCCGCCGTGGAGAGGGAGGACGGGGCGCTGTCTCCCAGCTCGCCCTCGAAGAGGGGAATGACGAGCAGGTCGCCGCTCGTCCGCGTGGCATCGCCGGAAGCGAAGCTGAAGTTCATGGGCCGTGGAACTCCTGAACGGTGAAAAGGGCTGCGGAAAGGGCGCGGACTGTAACGCCCGCCTTGTTACGCGCAAAGCGTTGGATTTCATTCGAGCATTGCATTGCTCCGTTGCACTGGGTAGCAGTTGTGGGGAATGCCCACGCTGCTGATGCATCTGACCGCCATTGAACGGATGGCCGCCAACCCGGGTGAGCTGCCGGCGGATTGGGTGCGTGCGTTGTCGGAGGACCTGCCCTATGCGCGCTTTGGCGCGGCGCTGCCGGACCTGCCGCTGTGCGAAGGCATCCGGGGCGGGCTCGCCGCCTTCCTGCCGGAGCGGGAGATGCCGCACTTCGCCCGGCTCTACCACGAGCGCGCTCCCGTGGGCTTCGGGCTGAAGATGGCGGAGCTGGTGGCCTCCGGCGCGCTGGTGGGCACCGAGCCGGGCCTGGCCGTGCTCGCGGGCTACTTCACGCACCTGTGTCTGGACCGGCGGCTGTATCCGGTGGTGGACAGGTTGGTGGTTCGCCACCGCCGCCGGGGCGAGCGCGCCCTGGAGGCGCACCGCGACATCGAATGGGCCCAGACGCTCTTCTACCTGCGCGAGCTGCACGGCATGGACTTGCTGGGCACGTCGCGGCTGCGCGAGAAGTGTCAGGTGGTGAAGAGCCCCGGCTTCCCGTGGCGAGGCATCGGCGGAGGGCTCTACGAGCTGGTCCGTCTGTCCTCGCAGGAGCGCGTGGGCCAGGCGCCCAGCAAGGCGCAGGTGGATGGCTGGGTGCGCGGGCTGTACGTCTCGGGGCTCTTCCTTTCAAGCCCCATGGGCCGCGCGCGCGCGCTGCCTGCCTACGCGCGCCTGTCCTTCCAGGAGCTGTACCGCAACGACGCCTTCGACTTCGCGGCGGAGGTGGAAGGTGCGCTGGAGACCGCGCGTGGGGTGCTGCGTCGGCTGAACGGCTACATGGCGCGAGGCACCTTCACGCCCCGGACGCGGGCCCGCTTCCTGGAGGTCTTCCCCGAGGGAACGCTGGGCGCAAGGGCGGCGTGACACGCGCAGAGCAGGCGTCCTGGCGAGCCTGGCGCCGCTCGGGGAATGCCGCTGTCCGAAGCGCGAAGTCGCTCCTATTCTCGAAGAGGAATGACGGTTCTACTCCTCATCGCTGTGGGCGCGCTCGCGGGCACTCTGGGCGCGATGCTCGGCATCGGAGGCGGAATCGTGCTGGTGCCCGCGCTGGTGCTGGGGTTCGACATTCCGCTGGAGCAGGCGATTCCGGCGAGCCTCATGTGCGTGGTGGCCAGCTCGTGCTCCGCCGCCGCGGGCTACGTGCACAATCACCTGAGTGACATCCGCCTGGGGCTCTCCCTGGAGCTCGCCACGGTGCTGGGCGCCATCGCCGGCGGCATGGTGGCGGCGCTGGTGGCGCCCGCGATGCTGGCGGTGGTCTTCGGCCTCTTCACGCTCTATGTGGCGCTGCAGATGCTGCTGCTGCGCTCGCCGCGTCAGGAGCCCGCCGCGCTCGATGACTACGCACCCACCAACTACCCGTTGGGCTTCTCCGGCTCCTTCGTGGCCGGCGGCCTGTCCTCGCTGCTGGGGGTGGGCGGAGGGCCGCTCAAGGTGCCGCTGATGGCGTACGGCATGCACGTGCCGTTCAAGGTGGCGAGCGCGACGAGCAACCTGATGATCGGCGTCACCGGCGCCGCGAGCGTTGCCGCGTACGCGTTGAGGGGCCATCTGAAGCTGGCGTTGGTGTCGCCGCTGGTGGTGGGCGTCCTGGGGGGCGCCTACGTCGGCAGCCGGCTGATGCCGAGGGTGCCCACCGCGGTGCTGAAGCGGCTGTTCGCGCTGGTGCTGCTGGTGGTCGCGGGGCAGATGCTGTGGAAGGGAGGGGAGGGACTGTGGCCGAGCATGGTGAAGTGAGTGAGCCCGAGGAAGAGCGTGCCGTAGGCGCGTCCGTATCCGCGGTGGTGGCGTCCGAGCACGCCGCGGCCGTTCACAACGTCACGGTGTCGGCAGGCGCCGCATCGCTGACATCCCGCGCGGCGCCCGAGCCGATGGCGCACGCCGAAGCCGGCGCGGCGGGGCAGGTGCAACACCACCACCGGGAGCGCGCGGTGGCGGGAGACCGGTGGATTGCGCGGGTGCTGAGAATCGGGGCGGTGGCCAGCGGGGGAATGTTCGTCCTGTCGCTGGGCCTGGAGTCCCTGCCCCAATCCGAGCGCGTCCATGTCGCCATCGACTTATTGCGCAAGGGCGCCGCGTCACTGTTGCTGGTGACGCCCGTGGCGAGGCTCGCGGTGGCGGGCACGCTGCTGGGCCTGCGCGGTGAGTGGCGCTACATGATGATGGCCGCGGGCGTGCTGGGGCTGCTCGCGTTCGCCGTGGGGGCCGGCATCCACGCGTAGGGCGGAGCACGCGTGAGGGCGCTCCTCCCGGTGTCTCGGGGAAGAGCGCTCACACGCCACGCGCGGCGAAGTGGGCCAGCACGTTGCGCACCTTGGCGACCTCGTTCGTCTGGCCCTGCGCCTCGTAGAGCGGAATCAGCGTCTCGAACTGCGTGCGGGCGGCGGCGAAGTCCTGCTGGTAGTAGCAGGCCAGGCCCAGATCCCACCGGGCGCGGGCCTCGTACACATGGTCGTGCAGCTCCTGGTACAGCTCCACCGCGCGGAGCAGGTGCGGGCGCGCGCCCTCGTGGTTCCCGAGCAGGCCCTCCGACTCACCCAGCAGCAGGTGGCCCAGCGCGAGCGCCTCCGGGTCCTCGCCCTGCTCCAGCAGCGGCACGGCCTCCAGGAAGCGCTTCCGGGCCGGCTCGTACTCGCCCTTCTCCATGCGGATGTCGCCGATGTCGAGCAGCAGCCGCGCCACGCGCTCGTGGTTGCGCGTCTGGCGCAGGAGGATGAGGGCCTCCTGGTACTTCTCCTCGGCGGCCTCCGGCTGGCCCATGGAGCGCAGGGACTCGCCGATGCAGGCGCGGGCCAGGGCCTCGCCCTCGCGGTCCTTGGACTCGTTGAAGAGCATGGCGGCGCGGGCAATCTGCTCGATGGCGCCGCGGTGGTCCTCGAAGTTCGCCTTCACCACGCCCAGGCCCAGCAGGGCCTTGGCCTGGCCGGGCTTGTACTTCGCCTCCTGGAACTTCTCGAGCGCCTCCTCGTAGAACTGCCGGCTGGCGGCGTGGTCCTCCAGGAGGCCATGCAGCTCGGCCAGGTTCACCAGGCCCTGGCCCACCTCGGTGGGCGAGCCGGTGATGCGCAGCGGCGCCAGCGCGTTCTTCTGCCGCTGGATGGCGTCGAGGATGTGGGTGCGTTGGGTGTCTTCGGGCGGGTGGTGCATGGGGGGCCTCAGGCGTCGCCACCCTTGCGGCGGCGGGAGGTCTTGTCCAGCGAATCGTCCTTCTCGCTCCCGACAGTCCCGTTGGCGTTCTTGTCCGCCTTTTCGTGGACGAGGATGGGGGAGAAGAAGCAGTCCTTCTTCGTGTACTCGTCGAAGGCGAAGGCGAAGCGGTAGCTGGCCGCCGCGCGCTGGTTGCAGTCGGTGCGCTCGCAGAAGCGGCAGGAGATGCCGGAGGGGATGGCGTCCTTGCGCAGGTCCGTGGTGGGCAGGCCGTAGGCCAGGTACTTCGCGTTCTCCGCGTGGGTGCCCAGGCCGATGGAGTACGCGGTGCCCTTGACGATGGAGCCTTCAATGGGCTGGAGCTGCACCTTGGCGAAGCAGAAGTAGGCGGTGCCGTCCGGCATGATGGAGTACTGCCGCGTCAGCTGGGACGGGTTGAGGAAGGCCAGGTGCACGGCCCACTTCGCGCAGCTTCCGCCGCCGGTGGCGAAGCGGATGCCGGTGCCGCTGTAGCGCTTGGAGATGTTGCCGGCGATGTCCGCGCGCAGGAAGTGGAAGGGGATGCCCGGGCGCTTCGGGTCCGACAGGTTGCACAGGCGGTGCGCCACCGTCTCGTAGGTCGAGCCGAAGATGCTGGACAGCAGCTCCACGTCGTAGCGCGTGCGCTGGACCTCCTTGAAGAAGTCCCCGTAGGGCAGCATCAGCGCGCCGGCGAAGTAGTTGGCCAGGTTCACCTTGATGAGCCGCTGCGTCTCGCCGTGGCGCATGCGGCCCGCGTCGAGCACGCGCTCCAGCAGCTTCTCGCGGTCCATCACCAGCAGACCGATGGAGGCCGCGATCTGGAACTTCAGGGGCTGCTCGGTGAGGAAGGGCGACAGCGTCAGCGTCCGCTCCTCCGGATCCAACCGCCGCACCACGGACGAGCCGGTGGGGGACGGGTCGTCGAAGAGGACGCGGTAGCCGAAGCGCTCCTCCAGGAGCCGGATGAGCTGCCCGCTGGTGAGCTGCCGCTCCAGGCGCACGTCGCGGCGCAGCGCGTCCGCTTGCTCCTCCAGCTCCGGGAAGTAGTTGCGGTGCTTCTCCAGGAAGTCGCTGACCTCGTCGAAGGGCGAATAGTCGAAGCGGACGCCCGGCGACATGCCGTGCGCCGTGCCGCCCTGGGCGCGCGTGCGCTCCTCCACGTTGAGCTGCGCCAGCACGTTCTCCAGCTGCGTGCGCGTGTTCTTGTAGAGGTTGAACAGCGCCGCCACCGTGCCCGCGAGCTTCGGCTCCGCGGAGAGGGACTGGAGCGACTCGGGGTCGATGTCGAGGCTCTTGAGGAGCGGCTCGTCCAGCAGCTTCGCGAGCGCTTCGTCCACCCGGCCTTCGCCCAGCGTGGACATGAACTGCTCGGGGTCCTGGTCGAAGTAGCGCAGGGCCTTCCAGAGCAGGGGAAAGGGCATCACCCGCTTGCCCTTCTCGATGAGGTTCAGGTACGCCGGGGAAACGCCCAGGTCCTTTGCCGCGTCCGCCTGCTTGATGTTCCGGGCGAGCCGCAGTCCCCGGAGCTTCAGGCCCACGTTGGCGTTCAGTGCGTTGTCGTTCATGGCCGGATGCAGAGGCGCCTTCGGAGATCGCGAATGGCCGCGCGCGCCTCGGGTGCCTCTTCCACTCTGCAAATCGATTTACCGATTTGCAATGACGGATTTGGGGCCGCCGGAGCCCTGTCGGCCCGGCGACGGGCCGACTGCCCTGGAGGCGGAGTGTCCGATATGGACGAGCTCAACCCCACGGAATTACTGCGTGATGGAGTAGGCGCCCGTCCGGCCGGCGTCTCCACTGCCCCGGCCTGTCAAACATTTACTGATGCGTTGCGGCATCCCCGGGTAACGGTTCGGTAAGCGCGGATTCGTCGGTTTACAGGCGAGCAGCGGGTGCTGGTGGCGATCGCCGGAAGATCAGCGACACGTTGGTGCCGCCGAAGCCGAAGGAGTTGCTCATGACGGCGTCCACCTGCGCGGTGCGGGCAGCGTTGGGGACGCAGTCCAGGGGGATGCGCGGGTCCTGCCGCTCCAGGTTGATGGTGGGCGGCAGCACGCCCCGGGTGAGGGCCAGCACGCTGATGACGGCCTCGGCCGCACCCGCGGCGCCGTTCATGTGGCCCGTCATCGACTTGGTCGAGGACACGGCGACCGTGCCGGCCGCGTCGCCGAAGACCTGGGCGATGCCCTCCATCTCCAGGACGTCACCGATGTCCGTGGAGGTGCCATGGGCGTTGATGTAGCCGATGTCCGCGGGGGAGAGCGCCGCGTCGGCCAGGGCACCGCGCATGCTGCGCTGGGCGCCTTCGTGCCCCGGCGCGGGCTGGGTGACATGATACGCGTCGGAGCTGGCGCCGTAGCCGGCGAGCTCGGCGAGGATGCGGGCGCCGCGGGCCTCGGCGTGCTCCCAGGCCTCCAGGATCAGCATGCCCGCGCCCTCGGCGAGCACGAAGCCGTCCCGGTCCACGTCGAAGGGCCGGCTGGCGGCTTGCGGCGCGTCATTTCGGGTGGACAGGGCCTTCATCGCCGCGAAGCCGCCCACGCCCAGCAGGGAGATGGGCGCCTCGGCGCCGCCCGCCACGGCGACATCGAAGTCGCCGCGCTGGATGCCGCGCATGGCCTCGCCAATGGCGTGGGCGCTGGTGGAGCACGCCGAGTTCGTGGACCAGGACGGGCCCTTGATGCCGTGGCGCATGGAGACGTAGCCGGGCGCCAGGTTGATGATCATCTGGAGGATGAAGAAGGGGCTGATGCGGTCCGGGCCCTTCTCCAGCGCGCGGCGGTACGTCTCCTCCATGCTGGCGATGCCGCCAATACCGGAGCCGATGACCGCCGCGACCCGGTCAGCGTTCGATGGGGTGATTTTCAGTCCCGAGTCCGCGAGCGCCATGTCCGCCGCCACCACCGCGAACTGCGCGAAGCGGTCCATCCGCCGCAGCTCGCGCCGGTCGATGAAGTCCTCCGGCTTGAAGTCCCGGACCTCCCCCGCGATGCGGCAGTCGAGCCGACTCGCATCGAAGAGCGAGATGGGCCCCACGCCGCTCTGCCCCCGCACCAACGCGTCCCAGCTCTTCTCCACCCCCGTACCGCATGGACTGATGAGCCCCAGTCCCGTCACCGCGATCCGCCGCTTCTGCATGCCCCACTCCCTGTACGCGTCCCGCGGAGCCGGGCCCGGCCCACCCCTGGCTCCCGTTCGCGTTGTGTCCCGGATAGAATTATGGCCATCATTTAAACATGGCAACAAAGTCCTGTTCTTGTCAGGGTGTGGCCTGGATTCATGGAATGATGGGCATCATCTATTCGAGGAGGAACGCCGATGCGTGAAGAGGCGGGTGGGCCGCGGACGCGGACCGTGACGTGGAAGGACACCCGGGAGGGCGTGGCCGCGGCGAAGTCACTCTCCGGGCTGGAGTACCTGCGCGCCATCCTGCGGGGGGACGTGCCGGGGGCTCCCATCGCGGAGGTGCTGGGCTTCGCGCCGGTGGAAGTCTCCGAGGGGCGGGCGGTGTTCGAGGTGCAGCCGGCGGAGTACCACTACAACCCCATTGGCACGGTGCACGGCGGGCTGGCCGCGACGGTGATGGATTCGGCGCTGGGCTGCGCGGTGCACTCCACGCTGCCCGCGGGGGCGGGCTACACCACGTTGGAGCTTCACGTGAACATGGTGCGCGCCATCACGCAGGACACGGGCCGGCTGACGTGTACCGGGGAGGTGGTGCACGTGGGCGCCCGCACGGCCACCGCGCAGGCGAAGCTGACGGACGCCAGTGGGAAGCTGTATGCCCACGGCACGACGACGTGCATGCTGTTCCGGCCGCCCGGAGCGGGAGGTCGTGAATAGGAGACGGTGACGATGCGGTACGGACCCGAGCACAAGCAGGCCACGCGCGAGCGCATCCTGGCGGCGGCGGAGACGCTGTTCCGCAAGGAGGGGCTCGCTGGCGCGAGCGTGGAGCGCGTCATGCGCGCGGCGGGGCTGACGGTGGGGGGCTTCTACGCCCACTTCGGCTCGAAGGACGTGCTGTTCGCCGAGTCCGTGCGCGCCTTCTTCCAGCGCCAGCACGGCCGGTGGCTCGGAGGGCTGGAGGAGCTTCGCGGCGGCGAATGGCTGAGCCACTTCGTCCGGCGCTACCTCAACCACCACATCCGCGACAACCTGGAGACGGGCTGCATCCTGCCGTCGGTGTTGTCGGACCTGACGCGCGGCACGCCCGAGGCCCGCGCCGCCATCTCCGAGGGCCTGGAGGGGCTGGTGGCGGAGATGGGCGCCCGCGTTCCGGGAGAGGGTGGGGTGACGGCCCGCAAGCGCGCGCTGGCGACGCTGGCGCTCCTCTTCGGGGCCATGACGCTGGCCCGGGCCACCCGGCCCCTCCCGCTCTCCGACGAGATTCTGGAAGCCGCGCGGGAGTTCCTGCTGACGGGCGGCGACGGGGGCTCGCCGGCCGCCGCGGCCCGGAAGAAGGCCCGCTGACGTCGTGAAGGGGCTGCCCCGACGTGCCGTCGAATGTGCGGTGCCGCCAGACAAGTGTCGGCCTCCATCCCCGCGACGTGAGGGCGGGGTTCACGTCCGCCGCGCCATGCGTCACGCTGCCATCCCTATGAAGGCTGTGCTGGGTCGGCCGCGGCCAGGGTGGCTCGCCGTCACTGTCATCCTGCTCGGACTGGGGCTCGTGTCCTGCCGGGCGTCCGGGCGTCAACGCGCGTCGGAGGCGCCCGCGGCGCTGCGCTACCACCTCACCTACGTGCGCGTGCCCGAGCACGCCCTGGACGTGGAGGTGGTGCTGGCCCGGGGCGCCCCTCGCGACTTCCTCTTCAGCCAGCCGGGCGCCGTGAAGACGGTGTCCGCGCATCGGGAGGATGGTGGCGTCCGCACGCTGACCGTGGAGGACGGTCGCGTCTCGCTGCCCCGGGGCACCCGCGTCCTGCGCTACCGCTACGCGCTGGATGCGTTCATCCGCGAGCGGGGGCCGGACTTCTTTCAAGGTTCGGGAGAGGGAGACGCACGCCACGTCGCGGGCCGCGTCTATCTCATCCGGCCGCTGGTGGTGACGCCGGGGATGCGCGTGGAGCTCTCGCTGTCCGGCGCCGAGGCGCTGCTCCCGTGGCACCCCGACGCGCATGGCATCTACCACCTGCGGGGCGAGGACCTGGTGGACTCGGGCTTCCATGGCTTCGGCGGGCGCCGATGCCAGGTGCGGCTGCCGGACGCCGTGCTGGACGTGGCCATCCTGGGGCACTTCACGCACCTGAGCGATGCGGCGGTCTGTACGTGGCTGGGCAAGGCCGCCGAGGAGGTCCGTACCGTGCGGCGCGGCTTTCCCCATCCACGCATCACCGTGCGCGTCATCCCCGTGCCGGGCCACCCGGGCCCCAGCGTCTTCGGCATGGTGCGCTGGAGCTCGCCGCCCAGCATCTCCATCAGCGTGGGGCAGGAGGCGTGGCCCGAGGACTTCGAGCGGGACTGGGTGGCCGTGCACGAGATGCTGCACCTGGCCCACCCCGTCTTCCTCCCCCGCGTGCCGTGGCTGTCGGAGGGGCTGGCCACCTACTACACCGAGGTCGCCCGCGCCCGCTCCGGACGCCAGGACGCGCTACAGGCCTGGACGGAGCTGGTGGGCGGCTTCGCGCGCGGACGCGAAGGGAACGAGACGCGGACCATGGAAGAGGCCGTGTCTCAGGACGGCTTTTCGCTCGCTGTCTATTGGACGGGAGCGCTGTTCGCGTTGCATGTCGACGTGGAATTGCGCCGTCTCACTGGAAACACGCGGGGCCTGGATGACGTCCTGGAGTGGCTCGCGCGGCGTGGAAGTTCCTCCACCTTGGGTGCTTTCGGCGCGGCGGTGGATGCCATTGCCGGACAGCCGCTTTTCAATGCTCTGTTGGAGCGGCACTTGCGGCGGCCTGCTTTTGCGGAACAGGCGGGTCTGCTAGAAGCGCTGGGTGTCCAGGATGGACCCAACGGCGTCTCGCTCATCCCAGGTCGAGACAGTCTGTTGCGTGATTCGGTGGTCGGTCGGCGCAGCCACGGCGAAACACCCTGAATGCATCCACGACCCCGCACACCCCCCACGCAGTACCGAAAGGAAGTACCCAGTCATGAACGTCAAGGCTCTTGCAGCGGTTGTCGGCACCCTGTCCCTGGCCTCGCTGGCGACCGGTTGCGCCACCAAGAAGTCGGCGGAGGTCGAGCCCGCCACGGCGGAGGAGACGGGCGCCGAGAGCAGCGGCGCGACCGAGTCGCAGGAGGCCGCTCCCGCCGCGACCGAGGAGAAGGGCGCCGAGGGCAGCTGTGGCGCCGGCTCGTGCGGCTCCGGCTCCTGCGGCGGCCAGAAGCAGGAGTAGTGGCCGCGGGCCTGGTGAAGGCCGGGCCCTGTGGCTTCCGGGCGGTCGGAAATGTCTGCCGCCGCCCGGGCTGTTCTTCTGCTCCGGAAGAGGGCTCCCGCCGTGGTGGTGACGTATGCGCAGCGACATGGGTTGAGGCCGCTGGGGGCGGGCATCGGGCTGCGGAGGAGCTTCTATGCGGAGCTGCCGCGCACGCAGCGCGCGCTCGACTGGGTGGAGATCATCCCGGAGAACTTCCTGGCGCTGGGCGGGCGCTCGCAGCGCGCCTTGGACGCCTGCGCGGAGCGGTGGCCCGTGCTGCCCCACGGCGTGGGGTTGAACATCGGCGGGCCGGATGCGCTGGACGAGGACTATGTCCGCGGCCTGGCGGCGCTGGTGAAGCGGGTGGATGCGCCCTTCTTCTCGGACCACCTCTGCTATTCACGGCTGGACGGCGTGTATCTGCATGACCTGCTGCCGCTGCCCTTCAGCGAGGCCGCGGTGGAGCACGTCGTGCCCCGCGTGCGCGAGGTGATGGCCCGGGTCGGGCGTCCCTTCCTGCTGGAGAACCCCAGCTACTACGCGCGCATGCCCGGCGGCACGCTCCAGGAAGCCGACTTCCTCCGGCACGTCGTCGAGCAGGCGGACTGCGGCCTGCTGCTGGACGTGAACAACGTCTACGTCAACGCGCTCAACCACGGTTACGACGCGCGCGCCTTCATCGACGCGCTGCCGCTGGAGCGCGTGGTGCAGATTCACCTGGCCGGCCACACACGCTACCCGGACGTCATCGTGGACACGCATGGTGACCGCGTCTGCGGCGACGTGTGGGCGCTGTATCGCTACGTGCTGGCGCGCACGGGCCCGGTGGCGACGCTCATCGAGTGGGACCAGGACATTCCTTCCATGGACGCGGTGCTCGACGAGGCGGACGCCGCGCGGGCCGTGCTGGGGGAGGTTGCTGGACGATGAAACCCTCCCTGCGGGACTTCTTCGACAGCATGGGCGCGTACCTCGCCCGGCCGGGTCCGGAGTCCCTGTCCGCGTTGTATGCCCGGCACCCGGGTTGGGAGGCACCGCGCGAGCGGGTGGCGCTCTACGGGGACTTCGTGGTGGGCCACGTGCGCGCGGCGCTGGAGAAGGTGTTTCCGCTGACGCGCAAGGCGGTGGGGCAGGGCGCGTGGGACGCACTGGTGGAGGGCTTCACGCGGACGCGGCCCGCGCGTCACCACGAGCTCAATCACCTGTGCGAGGGCTTTCCCGCCTTCGTCGCCGACACATCGGCCCCACGGGGGCTGGCGCCCTTCGTCGCCGCCCTGGCGCGCTTCGAGTGGACCGACTTCGCCGTGTACGCGGCCGAGGACGCCGGCCCCGAATGCGTGGCGCGGCTGACGGCCAATCCCACGCTGGTCGTGCTGGAGCACGGCTTCCGCCTCTGCGCCTACGTGCGCGCCCGAGGCGCCCCGGCGGCACCGGAGGCCGGGGCGGAGCTGGCACTGCTGTGGCGGCACCCGGAGCAGTTGAAGACGTTCTACATGGCCGCCACGCCACCCGCGTTGCTGGTGCTGAAGATGGCGGTGGAGGGGCTGCCCCTTGAGGACGTGGTGAGCGCCACGGGCATGCCGGAGGCCGAGCTGCGCGCCACGGTGGCCCGCCACGCCCAGGACGGGCTGGTGTTCCTCCCCGCGTCGAGTGCTCAGTCCCAGGGGTAGCGCACCAGGCCCTGGGCAGTGCCGACGTAGAGCGCGCCTTCGGGGTTGAGCAGCAGTGTGTTCACGCCCGGGGCCGGCAGCCCTTCTTCCGTGCCGAAGTGGGTGACGATGTCCGCCGTCAGGTCATGGCGGACCAGGCCTCCGTTCGTTCCGGCCCAGAGGATGTCGTGCGCGCGCCCCTCCAGGGACTGCCGCTCGAAGTGGAGCGCGCGAATCTCCTCGTCCTGGAGTCCCCATGGTGCATCCCGCAGGGCCGGGCCGGGCTGCCCCAACGCACTGAAGCCCTTCCGGGTGCCGGCGAATACCTGGCCCTCGGGCCCCACGGCCACGGACAGGATGTCATCGTCAGGGACGGCGGGCGGCGTGTGGAGCACCACCGCGACGGCGGCGAGCGCGGGCTCGAAGTCCTCCTCCGCCCAGATGGTGATTTCCGCCAGGCCCGCGGAGGTGGCGGCCCATGCCTTCACCGCGTCCTCGGTGGACGTCGGAGAGACGACGAGCTGCCGCACCTCGCGACCTTGCAGCAGGCGGCGTCCGCCCACCGTGCCCGCGCGTCCCCCCGCGGAGGGGTCGCTCGCGCGCGTGAGCACGAGCCCCTTTCGCGTGCCCAGCAGCAGCAGGTCCGGGGACTCCCACGCGGCCAGCGCGGTCACCGCCGCATCCGCCGCGCCCAGCATGGCCCCCGCATGGCGCGAGCAAGCGCCGCGCACGCACCGGTGGACGCTGGCGCCCTCGGTGCCCACGAAGAGCGTCTCCTCCCCTGTCCCCCTCAGCGCGAAGAGCGAGAGCGCCGGCGCGCTCACCGCCAGCGCCGGGGCGGAGGCGGCCCCGTAGACCCACGGCGAAGTGCCGTCCACATGGCGGAGCCCATCACTGGCGAGCGCCAGGGCGACCACCGGCCGCTCGGTGTCGCCCACCTCCTCCAGCAATCGTGTGTGTCCCGGCGGCAGCACCGTGAAGGAGGCCGCGGCCCGGCCCACCGCCCCCCCAGCCTCCTTGGCGGTCAGCACCGTCGTGTGCCGCCCCGCGCGGGGGAGGGCCAGCGTCGCGGAAGGCAAGGGCGGAGCGCCGACGGACATCAGGCTTCCAGCAAGGCTGTCCCGCCACGTCAGCTCGGCGATGCTGCCCGAACTCGTTACCGCCCTCGCGTAGCCGGAGAGGAGCACGGGCTGTCCCTCCACGCAGGGGACCCGGCCGCAGTCGAGGAGGCCCTGTAGCGCACCCTCCACCCGCACCTCGGGCGCGCCATTCACGTGGACGGCCACGGTGGCCGCGCAGGCCAGGCCCCATGGGTCCGTCGCGGTGAGCGTCAGCACATGGCGGCCCGGCGTGGCCAGGCGCACCGTCTTTGTGCTCGCCCCCTGTGCCAGCGCGCCGTCCCGTGAGGACATCCACGTGTAGCGCAGGCCCGTTCGCGCGTCCTCGGCGTCTGAAGCCGAGCCCTGGAGCGCCAGCGGCACGCCCGCGTTCACCACGGTGTCAGGAAGGGGAGCCTGGATGGCGCAGTCCGTGGGCGGGGCGTTGACGATGACGCGCACGGGCCGCTCCACGCAGCCGCGCAGCGTGGCGTCCTCCGGGTCCACGGCGCAGGCGGACAGCACCTGGGCACCGGCCACAGGCAGCACGGCGCTCACGGCTTCGCCCGCGCCCAGGCGCCTGGGCCCCGCGCTGGTGGCCCAGACGGGCTGGAGGGGCTGCTCCGTCTCCGGGTCCACGCAGCGGGCGCGCAGCGGGCTCGGCACGTCGAGCAGCAGGCGCGGGCTCTCGCTGGCGGGGAGCTCCATCTCGCAGCGAGGCGGCAGGTTGGTGACCTGCCGCACGCGGACGCTGGCCGTGGCGGTGTTCCCCTGGCAGTCCACCACCCGCGCCGTCACCGTGTAGTCGCCAGGCGCGGTGAAGGTATGCGTCAGCGTGGGGCCACGGCCCAGCGGCAGGC
Organism: Pseudomyxococcus flavus; assembly: GCF_050038885.1. NCBI lineage: Bacteria > Pseudomonadati > Myxococcota > Myxococcia > Myxococcales > Myxococcaceae > Pseudomyxococcus > Pseudomyxococcus flavus. The sequence continues at coordinate 360,631 of NZ_CP143624.1, read as the reverse complement.
CACCTGGCGCCAGCGTCCATTCCACGGCGTCGTCCAGGTTCCCCGCGCCACCTTCGGTGTGGAAGTCCTGGGCGGTGGCCTGGAAGCGGACGGTGGTGCCATGGGGTGGGGCCTCGCCCTGCTTCACGAACACCTCGGAGGCTGGCTCGGGCCGGGTGATGCGCACGGTGGGCGCTCGCGTGGCGCGGACCGTGACGCGCACGGCCGCCGTGGCGGAGACGCCCGACTCCGGATCCACTGCCGTGCAACGGAGCGTGTCCTCGCCCGCGACCGACAGCGCCGCCCGCACCACATCGCCGGTTGGCAGCGGACCCGACAGGGCGGAGGCCCATTGCACGGCGCGCCCTCGCAGCCGCACGCCGCGCTCCGTCAGGGCCTCGCACTCCAAGAGCAGCACCTCACCCAGGTTGAAGGTGCTGCCAGGGGCCGGCCGGAGCACGGTGGTGACGGGCGCGCCCCGCGCGAGGACGGTCAAGGTGAGCGACGCGCTCGCGGCCAGACCGCCAGCGTCCACCACCGAGGCCGTCAGCCGCTGTTCCCCCGGCTCGGTGAAGACGAGTGTGGCCCGCGCGCCACGGGCGAGCTGACCTTCGACCGACGACACCCACAGCACGCTGTCGGCGAGCGCGCCGCCTTCCTCCGCGTCGTGAACCACCGCCTCCAACTCGACGGACTGTCCCACGCGCACGACGGTGAGCTCCGAGCCCCGGTGGAGCGCGAGGCGGGGCGGGGTATTGCTGGGGTCCGCCGAGGCGGGGCGTGGCCCGGACCCGCAGGCCCACGCCACGGACGCGCCCAGCACCACCAGCACGAGCCGGAGCGTCGTGGTGGTGAGGTGGGCCACGGCGTCATGTCCTCGGCTGGCAGATGCGGCCCGCGGCCGAGGTGCCGCAGTGCCTGTCTCCAGGGCAGTCGCTGTCTTCCATGCACGTCACCGTGCACGCGCCCCTGTCACAGATACCGTCCTTCAGCCCCAGCTCATGGCAGCTCGCGTTGCTGGTGCAAGGCGCGTCCATCTGGCGCAGGGCGTGGCATCCCGCGAAGCGCGCGGCATCCGGCAGGCACCGGCCCGACTCGCAGGTGAAGCCCGCGTGACAGCCTGTCGCATACGCCTCGCCCCTGCCCGCCCGCGCGACGGAGGGGACGTCATCATCGCCGCCACACCGGGCCACACAGGCCGCGCTTCCCTCGGGCAGCACCTCGCAGTGCGTGCCGGGGGCGCATTGCCAGTCACCGGTGCAGGGCGCGCACAGGGGGCCGGGGCCCTCGCAGCGGTTGCCCCGGCACGACAGGCCTTCGCCACAGTGCGAGTTGCCGAAGCACTCGAGGCATTTCTTGTTCGGCGCGCAGACCAGGCCGTCCTCACAGCCGACCGCCTCGCAGCCCTGCTCGAGCAGCTCGTCGTCCACCGCCAGGTCGACCTTGACCTCCTTCCTCTCGCCCGGGCCCGCACAGCCTTCGATGAGCGTGGTCGGGAAGCCCCTCGCCGACACCGACACCGTGTAACACCCGTTCGGCAGGGGGCCCACGCGCAGCCGTCCCTGCGCATCCAGCAGCAGGCGCTGGAAGGGCGTGCCTTCGACGGAGACCTCCGCCGCCGACAGGCGGAAGCCGTTGGTCGTCCTCACCCGCATGTCGAAGAAGCCCGCGGGCGTCGGGGCCACTGGCTCGACATGCACGGACTGGCCGCCCAGCACCTCCACCTGGACGCGCGCGGCCTTCTCGGCGGTGGCGACGATGAACAGCTCGGCGGGGCCCGCGGGGACGTCCTCCAGCGTGAAGCGCCCGTCCTCGGCGACGTGGCTGCTCACGCCCGGCTGCCCCACCAGGGACACCAGTGCCACGGAGGTGTCGCTCTCCGTGAGTTGCCCATGCACGGTGCCCACGCGGAAGGGAGCGTTCTCCAGGTTTCCGCAGGCCACCGCCCCCGACACCACCAGGGCGGTCACCGCAATGAAGTTTGAGCGCATCAGAACCGATATCCCGCGCCGGCCCAGCCACCCGTGAACCCCACGGCCTGCCCCTGCCCGTCCACGACGACGTACGTCAACATGAGCTGAGCCTGTGTCGTCAGCTCCAACCGCTCGCCCACCCGCCATACGACTCCGCCCACCACGCCCGGGCTGACGGTGAAGTACCGTTGCCCCTGGGAAGCAGCGTCTACGTCAAAGGACCGCCTCAGGTACAGGCCGGCCACACGGGGGCCGGCGAACAGCGTCAGCCGATTCCATCGCCACAGATAGGGCAGGGCCGTGCCCACGGAGAACGTGGTGTATCGGAAGGGCAGCTCGCTCCCGGGGGTGAGCTGGAGGGCCCGCCGGCCGGTGCTGAAGGCCACGTCGAAGAGCAGTCCGAAGTCCTGGAGCGGCTGGTCCTCCAGTCGCAGTGACAGCGCCACCTCGGGCGACAGGGGCAGCAGCTCGGCGCGGCTCCGGGCGTCCACGAAGGAGAACATCCCGCCGAGCAGCGACAGCGAGCGGCGGGGAAAGGCTTCCGCCAGCAGCCGCTCCAGGGGCAGTCGGGCCCCTTCACCCACGTCCACCTCCCGCCGCATGAGGATGGCGTCGCCCTTGGTCAGCTCCACCGTCCGCTTGCCGGGCGTCACCGCCGCGCCGCCGGGCAGCTCCGTGCGGGGCTCGCCATCCACCTTCAGCGTGAAGCCGTCCAGGCGCGGGTTGTAGGAGAACAGCTCGGGGCGGCCCGTCCGGGTGATGCTGCCGGACAGCACCACCGGGTCCGCGCCCACCTCCAGGATTTCCGCCGACGGCCGCTGCCGTCCCTCGGTGAAGGCGAAGGTGCGGCGGCGTGCGTGGTCATGGGCCTCGGTGGCGGTGACGGCGCCGTCGCCGTTGCGGTCGGCCGCGCCGCCCAGTCCGTCGATGAGGAAGTGGGTGTAGATGTCGTTGCGCAGGCTCTCGTCCTCGCGCGCCGTCTCGCCCCAGTCGCAGGCGGCGAAGACCATGGACGCGCGCGACGACTCCTCCAGGGGACGGGCGTAGAACCCGGCCTTGATGCCGGCCAGCTCCGCCTTCAGCTCCTTGGGCAGCAACGACTTGCCGCTGCCGCTGTGGCAGGTGGCCAGCACCAGCAGCCGCCGCCGGCTGGCCAGCCCGTCGAACTCCGCCTTCAGCGCGTCCATGCTCAGCGCCGTCTGGGGGATGTTGCGGTACGACGCGTCCTTCGTGACGAGGTAGCGCCGCAGCTCGCCCCGGGCGTCGCGGGCCAGCGTGCCGTGCGCGGAGAAGTAGACGACCACCACGTCGTCCGGCCGGTTCGCCTCCTTCTTCAGCCGGCGGAGCGCCGCGAGGATGGCGTCGCGCGTCGTCTCCTCGGGGCGGGTGAGCACCCGGACCTGGTCGAAACGGCCGCGCGCCGGGTCCCGGAAGGCCGCGGCGAGGTCCCGGGCATCCTTGCCGGTGTAGCGCAGCCCCTGCCAGCGCGGGTCGTCGAACGAGGAGATGCCCACCAGCAGCGCCATCCGCCGCGGCTGGTAGGCGCTGGAGAGCGAGGCCTCATCGAGCTCGAGAGGCACCAGGCCGCCCTTCTCCCGCGAGGAGGGCGCCGCGCACGCGGCCATGCACGTCAGCAGGATGGGAAGGAGTCGCCTCACGAGGAACCGTTCAGGGACGATTCTGACTGCTTCCCACGCTGACGTCGAACCGGATCACTGCCAGTGCGGCATGCTCCCAGCCGTCGTTGTCGCCCTCCAACAGTTCCTTCACCACTTCGGCCGGGGGCGCCTCCCCCGCGGTGCCCACCAGCCACAGGGTCACCGAGCCAGTCTCACCCGCCAGGCTCACCCCGGCGAGCCCCTGCGCTCCCCGTAAATCATGGGTTCCCGCCTTGATGGGGAAGTGGCCCAGCAGCTCCGCGGGCTGGCCCTCCCGCTGCTCGAAGAGCAGGGCGGTACCGGCCTCGGTGGCGTGGTAGCGCAGGAGCAGCACATCCGAGTCCGCCACCGGGCTGCCCGGGTCCAGGCGCCGCAGCACCCCCTCACCGTCGCGCGCCGCCACGGACAGCTCCAGCGCGAGACGCGGCGTCGTTCCCTTTTCCCCCGTCCACCGCGCCGCCGTGCCGGCTTGGATGGCGGGGTCCTCCGCCCGCATGCGCGGCACGAGCACCACGGCCAGCAGACAGGCGGCGATTCCTCCCGCCGCCAGCCCCCAGCTCCGGGCATGCCGCCAGGGCCCGCGCAGCGCGCGGCGGATCCGCGCCAGGCCCACCTCGTCCAGCGGGGCGTCCGTGGTCGCGCGCTGGGAGAGGCCCAGGAGCAGCGCGTCCACCTGTCCATCGAGCAGGTCCGGGCCTGGGTGCGTGGCGAGGAAGGCCTCGCACGTCTCGCACGGGTGCGCCAGATGCTCCGCGAAGTACGCCACCGTCTCCGGCTCACGGCGGGCCAGGGCGCGCAGGCATGCGTCATCCAGGTGTCTCATGAGCACTCACTCCCACCGGCCGGCGAGGACTCGCCGCAGCAGCTCTCGCTTGATTCGAGACCGGAACCGCTCCAGCCGCATCGTCACCGCGCTCTTTCCCACGCCCAGCTTCTCCGCAATCTCTCGCGCGGACAGTTCACCCTCAATGTAGAAAAGGTGCACCGTCCGTTTCTCCTCGCCCTCGGGCAGCTCCGCGATGAGCCGCCGCACCACCTCGATGTCGCGCTCGAGCTGGAGTGCCTCGGGAATGTGGGGGACCGTCTCGGGTTCCGGGTCCGCCACGTCCTCCTCCAGTCGCCGGGTGCTGGACTTCCGCTCCAGCCGTGTCCGGGCCCGGTTGCGGGCGATGGACAGCAGCCAGGGCTCGAACGCCCCCGGCTCCTTCAGCCGAGGAAGCGCCCGGAACGCCCGGACGAAGGTCTCCTGGATGACGTCCTCCACCTCATCCGCGTCGAGCGGCGTGAAACCACCCACCAAGCGCGCCACCAGCGGGCGCATGCGCCGATAGAGCTCGCTGTAGGCAGACGCCTCCCCCTGCGATGCCCGCCGTACCCACTCCGTCAGTCCCTCTGACGCAGCCACCTGTCCTCCAGACCCTCGCGAACGACCGCCGGCCACAGTGCCGGTGAACACCCCCGTCCCCCAGCGGGCAGACGGGTGGACTTCTTCCCGCTGGCACAGAGGGGGGCGGTGGGGAGAAGAATGCCTCCACGGCTGTTCATCTCCCTAAAGGACACTGCCATGCGCGTCATCAACTTCAATCCCGGCCCCGCAAGTCTGCCCCTGCCCGCGCTCGAGCGCGCCCGTGACGAACTGCTCGACTTCGAGGGGACCGGCATGTCGGTGCTGGAGCACAGCCACCGGAGCCCGGAGTACATGGCCGTTCACGAGGCGGCCCTCGCCCTGGTGTCCAGGCTGCTCGGTGTTCCGGATACCCACCAGGTCCTCTTCATGGCGGCGAGCGCGTCGCACCAGTTCGCGCAGGTGCCCATGAACTTCCTGCCGCCCGGCGCGAGCGCGGACTACATCATGACGGGCGTGTGGAGCGAGAAGGCCTTCGAGGAGGCCAAGTTCTTCGGCGTCCCTCGGGTTGCCGCGACCACGGTGCGGCCCGACAAGCGCTACACCCGCGTGCCGCGCCAGGAGGAGCTCGCGCTGGACCCGAAGGCCGCCTACGTCCACATGACGAGCAACAACACCATCTTCGGCACGCAGTGGCAGTCGTTCCCGGACGTGGGGAGCGTGCCACTGGTGGCGGACATGAGCTCGGACTTCCTCTGGCGGAAGTTCGACGTGAGCCGCTTCAGCCTCATCTACGCGGGGGCACAGAAGAACGTGGGGCCCTCGGGCGTGACGGTGGTCCTGGCGCACAAGGACTTCATCGCCACCGGGCGCAAGGATGTTCCGAAGATCTTCCACTATGCGACGCACGCGGCGAGCAACTCGCTCTACAACACGCCGCCGTCCTTCGCCGTCTACCTGATGCGCAACGTGCTGGAGTGGGCGGAGTCCGTGGGGGGCCTGGGACAGCTGGAGCAATGGAACCGTGAAAAAGCGGCTCTGGTCTACGGCCTCGTCGACAAATACCCGGACTTCTACCGCGCGCCCGTGGAGCGCGAGTCCCGTTCAATGATGAACGCTGTCTTCCAGCTTCCCACCGAGGCGTTGGAGGCGGCCTTCATCGCTGACGCAAAGCAGCAGGGAATGGTGGGCCTCAAGGGGCACCGCACGGCGGGCGGCATCCGCGTCTCCATGTACAACGCGGTGAGCGTGGAGAATGTGCGGACGCTGGTCTCCTTCATGGACCACTTCGTGAAGACCCGCGGCTAGGCTGCGTCCAACCGCACGGATTTCCCACTCCCGGAGGATTCATGAAAGCCACGCTGACCGCCGTCGTGCTCTCCCTGATGTTCGCCGTCCCCGCCTTCGCCAAGGAGGTCGCGGGGGTGAAGTACCCGGAGACGGCCACCGTCGCCGGCAAGGAGCTCAAGCTCAACGGCGTGGGGCTGCGCAGCAAGTTCGTGTTCAAGGTCTACACGGCGGGGCTCTACCTGGAGACGCCGTCGAAGGACGGCGCGGCCATCATCAGCTCGGACCAGGTGAAGCGCGTGCGCATGTACATGCTGCGCGACCTGGACAAGAAGACCATTGTCGAGGCCATTGGTGACGGGTTCAAGAAGAACGCGGGCTCGAAGCTGGCGGAGCTCCAGCCCAAGCTGGACACCTTCAACTCGGCCATTCCGGACGTGAAGAAGGGCGACGAGCTCCTCCTCACGTACATCCCGGGCCAGGGCACGCAGGTGTCGAGCAAGTCGGGCAAGGAGATTTCCATCGAGGGCAAGGACTTCGCCGACGCGCTCTTCTCCGTCTTCGTGGGGAAGAGCCCGGTGGACGGCGGCCTGCGTGACGGCATGCTCGGCAAGGACTGAGTGACGCGCGCACCCGCTGCGCCGCGGGCGCCCCGTGTCTCCCAGGCGAGGCACGGGGCGTCGCCGTTTTTAAGGGGCGCGGGGCAATGGCTCCGCGGCTCATTCGTAGGTGGGGGGAGACGGCCGCCGCTGCACGCCGGCGGGAGGTCTGATAGCAACCGGAGGGCTCGAAGGAGGTCGTCATGGGAATCTGCACGTGGCTGGTCCTGGGTGGAATCGCGGGGTGGCTGGCCAGCATCATAAAGGGCACCAATGCGCGCATGGGCCTGTTCGCCAACATCGCCACCGGCATCGTCGGGGCCATGATTGGCGGCTGGGTTTTCAGCATGATGGGCGGGACGGGGGTGACGGGCTTCAACCTCTGGTCGCTGCTGGTGGCGACGGTGGGCTCCGTCATCCTCATCACCATCGTCCAGGCCATCCGGAAATGAGGGCCGCCGCCGCGCCCGGGCTCAGAAGAGACTGAGCTGGGGCGTGGGCGGCGGCTTCCGCTCCGGGCGCCGGAAGGTGTCCGGAGCTGCTTCGGTGACCCACGAGGCGCGCATGCCCACCTTGCGCGCCGCCGTCTGGAAGAGCCGGTGGATGGTCTCCGCGTAGAGGCCGTCACCGCGCATCCGGTGCTTGAAGCGGCTGTCGTTGAGCTCTCCGCCGCGTGTCTCGCGGATGCGGTGGAGCACCCGCTCGGCGCGCAGCGGCAGCTTCGCGCGCAGGCGCTCCGCGAACACGTCCTTCACCGGGCCGGGCAGGCGCACCAGCGTGTGGTGCGCGCGCGTGGCGCCGGCCTCGCGCGCCGCGGACAGCACGCGGTGGATGTCCTCGTCGTTGAGGCCCGGGATGATGGGCGCCACCGACACCGCCACGTCGATGCCGGCCTCGGTGAGCCGCTGGATGGTGAGCAGCCGGCGCCTGGGAGAGGCGGCATAGGGCTCCATGGCCCGGGCCAGCTCGGCATTGTAGAAGGGGAGGCTGATGCTCACCCACAGCCGTGCGTCACGGGCCAGCCGCTGGAGGACGTCCAGGTCGCGCTCGATGAGCACGCCCTTGGTGATGATGCCCACCGGATTGCGGTACTCCGCGCAGACCTCCAGGCAGCCGCGCGTCAGGCGCAGCGAGGCTTCCAGCGGCTGGTAGCAGTCGGTGACGCCGCTGAAGACGACGGTCTCACCCTTCCAGGAGGGCTTCTCGAAAGCCTCGCGCAGCAGCTCCGGCGCGCGCGGCTTCACCACCAGCTTCGTCTCGAAGTCGGTGCCGGCGCCCAGGTCCAGGTACTGGTGCGTGGGCCGCGCGTAGCAGTACGCACAGGCATGGAGGCAGCCCCGGTAGGGGTTGACGCTCCAGTCGAAGCCCACGTCCGGGCTGTCGTTGTGGGACAGCACCTGGCGGCTGTGGTCCTCGAAGACCTCCAGCTTGGACGGCGGGATTTCGTCCAGGTACTCCACCGCGGTGCTGGCCCAGGGGTTGGGCGGATTGTCGATGGGGCGCGCCTTCACAGGCATACCGTGGGCCTGAAAGCACGTTCAGTCAAGGGCCCTGCGAGCGTGAAGAAGGGGAACCCCCTGCAGAGGGCTCCCCGGTGCTCCATCCGGATGGCGGGCTCTGGAATCCGCGCTACCAGGTCCAGACGTAGAGCTTGTGGACACCCACGGTGCCCCCCGTGTTGCTCACGTAGAGCCGCGCCCCGGGCCACGCGCAGTTGAGATTCAGGTTGCTGTGCGTCTGGCCGACGTCAACAGTACCGGAGATGTTATTGCCTCCGCAGTACGCGTAGTAGGACGTGGGGGCGGTACCGACGTTCTGGATGGAGAACGGCGTCACGCCGAACAGCCAGGTCGAGAAGTCGCGCGTCTGGCCTGCGTCAATCCACGCGGACTCCATGGCCTGCCCCATATCTCCCAGCTCCCGCTGCTGCAGGGCCTGCTCCTCTTCCGGCGTGTACTCCCCGCCGCAGCCCACGGCAGCCAGAGACAGCAGACCCACGACTCCCAACGTATGGAACTTCTTCATGGCTTCCCCCTCATTGCGAGTTGCCCCAGGATTGGGGTTCGCGCTGTGTGTGTATGACTTCATATATTGTAAATGGTGTGTTTTTGACACCTGGTGGGGTCAACATGATTGTGTTGCGGGTGACGCGTCGCAGCGGCTGTCTGGGTTTGTTCACGCGCCGGAGCTTCCGCGCATGCCTGAAGCCCTCGCTGTTTCCGCCCTCTGCTTCGAGTTCGCGAGTCCGGACTCCGAAGGAAGCGGCTCGGTGAATATCGGGTCGTGAAGGGCCTCAAGGGCCACGAGTCAGTCGAACGAGCGTCCCGAGTCGGCCTATGCCCTCGTCGGGTGCGTCCGGACCTTCGAGGCCGCGGGGAAGGCATCCCTGACTGTCGCGACGAATGACGGGACCTCGGGCGCCTATCGCAGCGTTGCCTGGCGTGTTCTCGATGACGGCCGGACGGTCATCGTCTTGAGCAGCCTTCGGCCGGATGACTCGAAGCTCTTCGCCTTCGTGGAGTCGCTGCTGGGGCTTTCGATTGTGCAGGCGCGCGGAGGGTGATGCCCTTCGAAGCGCATGTCGTCAGGGCGGGTGCTGCTCACGTCACCGCGGCGCGGGAGGTGAGGGCGGCGGCCCGCGTTCCATGAGGACGGGGAGTGGCGTAGGCTCCACCACACCTTGCCTTGGAATCCTTTCATGTCCCTTCGCACTGCCTCCGCAGGTCTCCTCATCGCCGTCATGGGGGCTCTCGGCTGCGCCCACACGCCGCCTTCTTCGGTCGAGAGCTCTCCGGCGCCGCGTCCCCGATGGGAGCGCGAGTTGGTGGTGTGGGGGGAGGCGGACGCTGCCCGCGCTTCCGTGTGGCGGGACCATCCCCGCATGAAAGGGCGGTTCCACGAGAAGGCACCGGACGACATCCAGGTCTTCTTCCCCAATCCGGAGTCCGAAGACCCGATGAAGGACGAGGTGATGTGGGTGACCGTCATCGCCCATGATGCGGCGAGCGGCGCCTTCCTGGGCATCCTGCTCAACGCCCCCCGACACCTCAAGGACGTGCAGGAGGGAGATAACGTCGTCTTTCATCTCCCGCCCGATGCCCCCCTGCCGGTCGCCGTCGGTATGGGCGGGGAAAGACTGGGCTGGCCCGTTACCGCGGCGGATTCGTTGACCGAGACGGTCGTCCGCGGCGTCCGGCACTACCGGCAGGGCCGCTTTGGCCACAACCCGCCCGGCATCCAGGCCTGCGTCGGCACGCTTGGGCACGTCCTGGAGCCCTCGCCTCAGGACGCGCCCGCGGACCTGCGCGCGCTGGGGCACTTCGTCCTCGCGCGCTGTCTGGCGGAGCAGTACGAGACGGAGCGTGCCATCCACCACTTCGAGGAGGTGCTGCGGCTCACGCCCGAGGACGAGTACGCCCGGATGGGACTGCTCGCGGAGCTGTCCGTCATGGTGCATACGTCCCCGGACGAGCTGAAGTCAGGGACCGAGCTGGACTGGCAGGAGCGCTACCTCAAGCAGATGGCGACGGCGCTCGAACGCATCAAGAATCCCCACTCGCTGGAGCTGCTCGGCGTCATCTTCAGCGAGGAGGAAATCAAGAACGCGGCCGAGTCGAATCCCGAGCGGGAGAGGAAGCTCCGTCGCATCGGTGCCGGGGCGTTTCGCTACAAGGTGCGCTGAGCTGTCTTCGCTCGCGGTGGGAGCGCAACACGCGCCACGGGCTCGCGACTCGAGCCGTCACGCGCGCAGGTAGGCGAGGATGACGTCCTTGTCGCCTGTTGCGAGCACGTACGGTGTGCCCGGTGCGATGACGCCCTTGCGTGCCGCCACACCGTCCACCGCGTCCTGGGCGTGGGTGAGCTGTACGCCGGCTCCGCCTCCACCGAGAACGAGGGGGGCGCCCATCTTGAGGTCGAGCACCACCACCCGGCGCCGCGCGGGTCGGGGCTCCGCCATATCCACGACGACGAAGTCACCCGCGAAGCGGCGCTGATCGCACCGGAAGACCCACAGGTTTCGCTTGCGGTCGAGCAGCTCTCGCACGAAGGGCTTCTCGTCACTCTTCAGGGCGTAGCGCTCGGAGAGGAGGCTCGCGGTAGCGAGCGGATAGCCTTCCTCCTTCGCGAGGAGCAGCGCCCACGGATTCGCGTGCCGGAGCAACGACAGGGAAACGGGCAGGACGATGGGAGGTTCGCGAGGCATGCGTGGGCGTACGCGACGACCGAGGTCGCACGTGACGGACAGGCATTCGAACAGTTCCGCGACGAGCGCGTGCAGGCATCCGGCTGAAGCGTGGCGATGACGGATGGCCCCGTCTGGGTTTCAGTGATTCGCCGGCTCTGGTAGAGGGACGCGGCTGTCAACCCACTCCCAGGAGTCTTCGCATGTCCCGGTTTTCCCGCCACGCGCTCGTCCTCGCCCTGTTGCTCACCTCCACCTCTGCCCTCGCGGGGGCGCAGTGGGTACAGGCGCGGACGGTGCTCAACACGTGCGGCTACTTCAGCACCGCGCAGGCGGAGATCACCCTCACATACCGCAACGACGACCTGCCGTGGGGAACCAGCGTGTTCCTCATCTATGGCTGGGGCGGAAGCTCTGGCCCCTCCAGCACGTTCGACTGGGCCCCGGCTCCGCAGACCGTCGAGGTGCCGGCCGTGGCGCCGTACCACTGGGGGACCACGGTGACGGGCGTCATCCGGGCGCGGTCGTCCACGCAGTACACGAGCATCAACTACGTCTGGAAGGTGGTCCTTCCGGATGGCCATGAGTTCTATGAGAAGGGCAATGGCTCCACCTACGGCTACTATGCCGCGGACTTCTCGCAGGTGCCGATGCCGTGCACCAACACCGCTGGGAGCTTCATCGGCACCCCGACTCCGCTGACCATCACCACCGTCGTCAAGAACTGACGGCTCTCCGCCAAATGGCGCCCTCCATTGAGCGCCCGTGCAGGCGTTGGAACCTGCCTGCGATGCCGTTCCCGAGGAGCACCCGTCCAGCGGCGCTCCTCGGTTCCTCCGCGTGCCCCTCATATCGGCGATGTGGCTTCGGGCTCCACAGCGGCCCGGAAGTCGTTCGTCGTCATTGGCCATCGCATCGCGCGGCTCGCCGCGTCAGGCAGCGACGCCGCACAATGGAGCGCCCTGGGCGTCCAGCGCATCGGTGACGCCTCCGAGGCGACGGCCGTGGTGCTCGGGCTCTGCTCGGATGCAACCTCCTTGGTCACCGGCCATTCGATGATGGTGGATGGCGGCGTCAGCTCGCTCTTGCGTCGAGCCGCGTCGCGGGCGGCCTCCACTTCTGCGTCAGTCCGCTCCGCCGGCGCGTGACTGACTCACGCCTCTCCACTCCCGAGAATCGAGAAGGCTGTTTCGCGTTGGGACGTCAGTCTCAGCCTTCGTGTCCAGGGTAGGTGTCGCCTTGTATTCGTCGCAGCGATACCTGGCGGGAATGCTGTCCAATGGCATACGCGAATTCGAGCCGAGTACGTGTGATTAAAACTCGGGCGGGCCCTCGTGCGTAAGTTGCTTTGGCGGCTCTCCTCCGTGACTGTCTACATGCCAGGCCGCCGACCCCCAACTCCCAGTGGAATGGAGCGAGACAATGAATGGCAGACGAGTGGCCCCCAGGTGGCAATGGCTGAGTGCGGCCTTGGCGTTCGGAATGTTGGGCGCGTGCGGCCCCGAGTTGGAGGAGGAACTCCTCGTTGCCGATGAGGCGCTGGTGGAGGACGAGGGGACGTCGGACACGGTGTCGGCGATGGCGGGTGACCGCTACGCCGACGCAGTGGTCCAGAGCGGCGTCATCGCCGTCCTCAACCCGAACAACGCCGTGGGCGCGCCGGACGGCCACGTTGCCACCTTCCTGGGCCTCCTGGGCGGCTCGCTGGTGCTGGACATGGGCCAGGGCGAAGAAGGCACGGGACCTCTGCGCATCTATTATCAGGGACTTTCGCTGGCGGTGATTGCCCAGGTGGATTTCCTCCGTGCCGACATGAGCGTCATCAGCACGGGGCAGGCGAACCTGCTGGACCTGGGACTCGGTAGACACTCCACGCTGGTGGCTTTCAGCAACGCCACGCCGTACCGCTACGTGCGGCTGCGCAGTGGGCTGGCCGCGCTGTACGGCCTGGACGCCGTGGAGGATACGGGTGGCGGCGTGGGCGCCTTCTGCGGAGACGGCCGGGTGGGCACCGGAGAGCAGTGTGACGACGGCAATCGGGTGGCGGCGGACGGCTGTAGCAGCACCTGCCAGCAGGAGCCGGGCTACACCTGCCAGGGCACGCAGCCCAGCATCTGCGGCGACGTCAATGAATGCGCGAATGGCACCGCCCAGTGCTCGGTGAATGCATCCTGCACGAACACGCCGGGCAGCTACACCTGCACGTGCAAGCCGGGCTACTGGGGCAATGGCTGGGTGTGCAGTGACATCGACGAGTGCTCGAACGGAACGGCCACGTGCCAGCCGGGCCAGCAGTGTGTGAACACGCCTGGTGGCTTCGATTGCGTGGGCGGTGGCTGCTCGGCTCCCCTGATGCAGTGCGGCTCACAGTGCGTCGATGTGACGTCGGATGAGCAAAACTGCGGCGCCTGCGGCGTTGTCTGCCCCGCGGCGAAGACCTGCTCGTCGGGAGTCTGCGTGCTGGGCGCGCTTCCCGGTGAAGATGGTCACGACGTGGAACCGCGAAGGTGATGGGAACCTCATCGTCAGGACCCCACGGGGAGGAGCAACTTCTCCGACAACCGGGGCCCTGACGAGGGAGGACTTCAAGGCGATGGCCCTGAAGGAGTCAGGTGGGAGAGGGCTGGAGTGGGGCATTGGGACCGCTGGCAAGACGCCGTCGAATGGCGTCTGCTTCAAGGCAGTGGGCTTCGCTCGCCTGCCCGGCGCGGAGCGCCCCGGGTTGTACCCCAGTGGTCTCCAGCTGACCTCGTGAGCTGAGGGGGCACGTCCCTCGCGGCGCGACATGCCGCCGCCGGAGGGAACGCGGGTGGCACAATCCGTGGGGAGTCATCGGGGCTGAGCATCGCTCGCGGGTGCTCGGCCCAGTTTCACTCCTGGGCGCCCGTTTGCTGGCCGCGATGACCACTCGTGGCACGGGGTTGCGGCGGCCCGTGCCATCCATGCGGCGTTCGTGAGCTCGCAGCCCCTCGGCCCTGCGTGGCTTCTTCGGCCACGCAGGGCCAGCCCCTCGCCGACCTACCTGAACAGGATCAGGTGACTTCGCGCGTCAGCCTCGAGTCCCACGGGCACCAGTGGCCGCCCGGGAGGAATGCACCGCCCGCCTCGTCCAGGTGGTCTTCCACATACGTCATGTTGGCATCGCAGACTTCGATGGCCATCGAGAAGAAGCGGATGGTGTTCGGGTCCAGGTGGAAGGAGAACTTCGGGTTGTAGGCCGCGGCCCGCTTGATGATGCGTCCGTGGACGTGGACTTCGTTCCGCTCCTCGCCAGAGAGAATCCTCCGTGCATGTGCAATCGTATTCTCGTCAGTCAACTCGATGATGAACTCCAGGTTGGGCTGGGCATGCTGCGTGAAGGCGAAGCGTACTGGGTTTGCCATTGCAGGGCTCCTTGGGGTAGGGGCCCCATATAGGAGGTTGTCCTCGCACGCTTGCATCACCTACCGGTAGGGGAGGTGTGTCTTGAATGCAGCGCCGTGAGGCGTGGCGTCCGAGACAGCCGCAAGGGGCAGTGGGGCCTCGAGAGAAGGAGCTCGTGCTCACGGCGTTGCGCTCCGTCTCCGCCGGGTTGGGGCGGCCTCCGAGAACCGGCAGGCCGCCAGCGCGACGGGGTGGCGAGGCGTCAGTGACTTGCAGCCAGGGGGGCCGGTACGGGCAACACCCAAGTCTCCCGGCTGAATTGTCCATCCAGTGCCGTGAAGTAGATGAAGTCGCCGGCGCGCAGCAGGTCCTGCGGATAGGACGAGGCGGGGCCTGGGACGATGTCCTGCAGGAGCTTGGATTCGCATCGCAGTCATGCCCATCTTCGATTCGAGCAAGGGCATGCCGCGGCGGCGGCAATCAGCGCGACGGTCCAGGGCGTAGGTGTAAACTCCACGCATGTCTTCCTCGCTCGAGCCCGGACTCTACGAGACGCTCCTCAGCCTGGCACTGCGTGACCAACTCGATGCTTCGAGCCGTGAGGGCTGGTGGCTCGACGTTCAGAAGTGCGATGCGGCAATGCTGCCCGAGGTGCTCGCCCGCCATGTCTACGTGCTGGCGCGCCGCGCGCTGGCCTCCGTGCCCTCGGACGAGGCGCAGGTCGAAAATCAGGTGCGTCTCGCCAATGACCTCATCTCGCTATTGAACAAGGCGGGGAACGACGACACCGTCCTCCTGACAGACCAGGTGTACGAAGAGGCGCAGATGCTGCGCGAGGCGCGACGGGTCGGGAATGGCCTCACGACGCCGAAGCCAACACCCCGGCCCCACCTCTCCCTCGCGGAGAGTGGGCTGCTGGTGAATGGCCGCCGCGACTACCAGGTGGGGCCCGAGCTCGCGCGGGAAATCGAAAGCGCCGATCGCATCGACCTCCTCTGTGCCTTCGTCCGCTTCGCGGGTTTGCGCCTGGTCCGAAAGCAGCTCGAAGACTTCGTCCGCCGGGGTGGCCGGCTACGCGTCATCACCACCGTATATACCGGCTCCACGGAGCGCCGCGCGCTCGACGACCTGGTGAAGCTGGGCGCCAACGTGAAGGTCTCCTTCGAGACCGACCAGACGCGCCTCCATGCCAAGGCCTGGCTCTTCCACCGCAAGACGGGCCTGCACACCGCCTACATCGGCTCATCCAACCTGACCCACAGCGCGCTGGTGGACGGCTTGGAGTGGAACGTGCGCGTGAGCCACGCGGACAACGCCGGTATCCTCGAGCGGGTCGGCGCGACGTTCGAGCAGTACTGGAGCGAGCCGGAGTTCGTCGCCTATGACCCGGACCGCGACGGTGAACGGCTGTCCGCGGCACTCGCCCGGGAGCAGGGCGGCTCCGCGAAGTCCTCGCTGGAGCGCCTCGTGGCGCTCAACATTGAGTTCGAACCGAAGCCCCACCAGCGGCAGATGCTCGAAGCGCTGGAGGCGGAGCGCCAGCATGGGCACCGGAAGAACCTTGTCGTCGCCGCGACGGGCACCGGTAAGACCTGGGTGGCTGCCTTCGACTATCGGCGGCTGCGCGCCCAGGGGCATGAACGGCTCCTATTCGTCGCGCACCGGGATGAAATCCTTATCCAGAGCCAGCAGGTCTTCCAGTTGGTGTTGCAGGACGCCGCCTTCGGCGAGCGGCTCGTCGCGGGCGAGCGCCCGGTCCACGGGCACCATGTCTTCGCCTCCGTGCAGTCCCTGCAGCGGCAGCTCGAGACGCTGGCACCGGACGCGTACGACGTCGTGGTCGTGGACGAGTTCCACCATTCCGAAGCGCCCACGTACCGCAGACTGCTGGAGCGTCTGAGACCGCGCATACTGCTCGGCCTCACCGCGACTCCGGACCGGGGAGACGGCCAGTCCGTCCTGGGCTGGTTCGACGGCCGCATCGCCTGCGACGTCCGCCTCTGGCAGGCCCTCGAACAGGGGTTGCTCTGCCCCTTCCAGTATTTCGGCGTACACGACAGCACCGACCTTTCCTCCGTGACATTCAAGCGGGGCATGTACGCGAAGGGCGAGCTCGAAGCCCTGTACACCGGCGATGACCTCCGAGCCCGCCGCATTCTTCAGGCGGTGGCGGAGTACGTCCATGTCCCGCAGGCCATGCGGGCCCTGGGATTCTGCGTCGGCGTCACGCACGCGGAGGTCATGGCCCGCCACTTCAACGCCGCGGGACTCAGGTCCGTGGCCCTGCATGCTGGCACTCCGGATGGAGAGCGCCGAGAGGCCGTGTCCCGGCTCCGGCGCGGCGAGCTCCAGGCTGTCTTCACGGTGGACCTCTTCAACGAGGGCGTGGACATCCCCGAGGTGGACACGCTGCTCCTGCTCCGGCCCACGGAGAGTGCCACCATCTTCCTCCAGCAACTGGGCCGCGGGCTGCGCTGGTCCCATGGCTCCGGCAAGAGCGTCCTCACGGTGCTCGACTTCATCGGGCAGGCACACAAGAGCTACCGCTTCGACGTGCGCTACCGGGCCATTGTCGGTGGGACGCGCCGGCAGCTCGAGAACGAGTTGGAGCACGACTTCCCACGCCTACCTCCCGGCTGTGCCATCCGGTTGGACAGGATTGCCCGGGATTACGTCCTGCAGAACGTCCGCGCAGCCGTCTTCCAGGCGCGGCGCATGTTGCTCGAGGAACTCCTGTCGCTGCCGTCCGAGACGCGCCTGTCGGCCTTCCTGGAAGCCACCGGCTACGAGCTGGAGGAGGTCTACGGCCGGCCTACGGAGCGCAGCGCCTTTGCGAGCCTGCGTCGTGACGCCGGTTATGAAAAACGCCCGGCCGGGCCGCACGAGGCTGCGCTCTCCAAGGCCCTGGCGCGCTTGCTTCACGTGGGAGACGAAGAACGGCTGCGGCGATGGCGTGACTGGGTGGCCCAGCCTGCACCTCCGGAGCCCGCGTTGCCCGGCAGCCGGGAGCAGCGCCTCCAGTGGATGCTGTTCGCGGCGCTGGGCTTCCGGAGCCGCGCTGTGTCGGAGTGGACGCAAGCGTTGTCCGAGCTGTGGTCCTCCGAGCCGCTTCGCGAGGAACTGCTGGAGTTGCTGGAGTTGCTCGCGGACCGGAGCCGAAGGGTGCACACATCGCTGGACCCGTCCGGGGCCGTGCCTCTCGTGAGCCACGCGACCTATGGCCTCTACGAGGTCATCGCCGCCTACGGCGTGCTGGGGACGAAGGGGACCCTGCGGGAAGTGCGGGAAGGCGTCCTGTGGGTGGAAGCGCACAAGACCGACCTGCTCTTCGTCACGCTCGACAAGTCGGACGCGGACTTCAAGCCCACCACCCGCTACGCGGACTATGCCGTCTCGCCCACCCTGTTCCATTGGGAGTCGCAGAACGCCACGTCGTCCGCGTCGCCCACCGGTCGGCGGTACGTGGAGCATGTCCAGCGAGGGACGCGCGTCATCCTCTTCGTGCGCGAGCGAAAGAAGGATGACCGTGGCGAGTCGATGCCCTACCTGTGCCTGGGGCCGGTCCGCTACGTGAGTCACGAGTCGGAACGGCCCATGCGCATCCTCTGGGAGCTGGAGCGGCCCATGCCGGCGGACTTCTTCCAGGCCACGAAGGTGGCGGCCGGGTAGGCCGCGCCAGACTCCCGAGAGAGGGCCCTCCTCAGTGGCTCAGCAGCCACGCCGCGAGCGGTTGCCACGCGAGCGTCGGGGCATCCGCCGCGTACAAGAGGTCACCATGGCCGAAGTCCTCGGCGACTCGCTCCGGACCGAAGCGGCGGACGACGTGCGTCGTGACGTCCGTCGATGACACCCGCGTCGTCGAATACAACCCGTAGTCACCGAACGCGCCCGCGGCACCAAGGTAGAACAACGGGACTCGGATGTTCGCGAGCTCGGGCCTTGGCGTCTGACCGCACCAGATTTCGTCGAGCTCCACGGTCTCACGCAGCGACTGGTGCGGCGGCGCGCTGGCGAACCACGCGCTCACGTCGTCCTCAGCCGACTCACGCAACGCCGTGACGTTGCCACCAGCGTCGAGGATGGGCGCGCTCAGGTGGTACAGCGGGGTATAGGGCGCGAGCAGATAGGTCAGCCCGTTCATCGCGAGCAGCGCTCCGCGATTCGTGTAGCCCGAGAACACGGGCGACGGTGCCTGGGGCGCGCTCCGGGCCAGCGTGCCCAGCTCGATGAAGAAGCTGTTGTCGGAGTCCGTCACGCCTTGCGCAAGCGCCTCGCGTCCCGCGGCGGCATTCGCACACGCCAGCTCACGCAGCTCCGCGTGCTCGGGCGCGATGTCGTAGTAGGCGTCGAGCACGGCAAGCGCCGACACGTGGCGGCCGCCGGCGGCGACATACGCGTAGGCGAGCTCACCGCCATGCGAGAATCCGCCGAGCACGATCCGGCTCGAAGCGCGGTCGTCGCCGGGCCGCGTCGCTCGTGCGAAGGCGAGCGCGACGGCGATATCTCCGAGCTCCTGGTCAACACCCATCTCGCCCAGGTCAGAGATGTCTCCGTTGGCGGAGGGCAGTGTCCAGCGACGATCGACGCCCCAGACGTCGATGTCCCGGGCCGCGAGGTACGGCGCGAGCCCCGGCGCCGACGACGCGGGGTTGCCGAGCGTCGGCACGAAGTTCGTGACGAAGTTGGCGAAGTCGCCGTGAAGCAACATGATCGCATGTGTGGGCGACCGTGAACGCCACGGTGCGCGCTCGCGGACGACGCGATGGACACGCACGATGGCGTTCGGCGTGGAGCCGACGCGGATGTCGAACCGATAATGATGAACGTCCCCGACGACGTGCTCGCGCAGGACCGCGAACGGCGTGGGCGGAGAAGCGAGCGACTCCACTTCCGTGTGCTGGGGTGGAGAGGCGAAAGCGGACGTCCATGCGACAAGCACGATGAACGAGAGACCAAGACGGGACATTGCGGACCCTTCAAGTGCGCCCAAGGTTGGGGGACGCCCTCCCGGAACGGGAACGGGCTACCCCGTGAAAACGCAGAAATCGGTGTGGCCATATCGTCCCGCCGTTCATCAAGGCTTCGCCCCATGGAGGGGTTGGTGCTGGAGCGCTTGTCGGGAGCAGGGGACGGCCACATCACCTACCGGATGAAGGTCTGGGGCCTTGTCGCTCACGAGGAGCCCGATTCAAGAGTGCGCTGTGGGCACCCGTCGGCGAGGAGGGGGTGGAGTTGCACTGCGACGGGCGCCCCATGAGAGCGACGCCGCCGATGGGTGAGGGGCTTTAGTGCTTCCCCGCAGCTCCCCTCGCGCAGAGGCAGGCCACTACCGGGCCTGGAGTGGCCCCCGGAACCCGCGAGGCTCCGCGCTCACGGTGGTATTTCCCGCGAGCATTCCTCGGGTGAAGAAGGGGTTCTCGAAGAACACGTACGGGTTGAAGAGCTCGGGCCGACTCGCGACCTCCAGTCTCGCCGAGAGCTCGGGCGGCAGCGTGAAGTCGAGCGCGTGCAGGTTGTCCTCCAACTGCTCCAGCCTGCTCGCACCGATGATGGTGGACACGACGCCCGGACGCGTCGCGACCCAGTTGAGCGCCACCTGGGCGGGCGAGCGTTCCACCTCTTTCGCCACCGCGACGAGCGTCTCGACAATGGCCCAGGGGCGCTCCTGCAGGAACTTGTCCGCCACGGGGTTGCCGCTGGCCAGCAGTGCATGGGCCCGCCCATCGCCCTTCGGCTGGGTTCCCTCGCGGGTGTATCTGCCAGTGAGGAGGCCACCTGCCAGGGGGCTCCAGGGAGTGAGGGCGGCCCCCAGCGCGAGCGCGGCGGGGAGGTGCTCGCGCTCGATATGGCGCTCAGCGAGCGAGTACTCCAATTGCAGCGCGGCGACCTTCTCCCAGCCGTTGCGCTCCGCCAGGGTTTGCGCACGCGCGAAGTACCAGGCGGGCACGTCGGAGAAGCCGATGTAGCGCACCTTGCCCTCGCGCACGAGGCCGGTCAGTGTCCCCATGACTTCCTCCACGGGCGTCAGGCCATCCCAGACGTGCAGCCAGTACACGTCCACGTAGTCCGTCTTGAGGCGGCGCAGCGAGCCTTCGAGCGCGGAGTAGATGTGCTTGCGGCTGTTGCCGCCGGCATTCGGGTCCCCCGGCGACAGGTTGGCAGAGAACTTGGTGGAGATGACCGCCCGCTGCCTCCCGCCATGCTTCGCGAAGTAGTCGCCGATGATGCGCTCGCTGGAGCCGGAGGTGTATGCATCCGCGGTATCGAGGAAGTTGCCACCCGCCTCCAGGTAGCGTGACAGCAGGCGGTGCGCGTCCTCGCCGCTGATGCCCCAGCCCCAGTCGGTACCGAAGTTCATCGTGCCCAGCGCCAGCGGGCTCACCCGCAGGCCCGTCTGACCGAGCAGGTGGTAATTCGCCAAAGACTCAATGTGCCGCGTCGACATGGTGGTGCTCTCCATCCGTGGTGATGGGGTGTGCTCCCCATCGCTCAGCTACGGATAGAGGACCGTCCACCTGGAGGCAGCCCGCTTCTTGCGCCGGATTGAAGGCGCCTGCTCGGCCCCCATGGGGCACGCTGGGGCGGCCCGCACGGCAGAGGTGGGGGGACGGAGCCGCACAACGTGGACCTGACCCGCGTGGAGCCTCAATCCCGGTCTGGGGCTCCCAGAGGGAAGAGCGGCCGGAATGGCCGTGCCTCGTCCACCGCGCGGGCGAAGGACGGGCGCGCGAGCAACCGCGTGCGGTAGGCGCGCAGCGTGGGATAGGCCTCGGAGATCCGGTGCGTCCAGTCCGCATAGAACAGCGAGGGCGCGGCCGCGCAGTCCGCCAGCGTGAAATCCGCGCCAGCGGCGGCCCACGTCCTGCCGGCGAGCTGCCCTTCGAGCCAGGCGTAGGCGAGCTCCAGCTTCTTCACCGCCATGGCCATTCCTTCCTGGCGCTTCACCGGGTCCCCCGTCAGCGCGCCGTCGACCGCGTGCTGTGCCGCGTTCATGACGTGCAGGTCGAAGAAGCGGTCGAAAAAGCGCACGTCCAACGCGGACGTGGGGTCCGCGGGCAGCAGGCGCACGGGCCCGGGATGCTCGAGCTGCAGGTACTCGATGATGATGCTGGTCTCGGCGATGTTGCGCTCGCCGTCCACCAGCAGCGGGAACTTGCGCAGCGGCCAGCGCTTCGCCCACTCGGCCGAGTGCTGGGGCGTCTCCGGCCCGATACAGCGGAATTCGAAGGGGGTGTCATTCTCGTACAGCGCGATGAGGACTTTCTGCGTGTACGAGGAGAAGGGATGACCGTAGAGCACGAGCGCCATTGTGAAACTCCCGATTCAGACCGCTTGCTATTTGCAAGCGGTCTGAACCCTACCGCACTGCTTGCGTATCGCAAGTAGTAGTCGTAGGAGAGTGACCATGGCGCAGACAGGACGCTCCGGCTGCCCGATCAACCTGACGCTCGAGATGCTCGGCGACCGCTGGAGCCTGGTCGTCATCCGTGACGTCATGTTCGGGAACAGGCGCAGCTATGGCGACCTGCTCGCCCAGAGCGAGGAAGGCATCGCCTCGAACATCCTCGCGGACCGCCTGAAGCGCCTGACCGCCTCCGGCCTGCTGACGCGGCGCCCTGACCCGAAACACCGGCAGAAGGGAATCTACAGTCTCACGGAAGCGGCCATTCAGCTCGTTCCGCTCCTCGCGCACATGGGCGCCTGGGGCCGCCGGCATACGCGTCCGAGCAAGGAGTTGTCCGTGCGCGCGGAGCTGCTGGAGCAGGGAGGCACTCCGCTCTGGAACGCCTTCATGGACGAGCTGCGCCACCTGCACCTCGGCGCGCCGCGTCCGACGCGCTCGGTGTTCGGCGAGCTGCAGGCGGCCTACGAGAAGGCACTGGCGCAGCGTGGTCGCTGAGAGGGGCGAGCGCGGCGCCCGTCACCTGTGAGGGCGTCGGGGCGCCGGCACTCCGCCCGTGCTAGCGGGCGGGAACGCGCAGGACGAGGCCCGGTGGTGGCAGCTTCGAGGGAGAGGAATCACCCCAGGAGGCGATGGTGCCGTTCTGCCGGAGGACCAGGCTCTTGTTGAAGGCCTGGCCCGCGACAGCCGCGCCATCCGTCAATCCGGCGGGAGGCGTGGTCTGGCCATAGGCGCTGTTTCCCCAGGCGACGATGGTTCCATTGGACCGGAGCGCCACGTAGTGATGTTCACCTCCCGCGATATCAACGACGTCGCCGAGGTCTGGGGTGAGCGCGAGGTCGTAGTACGCCGCGCCAAAGCCCCAGACGGCCGCGGTCCCATCCGCCCGCAACGCGAGTCCGCTGCTGCTCGTGTTCGCGATGGCCACCACGTTCTCCAGGCCCGCGGGGATCGCGAGGAGGTCAAGCGTGTCCTGCCCCCAGACGGTGACGGTACCGTCCGCCTTGAGTGCCATGGCATGAAACGCCCCCGCGGACACCGCGACCACGTCCTGAAGCCCTTCGGGGACATGTGTCTCCTCCGCCTCCTCGGGGCCGATGGCGACGACCGTCCCATCACGTTTGAGCGCGAGGAGCAGGACATGGTACGCGCTGATGTCCACCACGTCCGACAGCCCCGCGGGCACCGGAATGGGGTCGGGGCCTCCCCACTTGACGACGGTTCCATCCGCCTGCAAGGCCACCGCGAAGGACAGCCCCGAGGCCACGCTCACGACATCGGAAAGTCCCGCCGGAATCGACGTGACGTCGTTCTGGGCGTCGGCCGAGCCCCAGACGGTGACGGTGTTGTCCGGCAGGACGCCGATGCCCCAGTCGGCTGCGTATGCGAGCGTCCGCTGCCGGAGGACGCGCACCGAGGCGGTCGCCGCGGGACTCTGGCCCAGGCCGGTCGTCATGACCACCTCGTGCATGCCGGGCGTGAGGCTCCCGGGCACGCGCACCACCACTTCGGTGTCCGACCAGGCGAGGTACTCCTCGACGTCCACGCCGCCAATCGAGACGCGGGTGGTTCTACGCTCATGGCCAAAGTGGGCGCCTGTCAGCCGCAGGTGGCCGCGTTGGACCGCGAGGGCGGGAGCCGTGAGCACCGGGGCCGCGGGTCGGTTCAGCATCAGGCCGACCTGGTGCTGCTGGTTCGCGCGGACCTCCACGGATTGCAGAGCCTCGGCGTAGAGGTCCTTTCGAGCCACCACCGTGTAGGTGCCCGGGGCGAGCGAGCCCAGGTCGAAGTGGCCCGCCGCGTCGGTGATGGCACGGTGCTCGGTGCCACTGATGGTGAGGAAGATGCCTTCGTGAGACGCCGCCCCCTCGAGGAGGGCCTGCCCCGTCATGCGGCCGAGCTGGGCGCCGGAGTCGGGCGTGGGCGAGTCGGGGTTGCAGGCGGAGAGGGCCAGGAGGATGGCCCAGAGCCAGGACGTCCTCGTGAGTCGCATCAGTGGGACTCCTATGTGGGCGAGGGCGGACGTTCCTCGGGCCGGAGGCAAATGTCCAGGGGCACCCGGGGCCAGGTGACAGCCCAGCTGGGCAAGGTGGAGGACGGCACGCGCCCGAGCGTGGCCATCCTCGGCCCACCGATGGGGTGGCCCACGTCTGCTACCAGCAGGCGGGGAAGGTGAGCTTCCAGTAAGCGGCGCGCAGGGGGGGCGCGACCTGAAGCGCGTGCCTCGTTTCACACGCGGCGATGCGCCGGTCAGCACGCGAACTCGAAGCAGCAGTCCGCGTGTTGACCAGCCGCAGACGAGGCACACGCCATCAAGGCATCAGTGCTTGCGGGTGAGCGGCAGGGCGGGCACGTCCTTCAATTCCGCCTGGTGCGTCACCCGCGTGCCCAGGATGAAGTGCGGCTCGAGCGGATCGAAGGTTTCCTGGCCCGAGTAGACGACGAAGAACTTGCCGCCGCCATAGGCGACGTCCGGCAGGTACTCTTGTGGCTGGTCCCCGGTGGAGATGGGGAAGCCCGAGGGGTCCCAGACCTCGCCATCCTCGCCCCACCGCGCACCCCAGACGGCGTGCGGACCGTCTCGCCTGTCATCCCAGACGACCAGGGACTTGTCATTGTGGTGGGCAAGCCGAGGTTCGGCCTGCGCGCCCGCGGCGACGGAGATGGGGATGCCGTCGGGGTCCTTCACCGTGCCCGTCTTGCTCACGCGCGCGCCGAAGATGTCCGGGTTCCCATTCCGGTCATCAGTCCAGACCACCTGATAGTTCTTGTGCGTCCACTCCACGTCAGGCGTCGTCTGGGCGCCCGCGGCCTCGGAGATGGGGAAGCCGTTGCCGTCGAGGATGGTGCCGTCCTCCTTCACCCTGTTGCCGTAGATGTCCGCGTTCTCCGGGCCCTCGCCATGCTCGTCGGACCAGACGACCAGGAACTCCTTCGTCTTGTTGTTCCAGGTCGACGAGGCATCGTTCGCGAAGGTGTTGCTGGCGCTGAGCGACTCGTCGCCCGTATCGAGGACGACGCCGTCCTTCGTCACCCGAGAGAAGAAGATGTTCGAGAAGTCAGCGGAGATGGTGAACGTCACGAGGCAGATCTTCGGGGAGCAGGCGACGCGCGCCGGACCGACGGATTCGCCCGACGTGATGGCATGGAACACCGGGCCCACCACGGTGCCGTCCGGCTTCACGCGCACGCCGTCAATGCCATCGATGCTCTCCCACACGACGAAGAAGTACTTCCCGTTGAAGGCGATGCCGGGCCGGCGTCCTTCGACGTCTCCAATATTGATGCGGATGCCCTTCGGGTCCAGCACGGTGCCGTCTGGCTTCACCCGCGTGCCGTAGATGCCACCGGTCCGCACGTCGGTCCAGACGGCGAAGTACTTGCCATCCCCGTACGCAACCGCTGGCCAGAAACGCGCCAGCGCGGCGGGCTCCACGTAGCCCCCGTTTTCCTTGAGCCCGTTCTCGACGCTCATCAGCGCCTCGGCCTCGGCGGTTGTCTCTGTCGCGGCGGTTTCCGCTGTCTCGACCGCTCCCTCCGTCGTCGCGTCCTCCACGTCGCCCTGCCATGCCTGCTCCGGCGCCACCCCGCAGCCGACCAGCATGGACCCGAACGCCAGCCCGGCGATGCCGGCCCTCACTCCCCGCTTCATGTGCAGCCTCCCCTTCGCGAACAACGGCGTGAAGCTGGGGGCATCCACCTACGTCACCAGCTACCCGCGGGGGGCAGTCCGGCTTGCTCCGTCCAACACAGCGCGGCCGTCCACGGGGAGCTGGGCTCCTGACGCGACCTGAGTGTCTCGCTTGCGTGGAGGCCACCGGACGCTTCCAGGCGCTCACGAGCCGGGCTTCGGGCAGGTAGGGCCTCCACCCGCCGTCATGCCTCTGCGTGGTAGTGAATCCTTTACGTCCGCAGGAACTGGAAAGCCACAGCGACAGCGGCACCTTCCCAGATATTCTTCAGTCGCTCCGGCATGTACGTTGTCATGGCTAGATGCGCACTCTAGCGTCGCGTCTGCCATTGGTGGTTGTAGCGCCCATGGCGCCCCATCTCTCTCCGAGGTCGAGGATGCGCAGATTGATGTCGCACGATATTGCTGTTTCCAGCACTTCTCTTGAACGACGCGAGCCGCAACCCAGTGCCGCACGCAGGCTGGCGGGAGTCTTCTTCGTTGCCCTGCTCCTCGGAGGACCAGGTCGCGCGGCGGCATCCGACACCGCGCTCGCGCCGAGCTTCAATTCGGGGCAGGGCATCACGGTTCATGCGGTGCGGCACATCACGGATCGGCTCATCGACGTGGAAATCTCCACGCCGCTGATTGCCCCTCACGCAGTCTATGATCCGCGCCACCACGTTCGGGTGCTCCTGCCGACGGGGTATTACAACCACCCGGGCGTGCGTTACCCGGTGGTCTACCTGCTGCACGGCGGTGGAGGCGCGAACTCGGCACAGTGGGTGGAGTTCGGCGCGGCGTATGCGATTACCGAGAACATGCCTGTCATCACCATCATGCCGGATGGCGGCAAGGTCGGCTGGTATACGAACTGGGTCTTCCCTCGTGGGGTGAATCAGGCGTGGGAGGAGTTCCACCTCAACCAGCTCATTCCATGGGTGGATCAGAACCTTCGCACGCTGGCGTACAAGCAGGGCCGTGCCATCGCGGGGCTGTCCATGGGGGGCTTCGGCGCCATCAGCTACGCAGCGCGACGCCCTGACCTGTTTGCCTATGCAGCCAGTTTCTCGGGGGCCCTGGACCTCGGTGACGCCGCCATCCGCGCCACCATCACGGAGGAGGGGACACGGTGGCTGCAGAACCCGGATGGGCCGTTTGGCTCTCCCTTCTGGCCGTTCGACCAGGCCTGGAACATGAACAATCCCATCTCGCGCGCGGCGTCCCTGCGGGGCGTGGCCGTCGCCTTGTACGCGGGTTCGGGCATCTGGGATGGGGATGTGCTCGAGCGCGTCCCGGGAGCGTCCACGGATCGGTTCCACCACGCGCTGAATGCCGCGGGCGTGCCGCACCACTACGAGATGTATGGTCGCCCCGCGCCGGGCCAGAAGCCATTCGGTTGTGACGGCGGGCACAACTTCAGCTGCTGGAACTACGCGTTCTTCGACGTGCTGCCGCGCATGCTGGCCGTGCTCGACGGACCGTGAGCGGAAGGCACGGTGGGTGACGGGGCCTGCGCCTGGCGTAGGCACCTCGTTGGACGCTGTGTGGACGGTCGGGCCAATCGGGGAGCCTGCCGTCCCACCCGTTCAGTGCGCCCGGGGCGTCAGGAATCCCGCCCCAGGCTGCCTGGTGGGGGGGGCATCGCCTACCGCGGCTGGCTGGCATCCAGCGCTCAACGCGTGCGCGATGCCTTGCCCCGGCGTGACGTGGCTGGAACGTCCTCGCCCGTGACGGCGCGGGCAAGCCGCTCGGCGTCCGAGGTCGCGATTCCGAGCGAAGCGAAGGCGCCGCTGACGAACAGGCTCGCCAGGCCCTGCGCGAGTGCGCGACCTCGGAGTTGCTCCATCAGCGGATGCGCGGCGGGGAGCGCGCTGCCCGACCGGACCAGCTCCGCCAGGTCCGACCAGAAGGTGTCCATGGAGCCCTTGAGGACCTCGGGCGCTTCCGCGCCAGGCGGCGTCGACGCGTAGTCGATGTACGCCGGGTCCGTGGCGATGCGATACAGGGCCGGGTTCTCGGCGGCCCATTGGACGTAGGCGATGCCCGAGCGCCGGAAGGCCTCGAGCGGTTCGGGTGTCCCACCCACTGCGGCGACGATGGCCTCGCCGAGCCGCCGGTTCCCCTCCGTGGCGAGCGCACACAGCAGGGCCTGACGGTCCGCGAAGTGCTTGTAGGGCGCGGCGGACGAAACGCCCACGCGGCGACCGATTTCGGCGACGGTGAGCGCGTCGATGCCTTCTTCGCGAATGAGCTCGATGCTCGCTTCCAGCAGGGCGCGCTTGAGGTCCCCGTGGTGGTACGGGCGTGCTCGCGTCTTCGTGGCCATCCGTGTGCGCAGGGTAGATGGGATGGCGGATGTTGCAAAGTAAGTAATCGTAACTTACTTTGCCTCGGCGCAGGTCCAATCTTTCCGGGAGCCGTGGATGCGAAGCGCGAATGCGGTGAGTCCGTTGTTGCGGTCCCTCTCACGTCCCCATGGCTTCGAGCCGCTGCGGGTCGAGGGGCGGCTCCCCGAGTCCCTGCGGGGGACGCTGTTTCGCGCCGGGCCAGGCCTCTTCGAGCGCTTCGGCACGCGCATCCCGCACGCATTCGAGGCCGACGGCGCCGTGACGGCGGTGCGCTTCGACGGGCGTGGCGCGTGGGGCGCGAGCCGCATCGTCGAGAGCGCCGGTTACCGGGAGGAGGAGCAAGCAGGGCGCTTCCTCTACACCTCCGCGGCGTCGTGGTTCGACCGGATGCGAGTGACCAGAAGGGGCTTGTCGAAGACCACGGGTAACACCTCGACATTCTTGTGGCGGGACCGGCTCTTCGCGCTCATGGAGAGCGGCCTCCTTCAGGAGATGGACCCCGCCACGCTGGAGACCCTCGCGGCCACGGACCTGGGCGTCGTGTCCAGCGCCTTCTCCGCGCACCCTCACCGCGTCGCTTCGCTCCGGACGACGTTCAACTTCGGCGTGCGTTATGGCCAGCGGATGAGCATCGACGTGTACGCGCTGCCGGACGACGGCGTGCCATCGAAGCTCGGCACCGTGGAGGCGCCCTGGCACAGCATGGTCCACGACTTCATGGCGACGGAACGGCACCTCATCCTCTTCGTGGGCCCGGTGAAGTTGAACCTCCTGCGAGCGATGTTGGGCCTGGGGGATGTCACCCAGCTCTTTCAATGGAAGCCCGAGCTGGGGGCTCGGCTCATCGTCGTTCCACTCGACGCAATCGACTCTCCTCGGACGTTCGAGCTCGACCCCTTCTGGACCTGGCATTTCGCCAATGCCTTCGAGGACGCGGAGGGGCCCTGTGTCGACCTCTGCCGCTACCCCGAGTTTTCACTCGAGGAGATTGGGGAGCTCGAATCGAACGGGCCGCTTCCGCTGCTGACGCGCGTGAAGCTCGACTTGAAGTCCGGCAAGGCGCACGAGGCCACGCTCTGCGACATTCCCTGTGACTTTCCACAAGTCCATCCGCGCGTGCACGGAGCGAGGTACGGCACGCTGTTCGCGCAAACCGAGCGTCGTGGCCAGGACCGCGTCATCCCCGGAGTGACGCGCATCGACCTCGAACGTGGGGCAAGTTCGGAGTGGACCCCGCCGGCAGGACATCTCCCGAGCGAGCCCGTGCTCGTCCCGCGAGGGGAGGCGCAGGACGACGCATTCGTGCTCGACCTGGTGTACGACTCGACGACGGACCACTCCTATGTCGCGGTGCTCGATGGCCAGCATCTCGACGGCGGACCGCTGGCGACCGTCCACTTCGAGCAGGCCATCCCCGTGACATTTCACGGCTGCTTCGCGGCGGCAGGGGACGAGCCGGCGTAGACGATGTCCAGCTCGCTGTGATTGGGGAGGCCGTGCGCTGACACGGAAGCGGCCCAACCTCGGGGGGAGGCGAGGCCGGCGATGAGGCACGGCCTCGTGTCCCGCGGCACGTGGACACGAACCTGCCCCCCGCGGCGCCGGGCCCACAGGGCCCGGCTCTCCCTGCGCCCGCGACGCAGCAGGCGGGCCTTCACCCCTGGCTCCAGACTGCCGCCATCGGGCCTGCGGCCGACACGAGGCGGGGAGGGGCGCGGCGGGGCCGACCTCGCTCCGGCTGCGGCGCCCATACTGCGGGGCGGCCCGAGCGCCCGGGACGACGAAGGTCGGCAGCCCCGACTTTCCTCAAGGACTACAGGCCTTTACGCGTCAGCGGCGGACAGGGCTCGAACTCGCGCCCCCGAGCTTGGGAAGCTCGGGCTTTGGGACGGAAGGGGCGCCAGCGCGCGGCCGATGCGGCCCGTCGGCGCTCGTTGCTGGGGGCTTCCCACGCAGGACGGTGGCGCAGGCCGAGCACGAGGAGGTCCTCCCAGAAGTGCTTCCCATCTTCTCGTCCGTGCCTGCTCGACAACGGCAGACCAATAGGGGCACGATTCGACGAGCGCCATCGGCAATGGGGGAGACCATGTCCAGACGCAGTGCGCCTGCGTTCTCCATGAAGGTTGGGGCCTACGGGGCCGAGGTCTTGAGTGTCTCCGGGCTCTCCGGGGTGGAAGGCATGAGCCGGCTGTTCGATTTCCGTGTGGACTTCTTCACCGGAGATGGCGAGCCGCTGGCGGCGGCGGACCTGGTTGGCAAGGACGCGCTCGTCACGTTGGAGGTGCGCGATGGCCTCCCTCGGGTCGTCCATGGCCAGGTGCGCGCGGTGGAGTCGCTGGGGCTCAAGACAGGCCGCCAGCGCTACCGGGCCCATGTGGTGCCCAAGCTGTGGCGGCTGACGCAGGTGCACCGAAGCCGCATCTTCCAGGACAAGAGCGTGCCCGACATCCTCAAGGCGGTGCTGGGCGAGGCGGGCGTGGACGTGCGGCTGGCGCTGTCCGGCAGCTACGCGAAGCGCGAATACTGCGTGCAGTACCGCGAGAGTGATTTCGCCTTCCTGAGCCGGCTGATGGAGTGGGAGGGCATCTTCTATTTCTTCGAGCACACGGAAGAGGCCCACACGCTGGTGCTCGGGGACAAGCCCAGCGCCCATTCGCCGTTGTCGCAGGGCGGGACGTTGCCCTTGATGGCGAGCCTGGGCAAGGCGGTGGTGGAGGCCGAGTACATCTCGGCGCTGGAGGTGGTGCATCGGCTGAGGCCGGGGGCGGTGCACCTGAAGGACTTCGACTTCGAGAAGCCGGCGCTGGACGTTTCGAGCAAGGCCAAGGCGGCCGGTGGCGTGGAGGCGCTGGAGCTCTACGACTACCCGGCCGGTCATGTGGCGCCTGAGGTGGGGAAGGTCGCGGCAGGGGTGCGGCAGGAGGAGGCGGGCATGGGCGGGCGCACGCTGGCGGGCTCGGCGGTGGCCCCCCGGCTGACGCCCGGGTACCTGCTGAAGGTGGAGTCGCCGCAGGAAGGCACGTTCGCGGGCGAGTACCTCGTCACCGAGGTGGTGCACTCGGGCATGCAGCCGGACGTGACGGGCGGCAGCGAAACCTTGCAGGGGCTGTACCGCAACCAGTTCCAGCTCCTGCCCAAGGCAGTGCCCTTCCGGCCGCGGCGGCTGACGCCCGTGCCACAGATTGCCGGGCCGCAGACGGCAACGGTGGTGGGGCCGGCGGGGGAGGAAATCCACACGGACGCGCACGGGCGCATCAAGGTGCAGTTCCACTGGGACCGAGAGGGGAAGCAGGACGAGAAGTCCTCGTGCTGGGTGCGGGTGAGCCAGCCATGGGGCGGCCTGGCGTGGGGAGACGTCTGGTTGCCGCGCATCGGCCAGGAGGTCGTCGTCCGCTTCCTGGAGGGGGACCCGGATCGGCCGCTGGTGGCGGGGGCCGTCTACAACGGCGCCAACACGGTGCCCTACGCATTGCCGGCGGAGAAGACCAAGAGCACCCGCAAGAGTGACTCCAGTCCGGGGAGCAACGGCTTCAACGAGGTGCGCATCGAAGACGCGGCGGGCGAGGAGGAGATCTTCACCCACGCGCAGAAGGACGAGCAGCTCCTGACGGAGGACGACAAGCGGCAGGAGGTCCGTGGGTACGAGGACCTCCTGGTGAAGAAGGACCGCAAGCGCACCGTGGAGGGGAACCAGAAGCTGCATGTCGAGCTGGACGACGTGAGCGTGGTGGAGGGCCATCAAACGCTGGTGGTCCAGAAGAACCGCGAGACGCGCACCACGGGGAGCCATGACGAGGCCGTGGAGGGAAACCAGACCTTGTCAGTGGGTGGCAACCTGACGGCCCTCATCTCCCAGGGGGCGCTGGAGAATGTCGGCGCGGCGAAGGCCACCACCATTGGCGGTGGCTACACCGTCAACGTGGGGCTGGCCTACAACGAGGCGACTGGCGGCGCGCGGGCCATGGAGATTGGCGCGGCCCACACGGAGCTCGTGCTGGGCAGCCGGCAGGAGACGGTCGCCGACAACAAGCAGTCCAAGACGGGCGGTACCTTCCAGATCGAGGTCAAGGGGCAGCTCACGCTCACGACGGGCAAGGACGTGAAGGAGGAGGCGGGCGGGAAGTCCTGGCTCCAGGTGGAACAGCCCGTCGCCGCGCTGGTGAAGTCCTTCGCGCTCAAGGCCGACACGTTCTCCCTCATCGTCGGGAACCGGCTCCACCTGAGCGTGGAGAAGTCCGGGAACGTGAAGCTCTACGCGAAGACCCTCACGCTCGAAGGCTCGGAGATCAAGTTCAAGGGCTCGAAGGTCAAGAAGCTCCAGGGAGGCTCCATTCCCAGCAAGAGCATCCCCAAGCAGAAGGTGGAGAAGCTGGAGGACCCCGAGGCCAAGAAGGCGGCGCCCAAGCTGCCCATCTACCGGGTCGGGATTTGAACCGCTGACACCCAGGTCGCCATGCTCATCAGTCCCCCCTTTCTCGTGACGCGCCAGGCAGACCAGTCCGAGGATGACTGGCTCAACGCCGCCATGACCGGCGGCCAGCCCGGTGATGGGGCCTACCCGGTCAGCCAGAACCTCGGCTGGCATGGGGGGCTCCACCTCACCGCGCCAACGGAGGGCGACACGGTGCTGCCCGTGCGCGCCATCGCCAACGGCACCGTGGTCTACGTGCGCCAGCCCACCGCGCCTGTCGCGGACCCCGACCATGCGCTGAATTACGGGGGAGGGTGGACGCACGACGGCGTGGTGGTCATCCGCCACGAGACGGAGATTGGCGAAGGCGCGGACGCGCAGGTCACCTTCTTCTCCATCTACGTGCACCTGTCGAGCATCCACGCGGACGTGGCGCTCAACCAGCCCATCTACCGCAAGGCGGAGGTCGGCGCGGCTGGGCAGGTGTACGGCAGCACCGACCGCAAGCTGCACCTGGAGATTGCGTGTGACGACACCCACCTGTCACGGCTGGTCGGGCGTGCCTCGGGGGAGCTGAACACCGGCGCGGATGGCCGCACCCAGGTGGTGTTCGGGGAAATCTATGTCCGGGTGCCAGCGGGCGCTGCCGTCTTCGCGCAGCGGCCCGACGCCAACCAGACCCAGCCTGCCGCGGCGCCGGTCCACACCACCACCGAGGACCTGTTCGTGGGCATCCGCTACTCGGATGGTCATGGCCTCGCCGGCAACCGGGGCGACGCCTACGTCACCACGTATCTCGTGGATGGCAGCGTGGTGGGAACGACCCTCGAGGAGGACGCCGCCGAGTACGGGTTGTATCAGGAGGCCATTCGCATCAGTGACGCCTATCCCGCCGCCGGCCGCCCGATTCGCAGCGCGGTGTATGAGTTGCTGCGGTTTGGCCGGGTCATCGGGGGGGACACCCTCGACCCTGCGGACACACCCCACTGGCGGCGCATCCACTACCCGGGGGGGCAGGGCTGGGTGAACCTCAGCGCGACCGGAACCACGAAATACAGCGACGCGGACTTCCCGCACTGGCGGGGCTGGACGCTGGTGGATGACTCGACCGACCAGGACAGCCGTTGTGATTCGGCGACGATTCGGCGCTGGCTGGATGTGGATGGCAACGGCCAGGTGGAGCCCAGCGAGGCCATGGTCCGGCTCAGCCAGGCGGACATCGCGGCCCGGATGGCGAAGGTCGTCTGCAAGTTCGCGACGGAGTGGAACGACGCCACCATCGACGCGCGCTGGGGCTGGCTGAAGACGGCGAGCCCGGAGAACCCGACGCCGATGAACGACGAGGCCTTCGACTTGCTGAAGGCGCACGTCACCGCCCTGTGTTTCTGGGGAGCGGCCGGCCTCGCGCTCCCCGAATCGCATTGGCGGTTCAACCCACGGGAGTTCATCCGGACGTTCCGGAGGTGCGCCTGGTTCAGCGCGCGGGAGCTGGCGCACTGTCTGCCGCGGACCCGATCGCTCGCCGATGGGTCGGACGCGAACCTCTCCTGGGCGCAGGCGCAGCAGCGCGCCAACAACCACGTGGCCAGCGTCAACCTGCTGATGCGGAAGTATCTTGGCGCGAACCCTCAGCGGCAGACGCACGCGCTGGCGCAGGTCTACATCGAGACCAACCTGCTCGCGACGATGACCGAGTATGGGACGGGCAACAACCACGCCTATGGCGCCTTCTATGG
Organism: Pseudomyxococcus flavus; assembly: GCF_050038885.1. Taxonomy (NCBI): domain Bacteria; kingdom Pseudomonadati; phylum Myxococcota; class Myxococcia; order Myxococcales; family Myxococcaceae; genus Pseudomyxococcus; species Pseudomyxococcus flavus. The sequence continues at coordinate 326,674 of NZ_CP143624.1, read as the reverse complement.
CCGAGGCCTGATGCAGTTGACCTGGCCGATCAACTACGCCAGCTATGGGCGCTACAAGGGACTGGCGAACCAGGCAGCCCCGGCCACCTATGTGGACGCTCGCATCACCGCCACGTCCACCCATGTCTGGCAGGCGGCGGCTACGCCGCAGGTCTGGGCGCCCCGGTATGACCCGCAGGTGGTGGGCACGCAGAGCGTGCACAGTGCCGAGAGCGGGGGCTTCTACTGGGTCAGCAAGACCTTCCGCGGCACTCGGAACATCAACCGTGCCTGCGACGAGGGGCTCAATGGCAACCACGTGGGCTTCATTTCGTGGCTGGTCAACGGCGGCGGCAATGGCTACCGGGAGCGGCAGGGCTTCATGCGGTTCGTCCGCAACGTCCTGTTGGACGAGGTGCCATTGACGGGCACCGAGCAGTGGGCCTACCCGCCGCTGGTGAATACCTTGACCGCTGCCTTCCCACCGGGAAACCCTCCGGCCACCGCGAACATCACGGTCCATTATGCGCCCCAGGTCCCTTGAGATGAGATTGCCGTCGCTGTTCCTGGCGCTCTGCCTGGCCACGGTGGCCCGAGCAGACGCCACGCCTCCCTGGACGGACCACCCGCTGATGGAGCGCTGCTTCGACGGTGCCCAGGGGTTCATCCAGGCCGCCTACGGCGCGGCGGGCACGGAGGACGAAAACATTCGCTCCAGCCCGGCCAGCCCGCTGAAGGACGGCAGCGTCTGGGTCATCGACGCCACGGCGGGCGCCAACTTCCAGTGGTACCTCCTGCAGCCAGGGGCGGGCGGGAAGCTGTGCCTGACCCTGTTCGTCCCCGCGGCGGCGCAGGTGTCCGTCCGCCAGAAGGGGAGCGCGCTGGCTGCCCAGGCGAAGACGCAGCCCTCGCCCGGGTATCCGGTGAAGCAGGTTGACTTCAAGCGGGCCAAGGGCGCGGCACGCTTCACGCCCGCGTCCTGCGAGGAGTTCGACCCGGCGAAGAGCGGGGCAGGCTCCCGCCGCAAGGTCGACTGCGCCACCGTGTTCGACTGAAGCGGGTGGCGCTCAGCTCGTGCGAGCGCGCGCGTGGACACCTGGTGGTGCGCCGGGCCGGCCTGCGTCCCCGTCCGAGCTGCCCGCCTCCGCGGGCGGCAGCCGAGCGGCGCTCGGCCTTGTGCCCGGTGCGGCGGACGACTCCGCGGTGACGCTTCGGGTCCACCGGGCGAGGGCGTGCAGGAGCGCCCGCAGCGCCTCCTGCGTGCGCGTGTCCTGGAGCCGCCCGGAGCCGTCGAAGAGCCGCTCCGCCTCGGGCACGAACACGGCGGGCGCCGGGAGCACGAGCGCCTCGGTCGCGGTGAGCACCTGGCGCAGGCCCGCCTGCGCGAGCCGCGTCCCCCAGCGCCCTGGCGTGGCGCCGAGCAGGGCCACCGGCTTTCCCACGAGCACCTCCTCGGGCCCCGGCCGCGAGAGCCAGTCGAGGCCGTTCTTCAGCACGCCGGGAAAGGACTGGTTGTACTCGGGCGTGGCGAGGAGCAACGCGTCGGCCGCGGTGACCTGGGCGCGCAGCTGCCGCACCGGCTCGGGGCCGCCGTGCGTCTCGCGCTCCAGGTCCTCGTCGAAGTGGGGAAGGGCGCGCAGCCCGTCGCAGAGCTGCAGGGCCATCCCCTCCGGGGCGAGCGCGGCCGCGGCCTCCAGCAGCCGTCCGTTGAGTGAGCCCTGGCGGAGGCTTCCGGAGAGAGCGAGGACGTTCAAAGGAGTGGGGTGCATGGGGTGTCTCCATCGCGCGATCAGACGTCGCGCAGCAGCAGCAGGGCCGAGGCGACGAGGAGCAGCCCCATCGCACGGTCGAACCAGGCGCGGACCCGTGCGCGTCGCAGCGCGCCCGAGAGCAGCGCGCCGAGCGCGGCCCAGAGGACGAGGCACACGGAGGGAATGAGCACGAAGAGCGCCGCGAGCCAGGCAAGCGCCGCTCCGGTGCTGCCCACCTGCACCGCAGAGACCGCCGTCAGGACCATCACCCAGCTCTTGGGGTTGAGGAACTGGAAGCCGAGGAGCGGCGCCACGCCGGCGGGGAGTGCCGTCGGTCCGACCGCGGCCTCTGGCCTCGCGGGGCGGAGGCTGCCGAGCACGAGCCCTGCGCCCAGCCACAGCAGGTAGAGGCAGCCGCCCACCGCAAGGGCCGTTCGGGCAGCAGGCAGGAGCTCGAACAGGGCAGTGCCACCCAGCATCACCACCGCGAGCAGCCCCAGCCCGCCGAGCACCGCGCCGAGGATCTCGGGCAGCGCCCCCCGCCAGCCGGAACGTGCGCCCGCCTGCATCACCACCAGGTTGTTTGGCCCCGGGGTGAGCGCCGCCACCGTCAACAGCCCTGCCGCTGCGAACACGCTCTCCATCCTGCACCTCCATGAAGTGGTGACGTCAGGTGACCACCTGGGGCCTTCGTAAGTTGGATGACCGGTCGAAGGGGCCCGATGATTGGTCTAGAATCGAGACCATGCGAGACCTGCCTCTCAACGCACTGCGTGCCTTCGCGCTCGTCTACGCCCACGGCGGTGTCCGGCCGGCCGCGCGCGAGCTGGGCATCGCCCACTCCTCGCTGAGCCGGCACCTGGCGGAGCTCGAGGCCTGGGTGGGCGTTCCGTTGACGCAGGGGGCAGGGGGGCGGCGCGGCCTCTCCTTCACCCCGCAGGGAGAGACCCTGGGCCGGACGGCGCTCGCCGGCCTGCGGGACATTGCGCAGGCGGCGGACGCGGTGCGCGAGGCGCGCTCACCCCACTCGGTGGTCGTCTCCACCACGGCGTCCTTCGCGGCCCGCTGGCTGCTGCCCCGGCTCCCTCGCCTGGAGGCGCAGCACCCTCGGCTCGAGGTGTCGGTGAGCGTGGACCCGCGCCCGGTGGACCTCGAGGCGGGTGGGGTGGACCTGGCCCTGCGCATGGGCCGCGGGCCCTGGCGGGACGTGGACTGCGAGCCGCTGCTGGACGAGGTGCTCTATCCGGTGATGAGCCCCACCTACTGGCGCGACGCGGGCCGGCCCGAGCGCCCCGCGGCGCTCACGCGGCTGCGCCTGCTGCACGACCGGGACTCCAGCGCCTCCTGGGAGCTCTGGCGGCGCGCGCACGGCCCGGCGGGCCTGGACGTGCGCAAGGGGCCGCGCCTCGCTTCCTCGGACCTGGTGCTGCGCGCGGCGGTGCAGGGGCAGGGCGTGACACTGGCGCGCCACCGGCTCGCCGTGGACGACCTCGCCTCCGGGGCGCTGCTGCGCCCGTTCGCAGGGCTCCACGTGGCGCTGGGCCCCGCCTACTGGGTGGTGCTCTCGCCCAACGCGCGCAGCCGCCCGGCCACGGCGGCCGTGCTCGCGTGGCTCAAGGCAGAGGCGGCGGCGTGCGGGCCTGCCGCGTGAGCATGGGCGTGGTAGTGCTCCAGGCGCCAGAACACGAGCGACGCGCTGAACGGCCGTGCGTCTCCCCATGCCAGCGAGTCCGCCTTCGCGTCCACACGGACGGCCTCGAAGTTCTCGCGCGCCCCGCCGCCGCATCGAGGAGGCGGGTGTCAGGTCACACCGGGCCCGGCAGAGGAGGGCACCGCCTTCGTGGTGATATCCGCGCGACCCAGGCGTAGCTCGCTGCCCGGCAGCTCTCCACCGCCGGGGTCATCGTCGCCCCCCGTGGTGTCATCGAGGAACGGGGGGAGGCGTGCAGATTGTCCACGAAGAGAATTGCCTTGCTGATACATTTCCTGCGCTTCCCTCTGTGAGCCAAGGAGCTATTGCACGATGCGATTCTTCAAACGGGCTGTCTATCTTTGTGCTGCCGTTCTCTTCCCTGCCTGCGGCGGAGGGGATGGGGTGCCCGGGCAGGACGACACGCTGGCGCAGCAAGAGTCAGCGGTGTCATCCGTGTCGCTTGACGGATGTATCTACAGCATCTCCGCCTACCCGCAGCCGAACGTGACGCCGACTGTCTATGACATCAGGCTCTTCCGCCAGCCCATCCCGACGTGTGTGTATGGTTTCGGCAGCGTGACCCTGGGCACGTCCGTCGTCTATGAGCCGACGCGGTCCGTGGCGGGGAACGCGCTCGGTATCGCCGCGAGCTACACCAAGAAGTCGAGCCTCAGCGGCAGCGCGCCCATCACCCTCAGCGTGCACCACGTGGACCCGGCCACACTGACTGTCATCCGGACCAGCAGCCTGGGCGTCTACCTGGGGGCGGGCAACATCGTGTCGGAGAACGTGGCGATCGCCGCGGACGGCACCACGGTAACCGTCTCGGGCTCGAAGACCGGCGTCATCTGGGGCGAGAGCGGCAGCGGGAGCCACTACACCGCGACGTACCCGGACTTCTTCACCAGCACCACGCCGCCGACCGTCATGGCGTTCCCGTGAGGCCTCGCCTCGCACCCCGGGCCCCATGAGGATTGGGGGCGGGAGAGACCTCGTTCGAGGACTCCCGCCTCAGGGCTCGGCCTGCTCCAGCGATGGGCAGCGTGCGAGGCTCCAGTGTCTCGACGCATGCCCTTGCGAGGCCCCTGTGGGACGACCTCCGCCCCGGCAACCGTGGGGCGGAGGTCAACCACGCGCTACTGAGCCTGGGTGTATGTCGGAGCGAGCGCACCCGTCAGGGCCGCGTCGCGCAGCCCGGGCACCAGGCCCTCCGTCGCGCCGAACGCCTGACCGTGCGCGGGCAGGAGGCTCGTCCCGTCGATGCTCTGGAGCTGGAAGTCCGGGTTGGCCAGCTCGTACGCGAAGTCGAGCGAGGCGCTCCGATTCTGCGTCGTGGACAGCACGAACGCACCATCCACGATGATCTCCGGACGGTGGTCCTCCAGGGTGGCGACCTGCAGCCCCGGCACCTCGCTCACCAGCGAGGCGAGCTGGGACGAGGGAACGACGAAGAGGTCCGCCTCAGACGCAGGGATGGGGTCGGGAGAGGAGCCCATCACCTCGTTCACCCAGCCGGGCACCTTGATGCGGCGTGGAGGCGTGCCGCACCACTCACCGTCGTAGTCCCACAGATAGCCGGCCTGATTGATGGAGAGGAGCTCCTGCGCCATGGAGATGTTGGTGGGAACCTCCAAACCGTGCATGTCCAGGCGGTCGCGGTCGAAGCCCACCGAGAGGTACTCCCACCACCAGGGAACGCCAAATGGGAAGGGCCACCTCCAATCGGGGTGCCACATGGCGAAGCTCGCTTGAATCATGTCGAGCCGCGCGCCGCCGCTGTTCGCCACGTAGTCGCAGTACTGCGGGCGGGCGATGTCGGACTGCTGGCACTCGCCGCAGTCGTCCATCAGGCAGCGCTCGGGCGACATCTCCAGCTCGGGAATCATTGTCGCCTCGAAGCTGCCCTCATAGTCGCCGTAGTAGCCGTTGGAGGCGTAGGCGCACCAGCGCGGCGGGTTCCCCGACTCGCACTCGGGACACTCGCCCGGCAGGCAGTAGGCGTTGATGAGCCCGTCCTCCAGCAGCTCGGGAGCCATGGTGTGGTTGCCCAGCAGCACGTCCGGGAGCGTGCCGGAGTGACGAGCCACCTGCAGCGCCTGGTAGAGCTCCTGCTGGGACGAGAACTGGGAGACCACCACCTCGTTGCCGCTGTTGCCCTGGTACGCGTCCACCGCCTCCACGAAGGCCTGCTCGGCCGCGCCGCCGAGCGAATGCCAGACATGGACTTCCGCGAAGTCCTGCGCGGTGGCCACCGTGCCTGTGAAGCACGCCGCCACCATCATCCACTTCAGGAGATTCGTTTTCATGAACTCCTCTGGGTTTAGGGGTGTGAGGCGTGTCAAACGCTAGCAGCCCCGGCCGACGCGAAAAACCATGAGCCATGTCCTTTGAATATTCCGCCGAGCGCGTCAGAGCGACCTGAGGAACGCGAGCATTGCCTCACGGTCCTCCAAGGGCAAACGGACGTAACGCTCACGTGCCGGCGCGGCCTCACCGCCGTGCCACAGCACCGCCTCCTCGAGATTGCGCGCCCGGCCGTCGTGCAGATAGCGCGTGTGGCCGTTCACCACCTCTACCAACCCAATTCCCCACAGCGGCGGTGTGCGCCACTCACTTCCGCTGGCGAGCCCATCCGGACGGCCGTCCGCGAGCCCTTCGCCCATGTCGTGCAGCAGCAGGTCCGTGTATGGGTAGAGTTTCTGCCGCGACAGCTCCGGGAGGTCGGGAACGTCTCCAGTTTCCAGCGGCCCGGAGACGTGGCATCCGCCACACCCGATGGCGCGAAACACCGCCTTGCCTCGCAGGACCTGGGGCGCGTCCCAGTCCCTTCGCTTCGGCACGGCGAGGAGTCGTGTGTAGAACACCAGCGCATCCAGCTCTTCCTGCCCGAGCTCGGGTTCCGCGGTGCCGTCCCGCAGCTGGCTCGTGGTCAGCCCCATGTCCGCGAAGAGCGCATGCACCACCTGCTGCTGCACCGAGGGCTGGTTTGCCTTCCACCCGAAGCGGCCCAGCTTCGGACGCCGCTCCACGTCGTCCTCGACGTAGTTGGGGCGCCCCGAGATGCCGTCCCCGTTCGCGTCCTCCGGATCCGCCAGGGCCAGGAGGGTCTCTTCCGGGATTGCCTCGAGCAGGCCCAGCCCGAAGACCGCCGGAGATACCCTCGGAGAGAACTGCGCGCCCTCTCCCAGCGGCCCCCGCGACAGCGCCTTGAATGTGTAGCGCGGCCGCAGCAGGGAGAAGGGCGTGCCATCCGCGAATTCGCCCGGCACCTCGTCGTACGTCACCACGGCTTGGCCCTCCGCCTGTGTCCCCTCCACGCCTCGCGGATCCAACTGCACGCCGTACAGCGGATGCGCCCGCTGCCCCTCTGGACCGCTCAGCTGGAAGACCAGTGACGCGGGAGGCTGTCCGCGCCCATCCCTGTCGTGACACGTCGTGCACGAGGCGGCGCTGAAGAGGGGCCCCACGCGGACGGGCGCGAACTTCGGGGCGAGCCAGTCACGGTCGAACACGCCCTTGCCCTTGTGGAAGTACGGCCAGCGCGCTCGGTACATGTTCGCGGGCGAGCGCCCGAACGACGTGTTTCCCGAGGCCGCCACCGTCGTGGCTCCACCCTGGAGCTCCTCTCCCGGATCCGCCGCGATGGGGAGGTCTCCCAGCACGAGTTCATTCGAGCGCCAGCCAGGGACGGCCCACGCCGCCGTCAGCAGCAGGGCTCCCACCGGAATGCCCAGAAGGAATCTCCGCGTTCGCATCGCCGCGTCTCCATCAGCTGGGGTTGCGTTGAACATATCGCACCGCACCGTCATCTTCGAAGGTGGGCCGACGTGGTCTGTCGTCCTCAGTGCGCGCGCTCCTCCCGTGGCGGAGCTGTCTCCGCGTGCTGCCGCCATGTACAACCGCGCATGCAGCCGCGTAACACAGACACACACGAGCGAAGGGCACGCATGGCAACCCTGAAACGCGCCAGTGCGCGGCAGCGAATGCCCTCCGCGGTGCTCGTCAATGCAGGGCCTCGGCAGGACGTCGGGCGGGTGCACTTCCACCTCACGGATGGCGTGCCCTGCTCGGAAGCCGTGCGCTCCGAGGGCGTCAGCTGAGGCTCAGCGGACGGCCAGGGCTGGCGTGTTCGAAGGAGGCTCAAGCGGCCTCGTCAGCGGCCCTTCTCGACTCCTCCGCTCCTGCCCTCGCCTCAACATTGCATTCATCCCGCCTATACGCCTTCGCCCTGAGAGGGGCGACGATTGGCCTGGTCATGGACAGCAGTATGGGACGCGACCGCGTCATCGTCTTCCAGTTCCCGGCCCAGACGGCGCTGGGCCAGTTGACCATCGAGGCGAACACGCCTCGGACCGCCGATGCCGTGATAGCCGCGGCTCGGCAGCCCGGGGACGCGCAGCTCTCCCAGGCGGGCTGCCTCCGCACCTGGGGCTCAATCCGGGGGAAGGCCAGACTCCGTCCCCTCCCGGTATGCCGACGCCGGGCGCCACTCCAGCGCGCGCTCACCACGCACTGGCGCGTGTGGGCACCGCTAATAGATATCGAGCCAGGCGGTGTTGGGGCTGGTCGGATAGCCAGGCGTTGTGTAGATGTACTCGAGCTTCTCCCATGCATCGAAGCCCTGATAGGGGGCGGGCGCGGTGTAGCACCGGGCCGGGACCAGGTCACAGGTCGCCAGATTGCCGGAGTCCATGCCCGCCCACAGGCTCCGGACGGCCCCCGCCCAAGATTGGATTGGGAGGCCGGGACGCAGGATTCGCCCCAGGTCCGCCACCGCGATGCTATCGACGGGGTTTCGGTAGAGGCACAGCTGATTGCCACCCAGGAATCCCCCATCGAAGAGCCAGAGGGCATTCTGGTTGTTGCAATCGATGATCAGACTGGGAATCTGGGCCGCGCTCGGCCCGAGCGAGGCTGATTGCCGTTGGGCCTCCCTCGCCCGGAACTGGGCCTGCTGCTCCGCGCGGGTGATGACGCGCGTCCGGGTCTCCAGCTCCCCCGCATCGCTCTCCCAGACGATGGTCTGGGTGATCAGCTCCTCTCCGCCAGGCTCCTGCACCTCCTCGGGATCTCCTTCTGGCGCTCCTCCACATCCGCCCAGAAGACCCACCACTCCTGCTACCACCCACACACGCGTACGCTTCATTCCAGACTTCCTCTCGGTAGGGTTGAACGCGCAGGGATGAGCGGGCCGGAGGAATCCTCGGAAATGTCGGTTGTGGTTTCAAGTCAAAATGATATGTGTTGTTTTCGACAGATGATAGGGATTTGAGTGTCGCGGGCATATTCCAGATAAGCCTGCCGGCTCAGCGCGTCGCCTCCTCGAACGTGAGCACGCTGCCCGGCGCTGGCAGGTCGGAGCGGCACGCCTGGGTCACCACCTTGTCATGAGCTGTCCAAAGCGCGCGCCGGAACTGCTCCAGACTCGCGTACCCGCTGAACAGCGAAATTCGATTTGTGAATGACGGCCACAGGCTGTGGCGAAGCCCGCGCCGCGAATGTAGCGCTCAGGTGGAATGTCCCCCTCTGTATCCGCCCCCGAGCACACGTTTGGAGTGAGGCGCCTGGCCTCAAGCCAGGCGCTCGCGGTGGTGACGGCCAGTACTTTGTATGTCAGTGGGCTCCGAGGTGCTCGTTCGGAGGGGAGAGGGTGCCATCGCGTGAAGGCAAGCGGCGCGGTGGGCCTCGTCTGGCGTCTGCATGGGACGCAGGCGCGTCCTGGATTCATGCGGAGTAGAACCCAGACATCAGGCCGCTGACCGGGGGCGCAGCAGCGCGGTGGCCAGGATGCCGACGTAGACGGCCGCGCTTCCGTGGATGGCGAGTGCCAGCGCGAGTGAGGTTTCTCCCTCGCGCACCGCCGTCAAGGCGTCCACGACGGGCATCACGATGCTGGCGAGGACGAAGACGCCCGCGGCGCGCCGCTGCCGGGCCGCGACGAGGCCGGCGAACGCCAGCCCGATGCCGAGGTCGCGCCCTGCCTTGACGTGCAGCCAGGGGACCGCCTCGGTGCCGGAGAGGGGCACTCCGAAGCCTGCCGCCGCGGCGGTCGGGTCCAGCACGGTGCTGACGCTCAGGTACAGTATGAAGGCCCCTAGCAGCAACGTGGCCACGGCGGTGGGAGAGGTGAGCTTCCAGGGCAGTTCAGTGCTGTGCGGGTTCATGAGACATCCGGGAGAGAAAGTGTGTCGTTCACGAGGGGGAATGTGGACGACAGGGCCTCGGGGCGCCATTCGCCGATGGCTCAGATTTTTGCTCGAAACGCTCACTTCATGAGTGTTGCGGGCTGCAGGTTGCTAACCTGGGGGCATGGACCTCTCGCACGCCTCGGACTTGCTGGGCCGGATCCTCGAGCGCACGCGCCTGCGCGGGCAGATCTACTGTCGTACCGTGGCGCGTGCGCCCTGGGGGCTGCGCTTCCCGCCCACGGCCACGGCGACCCTGCACCTGGTCATCGCGGGCACGTGTCACCTGTGGCAGGGGCGCGAGGTCATCGCGCTCGGACCCGGGGATGTGGTGCTGTTGCCGCGGGGCGAGGGCCACTCCGTGGCGGACTCGCCGCGCAGCCCGAAGGTGAAGCTGGAGGAGTGGCTGGCGACGCGTGGGGAAGGGGCCTCGTCGTATGTGCTGGGGGGCTCGGGCGTGGAGTCGCGGATGCTGTGCGGCTGCTTTGCGTTCGACGAGCCGGGGGCGCATCCGGTGTTGAAGCTGCTGCCCGAGCGCGTCCATCTACGCGGGGCGTCCGAGGAAGCGCGGGCCCTTTTGCCCACTGTGTCCCTGCTCGAACGGGAGTACGAGCGAGGGGAGCGGGGCGCCTCGGTGGTCGTCTCGCGGCTTCTCGACATCCTGCTGGTGCAGGTGCTTCGCGCGTGGGCGGATGCGCAGGCGCCCGGAGGCGCGGGGTGGCTGGGGGCGCTCGGGGACCGGACGCTGGCCAGCGCGCTGGGCTGGCTGCATGCGGAGCCGGGGAGGAACTGGACGGTGAGCGAGCTGGCGCGGCGCTCCGGAACGTCACGGGCGACGCTTGCTCGCCGCTTCGCCAGTGAGGTGGGCATGGCGCCCCACGAGTACCTCACGCAGCTTCGCATGCAGGAAGCCGCGCACCACCTTCGCGAGAGCCAGGACGGGCTCGCGGCGATCGCCGGCCGCGTCGGCTACGAATCCGAGTTCGCGTTCAACCGCGCCTTCCGCCGCGTCATGGGCGTGCCTCCGGGAGCGTTCCGGCGCAAGGCGCGTGAGTCTTCTGGAGGCCCGGCGCCAGGGGACTCGCGGGTGGCACCGTGAAGCGCAGGGCCGTGGGCCCTTTGCCGAAGCCGCGATGAGCGCCTGGAACGAGGCACAGCGCCACCTCATCCAGCGCGAGCACCCTCGGGATGGCCAACCCCACCACGCTCTGCGAATGCGCCGGGACGCTCGCCAGCCACCGGGGCCCGTCGTGGCGGCGCGTGCCTGGGACGCGAAGGAGGGGGAGTGCGCGCGATGCTGAAGCACCTGGGCTTGCCCACGGCAGGTGCGAGGCGAGCCCCCTTCGCGACGCGGCGGGAACCATGGAGCGGAGGGCCTCGGCTGGGGGCCCGAGAGGCGAGGCGAATCCCTCTCAAATTGAACTTTTACCGCAAAATGATAAGGCGATAAATTACGGAATCCCCCTGGGTAGACTGGGCTCCTTACCCGTGAAGAGGAGGACACGATGAAGTCTCTCTCCCGCATCATCTCCCTGGGCCTGCTGTGCTTTACCGCCGCTTGTGGCGGCGCTCCCGTGGACGAGACCGCCACGGACCTGGAAACGACGGAGCAGCGAAGCCGCCCTTGCAGCTTTGACTCGCAATGTCCCAGCACGCAGACCTGTGTCGCGGGAACCTGTCTCGTGGCATGCGACCCCGGCGAGCCCTCGACCTGCGGCGGCGAGCAGTGCTGTCCCGGGTACGTGACGGAGAACGGGAACCAGAGCAAGCCCTACTGCGCCCTCATCTGCTTCGGGTAGCCCTGCGCTTCTGGGCCCGGGGGCGCTACTCGATGACGTCCTCGCCCATTCCCGCAACCGCAGGCGGCGCGTCGGCGCCGTAGCGGTCATGAGCGCCGGCCATGGGTGCGCGGGGCGGACCAGCCCATCCGGTTCGCCAGCGCGCGCCAGCAGGCAGCGGTCCTCCACCGTCCCATGGCGCACGGCGGAGGATCTCTCCATCGCCTCCACCAGAGGCTACGAATCCGCTGGCGGTTCACTGTCCCAAAGGCTCGGGCGAAGTTCGGCTACGACTCACCAATCTCCTCCCGGCCAGAGGACGATTGGCCTGGTCATGGACATCAGTATGGGACGCGAGCGCGCCATCGTCTTCCAGTTCCCGGCCCAGACGGCGCTGGGCCAGTTGACCATCGAGGCGAACACGCCTCGGACCGCCGATGCCGTGATAGCCGCGGCTCGGCAGCCCGGGGACGCGCAGCTCTCCCAGGCGGGCTGCCTCCGCACCTGGGGGCTCAATCCGGGGGAAGGCCAGATTCCGTCCCCTCCCGGTATGCCGACGCCGGGCGCCACTCCAGCGCGCGCTCACCACGCACTGGCACGTCTGGGCAGCGCTAATAGATATCGGCCAAGCGGTGTTGGGGCTGGTCGGATACGGCCAATCCAGCGTGTCCTGGCCGCGTCCTCGAAGTCGGGCCCCAGCTCGTGCAGCAGGAAGACGTAGCGTGAGACCTCTCCGCCTCCCGTGAGTCCGAGGCGGCTCGCGCGGGCAATGCCATCCTCGATGAGCGCGCGCATCGTCTGGCGCTCCAGGACCCTCGCATCTCCGGGGAAGACGTCGGGGAGCGCGCTGAAGATCTCCTCGATGAAATGCTCATGAGCTGGCGCGTCAAGGGCCTCCATCTGCGCGTGTCGGATGACGAGCATCCTCGAATAAGAGCGGCAGGGTTTTCGAGTGTCAATCCTCCTTGAGGCATTCTGGGGCGGGCAGCCATTGCGCCGCCATCAAGGCTCTTCACGACGGCTCGATGTCTGTGTCGTATCTCCGGCTTGAACAGACGATATGGTTCGAGGACGGGTTCGGCGGTTCGCCGTGAAGACCGCCTTCAACGACGTCAGCCTGGTCGGAACGGGCGCTCGGGTCGACCACGTGGAGGGGTTCGCGGACGCCGATGCGGTGCAGCCCCTTCATCAGTACTGGGCGCGCACGATGCACCCCTGGGCCAGGACGATGCGCAGCGGCTCGGCCTGGGCCTCCTTGCAGCCCGCGGCCGACCCGAGGTTGTGTCCAAAGGCCTGGCAGTCCATGCTCGCGAGCTGGCGCTGGTCGACCACCGCGCTGACCGCTCCGCTGACCGCGTAGGTTCTCCCGACCTCGCAGCCATGCGGGAGCTGGCCCTCGATGCACTGCAGGCCCACGGGTGTGGAAGCGCTCCCCTGGGCCTGGATGTACGCGGTGGCCCCCTTGTGTTTGGTGCAGGTTCCAACGAACTCGACGTCACGAAACCCGGCCTTGCACGACTCCGAGACCAGCGTCTGGCGCCAGCTTGGCCCCGCGGTCCCTCCGTCCGTTGCTGCCTCCTTCATGAAGCACGAGAGGACCTCCTCTGCGCTGGCGCGCGCGGGAGTCGGGTCTGGCGTTTCGTCCGGAGGGCAGATGAGGGCACATCCAGGCAGCTGCGCGGACATGAGGAGGAGAAGGACATACTGTTTCATCATGCGTGCCATCTTTCGGCATGGCAGGGCAGCTGTCCATGGGGCGCCCGCGTTTACAGAGGTCGGTATGGACAGGGGGAAGTCCGTCTTGACACCGGGTGAGGCAACGGGAACGGAGGCTTTTTGTTTCTTCTCGAAGGGTGCAAGTGTTTTCGTTCTCTCTTGCGCGACACGAGGAATGGCCATGAATCAGTGCCACCGCGGTCTTTCTCATGTGAAAATCCTGGTTGTCGTGATGACGATGCCCGTGCTCGCGGGCTGTAGCATCTTCTCATCCACCGTCAATCCACAGCGTAGAATCGGGTACAGCTCCCACGCGCAGAATGATGACAAGGACGAGGCCATCGCGTTCTCTACGCCGGCTGACCTTCGGCTCGCGTTCCTTCGGGAGCAGGGCGTCGACGCCGTCTACTGCGCCAGCCGATGCCAGACGTCTCGCAGGGGTCCGAGGCAGCCGCATCAGGCTCGATGAGCGTGGCGGCGGCTTTGGCGCAGTCAGCCTCCGCGGCGACCAACGCTGCGCTCGCTCAGGAAAAGGAGGCGCTGCGCAAGGACCTGCGTGAGGCGATTCGCAGCTATGAACAGTCAACCAAGAGCACGTACAATCGCACCCTCTCTTCAGACCTCAGCAACTCCACGGCGACCAGCAGCTCGCTAGACCTGCAGGCTGCGTACAAGCTCGCGTTCACCGCAGCGGAGCTCGGGGGCCGCTCCCGGGCAGTGCTCGTCGCGCGCGAGTACCTGTACCGTCTCTGTGACGCCAGGGCCAACAAGTTCAACGACGAGGCGTATGCCAAGCTGCAAGAGCGTGCGCTTACGATGGTCGAAGCCATCTCGAAGCCTGCCGCCGCCAATCCCGCGGCCGATCGTGCCGCGCTCGCCCAGCGGATCAGCGAGCTCGCGACCACGCAGATGAAGCTCTGTGAGACGCAGAGGTCGGCATGCATGGCGCTCGTTGGGGATGACAAGGACAAGTCGAAGACGACGGCGTGTAGCGAAGCCTTCATGAAGTGCGTCGACGCCATCCAGCCCATGAAGTTCGCCGACTGATGCCATCGGCGACGGGGCCGCAGGTCAGGAGGCCACTGGGGGCGGGGTTGGCCGAGGGGAGCGGCCATTCGCCGTAGCCTCTCTTCGCGGCCGGCTGCGCGAACAGGCCGCCCAGGTAGGCTTTGGGCGTCGGCGTGTCGTCGGCGAGTTGCCCCATCCTCTTGGCGAAGTAGCGCAGGCCGCCCAGCACCCCGTCTGCCGCGGGAGAGACACTGACGCACCAGCTCGGGGCCGATGCTTCGATTGGCACCCGTGATGACGACGTTCATGGACGACCCGCTCGTTTCGAGGGTCAATGCGTCACGGCTTCTCCGCGCGTGCCACGTGCTTCGCGCTGGCCGCTCACCTCCGTACGCCGGGCGTTGGCTGGCTCGCCTCACCCAGGCGGTGAACCGAGCTTCGACGCACGGTTCGTCCTCGTGAGTGCGGAACCAGTCCAGGTCCTTGACTCCACCGTCTGCATGGATGCTCTCACGTCCGTTTCGTCGGCTTCTCCTTGCCTGCGGCATTGAGCGCGACCGCCGCGCGGACGAGCGCCTTGAACGCATCCCGCTGGACTCCCTCCACAATCTCCGGAGGCGTCATAACAGGCCCAATGTGAGGTTGACCGGCCGCCGCAGGTCCGCTCCAACGGCAGGCTATGACTCACTGTGCAAGAGGACGAGGTTCCCACGTCCGTCTGGAGCCCAAACATCCGAGGAGTCGGAGTTCACGTTGAAGAACCCGACTCCGTGCTTCGCCGCAAGGAGCTTTGTGTCGTGAAAGGCCTCCTCTGCAATCGACCAGGAAAATGCAATGTAGATCGCCGATGGCGCCAGGGAGTAGTCGCTAACTCGGGCGTCGTCTTCCGGCCATTCGTCGTGCTTCGGCGCAAGCGATCCGTTCATGGGAGGGTACTTCACGATCATTTCCCGGAACCACGCCTGCAATTCCAGCGAGCAGCGGGACGGGTCATCGTAGCCCGCGTCGTCGCGCCACTCGGTCAGATCCTCATACCACTGGAGGAACGCAGCCCTCTCACGCGGTGTAGCCTTGGCGTCGAAGACGAGAAGGTCGTAGCTCATGGAAGTGCAACCTCGGGTGATGCATGACGTTGGTGCCAAGCCGCGAATCGCCGCGCAGCAGTTATTCGCGGCTTGAGCGGGGTGTTTGGGCGCGTCCAAACCCTGGCTTCGGTCTTGGCAAAGCCAAGGGGCGTAATCAAGGTTCCAGAATCGCGACACTCTATGTCTAAGCCGGCGCGTACTGGCTTCGTCTTCGTCGCCGGTGTTTGTGTCTCGGTCATGGTCTGACGAGGGGATTCAGCGGCAGTTCGTCTTCAGGGTTCTTTGTAGCGGCGTCATATTGTCGAGAAAGCTTCACAACTGAACTGTCCCAACTCATGGAGGTCTCCCATGCTTCACGGTTGAATTCACCGGTCGTTACATGGGGCGCAACGACGCCTGCAACGGTCCGTGTTGACTGAGATGTTGGGCTGGCTTCTTGAATGGCCAAGGTTTGCGGTATTCTTTGTTCGGCGGACCATACAACTCCTGCCCCCACTCTTCAAACGGTGGTGATACAAACAGGCCGGATCGTCGTCGCTGCGAATATACTGCGCGGGAGAAGAGAGCCAGGTCCTTGCCGTGCCCCTCACGGGAGTGCGGCAAGGGTAGGGGTGTCCCCAAGGGGGTTCAAGCGGCCTGTGTACAGGCCGGGCGCACTGGTCGTGCGGCCCCCGTCAGCGGCCCTTCTCGGCTCCTCCGCTCCAGCCCTCACCCTCAACATGGCTTCTATCCCGCCGATACGCTCCGCGCGTTCTAAACGAACGATCTTGATTCTCGAACGGCCGCCAACGAAAGGCTGCCCGCTCGCTATGGCGCCAACCGGTGCCGCCGCCCACGGAGCCCCTCTGAGCGGAGTCCTCCGCGCAGTCACAGGGCGCTAACCGCCTGGAACCACGACCGGACTCGGCCGATCGAGAATCGCGAACTTCGGTTTAGGGCAGCGTGCCGCGCTGACTCCACTACGGGGGCCATTCGATACGCGAAGTCCTCCTCGCTCTCGATTCTCCGGTTGCTGCAGCCGGGGTGCGCGGCTTCAACTTCCGCACGGTGCGCAGCGACGTGCAGCGGGCGGACGCGACGGCTTCCTTGGCGGCGCTCCGGTGGTGCTCCCCACCGCAGTGCCCATCACCTTCGCCGACAGCACTGGCGCGCTCGGCGGGGATGGAAAGGGGCCGCTCCTGGTGGGCCTGGACAGTCCGGGCAAGGGGCTCCCTGGCGGCGAGCCGAAGATAGACCGGTTGAGCACCTCCAACCTCGCTCCGCTGGTGGTGCTGGATGTGGACGGCCAGCGGCGGCTCCACCCCTCGGTGGCGGCTGGCGGGGGCCAGGACATCACGGACTCGCACTGCAAGCCGTCCCACCTGTCCCAGGCGGACATCAACACGCTCTCCGCGTAGCGGATGTCCCGGCTGGAGTAGGGCCGTCTCTTCACGGGTCTGTGTGTCGGGTCGTCAGGGGGCTTGAAGCGCCTGGACGTCCCAGGAGACCTCGAGGCTCTCGTGCCTCCGGACGGTGACGCTCCTCAGGAAGCCCGGCTTCTGCCCCGGTACGAGCCGGAGCCCCGGGAGACTTCGAAGCAGGGCCTCCACTGCCAGGCGTGCCTCGAGCCGCGCGAGCGGCGCGCCGATGCAGTAATGGAGGCCCTGGCCGAAGGCGAGGTGCTTCTTGACGTCAGGCCGCCGGATGTCGAAGCGCTCAGGCTCGTGGAACCGGGCCTCGTCGCGGTTGGCCGACGCGTAGACGATGCGGATGTGGGCTCCCTTGGGAATGGGCACGCCTCCAATCTCCACCGCCTCCAGCGCCGTACGGAACATGGCATGCACGGGGGAGCTCATCCGCACCGCCTCCTCGACCGCGCCCGCGATGAGGCCCGGGTCGTCCCGAAGTGCCCTCAGTTGCTCTGGATGGTCGAGCAGGAGCTCCACCGCGCCCACGATGAGGCCCGCGGTCGTCTCATGTCCCGCGAAGTGCACCTGCATCAGCAGGCTCACCAGCTCCGCCATGCTCATGGGCGGCGTCATCCCCTGCGCCCCGGTGACGATGTCGCTCAGCAGGTCCTCTCGGGGGGACACCTTCCGCTCCTCGAGCGCCGAGGCCAGGTAGCGCTGGAACTCGACCACGCCTCGCGCGCACGCGACCTGGTGCTCGATGGGGCCATGCGCCGCGAGGACCGTGGACAGCTCATCGGACCAGCGCCGGAACCGGTGGATGTCCGAGCTGGGGATTCCGAGAATCTCCGCGATGATGCTGCACGACAGCGGATGGGCGAACTGGAGGAACAGGTCCGCCTGCCCCTCATGCCTGAAGGAGTGGATGAGCGCGTCCACGAGGGTGCGGATGAAGGGCTCCTTCTCCGCGAGGCGCTTCCCGGTAAAGGCCTTGCTGACGAGGCTGCGGAAGCGGCCATGGGCTGGCGGATCATTGTCGACCAGGCTGGGCACCAGGGGGTAGCCGTCCATCAGCGCGGTGACCACCTCCGGAGGCGTCGTCGCGGCGCCCACCGTGATGGACTCGGCGGACGAGAAGCGTGCGGTATCGGCGACCACGGCGCTGATGTCCGCATGGCGCGTCACCACCCACGCCCCCAACGCCGGACTGAAGAACACCGGCTCCTCCCGCCGCGCACGCGCGAGGAACGGATGAGGATTCTCGAGCTGGGGGGAGTCGAGCGGGTGGTACTCGGACCCGAGTCCTGAAGGGGCGTTGGTCTTGGACATGCGTGAGCTGACCTCAGGGGTTTTGAGGACGCGTCGCGCGTCCTCTTGCAAGTGCTTGCAGCGGCGGTGCGTCACGTGGGTGAAAGGGCGCCCCGAGCGGCAGAACCGTCGCCATGGGACGCGCCTCGGGGCCATCGATGCTGGCGCTCCAAAGGTAGAGCACGTTCTCCCCCGCGGTAGCCGCCCGTTGCTCCACCGCCCCCATCATTCGTGGGCTGAAGCTGTGTTCAAGTAGAGAGTGCCAATGACTTCCCTACGTCCCATCATAACCCCGGCCAACGCCGCGCGTCTGAGCCGCGTGCGGCAGCTCAGCCCTGTACGCGTCTCCTACACCTCGGGGCAGCGGCTGGGCTTCGACTCTCGAGGCGCGGTGCTGGTCGCAAAGGACGAACGCCCCGCCCACCTGCAATGGTGGGATTTGGGGACGGACTCGGACCGTCCCGTGGTGGAGACGGATCTGCCGCTCCTGGGCGCTCCCGCCGTGGCGGTGGGGGAGCTGGTGGTCTGTATCGGCGCTTCGGCACCGTCCCCCTCGGGACTCTGGCGGCCGAGCCTCAAGGCACTGTCCGCCAGGGATGGCTCTCTCCAGCGCCAGGATTTCCTGCCCCATGCGGTCATCACGCTCTGTGCGTCCAGGGACGGCTCCCAACTGCTCGCGGTGATGGATGAGGAAGCGGGCCTGCTCTGGGATGTCCGCGCCTGGCGTCCGGTTCGAGCGCTGCCGTGGCCGGAGGGCGAGTTCTCCGTCTCCGCGTGCGCCCTCTCGGCGGATGGCCGCTTCGCCGCGGCGTCCGCCACGCAGTGGAACGATGACCAGCGGGGCGTCGGTGTCCTCTGGCTGTGGGATGTGGCATCAGGAGGGCAGCCGTGGACGCTGCCCATCGATGCGCCGTCGGCCTGGAGTGTCGCGTTCCATCCCCGGGAGCCCCTCCTCGTCGTGGGGGGCATCTCAGAGGACGTCGCCGTCATCCACGCGGAGGAGCGCCGCCTCGTCCGGACGATTCCGGGCTTCCGTGGCTACGCCTGCAACCTGGACTTCCACCCGGAGGGGCACCTGCTCGCCGCCTCGCGCGACGGTTGGGGCTTCGCCCTCCACCACTTCGAGACGGGAGAGGTCCTCTTCCAGGCCAGCAACGACATCGAACTCCAAGCGAGTGATGCCATCTTCTCCCCCGACGGGCGCTTCGTGGCCTGGGGGCAGGGGGATGGCTCCGTGGGGCTGTGGGCCGTGGCCGACTGAGGGACTGAGAGGCGCGGGTGGCGTCCCGCCTACCCCAGCCCCGCCGGGCCCTCCGTGGGCGCCCTGGCTCTGCGGCTCGCGTTGGGCCCGGGCGAACGCGGCGAGGGCTGCGCCAAAGCGCGCCAGGTGCTCGGTCTGCACCAGTCAGGCCACGAGCCGGAAGTCACACCCCGTGCGGCGCTCCACCGCCGACACGAAGGCCACCTTCGACGCGCCCGGCGCCAGTGCGAACATGCTCTCCCCGAAGAATGCCGCCCCAGCGACACGTCGAACAGACCGCCCTTCATCGCCCCTCGCCCACGCCGCCTCCGCGTGCGCATGGCCGCGCTCGAGCGGCACGACATACGCCTCCAGCCTCTCGTCTGTTCTGGTCCGGGCGCTCCGGAGGCGGAGGCAGCTCCCGGTGCTCGTCATCCATCAGATGGATGGGCACGCGCCACCTTCGCGGCTCGCTGACGCCGTCGTCGGTACACCCACGGCTGCAGCGTGCTCTGCCACAGTCCGCTCTGCAGGGAGAGCTCCTTCTGCGCCAGCCCGCTCGCGGGACGCTCTGCTGGCGCAATGCGGGTCGTAGGGCAATGGGCGGCGTCCGCCGTCAGGGCCCGCTGGCTGCCAGGCCGTCGCGCGGCGCCGCGCGCAGGAGCGCCCCGGGGGTGACGCCCGTCAGGCTGCGGAACTCGGAGATGAGGTGGGCCTGGTCGTAGTAGCCGGTGGTGGCGGCGATGGCGCTCCAGTCGGGCGAGTGGGCGCTCCGCGAGGCGTGCACGGCGCGCTGGAAGCGCACCACTCGCGCGAAGGCCTTGGGGCCCAGGCCGACCACGTCGTCGAAGGCGCGGCGGAGTTGGCGCTCGCTGACGCCCAGCTCGCGGGCCAGCGCGTCGATACGCGGAAGCTCCTGGGCGCCGGTGAGGGTCCGGACGGCGCGGCGGACAACGTGCGCGGAGGAGGGCTCGAACACGTCGCCCCGGCGCAGGCGCCCGGCGAGCGCCGACTCGAGCGCGCGCAGCTTCGCCTGGACGCCGGGGGCCTCGAAGACCTGCTCGCGCAGCCGCGCGCCCTCGGCGCCCCACAGGGTGTCCAGGGAGATGATGCGGTCGGTGAGCTGGGACACGGGCACGCCGAAGAACGGGTAGGCGCCCCCCGCCTTGAATCGCACGGCGAGGGCGAGCGGAGGGACGTCGGTGCCTCCCTTGTGGAGGGGGTGCAGGCGGGTGCCGATGACGTAGGAGTCCCCTCGCGTGGCTGTCAGGCGGACCACCAGCTCGACCTCTCCGTCCGGCAGGCGAAAGTAGGACGCGGGCTCGCCCTCGCCGCGCTCGACGGCGCGGAGGCCGCGGACGAAGCCGGAGAGGGGGCCTCGGGGGAGCAGGTGCAGTGGCGACGCAGTCACCCGGGAAGCATGGGGCAGGCGCCGTTGCCGTTCAACGCGGAGCGCGGGGGCAGAGGCGTGGTGGCCGTTTTCTCCAATTGCTGGCGGGGCCGCGTCCATACCTTGGGGCGGACACGGAGCCCTCCCCGAGGAGTCAACGATGCGAGTCCACCACATCAACTGCGGAACCATGTGCCCCGCCAGCGCGCGCTTCGTGCTGGGCGAGGGCGGCCTCTTCTCGAAGGCCCGGCTCGTCTGCCACTGCCTGGTCATCGAGAGCAATGACGGGCTCGTCCTGGTCGACACGGGCCTGGGGCTGCACGACATCGCCGACACGGCCCGGCTCGGCAGGCGCTTCATCCGCCGCAGCGCGCCCGTGCTGGACCCCCAGGAGGCGGCGGTGTCCCGGGTGGAGCAGCTCGGCTTCCGGCGCGAGGACGTGCGTCACATCATCCCCACCCACCTGGACCTGGACCACATCGGTGGGCTCTCGGACTTCCCGTCCGCGCAGGTGCACGTCTTCCGGGACGAGCACGCGGCGGCCATGGTGCCCGAGGGGAGGAGCAAGCTGTTCGGCTACCGTCCCCGGCAGTGGGGGCACGGCCCCCGGTGGACGCCGTACGCAGTGGACGGCGAGCGGTGGTTCGGCTTCGAGGCGGTGCGGGTGATTCCGGGCCTCTCCACCGAGGTTCTGCTGGTGCCGTTGGCGGGGCACACCTCGGGACACTGCGGCGTGGCGGTGAGGGAGGGCGGGCGCTGGCTGCTGCACGCGGGAGACGCGTACTTCCACCACCGGGAGGTGGACCCGGTGGCCCCGCGCAGCCCGCCGGGGCTCGCGCTCTTCCAGCGGATGCGCTCGGTGGACAACGCCGCGCGGCTGGCCAACCAGGCGCGCCTGCGCCAGCTCGTGCGAGATCACGCGGACGAGGTGAGCATCTTCTCCGCGCACTGCGCGACGGAGTTCGACCGCCACGCGGCGGGGACTCTGGCCGCAGGCGCCCCTGCTCACGGGGCTCACGTGGCCTGACGCGCTTCGGGGCGCCCGGCGCTGGCCCTCCGATGATGCCGAACACCGCGAGCGTCGTGTGCGGCACCTCGAACGCGGCGATGCCCGTCAGCGCGGCGTTGGAGGCGCGTACCTCCGGCCAGGGCGTGCTCCGTCCCAGGCGCGCCACGTCGGCGCCGAGCCGCTCCAGCAGCACCCGAAAGGTGCGCTCGTGGCCCTGGCCGGTTCGGCTAACTGATTCCTGAGCGGGCCCAAGGCACCATCCGTCCTGGAGGCCACCCCCCAGGTTTCATGGGGGCTGCAAGGACGAGGCACCCGACGCGGACGCGCCGCGTCGGGCACCGGGACTCAACCGCGTGTGCCGCTCAGTTATAGGTGGCGGTGTAGCTGCCCGCCTGCGCGCCGTCGATGAAGGCGAAGTCCACGCCCTTGATGGTGCGCGTCACCGTCGTCACCGGCGAGCCGCCCCGGCTGACGGAGACGAGCGTCTGGCCCGTGGTGGTGCGGGTGGGCACCATGAGGGACAGGTTGCGGGCGGGGGTCGCCACGGTGAAGGTGAGCGCAGTGCCGGTGAAGGCCACGTCGGACACCTGGGTGGCCTCGCGGGCGTCGAGCCAGTCGAGGAGCTGCTTCGCGGTGATGACGGGCACGCCGTCGCGCTTCGCGGAGGCGATGATGGCCGCCGAGCCAGTGGAGCCCGCCGACGGCTGCGAGTCCACGTGCATGTTGGCGGTGAAGGCGCCGTAGTAGCCCTTGGGGCCGAGCGCGTTGGCCAGCAGCGTGTCGATGTGCAGCGGGTAGGTCTGGCCGGACTCGTCCGTCATCTGCGTGGCGAGCTGGTAGACGTCCAGGGGCGTGCCATCCACGTCCGCGAAGCGCATGGCCAGGCCAGAGCCGGTGAAGAGGCCCGGACGGTCCTGCACCCAGTAGTCGGGCCAGTAGTAGTAGTTGGTGTCCAGGCGGATGCCGTGCAGCCGCGACACCCTGGGCTGGGTGGCCCAGTCGCTGAACGCGATGCAGTGCGTGCGGTTGGTGACGGGCGCCGGGACGGAGGGGAAGGCGTTGGCGAAGGCGGCGAGCTGCGGCGTGAAGAAGTTCGGGTCCAGGTTGGTGGCCGTGTAGTCGGCGCAGCCAGTGTTGACGTGCAGGGCGTACTCGAAGCCCTGGGCGACGTAGGCGGCGGCCTGGGGGTCGGTCAGCCCGCCGACGTAGTCGTAGACGGTGCCGCGGATGCACTCCCAGTCGTCCACGCTGCACCCGGCGCTGCTGTCGGAGAGGTACTGCTGCCAGCGCTGCTCGGTGGCGCCGCTCGGGTGGCCGTCACCCGTCATCACCACGACGGCCTTGTGGGCGCTGGGGAAGTACCAGAGGCGCGGCAGGGGAACGGCGCTGGTCTGGTGCAGCACGTTGGCCAGGAGCCGCTGCTGCTCGTCGGCCTGGGGAATCTGCACCTTGCTCATGTTCACCCAGTCCGGCTTCGGGTCGAAGGACGCGTTGCCGTAGAACATGTCGTTGGCGCGCGCCCCCGGGCCGATGGAGGAGCCGTCGCGGTTCTGCCCCTGCCAGGCCGGGTTGCCCTGGCGGGTGAGGATGACGGACTTCGACACGTCATACATGAAGGCGGTGGCGGTGCCGCTGCCCACCGTGCGCTGGGTGATGGCGGCGTACGCGGTGGCCGTCGTCGCGTCCGAGTAGAGCGTGGCCACGGTGCGGATGCCCGGGGCCGCAGCGCGCAGGTCGGCGGTGCCGTGGTACTGCATGGTCTCCGCGGTGATGCCGGCGCCGGGGGCCTGGGTGGCGTCCACCAGGAGGTAGCCGTCGTCCAGGGTGCCCTGGGAGGCACCGACGCCGAGCAGCGACTCCAGGTTGGCGGCCGGGCGCAGGGCGACGAGGCTGCCGCCCGCGCTCACCCAGTTGGAGATGAGCGTCAGCTGGGCCGCGCCCAGCGTCTGCTCGCCGAGCACCAGCACCTCGTAGTCATCCAGCGACACGGAGACGCCGAGGTTGCCGGCGTCGGTGGTGGCGAACGCGGCGATGCCCTCCGCCTCCAGGATTTCGCGCAGGTAGTCGGTGAAGGGGTTGCCGGGGGCGGTGGCCACCAGCACCGGGCCGGCGCCCTGGACGCCCGGGCGGGGCGGCGGGCCGTTGGGCTGGAAGACGACGTCCACCCAGTAGTTGGAGTCCTGGTAGCTGCTGTTGGGGAAGGTGGAGAGCGCGCCGTAGGCGAAGACGCCGTTGCCGCCGCTGGTGGTGCCGGGCAGCGCGTGCAGCGGGGGCGCGTCCACGCCGCTGGCGAGGCCTCCGTTGTCGAACGAGTAGCCACCGAGCGGCGCGAAGTACGACGCCACGTACGTGGTGCCGGCGGTGATGGGCACGGGCGAGGCGAAGGACACCTCCTGCCAGCCCACCGCCGTCTCGTTGGTGAAGGTGGCGGAGGCCAGGGGCTGGCCGGTGGCGCTCCACAGGTTGCCCACGTGGACGCCGCCGTTGCCGCTGCCCTTGTAGAAGCGGACGCCCTTCACCTGGCCGTCCATGTCCGCGCGGAACTTCACGCCCACCTCGATGGAGGCGGTGTCATTGGACGTGGGGGTGCCCGGCACGGCGGTGGGGGCGAAGAGGCGGTAGGTGTTGCCGGGGGGCTGCGTCGGGGGCGGCGCGCCCGTGGCCTGGAAGACGACGTCCACCCAGTAATTGGAGTTGTTGAAGCTGTTGGTGGGGAAGGAGCCAGCGGGGCCGTAGGTGAAGACGCCGTTGCCGCCGCTGGTGATGCCGGGCAGGGCATAGAGGGGCGGCGCGTCGAAGCCTCCCGCAAGGCCACTGCTGTCGAAGGCATAGTTGCCGCCGGGCGCGTGGTACGAGGCGATGTACGTGGTGTCGGGGGCGATGGCGACGGGCGAGGAGAACGTCACCTCCTGCCAGCCGGAGGCCGTCTCGCCTGTAAAGGTGGCGAAGGCGAGGCGCTGGCCGGTGGCGCTCCACAGGCTGCCCACGTGGGTGCCCGTGTTGGCGGCGCCCTTGTAGAAGCGCACGCCCAGCACGTTGCCGCTGACGTTCGTCTTGAACTTCACGCCCAGCTCCACGGCCTGGGAGTCATTCGTCACGGACGCGACGGCGGGCGTGGCCGTGGGGGGCCAGAGGGTGACGGGCTCTGCCGGGCGGAAGACGACGTCCACCCAGTAATTGGAGTTGCCGAAGCTGCTGGAGGGGAAGGTGCCGGCGGGGCCATAGGAGAAGACGCCGTTGCCGCCGCTGGTGGCCCCAGCAAGCGCGTGGAGCGGCGGGGCGTCCACGGCCGAGATGAGGCCACCGTTGTCGAAGGCATAGGCGCCGCCGGGCGCGTGGTACGAGGCGACATACGTCGTCGTGGGGGTGATTCGCACCGGGGTGGAGAACATCACTTCCTGCCAGCCGGAGGCCGTCTCGCCTGTAAAGGTGGCGAAGGCGAGGCGCTGGCCGGTGGCGCTCCACAGGCTACCCACATGGGCGCCCGTGTTGGCGGCGCCCTTGTAGAAGCGGATGCCGAGGATGTCGCCCGCGATGTCCGACTGGAACTTCACGCCCACCTCCACGGCCGCGAAGTCATTCGTCACGGACGGGACGGCGGGCGTGGCCGTGGGGGGCCAGAGGGTGAAGGTCGGCTGGGCATGGGCGGTACCCGCGGGCAGCACCAGCCACGCGGCGGCGAGCAGCGCCACCGCGCATGCGCGCACGGAGGGGGAGACCTGCGAGGGTCGTGACTTCGAGGGGGTCATTCGGAATTTTCCTTGGGGGTGGCACGACGACGACAGGGCGAAGCTGGCGGCATCTTCGTGCCAGTGTCTGACGTCGACAATGACGCGGGGTGAAGGCCCACCAATCATTGCCACCACATCCAAACTTTACGCCAGGCGAGGCTCAGCACTTGGGACGCCGACGCTGAGGTTGGCGACCTCGCGCACGTTGACGGCGAGGTCGCCGCGCGCGGTCTCCCTGTGCTCGGCCTTCAGGTCGCGGCCGGTGTCGCGCATTGTCTTGACGACCTTGTCACGGCTGACGAAGTGGCGGCCGTCGCCGGGAGGGCCCTGCGCGCGACGTTGCTGGTCGGAGAGCCCGGGTTGAGGCGGGGCACCGTGTCGTTACTCACCAGCTTCGGGTCGCCTGCGGGAACCGATACCCTCGCACGTTCCAGGAGCGCTGCGCCTTTGGGCTACCAGGCCTTCTGCTGCTCCGCCTCGGCCTTCGCCTTCGCGCCCTTCCAGATGATGGCAGTGGCACCTTCCGCCTCCGCCCGCGAGCCCCCCGCCAGGGCCAGCAGGTACAGCACTCCGAGAGCTGAACGCATGATGGGCCTCCGTCCTCATCAAATGAGAGACCCGCCATGTTGGCGCCCAGCTCCCTGCGCTGCGCGGGGCTCTTCGGGCCCCTGCCTCCGGGCCTGCCGCGACTGGCGGTCGCGCTTCTGGCGGTAGATGCAGCGGTTGAGCTGGCCCTGTTCGGCTCCTCCGGTCCAGTCCTCACCCTCGAGCTGGCTTCTATCTCGCCTGTGCGCTGTCTGGGATTGATGGGCCCCTCGGAATGTCTCCCGAGGGTGTTCTATTACGAGCCCCTGGACCTGTTCTGCCTGGCGCCACCGGCGAGCGTGCGGCGGCGCCAGGGGCATGGTTTCGCTTTGTTCGATGGCTCGCGGACCGCGAGGCGTGGCCAGCTTCGGGGGTCTACGGCGCGTCCGCCGCGGGCCCTCGGCACTTCTCCAGCAACTGCTTCTTCTCGACGGAGCTCGCCTCCTTCCACTCCGGCAGCTCCGAGGCGATACAGGCGGGCTTCGGGGCTTCGAAGGGCTGGTTGGCCTCGGACTCGGATCTGGCGGCCATCAAGCCCGGTCCGCTTCCGCGCGTCAGGTCCAGCTCCACCAGCAGCCCTCGGATGGTCTCCGCCTCCTCCTTGCCTGTTATCTGGTCGAGGCCGTCCCAATTCGGGTTTGCGTAGACGTCCTCGGAGCAGGAGGGGACCCAGGCCGGCGCGTCGTCGCTGCACACATTCCTGTTGTCGACGGTTGGGTTGCCCATCAGCGCCACCTTCGTGGTCTCCCCCTGCTGAATCAGGAGGGCGTAGAATGCGGAGCCCACGGTGTTGGTGGTGCCAGTCGTCCCGAACGGCCCGGGCCCAACCGTCGTCAGGGTCGAGCGAGTACCCTTGAACGTATACAGCGTGGAGCCGTCCCGACGTACCTGGCGATCCGTGACCTGGATGCCACGCTTGGAGAACAGCTCGGTGAGCCGACGCGCGGCATCATCCGTGGTCCCCTGGAGGACGACTTCGGAGTTCTTCGCGCTGAGGTGCTCCCGGCTGCTGGCGCGGACGCTTGTGACGCAGCCGCTGTTCACGACCATCAGCCCCATGAGTGCCCACTTGAGGATTTTCATGGGCGCGCATCATAGCCATTGCAGTCGAAAAACGGGCACCGGCTGGTGGCCTTTCGGCTGCGCCTTGCGATGAAGGTCTCCTGGGGACCTCCCAGGTCACGGTGGTCGTGGTGCAGGCCATTCGACGTGGCATTCACCGTGTCCTCCACCGCATCTGCACCGTCCAATCCTTCCACAGCGCCCTCGGTTGCCCCAGGCTGAATAATTGCGCTTGAATATCTGGCTGTCCTTGAGGCCTGCGCACCGCGGCCTCCTTCCGGCGCTTCCTGCAGCGATTGACGGCACCTCGCCGCAAGGGCCGCTTTCGCTCCGCGCGGGAGGCACTCCGCGCGCTGGATTCTCCCACCGGCGCGTGGGGGCGCTGGCTCCGGTCGGTAGGGGGCGCGGCCATCCTGGCCGCGGGGGATGCACGTGTTGCATCGGATGGACATGGCGCATCAGCCGCCGGGGAATTGAGCCCACCTTGCCGTCTCATGCCCGTTCGGCATGGTCTGACATCGGCACATGACGCGCCGGCACATGACGCGCCGCCTCATGGCGCGACTTACCTTGCCAGCGACCGGGTCACGGCCAACCTCGGACCCGGCGAGGGCTTGCCTCCGAACGCATTCGGCCCGTCGAGCCGAAGCAATCTCATGCGAGGTTGATTCGCCCGAGGCAACCTTCACGGGCAACACGTGTTCGTTCCTGTGTAGGACCACAGCGGTTTCGGCAGATGGCCGCAGATGCCTCAACCCGGCCCTCGCCCAGAGGAAGCGGAATGGCGGCACGGGCGAAACCTGTCTCTGCCCGGCTACTGCGCCTGCGTCGGGCGCAGCGTCGCCAGGAAGCGCCGCACGTCCTGTTCGAATCGCTCCGCCTCCTCGAGGTAGGGGAAGTGGGCGCTGTTCTCGTACTCGAGGTAGGTGCCGTGCGGGAGCGCCTCGGCGAGCGCGCGCGAGGTCTCCGGGCCGATGGCCCGGTCGTGCCGCCCGATGATGACGAGGGCGGGCGCCTGCACCCGTGCATGGCTCGCGAAGCGGTAGGCCTTCAGCTCGCCGCCGAAGAGTGCTCCGGACAGCTCGCCCGTGTTGCGCAGCCCGCTCCGCGCGTCCACGCGCTCCATCTCCTCTCGCTGGCGCGCATCCACCCACTGCATGCGGTCGAAGAAGCCCTTCGTGTCCAGGCCCTGCAGCGCTGTCATCACCTGCTGGAAGCCGGCCTCCTCCCCCTGGGGCAGCGTGCGCGCGTGCCACTCCTCCAGGGCGCGCGCCCAGCTGCGGTAGGTCCCAGGGGCGTCCGAGAAACCATCCACCACGATGAGCCCGGCCACGGCCTCCGGGTGGCGCGCCGCGTACTCGAGCGCGAGTGTGCCGCCGAAGGAGTGGCCCATCACGACCCAGCGCTCCACGCCCAGCGCGCGGCGCAGCGCCTCCACGTCCGCCACCAGCGTGGCCAGCGCGTAGTCCCGGGTCCATGGGCGCTCGGAGCCTCCGCAGCCCCGCTGGTCGAGGTACACCATCCGCTCGCTGTCCTCGAAGCGGCGTCCCGTCAGCTGCGCGAAGCTGAAGCTGTTGTAGCCGGGCCCTCCGTGCAGGAAGAGCAGCGGGGGGCGCCCCGCGCTGCCTCGCCCTCCGATGCGGTAGTGGAGCCGGACGCCGTTGAGGACCCGGTCGTACTCACCGGGCGCGAGCGCAGAGGGGGACGTCGTGCCGCGGGGGCCATGGGTGCAGGAGAGTGCCAGGAGGAGCCCGGCGACGAGGGTGAGCCTGATCATGCGCGGCACCATACGCTGCTGCCCGGGACGGGGCAGCAGCGAGGCGCGGATGCACATGGCCTGCCCCCAACATGGCCGCTATCTCGCCGATACACCGGAATTTCCACGCGCGGCCCCTGCACCTGGATGTGGTCGGTGCCTTCCGCCTCCACCCAGATGCGGCCGGAAGACGCGGTAGCGGCCTGGACGTTCATGCCCATGTCGGGCCGAAGCCAGCACACGCGAGAGGGGCCCTGTCGACGGGGCGAATCCAGGGAGGGCCCGGACCCCGGTGATGGCGCGCATCGGATGCCCTGAAAACGCCACGCCCCGGTACTCCAGGAAAGGAGTACCGGGGCGGGCGTCACGCGGTCAGTGGCTCACTGCTCCGGGTTGATTTCGCGCACGGACATCCACTTGAAGTCCACGTCCCTGGCGCTGTCCCAGCGGAACACGGCGATGGGGCCACCCCAGGTGATGGGCATGCCGTTCACGGCGCCGCCGCAATGCTTGGAGTCACCCCCCCAGCTGCCCGAGTCCACCATGTCGTAGACCTTCTTCCAGGTGACCTTGTCGGCGTTCTCGTTGAGGTACATCTCCAGGCGCACGGCGTCCTTGCCGTTGACCTTGGTATTGCGCATCACCGACTTGAAGCCCACCCAGCGGCCCCGCAGCGCCGAGGTGCCGGACTTGTACGACGACTGGTCGTAGGAGACGTGCCACGACTCCTTCTGCCAGCGCACGCGGCCGTCATAGTGCAGCGAGCCCTTGTAGCTGCTGCCCTCGCACCCCGAGTGGTTGTCGTTGTGCTTGCCGCCGCGCGCGTACCACGCGAAGTTGTCCGAGTTGTCCGACACGGAGTTGACCTTGATGAAGCCGGTCATCTCGATGTTCTTCCAGTCGTTCGCCGCCTGCATGTAGCCGCGGCTGGCCAGCACGTCGCGGTCATACGTCGGAATCTTGGACGCGCTGTAGCCCGTGGAGGTGAACACGGACATGCGCACCTTGCTGCTCTTCATCTTCCAGGAGCCATCCGAGTTGCGGGTGATGGTGTCCTGTGGGTCGAAGCGCTTGTCGGACGTCGCGTTGTCCGCGAGGAACCACTGCTCGCCGCCCGACTTGGTCGGGTAGAGCATCGTCACGCCGAACTTGTCCTTGCCCTGCTGGCCGGGCGGGTCGGTGGGCGTTGGCGGGGCCGAGCCGGTGCCGGGCTTCATCTCCGCGATGCTGGCCCAGGTGTTCATCGTGCTGCCGTTCACGGTGATGCGCACGTAGCGCGCGCTCACCGGGGAGAACGTGTAGCGCTCCAGCGCGGCGGTGGTGCCGGACGACTTGCCGGAGTACACCTGCGTGAAGGCCGTGCCATCCGTGGAGGTGGAGATGAGGAAGTTGTTGGCGCGCTCGTCGCCACGGTGCCAGCCGATGTCCACGGCGCCCAGCTGCGCCACCGTGCCCAGGTCGCCGGTAATCCACTGTCCCACGCCGTCGCTGGACCAGCGCGTGGCGGGGTCGCCGTCGATGGCGTTGGCGGGGACGTTGCCGTCATCCCCGCTGGCGGCGGCGGAAGTGAAGCGCTCGGGGGCGTCGGCGGGCGGGGTCGAGCCGGTGCCGGGCTTCAGCTCCGCGATGCTGGCCCAGGTGTTCATCGTGCTGCCGTTCACGGTGATGCGCACGTAGCGCGCGCTCACCGGGGAGAACGTGTAGCGCTCCAGCGCGGCGGTGGTGCCGGACGACTTGCCGGAGTACACCTGCGTGAAGGTCGTGCCGTCCGTGGAGGTGGAGATGACGAAGTTGTTCACGCGCTCGTCGCCACGGTGCCAGCCGATGTCCACGGCGCCCAGCTGCGCCACCGTGCCCAGGTCGCCGGTAATCCACTGTCCCACGCCGTCGCTGGACCAGCGCGTGGCGGGGTCGCCGTCGATGGCGTTGGCGGGGACGTTGCCGTCATCCCCACTGGCAGTGACGGACGTGAAGCGCTCGGGGATGTCGGCGGGCGGGTTCGAGTCGTCGGTGACGGCCGCCAGCTCCGCGATGCTGGCCCAGGTGTTCATCGTGCTGCCGTTCACGGTGATGCGCACGTAGCGTGCGTTCACCGGGGAGAACGTGTAGCGCTCCGGCGCGACCGTGTTTCCGGACGAGCTGCCGGAGTGCACCTGCGTGAAGTTCGTACCGTCCGTGGAGGTGGAGATGACGAAGCGGTTGACGCGCTCGTTGCCACGGTGCCAGGAGATGTCCACGGCGCTGAGCGATTTCACCGCGCCCAGGTCGCCGGTGAGCCATTCTCCCACGCCATCACTGGACCAGCGCGTGGAGGGGTCGCCGTCGATGGCGTTGGCGGGGACGTTGCCGTCATCCCCACTGGCGGTGACGGAGGTGAATCCCCCGGCGGCTAGCGCGGGCGTCGCGACCGCAAGGGCAGTCAGCGCGAGCACTCGGGCGGGCTCGCGCAGGTGCATCCATCCCCCCCGGGATGAGGTCCTGTGGTGTGGATTCAAGTTGATACCTCAAGTGAGACCACCAGGAGCCACGACCCACCGGGCGGACAGTGCCGGACCGGCGCGCCGCGATCCCCCAGCGGCGCGTTGGCTTCCAAACCGCAGGTCCGCGCCCCGTCAGCGACCCACGCCCCGCGCTGGGCGTCTCGCTTCCGTCAGGACCGGCGGTGCTTACGACTCAACAGCGGTGTTGCGGGCGCGAATACCCTTTCACCTGATAGGGAATTCCCATTGCCATTTCCTCAATTGATATCGAGCCAGCCTTGCCATCCCGCCTTGCAGACAGGCGAGCAGCAATCCCTCTCAGTCTCGTTGGAAATTCTCACCACTGCTGCGGATGCGCCCTCCAATCTCAACCCCTTCCCGCCGCGGCGGTGATTCGACAGCGCCTTCCCCCAGGCAGGAGGGGAGGAGGCGAGGGTGGCGCCCCAGGAAGCGGTGAGGAAGGAGCCGAAGTGGGAGAGGAGGCCGCGAGTGGACCGGGCAGAACTGCAGAGGAGGAGCTCCGCCTTCGACGTATTCGCCTGTGCGAGGAGTGGAGACAGGCTGATGCAGGCGGGGGGACTCGAGATGCTGAAGCACCAGGGCCTGGTCTCTCCAGCGGGCCCTGGGGCGGGCTGGCATCGTCAGTGACTGGAAGCTCATCCGCCGCAAGGCGGGATATCAGGAAGAATCAGATGAGGCCGAGGCGAAGCGCTGCCCCCACTGCGCCATGCGCCTCAAGACGAAGCCGAATCCGGCTGCGCTTCCACCACCAGTGTGGCACCTGCGCCTCGTTGCCCGTCCAGTCCGGAGCGAGCCCGGTGGTCGTGGCGAGCGTCCTGCGGCACTCGGACCCGAACCTCACCATGCGGCGCTACGCCCATATGGACCCGGCCTACCTGCGCCAGGAACTCAACAAGCTGTTCTTCGCTCCCGCCTCCTGGCAGCAGCCGCCGGAGGTGCAGCGGGCGCGAGCCGGGGGAGGGGCGCGGGGGGACGGGCTTCTCGCCGTTTGCCGCAGCCTTGCTGCAAGACGTCCCGAGGCCCTGAAACACGAAGGCCGGTAGCCCCGAGTTTCCTCGAGAGCTACCGGCCTTTGTGAGTGAGCGGCGGACCGGGTTCGAACCGGCGACCCCGAGCTTGGGAAGCTCGTGCTCTACCAGCTGAGCTACCACCGCAGGCGAAGCAGGGCGCAAAGTACGGGCCGCCCCGTGGCTTGTCAACGGGAAGTGGCGGGCTACTCGGACTCCTCGACGGTGAGCTGGTAGGAGTCCTGGAAGTTGGACTCGCGGTTGCGTGCGTCGCGGACCTCGAAGACGTAGACGCCCGGCTCGGCGCTGTAGCGGATGCTCTCCGCCTGGTCTCCCTTGGCCCGGTCCGCCGTCTGCACGAGCGACAGCTTCCCGTCCGGCTGGACGCGGTGCAGGTACAGCCCCACGTCGACCTTCAGGATGCCCAGGAGCGTCGCCCGGATGGGCGTGCGCACCGGCCGGTCCGACAGGTCCAGGCGGAAGTAGTCGGTGTCCTTTACCGGATACACCGTGCCTCGCACCGGCTGCCCGAGCGTCAGGTCCTGCGCCCGGTCCACGCTGTTGTTGGGCTCACGCTCCTCGCTGCCGTTGTCCGGCACGGTGGTGATGGTGATGCGGTAGGGCTGTTCGGCGTTCTCGAAGTCCTTCACCCACTTGCCGTCCACCTTGCGCGACGCGCCCTCCACGCGGAAGTAGCAGGCGCCGTTGCAGGCCACGTTGTTGAGGCGCTCGGGCTCCTTGATGGCGCCGTCGTTGGCGCGCAGCAGCACCTTCTCCTTGCCCGCGTCCTCCTCCGGGGGCTCCACCATGGAGAGCACCAGGTCCAGCCGCTCCACGCCGGCCAGCTCGACCTTCGCCAGCACCGGCTCGGACGTCTTCAGCACGAAGTGGTCCACGTCGCCCCTGGGGGCCAGGAAGCCCTCCCGGTAGCCCCCGGCCGTCACCGGCGTGGCCTTGTGGAGCTCGTCGTTCGGCTCCAGCTCCGCGCTGGCGCCCGCCTCCTCCTGCGACACGGTGAGCGTGTAGGGCATGGTGGCGTTGAAGGTGCGGCGGGCGTCCTTGCCCGTCCCCACCCAGCTCGTCTTCACCACGACGTAGACGACCCGGTCATTGGCGCGCACGCCGATGTTGCGCAGGGACAGCGTCTCGCCCTCCTTGCCGCGCAGGGAGAACAGCGGTGCCTCCGCGGCGGACAGCACGGACAGCTCGGGCCGGACGCCGTCCACGCCGGTCAGCTCGATTTTCAGCGCCACCGAGGGCGGCTCGGGGGGCACCGGCGGCGTGCCGGCGTCCAGCGCCAGCGCTCGCGCGATGGCCGCGCCCACGACTTCGCCGCCCGTGGGCGGTGGCTCGCTGCCCGCGAAGGTGCCTTCCACGGTGGGGGAGGGTGGGGCCTCCTCGCGTCCGAAGACAGCCGCTCCCTCCCCGCTGGGCGAGCGACCCTCCTGTCCGTCCATCCCCTCGCGCCATTCGCCAGGGTCCCCCTGGCCCGCGAGGCTCCCGGCCCCGGTGTTGCCCAGGCCGTGCTGCGAGTCGGGCCCTCCGACCCCGGTGGTGCCCGCGCCCTGCTGTCCGTTCAGGCTCCCGGCCCCGGCGCTGCCCAAGCCGTGCGAGCCGCTGAGGCTTCCTGGCCCGGTGCGGCCCATGCCCTGCTGGCCGTCGGGGCTTCCGGTTCCGGTGTTGCCCATCGCCGGCTGCCCGTTGAAGTTTCCGGCCCCGGTGTTGCCCAGCCCATGCTGCGAGTCGGGGCCGCCCGCTCCTTGCTGCGGGCCGGGGAACCCGCCGGTGCCGTCCTCGGGCGAGCCGTTGGCGCCGGGCGCCCCCAGCCCCTGCGGCGCGGATGGGGCGCTGCCATCCCCGTTGCCGGAGGGCGCGGCACCTTCTCCGCTCATGGCCTGCGTCGGGTCGGGCAGCTCGATGCGGTACCAGTCCTCGTCGCCGGCGTGGCCCAGGAAGGCCGTCACTGTCTGACCCAGCGGCAGGTTCACCGCGTCCACGGCCCGGTCATTCGGCTCGCGCTCCTCGCCGTCCTCGGGCACGCGCATTCGGACGTCGAGCGTGTACGCCCCGCCCACGCCCTTGCGCGCGGGCACCACGCGGATGAATCGCTCACCATCGACATAGAGGTTGGGGAAGCGCTCCGGCTTGCCCGCGCCCTCGCTGTTGACGCCCACCAGTCGGTTGCGGTCGCGGTCGTACACCTCGAAGGTGATGTCGCCCCCTGGCAGGCCGGAGACGGTGACCTCGACGATTCGGGGCGAGGAGGGCGCCAGCCGGTACCAGTCTTCATCCGCCTTGTTCGGCTGCGCGGTCAGCTCCGCGCTCACCGTGCTGTTGCGGGTGAGGTCGAGCGCCTGGTCGGGCCTTTCGTTGGGCTCCTGCTCCGTGAGGGCGGATGGTCCGGTCTCCACCGGGCCCGCATCCGGAGCTTCCGGCGCCTTGTCTTCCTTGCAGGCGGCCAGCATCAGCCCCAGCACACAGACCCACCCCCAACGTCTCATCACGGTCTCCTCCAGAACAGGCCGTCATCCTTCCCGTAGGCCATGGCGTGTCAAGCACCCCAACACCCGCGCGGGTGCTTTCATCCGCGGCGCCCCGGCCTCTCCATGTATCCCTGGACTGGAGCACTGTGTGCGAGGCGATCAAAGATGGGAGCGTATGCGACGCCTGCTCCTCGCTCCCTTCCTGCTTGCCACCACGGCTCACGCCGCCCCCAACGTCCCTCCCGGCTACGTCCAGACCGCCGACTGGCTCGAGCGCACCAGCCAGCCCGAGCGCTACGGGCCGCTCAATGTGCTCGATGGCCGCGACACCACCGCCTGGTGCGTCGGCGGTGATGCGCCCGCCTCCTTCACTTTCGGCTTCAAGGAAATCGTCACCGTGGACGAGGTGCGCGTCTACACGGGGGACGGGACGGACCGGGCCGCGTTCAAGGCCCGCGCGCGCGCGCGCAAGCTCACCATCACCGGGGTGAAGGAGGCCCGCAGCGTCAGCGTGGAGGACAAGCGTGGGCTCCAGGCGGTGCCGCTCAAGCCCGCACTGCGGGGTGCCCGCTTCACCCTGGAAGTGTCCGAGCGCTTCCAGGGCGCGAAGGACGACGCGCCGGTGTGCGTCACCGACATCATCTTCTACTCGGGGGGCAAGGCCCTCAACGGCACCTGGCTGGCGCCGAAGCTGCGCTACAACGCCCGGCTCGCGCCGCTGTTGGGCACCTGGTTCGGCGGCCTGAAGGGCGCGCCGCACCGGTTCCTGTCGTTCTACCTGGACGGAACCTACAGCTTCACCGAGGAGCCCCTGGAGGGAGAGGTGTCCTCCACCGTCAGCGGCGCGTACACGCTGTCCGGGGACAAGCTGTCCCTGGAGGTGCCGCCACACGGACGGGTGACGGTGCGCTTCCCGAAGGGAGACACAGAGGGCACACGCGCGCCGGACGCGTCACTCGAGTTCGAGGGTCCCGTGGGCGAGGCCTGGGGACGCGAGTTCCGCAGCCAGCGCTGAGGAGACGGGCTGGCCGCCGCCCGCCGGGCTTCCCGGGCCGCGGCGGTCCGCCTACAGGGCGGCCATCTTCCGCTTGCCGCCGAAGTGGCGGAAGAACTCGATGATCTCCTCGACGGCAACCTTCACGTCCGTGGCGTCTCGGAACTCGGATTCCAGGAAGATGCCGCCGCAGGACTCGCAGGTGTCGTAGTGGAGCGGGTGCTGACGGTCCCCACCGTCCACTCGGACGAGGTCGACCTGGCACTCGGGGCACTGACCGGTCAGCGCCTCCGCATCCACCTTGCCGCCCTGGCTCTCCAGCCCGGGGAGGTTGTTGTGGAGCAGGACCCGGTTGAGGTCCGCGACGTCAATCCACAGCCCGCCGCACTCTCCACACTTTCGCAACGTCTGATCATCCCCCTCGAGATCGGACATCTCGACGTTGCAGCTGGGGCAATCCATGGGCCGGTTCCATTCTCCTGTTGGGGGGGAGTGGTGTTCTCCCCAGTCGATTGGAGAATGATAGGTCGCGCGAAAATTCGGATGCAACCCGCCTTGCAGCTTCTGTTGGCAACGCGCCGTCTCGTCGCCCCCCGGCCCCTTCGGCCTACGCCTTCTCGCGGCGGATGTCCGCGCCCAGGCCGCGCAGCTTGCGCTCCAGGCGCTCGTAGCCCCGGTCCAGGTGATAGACGCGGCTGACGTCGGTGCGCCCCTCCGCTCGGAGCCCCGCGAGGATGAGGGACGCACTCGCCCTCAGGTCCGTTGCCATGACGGGCGCGCCGCTCAGGCTCTTCACGCCCTTCACCACCGCCGTGTGCCCCTGGATGGTGATGTCCGCGCCCAGGCGGTGCAGCTCGGGCACGTGCATGAAGCGGTTCTCGAAGATGTTTTCGCTGATGACGGACGTCCCCTGACTGACCGACATGAGCGCCATCAGCTGGGCCTGCATGTCCGTGGGGAACCCCGGATGCTCCGTGGTGGTGATGTTCACCGCGTTGAGCCGGTCCGGGGCCTTGCAGCGCAGGCCGCCGCCCTCGGCGGAAATCGTGCACCCGGCCTCGCGCAGCTTCTCCACCACCGCGTCCAGGTGCTCGGGCACCACGTGCTTCACCAGCACGTTGCCGCCGGAGATGGCCGCCGCCACCAGCAGGGTGCCGGCCTCGATGCGGTCGGGGAGGATGGCGTGCTCCACCGGCATCAGCCTGTCCACGCCCTCGATGGTGATGATGGACGTGCCCGCGCCCTCGATGCGCGCGCCCATCTTGTTGAGCACCTTGGCCAGCTCCTCGACCTCGGGCTCGCGGGCGCAGTTCTCCATCACCGTGCGGCCCTTGGCCAGCACCGCCGCCATCATCACGTTCTCCGTGCCGGTGACGGTGATGACGTCGAAGTTGACGGTGCCGCCCTTGAGCTGCTTCGCGGTGGCTTCCACGTAGCCTTCCGTCAGGTGGATGTCCGCGCCCAGCGCCTTCAGGCCCTTGAGGTGCTGGTCGATGGGCCGGGCGCCGATGGCGCAGCCGCCCGGCATGGACACGCGCGCCCGCCCGAAGCGGGCCACCAGCGGACCCAGCACCAGCACGCTGGCGCGCATCGTCTTCACCAGGTCGTACGGCGCCTCCGGGGTGATGTGGCCGTTGACGCCCACATGGCACACGTCCGGCTTCTCGGCGTGGCGCTCGGCGTCGCAGCCCATGGTGCGCAGCACCTTGAGCATGGTGGCGACGTCCGCCAGGTCCGGCACGTTGCGGTAGGTGGAGGTGCCATCCGCCAGCAGCGCCGAGGCGAGGATGGGCAGTGCCGCGTTCTTCGCGCCCGAGGCCTGCACTTCTCCGTGCAGCGGCTGGCCGCCCTTGATGACGATCTTGTCCATGGTTCCCTGCGTCTCAGCCCTGTGGCCCGCTGGCCACGGGCTGTGTCCCAAAAGCCATTCGTTCCCGCCGCTCCAGGTCCTTCTCCACTCTGGCGTCCGCGTATCCCGCGGCCCGCAGGAGCTCCAGGACGGCGGGGCCCTGGTCCTCACCAATCTCCATTGCAAGGAGGCCGCCAGGCTCCAGCCACTGGCGCGCGCCCGTGACCACGCGCCGCACCGCCACCAGGCCGTCCGGTCCGCCGTCGAGCGCCAGCTTCGGCTCGCGGCGCACCTCGGCGGACAGGCCGGGGATGTCCCCGGAGGCGATGTACGGCGGGTTGGACACCACCACCTGGAAGCGCGCGTCGGCCGGCACCGGGGCGAAGAGGTCGCCCTGCAGCACCGTCACCCGGTCCGCCACGCCCAGGGCCTCGGCGTTCTCCCGCGCCAGGGCACACGCGTCCGGCGACAGGTCGGTGGCGATGACGGTGGCCTGGGGCCGCTCGGCCGCGAGGCTGATGGCGATGCAGCCCGAGCCCGTGCACACGTCCAGCGCGCGGCCCGGCGCGTCCCTGGGGAGCGCGCGCAGCGCCGCCTCGACGAGGAGCTCCGTCTCCGGCCGCGGAATCAGCACCCGGGCGTCCACCTTGAAGGGGCGGTTGTAGAACTCCCGCATCCCCGTCAGGTACTGCGTGGGCTCGCCGGCCATGCGCCGCTCGATGAGGCCACGGTAGGCGCCCAGCTCGTCCTTGGAGAGGGGGCGGTCCAGGTCCACGTACAGCCGGACGCGGCTGAGCTTCAGCACGTGCGACAGGAGGATTTCCGCGGTGAGCCGCGGGGCATCCACCTGCCGCTTCTCGAAGTGCTGCGTCGTCCAGGCGAGGACCCTGCGGATGGTCCAGGGCTCGCTGCTCATGCGGAGGGCTTCGGGCCGCCGGCCGTCTGCGCCTTGAGCGCTTCGGCCTGGTAGAAGGTCCGGCAGGCGGTGATGACCTCTTCCACGTCACCGGCCATGACGCCCGGCAGGTTGTGCACCGTGAGGCCGATGCGGTGGTCCGTCAGCCGGTCCTGCGGGAAGTTGTAGGTGCGGATCTTCTCGCTGCGGTCGCCGGTGCCCACCTGGGCGCGGCGGGCGGAGTCGCGCTCGTTGCGGATGCGCTCCTGCTCGATTTCGTAGAGCTTCGCCCGCAGCATGCGCATGGCCATGGTGCGGTTCTTCAGCTGGCTCTTCTCCTGCTGGCACTTCACCACGATGCCCGTGGGGTGATGGATGAGGCGCACCGCGGAGTCCGTGGTGTTGACGCTCTGTCCGCCCGAGCCCGTCGAGCGCATCACCTGCATCTCGATGTCCGCCGGGTTGATGTGCACGTCCACGTCCTCCGCCTCCGGCATCACCGACACCGTGATCGTGGACGTGTGGATGCGGCCCTGCGTCTCCGTGGCCGGTACGCGCTGCACGCGGTGCACGCCGGACTCGTACTTCATGCTGCTGAAGACGGCGTCGCCCGACAGCGTCACCGTGGCGTCCTTCACGCCGCCCGCGTTGCCCGGGCTCATGTCCAGGATTTCCGCCTTCCAGCCCCGGCGGTCCGCGTAGCGGAGGTACATCTGCATGACCTCCTCCGCGAAGAGGGCCGCCTCGTCGCCGCCCGCGCCAGCCCGGATTTCCAGGATGACGTTCTTGTCGTCGTTCGGGTCCTTGGGCAGGAGGAGAATCTTGAGCTGGGCCTCCAGGTCCTCGCGCTGCTGCTTCAGGCCGGGCAGGGCCTCGCGGGCGAAGGCCTTCTCGTCGGCGTCACCGTTGCCGAGCCAGGTCTCCACCTCGTCGAGGTCGGCGAGCACCTTCCGGTAGGTGCGGAAGGCCTCGACCAGCTTTTCCAGGGCCGCGCGCTCCTTGGACACCTTCTGGAGCCTCGCCGAGTCGGCGAGCACGTCGGGGTTCGACAGGTCGGCGGTCAGGCGTTCGAACCGGCGCTCGACGTCTTCGAGTTTGTCAATCATCGTCGTTCCGGGGGGTATTGCCCCTTTGCCGGCCCTCTGGCAAGGGCGGGCAGAGTCAAGAAAATCCTTGGACGCTTGGGCGGGAGCATGAAAAAAGGCCGCCCTCACCGCGCTCTGCGGTCGTTTTTCACATCACCACACGGAGTCCTTCCACATGCCCGCCCAGAAGGGAAATCGTTCCAAGAAGAAGGTCGCCAACCGCGCCAAGGGCCGGAAGGCCCAGCTGAAGCGCCGCCGCAATCGCGCCAAGAAGGGCCAGTCCAACAACAAGGTCTAGCGCGTGCGCTACTCCCTCCCTCGGGCTTCGGGGGAGGGAGGCGGACGGGCCCAGGGCTCCAGCTCGGGCAGCATCCGCTCCACGCCTTCTGAAGACTCCGCCAACAGCCGCAGCACCGCCTCCGCTTCCTCACCCGTGACGGGCACTGGCTGGAAGGGCAGCTCCGGGAAGCGGTCGGTCCTCAAAGGCAGAATCTCGCTGGACAGGTAGGCGCCGTCGGGCCCGAAGTGGCCCTTCCACAGGGCGCCGCGCTTGTCGCGAGGGTTCCAGTTCCCCCCGAAGACGAAGTTCCCCAGCGAGTAGACGACGGGCCGCCCCTGGTACAGCTCCATGGCCTGGAGCACGTGGGGGTGGGCGCCGAGCACACCTGAGGCGCCCGCGTCGATGGCGGCGTGGGCCAGCCGGAGCTGGTAGGGCTCTGGCGTGTAGGTGCCCTCGCGACCCCAGTGGAAGTAGGGCAGGACGATGTCCGCCTGGGCCCGGGCCGCGGCGATGTCCTCGCGCAGCATCCGCTCCATGACCTCCACGTCGGAGAAGTGGCCGGCGACCCCAGGGGTAGTCTCCGTGGCGTAGACCTGGGGCGGCTCGATGTTGCGCGTGCCCAGGAAGAAGTAGCCCAGGAGCGCCACCCGCTGGCCACCCACGCTGACGATGGCGGGGCGGCGGGCCTCCGCCAGGTTCCGGCCCGCCCCGAAGTAGGGGATGCGCGCCGCGTCCAGGGTGTCCAGCGTGTCGAGCAGGCCCTGGGCGCCGTAGTCCATCAGGTGGTTGTTGGCCAGGCTGACCACATCCACGCCGCCGGCGGTGAGGATGCCCACCAGCTCCGGCTTCGCGCGGAAGTTGAAGTTCTTGGGCAGCTTCTCGCCGCGCTCGGTGAAGGGGCACTCCAGGTTGACGACGAAGAGGTCGGCCGCGTCCGTCAGGGGCTTCACCTCCTGGAAGCCGTAGGCCAGCAGGGCCTCCCTGGGACGGCCCCTGGCCGCTTCGGCGTCGTAGTGCGTCTGGTAGTTGTGGCCCAGCGTCACGTCGCCGCCCACGATGATGGAGAGGGGATGGGCGGGGGGCCCGGCGTCCGGCGCCTCGGAGGGAGGGCCGGGAGGAAGGCCCGCCTCCCCGGGGGCGGGGGACTGTCGGGAGGGCTCCTCCGCCGGGGGCGGCGCGGGCGGGGGGATGGCGCGGGGGTGACAGGCGGACAACAGCAGCAGCAGCAGGGCGGCGTGGCGCATGGGCGGGGGGAAACTCTACCTTGCACCTCTTGGAGCGCGGCGCGTAGATTGCCCGCGCGCTCATGGCCCGCGAAAAGGACAACATCGCTCTCTCCGACGAGCACAATACTCGTGGAATCGAGCTGGCGGACCGGGGTTGGCTCGATGAGGCCATCAAGGAGTTCAAGAAGGCCATCGACCTCGACCCGAACTCCGCGCACGCCCACGACAACCTGGCGACCGTCTACGCGGAGAAGAAGCTCTTCCGGGACGCCCTCTCCGAGTACCTCACCGCGCTGAAGCTGGAGCCGGAGAGCGCCACGGCGCACTACAACCTGGCCTGCTTCCTCTCCACCCACGCGGGGGAGATGGCCGTGGAGGAGTACAAGGAGGCCATCGAGCTGGACCCGGAGTATCCGGACGCCCACCTCAACCTGGGCCTCACCTACGCCGACCAGGGCCGGGTGGAGGAGGCGATGCGGGAGCTCCAGACGGCCATCGAGCTGGACCCCCAGGACGCCTTCCCCCGCCACGAGCTGGCCGCGCTGATGATGGACGAGGGCGACTACCGCTCCGCCATCACCCAGCTGAAGGAAGTGGTGCGCCTGGAGCCGGACAACTTCGAGGCGCAGCTGGACCTGGGCATCTGCTACGCGCAGAAGGGCTTCTACGCGGAGGCGGAGCGCGCCTACGAGCGGGCGCGGGCGCTGAATCCGGAAGACCTGCTGCTCAACTACAACCTGTCCGCCCTGTTCGCGCTCTGGGGGCGTCCCAAGGACGCCGTGCAGTACCTGCAGAAGTCGCTCACGGCGGACCGTCCGAAGGTCATGGGGTGGCTGGCCACGGACCCCATGTTCGACGCCCTCAAGGGTGACCCGGACTTCGAAGCCTTGTTCTGAGCCATGGGCAACGAGTGGTTGTTCCTCGGGCTGGCGATTCTCCTCGTATTCGCCAACGGCTTCTTCGTGGCGACCGAGTTCGCCATCGTGAAGATTCGCGCCACGCGGCTCCAGGCGCTGGTGGACGAAGGCGCGCCGGGCGCTCCCGCGGCGATGAAGATGGTGGAGAAGCTGGACGCGTACCTCTCCGCCACGCAGTTCGGCATCACCCTGGCGTCGCTGGGGTTGGGGTGGCTGGGTGAGCCCGCCTTCGCGCGGCTGTTGGAGCCGGTGCTGGTGGGCCTGGTGCCCGAGGGCGCCGCCACCACGGTGGCCCACTCCGCGGCGGTGGTGATTGCCTTCAGCATCATCACCTTCCTGCACATCGTGCTCGGCGAGCTGGCGCCCAAGAGCCTGGCGATTCAGCGTCCGGAGGACACGACGCTCGCGGTGGCGTTGCCCATGCGGGTGTTCTACCTCCTGTTCTACCCGGCCATCGTCCTGCTCAACGGGCTGGCGGCGTGGGTGCTGCGCATCTTCGGCCTCCAGGCGGTGGGGGAGGCGCACGAGGCGCACAGCGAGGACGAGCTGCTCGTCATCCTCCACAGCTCCGCGCAGGCGGGGGCCATCACGACGGCGCGCGCGGAGTTGCTCGAGCGCGCGCTGGAGATGGCGCAGAAGACGGCGCGGCAGGTGATGGT
Source organism: Pseudomyxococcus flavus (assembly GCF_050038885.1). NCBI lineage: Bacteria > Pseudomonadati > Myxococcota > Myxococcia > Myxococcales > Myxococcaceae > Pseudomyxococcus > Pseudomyxococcus flavus. Next base: position 284,114 of record NZ_CP143624.1, on the reverse strand, counting down.
GCCGCGCAACCAGGTGCGGTTCCTGGACGTGGAGGAGCCGCTGGAGAAGTGCATCGCGGACGCGCGCGCGGCGGGCCACACGTGGCTGCCGGTGTGCCGGGGCAACCTCGACGAGGTCGAGGGCCTGGTCAACGCGAAGGACCTCTTCTTCCTGCTGTCGCGCGGCGAGCTGCGCAGCCTGGCGCAGGTGCAGCGGCCGGTGCTCTTCATCCCGGAAGGGGCGACGCTGGAGCAGCTGCTGGCGGAGTTCCGTCGCCGTCGCCGGCAGACGGCGCTGGTGGTGGACGAGCACGGTGGTACGTCCGGGCTGGTGACGATCGCGGACGTGGTGGCCGAGGTCGTGGGCGACGTCGCGGAGCTCGGCCGGCGCATGGACGAGGTCCGCGCGCTGCCGGGCGGCCGCTTCGAGCTGCCGGGCACCGCGCAGCTGGACGACCTGGAGGAGCGCCTGGACGTCAACTTCGACCTCGACGAGGACGAAGAGGGCGAGGTGACGACCATCGCCGGCTACCTGATGACGAGGCTGGGGCGGGTGCCCGTGAAGGGGGACTCGCTGCGGCTCGACATGTGGCGCATCGTCGTGGACGAGGTGGAAGGACCGCGGGTGGTGCGCGTCACGGTGGAGCCCCAGGCGCGGAACACGCCGCGCGCCATGGCGGACGGCGGTGGGGCCGGCTCCTCGGGGGAGATGCCTCCCGGGGCGTCTGGCGAGTCACTGTAGGCGAGGAGCACGGAAATGGGGCGTGAGGTACGGCCAAGGCTCCGCTGAGGGTGAGTGCCAGCCGTGAGGGGGCAAGGCCCCCGGGGTGAGGACGCGAGGGTTCGCATGACGCCGGTGGCTGCACCTTCCAGGATCGAGCTGAGTGAGCCCACGCCTTTGTTGCGCTGGTTGGAGAGCGATCCGGTAGGGGTTGCGCTTGGGGCCATCGACCCCATTGAAATGTGGGGATTGGTCGCGATCGCGGCGCTTGCCAGGCGGGACGGCAGTGCACCGCTGCGGGTGTCGCTCGATTCCCACTCCAGGTCAGGCGGGTTCGCGCGTGCGGTCGGCTTCGAAGACGTCCTGTCGGGAACCGGTGGGCAGGGGACCGCTCCGAGCGAGCAGGGGCGGATCGTCAAACTGGCGCGAATCCAGCGGTATGCCCCGACCGAGCCGCCTTCGGACGAAATCTCGCGCTTGTTGCTCCCGGACGCCCGCTTTGAGGACACACGTCGGACGCTCTACTACGTCCTGAACGAACTCTTGAGGAACGTTGTTCAGCACAGCCTGGACCCGTTGGGGGGCATCGTTGGCGCGCAGCTCAACCGGGGTGGGCGCAACGCGGCGCAGCCCGTGGTCCAGGTGGCGGTCGCGGATGCGGGCCTCGGTATTCCCGCTAGTCTCCAGAGCCGGCATGCCCTGGCGGATGCGAAGACGGCCCTTGAGAAATCGCTGTGGCCGCACATCTCAAGTGCCTTCGATGAAGGCGAGACAGGGAGTGCCCAGAACGCCGGGATGGGGCTCTTCTTCATCTCGGAAATGACCAAGCTGGTCGGTGGCAGGTTGGTCATCGCCACCCGGGGCGCCACGCTCATGCTCCAGGGGGACGAGGACTTCGAGAATCCTCACGGCATCCAGCAGCTCCTGAGCGGCGTGGGATATCCGGGCACGCTGGTCGCTTTCGAGATGCCGGCGGAAGCCGCTCAGGATTACGACGGGATGATCGAGACCATCCGCCAGCGGGCGGCCGAGCGTACGCCCCGGCGCGCCATTCACAAGTGGCTGTCGTTCGAGGCGCCGCCAGAGGGCGCCTTGAAGTTCGTGGTCCGCTCGACGGGCGTCGAGGACGCGAGGGCCGCACAGCGTTTCGCTGAGGAGCAACTGTTGCCGAGGCTGGTGAAGCGCCAGCCCGTAGCGCTCGACTTCGTGGGGATTTCCACGTGTACGCAGAGCTACGCACACGCCCTGCTCTATGAGGCCCTTCGGTTGGCCTGGGCTCGCAAGACGCCCATCTTCATCCTCGGTGCACAGCCCGCGGTCCGGAGCACGCTCGAATTGCTGGAGAATTACGCGCTCGGCGGCTGAGGGCCCGCTCCTGGCCGCCCCCCGGGTCGAAGGCAGGGGCCTTCATCGGGGCACGTCTCCCCACCCGGAAGCAGGCGGAGAGTCGTGAATCGGCGTTGTCAGATCGGGATGCTACGTCCTGCGAGGTGACGCTTCTACGTAGCGCAACAGGACTCAACAGGGCTGCCTGCCACACGGGCCTCCGCGCGGAGGACACTGCACGCGCGGAGCGCAGCGTGCCTCCACCACCCCGGAGGGCGGGCGCTACAGGGCGCGTCCGCTCTGTCGCAGACCAGGCAACCAAACGTATGGCGATGCGTGGCATGGCCACGCTTGATCGCCCGGAAGGTGGCTGGTACTCCTTTTCGCCGAACGCTCCGGAGCCGATTTTTCGGCCTCGCGCGCGTTTCCCTCCTCGTACAGAGCCCGCTCTAGGAGCCCGCTGGCATGCGAATCAAGCGGTTGGACATCACCGGCTTCAAGTCCTTCATGGAACGGAGCGTCTTCACGTTCGACGAAGGCGTGACGGGCATCGTCGGGCCCAACGGCTGCGGCAAGTCCAACGTCGTCGACGCCATCCGCTGGGTGATGGGTGAGCAGAGCGCGAAGAACCTCCGTGGCCGCGGCATGGAGGACGTCATCTTCAACGGCTCGGAGAACAAGCCGCCGCTGTCCATGGCGGAGGTGTCGCTCACGTTCATCGTGGACGACACGGACCAGCTCGCGCCCCAGTACCAGGGCTTCTCCGAAGTCACGGTGACGCGGCGCCTGTTCCGCAACGGCGACTCCGAGTACCTCATCAACAAGACGCAGTGCCGCCTGCTGGACATCACCGAGCTCTTCCTCGGCACCGGCGTGGGCACCAAGGCGTACTCCATCATCGAGCAGGGCCGCGTGGGCCTCATCGTGTCCAGCAAGCCGGAGGACCGGCGCCACCTGCTGGAGGAGGCCGCGGGCGTCACCAAGTACAAGGCCCGCCGCAAGGCCGCCGAGCGCAAGCTGGAGGCGACCGACGCCAACCTGCTGCGCGTCACCGACATCACCAACGAGCTGGAGAAGCGGCTCGACGCGCTCTCGCGCCAGGCGAAGAAGGCGGAGAAGTACAAGAAGCTCAAGGCGCGCATGCGGGACATCGACCTGCACGCGGCCACCCACCGTCAGCTCGAGCTGATGGCGGAGAAGAAGATGCTCCAGTCGCGGCTGGAGAACCTGGGCTCCGAGGAGCGCGAGAGCCTGGACCGGGTGAAGGAGCTGGAGGAGACCATCACCCGCCGCCGCGCCGAGCTGGACGCGGAGGCCGCGGCGCTCCAGACGCTGGCCGCCGAGGTGCACGCCCTGGAGAGCTCGCTCCAGCGCGACACGCAGGAGATGTCCTACGGCAAGCGCGAGCTGGAGGAGACGCGCGCCCGGGTGGCCGCCGCCCAGGTGGAGCTGGACGGCCTGATGGCCCGCAAGGCGGAGATGTCCGACGCCATGGCCGCCCGTGAGGCGGAGCTGTCGGGCATCGCCGGCTCGTGGAAGGAGGACGAGGTCGCGATGCAGGTGGCGCAGGAGGAGCTGCGCCGCGTGTCCCAGCTCCAGACGGAGGTGGCGCTGCGCCTCGAGCAGGAGCGCGCCGGCCTCGTCGCCGTGGCCACCCGTCTGGCCAACCACGAGAGCAACCTGGTCAACCTCGCGCGCCAGCGCGGAGACCTGGAGGCCCGCCGCACGAAGCTCCAGGGCGAGCTGGAGGCGCTGCGCGCCCAGGAGCAGCAGCTGGAGAACGTGCGCGGCGACGTGGCGAAGCGGGTGGAGGACACCCGGCACCTCGCCGCGGAGCTGGCCGAGCGCAAGGGCCAGGAGGAGGACGCGCTCACCCGCACGCGCGCGGCCTTCACGGAGAACGAAATCGAGGTCATCGCGCTGCGCGAGGAGCTGAGCGACAAGCGCAGCCGCCTGGCCACGCTGGAGGACATCCAGAAGAACTACGACGGCTTCGACCGCGGCGTGCGCGCGGTGATGACGCGCGCCGGCGTGACGCCCCGCGAGCAGGGCATCTTCGGCCTGGTGGCGGACGTCATCAACGTCACCCCGCGCTACGAGCGCGCCGTGGAGGCCGCCCTGGGCGAGCGGCTCCAGCACGTCATCGTCGAGAGCCGCGACAAGGGCGTGGAGCTGGTGGAGTACCTCAAGGGCCACGCCGAGGGGCGGGGCAGCTTCCTCCCGGTGCCCGCCCTGGACGCGCTGCCGCCTCCGCTGGAGCCGGACTTCAGCCGGCCCGGCGTGCTGGCGCACGCCCTGCGCGAGGTGACGTGCGAGGAGGCGCTGGCGCCGCTCGTCCAGCTGCTGCTCGGGGACGTCATCATCGTCCAGGACGTGGCCACGGCGCGGGCGTGGGCCGACTCGGGCGGGCCGCAGTGCACGCTGGTGACGCAGGAGGGCGAGGTCTTCCGGCCGGACGGCACCATCGTCGGTGGTGAGCGCGAGGGCGCGGCCGTGGGCGCGCTCCAGAAGAAGCGCGAGATCGCCGAGCTGGCCACCGAGGTGGCCCGGGTGGAGGAGCGCTACAACGAGATTCTCACCCGGCACTACACGCTCCAGAAGCAGATGGGGCACGCGGAGGGGGTCCTCAAGGGGCTGGCCAAGAATCAGCACGCCGAGGAGCTGAACCTCGCCAGCCAGGAGAAGGACCTGCACAAGGCGGGCGAGGACCTGGCCCGCGTGCGCGAGCGGGTGCGGGCGCTGGAGGTGGAGGAGGGGCAGCTCACCCAGAGCTACATGGCCCTGGAGCACGAGGAGGAGACCAGCCGCGGCGAGGTGGCGCACGGCCAGGCGGACCGCGAGGGCCGCGAGGAGCGCGTGAGGCAGCTGGTGGCCGAGCAGGAGTCGCTGCGCCAGCGCGCGGAGACGGCCAACGGCGAGCTGACGGGCCTGCGCATCAAGGTGGCCGCGGGCAGCGAGCGCGGCGAGTCCGCGCGCAAGGAGCTGGAGAGCCTCGTCACCCAGCGCAAGGACATGGAGACGCGCATCGCCCGGCTCCAGGCCACGGTGGTGGAGGGCTCCGCGCGCACCGAGGAGCTGGAGCGCCGCATCACCGAAACGGAAGGGGGCCTGTCCAAGCGCGCCGAGGAGCACAAGCTCGCCGCGGAAGGGCTGGAGGCGCGTCGCGCGGCGCACACCGCGGCTTCGGCCGAGGTGCGCGAGCAGGACACGCTGTTCCGCGAGCTGCGCGGCCGCGTGGACGAGCTGATGCAGGGCCTGTCGCAAATCTCGCTGCGCGAGCGTGAAATCGCCCTGGAGCTGGAGCACCTGGCGGCGGGCATCCGCGAGCGGCATCAGGTGGAGCTGGCCAACGAGCTGCACAAGTACCACCTGCTGCCCGCGCTGGCCCCGGAGTCCGAGGCGGAGCTGAAGGACCTGCGCGCGCAGGTGGAGAAGATGGGGGAGATCAACCTCACCGCCATCGACGAGCACGCTGAGCTGTCCAAGCGCTACGACTTCCTCATCGCGCAGAAGAAGGACCTGCAGTCCTCCATCGAGCAGCTCAAGGACGCCATCCAGCGCATCGACGCCACCAGCCGCGAGCGCTTCAAGCAGACCTTCGACGTGGTGAACGAGAAGTTCCAGGCCATCTTCCCGCGCCTGTTCGGCGGCGGCCGGGCCAGCCTCATCCTCACCAACGAGGGGCCGGGGCAGGAGCCGGGCGTGGAAATCGTCGCCCAGCCGCCCGGCAAGAAGCTGCAGAGCGTCAACCTGCTCTCCGGTGGCGAGAAGGCCCTCACCGCCGTGGGCCTCATCTTCGGCATCTTCCTCATCAAGCCGACGCCCTTCTGCCTCCTCGACGAGGTCGACGCGCCGCTGGATGAGGGCAACGTGGGCCGCTACAACGACATGGTGAAGGAGATGAGCAAGCAGTCGCAGTTCATCCTCATCACCCACAACAAGCGCACCATGGAGGTCTCCAACACCCTCTACGGCGTCACCATGGAGGAGCCGGGCATCTCCAAGCTCGTCAGCGTGCGCATGCGCGAGGCGGGCGCGGCCAACGACGACAAGGTGACGGCGGCCTGAGCCACGCCGGGCGGGCGGGGCACCGGGGTTTCCGGTGCCCGCCGCGGCGGGGTGGCCTCGCAGGCCCCTGAAACACGGAAGGCGCGGGCCCCGGTCTCCGGGCTCCCGCGCCTTCGTGCTTTCCGCCCTGGGGCGGGGGACTACTTGAAGTTCTTCTTCGGGCAGGCGGCCTTGTCCTGCGCGGCCATCTTCTCCGCCTCCGCCAGCTCCTTCACCGACTCGTCCACGTTCTTCTGCGTGGCCGTGACGACGTCAGCCCAGTTCTCCGCGTCCTTCGCCGCCATCTCCGTGGCGAGCGCCAGCGCGGCCTGGTCCGTGGCCTGGCGGGCCTTGATGGACTCGATGACGCCCGTGTCCGCCTTCACCAGGGCGTCGCACTTGCTGGCCATCTCGTCGAAGAGGCGCCAGTTCTTCGTCTTCTGGTAGCGGTCCACGACCTCGGCGTACGCCAGGGCCGCCGGGGTGCGGGCGCCGTCGGCGATGGCCGAGTCCGCCGCGCGCTGGGTGCGGTTGAGGTCCAGCTGCAGGAAGCGCAGCTCGGGCGGCAGGGCGGCGGACGCCTCGTCCGGCGCGGACGAGTCGAAGTGGACGAAGCGGTAGGAGAAGCCCAGTTCGTCGGAGGACAGCTTGACGGGCAGCGCGGCAATCTTCGGCTGGAGGCAGGCGGCCAGCTGGTTCGCCTCGGTGTTGCCGGAGGACTCGAAGGTGACCTCGGCCGGGGTCGGCTGCGCCTTCAGCAGCTTGATCTTCGCCGTCAGCGGCGGCGGGACCTGCTCCTTGAAGGGCTGGTAGCACTCACACCAGCTCGGCTGCGCCAGGCGCACCGCGCCCGTGAAGTCCGAGCCCTCGTTGATGCCGAAGGTGACGGAGTTGAGGCCGCTGGCGGTGTGCTCGAAGGGGATGGCGGCCTCCACCGGCTGCGCGCCCTTGGGCAGCGCGGCCAGCTTCACCTGCGTGTCCACCACCTTCTGGATGCAGGCCTGGCCCTCGGGGGTGAGGTTCGTCCCGCTGACGGCGTGCGAGGCGCCCTGGTCCGTGACGGTCGTCTTGACCTCCACGGTGGTGCTCTTCTCCGCGCCCCGGTTCTTCGGGTCCACGAGGCACTCCATCACCTGCGGACGCGTGGTCAGCAGCGCGCCCAGCACGACGCCCTGGCTGGCCTGCTCCGGGAGCTGGAGCTCGCGCGGGAAGCAGTTCACGAGGTCGAACGGGGGCTGGTTGGTGATGCGGACCCGCTCCTCGGTCGACGTGGGCTGGCCCGCCTGCGCGGCGGGCTTCTGCTGACCGGCGCAAGCGGCGGTGAAGACGACGGAGGCTACGGCAACACGACGCAACATGCGGTTGTTCTCCCTGGGGGTGGACCTGCGTGCGGACTTCTTTACTTCTCCAGGCCCTCGGCGTTCTTGAGGTCCTTGAGCCGAAGTCCGTTCTTTTTCAATAGACGATAGAGGCTCTGCATGGAGAGCCCGGTGCGCTGCTCGGCGGCCTTCATGTCGAAGCCCACGGATTTCATGACTTCGGCGAAGTACAGCCGCTCGAAGTCGGCCAGCACCCGGTCCTTGGCCTCGTGGTAGGGCAGGGTGCCCACCAGCGTGGCCACCTGGGTGGTGGGAGCCTGGCCCTCGGGGCGCCGCGACGGCTGGGCGAGGAAGTCCAGCCAGCTGCTGTTGCCCGTCTCCTCCATGAGGGCGCCGCGCTCCAGCACGTTGCGCAGCTCGCGCACGTTGCCGGGCCAGTCATAGCCCTCGAAGAGGGCCAGCGTCTGGGGCGTGAGGGTGATGCTGGCGCGCAGCGTCTGCGCCAGGGCCTGCGCCAGCACGGGCAGGTCATCGCGGCGGGTGCGCAGCGGCGGCAGGCGCACGCGCGCCACCGCGAGCCGGAAGTAGAGGTCGGCGCGGAAGCGGCCCTGGCGCACGTCCTCCTCCAGGTTCCGGTGGGTCGAAGCGATGACGCGCACGTCCACCGCCACCGGCTGGCCGTCCAGCGACGGCACCTCGCGCGTCTCCAGCACGCGCAGCAGCTTCCCCTGCACCGGCAGTGGCAGCTCGCCCACCTCGTCCATGAAGAGGGTGCCGCCGCGGGCCGCCTCGAAGACGCCGCGCGCCTCGCGGTCCTCGCCGTCGCCGGCGCGCAGGCCGCCGAAGAGCTCGCGCTCGGCCTTCTCCTCGGAGATGAGGTTGCAGTCCACCACCTTGAAGGGGCCGTGCCGCCGCGCCGAGTGCTGGTGCACCGCGCGCGCCGCCAGCTCCTTGCCCGTCCCCGTCTCACCCTCGACGAGCAGGCTCATGTCCTCGCGGGCGATGCGGCGCAGCTCCGTGAAGACCCAGCGCATCTTCTCCGAGGCGCCCACCAGCGCGCCGAAGGACTCGGCGCCCGCGACCTCCACCTCGGTGGGGCGCGGGGCGACCTTCACGGCCAGCTTCGTCTTGCCCAGCTCGACCTTGTCGCCGCTGGTCAGGTAGGCCTGCAGCACCTGCCGGCCATCCAGGAAGGTGCCATTGCGGCTGCCGGTGTCGCGCAGCAGCAGCCCGCGCGAGGTGCGCTCCACCTCCAGGTGCCGGCGGCTCACCGTGGCGTCCGTGAGCACCAGGTCGCAGGCACCGTCGGAGCCCACGCGGACCAACCCGTCCTGCGTCTTCACCTTCTTGCCCTTGTCAGGTCCGGCCACCACCTCCACCGTCCATTCGGAGATGGGGATGCGGGTGGTACGTCCTTCCTGCTCCGTCTGAGTGGTCTGGGTGACCTCGGGCCTATCCATATCGGGTCCTCTTTAGGTGCGAGTCGCATGGGCGGGCAAGCCCGACGCGAGGCTCTTCACATCGGGAATCCTCACGGCAGTACGAGCGGAACAATCCTGCCGGAGGGTTGTTGAACGCGCGCTTCGACCGGCACGGGTGCCAGCCTCGCGCGAGCCAGGGTCTGCGGAAGTGCGGGTTGGCCGTCGAGCGTGAGCACCCAATCGCCCGCGGACAGCTTGGCGCCCTCGGGCGCGGCGCGCACGTAGAGCCCGCCGGGCCCGCGCGCCAGCGCCTCGAGCACCGCGGGGTCCATGTCGGGGTTGGCGAAGCGCAGGCGCTGCATGCGCAGGCGCTGCGCGTCCAGCGCGTCCCGGGCGGCGAGCGTTGCCTCCAGGTCCAGCACGGCCCACGGCGCCCACGCCAGGGACGTGGCCACGGCGGGAGCCGGCGCGCGCGGCGGCTTCAGCTGTCCGCTCACGCCTCGGAGCGCCTCGCGCGTGAGCGCTTCCATGAGGCCCGTCAGCTCGGGTGCCGGGTCCGCGCCCTCGTCGAGGATGTCCGCGTAGGGATTCACCGTGGCCTCACCGGAGACTTCCAGCACCACCTCGCGCGTGGCGGGGTGGAGGACCTCCACATGGCCCACGTACATCACCACCTCGGTGGCGCTCTGGCCCACCGACTGGCCCTGGGTGTCAATCAGTTCACGTTCTCCGGACTGGACGCGCTTCTCCGCCCAGGGGCGAAGCCAGAGCGCGCCGTCGGGGCGCACGCCGTAGGAGGCCAGCACCGCCACCGTGTCGCGTGGCATCCAGGCGCCGTCGTCCTCGCGGCGTTGCACCCGCAGCTCGGTGGGGCCGAAGAAGAGGGCCGCGTCGCCGGCCTGGGCCAGGCCCGCGCCCACCAGCCGCTGCGACAGCTCCAGGGCGCGCCAGCCAGGCTCCTCCCACCGGAACTCGAAGGGGGCCACGATGACCGCTGACGCGCCCAGGGTCTCGGGCAGCGTGCTGCGCACCTGGTAGGGCGTGCTCCGGCAGGCCAGGGCCAGGGCGGCCACCAGCAGCAGAGCCAGATGAGGGCGGTGGATGGGGGCGGTGTGTATCACGACCCCCCATCCAAGACGAACGTTCGGCCAGAATCCAGAATCCTGCATCACGCCGCGTGGAAAGGACCCTGGAGGCCGGGGCGCGCCTCAGTACCGGCCCGGCGGATCGCTGGCCGGGAAGGTCTCCAGCAGCTCCTCCTCGACGGCGTCCTGCGTCCTGTCGTTGCCGCCCGAGTTGACGCTGGCGTTGGTGGGCTGCTTCTCCGCCGCCGCGCCGCGCTTGCCGCCGCTGGCGGCGCGCTTTCGGCCCGTGCCCGCGCTGGAGACGTCCGCCAGGCGGGCGCCGAGCAGATTCTTCGCCCGCTCGGCGAGGTGGCGCTGCTCTTCCTGCCAGTCGCGGAAGAACTGCGCGAGCTCCGGGTCGCCGGTGTTCTCGGCATCCCGGATGTACGCCTCGCTCGTCGAGGCGCCCTTGAGGAGGTGATACAGGGCGCTGATGAGGTTGTACTGCGCGTCGCGGGTCCCCGTCTGTTGCTCTTCGCCTGCCATGCCGCCTCCCGTGGATGGATGAAGTGCCACGGGGAAAAGCTATGCATCGCCAGCCGGGGGCATCGGGCGGGGCGGCGGGCCGCCTGCCTGAGGTGCTCAGGCCTGGAGCATGGGCTCCAGGCGGCCCTCGGAGTCCAGGCGGGACAGGTCCGAGTAGCCGCCGACGTGCGTATCGCCAATGAAGATTTGCGGCACGGTGCGCTGGCCGCCGCTCATCTCCACGAGCTTCGCCCGCAGGTCGTCGTCTCCGGTGACGTCCACCTCTTCGTAATCCACGCCCTTGCGCTTGAGCAGGTCCTTGGCGCGGACGCAGTACCCACAGTAGGTGGTCGTATAGATCTTCACGGGCTTCACAGGTGTCTCCTCCTTCGTCTTCAGCAAATTAAGGGGCCGGGGGGCTTGCCGCCACCCGGCCCGCAAAGACGACGGCCCCCGGTTCCCCGAAAAGGGAGCCGGAGGCCGCGTTCAGGACGTCACCCCTGGCGGGTGCCGGGGTGAGGGGCTGACTACATGCCCATGCCGCCCATACCGCCCATGCCACCCATACCGCCCATGCCACCGCCGGCGGGGAGCTCCTTCTCCTCCTTCGGACGCTCCGCCACCATGGCCTCGGTGGTGAGCATCAGCGAGGACACGGACGCCGCGTTCTGCAGCGCGGTGCGGCTGACCTTGGCCGGGTCGATGACGCCGGCGGCCAGCAGGTCCTCGTAGGTGCCGGTGGCGGCGTTGAAGCCGAAGGGACCGGTGGCCTCCTTGACCTTGTTCACCACCACGCTGCCCTCCAGGCCGCCGTTGCCGACGATCTGGCGGAGGGGCTCCTCGAGCGCCCGGCGGATGATGTCCACGCCGAACTTCTCACCCGAGGACAGCTCCTGGCCGTCCAGCGCCTTGAGGCAGCGGATGTAGGCCACGCCGCCGCCCGGGACGACGCCCTCTTCCACGGCCGCGCGGGTCGCGTTGAGCGCGTCCTCGACGCGGGCCTTCTTCTCCTTCATCTCCGTCTCGGTGGCCGCGCCGACGTTGATGACGGCCACGCCGCCCACGAGCTTCGCCAGACGCTCCTGGAGCTTCTCGCGGTCGTAGTCGCTGGACGTCTCCTCGATCTGCGCGCGGATCTGCTTCACGCGCGCCTCGATGTCCTGCTGGCTGCCGGCACCGTCGACGATGGTGGTGTTGTCCTTGTCCACCGTGATGCGCTTGGCGCGGCCCAGGTCCTGGAGGGTGATGGTGTCCAGCTTGATGCCCAGGTCCTCGGCGATCATCCGGCCGCCCGTCAGGGTGGCGATGTCCTCGAGCATGGCCTTGCGGCGGTCACCGAAGCCCGGCGCCTTCACCGCGCACACGTTCAGCACGCCGCGGATCTTGTTGACCACCAGGGTGGCCAGGGCCTCGCCCTCGATGTCCTCGGCGATGATGAGCAGCGGCTTCCCGGCGCGCGCCACCTGCTCCAGGATGGGCAGCAGGTCCTTCATCGACGAGATCTTCTTCTCGTTGATGAGGATGAGGGCGTCGTTGAGGACGGCCTCCATGCGCTCCGGGTCCGTCACGAAGTACGGGGACAGGTAGCCGCGGTCGAACTGCATGCCCTCGACCACGTCCAGCGTCGTCTCGAGGCCCTTCGCCTCCTCGACGGTGATGACGCCTTCCTTGCCCACCTTCTCCATCGCGTCCGCGATGATGGTACCGATGGTCTCATCACCGTTGGCGGAGATGGTACCGACCTGGGCAATCTCCTTCTTGTCCTTGGTCGGCTTGGCCAGCTTCTTCAGCTCGGCGACGATGATGGCCACGGCCTTGTCGATGCCGCGCTTGATCTCCATCGGGTTGTGGCCCGCGGCGACCAGCTTCGCGCCCTCGCGGAAGATGGCCTGCGCCAGCACGGTGGCCGTGGTGGTGCCGTCACCGGCGACGTCAGACGTCTTGGAGGCAACCTCCTTGACCATCTGCGCGCCCATGTTCTCGAACTTGTTCTCGAGCTCGATCTCCTTGGCGACCGTCACACCATCCTTGGTGATGGTGGGCGAGCCAAAGCTCTTCTCGATGACGACGTTGCGGCCCTTGGGGCCCAGGGTGACCTTGACCGCGTCGGCCAGGATGTTGACGCCGCGGAGGATGGCCTCGCGCGCGCGCACGTCGAAAAGAATGTCCTTCGCCATGTGGGAAGTTCCTTGAAGGAAGGGTGGGAAGCCGGATTACTTCTCGATGACGCCGAGCACGTCCTCTTCACGGAGGATGAGGTGCTCCTCGCCGTCGAGCTTGATCTCGGTGCCCGCGTACTTGCTGAACAGGATGGTGTCGCCGGCCTTGATGTCCAGCGGACGGACCTTGCCGTCCTCCTGCACCTTGCCGTTGCCCACGGCGATGACCTTGCCCTCGAGGGGCTTCTCCTTCGCCGTGTCGGGGATGAAGAGGCCGCCCTTGGTCTTGTTCTCCTCGGCGACGCGCTTGACGATGAGCCGATCCTGCAGGGGACGAATCTTCATGGCCTGCTCCTTCGTGTTGTTTCCGGTGGGGTTTTTGATGGCCACCGGAAAGCTGCTTGGGGGTTGAAAAGGGCCTCGTGGCCCGTGGGATTAGCACTCGCACCTCATGAGTGCTAACGCCCAGGCGCGGCGGATAATAACCAGCGAAGTTGACCCGTCAAGCGACGCTGGCCGCGCGTGCCCGCACATGCCAACTGCGCGGCATTGCTGGGTTTTTCGCCCGTGCGGGGACCCTGGGGGCGCAGCGCCGGGCCGCGTGCCGGCGGGCCCCGGTTTGGCACTCGTGACACGCGAGTGCTAACGCAAGTGCCCGGAATCACTGGGGGTGGCTTTTGCCGCGCTTGCACCCGATTGCTACCCTTGTGGGGTCTCCTCCGGGCGACGTCCGCCCGGGGAATGACGGGAGGTGTCAATGAGTGGACTGGTGGCGTCCCTGTCTCTGAAGGAATTCTTCAAGTCTCTTCTGGGCGAGGTCACGGGGCGGCAGCGGGTGGAACTGGCGGAAGTGACGGAGTTCTACCTGGTGAACCTGCTGTCCGAGTTCGCCGTCACCGACAAGCTGTTCACCCGCGAGGAGGACGGGCGCAAGGACCACGAGCCGCTGGCCATCCTCTACCACCAGGCCCTGCAGCAGGAGCGCACCGAGCGCATCCGCACCCTGCGCCGGCTGGGCGACGTGTCGCTGTACACCGCCGGCTTCTTCTCCGGGGCGCTGCAGGGCGGGGCGGTGGGGCCGGACTACTACATCCAGATGGGCGGCACGGCGTACGGCCACGTGGCGGAGCTGACGCCGGCGACGGGCTTCGCGCAGGTGTACCGGGAGCTGTGCGAGAAGTTCCGCAGGGTGGTGGAGGTGCTGGAGGAGATCGCCGCCCGGGGCATGGTGCAGGCGGGGCCCAGCGGCGCGCTGAAGGTGTACGAGGCCTGGGTCCGCAGCGGGAACGACCGGCTGGAGCGCGTCCTGCTGGACGCGGGGATGATGCCGCGCCCCAAGGGGCAGCTCGCCAACTAGCCGGAGGCACGGATGATTGGCCGCGTTCAGGACCACCTGGAGGCCATCTACGGCTTCACGTGCGAGGCGAGGGCGGAGGTCTTCGTGGTGGACACGGAGGCCGCCGCGCGGCTGGGGGGCACCGGCCGCTCCGACGAGGAGCTGCTGGTGCACGAGGCCGGTGACGCGCTGGAGCTGGCCCTGTACCTGTCTCCGGCGCTGCTGGACCGGCTCAAGCCCTACGAGTCCGGGCCGCTGGGCTACGTGCTGGACACGGACCTGGCCGGCTACTGCCAGCTGGCCGAGGGCGTGAGCCACTTCCTCTACGTGGCGCACACGGCGGCCCATGGCCGGACGGTGTCGCTGCTGGAGCTGGAGGCCCAGGCGGAGGTGGACAAGTTCGCCGTGTGCCTGCTGCACCGGTGGGGCGAGGGCGTGGGGGCCTGGGCGCAGGAGCTGCTCCAGCGCCTCTTCGACCGGGTGTCCTACCGCAAGCAGCTGTCCGCCCAGGAGCGCTGGCGGTACGAGGAGGCCAACCGCCTGTCACGCCGCTTCTGCGCGCGGCTGATGGGCCATGTCGCCGCCAGACGGCTCGACCGACTCCTGGGAGACCTGCGCTACGCCTACCGGCTGGGGGCCGAGGCCAAGCTGCGTCATTTCGCGCACGGCGGGTGAGCACCTTTCCCGCGGCATCGGGTAGGGTGGGCAGGTATGCCACGCGAGGCGTCCGCAGGCGGTGTCGTCATCCGGGAGAATGCCGGCCATTGGGAGGTGGCCGTCATCCGTCCCCATGGGCGGCTCTTGTGGGCGCTGCCGAAGGGGCACGTGGACCCGGGCGAGACGCCGGAGCAGACGGCGTGCCGCGAGGTGCGCGAGGAGACGGGCCTCATCGTGTCGCTGATGGCCCCGCTGGGCGAGATTCGCTACGTGTACCAGTTCCGCGGACAGCGCATCTTCAAGCGCGTCCACTTCTTCCTGTTCCGTTATCAGGAGGGGGACCTGGGGCCGCTGCCGGGGCCGCGCATCGAGGTGGACGAGGTGCGCTGGGTGCCGGTGGGCCAGCTGGTGCCGCTCTTGGGCTACAAGGGTGAGAAGGCCGTCGCCTCGCGGGCGATGCGCTGGCTGCGCGCCCAGGGCCTGATACCCGAAGCCCCTTCCCCGGCGAGCGTGGCCGGCAAGGAAGGGGCTTGAGGGAGACCGCGAGAGGCTGACTACTTGGCCTCTTCGCCGGTGTACTTGCCGGACAGCGCCTCGCGCACGTCGCGGTCGAACTTCACGCGGCCGGTGGCCACCTCGCGCAGGGACAGCACGGGGGGCTTGTTCTTGGACTGCTCGATGATGGGGCGGGCCCCCGCCATCAGCTGCCGCGCACGCTTGGCGCCGAGCAGCACCAGCGCGAACCGGTTGTCGACGAGGGGGAGGCAGTCTTCGACGGTAACGCGAGCCATGGAACGTCCTTCGGAATTCGGTGGAGCTACTGGAAGCCTGTGAACCTAAAGAGCACCCTCCGGCGAGTCAAGGAAGGACGCACCGGCGGGATGCCGGGCGGACAGGCGCTCCGCGCTCAGGTGTACCACCACGCCCAGAGGATGAGGACGCCCTGGAGGGGCAGCCGCAGCCAGAGCAGGGCGGGGTGAATCTTCCGGAAGCGCTCCGGGTGCTGGGCCATGTAGAGGTTGGCCGGCAGGACGGCGATGAACAGGACCATGAGCCCCCAGGCGGCCAGTCGGCTCGTCTGGGGGATGACCAGGCCCACGCCCAGCAGCACCTCCGCCACGCCGCTCCAGAACACCGCCGGCCCGTGCCACGGCAGGTACGGGGGCATGGTGCGCTGGTACATCTGCGGGACGCGGAAGTGGTTCAGCCCCGCGCCCACCATCAGCAGGGCCAGCACGTACTGGAGGACGCCCTTCGCACCGCTCAAGTGGCCGCGAACGCCGCGCCGACGATGGCGCGCGCCTCCTCGAGGATGGCCTGGAGGTGCGCTTCGTCGCGGAAGCTCTCCGCGTAGATTTTGTAGACGTCCTCGGTGCCGGAAGGCCGCGCGGCGAACCAGCCGTTCTCCGCCACCACCTTCAGCCCGCCGATGTCCGCGTCGTTCCCGGGGGCGCGCGTGAGGCGCTGGAGGATGGGCTCTCCCGCCAGCGTGGTGGCCTTCACCGCGTCCGGAGACAGCTTCTTCAGCGCCGCCTTCTGCGCGGCGGTGGCCGGCTGGTCGATGCGCGTGTAGTGCGGCGCGCCGAACTTCGCCGCCAGCGCCTGGTAGTGCTCGCCGGGGTCCTTGCCGGTGCGCGCGAGGATTTCCACCGACAGCAGGTCCAGGATGATGCCGTCCTTGTCCGTGGTCCACACCGTGCCATCGCGGCGGAGGAAGGACGCGCCGGCGCTCTCCTCGCCGCCGAAGCCGAGCGAGCCGTCCAGCAGCCCGTCCACGAACCACTTGAAGCCCACCGGCACCTCGACGACGCGGCGGCCCAGGTCCTTCGCCACGCGGTCGATGAGGCTGCTGCTCACCAGCGTCTTGCCCACCGCCGTGCCGGGCTTCCACCCGGGCCGGTTGCGGTAGAGGTAGTCGATGGCGACGGCCAGGTAGTAGTTCGGGTTCATCAGCCCCAGGCTGCGGGTGACGATGCCGTGCCGGTCCGAGTCCGCGTCGTTGCCGAAGGCGATGTCATACGCGTCCTTGAGCCGCACCAGGTTCGCCATGGCGTAGGGCGACGAGCAGTCCATGCGAATCTTCCCGTCGTGGTCCAGCGGCATGAACCGGAACGTCGGGTCCACCGTGGGGTTCACCACGTGCAGGTCGAGCCCGTAGCGCGTGGCGATGGGCTCCCAGAAGCCGACGTTGGAGCCCCCCAGCGGGTCCGCGCCGATGCGCAGCTTCGCGCCGCGCAGGGCCTCCATGTCGATGACGCTCCCCAGGTCCTCCACGTACGGGGTGATGAAGTCGTGCGGCTGCACCGTGGGCGCGGTGCGCGCGCGCTCGTAGGGGATGCGCTGCACCCCGGCGTTGCCCCCACCGAGCAGCGCGTTGGCGCGCTTCTCGATGACGGAGGTGACGTTCGTGTCGGCGGGGCCGCCGTTGGGCGGGTTGTACTTGATGCCGCCGTCCTCGGGCGGGTTGTGGGACGGGGTGATGACGATGCCGTCCGCGAGCCCCGCCGTACGGCCGCGGTTGTAGGTGAGGATGGCGTGGGAGATGACGGGCGTGGGCGTGGCGCCGTCCGTGAAACGCACCTGCACGCCGTTGGCGGCGAGCACCTCCAGCGCCGTCTGCTGCGCGGGGGCGGAGAGGGCGTGGGTGTCCATGCCCAGGAAGAGCGGCCCGTCGATGCCCTGCTGCTGGCGGTACTCGCAGATGGCCTGCGTCACCGCGAGGATGTGGCCTTCGTTGAAGCTGCTCCGCGCGGAGGAGCCGCGGTGGCCGGAGGTGCCGAAGGCGACACGCTGCTCCGGCACGCCCACGTCGGGCCTGCCGGAGAAGTACGCGGCGCGCAGCTTCTCGGGGTCGATGAGGAAGTCTTCCGGTGGGGGTTTGCCAGCAAGCGGGTGTGCCATGGCCGCGCACCATAGCCACGCCGCGCGGTGCATGGCTCACCGATTGTGCCGAGCGTGCACCGCGTTACATCCGCGCCTGACCTGCCCGTCGGCGGGGGCGGACCGTCAGCGGGCCACCGCCACCGAGCTCGAGGAGGACTCCGACTGCGGTGGGGCCTCGGGCGGGGGCGCGTCCTCGGCCGGGGTGGCCGCGTTCTCCGGGAGGAAGGCGAGCAGCACCAGCGCCGGAACGGCGAGCAGCACCGTGCCGGCGAAGAAGGTGGGCCAGCCCAGCGACTCGGCCAGGTAGCCGGACGTGGCGGAGATGAGGCGGTTGGCCACCGTGCCCAGCGCCGACAACAGCGCATACTGCGTGGCGCTGAAGCTCTTGTGGCACAGCGACATCAGGTAGGCCGCGAACGCCGTCACCGCCAGGCCGCCGCAGAGGTTGTCCACGGTGATGGTGGCCGCCAGCATCAGGTCATTCTTCCCCACCAGCGACAGCCCCAGGAACATCAGGTTGGTGAGGGCCTGCGCCGCGCCGAAGATGAAGAGGCTGCGCCGGGTGCCCAGCTTCACCATCACCACGCCGGCCAGCAGCCCGCCGGCGATGGTGGACACCATGCCCAGGCCCTTGCTGAGCGCGCCAATCTCCGTGTTGGAGAACCCCAGCTCCTTGTAGAAGGGCGTCACCATGCCCGCGGCGATGGCATCCCCCAGCTTGTAGAGCACCAGGAACATCAGGACGGGGATGGCGCCCTGGCGTGTGAAGTACTCCACGAAGGGCTTCACCACCGCGTCCGTGAGGTTGCGCGGGGGACGGGTGCCCTGGGGCTCCGGCGCCAGCAGCGTGGCCACCACGCCCACGGCCATCAGCAGGCCCATGATGAAGTACGTGCGCGACCAGCCGACCACGTCGGACAAGGTCAGCGCCAGGGCGCCCGCGGTGAGCATCCCCAGCCGGTAGCCGGTGACGTAGGTGGAGTTGCCGAGCCCGCGCTCCTCCGCGGTGAGGATGTCCGTGCGCCACGCGTCCGCGACGATGTCCTGGCTGGCGGACAGGAACGTCACCAGCACCGCCATGGCGGCCATGGCCACCGGGGTCTCCCGGGGGTTCAAGAGGCCCATGGCGGCGATGGCGCCCATGAGCAGCACCTGCGTCACCAGCATCCAGCCCCGCCGCCGACCCAGGAAGGGCAGGGTGTAGCGGTCCATCAGCGGCGCCCAGAGCACCTTGAAGGTGTAGGGCATGCTCACCAGCGCGAAGACGCCAATCGTCTTCAGGTTGACGCCCTCGTCCTTCATCCACGCCGACAGCGTGACGCCCGTCAACCACAGGGGCAGGCCGGAGGCGAAACCCACGGCCACGAGCAGCCAGATGCGCGGGCTCTTGAGAACGGCGAGGATGGACGGTTTGGACATGGAGCGCGCCGGAGAACAGTGGCCAGCATAGAGAATCCACCCCGCGCGTCACCATTCATGCGCGGGAATGTCCGCTCGGCCGCTTTCCTGGCCGTCCAGCGAGTGTGAGGAGGCGGGGCAGGGGCCTCATGGCTTCAAGAGCACCCAGTGTGTCTGCTCGCCGGGGACCTCCAGCGGAGCCATCCGCGTCACCTCGCCGTCGGCCTTCACGAAGGCGCGCCGGGCGGCCTCCACCAGCGTGTCCACGGGGAGGGGCTCGTCGCTGAGGACCAGGACGACGCGCTCCGCACCGGAGCCGGTGAGCTCCCAGCCACCCGGCAGCCACTGCTGCGCGATGCCGGGCTCCACCGGGGCGCTGGCGCCGGCCTCGGGGTGCAGCGGCGTCACCTCGCCAATGGCGTCCACCGACAGCGCGGCCACATAGCGGTGCGTCCCGGCCCGATAGCCCAGCATCACCCGCTCGCCCGGCTCCAGCGGCTCGGGCGTCCCGGGCGTCGCCTCGCGCTGCGGCCCCAGGCCTCCGCCGATGCGCAGCTCCGCCGCCGGGCCGCCGCTGAGTCGCTTGAGGCCCTCGGCCACGCCAGACGCCGGCCCCGACGCCAGCAGCGGGCGCACCAGCACCACCACCAGCACCGATGCGGCGATGGCCACCGACGTCGCCATCCAGCGGCGCGGCGGCGGGCGCGCGGCGTCCTGGCGACGCTGCCGCTCCAGGGCGCGCTCCACGCCGGCATCGAAGCGCGCCTGGGCGTCCTCGAGCGCGCGCAGCGCCTGGGCGCAGGTGTCACAGGTGGCCGCATGGGCCTGCACGCGTGCGGCCTCGGCGGCGGCCAGCTCTCCGGCGCGCAGCCGGCGCAGGGTCCGTTCCGATTCGTGCGCGCTCATGGAACCTTCAGCTCCTCTCCGCCCAGCGCGGCGAAGGGCTCCAGCCGCTGACGGAGGGCGCGCACCGGCTCACCGAGTGGCGCGGCTACGTCTTCCCGTGTCATCCCGCCAGCGGGGACGTGGACGGCGGCCGCTTGCGTCTCCGCGTCCACGCGCCCCAGCAGCCGGCGCACCAGGTCCCGCGTCTCCATGGCGCCCTGGCTGACTCGGCCCTCGGGACGGGCGGCGACGTCCCGCTCGAACCCCTGGCGCCGGTCTGGCCGTGGACCGCCGGGGAGGACCTGGAGGGCTGGCCTGCTCGTTCCCGTCACGTGGCGCAGACTACGCACGCGTCCCAGCGTGGAGTAGACGGCCATGCCGAAGTTTCCACAGGCGCTCACTGTCTTGCCTCTCAGGGCCGGGTTGGAGATGTCCTCGACGAGGCCGAGCACGCTCGCACCGAGGCGCCCACTCCGTTCGTCGCATTTGACACAGCCCGCGAACAGCGCCGCGACACACCGCAGGCGCTTGCGCGGCAGCGTCCACGTCCCCTTCAAGCGGCCGCCAGCGGGACGTGCAGCGGCGTGCCTGCCTTCATGGGCACAGCACGGCCGGAAAACAGAAAAGGCGCCCGCCGGGTGCGTGAAACGGCGTGAATCCCGATGCTTGTAGGTTGGTTGCCCGCTCCCCAGGCATCTATTCCCGGCGGGCAGACGGCCGAAATTCGCAGTCCCTACCTTTCGGCCATGGAAAAGAGACACCCCAACCATCCCGGCGAGATGGGTACGGACGCGAAGCTGGCCGAGCGTGAGCGAGCCCCGGACGAAATCAACGCCCGGGCCAGGGCCGTCGGGCTGTTGCTCGACGCCGGGGTGCCCTTCGTGGTGGGCGGCGCCTACGCCTATGCCACGTACACCGGCATCTATCGCGACACGAAGGACCTGGACCTGTTCCCTCGCAAGGCGGACGCGCTCCGGGCGCTCCAGGTGCTGGAGAAAGACGGCTGGCGCACCGAACGCGCGGACGAGGTGTGGCTCTACAAGGCCTACAAGGGCGACTACTTCGTCGACTTCATCTTCTCGTCCGGCAACGGCGTGGCGGTGGTGGATGACGAGTGGTTCGAGCACGCGCCGCGCGCCACCATCTTCGGCCACGAGTGCCTGGTGGCGCCCGCCGAGGAGATGATCTGGTCCAAGGCCTTCGTGAACGAGCGCGAGCGGTATGACGGCTCGGACGTCAACCACCTCTTGCTCAAGGCGGGCCGGAACATGGACTGGGAGCGGCTGATGCGCCGCTTCGACCGGTACTGGGAGGTGCTGCTGAGCCACCTGATGATGTTCCGCTTCGCCTATCCGTCCGAGCGGGACGTCATTCCAGAGTGGGTGATGGCGGAGCTGATGAGCCGCACGCTCCACACGCTCCGCGAGGGGCGGTGGGAAGAGAAGCTGTGCCGCGGCAACCTGATTTCCCGGGTGAACTATCACGTGGACATCCACCACTGGGGCTTCGGGGACGGGAGGTCCTGGGACGAGAACGAACGACAGCGGGGGGACGAGCGTGGCGCGCGATCCGAGCTCGAAAATTCGGTTGGCGGCGGTCGGTGACTTGCACTGCCGGGAGGACCACCACGGACGCTTCCGGCAGCTCGTCAAGCAGGTGAACGCCTCGGCGGACCTGCTCGTGCTGTGCGGCGACCTCACCGACAGGGGCATGGTCGAGGAGGGCCGGGTGCTGGCCGAAGAGCTCTCCGCCCTCCGGGTGCCGTGCGTGGCGGTGCTGGGCAACCATGACTACGAGCACAACCAGGTGAAGGACATCTGCGGCGAGCTGGCCAAGGTGGGCGTCCACGTGTTGGATGGCGACCACTTCATCTTCGAGAAGGTGCTGGGCGTGGCCGGCGTGAAGGGCTTTGGCGGAGGCTTCGGCAACGCCACGCTCCAGGCCTTCGGCGAGGCCCAGACGAAGGGCTTCGTGCAGGAGGCCGTCACGGAGTCGCTCAAGCTGGAAGCCGCGCTGAGCCACCTCGACGTGGAGAAGAAGGTGGTCATCATGCACTACGCCCCGGTGCCGGAGACGCTGGAGGGAGAGAACATCGAGATTCGCCCCTTCCTGGGGACCAGCCGGCTGTCCATGCCCATTGACCACTACGGCGCCGAGGCGGTGTTTCACGGGCACGCCCACCACGGCGCCCGCCATGGCAAGACGAAGAGCGGCATCCCCGTCTACAACGTGGCCATGCCCCTGCTGACGAAGCACACCCCGGACCAGCGCTTCGTCCTGCTCGAGGTGTAGCTGCCCCGCGGTGCAACACAGTGTCAATTGTCCGACAAGGTGTCGCCTGACCGGTGGGTGGAGGCCAGAGGACCCGGGAGGCATGTGGTACGCGGGAGCCGTTGCGTCGACCCCCGCTACCGGACGCGTCTCAACATGACAGGTGTTCTCCAGTGCCTCGAGGGTGGCTTGGCTGGCTGCTCGTGCCGTCGCGGAAGTGAGCGTGCCCACCAGGGCAAGCAGGAGCTGCGATGAAGCCCGCGGCCCCCCGTGTCAATCGCTTCGGCCCTCCGCTGCCGCCGACGACGCTCGGGGGCTTCGTCCTGGCGGCGCTGGCGGTGCTGGTCATCGCCGTCCTCTCCTACCAGTCGCTGGAGACGCGAACGGAAGCGGTGGAGATGGTCCGCCACACCATGGAGGTGGACGCGCGCCTCAAGACGCTCCTGTCCACGGTGAAGGACGCGGAGACGAGCCAGCGCGGCTTCCTGCTGACGAGCGAGGACCGATACCTGGAGCCCTTCGTCGATGCCAGCCGCCTGCTGCCCCGCCAGCTGGAGCAACTCCAGGAGTTGCTGGCCGAGAACGACCTCCAGACGCGGCGCCTGGGGATGTTGAACGCGCTCATCACCGAGAAGCTCGCGGAGATTCGGAAGACCATCGACCTGAAGCAGTCGGGGCAGCCCGATGCCGCGCTGGCCATGGTCCGGACCGACGAGGGCATCGAGCTGATGAGCCGCATCCGCACGCTCATCGAGCAGATGGAGAATGACGAGCGGCGGCTGCTGGAGATGCGCAACAGCGACTTCCAGCGCGCGGCGACCGCGTCGCTCACCGTCACCTGGTTGGGCTCGGCGCTGTTGCTCGTGCTCATCGCCATCGCGGCCTACATGACGTCGCGTGAGTTCCGGGCGCGCTCCATCCAGGCGTGGATTCAGCAAGGGCAGTCGCTGCTGAACGCGGCCATGCAGGGCGAGCAGCGCCTGGAGCAGCTCGGAGACAACGTCCTGCGCCTCCTGGCGGAGTACCTGGATGCCCAGGTGGGTGCCATCTACCTGGCGGACGGCGCCCACCGCTTCCGGCGCTTCGGCGGTTACGCGCTGCCCGCGTCCTTCCCGGCCTCGGGCGCCGAGCTCCAGCCGGGGGAGGGGCTGGTGGGGCAGGCGCTCAAGCAGCGCCGCGTCTTCCATGTCCGGGACGTCCCGGAGGGCTACCTGCCCGTCAGCTCCAGCCTGGGGCAGGGCACGCCGCGGCACCTGCTGGTGGCGCCCGCCCATGTGGACGGGAAGGTCAACGCCGTGGTGGAGCTGGGCTTCCTCCATCCCGTGCACCCCTCGGATCTGGAGCTGCTCGAGCGGATGGCCGAGTCCGTGGGCATCGCGGTGCGCACCTCGCATGACCGCACCCGGCTGGAGGAGCTGCTGGAGGAGACGCAGCGCCAGGCCGAGGAACTGCAAGCCCAGCAGGAGGAGCTGCGCGTCTCCAACGAGGAGATTGAAGAGCAGAGCCGCATCCTGAAGGAGTCCCAGGTACGGCTGGAGGCGCAGCAGGCGGAGCTGGAGCAGACCAACGCCCAGCTGGAGGAGCAGACGCAGCTGCTGGAGAACCAGAAGGACGTGCTCACGCGCGCCCAGGCGGAGCTGACGGAGAAGGCCGAGGAGCTGGCGCGGACCAGCCGCTACAAGTCCGAGTTCCTGGCCAACATGAGCCACGAGCTGCGCACGCCGCTCAACAGCTCGCTCATCCTCGCCAAGCTGCTGGCCGACAACAAGGACGGCAACCTCACCGAGGAGCAGGTGCGCTTCGCGCAGACCATCTCCGCTGCGGGCAATGACCTGCTCGCGCTCATCAACGACATCCTGGACCTGTCCCGCATCGAGGCGGGCAAGGTGGACATCGTCCCCGAGCAGGTGAACCTGTCGCGCTTCGTGGAGAACCTGACCCGCACCTTCCAGGTGCTGGCGCAGGAGAAGGGCATTGGCTTCACCACCCACGTGGACCCGGCGGCACCCGCCACGCTGGAGACGGACCCCCAGCGGCTGGGACAGGTGCTGAAGAACCTGCTCTCCAACGCCCTCAAGTTCACCGAGAAGGGCGCGGTGTCCCTCCACGTCCTCCCCGCGGGCCCGGAGCGCCTGGCGTTCTCCGTCACGGACACGGGCATCGGCATCCCCGCCCACCTCCAGGGGCTCATCTTCGAGGCCTTCCGGCAGGCGGACGGCAGCACCCACCGGAAGTACGGGGGCTCGGGGCTGGGCCTGTCCATCTCCCGCGACCTGGCGAAGCTGCTGGGCGGAGACGTGTCGCTGGAGAGCACGCCCGGCAAGGGCAGCACCTTCACCGTGACGGTGCCGGTGGCGCTCACCGGTGCCGCGACGGTGGCCCACGAGCCCGAGCGACCCGTCCGGCCCGCAGTGACGCCGCCGGTGGCCGCCGCGCCTGCCCCGTCCCATGCGCCGCTCTCGGCCTTCGTGGACGACGACCGGGCGCAGCTCAGCCCGGACGCGCGCGTCATCCTCGTCGTCGAGGACGACCGCCGCTTCGCCCTCATTCTCAGGGACCTGGCGCGGGAGCTGGGCTTCCTGGCCGTCGTCACCGACAACGGGGGAGACGCCTACCGGGCCGCGGTGGACTTCCAGCCGAGCGCCATCCTGCTGGACATGAACCTGCCGGACCACTCGGGGCTGGCCGTGCTGGACCAGCTCAAGCGCAACGCGAGGACGCGACACATCCCGGTCCACGTCATCTCCGTGGCGGACCACACGCGCGAGGCGCTGGAGCTGGGTGCCGTGGGGTACGCGCTCAAGCCGGTGCAGCGCGAGCAGCTCATGGAGGCGGTGCGCAAGCTGGAGACGAAGTTCTCCCCGGGTGTACGCCGGGTGCTGGTGGTGGAGGACGACGCCCGCCAGCGCGAGAGCATCCAGCACCTGCTGGAGAGCGAGGAGGTGGGCATCGTCGGGGTGGCCACCGCGGGCGAGGCGCTGGTGAAGCTGCGGGAGAGCACCTTCGACTGCATGGTGATGGACCTCAACCTGCCGGACCTCAGCGGCTACGAGCTGCTCGAGCAGATGGCGGCGCTGGAGCACGTCTCCTTCCCGCCCGTCATCGTCTACACGGGGCGCTCGCTGACGCGCGACGAGGAGCAGCGGCTGCGGCGCTTCTCCAAGTCCATCATCATCAAGGGCGCGCGTTCACCCGAGCGCCTGCTGGATGAGGTGACGCTCTTCCTCCACCAGGTCGAGGCCCGGATGCCGCCGGAGCGGCAGCGCATGCTGCAGGTGGCTCGCGACCGCGAGGCGGCGCTGGAGGGCCGGCGCATCCTCGTGGTGGAGGACGACGTGCGGAACATCTTCGCGCTCTCCAGCGTGCTGGAGCCGCGGGGCGCGAAGGTGGAGATTGCCCGCAACGGAAAGGAGGCGCTGGAGCGCCTGACGCGGAGCCTCGCCCAGCCATCGCTGACGGTGGACCTGGTGCTGATGGACATCATGATGCCGGAGATGGACGGGCTGACGGCCATGCGCGAAATCCGCAAGCGCAGCGAATGGCACAAGCTGCCCATCATCGCCCTGACGGCGAAGGCGATGCGGGACGACCAGGAGAAGTGCCTGGCCGCGGGGGCCAACGACTACATCGCCAAGCCGCTGGACGTGGAGAAGCTCTTGTCGCTCATCCGCGTCTGGATGCCCAAGGCCTAGGGACGCGGGCGCCGCATGGTCTCCAAGGACCTGGACATCGAGCTGAGGCTGTTGCTCGACGCCATCTACCTGAAGTACCACTACGACTTCCGTGGCTACGCCATGGCCTCGCTCAAGCGGCGCATGGCGCTGGCCGCGGACCGCTTCGGCTGCCGCACGCTGTCCCAGCTCCAGGACCGCATCCTCCACGAGCCAGCCCTGTTCCCGGAGTTGCTCAACTACCTCACCGTGCAGGTGAGCGAGATGTTCCGGGACCCGTCCTACTTCCGTTCGCTGCGTGAGAGCGTCGTCCCGCTGCTCCGCACCTATCCGTCCCTCAAGGTCTGGGTGGCGGGGTGCAGCACCGGCGAGGAGGTCTACTCACTGGCCATCCTGCTGCGTGAAGAGGGGCTGCTGGAGCGCACGCTCATCTACGCGACGGACATCAACACCCAGGCGCTCCAGAAGGCGGAGGCGGGGGTCTATGCCGTCGACCGCATCGCCGCCTTCACGCAGAACCACAGCCAGTCCGGCGGTCATGCCTCGCTCTCCGAGTACTACACGGCCGCCTACGGACACGCGGTCTTCGACCGCTCCCTGAAGAAGCACATCGTCTTCTCGGACCACAGCCTCGCCACGGACAGCGTCTTCGCGGAGGTCCAGCTGCTGTCCTGTCGCAACGTCCTCATCTACTTCAACCGCGAGCTGCAGGAGCGGGCCCTCGGGCTGTTCAAGGACTCCCTCTGCCGCAAGGGCTTCCTCGGCCTGGGCGCCCGCGAGTCCTTGCGTTTCTCCCAACATGCGTCGGCGTTCTCCTCCCTCGTCTGGGAGGACCGCATCTTCCAGAAAGTGTAGGGCGTTCGTGGACTTCGAAAGCCCCACCGGCATCCAGCCCGCCAGCCTCGCAGGCCGCATCGACGCGGTGGTGGTGGGGGCTTCCGCGGGAGGCGTGGAGGCGCTGGGGCTGGTGCTGCCCTCGCTGCCCCGGCAGTTCCGTCCCGCCGTGCTCGTGGTCATCCACCAGCCGAGGGAGCGGCGCAGCCTGCTGGTCGACATCTTCTCGGCCCGGTGCGCGCTGCCCGTCCGCGAGGCCCAGGACAAGGAACCGGTGCTCCCGGGCACCCTCTACTTCGCGCCCCCGGACTATCACCTGCTGGTGGACGACGGGCCCTCGCTGGCCCTCTCGGTGGATGAGCCGGTGCTCTTCTCCCGGCCCTCCATCGATGTGCTCTTCGAGTCCGCCGCGGATACCTACGGCCACCGGCTGGCGGGGTTCGTGCTCACCGGGGCGAACTCGGATGGCGCGCGCGGGCTGGCGGCGATCCGCCAGGCGGGCGGGGTGACGGTGGTGCAGCGTCCGGACACCGCCCAGGTCGCCATCATGCCCGCCGCGGCGCTGGCGCGAGGGCCGGCCGATTTCGTCCTATCGCTCGAACAGATGGCCCACCTGCTGCGGATGCTGGGAGGTGGGCATGCAGGCTGACGCTTCCGGGAAGGAGTTTGCTTCCATGACGCCACGGGTGAAATGCCTCCTCGTCGATGACCTCGAGGAGAACCTCATCGCGCTCGGAGCGCTGTTGCGCCGAGAGGACGTGGAGGTGCTCCAGGCCCGCTCGGGCGCGCAGGCCCTGGAGCTGCTGCTCGAGCACGAGGACGTCGCGCTCGCGTTCCTCGACGTGCAGATGCCGGAGATGGACGGCTTCGAGCTGGCGGAGCTGATGCGCGGCTCGGAGCGCACGCGCCACATCCCCATCATCTTCGTCACCGCGGGCGCCCACGACCAGCGGCGGCGCTTCAAGGGATACGACGCGGGCGCGGTGGACTTCCTCTACAAGCCGCTGGAGCCGCACGTCTTGCGGAACAAGGCGGAGGTCTTCTTCCAGCTGCACCGGCAGAAGCAGCAGCTGGCCCGGCAGCTGGATGAGCTGACGGAGACGCTGCGCCTCAACGAGATGTTCACGGCCGTGCTGGGCCATGACCTGCGCAACCCCCTGAGCGCCATCCTGACGGCGGCGGACCTGCTCTACCGGCGCACGGAGGACCCGGCGGTGCGCAAGAGCGCCAGCCGCATGCTGACGAGCGGCAAGCGCATGGGGCGGATGATCGAGGACGTCCTCGACCTGGCGCGGGCCCGGCTCGCGGGCGGCATTCCCCTGCGCCGCGGCGAGACGGACTTCGGCCAGCTCGTCCGGCGCATGGTGCAGGAGCACCAGACGGCGTTTCCCCAGCACTCCATCGAGCTCGTGCAGGAGGGCGATGTGGTGGGGGACTGGGACTCGGACCGTCTCGCGCAGGTCGCCTCGAATCTCATTGGCAACGCGCTCCAGCATGGGGACGCCAGCGAGGCCGTGCAGCTGCGCCTCGATGGCACGCACGGGGACGCCGTCTCCTTCTCCGTGTCCAACGTGGGCGTGATTCCCACCGAGCTGCAGCCCTTCCTCTTCGACCCCTTTCGCCGAGGGAATCAGCAGCGGGGCCGTACCGGGGGCCTGGGGCTGGGGCTCTACATCGTCCAGCAGATTGTCCAGGCACACCACGGCAGCGTGGAGGTGGAGTCTGGCTCCGGCCGGTACACGACCTTCCGTGTCGTCCTGCCGCGCCGAGGAACGGAGGTCATCAAGCTCTGAGCCCGGCCAGCGCGATGCCCGGCTTGCCGGGACATCTGGGGGAGGCTCACGGAGCCGGTTCGGTCCCCGCGCGCTCCTTCGGCGCCTCGGGGGCTGCCTCCAGCAGGTCCTCTGCCCGGGTGGGGAGCACCAGCCGCGACTCGGGCACCAGGAGGACATCGGTTCCGGAGCCCCGGGCGTACAGCGTGCCGGGCTCGTCAGGGACTTCATCGCCCAAGGAGAGCCGAGCCAACTCCTTCCCGTCCGCGCCAAGCAGCACGACGCCTCGGGACGCAGGCGTCACGCCGTACCGTGCCCAGTTCTTCGGGTTCGCCTCCCCAAGGCCCGTCGCCTTCACGGTGTCCAGCGTGCGGAGCAGGGAGGCGAGCTTGAAGTGTTGCGCCTTGCCTCGCCGCGGGGACTCCATGTCCCAGTGTCCGGTGCCTTCGTCTCCTCCCGTGGTGCTCACCACGGTGATGGCGGGGGCGCCTCCTCCGGGATGGAACTCGATGCGGCGGACGTCCTTGCGCCGGAAGTCCAGGACGCGTCGGTCCTTCAACTCCCGGAGGCTGACGTCCAGCACGGACAGGGCGTCCTCGGCCACTTCGCCCAGCAGGGCCTGCGCTCCCTGCTCACGCAAGGCGTAGGCGCGCACGGCGCCTTCGGCCGTCACGCGGGACATCCGCACCCGCACCGGTTCGCCCGAGCCCCCGGTGAAGCGCGCGTCCACGTCGGGCGATTCCAGTCCGAGCCGCTTCCGGACGTCGGGGCCATCCTCGGGGAATGACAGCGCCCGTTGTTCCACCAGCGCCTTCACGAGGTCCGAGACACGCGACGCGTCCGCGCGGGCCTTCACCGGTGCGACCAGCCGCCAGCCCACGCCGTCCGCTTCGCGCTCCAGCTGGTACGTGTTCTGGCCCGCCGTCACGGCGATGCCCTTCAGGGTTCGCTCGTCCAGTGGCCCCAGCAGTTCCTTGGAGCGCAGGGCGAAGGTGTCCCGGTCCAGGGCCCAGCGGACCGTGCCCGCGGCGGCATAGACTGTCGGCTCCCCATCGCGGCGCACGTAGACGGAGCCGTCGTACGTGTTCTCATGGCCGCCATGCAGCGTCACCGTGCGTTGGCGTGAGGCGTCCTGCGCTCCACCGCCCCGCGCGTCGGGCACGTAGGCCCGGGCCGTGACGGTGAAGACGGGGGGCTTCAGCCCGTAGGCGTCCAGGTCGGCGTCGCTGGGGGCGTCCTTCACGGTGGCGCTGAACTTCGCGGACGTGAGCGTGTCGATGAGGGTCTCCACCACGGCGGCCTCCGCCCGAGCGGACACGGGCGCCGTCACCCTCCACGTGCCGTCCTGCTCGCGAGCCAGCTCCGTGGTGACGCCGCGGGCACGCACCGTCAGGTGGGTGAAGACCGGCTTCACCTGCGCGCCGTTCTCGCCACCCGGCGCATTCGCTTCATCCGTGACGAAGAGCTTCGGGGCCGCCGCCTGCGCCCGGGCCTCGCGCGTGTCGGACGTCCGCTCTCCGGAACAGGCGGCGAGCCCGAGGCACGCCGTGACGGTGACCGCGAGCGAACGCCGGCGCCACTTCCAGCGGGCCGGCCTCACTTGTTGCGCCTCGCCAGCCAGATGGCCAGCCCGATACCCAGCAGGGACAGCGGCAGCAGGTCGGTGGTGACGAAGCGGATGCCCCGGAGCGTCGCCGCGTCGAGCTCCAGGGTGGACACCTCGCGGTCCGGCGGGCGGATGGTGATTTTCGTGAGCTGGTTGGACGCCCAGCCCAGCGCATTCATCACCAGGTTGCGGTTGGGCTCATGGCCCCAGTTCGGGTCCAGGAGGAGCTCCGAGTCGCCCATCACCACGAGCCGCGCCTCGTCGAAGCGCTTGCCCGGGGCGTCCCGGGTGTCGCGCGTCACGGCGGCCACGAGCACCAGCTGCCCCGTCTTCTCTCCATCCGAGGGCAGCGCGTTCTCCTCCGGCGTGGTCTCCACCCAGCCGTGCTGCGAGGTGAGCACCACCGGCTGCACCTGGACGCCCGGCGCCAGCCCCAGGCGCAGCAGGGACAGGCTGCGGGACGTCGGGAACTCCACGTTGAGGCCCTGCTGGCGCAGCGGCCGGCCAATCTCGTGCTCGCTGTAGAAGAGCGACAGCACCACGAAGGGGTTGCCGCTGTTGAACTGCGCGTCCGCGACGATGCCCTCGTCCACCTGCACGCCGTACTCCGACAGCAGCGCGTCCAGCCCGTCGCGGAGCCCGGCATCGGCGAAGTAGAGCAGGCGCCCGCCCGAGGCGAGATAGCGCCGGAGCGAGTCCCTCTCGGGGGCCACGAAGGGTGCTCGGGCGCCCGCGATGATGACCAGCGCGGCATCCCCCGGCACGTCCGGGACGCCGGCCAGGTTGAGCGGCTCGGCGGTGTAGCCCTCCTGCAGCAGCTGACGCCGGAGCTCGGAGAGGCTGGCGCCCGGGTCGTTGGCCGGGGCCTGCTCCTTGTCGAGCGGCCACTCGCCGTGACCGGTGGTGAAGTAGACCTTCTGCGTGCCCACCGCGTTCAGCTTGATGAGCGCGTGCGTCAGCTCCTGCTCGGACACGGTGTGGAGCGTCGTGTGGACGGCCTGCTCGCCTTCGCCGCGCGCCAGCACCACCGCCGTCTGGCCCTCGCGGAGCTGGTACTTCGCGGCCAGGTCCGGGCTGCGGCGCGGGTCCTTGAAGGTGTACTCGAAGCGCTCCGGTGCCTCGGCGCGGTAGAGCTGGAAGAGCGCCTCCACCTGGGCGTAGTGGGGATGCGCCGGGGTGATGAAGCCGATGGCGCGCACCGTGTCGGGCATGGCCGCCAGCGTGGCGGTCGTCTGGGGCGCGAGCGTGTGGATTCGCGCCTGCGTCAAATCCCACCGCCGGTTCTGCTTGAAGGCCACGTAGTTCACCGCCACCAGGCCGGCGAGCACGCCCAGGGTGGTGAGCGCCGCGGTGGCGAAGGCCGTCCCCGACTTGCGGGTGGCGAACTGGTTGAGCTGCTGGACGTTCGTGGCGGCGTAGATGCCCAGCAGCACCAGGCCCACGCCGGCCTTCACCGCGGCGGCGACGTGGCTGTCCGAGGTGACGAGCAGGGTGAAGGGGCTCGACAGCAGCAGCAGCAGGCCGACGGCACCCAGGACCTTTCCGAGGTTGGCGGTCTTCATGTCAGGCCCACCGCCGCGCTTCCACCGTGCGGTGGGTGAGGAACAGGGAGAAGATGATGACCGAGGCGAAGAACACCAGCGACTGGAGCTCCAGCACGCCCTTGAGCATGCCCTGGAGCTGGAGGTCGCAGGAGACGTAGGTGAGGGCGGAGCGCAGCGGCTCGTCCGCGCGGCGGGCCAGCTGGCCCAGCAGCATCCACGCCAGCAGCGTGCAGAAGGTGAGGAAGGCCGCCAGCATCTGGCTCTCCGTCAGCGCGGAGATGAACAGGCCCACGGCCATGCAGGTGGCGCCCCAGAGCAGCAGCGCGCCGTAGCCCAGCAGCACGGTGGACCACTCCAGCGCGAGCCCGGACTCGCTGCGGCCGAACATGGACAGCACCACGGGGAAGACGAGGGTGAGCCCCAGCGTGGCGGAGATGACGCCCAGGCCCCCCAGGTACTTGCCCAGCACGATTTCGATGGGGCGCACCGGGGCCGTCATCAGCAGCTCGAAGGTGCGGTTGCGCTTCTCCTCCGCGAACAGCCGCATGGACAGGAAGGGCGTGACGACCAGGGTGATGACGAGCACGCTGCCCCAGAGCTCCACCACCACCCCGTCCGTGAGGTTGCGGTACATGTTGAAGTCCGGCGACATCTGCGACC
This sequence comes from Pseudomyxococcus flavus, assembly GCF_050038885.1. NCBI lineage: Bacteria > Pseudomonadati > Myxococcota > Myxococcia > Myxococcales > Myxococcaceae > Pseudomyxococcus > Pseudomyxococcus flavus. The sequence continues at coordinate 252,036 of NZ_CP143624.1, read as the reverse complement.
AGCCCACCCGGCGGGCCACGGCCTGGACCTCGTTGAAGCCCTGCAGCAGGTCGGTGAAGTAGAAAGCCGTCAGCGCCACCATCGCCGTGAAGACGGCGTACGCCCACGGCGTGGTGAAGTAGACGGACAGTTCCTTGCGGGCAATCGCCAGGGCGGTGCGCATGGAGTCGGGGGCCTCGAAGGGGGCCGCGCTCAGGCGGCGGTCAGCTTGATGAAGACTTCTTCCAGCGACGCGCTCTCCGCCTGGCCATGGATGCGGGCCAGCTGGTGGATGTCGTCGTAGGCGGCCATCTTCCCCTGGTGGATGATGAGGACCTTCTCGCAGGTCATCGTCACCTCCGGGAGGATGTGCGTGGAGAGGATGACGGTGTGCTTGCCGGCCAGGCCCTTGATGAGGGCGCGCAGCTCGGCGCGCTGCGCGGGGTCCAGCCCCTCGGTGGGCTCGTCCAGGATGAGCACCGGCGGTGAGCCGAGCAGCGCCTGCGCGATGCCCACGCGCTGCTTGTAGCCCTTGGACAGGTTCTGGATGACGCGGTCCATGACGTGCGTCACGCCCATGAGGCTGGCGACCCGCTCCAGCTCGTCCTTGAGCGCGCGCCCCGTCAGCCCCTTCAGCGCGGCGACGAAGCGCAGGTAGCCCCGGACCGTCATCTCCACGTAGAGCGGCGGCATCTCCGGCAGGTACCCGATGCGGCGCTTCACCTCGAGCGGCTGCGCCTCCACGTCATAGCCCCCGACGCGGACCACCCCCTCCGACGGAGGCAGGAAGCCGGTGAGGATTTTCATGGTGGTGGACTTGCCAGCGCCGTTGGGGCCGAGGAAGCCGAGAATCTGCCCCTCCTCGACCTGGAAGGTGAGGTCGTCCACGGCCACCCGGTCTCGGTATCGCTTGGTGAGGTGCTGAACCTCAATCATCGGCATGGGGGCGGTATTTAAACCGACATCCGGTTGTCAAGGCGACACTGACTCCGGGTGTAGGCGCCGCTCGTCGGCTGGCCGGACTTCTGCAAGAAGGGGGCTCGGTGTGGTTTTCCGGACACACCGAACAGGAGTAGTGAGTCCCCTATGCCAATCGTCGTCCAGAAGTACGGCGGCTCGTCGGTCGCCGGCGTGGAGAAGCTTCGCAAGGTCGCCCAGCGGGTGAAGGAGAAGCGCGAGGCGGGCTATCAGGTGGTCGTCGTGGTGAGCGCCATGGGCGACACCACCGACGAGCTGCTGGCCCTGGCCAAGGGCGTGTCGCCGGACCCGCCGCGCCGCGAGCTGGACATGCTGCTCACTTGCGGCGAGCGCATCTCCATGGCGCTGCTCTCCATGGCGCTCCAGGAGCTGGGCGTGCCGGCCATCAGCTTCACCGGCAGCCAGAGCGGCATCATCACCACGGACGCGCATTCGCAGGCGCGCATCGTGGAGGTGCGCCCCTTCCGCATCCACGACGAGCTGGGGCGGGGCAAGGTGGTGATTGTCGCCGGCTACCAGGGGGTCTCCTTCAAGAAGGAGGTCACCACGCTGGGGCGGGGTGGCTCGGACACGACGGCGGTGGCGCTGGCGGCGGCGTTGGAGGCGGAGGCGTGTGAAATCTACTCGGACGTGGACGGCGTGTTCAGCGCGGACCCCCGCGTGGTGCCGGACGCGCGCAAGCTGGAGTCGTTGAGCTACGACGAGATGCAGGAGCTGGCGAGCGCGGGCGCCAAGGTGCTCAACGCGCAGGCGGTGGAGTGGGCGAAGGCGCGCGGCATCACGATCCTGGCCCGCACGGCCCATGGCCAGGGGACGGGGACGGCGGTGCAGGAGCTGGCCGTGCCCACGGAGAACCGGCTCAAGGGCGTCACCGCCGACGCGGAGATGGCGGTGCTCACCGCGGCCGAGCCCGTCCGGCTCGCCGAGCTCCTGGAGTTCCTCGACGCGCGCGCGGTGCGGGGCCGGACGCTGGACTTCGAAGGGCCGTCGGGCGGGCCGCGCAGGACGGCCATCGCCATCCCGCTGGCGGACGTCCACGGGCCGGACGCCCTGCGCCGCGAGCTGGCCACGCGCTTCGGGGACGCCGTGTCGTGGCGCGAGGACCTGGGCACCGTCACCTGCGTGGGGGTGGGGCTGAACGCGGACTGGGCGCCGCTGCGCCGGGCCCTGGCGGCCGCCGAGGAGCTGGGCGCCCCCGTCCATGCGGCCCACACATCGCCCTTGCAGCTCACGCTGCTGGTGGACCGGACGCACCTGAAGGCGCTGACGGCACGGCTGCACCGGGAGCTCCTCGGACGGTAGGAACTTTCTCATCCTGGGCATTTGCCCGGCCCGTCAGTCCGAGCCCGCGACTCAGGGAGGGGCACCCGCTTCCCTCCCTGAGGTTCGTGCCTACCGTCCGGTCCTGGATGTCAGGCTCGGAGGAAAGGGATGGCTCAGGCTGGCCGTTGGATGGGGTGGGTGTGCGGGCTCGCCTTGATGATTCTTGGCAGTGGCTGTGAGGAGACGGCCGTCCGCCCGGTGATTCCGGGTGACAGGCATGACACGCCTCCGCTGAACGACGGCTACGACGGGGGGGACGGCGAGCCGCATCCGGGGCTCATCGACGCGGGCGTGCCGGACGCCGGCGGTGAGGAGCCGGAGCCGCCCGACGCGGGCCCGGTGGAGCTGCCCGAGCGCGACCCGGACGCCGTTCGCGAGGAGAACCGCCGCCCCGGGACGACGGCGTGGCGCATCACCCGCAACGCCCACAGCCGGGAAATCGAAGGCTATGCGCTGAAGGCCACGCTGACGCACGGCGAGACGCTGCGCGTCGCGGTGTCGGTGTCCGAGGCCCGCTCCTTCCGCTGGTACGTGTACCGGATGGGCTACTACGGCGGCACGGGAGCCCGCGAGGTGGCGCGAGGCGGCCCGGTTCCCGGCGTGCGCCAGGGCGACTGTCCCGCGGACCGGGCCACCGGTGTCGTCGCCTGCACCTGGGCGCCCACGCTGGAGATTCCCGTCAAGGAAGACTGGGTGCGGGGCGTGTACCTGGTGAAGCTGGTGCGCGAGGACAACCACCAGCGCTATGTGCCCTTCTTCGTGCGGGACGCGAACCCGCGCGCGGAGGTGGCCGTGCTCATCCCCACCGCCACCTGGGCGGCCTACAACACCTGGGGCGGCACCAGCCTCTATGACGACCGCGACCGGGTGATGCGCGAGCACGGCGTCAGCCGCGGCTTCCAGGTCTCCTATGACCGTCCCAACTACCGGGGCCATGGCAGCGGGCACCTGCTGACGGACGACCTGAGCCTCGTCCAGTGGCTGGAGTCGCAGGACCTCGACGTGGGCTACTTCACCGACGAGGACCTCGACGAGAGCTACGACTTCCTGGCGGGCGCGAAGGTGTTCTTCCTGTCGGGCCACGACGAGTACTGGAGCCCGCGCATCCGGGCGCACGCGGACCGGGCCGTGGCGGAGGGCCGCTCGCTCATCAACCTGGGCGCGAACAACGCCTACTGGCAGGTGCAGATGGAGCCGTCGAAGGACGGCCGGCCGCGCCGCATCATCTCCTGTTACAAGGGGCACGCGAACGACCCGTACCAGGGCCCGCAGCGCACGGTGAAGTTCCGGGAGCGCGTCGTGGGCCGGCCGGAGAACGCGCTGCTCGGCGTGCAGTTCTCCAGCCGCTGGCACCAGTTCGGCTTCCCCGCCGTCATCACCAACCCGGGGCACTGGGCGCTGGCGGGCACGGGCCTGAAGGCCGGTGACACGCTGTGGATGGCCAACGGGTACGAGGTGGACCAGCTCGTGAGCAACGGCCACACGCCGGAGGGCGTGGACGTGCTGGCCGAGTCTCCCTTGCTGTCCCTGCAGGGCGCCTTCGGCTTCGGGCACATGGTGGTGCGCAAGCAGGGCAGCGCCTACGTCTTCTCCTCGGGCGGCATCGACTTCGTGCGCACCCTGGCCACCGAGGACATGGCGGATCCGCGCGCGGCGCGCATCGTCGCCAACGTCCTCTACAAGGCCCTGGGGCGCCCGGTGCCCGACTCGCTGGTGCGCTTCGAGCGTCAGAACCGGGTGAGCGCCCAGGGCCCCTTCGCGGCCTCGGTCCGGACGGTGGCCGGCGTGCCCGGACAGCGAAGCCGCGCCGGCGTCACCGTGGCCGGCACTGCGCTGGGCGCGCCCACGGCGGTGGCCCTGCTGCCCGGCGGCGGGCTCGTGGTGGCGGACGGCCTGGGCAACGCGGTGAAGCGCGTGACGCCGGAGGGTGAAGTGAAGCCGCTGGCCACCGGCCTCAACGGCCCCATGGGCATCGCGGTGGACCCGGCGGGCAACGTGTACGTGGCCGACACGGACCACTACGTCATCCGCCGCATCGGCCCGGAAGGGAAGGTGGAGGTCTTCGCGGGGGGCACCCCGGGCCTCCAGGACGGCCCCGCGAAGCAGGCGTCCTTCAACCAGCCGGCGGGGCTGGCGGTGACGCCGGACGGCACCGCGCTGCTGGTGGCGGACATGAACAACGGCGTGATTCGCCGCATCGACCTGGTGGCGGAGGGCCACCCGGTGACGACGCTCCAGGGGGACTGGCTCTACCGGCCCTCGGGGGTGGCGGTGAGCGCGGATGGGAGCACGCTCTTCGTCGTCGAGTCCGGCATGTCGCGCGTGGTGCGCATCCGTGACGGTGTCACGTCGGTGGTGGCGGGCACGACGCCTGGCTTCCGCGACGGCGCGCCGGAGGCGGCGCAGTTCCTGCCGTACCTGGGCATCGCGGTGCTGCCGGATGGCTCCGTCGCGGTGTCGGACCCGGGCAACTACCGCGTGCGGCGCATCCTCATGAAGGCGGATGGGCAGGCGGAGAAGGTGACGACGCTGGCGGGCAACGGGCGCTATGGCCACGCCGACGGGCCGGGGGAGGACGCGGAGCTCGTCCTCCCGGCCGGCCTGGCGGTGGGGCCGGATGGCCGCCTCTACGTGGCGGACTCCGGCAACTCGCTGGTGCGCGCCATCACTCCGTGAGCTCCGCCGTCGCGGCCTCGGGGCAGTCCGACTCCACCGCGCCGATGTCCGGCGCGGCGCCGCAGTAGGGCAGCCCCAGGTCCATGCCCCGGTCCACCGCGGCTTCGCCGGGCAGGAGCGCGTCCAGGTCCACCAGCGGCTCGCCGCTCTCACCCGAGCCCAGCTCCACGCCGTCCGACAGCCAGTTGGCGAGCGTGCCACCCACCCAGTCGCTCTGCGGGGCCACGAAGATGCCGGAGTTGAACGCGGCGCCCGTCAGGTAGAGGTTGGACTCCATGCGGAGGCCGGGGGCGGACAGGCCCATGCTGACCGCGTTGCGCGTGGCGAACACGTTGTTGCGCACCGCCACGTGGGTGGATGCGCCTCCGGTGCCGTGGCCCACCACGAAGGCGAAGCCGTCGGTGCCCACGACGGTGTTGTGCAGCACGCGCACGTCATGGCCGTTCTCGATGCGGATGCCCGAGCCCTCGGGCGTCTTCAAGTCGTGGATGCGGTTGCGGCGGATGGAGACGTTGGTGGGCGGGGCGCCCACGCGGTTGCCTCCCACCGCGATGCCAATCGAGGCGTCGAAGATGTCGTTCTCCTCGATGACGACGTTCTTCGCGGAGTAGTGCACCACCACGGCCTCGCCGCGTGACGAGGTGGACCTGGTGAACCCGTACATGCGGTTGCCGCGCACGACGACGTCGTGGCACGTCTTGAGGTCCACGGCGTTCTCCCGGTTGTCGTACATCTCGTTGTCCTCGATGAGGACGCCGCGCGCCGGGGTGTTGTCGCTGAAGCCCTCGGGGCCCAGGCACTGCACCGAGTCGCCCGAGTTGTCGTGAATGTCGTTCCCTCGCACGGTGATGTTCACCGAGGTGGGGGCGATGACGACGCCGTGCGAGTCGTCGTTGCCGCGCGCGAAGTGGTGGATGTGGTTGCCTTCGATGGTGATGCCCTTCGCGCCCGCGTCGGTGCTGATGCCGCTGCCGAAGGCGCCGTGGTGCAGCTCGTTGCCCGCGAGCACGGTGCCCTCGGTGTTGCCGGAGAACGTCACGGCGACCTGCCGCTGGCCCTGGACGTCGAACTCGAAGCCCTCGATGCGCCAGTGGGGCCGCTGCACGTGGGCCATGAACCATCCGCCGGACGTCGGGACGACCTTGGGCAGCCCCTCGCCCAGGAGGGTGATGGGCGCGTCGGCGGTGCCGGCCCGCGTGCTGGCGCCGATGACGAGCTTCTCCGCGTAGGTTCCCTTCTGGACGCGGATGATTTCGCCCGGCCCCACCAGCGTCAGGGCCTTGGAGATGGTGCGCAGGGGCCTGTCGCGCGAGCCGCTCGCCGAGTCATCTCCGGATGGGCTCACGTACCACTCCCGGACGTACGCGGGCGGAGGTGGGGACTCTGGCTCGGGGGGCGGCTGCTCCGCGACGGGCGGGTCCTCATCGTCATGGCTGTTGACGTCGTCGTCGTCCTGCGGCTCCGGCGCGGGAGTGGTGGGGGCCGACGGCTGCCGCGAGCCCGGATAGCTGGGCAGGGGGCTCGCGTCGGAGGCCGGAGCGGGCTCCTCTGCGCCGCGGGAACAGGCGACACCGCCCACGGACACGAGTCCGAGGAGGCACAAACTGCGCAAGCTGGACATGGGGTCGGCTCCTGGGGAGGTAGGGGGCGAGCCGAGAACGTTCCTGCGCTCGAGCCCTATTCTGGCCGATGCCTACGTCCGGTCCTCGGAGGAGCAGGCAGCCCGGCGGAGGCCGCGGGCCTCGACGGTCCGCCGCCCTCTCGGAGCCAGGGCCTGGAGGCCGCGCCGCGCGTGTGCCTGCCCGCCCTCCGGAGGGAGTCCGGAGCGCCGGCATTGCCGCCAGGTGGGGAAGGGGGCGTCGCCGTCAGGTCGGCGCACGCGTGCTGCCCAGAATCCAGGCCAGGTACGGCGCGTGGCCGTCCGTGACGTCCAGGCGCAGCACCTCTGGCACGTCATAGGGATGCAGCTCGACGACGCGCGCACGCAGCGGCTCGAAGAGGGCCGCGCGCGTCTTGAGGATGAGCAGGACCTCGGCTTCGTCCTGCACCTGCCCCTCCCACCGGTAGATGGAGCGCAGCCCCGGGACGATGTTGCCGCAGGCGGCGAGCTGCTCCTCCACCAGCGCGCGGGCGAGCTCGGCGGCCTTGTCCGCCGTGGGGGCGGTGACGAGGACGATGATGGCGTCAGTCATGGACACAGGATGCGCGAGGCCCGCTCCGTCCGTCGAGCGGGCAGTCGCGCCGCGACGGCCTAGCGTCCCATGTTGCGCATGCCGCCCACCGCGTGGTGCATGGGGGCGTCCATCTCCTGGCGCGTACGGCGCCGGTCCGGCGTGTCCTTCGGCAGCTCCACGAAGGTGCACAGCTCGCACAGCCGGCTGTAGATGCGCTCACCCACGCGCTCCCGGAGCAGCTCCGCCTCCCGCAGGGCGCCGCGCGCGTCCTCGGTGGTCCGGTAGCCCGACGGGGCGGCGCTGCGCGCCATCCGCTTCTCCGGCTCCAGCGAGTAGTTGGTCGCGAACAGCGTGGTGCGCCCGGCGTTGTAGCGGCGGGCGATCAGCTCATCGAGCGTCTCCATCTCGAAGGGGCTGCCGCGGCCCTTGCCCAGCTCGTCGATGGCCAGCACCTCGACCTCGGACAGGGGGCCGATGATCTCCCCGCCGCTCTTGCCCTCCTGGAAGCCGCGCCGGATGGTGGCGTAGAGCAGGGAGATTTCCACGTAGCGCCCGCGCACGCCCACCTCCAGCACGAGGTGCGCCAGCGTGGCCGCGAGCAGGTGCGTCTTCCCCGTTCCCACCGGGCCGCTGAGGATGAAGCCCTTGGACGGGCCTCCCTTCACGTACTGGTGGGCGAAGTGCAGCGCCACGCCGCGGCTGCGGTCCTGGGACTCGTTGAAGGCGCGGTAGTTGTCGAAGCTCGCGTGGGACACCACGGCGGGCAGCCCCACTTCGTTGAAGCGCGCGATCCGCTTCCGCCGCTGCGTGCACACGCACGACTCCATCACCTCGTAGCGCCGGGGGCCGACCTTCTGGCTGAACTCCGCCTCGCGCTCGACGAGCACGTGCCCGCGCCCGCCGCACACCGAGCAGTGCTCGGAGCAGTGGCAGATGCGGGCCTGGGCCTGGTCCCCGCGACGCTCGATGACATAGGTCCGCCCGCCGCACTCACCACACGCCTCGCCATTCGCCTTTGGAGCCATCTCACGCACTGCCATACCAGAGCCTCCCCTCGGCCGTCAGCTTGCTGAACGGGCGAGCAGTTGGGTTGCCCGCCTACATCTCCTTCACCCCCAGCCGTCGTCGCACCGTGGCGAGGACCCGGAAGCGCCGGGCCACCTTGCGCGCGCGAGGCGACATCACCTGCTGCTCGGCGGATGCCGCCAGCGCCTCGCGCCACAGCGCGCACCGGTCCGGGAAGGGCAGGGCGCGCAGCAGCAAGAGGAAGGCCAGCGCCTCCTGGGCATCCATGGCCGCCGGCTCTTCCGGGACGTGCGCCAGGACGGTGATGCGCAGGCTTCGCACACGGGGGGCGAGCGCCTCGTCCCGCCCTGCCAGGTCCTCGAGCGCCGCGCAGAGCCGCGCATGGCGCGTCTCCTCCCAGGAGCGGGCCCGCTTGCGCTTGGGCGCGGAGGCCTCCTCGCTGCCCGCGCCCGCGGCCAGTTCCCGGTACTTCTTGATCTCCGACTCCACCTGTCGCCGGCATGCGCGCAGCGAGCGCAGCACCGGCTCTCCGGGCCGCGCGTCCCAGAGGGCCTTCTCCGCGGAGCGGGAGATGCCGCGGGCCACGACTTCGAAGGGAACGCCCTCCCGGGCCCAGGTCGTCAAAAGCTCGGTGTCCAGCGCGGAGAGCATCAGCCCCGCGCCACGCACGGCGAGGAAGTAGTCCTGGACCAGCTCTTCGAAGCTGGCGCTTTCGGGGAGGAGACTCATGATCCGACGCGTACTCCAGTGCAGGGAGGCCGGGCAACCGACCGTCCGCTCCCCCATACCCGGCAGGTCCGACATGGCAACTCCCAGATGCCGTTTTTCACAGCGGATCTGGAAGATTTCGAACCGACGCTTCGCTCGGAAAGCGAGCGGCCAGTCATGGTTGACCCGTCGCGCGGAAACCGCGCATAGTGAGGGTCCCCGAATGGAAATTCCCGAAGATTCCCGGACACTTGCCTACCAGGCAAGCGACCGGGGACGCCGGTGCCCCTCTCTTAGGAAGACCATGCGCCGTTCGCTTCTCGTCTGCCTCGTGCTCCTGGCCACGGCCGCCACCGCCCAGGAGAAGAAAGCCCCGCGCGATGCCGATCTCGGCCGGAAGTCCACCACGTCGGTGGACAAGTCCCTGGCTGGCGACATCACCCGCGAAAAGAAGAAGGAGGAGGTCGCCCCCGCGCTCCAGTACGACCAGTTCCGGCTGGGCGTGGAGCTGCAGGTGGCGTCCAAGCGGCGTGAGCAGATCCAGTCGCTGAAGAAGATCATCTCCCTGTCGCCGGATCCGAAGGAGGCCCCCAGCCTCCTGTTCCGCCTCGGCGAGTTCTACTGGGAGGAGTCGAAGTTCTACTTCTTCGAGGCGAACCGGAAGGACGACGACCTCATCCAGGCGATGAACCGCAACGACGCCGCGGGCCAGCAGCGCGCCAAGGCGGAGAAGGCGGCGTTGATCGCGAAGCAGAAGGAGTACGGCAAGCTCGCGGTCGACCAGTACACGAAGATCGTCCAGGAGTACCCGAACTTCGAGCGCACCGACGAGGTGCTCTTCTTCCTCGGCCAGTACCTCATGGAGGACGGCCAGGACCGCAAGGCGCTGGTGGCCTTCAAGCGCCTGGTGGAGAAGCACCCGCAGTCCAAGTTCATCCCGGACGCCTACCTGGCCTTCGGTGAGTACTACTTCAACAACTCCAAGGGAAAGCGCGCGGAGCTGGAGAAGGCGCTGGCGGCGTACAAGAAGGCCGCCGAGTTCCCCGAGAGCCAGGTGTACGCCTTCGCCCTCTACAAGCAGGGCTGGTGCCACTACAACATGGGGGACTTCGAGGCGGCGAAGGACAAGTTCAAGACGGTGGTGCTCTACGGTGAGCTGGCCGGCGCCAACGCCGTGGAGAAGGACGGCGGCAAGAGCGGCCGCAGCTCGCTGATCCGCGAGGCGCGCACCGACTACGTCCGCGCGTACGCGCACCAGGGCGACGTGGGCCAGGCCCGCGCCGAGTTCGGCAAGGTGGCCACCAACCCGGAAGACCGCTTCACGATGCTGAAGCAGCTGGCCAACCTGTACTACGGCGATGGCAAGGACCGCGAGGCGGCCATCACCTACAACGGCCTCATCAAGGAGAAGCCGCTGTCGCCCGAGGCGCCCGGCTTCCAGGGCCGCATCGTCGACTGCATCCTCCGCATGGGCAACAAGGAGCGCACCGTGGTGCAGGTGCGCCGGCTCGTGAAGATCATGAAGGAGGTCGAGGGCTCGGGCGTCATCAAGGAGGAGAAGGACAAGAAGCTGCTGGAGGAGGCGAAGGAGCTCTCCGAGCGCACGCTGTCCAACCTCGCCGTCACCTGGCACAACGAGGGCAAGAAGACGCGCAACGAGGAGACCTTCCGTTACGCGGACGCGGTGTACAGCGACTACCTCACGCTGTTCCCGGAGAACCCCAAGGCGTACGACCTGCGCTTCTTCTGGGCCGAGCTCCTCAACGACAACCTGCAGAACTTCGAGAAGGCCGCCGCCAACTACACGCTCGTCGTGCTCCAGGACGCCAAGGTGCTGGAGGCCAAGGACGACCAGGGCAAGCCCAAGCCGGGCAAGCCGGGCAAGTGGCTGCAGAACGCCGCCTACAACGCGGTGCTCGCCTACGACGAGGTCGTCAAGGCCGCCGAGGCGCGCGGCGAGGCCAAGAGCGAGGCGGTGGGCTCGGACATCACCAAGAAGGCCGCCATCCCCACGCTGAAGAAGGCGCTGCTCGACGCGTGCGAGCGCTACCTCAAGTACGTGCCCAAGGGGGACAAGCGGGTGGAGATCGCCTTCAAGGCGGCCAACATCTACTACCGCCACAACCACTTCGACGAGGCGGTGCTGCGCTTCAGCGAGATTGCGCTCGGCTACCCCGAGTACAAGTTCGAGAACGGCGAGCGCGCGGCGGAGATCTCCGCCAACCTCATCCTCGACTCGTACCACCTGCTGCAGGACTACGCGAAGGTGAACGAGTGGGCGCGGCGCTTCTACGCCAACGACAAGCTGGCGGTGGGCAAGTTCCGCGACGACCTGGCCAAGCTCATCGAGCAGTCCTCCTTCAAGCTCGTCAGCCAGCTGGAGGAGAAGAAGGAGTTCGAGAAGGCCGCCGAGGCGTACCTCGCGTTCGTGAAGGACTTCCCGGAGACGGAGATCGCCGACCTGGCGCTCTACAACGCGTCCGTCGACTACTACAAGGCGAAGCGCTTGGATAAGGCCATCGAGGTGCGCAAGCGCCTGTTCGCCGAGTACCCGCGCTCCAAGCACGTGCCCGACTCCATCTACGCCAACGCGGAGGCGCTGGAGGCCATCGGCGACTTCGAGGACGCGGCCACCACCTACGAGGCCTACGTGCGCGGCTACGAGCGCAGCCTGGGCGAGAAGGGCGCTGGCAGGGCCCGGGGGCGCGGCGGCAAGAAGCGCGGCGCGGCGGACGACAAGCCCGCGGTGGTGCAGAAGTGGGATGAGGCCAAGGCGCAGGTGGCGCTGTTCAACGCCGCCACCTACCGCGAGGGCCTGGGGCAGATGAAGGCGGCCCTGCGCAACCGCGAGCGCTACCTGGAGCTGTGGCCGCGCGCCAAGGACGCGGATGAGATCCGCCTGTCCATCATCGACCTCACGGGGAAGAGCGGCGCGGCGTTCAAGGCCATCAAGATGCTGGAGCAGTACGAGCGCGACAACATGCGCTCGCCCAGCCGGTATCTGGCCGCCGAGGGCCGCATCGTCGACCTGTACAAGAAGATGGGCAAGTCGCGCGACGTGGCGCGCATGTACAAGCGCATCTACGAGCACTTCGAGCAGCTTCCCCGTCGCGTGCAGGGCTCGCTGGAGAAGCCGGCGCTCGCCACCGCCGCGCAGGCGCAGTTCCTGGCGGTGGAGCCGGATTGGCACGAGTACCGACGCCTGAAGCTGTACTGGGGCGCCCCGCCGTCGCCGGACCGCTTCCGGGCGAGCATCCAGGACAAGAGCCGCGCGCTCCAGGTGGTGGAGAAGAAGTACGTGCAGACGGTGTCGCTGGGCGCGCCCGAGTCCGCCATCTGCGCGCTGCACCGCATTGGCCTGGCGTATGACCACTTCGCCGACCGCGTCGCGAACGCGCCCATGCCGCGGGGCCTGGACGAGGAGTCGCAGCAGGCGCTGCGCGACGAGTTCGCCAACCAGGCGCAGCCGCTCAAGGACAAGGCGGCCGAGGCCTTCGCGGCCACGGTGGCCAAGAGCCGCGAGCTGGACGTGTACAACGACTGCGCCGCGGAGAGCCTGAAGCTGCTGCGGACCACGTACCAGCCGGACCTCTATCCCGACATGCCCGAGGAGAAGGTGGCGCTGAAGAGCGGCGTGCAGCTCATTGGCGGCGACCTGCTGGCCACCATCCAGGACGTGCCGCCGCCGGCGCCCAAGGCGGCGTCGGAGTCGCAGCAGGCGAAGGCGGAGACGCTGCAGGAGGACCTCACGGACCTCACCGCGCAGCTGCGCTCGCAGACCGAGACCCAGGTGGACGCCCGCCCGGCGGCCGCCCCCAACGGCACCACCCCCGCCAAGCAGGGCGCGGATGACGAGGAGCCGGAGGACTTCCTCTAATGAACCGGACGATTCGCACCATGCGCCTGTTCCCCTTGCTGGCGGCCGTCTCGCTTGCCGCCGCCGGTTGTTCTTCCTCCAAGGCCACCGGTCCCACCGGGGCCAAGACGGCGGACCCGAACGCCGGCAAGGTGGAAGCGGTCGCGCCCATCTCGAACACGGCCAAGGCCCGCTTCGAGGACGCCCTGAAGGCCTTCGAGACGCAGAAGAAGGCCAAGGCCATCGACTACCCGTCGCTGGAGCGGAAGTTCCAGTCCGCGCTGGAGGCGGACGCCAACCTCGCCGAGGCCGACTACAACCTGGGCGTGCTGGCCGAGCGCCAGGGCAAGCTGACCGAGGCGCGCAACCACTACAAGACGGCGCTCTCGAAGAAGCCCTCGCTGCGGCAGGCCTCGGAGAACCTCGCGGTGATGGAGCAGAACGCGGGCAACGTCGCCGGCGCGGTGGCGCTGTACCAGGAGGTGCTCCAGCGCTACCCGGATGACGCGCAGTCGCGGGCGCGGCTGGCGGAGATCTACCGCCAGCAGGGAGACCACACCAAGGCCATGGACCTGTCGCGCGCCGCGCTGATGCGCGACCCGCAGTCCACCACCGCGCTGAAGGTGATGATCCGCAGCTACCTGGACCGCAAGCAGCTGGCCATGGCGAAGCTGGTGGCCCTGCGGGGTGTGAAGCTGGACGCGGCGGATCCCGAGCTCCACCACGCGGTGGGCCTCATCCTCCTGCAGGAGGGCGACGTCGACGAGGCGCGCCTGGCCTTCAAGAAGGCGCTGGAGGTGCGTGAGGACTACGTGCCGTCGCACGTGGAGCTGGCGCAGCTGGCCATGCAGGCAGAGAACTTCCCCGCCGCCGAGCAGCACCTGCGCCGCATCCTCCAGGCGGATGGCAAGAACGCCGCCGCGCACCTCGACCTGGGCATCGCCTACAAGGGCATGGGCCAGTACGACAAGGCGATGCAGGAGTACGACGAGGCGGAGAAGCTCGACCCCGAGATGGCGGCGGTGCACCTCAACCGCGCCATCATCCTCCACAAGGTGAAGGACGCGCCCGAGCGCGCCTCGGAGCTGTACCGCAAGTACATCGCCATGGCCGGTGGCGACGTGGCGCTGCCCGCCGAGGCGCCCGTGTTCGCCCTGCTGCGCGAGGTGGAGGTCATCGTCAACGCCAAGCGCGAGGCCAAGTTCGCCGAGGAGCAGGCGAAGCAGATGGAGGAGCTGCAGAAGCAGCAGCAGGCCCAGATGCAGGCCGCGGAGAAGGCGGCCGCCGCCAACGGGACGCCCGCCGCCACGGCGACGCCCGCCACCGGCGACGCCACCGCGCCGCAGGCCACGCCCGCCAGCGGCACCGCGCCGGCCTCCCCGGCACCGGCGAACGGGACGTCCGACCAGAAGAATGCAGGCACGGCGGAACCCGGCGAGCCGGAAGACGACCTGCTGTGAAAGATGGGATGCCCCCGCGTGCCTTCGCTGTGGCGGGGGCGCGGGGGAAGATGCGAACCTAGTGTTTCCCCCTCATCCGGGGATTCGGTGTGGGATGGGCCCTGCGAGGTCCCTCCGGGAGGCAGTGATGCGGAAGGCGTTGATGCTGTGTGCGGTGCTCGCGGTGACGCCGGCTTTCGCCCAGGACGAAGGCACCAATCCGGGTGGTCCGGGGGAGGGCAATGTGCGCTACTCCAAGACGACCACCATCGACTTCGAGGATGACACCATCGAGGGTGACCTCACGAAGCCGGATGGCGAGTACATCGAAGCGCGTGACAGGGTGAAGCACTCGAACCTCATCCGCATTCGCGAGGACTTCGAGGACAAGGTGATGCAGTCCGTGGGCGAGCTGTAGCCAGCGCGGCCGCGGAGGCGGGAACCCGCCGCCGCGCGCGTTGTCTGTCGCCGTACCCACCTTACGTAGGAGCCCCCATGGCCGTTCCTCTGACACTCAAGGTCTTCAAGGGCGACGCGCTGGTCGCCTCGAAGGACTACGAGCGCGACATCATCAAGATTGGCCGTCTCTCCTCGGCGCACCTGTGCCTGGAGGACGAGAAGGTCAGCCGCATCCACTCCGTCATCGAGGTCGCCAGCGACGGCGCCATGTCCATCATCGACATGGGCAGCGTCGAGGGCACGTACGTCAACGGCAAGCGCGTCACCAAGGGGCAGCTGGCCTTCGGTGACGAGATTCGCGTGGGTGGCACCACCATCCGTCTGGAGAACCCGGCCGCGGTGGCCGCGGTGAACCTGGCGGCCGCGGCGGCCAGCTCGGACGTCGTGACGGAGAAGAACCCGGTGCTCGCCGCGCCGGCGCCGGCCGAGGGCCTGGCGCAGGCCGCGGTGGCTGCTCCGGCCGCGGGCGCCATCGACCCGTCCTTCGCCGCCACGCAGGAGAACGCGGTGGTCGCGCCCGCCGCGCCCGCGCCCGCGCCGGCTCCCGTCGCCGCCGCGCCGGTGGAGGCCGCGCCGCGCGTGCGCACCGTGCGCCGCTCCAAGTCCAGCGGTCCGCTGGGCGTGGGCCTGCGCTTCGCGTGGGGCGATCAGCGGGTGGGTGAGTTCTTCATGGCGCCGGGCGTGAAGCGCTCCTTCATCGTCGGCAGCGAGAAGGGCGTGGACTTCGTCATGGGCGACTCCCGCCTGGGCGGCCCGAAGTTCGAGGCGGTGCGCTCGGATGGGCAGTCCTTCGTCGTCCGCTTCACCGGGAAGATGAAGGGCGAGCTGTTCCGCAAGGGCGAGACGCTGGACCTGAAGGCCGTCATCGAGTCCGGCAAGGCGTCGCACGAGGGAGACTCGTACACGCTCACGCTCGACGCGGACGACTTCTTCTGGGTGGACCTGGGCGGCGTGACGCTCGAGGTGGCCTTCCAGCCGGTGCCCAAGCGCGTCGTGGTGCCCATTGGCGAGTCGGTGGACTACACCGCGCTCAACATCTTCCTGGTGCTGTTCTTCATCGCGACGGCGTTCGTCATCACCGCGATGAACCGCACGGGCGCGGGCGATGAGTACGCGGACGAGCTGTCGGCCGACAACGCCCGCATCGCCAAGCTCATCATCAAGCCGCCGGAGACGCAGAAGAACAAGTTCCTCGAGCGCCTCAACCAGCAGAAGGAGCAGAAGAAGAGCGGGGAGATGGCTCAGAAGAGCCGCGGTGACGAAGGTCAGATGGGCAAGAAGGACGCGCCCAAGACGAACAACCGCACCGCGCCCAAGGGCGACCCGAACAAGAAGGACGAAGCGCGCGCGCTGACGGCGAAGATCTTCGGCGGCGGCAAGGGCGGCATCTCCACCGTCTTCGGCAAGAGCGGCCTGGGCGGCGACCTGAAGAGCGCCATGGGCAATATGTTCGGCGCCAAGGCGGGCAACTCGGGCGGCTTCGGCGGCCTGGGGCTGCGCGGCTCGGGCGGCGGCGGTGGCGGCACGGGTGATACCATCGGCATCGGCGGCATCGGCACCAAGGGCCGTGGCGGCGGTACCGGCTCGTACGGCAGCGGCGTGGGCGTGCTCGGCGGCAAGCAGAGCGTCGACGTGGGCATCACCTCGTCCGAGCCCGAGGTCATGGGCTCGCTGGACAAGGAGCTCATCCGCCAGGTCATCCACCGCAACCGTGGGCAGATCCGCTACTGCTTCGAGAGCCTGCTCAACCGCTTCCCGAAGCTGGGCGGCAAGGTGGCGGTGAAGTTCGTCATCACCGCGACGGGCACGGTCGCCACGTCCTCGGTGGCGCAGTCCACGGCGGGCAACGCGGAGCTGGAGACGTGTGTGGCCGGCCGCGTGCGCACCTGGAAGTTCCCCGAGCCGAAGGGCGGCGGCGTGGTGGTCGTCACGTATCCGTTCATCTTCAAGCAGTCCGGCCAATAGTGCCGGGTGGCCTTTCTCCGGGTGGGCGGGCCTGATGAGGGACCGCCCACCGCGCCTTTCCCCGGCTCCCACTCCCCCGCGGGGGCCGGGCCAACGTCAGGACCGCATGAAAGCCCTCGCCTCACTTGCCCTGTGCGCCTCGTTCCTCCTCCCCACGGTCGCGAGCGCCCAGACGCCCACCACTGCCCAGGGGGATCGCCCCGCTGTCACGTTCGATGAAATCGAGCGGGGCATCTACTTCGCGGTGCTCGGTGGGCCGCTGTTCCTCACCAACCCGCCGGCGCCCGAAGGCACGCCGCGTCCGTTCTCCTCCGGGCCCATGGCGCAGGTGGAAGTGGGCGTGGACCTGGGCGAGCGCCTGTCCGTCGGCTTGTTCATCATGGGCTCGAGCGTGCGGACGAGCGCCGAGTACGTGGGCAACTCGGGCGGCGCGGTGTCTGGCGACTTCTCCACGATGATTCCCGGCGCGGTCCTCCGCGCGCGGCTGGTCGGCTTCGCCGACAGTCAGGAAGTGAAGCGCACCTGGTTCTATCTCCGCGCAGGTGCTGGCTATGCGATGTTCTCGCCGAAGCGACTCCTCCCCGACTCCGACATTCTTGTGTTTGCCGGGCCCGGAGTGGAGTACTACACACGGCTGCGCCACTTTTCCGTGGGGCTCGAGGTGACGGGGCAGTACCTCGTCTCCGGGGGCTCGTTCGGGTTCGCGGTGGCGCCGAACATTCGCTACGCGTTCTAGCGGGAGAAAGACGTGCCTCAGGAGAATGGAAGCGGTGGGCCGCGCCCGGGTGGGCGCGGTCGTGACGGGGGTGCACCGGGCCAGGGTCCGCGCCGTGACGGACCGGGTGGTGGTTTTGGCGGCCGCGGCGGGCCAGGACGCGGCGAGGGCCGCGGTCGTGGTGAGGGCCGTGGGCGTGGCCGGGACCGCGAAGAGGGCCCCGTGGGCCCAGGCCAGCGCGTCATCGCTGAGCTGAGCATCCTGGAGAAGGCACTCTCCAAGACGGATTTCGGCGCGGAGAAGGCGCCACTGCAGGCCATCGTCCGCGCGCTGCGGCCCATGCGCCTGAAGTCGCTGGACGACCTGGACCTCAACACGCGTGGCCGCCTCATCACCACGCTGCTGCGCGTGCAGCGTCAGCCCAAGCCGCCCGCGCCCGAGGCCGCCGCGCCCGCCGAGGCGGAGGCGACGCCCGAGGCCGCTCCGGCGGAGGCCGCCGCGCCCGCCGAGACGGCCGCGCCCGCTGAGGGCGAGGCGCCTGCCGCGCCCGCCGAAGGGGAGGCCGCCGCGCCGGCCGAGGCGGCAGCTCCCGCCGAGGCCGCCGCGCCCGCGGTGGACCCGGCGCGCGAGAAGTTCGATGCCTGGACGGATGTCATCTTCCTGGTGGGCCAGGCCTGGCGCGCCGCGGGTGACAGCGAGCGCGCGGAGGCGGCCTTCGCCGCCAGCGGTCGCCAGCCGGGTCCCGAGGTCGAGGAGCCCGTCGCGCCGCCCCGCGAGGAGCGCCGTGAGCGGCCCGAGCGCGGTGAGCGCCGTGAGCGGGGCCCCCGGGGTGAGCGTGGTGCAGCGGGCGAGCGCCGCGAGCGTCCCGAGCGTGGGGAGCGCCGTGAGCGTCCCGCGCGCGGTGAGCGCCCGGAGCGGGGCGAGCGTCCGGTGCCGGAGCTGACCGGCACCTGGGACGAGCAGGCCAGGCAGCTCGAGGGCATGGGCCGCACCCGTGACGCGGGTCGGCTGCACGAGCGCAACAACTCGTTCGCCGAGGCCGCGCGTCTGTTCGAGGCGGGGGGTGACCTCAAGAGCGCGCTGCGCAACGCCCTGTCCGCGGGTGACAACGACATGGCCCGCCGGCTGGTGGGCACGCTCCCGCCGGACCAGCTCGCGCCCACGTTGGAGAAGGCCGGTGCCTACGAGCTCCTCATGGAGCACTACGTCGGCAAGGGCGACTTCGAGAACGTGGCCCGCCTCTACGAGCGCGCGCGTCAGTTCGACCAGGCGGCGCTCGCCTACGAGCGCGCCGGAAAGCTCACCCTGGCGCGCAAGTCCTACGAGCGCGCGCGGGACATGGCCAGCGCCAACCGCATCCGCGGGCTCGAGGTGAAGAGCCTGGTGGAGCGGGGTGATCGGCTCGGGGCCGCCACCCTGCTGGCGGCCGTGGGCCAGCGCCGCGAGGCCGTCGAGGTCCTCAGCCCGCTGCCTCCGCCCAAGGCCTTCCACTTCATGCAGCGTCTGAAGCTGGACGACGAGGCGAAGGAGCTGGCGCAGAAGGAGCTGGCCCGGGCCGAGCAGGAGCAGAAGCCCGCGGGCCGCGCCCGGTGGCTGGAGCTGCTGGGGGACATCACCGCCGCCGCCGAGGCGTGGGAGGCCGCGGGTCGCAAGGACAAGGCGCTCCCGCTGCACGAGAAGCTCGGCAACCTGCCTCGCGCCGCCCAGCTCGCGGAGGAGCTGCAGCAGCGTGACAAGGCCATTGCCCTCTACACCCAGCTGAACGACAGCGCGGGGGTGGAGCGCGCGAAGGCGCTTCCGGAGACGACCGCGGCTGCCCCTGCCCCCACGGCGGACGCGGCGGACGGAAGCGCGGGTGACGACACGCCTCCTGACGCTCCCTCGGCTGGGTAGCAAGAAGGTCAATGATTCCCGCCGTTTGGCGGGTTTTGCACGATTGCTCGGGGGCGCTGGCGGCCGGTAGAGTTCCGGCCACTGGCGCCCTCGCTGCTTTTCTATTCCATTCCAAGGCCCGCCCCTCCATGCAACAGCCCACGCCCTCGTCGCGTCCCACGCTGCGCGTGTCCGATGACCGCACCTTCGTCGAAACCGAAGCGGCCCTCGAAAAGGCCGGACGAGTCGAGGAGTTGATCCGCCTCTACGAAGGGCGCTCCCGCGACGTCGTCGCCGACGAGGCCGTGCGGCTGCTGTGCCGCGCCGCGGAGCTGGCGCACGACCGGCAGCGCAACGCGCAGCGCGCCGAGGAGCTCCTCAAGCGCGCCTTGCTGGTGGCGAAGGAGCCGCTTCCCGCGCTGCGCGGGCTCAAGCGGCTGCACGAGTCCAGGCAGGACGGCGCCGCGCTGGCGGACGTGCTGGAGCGGATGGGTGGCGTCACGCAGGGCGAGGAGAGCGCGGGCTACTACCTGAAGGCGGCGGACCTCTACGAGCAGAAGCTGTTCCGCCGCGACCGCGCCGTGCTGTGCCTGCAGCGCGCGGTGCGGGCGAAGCCGGACCGGGCCGTCTTCCGCCGCGTGCGGCAGTTGTTCCTGACGGAGGAGCGTTTCCAACCGGCCTTCGAGGCGCTGGAGCGCGAGCGCGCGGCGCTGGGCGACGCGGGCATGGCGGAGGAGTACGCGGCGCTCGCCGAGCGGCTGGTGGATGACCCCACCGAGCATGAGCTGGCGCAGACGGTGGTGGATGCCGCGCGCGCGCTGGACCCGCAGAACGCGCGACTGGAGAAGGCCTCGCGGGCGTTGCAGCGCTTCGAGCAGACGTGGCGCGACCGCGTGCGGATGCTGCGCAGCATGTCGCTGGAGGAGCGCGACCGGAAGAGCGCGGCGCGGCTGTCGCTGCTCGTGGCGAAGCTCTTCGCCTGGTACGACCCGGGCTCGGCCGGCAAGGTGAAGGAGGCGCTGGACCGGTGCTTCCTGTTGTGGCCGGGCATGCCCGAGGGCCTGTCCCTCATCGAGAAGCTGACCCTGCGCGCCGGCGGCGACTTCGGGCCGGCCATCGCGCAAATCGAAGCCATGGCGGGCGAGGTCAAGGACCGCACCGCGCAGGTGGACCTGTGGCTGCGCGTGGGCACGCTGCGGCTGGGCCGGATGAACGACGCGGATGGCGCGCTGGCGGCCTTCGAGAAGGCGGTGGCGGTGGACCCGTCCCGCGCGGATGCGGCGAGCCTGACGGCCGAGCAGCTCCTGGAGAAGGGCCGCGCGCCGGAGGCGGTGGCGGTGCTGGAGCGCTACCTGAGCACGGTGAAGGACCGCTCGACGCAGGCGGCGATGCGACTGCGCCTGGCGGACCTCTGCCTGGCGCAGCTCCGGGACGCGGACGCCGCCCGCGAGCACCTGGAGGCGGCGCTGAAGCTGGACCCGACGCAGGCGCTCGCGGCGTTCCAGCTGGCGCGGCTGCTCGCGGAGGATGAGGCGCTGGACGCGGTGGTGCCGCTCCTGGACCTGGCGCTGCTGGCGCCGCGGCCCCGTCCCGAGCGCGTGGCCTTCTGCGAGGCGCTCGCGCTGATGTTCGAGGAGAAGGACGACGCGCGCGGCGCCTTCGAGGTGCTGTCGCGCGCGCTCGAGCTCGAGCCGGGCCGTCCACTGCTGCTGGGCTCGGTGGTGGAGTACGCGGAGAAGGCGCAGGTGCAGCCCGCGCTCGCCCTGGCGCTGCAACGCGCCGCGCACGCGGCGCCCGCGGCCGAGGTGGCGGCCACGCTCTGGCGGCAGCTCGCCCAGCTCCTCCAGGGGCCGCTGGCGGACCCTGCGCGCGCGGAGGCCGCATGGCGCGAGGTGCTGACGCACGCGCCTGGCGACGCGGCGGCCATGGAGGCGGTGAAGTCGCTCCAGGCGGCCGCGGCGCTCGCGGACGACCCGAAGGCGCGCCTGGAGGCGGACGTGTCCCGGCGCGAGGCGGCCGGCGCCGCGCCCGAGGAGCTGGAGCCCCTGGCCCGCGAACTGGTGCAACTGGCGCCGGACGATGCCGCGGCGGTGCAGCGGCTCCAGGCCTTGTGCGTGGCGCTGTCGAAGTTCGAAGAGGCGGCGGCGCTGGCGGGCCGGCTCGCGGCTCTGGCGGAGACGCAACTGGAACGCAACGAGTGGACGGCGCGCCAGGCGAAGCTCTACGCGGAGCGGCTGGGGCGTCAGGAGGACGCGACGGACCTGTTCCTGGGCCTGCTGGCGGAGAACGTCTCCACGGGCGTGGTGGTGGGGGGCCTGGAGCGGCTGTCGGCCGCAGGTATCCGCACGGCGGAGGTGACGGAGGCGCTGGCGGCGCACTATGGCCGCACGGGTGATCACCAGCGGCAGGTCGCCGCGCTCCACCAGCAGCTGGACGTGACGACGGAGCCCGCGGCCCGCAAGCGCCTGTTCGCGCTGCTGGCCAGCATCCACGAGAAGCAGCTGGCCGACAGCCGCGCGGCCTTCGACGTCCGCGTCCGTGCGCTGCGCGAGGACACCAAGGACGAAGGCGCCCGCGCCGAGGCGCTGCGGCTGGCCCGCGACCTCTCAGCGCACGCGGAGCTGGGGCGGGTGCTGCGCACGCTGGCCTCCGAGGCCGAGGACCCCTCGGTGGCGGTGCCCCTGCTGCTCGACGCGGCGAGCCTGGCGGAGGAGGGCGCGCTGGCGGCCGAGGCCATCACCGCGATGGAGGCCGCGGTGGGGCGCGCGCCCGAGTCGAACGCGCTGCTGCAGCGGCTGGTGCGGATGTACGGTCGCGTCGGGCGCTCGGCGGACGCGGAAGGGCTGCTGCGCAAGCGCATCCAGGGCGCGCGCGGCCCGGAGCGGTTGGAGCTGCTGCTGCAGCTCGTCGACCTCAACGCGGAACTGGGCCGCGACGCCCAGGCCGCCGAGGCGCTGCAGTCCGCGCTCTCTCATGGCGCCGAGGAAGGGCGGCACCTGCCGCGCCTGGCGGAGCTCTACGAGAAGGCGGGGCGCACGCGGGAGCTGGGAGACACGCTGGCGCGAATGATTGCGCTGGCCGAGTCCGCCGGCGACGCGGACAAGGTGGCGCGGCTGAAGCTGCGTCGCGCGCACCTACTGCAGGATTCACAGGACGGCAGCGCGGAGGCCGTGCAGAGCTACGCGGACATCCTGCTCCAGCGCCCCTCGGACCCGGACGCGCTGGCGGCGTTGGAGGCGATGCTCGCGTCGGGCCCGTCGCGCGAGGCGGCGGCGCGCGTGCTGGTTCCCGCCTTCGAGCGGACCAAGGACCACCGCAAGCTGGTGGCCACGCTGGACGTGCTCGCGGAGGTGGCGAAGGACGACGCCGCGCGTGTGCAGGCGTTGCGGCACGCGGCGCAGGTCCACCTGTCGCACCTGCGTCAGCCGGAGCTGGCCTTCGCGGCGCTCGCACGCGCCCTGCGGCTGGCGCCCGGTGACGCGGGGTTGCGCTCCTCGGCGCGGCAGGCGGCGGAGGACGCGGACTCGCTGGACAGCTACGCGGAGATTCTCGCCGAGCTGGCCGAGGAGGGGAACGTCGGCACCGCGCGCCTCGCACTGCTGCGTGAGCTGGCGGAGGTGCAGGAGAAGAAGTTGGATGACAAGGCCGGCGCGGTCCATGCGCTGCGCGCGTTGCTGGCCATCGAGCCGGGCAATCTGGACTGCCTGCGCGCCCTCCAGCGGCTGCACCGCGCGGGAGAGGAGTGGGCCGCGCTCGCCGAGGTGCTGGAGAAGCTGGCCGCCGCGTCGCCGGAGCCCGCCGAGCAGCTGGCGTTCCTGCGCGAGGCCGCGCTGCTGCACGAGACGAAGTTGATGGACAAGGAGAGCGCCGCCGACGCGTGGCGCATCATCGCGGAGCGCGACCCGGCGAACCGCGAGGCCTCGGCGACCCTGGACCGGCTCTACTCCGAGAGCGGCCGCCACGCGGACCTGGCCTGGGCGCTGGCGCTGCGCCGCAACCAGGAAGGGCAGAGCCCGCAGGGGCGTGAAGTCTCCTTCCGCCTGGCGGAGCTGCAGCGCACCGTGCTGGACGACGCGAACGCGGCGCTGGGCCTCTACCGGAAGATCCTGGCCGAGGACCCGGGGCACCCGGGCGCGCGCGCGGCACTGGAAGACTGGGTGAAGGCGGCGGTGCCCGCGAGCGGCGCGGCGCTGGAGGTGCTCGACCCGGTGCTCGTGCAGGTGGGCGACCACGCCCGCCGCGTGTCGCTGCGGGAGGCGCGGATGGCGTCCGCGCTCACGGTGGAGAAGGCCCTCCTCGCGGGGGAGATCCGTCGCATCTACGAGCGCGACATGCTCCAGCCCTCGCTGGCGTTCATGTCCGCGGTGAAGTCCTTCGCGCAGGGCCTGGACCGGGAGGGCGTGCAGCCGGACCTGGAGCGGCTGGCGCGCGACACGGGCTCGCACGAGGTGCTGGCCGAAATCTACGAGACGGCGGCCACGGAGCTGACCTCGGGCGACCCGGCGGCGCTGGAGCTGCTGCGCCGCTCGGCGGAGCTGCGCGAGTCCCTGGACCAGCCAGAGGAGGCCGCGCGCCTGTGGAAGGCCCTGCTGGCGGATGCGCCGCAGGACCGGCAGGCGCTGGAGGCCCTGTCCCGGCTGTACGAGAAGGGGCAGAACGCCAAGAGCCTGTCGGAGGTCTACACGCGCCAGGCGCAGCTCTCCACCGACCCGGAAGAGCGCGTGGGGTTGCTGCTCAAGGCCGGCGAGGCGCACGCGAACGCGGGCGAGGACGCGAAGGCCATCGAGACGTACCGCTCCGCGCTGGCACTCCGGAAGGTACCCGAGGGACTGCTCGCGCTGGAGAAGCTGTACGCGAAGGCGCGGCGCTTCGTGGAGCAGGCGGACGTCCTGGACCAGCTCGCGGACGGCGCGACGGACGACGCCGCGCGGCGCAACTGGCTGCTGAAGCGTGCCCAGCTCCTGGAGAAGGAAGTGGGGCCCGCGGAGTCGCTGCCGGTGTACCGGCGCCTGCTGGAGCTCGCGCCGGGAGACGGGCAGGTGGTGGCGGGCCTGGAGCGGCTGATGGCGCACGAGGCGCCGCGGGCCGAGGCCGCGCGCCTGCTGGAGCCCGTGTACCGCGGCGTCAACGACACGCGGAAGCTGGTGGATGTCCTGGAGGTGCTGCTGCCCGGCGTCGCGCCGGAGCGGCGGCTGGAGCACATCCAGGAGATTGCGACGCTGCGCGAGGCGCTGGGGCAGACGTCGCTCGCGTTCGTCTCGCGGCTGCGGGCCTTCAACGAGGCGCCGCAGGAGGCCTCGGTGCGCGACGAGCTGGAGCGGCTGGCCGCCGACTCGGGTGCGTTCGAGGAGGTGGCGGCCGCGTACGAGGACCAGCTGGAGCGCGGCGCGCAGGAGCCGCTCGCTGGCGACTTGTGGCGGCGGCTGGCGGGCATCTACGACAACCGCCTCAAGCGGTATGACCTGGCCGTGCGCGCGATGGAGGAGATGTCGCGCCGCGACCCGAAGAACAAGGCGGTGCTGGAGTCCATCGCCCGCGTCCACCGCCGCACGGGCGCGCACCGCGAGCTGGCGCTCGTCATGCGCCGCCAGGTGGCGGCCGAGTCGAACCCGTCCACGCAGGTGAACCTGCTCTTCGAGCTGGCGCACCTGGCCGAGGAGACGCTGGCGGACAAGTCGCTGGCGGCGCAGGCGTACCGGGAGATTCTCGACATCCGGCCGGAGAACGCCAACGCGCTGAAGCTGCTGGGCCGCGTGCTCGCGGAGATGGAGCGGTGGCCTGAGCTGGCCCAGCACATCGAGCGGGAAATCCAGCTGGCGGACGAGCGCGGCGCCCAGGAAGAGGCGTCCGACCTGCGCGTGCGCCTGGGCCGGCTGAAGGTGTCGCGCCTGGACGACCCCCGTGGCGCGCTGGAGCTGTACCAGACGGTGCTCGCGCGCCGCGAGGGCCACGCCGGCGCGGTGGGCGCGCTCGAGGAGATGGCGCGCTCGGAGAGTCCGCTGCGCGGTGCCGCGGCCAGTGCGCTGGAGCCCGTCTTCGCCGCGGTGGGCAACCACCTGAAGCAGGTGGAGATGCTGGAGTCGCGGGCCTCGGCGGAGACCGTGCCACAGGAGCGCGCCGCGCTGCTGCGCCGCATCGCGGAAATCTACGCCGGCTCGCTGGAGAACGCGGAGATGGCCTTCCTGGCCGCCACGCGCGCGCTGCGCGAGCTGCCGGATGACCTGCGCTCGCTGGAGCTGTGCGTCTCGCTGGTGGACAAGGCGGAGGCCCCCGAGGAGCTCGCCGCCATCCTCTCGGAGGTGGTGGGCAAGGCGGGCGATGCGTCCCGTGCCGAGCTGTACCGCGAGCTGGCTCGCATCCAGACGGACCTGGGCGAGCCGGCCGAGGCGCTGGCGTCGTGGAAGCGCGTGCTGGAGCTGCGGCCCACGGACACCGAGGCGCTGGACGGCACGGTGCGTCTGGTGGCGTCGCAGGGCAAGCCGACGGAGCTGCTGGAGGTGCTGCGGCGCCAGCTCGCCGTGGTGGAGGAGCCCGCGAGGCGTGCCGCCGTGCTCTTCCAGATGGGCACGCTCCAGGAGGAGCAGCTCAAGGATGCCCTGGGCGCCCTGGCCACCTTCCGCCGCTTGCTGGAGCTCAAGCCGGACGACCTGCCCACGCTGGAGCGCATGGAGGCGCTCTGCCAGCAGCAGGAGCGCTGGCCGGAGCTGGCGGACGCGCTGGCCCGCCGCATCGCGCTGCTGCCGTCCGAGGAAGGCCTGGAGCTGAAGTTCCGCCTGGCCACGGTGCGCGAGTCGCGCCTGCTGGACCGCACGGGTGCGCTGGCGCTGTACGGCGAGGTGCTCTCCGTGCAGCCCAACCACGCCGGGGCGGTGGGCCGCATGGAGGCGCTGGTGGCGCGCGAGCCGCAGAACCTGCTCGCGGTGGAGACGCTGCTGCGCGCCCTCCGCGCCAGCGGTGACATCACGCGCCTGGCCCAGGTCATCGAGATGCGTGTGGGCGTGTCGGGTGACGCGTTCGAGCGCAAGGCGCTCCTGGGCGAGCTGGCCACCCTGCGCGAGTCCCAGGAGGAGGCGGAGCTGGCCTTCCTGGCGCTCTTCCGCGCCTTCAAGGAAGACCCGAACGACGCTGGCATTCGCGCTCGGCTGGAGAACGCGGCGGACGCGTCGGCCAGCTATGACGAGTTGCTGGCCGCCTACGAGGAGGCACTCCCACGCGTCGCCGAGGCCGCGGACGCCGCGCAGATCTGCCTCCGGTTGGGGCAGATGCTGGAGACGAAGCTGCGCGATCCGGACCGCGCCGTCTCCTACTACGAGCGCGCGCGAACGCTGCATCCCACGGTGCAGGAGCCGTCGCTGGTGGCGTTGGACCGGCTGTACCTCCAGTTGGAGGCGTGGCCGGAGCTCGCGGGAATCCTGGAGGCGCTGGTCGCCGGGGTGTCGGAGCCCGCGGACCGCGTGGGCTACCTGTTCCGCCTGGGCCAGCTCTACCAGGAGCGGCTGGACAGCCCGGACCGCGCGGCCGGCGCCTACGAGAGCATCCTCACCCTGGACCCGGAGCACCTCGCGTCCGCGCGGCTGCTCGAGGGCATCTACGAGGCCGCGGGCGCGTCGGAGAAGCTGTACGGCATCCTGAAGCTCCAGGCGGAGAAGGTATCTGGCGCCGAGCGCGACCGGGTGCTGGCGAAGATGGCGCAGGTGTCCGCGGAAGGGCTGGCGGACCTGGACCGCTCCATCGAGCTCTACCGCGAGCTGCTGTCGAAGAACGCGCGCAACGAGCAGGCCTTCTCCGCGCTGGAGTCGCTGTACGAGCGCGCCGACCGGCCGCAGGACCTGCGAGAGCTCCTCGAGGGCCGGCTGGCGGTGACGCTGGACCCGCGCGAGGTGGTGCGCCTCAACGAGCGCCTGGGCCGCGTGGTGTACCGCCTGCTGAAGCAGCCGGAGCAGGCGGTGCCGTACTTCAAGGCCGCGCTGGACCGGGACGCGCGTCACCGGGGTGTGCTGGACACGCTGCGCGAGCTGTATGACGAGACGGGCCAGCGTGAAGAGCTGGTCGGTGTGCTGCGCCGGCTGGTGCCGCTCCAGGAGAGCAGCGACGGTGTGAAGGCGCTGCGGCTGCGGCTGGCGGAGGTGCTCGCCGGCATGGGCCGCCGCGAGGAGGCGCTGGATGCCGCCCGCCGCGCGCTGGAGGTGGAGCCGCACCAGGTGCCCGAGCTGGACCGCGTGCACGCGCTCTTCGTCTCGCTGCGCGCGTGGAACGACGCGGTGCGGGCGCTGGAGCTCAAGGTGCAGGTGCACCTGCTGGCGGAGGAGCGCGAGCAGGCCGTGGCCACGTACTTCGCCGTCGCGGACCTGTGGGTGGGGCAGGGCGGCAAGCCCGAGCTGTCCTCGGGCGCGCTGGAGAAGGTCCTCGAGCTGGACCCCGCCAACCGCACCGCCTACGAGCGCGCGTGCGAGCTGTACCGGACGCACAACGACTGGCGCGCGTATGCCCAGGTGATGGACCGCTACATGCCCCACCTCGTCACGGACGAGGAGAAGCTGGCCGCGCTGCGCGAGCTGGCCCGGGTGCAGGAAGCGCGGCTGGGACAGAAGGACGTGGCCTTCCTGGCGCTGTGCCGCGCGCTCCAACTGGACGCCTCGGACGACACGTTGCGCGAGGAGGTCGAGCGCCTGGCCGACGAGACGGGCAGCCACGAGGAGCTGGCCGCCGTCTACGAGGAGGTCGCCGACGACCTGCCGCGTGGCGCGCTGGCCGAGCGCCTCTACGCCACGCTCGCGCGCGTCCACGACACGCGCCTGGATGACCCGCAGGCGGCGGAAGCGGCGTTCCGGAAGATTCTCGAGTTCGACCCGACCAACGCCACCGCGCTGGACGGGCTCGCCGCCGTGTTCCAGCGCCGGGGCCGCCAGCGCGAGTACGTGGTGGCCCTGGAGCAGAAGCTGGAGGCCGCCGGCTCCATCGAGCAGCGCAAGGGCATCCTCCGCGAGATTGCCCGCGTCTGGGACGAGCAACTGGAGGACCCGGTCGAGGCCGCCAGCGCGCTGCTGCGTGCGCTGGAGCTGGAGCCGGACGCCGAGACGCTCGGCGTGCTCACCGCGCTGTACCGCCGCCAGCGCTCGTGGCCGGACGTGGCGTCCACGCTGCTGCGTGCCCGGGACCTCGCGGACAGTATCGAGGAGCGCGCGCGCATCCAGGTGGAGGTGGCGGGCGTCTACGAGCGCGACATCGGAGACGACGAGTCGGCGGTGGCCGCGTACCGGCAGGCGCTGGAGCTGGACCCCGTCAATCGCGAGGCGCTGGAATCGCTCGAGCGGCTCCACACGCGGCTGGACCAGCCGGCGGACCTGCTCGCCATCTACGAGCGCATGCTCGAGCTGAGCGACGACTGGCGCGAGAAGATTCGCGTCCTCTTCCGCAGCGCGACCATCTGGGAGGACAAGTACCAGAACCCCGCGAACGCGGACATCTGCGTGGAGAGCGTGCTTGCCATCGACCCGCAGAACGTCCAGGCCATCAAGACGCTCATCCGGCTCCGTCGCGCGCAGGCGCGGTGGGAGGACCTCATCGCGGCCTACGAGCGGCAGCTCGCGCTCGCCATCAGCCCGCAGGAGCAGGCCGAGCTGTACGTGGACATCGGGAACGTCCAGTACCAGCAGCTCAAGGCGCTCGACAAGGCAGTGAACAACTACCACGCGGCGCTCGCCGCGGACCCCGAGTGCCGGCCGGCCCTGCACGCGCTGGGCACGATGTACGAGCGCAGCGGCAACTGGCCCTTCGCGCTGGAGATGCTGTCGAAGGAGGCAGAGCTCGCCGGGCAGTCGAAGGACGCCGTGGAGCTCTACTACCGGCTCGGGAAGATCAACGAGGACATGCTGATGGACACGGGCAGCGCCCGGACCGCCTATCAGCAGGCCCTCGCGGTGGACCCGGGTCACCTGCCCAGCATCCGCGCCCTGAAGGGCATCCAGGAGCAGGAGCAGGACTGGAGCGGCTACGAGCAGACGCTGCGTCAGGAGGCGGAGCAGACCGAGGAGCCAGCCGCCAAGGGCCGCGCGCTGCTGGACGTGGCGCGCTACCACGCCGAGACGCGGGAGGACCGCGACACGGCCGTCGGCTACTGGCAGGAGGCGCTCAAGCACATCCCGGACAGCCTGGAGGCCGCGCGTCCGCTGTCGGACGTCTACATCGCGCACGAAGACTGGGCGTCCGGTGAGCGGATGCTGGACATCGTCACGAGGAAGATGGCGGAGATGGCCATGGCGGAGAAGGACTCCGTCTCCGCCGCCGACCTCTGCCGCCAGCTCTACCGCCTGGGCTACGTGGCGGAGAAGCTGGGCAAGCGCGACAAGGCCCTGGGCAGCTATGAGAAGGCCTACGAGCTGGACGCCACCTATCTCCCGGCGCTGGAGGGCTACGGCAACCTGCTGGTGCAGACGCGCCGCTACGAGGACGCGCTCAAGGTCTTCCAAACCATCCTCATCCACCACCGCGAGGAGCTGACGGACCTGGAGGTGGTGGAGGTGTACTGGCAGCTCGGCGACATCCACGCCGCGCTGAACCAGACGGACCGCGCGCAGAACCACTTCGAGAAGGCGCTCGCCATCGACCCTGGCCACGAGCCGACGCTGCGGGCCCTGGTCGCGCTGCTGGAGAAGCAGGGCCAGTACGAGAAGTCCGCGGACCTGCGGCAGCAACTGGCGGGCGTGCTGGAGGGCGAGGCCCGCGCGAAGGTGTGCCTGGAGCTGGGCCGCATCGCTCGCGACGAGCTGCACGACCCGTACATGGCCATCGACGCCTTCACCAACGCGCTCAAGTCCCAGCCGGACGCGCCGGAGGTGATGGACCAGCTCTACGTGCTGCTGCGCGAGACGCGTCAGGGGCAGAAGGCCGCCGACGTGCTGGCGCGCATGCTGGCGCTCCCCGCGCTGGGGCTGGAGCCGCACAAGGCCAAGCGCGTCTGGTTCGCGCTGGGCGAGCTGCGCCGCGATGACCTGAAGGACGTGGAGGGCGCCGCCGAGGCCTTCAACGCCGCCCTGGACCTGGACCCCCGCTTCGTCGAGGCCTTCAGCGCGCTCGAGGCCATGCTCGGCGGCGCGCGCCAGTGGAAGCAGCTAGAGGAGAACTACACGAAGATGCTGGGCCGGCTGCCCAAGACGCCGGAGACGCACGTGGCGCGCATGGCGCTGTGGCGCGCGCTCGGCGACCTGTACCT
Source organism: Pseudomyxococcus flavus (assembly GCF_050038885.1). NCBI lineage: Bacteria > Pseudomonadati > Myxococcota > Myxococcia > Myxococcales > Myxococcaceae > Pseudomyxococcus > Pseudomyxococcus flavus. The sequence continues at coordinate 221,654 of NZ_CP143624.1, read as the reverse complement.
CCAGGTGCTCAAGCACCCCGAGGGCGCGGTGGCCGCCTACGGCGTGGCCGCCAAGGGACTGCCGGACGACGCGGCGGTGCAGGAGGCCTTCGCGGACCTCGCGGGGCAGATGCTGGGCCGCGAGGACGAAGCCATCGCCGCGCTGAGGCGCGCGCTGCCGAACACGACGGATCCGCGCAAGGTGGTGGGCGCGCTGGTTCGCCTGTCCGCGCTGCGCAAGGACTATGACGGCGCGTGGCTCGCGGCACAGGCGGTGTCGGGGCTGCTGGGCGAGGCCGGCGAGGACGAGCAGGAAATCCTCACCAAGCTGGGGCCCTACGCGAAGAACAAGGAGAAGGTGGAGCCCCGGCCGCTGAACGACCAGCTGTGGCACAACCACCTGTTCCACCCGAAGGCGCGCGGGCCGTTGGCGGAGCTGCTGGGCCTGCTCTTCGCGAAGGTGGGGCACCTGTACGCGGTGCCGTTCCCGCAGTACCAACTGGTGCCCAAGCGTCACCGCATCGACGTGGCGACCGCGCCCGAGTACCACGTCCACCACTACCGGTACGTGGCGCGCGTGCTGGGCATGGAGGCGGTGGAGCTGTACTCGCCCTTCCTCGTGGCGACGCGTGAGCGGATGGCCAAGCGCTCCAACGAGCCAGCCCCCGAGCCGCTCGTCAACGTGGAGCTGCTGCAGACGCACCCGGCCTCGCTGCGCGTGGGCGGCAAGTACTTCGCCGAGCAGGGCCAGAAGGAGGTCTATTACCTCCTGGGCCGCACGCTGGCGCTGGCGCGCTCCGAGCTGGCGTTCAGCCAGCGCGTGGCGCCAGAGCGGCTGGAGGCCATCCTCCAGGCGGCGCTGAGCCTCGTCGTGGGCAACGTGCGCATCGCCGAGGCGCAGCACCTGGTGGAGCCCGAGCGCCGGCTGCTGGAGAAGAGCCTCAGCGAACCGGACCGGGCGGCGCTGGCCAAGGCGGCGCGTGCGTGGCTGCCCACCGCCACGCCCCAGTCGGTGCGTCAGTACCTGGAGGGCGCGGAGCTCACCGCGGCGCGGGCGGGTCTGCTCGCCGCGGGGGAGATGGAGCCGGTGCGCCGCATGGTGCAGGGCGAGACGGGCTCCGCCTTCCGCGTCCCGGTGCGCAACAAGCTACGGGAACTGCTGGTGTTCGCCACCTCCGACGACCTGCGTGAGCTGCGCGTCGCCGTGGGTACGCACGTGGAGGTCCAGGTGCGCAGGTAGCGACAGAACCCGCGGCGGGGTTCATGCGTTAATAGGCAGGCGGGCGGTCTTGGCTCCGAACCTTGACCCCTCCGGCTGCCACTTCTACGATTCACGCGGGATTTCTCCCGTTATTTCCGAGGCTTACGGGAACGATGCGTTTCGTCTGCGACAGTTGCCGCGCGCAGTACATGATCAGCGACGACAAGATTGGCCCCAAGGGGGTCAAGGTTCGTTGCAAGAAGTGCGGCCACACCATCACCGTGCGTCCCGCTGGCGCGCCGGCCGCGAAGGACTCCGCGTCCGAGTCCTCCCCCTCCGAGACTTCCGCCACGAGCGAGGCGAGCAAGGGGAGCGATGCTGCCGCTGCCACCATGCCCGCGACGCTGGGCACGCCGCCCGAAGGCGGTCTGTTCACGGACGTGGAAGAGGACGAGATTGGCGCCGTCTTCGACCAGGTGCTGAGCTCCGGCACGCACAAGATTCCCACGGAGGCGGCGAACGAGGCCGCGGCGCGTGAGGCGTCCGCGGAGAACGTGCGCAAGCTGGCCGAGGCCGAGGCCGAGCCGGACAAGGAAGAGGCGAAGCCCAACGCGGCCGCGCACGAGTGGTACGTGGCCATCGACGAGAAGCAGGTCGGCCCCTTCGGCGTGGAGAAGGTCAAGGACCTCTGGGACCGCGGGGAGGTCGGCCCGGACAGCCTGTGCTGGCGTTCGGGATTCAGCGACTGGATTCCGCTGTCGGAGGCGACGGACCTCGCGTCGGTGCTGGCGCCTCGGCCCTCCAAGCCGGTCATCGTCGCGCCCGAGCCCGTGTCCGGTTCGACGCCCACGGTGTCCGCCGGTCCGGTGCAGTCCGCGTTCAGTGCGGGCAAGGGCGCGCAGGCGGGGGCTGCCGCCGCCTCGTCCGAGGAGCCCGTGGGCTGGAAGCCCTCCGCGGCGAGTGTGCTGGCCTCGCTGGTGAAGGAGGAGAACGAGGCCCTGTCCAAGCCTCCGCCGACGCCCGCGCCCGCGCTGGGCAAGGAGCCGGTGTCGCAGTCGCGGCTCCTCGATGTGCCCATGCCGCCCCCGGAGCCGGTGTCCTCGCCATCGCTGCGTGGCGCGGAGGTTCCGATGGCGCCGGCCATGGCCGCGCCGATGCCATATGGGCAGCCGCCCGCGCCGCAGTACGCGCAGCCGGCGCCGATGCCATATGGGCAGCCGCCCGCGCCGCAGTACGCGCAGCCGGCGCCGATGCCGTATCCACCGCAGCCGAGCTATCCGGTCGCGTACCCACCACCGGGGGCGGGGCAGGGTGGCGGAAAGAGCAAGACGGGGCTCTTCGCGGGCATTGCCGCGGGCCTGCTCGTGGTGGGTGGTGGTGCCGCGGCCCTCTTCCTGAAGGGCGGCTCCGGCACGGAGGCTGCGCCTGCGAGCCCGCCGGTCGTTGCCTCGGCGCCAGCGGCCGCGCCAACGCCGCCGCCCGCAGCGCCGCCTCCGGCGAACACGGCTCCGGCGGCGACCGCTCAGGCGCCCACGAGCCCCGCGACGCCTCCAGCCACGGAAGGGGCGGCGGCACCTGCGAACACGGCGGCTGCTCCGGCGACGCCTCCGCCTGAGACGGCGCCCACGGCCGTGGCGGCCGCGCCGACGCCACCTCCCGCCGCGGAGCCTGCGAAGCCCGCGGAGACGGCGGTGGCGAAGGTGGAGCGGCCCAGCAGCAGCCGCCGGACGTCGTCCTCCTCACGCAGGGAGGACCCCGAGCCGCGGTCCGCGTCTGCCCGCGCCGAGCGGCCGTCGTCGAGTGACTCGGACGATGACTTCGACGAGCTGTTTGGCACGAAGAAGTCGAGCTCGACGTCGAAGCCGACGGCGTCGCGTCCGACGGCGTACGTGCCGCCTGAGCCGGGGGGCGGCACGCCGGACCGACTGCAGCAGTCGGACATCATGGCGGTGGTGCTCGCGAACAAGCCGGCCATCGTCAAGTGCGTCAACGAGCAGAAGAAGAAGGACCCGTCGTTGAGCGGCAAGCTGGTGATGCGGTGGACCATCCAGACGAGCGGGAAGACGACCGGAATCTCGTGCCGCACGGATGAGTTCCGCTCCACCTACATGGCGAGCTGCATCTCGGGGCTCATCAAGAGCTGGACCTTCCCGCGTCACAAGCGGCAGGGCGAGCCCATCGACTTTCCGTTCACCTTCTGAAGGTGCGGGGTCGGCTGTGGGCGCATCGCGACATGTGCGTCGCGATGCGCTCCGCTCCAACTGTCGGCTTGTGTGACGGGTGAATTTCCCGGCCCTGCAGCCGTCGAGGAGGCGTCGACACTCGTTGACACGTCCGGATCGGCGGGACTAAGCCTGACGTGCTCGCATGGATGTCGGGGCCTGTTGTCAGTGGCCGGAGGCCCCCCGGGCGGCGTTCCAAACAAGAGGAAATCTCAACATGCAGCTTCGCAAGATGATGTGGGTGCTCACTGCGCTGGGCGCAATGAGCGGTCTCATGGCTGGTTGCGGTGACGACTCGACGTCTCCGGGCGCGTGCACCAGCAATGACGAGTGCGGAGAGTCGGAGATCTGTCACCCGACTGCCCAGATCTGCGTGCAGACCTGTAACTCTGGTGCGGACTGTCCCTCCACGGCGAAGACCTGCGCCCCGGTGGGCGGCACGGGCGCCAACGCCAACACGATGATCTGCCAGTGCTCCACGGACGCGCTCTGCAACGGCGGCGCGGACTCCGAGTCCACCGACCTGGTCTGCTCCAACCTGGACAACGTCTGCGTGACGGCCTGCTCGTCCAACGCGGACTGCACCGGCGACCGGACCTGCAACGTGAGCACCGGTCAGTGCGAGGAGGGTGACACCGAGCCCGAGCCTGGCGACAGCTGCAACGGCGAGGGCCTGTCGACGTGCGACTACGGTCTCATCTGCTCCAGCGGCACCTGCTCCGAGCCGCCCGCGCCGACGTGCCAGAACTACACCGCGTACCCCAACAAGGCGGATGTCGGCACCACGGGGCCCATCATCTACAACATTGAAACTGTTAGTGCGACGCCGGGCACTAGTTCTTGGTGCACCGGGCTGCAGCGGCTGCGGCTTCGTGTTTCTGCGTACACGGACCCCTCATCGCCGTTCCCTCCGAACTCCGGAGGTCTGGGCGGCTTCTACTACGTTCTGACGGACGGAACTCGTATCAGCCCGGTCGTGAGTAACGGACAGGATGACTATGTTGTCTCGGCGAACGGTGATCACGCCGACATTATCGTCAACCTTTGCGTTCCGGCGGACAGCACCACGACCTTGACCGGGTATCACTTCGCGGACGGCAATTTCTTCTGCTACCGGTCGAACTACTAGGACTGGGTTGATGCGGCCCTGGAGCCTTGGTTGGGGTGTGGGATGTCGCTGCACTGCTAACGCAAGGGCTCGGTGAATCTTCATTGCGCCCGACCGTTTCACGATGGGGCGCAAACAGTTCGGCGTCTTGATAAGGAGAGATCATGCGGTACACCAAGCTGATTCGGACGATGACCCTCGGGCTGGCTTTGGCTGCCCCGACGGCGATGGCCAAGGACGCTGCAGTGAAGTTGAACTGCCCTGCCGGAACGAAGCAGTCCGGTTCAAAGGCCGAAGGCCTTTCCTGCACGAAGTTCGATGCAAAGCACGGTACTCAGATCGCGCATGGCGATTACGTCGAGTACCACCCGAATGGGGTGAAGGCGACGCAGGGGCAGTTCGAGAACGGATTGAAGGTTGGTGTCTGGACGTTCTTTGACGCCGCCGGCACCAAGTGGGGAACCACTGAGTTCAAGGATGGGGCCTGGGATGGCAAGCGCATCACGTACTTCCCCAATGGCAAGCCGCACCTTGTTGAAGAGTACAAGAACAGCAGGAAGCACGGCCTGACGCAGGAGCTGTCTCAGGATGGTCAGGTCGTCAGCCAGGTGCGGTACGACAACAACCGCCTTGTCTCTGCCCAGTAGGTAGGGCACTTCGTTGCAATAAGAGGGGCCTCTCTTTATGGAGAGGCCCCTTTGCTTTTGAGGGCTTCCCCATATGGGGGGGCTCGGCTAGGAAGCTGAGTGTGAAGCCCCCCTCCCTTGCTCCAGTCTTGCCCGACATCCCCATCTGTCCGGTGGAGCGGATGGGGCTGCGCGAGCTTGAGCGCATTCGGCTTATCCTCCGAGGTGGGTCGGTCATCGACTGGCGGAGGATGCACTTCCAGACGCGCGAGGAGGTCGACAACTTCCTTCGTCTGCTTCAGTTGGACCTATCTCGCCCGTACGATGAGGAGTGGGCTCGGGGCGTGTTGTCCGAAGCTGTCGAATACCTGCGCAAGACGTTCAACTACCGTGTCGCGGATGCGGTCGCCCGTCCTGCGGAGATTCATGACCTGTTTCTCTATGCGGCTGGTGTGAAGGGGGCTCCCCGTCATCGCAGGATTGCGTGTGTGGTGCTGAAGGTCATGCACGTCATCCAGCATATTGAAGGACGGGATTTGCTCTTTCGCCTGGCGGTATCCGAGGCGGAACTCGGAGAGATGGTGACCGCGAAAGTCCTGGCGGTTGCCTCGGAAATGCAAGCGAAGGGGCTTCCTGTCGTCGAATTCGCCCATTCGATCAAGACGCAGGATTCGTTGGTCACCAAGCTCCTGGCGAAGAAGGAAACCGTCGCGGCTCAAGTGTACGACCGGACCCGGTTCAGGGTCGTAACGCGCAAGCGCGAGGACTTACTGCCGGTTCTCTATTACCTCACACAGCGACTGTTCCCCTTCCATCTCGTGGTGCCAGGCCAGACCGAGAATACGCTACTGCCATTCAAGATGGTGCTCTCCGAGAACCCTCACTTCGAGCAGTTCACTTCGAGACTCCATCTCGACCGCGACTTCGAAGATCGCGAGGGAAATGGTGGCAATGCCTTCTCGGGAAATACGTATCGCGCGCTCAACTTTGTTGTCGATATGCCTGTACGCATGGATGCGTATCTCCCTCCGCCTGACTCGGACCACCGCCAGCGAAAGGGAAGAATCATTATTACGCTGGTGGAGTTCCAGATTGTCGACGAGGAAACGGCTCGGCTCAACGAGCTAGGGGACAATGCTCACGAGGCCTATAAGCGGCGGCAGAAGCAGCGGGTGCTCAAGCGCCTGAGTCAGGGCCTCGTGGTTCCCAAGCGACAGGAGTAGAAGCTCCAATGGGCACCGCGAGGACGAGCCGACCATTGAACGGCTCGTCTCGCTCAGCAGTTCAAGGATACTCGTAGACGACTTCAAGCTCGGCTAGTGCCGGATGCCTGTTTGGACTCGAGCGCAATTCGTCAGTGACCCCATCATTATTGCTTCCGAGGGTGAATCGGAGGCGAAACTGAGATCTGTAGTTTCGTTCAACCCTGTTTCCCCAGTCTTGTATCACATACGACGTAACGTCGAACTGTCCCGGTTCCCCAGTGTCTGCTGCGGTGATCGTAAGGCCGGAGGCCAATGGCTGCGCGTTGTAGGCTGCGGTGAGCACAGGGTTTCTACTTTCCTCTGCGTTCGACTGTGGTAGAGATTCGCCCACCTCTACTGGTTCCATCAGGAGTGGCCCAAGCTTTTCGAATGGCTGGCCCAGTTGGCCACCGAGCCACCACCTGACTGTAGACTGATTGATTCGGACGAGTTCCGAAGGCAATGCATCAAGCTTGAATCCCAAGAAAAGCCGGCTGCTTTGATGGGCGCTGTTGTCTCCTATGCGCTCAAGCTCGTATGTATTGAATGATCGGTAATGGCGATCCGGCGTGTCTTCCGTGATGGTTCCACTCATCGAGTAAACGATGGGCATCGTCATTGAGGCTTGGCGGACGATTCTGAACTCGCGGTGACTAGCCTCTGACAAGTTGTTGCCTGCCTTGTCCTTGGCTGACGTGGAAATTTGCCAAATCACGTCGGTTCCGTAGGCAGCCATCGACGGAAGCGCGTAGGTCATCACCGTCTCCGCCTCGTTCCACGAAAAGCTGCCGGAGTTGAGGCCCGCGGGCGAAGTGATGGCGAAGGCCGTTTGAACCGAGGCCGTGTCCATGGGCTCTGAGAAGAGAACCTCAATGAGGGCATCTCGTGGGACACCGATGGAGGCATGGCCCGGCGTCGTGTTGAGGATGGTGGGCGGCGTGGTGTCTGGAGCAGGGCCCGTGGTGCTGAACGAGAACGAACGGGTTCCGGTCAGCGACTGGCCCGAGAGGCCCTCTGCATCAACAGTGACAGTATAGGTCGTGTTCTGCGCCAGGGCAGCGGATGGACGCAGCGTCGCGATTGTTCCGCGATCGCCCCACTCGATGGGGCCTAGCGTCACCGACGGCGTCACCTCCAGCCTCAGGGACCCCGTATCAAGGGGGGTCGAAAAGGTGAGCACGAACTGCGTGTCGACGGCGACCTGCGTCGAGCCACCTACAGGAAGCGTACTGAGCAGCGTGAGCGGGCGAGGCTCCTCGGACCCGGCATCGACCGTCGAGCCGGCATCGGCTCCGGCAGGGGGCGGCTCCACATCTGGGACATTGATGCAGGCCGTGCCTGCGTAGAGGACGAACAACAAAGGAAGAAAGAGTCGCGGGTAGTGCATGCTCGTGCGCATCGCAAGAACCGTTCCGTGCATGGACACTTGAGGAACGGACCGCGCATTGCCTGCTGCGGCGCTCTCCTTGTGCCTCTGCGAGTGCGCCGTGCGCAAGTCGCGCAGGGAGCGCGCCTCTCCGTAACCTCCGCGAGATAGGCGTCCACCAAGCTGGACGTTGGTGCCGAAACACGAACGCCCGCACTCCCAGCACGGATGCGGGGAGGCGGGCGTGGGCACCGGGGGCGCGAGCGGCCTACTTCTTCTTCCGGTTCTTCTTCTTGTTTTCCTTCTCCCGCTTGCGGCGCTCCTTGATGGCGTCGCGGTCCTCGCTCTTGCCGGCGGCGGAGGGCGGGGCGTAGCCCATCAACCGCGCCTTGGCCATGGCGGCCTGGCCCATGGGCGGCGTGTAGCCGGGCGCAATCTGCGGCATCTGCATCGGCATGCCCATGCCCGGGATGCCGCCGCTCATCATCTTCTCCATCATCTTCGGGTCGCCGCCGAACATGCTGGAGAGGTCCATGTTCTTCATCTGCGACAGCTGACCGAGCTGCTTGAAGCCCGGGATGCGGCCCAGCAGGCCCGGGTTCTGCCCGATGGTGCCCATCACCTGCTGCATCATCCCGAACTTCTGGAGCAGCTCCTTGACCTCTTCGACCTTGCGGCCGCTGCCCTTGGCGATGCGCTGGATGCGGCTGTTGTTGATGGTGTCCGGCCGCAGGCGCTCCTTCGCCGTCATCGAGTCGTACATCGACTCGATCTTCGTGAGCTCCTTCTCGTCCGGGTTGAGGTGCTCGGTGAGGTCGCCGAAGAGGGGGAACTTCTCCAGCAGGTCCTTGAGCGGTCCCATCTTCCGGACCATGCGGATCTGCTCGACGAAGTCCTTCATCGTGAACTGGCCGGAGAGGAGCTTCTTCGCATCCTCCTCGGCTTTCTTCTCGTCGACGACCTTCTCGAAGTCCTTCATCAGGCCGACGATGTCGCCGAACCCGAGGATGCGGCCCGCGAGGCCGGCCGGGCGGAACTCCTCGAGCTTGTCCATCGACTCGCCCATGCCGAGGAACTTGATGGGCTTGCCCGTCACTTCCTTGATGGACAGCGCCGCGCCGCCGCGGGCGTCACCGTCCAGCTTGGTGAGGATGAAGCCGTCCAGCGTCAGCCGCCGGTCGAACTCCGCCGCCGTGCGCACGGAGTCCTGGCCAATCATCGCGTCACACACCAGCAGGATGTTGTCCGGCTGGACGTTGCCCTTGATGGCCTCCAGCTCCGCCATCAGCGCCTCGTCGATGGCGAGCCGGCCGGCGGTGTCGATGAGTACCACGTCGCACTTCTGCTCGCGGGCGGCGGCGTAGCCACGCTTGGCGAGCTCGGGCGGCTGGACGCCGGGCTCGTGGTAGACGGGGACCTTGAGGCGCTCGCCCAGGACCTTGAGCTGGTCCACGGCGGCGGGGCGGTAGATGTCGGCGGCGACGAGCAGGGGCTTGCGTCCCTCCTGGAGGAGCCGGCTGGCGAGCTTGCCCGTCGTCGTCGTCTTACCGGAGCCCTGGAGGCCCACCATCATGATGCCGGACAGCTGGCCCTTGGGCTTCAGCTTCAAGCTGGTGTCGACGGGCCCCATGAGGGCCTCCAGCTCGTCGTGGCAGATCTTGATGAAGTGGTCCATCGGGCTGACCTTGCGCTTCTGGCCAGCCTTGTCGGTGATGGTCGTCTGGACCATCTCACCCACGGACTTCTCGCGGACGCGGGCGACAAACTTCTTCACCACGTCGAAGGCCACGTCGGCCTCGAGCAGGGAGACGCGGATGTCGCGCAGCGACTCGTCGACCAGCTCCGGGGTGAGCTCGCTCTTGCCGGCGAGGCGGTTCTTGGCGGCGCGGAAGCCCTTGGTAACAGTCTCGAGCATGGGGGGCGCTTTATAACAGGGGCAGGCGGGATGCGACGGTGGAGCACATCCCGTCCGTCGAACAGTGAAGAGCCGGGCCCCGGCAGCGGCCGCCACGGCGGCGAATCCGACCCAGGGCCCTAGATTCTTCAACGCTCTCCAGGGGTTGGCGCATCCCCAGGGGCCGCCGGGAGGCGCCAGGGCGTCGCCAGGCGGGAAGGCCGGATGCCCGGCCCGCCTGGAGCCCCTCCGGCAAAGAAGGGGAGCGGGGGGGGCGCACGAGGCCTTTGCCGGAGGTGGGACAGGCCCTGTAGGGTGCGGCGCGCAGCTCGGCACGAGTGGCGGAACTGGCAGACGCAGCGGACTTAAAATCCTCAAGAGTCCCGAAAGCTTAGCGGCTTCTCTCTGAGCAGCCCCCCGCAAGAGTTCACCAGAGTCCAGGTGAGTCCACCTGGGGTGGGTACCAAGTGGGTACTGGATGGGAGTGGAGGTCCATCTACCTGTCTACGGAGCAGAGGTCCGAGCGGTACATTCCTTTGATTCCGTGGGAGCGAGGTGACAGGGGCGCGGCAGCAGATCCCCAAGGGGAACGCGGCGCAGTTTCCGCTCAACGGATACAGTTCATCGAGCGTCTTGGCGCGCACCAGCGCGGCTTGGCAATGGCCCACGCGCAGTGTCTCTTGGGGCAGGTGCCCTCAACGCCGCTTGTTGGGCCTGAAGGAAGGCTTCCTCCTGGGTTCCCTCGGTCGAGGCGGCGCGACCTGCAAGACCCCATCCTCCTCCGCGAGGCACAGCAGTTGCCGGACCCCTTCCGGGCCGGTGGGCAGCTTCGGGTGGAGTCCGTCAGGCTGCAGCAGCAGGGTCCTGAGATCGAGGAAGACGTAGGAGATACGGTGGCTGGACCAGGCGAGTGGCCTGCCGCAGCACAGGCTCACTCCCTCTTCCAGGCGTCTCACTGCGGGCACGGGCTGTCCCTGAACGATCACCCCCTCATCCACCAGGAGCCGCAAAGCGCGCTCGAGCCGTGTGAGCTCACCCGTCTGGGGCCTTCCTGTTCGCTGCGCGGCCCGTCGCACGGCCCGCCGGGTGCTGCCCTCCTCATCATCGGGTCGCCAGGCGCCAGCCATCGCCGACACCAGCCGCCGCAGCAATGCGCCGTCCCACGGCCCGGGTCGTAGGAATGCGGGCTGGAGCCCCATGCACTGTTGGCAGCGTACCGCGCGGCCGAAGGCCCCGGCGTAACGTGAGCCCATATCGCTTCGGAGATAACGGGCGATGCGGTAATCCGTGAAGAGGACGCGTACGTTCTCGCGCCGGAACCTGTCCAGAGTGAGCGCCACCCCGCGATCCTCGTGGCCGCATCCCTGGCAGCGCAGCCAGAGACTCTGGTCATCACTCTGGAGCTTCATGACAGCCGCGCATCGGGGGCACTTGTAGGCATCGAAGCGATCGATGGTCGTTCCGGCGGGAATGACGCACGCGACATGCTCGTGCAGCCTGCGGGCCCGCTCGAGGTCTGGCGCCAACTCGCCCCGAGGTGCGGGGTAGGAGAGGTGTGCGACAGATGTGCTCGGACGTTCCTGGCGGAGCCGACGGAGCAATTGGCCCGCCTCCGACGGAAGCGTGAGCCCCGGCGTTACCACCATGACCTGTTCCTGCTGGTCGAGACGGGCCTTCACGAACTCCCACGCCATGGCATCCAGGCGATCCGCCATGTGCTGGAGCACGCGGAAGGACCCCCCTGCGGGCCGCAACGCCAGGGTCAATGGCCCCGGAGGGAGTTGTTCGACATGCTCACTGGCGCCGGACGCGCTTGAGGCTTCGAGTTCCGAGGGCTGCACCTGGGGAAGCGCGGGCAGAGGTGCCGGCAGGCCTACCTCCGTCTCCAAATGGGACAGCCGCTTACCCCAGGCGGTAAGCGCGACACTGTAGCGCCCGGGGTGCAGGAGCTGGAGGGTCGCGCCGTCGACCTTGGCGGAGAGCGTGTCCATGAGGGGAGAGAGCCGTTCGACCATGATGGACAAGGGCCCCCCATCCGTGTCCTCCAGTCCGGAATCCAGCGCGCCTCCCGTCGTGCTGACGGTGAGGCGCTGCCCTGGTCCATGGGGCGAAGCGGGTTGGAGGCAGAGCGTCTGGGACGGCAGCGTGACGATGCTCACCCGGTGATGCGCGGGCCCATCCACCAGCACCACCTCACGGGAGCCAATGGTCTCCGGAGTCCCTCGCACGTGGAGCGCGTCCGCATCCCAACGGAGGCGGGTGAATCCTTCGGCGTGGAAGGCCTGCTCAACCTGCTTCCGGCTCTCGGCGGAGATGCTGGGCCAGACCAGCCGAGCCTCGACGCCCCCATCGGCGCTGGTGACGGGTAGGCTCCTGTCCTTGTCGAGCTCCAGGCCTGTTCTCACGTGGAGCATTCCCCGCCACAAGGTGAATCCCTGGCCGGGTGCGACGAGCTCCACCTCCAGATCTCCACTGGTCGACAGCGAGCCGGACCAGCGGTGCGGCTGCGCGCCCGCCTTCCAGTGCGTCAGGATCTCGTCATCGACGCGCAGCTCGAGCGACACCCCGTGCAGCGTGGGCTCAATGTTGCGGATGACGACCTCGAGTTCACGCGTGAGATCCATCGCGCGTGGGATGTCCACCCGTGCCGAGGACTGTACTTCGATGAGCTCGGCTTCCCGCCATTCCCACTGGCCATCCTCCCGGCCGTACTGCAGTTCGAGGGGGGCGGGACCTGGTTGGCGAGGCGTGAAGGAGACCTGGCCTCCTTCAAGGCGCGCTGGACGGCTGTCGAAGCGCGCGGCCCGGGGCGGCGGACTCGAGTGGACCTGGAGGCTCATCGAGACGCCCACTCGAGCAGGAGCGACCAGCACGTCGATGCGGGGCTCCAACGTGAGCGTTCCCAGCGGAAAGTCCCGTTGGACCCAACCGTCCCAGCCCAGCTCGATCTGCACGTCATCGAGCGAGCGGACCTCGAAGGGCGTCCGGAGTTGGAGCCGCATCCTACGCGTCATCGCATCCCAGTCCCACTCGGTGACTTGGAGGAGCTGGGGGTTTCCCTGCACACGCAGTCCCTGGAATCGAGGCGTGTGGTGGCCCCCCACCTCCAACTCGAGCATGGGCCGCTTGGCCTCGAGTGCCGCGGAGAGCACTCGCACTTCGGCGTTACAGAAGAAGGAGAGCCGGCTCTGGGTCCGCCGCCCGTCCGAGTCCTCCGCCGTCACTACCCAGAGCGCCTTGCCGGGAGTCGACCAGGGCAGACGCGTCAGGTCCCCCAGGTTCCGCTCGCGGTCATAGAGGCACACGGGCCCACCGGGAGTCCCCTGCGGGGCCTCGACCCGGATGATGCGCCTCGGATTGACCCGATCGGTCTTGAGCGACAGCATCACGGTTTGCTCCCCGATGGGGAGCAGCGCCGAGGTCTTTGTTCCTTGCCGAGTCATGCCCTGGAGGGAGAATCCGTCGAGCCGGAGACCATCGGGACCCATGCGGTCCGCCTTCCGGGCAATGGCGGGCTCGAACTCCCAGTGGGGAGGAGCCGGGACATGCTCCAGGAGGATCCGCTCACCCATCGCGGGGGCGCGGACCTGGAGCGCACGGCCTTCCGCGTTCACCCGCTTCAGCAGATCTTCCCGGAGGAAGTCGAGGCCCTTGGCCTCCCCGTGAATCAGCGTCACCGTCTTGAGCGGGATTCGCGTGCCGACCTCCACCAGCTCCTGGTAACTGGCGTGCGCCGTCAGTCGGTAGAAGCGGATGCGCGTCTCCGGAATCTTCCGCAGGATGGCGTCCCCAATGCCGTAGTCGATGATCGGCTCGCAGCACTGATGGTGCAGCCGATACCCCGGTGTACGCGGATCCATGTAGCCGCACAGGAAGATGGCATGGCGCTCGTCATCTCCGCCGAGGATGGCCCGGCCGATGAAGTACGAGCCGGTCTTCTCCATCATCATTCCGTGGCTCGCGATGATGGCGCACGGGTGAGCCTGGGCCGCCTCACGAAACGCGCGCGCATAGGCGTCCCGACGCTCCTCGTGGGACATGTCCCGCTGGTCGCCCACGTCGAACGACTGGGTCTCCTGGAAGGGCTGCCCCTGGAGCCCGGGCAGGAACTCGGGGAACTGGCCGCTGATTTCGTTCAGCGTGTTGACCATCCCCACCGTATAGATGGGAAACGACCTGCCGCTGTTCTTCCGCCAGTCCACCAGCATGCCCACCAACTCCTGGGCCCGTCCCAGGGAGAAGGCGGGAATCAGCACGGAGCCGCCCGCGTCCAGCCGCTCCGCCAGCGCTTCCAGGAAATCGTCGACCGCCTTGCGGCGCTGCTCCCGGTTGAACTCCGGCTCACCGCTGTAGGTCCCCTCCATGATGACGTGGTGGGCCCGCTGGTCCTCCACGCGCATGCCGTGCAGCAGGTGCTGGTCCTCCACGCTGATGTCACCCGTGTGAAGGATGGCGGTGCCCGCGAAGTCGAGCCTCGCGTTGGCGGAGCCGATGATGTGTCCGGCGTCATGGAATTGAAGGGAGAGCCCCGGAATCTCGGGCACCTCGGTGCGCTCTTCATAGTCGAGCACCCGGAAGCGCGATGGCGCGAGGGTGCTCACCATTCCCCGCGTGATGGCGGACATCTCTCCCGTCTCCTCGTACCGGAACCCCGCCACCTTGGCCGAGTCGAACAGCATCGGGGACAGCACCCCCAGGGTGGCCCGGGTGCAGTAGACGGGAACGTCCGGGAAGACGTCGAGTAGCAGAGGCAACGAGCCGATGTGATCGATGTGCGCGTGCGTGAGGATGACCGCGTCCAGCCGGGTGATGCGCTCGAGCGCGGGCAGCCCCATCCACCCATCCCGGGTGGCGTCGTAGCCCACGTCCACGAGCAGGCCACGTTCGCCGAACTGGTAGTAGTACGCGTTGGCGCCGATCTCCCTCGCCCCTCCGAGCCCCTCCAGGGTGATGGCGATCCGCCCCTGGGCATCCCGCGGCTGGATGACCTCCGTGGGCGCCGCGTTCGCCACGACACGCACGGGCAGGACTTCCTCCATCTGGCGTCCCCGGGTCCCCACGACGTATCCCCCCGTGGTCATCTCGTGGGAGGCATGCTCGCCCAGCGGTCCCGGCGTGGGGAGCGGTCCATCCTGGTTGGGGCGGGCGAGGTTCTTCAGCAGCTTGAGCTCTTCCAGCCAGTGGACGGCGGCGATGCGATCGCGGGCGGACGCTGGCACCCGGACTCGTACCGTGCTCCGTTCACCCCGTTCCGCGCGCGCCTCGCGAGGGATGACCAGCGGACGCACGGGACCGTCCAGCGCCTCCTTCAGTGGCCGCAGCAGCAGACATGCGTCCCGGGCACGGATGTAACCTAGCCGGTCCCAGCCTCCTCCGGGCGCACGCTGGGGCTCGCCGCGCAGGGTGAGGAGCACGGTCTCGCCCTTGACCGCCCACTCCGCGCGTACCGGGTAGCGCTCGGTGAAGACATCCCCGATGAGGTAAAGCGCATCCAACTCCGCCTCTTCGTCCTTGCGAGCCTCCAGCCGCGCGGTTTCTTGAAAGCGCACCCGCAGCAGCAGGAAGGTCCTGAGCAGGGCCGCAGCCGGCTTCAAGGAGCTCAACTTCACCCGGGACGGCAGCTCCGTCATTCCCTCCATCGGGTTGGGAATGCGCAGGCGCCGCAACCCCGTGGCGGACTCGGTCATCCGCTGCTCATCATCCAGCCACCTGCCCGCCACCAGGAACTCGTGGACCCGATCGAAGACGTCGGATGGGGATGGCCCCTCGCCGTCCCGCTCGGAGCTCCGGCTCACCAGGTCGACGAAGGGGAGCCTCTGGACGAACAGGGCCTGGAGGATGCCCCCGAGCGCGCCGTGGACCGAGTCGCACAGGACGACCGGGCGCTTCATCTCCACGAGGTGCTGTAGCATCGACGAATCTCCTGGATCGAGGTGTGTTGGGCGATGCCCGCGTTCGCGCGTGGAGGCCGGCACACGCCCATGTGCCGCGCGCTGGCGAGGTGGTTCTCACAGACCGCCAACGCGCTGGCGTAATCCCGGGGGGACGAGCTGCGCGTGTGCAGCGTCAAGGTCTCGCGGTTCCTGTCGAGCCCGGGATAGGTGCCGTTGACCGAGCCGCTGAGCACCACGTCCGGTGCCACGATGAACCTGTCGTGGAAGGACTGCCCGAAGAGCACTTCCATCCCCGTGTCCAGGCACCGCTCCAGCAGCCTCAGTTCCTGCGTGTTGAAGGTCACGACGTTCTTCTGGGGGTGCGCCAGCGGATCATATCCCTGCACGAGGAGGGTGACCTCTCCGCCGTTCTTCCGCCACGTCTTGAGGAAGTCCAGCAGCGAGGCCACCTCGAGCGCGTCCACGCCCGGCAGCAGGAACGGAAACGAGCCCGCGAAGATGCCGGGGAACAAGGGGATATCCGACAGCCACGGCGAGCCGATCCGGAGCGGGGCCGATGGGCCCTCGGTCCGCAAGCGCGCCAGCGCGGTCAGCAGCACTTCTGTCATCACGGGAGCCAGGAAGGCATCCACCATGCTCATGGCAGGGGCCTTTCGTCACGGTAGCTGGCGAGGAAGGGGATGTTCACGTCCCAGACGCCCGGCCCCGCGGGGCTGAGCAGCGGGGCGCCGCCCACGTGCCCGAGATCCGGGGAGACGGTCGACAGCACCTGGGTGAGCAGCACCCGTCGTGGCGTGCCGTTGTCGTCGATGACGGCCGTGACGGGATTCCCCGTGGCATCCGTCACCGGCTGGCCCGCGTGGGCCTGGAGCGCGGCACCCACCGAGCTGCCCGAGGCAATCCCCAGGAAGGCTCCTGGCTCCTGGGCCGCCACGTGCCGGCGCAGCACATCCAGCAGGTTCTTGCTCACGTGTTCGTGCGAGGTCAACGAGCCGTAGATAGAGCCGTCCCCGTTGTTGACGCACTCCAGGCACCCGGTGATGCACAGATGGGTTCGGGAGCGCAGGCTGTCCGTCCCGGCACATACGCGCTGCTGGACCAACTGCTGGGAGAAGCGCTCCGGGACGAGCTGCAGCCAGAGAAGATCCCACCAGCTGGAGAAGAGCTGGGGCAGGGCTCCGATGAGATGACTGACGATGGCGTGAGCGCCTACCACGGAATCGTACTCGTGCCGCATTCGGGCCTCGAGGTCGGTGGACAGCCCTCGGGGGAAGCTCAACTGGGAGACGTCCGTGACCCCCTGCCGGCTGGCCTCGAAGAGCAGGCGTGCCGAGGCCTGGGCGGGGCATGCGGCCAGCGCCTCCTCGATGAGCATGAAGCCGTCCGAGCTCGGCAGGGTGGTGAGGGGCCCCGACCCCCGGTCGACGATGCGCTGGAGCGGAGGAATCTGGAGGTACCGGCTCACGGTCTCGGCGCACCCGTTGCCGCCTTCCACGGAGTCGAAGATGTAGAACTCGTCGCGGCTGGCCTGGTGGAAGTAGGACAGGTCCCCGTCGGTGGCGCCCACCAGCCGGCTGACACCGTCCAGCGCCGTGACCGCCAGCGTGTGGATGAGGATGTCCCGCGCCACGTCCTCGATGAAGGTGTCATCGAAGTCCGTGGCGCTCGCCTGGAGCCGCTGCATCTCGGGCCAGGCATCCTTGTGCCAGCGGACCTGACGGCTCCTCGCCGTGGCGGTCTCGTTGGGATCCGCTCCCGCGTACATCCCCTGGATGATGTCGCCGCTCAGTCTGTCGTAATCCTGGGACGTCAACCCCGTGAGCAGTGTCTGGATGGCCTGGAAGTCCAGCGTGGACAGGGTGCCTCCCTGGTCGAGGAACCCCATCAGGAGCACCTTTCGGATCATGTCCGACTGGAAGGGACTGCATCCGGTGGTCCGCGCGATGAAGCGGCGCATCGCACGGACCGTGAGCTCGCCACGCAGGGGGCCGGGCGCGCCGAGCGCCTGGTCGATGACGGCTTCCAGCGTGTCGGGACGGAGCCGGAAGGTCAGCCCATCGGTCTGGCCGAGCGTGTCGCCCAGCACCACCGGCTCCTTCGTGGGCCCGTGCCGGTAGTGGATTCGCGGGCTCTCGATGACGTTCCCGTACGAGCGATCGATGGCGTAGACGTACCGGTCGACCTTCATCCCCGTCGCGAAGGTCACGCCGTCGAGGAGCACCCGGCCGATCGCGGGGAAGGTATGAGGCAGCTCGTTGGCGGTCCCCGGAGCCGCCTTGCCGCGGACGGGCTGCGCTTTCGGGTCGGTCTCGACGCGGTACCAGGTGGCGGGGAAGGCGCGCGGCACGGTCGGACAGCCCTTGACGTCGGCGGGGTTGTTGGCCCGCTGCGCCTCATCTCCATCGGCGATCAGCCGCTCAGCGAAGAGCGCGTCGGGCTGGTTGACGGAGCTCTCCATCCGCAGGCGGACCGGACGCAGGATGGAGATCGTCGTTCCGGCGGATACGACTGGCATGTCCGCGGGTAGATCCGCCGGGGCCAGTGGCGGCGCGCGGGTGGGCTCGAACAGGGCTCCATTGGGCCTCACGATGTTGTCGAGGTGGATGAAATGCTCACCGGTCCCTCCCATCTGGTTGATGGGTCCCGAGGGAGACTTGAGCGGACGGACCCAGCGATAGTTCCAGGTCCCGGGCAGCAGTTCGTACAGCGCCGTGGACAGGGATTCCGAGTCACTCGGCTCGTTGGTGGGCAGGAGGATGGTCACCTCGCGCGCGTTCACGTGCTGGAAGTGGGTGCGGACCAGCCCGAACGGATAGAATTGGCGGAAGGGCGTCAGCCGGGTCAGGAGGTCGTGCAGGTAGTACTGCTGCATCCTCCGGATGCCCGGGTCCGACGTCTCGAAGAAGGCCTGGAGGATGGAGTGGGCCTCCCGGACCCGGGCCAGTGGTGCCGACAGGGACAGACCCCCCAGCGCCGTGGCGACGTTGGTGGCTTTGCCCAGAAGCATGTACAGGGCGCCGATGGTCGTGGGGTTGCTGGCCATCCCGCCCACATTGGCCCCCACGGCCGTCTGGAACCCCGGTACGGCCTGGGCGAGGCTCGCGGACGTGGGCGAGTCCGTGTCCAAGGCCTTCAGGAGCGTATCCGCCGCGCTCAACACCGGGGTGGGGAGCGTTCCGGGCAGCCCCCGGAGCTCCGTGACAACGGATTCCAGATCGCTGAGAAGCTGGACGAATCGGACGTCGGGCGCGGGGCCCTGGTTCTCCTTGAACCAGTGGGCGAGGGTCCGGCCGGCGGCGTAGGCGCCTCCCAGGTCGGTGACGAACAGCCCAAGGATGGTGAGGAGGCGGTCGAGCGCCATCTCCGCGACGGATTCCTTGCTGGGCCCCTGCCCGGTGGCCGCCAGCATGTAGTCCAGGACCTCGTCCCGATGGGCCGTGAGGAACTGGATGCAGCCATCGACCTTGTTCTCCCAGGAAGGAACATTGGGCGAGCCCGTGCCGATGATGTTGAGCTCGTGGCCTCCGTTGGGGATGGTTCCCGGTGGGCGCGAGGCGATGAACTCGAGCGCCGCGGCGAACAGGTGGCTGCTCAGCACATCCGGATTGTCGGCCTTGAGGGGGATGGGGTCCAGGTGTGCCGCGTCGAGCAGCCGGGCGGGCTGGTGGGCGAAGTGCGCATCGGTCGGACGGTGCGCGAGAAACGTCACGATGACGCTGTCGCTGCCATCCTCACGGCCGACACGGCCGATCTTCTGCTGGAACGCCGACGCGCTCCGCATCGCCTTGTGCGTGGCGCCGTCACGCACGTTCCTGAAGTCCACTCCCACCTCGATACGAGGCGAGGCCAGCATCGTGGAGACGGCCTCTTTCTTCTTGGGCGGTATACCCGGGGCCCTCCTCCACAGCTGGCGGGCCTCCGTCAGGAAGTAGTCGTTGACGTTGTCGTGCAGCGTGGGGGCATCGGTCTTGCTCGTGTAGGGGATGGCCCGATTCTGGTCGATGCGCACCTCCGTGTTTCCGAACTGCCGCGTCTGGCCACTGTCCTGGGAGAACCACCAGCAGAGGCGGGCCTCGTGGAAGGGGCACCCGTCGAGGTTGCGCACCCCCTCCTGTGGCAGTTGCGCGAGCTTCTCCCGGAGTCCAGGGGGCGTGGCCCGGGCCTTGGCGTTCTCATCCATGCGCAGGTGGGTGCGCAGGTAGGTGAGCTCAGGGGCCTGGAAGGCGCTCGGGTCGATGCGATCGGGGATCCCGTGGTAGCAGTTCTGACACCACCGACGGATCGCCTGCAGTCCCTTGATGGACTTCTCCTCGCCCGCGGTCGCGTTGAGACGTGCCGCCGGCCGGTAGAACCAGCTGTAGTACGGGGGCGAGGTGTCCTGGGGGTCGTAGGTGCGCTCGTTGTCCGCGGTGGTGAAGTCGAGGCGGCCAATGGTGCTCAAGGAGTCCACGAAGACGATGGTCTTGCGGATGTCGTCGGTCTTCCGGGGCTTCAGGACGGGCGCGGAGGGGTTCTCGTAATGGGCGTGCGCCGTGCTGTCATTGCGCGTGTGGACTAGGCAGGACACGCCGTTGGTGACCGCCGAGAGGGACGCCTTTCCGACGCGGGTGTGCAGGAAGAGGTGATGGAAGGTCCCGAAGCGGATCAGCTCGTCCGGGGCGGGCGCCACGTGCTGGATGCGCTTCGGGTCGGAGATGCTGAGCACCCGGGCCGCATGCGCGACGGGCTCGGCGACGGTGGCGCTGGCGCCGATCCACGCGGGCTCGAAGCCAGGGTTCTTCCGGAGACTCCGCATGAGCTGCCGCATGCGGCGGACGAAGGAGATGCCGTGGCTGCCCGCGAGCCCCTCCATCAGGTGGATCTCATCGAAGACGACGACCTCCACGTGCTTGAGGTAGGTGCGAACCGCGCGCGGATCCATCATGCGGTTCTTGAGCGACTCGGTCGTGGTGAGGATGACCTCGATCCCCAGTTGCCGCACCTGATGGAGGCTGTCTCCCAGCGAGCTGCCCCCCACCCCCAGGCTCTCCCCCAGCAACTGTCCGGCGTCGAGTGCGGGGCGATCCGTCAGCGACGTGCCGTGCGCGGTGAGTTGCGCGTTGATGCTCTCGATGACCTTGTGGAGCCCGTGGTACTGGTCCTCCACGAGGCTGGTCCGCGGATAGATGATCAGCGCGCGGTTGTGCCTCCCCTCGCCCCGAAGTGCCCGGTAGACCAAGAGCGTCAGCAGCGGTAGCAGGAAGCTGTACGTCTTGCCCGAGCTCACGCCCGCGGTGATCATGGTCGTGTCGACCTGGCGCGGCTCCTCGAAGAGACTGCGGAGCACCGACTTCCATGCTCGGACCTGGAAGGCGGCGATCTGGGAATGTCCGAGTCCCACTCCCGTGCGCTGGATGGCGAGCTTGAGCGTGTCCGCGCTCTCCCGTCGGGGGAGGGTGAGCCCCTCCACGAACGTCTGGAGCTCCTGGATGGCATCCGCCATGGCGTATGCCGTGCGATCCGGACGCAGACGAGGCTGCAACTCGTACCCGAGGTGCGCCGTCGATGCCTCCAGCCCGAAGCGCTCCCGGTTGGCATAGAGCAGGCGGGCCGTCTCGGCCACACGGCTGCGGACGAACCACTGCCCCAGCTCGTCCTTCTCCGGCATGAAGACCTTGCGACGCTTCCAGTCCGGCAGGCCTCCATGGCTCGGCACGGGCTCCCACTGGGCTCGTGAGTCCTGGAGTTGCTCGTCCTCCAGCTCGTCCTTCTCCCATTGCTCCCAATCCGGCAGGAACATGAGGTGGCCGTCCAGCCGCAGGGAGCACAGGCCATCCAGCACCTGCGCGCGGCTGGCGGAGAGGGGCGCGGCGGTGGCGGCGGCGAGCACATCGGCCACGCGGATCCGCAGATCGGGCCAGGCGTTCTTCTGGAGAATGGGCTTCTCCAACTCGTAGAGCAGATGAAGGAGTTGCTGGTCCGTCATGGTTCCCTCTGGCTCGTGGCGGGGCCTTTCTCCGGGCCACCCCGCCTCTCTCGTGGCGCGCGCAGGCTACGTGGTGGGGCTCCAGAGTGCATGGTCAATCCAGCCCTGTTCGGGCGTCCTGGCGCCCTTGCGCGAGGCCCCGGGAAGTACCGGATGCGGGGCTGTGGGTACATGTGAGCATCCACGTGGGTTCAGGGCGTCGGGAGGTGGACACACGGTGGGCTTCCACGAGCCGCGAGAGCGCGGCCCGCCCCGATGTTCCCATTGAGGGAGCCAGAGCGTTCCTCTAACCCCCTTCAGGGAAGTCGGGTAAGGGTCTGAGGGGTTACGTCATGGAGGGGTGGTGTCCATGGCGTGGCAGCCAAAGCACTGGACGGCCCAGCAGCTTGAGGAGCGGCGGCTTGCGGCCGGACGACTCCTGCGACGGGGGCACCTGTCGCAGGCGGAGGTGGCGCGCCGTGTGGGTGTCAGCGAGGCCTCCGTCAGCCGCTGGGCGCGGCGACTGCATGAGGCAGGCGGCAGTACCCGCGGGTTGAAGGCGAGGCCGCGCACGGGCCGGCCGTCGAAGTTGAGCTCGGGGGAATGGCGGCAGGTGGCGGGGCTGGTACGAGCAGGGGCGCGCACCTGCGGTTTCCCTACTGAGCGCTGGACGCTCACGCGAGTGGCGCACCTCATCCACCGCACGTTCGGAGTGCGCTACCATCCCAATTACCTGGCCGAGCGCCTTCATCGGCTGGGTTTGAGTCCGCAGCAGCCCCGCACGCGGGCCAAGGAGCGTGACGATGCGTTGGTGGAAGCATGGCTGAAGCGCGACTGGCCCCGTATCAAAAGGGGGCTCGAAGAAGCGGGCGGGCCATTGCCTTCGTGGACGAGACGGGTAGTTCGTTTCGGGCCCGCGTAGCGTTTACCTGGGCGCCCGTCGGGCACCCGCCTACCTTGCGCCGTCGTGACAAGCGGCGCGAAGTCTCCAGCATCGTCGCCCTCGTTGCCCCGTACGGCCGCGGGCCGGCGCGCCTGTATTCGCGCCACCGGGAGGGAAGTTTCACCAGCCAGGACATCATCGCTGCCCTGCGCTACTTCCGCAGGCAGGTGGGCCGTCCTCTCACCATCGTGTGGGACGGCCTCAACCAGCACCACAGTGCCGAGACGCTCGACTTCGTCGCCCGCCACCCCGAGGACTTCCGCCTTGAGCGGCTGCCAGGCTATGCGCCAGACCTCAATCCCGAGGAGGGCTGCAACGGCGTGGTGAAGGCCGAACTGCGCAATGCCACGCCCGACTCTGTCGCCGAGCTGCGCGCCCAGGCACGCGCTTCATTCGTGCGCCTGGGCCACCGCCACGACGTTCTCGCCGCCTTCTTCCTTCACGCGGGTCTGCGCCTTACCGGACTTCCCTGAAGCAGGTTAGCGTCAGGTTGTTGGCTTGAGGAGGACGTCTTGAGTGAGGGGCACAAGAGGACGAAAGGGCTGGATGGAATGGCGGGGCTCAGGGAGTTCCTGAAGAGTTCTTCGCTCGCCAGCGTCGTTCTGGAGTCCGCCATCACGCATGGCTATGCGCCCGGAAACAAGAAGGCCGCACATTTTCGGGATCATGTCTGGCAGTTCATGAAGCGCTGGCGCCTGCCCCTGGGCGGCGCGCGGGATGCTCATGGCATCAGGCCCGCGATCGTACGGAGGAGCACGGCGCCGTTGCGTGAAGCGGTCCAGAACATGCCGCACTTCGGACTGCTGGCCTCGGAGATCTGGTTCAATCACAACGAGAAGTTGCTCGAGCAGGCGCGGAAGCTGGCGCAGGAGCGGGGGATGGCCACACTCCAGCTCCCGCAGGAGGGCAAGAGCGGCGAGCAGGACACCACGGGCGGCGGGTCTCCGTGCACGAGCACGCATGAAGCGGCCAGCCAGTGGCCTGCAGACTGGAAGCCCGAGCAGCTCCAGTCGCTCTCCGAGGAGCTCGCCTCGAGCACGGGCGTGCCGGTGGAGCAGGCGAAGCTGATGCTGTTCCTGCTGTGCGGCAGGCCGAAGGCAGCCAGCACGTCCCAGGTGACAACGCCGGAGCTCCACGAGGCCGGGCTGCCAGGGGTGAAGCCTCAGGACTCGTCGGAGGAGTCGTCGCTCGAAGCGTCCAGGACGGTCGAGCCGCCAGTGGGGAAGGGAGAGGGAGCGGTCATATCCACCCAGGCCCCCAGCGAGCAGGAGGCTGCCATTCACGAAGGCACCGCCCGGGGCGATCTCTTCACGCGGTTCCTCGCCGAGCTGAAGGCGCTTCCAGCCGATGCCCCCGAGTGGGAGCGCCTGGAGTCCTTCCTCGCGGAGTGCGGCGAGTTGGCTCGCGTACGGAAGGAGAGCCAACGGGCTCGGCGCCAACTGGGCGAGGCCCTGGCGAAGCTGGCGGCGCCCGAGGTGCAAGAGGTCCTCTCCGAGCTTCCGTACCTCTCGGGTCACGACGCTTGGACGGCTGACGCAGTACGGGAGGCGGGTGCGGATGCCGCCGCCGGGCAGATCGTGGAATTGCTGGAGTTGCTGAAGAAGGAGGCCGCTCTCCGCAAGCTGCCGCCGCCGAAGAACAAGGAGGAGCGGCGCGAGCGGGCAAAGCAGTCCGAGGAGGCCCTGGAGAGGATCGAGCAGATCCATGCGGCGCTCGCCGCGACGTTCGGCCAGCCCTCTACGGTGGCGGAGGAGCCTCCGGCGTCCGGCCCGCCGAGGCTTGAGGGGGAATCCTCCCCAATCCAGGAGGAGCCTCCCGTCGAGGCCTCCGAGCCCGAACCGTTGCCAGAGGCCCTCACGCCTCCCCTGTCCTCGTCGCGGGAGGCCGCACTTCCAGTGGAGCTGGCACCCTCCGTGCCCGCGGCACAGTCGGTGGTGGTTCCACCGGTCACGGAGCCCGAGCCGCTCGCGGCTCCCCCGCCGCCCAGGAACCACCTCGTTGTCGGTCCTCCCGCCCCGCCACCTCCCGAGACCGACGGGCTCGTGGCGCCTCGGGTCATCGAGCCATCGAGCCCGGTGGTCGAGGAGCCTCCGCGTACCCAGGTCCCGGTGCGGCCGGTGGAACTGGTGACTCCTCCCAAGCGGGTGCTGAAGGCGATGAGTCGCCAGGAGGCGGCGCGGGCCCTCCTGAACAAGTCCCTCCCCGAAGCGCGCGACGCCTTCTTCTTCTCGCTCGTCTCCGAGGGAGACATCGCCGCCGCGTACTGGCTCGCCCGGGCCATCGAGGCTCAGACGGAGTTGTCCCCCATTCCTTCCTGGTTGCTGGCCGCGCTCGCGGGCTCCGAGCGACTCCAACTGGACTCGGTGGCGTTGACCTCGGGCCTGCTGAACATCACCTCTTCGCACGCGGCACCGAAGGATGCCGTCCTTCAGCCGCTGGCCGTGGCCGCGGCCCTTCCCTCCGTCATCCGCTCCCCCGGCAGCGGGCTGATGAACTGGCTCGATACCCCCGAGGACTTCCCGGAGCTGCGCGATATCGTCGAGCCCCTGAGTGCGTTCGCCCTCTACGGGGTGGCGCTGCCCGCGAACAGCCAGACCATGCTCCGCAACCGCGCGGAGCGCTCCGCCCGGATCCAGGCGGCCATTGCCGCCGCCCGCGGCTGGAGGGAGGAGATCAACGGCAAGCGCACGTCCTACATCCCGGCCAAGCAGGTCCTGGACCACATACTCCGGGAGGGCGGGGAGCTGGCGAACCTCGTCAAGGCCGCGGAGCAGGACGACCGCGACCGGCTCGAGGAGGTGAGCGCTGGCCTCGCCTTATGGCGCAACCAGTCCTATGTCGAGGGCGTGGTCAACGAGGTCCGGCGCAAGAAGAGCGGCAACAAGGATCCGATCGAGGGCTCCGCCAAGGCGTGGATCTTCGCGCGCATCGAGGATCTCTGCACCCTGGTGGCGAACTGGCACGAGCTGGCCAGCCTGGATGAACGGCTGGGAGAGGACTCCGACTGGATCACCCAGCAGCTCGAGGAGTTGAGGAAGAAGATCTCCAAAGTGCTCCCTTCGGCCCTTCACGGTCTGGAGGTGCACCGGACCCGGGAGGATTCCGCACTGGCGAACGCCGTGAGCGCGGTGCTGCGCAGGGCGCTGCTGTCGGTGGCGGAGATGTTGAGCTGCGCTCCCCCTGGCGAGGGGCTGCGGACGCCTCCGGACGTGGCACTGCGAGAGCGGTTGCTCGACGCGGATGGAGGCCTCGACAGCTTGCTGGAGCGGCGGTTGATCACGCTCCCGGGCGTCCACCTCCCGGAGGACAGGGAGGGCTGGTCGGATGGGCTGAAGGCTCTTTTCGAGGAGCTTCCTCGCGAAATCCTCTCGGGAGGTGGGGTGGAGGAGTGCATCGCGGGGTGGATCTCCCGCCGCAACTTCCGCTTCGTTCCGCGGCTGCTCCAGCTCGTGGAGGATCCCGCGCGCCGCAAGACGTTCGAGGAGCAGATGCGGCTGGAGCAGGACTCGGCGCGCCGGGCGCTGAAGCAGCGCATCGAGCGGGCCCGGGCGGACATCGAGCAGGCGGTGGTGGATGGCTTCATTGGCGACGAGCGCTCGGACCTGACAGGACGCCTCGATGGCATCCCGGTGGACTCCACCCGTGAGTTCAATGGCCCGGAGCGCGTCCTGGATGACATCTCCCGGGCCTTGGACACGGCGCGCAGCCGGGGTCTCCAGTCCCAGCGCGAGCAATGGGCGCAGCTCCGGCCCCGGCTGGCCGAGACGAGCTGGAGCCCCGAGCAGCGGGAGTTGGCGGCCCAGCGGATCGAAGAGGTGCTCGATGCTCGGGAGCACCGTAGCGCGGACGAGCTGCTCGCTCGGCTGGAAGACTCCCTGGAGAACAACAAGGAGTTCGACGAGGCGCTCTTCGCCGCTCCCCGCAAGGAGACGCGGTACCTGGAGGAATTCATCCGGGTGCTGCCGCGCATGGAGCAGGAGTTGATGCGCGTGCGGGGCAGGGACGCGCCCAAGCGAGTCCAGGAGCTGCTCGCGGCCA
Source organism: Pseudomyxococcus flavus (assembly GCF_050038885.1). NCBI lineage: Bacteria > Pseudomonadati > Myxococcota > Myxococcia > Myxococcales > Myxococcaceae > Pseudomyxococcus > Pseudomyxococcus flavus. The sequence goes on along the minus strand of NZ_CP143624.1, from coordinate 195,195 downwards.
CCGAGGAGCGGGTGGAGGGGCATCGGGATCTGCGTGTCCTCCATGAGGACTGGCAGGCCCTCATCAGTGCGCGCAATCACCCCGATGCCGTTCGCAAGTTGCTGGTGAAGGTGCTGCGCCAGCTCGGCTTCCAAGTCGAGGGGGAATCATTGGAGGCCGTCTCCCTGGTGCGCAGCGATCCGCATCCGCTGTTCCAGGTGAAGGCGAGCAGCCGGCGGCTCAGCCCGGTGCCGCACTTCGGCAGCCGCGTGGAGCTGCGGCTGCGGGTGATGTGCATCTGGGTCCAGGAGGGGAAGGAGGTGCTCACCTCCGCCATCCCGCATCTGCGCGCGGAAGGGGAGGGGACGGTCGTTCTCTACCTCGATCGGCTCGGGCTGGCCCGCAGGCGGCAGCTCAGCACGCTGTGCCGCCAGAACAGCGCCGCGGCCCTCGTCATCGACGAGTGGCTGCTGCTCTACCTCGCCAGCCTGCACGAGGGGGATGAGCGGCTGCGCGGCCTCTTCGAATGCGCTTTGCCCTTCACGGCCAGCAACCCCTACACCCAGCGCGCGGGCACGGTACCGCCCGAGATGTTCTTCGGGCGGGAGGAGATGGCCCGGGAGTTGGCCAGCTTCAACGGAACCTGCCTGGTCTACGGCGGGCGTCAGCTGGGCAAGTCCGCCCTCTTGGAGCAGGTCCAGCGCCGCTTCATCGAGGATGACCCCTCCCGCCACTTCGCCATCCGCCTCGACATCAAGGACGTGGGAGACCCGGCCACGGACCAGATGCCCGAGCAGCTCTGGCCTCGCATCCGCGAGGAGCTCAAGCGGGTCCGCTTCCTGGCCGCGCAGGTGTCCACGGACAAGCCGGACGACCTGGTGCGCCGCATCGGCGAGAGCCTGGGCGGTGAGAAGGGTCGCAAGCTGCTCATCCTCTTGGACGAGGCCGACCACTTCCTCGACGCCGACGTGAAGCGCGGGTTCGAGCAGGTCAAACGGCTCCGGGACTTGATGACCCAACACCCGGGACTGTGCAAGGTGGTGCTCGCGGGTCTCCACAACGTGCAGCGGTTCCAGGGCATCGCCAACCAGCCGCTGGCGCACTTCGGAAGGGCCTTGCTCGTCGGCCCGCTCGACGCGAAGGACGCCGACGCGCTGGTGCGCCGCCCGCTGGAAGCGCTCGGCTGCCGACTTCCTGTGGAGGAGAAGAACGGGAGTGTCCTGCGCGTCCTCAGTTACACCAACTACCACCCGGGCCTCATCCAGCTGTTCTGCCAGGAACTGGTCACCATGCTCCAGCGTCGCACCGACCCGCAGCAGCAGCCTCCGTACCTGCTGCGCGAGGCGGACGTGGAGGCGGTCTACCGGCGGCAGGATACGCGGCAGCTCATCCGCGAGCGCTTCGAGTGGACGCTGGCCCTCGATACCCGCTACCAGGCCGTCGTCTGGAGCCTCATCGCCCATCAGGCGGAGGGGCGGGACGGCTACAGCCGAACCTTCTCCACGGGCGACATCCTCTCGCAGGTGAGGGGCTTCTGGCGTAAGGGCTTCGAGGAGGTGGAGTCCGACCAGATGCGCGGTCTGCTGGACGAGATGGTGGGCCTGGGCGTGCTGGTGCGCAACGGGCAGGGCGAGTACCGCTTGCGCAGCCCCAACGTCGTCCGGCTGCTCGGCAGCATCAACGACATCTGGAACAAGCTCATCGAGTTGGAGAAGAAGGAAAAGCCGGTGGCGCTCGATGAGGACAATCACCATTTCCGTCTGGGGAACGATCAACCTCCGCGCTACAGCCCGCTGTCCTACGCGCAGGAGCGGACGTTGTCCGAGCCACGCTCGAGCGTGGCCATGGTGCTGGGCTGCGAGGCCACCCACCTGAAGTATCTGCCCGAGGCGCTGCGGCGGTGGCTCCGCCCCGAGAAGCCGAGCCACGGGCTGCTCCAGGACATCCCGAAGAACATCCAGAAACCGGGTCAGCTCAACGATTGGCTGAAGCAGACCTGCCTCGAACACCGCACCACGGAGCGGTTGCTGTTGTTGAGGGAACTCTCCGCCTCCGAGGCTCGGGATGGCTCGCTGGTGGACGAGGCGGTTGCCTTCTGTGCGTCCCATCAACAGCGCAAGCAATGGGTCCGGGTGATCTTCGTGGTGCGCCCGCTGGCGGGGTGGGAGTGGACGTCGGTCGCCGTTCCCAAGCGGCCGGAGCGCGAGCAGGTGCTCCTGCTGCCGCTGCGGCGGTGGATGCGTCCGGCCTTGATGGTGCGCCTCTTCGAAGAGGCCGACATCCGGACCGCGGACGAGGAGTTCCGGCGGCGGGTGCTGGAGGTGACGACGGGAGGCTGGCCCTGTCTGCTGAGCCACTTCGCCCAGGAGTGCCGTAAGCCCCAGAACGAGCGCAAGGTGGCCGATGAGATGGAACGCGAGTTGCGTCCGGGAGGTCCGCGGGCCAGCACCTTCTGGAAGGCGCTCGAGTTGGAGGGTCTGCCGCGCATCGTGGACATCCTCCGGAACATTCACACGTATTCGGGGGTGACGCTCTCCACGGCCCTGGAGGCGGTTCTGGAGGGCGATGTCAGCGCCCTGGAGGGGCGCGTCGAACTGCTGCTGAAGTACCTCCTGCGGCTGGGGTGTCTGGAGAGCCGCGGAGAGATGTTGTGCGTCGAGCGCCGGGTGGCGGAGGCCCTGCCGGAATGAGCGTGCCCTCTCTGGACGAGGCGGTCGCGCAGCTTCCTTCCTTCCGGAGCTTCGCCGATGCCGTGGCACGCGACGCTCTCGGTGGGCGCCACGCCCTCCTGCTCACGGGTGGAGCGGTGGAGGAGTCGTACCTGCGCTCGGGGTTGGAGGCGGCGCTGCTGCGAAACCAGGGCCCCTCCTTGCGGCTTGTCTTCCTGTTGGACTGTGGGGTGGGCGAAGCGCCGGTGTCCTTCCTGGCGCGCGTGACGGGACTGTCCGAGGAGCAACTCCATCCAAAGCTCAAGTCGGAGGCGGCGGGAGACGACTTCCAGCCGGTGTACGAGGTCTTCCTGCTGGAAGGGCTGGAGCGCCTGCCCCCGGCGCGGGCCGAGCCCTGGCTGGAGTTCTTCCGGCTGACCGCGAAATACGGCGGCTCGGCCTCGCATGTCTTCGTTCTGCCCCTGCGCAGGCTGCCCCGGGCCCTGGCGGGGATGACTTCCGACACACGGCTGGCGCTCTACTGGTGGTGGCGTCGGCTGTCCGTGCTGGACATGCGGCTGGTGTGCAGGCTGGGAGAGCAAGCTCCGGCGAGTTCCCCGGAGACGGTGTGGCGCGAGGCCGTGCTTCCTCACCTGGTGGTGGGGGACCTGAGCCTGGCGACGCACCTGTGGGACACCGTCCTGCAATCGGAGGAGGTGCTCATGAGCGCCCTGCAGGAACATGGGCGGCAGCGCGGGCTGGAGGCGGCGTCGCTCCGGGAGGCCATCCGGCGGCGAGGGCGCCCCGGGCGCGACGCGGGCCAGGAGGGGCCTCCGCCCGCAGCCTGGCTCCCCCTCTGGGAGATGGGGGCCGCCCAGTGCAGCGTGGAGCATGGCCCGGAGTTGACAGTGCTCGCGCTGGCCATGCTGGAGGACGTGAGCGGGCTGCGGAGCCGGATGTGGCGGGGGCAGGCGGAGTTGTTGCTCCCGCTGTTGACGCGGCTGCGGATGGCCATCTGCCAGGTGCTGACGGACAAGCATGGGCGGGGGTGGCCCCTTCGCTACGGGAAGGCGTGGATGGACGAGGAGCAGCAGCGCCTCGCGGCGGAGGATCCGCTCTCCACCGAGTTCGGCCCCCTGGAGCTCATCCTGAAGCGGACCGAGGTGGGCGGTCAGCGGTTCCAGTCCATCGCCCAGGCCTTGCGGCTGATGCGCAACCTGCTCGCGCACAACATGGCCGTGTCCTTCGGGGACTTCAAGGACCTGTGGCAGATGCGAGAGGAACTGAACCTCGCCTGATGACCCCGGCGCGGGTGGCGTCGTGCCGACGACGCCCACCACGGGCGCAGGTGCCCACTGCCACCCCCACGAGGACCGCTTCTCGAGGACGCTCCGGGCCCTTGCTCCAGCCTCCTTCTTCGCGGTCCCGCCGCAAGCGCTGACGCGCCGCGTGCGCACCATTCCTTCCGCTGGACGAATGCGCCGTAAAGCGCGAGAACCGTCGTGCCGTTTCCCCGCCGTGAGGAGCCCATGAAATTCACCAACGCGCAATACGATGAACTGCACAAGGCGCTGCTCAGCGCCTTTCCGACGCGTGGTGACCTCGAGTCGATGCTCTTTCTCAGGGTGGGCAAGCACCTGGATCAGGTGGCGCTGGGTGACGATCTGGGACAGATCGTCACCCGGCTCATCCGCGGTGCGGAGGCGCAGAACTGGCACCTCCAACTCATCATGGGGGCGTACGAGAAGAATCCGAAAAACCCCTTGCTGGCCCGGTTCTACGAGCGCTTCTTCTTCCTGCCCTCGGGTGCGGATCCGGTCCGTTCCGTGGAGCGCATCGTCCGGAGCAAGAACCCGTTCTTCGACGTCGGGCAGTTCATCCAGCGGGCGCGATGCGTGTGCCGGATCGAGTCCGGTGGGAGTCCCCTCGGCACGGGCTTCCTCATCGGGCCCGATGTGGTGCTCACGAATCATCATGTGATCCGCGACTTGGACGAGAGGCGTGTTGCCGGAGCGCGGATCTCCGTGGTCTTCGACTATCAGAGCCTGGGGGACGGGCGCGCGGTCGGCCCCGGTAAGGCCTACCGCTTGGCGGAGCCCTGGCTCCTGGTCTCGGCGCCCGCGAGTCCTCTGGATGAGGTGCCAGAACCAAAGGGAGGTGTTCCGGAGCTGGAGCACCTGGACTTCGCTCTGCTCCGGGTCGATGGGCGCCCGGGGCGGGAGCCGGTCCCTGGAGGGGAGCGGGGGTGGATTTCGCTGCCCGAGCACCCGCCAGAGTTCGTTCCGGGTGCGCCGCTGTGCATCCTCCAACACCCGGGAGGGCGGCCCCTGCAGTTCGCCCTCGATCCGGAGGCCATCGTTGGCTTGAACGAGAACGAGACGCGCTTGAGGTACACCACCAACACCCTGCCCGGGTCGTCCGGCTCGCCGTGCTTCGACTTCTCGTGGGACCTCATCGCCCTGCACCACAGCGGCGATCCCGCCCTTGCACCAACGTACAACGAGGGCATCCCCATCCACACCCTGCGCAAGTACCTCGTCGAGAGGGGATTCGGCGCGCTCGTTGGAGTGGTGGCATGACGTTGAGGCCGGATCAGAGGGCGCATCTGCAGACGGCCCTGCTGAAGGCTTTTCCGGAGCATGGCGACCTGAACGGGCTGTCCCTCCTGGTGTTTGGCTGTCCGCTCGATCAGGTGGCCATGGGAGATGATCTCACCCAGATTGCGCTGAGGGTCATCATGCGGGCCGAGTCCCATGGCCAGGTTGAGGCGCTGGTTCGAGGTGCCCTGACGTTGCGCGCCGACGCCACCCAACTGAAGGCCTTCGCCGACATCCACCTGGATAACGTCTTCTCCGAGCAGGAGCAGCAGGCCTTTGTGGACGCAGCACGAGGGGGTGGCTTCACGAACGAGGTGCTTCAGTCGTACTTCCGCCGGAGCTGGCCTGCCCGCGGCCCCGGTGCGGTGCCGGTGGAGCACGGCGGAAATCTTCTTCCCCAGCTCGTGAAGGAACTGGGAGATGCGCCCACGCAGACCGACGGGAGCACGCCGCTGCTCCACTTCGCGGCGCTGCTCCAGCTCCAGGCGCGGGGAACGGCCGCAGCCTCAAAGCTGAAGAAGTGGCTCGTGGAGGCTTCGGCCCAGCGCGGAGTGGATGTGGAGGCCCTGCTCCGGCAGGTGAACCAGCATTCGGCGGAGCAGGAGGGCTCCCTGTTTCTGTTGCTGCGACTTGAGAAGGCACCCGAGGGCCGGTGCACGGTTCAGGCCTGGCTCTCCCAGGGGGAGCAGGGCGCCATGGTGTCCATTCACGCCGATGATGAACCTCGGGACTTGAGCAGTGTGGGCGCGCTGCTCAACGAGTTCCTGGGACGCATCTCCGGCGACCTGGAGGCGTCGGACGGTCGGCTCATCATAGAGGTCATGCTCCCGCAGGAGCTTCTCTGCTATACCGTGGAGCGATGGGAGCTGGAGCAGGGCAGGCACAAGCCTCTCTGTGGCCGTAAGTACCCGGTAGTCGTGCGCTCGTGGGAGAGGGCGTACGATCCGCGGCTCTCCATCCAGGTTCGCCCGGACTGGACGCGGAAGTGGAAGGACTTCCAGGAGCAGCCTCCCGCTGGGCTTCCGAGGGCTGTTATCTGGGAGCCAGACCCGGCCGAGGCGGGGGCGCTGTTCGACCGGCTCATCGAAGCCGGGGTGGTATGTCTGGCGCTGATGCATCCACAAGAGGGCAGCGCCGCGACCAGTGAGGAACTCTCCGCTTGTATCGACTCGGGAACCCCGATTGCCCTCTGGGGCCGGAAGTGGCCCGCGGGGCTCGTGGAGTCCCGGGTGCAGGTCCAGCGGTTGCTGGCGGACCTTCGACAGCTGCCCGCGAGGGTGCGCGACATGCGGGCCAGGGCACATGAGGAGGCGCACGTGGGACATTCCCTCGTCCTCCTCTGGGACAACCCGAACCGGCTGCCACCGGACGCGCTTCGGACCAGGCGGCTCGTGCTGCCCTCGACCTGATGGAGGAGGCGATGAAGGACTGGTGGATTTTTCGTGGTGAGTTCGATGAGAAAGGGAAGCGGATCGAACGGCTTCCCAAGCCTCCGGAATGGCGCCGCTACGCGGGGACCCCCATCGAGCGTCAGGGGCTCAAGGAGGAGGCGGATCCGCGCTACCTCTCGGATGATCACGAGCGGGAGGTGGTGAACGCGGCGCTCTATCTCCGCCGGCCTCTGCTCATCACGGGCAAGCCCGGGACTGGTAAGTCCTCCCTGTCCCACGCGGTGGCCCACGAACTGCGCCTCGGGGAGCTACTCGTCTGGCCCATCAACACCCGCTCCACGCTGCTCGAGGGGCTCTACCGCTATGACGCCATCGGGCGTCTTCAGGCGGCTTCGCTTCATGAGGCCCGTAGGAGAGAGAAGGAGCTACCCGAGGAGATGGCTCCCCAGGCCCAGAACATCGGTTCCTTCCTGCAGCTCGGGCCGCTGGGCACCGCGCTGCTCCCCTCCCTGCGTCCGCGCGTGTTGCTCATCGACGAGATCGACAAGAGTGACATCGACCTGCCGAATGATCTTCTGCACGTGCTCGAAAAGGGGATGTTCGAGATTCCGGAACTGGCCCGTGTATCGAAGGGAGACGAGCCCATCTATGTCCGGACGCATGACGGGGGGACCGTGCCTATCCGCCGGGGACAGGTGGCGTGTCGTGAGTTCCCCCTGGTGGTACTGACGAGCAACGGAGAGCGCGAGTTCCCACCCGCGTTCCTGCGCCGGTGCCTGCGCCTGGAGTTGGAGCCTCCCACGGAAAAGAAGCTGGAGCAGATCGTGGAGTACCACTTCGGTGAACAGTTCGTTCAGCGGGCCCAGCCGATCATCCGCGACTTCCTCAAGCGGCGTACCACCGCGGAGCTCGCCACCGACCAGTTGCTCAATGCCGTCTACCTCGTCATGAACCCGGAGCGTCCCATCTCCGAGTCGGATCTGGAGGCGTTGAAGGAGTCCCTCTTCCAGAACCTGGCGGGCGCGGGGAACCCATGATCGACCGGCTCCTGGCATGTCTGCGGAGCGTGGACCTGCGGCCCACTCCCGAGGAATTGGCGGAGGCGCTCTGGCTGGCCCAGTACCTCCCCGCCGCCGCTCGGCCGGAGGAGCCCGCAGGTCCATTGCCCCGGCAGACGGAGCCGGAGCCCACGCCGGGCCGGGAGCCGCCCCCCTCTTCCGAGCAGAAGCCCGAGGAGACCCGCCCCACGCCGCCCCCTGGCGCTTCCCAGCCGCTGGAGGGGGCGAAGCTCGTCCCTCCCGCGCTCCCCGGGGAGAGTGGCGAGGCCGTGGTGCAGAGAAGCCTGGTGCGGGTTCCCGCCGCGGCCGCGCTTCCACATGCCCTGAAGCTCGGCCATGCCTTCCGGCCCCTGCGCCGGCGTGTTGCGTCGCGCACACGCGTCGTGCTCGATGAGTCCGCGACCGTGTATCAGATCGCAGAGACGTGGGGACGGCTCTGGAGCCCGGTCTTCGCTCCCGCGTCGACGCGCTGGATGGAGCTGGCGTTGGTGGTGGATGGCAGCCCGTCGATGGCCATCTGGGCCCAGACGATCTCCGAGTTGGAGCGGCTGCTGGAGCGGCTGGGCGCCTTCCGCGACATCCGGCGGTGGACGCTGGATACGGTGGATCCCCGCGAAGTCCGCTTGCACGCGGGGCACGCGGCGCCCGTGACGCGGACGGCGCGGCCGCTTCGGGAGCTGATGGATCCGACGGGGCGCCGGTTGGTGCTCGTGGTGAGCGATTGCATCGCCCCGGCCTGGAACACAGGGGCCGTGATGCGGGCGCTCTCGGTGTGGGGTCGGGCGGGGCCTGTCGCCCTCGTGCAGGTGCTTCCGCAGCGGCTATGGGTGAGGACAGGCCTGGGCTTGGCGGTCCGTGCGCCCCTGCGCGCGCGGAGCCGGGGATCCGCCAACGTGCATCTGGAGCCGGAACTCCAGGGCCGGAGCCGGTATGGGCTGCCCAGGCAGGGGCTCCCCATGCCTGTCTTTCCCCTGGATCCCCCCTCCATCGCCGAGTGGGCGCGCATGCTCGCGGGAGGGGGCATGACTTCCGCTGGGCTGGTGTTACCCCCGTCCCCATGGATTCCGTTGGAGGACACGGAAGGGGAGGCTGCCCCGGTCGATCCGGTCAGGCTCATTCAGGACTTTCAGGGGACCGCATCGCCCCTCGCGCAGGAACTGGCCAGCATCCTGTCCGCGGCCCCTCTCTACCTGCCCGCGATGCGGGTCGTCCAACGGGCGATGCTGCCCGAGGCACGGCAGGTCCATCTGGCGGAAGTGCTGCTGGGCGGGTTGCTGAAGGAAGTGAAGAGGGACGCGCGGCCTTCGTGGGCCAACGAGGCCTTGTACGAGTTCCTCCCGGGCGTCCGCCCGCGGTTGCTCGATTCCCTCAAGCGAGGCAGCGCGCTGGATGTGTTGCGCCAGGTCTCCGACTTCCTGGGAGTCCGGTTCGGAAAGGGCCGGGACTTCGCCGCAGCGTTAGTGGCTCCAGACGGAGACATCCAGCTCGAAGCGAGCGAGGCGGATGATGCCTTCGCGATGGTTGCCACCACCGTGCTGCGTCGGCTTGGGGGCCGGTACGCGAGGATCGCGGAGCAGCTCCAGTCCAGGGCTCCAGGGTTTGTACCAGGACCACGAGAGGAAGTTCGTCAGGAGTCAACGCCTGCTGCGAGCGAGGTCCCTGCTCCTCTGCGCGAGGAGGAGCGGATCCGGCAGGCGTGTGCACTCGTGAATGCGGGCGCGGTCGTGGGGAACGCCTACCTCGTCGAGCCCAGACGCTTCATCAGCTCCGCAGCCGTCTTCCGCGAGGTAGGTACAGGGGGGCGCGCCCAGGTCCGTTCCATTCGTGGATTGCACGAGGCCACGGTGCTCGGCATGGACCTGCGGAGCGAATGCGCGGTGGTGGAGCTCGATGAGGCCCTGGAAGGAATCACGCCTCTGGAGCTGGCGGAAGAGACGACAGTCGGCGAGACGGTCCATGTGTACGGCTTCTCCTTGACGGGGTGGGATGAGTTGCATCCCTGGCAGGGCGCTGGGGCCTTGATGCATGTCCAACCCGGGAATGCTCTGGGCGGAGACTCCCTGGTATTGACCCTGGCGGACAGGTCCTCCGCCAGGGAAGTCGTGGCCGGGATGCCCGTGCTGGCAGGAGGAACGGTCGTGGGTCACGTTTCGCCGCTTGCCTGGGAGGGGGCGACCGGCTCCATGCGAGGGATGTGCTCCGCACGGCAGGTCCGGAGGCTGCTGTCTCCCGGAGAATGGACGCCTCGAGGACAGCGGGTGCTCGTGGTGGGGACGGGAGATGCCGACCTGCTCACGCCCGAGATCGTCTGGGTCAGTCAGGCGCTCGGGCAGAAGCTGGCACGTGAAGGCTATGGTCTGATCGGCGGTGGCTGGCCCGGTGTGGATGAGCAGGTGGGGAGGGCTTATCTGGCCGCTCTGCGCCTTATCGGGACGAAGCCTGAGGAACTGTTCCTCCAGGTGGTGGCGCCAGGGGTCCTGCCGACATTGAGGGAGGGAGTCTTCCAACGAACGACCTCACCAGAGAACGTGGAGGCTGCGATTCTCGAGGCGGATGCCGTGGTTCTCATTGGAGGCGCGGAATTCACCCGGCAGGTCTACGAGCGGGCCCGCGCGGAGCGAAAACCTGTCTTCCCCATCCCGGGTCTTGGAGGGACCTCCGACAACGTCTACAAGCTTCTCCTCAGGAGATGGGACAAGAGCTCCTTTGGAGGGCTCTCGCTCCGGGAAATGGAAGCGCTGAACCTTCGCTGCGGATCTCGCGAGGATGCGTCCGAACTGATGGATAGACTCACGACGCTCATGGTGCGCTCGCTGGCCGCGCCGCTCGATCGACCGTCCGGGTTCGCGAGGGACATGTTGGACCTGCTCCTCTCCACCGAGCCCCTCTTCCTCGAGCTGCGTGCAAGTAAGCGCCCGGGGCCCGCATGGATGACGTATGTCAGGGATTTGGTGAGGAGCATAGGGGGCGCCGAGTCGGATGTCATGGGGACGCTCTTGGAACGTCTGGGGTATCTCGTGACTTCGAGTGGTACCGACCCGACCGCGCAACGGAACGACGCCATCGCCAGACTGAGGAGGGGACTTCCGGATTCGGGGTCATGGCTTCTCAAGGAGTTCCTCACCCTTGCTCGGATCGGGGAGCGCGGTGAGCTCAAGTGGCGCCTCATGGCACAATTGGCGCCGCTGGTGCTCGAAAGACGCGAGGAAGGCCTTGTCACGATCGCTTCAGCCCTCAAGGAGACGAAGGCTTCGGGTCCTGACGTATATGTCGAGGCAATCCTTCACGCCGTGGAGAACCAGTTCAAGACGTCCTCGGAGTTCCGAGACTGGTTGTTCGATGTGTTGGGAAAGGACGCCTGGCTGCGCTACCCGGTACCGAGCACGGCTTCACTGATCCGGCTATCCAAGGATTATTTGCTGAGCCAGGAGGATGACGCCGCGGAACGTGCGCTGGCGGAACTCCGGGAAGAGATCCGCCAGATAAGCCCACCGAGTCGGTCCTCTCGTCTGCCCGAGTGGTTGGACGGTTCGGACGCATCCAATCATCTTCTGGCGTACCTTCTGATGCAGATCCAACCGGATGACGCGATCTTTGATCTGCTGGCACGACACCTCACAGCCGCACTCTCGACTCGCGGGCCGGCTGTCAATCCGCGACTGCTCGGAGTCTTGATCACCACGTTGATGGTGGTGGTCGAGGCAACCTTCATTTCCGAACGCGAGCGGCGCGAATTGGGCGAGTCCGTCCGGCGGAGCCTCGATGAAGATCCAGAGCGCTGGCCTAGGTCTCGTGATGAGAGCCCCATGGGGCAGCTGCACATGCTGCAGGTGTTGTGTGGGGGGGGCTCGCGGCCCATGACGGGGCTCATGGCCGTCGGGCCCCGGATCGTGGTGATGGGGAAGGTCACGAAGCGCAGTCCGCGACGATTGACCCTCACCCCGGGAAAGGTGCAGAGCGGCCACGTCCGCTCGTGGAAGTCTTTTGTCGAGGAGTTCAAGGCCCTCGAATCGCACGAGCGATTCGTTGCTTTCGGTCAGGAAGCACACCTCGTGAAACGGGGCATGACCGCGAAGAGGGTAGGGGCGTGGCAGTTGTCCTTCGAGATCGCCGAGGCGATTCCAAGAACGACCTACATGAGCGGTGGGGAGCGGATTGCTGACTTCGTCGCGGGAACATTCTCCCGCGCCTTCGAGGCGGCCCGACTCTGGGAGCGGTTGGGAAGCGTGGCCTCTCAGCTCCCGGATTCACAGTCCTGGGCACTGATGCTCAACAACCTGCTGCGGCTCGAAGCAATCCGGCTCGCGGCACTGCCAGCCCATGCGTTGGACCTCCAATCCCGGAAGACCGCCTTGCGCTGCATCGAGCGGGTCTGGAACGTCGTCGCGCTCCGAAACGTCTCGGACCACATCTTCGAGGCGGGAATGGTGCTCGACATCCGAGGGTACGGTCCCTGGGCCGGGATCGTCCAACTGACCCGCGAGCAGCCACTGCCTCCGATGAAGCTTTCGTGAGGACAGCTTCAGCTCGGAGCAGTCCAACAGGCACTGGGGAGGGGGGCAGTTTTAGTATCGTAAGGGGGGCAAGAATTCCTGTCGCCTGACAGCGTCTTAACGATGTCGTGATCCTTGGCTCTCCAGATTGGGTAGTCGGTGACTTTCCGGTCGTGTCCCTATAAGTGTGTAGGAGGCCGGCTCCGAGTATTCGCAGAGCCGGCAAGGAGCGGGGAAGCTCCTCGGTGAACCCAACCACCGAAACCTCCCGGCCAGGGGAGGCCCAAGGAGTTCCCCGTGAAGAAGGCTACCGAGTTTGCCCCTCCCACCCAAGAGGAGGTGGGTGCGGACCTGCGCGCGCTGTTTCTCCAGGCCATCCACATGGGCTTGCCCCGATTTCGTGGCTCTCCCGCACTTCGTGTGGTTCCCCTCGGGTGAGCATGCAGACTCGGCAAGCTGCCAAACGAGTTGTTCGGACAGGGAATTCAAGATTCAAGACGGCCGTCGATAGACAGCGAATCGGCCTGCCCTCGGGGAACGAGCGACGGAGCAGTCATCCACGTGCCCTTCTTGCCGCGACACGCATCACGCAAAGTGCGTGAGAGCCACGGAATCGGGGCAAGCCCAAGTTGAGGAAGTTGGCCACAAAGGCTGGGCCATCAGGGACCGAAGGCAGCTTCGCGCATACGATGCGGACGCTTTCCATGGCGGAACTAGAGGATCTTGCCGAGCGCATCTGGAGGCTCTTCGCGGATATCTGCGATCCACTCGATATTGAGCGCCATTCGCGGGAACCCGCTCCTGCCGCGCCGAGGAATGCGCGAAAGAAGAAGTAGCTCGTCGCGCAGGCCGACGGGCCTCGCGGGGCTGCTACGGCAGGGGCTCCACCTGAATCCGATATAGATCTATCGGAGGTGGAGATGGAGATCAGCACGCCGGGTCGGAGCGCAATCGAGCAAGCATCAAGAGGAGCAGTCCCTGAGCGGGGGCCCCGCGTCGAACTCGATCAGGGGCTCCGACTTATCCGTGCCTTGTACCAGGACAAGGACGCTTTCCATCTTCTCGCCGTTACCGAGAAGGGCGCGGAGACCATCTACAGGCCCGAGATTCGCGAAAAGATGGCGCGATCGCGGACAGGGCGCATGTATCGGTTGGCGTACACGGGTTGGAGGACCCCGGGCACCAGGTTCTTCAACCGCTTCGATGCCCACATCCGGAGCTTCATCGCCAAGTGGAACGAGGACGAGAAGTTCCAGGTGGCCATGTCGGTGGGCGTGTTCGAGCCCGGCCAGCCGAAGGATGCGCAGTTCTGCGTGGGACTGTCGGCCCTGGCGATTGACATAGACCCCAAGGATTTCGAACGGCGCGTTCCCGGCGCGCAGGTTCCCGAGCAGGTCATCCCCGAGGTGCTGCGTCGGCTTGACGTACATGGCCTTGCACCGCACGCGATCGTTCACAGCGGAAGAGGGCTACATGTGTACCTACTCCTCGATCGGCACGTGCTCAGGTCGAACGGCGACCGGGCGGAGGCCAAAGAGGTTTGGTGGCGCCTCGGCCATTTGCTCGGCGGGCTGGATCGGCACGATCTCTCGTCGATGATGCGCGTGCCCGGAACCATCAACTGGAAGGGAGGTAACCCCAAGCCCGTGCGCTTCATCGAGGAGTTCACGGACCTGAACCGCTCTCGGTACAACTTCAAGAGCGTGGCGGCGGCCCTGGAGGGCCTGCCGCCCATGCCACGGCTGCATGTGCGGCGCGGGGCTGCACGATCCACAGCACGAGGGGGACAACCAAGTGATGCCCGCTGGGCAGAGCCTTCTCCGCTCACGAGCGAGGAACAACAGATGCTGGACGTTGCCCTCGCGCTGGAGAAGCCCCTTGCTGACCTCCGCTCCGCGACTCGTGCCATGAACACGAAGGACCGCAGCAAGGCGGACTTCACGTACGCCTGTGCCCTGTTGGAGGCAGGGCTCCCCGAAAGCGTGATCGTCCATGAGCTTCATATCGTGCAGAAGGCCACCGAGCACGAGGACCCCGATTGGTACGTCGAGCATACGTTTCAAAGCGCGATGGATCGTGTTTGGCCCGCTGGTTCACGAGGGGAAACAGCCGCTTGGAGCGTGTTCCCAAGCTCCAGGGATGCGCTCTATACACCTGTGAGTAGCCCTCTTCTCTCCTCCTGGGGGACCTTGGCGGCGCCAACCGCCCCAAAGGTCAAGATCGTCCTCGCGCGTGCAGGAGATGGCAAGACGCGCTCGCTCGTCGAGGATCTGGCGCGCAGCCGCTGGATGGCTGGGGATCGTACCGCCCTCGTCGGCCTCTTCGTCCGCGAGCTGCTGCGCCACGAGTACGCCATCAACACCCTCTTTCCCTACGGCTTCTCGTACACGGGAGACGGAGAGATGGTGGTCGAGAGCGCTGATGGTCTTCCTCGTACCCACCAGGAACTCTTCGCGTTACTACCTGCGGAAGTGAAGCGGTACTGGTCCATCGAGAAGCTGCGCGAGCGGGTGCAGGATCCGAGCGCCTTCTACGTCAACTGCCGACACCCTCGCGCCCTCGATGAGCGACTTCAATATGAGGAGCAACCAGATGGCACCTGGAACCTGCCGTCCTGGGTATCTTCCTGGGAATCTGATGCGCCTGAGCTGTACCTGCCGACGGCCGTGGTGGAGTTCCGAGGCCGAGCGGACCTCTGTCTTATGGGACTCAGCGCCGAGGTCTTGGCGAGGCCAATGCCTCCGTGTTCCTCTACCTGTCCCATGACGGCTTGTAGGTCCAACAGCCGAACGAGCGACTCCGAACGAGGCGCCAAGACGTTCTGGCCGGAGATCGCGATCCCTCTATTGTCGCACCGCGCGTACAGCACTCAGGCTCTCTTCAAGCCCGAGGCGAACGAATACAAGCAGGTCGTATTCGATGAACTCCCCGCGTTCGTTTACCGATGCCCGAAGCTGTCGGTGAGGCCCATCGGAGGACGGAAGGGTCGCACTCTTTGGCAGGTGGAACCGCTGGACACCGTGGAAAGCGTCTTCACGGTCCTGGCCGAGAACTTGGGAGTGGTCGAGCGCGCCAAGGTGGCGGAGGCAGATCTCGATCGACTCCCCAGCATCCTGGAGCAGCTCGCCAGGGTTAGGACGAACCTTGTGATGCTGGCCAACAAGCGACGCCGGTTCGTGAAGGAGGGCAGGGCCGTGAGCTTCGAGCGGATGGCCGATACCCTGAGGTGGACCCCATCGGCTGGACCACTTTGGGGCAATCCATCTTTGCGCCTGAGCCGACGGTGAGAGTGTGTTGATACGTCGTCGTCGTGGTCGTGTCGAGGGGGGCGCGGGGGGAGACTCGTAACCTGTGGATAGCTGTGGAGGCCTGTGGAGTCACGCCGCGTGCTCGATGAGGCCGGTGCGGTAGACATGCATGGGCGTGCGGTACCCGAGCGCCTGGTGCGGGCGCTCGAGGTTGTAGAAGCGCAGCCAGCGGCCCACGCCCGCCCAGGCCTGGCGCACGTCGGCGTAGGCGTTGAGATAGACCTCCTCGTACTTGAGGCTGCGCCAGAGCCGCTCGACGAAGATGTTGTCCACGCACCGGCCCTTGCCGTCCATGCTGATGCGCACCTGCTGCCCCTTGAGCACCGCGAGCCAGTCCTTGTCCGTGAACTGCGCCCCCTGGTCGGTGTTGAAGATGCTGGGAGGTCCATGGTGGCGCAGGGCCTCTTCGAGAGCCTCGATGCAGAAGTCCGTCGAGAGCGTGTTGGACACGCGCCAGGCCAGCACCGCCCGGCTGAACCAGTCCATGATGGCCACCAGGTACGCCCACCCGTACGCCAGCGGCACGTACGTGATGTCGGCCGCCCAGGCTTGGTTCGGCTTCACGATAGCCAGCCCTCGAAGCAGGTACGGGTAGACGGGATGCTCCGGGTGGGGCCGGCTGGTATGCGGCCCAGGTGCCATCCCCTCCAGGCCCATGAGGCGCATGAGCCGCTGCACGCGCTTGCGGTTCACCTCGTGCCCCTCGTGCTGGAGCACCACCGTCATGCGGCGGCTGCCGTAGAAGGGCCGCGCCAGGTACAGCTCGTCGATGCGGCGCATGAGCTGGAGCTCCTCGGCGTTCACTTCGATGGGCTGGTAGTAGAGCCCCGAGCGCGAGACCTGGAGCAGGTCGCACTGCTTGCGCACCGAGAGCGTGTCGAGTCCGGGCTGCACCATCGCTCGCCTCTCGCTCAGCGGGAGCGCTGCAGCCCGCGCGCTAAAAAATCGCGCTCCACCGTCAGCTCGCCGATTTTCCGCAGCAGTTCGTCCTGCACCTTCTCGGCGTCCCGCCCCGCGGCCTCGGTGGTGAAGGCCGTGGCCGCCTTCTCCAGCAGCTGCTTCTTCCACTGGCCCACCAGCACCGGGTGCACCCCGTGCCGGCGCCCCAGCTGCGCCAGGCTCTCCTTCTCCTGCAGCGCCTCCAGCGCTACGCGCGCCTTGAACTCCGGGTCGAACCGCTTCTTGTTCCTCTGCTTCATGGCCGTTCTCCTACGTGGGAGTCGGCTCAAAACGCAAAGATGGGGGTGGTCCAAAAAACGGGGTCCACTTCAGGAACCCAGAGTGCCTCGGCCGTGCCACTGGAGCGCGCAGAGGCGATGCTCGGCTGCAAGCGGGCACAGATCTTTAGTCTCCTGGCGCAGGGCCGATTGAAGCGGGCACCGAAGGTCGGGCGGTCCGCGATGATCACGGTGGCGAGCATCGAGGCTCTGCTCGCGGAGGGCGTTCCACGGAAGGGCAACACGCGGGCGCGTAGCAAGTCGAGGCGGCCCAGGGCGACAAAGGCCACTCCCACCGCCCCTGAAGCCCCAGCTCTGGCACCGGAGGTCCGGGACCTCGGCGCGGCGATCCTCAAGCTGCCGATTTGATGCCCTGGGGATCCTCGGGGTGCTCCAGCTTCAGGGGCAGCTTGATCATGCTGGGCACCTTGCTCACGTCGTAGAACTTCTTCGTGGTCACGGTGGACGTGTGCCCCAGCACGGAGGCAACGAGCGCCAGGGGCACGCCGTTGCCCGAGAGCGTGACCGCCTCGCCCGCCTCCAGACTCCAGGCCACGAACGAGTGCCGGAGTTCACCGACCTTCACGCGGGGCAACCCACGGGCCTCGCACGCGAGCCGTAGGCGATGACGGACCTGATCTGGCGTCGGCGCTCCGTGCGCCTGAAGCCGCTGCGCCGCCGCGAGCGCCTGAGCATCGAGCGAGAGCGTGTGAACGCGGCCGGACTTGTGGAGGAACTTCACGGTTCCGCTGATGACCGGATGGCTGGGCACCAGGGCGATCCTTCCATCGCCTGCCGCGATGCGCTGGACCTCGGACTCGTGCAGCCCGAGCTTGGCGTGCAGGAGGAGCACGTCCCGTGAGCCCTGGTCGTTGAGGGCGCGGTACAGCGCCTCGATCGTGGCCATCGTGTAGCCCTTCTCACGAATGGCCTTCTCGGGGCGGCTCGCGGGCACCGTGAGCGTGCGGCTGGGGTCCTGGGCCGGGTCCAGGAGCCCCTTCTTGACCAGGAACGAGCAGAACGCCTTGAGGGCCGCGATCCGCTTCTGCTCGGCGGTGTCCCACTGCGCGAGGAGCCGCAGCACCTCGCGGGGCTCCACCTTGCGCAGGTCTCGGCCCTGGAGCGCGTCGGCCCAGGCCGAGAGGTAGTAGCGCGTGTCCTTCTTGTACTTCGCCGTGCGGTCCTTGATGTGCTCCAGGAAGCGCGCCACGGAGGCCGCATCCAGGTACGCGGCTTCGTGCTCGTCCTGGCGGCGCCGCGCCTCCGCCTCCTGGTGGGCCTTCTCGGCGGCCTCCTGCGCCTGGCGCCGTGCCTCCGCGTCCCGCTGGCTCGGGGTCTTGTACGAGTGCGGGTCCTGCTCGAAGAGCGCCAGTTGGGCGAGCGCCTGCCGCTCCGTCTCGCAGTCGAGCGCGATCTGGAGCCGGTGCCCGTCCACCATCCTCCGGATGAGCCACCTCTTCTGGCCGTCCTTCGTCTGGTATGTTCTGCCGCCAGCCCAGGTTCCGGTCCAGTTGGGCATGATCCGCTTCACCTCGTTGGGAAATTGGGTACCAAGTGGGTACCACAGCCCTCTGATGGGGTGCAAAGCGGGGGTAGTCGCTGTAAAGTGCCGGAACTATTGGCGCACGAGTGGCGGAACTGGCAGACGCAGCGGACTTAAAATCCGCTGGCCCGTAAGGGCCGTCCGGGTTCGATCCCCGGCTCGTGCATGGACTCCGGGCACGTCTCGGAGGAGGCTTGGGGGCGTCCATCCGGTTTCCCGCAGGGCCCTCATGACCGCCACCTCGCGCCGCCGCTTCCTCGTCCAGTCGGGCCTCCTCGTCGCCGCCTCGGCCATCGGGTGCCGGCGCCCGGAGGCCCCGGCGGTCCTCCTGAAGTCGCACCGCGGCGTGGTGCAGACGCTCGAAGGCGTTCCCGCGACAGATGGCGCGGGTGTTCGCTTGACGCGGGTCATCGGACAGCCCGCGCTGCGGAACCTGGACCCGTTCCTGATGCTCGACCGCTTCCACTCGGATGACCCGGGCGCCTACATCAGCGGCTTTCCCAGCCACCCCCATCGCGGTTTCGAGACGGTCACCGTCATGCTTGACGGCCGGATGCGCCACCGGGACAGCCGGGGCAACAGCGGGCTCATCGCGGGAGGGGGCTCGCAGTGGATGACCGCGGGACGCGGCATCATCCATTCCGAGATGCCCGAGCAGGTGCAGGGCCTCATGTCGGGCTTCCAGCTCTGGCTCAACCTCCCCGCCAGGGAAAAGATGTGCCCGCCGGCGTACCAGGACCACACGCCCGAGCAGCTCGTGGAGGAGCGGCTCAGCCCGTCCGGCAGCCGCGCTCGCGTCATCGCGGGCCATATGAACGGGCTTCACGGGCCCGTGCGGGAGCGACCGACGCAGCCGCTCCTGTTGACTCTCACGCTGGAGGACGACCGCCCCTTCGAGCTCGACACGCCAGCGGACCACACCGCCTTTGCCTTCGTGTCCTCAGGAGAAGTGGACCTGGGGCCCGAGGGCACGGCAAAGCCGGTGCGCGAAGGCTCCCTGGCGCTGCTCGGCCCTGGAAGTCGCCTCCGCGTGCGTGCGAAGAACCGTCGGAGCGAGCTGCTCATCGCCGCGGCCCGGCCCCTGCGCGAGCCCATCGTTCAGTACGGGCCCTTCGTGATGAACACCCGCGAGGAAATCCGTCAGGCCTTCGAGGATTATCGCGCGGGTGTGCTCGACCAAGGCTGAGTTCGCTCAAGCCATTGGACCCAGCAAGGCATTCATGACCTCGCGTTGTCCGGGCCGGAAGTCAGTCAGTCCGAAGTGCTCGCGAAGGAGCGCTGCGAGCCGGAGTGCGCCACCCCGTTACGAGTCGCGTCTCCGAACAGCATCACGACGAAGTCCAGGAACGCGCTTACGCGCGCTGGGAGGTGCTTGCTGCGCGGATACAAGGCATGGATGGGGCGCTCCTCACCCAGTTGGCCTTCCAGGACGGGCACGAGCGCGCCCGATTCCAATTCCCTCGTCACCATGAAGTCGAAGAGCCACGCGATACCCAGCCCCAGCACGGCGGCATCGCGCAGCGTGGCGCCGTGGTTCGAATGGAAGGTGCCTCGGGGCTCGAACCGCACCGGGGCGGAGGTCCCCTGGACATGCAGCACCCAAGGGGCTGGCGCCCCCTCACGGAGGAAGCCGAGGCAGTTGTGCCGAGCCAGGTCTGCGGGCGACTCCGGCCGGCCATGGCGCTTCAGGTACGCGGGGGCGGCGCAGGCCATCAGTCGTGTGATTCCAAGCTTCCGGGCCACCAGGCGCGAGTCCTCCAGCGCTCCAAGCCGGAGGAGCACATCGACGCCTTCCGCGACGGGGTTCACCACCGTGTCCCGGAGTGTCAGGCGCAGCTCGATGCCTGGATACGAAGACAGGAAGCGGGAGAGCGCCGGCATGAGCACGAGTTGCCCGAGGACCTGGGGGGCATCCACGCGGAGCACGCCAGTGGGGCGCTGCCGGGAGCGTGAGAGAGACTCCTTCGCGGCTTCCAGTTCGCTGAGGACTCGCTGGCAGCGGGCGTAGAAGTCGCGGCCGTCCTCGGTGAGCTGCAGTGCGCGGGTCGTCCGTTGGAAGAGCACGACGCCCAGCTCCTTCTCCAGCTGGGAGATGCGCCGGCTCACAGCGGATGCGGTGACCTGGAGCTTCCGCGCAGCGCGCGTGAAGTCACCGTGCTCGACAGCGCGGACAAAGGCTTCGATGTTCGCAAGCGAGTGCATGGATGCGCGGACCGCACTGATGATGTTCACGAACCGCATTCGCATTCCACCGCGGCCCGCGTCACAAACGTTCGCGAATCGTGACCGGGAGGTTCGCGGATGGATGCTGCGAGGCGCAGTGGGGACATCATCGTCGTCGGAGGCTACGGCCAGGTCGGACAGGAAGTGGTGCGCGTGCTGGCGTCCGCCTTCCCGGATAGGGTGGTGGTGGCGGGACGGAGCGCGGCGCGTGCGGAGGCCTTCGCGAGGCGTGTGGGGGAGGGCGCACGGGGGCTCGGGCTCGACGTCACGTCGCCATCGGCGCTGGGGCGCCTTGCTGGAGCGGCGCTGGTGGTGATGTGCCTGGACCAGCAGGACACGGCCTTCGTCGAGCACTGTCTCCGGTCAGGGATTGACTACGTGGATGTGACAGCCAGGGAGGCATCGTTGGTTGCATTCGAGCGCCTGGGGCCCATCGCCAACCAGGCAGGAAGCACCGCGGTGCTCAGCGTGGGCGTCGCGCCGGGGCTCACGCAGGTGCTGGCGGCACAGGCCGTGTCGAGCCTCGACGCGGTCGACCGTCTGGACCTCGTCGTGCTGCTGGGCGGTGGGGATGCCCATGGGGCCGCGGCCATCGAATGGACGCTGGAGAACCTGGCGGCGCCGTTCGACGTCATTCGGGCCGGTCAGCGTCATCGGGTTCACGGCTTTCGCGAGGCCATCCAGGTTCAGTTCCCTGGGGAACGCAGGCCGCGCAGTGCCTGGCGGTTCAACTTCCCGGACCAACGCGCCGCTGCGCGAACGTTGGCCGTGCCCACCGTCTCGACGTGGCTTTGCTTCGAACCGCCGCTGATGAGCGAATGGGCCGCGCTCTCCGTCCGGGCCGGGCTGGGGCACTTGCTGAAATGGAGCTGGCTTCGACGCGCACTGGCCTGGGTGGCCATGCGGCTTCGTGTGGGCTCGGATGTGTGCTCGGTCCAGGCGAGGGCGGAAGGGCACTCCGCGGGAGCGCCCGCGGCACGCGTGGCCACGCTGCAAGGCCGGCGAGAGGCGGAGCTGACGGGCCGGGTTGCCGCGGAAGTGGCTCGCGATCTGCTCACCGGCCACCGGCCGGGCGGCGTCTTGCATCTGGACCAGTACGTCGAGCCCGACGCATTCCTGAGGCGCATCGTCAGCGCCGTCCCTGACTCAGGGTATGAGGTGCGTGAAGCCGAGGCCTCGAAGTCGCGGTGAGCTCGCGCCGAGTGTCATCGCTCATGCGGTGCCGGCAGCTCGGAGATAGGCTGCCGCGCCATGACCTACCAACGCAACCCGGTGAAGGCGCCCCGCGTGTCGGGCATGGCGCTCAAGGCCTTCGTGAACGCGCTCGAGAGCGGCGTCGGGTCCGTGATGCTGGACAAGCTGACCCGTGACAGCGGCATCGAGCGCTGGCGCGAGCTCTCCGCGGGCGACGCACCTCCGCTCCAGTTCCCGTTACCGCAGGGCTCGCCCGCGACGGAGCCGCAGACGCCCACCGAACAGGCCGCACGTGCCATCGCCACCGCTTCCGGCCCGCCGGAGCGCGAGAGCGTGGCCGCATATGCCCGCGCGTACCGCGAGGGCTCCGCGGACCCTGTCTCCGTGGTGCACCGGATTCACGACGCCATCTCGCGGCTGGACAGTGGCAAGCAGCGCCTGGGCCTGTTCATCGCGCGCAAGCCGGACGAGGTGCACCGTGCCGCCGATGCCTCCGCTGCGCGCCTGCGCGAGGGCCGCCCGCTGAGTGTGCTCGATGGGATTCCCGTCGTGCTCAAGGACGAGGTCGACCTGGCCGGCTTCCCCACGACGCTGGGCACGCGGTTCCGTACCCAGGTGGCCACCGCGGACTCGACGGTGGCGGCGCGGCTCAAGGCCGCGGGCGCCATCATCCTCGGCAAGGCCAACATGAACGAGATTGGCATCAACCCCATCGGGTTGAATCCCCACCACGGCGCCGCGCGCAACCCCTGGGACACGGGGCGCATCACCGGCGGCAGCTCCAGTGCCTCCGCGGCGGCGGTGGCCGCGGGCCTGTGTCCGGTGAGCATCGGCGCGGATGGCGGCGGCTCCATCCGCATCCCCGCGGCCCTCTGCGGCATCGTGGGACTCAAGGCGACGTGGGGCCGCATCCCGGAGACCGGCGTCCCGCCGCTGTGCTGGAACGTGGGCCACGTGGGGCCCATGGGGCTCACCGTGGACGACGTCGCCGCCGCGTATGCGCTCCTGGCGGGGCCGGATGGTCATGACCTCGTCTCGCAGGGCCAGTCTCCACATCACCTGTCGGGCTACGAGGATGGCGCCCTGAACGGCGTGCGGCTGGGCATCTGCTGGGACTACTTCGAGGACGCCGACGCCGACGTCGTGGCCCGCTGCAAGGAAGCCGTGGCGGCGCTGACCGCCGCGGGAGCGCGCGTGGTGGAGATTCCGCCGCCCGACCTCAACGCCGTGCTGTGGACCCACAGCTGCATCATCCTGAGCGAGATGTCCGAGTCGATGCGCCCATATTTGAAGGCGCACCTGGCGGACTTCGGCCTCGACACCCGCACCAACCTCGCCATTGGCCGGCACTTCCGGGCCACGGACCTGGTGCACGCTCTGCGGCACCGGCACCGTCTGACGCGCGAGCTGCTCGCGCAGATGGCGGACGTGGACGTCCTCGTCACGCCCACGACGGCCACCACCGCGCCGACCATTCCGGAGGCGGCGCTCCCCGACGGCGAGTCGAACCTCCCTGTCGTCGACGCGTTGATGCGCTTCGTGCGTCTGGCCAACCTGACGGGCTTCCCATCGCTGTCGGTACCAGCCGGCTTCGATGAGGAGGGCCTCCCCGTGGGCGTCCAGCTGACGGGAAGGCCCTACGAGGAACACCTGCTGCTGCGCCTGGGCCGCGTGGTGGAGCGGGCCACCGAGCACCGCGTCCCGCCTGTTCATCTGCGTGCACTTCGCTGAACCGTCGCTGATTGTAGCCTCGGAAAAGCAGTAAATCATGCCAGGGTGGCGCCGCGTGCCCGAAGGGCCACCCCCACGGGCCACGCACTCGATACAGCCCGCGTCACAGCGGACGCCGCTCCCTGGCTTCCGCGTGCGGGCCGGAGGAATGGCCTCGTGCAATTTCGTGACTCCGTCGGTTCGCCGTCCCGTCGTTTCCCTACGCCGGCCGCGCTGATGTTCGCGGCGGCCCTCGCGACTGCCTGTGGGCCCTCGGAGCCGCAGGTCCCAACAGACGCCGAGTCCCCCGGCGTCAGCACCGCCGCGCTCACCGAGCTCGTCCTCAACGGCAGCTTCAGCGGGAGCACCGTCGCCCCGTGGTGGAGTGGCGCCAACACGCAGTCGCGCGTGGAGAATGGCCGCTTGCGCGTGGACGTCGCGGGAGGGACCGCCAACCCCTGGGATGCCTTGATTGGCCAGAGCGGCATCCCCCTGGTGAACGGCCGGGCCTACACGCTGTCCTTCACCGCGTCCGCGTCGGTGAGCACGACGGCGCGCGTGACGGTGCAACTGGAGAGCGCACCGTACACGGCACCGCTGGACCGGCAGGTGACGCTGGACGGGACGTCGCGGCGCTTCACCTTCCCCTTCACGTCAACGGTGGCCACGTCGTCGGGGCAGGTCACCTTCCAGCTCGGAGGCCGCGCGGCGGGGTTCAGCGCCTTCATCGATGACGTCTCGCTGACCACGGACGACGGCGGCGGCAGCGGCGGTCCGCTGGCGATGACGAGCGGCTTCTACATCGACCCGAACTCCAACCCCGCCAACTGGGTCCGCGCCAACAGCGGGGACCCGCGCGCGGCGCGCATCCAGTCGTCCATCGCGAACAACCTGGCGGCTCGCTGGTTCGCCGCGTGGAGTGGCGACATCACCACGGCGGTGTCCAGCTTCGTCGCCGCCGCGGACGCGGCGGACAAGCTGCCGGTGCTCGTGGCCTACAACATCCCCGGCCGGGACTGCGGCAGCCACTCAGGGGGTGGGGCAGGGAGCCCGGAGGCATACCGGACCTGGATTTCGGCGTTCGCCTCGGCCATCGGCAACCGTCCCGCCGTCGTCATCATCGAGCCGGATGCCGTCGCCCAGCTGGACTGCCTGGCGAACGACTCCGAGCGGCAGACGCGCATCAGCCTGATTCGCTACGCCACCGAGCAGTTCCGGGACCGCGCGCCCAACACCTGGGCCTACCTGGACGCCGGCAACGCGATGTGGATCAACGCGGACACCATGGCCCAGCGACTGGAGAACATGGGCGTGCGCAACGTGCGGGGCTTCGCCCTCAACGTGTCGAACTTCTACACCACGGCGCAGTCGGCCACGTACGCCGGCTCGGTGAACGCCTCGTTGAGCAGCCGCTATGGCTACACCAAGCCCTTCGTGGTGGACACGAGCCGCAACGGGAATGGCTCCAACGGAGAGTGGTGCAACCCGGCCGGCCGGAAGATTGGCGCCACCAACCAGGTGGGCGCCGGGGGCGCGGAGATGCTGCTGTGGGTCAAGGTCCCCGGGGACTCCGACGGCCAGTGCGGCGTCGCGCCCAACACGCCCGCGGGCACGTTCATGCCGGACGTGGCCATCCGGATGATCGACGGCCTCTGAGCAAGCGCCGGACAGGCGCCGCACGGCAGCCTCAGTGCGGCGCCGCCACGTCGGTGGCCGACACCGTCGCGGTGCGTGACACCTTGGGGAAGAACAGCCCCGCGGCGAAGGCCGCCACGGTGAAGGCGCACATCAGCCAGAAGTTGATGCTCAGCCCCGTGCCCAGCGCCCCGCTCAGCGTCGCCAGCAGGTCCGCGGGCAGGTCCTGGCCGTGGTCGGGGCTCATCAGGGCGTTGGCGGCGGAGATGGGGACGTTCGGGTCCTTGAGGAGCTGGGACACCATGACGCCGCCCATCAGCCCCACGCCGATGGCGCCGCCAATGGTGCGGAAGAACATGTTGCTGGCGGTGGCCACGCCGCGCAGCTCCCAGCCCACGCTCGTCTGGACGGCGATGAGCAGCGCGGTGGACGCGAAGCCCATGCCGATGCCGAACAGGCCCATGGCCACCTCGGGCAGCAGCTTCGGCGCCTGGGGCCCGAGCAGCAGCGCCATCAGCGACGTGCCGATGACGGTCAACCCCAGTCCCCCCACGATGAGCGGCCGGAAGCCCGTCTTGAGCAGCAGCCTCCCGGCCACGAGTGCCGCCAGGGGCCAGCCGACAATCATGGGCGTAATCATGCCGCCGGCCTCGGTGGGGGTGCCGCGCAGCACGGCCTGGACGAACAGCGGCACGTAGGTGGTGGCGCCGAACATCGCGGCGGAGAAGAGCGCCCCCGCGATGGAGGAGATGACGATGGCGGGCACCTTGAAGATGGTCATGGGGATGATGGGCTCGGCGGCCTTGCGCTCCACGGCGACGAAGGCGGCCAGCAGCACGGCCGCCAGCGGCAGCCCCCACAGGTTCATGCCCACGCCCTGCACGCCGACCAGCAGCGCCACCACCCAGGCGGTGAGCAGCGCGGCGCCCATGTAGTCCAGCTGCTGCGGCTTGCGCTGCACCTGCTCGTGGAAGGCGCGCATCAGCAGGATGACGCAGCCCACGCCCACCGGGACGTTGATGAAGAAGACCCAGTGCCACGTGAGGTACTTCACGATGAAGCCACCAGTGATGGGACCGATGAGCCCCGCCACGCCCCACACGGCGCTGAACGCGCCCTGGACCTTCGCGCGCTCCTCCAGCGTGTACAGGTCCCCGATGATGGTGAGCGCCACGGGCTGCATGGCGCCCGCGCCCAGGCCCTGAATCGTCCGGAAGACGATCAGCATGGCCATGGACGTGGACAGGCCGCTGGCGATGGACCCCACCAGGAACAGGCCGATGCCGAACAGGAGCACGGGCTTGCGGCCGTACAGGTCCGCCAGCTTCCCGTAGATGGGCACGGTGATGGTGGAGGACAGCATGTACGCGGTGAAGACCCACGCGTAGTGCTGGATGCCACCCAGCTCGCCCACCACGGTGGGCATGGCGGTGGAGACGACGGTGGCCTCCAGGGCGGCCATGAAGAGGCTCAGGGCCAGGGCCAGGGTGGTCAGGGGACGATGGGTGGTTCGCATGCGGACGCCGGCTCGAGAGAGGCCCTCCTTAACGGCTGGGGGCCGGGGTCGCCAGCAACACGCGGTGTCACGTCCCAAAAGAACGAAGGGCCAGCTCCCGTGTGGCGGGGGCTGGCCCTGGGGGGCCTGCAAGTCGCTCGAGAATCAGAAGCCGCGCATCAGCTGGGCCTGGGCGAAGGCCGCCATCTGCTGGGCGTTGAAGCGGCCCTCGGCGATGTCGCCGACCGCCTTCGCGCCGGTGCGGACCGTGTCCACCATGTCCGCCAGCTTGCCCACCGTGCCGGCCTTGCCGAACATGGAGGCCACGCCGCCCAGCGGGCCGCCGGCAACCATGGCCAGTCCGTTGTCGATGAACTTGTCGACGAACGGCTTGGCGAGCTGGCCGATGCCGAAGGGCATCTTGTCCAGCAGGCCGCCAATCATGCCCTTGAGGGGGCCGGTGATGGCGCTCATCGCCTTGTCGACGAGACCGGACACCTGGCCCAGCGCGCTGCCAATCTTGCCGGCGATGCCGCCGATGGCGTTCGCCAGGCCGCCAATCGCCTTGCCGATACCGCCCAGGGCACCAGCGAGGCCGCCCGCTGCCTTGCTGGCCGCGCTGGCCGCATTCGAGGCGGCGCTCCGGCCAGCGCTGTTCGCTCCAGACGAGCCACGGCTACCGTTCGAACCACCTGCGCCGCCAACGGACATGTGCAAGACCTCTTGAAAGGGGGTGAATGTCAGAATTGTCGGGGACCGTGGGAGAAAGTTGCTTCCCCCCGCTCAAACCCGATCAGCGCCGCCCTTCGGCAGGTTTTTC
The DNA here is from genome assembly GCF_050038885.1 of Pseudomyxococcus flavus. Taxonomy (NCBI): domain Bacteria; kingdom Pseudomonadati; phylum Myxococcota; class Myxococcia; order Myxococcales; family Myxococcaceae; genus Pseudomyxococcus; species Pseudomyxococcus flavus. The sequence continues at coordinate 167,884 of NZ_CP143624.1, read as the reverse complement.
CGGAGCTTTTCGCTGGTCTCCTCGTCCACGGAGACGGGCTCCTGGCCCTCGTCGCCGCGCAGGGACGGCTTGTCCGTGGCGGCCTGAGCGGCCTCGAATCCGGTGTAGTAGGACTTCGGCGGGCCAATCCCCAGCTCCCCGTTGGCGGCGGCGATGAAGAAGTTGGCCACGTCCTGGGTCGTCGGCGGGTTGTAGCCGGCGGCGCGGAGCGCCTCGTCCGGGGCGACGATGAGCGTGGGCTCCTTGTCCGGGTTCTGCGCGTAGTCGAGGACCAGCTCGACGTAGGCCTCCAGCTCCATGTCCAGGGACTTGGCGATGCGCTGGGTGTCTGGATCCGCCAGCAGCTCGGCGCGGACGTTCTCCACGGGGCGCTTCAGGCGGGGTTTCTGCTCGGACATGTCGGGACTCCCGGAGGTCGTTGAAAGAGCGACTCTTCCGGCAGGTTAGCGCCCCCTGCAACAGGGGGCCACCCTGGACGCCCGGCCCCGCCCTGGGGCGGAGGTGCCGGGCCCCCTCCGTCCCTAGCGTTGGCTCAGAACCGTCACCCGTGGGGGACCGAAAGCCATGGCCAACGTCTGCGACCTCTGTCACCAGCGCCCGGCAACCACCCGGGTGACCCGCGTCATCGGGAACCGGCGGACCACCGAGTCGCTGTGCGACGTCTGTAGCAGCCAGCGGTCGCGCTTTGGCCGGATGGGGCTGGGGACCTCGCTCTTCGACCAGTTCTTCAGCGACTTCGCGGACGAGGACCTCGGGGCCCTGTCGTCCCAGGCCCTGCGGCAGCCGGTGGAGCGCTACGACATCACCGAGGCCTTCTCCGACGAGACGCGGCGCGTGCTGGAAGCGGCCTTCGAGGCGGCCCGGAGCGCCGGGGCGGCCTCCATCGACACGGAGCACCTGCTCGTGGCGCTCGCCAGGGACCCGCTGGGCCGGACCGCGCTCAGCCGCATGAAGCTGGACCCCGCCCGCATCGGGGAGCGCGCCGAGGCCGAGATGCGCCGGGGCAAGCGGCCCATGGAGCGTCCAGAGCTGTCGCCCCACGCCAAGCGCGCCCTGGAGCTCGCCTACCAGGAGGCCTACGAGCTGGGGCACTCCTACGTGGGGCCGGAGCACGTGCTGCTGGGCCTGCTCCAAGAGGGCGAGGGGCTGGCGTCGGAGATCCTGCGCGAGCAGGGCGCCCAGCACGGCAAGGCCCGGGCGGCCGTCGCGGAGGAGCTGGCGGCTTCGGCCGAGGCGCGCCGCTCGCCCACGCCCACGCTGGACGAGTACTGCCGGGACCTCACGCGCCTGGCGTCGGAGGGGAAGCTGGACCCGGTGGTGGGGCGCGCCAACGAAATCGAGACGACGCTCGAAATCCTCTCCCGCCGCACGAAGAACAACCCGGTGCTCATCGGCGAGCCGGGCGTGGGCAAGACGGCCATCGTGGAGGGCATCGCCCAGCGCATCATCTCCGCCGCCGTCCCGGACACGCTGCGCGACAAGCGCGTGCTGCAACTGGACCTGTCCGGCCTGCTGGCGGGCAGCAAGTACCGCGGCGAGTTCGAGGAGCGCCTCAAGAAGGTCATGGACGAGGTGAAGGCGAACAGCGAGGGCATCGTCCTCTTCATCGACGAGATTCACACCCTGGTCGGCGCGGGCGCCGCCGAGGGCGCCATGGACGCGGGCAACATGCTCAAGCCGTCGCTGGCGCGCGGTGAGCTGCACGTCATCGGCGCCACCACGCTGGACGAGTACCGCAAGCGCATCGAGAAGGACGCCGCGCTCGAGCGCCGCTTCCAGCCGGTGGTGGTCCCCGAGCCCACGGCCGAGCAGGCCATCGAGATTCTCCGGGGCCTCAAGGACCGCTACGAGTCACACCACCGCGTCCGCATCGCGGACGAGGCGCTCGTCGCGGCGGTGGAGCTGTCGGACCGCTACGTCACCGGTCGCTTCCTGCCCGACAAGGCCATCGACCTGGTGGACCAGGCGGCCGCGCGCGTCCGGCTGCGCCTCACGTTGCCGCCACAGCGGCTGGTGGACGCCGAGCACGAGGTGACGAAGCTGAAGCGCGCGCTCGACGAGGCGCGGGACCGCAAGGCCGGGCCGCGCATCCAGGAGCTGGAGTCGAAGCTGCGCGACGCCGAGCGGGAAGTCCAGAGCGCGCAGAAGGAGCGCCGCACGCAGAAGTCCGGCGAGGTGCCCGAGGTCCGCGCCGAGGATGTGGCGGAGGTGCTGTCGCGCATGACGGGCATCCCGGTGACGCAGATGACGGAGGACGAGCGCAAGAAGCTCCTGGAGCTGGAATCCCGGCTGCACGAGCGCGTCATCGGTCAGGACGAGGCCATCCGCGTGCTATCCCAGGCCATCCGGCGGGCGAGGGCAGGGCTCAAGGACGAGTCGCGTCCCATCGGCTCCTTCCTCTTCCTGGGCCCCACCGGCGTGGGCAAGACGGAGCTGGCGAAGACGCTGGCGGAGCTGCTCTTCGGCGACGAGAAGGCGCTCATCCGCTTCGACATGAGCGAGTACATGGAGAAGCACACCGTGAGCCGGCTGGTGGGCGCGCCGCCGGGCTATGTCGGCTACGAGGAGGGCGGGCAGCTCACCGAGGCCGTGCGGCGGCGGCCCTACTGCGTGCTCCTCTTCGACGAGGTGGAGAAGGCGCACCCCGACGTCTTCCACATGCTGCTCCAGGTGCTGGACGACGGCCGGCTCACCGACGCGCAAGGGACGGTGGTGAACTTCAAGAACACCGTCATCATCGGCACCAGCAACCTGGGCTCGCACCTCATCCAGGAGTCCACCTCGCGCAAGGAGCCCCAGGAGCGGATGCGCGAGCGCGTCATGGGCGTGCTCAAGGGGCACTTCCCGCCGGAGTTCCTCAACCGCATCGACGAGACGGTCGTCTTCGAGCCGCTCAACCGCGCGCAGCTTCGCGCCATCGTGGAGCTGATGATGGAGAAGACCCGCCGCCTGCTCCATGGCCAGGACATCGCGCTGGAGCTGACGCCCGCGGCGCTGGAGGCGCTGGTGGACAAGGGATGGGACCCCACTTTCGGCGCCCGTCCGCTGCGGCGTGAAATCCAGCGGGCCATCGAGGCGCCGCTCGCCGAGTCGCTCATCTCCGGCGCCATTCACGAGAACAGCCGGGTCCGCGTGGATTTCAAGGACGGAAAATTCCGTTTTGACGAGGTGGAGGCTCCCAAGGCGGAAGTGGAGGAAGCCGCGGCCAGCGCCGTTCACTGAACCGTCACGTGGGGGCTCTCCGGCCCGCTGAACATTCGCCTTGTACTCGAGGGCGACATGCCGGACCCTTGGCTCGATGCAGCCATCTCTTCCGGTCATGGCCTCGCTCACCGTCCTCCTGCTGACAGGTGGATGCAAGCGGGAGCCCGATGCTGCGGCGGCGCGTGTTCCTTCGCTGCCCGAGGTTGCCCCCGACGCGCTGCGCCCCCTGGAGGCCTTCTCGGCCATTCCGGACAGGAAGGCGCGCTCCCAGGCGCTCTTCCTGGAAGCCAGCCGCGTTTTCTTCCACCCGCGGTGCGCGAACTGCCACCCGGCGGGTGAGAGCCCCCTTCAAGGCGATGACGGCCAGCTTCATGACCCACCCGTGGTGCGTGGTCCCGAGGACCAGGGCGTGGTGGGCATGGAGTGCACGAGCTGCCACCAGGACCGCAACCAGGAGCTGACCCGCGTGCCCGGCGCGCCGAAGTGGCACATCGCGCCCATCGAGATGGCGTGGGTGGGGAAGAGCCCCCGCGAGGTGTGTGAGCAGCTCAAGGACATGAAGCGCAACGGCGGCAAGACGCCGGAGCAGATGATTGAGCACAACGCCCACGACGAGCTGGTGGCGTGGGGCTGGAACCCGGGCTCGGGGCGGACGCCTGCTCCGGGGACGCAGGCACAGTTCGGCGCCATTGTCAGGGCCTGGGTGGAGACGGGCGCGGAGTGCCCGAGCGAGGAGGTACGGCCGTGACGGTCCGCGTTCGCATCAATGGTGAGGAGAAGGAGCTGGACGTCGACCCGGAGATGCCGCTGCTGTGGGCGGTCCGGGACGTGCTCGGGCTCACCGGGACGAAGTACGGCTGCGGCCATGCGCTGTGTGGGACCTGCACCGTGCACCTGGACGGCCAGCCGGTTCGCGCGTGCGTGACGCCCGTCCGCCGCGCGGAGGGGCGCTCGGTGACGACCATCGAAGGGCTGTCGCCCGACGGCAGCCATCCACTGCAGAAGGCGTGGGTGGAGCTGGGCGTGCCGCAGTGTGGCTTCTGCCAGACGGGGCAAATCATGTGCGCGGCGGCGCTGCTGGCGAAGAAGCCGCGGCCGTCGGACGCCGAAATCGACCAGTCGCTCGCCGGCAACCTCTGCCGGTGCGGGACGTACACGCGCATCCGCTCGGCCGTGAAGAAGGCCGCGGGCCTGTCCGAGGAGTGACGAGGACGCCATGACGAAGCTGCTCACGTTGATTAGCCGGCGCTCCTTTCTCGAAGGCCTGAACCTGTCCGTGGGCGGGCTCGCCCTGGGCGTCTTCTCCGGCGGCGCGGCCGTGGCGGCGGCGGGCGCGTCCAATACGGCGAAGAGTGCTCCGGGGCTGAACCCGAACGTGTTCGTCCACGTGGCGCCGGACGGTGGCGTCACCATCGTCTGTGCGCGCTCGGAAATGGGGCAGGGCATTCGCAGCTCGCTGCCAGTGCTCATCGCAGACGAGATGGGCGCGGACATGGCGCGCGTGACGGTGGTCCAGGCCGACGGCGACAAGGTCTACGGCGACCAGAACACGGACGGCTCCAGCAGCGTCCGCGGCGTCTATGACGACATCCGCCGCATGGGCGCCACCGCGCGGGAGATGCTGGTGGCCGCTGCCGCCCGCCGCTGGAAGGTGAAGCCGGAGGCGTGCGAGGCCCGGGACCACGCGGTGTTCCTCCGCGACGGCAAGCGCTCGCTGGGCTTCGGGGAGCTGGTGGCCGACGCGGCGAAGCTGAAGGTCCCGAAGGCAGCGGACGTGAAGCTGCGGCCCAAGAACGAGCTGCGGCTGGTGGGCCGGCAGATGCCGCTGCTGGACGGCCCGGCCTATGTCACGGGCACCGCGGTGTTCGGCGCCGACATCCGCCTTCCTGGCATGCTCATCGCCGTGGTGGCGCGTCCGCCCGTGGTGGGGGGCAAGGTGGTCCGCTTCGATGCCACCCGCGCGCTCGCCGTGCCCGGCGTGAAGAAGGTCCTCGAGCTGCCCGCGCCCAAGGCGCCCTACACGTTCCAGTTCTGGGGCGGCGTCGCGGTGCTCGCGGAGAACACCTGGGCGGCGATGCGTGGGCGCGAGGCCCTGGACATCACCTGGGAGGACGGTCCGAACGCGTCCTACGACTCGACCACTTATCGTGAGCAGCTGACGGCGTCGATTCGCGCGCCGGGCACGGTGGCGCGCAACGTCGGTGACATCGACGCGGCGCTGGCCTCCGCGGCCCGGGTCTTCGAGGCCGAGTACCACGTGCCGCACCAGCCCCACGTGCCCATGGAGCCCCCCGTGGCCCTGGCGCGGGTGGAGGATGGGACGTGCGAGGTCTGGGCGCCCACCCAGCACCCGCAGGCCGCGCGCAGCGTGGCGGCGGCGACGGCGGGGCTGCCCGAGGAGAAGGTCCAGGTCCACGTGACGTTCCTGGGCGGCGGCTTCGGCCGCAAGTCCAAGGCGGACTTCATCGCCGAGGTGGTGTGGCTCGCGAAGGAGGCGGGCGTGCCGGTGCGCGTGCAGTGGACGCGCGAGGACGACCTCCGGCACGACTACTACCACTCCGTCAGCGCGCAGCAGCTCACCGCGGGCCTGGACGCGTCGGGCAAGGTCATCGCGTGGCGGCACCGCACGGCGTTCCCGCCCATCGCCTCCACCTTCGGAGAGGTGACGCGGCCCAGCCCGGCGGACCTGCAGCAGGGCGTGCTCGATCTGGCGCTCTCGGTGCCCAACGTCCGGGCGGAGACCTGCGAGGCGCCTCCCCACGTGCGCATCGGGTGGCTGCGGTCCGTCTACAACATCTTCCACGCCTTCTCCGTGAACTCGTTCGTGGACGAGCTGGCGCACCTGCGCGGCACGGACCCGCGCGACATGCTCCTGGAGGTGCTGGGGCCGCCGCGCGTGGCCACGCTGAAGGAGCTGGGCATCTCCTCGCTCCGGAACTACGGCGCGTCAGTGGAGGACCACCCGGTGGACGCGGGGCGCCTGCGCGGTGTCATCGAGCGGGTGACGGAGATTTCCGGCTGGAACGAGCGCAAGAAGAATGGCCGGGCGCTCGGGCTCGCGGCGCACCGCAGCTTCCTCAGCTACGTGGCGGTGGTGGCCTCGGTGGTGAAGGACGACAAGGGGCGGATTCGCGTCGACGAGGCGTGGGTGGCGGTGGACGCCGGAACGATTCTCAACCCGGACCGCGTGCGCTCGCAGATGGAGGGCTCGATCATCTTCGGCATGAGCATCGCGTTGCATGGCGCCGTCACCATGAAGGGCGGCGTGACGGAGCAGTCGAACTTCCGCGACCTCAAGCTGGTCCGCATCGGCGAGGCGCCGCGGAAGATTCACGTCGACATCATCCCCAGCGAGCTGCCGTCCGGCGGCATTGGCGAGCCGGGAGTTCCGCCCGTGGCGCCGGCCATCGCCAACGCCGTCTTCGCCCTCACCGGGACGCGCATCCGCGAGCTGCCGATTTCCCGCACGCTCGACGTCTGAGTGGCGCGGGGGGGCCCTGACCTCACCCGGTGCCTGGCTTCGTCAGTCCAGGCACCGGGAGGCCTCGCATCAGATTTCGTGCGCGGTCTGTTCGTAGACGACGACCTTGAACGACTGCGGGAAGAGGATGACGTTCAGGGTGCGCCAGTTGTCTCCGTTGGGGCCCGTGGAGAACTCACGGAAGTACTGCTTCACCTGCACGTTCTCCGTGCCAGCGCCGTAGGTGGCGAGGATGGCCGGGTGCAGCGGGCGGAACTGCCAGTACATGTCCGTCTCCAACTGCGCGTAGGTCATCACCTCCGGAGCCGGGTCATTGCGATAGCCGCGGTACTGGCCCTGGGCGAGGATGGCCGCGGCCGCCGCGTCCAGCGTCGTCTCGCCTGCATAGGGCCACGCGAAGTCATACGCCGTCAGGTACGAGACGTTGTCCTCGCGCACGGTGTTGGCCGTGTCGAGCGCGGCCTGGAGGTCCACGGTGATGGGGCGCGGGAGCAGTGTGAGCGCGTGGCCCGTCGGCGCTGGCTGCGGGTTGGAGACGCACGTCCCGCCAGCGCAGTCGACCTGGAGGCGGAACTGCTTGCCCGCGCCGTTCGTGAAGCCGACCACGGCCAGGTACTCGCCGCCCTGCGGCAGCGTCACCAGGCCCACCTTGCTGAGCTGGCCATAACCGGAGTCATCGTCCTGGGCGAGCACGGTGGTGCCGTAGCTGCCATTGGCGTCCCTGGGCCCATAGAGGAACAGGCCCGTGTCCAGGTACATGGAGCTGCCCAGGTGGGTGACCTCGAGCTTGAGCTGCGAACCCGCCTGCACCTGGACGCGGTAGCCGTAATAGCCCGGCATGGAGGGCGTGCCGTCCTGCTGCGAGCCGCCCACCGCCACCGTGCCGATGTGCATCATGCTGTCCGCGACGTTGCCACCGGGCGGGACTGCGGGCGCGGTGATGAGGGACTGCGCGCTGCCTCCCAGGGCCTCCTCCGCGCTGGTGGCGTCAGGTGCTCCACCGCAGGCACTCAGCAGGCCCACCGGCATCATCCACAACAGCGCTCCCTTCAGGCTCCGACGCATTCGTGACGACCTCGTGTTGAAGGTGGAGGCGCGTGGTGCTTCCGCGCGCCTCCACTCTGGGTGTGGGTCGCCCCTATGCCATGGAGTAACGTTGAATTCATGTAAACTCGGTGTTGGTGGGTAGTTCAGACCCCTGTCATCACACCAACATCCCGCCAACCCATTGGCAGGTGTGATGACAGGTGGGCGGCGCACCGGTATCCAGTGCGCATGACGCAGAGCTCGCCAGAAGGAGTGGACGCGCGCGGCTTCCGGGATGCGATGGCCCGATGGGCCAGCGGTGTGGCCGTGGTGGCCGTCCGGGACGCGGAGGGGCTCCGGGCGACGACGGTGAGCTCGTTCAGCTCGCTGTCACTGGAGCCGCCGCTGGTGGTGGTGGCGCTCTCGCAGGCGTCGCGCACGCTGCCTCGGGTGGAGGCCTCCGGCGGCTTCACGCTCAGCATCCTGTCGGCCGCCCAACGTTCCGTCTCCGTGCAGTGCGCCCGGGGCGAGCTCGATGCACAGCTCTTCGACGACAACGCCTTCGTGCGGGACAGCCTGGTGGGGCTGTCATGCGTGGTGCAGGGCCTGCACCGTCACGGTGACCACACGCTGATTGTCGGCCGGGTCACACGCCTTCACGAGGGACGTCCGCAGGAGCCCCTACTTTATTGGGAGCGCGGATATCGAACCGTGACCTCGCTGCCGCCGTCTGATACCGATTGCGCCTGACCTCTCACTCCGAAAGGAAACGACCATGCCGTTCACGCTGCCTGATCTGCCGTACGCGAAGAATGCCCTCGAGCCGCACATGAGCGCGGAGACGCTTGAGTTCCACCACGACAAGCACCACGCCGCCTACGTCAACAACCTGAACAAGCTCCTGGACGGCAAGCCGGAGGCGAACAAGTCGCTGGAGGAGGTCATCCTCAGCAGCGACGGTGGCGTGTTCAACAACGCCGCGCAGGTGTGGAACCACACCTTCTTCTGGCAGTGCATGAAGTCCGGCGGCGGTGGCAAGCCGACGGGCGAGCTCGCGGCGGCCATCGACCGTGACTTCGGCTCGTTCGACAAGTTCAAGGAGGAGTTCTCCAACGCCGCGGCCACGCAGTTCGGCTCCGGCTGGGCCTGGCTGGTGCTGGACAACGGCAAGCTCAAGGTCACCAAGACGGGCAACGCCGACCTGCCGATGAAGCACGGCCAGAAGGCCCTGCTGACGCTCGATGTGTGGGAGCACGCCTATTACATCGACTTCCGGAACGCGCGCCCCAAGTTCATCGAGACGTTCCTCAACCACCTCGTGAACTGGGACTTCGTGGCCCAGAACTTCAAGGGCTAGTCCGGCGGCCCCTGGCCCAGGGGCTCGGCAATCATCCGAGGCCGCTCAGCTCAATCCGCCCCTCCGCCCCCACGCGGAGCACCACCTCGAGGGGAGCGTTGGAGGCCTGAGCCGCCAGCCACTGCGCCAGGGGCGCCACCACGTGCTGCTCCACGGCACGTTTGAGGGGCCTCGCTCCGTAGCGCGCGTCGAAGCCGATGCGCGCCAGGTGCTTCACGACGTCCCCACCGAACGTCACCTTCACGCCCCGGCGGCGGAGTCCCTCGCGTGAGAGGGCACCCGCCAGCGTGCGCCGGGCGAGGGCCTCGATGACGTCCGGCGTGAGCGCGCGGTAGGGCACCACCCGGTCCAGCCGGTTCAGCAGCTCGGGCCGGAAGAAGGCGGTGGCGGCGCCCCGGTAGTGCGCGTCGTGTTCCTGGGCGCCGGGCTCCCCGAAGCCCAGGGAGCGTCCCGCGCTGTCCGCGCCCAGGTTGCTGGTGATCAGCACCACGGTGTTGCGAAAGCTGACGGTGCGGCCCGTGCCATCCGTGAGGCGGCCCTCTCCCAGCACCTGCAACATCAGGTCATGGACGCCCGCGTCCGCCTTCTCCACCTCGTCCAGCAGCACCACGCCGAAGGGCTGCTCGCGGACGCGCCGCGCCAGGCTGCCTTGCTGGCCTCCCGTTTCGCCCACCAGCCGCGTGGCGCTTCCGGGCGCGGCGTACTCGGCCATGTCGAAGCGCGCCAGCCGGGCCACGTCGCCGAACAGGTACTCCGCCAGGGCGAGCGCCGACTCCGTCTTCCCCACGCCGGTGGGGCCGAGCAGCAGGAAGGCGCCCAGCGGGCGCGAGGGGTCCGCGAGGCCCGTCTTCAGGGTGACGACCAGGTTGCGCAGGAGCAGGGTGGCCTCGTCCTGGCCCACGACGCGCTCACGGAAGCGGCGCAGCAGGGCGTCGGGGTCCAGGCGGATGGCGGGGTCCACCAGCTCGCGCGGGTAGCCGGTGCGGGTGCAGAAGGCGCGCGTCACCGCAGTGGCGTCCACCTCCGCTGCCGCGTTCGGCTCCGTGCTGGCGGCGCGGAGCAGGGACACGGCGCCGCCGGGCGGGGGCCCGTCGCCGAATCGCTGCGTCAGCTCGCTGGCGCGGTTCAGGGCTTCTGGCGTGAAGCGCACCTTGCGCGCCCGGCCCACGCGCAGCGAGGCCGCCTGGAGCGCGGCGCGCGCGGCATGGGGCGCGAGGGGCGCCACCATGATGTGCCGCAGCGCCTGCAGGAAGGCGGAGTGGGTCCGCTCCGCGCGCGCCACGTCCTCGGGCCTGGCCTCCAGGACGAGCGAAATCTCGCCGCTCTCCAGCGCGGGCAGGAGGTGCCGCGCCACGTCCAGGCCGGTGTCTCCCCCGCCCAGCGACAACAGCTCCGACAGGCTGTCCAGGTGCAGCACGGCCCGGCGGACGCGCAGGGCCTCTATCATGTGTTGCACGCGCTCCTGCCACTGCCCCAGGTAGCGCATGCCGGCCATGATGCGGCCTCCCGACGCGCTGTAGACCTCCAGGCCATGGAGCGGCGTCCCCGCGCTGGCGGCCTCCGCGCGATGCACCAGCTCGTGGACCAGCGCCGTCTTGCCCACGGACGAAGGGCCCACCAGGAGCACGCTGGCGCGAGCGCGCGAGGTGACGGTCTCCGCGAGCCGGGTGACTTCCGAGTCCCGTTCCCATGCCCGCTCCAGCAACCCGGCGCGGGCTTCCTCGTTGAGGCACCGGCTGGCTTCCGCGAGGCCCGGCGGAGGGGGCTTGCGTCGGGAGGGCTTGTCGGCCGCCGTGGCGCGGGCGCGCGGCGTGTCCCGGAAGCTGACGGGGACCGACAGGGTCTCCACCATCTCCTCGCCGACGTAGGCCAGCGCGTGCAGGCGATCCAGCGGCGCGAGGTACAGCTCGTGGCGGACCAGCTCCTCGACGAAGGGCTCCAGGTCCGCCACGTCGTGCAGCGTGCCCTGGACGTCCACGCGGGGGACCCATACCCGCAGGGCCTTGCGCGCCGGGGCGTCCTTGCGCTGAGCAGGGGCCTTCTGGCCGTGCGTGAGCACCGTGAGGCGCAAGGGGACGGAGAGCATCCGGCCATGCTCGAGCGCGCGCACGGTGAGCATCATCTTCCGCTGGCGCAGGTCGCTCCAGTGCGTCTCCTCGTCCCAGAGCTCGCCTCGCTTGAGGAGCCGTCCCACCACCGCCGCGATGTCGAGCCTCGCGGCGGACAGCGTCGGAGCGAAGGACGCCAGGTGCGGGTGCGTGAGGACGTGGGCTGCCACGCCCAGGCCCGGGTAGGTGCGCACGAAGAGGTGGACGTTCTTTTCCATGTCAGTCGTGTCCCTGCGCCATCTCCCGGAGCACCCGCGCGGCCCAGGCGAGCGCCTCCACGGGGCGGCAACCGCTGGCGACGTGCGTGAGCTCGGTCGTGTCGTGGTGCCGTCCGGCGGTGACGCCCTCGCGGCCCCTCAGGATGACGTGGCTGGACATGGCCACTGACGCCTCGCCGCTCCGGCGGACCTCGCGTGCCTCCGCGCGCGCCGCGTCATGAACGGCCACCACGCGTGGCACGTCGTCCATGTCCCTCACGTCTCCGACCAGGTGCTCCAGACGGACCAGGACCTGGCGCGGCGCATCGCCATGATGGACGAGGTCCACCAGTGCATCGCCTCGCAGCGGTGCCAGGACCTCGCGCAGGCCCATGGCCGACATCTGCACGACGACGCGTCGCAGCTCCAGGTCGTCGGAGCGTTCGTCTCCGTGGCGGAACCACTCCAAGCGCCCGTCGGCGTGGACGCCTTCCAGGTAGAACGTCGTCTCCGCAAGTGACGTGGGCAGGGAGCAGGCGACGGTCCACATCGCGGACGGCGTGGCATCCCCGAGCCCTTCCACGAGCACGGTTACGACGTCGGCCCCGCGCGTGCGGCTCGCGAGCTGGTGCTCGGCCCAGGTCACTTCATCTCGGAGGGCCAGCACCCGGGGACGTGCACGGCGGAGCTGCTCCTCTGGCGAGACAGGCAGGGGGCGCTCTTCGTAGCCGGTGCGCAGGCGCAGGCCCAGATGGCCGATGTGGTTGGAGTGCGACGTCAGGATGCGCTTCGGGTTGGACCCAGGCGACCGGGCGTCCTGGAAGTCGCGCGACACCAGCGCGTCCTCCTGGATGTCGGCGGCCTCGACCACCAGCCGGTGCAGCCGCTCGGTCAGCTCCCGTGCTTCGGGCGAGGTGTCGGCACCCAAGTGGCGCAAAGACTCCGCCGTCATCAACCCGTCCAGCCGCGTGGTGGTCTCCCTCAGCAGTTCGGAGATGCGCGCCAGGGTCCAGGTGGTGGCGGGCGGCTCGTGTGTCCAGGTGGGCGCGTTGACCAGCAGCTCCACGGACAGCCGCATGTCGTTGCCGTCACGGAGCAGCTCCACGCGCGCCAGGTCATCTGCGCCTCGCTTCACCAGGAGGTGGGCCAGGGGCAGCGTGAGACGCTTCTCCAGCGCGCGCTTGAGAGGCCGGGCGCCGTAGCGCGGGTCGTAAGCCTCCTCCACCAACAGGTCCAGCAGGCGCGGCTCGACCTCCACGAACACGTTCCCCTGGCGGATGCCATGGCGCGACAGCAGGGATTCGAGCGCGTGGTCCACCACCACGCGCAGCGCGGCGGGCGTCAGTGGACGGAAGGGCACCACCCGGTCCAGCCGGTTGAAGAACTCCGGTCGGAACCAGGCGCGCACGGCGGAGAGATAGTGGGCTTCCGCGCTGTCCGCGGTGCGGTGGAAGCTGGTGTGCGTGGCCGCTTCGCGCACGCCGAGGTTGCTCGTGAGCACGACGACGGACTGCCGCGCGTCCACGGTGCGCCCGGCGCCGTCCGTCAGCCGCCCCTCGCCCAGGAACTGGAGGAGGGCATCGAAGACGCGGGGATGCGCCTTCTCCACCTCGTCGAACAGCACCACGCAGAAGGGCTGCGTGCGCAGCGCGGTGGTCAGCTCACCGTCCGGCGCGCCAGGGTGGCCCAGCAACCGGGTGATGCTGGCCGGCGTGACGAACTCCGACATGTCGAAGCGGACCAGCCGCTGCTCCCCGCCGAAGAGCGTCCGCGCGAGCGCCTTCGCCGTCTCCGTCTTTCCGACACCGGTGGGGCCCACGAAGAGGTACGTGGCCAGGGGCTTGTCTGCGGGCTGGAGCGCGGACTGCAACGTGATGATGGCGTCCACCACGGCCGCCACGGCCTCGGGCTGTCCCGCCACCTGCCGCTCCAGCTCCCACGTCAGGGCCTCACGCGTCTTCGGCTGGGCGCTGCCCAGGATGAAGTCCGGCAGGCCGGTCTGCTCTCGCATCGCGGCGGTGACGTCCCCCACGGTGAAGCGCCGCGTGCCCGACTGCAGGGAGCCTTCGCGAGCGACGACCCGGCGCAGCAGGCGGACCGCCTTGCCAGGAAACGCCTCGTGCGACACGAAGCGCTGCTGCAAGGTCAGCAGGGTCTCCAGCGCCAGCGGGGACAGCCGGATGGTGCCGTTCGCGCCTTCGGCCTCCAGCTCTCGCAGGGTGCCGAGCAGCGCGGGCAGCGTGGCGCGAGCGTCCAGGGCAGGCACATGGATGACCCGGAAGAGCGAGGCGAGCGTGGGGGCTTCCTCCCGCACACGCTCGAAGCGCTCCGGCGTGGACTCCGCGAGCACCGTCAGCTCGCCCCGGGCCATGTGCGGCTCCAGGAACTGCGCGACGTTGGTGCGCTCGTTGCGCGTGCGTCCCGCGTAGACGAGCGAGGCAAGGTCGTCCACGTAGAGGAGGTCGCCGACCTCGGTCAGCTCCTTCACCACGCCTCGTGCTCGGGCCTCCCACTGCCCCACGTACATCATTCCCGCGATGAACTGATTGCCGTCCACGCGCCACACATCGCGGCGCGTGCCCGCGGCGTCCTGCCGGGCCGTGAGGCGGCGCACGGCTTCATGAATCAGCGCTGTCTTTCCTGCTCCGGGCGGACCCACGAGCACCAGCGCGGAGCCCTCGCGTCCTTCGAGCGCCTCCACCAGCTCGCGCACCAGGGCCTCGCGGCCGAAGCAGCGCTCCAGCGTGTCGTCCCGGGCACCATGGCTCAGGTTGCGCGCCACGGCCCGCAGCTCCACCAGCGAAAGCCGGCGGCGATTGCGGCGCTGCTCCCGCTGCTCGGGCGTTTCGGGTGCGGGGTCTTCCTGGGGCTTGCCCTTCGCCCGACGGCGCTTGGGGGGCTGTGGCGGACGCGGCGGCGTACGCGGGAGGACGGAGGGCGCGTAGGCGTCCACCTCCAGGAGCTCCAGGTGCTCCCGGCCCTGGGCCCAATGGGCATCCAGGGACTCCAGGCCGTGCTCCAGGCACCAGGCCACCAGCCGTCGCGCGAGCGCCTGGGAAAGGTCGGAGGGCTGGCTCAGCGCGAAGCGCGCCGCGGGGAGCCGGGTGGGGGTGACAATCCAGAAGTCGTCACGGGGCCACTTCTCCAGCAGCACGGACATGCTGCCTTCGAGCGCGACACGCCGGTTCTTCTCCCGGTCCTTGCCTTCCGTGTCGACGGCGACGTGCTTCAAGGCGAAGTGGGGGGGCAGCTGGTACTGCGCCACGCGAGAGGGAGACTCACGCTCGAAGCGCTCCATGACGGCGAGCGCGAGCTCGTCTCGAAGTGTGGAGAGGCTGGGCCCCACCTTGTGCACGAGCGGGAAGAAGGCGGGCACCCACGCCTCCACGAGCCGGCCGCTGAGCGGAGCCACCACCAGGGGGAGCTTCAGGTCCATGTCGTCAGTCCTCGTCCCGGGTGTTGAAGACGCGCCACTGCATCCAGGGCTCCAGCAGGGGCCCCAGGTCAGGGCCCGCCGGACCGAAGCGCTGCTGCACCCCGGTGCGGAGGTCCGTCAACGCCCCCTCGCCGGAGCCGCTGCCTGACAGGCGTACCTGGCGGACCTCGTTCTTCGGCAATTGCCGCTGCAGTGTCTCCAGGTGGAGGAGGTCGGACAGCGGGTGGGGCTGCGGCACGAAGTACGCGTGCACCATCGAAACCTGACTGCCCTCGATGAAGCGGTGCATGCCGTGCTCACCGGCGAGCAGCAGGGACGCCGTGTCTCCCTTGACCTGAAGCGAGTAGGCGACCGGCTGTATCTCGAGCTTGTCGAAGTCCTCTGAATCCGCCCAGCGCCACTGGGGCGGCGGGGGCCTGCGTGAGGCCTTCTCTCCGGCCTTGCGCGTGGGGATGGCGAGCAGCCCGCGCTTCTTCACCAGGGAGTTGGCTTCGGCCCAGGCCTCGTAGGCCTTGGCGAGCACGCGCAGCTGTTTCCACGCGCCGCGGCCCGGCACCAGGTAGACAGTCACACCGCGCGACAATGGGAAGAGGGAGGCGTAGATGCGTTCCCGGATGCGCGCGAAGGCCGCCTTCACCTGGCGCACCTCGCGGTTCAGGGACTCCGCCTGTCCCACGGTCCTGGACAGGTGGGCCTCGAAGAGCAGGTCCTCGATGGCCTCCGCCTGCTGGGCGCACTCCCGGAGGGCCTTGTCCAGCTCCCGAGCGTCCGACGACTTGCGCGAACCCTCTTCGGCGAGGGCGCGCTCCTCCCAGTAGGCGCGCTGCCGGGAGACCTTGTCGAAGAGGACGAGCTCCCGGCGCAGGACGCGCATGGGCACGCAGCGGCTCCAGCGCTGGACCTCCGCGCGCAGGGTGGCCGCCCCCTCCAGGACACGCTCGATGGCCTCCCGGCCCACGCCCTCCGCGGCGCCGCCCACGGCCTCGGCTCGCAGGTCGAGGCCGCCCACTCCCGCGTCCACCGTGAGGCTCGCCGGGCCCATGCGCGGGTGCGCCGCGAGCCAGTCGGCCACGGGGACCACCAGGTCCCGCTCCACCGCTCGCTTCAAGGGCCGGGCGCCATACCGCGCATCGAAGCCGCGCTGGGCCAGCCAGTCCTGCGCGGCGGGGGTGACCTCCAGCACGGCGTCATGGAGCGAGAGCCCCGGCCTGCGGCAGACGGCATCCACCTCGCGCACCACCAGCCGGCGCAGCAGCGGCGCGGACAGGGGCGAGAAGACGACCACGTCATCCAGCCGGTTGAACAACTCCGGACGGAAGAAGCGCTGCACCTCGGAGAGGTAGTGCGTACGCAGGGCGGCCATGTCGGGCGCACCCCCCGAGGCATCGAAGCCCACGCGGGCCCGCAGCGTATCCGCGCCCAGGTTGCTGGTGAGGACGATGAGGGCGTTGCGGAAGTCCGTGAAGCGGCCGGAGGCATCGGTGAGGCGGCCTTCGCCCAGCACGCCCAGCAGCGCGTCGTGCACGGCGGGGTGGGCCTTCTCCACCTCGTCCAGCAGCACCACGCAGAAGGGCTGACGCCGCACAGCCGCGGTGAGGTAGCCCTGCGTCTCGCCGTCGCCCATCAAGCGCAGCAGGGCATCCGGACCGGCGTACTCACCCATGTCCAGGCGGACCATGCGCTCCTTGGCGCCGAAGAGCAGCTCCGCCAGGGCCTTGGACAGCTCCGTCTTGCCCACGCCCGTGGGGCCAACGAAGAGCAGCACGCCCAGCGGGCGGCGCACGTCGGACAGCCCGGCCTTGAGCACGGAGACCACCGCCGCCGCGCGCTCGACGGCGGCGTCCTGGCCCAGGACGCGGGTCGACAGGAAGGTACGCACCTGCGCCGCGGTCAGGGGCTGGTCGTCTCGGAGCAGGTGCTCGGGGATGCCCGATTCGGCCGCGAACTGGCGGATGGCCTCCAACCGGGTGACGCGCGGGAGCGAGGCTTGCGCGCAGGAGGCCAGCAGCCGTCGGACGAAGGCCACGGCGTTGCCCACCTGGGCGCCGTAGGGCAGGAAGCGACGGCAGAGGAAGCGCGCCTCCTCGAGCGCCTCCGCGCTCACCTGCAGCGCGGCGTCCGCGGCTTCGTCTTCCGCCACCCTGGCGAGGATGCGGCCGAGCGCATCCGGCGCGGGCTCAGTGACGCGCACCACCGAGAAGAGCCGGGCGAAGCTGGTGTTGCGGCGCTCGACCTGGGCCCAGGCCTCCTCCGTGGCCTCGGCCATGACAGCCACCTCTCGTGCCGCGAGCAGCGGCAGCAGCAGCTGGGCCACGTTCTGGTCGCTGTGCGCGCTCTTGCCCGCGTCCAGCAGCTCCACCGCGTGCCCCAGGGACAGCAGCGCCCGGGCCTCGGTGGCCTCGCGGAAGGCACGCAGCACCTGCTGCTGCCAGTCTCCATGGAAGCCCTCACCCGCGATGAGCCGGCTCCCATCGAGGAAGTAGAAGGGACGGGCCCGCTCCGCCTCGGTAGCGGTGGGGGCCCGCAGCGCCTGGGCGAGCGCGTGGAGCACCGACGTCTTGCCCACGCCCGGGGGCCCTACCAGCACCACCGCCTCGGCGTCCTTGGCCGCGAGCCGGTTCCGGAGTTGAGCCACCAGCGAGTCCTGCTCGTAGGCCGCGTCGAGCTGCCCTTCCTGCGCGAGGCGATGCCAGGGCACACCGACGCTGTCCAGCGTGGGCGTGGGCGGCGGCTTCGCAGGCTGCGCCCCCGGACCGCGATGGTGCGCGCGGCGGCGCGGCTCCCAGGTGTCCAGGTCCGGGGCGTCTTCGTCCGCGTCCTCGTCCTCGTTATCGTCTGCGTCGTCCAGGGCGTCGGCATCCAGCTCTGGCGGCGCGTCCGGGGGGCGCGGCGGTGGCCGGATGTCCCGGTGCAGCTCGCGGGGCGTGAGGGCCGCGAGCGCCACGGGCGTGGCTCGCACTTCGATTTCCAGCAGGGACTCGGGGCCATCCGGACGCAGCGCGAGGCGCTCCGCGTCGGACATCCCCTCCAGGCGCTCGCCCAGGAGCTCCGGCGCCTCGGCGGGCAGCGCCTTGGCCTGGAACCAGTGGTGCGTGTCGAGCCGGGGCGCGTGAACCCCCAGGAACGCGTGCAGCGTGGGCGCCACCACGGTGGACAGGGTCAGCGGTGCGAGGTGGTTCTCCTCCGCGCCCCAGACGGGAATCGCGGGCACCACCACCGTCTCGAGCGTGCCCCCGGCGGGCGCGATGAACTCCGGCACGCGGCGGGGATGGATGCGGGAGAGCTGGTCGTCGAGCGCGAGCGTCAGCTCCTCGGTGGCGGCCTCCAGCGAGTCCGCGTGCACCGCCAGGCGGCGCAGGGCCAGCGGCGTGAGCGTCACCCGGCCGCTGACGTGCCGCTGCAACCAGCATTGAAAACGGAAGTTCATGGCTGAGGGCTCAGACGGAAACGGTGCCGTGCGTGACGGCATGAGCCCTCGGGAGCTGACCGGCCCCGCGCAGGAGGCGGGGCCGGCCTCACAGCCCGTCCAATGTCTCAGGGCTTGAAGCGCCAGGGTACCGTCGCGGACGGGTGGAAGCAGTGCACCTCCGCCGTCGTGCTCGAGGGCAACTCCTGGACGATGCCCGCGCCGTAGCCGCGCTGCTGGCACCACGCGCTGAACTCCAGCCGGGCCGCGGCGGACGTCAGGTTGCCCGACGTGGACGCGGGGCCCAGCTGCGTCCGGGGGACGTTCTGGATGAGGCCCGAGTTGAAGCAGGCCACCCAGGGGCGCGTGGTGAGCTCGAAGAACTGGCCCGACGTCCAACCCCGCTCCCGGCACCAGCGCCTCGATGCCGCGCTGCATGCGGTGGACTGTGCTGCCCGGTCATCCGTGCAGCCGTTGTGCTTGCGCGCGAGTTCCTCGAAGGTGACGGCCAGGCTCTCGTGCTGGATGGGGCCACACGCCACGTTCACCGTGTTGGCATCCGCGCTCGCGGGCACGCCCATGAGTGAAATGGGCGGACGGTTGCCGACGAGTTGCTGAATCGTCTCCAGGATGTTCCGGGTGTTGTCGAGCGCGTGGATGGCTCCGCGCTGCGCGCAGACGCGGTGCATGGACACCGTGCACGCCGTGGAGCCGAGGGCCGCCTGCCCGTTGCAGTCCGGGTGCTGCTGACTCATTCCGAACTGACCCTCGGTGGGATCTCCCTGGATGGCCGCCTCCTTGCAGCTGGCGCCGTGCGAGGACATGCAGACGGTCCGGTTCGAGCGCGCGTTGCTGAACAGCCGGACCTCGTCGATGGCGCCCCGGAAGGAGCCCTCGCCATTGGCGGGACAGGTCTGCGTGTCCAGCGTGACGCCCGCGCCCACGGACAGCGTGCCCGTGCCCAGGCGCAGGGTGCCCGGGGCGACCGGGAGCGCGCGGCCCGTGGACACGCCGTTGATGTACTCGTGGAAGGCGCCGGTGACGCCATCCCACGTATAGGCCAGGTGCGTCCAGGCGCCGCGGGGGAGGGCGGGGCTCCGGCCCAGGCGCACGCGCTGGCCGTTGATGACGAACGAGGCCTGGACAGTGTCGTTGGACTCATAGATGAGGTCCAGCGCGCCCGGCTTCTGCAGCAGGTAGCGATAGGGATTGCCGGTGCAGCCCTGGTTGATGCTCGCGTCCGGGCGGACGGCGAGCTGCACCGAGAAGCCGCGCGCGAGCCCGCCCACGCCGGGAATCGTGCCGCTGGGGTCGGTGAGGTTCACCGTGAGGGCGCCGCCTCCGGGAAGCACCAGGGCCTTGCCCTTGCCGTGGGGCTCCCAGAGCGAACCGGAGGGCGGCTGCGTCGTCGCGTTGCCCGCGGAGATGCTCGCGGTGCCGGTGAGCGAGCCGGTGAAGAAGTGGCCCGAGAGGTCCGGCGTGCGCGTCAGGTCATAGCCGCCACCGCGCGTGACCAGCTCGTTCATGGGCAGGAAGAGCACCTGGAAGGGACTGGTCAAGTCACCGACGTCGACCTCGTTGTAGTCCTTGGTGTTGCTGCCGAAGAGCGCGAAGACGTCGTGCGTCTTGGTGGCGGGCAGGTAGTGATTCTCGTTGCTCGAACCCGGCGGGAAGTTCTGCGTGGGGTGACGCTCCTGCTCCAGGTTCCACATGGGGCTGGAGTAGAAGAGGTGTGGGATGTCGCTGCGGTCCGTGTTGATGGCGCCGTCGATGTGATACGCGGTGTGGTTCGTGTCCGCGCCAATCAGGCTGACGGCCTCGCGGCGAGCGCCGTCGGTGAAGCGTACTGCGGTGTAGAGGACGTTGCGCCCCTCGTGGTCCACCCACGCATAGGCACCGCGGATGAGGGTGGACGCAGACACGGTGTTGCCGAACGCCTCGCCGGTGGCGGCCTTCAGCGGCTGCCAGGCCAGGGGGTAGCGCTTGAGGTCCGGGTTCGGGTCATTGAACATCATCGACAGCGGGCGCGGGTCGCTCCAGCCCGAGGCCGCGCACGGCGTCGGGTTGTACGAGTACATGAGGTAGTCGATGGTGCCGTTGTTCTGGGGGCCGCCCTGATAGATGAAGAGGCGTCCATCGGACGTCATCGACGGTTCGATGCCCCGGATGCTGGCGCCGCTGACGGTGGTGAGGGGCTCGATGTTGCCGGTGGTGAACGACGAGACGTCCGCCTGCGCGGTGAACGGCTGCGAGACGCGCACGTCGATGGGCCGGCGGCGGAAGACGTTGGGCCCGTTGTACATCCGCGAGTCGAAGACGTAGGGCGTGTAGACCGCCTGGCCACCGGACATCGTGTAGGGCACCGCGGGGTTGGGAAAGCAGAAGGTCAGCGCGTTCTCGCCGTTGCGCACGAAGGTGCTGCGGCCGGGAGAGAAGGTGCCCGCGAAGCTGGGCTTGCCCTCACTGTCGTAGGTGAGGGCTTCCGGGCGGAACACCCGCGCCTGCCAGGTCGTCTGGTCGTTGGCGTGGTCCTCCCGCACGTTGCCGATGAAGATGCGGCCGTCCACCGTGGAGGCGTGGCCGTTGGCGCCGTAGACGTTGGTGATGCGGGTGTTCACGAGCGAGGGGCGCTCGGCAGCCTCGGCGCTCGCAGACAGCAGGGGAAATGACAGCAGCGGCGCCGCGAGCAGCGCGACCGCGTGGTGGGGACGTGGAGGCATGAGGTTCCTGGGGAGGAGAGGGGAAGTCTAGATATTCCAGTATTTCCTTGAGGTCGCATAGGACCCCGCCCCTCGCGTTGACAACGCCGGGTCTCCCGGGCATCGTGGTGGGGCCCATGACGTGTTCGACCCACCTGACGTGTTGCTGCTGTCCGGCATCCGCGGTGGGCGTCCGTCCGCCAGTGGCCTGAGCGCCCTGGTCGTGCTGTCCGGAAAGCCCACTGCCCGCGAGGGAGTGGGCTTTTGGCTTTCTCGCGTGGCCTTGTTTCACCCCCGAGGTCCCGTATGGAAAGTCGTGCGCGCCCGAGCGCCAGGAACTGGGTTCCGCTGGCCCTGCTGCTGTCCTTCGCGGGCTGTTCGCGGTCCTCGGGCGAGGTGCATCCTGACGGGAGCGCCACGCTGCTCAACGTCTCGTATGACCCGACCCGCGAGCTCTACGAGGACCTCAACGCCGCCTTCGCGCGGCACTGGGCGGACACACACGGTCAGCGGGTGTTCATCCGGCAGTCACACGGTGGCTCTGGCAAGCAGGCCCGCTCCGTCATCGAGGGGCTGACGGCGGACGTCGTCACGCTGGCGCTCGCGTACGACGTGGACATGCTGCACGCGAAGGCGCAGCTCCTCCCGGTGGACTGGCAGACGCGGCTGCCGCACAACAGCGCGCCCTACACGTCAACCATCGTCTTCGTGGTGCGCAAGGGCAACCCGAAGGGCATTCACGACTGGGACGACCTCGTGCGTGAGGGCGTCACCGTCATCACCCCCAACCCGAAGACGTCGGGCGGCGCGCGATGGAACTACCTGGCCGCCTGGGGGCAGGCGCTGAAGAGGCAGGGCGGAAGCGAGGCGCGCGCGCAGGCGTATGTGGAGAAGCTCTACCGCAACGTGCCCGTGCTGGACTCGGGCGCGCGGGGGGCCACCACCACCTTCGCCGAGCGGGGCCTGGGGGATGTGCTGCTCGCCTGGGAGAATGAGGCCTACCTCCTCACGCGCGAGGTGGGGCAGTCGGAGTTCGAGGTGGTGGTGCCTCCGGTGAGCATCCTCGCCGAGCCACCCGTCGCCGTGGTGGACCACAACGTGGACCGCAAGGGCACGCGCGCCGTGGCGGAGGCATACCTGCGGTTCCTCTACACGGACGAGGGCCAGGCGATTGCGGCCCGGCACCACTTCCGGCCGCGCTCGGAAGCGGTGGCCGCGAAGCACGCGGCGGACTTCCCCCAGGTGAAGCGCCTCACGCTCGCCGAGGTCGCCGGTGATTGGGCGCGCGCTCAGGCCACGCACTTCGCTGACGGCGGCGTCTTCGACCGCATCTACGCCCCCCAGGCGAACTGAGGACGCGCGCCATGTCCCGTCCTTCCCAACACCGGGTGCTCCCGGGGTTCCGGCTGTCGCTGGGCTACACCTGGTTCTATCTGGGGCTCATCGTCCTCATTCCGCTCTCCAGCCTCTTCCTGCGGACGTTCTCCCTGAGCTGGGACGCGTTCTGGAGCACGGTGACGACATCGCGCGCGCTCGCCGCGTACCGGCTCAGCTTCGGGGCCTCGTTGGCCGCGGCCCTGGCCAACGTCGTCTTCGGCCTGCTGGTGGCCTGGGTGCTGGTGCGCTACCGCTTCCCGGGCCGCGACGTGCTGGAGTCCCTGGTGGACCTGCCCTTCGCGCTGCCCACCGCGGTGGCCGGGCTCACGCTCACGACGCTCTTCTCCGCCAAGGGCTGGTACGGCCAGCACCTGGAGGTGCTGGGCATCAAGGTGGCCTACACGTCCGTGGGCGTGGCCGTGGCGCTGACCTTCATCGGGCTGCCCTTCGTGGTGCGCACCGTGCAGCCCGTGCTGGAGGACATTGACGTGGACGTGGAGGAGGCCGCCGCCACGCTGGGCGCCACACCCTGGCAGACGTTCCGGCGCGTCCTCTTCCCGGCCATCCTCCCGGCGTTGCTCAGCGGCTTCACGCTGGCCTTCGCCCGGGCGCTGGGAGAGTACGGCTCCGTCGTCTTCATCTCCGGCAACATGCCGCTGCGCACCGAAATCGTGCCGCTGCTCATCATCACCCGCCTGGAGCAGTACGACTACGAGGGGGCCACGGCCATCGCCATCGTCATGCTGATGGCGTCGTTCTCGTTGCTGCTGGCCGTCAACCTGCTCCATCGCTGGAGCCACCGCCGGCTGGAAGCCCGTCCCGGAGCGTGAGCGCCATGCACCCGTCCACCCTCGTCCTGCGCCGCCGGTCGCGCAGCCTCAGTGGCCCGGCCTTTGTCCGCTGGGGGCTCATCGGCGCGGCGCTGCTGCTGCTCGGCGTGTTCCTCGTCATTCCGCTGGTGGCTGTCTTCACCTTCGCCTTCCAGAAGGGCTGGCAGGCCTACGTCGCCTCACTGACGAATCCGGCGTCGCTGGCGGCCATGCGACTGACGCTCCTGGCCGCGGCCATCGCCGTACCGCTCAACCTCGTCTTCGGGCTGGCGGCCTCGTGGCTCATCGCGCGGTACCAGTTCCGCGGGCGCTCGCTGCTGATGACGCTCATTGACCTGCCCTTCAGCGTGTCACCCGTCATCGCGGGCCTCATCTTCGTGCTGCTCTTCGGCCGGCAGGGCTGGCTCGGCGCGTGGCTGCTGGACCATGACCTCCGCGTCATCTTCGCCGTGCCCGGCATCGTGCTGGCCACCGTGTTCGTCACCTTTCCCTTCGTCGCACGGGAAGTCCTTCCAGTGATGGAGGCGCAGGGCAGCGACGAGGAGGAAGCCGCGCTGACGCTGGGCGCGAGCGGCTGGCGCACCTTCCTGCGCGTGACGCTGCCCAAGGTGAAGTGGGGCGTGCTCTACGGCGTCATCCTCTGCAACGCGCGCGCGATGGGCGAGTTCGGCGCCGTGTCGGTGGTGTCCGGCCACGTGCGCGGCGTGACGACCACGCTGCCGCTGCACGCGGAGATTCTCTACAACGAGTACGACCTGGCTGGCGCCTTCGCCGTGGCGTCACTGCTGACGCTGCTCGCACTCGTGACCCTGGTGGTGAAGAAGTTCGTGGAGTGGAGGAGTCAGCCGTCATGAGCATCGTCGTCGAGCAGCTCGCCCGCCGGTTCAGCCCGGGCGGCAGTCCCGCCGTCTCGGAGGTGTCCTTCCACGCGCCCGCGGGCGCCATCACCTCGCTCCTGGGACCTTCCGGCGCGGGCAAGTCCACGCTGCTGCGGCTCATCGCGGGGCTGGAGATTCCGGACGAGGGCCGTGTCCTCATCGACGGCGTGGACTGCACCACGATGCCCGTGCAGCAGCGGGGCGTGGGCGTCGTGTTCCAGAGCTACGCCCTCTTCAAGCACATGACGGTGCGGCAGAACGTGGCCTTCGGTCTGGAAATCCGGCGTGTGCCCAGGCCGGAGCGCGAGGCGCGCGTGGAGGAGATGCTCCGCATGGTGCAGCTGGAGCACCTGGGCGGTCGTTTCCCCGGGCAGCTCTCCGGCGGGCAGCGGCAGCGCGTGGCCTTCGCGCGCGCGCTGGCCATCCGTCCCCGGGTGCTCCTGCTGGACGAGCCCTTCGGCGCCCTGGACACGCGCGTGCGCGAGGAGCTGCGCGAATGGCTGCATGCCCTGCATGAGCAGACGCGGCTGACGACGCTGCTGGTCACCCACGACCAGCAGGAAGCCCTGGAGATTTCCCAGCACGTGGTGGTGATGAAGGAGGGCAGGGTGGCCCAGGCCGGCTCACCCGCGGACATCTATGACAGGCCGGCCTCGCCCTTCGTCGCGTCCTTCATCGGCGGCGCCAGCGTGCTGCGCGGCCACGTCCAGGCGGGGAGGGCGGACATGGGGGCGCTGACGGTGGAAGCGCCGGCCGCCGCCCGCGAGGGCGAGCGCGTGCAGGCCTTCGTCCGTCCGCATGACATCAAGCTGGCCCGGTCGCTCTCGGACGCGGCCAGCGCCTCCACCGCCATGGGACGGGTCGAGCGGCTCAAGCCCGTGGGGGGCTACGTGAAGGTGTTCCTCCGGCTGCCCACCGGAGACGAGGTGACGGTGGAGGTGCCTCGCTCGGAGTTCGATGCGCTCGGCGTGGTCGAAGGGGACTCGGTGCGCGCGGACGTACGGACCGCCACCGTCTTCGTGGGGGACTACTCCATCTGATGCAACTGTCTTGAAAATCCAACATTTCAGCTAAAGCGGTTTATGCGCTCCGGGAGGACGGCTATGTCCGGGGGGAACCCCCTGGAGCGAGACATGCACAGACGACAC
This sequence comes from Pseudomyxococcus flavus, assembly GCF_050038885.1. Taxonomy (NCBI): domain Bacteria; kingdom Pseudomonadati; phylum Myxococcota; class Myxococcia; order Myxococcales; family Myxococcaceae; genus Pseudomyxococcus; species Pseudomyxococcus flavus. The sequence continues at coordinate 142,737 of NZ_CP143624.1, read as the reverse complement.
GCGTTGCGTTCGATGGTGTTGGCCGCGAGCAGCCTGGCGGTGCTTGGTGGTTGTTCTCCCGAAGCGGAGCTGTCCGAAGGCGAGTCCCTTCCCCTGGTGAGCCAGGAGCAGGGCGAACGGGCCTACGATCCGGGGCCGGGCTGGAACCTGGCGTGGCAGGACGACTTCACGGGCAACAGTCTCAATGCCAATCACTGGACGGTGCTGACGAGCAACTTCGACCCCGTCACCGGCAACTGCAACTTTGGCACGGGCGAGCTGGAGTACCCCCGCGCGCAGAACGTCACCGTCACCGGTGGCAAGCTCATCCTCACCGCGCAGCGGACGGCGGACGCGCCCTATGACTCGCGCTGCGCGGGGTACGGGCCGCGTTCATACTACTCGGGCCGCATCCACTCGAAGGGCAAGGTGGAGCGCCGCTACGGCAAGCTGGTGGCGAGCATCAAGGTGCCTTCCGGTTACGGCATGTGGCCTGCCTTCTGGACGCTGGGCGCGAACATCTCCAACGTTGGATGGCCCCGGAGCGGTGAAATCGACATCCTGGAGTGGCACTCCAACGAGGCCTCGTGGATGAAGTCCGCCGCGCACTGGTTCGCCAATGGCGCTCAGCAGAGCTGGGGCACGGGCGCGAACCGCGGCTACAGCATCGCGGATGGTTTCCACACGTACGAGGTGGAGTGGACCGCGAACCAGATGATCTTCCGGCTGGACGGCCAGATTCAGGGGAACGTGTTCTCCCACAACGAGCCCGCCTTCCAGCAGAACCACTACATCCTCCTGAACCTCGCCCTGGGCGGGAACTGGTACGGCCACCCGCACCCGGACGCGATTGCGCTGCCCTGGGGCCAGACGAAGACGATGGAGGTGGAGTGGGTGCGCTGGTACGATCAGGGCAGCGCCCAGCCCACGGCGCTCACCAACCCCAGCTTCGAGAACGGCATGACGGGCTGGGCCACCTGGAGCCCCAATGGCACCGAGGCCGCGGACTTCAGCGAGACGTACAACGGCGCCCACGCGGGCGCCTACCACCTGACGCACTGGACCAACGGGACGCCCTTCGAGGTGTGGACGTACCAGCAGAAGTCCGGCTTGCCGGCGGGCAACTACCGGGTCCGTGCCTGGGTGCGGAAGAGCGGGGCCTTTGACCTCGCGCGCCTCCAGGCGAAGACGTGCGGCGAGTGCGCGCCCGTCTTCACCAACCTGGGGAACCATGGCGACTGGACGCTGGTGGAGACGCCGGCCATCTCCGTGACGGGCGGCTACCTGGAGCTGGGCTTCCACACGCGCGCCACGACGGGGAACGCCGCGAACTTCATCCACATGGATTCCGTGGAGCTCATCCGCCTCTAGGAGGCGACGCGCGCGGGCCGGGCTACAGCATCAACCGCCAGGACAGTCCAGCGAGGGTGGTGTAGCCCACCGCGGCCCGCTCGACGCGGCCCTCGGGGGAAACGAAGAACACTGTGGGGAAGCTGTTGACGCGCCAGGCCGACTGGACCGTGTCGTCCCCCAGCAGCACCGGGTAGTCCACGTCGTGCTCCTGGACGAAGCGACGCACGGCCGCTTCGTCGTCGTAGGCCACGGCGACGGACACCACGTGGGCGGAGTCCCCCGCCAGCTTTCGCAGCTGAGAGAGGTTGGCGGACTCCATCCCGCAGACGCCGCACCAGGGCGCCCAGAAGGCCACCACCACCGGCTTGCCTCGCAGCGCGTCCAATCGCACGGTGTCGCCGGCCAGCGTGCTCAGGGTGAAATCGGGCGCGGGCGTTCCCCCGCCGGGAAGGTTGCGGGCCTGCCACGCCGCCACCGCCGCGAAGAGCAGGGCGAAGACCGCGAGGTCCACCCCCCAGCGCACCCACCACCGGCCGCGGCCCTTCGCCCAGGTGGACTTCAGCCGCGCGAGCGCGCCGGGACTGCCTTGCATGTGCATCCTCCTGCTTCGAGCCCGCGACGGCCGCCCGGGCTGGGCGGCCGTGCCGGCGTCACATCATGTCAGGGCAGCGGCCTCGTCGGGCTGCCAGGCCGCGTCACGCAGCCGGGTGCTGTCCTGCCGCTGCGCGCGGCCCACCGCCCGGGTGACGGCATTGCTGGCGCGCTCCAGCGTCCGGTCGATGGCCGCCAGGAGGTTCGCATCCGCGGACTCGATGGCCAGCTCCCGTCCGTGCTCCAGGCGCAGCGCCACGCGGCAGACCTGGTCCACGCCGCCCTTGGGGCCGTTGGCGTCCTCCAAGCGCACCACGACTTCCTTCACCCTGTCCGACAGCCGGTCCAGGGCGAAGCGCACGCGGCGCTCCGTGTAGGTTCGAAGGGTCTCCGTGAGGGGGATGTTCCGTGCTCGGATTTCAACGCGCATCCACGACGCTCCTTCTGGGGCCCACCATGAGCCCTCCCCCTATCTCTGTCGTCGTGACGCTTTTGCCGCAAATAGGAAAAGCCCCCGTGTGTGCTTCGGAAAACCGAAGTGACACGGGGGCCTCGGAGCGCCAGCGAGGCGCGGCCACTACGGACTGTTGGGCGTCGCGGTGACCGTCCCGGGCTTCTTGGCTGCCGGCTTGCCGGGGGGGCTGGCCTCGCTGGCCGCGGGGGCCTGCTGCTTGTTGGCCGCCGCGGCTTCCGCGGCGTCCTGGGGCGCCTTCTTCGCGGGCAGGGCCCAGATGGGGGGCTCCGGCACCGCGCGGGCGCCGATGCGCACCTGCTGCTCCACCATGCGCGACCACAGCGACGCCTTGTTGCCCACCAGCGCGTTGTTCGCCAGCTCCAGCGCGCGCGTGTCCTGGGCGCGGCGGTAGAGCCGAGGGGCCACGTCCGGCTGCGCCGGGTCGGAGTCGCTCACCTGCACCTGCTCCTGCACGCTGATGCCGTCCTCGGCGAAGGTGAGGGTGGACGTCAGCTCGAACTTGCGGCGCAGCCCGTTGGGCAGCTCGAAGGTGAGCTCACGGGACAGGGGGAACCACGCGGCGCCCAGGCAGGCGCGGTTGGCGTTGGAGACGGACTCACTGAAGAAACGGTTGGTGCGCAGCGGCATGATGCGCGCGTGCCGGCGGCAGACCTCCTCGTCGCCGGTGGTGCACGCGTCACCTTCCGCGACGAGGATTTGCGTGCCCTTCACCTTCTCCAGCCGCAGCTTCGTGTTCTTCGCCATGGCGCGCAGCGAGCCCAGGGCCTCCACCCGGAAGCCCTGCTCGGTCGTCTCCACCAGCGCCACCGGGCCCAGGGCCTCGCCGTTGGTGAAGCGCCGCGTCATCACCCACACCAGCCGCTGGCCGGCCTGGAGCGTCTCCAGGACGAGGTCCTCCTCGGTGAGCTTCTCCGCGGGTGGCAGGGGCTGCGAATCCGGCCCGGCCTCCACGCACTCGTCGGCGGCCGGGTCCTGCCACCACACCGGGGCGCCGGCGCAGTCCACCGTGGGGCGCGGGTTGGCGCCGGTGTCCTTGTCGTAGCCGTGCAGCAGCAGCGCGAACCAGGTGTCCGGCGTGGGGAAGGAGCGCGCGTTGGGGCCCGCCTCGGCGAAGCACATCGCCGGCTTGGGCACGGTGGCGCAGCCGGCCAGCAGGGACAGCGCGACGGCGGAGACCTGAAGCGTTCGTTTCATGGGTTCTCTCAGGCCTGGGTGAAGCGGAGGTCCCAGTCGCCTTCCTCGGTCAATGCCACGTGCAGCTTCGGAGGCACCGAGCCGCCCACCAGGTGCTGCAGCAGCTCGCGGGACAGCGCCGGCATCAGCGAGCCCTGGAGAATCTGCTCCATGTTGCGCGCGCCCATCTCCGACTCGGTGCACCGGCGCGCCAGCTCGTCCAGTAGCTCCGGCGCCAGCGTCGTCTCCACATTGTGCGCCGCGCGCAGACGGCCCACCAGCTTGGCCAGCTTCATCTCCGCAATCTGGCGCATCACGTCGCGCTGCACCGGGCCGAAGGGGACAACCGTCATGCGCGCGAGCAGCGCCGGCTTGAAGTGCTGGCTGAGCGTGGGCCGGATCACCGACAGCACCTCCTCGGAGGTGGGCTGCGCGCCGTCCTCGAACATCCGCATCACCAGGTCCGAGCCCAGGTTGCTGGTGAGGATGAGCACGGTGTTCTTGAAGTCCACCGCGCGGCCCTCGCCGTCCGTCAGCGAGCCCTTGTCGAACACCTGGTAGAAGAGGTTCATCACCTCCAGGTCGGCCTTCTCGCACTCGTCCAGCAGCACCACGGAGTAGGGCCGCTGGCGGACCGCCTCCGTCAAGAGGCCGCCCTCGCCGTAGCCCACGTAGCCTGGGGGTGAGCCGATGAGCCGGCTCACCGTGTGCTTCTCCTGGAACTCGCTCATGTTGAGCGTGGTCATGAAGCGCTCGCCGCCGTAGAGCGCGTCCGCCAGCGCCAGCGCTGTCTCCGTCTTGCCCACGCCGCTGGGGCCCACGAAGAGCATCACGCCAATGGGCGTGTCCGGGTTGCGGATGCCCGCCTGGGAGATGCGGATGATCTCCGCCACCTTCTTCAGGGCCGCCTCCTGGCCGCGCACCCGGCCGCGGAGCTTGTCCTCCAGGTGCAGCACCGACTCCAGCAGGTCGCTGCGCATCTTCCCCACGGGCACGCCCGTCCATCCCGCCACCACCCGCGCGACGATGTCCGCGTCCACGTCCGCGTGCACCAGCGGCACCTCGCCGCGCGTGCTGGCCAGCTTCGCCGCGGCCTCGTCCACCGCCGCCTTCAGGGGCGCGGTGTCGGCGTCCGCCGGAGCCTCGCGCAGCGCCTTGCGCGCCTCCATCAGCGCGGCCACCGCGGTGCGCTCGGCCTCCCAGCGCGCATGCAGCGTGGCGCGGGCATCCACCGTGGCGCGCAGCTTCTCCTCGGCCGCGTCCAGGTGGCTCTGCGCGTCCGCGCCGCCGGTGCCCTCCGCGAGGTCGCGCTTGCGCGCGTCGCGCTCACGCTCCAGCGCCGAAATCTCCTGGTCCAGCTGCACCAGCTCCTCGGGGCGTGTGGACAGCTCGATCTTCACGCGCGCCGCGGACGTGTCGAGCAGGTCCACCGCCTTATCCGGCAGCTGCCGGCCGGAGATGTAGCGGCTGGACAGGCGCACCGCGGCGGTGACGGCCTCGTCGCGGATGGTGACGCCGTGGGCCGCCTCGTACGTGGGCCGCAGGCCGCGCAGCATCAGCTCCGCGTCCTCCACGCTGGGCTCCTCCACCTTCACCGGCTGGAAGCGCCGCTCCAGCGCGGCGTCCTTCTCGAAGTACTTCTTGTACTCGGCCCAGGTGGTGGCCGCGAGCGTGCGCAGCTCGCCACGCGCCAGCGCGGGCTTGAGCAGGTTCGACGCGTCCGTGCCTCCCTGCGAGCCGCCCGCGCCGATGATGGTGTGCGCCTCGTCGATGAACAGGATGATGGGGGTGGGGGAGGCCTTCACCTCGGCGATGACGGCCTTGAGCCGGTTCTCGAACTCGCCGCGCACGCCCGCGCCCGCCTGGAGCAGGCCCAGGTCCAGCCCCAGCAGCTCCACGTTCTTCAGCGCGTCGGGCACCTCGCCCCGGACAATCGCCCAGGCCAGGCCCTCCACCAGCGCCGTCTTGCCCACGCCGGGCTCGCCCACCAGGATGGGGTTGTTCTTCCGGCGGCGGGAGAGGATGTCCACCATCTGCCGGATTTCGCGGTGCCGGCCGAAGATGGGGTCGATCTTCCCCTCGCGCACCCGGCCCGTGAAGGACGTGGCGAAGCGCTTGAGCGCCTCGTCTCCGCGGCCTCCCGCGCTGGCGCCAGCGCCTCCCGCGGCGCCGCTAGCGGCGGCATCCACGGAGGCGACCTCCACGTTCTCCGGCGAGGGCCGCAGCACCACGTCCAGCGAGCCCATCAGCTCGTCGCGGCGGATGGCGTCCAGCTCGGGGAACAGCTCCGCGGTGTAGCGGGCGCGGCGGCTGACGAACTGGGCGAACAGCAGGCCGGAGCGCAGCCGCGTGGCGCCCTGCTCCACGGAGGCCAGCAGCCACGCTTCCTCGAACCACTGGAAGAGCGTCTCGGAGAAGACGGGCCGGCCGGCGTTGCCCGCGCGCAGGCCCTGGAGCGCGCGCTCCATGCTGGTCAGCAGGTGGCGGCGGTCCACGCCGAACTGCTGGAGGATGCGCGCGACGTCCGAGTCCTCCGGCTCGAGCATCTGCACCAGCAGGTGCTCCGGGACGATTTCATAGAACCGCCCCGCGCTGGCCCGGGCCACGGCGGCCTCGAGCAGACGGGTAGAGGTGGGCGTCAGGCGACGGACGAGCGCTTTCGGATCGACGCGAATGGGAGCCCCCAGGAGTGACAGCGATGGTGGACGGTATACCGGGCGCCCCCTGGCGCCGTAAATCCCCGCGCCCCGCGCCCGCTTGCTCTATCGACTCATTTCACCACGGGGACACTCAGCTGGGTCTGCTGACTCAGGCCCAGCCACGTGTCCCGGCCCAACTGACTCGGCTCCTGGGACGACAGCCGGAACTGGTGCTGCACGCCTTCGGTGAGCCCCAGCTCCAGGTCGTACTCCAGCGGGTCCCTCACGAAGAGGGCCACCACCTCTCGCACCAGGGGCAGCAGGTCCCCCTCCTGCATCAGCCGCTTGTAGGCGCGCGGCGGCAGCGGCCGGATGTGGATTTGAATCTTCCCGGTCCGGTCGAACGCCTTGCCTCCCAGCAGCATGTTGCGCCCGAGCTGGTGGTTGGAGTGGCCCAGCCGCGCCCGGGCATCGATGTCCACCCAGCGGCCCACGAACTGGCGCACCGACACGCGCGCGCCCTCCAGGTCCTCACCCAGCACGTCCTCGAGCGCGACCTCCAACTGCTCGGCCGTCCGCGCGCGGCTGGACAGCAGCGGGGCAATCCGCAGCAGGCGCCAGGTTGGCAGCGTGCCGTCCAGGGGTTTCTCGTAGGTGTCGAAGCCGCCCAGCGCCAGCAGGCGCCGGGACCACTGGTCCGCGAACGACGTGTCCGTCTCGCTGCTGACGCGGTACTTCGACTCGATGCGGTACAGCAGCGACAGCAGCCGGTGGTGGAAGAGGTCCAGGAACTCGCGCCGCACCGGGCGGTCCGGGTCCTCCTGCGCCACCTCCTCCGCGAGGTAGTGGGGCAGGGGGCTCACCGAGCCCGTCAGGCCCAGGAAGCGCGTCACCACCTCGAAGAGCGGTCGCTTCGAGTACGGGTCCTCCGCGTGCACCGGCACCTGGTGCAGCGTCACCGACGAGACGTCGCTCGAGGAGAATCCCAGGGACGGGTCATGCCGGAAGCGGATCATCTCCTCGTTGACGGGGCCCACGCCGCCCACGCGCGTGGCCTGCGACGTCAGCCGCTCCAGGAACGCCACCAGGGGGAAGAAGCCCACCCGGGGCGCCAGCTCGGCCAGCTTCTGGGCCGCCTCTACAAAAGCGTCTGGGAGCCGTTCCTCGGAAGCCACGCGAACTCCGTCTGCGACGGGTGAAGCCGGATGCCCAGCTCATTGAAGGAGTTGATGGTGACATGGGACGCGAGCAGCTCCTCCAGCACGCAGCCGAAGAGGAACGCGTCTCCCACGCCCATGAAGTTCTCCTCGTCCAGGTCCACCCGCGTGCGGTGGCCCCGCAGCGGCGTGCCCTCCAGGAAGCGCGTCACCGGCTTCGTCTCCACGGCGCGGATGGCGTTGATGCGCAGGCGGCTGGCGCGCGCCGCCAGGTTGTCGGTGAGCGAGTGGAAGTTGTACAGGTCCATCAGCCGGCGCAGCGCCGCCGCGTCCGCCAGCGAGTGCTGGTTGATGGCCAGGTGTGACAGCAGGCGCCAGTGCAGCTCGGCGCCCAGCGGCGCGCGGGCGGGCCGGCTCACCGGGGAGATGTTCTTGAACTTCGCCTGCGTGGGGCTGGCGGACGTGGAGACGGTGAGGTCCCCCACCTGCAGCCGCGAGGGCAGCGAGCGGTTGGTGCACGTCAGGTCCATGGAGAGCGCCTCCTCGGCGCCGAGCTCCGGGACGACGTTCCTCGGGGTCTCCAGGGCGATGTACGTGTCGATGCCCTCGTCCAACGGCGAGGGCGCCCGGCGCAGCCGGTAGAAGGCCTGCTCCGCGTCCCCGCCCGCGGTGTGGGTGAACTCGAAGAAGGGCCGGTAGACGCGCCGCTCGTTGCGGCCGGCCTTCAGGCCCGTCACCGTGTCCACCGAGTACACCTCGGCGTGGTTGGGCGGCAGATCCGAGGCGCGCAGCAGGTGCTCCCGGTCCAGCGCGTGGTGGAGGATGGGGTCCGCCGGGACGTTGAAGAGGTTCACCACCGGCGCGCAGTGCAACCGGAACATCTCCCGGTGGATGCGCGCGTCCAGCGGGGGCGGGCGCTCCAGGTGGAAGGCAATCTCGAAGCGGTCCTCGTTCAGCCCGGCCGCGGCGTCCAGCCCCCGCACCTCGAAGAACAGGAACTTCTCCGGCAGCGTCAGGTACTCCTGGAGGTGCCGGTAGCCCTCGCTGGCACGCGGCCAGGGCAGCAGCTTGAAGTTCCGGTCGAAGCCCACCGGGTAGATGGCGTTGTTCGCCAGCTTGATGCCATCACCCTGCGCCGTCGCGCCGCGCACGCGCACCTGGCGGCAGTAGCGCAGCAGCCACAGCAGCACCACCGACGCGGCGGACAGCTCGCCGTGGATGAACAGGCGCAGGCCCTGCTCGCGGAACACCTCCGCGCGGCCCTGCTCCGTCGTCTGGAAATACAGCCGCAGCACCGGCGCGGTGATGGACGAGCGGTCCAGGAGCGCGTCGGTGAGCTGCACCGGCAACAGGTCCAGGTCCGCGGTGGTGCGGAAGACGCAGGAGGTCCCGTCGACGGGCTGGGAGGCCACCTCCACCCCGGCGGGCAGACGCGAGCGGCCACGCAGCGCGCGCAGGTGGGGGGTGAACTCGACGATGGTGGAGGCCGGCAGCGGGCGCAGGTAATGCGGCAGCAGCAGCTCGGTGATGCCGTGCACCAGCTCCGGCACGTCGTCGTCCACCCGCTCGCGGATGCGGGCCGCGAGGAACGCGAAGCCCTCCAGCAGGCGCTCCACGTCCGGGTCCGCGCCGCGCTCCACCAGCAGGCCCGCGACGGAGGGGTTGGCCAGGCCGAAGGCCCGTCCCATCTCCCGCAGGTACGACAGCTCGCTCAGGTAGTACTTGCTGAACATCCTCGCCCTCCGCCACGCACCCCTGGATTCACCCGCCTACCACACGTCCACGCGCCCGCCCGGATGCACCTGGGTGTGGAAACGCACCAGGCCTCGCCGGTCCCGCGTGGCCAGCTGGGCGGTGATGTCGAAGCGCAGCGCCGTCGGGTCGATGGGGTCCGCGCTGTGTTGCACCACCACGCTCTTCAAGCGTGGCTCGAACTCCTGAATGGCGGTCCGGATGGACTGCGTCATCCGCGGAATCGCGGCCGGGTACGAATGGACGATGTCGTTCAGGTCCAGGATGCCGTAGCCCGGCGACGCCACGGACTCTCCCTTGCGCGTATTGAGCAGGCTGCGCAGGTGCTCGGCGATGGATTCGACGACGTCGCCGGGCGGGGCCAGCGTGCCGTTGCCTTCCGCGATACGCGACAACAATCCTCGGGAGCCCATGGAGTCTCTTCAGCGACAGGATACCCCACCCCGGCCGCCCGCGTTGCCTGCTGCGCGGACAGCCGGTGGCGGGATCGACCTCAACGCTGGGCGTTCCAGGTGTCCTCGTGCGACACGCCGCTGGGGGTGTACTCCCAGTTGATGGAGTGGAACATGAACCGGATGACCTCCAGCGGGGGCTCATTGGTGCTCGCCGGCTGGATGGAGTTCGGCACCTTCTGCTCGATGGCGGTGATGCGGGCCTGCTTGATCCTCACCGTGTAGAACTGCTGGGTGGTTCCGTCGCCCGTCGGGTCCGGACGGAAGAACTTGAACTCACCCTCGAGCGCCTCGTTGTCGCAGAGCGCCTTCATGAGCAGCGGAGACGACTTGTCGATGCGCTTGACGACCTCGATGCCGTCGTGCTGGCGGCGGCCCACCGCCAGGCCGGAGCCCGCCTCGCGCGCCGTGAAGACCTTCTGGGAGTACGACACGCACTCGATGGTGTTCTCGCGGCCCAGGCTGGTCTGCGTGCTCTCGCCCTCGATGGTCTGACCTTTCGTCTTCAGGACCAGGTGTACTGATTCAGCCATGACTTCAACCTCTTCGCTTTGCGCGCGTCCGCGCGCTGGTGGACCCGGGCTCACCGTGAGCCCGGGTTTGTTGGAGCCCTAAACTAGCTGAAACGACCGACGCCGGGTGAAACGGGCTCTACTCCTTGTCCAGCTTGCCCACGAGGGACAGGGTGAAAGAAGCGCCCATGTACTTGAAGTGGGGGCGCACCTGCAGGCTGCAGCGGTACCAGCCCGGCTGACCGTCCACGTCCTCCACCAGCACGCGCGCGGCGCGCAGCGGGCGGCGCGAGCGGACGGCGGGCGCGGGGTCTTCCATGTCGGAGATGTACTGGCTGAGCCATTGATTGAGCTCGCGCTCCAGGTCCGCCTTCTCCTTCCAGCTGCCAATCTGCTCGCGCTGGAGCACTTTGATGTAGTGCGCCAGGCGGGTCATGATGAACATGTAGGGCAGCTGCGTGCCCAGGCGGTAGTTGGTCTCCGCCGCCTTGCCCTCGGGCGTGTTGCCGAAGAACTTGGGCTTCTGCGTGGAGTTGGCGCTGAAGAAGGCCGCGTTGTCCGAGTCCTTGCGGAACACGAGACCGATGAAGCCCTCCTCGGAGAGCTCGAACTCGCGCCGCTCCGTGAGCATGACCTCGGTGGGAATCTTGGTCTGGATTTCCCCCATGGCCTCGTACTGGTGCAGCGGCAGGTTCTCCACCGCGCCGCCCGACTGGGGGCCGATGATGTTCGGGCTCCAGCGGAACTTGGCGAACGAGTCCGCCACCCGGCTGGTCAGCGCCACGGAGGCATGTCCCCACAGGTAGCGCTCGTGGTGGCCGACGACGTCCTCGGTGAAGTTGAAGGCCTTCACCGGAACCGTCTTCTCACCGTAGGGCAGGCGCAGCAGGAAGCGCGGCAGCGCCAGGCCCACGTAGCGCGAGTCCTCGCTCTCGCGGAACGAGTGCCACCGGGCGTACTGCGGGCCCTCGAAGAGCGACTTGAGGTCCTTCAGGTCCGGCAGCTTGAGGAAGCTCTGCTCACCGAAGACCTCCGGCGAGGCATTGCCGATGAAGGGCGCGTGCGCCATGGCGGCCACGGAGGCGCACTTGCGCAGCAGCTCCATGTCCTGCGGGCCCACGTTGAAGTCGTAGTTGGCGTTGATGATGCCGTAGGGCTTGCCGCCGAAGACGCCGTACTCGTTGGAGTACACCAGCTTGTACAGGCCGCTCTTGGTGACCTCGGGCGCGTCCTCGAAGTCCTTCTGGAGGTCTTCCTTGGAGACGTTGAGCATCTCCACGCGGATGTTCTCGCGGAAGTCGGTGCGGTCCACCATGAACTTCAGCGAGCGCCACGAGGACTCCAGCTTCTGGAACTCCTTCGCGTGGAGGATTTCGTTGACCTGCGCGGACAGGCGCTTGTCGATTTCGGCGATCATCGCGTCGACGAGCGCCTTGTCCACGCGCTCCTCGGCGCGGTTGGGCGCCAGCATCTCCGTGATGAAGGCCTGCACGCCGCGCTTGGCGACGTCGTAGCCCTCGTCCTTCGGCTTCAGCTTGGCCTCGGACAGGATTTCGTCGAGGAGGGAAAGCGAGGCGTCATTGGCGACGCCCGTGGACTTCTGGGTCTGGGTCTCGTTGGCCATGGTGATTCGGTTCCCCCGGAATGGGCTACTTGGTCTCTTCGGTCAGACCCAGTTCCTTGATGAGCGCCTTGCGGCCGTCCTCGTCGGCGAGCAGGGCCTGGAGCTTCTTGCGGAACGCGGGCAGGTTGCCCAGGGGGCCCTTGAGCGCGTTGAGCGCGCTGCGCAGCTCGAGCAGCTTCTTCAGCTCCGGCACCTGGTTGACGACGCTCTCGGGTGAGAAGTCATTCAGGTTCTTGAACTGGAGCGACACGCTCATGGTCGCGTTCGGGTCGGCGGAGAGCTTGTCCGCGGCCGTGAGGGTGACCTTGAGGTCCTGCTGGGCCATGACCTCGTTGAAGTTGGTCTTGTCCACGTTGATGGGCGCACGCTGCTCCAGCGGACGCGCGTCTTCCTGACCCGTGAAGTCGCCCAGCATCAGCACCTTCAAAGGCAGCTCCACCTGCTCCTGCGAATTGCCGGTGGCGGGCTTGTAGACGATGTTGACGCGCTCGGTTGGGGCAACGGAACTCTCTTTGCTCATCTGCGGCTTTCTCCTTGGAAACTGCGTAGAAGACGCGGGCGTCGCATGGGGGGAGAGCTTCGCCGCGGTACGACCGGGGTCCTTCAGGCGCCAACGCGCAGCGTGGCGGATGAATCCAACAGCGCTAGACGACGATACCGGTTTCGAAATTTCACTGCCACCGGTCCAGCTTCCTTTTCCGCGCTCGTTCGGGTTTGCAGCCAGCCTTCCAGACACGCGGCGGCCAACGCCGGCTCCCAGGTGTCGAGCGCGTGGGTGGAGACCTCTTCGTCCAGCGCGTCATAGACGGCGCGCGCGAGCGGCAGTTGACCTGCATTGGCGCACAGCCGCGCCAGCTCCAGCCGGGCGATGAAGCGGGCCCGGCCCGTGCCGGCGGACGACACGGCGGACTGCAACCGTGTCACGGCTTCATGGATCCGGCCTTCCGCCAGCAACGTGCGGGCTTCGCCATCCAGGGCCGCGGCCTCTCCATTGTCAGACGGCCCCAGCACAAGGGGGCCCAGGGCGAGCGCCGTGGCCGGCGCGGGTCTGTCGGTGGGCGTCGCCGTGCCTGTACGCAGGACCTCGTCGCGCAGCCAGTCCCGCGTGGCATCGTCGGTGAGCGGAGTGCCCTCCTTGGAGCGCAGCGTCTCCACGCCCGGCATCCGGCGGAGCTGGATGCCCAGCTCCTGGACCAGCGAGGCGCGGGCGCGGGTGTACGCGTCGCCCATGCCCTCCAGGGCCATGGCGCTGTACCGGTGGAGCGTCAGCGTGAAGCGGTGCCGGGAGAGCGCAGACTCGGATTCGTCGAGCAGCTCGCTCCAGCGCTGGTTCTGGGCCAGGGTTTCCAGCTGGGTGGCGAGTGGCTTCGGTACCGGTGGAATCTCGGTGCGCCCTTCGGCGTTGGGCACGGGCGGCTGGGACAGGTGCAGCCACAGCCCCATGCGGGTGAGTCGGTAGGAGAGCGGATCCTCGGCCTGGGCGCGGCGCAGCGCGCCGGCGGCGCCCAGCAGCGCGCCGCCCACGGTGCGGAGGAAGTCCGTCACCGCCTCCGCGCCCGACAGGTCCGGTACGGAAGGGAGCTCGGGCAGGGGCGGGACCTGGAGTTGCGTTGCGGCGTGCGGCGTGGCTCCCGGTGCGACCTTGTTCGGCCCGGGGCTGTTGCCTTTACCGGCGGCGCCCCCCTGGCCAGGACTGCCTTTGCCGGCGGCTTTGCCCTGTGCGGGGTTGCCGCTGGCCGCCGCTGCGCTGCCCTGGGCTGCATTGCCATTGCCAGCGGCCTGGGCCCTGGCGGGAACAGGGTTGTCTTTGCTGGCACCCTGGGCGGGCGAAGTGTTGTCTTTGCCGTGGCCCACATCGGCAATGCCTTGCACGGAACGACTACCCATCCCCGGGGCACCACCAGGGCCCCGCGCTGACGTGGCTGCGTCGCGCGCGTCCGCGGAGGCGTCTCGCGAGGCCTCGGCGTCATCCGATGCGTCGGCTGCGGCGCCTGCGCCGGCCGTGGCGCCATCTCCGGCCGCTGCCTCCCGCGAGCCCTCCACGCTGTCGCGTGACGCGACGTCTTCCGGCTCGGGGGCGGGGAGCCCCGCGCGCAGGCGGGCGATGGCATCCTGGAGCGGGCCGAAAGCGGGGGCCATGTCGGAGAAGCGCTCGCGGGAAACCTGCGACAGCCGCTTCACCGCCACGGTCAGCGCGTCCAAGGGCGCCGCGCTCACCGTGGACTGCTCCACGGTGGGAAGGATGCGGCCCAGGCGTTCCACGAACCAGGCGACGGCGTTGGCCCGGCCCCGCAGCCGCTTCATCTCCGGGAACAGGTCCGGCCAGTAGCGCTCGGTGACTTCGGCGAGCACGGCGGCGCCGGTGGCCGCGCCGTCCACGCCGCGCGTGGCGTACAGGCCATAGGCCAGATAGGAGGCGAGCCAGAGGTCCTTGGTGGTGTGCTTCAGCAGGTCGCTCGCGCCCGCGACGACGTCATCCCAGCGCACGGCATCGCTGGCGGGGGACTCCAGCTTGGCCACTTCCATCGCGACGGCCTCATAGGCCGGCTCGTGCTTCGCCTGGACGCCGGCGGGGGACGCCCCCGGCACGGGCTCGGCCCAGGGGCGGGCTCGCTCGCGAAGCTGTTCGAGGGTGGGCGGCATAGGCGTGACTGGGCGTCAGCGCGCGAGCGCGCGCAGCAACTGTTCGAGGGTGGTGGAAGGCGCGTCGATGACCTGGCGCGCGGCGGCGGTGAGGCCCTTGCGCGCGTTGTCGATGGCGGCCGGACGCTCGGTGCGCAGCGGCCAGACCTGCGCGCCCGCGCGGCTGGGCTGCGCCAGCGCGAGGAAGAGGGCGGGGGAAGGGGCGCCCAGGCTGATGAGCAGCCGGGGCCGCTCGCCTTCGGACCAGAAGAGGGCGGGAGGCTGGTGGGTCCACCGCAGCAGCCGCGCGGACAGCTCCAGCCAGGCCACGGGCCCCACGCGGGGAGACAGGGGACAGTCCAGGGTGACGCCCGCGGGGGACTGCTCCTTGCCGCGCTCGCCCGCGCACGCGGTGAGGAAGGTGTGCAGCGCGTAGTAGCGCCCGCCATCCGGCGTGCCTTCCACCACCGGCCCCAGCAGGTCCACCGTGTGGTGTTCCGCGAGCACTTCGTCCCGGAGTCGCTTCGCGATGCTGTAGTCACCTGGTCCGGGCAGGGGCAGCACCGCCGCGCGCTCCAGCAGCTGAGGCACGTCGAGCTCCGCCGCGACCTGGGTCAGCGTTCCGGCCGCCCGCAGGAAGGGCTGGAAGGCCTCGGGCGTCAGCGCGAGCTTCGAGGCCGTCTCCGCCGAGGACACCTCGGTGAAGACGGCCAGCGGGAAGTCCCGCCCCACGCTGTCGCGGCTGGGCGCCAGGACGCCCACCAGCGCCTGCTTCTGCCCGGGCGCGGTGAAGACGAACGAGACGGGCTCCGCGGGCAGGTCCACCCGTGCGCGCCGGGCGCGCTCGACGCCTCCTTCCATCCAGCCGTAGAGCTGGAGGGCCAGCGGGGTGGCGGCGTTGAAGCGGATGAACTCGGCCTGTCGGGGGGTCTTGCCCAGCAGGCCGATGCGCGGCGACGACACTGCCATCAGGGCGCTCCATCCACGGCGACGGCCTGCGGTGCGCAGTCGCTCTTCCGGGCGATGCTGGCCGGCGGCTGCAGCCCCGGGTCCCGGAAGATGGCCAGCAGCTTGGACGTATTGCCGGCGATGCCGAAGAAGGGATTGGCCGTGCGCTCGGGGCGGAAGTCGATGGAGACGAGCGCGCCGTTCATCTCCTCGATCTCCCACGTGGCCGTGAAGTAGCGGCCGTCCGCGCTCGGCTCGATGCGCTTGACGCGCTCGAGCAGGCGGAACAGGCCCCACTCCCCCTCGGCCTCCAGCGATGTCTCGGTGGAGCCGTCCGCGCTCTGCACGGTGATGCGGGCGCCGAGCTTGCCGGCCTGGCCGGGCCAGATCATCGGCTTCCACAGCGTGTCCGGACCGTTGCGGTACGTCTCATCCGTGCCGTCGAGCGTGAGGGTGATGGAGGAGATCTGCGACGCCATGCCGTCCGCGGAGACGCCGGGGCGCAGTCGCACCTGGAAGCGGACCAGCGGGTCCACCGTGTCGCCGCCGGGGAAGAGCGTCGTGGCGAGCGCGCCCGTCTTCTCCAGGAAGGTGAGCAGGTCCGAGCGGTACATGGCGCCACCCGACGAGGTGAACTCCCACCGGCGACCGGTGGGGACCACGTCCTCCAGCAGCTGCTCCTTGACGAACTTGCGCACCAGCCCGCCCTCGGGCCGGAGGAACTCGGCGACCTCGGGCAGCGGGGCGTCCGCCTGCGATGCGCGGTCGAACGGGTACTTGCCCTTGAAGGCGTGGCTCCACGACATCACCACCTGGTCGTGCCACAGCTTGCTCTTGTTGCAGGCCACGCCCACGAACACCACCGAGCGCATCTCCTGGAACGGCGGCAGCAGCAGCCGCTCGAAGATGGCGACGTTGTCCGTCTGCTTGCGGACCATCATCTCCACGTTGTTGCGGGTGGACTCGATCTTGTCCAGCAGCAGGCCTGACTCGGCGGGCTTGTCCTTCACCGCCAGCAGCGTCGTCTGGACGGTGGCGAGCTGGTCCTCGTAGGAGTCCAGCGCCGTCAGCGACTCCTCGCCGTCCTCCGTCTTGGACGTCTCCGTCGCGAAGCGGATGAGCGAGGCGAACTCGCGCTCCACGTCGCGGGCGGTGACCTCCTGGGCGCCGGAGGGCGAGTTGGCGTTGAGCAGCTCCCGCGTCTGCGGCGCGGCCTTCTCCGGCTCGGAGCCGAAGAACCTCCCGGCCTTCGCCAGCAGGCCGGTGGCGGCCTCCGGCGCCTTCAGGTCGCGCTTGTCGAGCTGCACGTTGTACGTGAGCGCGCGGAACAGCCGGCCATAGGGCTTGGGCTTGCCGCGCGTCAGGTTGGTCAGCAGGCTCTCCATCTGCGTCAGGTTCTCCGGCGCCTGCACCCGGATGGAGCCCAGGAAGTCCTTCCACTCCTGCGTGTACGCCTCGAAGTACCGCGTGCGCAGCTCGCGGCGCGAGCTCTCGGTGTCCACCTTCTCGTCGCGGTCGAGCACCCACGACTGCTGGTCCCGGAAGGCCAGCTCCAGCCGCTCGCGGATGACGTCGTCGTAGGCCTTGCGCGTGAAGGCGCCACGCACCCGCGACGAGGCGCTCATCTGCGGCACCGAGCCCACGAGCTGCTCCAGCGTCACGTCCGGGTACGCGCTGCTCATGTTGGCCACCAGCTGCGCCAGCTCCAGCCGCACCAGGGGCACGTTGTTGAGCGAGCGCCGCGCCGACTGGACCACGCCGTTGATGCGGCTGAAGGCGATGCGCTGGTCCCTGGCGGGCTTCTGGTCCTCGGGCAGCATCTGCTCGTTGGCGAGCATCAGCAGGAACGTCTCCGCGTGGTTCGCCACGGCCCGCTCGTCCACCGAGTCTCCCCGCACGCGCTTCCAGTGATTGACGATCTGGTCCTGGAGCCACCGGCGCTGCGTCTCGTCCAGCTCCGGCTCGCGCGGGTCGCGGGGCGTGGTGACGAGCAGGTACATCTTCAGGTCGTCGAAGTACTGCCGGTACGCGTCGAAGTGCTTGCTGTAGTCCTCGTCGCTGCGCACCGTCAGCAGGTCCGGGTTCTTCCCGAAGCTGTCCAGGCGCTGCTGGATGAGCTCGAACTGCTTGCCCAGCAGCACCCGGCGCAGGGCCGCGTTGTAGAACTGGCGCGCCTGGGGCAGCAGCTTCTCGCCCTGGTACAGGCCGAAGCGCATGAAGAAGGGCGCGCCGCCTTCCTCGTGCTCGGTCAGCTCCTGGAGCCGGTTGCGCAGCGGAATCAGGTCCTCGACGCGGCGGATGTCGTCGCGAGGGTCCAGGTTCACGCGGGTGATGGCCTCGGTGACGGCCTCCGCCATGTTGCGGTTCTTGAAGAAGGAGACCGTGGGCAGCGACAGGAGCAGCACCGTGGCGGCGAACGCGGCGCTGGCCAGCATCATCCGCTGCCGGCGCACCCGCGCCTCCTCCAGCGAGCTGCGCACCGCCACCTGCTGGTCCTGGAACATCACCTTGGTGAAGACGTCCCAGAGGAAGTAGCTGCGGCCGTCGGTGGCGCCGTCCGTCTGCGGCCGGCCGTTGGTGCTGCCGAAGATCTCCGCCGCGGAGGGGGACACCTTGTCCACCGGCCGCACTTCCTGCGTGCCGCTGTTGAAGTACAGGCCGCGGAAGACGGGCGTGTCCTGGAACACGTTCTCCAGGAAGAGCGGCTGGAGGAACTCCGCCAGGTTCTTCCGGAGCGCGTCGAACTTCTGCGGGAAGCCGTAGATCTTCTCGCGCGTCTCCAGCCGGCGCTCCTGGCCCAGGCGCCGCAGCGAGCGCTGCTCCAGCACGGAGAGCATCTCGTCGAAGCGCTCACGGAACAGGTCCGTGCTCGCCTCGCGCTGCTGCTCCAGCGGCACGGTGAAGCCCCAGATCTGCCCGCGCTCCACGCGCGACAGGTCGGAGAACATCTCCACGAAGCCCGGCAGCAGGTCGCACTTGGTGATCATCACGTACACCGGCACCAGCATCTTCAGCCGGGTGGTGATTTCGTCCAGGCGCTCGCGGATGGTCTGCCCCATCTCGCCCACGGCCTGGGGGTCCGCGTTCAGCAGCTCGCTGACGCTGATGGCCACGATGAGGCCATTGATGGGACGGCTGGGGCGGTGCTTGGCCACCGTGTCCAGGAAGGCCAGCCACTCCGGCCGGTCCTCCTCCGCGCTGGTGTAGCGGCCCGCCGTGTCGAGCAGCACCGCCTCGTTCGTCAGCCACCAGTCGCAGTTGCGCGTGCCACCCACGCCGCGCACGCCGCCGCGCGCGGAGAGGTAGGGGAACTTGAGCCCGGAGTTGCGCAGCGCGGTGCTCTTGCCCGCCCCCGGCGGGCCGACGATGAGGTACCAGGGCAGCACCGCCAGCGCGTCCTTGCCGCCGCGCGCCAGCTTGGACGCCTTGAGGGCCTCCACCGCCTTGGTGAACTCCGCCTGCATGGCCTTGATTTCGGGCTGCAGGTCCGGCCGCACGGTGGTGGCCTGTTCGTCCGCCTGCGCCGCCAGCGCGCCCTCGAGCTTCTTGGCGGCGGCGCGCGCGCGGATGCGCTTGACCAGCCACACCACGCCGGCGCCCAGCAGGCCCGCGAGCGCGGCGATGATGGCCGCCTGCCGCATGGAGAGGCCCATGTAGCTCAGCAGGGCGAACATCGGCGCACCGATGCCCAACAGCGGTAGCAGGTACGCCATCATTGCGCCCCTCCCGTGGCCTGCGGCTGGCTGGTCGTGGTCGCCGTGTTGCGGGCCGCGTGGACCTCGATGCGGCTCCTCAGCTCGCCAATCTTGTCGTTGATGAAGAACTGCAGCACGCCGTAGAACAGGACGGCCACCGCGAGCGCACCGGCGGAGATGCCCACCACCGATGCCTTCTTGCGCTTGGAGAGCAGCGACTCGGTGGGCCGGTCACCGTGCGGCGACAGCACGTCGAAGTCGAAGGGCCGCGCGCGCTCCAGGTCCTTCTGCACCGTGTCGATGAGCGTCATCAGCTCCAGCTCGCCGCCCCGGATGCGGTAGCGGCCCTGGAAGCCGAACAGCATGCACAGGTAATAGACCTGCAGCACCTCGTGCCGGTGCGGGTCCTTGCGCACGGTGTTGAGGCGCGCGAAGAAGCCGTCACCGGCGACGTTCTCGTTGAAGTAGTGGAGCTGCAGGGGCATCCAGAGCTGCCGGTACTCCTCCGGGCGGCCGAGCACGACCTCGTCGATGAGCGCCACCAGCGCGTAGGCCATGTCCTGGGCGTCCTGGTGACTGAAGCCCAGCACGGCGGCGCGCCGCAGCGTCTCATCCACCACGCCGCGCAGCCGGTGGTGCAGCGTCTCGGGCGGGGGCACCGCCGAGGCCTCCGAGTTGCGCAGCTGGATGGCGGCGTCGAAACAGTCCTTCGTGGCTTCGGTGACTCGGTCCATGAGCGGCTCGGGGCGTCAGCGATTGGCGGTGGGAACCGCGAGCAGTTCCACGGTCGTTCGGCTCGCGTCGAACGGCTGCGGGAGGTAGATGGCGAGGTTCCGGTCGCGCATCACGTTCCTCCAGTAGCCGTCGTTCATCGAGAGGCTGAAGTAGACGGTGCCCGGCTGCACCGGAATCTCCGGCGGCGGGCGGTACGTCACCGACAGCGGCACGCCGGGCGCGGCGGCCTGCACCAGCGCGCGGATGTCCTCCCACGCGGCCACCTTGGACAGCTTGGGCAACTGCTCCGCCACCATGCGCTCGGGCAGCTCGCTGCGCACCGCGAGGATGAAGTGGCCGCAGCGCTCCAACCGCTCGTCCTCCAGCCGTCCGCGGAACATGCCGTCCGCGCCCGCTGGCAGCTCCACCGACAGGCACTGCTCCAGCGCCACCGAGCGCATCAGCTCGGAGAGGCGGCGGAACAGCTCCTCGAAGGTGGCGCGCAGGTTGGTGAACTGGAAGGTCGGCAGCGTGGACGGGTCCGCGTTGGCGGAGAAGGTGCACAGCTGCCCGGCGCACTGCACCAGCGCCAGGTACAGGTCCCGGGGCCGCAGGTTGCCCGCGTCCAGCGCGTGCTGGAGGAAGGGGATGGTGCCGTTGAGCGCGTTGAGCTCCAGGAAGAGCGTCACGTCGCCCGCGGTGAACTCCAGCGCGGAGGCGTCCCGGTGCCTCCGGCGCGAGGCGAGCTGGCGCTGCTTGGACACCATCAGCCGCAGCATCGTGCGCAGCTCGTTCATGATGTACGAGGACGCGTCGATGCGCAGGCACGGCGGGATGAAGGAGTCGACGAGCGTCAGGTTGCCGGACCTGTCCCGCGACAGCTCGCACAGCTTGATGGCCTCGAAGTCGTCGCGCGGCTCGGTGCCGAACAGCAGCCGCACGTTGCGCTGGCCGAAGGCCACCTGCGCGATGGAGGTGGACGCCGTCAGGTCGCTGATGGGGCGCGAGGCGGGCGTGTAGCGCGGGCTGCTGCCCAGCCGCTCGCCGCTGCCGTAGCTCTCCACGCCGCTGCGCTCGCGGGGCACACCCAGGTACACGTCCAGGGTGCGCTGGGCGGGCGGGAAGTAGCCGTCCGCGGGCCGCGCGGGCGGCGCCTCGGCGTCACCGGACTCGAAGGAGACGGGGAGGCCGTCGGGGAGGATGCCCACGAAGTGGGCCAGCTGCACCTGGCCGGCGCGCAGCGCCTCCATGTCCAGCTCCAGGGCCACCACGCCCCACGGGTAGGGCTCGAGCGAGGCCAGGCGCTGGTCCAGCAGCTGCTCATGGTAGAGGTCCTGCTGCTGGAGGTGGTGGGGGCTCATGAACATGCCCTCCGACCACACGACACGCTGCACGGACTTCATACACCTCTCCGCGGCGACGCGGTGTCGCCAGCTTGGGGTTGGAGCCGGAGCTCCGGCGCCTGCGTCATGGGCCGGAGCATCAAGTCAATCTGATAGCCTTGCAGCCGGTAGCGGAAGACGTCGTCGCCCGGCTTCGGGTCGCCCTGGTCGCCGGCGGGGCGCTCCACGCAGCGCGCCTCCTCCACCACCGGCAGCGCCGCCACCGTCCGCCACGAGTAGCCCAGCGGTTGCCGGAAGTGCCCCATGGCCATGACGAAGCGGGCCTTTGGATCACGCTGCACCCAGCGCTTCACCTGGCGGCCCGGCGGAATCACCACCTCGGCCACCTGGAGCAGGTCCTCCTTGAGGAACTCCTCCGGCTTGCCCCACAGGTCCTTGAAGCCCGCGCGCTCCAGCCGGACGCTGTCCTTGAGCTGGACGATCTGCACCACCGTGGGCAGCGAGCGCCCGCGCGCGTCCGGGTTGAGCTGCTCGGACGCATCCACCACCACCTGGAACGGCGGGGGCGTCTCGCACGCCTGCGGCACGCGCTTCACGCAGCCCGCGCCGCCCCCCAGGGCTGCCGCGAGCGCGATGACCACACCCCACCGAAGGTTCCGGCCGGCGTCGTTCTCCGGACCGGCGCCTGTGTGTCCTAGCGCCAAGATTCGTATTCCTTGAAAGAGCGCACGGACCGTCGGACCTTCCGTGCGAAGCGTAAACTGCCAGACAGGACGGACAGGATTCAAGCCACCCCCCGGGTGGCCGGTTCCCTGCTTGCCGTTAGTTCTCCGAAATCTTGGAGCCCTTGATGACGATGTCCCCGCTGGCGGTGACCTCGACCTTGGCGCCCTTGATGACGACGTCCCCGTTCTTCTTCACCTGCAGCGTGGCGGAGCCGACCTTCAGGGTGAACTGCTCCTGGGCAACCAGCGAGATTTCCTTGGCGGACAGGGTGTAGGCGTCCTTGGCGGCGTGGTTGACCTTGCCACCCACGCTGACCAGCATGTCCTTGTCCACCTTGAGCGTGCGGGACTTGCCGACCTCTTCGGCGAGGTCGCCCCCCACCTGCAGCGTGCGGGCGCCCTTGACGGTCTCCGACTTCTTGGCGCCCACCACCTCCACCTTGGCGCCGCCCACCTGTTCGGATTTGAGGCCGCCCACCAGCTCGTTGAAGGCCGCGCCCACGGTGACGGCGAGCGCGCCGCCCACGTTGAGCATCTTCCCCAGGGCCACCGTCTCAGCGGACGCCATGGCCACGCTCAGGGCCTGGTTGCCATTGACGCTGATGGACTGGTCTCCCGCCACCGCCTCGGTGTGGTTGCCGCCCACCGTGGTGGAGCGGTTGAGGGTGACGGCCAGCGTCTGGTTGCCGGTGACGGTGCTGTCGTCGTTCTTCAGGACGGTCAGCGCCTGGTTGCCTTCGATGACGCGGGAGCGGTCCTTCTTCACCAGCAAGGTCTCGTTGCCACGGACCTCCTGCGTCTTGTCGTTCTCCACGACGATGTTGAAGTCCTTCTGCGCGTGCAGGTAGACGAGCTCGGTGCCGGCGGCATCCTCGAAGCGCAGCTCGTTGGAGCCCGCGCCGCCAGGGCTGGAGCTGGAGCGCAGCGTGCTCTGCGTCTTGTTGCCGGGCAGGTCGATGGGCGGCGGATTCGCGCCGTTGTAGACGCTGCCGGTGACGATGGGGCGGTCCGGATCGCCCTCGAGGAACTCGACGACCACCTCATGGCCGATGCGCGGCAGGTACAGCGCGCCCCAGCCCGGGCCGGCCCACGCCTGGCTGACGCGAATCCAGCAGGAGCTCTTGTCGTCGTTCTTGCCCTCGCGGTCCCAGTGGAACTGGACCTTGATGCGGCCGTGCTCGTCGGTGTGGATCTCCTCGCCCGAGGGGCCCACGACGATGGCCGTCTGCGCGCCCGGAATCACCGGCCGGGGCGTCACGCGCGGCGGGCGGAAGGGCACCTCGGCGGGCTGGCAGATGAACTCGTTGCGGTAACCCTCGCGGCTGCGCAGCGAGCCCTGCTCGATGGTCAGCGCCTCGGACTGGTGGCCCAGGTGGCGCACGGAGACGGGCAGGTACTTGCGGTTGGCGGCCTCGTCCGGGTGCTCCGCGAGCTCGAAGGAGTGGCCCACGCAGACGCGGCGGCTGTAGCTGGCGCCCGTCACCGTCTCCGCGCGCGCTCGCAGCTCCTCCAGGCGCACCTTCGCGAGGTTGCGGCCAGGGGCGGGCGCCTCGTAGCGGCCGGGGTAGTCGTAGATTTCGAGCGCGGCCTCGCCGTCATCGGCTTCCGAGGCGGCGCCCAGGTCCTGGGCGGGGCGCAGGAAGTTGTAGTCGCGCAGCGCGACGGCGCCGGGCTGCACCTCCGTCCGGGAGACCAGCTCGTGGACGTACTCCTGGCCGGCGACCATCTGGCTGCGCTCGCGGAAGACGAGCTTGGGGTCGCCCATCATCGGCGGGTTGGCGGAGGCGCCGTCGCCCAGCACCATCATGTGGGCGTCCTCGCCGTGCTCGAAGAAGTAGAAGATGCCTTCTTCCTCGAGGAGGCGGGAGACGAAGTCGAGGTCGGACTCGCGGTACTGCACGCAGTAGTCGCGCTTGGGATAGTCGCCGTTGAGCGCCAGCCGGTGCTCCACCTTGGCCTCGTCCAGCACCTTGTGGACGATGTCCGGGACGGTCATCTCCTGGTAGATGCGGCTCTTGCGGCGGTGGCGGAGCGTCCACAGCCGGGGCACCACGGTGGCGCGGTAGCGGCGGCGCTCCGGGCCACTGCCTTCGTCCCAGCGTGACATGCGCGACACGATGCCGTGGAAGAAGCGGGCGGTGCCGTCACCGAGCATGATGGTGAGGCGCGCGTCCTGGCCCAGCAGCGCCTTCTCGTCGATCTCCACGTCGGGCCGGGCGGCCAGCGCGACTTCGACGGCGTAGGGCTGCGACAGCGTCTCTTCGGCCTCGAAGCCGAGGACCGCCAGCTCTCCGGCCGTGAAGGACCCTGCCTGGAACTCGAACTCAGCCTGGTTGGCTTTCAAGGCGGCGTTCGCGATCATCCACAGACCCCCGGCGCTGGGCCTCATCCCGAGGACTGGGCCCGATAGTGGTGCGGCAGCATGCCACGAATTGGCCTACCAGGGGGGCCTGACACGAAATTTTCATTGCAGGCGGTGTGCTGGCGCCGGGGCCCGATCCAATCCAGGTGGGACTTCGGTGTAGAGTGGAAAAGGGGGGCTGGCTTGAAACCGCAGGTGTCCCCGGGGTACCCAGACGGCTTCCTTCGGGGAGAATCATGAGAAGAAAAGAGCTCCTGCACCGCGGGCTCGTGCTGGCACTGGTGCTGACGTCCCTGTCCGCCGGGGCGCAGGAGGAGTCGCCCCTCCAGCGAGGCTTTGACCTGGAGCGCCTGGAGCTGAACCCCGGAGCGGAGGGCTCGTTGCTGGTGGGCCTGGGGGAGCTGCTCCCCAAGGGGCACTTCCGCGCGACGGTGCTGGCGCACTACGCCCACAACCCATTGCTCTTCGTCGACTCAGGCCGGGAGCTGTCCGTGGTGGGGCAACGGGCCACCGCGCATCTGGCCGCGGCGTACGCCCCCTTGGATTGGTTGCAGGTCGGGCTCCAGTTGCCGCTGGTTGCCTTCCAGGGCGGGGACACGCTGCTCATGCAGCAGAAGAACATCGCCGCTCCCTCGAGCCAGGCGCTGGCGACGCCCGTGGTCAGCGGCCGGTTGGGCTTGCTGCGGCAGGAAGTGCATGGCGGCGTGGACCTCGCGGTGGAGCTGGGCGTGGGTCTGCCGCTGGGGACGCGGGATGCATTCGCCCGGGATGGCGATGCCGTTCGCTTCGCACCGAAGGTGATGGTGGGCCGCCATTTCGGGCTCATCCGCGCGGGCCTGGAGCTGGGATACACCAAGCGGCCGAAGCTGCTGTTGACCCAGAAGGAAGGCGACCTCGAGGACGAGGTGGGCGAGGAGCTTCGCGTGGGCCTGGCGCTCGCCACCACGGGGCGACGCATGCGGTGGGAGTTCAATGTGCGGGGCATGGTGCCGCTCACGGACCAGCCCACCGCCGTGGAGTTGTTGCCGGGCGGCCGCTACCTGGTCAGCCCGTCGCTGGAGTTGTTTGGCCTGGTGGGCATTGGCGTGGGCTCCGCGCCGGGGACGCCGCTGTTCCGGCTGATGGTGGGAGGCGCCTTCGGTCAGGTGACGCCACCGCGCGGGCCGGGCGAGTCGTCGGTCATGTGTGAGATGGGCCTGCCTCCTGACGTGAAGGTCCAGGAGTGTCCCGACCTCGATGAGGACCATGATGGGGTCCGCAACGGCGACGACAAATGCCCCCTCGTGGCGGGCGACGTCGCGCGCAATGGCTGCTCCGCGCAGGACACCGATGGCGACGGCATCGAGGACATGCTGGATGGCTGTCCATTGGAGCCGGGACCGGCCGCGCGGCAGGGCTGCCCCATTCCCGACCAGGATGGCGACGAGGTACCGGACGAAATCGACAGTTGCCCCTCGGACCCGGGGCCGTCGGACAACCGGGGTTGCCCCATCCGGGACACCGACGGCGATGGTATCGACAACGACAAGGACGAGTGTCCCAACGAAGCCGGCCCCCCGGAGCGCAATGGCTGCCCCGAGTCCGACTCGGACAAGGATGGCGTGCCCAACCGGGTGGACAGTTGCGCCAACGAGCCCGGCGACGCGAAGAACCTGGGCTGCCCGCTCCATGTCTTGCCGCTGGTGGAGCTGCGTCCGGACCGGCTGGTGGTGATGGGCAAGGTGTTCTTCGAGCCCGCGCAGGCGCGTGTGCAGAGCCGTTCCTTCGAGGTGCTGGACTGGGTGGCGAAGGTCATCAACGAACACCCGGAGATTCCGTCCGTCGTCGTGGGCGCGCACACGGATGACCGTGGCTTCCCCGATGCGAACCGCCGCCTGTCGCAGGGGCGCGCGGAAGCGGTGCGCCAGTACCTCATCACCAAGGGCGTTGAAGCCGGCCGGCTGCAGTCCGTGGGCTTCGGCCAGGACCGCCCCATCGATACCAACGCGACCTCGAATGGCCGCGAGAACAACCGCCGCGTGGAGTTCCTGCTGGTGGTTCCTGAAAAGGAGAAGACGGGCACGCCCCGTCGCTGAGCCATGGACCATCCAAAGTGGGGCGTTTCGATGAAGGGAACGTGGCTCAAGGCAGCGCTCGCGGGCGTGGTGGTTCTGGGCGCCATCGTCGCGGTCGCGGGGCCGGATACGTTCGGGATCGGAGAAGGCACACAGGGGGCCCTGGTCGTCCCTTCAGGCTCGGGAGCGCCATCTACGGTGCGAGTCAACACCTACGCGCAGATCACGGCCATCGCCACGAACGAGCAGGGACGTCCGTCGCTCACGCTGGCTGCGCCCGTTCAGGGCAACGCCTCCCCCGCCCCCGCCTTCGCGAGCGGGCGGCTGGTCCTGGTGCTTCAGGCGACGAGCGCCGCGTCGGGCGCGATACCGGGTGCCAACGCCGGCCAGAGCACAATCGACTTGGGGAGCAGTGACGTGGGCCGGTGGGAGTTGGCCCGGGTCTCTACGTACAGCACCAGTGGCGGCACCCGAACCATGGTGCTGACGCAGCCGCTCAAGCACAGCTACGCGGCGGCTGCCACCCAGGTCATCCTGGTGCCCGAGTACTCAAGCGTCACCGTGGAGGACGGAGCGAAGATCGAGGCGCTGCCTTGGAATGGCTCCATCGGCGGTGTGGTGGCGTTCTTCGCGAACGGGGCCATCCACCTGAATGGCACGGGCGCCATCAGCGCGGCCGGTGCTGGCTTCCGAGGGGGCGAGTTTCGGCCTGAGACGTTGGATGACGAAGAAGACGAACCCGCGGAGGGCTGTTCGGAGAGCGAGGGGAACTCGCCGGAGTTCCAGCTGGGCATGAAGGGGGAAGGGCTCTCCGTGGCCCGGTACGCGCTACCCGCGCGTGGCAATGCGAACTTCACCATCGGAGGCGGTGGCGGCGTGTGCAAGCAGGCGGGTGGCGGCGGTGGCGGCAACGCGGGGCTGGGCGGGCGAGGTGGCAACGCCATGGACCGTGAGGCGGGCCAGGAGCGGGCAGTCGGTGGGCTTGGTGGCGTGACGCTGGCCTACTCGCCTCTGGACCACCTGACCCTGGGCGGCGGCGGCGGAAGCGGCCAGGGCGCGACCGAGGAGGCTGTGACAACCGAGGCCCATGGTGGACGCGGTGGTGGCATTGTCTTCGTTCGCGCGAACAGTCTGTCGGGTGGCGTCATCGATGCGTCGGGTGCCTCGGCCGAGGAGAGCCCGGTCAGTGGAGGTGGAGGCGGCGCTGGTGGCTCCATCTCCCTCCGGCTGACGACCTCCTGCTTGGGAACGGAGCTGAAGGCAGAGGGAGGGAAAGGCGGAGATGTGGCGTCGGTGCGACCAGAGAACGCCAGCGCCGCTGGACCTGGTGGTGGTGGCGGCGGCGGTCGCGTGTTCTTCCAATCCGCAACAAGCTCCAATTGCCCCATCTCGGTGGCCGCTGGAACCGCGGGATTGACAGCGGATGGCGGAGGGGAGTCGCCAGCGAGTCATCAAGGTGCAACACCTGCGCCTGGTGACAACCACCTGCCGCCGTATGTCGGGACGGTCAGCTTCATGGTGGGGGGCTTGCAAACAGTGATTGAGGCCCCCTCGCTCGCGAGCTTCTCGACGCCCGTGAATACGGCGTCCCCCCTGGTCACGGGAACGGGAATGGCTGGCGCGACCGTGTTGATCTACCGGGAACACTCCGACAGTTCGAGCGTTCATGTGCTCGTCGCTCGAACGGTCGTGGGCGCGGATGGACAGTTCTCGGTAACGGTTCCTCTCGCGGATGGGGAATGGACCCTGCTGGCCGCGCACGAAGTCCAGGGGCTCCAAGGTGCCTACAGCCCGGCGCAAGCCATCTGGGTGGATACCCGGGCGCCCGATACCCGCGTCTCCACGAGTGAATCCTCCCCGACCCCAGCGGAAGGAATCAGCTTCACCATCGAGGGGTTCGAGGCGAACGGTACTCCGTGCAACGGTGGGACGAACCCAAGCTGCACGTTCGAGTGTCGGTTGGTGACGCCCTCCGTGACGGATCCAGAGTTCGACGCTTGCCTCGCCAGCTATCCACTGGCCGAGAGCGGTACCTACCGGTTCGAGGCGCGTGCGCTCGACGCAGCCGGCAACGTCGATGCGTCGCCCGCCATCCTGGCGTTCGTTGTCGACCATGACGCTCCAACGGTGTCGATTCGCCCAACGGACCCGACGCCGCCCTCGGCCCGTTCGCGCTTCACCTCCGCCTGGTTTGGGTTCACGTCGACGGCCTCCGACGTGGCGCGCTTCGAGTGCCAGTTGGTGGCGAATCCCGGTCCTTCACCGCAGCCGGCCGGGTGGCAGACATGCGCCGCCTTCATCCAGTACACGAACCTGGTGCACGGCACGGAGTACACGTTGTCGGTGCGCGCGGTGGACCATGCCGGCAACCCGTCCGAGACGCCTGACACGCATACGTGGGAGGTGGACACGCAGGCGCCGAATACGACGCTCACGGGCACGCTGCCGGAGGTGACGTCGCAGAACGTGTCCTTCACGTTCGAAAGCCCGGCTTCCGACGTCGCGCGCTTCGAGTGCAGCCTGGACTCCGCCGAGTACGTGACGTGTGTCAGCCCCTACCAGCCCACCCCCGCGCCGACGGATGGGACGCATGTGCTGCAGGTGCGGGCGGTGGACGAGGCAGGCAACGTGGACCCGACACCCGCGAGTCACACGTGGGTGGTGGACACGGCCCCGCCAACGGTGAGCATCGTCCGAGGTCCGCCGAGTCCCAGCAACCAGACGACGGCGGGCTTCGACTTCGACTCTCCAGACTCGGACGTGGAGCGCTTCGAGTGCCAGTTGGTGGCGAATCCCGGTCCTTCACCGCAGCCGGCCGGGTGGCAGCGGTGCAACGCCTCCGTCCAGTACACGAACCTGGTGCACGGCACGGAGTACACGTTGTCGGTGCGCGCGGTGGACCATGCCGGCAACCCGTCCGAGACACCTGACACGCATACGTGGGAGGTGGACACGCAGGCGCCGAATACGACGCTCACGGGCACGCTGCCGGAGGTGACGTCGCAGAACGTGTCCTTCACGTTCGAAAGCCCGGCTTCCGACGTCGCGCGCTTCGAGTGCAGCCTGGACTCCGCCGAGTACGCGCCGTGTGTCAGCCCCTACCAGCCCAGCCCCGCGCCGACGGATGGGACGCATGTGCTGCAGGTGCGGGCGGTGGACGAGGCAGGCAACGTGGACCCGACACCCGCGAGTCACACGTGGGTGGTGGACACGGCCCCGCCAACGGTGAGCATCGTCCGAGGTCCGCCGAGTCCCAGCAACCAGACGACGGCGGGCTTCGACTTCGACTCTCCAGACTCGGACGTGGAGCGCTTCGAGTGCCAGTTGGTGGCGAATCCCGGTCCTTCACCGCAGCCGGCCGGGTGGCAGCGGTGCAACGCCTCCGTCCAGTACACGAACCTGGTGCACGGCACGGAGTACACGTTGTCGGTGCGCGCGGTGGACCATGCCGGCAACCCGTCCGAGACACCTGACACGCATACGTGGGAGGTGGACACGCAGGCGCCGAATACGACGCTCACGGGCACGCTGCCGGAGGTGACGTCGCAGAACGTGTCCTTCACGTTCGAAAGCCCGGCTTCCGACGTCGCGCGCTTCGAGTGCAGCCTGGACTCCGCCGAGTACGCGCCGTGTGTCAGCCCCTACCAGCCCACCCCCGCGCCGACGGATGGGACGCATGTGCTGCAGGTGCGGGCGGTGGACGAGGCAGGCAACGTGGACCCGACACCCGCGATTCACACGTGGGTGGTGGACACCATCGCCCCCGACACGAGCATCAGTGCCACCTCTCCGGTGCCGCCAGCAGAACGGTACAACTCGCAGACCGCCGTATTCGGTTTCACGTCGAGCGCGTCGGACGTGGCGTACTTCGAATGCAGGCTCACCGTGACCGAGCCCGAGTCGCCGCCGACGACAGGCGCGTGGGCGACGTGCGCCGCATCTCATACCATCAGCGGGCTGACGGACGGTTGGACGTATGCGCTCGAGGTGCGTGCCGTGGACCGGGCGGGAAACGAGGACGCGACGCCCGCCAGCCACACCTGGCTCGTGGATGTCTCGCCACCGGATACGGCGTTCATCCCCTTGCAGGTGCCCGATGCACTGACCAGCCTGCTGACTGCCACCTTCGGATTCGAGTCGGCCGCCGCGGACATCGAACGCTTCGAGTGCAGCCTCGACGGTGAGCCGTTCGCGATGTGTGTCTCGCCTCATCAGCGGACCGTCGACGATGGGGACCATACGATGCTCGTTCGCGCCGTGGACCTCGCGGGGAACGTGGATGAGACACCCGCCGTGCATGTCTGGCGTGTCCTGTCCGGCCCTGTGGTGACCCGGATCACCGCGCAGCCCCAGCAGCTCACCAATGACCCGGTGGCCCGGTTCACCTTCACCTCGAACAAGGGCAACGTGAATTTCCGTTGCACGTTGGGCGAGGAGGCGGAGGAGGAGGACTGCGGCACCATCACCCCGGACGAGCGTGAGGTGGCCTGGGTGCGCGACGTCGGCGAGGGGATTCACACGTTGAACGTGTACGCCGTGGATACGGACACCAACGCGAAGGATGACCCGGGTGAGCAGTATACGTGGACGGTGGACACGACGCCTCCCGAGTCGCCCATCATCACCTCGCCCTCGGAGCCCTACATCAATACGATGTCCCCCCGCATCCACGGAACGGCACCGGAGCTGGGGACGGTCACCGTGTACGTGGGGAGTGTGAATGTCGGCTCGGCCGAGGTGCACGAGCTCGGCACCTGGGAGGTGAGCGGGCTGCTGCTCGAGGAGCGGCAGTACGTGGTCCGGGCCACGTTGACGGACAAGGCTGGAAACACCGGCTCGCTCGCGACGTCCATGTCCCGCACCTTCACCGTGGACATCACGCCACCCGAAACGGCCATCGTCGGTCAACCGCCTTCGCGTGGGCGCGAGCGGAGCGTGGTCTTCGAGTTCGAGCACGTGGACGAAGCGAACTTCGCGGCCTTCGAGTGCAGTCTCAACGGAGAGACGTTCCAGGACTGCCCGACGCCCCATGCGATCACCGTCCCCCAGGACGGGCAGCATGTGCTGCGCGTCCAAGCCCGGGACCTCGCTGGCAACCGGGACCCGTCGCCCGCCACCTACGTGTGGGAAGTGGATTCCAAGCGACCCGAGACGACCATCGTCGACAAGCCGGCGCTGTTCGACCGCTCGGAGCGTTCCCAGTTCTCGTTTGGCTCGGATGAGTCCGACGTCGCGTACCAGTGCAGCCTGGACGGCTCGACGTTCGCGCCATGCGACAACCCCATCTCCTTCGCCGGGCTCGCGGAAGGCTCTCACACGCTCCAGGTCCGCGCGGTCGACAGCGTGGGGAACGAGGACGACAGCCCCGTCCGCTACGACTGGACGGTGGATGACACGCCGCCGGAGGTGCCCACGCTGGAGTTCCCGGCCGCGGGCAGCATCGTGGAGACGCGTACGCCCCAATTCCGGGGGACGGCCTTGGGAGGCGCCAGCGAGGTGGTCATTCTCCTGGATGGCGCCGAGCGGGGGCGGGCGCCCGTGGACGGCGCCGGGCAGTGGCGCTTCACCGTGACCGGGGAGCTGCCCGCTGGTGAGCACTCGGTGACCATCTACGCGGTGGATCAGGCGCTCAATGCCTCCGCTCAGACGCCGCTGGCGCTCTTCCAGCTCATTCCCTCGACCGAAATCGATTCCCGAGGTGGCGGCTTGAGCTGCTCCCTGGGAGGGCAGGGGGGCGGTGCCCCGCTGTCGGCCCTGGGGCTGGTGGCCTTCGCCCTGCTGGCCGCCCGCCGCGGGAGGCGGCGGTAGCGCGCGGACGCCCAGGGGATTGCGTGCTTGCGTCGGCGGGGAACTTCGGCTACTTGTGCCCCGCCGTTCGAGCAGTGTGCGCGATTAGCTCAGCTGGATAGAGCGTTGGCCTCCGGAGCCAAAGGCCGCAGGTTCGAATCCTGCATCGCGCGCTGAGATAGGGCCCGGAACCGAGGAGCTGATTCCTCCGGTTCCGGGCTCTTCTCGTTCTCGCGGACATCGAAGACTTCCAGGCATGCTGAAGCGTTGTCTCGCTTCCTGAACGCGGTGTCTGACATCACCCAATCTCGGCGACGGTCGGCGTCCTGTAGAGTCCGCGCTCTTCTGCCAGGTGGCGGCGAGTCCCGCTGGGGGGGCTGTCGACGGTGCCTGGAGCGAGGTGACAGTCATGCGCCGTCTGCCAATGAAGGCATGGTGCCTGGTTCTCTTGTTGGGAGCCGCGGCTTGTGGTGGTTCCGAGTCTCCCGCAAAGCCGGGAGCCCCCCATGCCGTGAGTGCCATTGCTGGAGACGCGCAAGCCACGGTGAGTTGGTCGGCGCCCGTGGATGAAGGTTCCAGCCCCATCCTGGGATACGTCGTCCGCGCCCTGCTGAATGGCGAGGTGGCCCGGTCGCAGGAGAGCACGTCGACCTCGGTCACCGTCTCCGGGTTGACCAATGGCGAGACGTACAGGCTGGTCGTGGCGGCGAGGAACGCGCAGGGTGAGGGGCCCGCATCCGTCCCCTCCGAACCGGTGATTCCGCATGTCATCCCAGGAGCGCCGCGCGAGGTCACCGCGGCACCGGGCGACCGCAGTATCGAGGTGGCATGGGCTCCCCCGGAGGATACGGGGATGCCGATCACTGGCTACACCGTGACGGTGCGAGAGGGCGAGGCCACCGTCGCGACGCAGACATCAACCGAGCTTCGGGCCACGGTGTCAGGGCTGACGAATGGCACGGGCTATCGGGTCACCGTCGCGGCCACCAACGCCGTGGTGGGAGGCCCCGAGTCCGCTCCGGTCGCGGTGACGCCCGTGTCGGTCCCGGGCGCGCCGAGCCTCACGCTGTATGGCCGGTCCAGGACGGCGCTGGGCGTGACATGGGAGGACGGCGACACGGGCGGCAGCCCCATCACCGGCTACCACGTCGAGCTGAGCCTGGAGGGTACGGTGGTGCAGGCATTTGATACGACCGAGAAAAGACAGGCGTTCCTGGGGCTGACCACGGGGGCGCCGTATCGCATCACCGTCGCGGCCCGCAACGCAGTGGGGCTGGGGGCCGTCGGTGAGCTTCCGGCGGTGCGGCCGTGTTTGCAGCCGGACCCTGTGCCCGGAGTGTTGGGGACGTATGGCGATGGGCAATTCTCGTTGTGGTGGCTGCAGCCGGCGGACACAGGTGGCTGTGAAATCACGCACTACGCCGTGACTGTCGCGCCGGTGCGGGCGGGAAGCGCGCCGACTCTGCGGGAGCAGACGACCGAGACACGACTGGTGGTGACGGGGCTCGTCAACGGGGTGGAGTACGAGGTGGTGGTCTTCGTCCATACCGAGGCCGGAAGCGCCTCCATTTCGGCCAGGTGGCGAGGAACGCCCTACCCAGTTCCCGAGGCCCCGCGAAACCTCGTCGCGACGCCCGGGGACGGGCACGTGTTGCTCGAATGGGAGCCGCCGCCATACCTGGAGGGAAATCTGTCCCGCTACGTCGCGACGGTGGAGCCCGAAGTCGAAGGGCTGGAGCTCGGCATCGGGAGGAGCAGCGTTTCCTGGATGGCGGAGGGCCTCACCAATGGAACGACCTATACGTTCACCATTCGAGGGGAGAACAGCGCTGGTTTGGGGCCGCCCGCGACGGTGCAGGCCACACCCATGGCCCCCTGACCTTGGGCCTTTGGCCTCCTGAGCCAAAGGCCGCGGGCTCGAAGCCCGCATCGCGCGCTGGTGAAAGGGCCCGGAGTCGGTGGGGAAATTCTCCGCCGGCCCCGGGTCCTTCGCTTTTACCGATGGGGCTGACAGCCGGCAGCCGCGTGCCCTTGCGCGGGCACATCCGCCGGGATATCGAAGCGCCGCCTATCCGGTGGCGCCCGATGACCGAACCTCACTCAGCAAGCGCTGCGCTCGGGGCTCCAGCTCCCGCCTCGCCCGGACGCAAGCAGCGCTCGAGCTTGTCGGTAGGCACGGGAGCCCGACGCAAGCCGCCGAGTCGCGAATCAGTCCAGGTGCTCGAGGTCGACGCCCGAGGGAAGGGCCCAGGCATGGCTGCGGGCTTCGTAGACGGAGAGGCGGGGCGGGGGAAACCCAGGATCGGCGAAGGCC
Source organism: Pseudomyxococcus flavus (assembly GCF_050038885.1). Classification (NCBI taxonomy): domain Bacteria; kingdom Pseudomonadati; phylum Myxococcota; class Myxococcia; order Myxococcales; family Myxococcaceae; genus Pseudomyxococcus; species Pseudomyxococcus flavus. Next base: position 108,466 of record NZ_CP143624.1, on the reverse strand, counting down.
CCCACGGCGACCGCGAGGACGTCCGGCTGCGTGGCCATCTCCCAGTACACGGTGGTTCCACATCGTGGACAGAAGTAGAGGGTGGCGGTGTTCCCGCTGTCGCCCGTCCGAGTGAAGGCGGTCGCGTCACCCTGGCGAGCGATGACGGCCTCGCGAGGGAACCGAGCCTGGACGCCGAAGACGCTGCCGGTGCGCTGCTGGCAGGCGAGGCAGTGACACATTGAAACTCGGATAGGGTCGCCCACACAGACCAGCCGCAACTGCCCGCAGACGCACGACGCTTGACGTTCCATGTCCCCGGCCTCCGCCCGGAAGGGTTCTGCCCGGACAGTACCTGACGCGGGGGCTGGAGGGCCGTTTCCTGGAGCACTCCGCGGGGGAACTGCCAGGCGTCGCTGGGGCCCCCTGAGCAGCCACGATGGCAACCACCAGGCGCCGCGCCGTGGCGGCCGGAAGTGCTTGCTCTCGCGATGGGCCGGTGTGCTCCTGGCTGCCCATTCACGAGGTGGCCATGGCTTCATCGAGCAAGCACGGCCTCGGAGCCGTTCAAGGGCTCGCATGCCCTGGCGTACCTGTTGCTTTCCCATCGCAAGGGCAGCACGCGAGGGAGAGGTCACGTGAAACGCTGGACAATGGGAGTCAGGGGTTGGGGGCTGGGAGTGGCGCTTTCGTTCCTGAATGGGTGCGGGAGTTCCCAACCAGGAGTCTCGGCTGACCAGGCCGCGGTGGTCGAGACGGGGAGCCAGGAGCAGGAGCTCGTCACGCAGACGGTGACGATCTCCGCCGCGGCGGACACGTATGTGTCGGCGACGGCGCCGACGACGAGCTTCGGCTCGGAGCCGACGATGGAGGTGGACCGGTCGCCCGAGTCCGAGGCCTACCTACGCTTCTATGTCGCGTCGGTGCAAGGCACCATCACGACGGCGCGGCTGCGGGTGTACGCGCTGGATGGCTCGTCGGACGGGCCCACCGCGCATGACCCGCGCCTGTCGGGGCGGGACTGGAACGAGCTGACGACGTGGAACACGCGGCCGAGCCGGTTCGACAACATCCTGTCCAGCGCGGGGACGGTGGCCAGCGGCACGTGGATCGAACTGGACATCTCGAACCTGTATGTCTCCACGGGGGCGTACACGGATGTCCACCTGGTGGCGGACAGCACGGACGGCGTGACGCTTGCCTCGAGTGAGCACCCGAACGCCTCGCTGCGGCCCCAGCTCGTCCTCACCGTCCAGTCCGCTGAGGACCATCCGGCGCACCCGGCGGTGCCCATCTCCGTGTCGGGCGCTCCGGTCGTCTTCAGTCCGAGCGCGGACACGTCTGTCTCCGCTGATGCACCGACCTCGCCGGAGGGTGGCAGGGCCCTGGAGCTCCGGGTGGACCAGGCGCCTCAGCAGGAGGTGCACCTGCGTTTCGATGTCCAGGGGCTGGCGGAGTCGGTTCAACGCGCGGTGCTGCGCATGTACGTGGGAGAGAATGGAACGCTGGGGGGGCCCGGCGGTCTACGCCACCCAGGGCGCGTGGAGCGAGACGAGCGTCACCTGGAACACGCGTCCGACCCAGGTGGGGAACAAGGTCGACCAGCTGCCCTTCCTCGCGCCGCTCGGCTACGTGGACTACGAGGTGACGGACCTGGTGCGCGGCAACGGGGAGGTCACCTTTGGTCTCTATGCGCGACCTCCAGTGACGGGCTGGTCTTCAACTCGCGGGAGGCTTCGAGCTCGCGCGGTCCGCAGTTGCTGGTGTGGACGGGCGGGGAGCGCGGTGCTCCGACGGATGCGTGCCTGACGCGCCGGGAGGTCATCGCGAAGGCCCTCAGCCCTCGCCATGACACCTACGTGAGCGCCGAGCGCCCGACGACGACGTTCCACCGGGACGCGGCGCTGCGCGTGGATGGCGCTCCGGCGATGGCCAGCTACCTGGACTTCGACGTCCAGCTCGACTCGGCGCCGGTGCGCCGCGTGCTGCTCCAGCTCTACGCCCTGGAGGCCACGGACAACGGGCCGCGGCTCTACAAGGCGCAACCGTTCGAGCCGGCGTCGGCCACCTGGCAGAACCCGCCCGCGATGCTGGAGCAAGTGGGCGACGTGGGCGCGGTGAAGAAGGACCAGTGGGTGGAGTACGACGTGACGAGCGCGGTGACGAGCTCGGGCCGGCACGCCTTCGCACTGGTCGCCGACTCCACCCTGGGGCTGAGCTTCGCCGCGGATGACGCGCGGAGGGCCGGGGTGCTGGACGCGGCGCCGCGGCTGGTCATCGTCACCGAGAGCGACGCCTTCTGCTCGTACCGCGGCACTCAGCCCGAGGGGACGACGGCGTGGGTGAAGCAGACGAACAATGCCGCGGCGGAACGTGCGCGGGATACGGCGCCGGCGCCCGGGGGCGGCTTCGCCGTTGTCAGCACGCAGGAACAGATGAGGGACGGCGCTCCCTGGGCCGAGCAGACCGACGTCGTGACGCTGCACCAGGCGAATGGCACCGTCCTGTGGCGGTTGACGTTCGCCCAGCCCCAGGTGGAGTTCCGCCGGGTGACGGTGACGACGCTGGGCAACGTGCTCGTCGCGGGTGAGTACAAGGGGGCGCCGGACCTGGGGAAGGGGCCATTGCCGCAGGGGTGGGGCATGTTCGTGATGAAGCTGACGCCCTCGGGCGCGGTGGACTGGACGCGGGGTTACACCGCGTGGTTCCGCGCGGATGAGGAGTCCTTCGAAAACCCCATGCTCGTGCATGACCTGACGACAGATGCGCACGGCAGCGCGGTGGTGACGGGCGCCTTCTGGGGGACGACGGACTTCGGAGGCGGGGAGGTGTACTCCGGCAAGCCGTATCCCTACGACGACGAGTACCCGAACTCCTTCGTCCTCAAGGTCCAGTGGGACGGCGCCTACCAGTGGGCGCGCGTGCTGGCGACGAACGCGATGAAGGGGACGCGGGCGCTGAGTGTCGCCGTGGACGCGCAGGAGAACGTCACTGTCGGCGGCTGGGCTGGGGCCGGCACGGACTTCGGTTCCGGAGCCATCTCCGGGAGTGGCGCCTTCGTGGCGCGCTGGAGCGTGGATGGCGCTCCCCTGTGGCACTGGCTGCTTCCGACGGCCTCCGACGCGCTGTACGCGGACGTGTACCAGGTGGCGGTGCTGCCCGACGGCGGCGTGGCCTTCACGGGCGACTTCGACGGCCGCTTCACCTTCGCGGGCAACAGCTACGCCAGTGCGGCGCCGGACGACTACTACGATGGAGACCGGGAGCCCTTCATCGGCCGGCTTTCCTCCACGGGCGCGGAGCTGACGCTGCGGCACTTCTCGGGGAGCACGGCGACCTTCGGCTCGCTGGTCGTCGATGCGTCGGGGAACCTCTTCACGGTCCAGGCGGGGCAGGGCAGCCAGTTGGGGCTCGGTACCGTGGGCCTGCCAGAGCTTGTCGCCCCGGGCCGGCCCACGGTGGCCAGCTTCACGCCGACGCTCGAAACGCGCTGGGTGCGGGTGTTCGACCCGCTCCAGTCCTTCCAGCTGACGGCGGTGACGGATGGTGTGGTGCTGACCGGGGGCCTGTCGACGGCCTTCGAGCTGGACGGCACCTGGTACACGCCGACGTCGCGCCGCCTGGACCTGCTGCACGTCAAGCTCCGGCCCTGAGCTCACCGTTGGCCTCCGGAGACAAAGGCCGCGGGTTCGAAGCCCGCCGCGCGAGCGGCTGAAAGTGCCCGGGATTCGAGGGGCATGAACCCTCGCATCCCGGAGCCGCGTGCACCGTCCGCAGGGGCTGGGTCTCCACAGCCTCTTCCCGGTGGCAGTCGTCCTGCGGTACGCAGCGATTGCCCGGTTTCCCGGGGGGAGGACTGTGAGGATGAACGGACGAATCGGACTGGTGGCCGCGGTGTGCCTGGGGGTGTTTGTGGGATTGGGGTGTGGTGGCTCCGACGAGAAGCCGCCGATCACCCCGGAGCCCGAGGTGACGCTGCCGCAGGCGCCCTCGAACGTGGTGGCCGTGCCTGGCGACGGGCAGGCCACCGTGACGTGGGGTGCCCCCTCTGATGGCGGCAGTGCCATCCTCGAGTACATCGTGCAGGTCTTCGTGGGGGACTCCGAAGCGCGGACCGTGACGGCGCCCGCTTCGGAGACGCAGGCCATCATCACGGACCTGGAGAATGGAACGGCCTACGCATTCAGCGTTGTCGCCCGGAATGCCCGGGGACGAGGCGCCGCCTCCGCGCGCTCCGACGCCGTGACGCCGCATGTGACGCCCGGGGCAGTGCAGAACCTCGTCGCCGTCGCGGGCAATCAACACGTGGCACTGAGCTGGGAAGCCGCGGATGACAAGGGCATGCCGCTGGGCGGCTACGTCGTCACCGTGCGCTCCGAGACGTCGGAAGACGCGACGGTGACGGTGCCCGCGACGGAACTGGGCACGACCTTCTCCGCGCTGACGAATGGGACGGCGTATACCTTCATCGTCACCGCCGACAACGGGCATGCCCGGGGGCCCGAGGCCTCCGTCGAGGCGACTCCTTTCACCACACCCGGAGCGCCCCGCGTCACCGCCACGACTGGCAGCGAACGGGTGACCCTGTCCTGGACTGTCGAGGACACGGGCGGCAGCATCATCACCAACTACCGGGTGACGGCGTATCTGGGAGACGAGGTGCTGCGAACGGTGGAGACGTCCGAGCCACGCTTGCGCCTGGAGGAGCTGGAGAACGCCACGACGTACCAGTTCACCGTCGAGGCGATGAACGCCGCGGGCTGGGGCGAGGTCTCCGAGCGGATCTCGGCCATGCCCACGAGGGCTCCCTCGGAGCCGCTCAACGCGAGGTGCCAGGGGGGAGACGGATGGATCTCCTTCACCTGGGAGCCGCCGGAGTTCGACTTCGGGCACCCCGTGACGGAGTACCGCCTTTCGGCCGTCATCAACGGCAACTCCACGAGTTGGCACACCACGGAGCTGGTTTATCACGTCACCGAGGTTCCCAATGACCGTACGCCCTTCACCTTCTATATCCAGGCGAGGAATGCGGCCGGTTACGGAGACGGCGCAGAGCTCTACTGCTCCACCTGGCCCCCGCGTCCGTAAGCGAGGCCCAGGCCCCGTCACGCCTCGGCGGGCGCCTGCTGGGGCAGGTGGAAGCGCACGGTGCGCACGCGGCGGGGCGAGGACTCGACGACTTCGAGCGTGAGTCCTCCCTCCGTCTGCACCTTGGTGCCCGGCTCGGGGATGGCGCCGCCGGACAGCGCGATGCACAGGCCGGCCACCGTGGCGTAGTCCTGGTCCTCGTCCAGGTCCAGGTTCAGCGCCCGGTTGACGTCGCGGATGCTCGCGGTGCCGAGCACCAGGGCGGTGCCCGCCCCCTCGCGCTTCACCAGCTCCTCCGGCACCTCTGTCTCGCTGAGGATGTCGCCCACCAGCTCCTCGACGAGGTCCTCCACCGTCACCAGGCCCACCACGCCGCCGCGCTCGTCCACGACGACGGCGAGCTGCATGCGCCGCTTCTGCAGCTCCTTCAGCGCGTCCATGGCCCGCATCGTCTCCACGACGAAGAAGGGCGGGCGCATGACGTCCTCGAGGATGATGAGGTTGCCCTCCCAGGCGACGCCCAGCAGGTCCTTGGCGATGACGTAGCCGACGATGTTGTCCAGCGTGTCCTCGTACACCGGCATGCGCGAGTGGCCGCCCTCCAGCAGGACGCGGCGAATCTCCTCGGGGCTGGAGTGCCGCCGCAGCGCCACCATCTGGTCCCGGGCCACCGACAGCTCGCCCACCGTCACATCGCCCATCTCGAAGGCGCGTGACGCAATCTCGCTGGCGTGCGGGTCCAGCGTGCCTTGCTTCGCCGCTTCCTCCACCAGCTGCTGGAGCTCCTCGGTGGACAGGCGCCCTTCCGTGAAGTTGGTCCGGTCGCCGAACAGGCGCAGCACCACATTGGAGCTGGCGGTGAGGAACCACACCACCGGCCGCATCAGCCAGGACAGTCCGCGCAGGGGCCGGCCGATGAGCAGCGCGTAGCGCTCGCCGGCACGCAGCGCGAGCGACTTGGGGACGAGTTCACCCAGCACCAGGGAGAGGTACGACACGAAGGCCACCACGCCGGCCAGGGCGACCTCGTCCGCCTGCTGCTCCGGGATGCCGAATCCGGTGAGCACGTCTCCCAGGCGGGTGGCGATGCTCGCACCACCGAAGGCGGCCGCCGTGGCGCCGATGACGGTGATGCCAATCTGCACCGTGGCGAGGAACCGCTCGGGGTTGCCACGCAGGGCCTCCACCGCTTTCGCGGAGGCGCTGCCTTGCTCAATCAGTTCCTTCAGCCGGGTCCGGCGGACGGAGATGATGGCGAGCTCCGCGCCAGCGAAGACGCCATTGGCCAGGACCAGCAACAGGATGATGAGAAGCTCGGTGACGATAATGGCCCTCCTCTCAGGGGCCCTCTACCCTATACGCCGGAGGCTGACTGCTCACTCACCAAGTGACTGCAAGAGGAGTGACAGTTGGTCGCGGCTCGCACCTTTTGGCAGGTAGTAGTGCGGCCCGGAGAGCAGCGCGCTGCCTACATCCTGCGCCGCCGCGGAGGTCAGGAATACGATCCGGGGCTGCGGGCCGCGCGGCAGGCGCTCGACGACCTCCAACCCCGACATGCCCGGCATGTTGAGGTCCAGCAGCATCACCCGGTAGCGGCCACCCCGCTTCAGTGCCTCCAGGGCTTCCTGCCCATCCGCGGCTTCGGTCGTCTCGTAGCCGAGGTCCTCCAGGCTGAGGCGGAGGAATTCCCGCCAATCCGCGTCGTCATCGACGACCAGGACCTTTCTTGCGCCAGTGTCCGTTGCGAGTCGCGCCAATCGTCCTCCCCCGACAGGAGATGAACGCTGCTGAAGGGCGCCATCATTCACGGCGAGCGATGAGATGGCGCCAACCCAGCAGGCGACCCGGCAGGCGCCGGAAGGGCGCTCCGCGGGGCCTGGAATGCCCGGCGGAGCGCTGACGCCGCTCCAGCGGGGCGTCAGCCGGCGAGAATCCGGCGCGAGGGCGCGGCCTCCAGGCCGGCCGTGCGCAGCGGTACCAGCCGGGTGCCCCGGCCGACGCGCAGGCGGGTGCCGCGCCAGTTCACCGTCCGGGAGAAGAGCGCGTAGACCCACGCGGTGAAGAGCAGGGCGTCCTTGGCGAACACCGCGGGCACCGCGTCCCAGGTCAGCGGCTGGGCGCGCAGGGCACGCACGGTGCTCAGGTCCACCGCCACCTTGCCCAGGGCCACGCAGAGGCAGACGGCCGCGGTCTGGGAGGAGGGGGCGAGCAGCGCGCCCAGCAGGGCCAGCGGCGTGGGGTTGAGCAGGGCCTGGGCGAAGTAGGTGGAAGGCGACACGGCGGTGCGGTGGATGACGCTCCAGCGGAGGTAGCGCTGGAAGAAGGAGAGGACGCTCTTGCGCAGCGACACGTTGAACACCGGCGTCTGCGCCACCACCACGCGCCGGCCCAGCTTGCGCGTCACCCACTGGCCGATGACGAAGTCCTCCGCCAGCACGTCCTTCACGGAGAAGAAGCCGCCCAGCGCGTCCACGTCCTCGCGGCGCAGCGCCATGGACTTGCCCACCACGATGTCCTGGCCCGCCAGCCGCTTGGCGGCAATCATCCCCGCCGCCGCGCTGCTGCCCAGGTGAAGGTTGTCCAGCAGCGAGCCGAAGGTGCGCTCTCCCAGGCCCGTCACGGGGTGGGTGACGCAGCCCACCTCCGGGTCCTCGAAGGCGCGGGCAATCTCCTCCAGGTAGCCGGGCGCCACGCGCGTGTTGCTGTCGCTGATGACGAGCAGGTCGAAGCGGGCCCGGTCGGCGAGGGTGATGAGCTGGTTCACCTTCGGGTTGTGGCCCGGCTCGCCTTCCTGGACCTCCAGGCGCATGACGTGGGGCCAGCGGGCGACCGCGGCCCGGGCCACGGCGAAGGCAGGGTCCCTGGCATCCTTGACGCCGAGCACCACCTCGTACGCGCCCGCGTAGTCCAGCGCGGCGAACTGCGCGAGGTTGGCCTCCAGGTCGTCATCCACGCCGCACAGCGGCTTGAGGATGGAGATGCCGGGGCGTACGGCGCCCGGGCGCGCGGCGGGCGGCGCCTCGCGCCGGTGGCGCAGCACGAGCGCGAACTGGACGGTGAGGGCGAACAGTCCGAAGCAGGCGGCAATCAGCAGGACGGTGGAAGCGAGCAGCATTCGCGGGCAATCCCCGGGGCCGGTGCGCCGTCATGGCGCGACCACGGTGAGCACGCTAGAGGGGCTCCACGTCAGGTCCGCGAAGCGCGCGGGGCGCGCCGGGCAATTCGCGGTGACAGGCCGGTGAAGCGGCGCCGGGCTAGTCGGCGAGGTTGCGGCTCTGCGGGTGGCGGATGTCCTTGCCGCGCACCATGTAGACGACCATCTCCGCCACGTTCAGCGCGTGGTCGCCAATGCGCTCCAGGTGCTTCGCGATGAACATCAGCGCCGTGGCGCGGCGGATGTTCCGCGAGTCCTCCATCATGTAGGCGAGGAGCTCGTTGAAGATCTTCAGGAAGAGGGCATCCAGCAGGTCGTCGCCGCGGAGCACCTCCTCGGCCTTGGTGACGTCGCCGGACACGAAGGCGTCCAGCGACATCTTCACCTGGCGCTGGGCCAGCTCCGCCAGCCGGGGCGTGTCCACGTAGGGCGCCAGCGGGGGGACCTGGTTCAGGTCCATGGAGCGCTCGGCGATGTTCACCGCGAGGTCGCCGATGCGCTCCAGGTCGGTGACGATCTTCAGCGCCGTGGTGATGAGGCGCAGGTCGCTGGCGGCGGGCTGGCGCAGCGCGAGAATCTTGCGGCACAGCTCGTCAATCTCCACCTCCAGGCGGTTGACGTCCTTGTCGGCGGCGACGACCTTCTCGGCCAGGGCGCTGTCGCGGTCGGTGAGCGCCTTCATGCTCTGGACGATGAGGTTCTCCACCTTCGCGCCCATGGCGAGGAGCTTCTCGCGCAAATCCCGCAGGTCCTGCTCGAAGGCCTTGTCCGTATGCGTCGACGGCATGTGTCCGGTCCCCTTTTTTCTTCCACTCACCCGAACTTGCCGGTGACGTAGTCCTCGGTGCGCTTCTCTCGCGGGTTGGTGAAGATCTGCTCGGTGGGGCCGCATTCCACCAGCTCACCCATGTAGAAGAAAGCCGTGCGGTCGCTGACGCGCGCGGCCTGCTGCATGTTGTGGGTGACGATGGCGATGGTGTACGTCGCCTTCAGCTCGTGGATGAGCTCCTCGATCTTCGCGGTGGCGATGGGGTCCAGCGCGCTGGCCGGCTCATCCATCAGCAGCACCTCCGGCTCCACGGCCATCGCGCGGGCGATGCACAGGCGCTGCTGCTGGCCGCCGGACAGGCCCAGCGCGCTCTCGTCGAGCCGGTCCTTCACCTCGTCCCAGAGCGCGGCGCCGCGCAGGGACTTCTCCACGCGCGCGGCCAGCTCCGCCTTGTCCTTCATCCCGCCCACGCGCAGGCCGTAGGCCACGTTCTCGAAGATGCTCTTGGGGAAGGGGTTGGACTTCTGGAACACCATGCCCACGCGGCGGCGCAGGTCCACCACGTCCACGCCCCGGTCGTGGATGTCCGTGCCGTCGAGCAGGATGGTGCCCGAGTGCGTCGTGCCCGAGATGAGGTCGTTCATCCGGTTCAGCGAGCGCAGGAACGTGGACTTCCCGCAGCCGGAGGGGCCGATGAGCGCCGTCACCTGGCGGTCGAGGATGGCCAGGGAGACCTTGTGGATGGCCGTCTTGGGGCCGTAGCGCAGGGTGAGCTCCCGCGCCTCCATCTTCGCGCGCGGGTTCTGGGGGTGGAGGGACATGGCAGGCGTACCGTCAGTGGGCGCTGGCGGCCTTGCGGCGGGTGCGCGTGCGGATGATGACCGCGACGAGGTTGAGGGCGAAGGTGAGCGCCAGCAGCACCAGCACCGTCGCGTACAGGGGGCCACTGGCCTCCGTCACGTTGGGAGACTGCGTGGCCATGACATAGGTGTGGTAGCCCAGGTGCATGAACTGGGAGTCGAGCTGCGTGGGCAGGTCCGGCAGGAAGTAGGCCGCGCCCGTGAAGAGGATGGGCGCCACCTCGCCCGCGCCGCGGGAGATGGCCAGCACCGCCCCGGTGAGGATGCCGGGCAGGGCGCCGGGCAGCACCACCCGCGCCAGCGTCTGCGACTGGGTGGCCCCCAGGGCCAGGCTGGCGGTGCGCTGGTCCAGGGGCACCGCGCGCAGCGCCTCCTCCGTGGAGACGATGACGACGGGCAGCGTCAGCACCGCCAGCGTCAGCGCCGCCCAGAGGATGCCGGGCTGGGCCCAGTGCATCTCCTCGTAGCCCAGCATCCGGTCCAGGCTGCCGCCGACGAAGAGGATGAAGAAGCCCAGCCCGAACAGGCCGAAGACGATGGAGGGCACGCCCGCGAGGTTGACCACCGCAACCCGCACCCAGCGGGCGAAGCGCGAGTCCGGCGGCGCGTACTCGTGGAGGTAGACGGCGGTGAGCACGCCCACCGGCATCACCGCCAGCGTCATCAGGAGCGTGAGCGCGGCGGTGCCGAAGATGGCGGGGAAGATGCCGCCGCCCATCATGCCGTCGCTGGGCGCCTCGGTGAGGAAGGCCCAGGAGAGGTGCCGGGCGCCATTGTTGGCGACGTCGAGCAGGATGAGGGCCAGCATGCCCACGATGACGAAGGCCGCGAGGGCCGTCATTCCGGTGAGGCCCAGCCCCACCAGCCGGCGCGTGGTGTACTTCACGAGGCGCTCCCGGTCAGCCGCTGGAGGACCTTCTTCGTCCACGCCGAGGCGACCATGTTGAGGACGAAGGTGAAGATGAAGAGCTCCACACCGATGAAGAAGAGCAGCGAGTAGTGCGTGCTGCCCACCACCACCTCGCCCATCTCCGCCGCGATGGTGGCCGACAGCGAGCGCGCGGAGTCGCCCAGGCTCCAGGACAGGATGTCCGCGTTGCCCGAGGCCATGAGGACGATCATCGTCTCGCCAATGGCCCGGCCGAAGCCCAGCACGCAGGCGGCGAGGATGCCGGGCGCCGCCGCGGGCAGCACCACCTTCCACGCCGTCTCCCAGAGCGTGGCGCCCAGCGCCAGGGACGCCTCGCGGTAGCTGCGGGGCACCGCGGTGAGCGCGTCCTCGGACACGGTGAAGATGACCGGGACGATGGCCAGCGCCAGCGCCAGCCCCGCCAGGGTGCCGTTGAGCGGGCGGTCCAGGTGGAAGAGGTCCTTCACCACCGGGGAGAGCACCATCAGCGCGAAGAAGCCCAGCACCACGGAGGGGATGCCGGCCAGCAGCTCGATGACGGGCTTGAGCAGCTCTCGCAGGCGGCGCGGGGCGAACTCCGCCACGTACAGCGCGCCGAAGACGCCCAGGGGCACCGCCACCAGCATGGAGACGAGCGTGATTTTCAACGTGCCCACGAACAGCGGAATCATGCTGACCTTGGGCGTGCCCGACACGGGCTGCCACCGGAAGGGGTAGCGGCCCTCCTGCGCCAGGAACATCTTGGAGAGGCTGGCCTCGTGGCGGGACTCGGCGTCCGTGAAGAGCGCCAGGGCCTCCTTGGCCACGAAGACGATGATGAGGATGAGCGCGGCGATGCCGGTGAATGCCATCAGCGTGATGAAGCCCGCGACGGCCTTCTCCCGCAGCTGACGCCGCCGCGCGGCCGCGGACAGGCGCGGCGCGGCCACGGCTTGCGTGAGACCTTGCTCCATGAGCGCCTGTCTATCCATTGGGCGTCGGGGCCTCCTGTGACATTCGTGTGACGCTGTGCGTCTACTTCACCGGGAAGTAGCCGACCTGGGTGACGATGGCCTGGCCTTCGGGGGAAAGCGCGAAGTCGATGAAGGCCTTGATGTCGCCCGTCGGCTCGGCGCGCAGGTAGAAGAAGAGGTCGCGCGCCAGCGGGTACTTGCCGCTCTTGATGTTGTCGGCGGACGGGGCGATCTCCTCGTTGCCCTTCTTGACCTTCAGCTCCTTGATGCCCTCGGCGTAGGCGGCGCCGCCGTAGCCCAGGCTGTTCTTCTCCTTGGAGACGGCGTTCACCACCGCGGCGGTGCCTGGCAGCGTCTGGATGACGGGCGCGAAGTCCTCGCCGTCCAGCACCATGTCCTTCACGAAGACGTAGGTGCCGGAGGAGTTCTCCCGGGAGTACGCGACGATGGGGGCGTCCGCGCCGCCCACCTGCTTCCAGTTGGAGATGTCACCCACGTAGATTTTCATGAGCTGCTCGGTGGTGAGCGCGCCCACGGGGTTGGCCTGATGGACGTAGAAGGTGACGCCGTCCTTGGCCACCGAGCGCTGCACCGGGGGCGCCTTGAAGCGCGCGCGCAGCTTGTCGGCCTCCGCCTTCTTCATCTCCCGGCTGGACATGGCGATGTCCGTGGTGCCGTTCTGGAGGGCCGCCAGGCCCACGCCGGAGCCGCCGCCGGTGACCTGGATCTTGATGGAGGGGTTCTTCTTCATGAACGCCTCGGCCCAGCGCTGGCCGAGGATGACCATGGTGTCCGAGCCCTTGATGGTGACGGTGCCGGCCTGGGCGGCGGCGGGGAGGGCCACGAGGAACACCGCGAGGAGCGGCTTGAGGAGCGATTTCATGGGAGGGCTTCTCCTGGATGCGTGAAGCGGACGGGAATCTGGTTGCGGCGAGTGGCTTGCGCGAAGACGGCGCGCTTGTACGTGACGTGGGTGTCCGTTTTGCGTCCGCCACGTGACATCGCTGTCACGAGACCTCAGCTCGCGGCCGGGTCCAGCATCCGGTAGCCAACACCGCGGACCGTCTCCAGCAGGGCGCGCGCCGGCCCCAGCTTGTCGCGCAGGCGCATGACGTGGGTGTCGATGGTGCGGGTCTCCAGGGTGGAGGACAGGCCCCAGACCTCCTCCAGGAGCTGCTCGCGCGTCTGCACGCGGCCCAGGCGGGCGAGCAGGTGCTCCAGCAGGCGGAACTCCAGGGCGGTGAGGGACACCTCCCGGTCCTCCACGAAGAAGCGGTGCGAGGCCACGTCCAGCCGCAAGGGCCCCAGGGACAGGGGCGCGGTGCTCCCGGCGGTGGGCGCGCCCCGGCGGAGGATGGCCTTCAGGCGCAGCACCAGCTCCCGCACGCTGAAGGGCTTCACGACGTAGTCGTCCGCGCCGACCTCGAAGCCCCGGATGCGGTCCGACTCCTCGCCCTTGGCGGTGAGCATGACGATGAGCACGCCCCGGGAGGGAGGGCTGGCGCGCAGCTGCCGGCAGACGTCGATGCCGGACATGTCCGGCAGCATCAGGTCCAGCAGCACCAGGTCGGGGTTCTGGGCGCGCGCGGCCGCCAGCGCTTCTTCGCCGGTGTGGGCCACGTGGGTGGTGAAGCCTGAACCCCGCAGGTTGAAATCAATGAGCTCCGCGAGGTCGCGTTCGTCGTCGACGATGAGGACATGGGGCATGGCGGGCCCTCACTCTGCGCGCCGCCTTTTCCGAACGTGTGACTCGTGTGCAACAACTTCGTTGTCGCGAGGGGGCCGGGAGAGGGGCCTCATGACGCGCCGTGGCCGGCCATCCAGCGGCCGAGTCCCCCTCTAAAGGCCTGATTGCACGTGAAGGCGCTGCCGGACCGGGGTAGATCCCTGTCGCCCTGTCATGACTGCTTCACACCCACCGCCGCCCACACCCCCCATTCCTTCGCTGACCCCCACGCCCGGAGAGCTGGCGCATGCGCAGCGGCGCGGCGGGCGCTCCGCGCTCGTGGGGCTGGGGCTGGTGGGGCTGGTGGCGCTGACGAGCCCGGTGCTGGGCTACGTGGAGGATGTGCGCAACGCGCGCGAGGAGCTGCTGAGCCGGCTGCTCAACCAGGCCCAGGTCCAGTCAGAGGCGCTGGGCGTCCACCTCGGGCTGCTGGAGGCGGAGCTGGCGCGCGTGGCCGGGCATCCCGCGCTGTACCCCGAGGACGGCATCTCCCCGGCCGAGCTGGCCCTGCTGGAGAGCGCCTTCTCCCACTCGACCCTCTTCTCCGAGGGCGTGGCCCTGCTGACCCCCGCTGGAGAGCGCGTCTGGAGCGACCCGCCGGACATGCCGCTGGGGCGCTCGCCGCTGACGCTGCGGCCCTGGTTCCAGCGGATGGTGAGCGCAGGCCAGCCGGAGATCGACCTGCTGGAGGGGGAAGGTGGCCCCATCGTCGTCGCCGTCCCCATGCTCCAGGAGGGGCACCTCAAGGGCGTGATGCTGGGCGAGCTGCGCGCCGGCGCGCTGCCCACGCGGCCCACGGCGCAGACGACGCTGGTCCTCATGGACGAGCACGGCCAGCTGCTGATGCCGGTGGGGTTGAAGCTGGGGCCCCGGGACGTCACCGGGCCGCTGCGCGCGCTCGCGGACATGCCCGGGCCGCTGACGCTGGATGGCAAGCACATGATGGGGGCGGCGTCGTGGGTGGGGAAGAGCGAGCTGCTGCTCGTCGTCCTGGAGGAGGAGACGGCCACCGCGGGGCTGCGCGCGCGCTTCCTGCGGCAGCTGGCGTTCCACATCGCGCTGCTGAGCAGCACGCTCATCATCTTCATCCTGCTGCTGCGGCACTCGTTCCGCTCGCTGCTCGCGGCCGAGGAGCGGCTGCGGCGCCAGGAGACGATGGCCGCGCTGGGCACCGCCGCCTCGCTCATCGCCCATGAGGTGAAGAACGCCCTCAACGGCATCCAGGCCGCCCTGTCCGTGCTCCGGCACACCGCGGCCGGCAGCGAGCTGCCCGTGCGCGCGCTGCGCTCGCAGGTGGAGCGGCTGGGGCACCTGGCGCGCTCGCTGCTGTCCTTCGGGGCCCCGCGTGCCGCGCTGCGCCGAAGCTGCGAGGTGCACCTGCTCGTCCGGGACGCGCTCCAGGCGGTGAAGCTGCTGCCGGAGTCCGAGGCGGTGGCGCTGACGACGTCCCTGGAGGAGTCGCTGTGGGTCCAGGGGGATGCCGCGCTCCTGGTGTCCGCCATCGACAACCTGCTACGCAACGCGGTGGAGGCGGGCGCCGTGGCGCGCGACACCGGCCTGCAGCCGGCGCCCTGGGTCAACGTGCGTCTGACGCGGGACGACCATGACGCCGTGCTCGTGGTGGAGGACAATGCGGGCGGCGTGGATCCTCGCTTCGAGCCCAGGTTGTGGGAGCCTTTCGCCACCGGGCGGGCCAAGGGGGTGGGGCTAGGGCTGCCCATGGCGCGTGCCTCCGTGGAGGCCCATGGAGGCAGTCTGAACTACACCCGCAGTCCGCTGGGTAGCCGCTTCACGCTGCGTCTGCCGCTGGAGGAGGCGAGGACATGAGCACCCATCTGCTGCTGGTGGATGACGACCGGACCTTCGCCTCGCTGGCGGCCTCCGTGCTGCGCCACGAGGGCTTCCGCGTGACCCTGGCGCACTCACTCCACGACGCGCGCGCGGCCATGGCCCGCGAGGCCCCGGACCTGGTGGTGCTGGACCGGCGGCTGCCGGACGGCGATGGCATCGACTTCCTGCCCGAGCTGCGCGCCCAGCTGCCGGACACGCCGGTGCTGATGGTGACGGCGCATGGCGACATCGCCAGCGCCGTGGAGGCCATCCAGGCGGGGGCGCGCGACTACCTGTCCAAGCCCGTGGAGCTGGACGACCTGGTGCTGCGCGCCCGCCGCGCCGCCGCGGACTTCCAGCTCCAGGAGCGCCTGCGCCAGGCGGAGAGCGAGCTGGGGGGGCGGCGGCGCCTGTCTCGGCCGCACTCGCCGAAGATGCTCGCGGCGCTCCAGATGCTGGAGCGCATCGCCAAGGCGCCTCGCAGCCCGGTGCTGCTGCAGGGAGAGACGGGCGTCGGCAAGGAAGTGATTGCACGCCACCTGCACGCGCTGCAGGGCGGGCAGGGCTCGTTCGTCCACGTCAACTGCGCCGCGCTGCCCGCCACCATGGTGGAGAGCGAGCTCTTCGGCCACGAGCGCGGCGCCTTCACCGACGCGCGCACCGCCCGCCGCGGCCTGGTGGAGGTGGCCGCGGGCGGCGTGCTCTTCCTGGACGAGGTGGGCGAGCTGCCGCTGGGGCTCCAGGCGAAGCTGCTTACCTTCCTGGACAAGGGCGCGTTCCGCCGGCTGGGCGGCACCGCCGAGCTGAGCAGCAGCGCGCGCGTGGTGACGGCCACCAACCGGGACCTGACGCAGGAGGTGGCCCAGGGCCGCTTCCGCGAGGACCTCTACTTCCGCCTGAGCGTCTTCAAGGTGGACATTCCGCCGCTGCGCGAGCGCCGCGAGGACCTGCTGCCGCTGGCGCAGTCGCTCGTCGCCGAGCTGTGCGCGGAGCTGGGGCGCAGGCCGGTGGGCTTCTCCAAGGCCGCCCAGGCCCGGCTGGAGCACTACCCCTTCCCCGGCAACGTCCGCGAGCTGCGCAATGTGCTGGAGCGGGCGCTCGTGCTCGAGCCAGGCCCCGAGCTGGAGCTGCCCTCCCTGGAGCCCCAGGGCAGCAGCAGCCCCCCGGTGGCGGACCCCGACGCCTTCGTCGTCTCGGGCTCACCTCGCCCCCTGGAGGAGGTGGAGCGGCTGTATGTCCGGCACGTCCTCGCCCGCCTGGAAGGGCGCCGGATGGAGGCGGCCCGGGCGCTGGGGCTCTCCTATCCGACCTTCCTCCGCCGACTCGGGGAGGAGTAGGGCTTCAAGAATCTTGAAGGGGCCGGCCTCAAGATTTTTTAAGTTTCTCGGCGGGAATTAAAATCGCTTTCATATTCCCATCCGCAATCAAATTGCGTTCCCTCTGACTGGACCAGAAAGGGAACGGCATAGGACTTGCGGAGGGCCCTCCACGGTGATCCAGCGCGCGCCGCATTCGCGGCGACTTGTGTGGAGGTGCGATGTCGAGTTCGAAGAGTCCTGAGGGCGCCGGTTCCCTGGGCAAGGTGCTGGCCACGGACCTGCCAGCATCCCTGGTGGTCTTCCTGGTGGCGCTGCCGCTGTGTATGGGCATTGCGTTGGCTTCCGGCGCGCCCATCGTGTCCGGCCTCATCGCGGGTGTGGTTGGCGGTCTGGTGGTGGGGATATTCGGCGGCGTACCGCTCCAGGTGAGCGGTCCGGCGGCCGGCCTCGCGGTGATGGTGTTTGGTTTCATCCAGAACATGGGTCTGGCCATGACGTGCGCGGCGGTGGCCGTCGCGGGCGTCCTCCAGATGATTCTTGGCGGCCTGAAGGTGGCGCGCGGCGCGCTGGCCATCTCTCCGGCCGTCATCCACGGGATGATGGCCGGCATCGGCATCCTCATCGTCCTGGGGCAGGTTCACATCGTCCTGGGCGGCTCGCCCCAGTCGAGCGCGTGGCAGAACGTGAAGGAGCTGCCGGGGCAGATTGCCGACCTGCATGGCGCAGCGACGCTGCTGGGCCTGCTGACCCTCGGCCTGATGGTGGCGTGGCAGTTCGTGCCCGGGAAGCTGAAGAAGGTGCCAGGGCCGCTGGTCGCCGTCGTGGGGGCCACCGCGGTGGCGACCTTCCTGGGCGCGGACGTGGCGCGCGTGCAGTTGCCGGAGAACATCCTCTCCAGCATCCAGATGCCCACCTTCCCCAAGGGCGACTGGGTGACGTTCGGCACGGCGGTGCTGTCGCTGGCGCTGGTGGCCAGCGCGGAGTCGCTGCTGAGCGCGGTGGCCACGGACAAGATGCACACCGGCCCCCGGGCGAACCTGGACCGGGAGCTCTTCGCGCAGGGCCTGGCGAACACGGTCTCCGGCATGGCGGGCGGTCTGCCCATCACCGGCGTCATCGTGCGCAGCGCCACCAACATCACCGCCGGCGCGAAGACGCGCCTGTCGGGCACGCTGCACGGCGTGTGGCTGCTCCTGTTCACCACGCTGCTGGGCACGGTCGCGGGGCTGGTGCCGCTCACGGTGCTGGCCGGTCTGCTCGTCTTCGTCGGCGCCAAGCTGGTGAACGTGCACCACATCCGCGAGCTGCAGAAGCGCGGTGAGCTGGCCGTGTACCTGGTGACGGTGGCCGGCGTGGTCGGCGTCAACCTGCTGGCCGGTATCGGCATGGGCCTGGCGTTCGCGGTGCTGCGCCTGCTGTGGCACCTGGGCAGCGTCAAGGTGGAGGTGCAGAAGCAGACGGAGGCGTCGTATCTGGTTCGAATCTCGGGCGCGCTGACCTTCGTCGGCGTACCCAAGCTGTCCAGCGCGCTCGCGCAGGTGCCGACGGGCTCCAAGGTGGAGCTGGACCTGGCGGTGCAGACGCTGGACCACTCCGGGCACGAGGCCCTGGAGAGCTGGTGCGACACGCACCGCAAGACGGGCGGCAAGGTGTTCACCGAGTCGCTCGAGGATGTCTGGAGCCGTAAGGGAACGGTCAAGGCGAGCGCTCCCGCGGTCGTTGACGGTCCCCATCACAACACGCTCGTTTCTGGAGGTGCGCAGTGAGGAAGCTCATCCGCGGTCTGTTGGACTTTCAGCTCAACACCCGTTCCAACTACCGTGAAAGGTTCGCGCTGTTGGCGCAGGGGCAGAAGCCGGACTGCCTTTTCATCGCCTGCGCGGACAGCCGCGTCGTGCCGAACCTGCTCGTGTCGACCAACCCGGGCGACCTCTTCGTGGTGCGCAACGTCGGCAACATGATGCCGCCGTCGGACCCCAAGGGGAACGCGAAGGGTGACCAGTCCGAGGCGGCCGCGCTGGAGTTCTCGCTCCGCAACCTGCCGGTGGAGGACATCGTCGTGTGCGGCCACTCGAGCTGCGGCGCGATGAAGGCCGTGCTCGGCGGTGGCGTGGGGCCGGAGAACCCGAACCTCAATGGCTGGCTCGAGCACGGCAAGCCCGCGCTCCAGCGCATGAAGGACAACCCCAAGCTGGGCGAGGGCCTGCCGGACTACGACCGTCTGTCGCAGCACAACGTGCTGCTGCAGATGGAGCACATCGCGAGCTATCCGTGGGTGAAGGAGCGCCTCGACGCGGGCTCGTTGCGGCTGCATGGCTGGTGGTTCGACATCGGCACCGCGCAGGTCCACACCTGGCGTCCGTCCCTGGGCCGCTTCATCCCCATGGATGAGCTGGTGGGAGAGGCCCTGCTGCGTGAGCTGGGGACGGAAGGCCCCGCCCACGCCGCGCTGTCGAACGGCAATGGTGCCCCGCACCTGTCCGTGGCCGCCAGCGGCCAGTAGGGCAGTAATAGCGAGCAGGCAGGGGAGCGGCGTGCTTCGCGCCGCTCTCCGGTAGCAAATGGCGGATGAGGAGGGGAGGATGGGGCCTCGGCTCCATGACTCCCTTCCTCTTCATGCTCGTCGTCCTGGGATTCTCCGTGGGCGCGGGACTGCTGGGTTCGCTCCTGGGCATCGGTGGCGGGCTCATCCTGATTCCCGTGCTCACGCTGCTCCTGAAAGTGGACATCCAGTACGCGGTGGGGGCGTCCATCGTCTCCGTCATCGCGACGTCCAGCGGCGCCGCCGCGGCCTACGTCCGGGACCGGATGGCCAACACCCGCGTCGCCATGTTCCTGGAGCTGGCCACCACGGCCGGGGCGCTCAGCGGCGCCTTCCTGTCCGGCCTCGTGGGCGGCCGGGGCGTCTACTTCGTGTTCGGCGCGGTCATGGCGTGGTCCGCGGTGGTGATGCTGAAGCGGATGCGCTCGAGCGCCGAGGTGCCGGTGCCGGCGGATGCGCTGGCGGACCGGCTGGCGTTGCACGGCAGCTACTGGGACGAGGCCCAGGGCCGCGAGGTGCCCTACCGCGTGACGCGGCCGCTGGCCGGCTTGGGGCTGATGTACGTGGCGGGCACGGTGAGCGGAATGCTGGGCATCGGCTCGGGCGCGCTGAAGGTGCCGGCCATGGACCTGGCCATGCGGCTGCCGCTCAAGGTGTCCACGGCCACCAGCAACTTCATGATTGGCGTGACGGCGGCGGCCAGCGCGGGCGTCTACTTCGCGCGCGGCAACATCGACCCCTTCATCGCGGGGCCGGTGTGCGTGGGCGTCACGCTGGGCGCGTGGCTGGGCTCCCGCCACCTGATGGCGCGGGTGAACAGCACGTGGCTGCGGGCGCTCTTCGTCGGCGTGCTGCTGTGGGTGGCCTTCGAGATGCTGCGCAAGGGGTGGGGAGCGTGAGCGAAGCGCTGAAGCCCGAGCCGGATCGCCCCGAAGCCTCCGTCACCGCCCTTCGCGATGGGGAGGCGTCCTCGCCGCTCCATCCAGAGGTGCTCATCAGCGACCTGCTGCGCTACGGCGTGGCCGCCAGCCTGGCGCTGGTGACGCTGGGCATGGTGGTGACCTTCTTCCGCCACCCGGACTACCTCGTCTCCTCCGAGGCGCTGCAGCGCCTCACCTCGCCGCACCCGGTGCCGCACACGCTGCGGGACGTGCTGACGGGCGCGCTGGCGGCCCGGGGGCAGGCCTTCGTCATGACGGGGCTGCTGGTGATGATGGCCGTGCCGGTGATGCGCGTGGCCCTGTCCCTGCTCATCTTCCGGCAGCAGAAGGACCGGCTCTACGTGGGCATCACCTCCGCGGTGCTGGCCATGCTCGTCCTGTCCTTCCTGCTGGGCGCGGCCCACTGAGGCCGCGGCTCAGCGCAGGCCGCCGGGGCGCTTCACCGGCTTGCCCGGCGTGGCCCACCACGCGAGCGTGAAGTCGCCATCCGCGAGGGCATTCAGGGCCAGTGCCGCGCCCTTGCGGAGCTTGTCGGGCAGGTCGTGGTCCAGGGCGCGGAGGGCGGCGCGCTCCAGCGAGGGATTGTGGCCCACCAGCGCCCAGCCCGGGCCGCGCTCGCGCGCCAGTTCGACGATGCGCTTGTGCGCGCCCCGCTGGGGCAGCAGGGCGGGGTGGACCTCCACGCCGGACACGCCGAAGGCCTCCGCGAGCAGCTCCGCCGTCTGGACGGCTCGCACCAGCGGGCTGGTGAGGATGCCCCGCAGCGGCGTGAGGCGCGCCAGCTTGCGCGCGTGGTGGCGGAAGGCGGCGCGGCCCTCCGGGGTGAGGGCGCGCGCCTCATCGCCCAGGACGTGGGAGTCCTCCGCGACGGCGTGGCGGACGAACAGCAGCGGCAGCTCGCGAGCAGAAGCCATGGTGAGCGCCGTGAACCACTCCCAGGCAGCGCGCGCAAGCAACGGCCTCGCGACAACGTCGACCCTTCACCCTTCGTAGTCGTTGAGCGCGTCCAGGGGCAGCGGCGCCGCGCCCGTCACCGTGCCGTCCAGGTCCGTGGGCAGCGAGGCGGGGTCAACCGCCGGGGAGGGGCGGCTGTCCATGGGCGAGGCCGCGGCGCGCGAGGCGGCGCCGGGCGGCGGGCGCAGCACGGGGCCCGGCGGGGGCAGGCCGGAGTGGCGCCGCGCGGCCTCCATCAGCGCGTTGTGGTGGCGGTAGCGCGCCTCCACCAGCTTGTGGACGAGCAGCGGTCCGCCCGGGACGCGGCGCGCGGTGAGGGCCTGGGTGGCCTTGCGCACCGGGTAGCGCACGCGGCGGATCTGCACGCGCCAGCCCTTGGGGGTGAAGGTGAAGACGCCGTAGGCGGGGCGCAGGTCGCCGTCCCGGGGGATGCCGGCGCTGGCCACGTCCGCGATGAGCATCCGCCCCACGCGGCGGCGGTAGGGGAAGTGGAGGTGCCCGAAGGCGCAGGCCGCCGCGTCCAGGTGGCTGAAGAAGCGGCGCACCGCGAGGTCGTCCAGCGTGGGGTCCAGCGACTCCTCGAGGTTGCGCGGGTTGGCGTGGCAGACGAAGAGGTCCTGGCCCTTGCGCGGCGTGTAGCGCACGGAGAAGGGCAGGGCGCCCAGCTTCTGCAGGAGCGCGCCGCCGAGCTGGTCGCGCGTCCAGCGCAGCAGCTCCGTCTTCCAGTGGTCCTTCTCCCGGTACGCGCCGCCCAGGTAGTTGCCCGCGAGGTAGCAGTCCGTGTTGCCCATCAACACCGAGTCACACCGGTCGAAGATGAGGTCCACCGTCTCCCGCGGGTGGGCGCCGCGCAGGGCCAGGTCGCCCGCGGCGACGATGTAGTCCGGAGCCACGGAGCGCGCGATGTCCTCGAGGACGGCCTCGCAGGCAGGAAGATTGCCGTGGATGTCCGCGAGGATGGCGACCCGCATGGTCGGTCCATCCTACCCCGTCGCCGCGCTCGATGAAGCCGCCTGGGGCAGAAAAATCGTGAAGGTGCTCCCCTCGTTGGGTTGGCTCTCCACCTTGACCTCGCCGTCCATGGCCTGCAGCAGGTGCTTGACGATGGACAGACCCAGGCCGGTGCCGCCCATGTCCCGGCTGCGCCCCTTGTCCACCCGGTAGAAGCGCTCGAAGATGCGCGACAGGTGCTTGGACTCGATGCCCAGCCCCGTGTCCTTCACGCGCACCACGCAGCGGCCGGACTCGTACGTTCCGTACACGTCCACGCGCCCGCCAGGAGGCGTGTACTTCACCGCGTTGTCCAGCAGGTTGAGGAGCACCTGCTCCACGGCGCGGGTGTCGCCCACCGCGAGCAGGTCCTGTGGGACGTGGAGTGAAACCACCTGGCCCTTGCCCTCGGCCTTGGGGCGCACCGTGTCCGCGGCGCGCGCGGCGGCGTCGGCCAGGGGCACCTGGGTGAGCTTCAGGCTCACCTCGCGCGCCTCCAGGCGAGACAGCTCGAGCAGGTCCTCCACCAGCTCGGACAGGCGCTCGGACTGGCGGTGGATGATGTCCACCATCTTCGGCGCCATGACGGGGTCGTTGAGGGCGCCGCCCTGTAGCGTCTCCGCGTAGCCGCGGATGGCGGTGATGGGGGTGCGCAGCTCGTGGGACACGTTGGCCACGAAGTCCTTGCGCACCTTCTCCAGCCGGCGCAGCTCGGTGAGGTCGTGGAAGACGGCGGCGCTGCCCGGCAAGTCCTTGGCCAGCGGCGTCACCCGGACGGAGAGCGTCCGGGGGAAGAGCCCCTCCAGCGTGAGCTCCAGGTGGCTGGAGGCGCCGTCGCGGCAGGCGCGCAGCACGGCGTCGTGCAGCGCCTCGTTCCGGATGACGGCCAGCGGCCGCTGCCCGATGAGGGGGCTTCCGGTCGCGGGGAGCAGCCCGCGGAGCGCGTCGTTGTGCCGCACCACCGTGCCCTCGGCGTCCGTCACCCAGATGCCCTCGGCCATGCCGTCCAGCACGGCGGTGAGGGTGCGGGCCTCCTGGGTGAGCTGCGCGGTGCGCGCGGACATCTGGGCGTGGAGCGAGTCGATGGCGCCCTCGAGGCCGGCCATCTCCTCCAGCCGCTCCGGCGTCGCGGGGGCCGGGGCGGGGCTGCCCTCGGCGCGATCCCGGGTGTGACGGGCCAGCAGGTCGAGGTGTCGCTGCAGCGTCCCGCGGCTCAAGCCCAGGGACATGAGCGAGCCGGCGAGCGCGACGAGCGCCGCGGCGACGACCTCCTTCGGTCCGTCCAGCAATGCGACGAGCACCGCGACGACCAGGGGCGGCAGCAGGAGGGGCAGGAGCGTGGCGCGCAGGGGCATGGACGGCCTTGGCTCACGGAGGGCTGAGCTTGTAGCCCACGCCGCGCACCGTCTCGATGATGTCCCCGGCCGGGCCCAGCTTCTCGCGCAGCCGCTTGATGTGCGTGTCCACGGTGCGGGTGTGGATCTCCGCCTGGATGCCCCAGACGTCGGACAGCAGCACCTCGCGCGTCTGCACCCGGTCGGAGCGCTCCAGCAGCGTGCGCAGCAGCCGGAACTCGAGCGCGGTGAGCAGCACCTCCTCGCCCTTCACCCGCACCTGGTGGCGCGTGGTGTCCAGGCTGATGTCGCCCGAGGCCAGCACCGCGGAGGGGCCGTCCTCGGCGTCGGCGCGGCGCAGCACCGCCTTGACGCGCAGGAGCAGCTCGCGCACGGAGAAGGGCTTCACCACGTAGTCGTCCGCGCCCAGCTCCAGGCCCTGCACGCGGTCGGACTCCTGGCCCTTCGCGCTGACGATGATGACGGAGGCCTTGCGCAGCTCGGTGTCCGCCTTGAGCATGCGCAACACCTCGCTGCCCGCCACGTCCGGCAGCATCAGGTCCAGCAGCACCAGGTCCGGCGGATGGGCACGCGCCTTGGCGAGCCCGCCCGCGCCCGTGTTCGCCGTCTCCGTCTCGAAGCCCGCGGCCCGCAGGTTGTAGTCCACGAGACCGGCGAGGTCCTGCTCGTCCTCGATAATCAGGATGCGCGACATGAAGTCCTCTTGAGTTCCGCGGCGCTCAGGGCGCGATGGCCGGATTGCAGTCTCCGCCGGTCAGCGTCAGGGGCGCGGCAATCAGCGGGGCGTTGTCGCCCGCGTTGACTTCGCGGAGGTAGTTGCACGAGCTGCCCAGGAAGCCGGGCGTCGTCCCTGTCGTGATGGCCTCGATGACGAGCGCGTAGTCTCGGCCCACCGGCACATCCACCGCCAGCTCCAGGCTGCCGCCCGCCTGGAGGCTCGCCAGGTCCACTGGAAAGCGCAGGGCGCGGCCCTCGCGGCCCTGGGCGTCCTCGAGGACCACCAGCTCGTCCCGCTTCACCTGCGCGCTCAGGCAGGTGCGCTGAATCTCGGTGCAGCTGCGGCTGGAGCCGCGCGTCAGCACGGCCACCTGCAGCGCCTGGACGTCGTCGGCCACCGCGCGCTCCATCGTCAGCGCGAGCCCGAAGCGGCCCGCGGGTGCGGCATCGGGGCCACAGGCGGGCAGGGCGAGCAGCAGCAGCGGGGACAGGAGGCGCAGGCTCATGGGGTGGGGGGCTCCACGCGGATGGTGATGGGGACGCGGCCCCGCTCCTCTCCGGAGGTCAGCGCCACGACGCCGGCCGTGGCGCCGATGGCCACCGCGCCCACGCCCACCCAGAGCCAGGGGCTCTTGTACCAGGGGCGGGAGGCGGGCTCGGCGGCGGCCCCTGCGCGCAGCGCTCTGCTGGGCGCCACCTGGAAGATGAGCGGCTGGAAGGAGTCCCCCCGGCCCGCGAGCCGGCGCTGGGCCGCGTCCGCGACCTCGAAGTAGTACTCCATCTCGTAGGGCTCGGCCTCGGCGGGAAGCTCGTAGGCGGGGAGCACCGCGCGGTAGCGCTCGCGGCCGCGGCCTTCGGGCGTGCGGTCGCGCGCGAAGTCCACCGAGCTGTAGGCCTCGTCACCGGCGCGCCGGTAGAAGAGCCGCGCGCGGGCGCCCAGGGCCAGGTCCTGGATGGTGGCCTCGACGACGACGGGCTCGCCGCCGGGCGGGTCGGGGATGGGGTCCACGTCCAGGGTGACGGGGCGGACCCGCCGGCTCTTGATGTCCTCGCGGATGCGCGCGTAGAGGGCGCGCAGCTTGGGCGGCGCGGTGCGGGGGAGCTCGTAGTCCGGGCGGGCCTGGAGCAGCTTCTCGTAGGCGTCGCGGGCCTGCGGCTCGTCGCCCAGGTACAGCGCCGTCAGGCCCAGCAGCCGGTAGAGCTCCACGAGCTGGTCGTCCGTGAGGTCCGGCGCGTCCAGCCCCTCCAGGAGGGTGCGCCGCGCCTTCTCGAACTCGCCCTGGTCCAGCTGCTCGCGGGCCTCGGTGATGGCCGGGCTCTCCGGGCCGAGCTGCGAGAGAACGGGCTCCGGGAAGAGGGGACGGCTCCATCCCGGGCGGGCACCCAGGCCCAGCACCAGGAGGAGGGCCCACCCGCGCAACCGCCAGCCGTGTCCGTGCATCGCTCCGAACCTATCAAAACGTTATTGAGAGAATCCACGAAGGCCGGCCCACCGGGGGTGACGGCGCGGTGACATCTTCGTGGCGGTGATGCACGTGGGCGTGTTGACGCTGGGGGGAGTGCCCTCTATGTTGCGCGCCCCTTTTTGCCTGGAAGTAGCGTAAATGCTCGTAAAGGTTGAACAAATCAAGGAGACGGGGCTGAAGCTGAACGAGCCCATCGGTCTCGAGCTGCTCGGTGACGCGCTGGGTGGAGCTGCCTCCGGCGAGGACACCGGTTTCCGGGCCACGGCCCCGTCGACGTTGAAGGCGTCGCTGCGCAAGGTGAGCGGCGGCGTGCTGCTGGAGGGACAGTTCACGGTGGACGTGACGAGCCCCTGCAAGCGCTGCCTCGCCGACGTGTCGATGTCCGTCCCCGTGTCCTTCACGCTCAACCTGGTGCCGGAGTCCCTGGCCCGGGGCGACGACTTCGTGGACGACGACGAGAAGTCCATGGAGAAGAAGGAGCGCAGCCAGGGGGAGTCCGGCGGCTCCTTCGAGCTGGAGGACGCGGATCAGGAGGTCTTCGACGGGAAGACCATCGACCTGGACCCCATCGTCCGGGAGCAGCTGCTGCTGGCCCTGCCGATGAACGCCGTGTGCCGTGAGGACTGCAAGGGCCTGTGCTCGCAGTGCGGCGCGAACCGCAACGAGGTCGCCTGCGCCTGTGACACCCGGCCGGTGGACCCCCGGCTGGCGCCGCTGAAGAACATCAAGCTCAGCAACTGACGCTGGGCCAGGGCCTCCCCCGAAAGGGGTGGCCCGGAACGACAAGGGCCGCGTCCTCCAGGAGTGGAGGCGCGGCCCGTCGTGCTTCAGGCGCCCGCGTGCGGGCGCTGTATGTGGCTGTGGGTCAGGCCTCGGCCTGAGCGACCACCTCACGGCCCTTGTACTGGCCGCAGGACGTGCAGGCGCGGTGAGGCATCACCGGCTCCTTGCAGTTCGGGCACTTGGTCACCTGCACGGCGCTCCGCAGGTTGTTGTTGGCCGCACGGCGGCGGTCGCGACGCATCTTGGAAGTACGCTTCTTGGGGACACCCACGGCTCACCTCTATTTTCGACCCCGACCCGGAGCGTTCGCGCCGGTCCGGACCGGTTGAGTCCAAATGTCTTCGCGCTGTGCCGGGGTCCCCGGCTCCCTGCGCAACACTCTCTGCCTCGATATACCGGCCTGGGGCGGTCGCACGAAGGCTCCCGTACTCCATGTCCGGCTTCGGAAGGCGGCGGACCCTAGCGGCTCGCTGCCCCCGAGTCAATGTGACAACGCGCGGAACCCCGTTATCTCCCGGGCACCGTCTATCCCGGACGGTGTCCGCTGACAACGCCCCGCCGCCGGGCGGCATTCGCGGTCCGGGCACCCCAGGGGGGCGATCAGCCAGCCGTTGCCCGCCTGGAAGGTTCCTGGTGTGCTGCGCGCCGCCCGTCCCCCGGCGGGCAGGAGACTGACATCCGGCCAGGAACCCTGGCGCTCAAGGAGAGGGTGGGGATGAGGCTGGTGCTGGATGCCATGGGCGGCGATCACGCGCCCGCCGCGCCGGTGGAAGGCGCGATGCTCTTCGCGCGCGCCCACCCCGGGCATCAGGTGTTCCTGGTGGGGGACGAGGCGAAGGTGGCGCCGCTCCTGGCCAAGGCCCGGCCTCCCTCCAACCTCCAGGTCCACCATGCCTCGGAAGTGGTGGAGATGGACGACCACGCCTCGGCGGCCTTTCGCCGCAAGCGTGACTCCTCCCTCCGGATCGGCTTCGAGCTGGTGCGCGACGGGAGGGCGGAGGCGCTGGTGTCGGCGGGCAACTCCGGCGCTGTCATGGCCGGAGGCCTGCTGACCCTGGGGCGCCTCCCGGGAGTGGAGCGCCCGGCCATCGCCGCGCTCTTCCCCGCCCTCAAGGGGGGAGGCCGCTGCCTGCTGCTGGACGCGGGCGCCAACGTGGACTGCCGGCCCTCGCACCTGGCGCAGTTCGCCGTCATGGGCGAGGCCTACGTGCGCGCCCGCATGGGCGTGGCCCGGCCCCGGGTGGCGGTGCTGTCCAATGGCGAGGAGGCCTCCAAGGGCACCCCGCTCACCCGGGAGGCCAGCGAGCTGCTCCGCCGCTCGGACCTGGACTTCGTGGGCTACGTGGAGGGCAAGGACCTCTTCTCCGGCGACGTGCAGGTGGTGGTGACGGACGGCTTCACCGGAAATGTCGTCTTGAAGACCTCCGAGGGCGTGGGCATGGGCGTCATTGGCATGCTGCGTCAGGCCATCGAGCGACGCGGCGGGCTGGCGGAGAAGGTCGGGGCCATGCTGCTGCAGCCCGCGCTGGCGGGCCTGCGCCGGGTGGTGGACTACGCCGAGTACGGTGGGGCGCCACTCCTGGGCATCCAGGGGGTGGGCATCGTCGCGCATGGGCGCTCCACGCCCCGGGCCCTGTTCAACGCGCTGGGGGCCGCGCTGGCCATGGCCGAGGGCGGCGTCCAGGCCGAGTTGACGCGTTGCATTGAACGCGCGGGGTCGTGGCTGCCGGCGCCGCCGAAGGGAAAAAGGGCGACAGAGGCGGGCGTTTCCGATTAGAGCCAGCGCCCGAAGCGTGCAGGCCGCCTCGGGGTGGGGTGGGGCGCCCGCAGAAAAGTGCTGGCCCCGGCTGCGCAGGTGCGGCAACAGGGCGTCCATCTGCGGCCCGAGGCCGCTGACAGCGGGTCCACCGCGCCAGGAGGCCGGGGCGGGGGGACCTCGAAATCGAGGAGGCAGAGTCCGCATGTCGAAGGTCGCGTTCGTGTTCCCCGGGCAGGGAAGCCAGGCCGTGGGGATGGGCAAGGACCTGTATGAGAAGTTCCCCGAGGCCCGGGCCGTGTTCGACGCGGTCGACGAGGCCCTGGGCGAGAAGCTCTCCACCCTCTGCTTCGAGGGGCCGGACGAGGCGCTGAAGCTCACGGCCAACACGCAGCCGGCCATCCTCACGGTGTCGCTGGCGGCGCACGCGGTGTTCTCGAGGCGGGGGCCGGCGCCGGCCTTCGTGGCGGGGCACTCGCTGGGTGAGTACTCGGCACTGGTGGCGGCGGGGGCCATGAGCCTGGGCGACGCGGCCCGGGCGGTGCGCGCGCGCGGCACCTTCATGCAGGAGGCCGTGCCCGCGGGCGTGGGCGCCATGGCCGCGGTGCTGGGCCTGGTCCCGGAGAAGGTGAAGGAGGCCTGCGACGCGGCGGCCCAGGGGCAGGTGGTGTCGCCCGCGAACTACAACTCGCCGGAGCAGACCGTCATCGCCGGTGACGCGGCGGCCGTGGAGCGCGCCGGAGCGAAGTGCAAGGAGGCCGGGGCCAAGCGCGTGATGCCGCTGCCGGTGTCCGCCCCCTTCCACTGCGCGCTGATGGCGCCGGTGCAGCCTCGGCTGGCCGAGGTGCTGGGCCGCATCCAGGTGTCCGCGCCCTCCGTGCCGGTGGTGACCAACGTGGAGGCCCGTCCCAACGCGGACGCGTCGCGGGTGGTGCCGCTGCTCCTGGAGCAGGTCAGCTCGCCGGTGCGCTGGATTGAGTGCGTGGAGGCGCTGAAGGCCGAGGGCGTCACCCGCATCATCGAGCTGGGCCCGGGCAAGGTGCTGGTGGGGCTGGTCAAGCGCATCACCAAGGACATCGAGCTGTTCAACGTCGAGGACTCCGCGAGCCTGGACAAGGCGCTCGCGGCGCTGGGGGTGGCACCATGAGCGGCTTCAAGGACAAGGTGGTGCTGGTGACGGGGGGCTCGCGCGGCATCGGCCGGGCGTGCGCGGTGGCCTTCGCCAAGGCAGGGGCCTCCACCGTGGTCATCAGCTATGCGGGCAACGAGGCCGCGGCGCAGGAGACGGTGAAGCTCATCGAAGCCGAGGGCGCGAAGGCGGAGGCCGTGCGCTTCGACGTGGCGGACAGCGCCGCGTGCGCCAGCGCCGTGGACGGCATCGTCAAGACGCATGGCCGGCTGGACGTGCTCGTCAACAATGCGGGCATCGCGGTGGACGGCCTGGTGATGCGGGTGAAGGACGAGGACTGGGACCGCCAGCTCGACACCAACCTCAAGGGCGCCTTCTCGCTCATCCGCGCCGTCAGCCGGCCCATGATGAAGCAGAAGGGCGGCGCCATCATCAACATCACCTCCGTCGTGGGGGAGATGGGCAACGGTGGTCAGGCCGCCTATTCGGCCTCCAAGGCGGGGCTCATCGGCATGACCAAGTCCGTGGCCCGCGAGCTGTCCAGCCGGAACATCCGCGTGAATGCCGTGTCCCCCGGATTCATCGGGACGGACATGACGCACCAGCTCAATGACGAGCTGCGCCAGAAGATGCTGGAGGGTATCCCCCTGGGTCGCCTGGGGAACCCGGAGGAGGTCGCCGGGGCCGTCGTCTTCCTGGCGGGGGACGCCGCGTCCTACATCACCGGTGAGGTCCTGAAGGTCAATGGCGGCATGTACATGTAACCCACGGTTGGATTGCCGCCGGGCGTGGGATATACCGCGCCCGCTTTCGACATGGTCCGGGAAGCCAGCCGGACCTCATCTGGTTCCTGGAGGGTTCTACACTTATGTCGACGTCATCCATTGAGGCCAAGGTCAAGTCCATCATCGCCGACCAGCTGGGGGTCGGAGAGGATGAGATCAAGCCCGAGTCTTCCTTCATCGAGGACCTGGGCGCGGACAGCCTCGACATCGTGGAACTCGTGATGGCGATGGAGGAGGAGTTCGAGGTCGAAATCCCCGACGAAGAGGCGGAGAACATCAAGTCCGTCAACGACGCCATCAACTACATCAACACCCACAAGAAGTAGGCAGCACCACTTGGCGTGCCGGGGTGCGGGGAGGCGCCGCGTGAGGCGCGGCGTCCCCGGTGTCCCAGGCGCCAGCGGAGAGGACCGTGTCACACCGTCGAGTCGTCGTCACCGGAACCGGGCTCATTTCGGCCCTGGGAACCGGAACCGAGAAGAACTGGCAGGCGATGATCGCCGGCAAGTCGGGTATTGCCCAAGTCACTCGCTTTGACGTTGGCAAGATCGACACGCGCATCGCGGGCGAGGTGAAGGACTTCGAGCCCGAGTCGTTCATCGACAAGCGCGAAGTGCGCCGGATGGACCTGTATGCGCAGTACGCGCTGGCCGCCGCGCAGATGGCCGTGACCGAGTCCGGCCTGCCCGTGGGCACGGACAAGCCGCACGGCTACATCCCGGAGAAGGTCGGCGTCATCGTCGGTTCCGGCATCGGCGGCATCTCCTCTCTGGAAGAGCAGCACCGCAAGGGGCTGGAGAAGGGGTTCGACCGGCTGTCGCCCTTCTTCATCATCCAGATGATCATCAACATGGCGCCGGGCCTCATCTCCATGCGGTACAACTGCAAGGGGCCGAACTGGGCGCCGGTGTCCGCCTGCGCCACCAGCGCCCACGCCATTGGCGAGGCCTGGAAGTCCATCAAGCTGGGCGAGACGGACGCGGTCATCGCGGGTGGGGCCGAGGCGGCCATCACGCCGCTGGGACTGGGCGGCTTCTCGGTGATGAAGGCGCTGTCCACGCGCAACGACGATCCGGCCGCCGCCAGCCGTCCCTTCGACAAGGACCGCGACGGCTTCGTGATGGGCGAGGGCGCGGGCATCCTGGTGCTCGAGGAGATGGAGGCCGCGAAGAAGCGCGGCGCCAACATCCTGGCGGAGGTGGTGGGGTACGGCGCCAACTCGGACGCGTACCACGTCACCCAGCCGGCGCCGGAGGGCGAGGGCGCGGCGCGCTGCATGCGCCTGGCGCTCCAGTCCGCGGGCCTGAACCCGGAGGACGTGGGCTACATCAACGCGCACGGCACCTCGACGCCGTTCAACGACGCCAACGAGACGAAGGCCATCAAGGCGGTGTTCGGTGACCACGCCCGCAAGCTGGCGGTGTCGTCCACCAAGTCCATGACGGGCCACATGCTCGGCGCCGCGGGCGGCTTCGAGGCCGTCGTCGGCGCGCTGGCGCTGGCGCGCAACGTCCTGCCGCCGACCATCAACCAGACGACGCCCGATCCGGACTGTGACCTGGACTACGTGCCCAACCAGGCGCGCGAGGCCCGGGTGAACGCGGTGATGAGCAACTCGTTCGGCTTCGGCGGCACCAACGCGGTGCTGCTGTTCAAGCGCTTCTAGCCGTCCACAGGAGATGTCCGCGTGAAAGTCATCCTCGCTTCCGACCACGCGGGCCTGGAGCTCCGGCAGGAGCTCGTGGCGGCGCTCGCCGCGAAGGGCGTGGCCCACGAGGACGTGGGGCCCGCCACGCGGGACTCGGTGGACTACCCGGACTTCGCCGCGCGGGTCTCCCGCGCCGTGGCGTCCGGAGAGGCCACCCTGGGCGTGCTGGTGTGTGGCACCGGCATTGGCATGAGCATCGTGGCCAACAAGCACCGGGGCATCCGGGCGGCCCTGTGCACCACCGAGTTCGAGGCCCGCATGGCCCGGGCTCACAACGACGCCAACGTGCTGTGCCTGGGCCAGCGCGTGGTGGGGGCCGGCGTGGGCCGCGCCATCCTGGAGGCGTTCCTCAGCACTGCTTTCGAGGGCGGCCGCCACGAGCGGCGCGTCCAGATGATCCGCGAGGCCGAGTCCCAGGGCTGACGGCCCCGCCGTACCCGCTGTTCGAGGGAGTCCGCCATGGAGAACGTCCGTACGCTGGCCGAAGTCGACCCGGAGATTGCCCGCGTCCTGCGTGAGGAGACCCAGCGCCAGGAGGAAGGGCTGGAGCTCATCGCCTCCGAGAACTTCGTCTCCCCGGCGGTGATGGAAGCGGTGGGCTCGGTGCTCACCAACAAGTACGCGGAGGGCTACCCCGGCAAGCGCTACTACGGCGGCTGCGAGGTGGTGGACATCGCGGAGAACCTGGCGATTTCGCGCGCCAGGGACCTGTTCGGCGCGGGCGCCGTCAACGTGCAGGCGCACTCCGGCAGCCAGGCGAACATGGGCGCCTTCATGGCGCTGATGAAGCCGGGCGACACCATGCTGTCGCTGGACCTCAACTCCGGCGGCCACCTCACGCACGGCGCCACGTTCAACTTCTCCGGCAAGCTCTACAAGGTCGTCCACTACGGCCTGACGCGAGACACGGAGACCATCGACTTCGCGCAGGTGGAGTCGCTGGCCAGGGAGCACAAGCCGAAGGTCATCGTCGTGGGCGCCAGCGCGTACCCCCGCACGCTGGACTTCGCGAAGTTCCGGGAGATCGCGGACGCGGTGGGCGCGGCCATGCTGGTGGACATGGCGCACATCGCCGGCCTGGTGGCCGCGGGCGTGCACCCCTCGCCGGTGCCGGTGGCGGACATCGTGACCAGCACCACGCACAAGACGCTGCGCGGCCCGCGCGGCGGCCTGGTGCTGAGCCGCGAGCAGTACGCCAAGGCCATCAACAGCCAGATCTTCCCTGGCATCCAGGGCGGCCCGCTGATGCACGTCATCGCCGGCAAGGCGGTGGCCTTCAAGGAAGCGCTGTCCCCCGAGTTCAAGACCTACCAGCGGCAGATCGTCGCCAACGCCAAGGCGCTGGCGGAGGCGCTCCAGCGCGCCGGCCTGCGGCTGACGTCGGGCGGCACGGACAACCACCTGATGCTGGTGGACCTGCGGCCCAAGCAGCTCACGGGCAAGGTGGCCGAAGAGGTGCTCGGCAAGGCCGGCATCACCGTGAACAAGAACATGATTCCGTTCGACCCGGAGAAGCCGATGACGACGTCCGGCATCCGGGTGGGCACGCCGGCCATCACCACGCGCGGCATGCGAGAGGCGGAGATGGCGGTGGTGGGACGGCTCATCGGCGAGGCGCTGGACGCCGCGCAGGACGACGCCGCGCTGGCGCGCATCCGCGGCCAGGTGAAGGAGCTTGCGCAAGGCTTTCCGCTCTACGCCTCGCGCTTGAAGTAGATTCCGGCGCCGTACCCCTCCATGCGCTGCCCCTTCTGTCAGGACGCCGAGAACAAGGTCATCGACTCCCGTGAGTCCCACGAGGGCTCCGTCATCCGCAGGCGCCGCGAGTGTCTGGCCTGCAAGCGCCGCTTCACGACCTACGAGCGGGTGGAGGAGCTCTACCCGCTCATCGTGAAGAAGGACGGGCGGCGCGAGGCGTTCGACCGGGAGAAGATCGTCAACGGGCTGAAGAAGGCGTGTGAGAAGCGGCCCGTGTCGGCGGACCAGCTCGAGGAGACGGTGGTCGCCATCGAGCGGCAGCTGCAGGGCATGGGCGAGAAGGAAGTGCCCTCGTCCGTCATCGGCGAGGAAATCATGCGCCGGCTGCGGCAGCTGGACGAGGTGGCCTATGTCCGCTTCGCGTCCGTCTACCGCAGCTTCCGCGACATCGCGGAGTTCATGGACGAGCTGAAGGCCTTGCGCGAGGCCGAGGCACGCGAGAAGTGTGAGGCTGCACCCGCGGCCCCGGCGCCGGTGGACAAGGGCGGTTAGAGAAGGGACATGCGGCTGCTGACACGGGCAAGGTTGGAAGCGGCGAGGGCGCCTCGGGCGAAGCGGGCGGCGGACTTCGACCGGGCGGTGGCCGAGTTCTTCATGCGTATCGCGCTGGAGGAGGCGGCCAAGGGCCTGGGCCGCACCAGCCCCAACCCGGTGGTGGGCGCGGTGCTGGTGAAGGGCGGCCGCATCATCGCCCGCGGCTACCACAAGAAGGCGGGCACCGCGCACGCGGAGGTCGTGGCGCTGGAGGCGGCCGGCGCCCGGGCGAAGGGCGCGGACCTCTACACCACGCTGGAGCCCTGCGACCACTACGGGCGCACCCCGCCGTGCAGCCTGGCCATCATCGAGGCGGGCGTCCGTCGCGTCATCTGCGCGTCGGCGGACCCCAACCCGCAGGTGAGCGGCAAGGGCGTGGCGCGGATGCGGCGCGCCGGGCTGAAGGTGCTCACCGGGGTGCTCGCGGACGAGGCGGACCGCCTCAACCGGCCCTTCTTCAAGATGATTCGCACCGGCCTGCCCTGGGTGACGCTCAAGGCGGCGGTGACGCTGGACGGCAAGCTGGCCACGGCCACCGGAGACTCGCGCTGGGTGACGGGCGAGCCGGCGCGCGCCTGGGTCCACCGGCTCCGGGACTCGGTGGACGTCATCCTCGTGGGCGCCAACACCGTCCGGAAGGACGACCCGAAGCTCACCACGCGGCTACCCGGTGGCGGCGGCAAGGACCCGCTGCGCGTGGTGGTGGACAGCCACCTGCGCCTGTCGCCAGGCTACACCGTCTTCACGCAGCGCAGCCCGGCCCGCACGGTGGTGGCCACGCTGGAGGACCCGGAGGGCCGCAAGGCGCGGCGCTTCCTGGCCCAGGGCGTGGACGTCTGGCAGCTGCGACAGAAGGCGGGAAAGGTGGACCTCAAGGCCCTGCTGCGGCGGCTGGCGAAGGCCGGCCACAACCATGTCCTCGTGGAGGGCGGGGCGGAGATGTACGGCTCCTTCCTGCGCGGGCACCTGGCGGACTCGCTGGCGTTGTTCCTGGCGCCCAAGCTGATTGGCAGCCCCGGCCTGTCTTGGGCCGGAGACCTGGGCGTGAAGGAGATGGCCCAGGCCCTGGCGGTGAAGGACCTCACCTTCGAGCGCCACGGCGACGACATCCTGCTCCAGGCACTGCTGTAGAAGGCGGGCCGCCGTGGGCGCGGACGGGGCCGGTCCGTTATAACCGGCCCCATGTTTACCGGGCTCATTCAGGACCTTGGCAGGGTGGAGCGTGTCATCCCCGGTGGGATGACCGACCTGTGGATTCACACCTCATTGGGCGCGGCGGCCTTCGAGCTGGGGGAGTCCATCGCCGTCAACGGGGCGTGCCTCACGGTGGTGGAGCGGACCCAGGACAGCTTCCGGGTGCAGGCCTCGCCGGAGACGCTGCGGCGCACGACGCTGGGCGCGGTGCAGCCCGGAGACCGGGTGAACCTGGAGCGGGCCCTGGCGCTGGGCGAGCGGCTGGGCGGGCACCTGGTCTCCGGCCATGTGGATGCCGTCAGCGAGGTGCTGGAGGCCTACCCGGAGGGTGGCTCCTGGGTGATGGGCTTCCGGCTGCCGGAGGCGCTGGCGCCGTTCTTCATCGAGAAGGGCTCGGTGGCCATCGACGGCATCAGCCTCACCGTCAACACGCTGGAGGCGGACCGGTTCCGGGTGCAGCTCATCCCGGAGACGCAGGCGCGCACCACCCTGAAGTCGCGGGGCGTGGGGGCGAAGGTGAACCTGGAGGCGGACCAGATCGGGAAGTACGTGGCCCGGCTGTTCGCGCTCCAGCGGGGGCAGGGGGCCGCCGGGGGCGGCGGGCTGACGGCGGCGGCCATCGCGGCTGCGGGGTTCGGCTCGCGGTAGCAGGCGACGCCGGGGCCCGTGCTGGTGTAGGAAGCGCGGCATGCCTCGCTACTTCGACGGTGACTATCTTCCCCCTAAGGGCCGCTTCGCCATCTGCGTGGCCCGCTTCAACGGCTTCATCACCGAGGAGCTGGCCAAGGGCGCCGTGGACACGCTGGTGCGCCACGGCGTGGCCGACGCGGACATCGACGTGTACCGCTGCCCCGGCACCTATGAGCTGCCCGGCCTGGTCCGCCGCGTGACGGAGTCCCGGCAGTATGTGGGCGTCATCACCCTGGGCGCCGTCATCCGGGGCGGCACGCCGCACTTCGACTACGTGGCCGGTGAGTGCGCCAAGGGCATTGGCGCGGTGGCCTTCCAGGCCGCGGCGGCCAGCCCCGCGACGGCCGTCACCTTCGGCGTGCTCACGACGGACACGGTGGAACAGGCCATCGACCGGGCGGGCGTGAAGGCGGGGAACAAGGGAGCGGAGGCCACGCTGGCCTGCATCGAGATGGTCAATCTGTACGCGAAGATGACGGCGACGGAAGGAAGGAAGGCGTAGGCCATGGGCGCGCGGAGAACGGGACGTGAGCGTGCGCTGCAGGCGCTCTACCAGCTGGAGATGTCGAACGCGTCGACGGCGGAGGCGCTGGAGTCGGCCTGGTCGGCGGCGGACGAGGGCACCAGGCGGGATCCGGACGCGGTGAAGTTCGCCCGGGAGCTGGCGGAGGGCGTGCAGTCCCACCGGGACGAAATCGACGAGCTCATCGAGCGGCACAGCCACAACTGGCGGCTGGACCGCATGTCGCGCATCGACCGGAACGTGCTGCGCCTGGGCATCTTCGAGCTGAAGTACCGCCCGGACATCCCGCGCAAGGTGACCATCAACGAGGCGGTGGAGCTCGGGAAGAACTTCGGCAACGAAGAGTCGAGCGCCTTCGTCAACGGGCTCCTGGACCGCGTGGCGGTGGCCCTGAACAAGCCGTGAGCCGCTGACACCCGCCGCGAGGGAGACGCGCCGTGAGCCAGACGACGACGCACGACATCGGATTGGACGGGCTGGACTCGCTCGGCGGGGTGGACGCGCTCTGCCTCTTCGTCGCCGAGGATGACCGGCCCCTGCCGTCCTCCGCGGGCTTCGTGGACTGGCGGCTGTGTGGCTCGCTCTCGCGGGTGCTCAAGGCGGGCTTCTTCACCGGCGCGGAGGACGACTGGCTCCTGCTGCCCTCGGACGGCAAGCTGCCGGTGCCCCGCATCTTCGTGGTGGGGCTGGGCGCGCGTCAGCGGCTGGACACGAGCGCGCTGAGCGAGGCCCTGGCGGAGGCTGGCCGCGTGCTGAGCAAGGCGCGCGTGGAGTCTGTGGCGTTGGAGGTACCCGGCGAAGGACGGCTGGATGACGCCGCGCGCGCGGACGCCTTCCAGAAGGGCTTCCTGCCGGCGTTCAAGGGCGGACGGGTGGCGGTCCTGGCGGACAAGGGACTCGTCAAGTCGCTGCCTGCCCGCAAGGGCTGACGCTCGGCGGCCGGGCGGGCCTTCTGCTAGATTGCCTCGCCCGGGGCGAGCGCACATGCGTGTCAAGGTGTTGATTGTCGAGGACTCGAAAGCATCGCGCGAGTACATCGCGGCGATGGTCGAGGCCGTGGAGGGGGTGGAGGTGGTGGTGACCTCGAGCGGCTTCGAGGCGCTGAAGCTGCTGCCACGTCACCGCTTCGAGCTCATCATCACCGACATCAACATGCCCGACATCAACGGGCTGGAGCTCATCAACTTCGTCAAGAAGAACCCCAACTACCGCGACGTGCCGCTCTTCATCATCACCACCGAGGGGCGTGAGCAGGACCGCGAGCGCGGGCTCGCGCTGGGCGCCGCGGAGTACCTGGTCAAGCCCTTCCTCCCCGGGAGTCTGGAAGCGCTCCTGCGGCGCTACCTGAAGCTGCCGTGAATCCTGGGAGCAAGGCACTGGCCGAGTTCGTGGCCGAGGCGACCGAGATTCTCGACACCCTCGCCAGGGACTTGCTCGTGCTGGACGAGCACCGGGGCCAGGATGCGGACCCCGACCTGGTCAACGGCATCTTCCGCGCGGCGCATTCGCTCAAGGGACTGTCCGGCCTGTTCGGACAGGAACGCATCGCCCGGCTGGCGCATGGCACGGAGGACCTGCTCGACCGGCTGCGCCTGGGAAGGCTCCTGCTGGATGGCGCGGTGCTGGACGCGCTGATTGAAGTCCTCGACGCGTTCCAGGCGCTGCTGGGCGAGGCCGCCCGTGGCACGGAGACCGAGGGGCTCTCCGTCCGCGTGGAGGCCATGGCGGCACGGCTGGCGTCGCTGGGGGCACCGGCGGAGGTGTCGGAGGACGACCCGCTGGAGCGGCTGGAGCTGGACGCGCAGGTCCGGGCCGTCTTCACCGAGTATGAGGAGCATCGGCTCCGGGAGAACGTGCGGCGGGGCGTGGCCCTGTGGCGCGTGCGAGCCGCGTTCGACTTGTCGGACTTCGACAAGGGGCTGGCGGAGCTCAACGCGAGGCTCAAGCCGCTGGGCGAGGTCATCAGCACGTTGCCCTCCGCGCAGCCGGGAGGTGCGCACGGCATCGCGTTCGACCTGATCTTCGGCGCGCAGGTGGATCGTCAGTCACTGGAGGCGGGCCTCTCGGGGACGCCGGCCGAGTTGTCTCCACTGGTGGTGCGCCCGGCCGCGGAGGCCGTCACGCATGCGCTGGTCCGGGCTGCTCGACCTGCCGCGACGGCTCGGGGCCATGAGGAGCGTGAACCGTCACGGCCTGGCGATGCGGACGGGAGGGGCGGGGAGTCCGCGGCGCGCGGGCGGGTGAAGGATGCAGGAACGGGGCAAGCGCAGTCCGCGGCCACGCGCGTGAGCGCGGGGGAGGCGCCGGAATCGCAGCGCGGGCGGGAGCGTGGGGCCAGGCCTGTCACGCCCGGAAGCGGTCCCCTGGAGACGCCGGACGCGACGACACGGCGCAGCGCTTCGAAGGGACGGGAGCGTGCGCCTGTCGAGGAGGACTCCCCATCATCCAAGCGAGGAGGTGGAAGGAAGAAGGGAGCTCGAGCTCCCGTCACGCCGCCGTCGCCCGACGCGCAACAGTCGCTGTTGCCGCAAGTGCCCGAGGCGACCGGGCCGGAGCCGTTGGATTGGCTCGCCGATGCGGGCCCTCCGCTCCAGCCCGAGGCGGGCTCGGAGCCGCCGGATTGGCCCGCTCCTGAAACCAGGGCACCCGCGCGACAGGCCGGCGCTCTCCCTCCGCTCCAGCCCGAGGTGGCCTCGGCGCCCGGGACAGAGCCGCCGCGTAACGTCCCGCCCGCGCCGCTCCTGGCTTATCTCCAGGTGCCCGCGAAGGCCCCCAAGGGTCTCTCGGTCGCGCCGGCTCCTCCGCCCGCGGGCACCGAGCGCGCGACGCCCTCCGGAGCGCCGTCGACGCTGACCGCCGACACCTCCCTGCGCTCCCTCACGCAGACGGTGCGCGTGGACATCGGCCGCCTCGACGGCCTCATCAACATGGTGGGCGAGCTGCTGCTCATCAAGGCCAACCTCCAGCGGCTCGCGGAGTCCGCGCGCCAGGACGGCGCGGTGGCCCTCTCCAAGCTGTTCGGCCAGGAGCTGGCACGGGAGACGCGGGGCCTGGAGCGCAAGCTGGAAGCCCTCCAGGAGGGGCTCCTGGAAGCGCGGATGGTCCCCGTCGGACAGGTGTTCGACAAGCTGGCGCGGCTGGTCCGCCGCATCACCCGCGAGGCCGGGAAGGAAATCGAGTTCGTCATCAGCGGCGGCGAGGTGGAGCTGGACAAGCTCATCGTCGAGGAGCTGAGCGACCCGCTGATGCACCTCATCCGCAATGCCATCGACCACGGCGTCGAGGCGCCGGACGCGCGGCTGGCCGCGGGCAAACCCCGCCGCGCCGTGGTGTCGCTGCGCGCCGAGCAGAAGGGCAACCACGTCGTCATCGAGGTGAGCGACGACGGGGCCGGCATCGACGAGCTCCGCGTGCGCGAGGTGGCCATCACCCGGGGCCTCATCACCTTCGCGCAGGCCCAGGAGATGAGCCGGCGTGAGCTGCTCAACCTCATCTTCCAGCCCGGCTTCTCCACCGCCCGCAGCGTGTCCGAGCTGTCCGGCCGCGGCGTCGGCCTGGACGTGGTGAAGAACAACCTGGGCAACCTGTCCGGCATCATCGACGTGTGGAGCGAGCGCGGCAAGGGCACCTCCTTCCACCTCACGCTGCCCGTCACACTGGCCATCATCCGCGCCCTGCTGGTGGGCGTCAGTGGCCGCACGTACGCGGTGCCGCTCAACAGCGTGCTGGAAATCGTCGCCGTCCAGCCCCGGGATATCCGCACCGTGGAGCGCCGCGAGGTGCTGGACCTGCGAGGCCAGACGCTGCCCTTTATCCGGCTGGCGCGCATGTTCGCGCTGCCGGAGCGTCCGGTGAGCCGCCACTTCGTGGTGGTGGTGGGGTTGGCCCAGGAGCGGCTGGGCATCGCCGTGGACGAGCTGCACGGCCAGCAGGACATCGTCACCAAGCCCCTGGGCGGCCGGCTCCAGTCGGTCCGGGGAATCTCCGGTGCCACCGATCTGGGCAACCGCCGCACGGTGCTGGTGCTGGACGTGGCCGCGCTCCTGGAGGAGGGGCTGGCCCAGGAGCGGCGTCGGGCCTGACCCTCGCTGCGGACGGGCGCGCCGGCTGCTATCCTTCCGTGCCGTGTCCCGGTTCTCGGAACTGCTCGACGACTTCTTCTACCGTCCGGACGAGGACGTCGCCGGGCTTCAGGACTTCGCGGCGGGCAGTGACGGCGGCAGGGCCGCCGCGCCCGAGGAGGTCCCCGAGGAGTACCTGGCCTTCCAGCTCGAGGGCGAGTGCTACGCCGTCCCCATCCGGGGGGTGCGCGAAATCTCCAAGGTGCCGCCCCTGACGGAGATTCCCCGCGCGGAGCCCCAGTTGCTGGGGGTGATGAACCTGCGCGGCGAGCTGCTGCCCGTGTACGACATCAAGGTGCGCCTGCGCCTGGCCGAGCGCCCACCCTTGGTGGCGGGGCCGGACGCGCCGACGCCGCCTCGGAGCGCGCGCATCCTCGTGCTGCGCACGGAGACGGGGCCGGCCGGCGTGTGGGTGGACGGCGTGGTGGGCGTGGTGAAGCTCAAGCCGTCCATGCTGGAGGCACCGCCACCCGGCATGCGCGTGGGTGACAGGGATTGCGTGGTGGGCATGGGCCGGCGCGGGCCCGCGCTCTACATCCTCCTGGACGCGGAACAGGCGCTCGCCTCATGAAGGACCCGGTCAACCTGCTGCCACGGCGCCCGCTCGCCCTCCCGGATGACACGGCTCCGGCCGCCGACCGGGTGGTGCAGCTGTGCGCCTTCTTCATCGGCGCGGAGGAGTACGTGCTGGACATCATGCGGGTGGAGGAAATCCTCCCGCTCCAGCGAATCACGCCCATTCCCCATGCCCCGGCCTTCGTGGAGGGCGTGGTCCACTTGCGCGGCCTCATCCTGCCCGTGGTGGACCTGCGATGCCGGCTCCTGGGGGCGCCAGGGCCGGAGACGCCGAAGACGCGGCTCCTGGTGTGCAAGCTGGGGATGCGCCGCGTGGCGGTGAAGGTGGACCGGGTGTCGGAGGTGGTGCGCGTGCGGCGGGGGGACATCAAGCCCGCGCCCGCGCTGCGGGTGGCGGGCCACTCGCCCTTCGTGGTGGGGGTATGCGGGCCGCCGGATCGGCTGCGGCTGCTGCTGGACCTCAAGGCGTTGCTGCGGGTGGAGCTGGAGCGCGAATCAACCAGGAAGCCAGTGTAGGGCCACATCGGGGGGACTGCGGTGGACCATCAAGGACTGGAGCAGCACCGACGCAACCTCGGCATCTTCTTCATCGTCACCAACGGGCTCTCGTTGCTCGTCGCGGTGGGGGTGGCCGTGTTCATCGGCGTGGTGGGCGGCGTGGTGCCTGGCGCGAAGCCGGAGGAGCGGGCGCTGATTGTCGCCGCCGGAGCCCTGGTCGGCGGCTGCCTCGCCCTGGTGGGGCTGCCCGGTGTCGTCACCGGCATCGGCTTGCTGAAACGCAAGGCCTGGGCGCGGACGGTGGCGCTCGTGCTGGGCATCCTCGCCCTCCCCAACATTCCCCTGGGCACGGCCCTGGGCGCCTATGCGCTCTGGTTCTATCTCCAGGCCGGCTCCGAGCAGGTCTTCGACACATGAGCCCTCCCATCGAGCTGCCCGTCGCGGAAGAGGCCCGCTACCTCGCGCTCCAGGCGCTGGACCCGTGTGCCGCGGGTGTCCTGGAGATTCTCGTCGTCGGCCTGCACGACGAGAGCTGGCGCGTGCGGCACGTCGCGGCGGAGGCCCTCAAGCGGATGCCTGCCTCGACCGAGCTGGCGGCCCGGCTCATCGCTGTCCTCGGAGAGCGAGGTGAGACCGGGGCGCGCAACGCGGCGGCCGAGGCGCTCGCGGGGCTGGGGGGCGTCGCGCTGGAGCCCCTGTTGGGCCTGCTGGCGCACCCGGATCCGGACCAGCGCAAGTTCGCCGCGGACATCCTGGGGCAGCTCGGGCAGCGCGGCGCGGAGGCCTCGCTGGTCCGCGCGCTGGCCGACCCGGACCTGAACGTGCGCGTGGCCATCGCGGAGGCGCTGGGCCGGATTGGCGGAGCGCAGGCGCTTCAGGCCCTGGAGACGCTGCTGGAGGACGCGGAGCCGTTGCTCCGCCTCTCCGCGCTGGAGGGGCTGACGCAGCTCCAGCACGCGGCGCCGCTGCCCCTCGTGCTGTCGCTGCTGAGCGACGCTCGGCTCCAGCGCAGCGCCTACCGCATGCTGGGCCTCATCCTGGATGTGGAGGCCACCGAGCGCATCTGCCTGGGATTGACGTCGGACCTGCGCTCGGTGCGCGAGGCCGCGTTGTCGGCGCTGGGGATGC
Organism: Pseudomyxococcus flavus; assembly: GCF_050038885.1. Taxonomy (NCBI): domain Bacteria; kingdom Pseudomonadati; phylum Myxococcota; class Myxococcia; order Myxococcales; family Myxococcaceae; genus Pseudomyxococcus; species Pseudomyxococcus flavus. Next base: position 65,730 of record NZ_CP143624.1, on the reverse strand, counting down.
AGGCCTCGCGCGCGGAGGGCGAAGGGCACGGAGCGCTCGAGGCCGTGGTGCGGCGGGCGCTGCGGCCGCTACCTGCACTGGGCCCCCGGCTGGCCGACGCCCTGGCGTCCGAGGATGCGCTGGTGTGCGCGGGCGCGCTGGTGGCGGTGGCGTCTCTGGGCGATGCGACGCTGGCCATTCCCGTGGCGGAGTGCGCGCGCGAGGCGCGGTTGATTCGCGAGGTGCTGCACACGCTGGATGGGCTGGGGCGGGAAGGTGGGCGCGAGCTGCTCCAGCGCCTTCCGGAGCTGTCACTGCCGGCCCGGGCCGCGGCGGCCGAAGCGCTGGTGGAGCTGGTGGATGCGACGGCGGTGGCGCCGCTGTGCGCGTTGCTGGAGTGGATGGAGGGCGACCTTCGCGCGGTGGTGGTGCGCGCGCTGGGACGCACGGGCTCGGCTACGGCCGTAGCGCCGCTGGTGGACCTGATGCTGGAGCCGCCATTGGAGGGGGCCGTCATCCGCGCCCTGGCGGGGCTCGCGGAGACCTGCCCGGCGGAGGTGCTGGCCGCGCTGGAGGACGCGGTGGCGCGCCGGAGCACGCCCGCGACCGTCGTGGCGCTGGCTCGCGTGGGCGGCGTCCCGGCCCTGCCCACGCTGAAACGGCTCGCGCGAGCCGCGGAGCCGCGGTGGCGCGCGGCGGCGGTGATGGCGGCCTGCGAGCTGGACGGGGACGCCGGGCGGGAGCTGGTGCGCTCGGCGCTCGCGGACGAATCCGTCCCGGTGCGGATCGCGGCGGCCCGGGCCATGGCCCGGCTGGGCGGACCGGACGCGGGGGCTCTGCTGTCGCCCGTCCTGCGGGACGAGGACCTCTCCGTCCGCGTGGCCGCGGTGGAGGCGGTGGGCGCCAGCGGGGCCGTGGACCGAGTCCCGGAGCTGGTGGACCTGACGCGGCACCCCGACGGGGCCCTGGCGGTGGTGGCGGTGCGGGCCCTGGCGAGGCTGGGGGCGGCGGAGCCGGGCGTCCTGCGCGAGGCGGCGAGGCACCCGGACGTGGAGGTGGTGAAGGCAGCCCTCACCGCGGGGGCGGAGTCCGCGGCCGGCGTGACGATGGCGCTCTCCCTGCTGCGCCATCCGAGCTGGGACGTCCGTGCCGCGGCGGCGCGGGTGCTGGGGACCTCAGCGGGCCCGGACTGTCTGCCCGCCGCGCGCCAGGCGCTGGAGGCGGAGTCGGACGCCCTGGCGCTGCAAGCCCTCTCCGACGCCGTGGAACGCCTGTTGCGGCGCTGAGAGGGCCTCATGGCACGCTTCGACGACGGGCGACCGGTGATGTCGGACGAGGAGTTCCGCCTCCTGCGGGACCACGTGTACTCGCACTGCGGCATCCTGGTGCACGAGGACATGAAGTTCGTGATGGAGCGCAGGCTGTGGCCCCGGCTGGAGCTGCTCGGGCTGCCGGACTACGGTGCCTACCACCGCTACCTGCGCTACGACGCCAACCGGCACGCCGAGCTGGAGGCGGCCGTCGAGTCCCTCACCACGCACGAGACGTACTTCTTCCGAGAGCCCACCCAGCTCAAGGCCTTCACCGACGAGCTGCTCCCGCTGCTGGAGCAGCGCAACGCGCGCCTGAAGCGGCTCCGGCTCTGGTCGGCGGGCTGCTCCTCCGGGGAGGAGGCCTACACGCTGGCCATGCTCCTCAAGGACAGCCGCCGCTTCGACGACTGGGACGTGGGGGTCCATGGCACGGACATCTCCCGGCGCGTGCTGGCCATCGCGCGGCGCGCGGAGTACGGGCCGTCCGCGCTGCGCGCCACCTCGCCGGAGCTGGTGGAGCGCCACTTCGTGCAGCTGGCCCACAACCGGGTGCGCGTGCGAGACGAGGTTCGGGCCTGGGTCTCCTTCGGCCATCACAACCTGCTGGACGAGGTGGGCAGCCAGCTGGTGCCACGCATGGACGTGGTGTTCTGCCGCAACGTGCTCATCTACTTCGACCTGGCGGCGCGCAAGAAGTTCCTGCGCATCGTCAGGGAGCGGCTGGTGCCTGGCGGCTACCTGCTGCTGGGACACTCCGAGAACCTCCTGAACCTGGGCGCGGACTTCGAGTTCGTTCACCTGCGCGGGGACCTGGTGTACCGGAAGCCCGAGCTGGACGACGGAGCCCGCCGATGAGCCCGAAGGACATCATCTCCGTACTGGTCATCGACGACTCGGCCCACAACCGCCGCACCCTGTCCACGATGCTGGAGTCGGAGCAGGACGTGCGCGTGGTGGAGCATGCGGTGGACGGCGAGGACGGGCTGAAGAAGGTGCTGGAGCTGAAGCCCGACGTGGTGACGCTCGACCTGGAGATGCCGAAGCTGGGGGGCTACACGTTCCTCCGCCTGCTGATGCGCACGGTGCCCACGCCCGTCATCGTCATCTCCAGCTACTCGCACCGCTCGGATGTCTTCAAGGCCCTGGACCTGGGCGCGTTCGACTTCATCGCGAAGCCGCCGCGGCCGACGTTCGACGCCATGGAGGCGCTCCGGCGGGAGCTGCTGGAGAAGGTGCGCGCGGCGCGGCACATGCGTCCCGGACATCGGCACGCGGCGCCCGGCGCGCGCGCCATGGCGGTGGCGGGGGAGCCGCCCATGGTGGTGGCCGTGGGCGCCTCCACGGGAGGGCCGCCCGCGGTGCAGCGGGTGTTGGAGGGCCTGGCCGTGGAGCCAACGCCGTGCGTGCTGGTGTGCCAGCACATGCCGCCGCAGTTCACCCGGGCCTTCGCGGACCGGCTGGACCGCATCGGGCCCTTCACGGTGACGGAGGCCAGGGACGGGGACCTGGTGCAGCCCGGGCACGTGTACATCGCCCCGGGCGGGCGGCACCTGGTGGTGTCCGAGCGCGGCTCGAAGCTGGAGCTGCACACGCCTCCGCCCACGGCCGTGGACAAGTACGCGCCCAGCGCGGACCGCCTCTTCACCAGCGTGGCGCAGGTGCTGGGCCCCAAGGCGCTGGGCGTGGTGCTGACGGGCATGGGGGCCGACGGGGCGGAGGGCGCACGGGAAATCCACCGCGTGGGGGGCGAGGTCTGGGCGCAGTCCGAGGACACCTCGGTGGTGTTCGGCATGCCGGGCGAGGCCATCGCCACCGGGGCGGTGAATCGCGTCATTCCACTGGGAGACATCGGCGCGGCAATCGCGGCGCTGGCGCGGCGGCGGCGCTGAAGCGCCCGGCGCGGCCCGTGGGTGCTAACCTCGGCGCCCCATGACGCAGCAGATTCGAGCCCTGGTGGTGGATGACTCGCAGGCGATGCGGCGCAGCATCATGTATGCGCTGCAACGGCTTTCGGGCGTGGTGTGCACCGAGGCACAGGACGGTGCGGAGGGTTTGAAGAAGCTGACACAGGCGCGGTTCGACCTGGTGCTCACCGACATCAACATGCCGTTGATGGACGGGCTGAAGCTCATCAGCCACATCCGCCAGGCCTCCGAGCACCGGAGCGTGCCCATCATCGTCGTCACCACGGAGGGCGCGGCGGCGGACCGGGAGCGCGCGATGAAGCTGGGCGCGAGCGCGTACCTGGTGAAACCCGTGCAGGCGAAGGTCGTGCTGGATACCGTTCGGAACCTGCTGAAGTTGGATTGAAGGTGAGCGCGCACGAATGGATTCCGTCCTGCGGGTGGAGGGCCTGGAGAAGACCTACGGCGAGGTGAAGGCCGTGCAGGGGCTCACCTTCGAGGTGGCCCCGGGGGAAGTCCTGGGACTGGTGGGGCCCAACGGCGCGGGAAAGACGTCCACGCTGCGGTGTCTGGCGGGCATCCTTCCGCCGTCCTCGGGTCGGGTCCACGTCGCGGGACACGACCTGGCACAGGCCCCGGTCGAGGCGAAGCGCGCGCTGGCCTTCCTGCCGGACGAGCCTCGCTTCTTCGAGTACCTCACGGTGTGGGAGCACCTGAACTTCACGGCGCGCCTCTACGGGGTGGAGGACTGGGAGGCGCGAGGCCGGGCGCTGCTGGAGGAGATGGAGCTGTCCGGCAAGGAGAAGGCGCTGCCGGGCGAGCTGTCGCGCGGCATGAAGCAGAAGCTGTCCATCGCGTGTGGCTTCCTGCACTCGCCGAAGCTCATCCTGCTGGACGAGCCGCTCACCGGCCTGGACCCCATCGGCATCCGGCGGATGAAGGCGTCGCTGCGGCGCCGGGCGGAGGAGGGGGCGGCCCTGGTGCTGTCCTCGCACCTGCTTCCGCTGGTGGAGGAGCTGTGCCACCGGCTGCTCGTCATCGCGGGCGGCAGGGCCATGGCGCTGGGCAGCCTGGAGGACATCCGCGCGCGCCTGAGCGGCGCGGATGAGGCACAGGCGTCCCTGGAAGAGCTCTTCGTCCGCATCACCAGCGCGGGAACGCAGGCGCCGTGAGCTTTCCGCGGGCGGTGGCCTTTCTCTGGGCGGCAACCTGGCGCAACCGCATCCGCCGGCAACTGGAGCGGCTGCGCAAGCCCCGCTACCTCCTGGGCGCGCTCGTGGGCGCGGCCTACCTCTACTCCGTCTTCTTCCGGCGCCTGGACTTCCGCGGGCCCGTGGGCGGCGTGTCCGAGGGCGTGCGGCTGTTCGCCGAGCTGTCCCTGGTCGGCTCCGCCCTGGGGACGCTCGTCGCCGCCTGGGTACTGGGGCGGGACAGGCCCTCGCTGACCTTCTCCGAGACGGAGGTCGTCCAGCTCTTCCCCGCGCCCATCCCCCGTCGGGCCTTGCTTCAATACAAGCTGGTGCGAGGGCTCCTGGGCACGACGCTGGGCGCGCTCTTCGCCACGCTGTTCCTGGGGCGAACCATCAGCCCGCACCCGGTGCTCTTCTTCGTGGGGGCCTGTCTGGCGCTGGGCACGCTCTACCTTCACTCGACGGCGGCGTCCTTCGTCCGCACGCGGCTCGCCGCGCGAGGTACGTGGGGCCGCGTGATTCGCTGGGGCGCGGTGGCCGTCGTGCTGGGCCTCGTGGCGCTGGCGGTGCTCAGCTCGCTGCGAGCGCACCCGGTACCGCAGGACCTGTCCTCGGGGCGGGCCCTGCGTGCCTGGCTGCAGGCGCTGATGGACTCGCCGGGCGTGGGCGCGGTGCTGTGGCCGGGGCAGCTGCTGGTGGCGCCCGCGCTGGCGCAGAGCGTGCGCGAGTTCCTCACGGCCCTGCCGCCCGTGCTGGTGCTGCTGGCGGCGCACTATGCCTGGGTCTTGCTGGCCGAGGTCCCCTTCGAGGAGACAGCCGTGGTGCGCGCCGAGTCCCGCTCGCGCGAGCGCATGCTGCGGGCCTCGGGACGCATGACGCGCGTGGGCGCCATGACGCTGAGCCGGCCCCCGTTCCGTCTGCAGGCGCGGGGCCGCCCCGAGGTGGCCATCCTCTGGAAGAACCTCATTGCCCGCAAGCGGATGGGGGGCGGGTTCGCGGTGTTCCTCGTCTTCATCGTGATGGGGGGCGCCATCGCCGCGATGATGGGGGACACGCGCATGTTCACGGACACGCGGCGGGTGCTCGGGCCGGTGGCGCTGACGCTGGCGGTGACGCTGACCGTGGTGGGGCCCAGCGCGTTCCGCATGGACCTGCGGATGGACCTGCCCAAGCTGGACCTGCTGCGCGCGTTGCCACTGACGGGACGGCAGGTGGTGCGGGCCCAGCTGGCGGCCTCCGCGCTGGCGGTGGGGGCGTTCCAGCTCGCGCTGCTGGCGGTGGCGCTCGTGCTGGGGCCGGGAGTGGAGGCGCCCCGGCTGGGGGCGTGGTGGTGGCCTGGTGGCCTGGCGCTGGCATTGCTCCTCCCGGCCATCTCCCTGGCGGGGCTTTTCGTGCAGAACGCCGCGGTGGTGCTCTTCCCCGCGTGGGTGCCAGCGGATTCGGGCGAGCGTGCGCGCGGGCTCGAGGCGATGGGGCAGCGCCTGCTCGCGGTGGTGGGCACGCTGGTGGTGACGCTGGTGGGGTTGATTCCCGCGAGCCTCGTGGCGCTCGTGGTGGGCCTGCCGCTGTCGGCGTTCCTGGGGCCGTGGTCGCTCCCGGTGGCGGCGCTCGCGGCGGCGGGCGTCCTCGTGGGGGAGGTGGCCCTGGGCGTCATCGCGCTGGGGCATGCCTTCGAGCGCCTGGACGTCTCCGAGGACCGTCCGGAGTAGGTCGCCTTCCGGGGGCGCGCGCGTTCGCTCCTGGACGGGCGCGCGCTTTGCGGTGGTGGGCCTTTCGTGGGCGGACTATCCGGACCGCTTCCGGGAGGAGACCCACATGAAGGTTGGATTCATTGGGCTGGGGAACATGGGCCTGCCGATGGCGACGAGCCTGCACGCGGCGGGTCACGCGCTGGCGGTGTGGAACCGCACCGAGGCCAAGGCCGCGCCGCTGAAGGACCAGGGGGCACGTGTCGCCCGCTCGCCCGCGGAGGCGGCCCGCGGCGCGGACGTGGTGTTCAGCATGTTGGCGGACGATGGCGCCGTGTCCTCGGCCGTCTTCGGGCAGGACGGGCTCCTCGCGGGGCTGGCGCCGGGCGCCGTGCATGTCTCGTCCAGCACCATCTCGGTGGCCCTGTCCGAGAAGCTGGCGGAGGCCCACGCGAGCGCGGGACAGCGGTACATCGCGGCACCGGTGTTCGGCCGGCCCGCCGCGGCGGCGTCGAAGCAGCTCTGGGTGGTGGCCGCCGGGCCGAAGCAGGACGTGGAGCGCTGCCGCCCGCTGCTGGAGGCCCTGGGGCGTGGGCTCACCGTGCTGGGGGAGAACGCCCCGGCCGCCAGCGTCGTGAAGCTGTCGGGCAACTTCCTCATCGCCTCGATGATGGAGGCGCTCGCCGAGGCCTTCGCCTTGACGCGCAAGTCCGGCATCGAGCCGAAGGCGTTCCTGGACGTCTTCCAGTCCGTGTTCGCCCGCTCGCCCATCTTCGAGGGCTACGCGAAGCTCATCGCGGAGGAGAAGTACGAGCCCGCGGGCTTCAAGCTGCGGCTGGGCCTCAAGGACGTGGAGCTCGCCCTGGGCGCGGCCCGTGCCGCCGAGGTGCCCATGCCGCTGGCCAGCCTGGTGAGGGACCAGTTCCTGGGCGGCGTCGCGCAGGGGCACGGGGACCTGGACTGGTCCGCGCTGGGCGCGCTCGTGGCGGAGCGGGCCGGGCTCGAGCGAGGCCGCTGAGTCGCGGCTGCGCCGGAGGCTCCAGGCGCGCGCGAGGAAGCCGTGCGCCTGGAGCCAGGACGGCTCACGAGGGACTACTGCCGGGCGTTCATCTCCGCCGCCGGGATGGGGAAGCGCTCATGGGGCGCGATTTCTGGATCCAACTCACGGGGCAGCGTGCCGAGCCGTCCATAGCGCCGCAGGTCGATCCACCGGTGGCCGCCCTCGAACAGGAGGGAGTACCGCTTCTGCTTCAGCAGCTCGTCCAGGGCGTTGCTCTCATCGATGTCCAGCCGCGCGGGCAGCCGGCCAGAGTTCGTGCGGATGAAGTTGAGGTCGTCCGCGGCCGGACCGAAGTTCCGGGCACCGATGTTGGCCTCCGCGCGCAGGAGGATGAGCTCCTCGTTGCGGATGATGGGCACGGGCGCGCTGTTGGTGGGGTAGATGCGGAAGCCCCACTCGGATGACAGCTTCCCGTCCGCCGCGGTCGCGGCCTCGGGCAGGCGCACGAGCTTGCGGGTGACGCGGTCATCCACGGCGCCGTCATCCTGGAGCTCCGCGTCGGTGACGATCGATGGGTGCGCGAAGATGTTGACGCTGATGAGGCCGTTGTCGGTGTCACCCGAGTTCGTCCCGAAGGAGTGATAGACGCCCAGCTCCAGCGGCGCGCTCGGGTTGAGGAAGGACTGGCTCAGCGCGGTGAGCGCCTCGGGGTAGAGGCCCCGGTACACGGCCACCCGCGCGGCGATTGCCCGGTTGAACTGCTGGAACGTCGCGGGCGTGTTGAAGCCAGCGAAGCCCGAGCTGAGCTGGAAGGCGAAGGACTCGCCCGCGTTGTCCAGGTGCGCCAGGCCCTCGTCGAGCAGCGCGGCGATGCGCTCGAACACGGCCTCCTTGCCCACGATGGGGGCCAGCTGACCGATGGGGAGGTTGACGTCGATGGGCGCCCCGTTCGTGTCGCGCGTGTTGACGACCACGAGGAAGTCCAGGGCCTGCATCGTCTTCGCGAAGCCGCGGATGCCTTCCTTCTCGGCGTCCGACGTGCTGGGGACCTTCTCCAGGGCGTCGAGCAGCGCGTTGGCGTTGCGGATGTTCAGGTAGGGCGAGGTCCAGTGATTGCCGCCAAACGCCGGGCCGCCGGGGTCCAGGGTGGGTCCCAGCAGCTCGTCCACGGAGCGCGGGTCCGCGGGGTCGAAGACGTACGCCTCGCGCCCGATGATGCCCAGCTGGGCCACGTAGCCGTTGAGCGCCGCGACGCCGGCGCGGTGGCCGATGAGCAGGCCCGTGGCGGCGGTGAGCACCGCGGGACGCGTGGGCCGCTCGCGGAAGTCATCGAGGCTGGGATTGTTCAGGTCGGGGATGTCCATGCTCCCGCAGCCGCTCAGGCTCAGGACGGCGCACAGCCCCACGAAGGCCTTCTTGGTCAGATGGATGGTCATGGTTCAGAACCCGACGTCGATGGAGGTCCAGAAGCTGCGGCTGGGGGGGTAGGGGGCCACGTCCACGTTGCGGGCGATGGCCTGGTTGCCGAAGTTGCTCACTTCCGGGTCCAACCCGGAGTAGCCGGTGAACGTGAGGAGGTTTCGGCCGCTGAGGCTGAGCCGGGCCGACTTCACCGCGGGAATCATGGACACCCATTCCCGGGGCAGGTTGTACATGAGCGTCACCTCGCGGAGCTTGAGGAAGCTGGCGTCCTCGATGTACGCGCTCGCATGCGTGCGCCGCAGCGCCAGCCGCTCGCGTCCCGCCGTCTCGTAGTCCGGTGACGTCCCGGCGCCGTCGAAGAGGTACCGCGTCAGGTTGATGATGTCGCTGCCCTGCTGCCAGTCGAACAGGAAGGACAGGCTGAAGTCCCGGTACTTGAGCGTGTTGGTGAATGACATGCGGAAGGTGGGCTCGGTGTCGCCAATCTTCCGGACAATCGGGTTGCCGTTCTCGTCGACGCCCGCGTTGCCGACAATCTGCGTCGCCGTCGCGCCCTCCTCGATGCGGAAGGCACCCAGGCTGGTGCCGAAGCCGCCGGTGAGGAACGCGGGCACGGGCAGGTCCGTCACCCGGCTGCGGTTGAGGGCGAAGGTGGCGCCGCTGGTCCACTCGAAGCCGCCGCGGAAGGGCGTCACCTGGAGCATGGCCTCGACGCCGCGGTTGCGCAGCGAGCCGCCGTTGAAGATCTGCGTGGTGAAGCCTCCGGACGGGGCCAGCGCCCGCTGCAGCAGCAGATCGCTGATGTTGCGCTGGTAGATGGAGACTTCCGCGACCACGTCGCCGCCGAACAGGAGGGCATCCACGCCCGCTTCGATTTCGCGTTGCCGCTCCGGCTTGATGTTCGGGTCACCCGCGATGCCGCTGCCCACCAGCCCCGGGTTTCCGGCGATGTTGCCGGTGGCCCGCAGGCCGTTGAACTTCATGCCGTACAGCGGCTGGTTGCCCGTCTCGCCATAGGCCGCGCGGACCTTGAACTCGTTCACCAGCGGGTGGAACGAGGGGACGCGGTAGGCCGAGGCCAGCTTCGGATACAGGAACAGGGCGTTGGGGTTGCCGTTGGCGCTGCTCTGCTCGGCGCGCAGCGCGCCCACCAGCGTCAGCCGCTCGTCCAGCAGGAGCAGCTCCTCCTGGAGGTAGTAGCCCCGGTCCCTCACCAGCGAGCGGTTCTGCCGCAAGCTGACGACGGTGCCGCTGTCCACGTTCGGCTGACCGGCGTTGAGGTTCTTGCTGACGATGTAGACGGAGTCGATGTTGCGCTCTTCGAACTGGACGCCGCCGGACGTGGTGGCCACCAGGCTGCGCGACGCGGGCTTGTAGGTGTGCACCAGGTTCAAGCCGGAGTTCAGGTTGCGCACCTGGCTGGTGCCGAAGAGGGACGAGCCGGGCAGCCCGTCATCCCGCGGCTCGAAGTTGAGCTCGGGCGGGAAGAAGAGCGAGTTCTCCTGCTGGAAGCGGTCCACGCCCGCGTTGGCCAGCACGCGCAGGTGGTGGGCCTCCGTCTGCCACAGGTGCCACGTCAGGTCGCCGGACCCGATGAAGCGCCACACGTCCTCGTCGTTCTTCACCAGCGCGGCCGTCTGCAGCGGGTTGGCGCGGTTCCGGAGGAAGGGGTTCTCCGGGTAGATGCCGTCCGAGCTGGCCTCCAGCGGGAGGAACTCCGGCGCGTACGGCAGCACCATGTAGTTGCTGATGCTGGCGTTGTCGTTGTTCGTCAGGCCGCGCTGGCCCAGCGTGTGGACCAGGTTGGTGGCGACGTTGACCTCGACTTTGTCTCCCAACTTCTGGCCCAGGTTGAGGCGGAACGACTGCTTCTCGTACCCGGTGTTGGCGATGATGCCTTCGTCGTTCTTCACCAGCGCCGAGGCGAAGTACTTGGTGTTGCCCGTGGCGCCGCTGACGCTGGCCAGCGTCTCCGAGGACAAATCGCGGCGGCCGGCCAGCGCGGACTCGTGGTCGAACCTGCGTCCCTGCACGTAGTACTGGGCCGCGGCCTCGCCGAACGCCTCGCGGACCTCTTCGACGCTCTCGAAGCGGCGGGTGCCCAGCTTGTTGGCCAGGGTGTACATGCCCAGGCGCTGGGTCACCTCGAACTGCGGCTCGCTGGAGCGGCCCCGCTTGGTATTGATGATGACCACGCCGTTGGCGGCCTTGGAGCCGTAGATGGCGGCGGCGGAGGCACCCTTGAGGACCTCGATGCTCTCGATGTCGTTGGGGTTGATGTCCGCGATGCGGTTGACCTGGTTGTCCTGGGTGGGGTTGGGGTTGGCGCCGCCCACGGACTCGGTGATGGCGAACACACCGGACGCGATGGCCACGTCACTGACGAGCACGCCGTCGATGACGTAGAGCGGCGCGGTGGAGCCATTGATGGTGGACACGCCACGCAGCCGCAGCTGGAGGCCGCCGCCCGGCGCGCCGCCGTTGCTCTGGATGTTGGCGCCGGCGACCTTGCCCTGGAGGGCCTGGTCCACCGTCTGGGCGGGGGCGCGGTTGATTTCCTCGGCGTTCACCGAGGCCACGGAGTTGGCCAGGTTCTTCCGCGCCACCTCACTGGCGCGGCCCACCACCACCATCTCCTCCGCGAAGATGTTCTCGAGCGCGACCTCCACGGTGCGCTGGTTGGCGCCCAGCTGGACCTCGCGCTCGCCGTAATCCTGGCTGGAGAAGAGCAGCGTCACCGGGCCCGCGGGGACGTTGGGCAGGGAGAAGGTGCCGTCCAGCTCGGTCTCCACGCCCTGCGTGGTGCCTTTGATGATGACGCGCACCAGGGGCAGGCCCTCGTTCGTGAGGCGATCCGCGACGCGCCCCTTCACCGTCCGCCCGGTGGCTGGTGCCGGAGCGGCGGCCGGCGCCGTGGCTGCCGGAGCGGGCGCAGGCGGTGCCGCGGATTGCGGCGCAACACCGGATGCGGATGTCTGTGTTTGGGGAACAGGCGCGGTGCTGCTCGCGTCCTGTGCCAGGGTTTCCAACGAGAAGAGTGCAAACACGCACCCCGGAATCAACGCCCTTCTCAGCGCCATTCGGACCTCACTCGCTGCGGATGGACGGCTCCCCCCCATTGCAGGATGCCGGTGAAGGGAATCGTCACTGGGTCAACGCGTGGCGGTCAACGGCATATCACTGCTTTTATTGCTAATCTTTGAATGCAGGTTGGCGAGAATGTTTGCCCTGCGCTGGAGCCTCCTCTGTGTTGCAAGGGAATGGCGCCCGGGTGGGCGCGCCGTGCGGGGTAGCGGCGTGGGCGGGTGCGCCGGTAGCGCGGTCCTTGGTGCGCCCACGAAGGTGGGCCGGCGCGAACCGGGAGGCCGGTCAGCCACTCGAAGGAGGCCCCGTCCGCTCGGAGCGGATCCGCCCCGGCGAGACTAGTTGCCCGGGGCACGTCCCTCCTCTAAGAGACTCGATAGATATGGCGATGAACGAGCGTTACGAGCCGCAGGCGATTGAAGGGAAGTGGCAGAGCCGTTGGGACGAGGCGGGCATCTTCCGGGCGGGCAGCCGCCCCGGTGCACCCAAGAAGTACGTGCTCGAGATGCTGCCGTACCCCAGTGGGAAGATGCACATGGGGCACGTGCGCAACTACCTGCTCGGGGACGTGTACGCGCGCTACTTCCGCATGCGGGGGTATGACGTGCTGCATCCCATGGGCTGGGACGCCTTCGGCCTGCCGGCGGAGAACGCGGCCATCAAGGATGGTGTGCACCCGGCGGTGCGGACCGCCGAGAACATCGCGTCCTTCAAGAAGGAAATCAAAAGCCTGGGGTACAGCTACGACTGGGAGCGCGAGGTCAACACGAGCGACCCGGCGTACTACCGCTGGAACCAGTGGTTCTTCATCCAGATGCTGGAGCGTGGGCTCGTCTATCGCCGCTTCAGCAAGGTGAACTGGTGCACCGGCTGCCTCACCGTCATCGCCAACGAGCAGGTGAAGGAAGGCGTCTGCGAGCGCTGCGACTCGCCCGTGGTGGACAAGGAGATGCCCGAGTGGGCGTTCCGCATCACCCGTTACTCGCAGGAGTTGCTGGACGCGCTGGATACGCTCAAGGAGTGGCCCGACCGCATCACCTCCATGCAGCGGAACTGGATTGGCCGCTCGGATGGTGCCGAGGCCGACTTCCGCGTGCAGGGCCATGACGCCGCGCTGCGCGTGTTCACCACCCGCGTCGACACCATCTACGGCTGCACCTACGTGGTGCTGGCGCCGGACCACAAGCTGGTGGCCCAGGTGACGACGCCCGAGCGCCGCGCGGAGGTCGAGGCCTTCGCGAAGCGCATGGCCGCCCAGTCCAAGACGGAGCGCCTGGGCGAGGGCACGGAGAAGGAGGGCGTCTTCACCGGCGCCTACGCGGAGAACCCGTTCACCGGGCAGGCGGTCCCCATCTGGATCGCCAACTTCGTGCTGAGCGACTACGGCACGGGCGCGGTGATGAGCGTGCCCGCGCACGACGAGCGCGACTTCGCCTTCGCGCGCAAGTACGGCCTGCCGGTGAAGGTCGTCATCCAGCCGGCCTCCGGTGAGCGGCTGCCGGCCGGTGAGAAGCTGGAGGCGGCCTACACCGAGTATGGCGTGCTGGAGGACTCGGGCCCCTACACGGGCCAGACGTCCGAGCAGGCGCGCCAGGCCATGGCCGCGGCACTGGAGAAGGACGGCAAGGGCCAGGCGACGGTGACGTACCGCCAGAAGGACTGGGGCTTCAGCCGCCAGCGCTACTGGGGCACGCCCATCCCCATCGTCTACTGCGAGAAGTGCGACCCGGACCGCCACGGCATCCCGGTGCCGGTGGACCAGCTGCCCGTGCGCCTGCCGGAAATCGACACCCAGGCGGTGCTCACCGGCAAGGGCGAGCCGCCGCTGGCGAAGGTGGCGTCGTGGGTGAACGCCTCGTGTCCGAAGTGCGGCGGGCCTGCCCGGCGCGAGACGGAGACGATGGACACCTTCGTCGACTCCTGCTGGTACTTCGCGCGCTACCTGTCACCGCACTACGACGCCGCGCCGTTCGACCCGAAGGAGGCCCAGCGCTTCCTGCCCGTGGACATCTACGTGGGCGGCCCCGAGCACGCGGTGATGCACCTGCTCTACTTCCGCTTCTGGACGCGGGTCATGAAGTTGCTGGGCCTGAGCCCGGTGGACGAGCCCGTCACGCGCCTGATTACCCAGGGCATCGTCAACGGCCCGGATGGTCGGAAGATGTCCAAGCGCTGGGGCAACGTGGTGGCGCCGGCCTCCATCGTCCAGCGCTACGGGGCGGACACGGCGCGGGCCTACGTGCTGTTCGCGGGTCCGCCGGAGCGGGACTTCGACTGGTCCGATGCCCAGGTGGAAGGCGTGTTCCGCTTCCTCAAGCGTGTCTGGGCGCTGGCCGCCACGCACCACGACGCCGTGGCGGGGGCGACGTACGACGGGGCCTACGAGGGCAAGGCCCTGGAGATTCGCCGCGCCGCGCACAAGACGCTCAAGCGGGTGGGGGAGGCCATCGAGCGCCTGTCCTTCAACACGGCCATCGCCGGCATCATGGAGGGCCTCAACGCGCTCTACGCGGTGGGGACGCCGGAGACGGACGCGGAGAAGGCCGCCATGGCGGAGGCCCTTCGGCTGCTGGCGGTGGTGCTGACGCCCTTCGCGCCGCACATCGCGGACGAGATCGCGGAGGCCTACGGCAGCAAGGACTTCACCGTTGCCCAGGCGTGGCCGGCGTTCGACCCGGCGCTGGTGGTGGATGACGTCATCCCCTATGCCGTGCAGGTGAACGGCAAGCTGCGCACGGAGATTCGCGTGGCGGCGGATGCGTCGGAGGCGGACGTGCGCGCCGCCGCCGAGGCGGATGAGAAGGTCCAGGCGGCCCTGGCGGGCAAGACGCTGCGCAAGTTCGTCTTCGTTCCCAAGCGGCTCGTGAACTTCGTCGCCACCTGAGTGGAGTCGCGAGTGCCGGCCGAGGTCCTCGTCATGTGCAGTGCCTGTGGGCGGCCCCAGTCGGCGGGCCGCCCGCGGTGCATTGCCTGCGAGGCCCTGTTGCCGGAGGCGCCGCTGCCCGGCGGCCCGGCACCTGGGCAGCCCTTCTTCGCCGCGGACCTGGGCGGGGGGCGCATGCTCTCCGGTGAGGGAACGCGGCTCTTCTACCAGCCGCACCCCTCGGTGATGGTTCCCCCGGTGGAGCTGGACTCGCTGCGGGAGGTCCGGCTGGAGTCGCGCTTCTTCCGGGAGGCCCTGGCGCTGACGGCCTTTGCCCTCCTGGGCTTCGTGGCCGCCGCGCTCGCGCTGAAGCTGTTCGCCTTCGGCATGGCGGCGCTGGGCGTGCTGCTGGCGCTGACGTGCCGCTCGCACGTGCTCATCCTGGAGCCGCGGCAGGGGAAAGCGGTGCATTGGCCCCTGGGCCTGGCGCGCCGGGGCTCTCCCCGGGACACCCGGCTGCTGGCCGCCTGGGGGGCGCTGGCGGAAGCGCTGCGCATCC
This sequence comes from Pseudomyxococcus flavus, assembly GCF_050038885.1. Lineage (NCBI taxonomy): Bacteria > Pseudomonadati > Myxococcota > Myxococcia > Myxococcales > Myxococcaceae > Pseudomyxococcus > Pseudomyxococcus flavus. The sequence continues at coordinate 50,728 of NZ_CP143624.1, read as the reverse complement.
GCGGCGTCGCCGCTCCAGGGGCCGAGGGGAATGGGCCATCCGCGCCGGACGCGTGGGGCGACGGCCCTCACGCTTGACGGGCGGATCCGGCCGGGTAGGGTGCCGCGCATGTCGCGACCCTGCGTTGTCGTACCTCGGCACCTCTGGATGGGCGTGGTGCTGGGCGGGTGGGTGGCCGCTGGAGCGGGGTGTGGCTATCGCCTCACGCCTCGGGGCGACGGCTTGCCGGAAGGGGTGACGTCGCTGTGCGCGCCCGTCTTCACCAACGACACGGCGGAGCCGACGCTGGAGGTCATCTTCACGCGCTTCCTGCGACAGGAGCTGATCCGCGTGGGACGACTGTCCGACGCAGCGTCCTGCAACGCGCGCATGGAGGGGACGGTGCTGACGGTGACGAGCTCGCCCACCATCATCGCGAACTACTTCCGCGTCTTCGCCCAGGCGAGGGTTCGCGTGGTGAAGGACGGGCAGATCCTCAGGGAGACGGTGGTCTCCGGGACGGAGGACTACCTGCAGGGAAGCGGAGACGTCCTGGAGGCGGAGGCGAACCGGCAGGTCGCGCTCGAGCGCCTCGCGGAGGTCTTGATGCGGGACGGGTACGATCGGCTGGCGGGCGCCTGGTGAGGAGGCGAGCGCCTCCTCCCGGCAGCCTGCACGGATGAAGCAGGGCCACGCGGGGCGGCCCCGGGGCTTCGACTAGGCCTGGGCGCGGGCGGCCTTGGAGGCGGCCTTCGCGAGGCGGGAGATGCGGCGGGACGCGGTGCGCTTGTGCAGCACGCCCTTGGAGGCGGCCTTGTCCAGCGCGCTGGCGGCCGACTTGATGGCGCCCGTCATCTTCGCCCCATCCTTGGTGCCGAGCGCCTCGCGGGCGGACTTCACGGCGGTCTTCACCTCACCGCGGACGGTGATGTTGCGCGCGCGGCGCTTGAGGGACTGACGGTGACGCTTCTCTGCGGACTTGGTGTTGGCCAAGAGAAATCTCCAGCGGTAATGGCAGGCTAAAAGAGGGGCCGTCCTTACTGCGACGCCTCGCAGGCGTCAAGGCGGGTGTGGGCCTCCAGCCGGGATTTCCGGGCTCTGGACGCCACGCCGAGGACACCTGCGAGGAAAATCACTCTACCGAAGGCGCATATTCCCACACCAGCCCCGCGGGGTCCTGGAAGGCGAGCCGCCCGGCCTGGTGCTGGATCACCCGCCCCCCTGGAATTTCCTCCAGGATGCCCCGGAGCCGCTCCACCGCGGCGGGGGAGGGGGCCGTCAGGGTCAGGATCATTCCGGAGGCGGCGGACGGCGCCTCGTGGAAGACGAACCGCAGGTCCCCCTCCTCATAGACGGCCTGGAGCGGGTCCGAGCCTCGCGGACGGGTCCATCCCAGGCGGGGCGCCAGGGCGTCCCAGAAGGCCCGCTGCGCGGGCAGGTCCGCCACCCCCAACCGCAGGGTGGTGACGGGAGCGCGCGGCACCCAGGACGGTGCCGGCAGCGCCTTCTCCTGGGCCTTGGCCCCCTGCCAGTGGCGCTCCAGGTGCTCCAGGGTGGCGTCGCCCAGGGCCACGCCCTCGGCGCGCAGGGCGCTCTCGATGTACTGGAAGCGGGCGGTGAAGCGGCGGATGGCCATCCGCAGCGCGTCCTCGGCCGGAGCGCCGACGAACCGCGCGAGGTTGGCGAGCGAGAAGAGCACGTCGCCCAGCTCGTGCTCGATGGCGTCCCGATCATCGGCGGCAATGGCCTCGTCGAGCTCGGCCAGTTCCTCCGCCAGCTTGGCGCGCACGCTGGCGATGTCCGGCCAGTCGAAGCCGATGCGGCTGGCCTTCTCGGTGAGCCGCTCGGCGCGCATCAGCGCCGGTGCCGCCACGGGGACGCCGTCCAGGACCGAGCCCTCCCGGCCCGTCTTGCGCTTCTTCTCCGCCGCCTTCAGCTTGGCCCAGTTGTCCAGCACCTGCTCGGCGCCCTCCAGGCGCTGGCCGTCGCCGAAGACATGGGGATGGCGGCTGACCAGCTTGTCGCTGATCGCCTTGGCCACGTCCGCGAAGGTGAACTCCCCCAGCTCCGTCGCGAGCTGCGCATGGAAGACGATCTGGAAGAGCAGGTCTCCCAGCTCCTCACAGAAGGTGCGCCAGGAGCCGCCGTAGGCCACCCGGTCCATCTCCTCCAGGACCTCGAAGGCTTCCTCCAGGAGGTAGGGCCGCAGCGAGCGCAGGTCCTGTTCGCGATCCCACGGGCAGCCGCCTTCGGCGCGCAGCTTCCGCATGATGTCGACCAGTCGCTCCAGCTCGGCCCCGGGGTCCAGCATCGTGTCCGCCATGCACATTCCTGTAGCACGCACGGGTCCGGTGCTGTCCGGCAAACGCGGCAGGTGGGCTGGCAGGCTGGCGTTCGTTTTCGCGGTTGGCCCTGGGTCGCCTATCATCCACCCCCTGGATGATCCGCCTCCCGCTTCTCGCACTTTTCCTCAGCGGCTTCACGCTCCTGGTTCCCGCCGTCGCGTCCGCGCAGCTCGAGGCCCCCACGCGCCTTCCCGAGGTGGATCCGGGGCCGATGGAGGCCGACCTGCGGGACGAGTCCATGGATTCGCCAGTGGACGACGGCGCCTACGTGGATGACGTGCCCGAAGAAGAGGAGGACGTTCCCGCCGAGGATGCTTCCACGGATGTGGAGTTCGAGGACAGCGCCGGGGCGCCTGCCCGGGGCTCTCTCCGTGGCGTGCAGGAAGCGGAGCCGGCTCCGAGGCGTGAACGGACGCCGGTGGCGATCCCTCCACCTCCGGCCGAGGAACCCACCGTCATCACCCCCCGGCCCGTGACGCTGAGCCCCGTGCTCGCGCCCCAGGTCACGGACGCGGACCTGGAAGCCGTCTGGAACCGGTGGCGGCAGGCCCGGGCCACCAATGACCGCGACGCTGCCGCGGCGGCACTCACGGAGCTGCGGACCCTGCGCGTCGAGCTGTCCGCCACCAACCTGGAGCCGCTGAGCGCGGGCTTCCTCCGGGAGGCGGCCGTTCGTCGCCGGGCGGGAGACCTGCCCGGGGCGGTGCGGCTGGCCGAGGTCGCGGTGGAGCTGTCTCCAGGGCTGCCCTATGCGCGCTTCGAGCTGGCGGAGCTGTATGCCCTGGAGAAGCCGGGCGACGTGTCCCGCGCCCTGGGGCAGGTGCGTCAGGCGCTGACGACCCTGGTGCAGGATGCGCGTTACCGCCGCCCCGCGATGGCGGACCTGGGCTCGCTCATCCTCATGGCCTGGGGGGCCACCGCCGCGGCGCTGATGGCGCTGTTCTTCCTGCGCAGGCTCCGTTACGCGCTGCACGACTTCCACCACCTGCTGCCTCGGGTCGTATCCAAGTGGCAATCCGCCGTGCTGGGCGTGCTGCTCCTGAGCCTGCCGTGGGTGCTGGGATTGGGCATCCTGCACACGCTGCTGCTGATGCTCGCCGTGGTGTCGCTCTACCTGTCCCGCGCGGAGCGCGTGGTCGCGGCGGTGCTCGTCGCCGGCGTGGCACTGCTGCCGTTGGCCGCGGGGCAGCTCGCGCGCGTCACGGCGTTCGCGGGGACTCCGGCGGAGGACGTGTACCTCCTGGAGCGCGGGGGACTGTCCGCCGAGGAGGCGCGCTCGCGGGTGCTGGCGCGGCTGGAGGCGCGGACGGCGACCTTCGCCGAAGTCGTCTCGCTGGCGTACTTCGAATCACGCCGGGGCCTGCTGGAGGAGGCACGGACGCACTTCAAGGCGGCCTCACTGCTGAAGAGCTCGGACGCGCGGCTGCTCACGCGCTTCGGCAACACCCTGGTCGCGCTGGGGGACCCGGATGGCGCGGCGCTCCTCTACGCGCAGGCGTCACGGTCGGCGCCCGACCTGGCGGCTCCGCATTACAACCTGGCCCAGGTGGTGCGCCGCCGGGCCAAGACCTTGCCGGACGCCGAGGTGGGCCAGGAGCTGGACCGCGCCGCCACGGCGATGGCCTCGGCGCAGGCGCTGGACAACTCCTTGATTGCCCGGGAGCCGCCTCCGGAGAGCCGTCTGCTCATGAACCTGCTGCTGCTCTCCCCGCCGCTGCTGGAGGCCGACTGGCTCCCGCTCGCGGATGGCACGGAGGCGGGCCGTCAGGTGGAGACGCAGCTGACGCGGTGGTTGCTGCCCGGGGTTCCTCCAGGCCCGGTGGCGTCGGTGGGCGCCGCGTGCGTGGCGGTGCTGCTGGCCCTGCTCGGCTTCGCGGGAGACCGCTTGAAGGTGGCCCGGGTGTGCGAGCGCTGCGGGCGCGCGGTGTGTGTGCGCTGCGACCCGGAGCTGGGCGTGGGCAGCAAGCAATGTGGCCAGTGCGTCAACGTCTTCTCGCGCCGCGGGCTGGTGCCGCAGCACCTTCGGACCCGGAAGCAGCGCCAGGTGGACCGTCACCGGGCCTGGTCGGGGCGGCTGACCTACGTGCTGGGCGTGGTGCTGTCCGGGGCGGGGCACGTGGCGTCGGGCCTGCCATTCCGGGGCGCCCTCTATGCCTTCGGCTTCCTCTTCGCGCTGGCCGCGGTGCTGCTCCACCAGGGCCTGGTGCGAGGGCCCTATGGGGAGGCGCCGGTGTACCTCAAGCTGGTGCCCGCGGCATTGCTCCTGCTGGGCGTCCATGTGCTGTCGCTGCGCGGTCTGCACCGTCTGCGGCGGGGAGAGTGAGCGTCCATGTCCCTGCAAGGCACCCTGAAGGACTTTGGGATTGGCGACATCCTGCAGCTCATCGGGCAGCAGCAGAAGACGGGCACGCTCCATGTCCGCACCAAGGACCAGGAAGTGCGCATCGGCTTCAATGATGGCCACATCATCAAGGCGGAGAGCGTCACCCGGAAGCGCAAGGAGCTCATCGGCACCATGCTGGTGCGCTCGGAGCTCATCACCGAGACGCAGCTCGAGGCGGCCCTGGAGACGCAGCGCCGCACCCTGAAGCGGCTGGGGGACGTGCTCGTCTCCAGCCAGGCCATCACCGCCGAGCGCTTCCAGGCCATGATGCAGCTCCAGGCGACGGAGACCCTCTACCGCCTCTTCACCTGGAAGTCGGGCACCTACGAGTTCGTCCAGGAGCCCGTGGAGCCGGACGCGGAAGCCATCCAGCCCCTGCGCGCCGAGACGGTGCTGATGGAGGGCTTCCGGATGGTGGATGAGTGGCCCGTCATCCGGCAGAAAATCCACCGCGACGACCTCGTCTTCGAGCGCATCAAGGCCCTGCCTCAGCCTCGCTTCGACGACGAGGGCGGAGAGCTCGGGGCCATCGGTCCGTCGGAGCGCCGCATCTACGACGAGCTGTCGCCCGGGCGCGACCTCCGCAAGCTGGTGGACATCTCGTGCCTGGGCGAGTTCGAGACCTGCAAGGCGCTCTACAACCTGGTGAAGGGGGAGTACATCCGGCCCATCCTGCCGGAGGGGGCCCCGGCACCCACGCCGGGAGACCCGCGTCTGCTTGCCCGCCTGGGCGCCCCCGTGGGACGCCTGCTCGCCACCATGGCGGTGCTGGCGGCACTGGCGCTGGTGGTGTCCCGCGCGGTGGGCGTGAGTCACGAAGGTGCGTCGTCCACGCCGTTTGCGGATTCAGCGGCCCAACGTCATGTTTCTGAGGCCCAACGCGTCCGCATCGAGGCCGCGCTGGAGGTCTTCCGACTGGAACGCGGAGAGCTGCCCGAACGTCTGGATTCTTTGGTCCAGGCTGGACTGTTGAAACCGGGCGAACTGAAATACCCCTGGCAGGAAGAGTACTATTACCGGCGGTTGGCCGCTCGGCAGTTCGTTCTCCTGCCACCCTTGCGCTAGCCCTGACACAAAGTCGTCTTTCGCGGCCTGAATGGCGGCGTTACGTTGGTGTCAGCGGTAAGGGACATAGACCGAGGAAAGAACCCGCATTGCGAAATCCCGCCACGTTGGAAGCGCCCGAAGTCATTACCGCCTCCGCCAAGGTGGACGTTCGTGACAACGCGACCGCCCTGGCCCTCTGCGGCAACCAGAACGAAAACCTCAAGCTGATGGAGCGGCGCCTCGGGGTCCGGGTGGGACAACGGGGGACCGAATTCCACCTCTCCGGCCCGTCGGATGCCGTGGCCTTCGCGGTGCGCCTCCTGGAGAACCTGGAGCAGATGATCCGCGCCGGCCGTCCCGTGTACCGCGAGGACGTGGAGCAGGGCATCAAGGTGCTCGGCCGCGGCGCGGAGTCCCTGCAGGAGGTGATGCTGGGGCCCGTGCTCAAGAGCTCCGGGAACCGGCAGATCTCCCCCAAGAGCATCAACCAGAAGCGCTACGTGGATGCCATCCGCGGCCATGACATCGTCTTCGGTATCGGCCCCGCCGGTACGGGCAAGACGTACCTGGCCATGGCCATGGCGGTCGCCTTCCTCCAGGAGCGCAAGGTCAAGCGCATCGTCCTGGCGCGTCCCGCCGTGGAGGCGGGCGAGAAGCTGGGCTTCCTGCCCGGCGATCTGCAGGAGAAGGTGAACCCCTACCTGCGGCCCCTCTATGACGCGCTCCACGACATGATGGCGGCCGAGCGCGCCGCGCACCTGCTGGAGCAGGGCGTGGTGGAAGTGGCCCCGCTGGCCTTCATGCGCGGCCGCACGCTCAATGACGCCTTCGTCATCCTCGACGAGGCGCAGAACACCACCGTGGAACAGATGAAGATGTTCCTGACGCGCCTGGGCTACAACAGCAAGGCCGTCATCACCGGTGACGTGACGCAGGTGGACCTGCCCACGGGGAAGATGTCCGGGTTGAACCACGCCCGCGCCGTGCTGAAGAACATCGACGGCATCCACTTCGCGGAGTTCGCGGAGGTGGACGTGGTCCGCCACCCCCTGGTCCAGGAAGTCATCCGCGCCTACGACCGGGCGGACCTCGCCCAGCGCGAGGCCCAGGCCGCCCGGGAGGCTGCCGCCCAGGCTGCGGCCACCCAGGTCACTCCGGACCCGGAAGCGCCGTCGGAGCCGGCTCCCGAGCCCGTTGCCGCCGAGTAACGGTGCGTGGACCTACGTGCGCCCACCCGTGCACACCCTGCCGGGCGGGCGTACTCCATCCCACCCTTGCGAATATTCCCTGGCGCTGCGTCCTTGAAGGATCCGCGACGCCTTATCTAGGGTGAGGACCCCCATGGCCGAACCGGAAACGCAGCCCCCCGGGCGCAGTCCGCTGGACGCGCTCGCCGAACGCCTCGGCCTGGACAATGGCGTCTGGGGGCGGCGCGCTGTCCAGGTTCTTCTGCTGCTCGCCGTCTCCGTAGGCGCGGGCTTCATCATCTCCCCGGGGCTCTACAGCCAGCAGATTCCGGCGCTGACCGAGGAGAACCTCGGCAAGCCGTTCCGGGCCAGCTCGCCCGCGGGCTTCAAGGCCGCCCGGGATTACGAAATCGTCCACCGGGCCATGACGCAGCAACGCCGCCAGGACGCGCGCGCCGCCGTCCGGCCCGTCTATGACCTGAACCCGGCTGTCCTGGGGCAGCTGCGCGCGACGGTGAGCTCCGCCTTCGCGTCCATGCGCATGCACCTGGACGCCCTGGCCGAGGCCCAGGAGGAGAGCGAGCCCGAGGAGCGCGAGGCGAAGGGCAAGCGTCGTCCCGCCGCGTCACCGGAGATGGTGGAGCTGGAGCGCGCCACCCGCGAGAAGATGCGCGCGGAGCTCCAGGAGCGCTTCTTCGGCAAGCGGGATGCGGTGCTGGAGGCCGAGGACTTCCAGGCGCTCTACGCCACCAGGTTCTCGGTGGAGGCCGAGACGGCCATGCTCCTGGTGCTGGAGCGGGCGTACCGTTCCGACCGCGGGCCCGTGCACGTCGCCGGTCTGCGCGAGGAGCTGGTGCGCGAGGCCCACCAGGGCCTCACCGTGCGGGACGTGGTGAACAAGGCCGAGGAGACCCTGCCGGGAAACTCCGCCCTCGTGGTGGACGTGGCCGAGGCGCACCAGGAGATGGAGCGTTTCGCCTCCGTACCTGGAAACCTGATGCCGGACGCGCCGGGCATCCAGCGCCGCGCCATCCTCAGGATGGCCCAGCGGCTGGTGCGGCCCAACCTCACCATCAACATCGCGGAGACGGACGCGCGCCGCAACCAGGCGGCCCAGGCGGTGAAGGACGCCGTCATCTCCATCAAGAAGGGCCAGCGCGTCATTGGTGACGGCGAGCTGGTCAACGAGTCGCACCTCGTCATCCTGCGCGGCATGCGCGCGGAGACGGACAAGCTGGACCTGTTCCAGCTCCAGGTGGGCGGCACGGGCCTGGTGGGCCTGCTCATCGTGGCGTCGTACTTCTTCTGCCGCGCGGCCTTCCGGCGCTTCCGGCCCACGCGCAAGGACGGGGTGCTGCTGGGCATGCTCCTGCTGGGCATGCTGGGCCTGCTGCAGCTCTGGGTGTCCATCGCGGACGCCGTGCAGGACCGGTACACGTCCATCCCCATCGAGGCCTTCTATTACGCCTTCCCGGTGGCGGCGGGCGCCATGCTGGTGCGCTTCATCCTGGCCCAGGAGCTGGCGCTCTTCTTCGCGCTCGTCTTCGCCTGCCTCACCGGGGTGATGCTGGGCAACTCGCTGGCCTTCGGCATCTTCACGCTGGTGGGCTCGCTGGTGGCGGCCGACCGCATCGTCAAGGCGAAGGACCGCGTGGGCATCTTCCGCGCGGGCCTGGTGACGGGCGCGGTGAACCTGGTGGCCGTGCTCTTCCTCTTCCTGGTGGAAGGCAAGGGCCTCTCGGCCGACACGCTCATCACCGCGGTGAGCGCCTTCATCGGCTCGTCGCTGGCGGTGCCGGTGATGGTGATGGCGCTCACGCCGCTCATCGAGGCCACCTTCGGCTACGCCTCCGACATCAAGCTGCTGGAGCTGGCCAACCTCAACCACCCGGCGCTCAAGGAGCTCATCGTCCAGGCGCCCGGCACCTACCACCACTCCATCATCATCGGCTCGCTGGTGGAGAATGCGGCGGAGGCCATTGGGGCCAATCCGCTGCTGGCGCGCTCGTGTGCGTACTACCACGACATCGGCAAGGGCCGGAATCCGCTCTACTTCGGTGAGAACCAGAAGGGCGAGAACCGCCATGACGCGCTCGCGCCGGCGATGAGCGCGGTCATCATCAAGCGGCACGTGACGGAGGGCCTGGAGATGGCCCGCCAGTACCGGCTGCCCAAGCTGGTGGCGGACGCGATTCCGCAGCACCACGGCACCCGCACGGTGGGCTTCTTCTACCACAAGGCCCTGAAGGAGCAGGAAGGCAAGGAGGGGGCGCCACCCATCGACGAGAGCATCTACCGCTACCCGGGGCCGAAGCCGCAGTTCCGGGAGGCGGCGCTGGTGATGATCGCCGACGCGGTGGAGGCCTCCACGCGCTCCATGCCGGACCCCACCACGCCCAAGCTGCTGGCGCAGGTGCAGAAGATCATCAACCTCATCTTCTCCGAGGGTCAGCTCGACGAGTGTGACCTGACGCTGAAGGACCTCAACCTCATCTCGCAGTCCTTCCTGCACACGCTCGAGGGCATCTACCACACGCGCCCGGCCTACCCGGCGGGCGCGGTGGGCGGGGGCAAGGCGCCGCCGCTGGTCGTGGCCGGCGCGCCGCGGCCGGTGGAAGCCAAGGACAAGACGCGGAACGCGGGTGGGGCATGAGCGCGGCACGGAGGGGCAACAGCGTGAGATTGCGCAAGGGGAAGCTGATTCCCCGGGATGACGGCAAGCGCATCGAGGAGTTCGTGGGCGCGGCCACCACCCAGACCGAGTCCGCGTCGGTGGCCCGGATGCTGGCCCCCCCGGGCTGGTCCGAGCCCGCGCAGACGCCCGAGTTCGACGAGGTCGTCATCGTCCTGACGGGCGAGCTGACGGTGGTGGTGGAGGGCCGCCGCGAGCGCATCGCCGCCGGTGAGGTGGGGCTGGTGCCCCGCGGCAAGCGCGTGGTGTACCGCAACGACGGCCAGGGCGCGTGCGACTACTGGTCGGTATGCGCGCCAGCGTTCCGTCCCGAGCTGGCGCACATGGAGGCGCCCAAGCCCCGCGTGGAGGAGAACCACGTCACCATCCAGGTGGCCCACGGCCAGGGCCGGGACTTCGCGCGCCTGCTGACGGCGTGGGCGAAGGACTACCTGGTGCAGCTCGAGCTGTCGGGCGTGGAGCTGTCCCTGTCCCTGGTGGACGACCGGGCCATCCGCCGGCTCAACCGCACCTGGCGCCAGAAGGACAAGGCGACGGATGTGCTGAGCTTCCCCGCGGGCGAGCTGCCCAAGGGCACGCCGGGGCCCCGCCCGCTGGGTGACGTGGTCATCTCCCTGGACACGGCCAAGCGGCAGGCCAAGGAGTACGGCCGCACGCTGGAGTCGGAGATGGCGCGCTACCTGGCGCACGGCCTGCTTCACCTGCTGGGCCATGACCACGAGCGGCCTCGGGACGCGAAGCGCATGGCGGCACTGGAGGAGCAGCTGTTGGGCGAGCGGGGCATGGTCGCGGACTCGCTCCAGGTGGATGCCCGGGCGCGGCGAGCCCGCAGCCTCATGTAGGCCCTCTGTCGGCTCCTCGCCGGACAATCCGGCAATCCCGCCGGTTGAGCGGGGCGTGTCGCGTGATAGGTAGGCGGCCTCCCGCGTGTTGGATTGACCCATGCTCCGCCCGTCCCTCATTGCCTCCTGCCTGCTCGGCCTGCTGCTGCTGGCGGCGCCCGCGCGCGCGGCCTCCCTGCCGCCGTGGGGCACGGGAGAGAGCCAGGGCGAGGACCTGGCCATCCTCCTGGTGACCTTCAGCCCCGGGGACGACGTGCCCTCCTGGTGGGGGCATGGCTCCCTGGTGGTGGAGGACCGGAGGCTGCGGCAGTCGCGCCTCTACAACTACGGGATGTTCTCCTTCGACGAGGCCATGCTCGCCCGCTTCGCCATGGGCCGGCTGGAGTTCTGGGTGGGCCAGTCGTCGGTGGGTGGCACCTTCCGTCACTACCAGGCCGAGGACCGCGACGTCCGCGTGCAGGAGCTGAACCTCACACCCGAGCAGCGCGTCGTCGTCGCCAGGCGCCTGGCGGAGAACGTGCTGCCGGAGAACCGTGAGTACCTGTACCACCACTACAACGACAACTGCGTCACCCGGCTGCGGGACATGATTGACGTGGCCACGGGCGGTCAGCTCCGCGAGGCGGACCGGGCGCCGGGCCGGATGACGCTGCGCGAGCACACCCGGCGCTACACGGCGGTGAACGCGCCCATGAGCGTGCTGCTCGACTTCATGATGAACGACGAAATCGATCGTCCCGTCACGAAGTGGGAGGAGGCCTTCCTCCCGGACGAGCTGGAAGCCCAGGTGGCGGCGCTCCAGGTGAAGCGCGCGGACGGCCCGCCGGAGCCGCTGGTGGCGAAGCAGTGGAACTATTACGAGTCGGCGACGCGCAAGCGCCCGCCGGCGGAGCCTCCCGCCTGGGGCCCATGGATTCTCGCCCTCGGCGTGGCCCTGGGCGGCCTCGCGGTGGGGCTGGCGGCCTGGGAGCGCAAGAGCGGCAGCGGCGTGGCCCGGCTGCTGCTCGGCCTGGAGAACGTCGTCATGGGGCTGGGGCTCGGGTTGCCCGGCACCGCGCTGTTCATCATGGGCCTGGTGACGGACCACACGGTGACGCACCGCAACGAGAACCTGCTGCTGGCCAACCCGCTGACCCTGCTGGCGTTGCCCTTCGGCATGGCCCTCATGTGGGGCAGCCAGAAGGCGCGCGCGCGGCTGTTCAAGGTGTGGCTGGTGCTGGCGGCCTCGGGCGTGCTGGGCGTGCTGCTCAAGGTGTTGCCGCCCTTCGACCAGGACAACTGGCGGCTCATCGCGCTCATCCTGCCCATCTCCCTGGGCATGGTGGGCGCATTCGGACTGGACCGGGTGCTGGCGCGCCTTCCCGGCGCGGACCGCGCGTCAGCCGGACGGCGGGATGCCGTCGCAACGCTGAAGACTCCCTGACGAGGATACGGAAAGAAGCCATGGCGAACGATTCGATGGAGAAGATCAACGGCCTCAGAGAGCGCGTGCTGGCGCTCCGGGGGCATCTTTGACCTCGACCGCAAGCGGTCCCGCATCGCGCTGATTGAACGCGACTCCACGCTGCCCACCTTCTGGGACGACAACACCAAGGCGCAGGCCCTGCTCAAGGAGAAGTCCACGCTGGAGGCCAGCGTCGGCGCCTATGACAAGGTGATGCGCGGCCTGGATGACGCGCAGGTGCTCTTCGAGCTGGCCGCAGAGGCCAACGACGACGCCACCACCCAGGAGGCGGAGGGCTCGCTCGTGGGGCTCGAGGGCGAGGTCGCCAAGCTGGAGCTGGCGCGCATGCTGTCCGGCGAGCAGGACCGCAGCAACTGCTTCATGGACATCAACGCTGGCGCCGGCGGCACCGACTCCATGGACTGGGCGGCCATGCTGCTGCGCATGTACACGCGCTACTGCGAGGCCAAGGGCTGGAAGGTCGAGATCAACGACGAGGTGCCGGGCGAAGAGGCGGGCTTCAAGAACGTCTCCCTGCGCATCGAGGGTGACTTCGCCTACGGCTACCTGAAGGCGGAGGTGGGCGTGCACCGCCTGGTGCGCATCTCTCCCTTCGACGCCAACGCGCGCCGGCAGACGGCCTTCGCGTCCGTGGACGTCTATCCCGAGGTGGACGACACCATCGAGATCGACATCCCGGAGAAGGACATCGAGCTGAAGTTCATCCGCGGTGGTGGCGCCGGCGGCCAGAAGGTGAACAAGACGTCGTCCACCGCGCAGCTGCGCCACCTGCCCACCGGCATCATCATCACCTGCCAGACGGAGCGCTCGCAGTCGGCCAACAAGGACATGGCCTTCAAGATCCTGCGCGGCCGCCTGTACGAGCTGGAGATGAAGAAGCGCGAGGCCGCGCGCGACGCCGCCGAGGCGCAGAAGAAGGACATCTCCTTCGGCTCGCAGATCCGCTCCTACGTGCTGGCGCCGTACCGCATGGTGAAGGACCTGCGCACCGGCGTGGAGACGGGCAACGTGGACGCGGTGCTGGACGGGGACCTGGAGGAGTTCGTCACCGCGCAGCTCCTGGGCGTGAAGAACCCCAACCGCGGCGCCGGCGCGGACTAGGCACCGGCGTTTCCTCGCCGTGCCCCGGAACCTTTTTCGCGGCCCTGCTGTCGGAGGGCCGCGGGGTAGGGGACGGGGTAGGCTGAGGGACGGTGGCACCTCCTGCGGAGGGGCTGTCGCGGGAGGAGACCGGTGTCATCGGGCGGCGTGCTCGAAATCGGACAGGAAGGGGCTGCCGCCGCGGACGCGTCCGAATCGCGCCGGCAGGACGCGGCGCTGCTCGCGCGGCTGCGCCGGGGGGACCCGGACGCCTTCGAGCTGCTGGTCCGCACCCACCAGGACCGGCTCTACGACTTCTGCGTCCGCATGCTGGGGGACCGCGAGGAAGCGCACGACCTGGTGCAGGAAATCTTCGTCAGCGTGCACCAGAACGTCCGCCGTTTCCGCGAGGACTCGAAGCTGTCCACCTGGCTGTTCCGCATCACCCGCAACCACTGCATCAACCGCCTCAAGTACCTCAAGCGACGGGGGCGGGGGCGCTCGGACGTGTACGACGAGGCCGCGGCCCTCCTCACCGAGGGGGGCGGGACGGCGCCCGGCCCGGACGCCGCGCTGGAGTCCGCGCGCGAGCGGGCCCGGGTGCAGTGGGCCATCTCCCAACTGGAGCCGGATGCGCGCATGCTGGTGGCGCTGCGCGACATCGAAGGCCTCAGCTACGACGAAATCATCGACATCACCGAGCTACCGGAGGGCACGGTGAAGAGCCGGCTCCACCGGGCCCGGGAAAAGCTGGCGGACCTCCTGGGGCGGCTTGAGCCATGAGCGGCATTCATCGCAGACTGCGGGACGTGGAACCGCGGATGGACCATCGCGAGGCGAGGGCGCTGTTCCTCGCGCTCGCGGACGACGAGCTTCCGGCCCCCAAGGCCCAGGAGGTTCGCACCCACCTGGACGGCTGCGAGGACTGCCGCCAGGGCTGGCAGCGCTATGCCAGCGCGGTGAAGCGGGTCCAGGGCGTGGAGCGCGAGAAGGCGCCGCCCGCGCTCGCCTCCATGGTGCTCCGCCGCGTGCGCCGCAAGCGCCGCTTCGGCCTGCGGGGCCTGCACATGGCGCACATGAGCCACCGTCTTCCGGTGGAAATCCTCATCCCGCTGCTGCTGGCGGCCGCGGTGGCGGCCTTCCTGGTGATGGCCGCTCCCTGACCGGGCATCCGCTGTGTTGCGTTGCGTCCCGGGGGAGCCTTGGCTACGGTGCCGCGCCTTTGGGAAAGCGCGTCATGGCCGAGACCGAGAACAAGAGCGAAAAGAGTGCGGGCGAGGGCGACCTCGGGACGAAGGAACAGGAAATCTACGACCAGCGGCTGGAGAAGGCCGCGAAGTGGCGCGAGGCCGGCTTCAATCCGTACGGCAACGGCTACCGTCCCCAGCACCAGGCCGCCGAAATCCACGAGAAGCACGGCGCCCAGTCCGCCGAGGAAATCGAGCAGGCCGCGCCGCCGCCGTACGACGTCGCCGGCCGCATCGTGGCCATGCGCTCGTTCGGCAAGGCCGCCTTCATCAAGCTGCGCGACCGCTCGGGCGAAATCCAGGTCCACATGAAGAAGGACGCCCTGGGGGACGCCTACGAGACCTTCAAGCTGTGTGACTTGGGCGACTTCCTGGCCGCCACCGGCCCCGTGTTCCGTTCGAAGACGGGCGAGCTGACGCTGTCCGCCACCAAGTTCACCCCGCTCACCAAGTCGCTGCGGCCCCTGCCCGAGAAGTGGCATGGCCTGACGGACGTGGAGGTCCGCTACCGCCAGCGCTACCTGGACCTGGTGTCCAACCCGGACGTGAAGCAGACCTTCCTCCGGCGCAACAAGCTCATCCGCTTCATCCGCAACTTCCTCGACACGCGCGACTTCGTCGAGGTCGAGACGCCGATGATGCACCCGCTCGTGTCCGGCGCGGCGGCGCGGCCCTTCACCACGCACCACAACGCGCTCGACATCGACCTGTACATGCGCATCGCCCCGGAGCTGTATCTCAAGCGCCTGGTGGTGGGCGGCCTGGAGCGCGTCTACGAGGTCAACCGCAACTTCCGCAACGAGGGCATCAGCACCCGGCACAACCCCGAGTTCACGATGCTCGAGTTCTATCAGGCGTACGCCACGTACGAGGACCTGATGGACCTCTCCGAGGAGATGATTTCCGCGGCGGCCCAGGCCGTCACCGGCGACACGAAGGTGAAGTACGGCGAGCACGTGCTCGACTTCGGCAAGGGCTGGAAGCGCATCTCCATGACGGAGGCCATCCGCGAGGCGGTGGGCAGCCTGTCCGACAAGGACATGGCGGACCCGGACCGGCTGCGTCACGAGCTGCTCAAGACGAGCCACTCGGAGGCCGAGCGGCGGGCCATCGACACCATGAACCACGGGGAGCTGGTGGGCGCGCTCTTCGAGCACCACGTCGAGCACACCCTCATCCATCCCACCTTCATCACCCATTTCCCTACCGCCGTCTCGCCGCTGGCCCGCCGCAATGACCAGAACCCGGAGGTGACGGACCGCTTCGAGCTGTACGTGGCGGGGCGGGAAATCGCGAACGCCTTCTCCGAGCTGAACGACCCGCTGGACCAGAAGGGCCGCTTCCTGGCCCAGC
This sequence comes from Pseudomyxococcus flavus, assembly GCF_050038885.1. Taxonomy (NCBI): domain Bacteria; kingdom Pseudomonadati; phylum Myxococcota; class Myxococcia; order Myxococcales; family Myxococcaceae; genus Pseudomyxococcus; species Pseudomyxococcus flavus. The sequence continues at coordinate 35,108 of NZ_CP143624.1, read as the reverse complement.
TGGAGGCGAAGCAGCGGGGACAGCAGGAGACCATGGACTACGACGAGGACTACATCCGCGCCCTCGAGCACGGCATGCCGCCCACGGCCGGTGAAGGCATCGGGATTGATCGGCTCGCCATGCTGTTCACGGATTCGCAGAGCATCCGGGACGTCATCCTGTTTCCCCTCCTCAAGCCACTGGCGAAGTAGCCAGGAGGCCGCGTGCACTCCGCCGAACGGCAGACCGTCTATCGCTGGACCTTCATCTGGATTGGGGCCCTGGTCGCCCTGGCGGGCTTCGTCCTGCTGGGGGTGGCGCTCACGTCCGCCCAGGCTTGGGAGGAGGCCAGCCCCGCGCTGGGGCTCTCCCTGCTCGGGTGGGGTGGGCTGATCCAGGCCGTGACCGCGGCGCGCATGGTGGCCGAGCAGGCCGTCACGCCGCTGCCGAACACCGGCGTGCTGGTGGCCGGAACGGCCGTGTGGCTCGCGGGGTGGGCGCTCATCGCGGCGGGCATCCGCCGCGCCCCCGAGCCTTCCGAAGGGCCCAGCCCGGCCGCGGGCGCCACGCTGTACCCGCGGCTGGCGCGCTACCGGGACTTCTACTGGAGCACCCTGGGGGCCTACGGCGGCGGCATCCTGCTGGCGGAGGTGGTCCTCATCCTCCTGCAGACGGTGCTCTCCAGCGGCGTGTCGACCACGGAGTTGTCGGGCGCGGCGAAGGGGGGCGGCGGTGGCCTGTCCGTGTCGCCCACCGGGGCGTTCGCCATCGCGCTGATCGCCGGTGGCATGGTGGCGTTCATCTCCGGCTTCATCGGCGCCTCGCGCGCGCAGCGGCTGTCGCTGCCCGAGGCCACCATCGGCGTGCTGTACCTGGGCCTGCCCATCCCCATCGTCCTCACGCTGATGGAGCGGCTGCCCGGGCTCCAGCTCGCGCTGGGCTACCGGCTACGCGAGGTGACGTACGTCGCGGGGCTGATCGGGCGCCCGGAGCTGGGGTACTGGCTCGTCTTCACGTTCCTGGTGCTGGCGCTGGTGCTGGGCGTCAACACCGGCTTCATCGCCGCGGGCAGCGGCCGCGTGGACCTGAAGCTCGGCTTCGAGCTCTTCGTCGCGCGGCGGCACGTCGCGGTGTTCCGGCCCTCGCTGCTCCTGGGCACGCTGGCGGTGCTGATGCTGGGCATCATCCCGCCGCTGCTCATCTACTTCGTCATCCGCTCCGCGGAGGCCGCGGTGGAGCGCACCCGCATCCGCAAACTGGGCCTGAGCGACCCGCTGGCGGCCGCCTCCGACCTCAACCGCCTCAAGCTGCGTGAGCAGTCGCCCACCATGATGATGACCGCCCTGTCCGTGGGCGGCGTGGGCGTGGGGGTGATGGCGCTCATCATCGTCCTGTCGGTGATGAGCGGCTTCGAGGCGGACCTGCAGCAGAAGATTCTGGGCACCAACGCGCACGCCGTGGTGTCCAAGTACGCGGGGGACCTGCCCGAGTACCCCAAGGTCATGGAGGCCGTGCGCAAGGTGCCCGGCGTCGTGGGACAGACGCCCTTCATCATCAACCAGGTGATGATTGCGTCCGAGGGCAACGTGGACGGCGTCATCATCAAGGGCATCGACCCGGCCACGGTGGGCGAGGTGACGGACCTGCCGCGCAACATCCTCGGCGGCGGCTCGCTCGACATCCTCTATACCCCGGAGAAGATCGTCCACCGCGGCCTGCCGGACGACGAGGAGCCCGCCGAGGAGAGCGGGGTGGTGGAGGACGACATCATCCGCCGCTCCGGCGCGCCCAAGAAGCCGGCGGTGCTGCCGGGCATCGTCATCGGCCGTGAGCTGGCGGCGTCGCTGCGCGTGGTGGTGGGAGACCGGGTGAACGTCGTCTCCCCGCTGGGCACCGAGCTGGGGCCCTCCGGCCCGATTCCGAAGAGCCGCGCCTTCCGCGTGGCGGCCCTCTTCTACTCGGGCATGTACGAGTACGACTCCAAGTTCGTCTACATCCTCCTCAAGGAGGCCCAGGACTTCTTCGACGTGAAGGGCGCCACGGGCATCGAGCTCAAGGTGGCGGACATCGACGACGCGCGGCGCATCGCCTCGCAGGTGGTGAAGGCGCTGGGCGGCTACCCCTACCGGGCGCGTGACTGGGGGGAGATGAACAAGAACCTCTTCTCCGCGCTGCGCCTGGAGAAGCTGGTGATGGGCATCATCCTCTCCATCATCATCATCGTGGCCGCCGGCCTCATCGTCGCCACCGTCATCATGCTGGTGCTGGAGAAGCGGAAGGAGATTTCCGTCCTCAAGGCGCTGGGCGTCTCGGACGGCGGTATCGTGAAGATATTCCTCGCCGAGGGCCTTCAGATTGGCGTCGCGGGCGGCTTCCTCGGGCTCATCTCCGGCCTGTCCTGGTGCGTCTTCATCGAGAAGGTCGGCATCAAGCTGGACCCGGACGTCTATTACATCCCGGCGCTGCCGGTGCGAATCGAGCCGGTGCAGACCGTGCTGGCCGTCGTCATCGCGGTGCTCGTCACCTACCTCGCCTCCATCTACCCGGCCCTCAAGGCCAGCAGCGTGGAGCCGGTGGAAGGCCTCAAGGCGGAGTAGCCATGGCGCTGTTGTCCATCCGCAATGTCTTCAAGAGCTACTTCCTGCACGACAAGCGCATCGACATCCTTCGAGGCGTGTCGCTGGACATCCAGCGGGGGGAGCTCGTCTCCCTGGTGGGCGCCTCCGGCGCGGGCAAGAGCACGTTCCTGCACGTGCTGGGCACGCTGGACGCCCCCGCAGCCGGCGAGGTGCTCTTCGAGGGACGCTCCGTGTTTTCCATGAACGATGCGGAGATTGCCGAGTTCCGGAACCGGACCATCGGCTTCGTCTTCCAGAGCCACTACCTGCTGCCGGAGTTCACCGCGCTGGAGAACGTGGCCATGCCCGCCCTCATCCAGCGGCAGGACCGAACGGGCGCCTACGCGTACGCGCGTGAACTCCTGGAGCGGGTGGGACTGGGACATCGCGTGGACCACCGTCCCGGAGAGCTCTCCGGTGGCGAGGCCCAGCGCGTGGCCCTGGCGCGCGCGCTGGTGCTCAAGCCCGCGGTGTTGCTGGCGGACGAGCCCACTGGCAACCTGGACCCGGCGACGGGCGAGGGTATCCACCAGCTCCTGCGGGACGTGAACCGCGAGCAGGGCATCACCGCCGTGGTCGTCACCCACAACGAGACGCTTGCTCGCTCCATGCCCCGTCGTCTCAGGTTAGCAGGGGGGGAGGTGTCGGAGGCGTGATGTCCCGGCAATTTTGCATTGAGGGCCTCGGGGACCTTCCCGTAGATTGCCCCGCCTTTTCCTGGCCGGTCTCCCCTTGAGGCTCCCCGTTCTGTCGCGCAAGTCACTGCTCCCGCTGATGGCGGTCGCCATGTGGTCCCTCGTGCCCGGCTCCGTGCTGGCACAGGAGGAGGCAGGGGGCGCTGCGCCCTCGCCCGTGCCCGAGGCGACCGCCCCCGCCGACACCGGGGCTTCGGCCTCCGAAGTCGAGCTTCCCCAGGATGCCCCCGTCTCTCCCGAGGACGCCAACCGTGTGGTGGAGGTCCGCGTCGAGGGCAACCGGCGCGTGGAGTCCGAGGCCATCCGCCGCGCCCTGCGCACCCGTGTGGGCGACACGCTCAACCCCACCCGGACCGCCCAGGACCTGCGGGCGGTGTGGGCGCTGGGGTACTTCCAGGACGTGGAGCTGCTCGTCCAGCGCCTGGCCCGGGGCGTGGCCTACGTGGTCCGCGTCGAGGAGCGGCCCACCGTCCGGCAAGTCCAGCTCGTGGGCAACGAGGAGCTGAACAAGGACGACCTGAAGGAGGAGATTGACGTCAAGCCCTCCACCATCCTGGACATGGAGCTGGTGCGCTCCAGCGTGCAGAAGATCCAGGCGAAGTACGTGGAGAAGGGCTACTTCCTCGCCGAGGTCAGCCACCAGCTCAAGCCCGTCGAGGGCGGCGCCAACGTGGATGTGGTGTTCAACATCAACGAGCGCGCCAAGGTGATGGTGAAGCAGATCACCATCCTCGGCGCGGAGAAGGTCACCGCCGAGGAGCTCAAGGAGACGATGATCACCCGCGAGGGTGGATTCCTCTCCTTCTTCACCGGCGAGGGCACCTACCGCGAGGAGGCCTTCCAGCGCGACCTGGCCGTCATCCAGATGGCCTACTACGACCGGGGCTTCATCAACGTCCGGGTGGACAAGCCCACCGTCCAGCTCTCCGCGGACAAGCGCTTCATCTTCATCACCCTCCGTGTGACGGAGGGCGAGCCCTACGACATCGGGAAGATCGACTTCTCCGGCGACCTGCTCGACGACGTCACCAAGGAGGACATGGCGAAGAAGATGACGTCCCGCACGGGCGAGCGCTTCAACCGCTCGCAGCTGTCGCAGGACATCCTCGCCGTCTCGGACGTCTATTACGACCGGGGCTACGCCTACGCCAACATCAACCCCGTCACCAGCGTCAACGCGGACAACCGGACGGTGGACCTGACCTTCGACGTGCAGAAGGGCCCCCAGGTCACCATCGAGCGCATCGACGTGGTGGGCAACACCAAGACGCGCGACAAGGTCATCCGCCGCGAGATGCGCGTCTACGAAGGCGAGCTCTACAACGGCAGCGGGGTGCGCCGCAGCCGTGAGCGCGTCACCGCGCTGGGCTTCTTCGAGACGGTGGAAATCACCCAGCGCCCGGGCTCGTCGGACGACACCATCGTCCTCCAGGTGGAGGTGAAGGAGAAGGCCACCGGTACCTTCCAGGTCGGCCTCGGCTTCTCCAACGTGGAGAACTTCATCTTCACGGCGCAGATCTCCCAGAACAACTTCCTGGGGTGGGGCCAGAGCGTCTCCGCGTCCGCGCAGATTTCAGGCCTGCGCTCGCTGGTGCAGCTGTCCTTCTACGACCCGTACTTCCTGGACACGCGCTACCTGCTGTCCGCGGAGTTCTTCCGCATCCAGGCGGACTACGAGGGCTTCATCCGCAACTCCACCGGTGGCACGGTGTCCATCGGCTACCAGTTCGTGGACGACCTGCTGGGCACCATCGGCTACTCGCGTGAGTACGTGAACGTGGAGGCCGGGCAGAACCTGGGCGCGGTGCTGCTGGCCAACCAGTTCCTCTCGGGCGTCACCAGCGCGGCCCGCCTGTCGCTCTCGTTCGACCGGCGCGACAACCGCCTGTTCCCGTCGCGGGGCTTCATCCACTACGGCTCGGTGGAATTTGCTCCGGACTTCCTCGGGGGCACCTTCCTCTACAACCGGTACACGGCCTACTCGCGCCTGTACTTCCCCATGCCGCTGGGCTTCGTCTTCAAGACGAACGCCACCATTGGCTACATCCAGCAACTGGACTCCGACAAGCCGCTGCCCATCTCCGAGCTCTACTACGTGGGCGGCATCAACAGCGTCCGCGGTTACTTCCTGCGCAGCATCAGCCCGTCCGTGAAGGTTCCCCGCTCCGGCAGTCCGGACGCGACCGTCACCGACTTCCGGGTGGGTGGCAACAAGCAGCTCATCTTCAACTTCGAGCTGGAGTTCCCCATCTTCGAGAAGGCCGGCCTGCGCGGCGTCCTCTTCTACGACGCGGGTAACGCTTTTGCCGCCAACGAGCGTTTCTTCCAGGACCGGCAGGACAAGCTGCCGCTCGGTCTCTTCCATGCTGCGGGCTTTGGTTTCCGCTGGTTCTCGCCCATTGGCCCCCTGCGCTTCGAGTGGGGTATCCCGCTCACCAGGCGGCCAGAGGACGACAACATCCTGTTCGAGTTCACTATCGGCAACTTCTTCTGATAAGCCCTTGGCCCGCCGCCCGGGGTCCGCCCCCACGGGCGGAGGGAATTGAAGATGCCCGATAGGCGTACGTCGGAGCCTGTACCCTTCCTGAGGAGTCGCTGAACATGTCGCTTCGCACCACCATCGCGGCCGCGGCCGCCGCACTGTCGCTCAGCCTTCCGGTGGCCGCTTCGGCCGCCGAGCTGAAGGTCGCCTACGTGGACCTCCAGAAAGTCATGCTGGAGGTGGATGACGGCAAGGCCGCCAAGGCCCGCCTGCAGAAGTGGCTCGACGCGCGGCAGAAGGAAATCGACAAGGAGCAGAGCGCGCTCCGCGCCGAGAAGGAGACGCTCGACAAGCAGGCCAGCGCCATGAGCGCGGAGACCAAGGCCCAGAAGGAGGCCGAGCTCCAGCGCAAGGTGATGATGCTCGCCCAGAAGTGGGAGAAGAGCCGCGCCGAGGCCGCGACCAAGGAGCAGCAGGAGATGCAGCCGATCATCGAGAAGATCGACGGCGTCATCGCCTCCATCGCCGAGCGCGAGGACCTGGGCTTCGTCCTCGAGCGCCGTGACTCCGGTATCATCTTCGCCCGCTCGGCGTATGACATCTCCAACGAGGTCATCCGGGCGTACAACAGCTCGAAGAAGACGGCGGCGAAGGACGCCCCGACGAAGAAGTAGCCGTCACTCCCTACTCGTGCAGACTTCTCCCATGCCCCGACAGCTCGGGGAGCTCGCCGCCCACGTCGGTGGTGAGCTCCTCGGTGATCCCGCACAGCTCATCCACGGACTCAACGGGCTCGAAGAAGCCGGCCCGGGGGACGTGTCCTTCTACGGCAATCCGCGCTACCGCCGGCAGTTCGAGGCCACCAAGGCCTCGGCCGTGCTCGTGGGCACGGACGCGCAGCCCCGCGAGGGCGTGGCGCTGGTGCGGGTGGCCAACCCGCATCTGGCGTACGCGAAGCTGCTGCGCCTGTTCCATCCGCCCGCCCGTCCCGCCGCCGGCATCCGGCCCGGGGCGTGGGTCCATCCGGAGGCCACCGTGCACCCGGAGGCCGTGTTGATGCCCGGCGCGTCCGTGGACCGCGGCGCCCGTGTGGGGGCGCGCACGGTGCTGTACCCGGGCGCCTACGTGGGCGAGCAGGCCCAGGTGGGGGACGACTGCGTCCTGTACCCCAACGTCACGGTTCGCGAGGCCTGCATCGTGGGCGCGCGGGTCATCCTCCACGCCTCGTGCGTGGTGGGAGCGGACGGCTTCGGCTTCGCCTTCAACCCGGAGGGCGAGGCGGGGCCGGAGCACTTCAAGATTCCCCAGGTCGGCATCGTCCGCATCGAGGACGACGTCGAGGTGGGCGCGTGCACCTGCATCGATCGCGCGACGGTGGGCGAGACGGTGGTGGGACGTGGCACAAAGCTCGACAACCTGGTGCAGATCGCCCACAACGTGCGCGTGGGCCCGATGACGCTCATCTGCGCCCAGGCGGGTATCTCCGGCTCGTCGGAGGTGGGCATGGGCGTGGTGCTGGCGGGACAGGTGGGCGTGGTGGGCCACATCCGCGTCGGCGACCTGGCCAAGGTGGGCGCCCAGTCCGGCGTGGCGCACGACGTTCCGGACGGGCAGGTGGTGAGCGGAACCCCAGCCATGCCCCACCGGGAGTGGCTGCGGGCCAGCGCCGCCGCGGGCCAGATGGCGGACCTGCTCAAGGAAGTGCGTGCCTTGCGGCGCCGCGTGGAGACGCTGGAGAAGGAAAAGGGGCACTGATGGACATCGGAGAGATTCTCAATCTGCTGCCACACCGGTATCCGTTCCTGCTGGTGGACCGGGTGGTGGAGATCGTCCCGGGCCAGAAGCTGGTTGCCTACAAGAACGTCACCATCAACGAGCCCTTCTTCAACGGCCACTTCCCCGGCCACCCGGTGATGCCGGGCGTGCTCATCCTGGAGGCGCTGGCGCAGGCGACCGCCATCCTCGCCTACCGGAGCGAGAACATGGACCCGGCGCGCAAGCTCACCTACCTGATGGGGGTGGACGGCGCGCGCTTCCGCAAGCCGGTGCTGCCGGGTGACCGGCTCCAATTGGAAATCGAAGTGGTGCGGCACAAGGGTGCTGTCTGGAAGACGAAGGGCCTGGCGACGGTGGACGGCGCGCGCGTCGCCGAAGGCGAGTTCCTGGCAACCGTCGTCGACAAGGACGCCGAAGCGGCTGACGGCGCGTCACCCTGAACACGCGCCCCGCGAGCACGAGGAAACTTCATGGCTCAGGTTCATCCCACCGCGGTGGTCCATCCCGGCGCCCGCCTCCACGAGACGGTCGAGGTCGGTCCCTATTCCATCATCGGTCCCCAGGTGACGCTCGGCGCGGGTACGCGCGTGGCGGCTCACGTCGTCATCGAGGGACGCACGACGCTGGGCGAGCGTAACCGCATCTTCCAGTTCGCCTCGGTCGGCGCCGACCCGCAGGACCTCAAGTACGCGGGCGAGGACACGGAGCTGGTGCTCGGCGACGACAACCAGGTCCGCGAGTTCGTGTCGCTGCACAAGGGCACCGCCGGCGGCGGCGGGGCCACCCGCATCGGCAGCGGCAACCTCTTCATGGCCAACTGCCACGTCGCGCATGACTGCGTGGTGGGCAACGGCTGCCGCATCGGCAATGGCTCCGCGCTCGCGGGCCATGTGACGATGGAGGACCACGTCATCATCAGCGGCCTGGCGGCGGTGCACCAGTTCACGCGGCTGGGCAAGCACGCCTTCATCTCCGGCGGCGCCATGGTGACCATGGACATCCCGCCGTACGCCACCGCCCAGGGAGACCGGGCGGAGCTGGTGGGGCTCAACACGGTGGGCCTGGAGCGCAGCGGCTTCTCCAAGGAGCAGATCGAGCGCGTCAAGGAGGCCCACCGCATCCTGTTCCGCTCGAAGCTGACGCTCCAGGAGGCCATGGTGCGGCTGCGCGCGGAGCTGGCGGGCCACGCCGAGGTGGACCACCTCATCCAGTTCATCCAGCAGAGCAAGCGCGGCCTGACGCGCTGACGCCGTGGGCCACGGAGGGGAGTCGGCGGTGGAGCGCATTGGCCTCATCGCGGGCAACGGACGGCTGCCCTTTCTCTTCGCGCGCGCGGCGCGGAAGAAGGGGCTGGAAGTCGTGGCCGTGGCCCATCGGGGAGAGACGGACCCGGCGCTGGCGTCGGAGGTGGACCGGCTGACGTGGGTGCGCGTCGGGCAGGTGGACCGCATCCAGAAGGCCTTCCGGGAAGCCGGCGTGAAGCAGGCCGCGATGGCGGGCGGCATCGGCCGGGTGCGGGCGCTGGCGGAAGCGCGGCCGGACCTGGGCGCGGTGCGCATCATCTCCCGGCTGCGCAGCTTCCGGGATGACGCCCTGCTGCGCGCGGTGGCCGCGGACTTCGAGTCCCGTGGCGTCACCATCATCGCCCCCACGGACTTCCTGGGCGAGGTGCTGTGTCCGGAGGGCCACCTCGCGGGGCCCCGCCTGCACCCGGCCCAGGAGAAGGACGTGGCCCTGGGGCGCGAGGTGGCGGTGCTGCTGGGCCAGGCGGACGTGGGGCAGACGGTGGTGGTGCACAACGGCCACGTGCTCGCGCTGGAGGCCGTGGAGGGCACGGACGAGGCCATCCGCCGCGGCGGCCGGTTGGGTGGCAACTCAGGCGCCGTGGTGGTGAAGCGGTGCAAGCCGCAGCAGGACCTCCGCTTCGACCTGCCCGCAGTGGGCCCGCGCACCCTGGAGGTGATGCAGGAAGTGGGGGCCCGCGTGCTGGCGCTCGAGGTGGGGCGCACGGTGCTGCTGGATGCCCCGGCCCTCTTCGCGGGCGCCGAGGCGGCGGGCATCACCATCGTCGGCGTGCCCTGAGCAGCCTCCGCGCTCGACGGTGGGACGCGGCCTGCCGGGCGGGCGGCCGGTGCGTGCCGTCGTGCTGGGGGGCCGCATACCAGGGCCCCGATTCCCTGGCCGGCCGTCCCCGGGGACCCGGGGCGAGTGAATAGCGTCGCACCTCCAACGTCGCCTTCGGGGAGCGTTTCCCTGGACGCCGCCTCGTCCTACCCTCGCGGAGGAACCCACCGACCGTGCCGCTGGAGGCTTACGCCGCGCCATGAACGCCCGCCTGCTGCTCCTCACCCTTGCTTTGTCTTCATCGACGCCTGCGCTCGCGGACGCCATCCGGGTTTCCCTGGAGGGACGCGCCGTGCAGGGGGAAAAGCTCCCCGCGTTGCTGCTGCACATCGAGGAGCCCATCGCGGGCTTCGAGGTGAAGCTGAAGCGCAGCGATGGTGAGGCGGTGGAGGTGAAGGGCGGCGGGAATCCGGGCATCACCCGTCGCATCGAGCTGGCGCAGCCGGAGGGCCGTTTCCACTACGAGGGCGAGCTCACCGTGCGCTTTCCGGATGCGGAATCCGGCACGATGCCGCTGTCCTTCGACACCGAGCTGTATGGCCCGCTGAAGCTGGAGGTGCGCAAGGAGGACGTCGACGTGGCGGCGCGTCGGCTCCGCTTCTTCCTGTCGCGTCCCGCGAAGCGCGCGGAGCTGACGGTGTTGATGGACACCGGGAAGAAGGCCTTCGAGGGCGAGGTGCCATTCAAGGGGGAGGCCGCGGGGACGCCCCTGGAGCTGACATGGCCAGCGGAGGAGGGGCGGGTGATGAAGATCTCCCTCCGGGCGTTCGACACGGCGGAGTTCTACACGGGCGTGGACCTGTATCCGTGGCAAGTGGACATTCCGCACGAGGAGGTGAACTTCGCCTCGGGCCGCGCGGACATCCCGGCGGCGGAGCGCGGCAAGCTGGACAAGAGCCACGCGCTCATCGTCGACGCACTGACGAAGTACGGACGCTTCGCGTCGCTGCGGCTCTACGTGCTGGGCCACACGGACACCGTGGGGGCCGCCGCGGAGAACCGCGATTTGTCACTGCGGCGGGCGAAGAGCCTGGCGGCCTACTTCCGGAAGAAAGGGCTGCGCGTGCCCGTCTACTACGAGGGGCTGGGCGAAGAAGCCCCGGCTGTCCCGACGCCGGACGAGACGGCGGAGGCAGCCAACCGCCGTGCGGAATACATCATCGCGGTGGAGGATCCGGTGCTGCAGAACGCGCCGCGTCCTCCGCGGTGGCGAAAGCTGTAGCGCAGTCACCGACGTAGAGGAGAGGACGCATGGACCGATTCCACCGGACGGTGTGGGGGCTGCTCGGGCTGGCAATGCTGAGCGGGGCGGGGTGCGCGCATCGGGCGCGTCTCGCGGAGCGGCAGGGCGTGGAGGTGGAGAAGTGTGAGCTCGTGCACCGGCTGCTCCAGGAACCGGCGCCGGCCCGGGTCGTCCGCGAGGTCGTCGCGGCCGGGCGCGACGAGCCCGCGCCGGTGGTGGTGTACGTTCGCCGCCCGGAGCAGGCGATGCTGGAGCGCTTCTTCAGCGGAGACGCGCCCAGCTGCGGCGACGCCACCTTCAAGGTGGTGCAGGAGAACGTGCTCGACGCGGTGGTGGTGTACCTGCAGGAAGTCCAGGACGGCTACGCCTACGACGCGCGGCGGGCCAGCCATGACGAGCTGTCCCTGGAGGGCAAGCCACAGGGCATGCTCAAACGCCGCGGCCTCGACTGGGTGGCCATCCCCGGCCCTACCTGAGCAGCTCCTTGCCGCCGTCCGCGATGAACTGCACCGCGATGGCGGCGAGGATGAGCCCCATCACCCGCTCCACGATGGCGACACCGGACTGGCGCAGCACGCGCTGGATGAGCCCCGAGGCGCGGAGGATGAAGTAGCTGGCCACGAACGTCAGGAGCACGGCGGCCAGCACCGGCAGGGCGGACAGGAGCGTGTCGCCCTTGGCCATCAGCACCATGGCGGTGGCGATGGCGCCCGGCCCCGCCAGCAGCGGAATCGCGAGGGGGACGATGGCCACGTCCTCCTTCACCACGCCCTCCTGTTCCTCCGAGGGCGTGGTGCGCGTCTCGGACGGACGGGCGCGCAGCATGTCCAGCGCGGTGATGAGCAGCAGGATGCCGCCGGCCACCCGGAAGGCGCCCAGCGACACGCCGAACACCTTGAAGATGACGCTGCCGAAGAGGGCGAAGAACAGCATCATCCCGCACGCCACCAGGCAGGCGCGCAGGGCGGTGCGGCGCACCTTCTCCTGGGAGTCCCCGGCCGTCATCGCCAGGAACAGCGGGACGACGCCAATGGGGTCCACCACGAAGAAGATGGCGGACAGCGAGACGAGGAACAGCGACACGTATTCCGGCATGGGAGCCTGGGCCTACACCGTCAGCCGCAGCTTCCACACCATGGTGAGAGCCTCGGCGAAGATTTTCTTGCTCATCTTCGAGTGGCCCACGCGCCGGTCCTCGAAGACGATGGGCACCTCGCGCACGGTGAAGCCCTTGCGCAGCGTGCGGTACGTGAGCTCAATCTGGAACGCATAGCCCGTGCTCCTGACGGCGTCCAGGTCGATGGCCTCCAGCACCCGCCGGTGGAAGCACTTGAAGCCGCCGGTGAGGTCCTGGATGCCCACGCCCAGAATCGACCGCGCGTAGAGGCTGCCCCCGCGACTGATGAGCTGCCGGCCCACGCCCCAGTTCACCGTGCCGCCGCCGGTGACGTAGCGCGAGCCCAGCACCAGGTCCGCGCCGGCCTCGGCCGCGTCCAGGATGCCGGGCAGGTAGCGCGGGTCATGGCTGAAGTCCGCGTCCATCTCCAGGATGTACGTGTAATGCTCGGCCAGCGCCCAGCGGAAGGCGGCGAGGTAGGCGCGGCCCAGGCCCTCCTTCTTTTCCCGGTGGAGCACGCGGACGCGAGCGTCCCTCGCGGCGAGCCCGTCGGCGAGCTGCCCCGTGCCATCGGGCGAGTTGTCGTCGACGACGAGGACGTCGACCCGGGGGTCGGCCGCCAGCACCGCCTGAACGATGGCCTCGATGTTTTCCCGCTCGTTGTACGTGGGGATGCAGACCAGGGCAGGGTTCATGACCCGGCCGACATATCCTAAACGCGGCCTGGGGGCAGCAGCTCCAGCACGGACTCTGCGGCCCGGGCCGCCGCGCCCGTCTCGCCCAGCCGGCCGCGCATCTCCGCCAGCCCCTGGAGCATCTCCTCCCGGGGCGCGCCCGGGAGCCACACCCGGCGGACCTCCTCGGCGATGCGCTCGGGCGTCATGTCCTCCTGGAGCAGCTCGGGGACGACCTTCCGGCCCGCCAGCAGGTTGATGAGGGACACGAAGGCCACCTTCAGCATCAGCCGGCCCACCCAGTAGGTGATGAGCGACACGCGGTAGACGACCACCAGGGGGCGCTGCATCAGCCCCGCTTCCAGGACGGCGGTCCCCGAGGCCACCACGGCGGCGTCGCTGGCGCCCACCACTTCCGGTGCCCGGCCCTCCACCAGGATGGGCGTCAGCCCGCTCCCCTCGAAGCGGGAGGTCACCTCCTCGCGGGCGATGGTGGGGGCCACGGGAACCACCACCTGGAGCCCGGGGCGCTCGGAGGCCAGTCGCTTCGCGGCCTCCACCATGTCCGGTAGCAGACGTCGGATCTCGCTCATCCGGCTGCCCGGCAGGAGCGCAAGGGTCGGGGCATCCTTCGCCAGCCCGAGCCGCTCGCGGAAGGCGACGGCGGTGTCGGGCGCGGGGACCTGCTCCACCACGGGGCTGCCGACGTAGCGGGCGCTGACGCCGGCCTCCCGGTAGAAGTCCTCCTCGAAGGGAAGGATGCAGAGCATCCGATCCACCAACCGTTTGATGGTGCGCACCCGGCCCCGCCGCCAGGCCCATATCATCGGGGACACGTAGTAGGCGACGGGCACCCCCAGCGCCTTGAGCTTCTTGGCCAGGCGCAGGTTGAAGTCGGGAATGTCCACCAGGATGGCCACATCCGGCCGGCGCTCGGCGGCGGCCTCGGCGAGCCCCTTCAGAATCTGGAGGATGCGGGGAATCCGGGGCAGCACCTCGGTGATCCCCATGACGGACACCTCTCGGGCGTCGAAGAGCAGCTCCACGCCCTGGGCAGCCAGGCGGGCGCCGCCCATGCCAAAGAAGGTGATGTCGGGACGGCGGGCCCGGAGGGCGGCAACGAGCTCGGCGGCGTGGGTATCGCCTGACGCCTCGCCGGCGACCACGAGGATGCGGGGAGATTTCGTCATGAGAGGGGCGTGCATCGTACCTGATGCGGGAGCGGATGAAGGTGTAGACTGCGGCCCCCTTGAAGACGCTTCTGCTCGCCGAGAGCCATCCCCCCACGCTCGAGCACCTGAAGGGCCTGCTCTCACAGGCCGGGTATACCGTGCGCGCGGTGAACGACCCGGTGACGGCGCTGGAGCACTTCGCCGCGGACAACCCGGATGTCGTGGTGCTGTCCGTGGACCTGCCGCGGGTGGAGGGCGCACACGTGGTGCACCTCATCCGTGGCCATGGCCAGGGCGGACGGGTGCCCATCGTCGCCATCGACAAGGGGCACCTCGGGCGTGCGAGGGGCGTCAGCTCGGTGCTGGACCTCAAGGTGAACGCCTACGTCGCGGACCCGCTCAAGCCCGGCGAGCTGGTGCCCCGGCTGGAGTCACTGGTGCGCGCGGCGCAGGCGGTGCCGCTCACCGGGCTGGCGGCCACCTTGTCCAAGCCCGCGGTGAACTCGGGCGAGCTGAAGGGCTACCCCCTGCCCGCACTGCTGCACTCCATCTACCGGCTGCGCCGCGACGGCGTGCTCGTGGTGGCCCATCGGGGCTTGAGCCGGCGCGTGTATTTCCTCCGGGGCGGGCCGGTCAGCTACGACTCGACGGCGAAGGCCGACTCGCTCCCCAGCTACCTGCTCGCGCGCAACGTGCTCAACGCCCAGCAGGCGGAGCGGGTGGCGGAGTCGCTGGCCTCGGGGCTGCGCGTCGGCGCGGCGCTCGCGGACGCGGGGGTGGAGGCCGCGGGCGACGAGCTGCTGCAGCTCCTGCGCGACTACAACCGCGACCGCGTGGAGCGGGTGCTCGGCATGCGCGAGGGCCGCTACGCCTTCTACGCGGGTGACGAATTCACGTCCGAGGTGGCGTCCGTGGAGGTGCCGCCGCTGGCCGTGGTGCTGGAGGGCGCGCGGCGCTGCTTTCCAATGAAGGTCATGGCGGTCTCCCTGCGGGCGCACATGGGGGACTACCCCGTGCGCTCGCAGGACTTCGGACGCGACCTGCAGGCCATGGCCCTGGACACGGACGACCTGAAGATCGCCATGCAGGTCAACGGCCGCATCGCGCTGAAGGACCTGCTGGCGCACGGACGGGGCGAGCTGCGCATGGCGTACTCGCTGCTGTGGTTCCTGAAGCTGACGGGCGGGGTGACCTTCTCTCCCACGCCGGTGGCCACGGGCACGGACATGCTGTCCACGGTGGTGCTGCCGGACCGGATCGCGCCGCGCAAGCGCAAGGCGCTGCCGCCGGAGACAGCGGCCTCCCTCCGCGAGGAGGCGCTGCGCATCATCACCCGCAGCTACTTCGGGGGATTGGGGCTGGACATCGCGGCGGACGCGGAGGCGGTGGAGCGCGCCTACCACGAGACGGCGATGCGCTTTCACCCGGACACCTACGCCGAGTTCGACATCTCCGACCTGAAGGACCTGCTGGAGTCGGTGCAGGACCGGCTGTCGGCCTCGTACCGGGTGCTGAGCGTGGAGGAGAAGCGCAAGGCGTACCTCCAGTACCTCTTCAGCCGCATGGACGTGGGCCGGAACACGGCGGTCGTCGTGGAGGCGGAAATCGCCCTGCGGCGGGGTGAGTCCGCCCTGAAGCGCCGCGACTTCCCCATGGCGGCGAAGGCCTTCGAGGAAGCGGTGTCGCTCAACCCGGCCGAGCCGGAGTACTACCCGTTCCTCGCCTGGGCCACGTACCAATCCCCGATAGGGGCGCTGGTGGTCCGGGCGAAGAAGGCGCAGCAGGTGCTGAAGAAGGCGCTGTCGCTGGGCCCCTATGTGGAGCGGTTGCACATCATCTCCGCCATCATCGACATGGACCTGGGGGACGCGCCGCTGGCGCGGAAGAAGCTGCTGCGCGTGCTGGAGTACAACCCGTACTCCCAGCTCGCGAAGGCGGCGCTGCGCAAGGTGGGACGCTAGCGATGCAGACGGTTTTCTGGCGGTTGTTGCGCTATGCGCGCCCGCATCTCGGTGTGCTCGTGCTCGCGTTCGTGGGCATGGCGGCGGTGGGCGTGACGACGGGCGCGTATGCGTACCTCACGGGGCCGGCGCTGCGGTTCCTGCTGTCGGGCGGTGAGGAGGGCTTCGCCAGCGCGCAGCGCGTGCCCTGGCTGGCGGACCTGCCGCGCGATGCCGCGCTGTGGGGTTTCCCCCTGGTGATGGTCATCGTCGGCGCCGCGAAGGGCGTAGGGTACCTGGCGCAGTTCTATTTCATGGGCCTGTTCGCGCAGCGGGTGGTGAAGGACCTGCGGCGCGACCTGTTCCAGCGCCTCACCGCGATGTCGCCCTCGCAGCTCGCGCGCGAGCGGATGGGCGACCTGCTCAGCCGCTTCTCCTCGGACGTCAGCGCGGTGGAAGCGGCGGCCATGTACACGGTGGGCTCGTACCTGCGCGACAGCCTCCAGGTCATCATCCTGGCCGGCGTGGCGCTGTCCATGAGTCCGCTGCTGGGCGGGCTCATGTTGCTGGTGATTCCGCTCGCGGCGCTACCGGCCTCGAAGCTGACGCGCAAGGTGCTCAAGCGCACGCGAGAAGGGCAGACGCAGCTTGGCAATCTGGCGGGGCAGCTCCACGAGGGACTGGGCGGCCTTCGCACCATCCAGGCCTTCAATGGCCAGGAGGCGGAGCTGGCGCGCTTCTCGGCCTTCGCGCAGGCACATGAGAAGGCGGTGGTGAGCGCGGCGTGGGCGCGCGGCGCGGTGCCGGGATTGATGGAGGTGCTGGCGGCGGCGGCGCTGGCGGGGGCCCTGGCCTACGCGGCGGGATCTCGGCTGATGGAGCCGGAGGCGCTGCTCTCGCTGCTGACGGCGGTCATCCTGGTGTACCAGCCCGTGAAGGACCTGGGTCGCGTGACGCAGTTCGCGGTGCAGGCCGGTGCGGCGGGCGAGCGGCTCTTCGCGTTGCTCGACATGAAGCACCCCGTGGAGGACGCCCCCGACGCGGTGGCCGCGCCGCCCGTGTCGCGGAGCATCCGATTCGAAGGCGTGCGCTTCGCCTACGGAGACCGCCGCGCCCTGGACGACCTGACGCTGGAGCTGAAGGCGGGGCAGGTCACGGCGCTGGTGGGAGGCAGTGGCGGAGGCAAGAGCACGGTGACGTCGCTGCTGCTGCGCTTCGAGCGGCCGCAGAAGGGACAGCTGCTGCTGGATGGCGTGGACGCGGACCGGTACACGGCCGCGAGTGTCCGGGGCCAGTTCGCGCTGGTGACCCAGGAGCCCTTGCTGTTCCACGGCACGGTATTGGACAACCTGCGCTATGCGCGGCCGGACGCCACGCGTGAAGAGGTGGAGGCCGCCGCGAAGGTGGCGCATGCGGATGGCTTCATCCGAGCGCTCCCGGAGGGCTACGACACGCGCATCGGCGAGCGGGGCGTGACGCTCAGCGGCGGGCAGCGTCAGCGCCTGTGTATTGCCCGGGCGGTGCTGGCGAACGCCCCGGTGCTGGTGCTGGACGAGGCGACGAGCAGCCTCGACCCCGAGAGCGAGCGCGAAGTGCAGGCCGCGTTGGCGGCGGTGCTTCCGGGGCGCACGGCGCTGGTGATTGCGCACCGGTTGTCGACGGTGGTGAACGCGGACGTCCTGAATGTGATGGAGGCGGGGCGCGTCGTCGAGAGCGGCTCCCATGCGGAGCTGCTGAAGCGGGACGGGCGCTACGCGGCGCTGTGGCGGATGCAGACGGAGGGCTCGTCCGAGCGAGGTGCGGCGTGAGGCAGTGGACCTGGGCGGTGGGGAAGGGCCTCAAGGCCCTGCTGGGGCTGGTCATCCTGGTGCTGGGCGCGGCGGGCTTCTTCGCGATTCCTGCATCCATGGTGAGCTACCCGGTGGTGCTCCCGAAAGCCGACGCGCCCCGGTGGGCGCGGGGCGCCTTCCACGTCCACACCACGCGTTCAGACGGGCGGGGCACCCCGGAAGAGGTGGCGGCCGCGGCGAAGGCGGCCGGGCTGGACTTCGTCGTTCTCACCGACCACAACGACTTCGCGCCCCGGCCGCCCGCCTTCGTGCACGGCGTGTTGCTGGTGCACGGCGTGGAAATCTCCACCTCGGGTGGGCACCTGGTGGCGTTCGGCATGTCGCGCCCGCTGGAGGGAGTGCGCAAGTGGATGCCGCCTGGCGACGCGGTGCGGGCGGTGGCCGCGGCGGGAGGCACGGCGGTGCTCGCGCACCCGGTCCAGAAGCGCAACCCCTGGAAGGATGACGCGAGCGCGAAGCAGACGCCCGGCTTCGAGCTGTACTCGGCGGACACCTTCTTCCGGTTCGCCACCCGCAACCCGGTGAGCCGGCTGCTACCCGCGGTGGGCGCCTCGCTCGCGAGCCCGAAGCACGGTGTGATGCTCCTCGTCGCGCCCGAGCCGGAGCCCGGGGAGCGCTTCCTGGAGCTCTCCCGCGAGCAGCCTCGGGTCGCGTTCTGTGCGCACGACGCGCACGGGCTGCCGCCCTACGAGGCCGTGTTCGAGTCACTCGGCATGTACCTGCCGCCATCGCAGGTGCCGCTCCCCCTGCCCGCGGACGCGACCGAGGCGGCGACACGGGTCAGCCAGTCTCTGGGGAGCGGGCAGGCGCTGTGTGCCTTCCGGGCGCTGGGCGAGCCTGCGGGCTTCGAGCTGGAGGGCATCGTCGACCCGGAGCGGCGCGAAGCTCGCGTGGGGGATGTGCTGTCCGTCCATGTCCCGGGGCTCCCGGAGCCGGGCTCGACGCGGGTCCAGGTCTGGGGGAGCGGTCGGCTGGGGGCGGACGGGACGTCGGTGGAGCTGACCGAGCCGGGGGTGGTGCAGGTGGAGGTGTGGGTGCGAGCGCCCGGGCGCTTCTTCGGGACGGAGTGGCGGCCCTGGATTGTCCCCAGCCCCGTGCGCGTGCTGCCCCGCGGGCCGGGCATCTGATAGACGGCGCGGAAGCCGCCCATGCGCGTCCTCTACGTCCTCGCGACCTACTTACTGTTCGTGCTCCTGTTCCCGGTGCTGGCACTGCACCGGAAGACGCGTCATGGGCTGATGGAGCGCCTGGGCTTCTATGGCCCCGACAGCCTGCTGCCACGTGGGGATGGCCCCCTGCTGTGGCTACACGGCGCGAGCGCGGGAGACCTGCTGGCCCTCGCGCCGATGTTCGGCCCGCTGCGAGCGCGCTTCCCCGGGTGCCGGCTCCTCCTGTCGACCATGACGGACAGCGGCTACGCGATGGCGAAGGGCCGCCTGGCGAACGAAATCGACGGCGTCATCTATGTGCCCTACGACCTCTGGGGCGCGACGCGAAGGGCCATCAAGGCGCTCCGGCCGGACGTGCTGGTGCTGGAGTACACCGAAATCTGGCCCAACCTCATCCGCGCGGCGAAGCGAGGTGGGGCGCGGGTGGTGATGACGAACGGCCGCTTCTCTCCGGCGAACGTGGGGAAGTACCGGTGGCTGTTCCGGCTCATCGGCAACCCGCTGCGGGACCTGGACCTGCTCCTGATGCGCGAGGAGGACGAAGCCGTCCGGGCGCGGCAGCTCGGGGCGAGGCCGGACTGGGTCCAGGTGACGGGGAACACGAAGTTCGACGCGCTCGCCGCGGGCCCGGTGCCCGAGGATGAGACCCTCCGTACCGCCCTGGGCCTGACGCCAGGTGAGCCCGTGTGGATTGCCGGCAGCACGCACGAGGGCGAGGAAGGCCCGCTGCTGGACGCCTACGCCCGGCTCTTGAAGAAGTGGCCGGCCCTGCGCCTGGTGATTGCACCCCGGTACGTGGACCGAGCGGCGCGAGTCGTCATGCTCGCGCGTGAGGCGGGGCTGAGCGTGGGGTTGCGCTCCCAGGGCAACCCGGAGCGGGGGCAGGTCGTGGTGCTGGACACGATTGGCGAACTGTCGCGGGCCTACCGGCTGGCGACGGTGGTGTTCGTGGGTGGCTCGTTCACGAAGCGAGGCGGGCAGAACATCCTGGAGCCGGCGGGGCAGGGGAAGCCGGTGCTCTATGGGCCCCACATGGACAACTTCCGCGACAGCGTGGCCCTGCTGACGGGGAACGGTGGGCTCCAGGTACAGGACGCCGCGGCGCTGGAGGCGGCGCTCGAGTCCCTGCTTGCGTCCCCGGAGCAGCTCGATCGCCTGGGCGCCCAGGCGCTCAAGACGGTGGGGCGGATTTCAGGGGCCAGTGAGAGGAACGCCGAGGCGATGACGACGTTGTTCCCGCATGGGAGGCCCGACCCTCGATGACGCTCATCGTCCACCCGCACTTCCACAACCGCTACACGGGCGTGACGCGCCATGTGGAGTCGGTGGTACCCGCGCTGGCTCGGGACTCGGGCTCGGAGACGCGGGTCCTGGGCTCGGGGCTGAGCCAGGAGTTGCCCCGAATCACGTGGCCCGAACTGCTCCGCAGGATTCGTAGCGAGCCGGTGGTGTGGCACGCCCATCGGAACAACGAACTCCTGATGGGCATGGTGTTGAAGCTGCTGGGCCGGCAGGTCCGGCTCGTCTTCACCCGGCACACCTCGATACCGCCCACCGGCTTCACGCGGCTCATCGCCCGGGGGGCGGATGCGCTCGTCTCGCTGACGAAGCAGGTCGCGGACGTCATCGCGCTCCCTTCGACGGTGGTGTCGCATGGCATCGACCTGACGCGCTTCCACCCGCCCGAGGATAGGGATGCAGCCTGGCGCAAGCTGGGACTGGGTGGGCGCTACGGCATCGGCGTCATCGGGCGGATTCGGAAGGAGAAGGGGCAGGGGGATTTCGTCCAGGCCATCCGGCCGCTCCTGCCAGCGCATCCTGAATGGCAGGCGGTCCTGGTCGGGCTCGCGAAGGGGCCGGACCAGGACTGGCTGAACGAGCAGGTGGCGGGCATCGAGGACCGGGTATCCCGGCCGGGAGAGCAATCCGTCATCGAGCCCTGGTACCAGGGGCTGACCGTGCTCGTTCACCCCTCCTATGCGGAGGGCTATTCCCTGGTGCACGTGGAGGCGATGGCGTCCGGCTGCTGCGTGGTGGCGTCGAAGCTGCCGTACCTGGACACGCTCATCGAGCACGGCCGGACGGGCTTCTTCTTCGAGCCCGGCGACGTCCAGGGACTGCGAGCACTGCTGGACATGCTGATGCGCGAGCCCGAGCGCGCCAGGGAGGTCGGGCGCAACGCGGCCGAAGAAGCCCGGCGGCGGTGCGGCGTGGAGCACGAGGCGCGTGCCCTGTCCGACCTGTACCGGTCCACCTTGGAGCGCTGACCGGATGCGAATTCTTCATCTCCTGGCGAGTCCCTTCTTCAGCGGTCCGGCTGAGAACGTGGCGCTGTTGGCCCTGGCCCAGCGCGCCGCGGGGCACGACGTCTCGGTCGCGGTGGACCGCCTGCGCAAGGAGGTGCTCGCGGAGGAGCCCGCGGCTCCGCGCTTCCAGGAGCTGGGCTTGCTGGACGAAGGGGGGCTGGAGCTCTCGGTGAAGTCCCCGCCGTGGACGATGTGGCGCGACCTGCGCCGGCTGAAGGCGCGCCCGGTGGATGTGGTGCATTCGCACTTCAGCCATGACCACCTGCTGGCGCGGTGGGGGCGGCCTGCGGGCGCGACATTGGTCCGCTCGCTCCACGCGCCACGTTCATTGCGAGCCTCGCTGCCCGTAGCGGATGCGTACACCGTCCCAGCGAGCAGCCTGCTCCCGCGATTGCTGGAGCAGGGGAAGACGGCGCAGGTCCTTCCCGCCCTGGTGGATGCCCGCTTCCAGCCCGCCGAGGACCGGGGGGCGCTGCGCCGCGAGCTCGGGCTTTCGGGCGCGCCCGTCGTCGGGATGGTCTCCACCTTCCAGCCTTCACGGAGGCACAGCGTGGGCGTGGATGCCTTTGCCCTGTACCGGCAGCGGCAACCGGAGGCCCGTCTGGTGCTGGTCGGCGACGGCGCCCTGTTGGAGCCGACGCGCGAGCAGGTGGCGCGCCTGGGCTTGTCGGATGCCGTCACCTTCGCGGGCTATCAGCAGGGGGACGCGTTCGCTCGATGGTTGCGAGCGCTCGATGAGGTCTGGCTGCTCGGCCTGGGCAATGACTGGAGCGCACGAGCAGCGGCCCAGGCACGGGCATGTGACGTCCGCGTGGTGGCGGTGAAGGAAGGGGCGCTTCCGGACCTCGCGGATGCGCAGGTGCAAGCGCCGACGCCAGAAGCCGTGGTCGAGGCGGCGCTGTCCGCAAAGCGAGCGCCGGTGAAACACCCGACGAACGAGCAGATCGCCGCGGACGTGCTCGCACTCTACGCCCGAGCGAGGCGCGGCCCGTGACGCCTCCTGCAGCCCTGGCTGCCATCGAGCGGGCCGGGTATGTGTCCTCGACAATGCCGTGGCGTTGCCGACGACACCTGCCCCCAGGCACTGCCCGAGCGAGGCGCCGCCCATGACGTCTCCTGATACCCTCACTGCCATCGAGCGGGTCTTCTACCCGCCAGCGGCTGAGCCCTGGAGCCGTCGGTTTCTCCTGTCTCCGCTGACGGCGCTGTCTTGGGCTTACGCCGCGGCGGTGCATGTCCGGGGCGCGCTCTACGACGCGGGCCTGCTGCGTGCGGAGCGCGTCGAGGGCCTACGCGTCATCTCGGTGGGAAACGTCAACGTGGGCGGCACGGGCAAGACGCCCGCGGTGCTCCACCTGGCGGAGCAACTGGTCCGGGCCGGGCGGAAGGTGGGCATCCTGACGAGAGGCTATGGCCGCGCCTCGAAGGAGCCACTGACCTTCGTGGGCTCGGGGCCACAGCCCTCCTTGGAGCTCGCGGGAGACGAGCCGCTCCTGCTGGCGCGGCGGTGCCCCGAGGTTCGGCTATTCGTAGGGGCGGACCGTGTCGCAAGCGCGTACCGGGCGCGGGACGAGTTCGGGCTCGATACGGTCCTGCTCGACGATGGCTTCCAGCATCGCAGGCTCGCGCGCGACGAGGACTTCGTCGTGGTGGATGAGTCCGTCGGCCTGGGAAACGGCCACATGCTCCCCCGAGGCCCGCTGCGAGAGCCTCGCGCCTCGCTCCGACGGGCCACGCTCTTCTGGCTGAGAGCGTCCCCAGCTGCAGTGACGGCGGCCCCCGATGCGCCGAAGCTGATTGCTGGCAACGCGGCCACTTTTGTCGGCACGGCGGCAGCACCGCACCCATCGGACCCGCCAACCCACCGCCTTGTCCCATCCCTCCCGGGGGACGAGCGCTTCTCCGACACGTTGGGCGGATGGTTGCCTGCGAGCTCGGGAATCCCGAGGGTCCGAACGCGCTATCTGCCAACGGCGTGGGTCGACCCGGGTGGGCACGTCCAGCCCGTGTCGGCGCTCGAAGGACAACCGGTTGTCGCTTTGGCGGGTCTTGCCCGTCCGGGAGGTTTCCTGAAGACGTTGCGCTCGCTAGGCGCGGACCTGCGCGACGCCGTGCTGTTTCCGGACCACCATCGCTTCACCGCGGACGAGCTCCGCGACGTCCAGTCAAGGGCGGCGCGTCTGGGCGCCAGGGTGGTGACGACGGAAAAGGACGCGGTGCGCCTCCCTCCGAGCTTTGAAGTCTGGGTGGTCCGGCTGGGGATCGAGGTGCTGGAGGGCGAGTCCCACCTGCGCAGGGCGCTTGGGCTGGAGGACGCACCACGCGGCTTGTGAGGTGAGGACGCCTGTGGGACAAACCGCCGCCATGGCCGCGGTCCCGCCCGTTCGACAGATGCCCTCGCTCTCCCGCCTGCCACCGGCCTTCTCGCGCCGAAAGGTGTTGCTGGTGGGGGACCTCGTCGCTGACCACTACATCTACGGGCAGACGGACCGTGTGAGCCGCGAGGCGCCGGTCCTCATCGTTCGCTACGAGTCGGCGGAGGTGAAGCTTGGCGGTGGGGCCAACGTCGCTGCCAACGTTCGAGCCTTGTCCGGGCAGGTCACCGCCGTCGGCGCCTTGGGGCAGGACGAGATGGGCAAGGAGCTGCGTCGGCTCTTCAAGGAGTCGGGCATCGAGTTGAACGCGGTGAGCGGGCGCGACATCGAAACGGAGACGAAGACGCGCATCCTCGCGGGAGGCTTGAGCACCACGCGTCAGCAGATGTTGCGGCTGGATCGAGGGCAGCGCGGGGGGCTTTCGCCGCGCATGCGCAAGGCCCTGGCGAAGCAGGTCGAAGCGTCCGCTCGGGACGCCGACGCGGTGGTGGTATCCGACTACGGCGCGGGAGTCCTGGGAGAAGAAGTCCGCGAAGTCCTGCGTCGCCTCGCGGCGAGCGGCTTGCCTGTTTGCGTCGACAGCCGCTATGCACTGGCATCGTTCTCGGGGCTGACGGTGTGCAAGCCCAACGAGCCGGAGCTGGAGGCGCTCTCAGGTCGTCCGGTGCGCACTCAAGAAGACTTGCTCGAAGCGGGACGCGCCGCGCTGAGGCGGCTGGACTGCCGAGCGCTCCTGGTGACGCGAGGCCGTCACGGCATGGCGCTCTTCGACGCGGACGGCGGCGTGGACCTCATCCCCGTCCATGGTGCCAAGGCGGCGGTGGACGTGACGGGCGCGGGTGACACGGTGATTGCGACATTCGCGCTGGCGCTGGCCGCGAAGGCGTCGCTGGGAGATGCGGCGCGGCTGGCGAACGTCGCGGGTTCATTGGTCGTGCAGAAGCCGGGCACCGCGACGGTGTCCCGCGACGAGCTGCTCGAAGAGCTTCGGAGCGTGAAATGAGCACCTTGGAGAAAATCCAACCGCTCGCGAAGGTGGCGGAAGAGCGCGAGCGATGGCGGGCCGAGGGGCGCACCGTGGCCCTGGCCAACGGCGTGTTCGACCTGCTGCACGTGGGCCACGTCCGTTACCTCCAGGGGGCTCGGGAGCTGGCGGATGTCCTCGTGGTGGCGGTGAATTCGGATGCCTCGACGCGGGCCTACAAGGGTCCCGGGCGGCCGTACATCCCCGAAGGAGAGCGAGCCGAGCTCGTCGCGGCGCTCGCCTGCACGGACCGGGTCATCATCTTCGACGAGGCCAACGTTCGCGCCATCATCCGGGCCCTGAAGCCGGATGTTCACGTGAAGGGCACGGACTACACGCCCGACAGCATCCCCGAGGCGGATGAAGTCCGGGCTTACGGTGGGCGGACGGCCGTCTCCGGAGACCCCAAGGATCACAGCACCACGGACCTCGCCCGGCGCCTGGGGCGCGAAGGGACTGGGTAGACGTGCAGGGACTCGCCCCGGTGTTGCTGGACGTACTGGGGTGCCCGCACTGCAAGGGGGCGCTTCGAGGGAGCGAGTCGCCGTCGCTGCGCCTCCACTGCACCCAATGCAGGCTGAGCTGGCCGGTGGAAGATGGGGTGCCCCGGCTGACGCCCGACCAAGAGATGGCCAAGCGGCCAGCGCCTCAAGGGTGAGGGTGCCCAGGTTGACACCTGGGCAAGTGACGGCCGAGCCGCCGGCACCTTGAGGGTGAGGGGGCAAAGCTAGCGCCCGAGCAAGCGACGGACGAACCACCGGCGCCTTGAGGATGACTCGGCCGGAGTCGCTAGGCCAGGCTGGCGGCGAATGCGCGGGCCTCGTCGGCCGCGCGCGCCTCGAGAGCCTGTCCGTCACCGCCCTCCACCAGGGAGGTGAGGTCGGCCATGCGGTGGGGGGCGTAGGCGTGGCCCCATCGTTCCATGTCCATGCGGAGGAAGAAGGCCAGCGTCGGTGCTCCCGCAGCGACGGACAGGTGCATGGGGCCGGTGTTGTTGCAGACCGTCAGGCCTGCCGCTCGCATCAGCGCCGCCAGCTCGTCGATGTTGGTCGCTGGCGCGAACTCGGCACCCGGAGCGGCGTCCACCACGCTGCGAGCCAACGCTTCTTCTCCAGGGCCCCAGGTCACCACGGGCACGCGACCCAGCTCCACGAGCGCGCGAGCGGCGGCGGCGAAAGCCGTGGGCGGAATGCGCCGAGGCCCCAGCCGCCCTCCGGGATTGATGATGGCGTATGGCCTGCCGGCGTGCGCATCCATGTAAGCGCGGATGGCAGGGCCCACGGTGGGCTCCCGGAAGGACAGGCCCCGCGCCATGGCCCCATCCGTGAGCGGCGCGAGCAGGTGCGTCCGTTGGACGGCCTCGTTCCGCGTGTCCGTTCGCGCGGCAACGGGCAGCGAGTGGAGTCGCGAAACAGGCCAGAGGTCGGGCCCGATGACCACGGCTCGAGGCCCGGCAAGTCGGGACACAATCGCGCTCGTGACGGAAGGGGCCTCCCAGTTGGCGCAGTCGACCACCACGTCGTACCGGGCGCGCCGCAGTGCGGCGATGCCGGGCGCCAGGGGGCCCATCCAGATACGGCGCCGGTCAAACGGGATGATGGCGTCCGCGTCCGGGTGCCCGGTGAGGACACGGGCGACCTTCGCGTGGACGAGGACATGAACCTCTGGTGCGGGGTGAAGGTGCGCCTTGAGCGTCCGCATCAACGGGGTGGTGAGGAGCGCTTCGCCCACGCGGTTGTCCGGCCGCACGAGCAAGATCTTGCGAGGAACTGGAAGACGGGTACCCGCGGCACGCCGACGGCCCGGGCGCCACAGGAGGGCGGACGCCACGAGCGCCAGTGCCAGCTTCGCCCATAACTCGAGCCGCTTGTGCCAGGCCATGTCGCGGCGGGACCCTACACAGAACTGGAGGTCGTGCAAGCGCGCGGCTTGACCTCGGACCGGAAAGCCCCTAGCAACCGCCCAATGTTGAAGAGCATGACCGGGTTTGGCGCGGGCCGCGCGCGGGTGGGAGACGAGGAAGTCTCCGTGGAGCTGCGCTCGCTCAACCACAAGTTCTGCGAAGTGAAGGCGCGTCTGCCCCGCGAGCTGTCGTCGCTGGAGCCTGGGGTGACCAAGCAGGTGAAGGACCGGCTGGCGCGCGGCTCCGTGGAGCTGCTGGTGAAGCGTCAGGCGCCCACTGCTTCGGGAACGGTGCCCACGGTGGACGTGGGATTGGCGCGCGAGTACGCGCGGGCATTCCGGGAGCTGGCCAATGAGCTGGGGCTTCCGTTGGACATCTCCTGGTCCCAGGTGGCGAGCCAGCCCGGCGTGGTCCGCTTGGAGGAGAAGGGTGTCGACCTGGAGTCCGCCTCCCAGGCGCTGCAGGCCGCATTGGATCAGGCCCTCACCGCATTGGAGAAGATGCGCGGCGTCGAGGGGGAGGCAATCTACGCGGACCTCGACGCGCGAATGAAGCTCCTGGAGGGCTGGAGCAAGGAAGTCGCGCAGCTGGCCCCCAGGGCGGTCCAGGAGTACCAGCAGCGCCTTACTGACCGGATTGCCGAGCTCGCCAGTGGCGTTGCCGTGGATCCGCAGCGGCTCGCTCAGGAAGTCGCGCTCTTCGCCGAGCGCACCGACATCGCGGAAGAGGTGACGCGCCTGGCGAGCCACCTCGAGCAGTTCCGGGTGCTGATGGCCAGCACCGAGCCGACGGGCCGCAGAATGGATTTCCTCGTGCAGGAGATGCACCGCGAGGTCAACACGACGGGCTCCAAGAGCCAGCACGCGGAGATTTCCGTACGCGTGGTGTCGATGAAGGCCGAAGTCGAACGCATCCGCGAACAGGTGCAGAACGTCGAATGAACGCGAATATCGTGCTCCCGCCTGGCTTGTTGCTCGTCCTCTCCGCGCCTTCGGGGGCAGGGAAGACCACCCTCGCGCACCGGCTTCTCAAGGAGACGCCGGAGGCCGTCTTCTCCATCAGCGTCACCACCCGGCGGCCCCGTGGAAAGGAGCGCGAGGGAGTGGATTACCACTTCGTCGATGTCGCGACCTTCCAGTCGAAGATCGAACGCGGCGAGTTCGTGGAGTGGGCCGAGGTCCACGGCCACTTCTACGGAAGCCCTCAGTCTGTCGTCGATGAAGCCCGCGCGCGGAAGAGCGTGGCCATCTTCGACATCGACGTGCAGGGAGGGCAGGCCATCAAGCGGAAACACCCTGACGCGGTCACCGTGTTCGTGCTGCCGCCCTCCATGGAGGAACTGGAGCGCCGGCTGCGCGACCGTCAGACGGACTCCGATGAGACCATCCGGCGCCGCATGCTGGCTGCTCGCTCCGAGATGGAGCGGGGGATTGCCTCCTACGACTATGTCGTCGTGAATGATGACTTCGAGCGCGCCTACGGTGAGCTGCGCTCGGTCGTGGTGGCGGAGCAATGCCGGCGGGGCCGAGTGGACGTGTCGAAGCTCGGACTCGGGGTTGGTGGCTGAGCACCAAGCGGGAAGTGCTTGGAATCAAACTTCTTGCGCAGCCCGATCTCTTGGTGGATAAGCGGCCGCACCTCGCCACGTTGCGCGGGCGTCACATGGGCGCTCGTTGTGGCGGGGACTCGTCTCCCGGATCCAAGTCGTCTCGACATGGAATCAATGCCGTGGGGCCTTGGGTTCTCTGAACTGCAGCGAATAAGACCGCGGGTCAGGCCCGAGTCGCTCTTCCTTGAGTTAAGGAGGCTGCTCGCCTGGCTCGGGGCGGCCGGAGCGGCTCGTGACCGCGAGTTGACAATCTCCGGTGGGCTCCTTAGATGGTCGACCGAAGGTGCGGTGAACCAGCGGACGGGTGGTAGGGGAGTGGGAGCCATCTCAATGGGAGATGGAGCTGGTGGTTGGGTCGACAGCATGGAGCACGGCGCTCCAGGTGGTTGACACGTGGCGCGGCGGTGATAGAAGCCGCGCCCCTCGCAAAGAAGCCCGCGCACTGGCGCGGAAGGCACTTCGAGCGAGTTGGTTGAAACGATGGAATACGGCAGTCAACGCAGCGAGTTGACAGGAAACGCGGTGGTGGTAGAAGCCGCGCCCCCGACGAAGAAGCCCGGAAGCAAGAGGGCAGGCGAGTCGAGGGAGTCAACGAAGCAGCGGTTGACAGGGAGGGCGGCGAAGCGGTAGAAGCCGCGCCCCTCCGGAAGAAAGCAGCGGAAGCCACTGGGCGGCGCTGAAGACTCCGGAAGCCAGCAGGACGGCGAAAACAGCAGCTTGACAGAAGACGCCGGACTGAAATAGAAGCTGACGCCCCGCCGGACGAAAAGACGGCGGCGGCAACGAAGAAAACGGTAGCAAGAAGTCGCGGGAAGCACAAGCGACTCGGTCTTTGAAAACCAAATAGCAAGCCCAAGAAGAAGCTAGATTGCGGAAACCGCAGTCAATTTCTTGAAACAGTGCCAGCCAGGTCGCGCTGCGAAGCGCAGCCGGCAGCACTGTCCGAATCAGCGAGTTTCAGGTTCCTTAGCCGGGCCTGGGACTGACGCCGGTTCAAATCTTCAAAATTCAATTGGAGAGTTTGATCCTGGCTCAGAACGAACGCTGGCGGCGTGCCTAACACATGCAAGTCGAGCGCGAATAGGGGCAACCCTTAGTAGAGCGGCGCACGGGTGCGTAACACGTGGATAATCTGCCTGAGTGCTCGGGATAACCAGTCGAAAGATTGGCTAATACCGGATAAGCCCACGGTTTCTTCGGAGACTGAGGGAAAAGGTGGCCTCTGCATGCAAGCTATCACATTCAGATGAGTCCGCGGCCCATCAGCTAGTTGGCGGGGTAATGGCCCACCAAGGCGACGACGGGTAGCTGGTCTGAGAGGACGATCAGCCACACTGGAACTGAGACACGGTCCAGACTCCTACGGGAGGCAGCAGTGGGGAATTTTGCGCAATGGGCGAAAGCCTGACGCAGCAACGCCGCGTGTGTGATGAAGGTCTTTGGATTGTAAAGCACTTTCGACCGGGAAGAAACCCTGTTGGCTAACATCCAACAGCTTGACGGTACCGGGAGAAGAAGCACCGGCTAACTCTGTGCCAGCAGCCGCGGTAATACAGAGGGTGCAAGCGTTGTTCGGAATTATTGGGCGTAAAGCGCGTGTAGGCGGCGTGACAAGTCGGGTGTGAAAGCCCTCAGCTCAACTGAGGAAGTGCGCCCGAAACTGTCGTGCTTGAGTGCCGGAGAGGGTGGCGGAATTCCCCAAGTAGAGGTGAAATTCGTAGATATGGGGAGGAACACCGGTGGCGAAGGCGGCCACCTGGACGGTAACTGACGCTGAGACGCGAAAGCGTGGGGAGCAAACAGGATTAGATACCCTGGTAGTCCACGCCGTAAACGATGAGAACTAGGTGTCGTGGGAGTTGACCCCCGCGGTGCCGAAGCTAACGCATTAAGTTCTCCGCCTGGGAAGTACGGTCGCAAGACTAAAACTCAAAGGAATTGACGGGGGCCCGCACAAGCGGTGGAGCATGTGGTTTAATTCGACGCAACGCGCAGAACCTTACCTGGTCTTGACATCCTCGGAATCCTTCAGAGATGAGGGAGTGCCCGCAAGGGAACCGAGAGACAGGTGCTGCATGGCTGTCGTCAGCTCGTGTCGTGAGATGTTGGGTTAAGTCCCGCAACGAGCGCAACCCTCGCCTTTAGTTGCCACGCAAGTGGATCTCTAGAGGGACTGCCGGTGTTAAACCGGAGGAAGGTGGGGATGACGTCAAGTCCTCATGGCCTTTATGACCAGGGCTACACACGTGCTACAATGGCCGGTACAGAGCGTTGCCAACCCGCGAGGGGGAGCTAATCGCATAAAACCGGTCTCAGTTCAGATTGGAGTCTGCAACTCGACTCCATGAAGGCGGAATCGCTAGTAATCGCAGATCAGCACGCTGCGGTGAATACGTTCCCGGGCCTTGTACACACCGCCCGTCACACCATGGGAGTCGATTGCTCCAGAAGTCATCTCACCAAGAGGTGCCCAAGGAGTGGTCGGTAACTGGGGTGAAGTCGTAACAAGGTAGCCGTAGGGGAACCTGCGGCTGGATCACCTCCTTTCTAAGGAGACCGGGCATCGGACAGCGTCTTCGGACGCAGTAGGCGATGCCAGTGGCTTTCGAGCCACGTCAGGTCAACCAGGTCAACGTTTCCGAGTCACAATCTAGCTACTTACTTCGGGCTTGCTGTTTGGTTTTGAAGGACTGAGTCGAAAGCGACTTGGCTCTTTGAGAATGAAGGACGCTGTAGGGTTTGCCGACGCGGTAGCCCCCTGGGCCTATAGCTCAGCTGGCTAGAGCGCGCGCCTGATAAGCGCGAGGTCGGTGGTTCAAGTCCACCTAGGCCCACCATTTCCCCTCCAGGAGGAGGGAAGCGGTGACGCGCACCAGCATGGTAGAATGGCCGTGGGCAAGTTTCCCGGGGCTGTAGCTCAGCTGGGAGAGCGCCAGCTTTGCAAGCTGGATGTCGTCGGTTCGAACCCGATCAGCTCCACACAAGTTTTCCCTGAAGCAGTAGAGGGAAGCGTTCTTTGACAAGTGCATACGAAGGGTAAGTTCAATTTCTGCTGAGAGAAGTTCTCGCAGAGGCCCTGACGAAGTACCGAAGCCGACGCCGTGAGGCGAAGGTGAGGGAAAGTCAGGTGCCCAATCAAGCGTAAGTAACAAAGAAGTCTTCCAGGCTTGCTGCGAAGAGCAGGAGTCTGGGCCTTGGTTTCGAGTTTCGACAATCCGCCGGGAGGCGGGCGTGAAAACAAGAGATTAGGGCAAGTAAGCTACTAAGGGCGTGCGGTGGATGCCTAGGTGCCAAGAGGCGATGAAGGACGCGGGTGGCTGCGAAAAGCTCCGGGGAGCTGTCAACCGAGCGTTGATCCGGAGGTGTCCGAATGGGGAAACCCAGCGCTGTGAATAGCGGCGTTACCTTCCACTGAATACATAGGTGGAATGGAGCTAACCAGGGGAAGTGAAACATCTCAGTACCCTGAGGAAGAGAAAACAACGAGTGATTCCCAAAGTAGTGGCGAGCGAAATGGGAGAAGCCCAAACCGCAACCACGCAAGTGGTGGCGGGGTAGTGGGTCCACGGTAGGACTTTGACTTGCTAGCGGAAGCTTCTGGAAAGAGGCACCAAAGAGCGTGATAGTCGCGTACGCGAAAGCGGGTTGGAGCTGAGTGGGGTACCCAAGTAGGGCGGGACACGTGCAATCCTGCCTGAATCAGCCGGGACCATCCGGTAAGGCTAAATACTCCTTGGCGACCGATAGTGAACTAGTACCGCGAGGGAAAGGTGAAAAGAACCCCGGTGAGGGGAGTCCAAAGAACCTGAAACCGCATGTCTACAAGCAGTTCGAGCACTACGGGGCAACCCAGTGCGAGAGCGTACCTTTTGCATCATGATTCGGCGACTTAATATACGTAGCGAGGCTAAGCCGTTAGGTGGAGCCGTAGCGAAAGCGAGTCCGAACAGGGCGAATAGTTGCGTGTATTATAACCCGAAGCGGGGTGATCTACACATGGCCAGGTTGAAGTGCGGGTAACACCGCATGGAGGACCGAACTCGTGAAAGTTGAAAATTTCTGAGATGAGCTGTGTGTAGGGGTGAAAGGCCAATCAAACTCCGTGATAGCTGGTTCTCCCCGAAAGATATTTAGGTATCGGCTCGGGCAATTCAATACCGGAGGTAGAGCACTGGAACGGCTAGGGGTCTCACCAGATTACCAAACCGTACCAAACTCCGAATGCCGGTAATTGTTATCCCGGGACGCAGTCAGTGGGTGATAACGTCCATTGGCAAGAGGGGAATAACCCAGACCGACAGCTAAGGCCCCCAAATCTAGTCTAAGTGAACACTAGAAAGGATGTGGCAGGTCATTGACAACCAGGAGGTTGGCTTAGAAGCAGCCATCCTTTAAAGAAAGCGTAATAGCTCACTGGTCAAGACAGGCCGCGCCGAAAATGTAACGGGGCTCAAGACTAGTGCCGAAGCTTCGGGTCACACGTAAAGCGTGTGGCGGTAGGGGAGCGTCCCAGTTGCAGCGAAGGTCGACTGAAAAGGCGGCTGGAGCGGCTGGGAGTGCTGATGCCGAAATGAGTAGCGATAAAGGGGGTGAGAAACCCCCTCGCCGTAAGCCCAAGGTTTCCTGGGTCAAGTTAATCTTCCCAGGGTTAGCCGGAACCTAAGCCGAGGCCGAAAGGCGTAGGTGATGGAAAGCGGGTTAATATTCCTGCGCCATCTTGTGAGCGTTGAACTAAGGGAGGACGGAGAAAGCTAGGCGAGCTGACCGGTGGTTGTGTCAGTCTAAAGGTGTAGGGGTGTCGCGTACGAATAAAGGCGCGGCAGCCATCCCCGAGACCCGATGGCGCCCCGTCAGGGGTAAGTCGCTGATGCTCTGCTTCCAAGAAAAGTCCCGTAGGGAGCTTACAGGGTGTCCGTACCGTAAACCGACACAGGTGGGCGAGGAGAAAATCCTAAGGCGCTTGAGAGAACTCTCCTCCAAGGAACTAGGCAAATTTCCACCGTAACTTCGGAAGAAGGTGGGCCTCTGGTAGGTGTAGGCGTACAGCCGAAGCCGAGAGAGGTTGCAGAGAAATGGCGGTAGCGACTGTTTACCAAAAACACAGGACTCTGCGAAGGCGACAAGCCGACGTATAGGGTCTGACTCCTGCCCGGTGCTGGAAGGTTAAGGGGATTCGTCAGCCGCAAGGTGAAGCGATGATCCGAAGCCCCAGTAAACGGCGGCCGTAACTATAACGGTCCTAAGGTAGCGAAATTCCTTGTCGGGTAAGTTCCGACCTGCACGAATGGAGTAACGACTTCCGCGCTGTCTCGGAGAGGGACTCAGCGAAATTGAAATAGCTGTGCCGATGCAGTTTACCCGCAGCAAGACGGAAAGACCCCGTGAACCTTTACTATAACTTGACAGTGACACTAGGGATTGACTGTGTAGGATAGGTGGGAGCCTTTGAAGCCGGGCCGCTAGGTTCGGTGGAGGCAACGGTGAAATACCACCCTGTTGATTTCTGGTGTCTAACCATGTCCCGTCAGCCGGGACTGGGACACTGTCTGGTGGGTAGTTTGACTGGGGCGGTCGCCTCCCAAAAAGTAACGGAGGCGCGCGATGGTTCCCTCAGCCCGATTGGAAACCGGGCGTCGAGTGCAATGGCATAAGGGAGCTTGACTGCGAGACGGACACGTCGAGCAGGTGCGAAAGCAGGTCATAGTGATCCGGTGGTCCTGAATGGAAGGGCCATCGCTCAACGGATAAAAGGTACTCCGGGGATAACAGGCTTATCTCCCCCAAGAGTTCACATCGACGGGGAGGTTTGGCACCTCGATGTCGGCTCATCGCATCCTGGGGCTGGAGCAGGTCCCAAGGGTTTGGCTGTTCGCCAATTAAAGCGGTACGCGAGCTGGGTTCAAAACGTCGTGAGACAGTTTGGTCCCTATCTGCTGTGGGCGTAGGATACTTGAGAGGCTCTGACCTTAGTACGAGAGGACCGGGTTGGAGGCACCGCTGGTGTACCAGTTGTCTCGCCAGAGGCATCGCTGGGTAGCCATGTGCCGATTGGATAACCGCTGAAAGCATCTAAGCGGGAAACCGACCTCAAGACCAGGTATCCCGGGCGCAAGCCCCTGAAGACCCGTCGAAGACTACGACGTTGATAGGCCGGGTGTGTAAGCGTGGTAACACGTTCAGCTAACCGGTACTAATTGGTCGTGAGGCTTACTTCCCCCATTCTCTTGCATGCCCCCTCGTGGGGAGTAAGGGACTCGGGGCCAAGGCCGAGGCTCGAGTGCGACGCGCACTCGCCTGGAAGACTTGAAACGCACAGCGAGACTTCGCTCAGCAATTGAAACTTACCCTTTGTATGCACTGTCGCTTGTTTTCCGGTGGCTATGTCGGAGGGGTCCCACCCGTTCCCATCCCGAACACGGAAGTTAAGCCCTCCAGAGCCGATGGTACTTCGCGGGAAACCGCGCGGGAGAGTAGGTCGCTGCCGGATTCTTTTTGAGAAGCCCTCGCGTGTCCCTTTTGCGGACGCGCGGGGGCTTTCGCTTTTTGTGGGCCTCAACGCGTCCGCCGCGCCTGGCGCCACCGCTGCAGCCGGCGCACCCCGCCCCAGGCCAGCGCCCCCGCCACCCCCGTCAGCACCACCAGG
Organism: Pseudomyxococcus flavus; assembly: GCF_050038885.1. Lineage (NCBI taxonomy): Bacteria > Pseudomonadati > Myxococcota > Myxococcia > Myxococcales > Myxococcaceae > Pseudomyxococcus > Pseudomyxococcus flavus. The sequence continues at coordinate 409 of NZ_CP143624.1, read as the reverse complement.
TGCTCGGCGTGCGCGGCGCCCTTCGCCACCGCGTCCACGCTGTGCGAGAAGGCGTAGCCCAGCCCTACCGCCAGCGGCGCGCTGAGGCATAGCGCCAGCCCGTCCCACAGCAGGAAGTGCCGCAGCCGCATGCCCTGCACCGCCGCCAGCACGAAGACGGCGCCCCGCAGCACCGAGAGGAAGCGCCCCACGAAGACGCACCGCCCTCCGTGCCGCGCGTACAGCCGCGCCAGCTGCTCCCGGCGCGCGGGCGGTAAAAGCCTCTTCAGCCGCGGACTCTCATACAGCGCCGGCCCCAACCTGCGCGCGGTGAGGAAGAGGGCCATGTCCCCGCAGAGGACGCCGCCCATTCCTACCGCCAGCGCCAGCGCCACAGGCAGCACATCCCGGTGCACGAGGATGCCCAGCA